>NZ_JASGJL010000001.1:0-3409092 GCF_047601425.1 Thauera sp.
GCCTTCCAGGCCGCGCCGTAGAGCTTGCTGCCGCGTTCGGTGCGCCATCGGTGCAGAGCCGGGATGACTTCGAGGGTCCGGCCATCGTCCAGGTGGCGGGCGACCGGGCGACCGACGATGGCCACGCCGCAGATGCCGTCCCTGCCGGACAGCGTGACCGCCAAGGCGAACTTCGCGCTCTGACCTGGCGGGTGGCGGTGATGGTGCTCCTGTCCGCGAAGGCATTCGCACAGCGCAAGGACACCGGCAGCAGTTGCAGCGATGGCAAGGTCGATGGCCTGCAGATGTCCGTCAATTGCCACAGAGCAGGCGATCATTCCTCGGTGCGTTCAACAGGTCACCCTGGTCGGCGGCGAAGCGTGCCAGGTCGGCGTAGCTGGGGCCGTCGGAGCGGAACCGGGCGCCGCTGGGCTTGCTCGCCAAGTTCAGCGACTCCATGCGAATCCACCACACGGCGGCCTCGGGCCGGGCCTTGATGAGGGCCAGGCGCTGCCGGCGCCGGTTCAGGAAACACAGGTCGCAGTTGCCTTCGAGCGTGCGCCCATTCACCGTCAGCAGGTCGAGGTCGAACGGCTGCGCCTGCCAGAAGGCGCCCACGTCGCGCACGGTGACGCCGGCGTCCGCCAGCGGCATGCACATGGTCTCGTGGGTCGATTCGGTGGAATGGCCGCGCGCGCGAATCTTGGCGACGCGGCGCTGCTCGTCGGCGCGGATGCCGATCATCTGGTCCCAGTCCGTCCAGCCCAGATGCCGCAAGTAGCGGTGCATCGGGCGAATCTTCAGGCTGGTCGTGCAGCCGCGCGCGACGGGATAAGGGGTAGGTACTGGCGCTTGCGGATCGAGCACCTCGAACGGCTCGCCCTGGCGGCTGGCCCGGTCGAAGTCCAGCAGCGTGAAGCCCGGCTCGATGGACAGGTATTCCAGCCAGTGGATCGGCACCTGCCAGTGCTCGGCGCAGTCGCGCACGAAGCGCAAGGTCGCTTCCACTTCCTTGCCGGTGTTGGCGAAGCAGACCACGGTGTCGGCAGGCAGGCCGCCATTGGCCTGCAACACACGCGCCAGAGCATGTAAGCGCTGGTGCGCCCGCCCGAGAAGCTGATGCAGGTCGGTTGGGTGATCTTGAACGGGTCGTGCATGCGGTCGTCTCCGTGGGCATGTCGGCGGGCATGCCGACGAGGCGGGCCAAGGCGGCCGGAGACGAATGCGCACACGCAGCAACGGCCGCGGTGTGGAGAAAAGAAAGCCCCCATGAAGGGGGCCGTGAGGGGACGGGAGTAGCCACGCTACGCCGATGGCACCACCTCCAACGACAGGTGCGTCGTGGTGGCGGACAGCAGCAGATCGTCCGTGCCGTGCAGGATGCGCGCGAAGACGCCTTCCTTCGGATCGAAGAACTCGCCGAAGTCGTCGCCGCCCAGCTCGGCGCGCGCCAGCTTCCACCAGTCGTCAAACGGGTCGGTATCCGGGTTGCAGCCGACGGCATAGGCCAGCAGCTTCACGCGGCCATCGGGACGGCGCTCTCCCTGCTCGGCGAGGAAGTACACGCCCTGGTCCTTGGCGAGGACGACGCGGCATTGGTTGGCGACGGCCTCGGCCAGCACGGGGCGCAGGTCGCAGCCTTTGAATCGCAGTGACATGGTTGAAATCTCCTGAAGAAAAAGGCCCTCCACCCGAACGGATGGAAGGCCTGCGGGGCAAGTCGCCGGTAGGCTGCGGACTCAGCCGTAGTGCTGCCGGGCTTTCTGCCACGGGACGAAGCGCGCATCCCGACCGACTGCGACCGGAATCTCTGCGTCCAAGGCCTCTTCGAGCGAGAAGCGTGTCGCCTGGTCGAACTGGACCCAGCCGAACTCGTTGGACCAGAAACCGGCGCTGTCGCTGGTGGCCGACTCGTTGGGCGAATACACCACCCAGCAGTCATTTGCCTCGGACGTCATGCCGCAACCGCCTGGCGTCGCCGGGTGGCCTTGGCGTCGATCACGCTCACGTCGATCAGGCGCCAGCGCCCGTCGTCGATAAGCCGCTCCAACACTTCACCGAGCATGTCGAAATACACCTCGTCGTGCCGATCGACCAGTTCGCCGTCGCGATGCAGTTCCACCACGTAGGTGTCGCCTGCGCGGTCGTACAGGATCGTCACCCGGCCCTCGAACTTCGCGGTCGAGACCGTGAAGCTGATCGCCGGCGGCGTTTCGATGATCTTGGACGGCTTCGGATCGACCCAGGTGAAGTCGCGGGCACCCGCATCGACCAGCATGTGGGTGATGCGCCGGAACCCATCGGGTGCCGGCATTTCCTCCAGTTGCTGGATGAGCTGCCCCAGTTCCATGCACTGCGGCTCGGGGATGGGCAGCTTGGCAGGCGCGGAACCGAGGATGTGCCTCGTGACGGTGTAGGGAACGCCGTCCGAAGTTTTCTCGGTGATCACTTCCGGGGTGTCCGCGCGCAGGCCATCGAAACGACGGCGGGCATACGGTTGAACATGCACCTTGGCACCTTCGCTGGGAACGGTGGACACCAGGTGGGGATCGAGCACCGCGAATTCGCTGGGCTTGAGCTTGACGACGATGGCGTCGTCGTTGGCCGCGACCACCTTGCCGTCGAAAGGCTGGGGATCGAACGCGAATCCCAGTGACGAGGGTTGCGGCAGGCCGTCGTACACGCGGTAGCTGTAGGTGCGCACGTTGCGGGGCACATGGCCTGCGACAAGCGAAGGCATCAGAGTTTTGATGAGAGAGCGATCCATGGGAATCTCCTTGAAGAAGAACAAGGGATTCCCCGCCCGCAAGGGAGAGGTCCCTTGTGGGTGGATGGACGCGGCGCGTCCGTAGGAAGAAACGACCAGCGCGGTTTCCCGCGCGTGCAGCCTTGAAGGTCTCGGCTGCCTGGGCATGTGTCGGCAACGCCGACGAACATGTGGCAAGGATGGCCCTGGACCGGGCTACCCACCCGCATGAAACGGCACTGCGCCGCACCCGGTTTCCGGCGCTGCGGGCAAGAAAAAGCCCCTCGAAAGGGGCTGGTTGGGTCAGGCTTCGTACACGAAGTAGTGCTCGCGCTGACGCGGGAAGAAGACATGCTTCCACGCGTCGCCGCTGGTGTTACCACCGTCGAACACGACCATTTCGTAGTCGTCGATGTCGGTGTCTGCCAGGTCGGCGCTGGCGATATGGCGCATGTGCAGCGTGCCGTGCGTGCGCTCGAATACCAGGATCTGGCCGATGGCGTCGTCCTGGCCCATGGCGGTGACGCAGGCCCCGAGTTGGTGCTCGAAGTCGGGTGCGCGCGAAATGAGATCGGGGAACATGAGGTTGCTCCTATGAAAATGGACCAGCCCGACTCCTGGCGGGGAGACGGGCTGGCATGGGGGACAAAGAGGAAGGCTGGCGCGTCGCGCGGCTGCTAGGACTCGGCCAGTGGCAGGCCCAGCAGCGCAGGTGCGTCGGCGTCGAGGATCAGGATGCGCACATCGGCCTGGCCAGCCAGGTCAAGGATGTTTGCCAAGTCGTCCGGCATGCCCTTGTTCCGATGCTCCTGCCGAAGCTGCTCGGCGGTGATGTTCTCGGCGTGCTCCAGGTTCTGGTCCGTCCAGGGCGTGGAGATCAGCTTGACGCCGATCGCCGGGCTGTACGGCACCCGGAAGGCGATGAACAGCATGGCCTCCGGCGTGGCGATGTCCGCCAGGTCGGCGAGGTAGTGCCAGGTATCGACCGTGATGTGCTCACGGCTGATCTCCCAGCACCGGCTGTAGTAGCCGGTCTCGAAAGTCAGGCGCTGCACCACCTCCCGCGCGGCCTCGGCCGAATAGGCATCACCGACGTGGACTGGGCGGCCGTCGAAGTCCTCGCCATGGATGGCATAGACCACGGCTCCGATCACGCCTTCGCCGCTGACGCCTTCACCGGCATCGCATTCAGCCAGTACGTCGGCGCTCACGCCTTCGGGGCCATTGCAGACCACGGCGAAATCGCTGGCGACGATGCAGGACGATGAAACCAGTTCCTCGTCGGAGAGGTGCTCTTGGCTCGCGTGGATGCTTCGCCAGACATGCGGGCTTCCGTCCTCGTAGCTGATGGACAGCGTGCGGACGATTTTCAGATTCCAGTAGCCACGGAGAAAGGGATTGGGTTTCTGGGACATGGGAACTCTCCAGATTGAATAATGGAGCCAATTCCCGCCACCGGGAATTGGACCCGGTGGGTTGAAAATGGAAAATGCGTCAGGCGGCGCTGATCGTTGGCATCTGGGCCAGTTGGTCGGCGACGCGACGGCGCACGTTCAGGCGGAACTGCTCGTCGTTGATGCCTGCGAGCAGGTTGGCGGCCTCCAGAGCGATCAATGCCGAGGCCTCTTCGATGTCGGCGGCCAGGATCGTCTTGCGCAGTTGGTCGCCGAGTTGGAGCGCCTGCGAGGACGTTCTGAAGACCTGCACCTCGCGGCTCAGGTAGCAGCCGTCGCCGCCGAACTCGAACAGCCTCGGCTTGCTGCAATACCAGCAGCCCTCGAACTGGATGGCGCTCAGGTGATGGCCGTCATCGAAGCAGGAGGCGATCAGAAGCAAGGCTTCCAGGTCGGCGCTGTCCTCGAACTTGTGGTGTTCGATCAAGTTCTCCAGCTCCGCGTCCTGCTCGGCACCGAAGTGCGCGGCCAGCCGTTCGAGCAGAGGCGGAATCGCCAGTTCTTCGTCGTCGGGCATGGGGATGCCGAGTTGTGTGGCCAGGCCTTCCAGGCCGTCCAGCACATCCGTCCAGCGTGGATCATTGGTCTCGGCGATCTGAGCGATGTAGGCCTGCCCGTTGCCGGGATGGCCATCGTCCAGCGCGAAGGCGCCGAACAGCGCCTTGATGACGGGGGTAACACGCTCCAGCACGAGAACGCCCGTGCCTTCGTAGTAGTTGTTCGCCATGGTGGCTCCTTTCGAGAAAGCGGAGCCAGCCCATGCGGACGATGGCATCCGCAGGGTGATGAAGAAGAAATTGAGGGACATGGCCTTGTGGGCGCATGTCCCTCTCGGGGGGGAACGAAAAGCAGTGGTGCGCCGGCGACCGGCTCACCAGCCGTTGTAGTTCACCAGCAGGTCGGCGATGACCTTGCGGCGTTGCAGATCGAGACCGTCGAAGTCCGACAGTCCGTTGAAGTGGCAGCGCTTGAGCATGGCACCGCCCTCGCGCGCGTTGTAGAAGCTGACCATGGCGGACAGGAACATGCGTTCCCCGCTGCTCAGGACGCCGAGGGCATCGTTGAGCTGCAGCATGTTGGGACGCAGATCCCACTTGCTCTTGGCCTGGTTCAGACCTTCGCGGGTGCCGTCGCCGAACCATTCGGGGCCAGCGATCTCGACACCGCGCTTCCAGGCCTCGAAAAAGGCTTGGGGCGCGGCAGCGAAATGCTGCTCTTCCCGCATGATCTGATCGACGACTTCCCGCGGAAGAAGTTGGTTCATGACGTGATTCCTCCAGTTGGATCAGGGAATGGCGAGCTGGGACCAGCCGCCTCTTTCGAGGGCACGTTGAGCCGCGGCATAGCTGCGGAAGTACTCGCGGGATTCCCGCGAAACGGGGCCTTCGGTATCGCGCGTGCCGATGTAGTGGCCGGCGGCGCTTTGCAGGACTTCGAGCGGCAGGAACTTGCCGCAGTAGGTCGAGGCCAATTGCCCGAAGGTTTGGCCGAAAGAGGCTTGCTGGGACATGGACGGGCTCCTTGGAAAAGCGGGGCCTCGTCCCTCACGGGATGGCAGCTCCCGCACGCGGTTGATAAAAAGCATCAGCGTCACGAGGACGCGCGTCCGCGGAATTGATGCGATGCGGACTGGCGGGCAACGCGGGAGAGACCCGCGGCAGCCTGGAACCCTGGCTGCTGGCATGTGCTGACGAATCAGCGAACATGCGGGCAGCTTCGTGCGCGGGCCGTGCCGCGTCAGTTGGAAAACGGCATCCGGCCCAGCCCCGATTGATGGGCACGGGGAAAAGAAAAAGCCCCGCACGAGTGCAGGGCTGTCAGGAGGGTGCGATGGTGCTGGGTCAGTCGGCCTTGTCGCCCAGCACATGCTGCTTCCACAGGTCGAATGCCTGCTCGGGCGCAAGCTCGGCGAGGATGACGATGGGCCGGGCCTGCCGAGCGCGCAGCGAAGCGAAGTACGCCTTGCGGTCGGCGATGGCCTTGAGCTTGATGCCCTTGATGAACAGCAATTTGCCGTCCTTGATGAACAGCACCTTGTTGCCGATGTCGCGGTTGAACGCGGCTCGCACCTTGCGTTCCGCGTGCATGGCGTCAGCCAGCTCATCGACCAGGAAGTCGAGCGTCATGTCGATGTAGTGAGGGTCTTCGCCCTCCTGGCCGAGGTCGAGCGGCGCAGGCGGCAGGCCCTTGGCGAAGGCTTCGGCCTGCGCCAGCAGCGGCGCCTTGCCGTTGAGCGCGTGGAGGAAAGTCGAGCCGCCGTGGCCGTCGTTGCGGGCCTCGGCGATGGGAGCGCCGTCGAACACGACGGTGGCGCTGAAGCACATCGTTTCCTCGCTAGCGAAGTCGGCCACTTTGAGGTTCTTCAGCGTGATGCGGTCTTGCTTGGTGATGTTGTCCATGGGAAGTCCTGAAATCGACCGGGTGGCGACATGCCCCTGACGGGACGTGGCAGCCATCCCGTGGGTTGGAGGAAAAAGAGGCATCGATGCCCCGGTGGGCAGCGTTCGCCGGTGAGATGCCGAGGCGAACTGGCGGGTGGCGCGGGTGGAACCCGCGGCAGCCTTGACACCCTGGCTGCGGGCTGCTGCCGATACGTCGGCAATGCAGGGGGGAGAATGGCGCAGCCCGCAGGCTGCGTCGCCGATCAATCCGAAGCGGTCGAGCCCGCCTTGTGCAGGCACTGCACGAGCCGCTGCCCCAGCCATGCCATGCACGGGACTGCCATGGAGTTGCCGATGGCTTTGTAGCGCGGCGCATCCGCGGCGGGCTTGCCGCGGTACGGGATCAGCGTGTAGTCGTCGGGCATGCCTTGCAGCCGCTCGCACTCCACGGGCATCAACCGCCGCACCCGCCAATGCGACCAGTCGCCGGGGCCAGGGTCGTTCCAGTCGTAGCGGAAATGCGCCTCGAAGTCGGGGGCCAGCACATGGGGCTTGTCCGCGCCGCCGCCGCTGGTGCGCAGTGCGGCCGCTACGCTGCCGCCCAGCTCGGCGGCAAGACCCTGCTCACGGCCGCGCAGGGACACGCAGGCCACCATCGGCACCCCGTAGCCCGGCTTGCCGTTGGACAGGACGGTGCAAGCCACCTGTCCATGGCCCGACTCGAAGCGCACTTCACCGCGGTTGTTCTGCGCGAAGGCGATGGCGGGCACGACACCCGCGTTCGCATGGCTGCTGCGATGGCCGCCAGCGCGCAGCGTCGGCGTCAGGTCGAGCGTGGCATCCGCGCCGCTGCCCTGGGCGGTGAAGGCGATGATCGGAACGCCCTTGCCGGTGCCGTCCTCGCTGCTGCCCTTGCCGTTGTTGGCGGTGTCGAGGGTGTGGGCGATGCTGCCGGCGACCGACTGCACCATGAACGTCTCGGTGCGGATGTCGTGCTTGGGGCCTGCGGCCATCAGGCATGCGGCCACATCGACGGGGCCGGTGCCGCCGCTGAACCCGAACGTCGTGGTGACCTTGCCGTAGGGCTGCTTCAGTCCTGCGAATCCTGCAAGTCCTGCGCATGCGCCTGCTGCTTCAGCACCCGGTCCAGCATCGCGGGCAGCTTCTTGCCACGGCGCGCGGCCCGCACAAGAATCCCCGAGCAGGCCTGCGCGCTCAAAAAGTACTTCGGCGGGATCGAGGTCATCTCCACCACTTGCCACAAGAAACACGCGCTTGCGGCGTTGGGCGACACCGAAATATTGAGCGTCGAGCACGCGCCAGGCGATGCGGCGGCGGGGTCCAGACACACAACCAGCGTGCGCCCACCGATCCCCTGGCGGCTGGAGCGCACGGCTTTCTCCGGCCAGTGCCCCCAGGAAATGCCCGAAGGCATTGCTGCGGTCGTTGAGGACGCCGGGGACGTTTTCCCAGACGAGCGTGGCCGCCGGGCGGCGGTCTTGTTGGCGGGTTTGGTCGATGGCATTGGCAAGCTCCACATAGGCAAGGGAAAGGGCTCCGCGCGGGTCATCCAGCCCACGGCGCGCACCGGCCACGCTGAACGACTGGCACGGCGTGCCGCCGACCAGGATGTCGGGCGCCGGCACGGTGCCGGCGCGCACCTGGCCGGCGATCGCGGTCATGTCGCCCAGGTTGGGCACGCGGGGATAGCGGTGGGCGAGCACGGCGCTCGGGAACGGCTCGATTTCGGCGAACCACGCGGCTTCGAGGCCGAGGGGTTGCCAGGCGAGGCTCACGGCCTCGATGCCGCTGCACACGCTGCCGTACAGCAGTGGCGCGGCCTGGGGCGCACCGCGTGGGGTGCGAGGTTGCGGGTTCATGTCGGGTCTCCTGTTCGTGTGGCCCAGGGCGGGCCGGGACGTTGATCGGCAGGAGAAAGGCGCCGAAGGCCTTGCGGCCTTCGGCTCGGGAGGACGGAACCACCCGTGGGCTGATTGGCAGGCCCGGTCGTCGCTAGAACCGTCTGCTCATCAAGCAATCGCACCCGGCGCATGTCGTGGTTGGCGCCGGCATCTTCTGGCGCACATCCGCGCACAAAAGGAGCCCAGTTTTTCGCCGTTGGGCACGGCATCGAATACCGCTGACCACAAAGGGTCTCCGGGTGGCTCGCGCAGCCTGGCAAGCCATCGGGGGACCCTTCGCAGAGGCGGAAAAATGCAGATCAGCAGAACGCGCCGGGAAACCCCGGACATGGTTCGCGGAGAAGCTACCTTCAGGCCCCGCGGCCGGGGACGGCCGGGCGGGACGCGCACACGGACAGGAGAAGGCGTTGCGCGCTGGGCGTCCCGCAGGGCGTGCGGGACATGGGCCACGCCGCCGATGGCGGGCACGGCTCTCGGGGAACGGGGTCGGTCAAGAGCCTTTGCGGCCGCTACTGCGCGGGCGCGAGGCACCGCGCTTGGACGCGCCGGAATCGACCGGCAGCGTGCCTTTGCAGTCGGGGTAGCGACTGCACGACCAGAAGGGGCCGGTCTTGCCGGTGCGCTGGCGCGTCGGTGCGCCGCACTGCGGGCAAGCAGGCCCCTGGGGAACCTTGATGGACAGCGAGGTGCTGCCGTACTGCGCGATCAGTTGCGAAATCCATGCGGCCTGCTTGCCGATGAACACGTCCAGGGTGAGTTGTCCGGCCTCGATCATGTCGAGCGCCTGTTCCCACACGGCGGTGGTTCCGGGGTCGGCAATCGCCGCGGGCACAGCGTCGATCAGCGTGAATGCCGCATCCGATGCGCGAATGGAGCGTCCTTTCTTCACGAGATAGCCCCGCGTCAGCAGGCCGGTGATGATGTTGGCGCGCGTGGCTTCGGTGCCAATGCCCGTCGTGTCCTTCAACTTCTGCTTCAGGCGCGGGTCGGTCACGAAGCGCGCCACGCCTTTCATCGACTTGACCAGTTCGCCCTGGGTGTAGGGCTTCGGAGGCAGCGTCTTGAGCGCCTTGACTTCGGCCTCGGCCACTTGGCATGCCAGGCCCTCGCGCAGCGCGGGGAGTACCTGGCTGCGCGCGGTGGTTTCCCCGTCCTCGTCCGCTTGCGGCTCGGCCAGCACCAGGCGCCAGCCCTTGACGACCACCTGCTTTCCGGTGGCCACCAGCTTCTGCTGGCCGCAGGACAGCTCGGCGACAGTGCGGTCGAACTCGTGGTGAGGGAGGAACTGCGCGAGGTAATGCGCGCGAATCAGGCGGTACACCGCCAGCTCCTTCTCGCTCATCGCAGAGAGATTCGCGGGTTCGAGCGTCGGGATGATGCCGTGGTGGGCCGTCACCTTGCCGTCGTTCCAGGCGCGCGAGCGCTGCGAGCGGTCGAGCTGGCCCATGATCGGGCGCAGCGAGGGGTCGGTCTTGAGCAGGCTGTCCAGAACAGTCGGCACCTCGGCGAACATGCTTTCGGGCAGGTAGCCCGAATCGGAACGCGGGTACGTGGTGGCTTTATGGGTCTCATACAGGGCCTGGGCGATCTCCAGCGTCTCCTGCACATCCAGTCCAAGCTGCTTGGAACAAACCTCCTGAAGCGTTCCCAGGTCGAACAGCAGCGGCGGACCTTCGCGCACGCGCTCGGTCTCGACCAATACGACCTGGGCGCTGCCCGCAGCGCGGATCTGCTGCGCGGCCTGCTGGGCGATAGGCTGCTGCAGGCAGCGGCCGGCGTCGTCGGTGCAGCCATCTGGCGGAACCCACTGCGCGCTGAAAGCCTGACCGCCCGCGGACAGGGACACGTCGATGGCCCAGAACGGCACCGACTTGAAGGCCGCGATCTCGCGGTCGCGGTCCACGACGAGCTTCAAGGTCGGCGTCTGGACGCGACCGACGGACAGCACGCCATCGTAGCCGGCCTGACGCCCGAGCACCGTGAACAACCGGCTGAGGTTCATGCCCACGAGCCAGTCGGCGCGTGAGCGCGCAAGCGCCGAGTAGTACATCGGCAGCGTGTCGGATGAGGGCCGCAACTTGCCGAGCGCGGTGCGGATCGACGCATCGTTGAGCGCCGACAGCCATAGCCGCTCGATGGGGCCGCGGTAGCCGCACAGGTCGATGATCTCGCGGGCGATCAGCTCGCCCTCACGGTCGGCATCGGTGGCGATGACCAGATGGGTCGCCTTCGCCAGAAGCGCCTTGACGATCTTGAATTGCGTGGCGGTCTTGGGTTTGACCTCGACCCGCCACTGCTGCGGAACAATGGGCAACTGCTCCAGCGACCAGCGCTTGAGCGCCGCGTCATAGACCTCGGGAGCTGCCGCTTCTACGAGATGGCCGATGCACCAGGTAACGGTGACGCCGGAGCCGCTGAGACAGCCTTCACCGCGCTGCGTCGCGCCGAGAATCCGGCCAATGTCTTTGCCCTGGGAGGGCTTCTCGCACAAAAACAGCCGCATGTCCGTCCATCCGAATTCCGTGGTTCATTGAGTTGCTGGAATCGAGGATGCCGAGCACCACCTGGGGCAGCAGCAAACAAGCCGCATGCGGTGGCGACCACTTTCACGGGATGGAATGGCGGGGACGGGAGCGGCGTGCGGCCGAGAGGGTGCGGTTCGGGAGCCGCGGTTTTCGGGAGCGCGTGGAAGCCGGTGGACGTTGATGGAGCTATCCCCTGGGGATAGCTCGCGAGGACATGGGGCGACGAACGTCGGCCGTCGCCCCATGCCGGGTCACTTCCTGCGCTTCGGCTCCTTCGGTGCGGTCGGTTCCTGGGCGGCCTGGGGCTTCGGCTGCGTGTCCTGCACGGTCTCCTGCTGCCTGGGGCTGAGGGCCACGGACTCGATGCGGAACGGCAGGATGCCGACGCTGCGCGCGTTGATCTGCCAGGTCTCGCGCGGCTGATCCTCGTTGTCCGTCCAGGGTTCGCGCTCCATGCGGCCGACGACCAGCACGCGCATGCCCTTCTGGTAGAGGTCCTTCCAGTGCGCGGCGTCGCGGTGCCAGATTTCCACCGGCGCCCAGAAGCCGCCGCGATCCTCGAAGGTGCCATCCTTCTTGGGAATGGGGTTGTCGAAATAGACGTTCAGGCGCAGAAGGCGGCTGGGCTCATCGTTGCCGTTGGGGAACTCCCGGTACTCGGGGGGCGAACCGATGTTGCCCTCGCCAGAAAAATGCGTGCTCATGTTGCAATCTCCGTGGTGGTTGAAATACCCGCACCTGGTCGGCGGCGGGCGCGTGCTGGGATGCCTGGCGCGATCACCGATCACGCATGGCGGGTGGCGTGGACTTGAGCCGGCGCAGGTAGGCGTCTTCCGCCTCGGCGGCCTTGCTGGCGCACTCCTGGGCCTGCCTGCCCAAGGTGTGCAACAGGCTGATCTGCATGTTCAGCGTGATGCGCTGAAGCTCGATCGCGTGCAGGTCGGCCAGCAGGTTGACCGGCGTGCTGGTGCTCGCCATCAGCTCCTGCCACAGGGCGACGCCCATGGCTGACCTGTCGTGCTTGCGCCAGCGCAGAAACGTCGTGCCTGCGCCAGTGGTCTGCTGGGCCAGCTCGATGGGCAGCAGGTGGAAGGGATGCCCGACGGCCTGTGGCAGCACCTGTCGCTGCGCCAAGCCAATCAACTCGTCGCGCATGGCGAAGCACTGGCTGGCCCAGGCCTCCAAGTCCCCTTTACCCTTAAAAGGCCTTAAAAGGCCTTTTTGAGAGCCTGCGTGTTCCAGTCGCATGAAGGCGGTCTGTTGCAGCGGGTGGAAGTAGCGGGTTTCGCGATTCGGGTCGCTCATGCCTGCTCGTCCTCGCCGGCCGTCGTTTCGGGAGCCTCGGTGGCGGCGGCTTCGTCACTGGCGGATGGTGCTGCGGCAGGACCGTCACCGCGCTGCTGCAGGCTACGGCGCACGATGGGCGGCGCGAACTTCGAGCGGCGCGCGCCTTCCAGCACGTCCTGCGGCAGCTCGCCGAACTTCTCCAGTGCTGCCCGCGCTGCGGCATTCTTCGCGGCGAAGTCGTCGCGGGTGCAGCCCGAGTAGCGGTACTGCTGCGCCAGGCTGAAAAGACTGCGCAGCGCATGCGCACCTTCGTTGAGCCAGCGTTCGAGCGTCGAGCGGTCGATCAGCGCGGTGTGGTGCGCGAGGATCAGCTTGCGGGCGATGTCGTCGTAGTCGGCGAGCAGGTACACGGCGGCAAAGCCGAGCTGCGCATTGACGAACAGCGGCAGCTTGACGGGCTGCACGTTGAGGTTTTCGCCCAGGGTGAGTGCCGGCGGCACGCTCGCGAGAGCCTGGTCCACCTGTTCGCGCAGCGATTGCAGCGTGGCCTTGGTCTGGTCGAGCTTGTCCTCGATGCGCAGCATCCAGAAGTCGCTGTACGGGTCGTCCTGCTCCGAGCCGCGCCGCATCTTGTTCATCTGGGCGATGTAGCCGTTCAGGCCGACGATGCCCGGTCGCCCCTCGGCGGCGGCGCGGCCGTGCCAGATGCGCGAGGCGTGGTGCGTGTGCAGCGTCAGCGACATCGCGCTGCGCAGGGAGCCGAGATTCAGTTGCAGGGGTTCGTTGGTGGTTGCCATGGTGTCCGCTCGTTGTTGGAAAAGAGCGGACAGCTTCGGCAGGTGGCGGAAGGCAGTCAGTCAACAAACCGAAACCCGCCCGTCCCCGGTTCAGGGCGCGGCGGTCGAATGCGTCGCGAGCTATCCCCTGGGGATAGCGCCATGGAGCACCAAGGAACGCTGCACGCCTGGATCAGCGTGGACAGGGCCGATCCCGCGGCAGGCGATCGAGGCCTGGCGTGCAGCGGTTCGACGTCGTAGCTGTCAGTGGAACTATCCCCAGGGGATAGTTCCATGGAGCGCCAAGGAACGCTGCGCGCCCGGATCAAGCGCGGACAAGGCCGATCCCGCCGCAGGCGATCGGGGCTTGGTGTGCAGCGGTTCGACGTGTAGCCGTCAGTGGAACTATCCCCTGGGGATAGCTCTACTGGAAGCCACTGGCATCCACTTCACCGCCTTGCAGGCCCGCTCACTTGCTGGCGAGCAGGTTGCGCAGCCGCTCGATGTGCTGCCTGGCGACTTCTGGCGGCACCGGCTTGCCCTGCGGCTGGGATGGTGGCGGTGCTGGTGGTGGCTGCTCATTCGGCGGAGCGTGTGCCGATGGCGCGTCTTTCTTGGCCCAGGCGTTGAATTCGCCATGGATGGCCCGCTGGATGATGCCGAACAGATACCCCGCAGGATTGCGGATGCTGTGGCTGCTGCATCGTGCGGCCCATTCGTCCAGCACGGCCTGCCTCAGCGCGGCATCGACCTGCTGCAATGCCACCCGCGCACCTGTTTGCTGCTCTGCCTTCAGTTCCGCGAAGCGTTTGGGCCATTGCAGGTCGCCCAGCGCGCGCGCCTGCGCCTGTGCTTGCGCGGTAGTACGTACTTCATTAATACGACTACTACGTACTGTACGGGCCTGCTTCGGATTCCGAAGAGAGGCGTCTGGCGCGGGTTTCGACCCTGCTTCGGATTCCGAAGTGGGGTCATCGGGATTCCGAAGAAGGCTCGTCGTCCCTTCTTCGGATTCGTGTGTGGCATCCTCCTGTGGATAACCTTCGTGCGCCCCGACGCCCTGGCTGGCGAGGCGCTCGGCCAGGACTTGCAGCCTCGACGGCAGGGTGCGCCCGGCCAGCATCGGGTCTTCGCCAATTTCCTTGAGGGTGTGCAGGCCCACGATCTGCACGGCTTTGGCCGAATGGCCGAGCGCCTGGCTGACGAGTTGCAAGTAGTCTGGGTCGAGCTGCATCGCTTCAAAGGGGGTCAGCGGCTCGTCGTGCAGGACATAGAGGTTGCCGAGGATGCGGCCGGTCTTGGCGTCGCGCCGTCGCCGCACCAGGCTTAGCCATCGGGTCAGCCGCAGCAGCGTCAGGGCTCGCGCCACGGTTTCGTGCGAGGCCTGCCCGGCGCAGGGCATCGAGGCCAGCCAGGGCCGCAACTGCTCATAGGTGGGGAATGCGGTCACGCCGTCGTCGTTGAGCATCAGCCGGAACACCTGCCAGGCGTTGCGCTCCAGCGGCGTCAGGCGGCGGTCGTGGAACAGCCGCCGCGGTACGGTCTCATGCCGGTTGCCGCTGAAGAGGAACGCATCGCCGGACGCGGCCGGTGTCGCAGGTGACGGCGCAGGTATAGGCATGCGCGCGGGGGTGGGCGTGGGTGGGCTGGGCCTGGGCGCAAGGTCTTTCAGCGCCGCGTCGAACAGGTCAGCGAGTGCGACGGGGCCATGGCGTGGTGCGGTGTCGTCCACGGCCATGGCTCAACCCAATCCCTGATCGACCCACGACTTGATCGCGGCCCAGACCACCGACAGCGGTAAATCCATGCCTTCGGCGAGGTCCATGGCCGCGTCGAGAATCGAGGTCTCGTCCTCCAGGTCCACATTCCTGCTGCTGGTGATGGCTTTCCAGCGCCGCCACAGTTCGACGTCCTGCTTCTCGTCCAGGACAGGGTGACGCCCCTTGCGCTTGGGCAGGCCCAGCACCTCACGGCGCAGGGCGACTTCCTGATGGGTCAAGCCGTAGAAGCGACTGACCATCTCCGTGCTGGCCCCCAGGCGCAACATGCGATCGACGGTCGCTATTTCCTTCTCCACGTCCTGCGCCTGCGAGAGCAGACGCCGAAGCACCTCGCGGTTCACGGACACGGAACACCACGAGACATTGGCGTTGGCCAGCACGCTCACCATGGCGGGATGCTTGAGCGCATCCAGCTCGGCCTCGCTGAAGCCCATCGCCTTGCAGCGGCGCAGTTGGCCGTTGCGCAGGTCGTAGAGCGCCTGGGCGATGACAGCTTGATTGAGCGGGTGCGGGGCGGACATGCTGGTCTCCTTCCTTCATGCCCCAGGGCCTGCGGCACCGGATTCCAGGTCCAGCAGGCGGCGGGCCAGGCGCAGCAATCGGAACAGCTTGACCAGCGCGGTGTCGCTCAAGCGGCGTGTCGCATCGCCTTGGCCGTGCAGCAGCGCCGGCAGCTCGGCGGCAAGCTGCCCGCCGTCCAGATCGGCATCGGTGAAGCTCTGGCCTGCCAGGCTCGCCAGCAATGCCAGCACGGCGCGGCCCTGCGGTGATGGGGGCTGCGCGCTGGGATGGCATGCGAAGCCAACACCGTCCGCGCGTTCCTCGATGCACTTATCGAGTCCTGCCTCGCCCGCGATCTCGCGTGCGAACTGCGCGATGTGGATGCGCAGGCGATCGGGCGTGTCCAGGCCCGCGTCGATGTGCCAGACGTCGGAAATCGGGTAGAGGCCGCCCGCCTGGACGGGAATGGACTGCAAGACATTGGCCGAGAAATCGGGCAGCGCATCCCCCAGCTCGTCGGCGACCATCCGCTGAATGGATTGCAGCCGCTCCGTCGTCGGTGCAGGCGAAACGATGTGCCCCTGCAGCAGATCACCAGGAGCAGCCGCGGGGCCTCGTGCGGGTAAGTCGTCCGTTCCCGAGCCGCCTTCGCGGTCGCGCGACCCAGGCGTGGCCGCCGGCGTCGGGGTCGATGGTGCTGGTGCGGCGGGCGGGCGTGCCATGGTGCCCGGCGCAGGCAGCGCGGGCGGTGCCGATGGCGGGGTCGGATCGCTGACCAGGGCGCGATGGCGGCTTTCGGATTCGGTGAGGTCGAGCGCCAGCACGTCGTAGTCGATGCCGAGCAGTTCGGACATCTGGCCGATCAGCTCGTCCTGCACGCGCTGGGGGACGAACTCGTCGGCCTGCGTGTCGAACTGCGACAGCACCTCCTGAAAGAAGTCGTCGAAGTCCTGTACCAGCGTGCGGCCCTTGGCGTAGCGCTCCCACGCGAGCATGCAGGCCTTGCGCATGACCGACAGGCGTTCGACCTGGTGGCGGCCGAGGCCGCCATAGAGCACGGCGGGGATCGCCGGCAGGAGGTAACGCACCGCGTCGTTCATCCGGCTGATGTGCGACTGCTGGACCGGAAAGCCATCGGCGGCGAGGCGGCGGGCCAGCTCGGACTGGCTCAGCGCGGCGCCGCTTTCCTGCTCGTAGAACTCGCGCGCCTTCTCGACGCCGAGGGCGCGCTCGATGAACGTGAGCCCCCCGCGCAATTCGTTCTCGGCCAGGTGGCCGGTCAGCATGACGACTTCGCCGCGGCTGGGCCACGGCCGGAACAGGCACGATATGCGGAAGAACCGCTCGTCCTTGGTCTCCGACCACAGTTCGCGCAGGATCGCCAGGCGCGTGTTGCCGCCGTTGCGGATGATGTAGTGGTCCTCGCCCGGGCGCCGGGTGATCGCCGGCGCCGCGTCCAGGCCGCGCTCACGGATGGACGCCTTGATGTCCTCGTAGGCCGGGTTGCGTTTCTTCCTGGGATCGTGGTCGTAGGGGCGCAACTGGTCCAGGGTCACGACCATGGGCGTGTCGGCGATCGGGTCGCTCAAGGACGAGGTGGACGGGCCGCTGCGCTCGAACCCGGCCGCGAGCAGCTTGCCGGCCATCTGCTGAGAGGTCATTTCAGCCATGGCGGCCTCCCTGCGCTTGGGATCGGGCCTCGCGCTCGGCGCGGCGGATCTGCGCGCGGGCGTTGAGCGCCGCCCGGTGGTCGCTGGCCGTCGAACTGGTGTAGATCGCGGCGCAGCCTGCCTTGGTGAATTTGAGGTGGCCGCCTGGCGTGCGCTTGACGTGCCAGCCCTCACCGACGGCGAACTCGATCAGGGCGCGCAGCCGCTTGTGGCCTCGGGCCAGTTCATGTGCGTTCGCCATGGGGCCTCCCGGTCTCAAGAGGGAATGGCGGGCGGCCGGACACCGCGGCAAATCGGTGCTGCCATTGCGGGAACAGTTCGCCAGCGAGGCCGCGCATGGTGTCGAGCGCGGCGGGAGCGACTCTGCCCGGAGGCTGGCGGGACTCGACGCGATGCACGGGCAGGCCGCGCGTCGCGGCGCGCGGATAGGCTTCGATGGCCGGCACGTCGGTGGTCAGCACGCGGATGCCGGCGTGGTCCTGGAACAGGTCGCGCAAGGCTTGCTGGATCAGCCGGGCGTTCGCCGACACCGGGTGGACGCGGTTGATGAGGAGGTGCAGCGGCGGTGGTTCGATGCCGAGGTGCCGGTACGGCGCGATGTCCTCCAGCAACTGCATGGTGCCGCGCCGCAGTTCTCGTGCCGCGAGGATTTCCGGGGTCACGGGCGATAGCGCAACGTCGGAGGCGAGCACCGCCATCTCCAACAGCACTGATCGCGCGCCCTGGGTGTCGATCAGCACCAGGTCATAGAGGGGAGCCAGGACCGGCAGCAGGTGCCGCAGCCGCAGTCGCCCATCCGGCGCGTGCAGCAGCAAGGTGTTCAACTCGCCCCGGTGGTCGTTGGACAGCACCAGGTTCAGGCCCGTGATGATCGTGCGGGACACGAGCTGGCCGAGGTCGCGTTCGTTGAAGGCCAGCAGCTCGTAGATGCCGCCGGGCGCACGATGTTCCAGTTCGTAGTAGGACGACAAGGTGGGCTGCACGTCGAGATCGAGCAGCAGCACGCGTAGCCCCGCGTCGGCGGCGAGCCCGCCCAGGTTCGCGGCCGTGGTGGTCTTGCCGACGCCACCTTTCGTTGAAATGATGGATACAACCTGCATGGCGTTCTCCGTGTGAGGATGGAAGGTCCGTGGGAGAACGGGTCAGGCCCGGCTGTTGACGCGCTCGGCGATCCACTGGTCGATTTCGATGGAATCCCAGCCGACGGCGCGCACACCCAGGCGCAGCGCCTGCGGGAACTGGCGCTTCTTCATCAGGTTGTAGATGTGGGCACGCTTGAAGCCGGACTTCGCTTCGACTTCTTCCAGGCGCAGGATGCGGCGCTCGTTGGGTGGCAGTACAGGTGTTTGCGACATGGCGGTCACTCCTGAACGCTCAGTGGCGTTTGTTGGCGTGACCTCTATTCAATAGACATGGGTGCGGAAAGACATTGCAAATGCAATCTCCGCGATTGCACATACAAGCTGGAATCCCTCACGTGATTGCGCTACGGACGCACTTCCTAGCGTTGGCGAACTTGCCGTTCAGGGTGCGCTCCGTGATGCCCATGGTGCCGCCGTAGTGGGCGACCAATGCCGAAACAAGGGCTTCTTGCGTTTTGAAGCTGGAATAGGGCACGCCCGAGGGGGACTGACCGAGCATCAGCGTCAACATCCCGCCGATGATGTTCAGGTACGTGGTCTCCGCCCGCTCACTGATGGCGCATGGCTTGGAAGCCAGCAGTACGGCGGACTGCTTCAACAGAGCTTGATGCTGCCCTTGCAACTCCTGCATCTGATGCCGGGTGTGCTCCAGCGCAGCCTGTAGAGCCAGTCGCTCCAGCAAGATCGCCTGTCCTGTTTCCATGGTGATGAAAGGATGCGCCATGCGTTCGCCGCGGCTGAACAGGAAGCCCGGTCGATGCTCGGGATAGTGACTGCGCATCCACCGCTTCAGATCGACATGGCGAACGGTCAAATCCGGCGAACTGAGCAGCTCTGGATCATTGAGTGTGATCCCGCTCTTGCCATAGGGTAGTTCTCCGTTGAGGATGCCGTCATAGATGCGGTCCGAGTACAGTCGGCATTCGTTCCATCGAGGACAGTTCAGCGACGGAGGCAGGCAACGCGGTGACGCGATCGCGGCCAGGATCATCGGCAGGTGCCTCAGCAATCCGGCCCACCGTATGGCCGCTTCGATTGGACGATAGAACACCTTCGATCTTGAGAGGTCCTTGTGCATGCCTTCGTCTCCTTTCGGATGCGCTACATCACCGGCTCCTTCCTTGCCCTGCCAAAGGCTGCTGTGTCGTTATGGCCTGCGGTGGATGCCTTTGCCCACGAACATGGGCGGTGCAATCACTAGCTCCACCTCAGGTGGCCTTGTCTTGCTCGATGTGCAAGAATTGAGGATGCCGGCCCATCGAGCAATGACGAGATGCAAGCTCGATATTGGCGCTCACGGTGCCAGCGTCATAGGTGGCGGCAAGCCGATCAAGACTGATTCGATATCGTCTGATATCCCAGCGGTGTTACGGGACGCATTGAGCCTGCAGCCGGCGTCCAAACTCCAAATGGACACGGAAAATTCCGAGCTTGTCATGCTGGCTCGGAATCCTGATATACCGACATAGCATCTATGCCGAAGCGACGCGGCTCGTTTCAGCGCGTCATTTCACATGCCCGCATGTGTGTGAGAGCGGAATCGTCGCATCTCAAGATGCAGTTCAGTTCGATTGCGCAGACAGAGGGCGTCTTTCGACGCCTTGGCCCCGGGAGGGGGCAGACGCGAGCGACTCGTAGAGCGTTCCTTCCGCTCTTTGGCTTGGCAAGAGCCAAGGTGACCTGGTCGTTATCTCAGAAGTGGACTTTGCCTAGCATGCCCGTGGTAAAATGCCGAAGGTAATATTGGAATTCCGTTCCGGCGCACCCGGGCAGGATTCTGCTTTTTAATTCATAATTTGGTCTGTCCATGACCCGTACCGCTTCGACCAACATCGCTTTGTGGTGGCGCTTCCAATAGGAAGCGGCATGTCGTCGCGGTCTTGACCGCACCTTGCCGCCGTACCGGCAGGCAAGGTTTCAAGAAGGCTTCCCCGGCACGGCGGCTCCAAGATTTGAGGAGATTGCCCGATGCTCGTAGCCCCCCAGCCCCATCGTCGAATAGATGCACCGCGCGCCGCTTCGCCGGGCGGTGTAAAGCTGCCCGTGTTGTCTCTGCACACGGTGGCCCAGCCATGCGGGCGCAGGCGCATCCTTAGCACACCACGTTGGCGCACTCTGCGCCCTCTCTCAAGACGACCCGTTGCCACTGGATTCCGGTGCCTGCTTGCGCTTCTTCCACGGCAATCAATTGCCGATGTGTGTAATGAAGTGTGTAATTGCGGGTGTGTGTAATGAAAAATCTAAATAAAATCAAGGACTTATAGTCATGAGACTCCTGATGATCGACAACTACGACAGCTTCACCTACAACCTGGTGCAGTACTTCGGCGAGCTCGGTGTCCGGGTCGAGGTCTACCGCAACGACGAGATCACTCTCGACCAGATCGTGGCGATGAAGCCCGACCAGCTCGTGATCTCGCCCGGGCCGTGCTCGCCGGCCGAGGCCGGCATCTCGGTGCCGGCGATCAAGGCCTTTGCCGGCAAGCTGCCCATCCTCGGCGTCTGCCTCGGCCACCAGAGCATCGGCGCGGCCTTCGGCGGCCGCGTCGTGCATGCCCGGCAGCTCATGCACGGCAAGACTTCGCCGGTGCGCCACCAGGGTGCCGGCGTGTTCCGCGGCCTGCCTGATCCGCTGGTGTGTACTCGCTATCACTCGCTCGCGATTGAACGCGACAGCCTGCCCGATTGTCTGGAAGTGACCGCCTGGACCGAAGACGGTGAAATCATGGGCGTGCGCCACCGGACGCTGGACGTAGAGGGCGTGCAGTTCCACCCCGAATCGATCCTGACCGAGTGCGGGCACGAGTTGCTGCGCAATTTCCTCGACCGC
The DNA here is from genome assembly GCF_047601425.1 of Thauera sp. Lineage (GTDB taxonomy): Bacteria > Pseudomonadota > Gammaproteobacteria > Burkholderiales > Rhodocyclaceae > Thauera. Next base: position 20,995 of record NZ_JASGJL010000001.1, read on the forward strand.
AGCGCGCCCGTGGCCGCTGCCGCCTGATGACGAACGAGACGATGCCCGACATGATCACGCCCCAGCAAGCCCTGCAACGCACGATCGAACACCGCGAAATCTTCTTCGACGAAATGCTGTCGCTGATGCGCCAGATCATGGCCGGCGAGGTGTCGCCGGTCATGACCGCGGCGATCCTCACCGGCCTGCGGGTCAAGAAGGAGACCATCGGCGAGATCGCTGCCGCCGCCATCGTCATGCGCGAGATGTCGACCAAGGTCGAGGTCAAGCCGCCGCACGAGCACTTCCTCGACGTCGTCGGCACCGGCGGTGACGGTGCCAACACCTTCAACATCTCCACCACCACCATCTTCGTCGCCGCGGCGGCGGGTGCACGCGTCGCCAAGCACGGCGGGCGCGGCGTGTCGTCGAAGTCGGGCGCTGCCGACGTCATCGAAGCGCTCGGCGTCAATCTGGACCTCACCCCGGCCCAGGTCGCCGACTGCATCGAGGCCACCGGCATCGGCTTCATGTATGCGCCGGCCCACCACAGCGCGATGAAGAACGTCGCCCCGGTGCGGCGCGAGATGGGCGTGCGCACGCTGTTCAACATCCTCGGCCCGTTGACCAACCCTGCGAGCGCGCCCAACACCCTGATGGGCGTGTTCCACCCCGACCTGGTCGGCATCCAGGCGCGCGTCATGGAGCGCCTCGGCGCCAGGCACGTGCTGGTCGTGCATGGCATGGACGGCATGGACGAAGTCAGCCTCGGCGGCGCGACCCTGGTCGGCGAGCTCAAGGACGGCAAGGTCAGCGAATACGAGATCCACCCCGAGGACTTCGACATCCCGATGGCCAGTAGCCGCAACCTGCGCGTCGCCGACGCCGACGAGTCGCGCCAGGTGCTGCTCGGCGTGCTCGACAACCGGCCCGGCCCGGCCCGCGACATCGTTGTCTTCAATGCCGGCGTGGCGCTGTACACCGCCAACATCGCCGATTCGATCGGTGCCGGCATCGTCCTCGCGCGCGAAACCATCGCCAGCGGCGCGGCGCGCGCCAGGCTGGACGACTTCGTGCGTTTCACCCAGCAATGCCGGAGCGCCTGATGAGCGATATCCTCAACAAGATCTGCGCCGTCAAGGTCAAAGAAGTCGCCGCTGCCCGCGCGCTCAAGCCGCTCGAAACCATCCGCGCCGAAGCCGCAGCCCAGCCCGCCGCGCGCGATTTCGTCGGTGCCATCCGCGCCCGCCATGCCGCCGGCCGGCCGGCGGTGATCGCCGAGATCAAGAAGGCCAGCCCGTCCAAGGGCGTGATCCGCGCCGATTTCCGTCCCGCCGACATCGCCCGCTCGTACGAGCAGGCCGGCGCTGCCTGCCTGTCGGTGCTGACCGACCGCGAATTCTTCCAGGGCGCGCCCGAGTACCTGCAGGCCGCCCGCGCCGCCTGCGCGCTGCCGGCGCTGCGCAAGGATTTCCTCGTCGATGCCTGGCAGGTGTACGAAGCCCGCGCGATGGGCGCCGACGCCATCCTGCTGATCGCTGCCTGCCTCGATCTGGCGCAGATGCGCGACATGGAAACGATCGCGCATGAACTCGGCATGGCGGTGCTGGTCGAGGTACATGATGCGGAGGAGCTTGAAAGCGCCCTGCAGTTGCGGACCCCGCTGATCGGCGTCAACAACCGCAACCTGCGTACCTTCGAGGTTTCGCTGCAGGCCACGCTGGACCTGCTGCCGCGCATCGCCAGCGCGGGTGCCGACCGTATCGTCGTCACCGAATCCGGCATCCTGAAGCCCGAGGATGTCTCGCTGATGCGCGGCAAGGCAGTGGAGACCTTCCTGGTCGGCGAAGCCTTCATGCGTGTTGACGAGCCGGGCGAGGGGCTGCGCGCCCTGTTCGGCTGAGCCGTGCCGCCGCTGCCGGCGATTCATCGCCAGCCGGGGCCGTGATGCCTCCGGCCCCGTGAACCCATCAGCCTGAAAACGCATGGACAAACCGGAACAGCCTTCGACGAGCGAGCAAGCGAATCTTTCCCCGGCGCCCAGGCGCCGGCGCGGTCTGCGCGCCTGGCTGAAAGGCGGTCTGATCGCCGTGCTCGTCGCCGTTGCGCTGGTGCTGGGCGCGGTCGCCTGGCTGCTCGGCACGCGCTCGGGGCTGGACGCCGCGATCGCCCTCGGCCAGCGGGCGACGGACGGCGCGCTGCGGATCGAAGGTGCGCAGGGTCGGCTGCTGGGGCCGCTGAAGATCGACGCGCTGCATTACCACACCGAGGACCTGCGCCTGGACCTGCAGACGCTGGAGCTGGCCTGGCAGCCCGCGGCCCTGCTCGGGCGCAAGCTGGCCGTCGATCGCCTTGCCGTCGAACGCATCGATTTCGCTCAGCGCGGTGAGGAGAAGGACGAGACCGAGCGCGAGCCGCTGGCAGCGCCCGAGGACTTGCAGATTCCGCTCGAAATCGAACTGAGCCGGCTGGAGCTGGGGCGTTTCGAGCTGCACGAATGGGCGCCGGAGCCGGGTGATGCGCCGCCTGCGGCAGGCTTCTGGGTCGCCGGCCTGAGCGCTGCGCTCGGCAGCGACGGCAGGCACCACCAGGTGCGTGAACTGGCGCTCGAATTGCCGCAGGGCCGGGTCATGCTCGAAGCCGCGCTCGACGGCCTCAAGCCTTTCGCGCTGACGGGTGACATCCGTTTCGATGGCCTCATCGAAGAGCGCCCGCTCGAGGCCAGGCTTGCCGCTTCCGGCACGCTGCTCGCACCGCATGCCGAGCTCACGGCCGCTGCCGAAGGCCTGAACGCCCATGTGGTGGCGGACGCCGCGCCTTTCGAACCGATGCCGCTGCGCGCGCTGAAGCTGGAGGCGGGCGAAATCGATCCTTCGGCTTTTGTCGAAGGCTTGCCGCACGCCGCGCTTCGGCTCGAAGCCGAACTCGCGGCTGTCGCCGAGGGCGGCAGTCTGCCGGCCGAGCCGCAATCGGCCGGACCGAACCTCGCCGGGCCGAACCTGGTTGGACCGTTCCGCCTGCTGAATCGCCAGCCGGCAGCCGTGGATGCGGGCGGCATTCCCGTCACTTCCGTTTCCGGCCGGCTGGACCTGAAACCCAGCGCGATCGGTGTCGACGAGCTCGACATCCGCCTGCCGGGCGATGGCCGCATCGGCGGCCGGCTTGCCTGGCAGCCGCCGGCCGCCGGTGATGCGGGCGCGGAGACGGATCGAGCAGGGCAATCCAAGGTGGTGGACATCGGGCAGCTCGTTGCCGTGCTCGAGCTTGCCGGCATCGATACCCGTGCCCTCGATACCCGCCTGCCCAGGCAGCGCCTGGCGGGCCGCATCGACGCCGAGGCGGATGCGCAGCGCCAGCAGGCGGAGCTGGCGCTGACGCTCGGCGCAGCCAGAATCGATGCGCGAGCCGAACTGCTCGCGCAGGCGGCAGGAGAAGCTGCGGCCGGCGATCCGGCGGCCGGCGCTCCGGCGGCTGGCGGCGACGCTCCGGCCGCAGGTGAAACCGTGGCCGCTGCGCCCCCACGGCGTTTTTTGGTCAACGCCCGCCTGCGCGACGTTCGACCCGCGCGCGCTGCTCCCGGAAGCGCCGAAGGCACGCCTCAATCTCGATCTCGACGCCTCCGGCGAACTGCCGGAAGCCGGCCTGCCGCAGGCGGTACAAGTCGTCTTCCAGATTCCCGACAGCCGCCTCGAAGATCTCGCGCTCGGCGGCAAGGGCCGCTTGAGGCTGGAGGGCGAGCGTCTGCCCGAAGTGGCGCTCGATCTGAACATCGCCGGCAACTCGCTGGTGGCTGAAGGCGCCTGGGGCGCCCCCGGCGATGTGCTCAAGTTCGCCCTCGACGCCTTGAAGCTCGACGCGCTCGGCCACGGCCTGGCCGGCAAGGCCAGTGCCAGCGGACGACTGAGCGGCACGCTGGAGCTGCCGTCGGGCGAACTGCAGTTCTTCGGCGAGGCGCTGCGGCTGCCGGGCGGCGTGCGCCTGCTCGGCGTCAACGGCGTCGGCCGGCTCGATGCCGGCGCCGATGGCCCGTTCCAGCTGTCGATGGGGATGTCCGGGCTGGGGCCGACCGCAAGGGACGCCGAGGGCAGGGTACAGCCCGACTGGCTGGCCAATGCCCGCCTGTCCGCCTCGGGCACCCGGGCGCGCCACGACATCGAGCTCGATCTCGCCACGCCGGAACTGGACGGTGCCGGCGACACGCTGAAGCTGAGCCTGAAGGGCGGCTTGCAGGCGCCGACTGCGCAGCGGCCCGGCCCGCGCTGGCTGGGCGAACTGAGTGCCCTGGAGAGCGCCGGCCGCTTTGCCGCCCGGCTATTGGCGCCGGCCCGGCTCGATCTGTCGCCGGAAGCCGCCAGCATCGGCGAGGCACGGCTCGATCTGGGCGAAAAGGGCCGCCTGCACCTGCAGGAAACCGCCTGGTCGCCGCAGCGGAGCGTGGCGCGCGGGACCTTGACCGGCCTCGCCTTCGGCCCCTTGACCCGCGCCGATGGCCAGCCGAGGCGGGGGCCCGGCCCGCTGGTGCTCGGCGCCGACTGGAACCTGAGCGTCGGCACGACACTGGACGGCCAGGCGCGTCTGTTCCGTGAATCGGGTGACATCACCATCGAAGGCGAAACCCGCACCCGGCTCGGCCTGGAGACGCTGGAGGCGGTGCTGAAGGCCAGCGGCAACCGCCTGAGCCTGACGGCCCAGGCGCGTGGCAGCGAGATCGGCAGCCTGCAGGCCAATGCCGGACTGCAGGCGCAGCGCGGCGCGGACGGCTTGTGGTCGGTGCCGCCGGATGCTGCGCTGGCGGGCTCGGCCGAGCTCGACGTACCGTCGATCGGCTGGCTGGGCCGCCTGGTGCCCGAGAGCATCGAAGCCGGCGGCAGCCTGAAGGGCAAGGTCGAGCTGGGCGGCACGCTGGCCGCGCCACGCGCTTCCGGCCGCGTCAGCGGCCGCACGCTGGAGATCGCGCTGGTCGATCAGGGGCTGCACCTGTCCGGTGGCGAGTTCGATGCCAGCTTCGACAACGATCGCGTGCGTCTCGACCGGCTGTCCTTCGTGTCGCCGAATCGCGTGCGCCCGCGCGAGAACCGCATTCCCTTCGATCGCCTGACCGCGACACCGGGCACGTTCACCGCCAGCGGCGAAGTGAAGCTCGACAGCGGCGACGGCGATTTCAGCTTCCGCGCCGACCGCCTGCCGCTGCTGCAGCGCGACGACCGCTGGATGCTGCTGTCGGGCGAAGGCACGGCGCGCAGCACCTGGACCTCGCTGGTGCTGAATGCGGATTTCCGTAGCGATGCCGGCTACATCGAGTTTGCCGAAACGCCGCCGCCCAGCCTGTCGGACGACGTCGTCGTGCTCGGCCGCGACGAAGAGCCGGCCAAGGGCGGTTTCGCGCTCACCGCCGATATCGGCGTCAGCCTGGGCAATGCGCTCTACCTGTCGGCGATGGGGCTGGAGACCCGGCTGGCGGGCGAACTGAAGCTGCGCATGCGCCCCGGCTTGCCGATGTCGGCGATCGGCAGCATCGCCACCGTCGGCGGCTCCTACCGCGGCTACGGCCAGAGCCTCGTCATCGACCGCGGCGTGGTCAACTTCCAGGGGCCGCTCGACGCGCCGGGGCTGGACATCGTCGCGCTGCGCAAGGGCCTGGCGGTCGAGGCGGGCGTGGCGGTCACCGGCAGTGCCAAGCGGCCGCAGATCCGGCTGGTGTCCGAGCCGAACGTGCCCGACCCCGACAAACTGTCGTGGATCGTGCTCGGGCGCGCGCCCGATTCCGGCTCCGGTGCCGACCTCGGCCTGCTGCTGCCGGCTGCGCAGGCCCTGCTCGGCGGCCCGGGCGGCGGCATGACCGAGGAGCTGTCGCGCAGCCTGGGCTTCGACAGCTTCTCGATCGGCCAGGGCGAACTCAACAGCACTTCGCGCGCAGCCAGCAGCCGCGTGCTCGGCAGCGGCTCGACCGTCGCCAGCGACCCGTCGGTGGCCGGCCAGGTGCTGAGCGTGGGCAAGCGCCTGAGTCCCGATCTGTTCCTGTCCTTCGAGCAGAGCCTGGGCGGCGCCGAAACCCTGGTCAAGCTCAGCTACCAGCTGTCGCGGCGGCTGTCGATGGTGGCGCGCGGCGGCACCGATACTTCGCTGGACCTCCACTACGGTTTTTCCTTCCGCTGAGCGTGCCGGCGGATCTGCCAAGCAAGGGAGCATGATCATGACGACTGAAACGAAAACGAGCCCGGAACTCGAAGCCGCCATTTTCGGTGGCGGCTGCTTCTGGTGCCTGGAGGCGGTCTTCCTCGAAGTCGAAGGCGTCCATGCGGTGATGTCCGGCTACTGCGGCGGCCATGTTGACTCGCCGAGCTACCGTCAGGTCTGCACCGGTACCACCGGGCATGCCGAGGTGGTGAAGATCGACTTCGACCCCGCAGTGATCAGCTACCGCGAACTGCTCGAGATCTTTTTCGCCATCCATGACCCGACCACGCCGGACCGCCAGGGCAATGACCGTGGCCCGCAGTACCGTTCGGCGATCTTCGCCACCAGCGAAGCGCAGCGCCAAGCCGCGCTGGCGATGATCGCCGAACTGGAAGCGGAGCAGGTCTTCGCCGGGCCGATCGTCACCACGGTGGAAGCCGCGCCTGCATTCTGGCCGGCCGAAGTCGAGCACCACGACTACTTCGCCCGCAACGGCGAGCAGCCGTACTGCCAGATGGTGGTGGCGCCCAAGCTGGCCAAGTTCCGCGCCCGGTTCGCCGGCCGCCGCCGCGACCGATGACGGGCGGCGGCAGGAAGGCCGCAGCGGCAGGTAGAATCCCAGCCTTTATCCCCCGGAGCAGGAGAAGCGCATGACCCAGACCACCACCGCCAGCGGCCTCGTCATCGACGACATCGAAACCGGCAGCGGCGAAACCGCCGTCAAGGGCAAGATGGTGTCGGTGCATTACACCGGCTGGCTGACCGACGGCCGCAAGTTCGATTCGTCGAAGGATCGCAACGATCCGTTCAACTTCCCGCTCGGCGCAGGCCACGTCATCCGCGGCTGGGACGAAGGCGTGCAGGGCATGCAGGAAGGCGGCAAGCGCAAGCTGACGATTCCGCCGGAACTGGGCTATGGCGCCCGCGGCGCCGGCGGCGTGATCCCGCCCAACGCCACGCTGGTGTTCGAGGTCGAATTGCTGAAGGTGCTGTAAGCAGCCTGCTGCCGGCAGTTCTTGCAGTTCGGGAAACGGGGTGGGATCCACGATGGGTTTCACCCCGTTTTCAGTTGCAGCGAGCCGTCTCAGCTCGTCTCGGCGACGATGCCGAGGATGGCCTCGCCGTAGGCTTCCAGCTTGCGGTCGCCGACGCCGCTGATGCCGGCCAGTTCGGCCAGCGATTGCGGCCGGGTGATGGCGATCTCGCGCAGCGTGGCGTCCTGGAAGACGACGTAGGCCGGCACGTTGCGTTCCTTGGCAGTCGCCGCCCGCCAGGCGCGCAGGCGGTCGAACAGCGTGGTCGGGATGCCGCCCGGAATGTCGAGCGGGGCGGCGCCGCGGCGCTTGCCGCGGCTGCGGCTCTTTTCGCGTTCCAGGCGCAGGTGGAACTCGGCTTCGCCGCGCAGCAGCGGGCGCGCGGCATCGGTCAGGCGCAGCGCGTTGTAGCGTTCGTGGTCCACGGCGACGAATTCGCGCGCGACCAACTGGCGGAAGATCGTGCGCCAGCGCTTTTCGTCCAGGTCGCTGCCGATGCCGAAAGTGGTGAGGTCCTGGTGGCTGCGTTCGACGACCTTGTCGGTCAGTTCGCCGCGCAGTACGTCGATCAGGTGGCCGGCGCCGTAGCGCTGGCCGGTGCGGTAGACGCAGCTCAGCGCCTTGCGCGCGGCTTCGGTCGCATCCCAGGTCTGCGGCGGATTCAGGCAGTTGTCGCAGTTGCCGCAGGGGCCGGAATCCTCGCCGAAGTAGGTCAGCAGGTGCTGGCGGCGGCAGGTGGTGGCCTCGACCAGGCCGACCAGCACGTCGAGCCGGTTGCGCGCCAGGCGCTTGAATTCCTCGCTGGCTTCGGATTCGTCGATCATGCGGCGCTGCTGCACCACGTCCTGGGCGCCCCAGGCCATCCAGGCCTGCGCCGGCAGGCCGTCGCGGCCGGCGCGGCCGGTTTCCTGGTAATAGCCTTCGATCGAGCGCGGCAGATCGAGGTGGGCGACGAAGCGCACGTCCGGCTTGTCGATGCCCATGCCGAAGGCGATCGTCGCCACCATGATCAGGCCGTCCTCGCGCAGGAAGCGGGTCTGGTGCTCGGCGCGCACGTCCTGCGTCATGCCGGCATGGTAGGGCAGGGCTTTCAGCCCCTGCTCCTGCAGCCAGACGGCGGTCTCTTCCACTTTGCGCCGCGACAGGCAGTACACGATGCCGGCCTCGGCCGCGCATTCCTCGCGGATGAAGTGCAGCAACTGGCGGCGCGGATCGTCCTTGTCGACGATGGTATAGCGGATGTTGGGCCGGTCGAAGCTGGAGACGAAGCGGCGCGCGTGCTGCAGGTTCAGCCGCTGGGCAATCTCCTCGCGGGTCTGGCGGTCGGCGGTGGCGGTCAGCGCGATGCGCGGGATGGAGGGGTAGCGCTCCGGCAGGATCGACAGCTGCAGGTACTCGGGGCGGAAGTCGTGCCCCCATTGCGAGACGCAGTGCGCTTCGTCGATGGCGAACAGCGCCAGCCGGCCGGTGTCGCGCAGATGGTCGAGCAGGTCGAGGAAGCGCGGCGTCATCAGGCGCTCGGGCGCGACGTAGAGCAGTTCGAGTTCGCCGGCGTACAGCGCGCGTTCGACCGCACGGGCGGCCTCCATGTCCTGGCTGGAGTTCAGGAAGGCGGCGCCGACACCGGCTTCGACCAGGGCGCTGACCTGGTCCTGCATCAGCGCGATCAGCGGCGACACCACGATCGCCGTGCCCTCGCGCAGCAAGGCAGGAATCTGGAAGCACAGCGACTTGCCGCCGCCGGTAGGCATCAGCACCAGCGCGTCGCCGCCGGCCGCCACGTGCTCGACGATGGCCTGCTGCTCGCCGCGGAAGGCGGCGTAGCCGAAGACGTGTTCGAGGATGTGCAGGGCGCCGCCCGGCTGGCCGGAAGAAGGCGTGGTGGAAGGGGCGAACGCGGTGTCCATGGCGCGTATTGTACCGGCTTAGTCTCTGCAGTCCGGCGCGGGGCGTCTCAGTCGCCGTTTTCGGCGCTTTCCTCTTCCCGCGCCGCCTCGGTGGCCGAGGTGCCTTCCTCGAGGGCGGCGATCATGCGCGCGGCTTTCGCCACCTGCTTGGCGGCGCGGCGGGTGACGCTCGCCAGCCGCAGCCAGTCCTGCATCGCCGGGATGCCGAGGCGGGCGTGGGCGCCAGCGAGGAACAATGCCTCCTTCAAGGTCTGGTAGCGTATTTCGACCTCGTCGAGCAGTACAGAAACCGCGCTGGCGTTGAATGCTTCCTGGCGGGGATCCGATGCGATCGCCAGATGTGCGACGGCTTCGCGGAAAGCTTCGAGCTCGCTGCAGAAATCCTGTGAGTCCGGGGCCGGGAGGTTCCTCGCCAGACCGGCTGCTTCCTGCATTTGTACGGCCGCGGTTTCCTGGTAGCGCAGCGTACGCAGGCTGTGGGCGAGCCGGGCGGCGAGGGTGGGCGGCAGTGACACGGTGCTCAGCTCATGGGCGTAGTTGCCGATCGCCGGTGCCAGTGCCTGCAGCGCCTTCGTCTCCCGTGTCATCGTGGCTTCATCCGGCGGCTGCATTGCGCTGGCGGCCAGTGCGGCCACGGCAAAACCCTGCGTGCGGCTCAGTTCCAGGCGCAGGGCGTGCATTGCCAGGTCGGGGATCGCCAGCGAGTTGGTGTCGAGGTGTTGCGGACGGGCTGCTTCTTCCTCGCGGGTGCGGAACATTCGGTTCAGCTGGCGCAGCATTCCGGGTGCCAGCGGCACCATCAGCAGCACGCCGATGACATTCGAGATGGTGTGGAACAGCGCGATCATCAGCGACGGCGTCGCCGGCTGCCCGAGCAGGCCGGGCAGCCAGTCGATCAAGCGGACCAGCAGCGGTAGCAGCAGCAAGGCTGCGGTGGCGGTGACGACGTTGAACAGCACATGGGCCGCCGCCAGCCGGCGGGCGTTCGAGGTCGCGCCGATGGCGGCAAGGACGGCGGTGGAAGTGGTGCCGATGTTGGTGCCGATCACGATCGCGCAGGCTGCTTCCACCGACAGCAGGCCCCCTTGGGCGGCGGTGATGACGATGGCGATCACCGCGCCTGAAGTCTGCATGATGACGGTGAGCAGCGTGCCGACACCGATCAGGATCAACCAGCCGGTGAGGCCTGGGGAGATGAAGTCCCGCAGGTCGACAATGTCGCCGACGACCGAGAAGCTGTCCTTGAGCACGCCGATGCCTAGGAACAGCACGCCGAAGCCTGCCAGTGCCTGCCCCAGTGAACGGGAGCGAAGTGTGCGGCCGGCCAGCATCAGCACGGAGCCGATGCCGACGAAGGCCAGGGCAAAGGTATCGATCTTGAAGCCGAAGCCGAGCACGGCCACCAGCCAGGCATTCATCGTCGAGCCCAGATTCGAGCCGAAGATCACCCACAAGGCATTCTTCAGCGACAGCAGGCCGGTGTTGACGAAGCCGATGCTGGCGATGGTGACGGCGGTGGACGATTGCACCAGCGAGGTGATCAGGTAACCGGCGGCCAGCCCGCGCGGGGCGGTGGAGGTGCCGCGTTCGAGCAGGCTTTCCAGCGCGCGGCCGGCGGCGAGCTTCAGGCCGTCGGTCATCATGCCCATGCCGATCAGGAACAGGCCGATGCCGCCGATGAGTGCGCTGAACAGGGCAAACGGGGTCGGGGTGGCGGCTTCCAGAGCACTCTCCTGGCTGGCATGACTGACGGGAAGCGTAATACCGATTGCGATCCGGGCAAAGGGGCGCGCGTGTCGCCCGTGGCTTGGCAGGCTGCGGGTTTGTTGCGCTGCCAGAAAGCCGCCCATGGGAAAACCCCGAAGCCGTGGTCAAAGAGCAGGCACATCGCGGCACTTAGCAAATATTGCAATGCGGCAGCTTGATTTTTATCAAAAACCCATGTTGCGAATATGATTTTTGCTATGGCACCATCGTTCGCACAGACCAAAACTACATCGCGTAGGGGGTGGTCATGGAACGTGCCAGTCGCATCACGGGCATTCTGCTAGCCGTCGGCGTTGCGTGTCCTGTATTCGCGCAGGACTCGCCTGCGCGCTATAACCTCCAGGCTCCGGTCACCAGCGTCGCCGAGCAGATCCACGACATGCATACGCTGATGCTGTTGATCTGTCTGGTCATCTTCATCGGCGTGTTCGGCGTGATGTTCTGGGCGGTGCTCCATCACCGCAAGTCCAGGGGCGCGGTCGCCGCCAATTTCCACGAGAACACCGCGGTCGAGATCGCGTGGACCGTCATTCCCATCCTGATCCTGCTCGGCATGGCCTGGCCTGCGACCCGGACCGTGATCGAGATGAAGGACACCTCCAACCCCGACATCACCGTCAAGGCCACCGGTTATCAGTGGAAATGGGGCTACGACTACCTGCAGGGTGAAGGCGAGGGCATTCGTTTCCTGTCCAGTCTGTCCACGCCGCGCGAGCAGATCGAAGGCGGTGTGCCCAAGGGCGAAGCCTACTTGCTGGAAGTCGACAAGCCGCTGGTGGTGCCGGTGGGCAAGAAGGTACGGGTGCTGCTGACGGCCAACGACGTCATCCATTCATGGTGGGTGCCGGCCTTCGGCGTCAAGCAGGATGCCATTCCCGGCTTCATCCGCGACACCTGGTTCCGTGCCGACAAGGAAGGCATCTACCGGGGCAACTGTGCCGAGCTGTGCGGCCGCGATCATGGTTTCATGCCGATCGAGGTCCACGTGCTGTCGGCCGAGAAGTACACCGAGTGGGTACAGCAGCAGACGGCGGCGACGGGCGCCGAGCAGGTATCGCTGGCTCCGCAGTCGCCGGCCCTGTAGCCGCACAGCTTGCCCCGCCGTCGTTTGACAGGAGGACCTTCGCATGGCCGCCGTCACACATGATCAGATCCAGACCCATCATCATGGCCCGAGCGGCCTGATGCGCTGGCTCACGACGACCAACCACAAGGACATCGGCACGTTGTACATGATCTTCAGCTTCATCATGTTCCTGTCCGGGGGCGTGATGGCGCTGACGATCCGTGCCGAACTGTTCCAGCCCGGCCTGCAGGTGGTGCAGCCGGAGTTCTTCAACCAGCTCACGACCATGCACGGACTGGTGATGATCTTCGGCGCCATCATGCCAGCCTTCGTCGGCCTCGCGAACTGGATGATCCCGCTGATGATCGGCGCCAGCGACATGGCCTTCGCGCGGATGAACAACTGGAGCTTCTGGCTGCTGCCGCCGGCCGCGATCCTGCTGCTGGGTTCCTTCTTCGTCCCCGGCGGCGCCTCGGCTGCGGGATGGACGCTATATGCGCCGCTGTCTGTGCAGATGGGCATGGGGGTGGACATGGCGATCTTCGCCATCCACATCATGGGCCTCAGCTCGATCATGGGCGCGATCAACATCGTCGTCACCGTGCTCAACATGCGCGCGCCAGGCATGACCCTGATGAAGATGCCGATGTTCTGCTGGACCTGGTTGATCACGGCCTACCTGCTCATCGCGGTGATGCCGGTGCTGGCCGGCGCGGTGACGATGATCCTGACCGACCGCCACTTCGGCACCAGCTTCTTCAACGCCGCGGGCGGCGGCGATCCGGTCATGTACCAGCACATCTTCTGGTTCTTCGGCCATCCGGAGGTTTACATCATGATCCTCCCGGCCTTCGGCATCGTCAGCCACATCATCCCCGCCTTCGCGCGCAAGCCGCTGTTCGGTTATGCCTCGATGGTCTATGCCACGGCCTCCATCGCCATCCTGTCCTTCGTCGTCTGGGCGCACCACATGTTCGCCACCGGCATGCCGGCGGCAGGCCAGCTCTTCTTCATGTACGCGACGATGCTGATCGCGGTGCCCACCGGCGTGAAGGTGTTCAACTGGGTGGCGACGATGTGGCGCGGCTCGATGACCTTCGAGACACCGATGCTGTGGGCCACCGGCTTCATCTTCGTGTTCACGATCGGCGGCTTCACCGGCCTCATCTGTGCCATCGCGCCGATCGACATCCAGGTGCAGGACACCTATTACGTCGTCGCCCACTTCCACTACGTGCTGGTGGCCGGCTCGCTGTTCGCGCTGTTCGCCGGCGCCTACTACTGGCTGCCGAAATGGACCGGCCGCATGCCCAGCGAGATTCTCGGCAAGCTGCACTTCTGGTGCTCGATGGTGTTCTTCAACATCACCTTCTTTCCGATGCACTTTCTCGGCCTCGCCGGCATGCCGCGCCGCATTCCCGACTATGCATTGCAGTTCGCCGATTTCAATGCCATGGCTTCGGTGGGCGCCTTCGGCTTCGGCCTGTCGCAACTGATCTTCATAGCCGTGGTGGTCAAGTGCGCACGAGGCAGCGGCGAGCGTGCGGCGCCATGTTCCTGGGAAGGATCGGAGGGGCTGGAATGGACGGTGCCTTCGCCTGCTCCGCATCACACGTTCGAGGAAGCGCCGACGATACGGTGAGGGCGCCGCCGCTGGCACGATCTGCAGAGGGAGTGGGACATGACACGAACCGAGGAGCGCAGGGCAGCCAACCGCCGCACTGGCCTGATGCTGGCGGCTGTCGCCTTCACCTTTTTCCTGATCGTGATCATCGAGTACGAGGTTCTCGGGCCATGAGTGCGCAGGCGGGCCGCCATCTCGCTGAGGACAACCGCCGCCTGTTGCTCCGCCTGGCTGTGGCGGCGGCGGTGATGTTCGGTTTCGGTTTTTTGCTCGTGCCCTTTTACGAAAAGATCTGCGAGGTCACTGGCATCAACAATTTCCTGCGCCCGGAAGCCGAACAGGGCGCACGAGCGGTGGGGAATACGCAAGTCGATGCCAGCCGCAGCATCCTCGTCCAGTTCGACGCCAACCTGCACGATCTGCCGTGGCGCTTCCAGCCGCTGCAGCGCTCGATCGAAGTGCATCCGGGCGAGCTCGTCCAGGTCGAATACGAAGTGTCCAACACGCGCGACGTGCCGGTCACCGGCCAGGCGGTGCCGAGCTACGGCCCGCAGGTTGCGGGACGCCATTTCAACAAGCTGGACTGCTTCTGCTTTGCCCAGCAGACCCTGGCGCCGGGGGAGCGTCGCGTCATGCCGGTGGTGTTCGTGATCGATCCTGCGCTGCCTGAGGATGTCACGGTCATCACGCTGTCGTACACCTTCTTCGAGTTGCAGGGGCGCAACGTGGCGGCTGTGGCGCCCTCTGGAAAAGTGGCTGCCGGTGCAGCTGCAGTACCGGCAGCAGGAGGTTGAGCGATGGAGGCGGGGCAAGACGAGTTCGCGCGTAGTGCCCCACGCCAGGCCGGCTTCTGGGCGACGATGCGTGCCGTGCTGTGGTCCTTCTTCGGCGTGCGCAAGCGGCAGGCCTACCTGGACGACGCCGGGTCGCTGAATCCGCTTGCAGTGGTCGTGGCCGGTGTGCTGGCCGGGGCCATTTTCATCATCACCATCGTCGTCGTGGTACAGCTGGTGCTCGCCTAGCGGCACCGACCAGAGTCCGAAGAGAGGGAGAAAGCCATGAGTCAGACAACTGCCGCTCGGGGATTCGACCACTATTTCGTGCCCGAGCCGTCAACATACCCGATCTTCGGCTCGGTCGCGTTGCTGCTGTTCGGTGCCGGGGCAGCACTGTGGCTCAACCATGTGCCGGCCGGGCCGTGGGTTTTCTTCGCCGGCGTGGCAATCCTGATCTACATGCTGTTTGGCTGGTTCGGCCAGGTGGTGCGTGAATCCGAGTCCGGCAGCTACGGCAGGCGGGTGGGGCTGTCCTTCCGCTGGTCGATGGGCTGGTTCATCTTCTCGGAGGTGATGTTCTTCGCTGCCTTCTTCGGCGCGCTGTTCTATGCTCGTGTGCTGTCCGTGCCATGGCTGGCCTCGGGCGACAACGAGGCAGTACTGTGGCAGGGCTTCAGCAGCGCCTGGCCGACCGCCGGACCTTATACGCCGAGCGGTGCCGAAGCGTTCACGCCGATGGGCGCCTGGGGGATCCCGGCGATCAACACGCTGATCCTCCTGACTTCCGGCGCGACGCTGACTTGGGCGCACCACGGCCTGCGCAGCGAGCGGCGAGGGCAGCTCAAGCTGGGGCTGCTGGCCACCATCGTGCTCGGCCTGATCTTCCTCGGCTTGCAGGTCTATGAATATGGGCACGCTTATGCCGAGCTCAATCTGAGGCTCGACAGCGGCATCTATGGCACGACCTTTTATCTGCTCACTGGCTTCCACGGGCTGCACGTCACCATCGGCGTGATCATGCTGTCGGTGATGCTGGGCCGCGCGCTGGCCGGGCATTTCACGCCACAACGCCACTTCGGCTTCGAGGCCGCAGCCTGGTACTGGCACTTCGTCGATGTCGTGTGGCTGATCCTGTTCGTCGTCGTTTATCTGCTGTAGCTGCCAGGGAGCTGATGCGATGCCAGCCGCTGCGCGCCTCCGCCTGTTGCTGCCGCTGCTGGCAGGCGCGCTGGTGGCTGCCGTTGCGCTGGCGCTGGGGAACTGGCAACTGCGCCGTGCCGAAGAGAAGCAGTCGCTGCAGGCGGAACTCGACGCTGCCACCGGGCGCCCGGCAATGCCGCTCGCGTCCCTTGCGGAAGGCGTTGATTTGGTACCCGGCCAGCGTGTGCGGCTGGAAGGTGAATGGATGCCGGAGGCGGGCATCTTTCTCGACAACCGCACTCATGCTGGCCGAGCCGGTTATCAGGTGCTGACACCCCTGCGCCTGCCCGACGCTTCAGGAGTGGTGCTGGTCAATCGGGGCTGGGTGCAGGCGGGCGCCGATCGCTCGGTCTTGCCCTCGGTGCCGGCCGAGTCCGGCCAGGCGACGCTGGAAGGGCGGATGCAGATACCGGAGAACGGGGCGTTCACGCTGGCGCGCGACGGCGAGCTCGCGCAAGGCCGCCGGTGGCAGGTGCTGGACATCGCCCGGCTGGCCGCGCAGACGGACTTCAACGAAGGTGCCGGAGCAATGGGGAGTCAAGGCTTGCCGCTCTGCGCTGCGCGTGCAGGAGAAAGGGAGCGGGCCGAAGCCTGTTTTGCCTCCTGGCTGGTGCTGCAGACCTCTGCGGCGGACGACGGTCTGGTACGCGACTGGCCGCTGCCGTCGGCCGGCATCGAACGCCATCATGGCTACGCCTTTCAGTGGTATGCGCTGGCAGCGCTTGCCGCGTTGCTGAGTTGCGCCTACGTCTGGCGCCTTTTCCTGCGGAGACCCGACGATGAACGGAACCCTCGCCTCGCCGGGCGCTGAACATGGCCGTTCCACCATCGCAGCCGGGGAACGGCGCAAGGCGCGCCGCACCCTGCTACTGCTTGGGCTGGTCTGTGTGCTGCCGGTGCTTGTGTCCTACCTGATGTTCTACGTCTGGCAGCCGGAGGGGCGGGTCAACAACGGCACCTTGCTCGATCCTGTGTCGTTGCCTGACTCCCGCCTGCAGGGCATCGGCGGCCAGCCGGAGTTGAGCCGCGCAGGGCTGCAGGGGCACTGGACCTTGCTGCTTGCAGCGCCTTCTATCTGCGACAGCGCCTGTGCCCGCGCACTTTACGTGTCGCGGCAGGCGCGTCTGGCGCAGGCCCGCGAGATGGATCGCGTCGCCCGCGTATGGCTGCTCACGGACGGAGGCAAACCCGCCGAGGGACAGGTGTCAGGCTCCTCGCCGGCCGATGCGCTGCACCTCGTCCGTGCCGATGCCAGCTGGCTGGCTGTGCTGCCGCCGCCGGCGAGCGGCAGCCTGGCGGGGACGATCTATCTCGTTGATCCGCTGGGCAACGTGATGATGCGTTTCGACGACCGGCTCGACGTTACCGAAGCGGCGCGGGCGTTGACCAAGGATTTGCAGCGCCTGCTGAAATATTCGGCGCTGGGACGAGGGGAGCAGCCATGATGGCGATGCTTGCCTGGTATCGCCGGCTCGCGTTTGGAGCACTGCTGCTGACTTTCGTCGTCGTCGTCTTCGGCGCCTACGTCCGTCTGGCCGATGCGGGCCTCGGCTGTCCGGACTGGCCGGGCTGCTATGGCAAGCTTTCGCCGGCGCATGCGGCCGATGTCATCCGCGATGTGCATGCTGCCGAGCCTTACGGGCCGGTGAGCCTGCCCAAGGCGTGGAAGGAGATGATCCACCGTTATCTGGCTGCCAGCCTGGGGCTGTTCATCCTCGCCATCGCCGTGCTGGCATGGCGTTTGCGCGGTCATTCCCGTGCGGCACCCGGGGTTGCGCTGGCGCTGGTCGGCGTGGTGGTGTTCCAGGGGCTGCTCGGTAAGTGGACCGTGACGCTACTGTTGAAACCGGCCATCGTCACTGCGCACCTGCTCGGCGGGCTGACGACGCTGGCGCTGCTGGCCTGGCTGGCGCTGCGAGCCTGTGGCGCGCGGCAGGGCGCTGCTGCGAGCCAGCCATCATGGCTGCCAGCCGGAGCGCTGCTGGCCTTCGTGCTGCTCGTTGCCCAGATCGCCCTGGGTGGCTGGACCAGCACAAATTATGCCGCACTCGCCTGTACCGATTTCCCGGCCTGCCATGGCAGCTTCGCGCCCGAGGCCGACTATGCCAATTCCTTCCACGTCGTGCGTGAGCTGGGCATGACGGCCGATGGGGAGTTGCTGTCGAACGCCGCACTGACTGCCATCCACTGGTCGCACCGCATCGGCGCGCTGGTGGCCGGCGGTGCCCTGCTGATGCTGGGCTGTGCGCTCTGCCGGCGGCATGCCACTTTCGATACCGGTGCGGCCCTGCTGGTGGCGCTGATGCTGCAGATCGGACTGGGCATCGCCAACGTGCTGCTGTCCTTGCCTCTGCCGCTGGCAGCAGCACACAACGCCGGTGCCGCACTGCTGGTCGGCATCATGGTGTGGGTTAATTTCCGGCTGGCTGTGCCGCGTGCCGCGGCCCGGCCAGCACGGCATCGCTGCCGTGCGCTGCCGATCATGTTCGAGGAGGGGAGGCCATGAAGACATTTGCCCTGGGAACGGCTCGTACTGGTCGCCTGCATGCTTTCTATGTGCTGACCAAACCGAGAGTGAACACGCTGATCGTGTTCTGTGCGGTCATCGGCATGTTCCTCGCGGTACCTGCGGGGCTGCCGGACGCGCTGACGGTGTTTGCCGCCACGCTCGGCATCGCCTGTGTGGCCGGTGCCGCGGCGGCGATGAACTGTCTGATCGAGCGCCAGATCGATGCCCGCATGGCGCGGACCCGGGGCCGCCCCCTGCCGCGTGGCGAGCTGGCGCCTGCCGAAGTGCTGCTGTTCGCCGGCATGCTGGGCGGCTTCGGCCTGATGGTGCTGCACCGGGCGGTCAATCCACTGACGATGTGGCTCACGCTCGCCACCTTCATCGGCTATGCGGTGGTGTATACGGTGCTGCTCAAGCCGTATACGCCGCAGAACATCGTCATCGGCGGCGCGTCGGGCGCGATGCCGCCGGTGCTGGGCTGGGCGGCGGTGTCGGGCGAGATCAGCGCAGATGCGCTGCTGCTGTTCCTGATCATCTTCGCCTGGACTCCACCGCATTTCTGGGCGTTGGCGCTGTATCGCACCGCCGACTATGCGCGCGCCGGCCTGCCGATGCTGCCGGTGACCCACGGCGCCGAATTCACCCGGCTGTCGGTGCTGCTGTACACCCTGATCCTGTTCGGCGTCACGCTGCTGCCCTTCGCCACGCGCATGAGCGGCGCGCTCTATCTCGGGGTCGCCGTGGGTCTCGGTCTGCGCTTCATCCAGTATGCGTGGCGCCTGTATCGCGACTACAGCGATGCGCTCGCGCGGCGCACCTTCCGCTTCTCCATCGTCTATCTGTTCGGTTTGTTCGCGGCGCTGCTGGTCGATCATTACCTGCCGTGGTGAGAATCCAGGTGCGGCGCCTTGACGCATGGGCCGTGCCCGTTGTGCTGCGAACGACTATCATCGGGCGCTGATCGAACAAGCTGCATCAAGGTGCCCGATGTCTCTTTCCCTTGCCCGTTTCCTGCGTCCGCTGGCTGCGCCCCTGCTCGCGCTCGGCCTGCTGGCTGGCTGCGCGCCGCCTGAGCCCGTCTTCCACAGCACCGACATCACCGGTGCGGAATACGGCCAGAAGCTGCGGCTCACCGACCATCATGGCCAGGAGCGTACGCTGGCGGACTTTACTGGCAAGGTCGTGACGGTTTTCTTCGGCTATACCCAGTGTCCCGATGTCTGCCCGACCGCGCTGTCCGACATGAGCATGGTGATGCAGCAGCTTGGCGCCGATGGCGACAAGGTTCAGGTTCTATTCGTCACGGTGGATCCTGAACGTGACACTCCGGCGCTGCTGGCGGAATACGTGCCGGTATTCGACCAGCGCTTCCTCGGGCTGCACGGCACGCCGGAGCAGATTGCCGAGGTTGCCAAGGATTTCCGCGTGTTCTACCGCAAGAGCGGCGATCTCGACGGCCATTACACCATCGACCATACCGCCGGTACCTACGTGTTCGACCCCCAGGGCCGGCTGCGCCTGTATTTGAAGCACGGCGAAGAGCCGGACAAGGTCGCGGCCGATATTGCTGCGCTGCTGGCGGGGAAATGAGCCCGCGAATGTCGGGCCGGCGGATGCGCTGACGGTAAACGAGAACGGCAACCCTGCGGTTGCCGTTCTCATCGAGGCACCAAGAGCGGAGTTCAGACCGCTTCGGCCAGCATCCCGCGCATCTTCTGCATCGCCTTGGCTTCGATCTGGCGGATGCGTTCAGCGGAGACGCCATATTCCGCCGCCAATTCGTGCAGCGTGGCGCTGTCGCCTTCGCTCAGCCAGCGGCGCTGGACGATGTTGCGGCTGCGGTCGTCGAGGCTGGCCAGGGCATTGCGCAGGCCGACGTCCTGCATGTGGGCGAGCTGCGTGCGGGCCAGCACCTCGGACGGTTCGGCGTGCGGGTCGGGCAGGTAGGCGATCGGCGCGAAGCGCTCGTCGTCATCGTCGCCGCTGCCTTCCAGCGGAATGTCGCGGCCGCCGAGACGGGTCTCCATCTCGACCACTTCCTCGGGCTTGACGCCGAGCTGGGTGGCGATGGCATCGACCTCGACCGGGTTCAGCGTGCCGGAATCCTGCTTCATGCCGCGCAGGTTGAAGAACAGCTTGCGCTGGGCCTTGGTCGTGGCGATCTTCACCAGGCGCCAGTTCTTCAGCACGTATTCGTGGATTTCGGCCTTGATCCAGTGCATCGCGAACGACACCAAGCGCACGCCGCGCGTGGGGTCGAAGCGCTTCACCGCCTTCATCAGGCCGATGTTGCCTTCCTGGATCAGGTCGGCGTGCGGCAGGCCGTAGCCCAGATAGCCGCGTGCGATCGCGACCACCAGCCGCAGGTGCGACATCACCAGCTGGCGAGCCGCATCGACGTCCCCCTGCTCGTGCAGGCGCGTTGCCAATTCCACTTCCTGCTGCTCGCTGAGCATGGGCATGCGATTGACGCTCTGGATGTACTGATCCAGGCTGCCAGCGGCGGGAATGGGAAACGACAGGGCTTGAGACATAGGCTTGTGTCCTCCTTGTGTGCCTGATTTTAGCACTCGCGGTTTGAGAGTGCTAAAGACGGGAAGGAGTTCCACGAGAGTTTCTCTGCATGGAGGGCAGGGCGCTGGTCATCCGGCACCCTGCCGCCGCATGGATCAGAACAGGTTCATCGGATAGTCGACGAAGATGCGGATCTCGTTGCCTTCGCTGTTGTAGGCGCGGGCGTTCTCCGACACGCGCAGGAAGGAGCCGCGCAGGCGGATGCTCAGATCCTTGGCCGCGCCGCTCTGCACCTTGTAGCTCAACTGGTTGAACCACTCGCGTTCCTTGCCGCGGCTCGGCGCACCGGCATCAATGTTGTCGCCGCGGACGTAGGCGATGACGTAGCTCAGGCCGGGATAGCCGTACGTGGCGAAGTCCACCGCGTAGCTCAGCTGCCAGGAGCGCTCGTCCTTGGCGTTGAAGTCGGACCAGAAGGAGTTGGCGAGGAAGATCGTGCTGCCGCCGTCGCCCACCCAGCCCTCGTCTTGGTAGAAGCCGTAGTTGTAGCCGACGTCGCCGCTGCTGCGCTGGTGCGCCACGGTGAAGGCGTGCGGGCCGGTGGCGTAGGTCGCGGCCAGGCTCCAGATGCGGTTCTTGCCTTCGTCAGGATCGAACTTCTTGTCCTGCCTGGTGTTGTAGCCGTTGAAGTCGAGCGTGAGCGAATCGCCCTGCGCCAGTGGGCGCACGTAGTTCAGGTTGATGTACTGACGCTTCAGCACGTCCTCGATGTCCGATGCGTACAGCGCGCCGCTGAACACTTCGTTGAACTGGTAGCGGCCGCCGAGCACGTCGATCGCCTTCAGGCCGCCGCCGTCGCGGTTCTCGTCGCTCTTGCGCGCTTCGGCGTGGAAGCGGCCGGCGTGCAGCGTCAGGCCTTCGATTTCGTTCGAGGTGATCATCGTGCCGGTGAAGCTTTCCGGCAGCAGGCGCGAGGCGTCGTGGTTCAGCACCGGCAGCGTCGGGCGCAGGTCGCCATGGGCGAGCACGGTGTTGGAGAAGCGCAGCTTGATCGAGGCGCCGGCGCGGGCGACGTCGCGCTCGACATCGCCATTGTTGTCCACGCGGAAGAAGTCGATGCCTGCCGCGCCGGCACGGCCGCGGCCGCTGTCGAGACGGACGCCATACACGCCGAAGGCATCGACGCCGACGCCGACCGTACCCTGCGTGAAGCCCGAGCTGAAGTTCAGCACGGCGCCCTGGCCCCATTCGGCCTTGTCCTGGCGGCCCTGCTTGTAATCACGGCTGATGTAGGCATTGCGCAGGAACAGGTCCAGCGAACTGTCCTCGACGAAGCCGCGTGCTTCGGATTGGCCTGCGCCCATTGCCGGGGCGGTGGCCGCCAGGCTGAGGGCGATCGAACACGCCCATTTTCTCGACGTCATACTCTTGTCCTTGATTTTGTTTGGTTTACGGCGGATGCGCTGCATGGAAACTGCGGCGCGATCTCCCCGGCGGCGATTTTCGCATGCTTCACCCTTGGGTGATCGGATGTTTAGCCTCCTGGCCTTTTTTCAACCCGCCAGGAGTCTGTAATGAAGAACATGGATACGGGAGCATGTGCCGTTATCGACACGATGTCGGCCGCTGTGCCCGATACCGACGCCTACGCTTCGCTGTTCGAACTGTGGCAGCGTTCGGCGACCGACCGCCGGGCCGCAACAGTGGCCAAATACCGCAAGGTTCTCGATGCCTTCGCCGCCTTCACCTGCTGGATGCCGCTCGCGGAGGTGCGCCGCAGGAACCTGCTTGCGTTCCGCGACCATCTGCTTGCTGCGAAGCAGAGTCCGGTCACGGTCAGGCACAAGCTGGGCATCCTCAGGACATTGTTCGGAACGGCGGTCGATCACGAACTGGCGGCGTCGAATCCGGCCGCCGAGCTCAGGATGCACGAAACGGTGTGCCGCAAGGCACGTGTCGCGTTCAGCGCGGACGATCTGAACCGCCTGTTCCGTGCCGAGATCCACGCGGCGGGAAAACGTCCGAAGGGCGGTGGCAGGGAGGCCGCATTCTGGCTGCCGCTGCTGGCGCTGTTTACCGGCGCACGGGTCGAGGAACTGGCCCAACTGCTGGTCAGCGACCTCCGCCATGCGGAAGGCCTGGGGTATTACCTGCACATCAGCGACGACGCCGGGCATGCGCAGCTCAAGAACCCCGCCTCGCGAAGGCGGATTCCGCTTCACGCGGTCCTGCTGGACTGCGGCTTTCTAGACTATGCCGCCGGACTGCAGCGGTCGGGGCTGCTGTTTCCCGAACTTCGGCCGAATCCGCGTGGCAAGCTCGGCGGCTACTTCAGTTCCTTCTTCTCGGGCTACCTGCGCAGGAAGGTCGGCATCGGCGACCGCCGCAAGGTCTTCCATTCCTTCCGCCACACCTTCAAGGATGCCTGCCGCGCCGTCGGCCTCGAGGAGGAAGTGCATGACGCGCTGACCGGCCATGCCGCGCCGCGGGCGAGCCGTCGTTATGGCAACGAGCAGTATCCGCTCGAACCGCTGTTTGAAGCCATCGCCCGTTTCGACATTCCCGGACTCGACATCGGGCACCTCTACACCAGGGTGCCCGCACAGCCACGCTACGGCGCCGTGCTGCGCCCGGTCTCGGCCTATTACGGCATCGTCATCGCCTTCGCACCGCCCAGGTCGAGGCAGGACACCGCCCCTTTCGTGCTTGCCATCTGGCAGGGGCTGGAGGCGGGTTTCGACATCGTGTCGAACGAGCTCCTGTTCGGCGAGCTGCCGCGACATAAACGGGTGCTCGTCGATGCCTGGATAGAGATCCACCGCGAAGAGCTGATGGCCAACTGGCATCTCGGCCAGCGGACAGGTGAGTACTTCAGGCTGGATCCGCTGCGATGAAGAGGCTGGAATGAATGAGGGGGCGTGGACGAAAAAAAACGGGCGCCGAAGCGCCCGTTTTTACTTTCAAACCTGTTGCAGGGACAGATTAGAAGGTGTGGCGGATACCAACGCCCAGCAGGTCGGCGTTCTTGCCACCGACGTCGCTGGTAGGCAGGAAGGCTTCGCTTTGCTTACGGCTGTAGGGAACCAGACCCGCAAACTCGCCCTTGTCGTTGTCGGTACGGTTGTACGCGACGTAAGCGGTGGTGCGCTTCGACAGCGCGTGGGTGTAGGCCAGGGTGTAGGACTTGATCTTGGTGTCGCTGTCACCAGGAATGTCGAACTTGACTTGGGCGTAGGACAGGTGGACGTTGCCAGCAGCACCGACCGGGACACCCAGACCGACGGTCCAGAGGTCTGCGTCTTCGTCCTTCCAGCCGCCCAGATTGTCAGCCGATTGGTAGGAGGCGTTCAGTGCCACGACACCGAAGTCGTAGCCAGCGCCAATGCCCCATTCCTTTTGCTTCTTGCCGTCGTTCGGCGTGATGGCGGTATCGACAAACTTGACGACTTGATACACACCGCTGACCTTCAGCGGGCCGTTGGCGTATTCCAGGCCCAGGCCGTAAGCGTCGTCACTGCTCGGGGCGGCGAACTTGTCGCCAACGGAGTCATAGCCATTGCCGTTTTCGATGTTGCCGGCCGAGTAGATGGCGCGGGCGGTCAGGCCGGAGAAGCTGCCGGTATAGGTCACCGAGTTGTTCCAGCGGGCACCGCTGTTCGGGGTGATGCTCATGCCGGCGTAAGCCGACAGGATGGACTGCGGACCCACCGCGGCGCCAGCCAGGCCGTCATGGTTGAAGAAGTAGCCCGGGGCGTATTGGCGGCCCAGGGCCACGGTGCCGAAGGCACCGTTGAGGCCGACGAGAGCCTGACGCTGATAGCCCGAACCCATTTCGACGCCGTTGTCGATGTTGAAGCCTTGCTCGAGCACGAACACTGCCTTCAGGCCGTTGCCCAGGTCTTCAGCGCCGCGGAAGCCGACACGGCTGCCCGACAGGCCACCGCCACCAACGCCACGGAAGTCGTTTTCACCATGCTTGCCGAAGCCGACGTAAGCATCCGCCACACCGTAGATGGTGACGTTGGACTGAGCGAAGGCCGGAGCCGAAACCAGGCCGGCGATGGCCAGCGCGATCAGTTTCTTCTGCATTTGTTTCTCCTCAAATTGAAGTTGAGACCTTGGCATCTGCCTCGGCCCTACTCACCTCTCTGGCGAGAAGTTGGTGCGATTCTGCAAATCTGCCGCTGCCCTTGCAAGCCTCGCAGCGCGAAAACACCACATTCCGGGCAAGTCTGTTGCGGACATGCAACATGGCTGGCCGATCAGCGCCGCGCATCCAGACGAGGCAGGGGTGATTGCCAGGCCAGCAGCTTTTCGTCGGCAGTCATCAGGGTAGCGTTGCGTGCCATCGCAGAGGCAGCAATGAAACGGTCGGCCGGGTCACGGTGCAACTCGAAAAAACCCGCAGCAAACAAGCCGACGCGCCCGTCGAGCGGGATCTCGACTAAGCCCGCTGCCAGCAATTCCGCTCGCCATACTTCGATTGCAACGGGTAGCACGATCCGTCCGTGCTGCTCCAGCAGCGCACATTCCCAGAAACTGATCGCGCTGACGGCGACGCGACCAGAGCGCCATTCCTCGGAGATGCGTTGTCGTGCCTGAGGGCCGAGAGCGGGGTCGTCCGCATCCATCCAGATCAGGGCGTGAGTGTCCAGAACGATCAAGCCAGCGCCTCCCAGTCATCTGTGGCAAGCGGTGACATGATGTCGCCTTGGATGCGTAGACCAGGGTGAAGGCCGAAAGGAGAACTTCTGTTCTCGCCCGCGTACGGGTGGAGTTCGGCAACAGGCTTGCCGTTCTTGGTTACGACGATGACCTCGCCCGACTCGGCGACCTGATCCATGATGGCAAGGCAGCGAGCCTTGAACTCGGAGGCCTGAATGGTCTGCATGGAAAGCTCTCCTGACGGAAAATGAATGACCATAATCATGACCATGGTCATGATTATGGTCAAGTCATGATGAAACCTTTGATTTGCCCAGAAATCGGGTTTCTGGACGTTTCATGCAGAAGAAACTGATCGCGCTGGCCATCGCCGGCCTGGTTTCGGCTCCGGCCTTCGCTCAGTCCAACGTCACCATCTACGGTGTGGCGGATGCTTACGTCGGCTTCGGCAAGCACGGCGAAAACGATCTGCGTGGCGTTCAGGGTGGTGCCCTGTCGGGCAGCCGTCTGGGTTTCCGCGGTACCGAAGATCTGGGCAACGGCCTGAAGGCAGTGTTCGTGCTCGAGCAAGGCTTCGACATCGATACCGGCAACGAAATGGGTTCCGGCTATCAGCGTCAGGCCCTCGTCGGCCTGAGCGGCGCATTCGGCACCGTGGCCCTGGGCCGTCAATACGCTCCCGGCTACTTCTTCAACTATGACGCCCTGGCCGCTGCCGCGGTGGGTCCGCAGTCGATCCTGTCGAGCCAGTCGGGCATGACCATCAGCCCGACCAGCACGGCACGCTGGAGCAACTCGGTTTCCTACACCGGCAGCTTCTCCGGCCTGACCGCTCGTGCGATTTACTCGACCGGTGCGGGATACTCAGTTGACGGCACGAATCTGTATAAGGGTGGCCACAAGATCTCCGCCGGCGCTAAGGAAGTGGGCAAGAAGCCCAGCAACGACGACGCCTATGGCCTGGGCCTGGAGTACGCCAACGGCCCGCTGAAGGTCGGCGCGGTGTATCAGGTCGTCAATTTCAAGGGTGCTGTCAACATTGGTAAGGAGATCGACCCAATCACCCAACTTCCTGTTGATATTCCCCTGACTGGTGACAAGAAGCAGAAGGAATGGGGCGTGGGCGCCAGCTATGACTTCGGTGTCGTGTCGCTGCATGCTTCCTATCAGTCGGCTGATAACTTGGTGGGCTGGAAGGGCGACGATGCCGATCTGTGGCAGGTTGGCCTGATCGTCCCGGTCGGTGCCGGCAACATCCATGCCGCCTACGGCCAAACCAAGTTCGACGTCCCCGGTGACAGCGACACCAAGGTCAAGTCCTACACCCTGGCCTACACCCACGCGCTGTCGAAGCGTACCACCGCTTACGTCGCCTACAACCGTACCGACAACGACGACGGTCTGGCCTTCGGTCTGACCAAGTATGATCCCAAGGCTAGTTCGACGGAGTGGGGCGGCAAGAATTCCGACCTGCTGGGCGTTGGTATCCGCCACACCTTCTAATCTGTCTGGCCCGACCGGGTTCCTCCGACAGGTTCGAAAGCAAAACGGGCGCTTCGGCGCCCGTTTTTTCGTCTACTCGTTTCGCTTAGCGCTGTCTCACGATGGGCTGCAAGCGCCTCACGACCGCAGTGCCGTCGGCACCGAGTGTCCAACTGGTGCGGTCGCCACGCGAAACCTGAAGCGCCTTGCGGATGCTCGTTGGAATCGTGATCCGGCCTTTCGCAGCAACTTTGGCGACGGTTTGCATGGCCCATCCTTCTTTGCCCGTTTGGGTTGGTTGCATGCACGGACCTATGCAGCAAACAGGCAGCGACTGCGCGGTCTTGCTGTTGCCATCCATCCCACTCCGGACTCTGGGCAGACGAGGACGTGGATGCGCTGGTCCGTCGTTTGCGGCATGATGGCCCTTCCGCTGGTGAGGGAGCCATGGAGTCGAACAATGAAGAACCAGTCTCTTGATACCCGTTTGTCGGGCATCCTCGAAACGCTGCCCAGCCTTCGGCTGGCGTTCATATTCGGCTCGTTTGCAAACGGTTCGCCTGGGCCCGACAGTGATGTGGATGTCGCCGTCCTGTATGAGCATCCGCTCGATGCGCAGCAGAAGATGGCACTGATTCAGGCCATTGCAGAAGCGACGGACCGGCCGGTGGATCTCGTAGATCTGCATCGTGCAGGAGAGCCCCTGCTGGGCCAGATCTTGAAGGGAAGAAGGATTTTCGGCAGCGACTCCGAACATGCAGAGCTGGGTCTGCGACACATCTACCAGAACGAGGATTTCATGCCCTATGTGGAACGGATGCTCAGGGAGCGGCGGCAGGCATGGATAGGGTGATCGTCGAGCGCAAGCTCGATTCGCTGCAGCGCTGCCTCGTGCGCGTGGCAGAAAAATGCCCGCAGTCGGCTGAAGCGCTCGTTGACGACGTCGATGCTCAAGACATCGTATCGCTCAACCTGACCCGTGCTGTGCAGTTGTGTGTGGATCTGGCGGCCCATGCGCTGACGCGTCGTGGCTTGCCGCCGCCGGAAACCATGGGTGCAGCATTTTCGCAATTGGCGGCCTGTGGGGTCATTTCGGAAGAGCTTTCCTTGCGCTTGCGCCGAGCCGTCGGTTTTCGCAATATTGCGGTCCATAACTATGATGAAATCGACTGGCGCATCGTGTATGCGATTGCAGCCCTGCATCTCGATGATTTTCGCCAGTTTGCCAAGAGCATTGTCGAGGCAATGGATCAAACGCCTTGAGCGATCGAAAGATTCGATCCTTTACAATCGCGCTCTTTGACTCTTCCGCCGCGCAGCCGATGCGGCGAGCATCGATCTTCCAGTATGTCGACTTATGCCATCGGCGACATCCAGGGCTGTTACGCGCAATTGGCGCGCATGCTCGAGCGGGTCGCCTTCGATTCTTCGTCCGACCGCCTGTGGCTGGTCGGTGATCTCGTCAATCGCGGCCCCGATTCGCTGCGGGTATTGCGCCTGCTGCGCGAGCTGGGGGACGCGGTGGACGTGGTGCTGGGCAACCACGATCTTTACCTGCTGATGGTGGCAGCCGGCTTCAAGCGGCGCGGCAGTGACGACACCCTGCGCCAGGTGCTGGACGCGCCCGACCGCGACGAACTGCTGCGCTGGCTCGCACGCCAGCCGCTGGTGAGAGTCGAAGGCGAGCATGTGCTGGTGCATGCGGGCCTGCTGCCGGGCTGGA
Organism: Thauera sp.; assembly: GCF_047601425.1. Lineage (GTDB taxonomy): Bacteria > Pseudomonadota > Gammaproteobacteria > Burkholderiales > Rhodocyclaceae > Thauera. Next base: position 49,418 of record NZ_JASGJL010000001.1, read on the forward strand.
CAGTGGAGCAGGCGAAAGCCTTGTCCGACGAGGTGGCCGCGGTGCTGGCCGGGCCGCAGGCGCGCAAGTTCCTGCTCGAACTGGCGGGCAACCAGCCGGATCGCTGGAACGACAAGCTCAAGGGCTGGGACCGCCTGCGGGTGATCGTGAATGCCTGCTCGCGGATGCGCTTCTGCACCGCCGACGGCCGCATGGTGCTGCGTGCCAAGGGGCCGCCCACGCAGGCGCCGGCCGACACCATGCCGTGGTTCCGTGTGCCTGCCCGGCTCAGCAGGACGCATACCATTGTGTGCGGGCACTGGTCCGCGCTGGGCTTCCATCGCGAGCCGGGGCTGCTCGCGCTCGATTCGGGCTGTGTGTGGGGCGGCAAGCTGACCGCGGTGCGGATCGAGGATGGCGCGGTGTTTCAGGAGCAGGGCTGATCAGCCCTGTTCGTCATCCGCGCAGCCGATGCCGCGCATGATCGTGGCGCGTGCGGCATGCGCCAGGCTGCGGCGGTCGATGCCATCGCGGGTTTCGACCGGCGGCGCGGCGCTGACGCAGGCGACGGTTTCACGTTCGGCGACGATGTTGGCCAGGCACTGGCCTAGCGTCAGCTCGCCGTCGTAGGCGGGCGCGCGGCTGTAGCTGCCGTCCGGCCGGCGGTAGCTCAGCGCCAGCGGCTGCACGGCATGGCCGCAGGCGATGGCGGGCTGCAGCAGCGCGGCGTGGAAATGCAGCACGTGGCTGCCGTCGGTGGTGGTGCCTTCCGGGAAGATCGCGACGTTGTCGCCGGCATCGAGCAGGGCGGCGATCTCGGCATTGATGATGCGGGCGTGGCCGCGGCTGCCGCGGCGCAGGAAGATGGTGTCGCTCCTGGCCGAGAGCCAGCCGATCACCGGCCAGTTGCGTACTTCGGCCTTGCTGACGAAGGCGGACGGTGCGACGGCATTGATGACGAAGATGTCCACCCAGGAAATGTGGTTGGCGACCAGCATCGTGCCTGGCTCGATCGCTGCGCCCTGGAGCTGCAGGCGCAACCCGAGGATGTCGAGCAGGCGCCGCGACCAGCGCCGGCGCAGATCGAGCAGGGTGGGGCGAGTGCAGAAGGGGACGGCCAGCAGCAGCGTCAGCACGCCGACCAGCAGGTGCAGGGCCAGGCGCAGGTAGCGCCAGGCACGCAGCGCGGCAGGGGCAGGGTGCTGCGCCCTGCTTGCAACCGAGGAGGGAGTGAGCGCCGGAGCGAAAGGATCGGGGGCCGGCTCCGTGCAGGCAGCGGGATGACTGGCATGTTCCACGGCCTGCCCCGATCGATCCATCAGTCCTTGCGTTCCATGAAGTGCCGCGCGTAGCGGTCGTCGACCTTGCTCATCGGCATCAGGATGGGCAGGTCGGCGGTGTTGAAGTCGGGGTCCCACGCCGGGGCGCCGCAGATCCACGCGCCGGCGCGCAGGTAGCCCTTGATCAGCGGCGGCGCTTCGGCGGCGAGGTCGGCGCGCAGTGCCGCCAGCGGCAGCGGGCAGCGCGGGAAGACGTGATATTCCGCCGGCGCCAGGTGCCGGTCGCGCAGGCGATTATACAGACTGGCCGCGGCGTGCCCGCCGTCGGCCATGCTGACCGAGGCGCAGCCGACGAGGTAGTCGTAGCCGTTGTCCTTCATGTAGCGTGCCAGGCCGCCCCAGAGCAGGGCGATGACGGCGCCGCTGCGGTATTCCGCGTCGATGCACGAGCGGCCGATCTCCACCAGGCGGAGGCGCAGGTGCTGCAGGCGGGTGAGGTCGAATTCGTTCTCGGAGTAGTAGCCGCCGACCCTGCGCGCGGCGCTCGGCGACAGGATGCGGTAAGTGCCGACGATGCGGCCGGCGTCTTCGTCGCGGACGATGAGGTGTTCGCAGAAGGGGTCGTAGAGGTCGCGATCGACGCCGGGCGTGCGGGTGGCCAGGCGAGCGCCCATTTCGTCGGCGAAGACGCGGTAGCGCAGTTTCTGCGCTTCGAGGATCTCGGTCTCGCAGGTGGCGAGGCCGACGTGGAGCCGGCGGCTCCTGCGGACGGCGGCTTCCTGGCGTGGCTGGCGGTTTTCGAGCATGGCGTGGCTCCGTTCCGTGGGGACGGAAGCATTCTCGAAACTCCGTGTTGCGCAGCGGTGACGGGCGGATTACGGCGGTGTGACCGAGGGCCGCCAGGGCAGGGCCGGAAGACGGTCCGCAGCCTGACCGGCCCGTGCGTGGCGGCCTCGTATAATGGCGGCCTTTCCCTTCCTTGCTGGGTCATTCCCTATGTCCATTCTCGTCTGCGGGTCGATCGCCTACGACTCGATCATGGTGTTCCCGGATCGTTTCAAGAATCACATCCTGCCCGAGCAGATCCATATCCTGAACGTGTCCTTCCTGGTGCCCGACATGCGCCGGGAGTTCGGCGGCTGCGCAGGCAACATCGCCTATTCGCTGAAGCTGCTGGGCAGCGATCCGCTGATCATGGCGACGGTGGGCGAGGACGCAACGCCTTACCGCCACCAGCTGCAGCAGCTCGGCCTGCGGCAGGACCACGTGCGCGAGGTGCCGGGCACGTTCACCGCGCAGTGCTTCATCACCACCGATCTGGATGACAACCAGATCACCGCCTTCCATCCGGGGGCGATGTTGCATTCGCATCTCAATGACGTGGGCGATGCCGAAGGCGTGGAGCTGGGCATCGTCTCGCCCGACGGGCCCGAAGGCATGCTGCGCCATGCACGGGGATTTGCCCGGCTCGGCGTGCCCTTCGTGTTCGATCCCGGCCAGGCGCTGCCCGTGCTCGGTAGCGAAGCGTTACTGGAATGCCTGCAACTGGCGCGCTACTGCACGGTCAATGACTACGAGGCCCGCCTGATGTGCGAGAAGACCGGCCGGAGCGAGGCCGAACTGGCGGCGATGGTCGAAGGTTTCGTCGTTACCCTGGGTGCGGAGGGTTCGCGTATCTACAGTGGCGGCGAAGTGCAGAGCGTGCCGGCGGTGGAGCCGGAAGCGATCGTCGATCCCACCGGTTGCGGAGATGCCTATCGCGCCGGTTTGCTGTACGGACTGGCGAATGGCTGGGGCATCCTGAAGGCGGGCCGCCTTGCCACGGTGATGGGTGCGTTCAAGATCGCGCACCGTGGCGGACAGAATCATGCGCCGACGCGCGACGATGTCGCTGCGCGTTATCGGCAGGCATTCGGGGAGGAAGTATGGTGAATGGGAAGGCCATGAGTTTGCGTGCCGCCACTGCTGCGCTTGCCGCGCTGTTGCTGCTGGGCGGCTGCGCCCAGGGTCTGGGCGGTGGCACCTATTCGCGCACCGAGGCGCGGCGGGCGATGACCGTGCAGTTCGGCACCGTCGAATCGGTGCGCGCGGTGCAGCTCGAAGGCACGAAGACGCCCATCGGTTCGGTGGCGGGCGCGGCGGTCGGCGGCATTGCCGGCAGTTCGGTCGGCGGTGGACGTGGCGCTGCCGCCGCCGCGGTCATCGGCGCGGTGGCCGGCGGCGTGGCGGGTGCGGCGATCGAGGAAGGGGCGACCCGGACGCGCGGAGTGGAAGTGACGGTGCGGCTCGACGGCGGCCAGTTCCTGGCGGTGGTGCAGGCGGACGAAGGCGAGGCCTTCCGGGCGGGCGAGCGGGTGCGCGTATTGCGCGACGCCGGCACGGTGCGGGTGTCCCGCTAGATGCCGGATTGTACGAAGCCGGACGATCAGGGGTAGAACTTGTCGATCCGATAGCCCGTCGGGGCGAGATCCGGAGCAGCGAAAGCAAGGCGGACATTGACCGCGCTACGGCTGGCGAAAGTGTCGCCATGCTGCGCGGGAGGAATCCATTCGTGAGGGGCGAGCACGCGGCGCGCGACCGGTGTGTCGCGTGCGTCGGTCAGCGTCAGCTCCAGGTGGGGCCAGGCCTGTACATGCCCGGCGCGGTTGCTGATCGTGGCGTACAGGATGTACTGCCCTGGCTTGCCGGGCTCCGATTGAAGATCGGACAGGTCGACGCTGATCTGCTGTATGTCGCGCGGAAAGGGGACCGTGCAGCCGAACGTGGCGCATGCCGTCTCCAGCAGCGGGCGCAGCCCGGGCAGATCACGGGCGATTTCCATGCGGTAGAGATAGACGCATTGGGCGGCCAGCAGGCCTCCCAGCAGACCGACGGCGAGGCTGGCCAGGGCGCGTTGGCGCGGACTGGCGGGAGCCTTGGGGCGGCCGTATTTCGCATCGAGCTGCTCGATGTCGACGTGGGCCGCTCGGGGGGGCTCCTTGGGGGGCGAGTGTGGCGCCGGCCTGAGCAGCGCGGTATCGGCCTGTTCTGTTCCGGTTGCGCTTGCATCGCCGTCGGTTGTCGGATCGGCAGCGGGCCCCGCATCTTCGAGACCGGCGCCGTCATCCGGGCCATGCGGGCCGGCGATACTGCTTTCATGCCCGGGCTGCGCCCGGCCGGCCGGGGCATCGGGTGCTGTGTCCGTTCCAGCTGCCGTCCGCCGGCTGCTGCGAAGCACTTCGGGCAGCACGGGCGGCTTGTTTTCCTCTCTTGCCGTTGCCGCGGGGTCGAGTGTGCCCGAGCCGGGAGGCGTCGGCCGAGGGGAGGGGGGCGGGAGTTCGCCAGGGAGGGCGAAGCCTTGATCGTCGGCGGCTGGTGACGGTGCCGCAGATTTTTCTTCCAGCACGATGAAGCCGGGCTCTGGCGGAGGGGCGTCCTGCGGTGCTGCTTCCTGCGTGGCCACCGGGCCCTGAGAGATTGGGGCGAGCCCGGCCTCGCGCGGTTCGGCTTGGGGCGAAGCCCGGTATGCGCCCTGTGGCGCACTGGTGGGTGGAACGATCTCGTGTTCGAGTGCGTTGAAGGGATGGAAGCAATGGCCGCAGCGGACTTCGCCCTGGTGCGCGCGAAGCTGCTCCGGGCCGAGCCGGAAGGTGGTCTGGCAGGCGGGGCAGCGTGTCAGCATCATGCTGCGAAGCGCTGCCCCTCCAGCCGGATCCAGCCGTCATGCGTTGCGCCGACCTGCAGCGCAATGAACGGCGCCCAGGCTTCGATGACCTGGCCGGCCTGGGTTTCGAGCACGCCGGACAGGGCCACGCGGCCGCCCGGCGCGACGCGTGCGGCGATGGCGGGGGCGAGCACGCACAGCGGGTTGGTCAGGATGTTGGCGACGACGAGGTCGAAGGTGTCGCCCAGCGGCACGCCGGAGTGCTGCAGGCGGATCGCCGTGGCGTTGCGTCCGGCATTGTCGCGCGCGGCCTCGACCGCCTTTTCGTCGATGTCGATGCCCAGCACGTCGGTGGCACCCAGCTTGGCCGCTGCAATGGCGAGGATGCCGGAGCCGCAGCCGTAGTCGAGCACGCTGATGCCGGGCGTGACCGTGTCGCACAGCCATTCCAGGCACAGCCGGGTGGTGGGGTGCGAGCCGGTGCCGAAGGCCATGCCGGGGTCGAGTTCGATGTTGATTGCGTTGCCGTCCGGTGCTTCGTGCCACGAGGGCACGATCCACAGCCGCTCGGTGATGCGGATGGGGTCGAACTGGCTCTGCGTGAGCTGGACCCAGTTCTGCTCGGCGACTTCCTCGGTGGTGTACGGCGGCACGTCGTCCAGCCCGGCGGCCTTAGCGGCCTCCGCCAGCAGGGCCTCGAGTGCGTCGGCGCTGGTGCCGCCGTCGATCAGCGCGATCACCCGGCTGTGGTCCCACAGTGCGGTGGGCAGGTGGCCGGGTTCGCCGAACTGCGGTGTTTCCGCGTCGGTGCCGGCGTCGGCATCCTCGATGGACACCGACAGGGCGCCAGCCTCCATCAGGGCGTCGGACAGGGCTTCGGCGCGGTCGGCGTCAGCCTGCAGGGTGACCGAGATCCACATCGGCTCAGTTCTTCACTTCGTTGCGGTTGGCCAGCTTGTGTTCCAGGTAGTGGATGCTGGTGCCGCCTTCGATGAAGCGCGGGTCGAGCATCAGGGTCTGGTGCAGCGGCACGTTGGTCTTGATGCCTTCGACCATCATCTCGGACAGCGCGATGCGCATCCGGCGGATGGCCTGGTCACGGGTGTCGCCGTAGGCGATCAGCTTGCCGATCATCGAATCGTAGTGCGGCGGCACGGTATAGCCGTTGTACACGTGCGAATCGACCCGGATGCCGGGGCCGCCGGGCGTGTGCCAGTTGCTGATGCGGCCGGGCGAGGGCGTGAATTTGAACGGATCCTCGGCGTTGATGCGGCACTCGATGGCATGGCCGCGGAACTTGATGTCGCCCTGGCCGAACCACAGCTTCTCGCCTGCGGCGACGCGGATCTGCGCCTGCACCAGGTCGATGCCGGTGATGTACTCGGTGACCGGGTGTTCGACCTGCAGGCGGGTGTTCATCTCGATGAAGTAGAACTCGCCGTTCTCGTACAGGAACTCGAAGGTGCCGGCGCCGCGATAGCCGATCGTGCGGCAGGCTTCGGCGCAGCGTTCGCCGATTTTCGCGATCAGCTTGCGGTCGATGCCGGGCGCGGGGGCTTCCTCGATGACCTTCTGGTGGCGGCGCTGCATCGAGCAGTCGCGCTCGCCCAGATAGACCGCGTTGCCGTGCTGGTCGGCGAGGACCTGGATTTCGACGTGGCGCGGATTCTCGAGGTATTTCTCCATGTACACCACCGGGTTGCCGAACGCCGCCTGGGCTTCGGCGCGGGTGGTGGTGACGGCGTTGAGCAGCGCGGCCTCGGTGTGCACCACGCGCATGCCGCGCCCGCCGCCGCCGCCCGCCGCCTTGATGATGACCGGGTAGCCGATGGCGCGGGCGGTCTTGATGATTTCCTTGGGTTCGTCGGGCAGTGCGCCGTCGGAGCCGGGCACGCAGGGCACGCCCGCAGCCTTCATCGCGTCCTTGGCGGAGACCTTGTCGCCCATCAGGCGGATGGTGTCGGGGCGCGGGCCGATGAAGACGAAGCCGGACTGCTCGACGCGTTCGGCGAAATCGGCGTTCTCGGAGAGGAAGCCGTAGCCGGGGTGGATGGCCTCGGCATCGGTGACTTCGGCCGCCGAGATGATCGCCGGCACGTTGAGGTAGCTCAGCGTGGACGAGGCCGGGCCGATGCAGACCGATTCGTCGGCGAGGCGGACGTATTTGGCTTCGGTGTCGGCTTCGGAATGCACCGCGACCGTCTTGATGTCCAGCTCGCGGCAGGCGCGCAGGATGCGGAGGGCGATCTCTCCGCGGTTGGCGATGAGGATCTTCTCGAACATGGCGTGATCAGCCGATGATGAAGAGCGGTTGGCCGTATTCGACCGGCTGGCCGTTCTCGACCAGGATGGCCTTGATTACACCGGAGAATTCCGATTCGATCTCATTCATCAGCTTCATTGCTTCGATGATGCACAGGCGGTCGCCTTCGGCGACGGTCTGGCCGACGTTGACCAGCGGCTTGGCTCCGGGTGCCGAGGCGCGGTAGAACGTGCCGACCATCGGCGACTTGACGATCTCGCCTTCGGGCAGCGCGTCCGCCGCGGCTTCGGCGACTGCCGGCGCAGGGACTGCGGCGACCGGGGCCGGTGCGGCAGCCGGAGCGGATGCGACATAGGTGGTCGGCGCGGCCACGCCGATGTGTTTGGCGATGCGGACCTTCTCCTCGCCTTCGGTGACTTCCAGTTCGGAAATTCCGGACTCCTGGACGAGGTCGATGAGTTTCTTCAGCTTGCGCAGATCCATGCTATTTCTCCATGCTTGACGATGCCGCTTGCGAGCGGTGTTCGTCGGCGATCAATGTTCTGGTTTCCGCAGGCATGCGCTGGCCGCTGGGCCGGCAGGCTACGGTGCCCGGATGGGGCGAGGATGGTGATGCAGGACGCAGAAAGGGCAGGGGGCGCCTTGCGACGTCGGCGGTGCAGCGGATGGACGGGCCGCCATCGGCGAGGCTGATGCACGTGGCCGGCACGGCAAAACGAGGCCGCTGCGGCTGATCAGACGCCTTGGAAAGTGGTGCAGCGGGTGCTTGCAGGCGGTCGCCTGCGGGGCCGCGGGCTGCCATGGGGCCGCGTTTTGTACGCTTCATGCCGGCAAGTTTGCAGCAAATCGATGCAAATTGTCCACATCGGCGTTGCCGGGGACGATGTCTCAGGAAGGCAGCAGTGCGCGGATTCTGCTCTCGAGTTCGTCCCGTTTCAAGGTGCCCAGCTTGATGTGGCGCGCCTTGCCGTCGCGATCGATGATGACGGTGAAGGGCAGCGCCCGGGCATCGTTGCCGAAGTTCTTTGCCAGGTTCAAGGTTTCGGGGCCTGCGATCAGCAGAGGGTAGGGGACATCGAACTCGGTGTCGAAGGCGCGAACCTTGTCGAGGCTGTCGATGCTGATGCCGACGAACTGGACCGGCTGGCCGGCAAACGCCTGGCTGGCGGCAGCGAAGTCCGGAATCTCCTTGCGGCAAGGGGGGCACCAGGTCGCCCAGAAATTGGCCACGATGACCTTGCCGCGCCATTGCTCCAGGGCCTGCGGCTGCTCGTCGGTGTCCGGCAGCGTGAGGGCGAACAGGGCATCGATCGCAGTGTCCGGCACGACATGGGTCTGTCCGGCGGGGGCGCCGTTGCGATTGGCGAAATAGCCGGCGATTCCGGCCAGGACGGCGACGGCGAGGATCAGCAGGGTCTGGAGGCTGCGGCTCATCGGTGTGTCCTTCAGGCGTCAGCGGCCGGAGGGCTGTTCTCGGCTTCGAGAAGGGCTTCGACCTGGGCCAGCCGCGCCCGCTCCTGGCCACGCCGGCCGTTGCGTTCGGCGCCGGCGGAGTAGATCGACAGCCGCACCGGTACTTCGTCCCAGTCGAAGCTCAGGATGGCTTCGGGGCTGTTCGGCGCAGGGCGGCGCGGCTCCCGGTGCTCATAGTGGAAGTCCTGGTTGAGGAAGAAGATCTCCACTTCCTTGGCGCTTTCGGGAAAGAGTTCGATTTCCAGTTCGGAATATCGGCCTGCGGTGCCGTCCAGCGCGCCGCCGGTCAGATAAGGGCGGAAGTCGGCGAGCAGGCGCATGACCTCGACCGCGGCGCTGCGCATCTCGTGCAGGCGTTCGGGCTGCTCTTCATCCTGATACAGCGCCTGCCAGGCGCGCAGTTCGGCCTCGATCTCGGTATTCGTCGGCAGGGCCTCGGAGTCGGCCGCGCCGAGCTGCTTGGCGGCCTTGCGCTTGGCGAAGCCGAAGTCGCTGATGCCGTCTTCGGCCATCATGCGGGCTGCCAGCGCGGCGATCTCGCGCCGCAGGGTGCCGTTGGGAGTCGCGTGTGAGGGCATGAGGAGGCTCGGGTAGAATGCGGGCCCATTCTACACGGGCCGGTTTCATCCGGATGACGGCCTCCCGGAGCTTCTTCGCCATGCACATCCACATCCTCGGCATCTGCGGCACCTTCATGGGCGGCGTGGCGCTGCTCGCGCGCGCGGCCGGCCATGTCGTCACCGGCTGCGATGCCAACGTCTATCCGCCGATGAGCACCCAGCTCGAAGAGCAGGGCATCCGCCTGACCGAGGGCTACGATGCCGCGCAGCTCGATCTGGCGCCGGACGTGTTCGTCGTCGGCAATGCGGTGTCGCGCGGCAATCCCCTGCTCGAAGCCATCCTGGACCGCGGCCTGCCCTACGTGTCCGGTCCGCAGTGGCTGGCCGAGCATGTTCTGGCCGGGCGCTGGGTGCTGGCGGTGGCGGGCACCCACGGCAAGACCACGACGACCTCGCTGCTGGCCTGGATGCTGGACGACGCCGGCCTGAATCCCGGTTTCCTGGTCGGCGGCGTGCCGCAGAACTTCGGCGTGTCGGCGCGGCTGACCGAATCGCCGTTCTTCGTCATCGAGGCCGACGAGTACGACACCGCGTTCTGCGACAAGCGTTCCAAGTTCGTCCATTACCGGCCGCGCACCGCGATCCTGAACAATCTCGAATTCGACCACGCCGACATCTTTGCCGACCTGGCGGCGATCGAGACCCAGTTCCACCACCTGGTGCGGACGATCCCGGCGAGCGGAAGGGTGATCGCCAACGGCCGCGAGGACAGCCTGAAGCGGGTGGTCGAGCGCGGCTGCTGGTCCGAGCTGGAATGGTTCAACGATGCGGCGCAATGGCAGGCCGCGGCGGGCGTGTCGGAAGCCGAGGCAGTGTTCAGCCTGGGCGGCAGGGAACTGGGGCGGGTGGAGATGCCGCTGGCGGGCAGCCATAACCGCGAGAACGCGTTGGCGGCGGTCGCCGCGGCGCGCCACGTCGGTGTCACGCCGGCTCAGGCGATCGCCAGCCTGGCGCGCTTCCAGGGCATCAAGCGCAGGCTGGAGCTGCGCGGCACCGCGCGCGGCGTGCGTGTCTATGACGATTTCGCCCACCACCCGACGGCGATCGCGCTGACCGTGGGCGGCTTGCGCCGGCGGGAGCCGCAGGGGCGCATCCTGGCGGTGCTGGAGCCGCGCTCGAACACGATGAAGCTGGGCGTGATGAAGGCCCAACTGCCGGCCAGCCTGGCCGAGGCCGATGCAGTGTTCTGCTACGCGGGCAGTCTGGGCTGGGATGCGGCGGAGGCGCTGTCGCCGCTGGGCGAGCGGGCGCGGGTGCATGAATCGCTGGACCGCCTGGTGGCGGATGTGGCCGCGGCCGCGCAGCCAGGAGATCAGGTGCTGGTGATGAGCAACGGGGGCTTCGGCGGCGTGCATCAGAAACTGCTGGATGCGCTCGCCGCCGCTGCCTGAATGGCGGCAGCCAGGGAGTGGCCGAAGGCCCTCCCTGGGGGGACTACTTGCGCGCGTTGGTCGGATTGTCCAGCCGGCGCGCTTCTTCGTCGCTGATGTATTCGAATACCCGCACCACCTTGCTGACGCCCTTGCTGGTACGGGCGATCTCGGCGGCAGCATCGGCTTCGGCACGGGTGACGATGCCGAGCAGGAAGACGACGTTGGCCTCGGTCACGACCTTGATGTTGTGTGCCGAGAAACGCCCGGCGTCGAGGAAGCGCGCCTTGACGTTGGAGGTGATCAGGGTGTCGTTGCCGCGAGCGGTCAGCGCCGAGTTGGGGCCGACCGCCACTTCGTTGATCACGCCGCGGACGTTGTCGACACCTGCGACCACGCCGTCCAGCTGGCTGCGCACGGTGTCGTTCGCAGCCTCGCCCGTCAGCAGCACGTTGCGGTTGTAGGAGGTGACGTTGACGTGGACGGTGTCGCCGAAGCGTTCTCGGATGCGGCTGGCGACCTTCCATTCGATGCTTTCGTCCTCGACGTAGGAGCCGCTGGTGCGCCGGTCGGCGACCATCGCGGCGCCGGCGCCGACGCCGGTGGCGACCACCGGGAAGCAGCCTTGCAGCAAGGGCAGGGTTCCCGCTGCGGCGAGGCCGAGCAGGAGACGGCGGCGGGACGGGCTGGGGGTATCGTGCGTATGGCGCATCAGTCTTCCACTCCAAGTAATAGACAATCGATGCCGTCGCACAGGCAATGCAGGATCAGCAGGTGCAGTTCCTGGATGCGTGCCGTGCGCTCGGCGGGGGCGCAAAGGTGGATGTCGTCGGGGCCGAGAAGTTCGGCCGTGGTCTTGCTGTCGGCGCCGGTGAGGGCGATGACCCGCATGTCGCGCTCATGGGCGGCGCCGATGGCTTCGAGGATGCGGGGGGAGTCTCCGTGCGCCGACAGCGTCAGCAGGATGTCGCCGGGCTGGCCGAGGGCGAGGATCTGGCGCGACAGCAGGCCTTCGGGTGAGGGGTCGCCGGAGATGGGGGCCAGCGTCGAGGCATCGGCGCTGAGGGCAAAAGCAGCCAGCGAGGGGCGTTCGAGTTCGAAGCCGTTGACAAGCTGGGCGGCGAAGCGCCGTGCGTCGCCGGATGAGCCGCTGCCGCCGCAGACCAGGACTTTGCCGTTGTCGAGCAGGCTGGTCGTGATGATCTCGATCGCGCCTGCGATCGGTGCGGCGAGCATTTCGAGCGCATCGAGCGTGGTGCGTGTGTTGTCCTGGAACTGGCGTGAGATGCGCGCGATGAGGTCCATGTCGCAAGAGTCGTTCGCTGGGGCGGGAAGTCTAGCATGCTGGTTCAGCCGGCATCGAAGGCGCCGCGCAGCCAGGTGATGCAGGCTTCGTCGAGGCCGTCGAGCAGCACGGCGTCGAAACGGCAGGGGGCGGACTGGAAGCGCTGGCCCTGGCCGTTGAGCCACCAGCGCGCCGCCAGCAGAACGCGCCGCTGCTTGGCGGCGGTGATGCTTTCGCCGGCGCCGCCGAAGCGGGTGTTGGTGCGCAGCCGCACTTCGACGAAGACGACGCTGCCGCGTTCCAGGCAGATCAGGTTGACCTCGCCGCCGCGGCAGCGGACGTTGCGGGCGAGGATGCGCAGGCCCCGCGCTTCGAGATGGCGCGCGGCCAGATCCTCGGCGAGCCGGCCGCGCGCTTGCGCCGGCGTTGCGCGGGCGCCGACAATGTCGTCCGTCGTGGCGGGCGCGCGGCTCGTGCGACTGCCCGCCGTCATTCCGGAGTCCTCGCCAGGCGGCGCTCGCGCGCCGCATCCATCGCCATGAACACCATCATTCCCCGCTCCAGCGTCGCGCTGCCCGAAAACCCGCTGTCCAGTACGCCGTCATTGTATGTGGTGGCGACACCGCTCGGAAACATCGGCGACATGGGCTTGCGCGCGCTCGCAGTGTTGAAGGCGGTTGAACATCGTCGCTGCCGAGGACACCCGCCACAGCCAGCGCCTGCTCGATGCCTTCGGCGTGGAGACGCGCATGCTGGCGGTGCATCAGCACAACGAGCAGGAAGCGGCCGGCCGCCTGATCGCGCTGCTCGAGGCCGGGCAGCAGGTGGCATTCATCACCGACGCCGGCACGCCGGCGGTGTCCGATCCTGGCGCACGGCTGGTGGCGCGGGTGCGCGAGGCGGGCTTTCCGGTGGTGCCGGTGCCGGGCGCCTGTGCGGCGATTGCAGCGCTGTCGGTGGCGGGGCTGGCCGAAGGCGGCTTCCGCTTCGTCGGTTTCCTGCCGGCGAAGTCGGCGGCCCGCCTGGCGGCCTTGCAGCCGCTGGGCGACGAGGCCGCGGCGATGGTGTTCTACGAGGCTCCGCACCGCATCGCGGAATGTGTGGCCGATCTGGCAGAGGTCTTCGGCGGCGAACGGGAGATCTTGATCGCGCGCGAGATGACCAAGCTGCATGAGCAGATCGTGCGCATGCCGCTGACCGAAACCGCGGCCTGGTTCGCCGCCGATCCGAACCGCAGCCGCGGCGAGTTCGTCCTCGTGCTGGCCGGCAAGCCCGCGGGCGAGGGGCTGGACGCCGAAGCCGAGCGGGTGCTGGTCCTGCTGCTCCGCGAATTGCCGGTGAAGAGTGCCGCCCGGCTTGCTGCGGACATCACCGGCGCATCCAGGAATGCACTGTATGCGCGAGCGCTTGCGCTGCGCGGGGAGCGCGGCTGAGGGGCCGACCGTGCAGATGCGGCATATGGCTGCCGCATGCGGCAGGATGCACGCTCAAGCCGGAGTCGAGCGCCTATAATCTGCGTTCCGGCTTCAAGGATATCTCCACAATGCAATCGATCACCCTGGTCCGCCCCGACGACTGGCACCTCCATGTACGCGACGATGCCGCGCTCGCCGCCGTGGTTCCGCATACGGCCGAACGCTTCGGCCGGGCGCTGATCATGCCGAACCTGAAGCCGCCGGTGACGACCACCGCACAGGCCCTGGCCTATCGCGAGCGCATCCTGGCCGCGGTGCCGGGTACGCGCTTCAAGCCCTTGATGAGCCTGTACCTGACCGACAACCTGCCGCCCGACGAGATCGACCGGGCCGTCGAGTCCGGCCACGTCGTCGCCGCCAAGCTCTATCCCGCCGGCGCCACGACCAACTCCGACGCCGGCGTGACGGCGGTTCGACAAGATCTACCCGGTGCTCGAGCGCATGGAAAAGCGCGGTCTGGTGCTGTGCGTGCATGGCGAGGCGACGGGTGCCGACGTCGATGTGTTCGACCGCGAGCGGGTCTTCATCGAGCGCACGCTGTCGCCGCTGGTGCGGCGTTTCCCGGGGCTGAAGATCGTCTTCGAGCACATCACCACCGCCGAGGCCGCCCAGTTCGTGCGCGCGGCGGGCAGCCACGTCGCCGCCACCGTCACCGCGCACCACCTGCTGCTGAATCGCAATGCCATCTTCCAGGGCGGCATCCGTCCCCACCATTACTGCCTGCCGGTGCTCAAGCGTGAATCCCACCGCGAGGCACTGCTCGCCGCCGTCACCTCCGGCAGCACGCGCTTCTTCCTTGGCACCGATTCGGCGCCGCATGCGCGCAGCACCAAGGAAAACGCCTGTGGCTGCGCGGGCTGCTACACCTCCCATGCCGGTATCGAGCTGTATGCCGAGGCCTTCGACGCTGCCGGCGCGCTGGACAAGCTCGAGGCCTTCGCCAGCCTCAATGGCCCGGCTTTCTACGGTTTCCCGCCCAACGTCGACACCATCACGCTGCAGCGCGAGGAGTGGACGGTGCCGGCGGCCTATCCCTATCTCGGCGACGATCCGCTGGTGCCCTTGCGCGCCGGCGAGACGGTCGCCTGGAAACTGCTTGCCTGAGGGGGCATTCATGCGGATTCATCTCGCCCGTTTGGCCCGGGTGCTGGCGGTGCTTGGCGTGTTGCCGGTGCTGGCAGCCTGCGAGAACAGCGCGACCGCCTACATGGTTAACGGCAAGGATCATGCGCTGATCCTGGTGCGCGAGCAGAAATTCTTCTGGGACAGCGATCTCAAGCAGGCGGTGATCGCCTCGCGCCTGCCCAAGTGCCAGAAGCGGGTCAGCATCCATCCGGGCTCGACCACGCTGGTCGAAATGCGGGTGTACGAGGCGGGCGACCGGTTGTGGGCGCTGCAGCAGGGCCCTTACTGGTATCTGGCCAGCACCGACGTGTGCCGCGTGCAGGACTGGGCCAATCCCGACGGCAAACCGCCGGGTTCCTGGGTCGGCAGTTTCGTGCTCAAGGACGGCGCACCGGCTTTCGTGGCCGCGCCGGCGAACCAGGACTGAAGTCCCGCGTATAATCCGCCGCTGGAAGTTCGCCAGGCAGTCGCTGCGCACCTCGTCGTGCGTGGAGGAAAGTCCGGGCCCCGCAGAGCAGGATGCCGGCTAACGGCCGGGCGCCGTGAGGCGACGGAAAGTGCAACAGAGAGCAGACCGCCGATGGCCGTCGCAAGACGGATCAGGCAAGGGTGAAACGGTGCCGCGGCATGCGCAAGCAGGCTGCGGGCCGATGCGAAAGCATCGGCGGGTAAGAGCCCACCGCAGGACTGGCAACAGGACTGGCACGGCAAACCCCATCCGGGGCAAGGCCAAATAGGGGAGCATTGGCGTGGCTCGCGTCGCTCCCGGGTAGGCTGCTAGAGCGCCACGGCGACGTGGCGCCCAGAGGAATGACTGCCCGATGCCGCCGGCTTGCCGGCGGTGTTCGACAGAACCCGGCTTATCGGCGAACTTCCCTTCGAATTCAGTTCGTTTCTCCGTTCCGGCGTCCGTCCGGAACGGCAGGCTGTGCAGCTCCGCGCGGCTGTCGTCTGCGCATTCCCCCATTCCGGTTTTCATCGTTCGTGGCGGCTGCTTGTGGGCCGGCCCTCCGGGGCCGATCCAGGCCTCGTCGTGGGCTTTTTTCCCCACTTCCTCCCACTTGGCTGGCGGCCCGGCGCAAGTTCACCTGTTTTCGCATGTCGATACATGATCTGCCTTGATTTTTCAGGGTTTATCCGGTCTTTGCCGATGTGGCATAAGTCATTGTGTCACAAAGAAAATCCTGATTCTTCAGCTTGACCGGGTAAAGCCTTTCCACTAAAGTGGGGTCAAGTGGAAAAAAGTGGGGAAAAGTGTCGATAGGGCGCTTCCCCAATCCGGTCAGGGGGGTCAATGTTCCAGGGAGCCGCTGCGCTCAATCTCGATGCCAAGGGTCGCCTCGCGATCCCTGCGCGGCATCGCGATGCCCTGGCCGTCGAAAACGGCCAGGTGGTGCTGACCGCCCATCCCCATGGCTGCCTGCTCGTCTATCCGGTGCCCGCCTGGGTGCCGATCCGTGACAGGGTGCTGGCCGCGCCCGGCCTGGACCCGACTTCCGCCATGCTCAAGCGCCTGCTCGTGGGCTTCGCCCAGGAGGAATCCCTCGATGCCGCCGGCCGTGTGCTGGTGGCGCCGTCGCTGCGCCAGTTCGCCAAGCTCGACAAGCAGGTCTGGCTGGTGGGCCAGGGCAGCCACTTCGAACTGTGGTCCGACGAGGGCTGGCAGCAGCAGCAGCAGGCCATGCTGGCGCTGATGAATGCGGGCCTGCCGCCCGGCTTCGAGAATCTGGCGCTGTGAGCACCGCGATGAGTGCTGCCGCTGCTGTCCATGTCACCGTGCTGCTGAAGGAGGCGGTCGATGCGCTCGACGTCAAGCCGGACGGGGTCTACGTCGATGGCACCTTCGGCCGTGGCGGGCACAGCCGCGCCGTGCTCGAGCGGCTCGGGCCGGCGGGGAGGCTGATTGCCTTCGACCGTGATCCGGCGGCGATTGCCGCGGGCCGGACGCTGGGCGATGCACGGCTGACGCTGGTGCACGAGGCTTTCGGCTCGCTGGACGAAATGCTGGGGGAGCTGGGTGTGGCGCAGGTGGATGGGGTGTTGCTGGATCTGGGGGTGTCTTCACCCCAGCTTGATGAGGCAGCGCGGGGCATGAGCTTTCGCTTCGATGCACCGCTGGACATGCGTATGGATACCAGCCGCGGGCAGACCGTGGCGGGCTGGCTGGCGGAAGCGTCCGTCGGCCAGATGACGGAGGTGATCAGGGATTATGGCGAGGAACGGTTTGCTCATGCGATTGCAAAGGCGATTGCAGCTGCTCGGACAGGGGGGGCTGTTGCAACCACTGGACAACTTGCCGCGATCGTGGAAAAAGCGGTCCGTACACGCGAGCCGGGGCAGCACCCGGCGACACGCACCTTCCAGGCTCTACGGATTTTCATCAATCAGGAGCTCGAGGAGCTGACGCGCGTGCTGCCTGCCTGCGTGAATCGTCTCGCTGCGGGCGGCCGGCTGGTGGTGATCAGCTTTCATTCCCTCGAAGACCGCATCGTCAAGCGTTTCATGCGTGACGAGTCCCGCCCGCCGGTGCTGCCGGCGAGGCTGCCGATCCGTGCCGCCGAGCTGCCGCCGCCCCGCCTGCGTCTGGTCGGCAAGGCGCAGCGGCCGGGCGATGCGGAAGTGGCGGGCAACCCCCGTTCGCGCAGTGCGGTGATGCGGGTGGCCGAGCGCGCCGGGAGCGAAGCATGAAGATGCGCTTCGATGCCGTGCTGGTGGCGCTGACGGTGGCGAGCGCGCTGGGCGTGATCTCCGCCCAGCATCAGGCCCGCAAGCTGTATGCGGAGTTCGAGCGCGAGCAGGCGCGGGCGCACAGCCTCGAAGTGGAATGGGGGCAGTTGCAACTTGAACAAAGCACCTGGGCAGCGCATGCCCGGGTGGAAAAACTGGCGCGGGAAAGGCTGGGCATGCGCCCGCCCGTGCAAGGCCAGGTGCTGGTGGTGGAGCCGTCATCATGAAGAAGAGCCGACGCGGGGTCGCCTTCAATCACAACCCTCTGCTCAAGCGCGAGCTGCCGATGTGGCGTCCGCGCTTCCTGCTGCTCGCGCTGCTGGCGGGGTCGATGACCCTGGCCGGGCGCGCGCTGTACCTGCAGGGCGTCAATAACGATTTCCTGCAGGCCAAGGGCGAGTCGCGCTATGCGCGCACGATCGAGATTCCGGCCACGCGCGGCCGCATCACCGACCGCCATGGCGACATGCTGGCGGTCAGCACGCCGGTGCGCTCGGTATGGGCGATCCCGGCCGACACCAAGCTCGAGCCTGCGCAGGCGCGGGAACTGGCGCGAGTGCTGGAAATGGATGTGCGTGAGCTGAACGAGAAGCTCGCCACCCAGCGTGATTTCGTCTATCTGAAACGCCAGCTGTCGCCGGAAGTGGCGCAGAGCATCGCCGATCTCGAACTGCCCGGTATCCATCAGCAGCGTGAGTTCCGCCGTTATTACCCGGGCGGCGAGGTGATGGCGCACATTCTCGGTTTCACCAATGTCGAGGATCAGGGGCAGGAAGGCATCGAACTGGCCTTCGACAAGCAGCTCGCCGGCGTGCCCGGTCTGCGCCGCGTGATCAAGGACCGCCGCGGCCAGATCATCGAAGGCGCCGAGGCGGTCCGCCCGCCGCGTGAAGGCGAAGAGGTGGCGCTGTCGATCGACGGCAAGATCCAGTACCTCGCCTGGTCGGCGCTGCGCGACACGATGAAGGAGCACAAGGCCAAGGCTGGGGCGGCGGTGGTCATCGATTCGCGCACCGGCGAGATCCTCGCGATGGTGAACGCGCCGACCTTCAATCCGAACAACCGCCGCAACCTGACCGGCGAGCAACTGCGCAATCGCGTGTTCACCGACAGTTTCGAGCCGGGCTCGATCATGAAGCCCTTCATTGCCGGGCTTGCGCTCGATCGCGGCAAGGTCAGGCCGACCACGCTGATCGACGCGACTGCGGGCCGCATGACGATCGGCACTGCGACGATCTCGGATTCGCATCGCCACGACAAGCCGATGACCGTCGCCGAAGTCATCCAGAAGTCGTCGAACATCGGCACGGTCAAGCTCGCCCAGTATTTCTCGCCGACCGAGATGTGGCAGCTGTTCGATGATCTGGGTTTCGGCAAGCCGCTCAATCTCGGCTTTCCCGGCGAGAGCGGCGGACGGCTGCGTCCGGCCAGGAGCTGGAAGCCGATCGAGCAGGCGACGATGTCCTATGGCCACGGTATTTCGGTGAGCCTGATCCAGATGGCGCGCGCCTATCTCGCCTTTGCGCGCGATGGCGAACTCGTGCCCTTGTCGCTGACCCGTGTCGAAGGCGCGCCCAGCAATGGGCGGCGGATTTTCTCGGTGGAAACCACGCGGGCGGTGCGCGCGATGCTGGAGTCGGTAACGCAGGCCGGCGGCACCGCGACCAAGGCGCAGGTGGCCGGCTACCGTGTCGGCGGCAAGACCGGTACCGCGCTGAAGATCGAGAACGGCCGCTACGTCAAGCGCTATGTCGCTTCCTTCGTCGGCTTTGCGCCGGTGTCGAATCCGCGTCTCGTCGTCGCCGTCATGATCGACGAGCCGAGTGCCGGCAGCTACTACGCCGGTACCGTGGTCGGGCCGCTGTTCTCGCGAATCATGGAAGGTTCGCTGCGCTCGCTCGGCGTGGCGCCGGACGCGCCGCTGACGCCGCTGCAGCTGGCTCGCCGCCAGGGTGAAGAAGGCGAAGCTGGCGCCGGTGTGGTGCGGGAGAGCATGTAAATGGGGAAGGTCGCGTCGATCCTGGCCTGCCTGCGCGCGGCGGGTGTGGAGCCTGCCGGCATCACCGCCGATTCGCGCAAGCTTGGTGCCGGCGAGGTGTTCGCGGCATGGCCGGGTTTCCGCACCGACGGCCGGCGCTACCTGGCTTCGGCGGTCGAGGGCGGCGCCGCGGCCGTGCTGTGGGAGAGCGGCGATGGCTTCGCGCCCGGACACCTGCCGGTACCGTCGCTGCCGGTCGAAGGGCTGCGCGAGATCGCAGGGCATCTTGCCCACGAGATCTACGGCCATCCGTCCGAGAAGCTCTGGCTGGCGGGAGTGACCGGGACCAACGGCAAGACGACGGTGAGCCAGATGATCGCAGCCGCGCTGCAGGGCGTGGGAACGCGCTGCGGCATCGTCGGCACGCTCGGCAACGGCTTCGCCGGGGAACTGCAGAGCGCGCTCAACACCACGCCCGACGCGCTGGAACTGCATCGTCTGCTGGCCGGCTTTCTTGCTGCCGGAGCGGGTGCGGCAGTGATGGAAGTGTCGTCGATCGGCCTCGACCAGGGCAGGGTGAACGGTGCCTGCTTCGATGCAGTGATCTTCACCAACCTGAGCCGCGACCATCTCGATTACCACGGCTCGATGGAAGCCTATGGCGAGGCCAAGTCCCGTCTGTTCACGCTGGCCGGCAGTGCGACCGCGATCGTCAATATCGACGATCCGTTCGGCTTGATGCTGGCGAGGCGCCTGGTCGGCGAAGGCCGTGAGGTGATCGCCTGCACGCTGTACCAAGTCAATGTCGATGCGGTGCCCGGTGCGCGCGTGCTGTTTGGCGACAGGCTGCAGTCGTCCGCCACCGGTTTCCGCTTCGTGTTGAACTGGGACGGACGTACGGCCGACGTCCAGGTACGCGTGGTCGGGCATTTCAACGTTTCCAACCTGTTGTTGGTCGCCGCGGCTTTGCTGGCTCGCGGCTTGCCCTTCGACGAAGTGCTTCCTCATCTGGCACGCCTGCAGCCGCCGGAAGGGCGCATGCAGTTGGTGGGAGGAGTCTGCGAGCCGCTGATCGTGATCGACTATGCGCATACGCCCGATGCGCTCGCCCAGGTGCTGGAGTCGTTGCGCCCGACGGTGCAGTCGCGCCGCGGCAGGCTGGTGTGCGTGTTCGGCTGCGGCGGTGACCGCGATCCGGGCAAGCGGCCGATCATGGGCGAGGTGGCACGCCAGCTGGCGGATCGCGTCATCGTCACCAGCGACAATCCGCGTACCGAGGATCCGCAGAACATCCTCGAAGCGGTTGCGGCCGGCGCCGGGCCGGCGGCCGAGCGGATCGTCGACCGCGCCCGGGCGATCGCTTTCGCCGTCGCCGAGGCGGCGGCGGACGACGTGGTGCTCATCGCCGGCAAGGGCCATGAGCCCTACCAGGAAATCCACGGCCGCCGGCTGCCGTTCTCCGATCTTGAACAGGCCGATCTTGCCTTGCGCGCCTGGCATACCCGAGGTGCCCAGCGATGATGAGCCTGCAGGACGCGGCCCGGGCACTTGCTGCACACGGTGCGCAGGCCATCGGCACGGCCCGCTTTGGCAGCGTCGGTACCGACAGCCGGGCGCTGGTGCCCGGTCAGTTGTTCGTTGCGCTGCGCGGCGAGCGTTTCGACGGCCACGCTTTCGTCGGCACCGCGGCCGAGGCCGGCGCCGCGGCGGCGCTGGTCGATGCGTGCTGGCTCGCCGAAAACCCGGAGCCGGCGTTGCCGGTGGTGGCGGTTGACGACACCCGGCTCGCGCTCGGCACCCTGGCTGCTGCCTGGCGTGCGCGCTTCGCGCTGCCGCTGATCGGCGTCACCGGCAGCAATGGCAAGACCACGGTCAAGGAAATGTGTGCGGCGATCCTGCGCACCCAGGCCAGGCACGAGGGCTTCGGCGACGAGTCGGTGCTGGCGACGCACGGCAACCTGAACAACGACATCGGCATGCCGCTGACCCTGCTCGGCCTGCGCGAATTCCATCGCGCCGCGGTGATCGAGATGGGCATGAACCACCCGGGCGAGATCACGTACCTCACCGCGCTGGCGCAGCCGACGGTGGCGATCGTCACCAACGCCCAGCGCGCCCATTTGCAGGGCATGGGTACGCTGGAGGACGTTGCCCGGGAAAAAGGTGCGATCTACGGCGGGCTCGGTGCAGCCGGCGTTGCCGTGATCAATGCCGACGATCCGCATGCGGACGACTGGCGCAGCCTCAATGGCGGGCGCCGGATTGTGACATTCGGTATCGATCGGGCTGCCGACGTCCGTGGACAGGCTACCCTTCGCGGCCTTGGCTCGCGGGTGATACTCGACACGCCGCAGGGCCGCATCGAATTCGCGCTCCAGGTGCCCGGGCTGCACAACGTGCGCAATGCCATCGGCGCTGCTGCGGCCTGCCTGGCTGCGGGCGCGGCGCCTGCAGCGGTGGCCGAAGGGCTGACGGCATTTGCCGGCAGCCGCGGCCGCCTGCAGCGGCGCGAGGGCGTGAATGGCGCGGTGATCCTGGACGATTCCTACAACGCCAACCCCGATTCCGTACGTGCCGGGATCGACGTGCTGGCGGCCATGCCGGGCCATACCTGGCTGGTCTTGGGCGACATGGGCGAAGTGGGCGAGACCAGCGCCCAGGTGCATGACGAGATCGGCGGCTACGCCAAGAGCAAGGGCATCGACGGCCTGTTCGGGCTGGGCGAGATGACGGCGGTGGCGGTGCGCAATTTCGGCGAGGGCGGGCGTCACTTCGGCTCGCCCGAGGCGCTGGCCCGGGCGCTGTCGGCACGGCTCGATGCGGACTCGGTGGTGTTGGTGAAAGGCTCGCGCTTCATGCGCATGGAAAGAGTGGCGGATGCGCTTGCGGCAGTGCACAATTCCGCCCCTTCGAACGGAACCGGCTCCTGACATGCTGTTGGAAATCGCACTCTGGCTCAGCCAGGACATTCGTGGCTTCAACGTCTTCGGCTACATCACGCTGAGGACGGTGCTGGCCGCGCTGACCGCGCTGGCGATCTCGCTGATCGCCGGCCCTGGCGTCATCCGCTGGCTGGCGGCGAAGAAGATCGGCCAGGCGGTGCGCGATGACGGTCCCAAGTCGCATCTGACCAAGGCCGGCACGCCGACCATGGGCGGCGCGCTGATTCTTATCTCGATCGGCATCACGGTGCTGCTGTGGGGTGATCTGAGGAACCATTACGTCTGGGTCACGCTGTTCGTCACCCTCGGCTTCGGCGCGGTCGGCTGGGTGGATGACTGGCGCAAGGTCGTGCACCGCGACCCGAAAGGGCTGGCGAGCCGCTGGAAGTATTTCTGGACGTCGGCGATCGCACTGGCGGCTGCGATCTACCTCGGCCTTGCCGCGGATACTCCGGCGCAGACCGAACTGATCGTGCCCTTCTTCAAGGCCGTTGCCTATCCGCTGGGCATCTTCGGCTTCATCGCGTTGACCTATTTCGTCATCAACGGCACCAGCCATGCGGTCAACCTGACCGACGGGCTCGACGGCCTGGCGATCATGCCGACGGTGATGGTGGCCGGCGCGCTGGCCATCTTCGCCTACGTCGCCGGCCACACCGGCTTCTCGAATTACCTCGGCGTGCCCTACATCGCCGGCGCGGGCGAGCTGGCGGTGTTCTGCGGTGCGATCTGCGGCGCCGGGCTGGGCTTCCTGTGGTTCAACGCCTATCCGGCCGAAGTCTTCATGGGCGACGTCGGCGCGCTGGCGCTGGGCGCGGCGCTCGGCACCATCGCCGTCATCGTGCGCCAGGAAATCGTGCTCTTCATCATGGGCGGGCTGTTCGTCGCCGAGACCCTGTCGGTGATGGTGCAGGTGCTGTACTTCAAGGCCAGCGGCGGCAAGCGCATCTTCCGCATGGCGCCGCTGCACCACCACTATGAATTGGGCGGCTGGAAGGAAACGCAGGTGGTGGTCCGCTTCTGGATCATCACCATCATGCTGGTGCTGTTCGGGCTGTCGACGCTGAAACTGAGATGAGCGAGCTGACGGGCAAACACGTTCTGGTCCTCGGGCTCGGTGAATCGGGCCTGGCGATGGCGCGCTGGTGCGCAGTGCGCGGCGCGCGTCTGCGCGTGGCCGACAGCCGTGCCGTGCCGCCCGGGCTGGATGCGCTGCGCGAGGACGCGCCGCTGGCCGAAATCGTCACCGGCAGTTTCGGCGCCGAAGTGCTGGCCGGCATCGATTTGGTCGCCCTCAGCCCCGGCCTCGATCCGCGCACCGGTGTCGCCGCCGAAGCCTATCGCCGCGGCCTGCCGGTCACCGGCGAGATGAGCCTGCTGGCGCAGGCGCTGGCCGAGCTCGGCGTGCGCGAGCGCAGCCGCATCCTCGCCATCACCGGTACCAATGGCAAGACCACCACCACCGCGCTGACGACCGCGCTGGCGCAGTCGGCGGGCATCGACGCGGTCGCCGCCGGCAACATCAGCCCGGCCGCGCTCGACGTGCTGATGGAGCGGCTGGAACTGGGCATCGATCTGCCGGCCTGCTGGGTGCTGGAGCTGTCCAGTTTCCAGCTCGAGACCCTGGACGGCCTGGACGCAGAGGCCGCGACGGTGCTCAACGTTAGCGACGACCACCTCGACCGCTATGCCGACGTCGAGGCCTATGCCGCGGCCAAGGCCGCGATCTTCCAGGGGCAGGGTGTGCAGGTGCTGAACCGCCAGGACGCGCGCGTCGCGGCGATGGCACTGCCGGGCCGCCGGGTGATCCGCTTCGGCGTCGACGCCCCCGCTCGCGAGGCTGACTACGGCATTGCCTGCCACGATGGTGCCGACTGGCTGGTGCGCGGCGGCCAGCGGCTGCTCGCGCTGAGCGAACTGCCACTGGCCGGGCGCCACAACGCCGCCAACGCGCTGGCCGCGCTGGCGCTGTGCGAAGCCGGGCTGGGCATGGCGCCCGCGGACCTGATTATCGGCCTGCGTGCCTTCCGCGGCCTGCCTCACCGCGTCGAACTGGTTGCCGAGCGCGTCGACGGCGTGCGCTTCTACGATGACTCCAAGGGCACCAACGTTGGCGCGACGGTCGCTGCGCTGGACGGCTTCGACCGTCCGGCGGTGCTGATCGCCGGTGGCGACGGCAAGGGCCAGGATTTCTCGCCGCTTGCGCCCGCGGTTGCCGGCAAGGCGCGCGCGGTGGTGCTGATCGGCCGCGATGCGGACCGGATCGCAGCTGCGCTGGCTGGCACCGGCATTCCGCTGGAGCATGCGGCTGATCTCGAAACCGCGGTCGGCCGGGCCGCTGTGCTGGCACAACGGGGGGACGCAGTGCTGCTGTCCCCTGCCTGCGCCAGCCTGGACATGTTCCGCAACTACGCCCACCGCGCCGAAGTGTTCGTTGCCGCGGTGCGGCGCCTGCCGGAGGTCGAGGCGCGATGAAGCTCGGCTCCAGCCTGACGAACATGTTTGCCGCGGTAACCGGCAAGTCCGTCGCACCGAAGGGGAGCGACCGCTTCGTACGCGGCGGCGGTTCGGTGCGGGAGCTCGATCCGCTGTTGATCTGGTCGGCCGTCGGCCTGCTGCTGCTGGGCCTGGTGATGGTGTATTCGGCTTCGATCGCGATCGCCGAAGGCAGCCGCTTCACCAACTACCAGCCCTACTACTTCGTTGCGCGCCATGCGGTGTTCATGGCCGTGGGCATCGTTCTCGGCCTGGCGGCCTTCCAGCTGCCGATGGCACGCTGGCAGCAACTGGCGATGCCCTTGTTCGTGATCGGCGTGCTGCTGCTGATGGTGGTGCTGATCCCGGGGGTGGGGCGCGAGGTCAATGGTGCCCAGCGCTGGCTGTCGCTGGGGCCGGTGAACCTGCAGCCGTCCGAACTGATGAAGATCTTCGCCGCGCTCTATGCGGCCGACTACACGGTGCGCAAGCTCGACGTGATGGGCAGCTTCAAGCGCGGCTTCCTGCCGATGATGGCGGTGATCCTGCTGGTCGGTTTCCTGCTGCTGCGCGAGCCGGACTTCGGCGCTTTCGTCGTCATCACCACGATCGCCTTCGGCGTGCTCTTCCTCGGCGGCGTCAATGGCCGGGTGTTCGCGCTGCTGGCGATTGCCGCGGTGATCGGTTTCGTCACCCTGATCCTGATCTCGCCCTACCGCCTGGAGCGCGTGCTCGGCTTCATGGACCCATGGAAGGACGCCTTCGGCAAGGGCTACCAGCTGTCGCATGCGCTGATCGCCTTCGGCCGCGGCGAATGGTTCGGCGTCGGCCTGGGGGCGAGCGTGGAGAAACTGTTCTACCTGCCCGAGGCGCACACCGACTTCCTGCTCGCGGTGATTGCCGAGGAACTCGGCTTCGTCGGCATCATGGTGGTCATCGCCATGTTCGCGCTGCTGGTGCAGCGCGCCTTCGTGATCGGCCGTGAGGCGATCCGGCTCGAACGCTATTTCGCCGGCCTGGTGGCGCAGGGCATCGGCCTCTGGTTCGGCGTGCAGTCCTTCATCAACATGGGCGTCAACATGGGCCTGCTGCCCACCAAGGGCCTGACCCTGCCGCTGATGAGCTTCGGCGGTTCGAGCATCGTCGCCAACTGCATCGCGCTGGCGATCCTGCTGCGCTGCGACTGGGAAGTGCGGCAGCTGAAGCGCGGGGGCCAGCCATGAAGACGCTGATGGTCATGGCCGGTGGCACCGGCGGCCACATCTTCCCCGGCATCGCGGTGGCCGAAGCGCTGCGCGAGCACGGCTGGCGCATCGTCTGGATGGGCAACCCCGACGGCATGGAAGCCCGCATCGTGCCGGCGCGCGGCTACGAGACCGCCTGGGTCCGCTTCGGCGCGCTGCGCGGCAAGGGCCTGGTGCGCAAGCTGATGCTGCCGCTGAACCTGCTGTCCGGCTTCTGGCAGGCGCTGCGCGCGCTGCGCCGCAGCCGGCCCGACGTGGTGCTGGGCATGGGCGGCTACATCACGTTTCCGGGCGGCATGATGGCGGCGCTGCTCGGCCGTCCGCTGGTGCTGCACGAACAGAATTCGGTGGCGGGGCTGTCCAACCGCGTGCTTGCCGGCGTCGCCGAGCGGGTGCTGACGGGCTTCCCCGAGGTATTGAAGAAAGGCCGCTGGGTCGGCAATCCGGTGCGTGCCGAGATTGCCGCCGTGGCGCCGCCGGGCGAGCGTTTCGCCGGCCGCGAAGGCCCGCTGAAGATTCTCGTCGTCGGCGGCAGCCTCGGCGCGGCCGCGCTCAACGACGCGGTGCCGGCCGCGCTTGCCCGTCTGCCGGCCGACAATCGGCCGCAGGTGCTGCACCAGGCGGGCGAGAAGCAGATCGAGGCCTTGCGCGCCGCCTATGCACGGGCGCAGGTGGAGGGCGATCTGCGCCCCTTCATCGACGACATGGCGAGCGCCTACGCGGAGGCCGACCTGGTGATCTGCCGCGCTGGTGCGCTGACGGTATCCGAACTTGCCGCGGTGGGGGCGGCCAGCCTGCTGGTGCCTTTCCCGCACGCGGTGGACGATCACCAGACCGGCAATGCGCGCTTCCTCGCCGACCGCGGCGCAGCCTATCTGCTGCCGCAAACCGAACTCGATGCCGAACGGCTGGCCGGCATCCTCGCCAGCATCGATCGCCCGCGCCTGCTGCAGATGGCGGAGAACGCCCGTGCCCAGGCCCGCCCGCTGGCGGCGGCCGAAGTGGCGCGCGTCTGCGAGGAACTGGCCGGCGGAGACAAGAAGAAATGAAGCACAAGCTCAGGAACACCGACTTCGTCGGAATGCGGGCTCACAACGCCAGGGCGTTGTTCGGGGTGCCGCTCGATCGCCATGAGGGCAATGACCGTGAAGCATAAGGTCAGGAACATCCATTTCGTCGGCATCGGCGGCTCCGGCATGAGCGGCATCGCCGAAGTGCTGGTGAACCAGGGTTATGCGGTGAGTGGCTCCGATCTCGGCGACAACGCCGCGACGCGCCGCCTGCAGAAGATGGGCGCCCGCGTCATGCGCGGCCATTCGGCCGACAACGTCGCCGGTGCCGATGTGCTGGTGGCTTCCACCGCGGTCAAGGCGGACAACCCGGAAGTGGTGGCTGCGCGCGAGCGCAACATTCCGATCGTGCCGCGTGCGCAGATGCTGGCCGAACTGATGCGCTTCAAGCAGGGCATCGCCATTGCCGGCACGCACGGCAAGACGACGACGACTTCGCTGGCGGCGAGCATTCTCGCCGAGGGCGGCATCGATCCGACTTTCGTCATCGGCGGCCGGCTCAATGCCGCCGGTGCCAATGCGCGCCTCGGCAATGGCGAGTACCTGGTGGCCGAGGCCGACGAATCGGATGCCTCCTTCCTGCTGCTGAGTCCGATGATCGCGGTGGTGACCAATATCGACGCCGATCACATGGACACCTACGGCCATGATTTCGGCCGCGTCAAACAGGCTTTCGTCGATTTCCTGCAGCGGCTGCCTTTCTACGGCGTCGCCGTGCTGTGCGAGGACGACGCCAACGTGCGCGAGATCATGCCGCAGGTGTCGAAGCAGATCGTGCGCTACGGCCTGTCGCCGAACGCCAACATCCGCGCCGAGAACGTGCGTGCCGAAGGCGGGCGGATGCTGTTCGACTGCGTGCGCGTCAATGGCTCGACCACTCGGCTGCCGATCGAACTCAACCTGCCCGGCATGCACAACGTGCTCAATGCGCTGGCGGCGATCGCGGTGGCGACGGAAGTGCAGGTGCCGGACGAGGCCATCGTCAAGGCACTGGCGGATTTCCGTGGCGTCGGCCGCCGTTTCCAGCGTTACGGCGAGGTGCAGCTGGTCGGCCTGGACGGCGACGAGGCCGGCAGCTTCACGCTGGTGGATGACTACGGCCATCACCCGGTCGAAATGGCGGCGACGATTGCCGCTGCGCGCGGCGCTTTTCCGGACCGGCGCCTGGTGCTGGCCTTCCAGCCGCACCGCTACACCCGTACCCGCGATTGCTTCGAGGATTTCGTCAAGGTGCTGTCCTCGGTCGATGGCCTGCTGCTGGCCGAAGTGTATGCCGCGGGCGAGGCGCCGATCGTCGCTGCCGACGGGCGCTCGCTGGCTCGCGCGCTGCGCGTCGCCGGCGGCGTCGAGCCGGTGTTCGTCGAGGACATCGCCGACATGCCGAAGATGATTCTGTCCACTGCGCGCGACGGCGACGTGGTGATCACCATGGGCGCGGGCAGCATCGGCGCGGTGCCGGGCAAGCTCGCAGCGATCGAGGACGTGTCGTGAAGGCGCGCTTCGGCAAGGTTGCGGTGCTGTTCGGCGGAACGTCGGCCGAGCGCGATGTGTCGCTGATGTCCGGCAGGGCGGTGCTGGCCGCGTTGCAGGACGCCGGCGTGGATGCGCATGCCTTCGACCCGGCGGAGCGCGATCTGCACATCCTGAAGGAAGAGGGCTTCGAGCGTGCGTTCATCGCCCTGCATGGCCGTGGCGGCGAGGACGGCACGGTGCAGGGCGCGCTGGAACTGATGGGCATTCCCTACACCGGCAGCGGTGTGATGGCTTCGGCGCTGTCGATGGACAAGTGGCGGACCAAGATGGTGTGGCTTGCCTGCGGCCTGCCGACGCCGCGCTACGCCATCCTGGATGCCGATACCGACTGGGATGCGGTGGTGGCCGGGCTCGGCCTGCCGATCTACGTCAAGCCGGTGCATGAAGGTTCGAGCATGGGGGCGACCAAGGTCGTCGCCGCGGACCAGCTGCAGGCGGCCTGGGAACTGGCGGCGCGCTACGACAGCCTGGTGATCGCCGAGGAGTTCATCGCGGGCGCCGAACTGACTGCGCCCTTCCTCGAGGATCAGGCCTTGCCGCTGGTGCGCATCGTCGCGCCGGACGGCAACTACGATTACCAGCACAAGTATTTCACCGACGACACCCGCTACGACTGCCCCTGCGGCCTGCCGGCCGAACAGGAGGCCGAGCTGCAGGCGCTGGTGATGAAGTCCGCCCGCGTGCTCGGCTGCCGGGGCTGGGGCCGGGGTGATCTGATCCTGACCGCCGAAGGCAGGCCCTATCTGCTGGAGATGAATACCTCGCCGGGCATGACCAGCCATTCGCTGGTGCCGATGTCGGCGCGCGTGGCGGGACTGGAGTTCGACGCCCTGTGCCTGAAGATCCTCGAAGGAGCCCGCCTTGGCTGAAATCGGCGTCCGGCCCGCTGCCGTCCGTCCTGCTGCCATCCGTTCCGCCCGACCGGCGGCACGGGCGGCTGCGGAGCGTGGCGGCAAGGGGCTGTGGCACAGGCCGGCGCTGCTGAACCTGATTTCCGATCTGCTGACCCTGCTGGGAGCGGTCGGCCTGGGCTGGGCGCTGGTGATCTGGTTCGTGTCGCGGCCGCTGTTCCCGATCGGCGAGATCGTGGTGCTGACGCCGCCGGCGCAGGTCACCGAGGAACAGCTGGAGTACGCCGCGCGTACCGCGATCGACGGCAACTTCTTCACCGTCGATCTGGAGGCGGTGAAGTCGACCTTCGAGAAGCTGCCCTGGGTGCGCAAGGCCGAAGTGCGCCGGCGCTGGCCCGATGCGCTCGAACTGCGCATCGAGGAGCATCAGGCGGTGGCCTACTGGACGGTGTCCGACAGCGGCGACGCGCGGCTGGTGAATGCGCAGGGCGAGGTCTTCGTCGCCGCCAGTGACGCCGAGATGCCGCATTTCGACGGCCCGCAGGGCAGCTCGGGCTGGCTGCTGGCCCGCCATGGCGAATTTTCCGAGCTGCTGCGGCCGATGGGGGTGCAACTGGTCGGATTGGTGCTGTCGGCGCGCGAAGCCTGGCAGCTGAAGCTCGACAACGGCCTGGTGATCATGCTCGGCCGCGAGCAGGAACGGTCTCTACTCGCCGACCGGCTCAAGCGCTTCATCGCGGTATGGCCGCGGGTGCGCGAGCAGGTTGACATCGACATCAAGGTGGCGGATCTGCGCTACCCGAGCGGATTTGCGCTGACGCCGGCCGATGGCACGGTACTGCTGCAGGCCGCGCCGCAAAGTGGCAGAAAGGGCAGGTAATGAGCAAGGAATACAAGGAACTGATCGTCGGACTCGACATCGGCACGACCAAGGTGACCTGCATGGTGGCCGAGGTGCGGCCCGACGGCCGGCTCAACGTCGTCGGCCTGGGCACGCAGTCCACCAACGGCCTCAAGCGCGGCGTGGTGGTCAATATCGAGGCCACGGTGGATGCGATCTCGCGCGTGCTGCAGGAGGTCGAGCTGATGGCCGAGTGCAAGATCCACGACGTCTATACCGGTATCGCCGGCAGCCACATCAAGAGCTTCAACTCCAGCGGCACCGTGGCGATCAAGGAGAAGGAGGTCACGCCGACCGACGTCGATCGCGTGATCGAGGTCGCGCGGGCGATGCCGATTCCGGCCGAGCAGCAGATCCTGCACATCCTGACCCAGGAATTCATCATCGACGGCCAGGGCGGCGTGCGCGAGCCGATCGGCATGAGCGGCGTGCGCCTGGAAGTGAAGGTGCACATCGTCACCGGCGCCGTGTCGGCCGCGCAGAACGTGATCAAGTGCGTGCGCCGCTGCGGCCTGGAGGTCATGGACCTGAGCCTGCAGCCGCTCGCTTCCAGCTATGCGGTGCTGACCGAGGACGAGAAGGAACTGGGGGTGTGCATGGTGGATATCGGCGGCGGCACGACCGACATCGCGGTGTTCACCCAGGGCGCGATCCGGCACACCGCGGTGATTCCGGTGGCGGGCGACCAGGTCACCAACGACATCGCGATGGCGCTGCGCACGCCGACCGCCGAGGCCGAGGAAATCAAGATCCGCCATGGCGTGGCGATGCACCAGATGGCCGATCCGGAAGAAATGATCGAGGTGCCCGGGGTGGGCGACCGGCCGCCGCGCAAGCTGTCCCGCCAGGCACTGGCCGACGTCATCGAGCCGCGCGTGTCCGAACTGTTCGAGCTGGTCCAGGCCGAGCTGCGCCGCAGCGGCTACGAGGAACTGCTGTCGTCCGGAATCGTGCTGACCGGCGGTTCGGCGGTGATGCGCGGCATGGCCGAGCTGGGCGAGGACGTGTTCCACATGCCGGTGCGAGTGGGCGCGCCGCAGTACGACGGAGGCCTGGCGGACGTGGTCTGCCAGCCGCGTTATTCCACCGCGATGGGCCTGGTCATGGAAGGCGCAGCGCAGCGCAGGCGGGGCTTGCAGGCGCGTGACACGCGCAGCGTGAAGCAGTTTTTCGGCCGCATGAAGTCGTGGTTCGAACGTAATTTTTGAGCGGACGCGAAAAGTCCAGGCATTTTGTCATGAAGGCCGTTGATAGCCGGTATTTAGTATTAAACTTGCCGGAATTTACTAGATGCAGGCTTATCGGCGTTTGATGTTGAGCAGGGCCGTTAATTCAGGAGGCGAGGCAAATGTTTGAAATCGTTGAGAAGGAACCGTCGGGCACGGTCATCAAGGTGATCGGCGTCGGTGGTGCGGGCGGCAACGCCGTCGACCACATGATCCGGGAAGGGGTGAAGGGGGTGCATTTCATCACTGCCAACACCGATGCGCAGGCGCTGGCCCGCTGCCTGGCTTCCCACAAGGTCCAGCTCGGCGGCACCGGCCTCGGCGCCGGTTCCAAGCCGGAGGCGGGGCGTGCCGCGGCGCAGGAGTCGCGCGAGGAGATCGCCGCCGCGCTGGAAGGCGCGCACATGGTGTTCATCACCGGCGGCATGGGCGGCGGCACCGGCACCGGCGCAGCGCCGGTGGTGGCCGAGATCGCCAAGGAGATGGGCATCCTGACCGTCGCCGTGGTGACCAAGCCTTTCGACTTCGAGAACCGCATCCGTGTCGCCGAGAGCGGCGTCGAGGAACTGACCCGCCACGTCGATTCGCTGATCGTCGTGCTCAACGACAAGCTGCTCGACGTCTATGGCGACGATGCCGGCTTCGAGGAGTGCTTCCGTTCGGCCGACAACGTGCTGCGCTCGGCGGTCGGCGGCATTGCCGAGATCATCAACGTGCCCGGCCTGGTCAACGTCGACTTCCAGGACGTCCGCACCGCGATGGCCGAGATGGGCCGCGCGATGATGGGTTCGGCCGAGGCCGCCGGCATGGACCGCGCCCGCATCGCCGCCGAGCAGGCCGCGGTGTCGCCGCTGCTCGAAGGCACCGAACTGTCGGGTGCGCGCTGCGTGCTGATCAACATCACCGCCAGCAAGTCGCTGAAGATGTCCGAAGTGCGCGACGCGGTGAAGACCGTGCAGGCCTTTGCCGCGCCGGAAGCCTTCGTCAAGTACGGCACCGTGTTCGAAGAGAGCATGGAAGACCGCATCCGCATCACCGTCGTCGCCACCGGCCTCGGTGCCCCGCGCGCGGCCCGCCAGCCGATCATGGAAGTGGTGAAGGGCACCGGCACCTATGGTCCGGCGATGAGCGGCAGCGGCGCGGTTGACATGAACAGCCTCGACGTGCCGGCGGTGATGCGCACCGGCCGCCGTACCACGGTCGAAGCGATGAGCACCAGCGGCGTCGGCACCTACGACATTCCGGCTTTCCTGCGCCGCCAGGCCGACTGACCGCCGTTTGCTCCGGCGCCGGGCTCCGCTGTTCGCGGGGCCTGGCGCCCGACGGGCATCTGTTGTGAACCGCCGCCTCCGGTTCATGGCAGATGCCCGTTTTCATTGGGGCACAGGCCGCCGCATGCCTTTTCCGGTCCGGGGCCCTTTCCGCAGGCGGGGGAAAGGAGCGAAACGACAGCGAACGTGTCCATGCAACAGCTTTGCTGCATTGCGCCAATAGTCCGTGTCGCCAGTGGGGGCGTGCTAAACTGCTGGCCGATATAAGGAATTTAACAATGATCAGGCAGCGCACCCTCAAATCCATCGTCAAGGCCACCGGCGTCGGTCTGCACGGCGGGCGCAAGGTGACGCTGGTGCTGCGTCCGGCGCCGCCGGACGCAGGCATCGTCTTCCACCGCGTCGATCTCGAGCCGCCGCTGACCCTGCCGGCCGATCCCTATGCCGTCTGCGACACGCGGATGTGCTCGGGCCTGGAAAAGAACGGCGAGAAGGTCGGTACCGTCGAGCATCTGATGTCGGCGCTGGCCGGCCTCGGCATCGACAACCTGTACGTCGATGTCGACGCGCCGGAGATTCCCATCCTCGACGGCAGTTCCGCACCCTTCGTGTTCCTGCTGCAGTCGGCGGGTATCGAGGAGCAGAAGGCGCCGAAGAAGTTCATGCGGGTGAAGAAGCCGGTGGAGTACCGCGAGGGCGACAAGTGGGTGCGTCTCGCCCCCTACGACGGCTTCAGCCTGGAGTTCTCCATCGTCTTCGACCACCCCGCGATCGACAGCACGGCGACTTCGGTCAAGGTCGATTTCGCCACTCACTCCTACGTCCGCGACGTCGCCCGCGCGCGCACCTTCGGTTTCATGCAGGACGTGGAGTTCATGCAGTCCAACGGCCTCGCGCTCGGCGGCAGCCTCGACAACGCGATCGTGATGGACGAGTACCGCGTGCTCAATGCCGAGGGCCTGCGCTATGCCGACGAGTTCGTCAAGCACAAGGTGCTCGACGCCATCGGCGATCTTTACCTGTGCGGCCATCCGCTGCTGGCGTCCTATTCGGCGCACAAGGCCGGCCACGCGCTGAACAACCAGATCCTGCGCGTGCTGCTGGAAGACAGCGAGGCCTGGGAGATCGTCAGCTTCGAGCAGCCCAAGGCCACGCCGCCCGCCGTCGTCCATCAGTTCGGCGAAGTCCTGCCGGCGCAGGCGTGATGGCGGCCACGCGGCTGGAGCGCGGGCGATGCTGATCATGCGTCTGCTGCTGCTGTTCGCCGTGCTCGGCATCGGCGGCTCGGTGATCCTGTGGCTGCTCACCGGCAATCCGCGTTTCAAGCTGTGGGCGTGGAAGGCCTTCCGCATCGTCGTCGTGCTGCTGCTGGCCATCCTTGCGGTGTTCGCCGTCGAGCGCGTGCTGGCGCCAATGATTTGAAGATTGCTGGCGGTATGGGGCTGCCTGTCTTCGTGGCTGCTCCTGTTCCCGCGTCTATTCGCGTCCGCGCCTGACCAGCCGCTCCAGTGATGCGCGCAGCGGCGAATCCGGCGGCAGCGAGGCGGCGAATTCGGACAGGCCGGCCTTGGCGCCGGCAGAGATGTGGCGCTCCGTCGCAGGCGGGCGCCAGACTGTCTGTTCCGGCGTTCCAACCTTGACCCTGATCGTGCCCAGTGCGTGCCCGGCGCGCAGGAAGTGCTCCTGCAGGCTGGGCAGCATCTGCTTGAGCCGCACCGCGGTGGCGCCGTTGCGCGTGGTGATGACCAGCACGTCGTCCTTCAGGTTGGCGACGTGGCACTGTTCCGCCAGCTGCAGGGGCAGCGCGGCCTCCAGCGTGCCCTGCAGCCGCCGCAGGCGGGCAGCGTGGTCCTGCAGGCGGGCGAGGGATTCGACGCTGCCGAGAAAACGATGGAGAGGGCGGCTCATGGGGCGTGGGAAAGGAGGAATGCGGGAGGTCGTGCTGTGGTGCGCAGTGGGGCACCCTGTGCGGCATGATAAACTCGCGCCTTTGCCGAATCGACGTCCACCTCCAACATGATCTCCGGCCTGCTCAAGAAAATCTTCGGTAGTCGCAACGACCGCCTCGTCCGCCAGTACTCCCAGACCGTGCGCAAGATCAATGCGCTCGAGCCGCAGATCTCCGCACTGTCCGATGAGGAACTGCGCGGCAAGACCGCCGAATTCAAGCAGCGCGTGGCGAACGGCGAGGCGCTCGATACGCTGCTGCCGGAAGCGTTCGCGGTGGTGCGCGAAGCCGGCAAGCGCGTGCATGGCATGCGCCACTTCGACGTCCAGCTGGTCGGCGGCATGGTGCTGCACAACGGCAAGATCGCCGAAATGCGCACCGGCGAAGGCAAGACCCTGGTTGCCACGCTGGCCGCCTACCTGAACGCGCTGTCCGGCAAGGGCGTGCATGTGATCACGGTGAATGATTACCTCGCCAGCCGCGACGCCGACTGGATGGGGCGCATCTACGGCTTTCTCGGCCTGACGACGGGCTGCAACCTGTCGCGCATGTCGCACGACGAGAAGCAGGCGGCCTACGCGGCCGACATCACCTACGGCACCAACAACGAATTCGGCTTCGACTACCTGCGCGACAACATGGTCTATGCGGCCAGCGAGCGCGTGCAGCGCGCGCTGAATTTCGCCATCGTCGATGAAGTGGACTCGATCCTGATCGACGAGGCGCGCACGCCGCTGATCATCTCCGGCCAGGCCGAGGACCACACCGAGCTCTACCTGAAGATGAACCAGGTCGTGCCGCTGCTGAAGAAGCAGGAAGGCGAGGGCGACAACATCACCGAGCCGGGCGATTTCACCGTCGACCTGAAGTCCCACCAGGTGCTGCTGACCGAGGACGGTCACGAGAACGCCGAGCAGATCCTGATGCGTATGGGCCTGCTGGCCGAAGGCACCAGCCTCTACGACCCGGGCAACATCCTGCTGGTGCACCACCTGTACGCGTCGCTGCGCGCCCATGCGCTGTACCACAAGGATCAGCACTACGTGGTGCAGAACGGCGAAGTCGTCATCGTCGACGAATTCACCGGCCGCCTGATGGCAGGCCGGCGCTGGTCCGACGGCCTGCACCAGGCGGTCGAGGCCAAGGAAGGCGTGCGCATCCAGGCCGAGAACCAGACCCTGGCCTCGATCACCTTCCAGAACTACTTCCGCATGTACGGCAAGCTGTCCGGCATGACCGGCACGGCCGATACCGAGGCCTTCGAGTTCCACTCGATCTACGGCCTCGAAACCGTGGTGATCCCGACCAACAAGCCTACCCAGCGCAAGGACGAGAACGACAAGGTCTATCGCACCGCGAAGGAGAAATGGGATGCGGTGATCGAGGACATCCGCGACTGCGTGCAGCGCGGCCAGCCGGTGCTGGTGGGCACGACCTCGATCGAGACCAATGAATTCCTCTCCAACCTGCTGAAGAAGGCGAAGATCGAGCACCAGTTGCTCAATGCCAAGCAGCACGACAGCGAAGCCCAGATCGTCGCCCAGGCGGGCCGCCCGGGGGTGGTGACCATCGCCACCAACATGGCCGGCCGCGGTACCGACATCGTGCTCGGCGGCAACATCGAGCGGCCCGTCGGCGCGGTGCGCGACGACGACAGTCTGCCGGCAGAGGAAAAGGAAGCGAAGATCGCCGCGATGCGCGAGGATTGGGCCAAGGTGCACGAGCAGGTGATTGCCGCCGGCGGCCTGCACATCATCGGCACCGAGCGCCACGAGTCGCGCCGCATCGACAACCAGCTGCGCGGCCGTTCCGGCCGCCAGGGCGACCCGGGCTCCAGCCGCTTCTACCTGTCGCTGGAAGATCCGCTGATGAAGATCTTCGCCGGCGAGCGCCTGAACGCGATCATGGTGCGGCTGAAGATGCCCGAAGGCGAGGCGATCGAGCACGGCATGGTCACGCGCTCGCTCGAGTCGGCGCAGCGCAAGGTCGAGCAGCGCAACTTCGACATCCGCAAGCAACTGCTGGAATACGACGACGTCGCCAACGACCAGCGCAAGGTCATCTACCAGCAGCGCAACGAACTGCTCGAGACCGAGGATATCTCAGACACCGTCAAGGCGATGCGCCAGGGCGTGCTGGGCGACGTCTTCCGCCGCTACGTGCCGCAGGACAGCGTCGAGGAGCAATGGGACATCCCCGGCCTGGAGATGGCGCTGGCTTCCGAGCTGGCGCTGAAGCTGCCGGTGGGCGAGTGGATCAAGGTAGAGCCGAGCCTGGACGACGAGAAGATGCTCGAGCGCATCATTGCCGCGGGCGAGGAGGCCTATGCCGCCAAGACCTCGCTGGTGGATCTCTCGGCCTGGCATCAGTTCGAGCGCAACGTGATGCTGCAGAGCCTCGACACCCACTGGCGCGAACACCTCGCCGCGCTCGACCATCTCCGCCAGGGCATCCATCTGCGCGGCTATGCGCAGAAGAACCCCAAGCAGGAATACAAGCGCGAAGCCTTCGAACTGTTCGAGACCCTGCTCGATGCGATCCGCGCCGATGTCACCAAGATCCTGATGACGGTCCAGGTGCGCACCGAAGCCCAGCTCGACGAGGCCGAAAAGCCGCCCGCAGTGGAAAACGTCCAATACCACCATGCCGACCAGGACGAAGCGCAGGCTGCTGCCAATGCCGGACTGGCGGCGAGAGGCGTGCAGCCTGCGCAGGCCGGGATGCGCGTCGGCCGCAACGATCCCTGCCCCTGCGGTTCGGGCAAGAAGTTCAAGCATTGCCACGGGCAACTGAGCTGACATGCAGGCGGCCGCAGGGCGGCGGGGGTGCCACCCGTCACCTGCGGCCTGCGCAGCCGCGTCGGTTTTCTTTACAATCCTGCCCCCATCGGGTTCCAGTGCAGAAAAATCGGGCATAGGAATCAGCGGCTTGTATCAGCTGGTCTGTTGATTGCTTGACATCCTTCGTTACGGTATCCCATAACTGAAGTGCAAGATGGCATGAGGCGGGTCTGGCGTCAGGCTCGTCGGATGGCTGTGGGCGCAAGGCTCGAGCCAGCTGTCTTGCCGGCCATGCAGAATGGCGGGGCATGGTCTGTTGCCAGGCTGATTCGCTGCCGTTGCCTCACGGGCTTTGTGAGGCAGGCGAGTCTTCATTGCAGCCGTGGATCTCGACCCGGGAGAGACAGATGGCGGAGCATGCTGTTCGATCTGGCACGATGGAAGGGCGATCATGTCCGGCGAGGCCTGCGTAAAGGCTCCAAGGCGGGCGATCGTACTCGACCGTACTGGTTCTGCGGCGGCCGAGCTCGATGCGCTTCGGCTGTCGGGCTGGGTGTTCCAGTGGGTGGCGACGATGGATGCCGCTCGCAAGGCCCTGGCTTGCGATCCGCCAGCAGTCGGCCTCGTCGCTTTCGATTCGGCGCAAACCTGGTCTGCCGGTGAGCTGGAGGGTTTGCTCCGGCGTCCCGACATCGAATGGATCGCATTGCTCGGCCAGGACCTGGTGGACGGCGATCGGCTGGGGCTGGAGGTGCTGCGCAGTTTCCATGATTTTCACTCCCGGCCTCTGGACAGGGAGCGGCTGTCGTTCACGCTGGGCCATGCCCATGGAAAGGTCGAGCTGTGCCGGTATGCCTTGGTGCCCCGCCGTGAGTGCGGCGCGTACGGCATGACGGGGACGAGCGGCAGGATGCGTCAGCTGTATCGGCAGATCGACAAGATCCTGGCGGTCGATGCGCCGGTGCTGATCGGTGGTGAGTCCGGCACCGGCAAGGAACTGGTTGCACATGCCATCCACCAGTATTCGATGCGTGCCCGGGCTCCCTTCATCGCCATGAATTGCGGGGCCATCGCGCCGAGCCTGATCCAGTCCGAACTGTTCGGCCATGAGCGGGGCGCGTTCACCGGTGCTGCGCAGCGCAAGATCGGCAGCATCGAGGCGGCCAACGGCGGCATCCTGTTCCTGGACGAGATCGGCGACCTTCCGCTGGAGATGCAGGCGAATCTGCTGCGTTTTCTCCAGGAGAAGAGCATCACCCGGGTCGGCTCGACCGAGCGGGTGAAAGTCGATGTCCGCGTCATCGCAGCGACGCATGTCGATCTGGTACGCGCGGTCACGCAAGGCCGTTTCCGCGAGGATTTGTACTATCGCCTCAATGTCCTGCATCTCGCGCTGCCGGCCCTGCGTGAGCGGCGCGAGGACATTCCCCTGCTTGCAGAGTGCATTTTTGCCGAGCACCGTGAGCAGGCTGCAGCGCAGGTGCGAGGCTTCAGCAGCGCGGCTCTGCAGGCAATGATGTGCTACGACTGGCCCGGAAATGTGAGGGAGCTGGTCAACCGGGTTCAGCGCGCGATGATCATGACCGAAAACCGCCTGATCGGCCCGCTTGATCTCGGGCTGTCGTCGGATGCAGAGCCGGGGATGCAGACCCTGGACGAAATCCGTGCCAGGATCGAGCGCGAACTGATTGAAACCAGCCTGAAGACGCACGGCAACAACGTTTCGGAGACGGCTCGCCGTCTGGGTGTTTCCCGGGTCACCTTGTACCGCATGATCGATCGTCTGAAGATCGTTCTCTAGCCGGCCGACCGCGGGAGGTCTTGACGCAGTAGTTTGACAGGGAGCAACTGCGATGAAGAAGGCACATGCGTACCGCGGCAGGCTTGTCCGTCCATTTCTCGGTGTGCTCGTCGCAGCCCTGGGGCAGCCGGTATCTGCCGAGGAACTGGACGGTGATGTCGGCAGCATCGCCGGGCGCTTCGAAGCCCAGCTCCAGCAGATCGAGATATTGAAGCGCGAACTGGCCCGGCAGGAAGCTGCGCTCAAGGCCTTGCGCCGGGAGGTCGATCTGCGGCAGAGAGGGCGGGGCAGGGATGGCGCCCCTGCCCGTGCGGCGCCGACCGCGGTTGCCCAGGCGGACGCAGCGCCGGTTTCGCCTGTCGGGCAGGCGCCGGAGGCGCCCGAGCGGCCGCCGGAGGTCGCCCCCATCTTCGAGCAGCCCGGGGTGCTGACCCAGCCCGGCAAATGGATCGTCGAGCCTTCGCTGCAGTATTCGTATTCGTCCAGCGACAGGATCGCACTGGTCGGCTACACGATCATTCCAGCCATCCTGATCGGCCTGATCGACGTGCGCAACGTGAAATCGAACTCCTTCACGGCGACGCTTTCCGTGCGCAGGGGAATCACCAACCGCTTTGAGCTCGAGGCGCGCATTCCGTACGTCTACCGCTACGACAATACGCGCGGGCGGGAAATCATGGACCCCGAGCGGGTGCGCGAATTCTATTCCGACCAGAAAGGGCAGGGGATCGGTGACATCGAACTGATCGGCCGCTACCAGCTCAACGACGGCGGCAACGATTCGCCCTATTACATCGCCTCGCTGCGCTTCAAGGCCCGTACCGGCAAGGATCCTTTCGAGGTGCCGACCAGCCTGACGGTCGACCCGTCCGACTCGAATACCGGCGCGAGGACGGGCATGCAGCGCGACCTGCCGACAGGTTCGGGCTTCTACTCCCTGACTCCGGGGCTGACCGTTCTCATCCCGTCCGATCCGGCCGTGTTCTTTGGCGGGATCAGCTACCAGTACAGCTTCAAGCGCAAGAACGTGACGCCCAACCTGGTGGGTGAAGTCGATCCGGCCGACTATGCATATTCCTCGATCCAGCCGGGGGGGGTGCTCGGCTTCAACTTCGGCATGGGGCTGGCGCTGAACGATCGTTCGTCGTTCAGCATCGGATACGACCACCTGTCGGTTGGCAAGACCGAAGCCAGATATGTCGACGGCCAGCGGGCGGAAGGCGTGCGTGTCCAGCTCGGCACGCTGTTGCTGGGGTATTCCTACAAGCTCGATTCGATGCGGACCGTCAATCTATCGCTCGGCGTCGGTGTCACGCGCGACACGCCCGATGTGCAGATGACGCTGCGCATGCCTTTCTCGCTGTAATCGGCAAATGAAACGGGCCGGCGCCCCCGGGAGGTGCCGGCCCGTGCTGTTCTGTCCGGCCGCGGGCTTTGCCCGGGCAGCCCGGCAAAGCGGGATTAGCGCATCTGCGCCGCACGCGTCACTGCTTCCTGCATCGCCTGTTCCATGAGTACACCCTGCATGGCTTCCAGGCTATTGACCGATGCACTGATCGTCGTAATGGTCTGAAGTTTCTGGTTGTCCAGCGAATTCTGGACCACCGTGGCGAGCGAGTGGGCCGGCAGAAGGTGAGAAATATTGTTGGGGCCGCTCTGGATCAGTGCCAGTGCGGCACCGGGCGGCAGCGGGATGCCGGACGTCTGGCTTGAACCGTCGAGGCGCAGGCTCGTGGTGCTGTGCAGAATGCCGTTGATCAGCACGACGCGCTCGATGCCGAAACGCATCTGCAGGCCGCCCGGCGTTTCAAAGCCGCCGCGCAAGGTATCGAGCTCGGTGTCGGGTATCG
Organism: Thauera sp.; assembly: GCF_047601425.1. GTDB lineage: Bacteria > Pseudomonadota > Gammaproteobacteria > Burkholderiales > Rhodocyclaceae > Thauera. The sequence continues at coordinate 90,528 of NZ_JASGJL010000001.1, forward strand.
TGGCCGCGGCCAGCAGGTGGTCGAGCTGCTGTCGCCGCGCGGCCAACTCCGCTCCGGCGACGTCCGAGCCGCTTGCGGGCAGGCATGCCGCGAATGCACACCCCCCCGTGACGATCATGGCCAGCAGCGGCGGGCGCGTGCGGCGGAAGGATGTCCGGATGGCCATGGCGTCTGCTCTTCGTCGCTCAGAAATCCACCATGCTCGGCCGGCTCAGGCTGTGCCGCACGATGTTGTCACGATGGGCGCTCACCGGCGCGTGCGGCCGGATGCTCCAGTCGTCCGTGTGGTTGAAGCGCGCCGTGGCCATGTGACTGGTCACGACCAGCAGGATGCCGTTGGTCCAGTGGCGTTCGAAGTCGGTCCGTGCGACCACGCGCGTTCCCATCGCCGGATCACCGAGCAGGACATCGTTGCTGCGTACGCCCTTGATGACGACGAAGTGGGCATAGCCGTTTTCGTTGATCAGGGCAATGGCGGGAATGCCGGCTCGGGCGAGCTCGTCCAGATTCGCCTCGACACCGCTGGTCTCGAAGCCGCGGCTATCGAGATAGCGTTTCATGTCCAGCATCGAAAAACCGTCGTGGCGGATCTTCTCCTGATCGCCGTTCTCGAACATCACCTGGAAGACCGCCGATTCATCGACAGCCCAATCGTAGTGATGTGTCAGCAGCGTGGCGACGGCCGCAGAACCGCAACTGAAATCGTATTGCTGGCGAAGCGTGGCCAGAAAGCGGCTGCCCTTCATGCTCACGGTGGGGATCGAAAGCGTCCCGCCCAGCGGGGCCGTCATCTGCAGGCGCTCGGCATGGCCGGAGCCGCTGACGAGCAGAAGCGCCAGCATCGCGCAGGGCATCAGAGCATGGCGCAGGGAGCCGGCCAACATGGCAATGAACCTCACTGCACCTGGACGTTGAGGATCACGGCGTTCTGGATCAGCACGCCATTGCCCGAGTTCTGGATCACCATCGGCAGGCCGGCTGCGCCTGCGAGTGCGTTGTCGGACACGATGTTGTGGCCGGTGACGAGATCGTATGCCTGTACCTCGCTGACCGCGCCCGAGGCATGAATCTCGCTCAGATGCAGATCGCTGCCACCGCGCTGTGTTTCCAGCACCTCGGTATCGACGATCCGTCCGAAGCCGGGTATGGGGGCGGGTTCAGGCAGGGATCCACCGGCATGTGCGCTGCCGGATTCCGTGCAGGAGAACGCCAGTGCGACGCCCAGTGCAACCATCATTTGGAAAGCGGATTGCATGATGCTGCCCCTCCATGAAGTGTGCAGCAGGGGTTGGCGGCGATGCCGCCGCCAACCCCGTTCTCGCTTACCGGAGCGACATGTTTGCCTGCACATTGACGCTCTGCTGCACCAGCGCACCGATGCCCGTGTTCTGGGCTGCGACGGTGATGCCTGCAGAGTTGGCGAGGGCGCTGCCCGCGATGGTGTTGGACATGTCGAAGGTGCCGGCACGGACTGCCACCGACCCGCCTCCGCCGCCAGCGCCACCGGTGCCGCCCACGCCCGAACCGCCGGTGCCGGCGCCGGCGTAGGCCGCGCCGCCTTCACCGCCCTGGCCACCCTGGCCACCCTGGCCGGATCCGCCCGCACCGCCGGCGGCAGCCGTGGCTGCGCCGCCGCTCGCATCGCCGCTCGACGCGGTGCTGGTGGCATCGCCGCCCGTGCCGCTTCCCGCGGTTGCCGTGCCGCCTGCCGCCGTGCCGCCTGCACCGCCGCTGGCCGAGCCCGCGCTCGCCGCGCCACTGGTTGCGGTGCCGCCGTTGCCGCCGTAGCCAGCGGTATTCGTGGCCGAACCTGCCTGGCCGCCATTGGATGCGCCATTGCCGGCAGCCGAGCTGGCTCCGCCGGAAGAGCCTGCGCCGCCCGTGCCGCTGCCACTGCCGCCGGACACCGAGGCGGTTCCGGTCCAGCCGCGGGACGATGCGCTGCCGCCTGAGCTGCTGGCACCGCCGCCATTGGCGCTGTCGTGCGCCTTGGCACTGCCGCCGCTCGAGCTTGCGTCGCCGCCGCCGCCCGCCAGCGCGCCGCGGGCGCCACCGCCGTCGCCGCCATTGGCGCCGCGAGCGCTGCCGCTGCCGGCATCTCCACCGATGCCTTTGCCGCCGCCGCCAGCAATGGCCGAGCCGTTGCCTGCATCGCCGCCGCTGCCCCTGCCGCCAGCGGAGAAGGAGTCCGAGTCGCCGCCGATGGCATTCCCGCCGAATGCGTTGCCGCCGTCGGCGCCGCTGCCGCCGTTGCCGCCAAAGGCCTTGCCGCCGTCGCCGCCTGAGGCGCCTCTGGCATTGCCGCCCAGACCCGATCCGCCGTTGCCGCCGTAGGCCTTGCCGCCGTCAGCGCCATTGGCGCTGCCGAAGTTTCCGGCGCTGTTACCCAGACCATGTACGCTGATCCGGGTCACTGTGCCGTCGAGCCTGGACAGCGCCACGGCTGAGGTCTTGTTGAAGGAGTCGGAGAGGTTCGATGTCGCGTTGCCGATGCCTGCCGCGGCTGAGCCGGCGGCACTGGCCATCGCTCTGGCAGAAGTGTCGCTTCTGCTCATGTTGGTGCTCTTGCTGTTGCTCTTCGAGATGGAGGTCGTGCTGTTGTCGGATTTGTCGATCGAGGTGTTCCTCACCCGATTGTCCGACAGGTCCCTGCTGTCCGAGTTGCTGATCGAGACGTTTTTGACCCGATTGTCCGAGTTGTTGCTGTTGTCCGAATTGTTGCTGTTGTCGGTCAACAATGTGGCGCTCGAATACTCGTTGGCGAGTGCGCCGGTGCCGCCGCTCTGGTTCGAATGCGCTTCGGCGTTCTGCTGCACGCCGCCATCGTGCTGAGCCAGATTGTTGGTGGGGTTCGCCATGGCTGGCGAGGAAAGACCGAATGCGAGAGCAATCGCACTTGCGAGCAGACTGTGTTTCATGGCGTCCTCCACTGGTTGTTGGCGGGGCCCATGCATGGTGCAGAACCCCTGCAGAGTTGGGTCAGCAAACCCCATGCCAGAGATGCGGAAGCGGCCGGAACCGAGGTGTATGGAGTTGTTGCAGCGGATCGCGCTGGTGCTGAAAGCCTGCGGAGAAGGGCGATTGTTCATTTTGTTTACAGCAGCGCCGGACGGTGCCGCATGGCACGATTGCCCGAATGCCTTTCAGGGCGCGGTTTGCCGTCCGGAATGAAAGGCTGATGCCGGAGTCCGGCGGTGTAACGGCAGCGATACACCTTCGGAAATGTGGGGGCCCGGAATGCGGGAATCTGCGCCTCACTCTGCAACAAGGCCAATGAAGGGCGAATCCGCTATCATTCGGCGTCATTTCGCCGCCGGGTACTCTGCCCGGCAAGCCTGCAAGGAGCTTTGTGTGGCCGTAAATCTGAATACTCCGAATCCTGTCGATCTGCTGCCGGTTGCCGGCGTCCGCCTGGGGGTCGCCGAGGCCGGCATCCGCAAGGCCGGCCGCCGCGACTTGACGGTGATCGAACTCGCCGAAGGCAGCCGTGCGGCCGGTGTGTTTACCCGCAACCGTTTTTGCGCCGCACCGGTGCAGGTGTGCCGCGAGCATCTGCCGGCCGGGGCGATCCGGGGGATGGTCATCAACACCGGCAATGCCAATGCCGGCACCGGCGAGCCAGGGCTGGCGGCGGCGCGCGCCAGCTGCACGGCACTGGCAACGGAGATGAACATCGCCGCGGAGCAGGTGCTGCCGTTCTCGACCGGCGTGATTCTGGAGCCGCTGCCGGTCGACCGGCTGATTGCCGCCCTGCCGCGCGCGATCGCCGACCTGCGGACCGACGGCTGGTTCGACGCCGCGCACGCGATCATGACCACAGACACGCTGGCCAAGGCGGTGTCGAAGCAGGTCCAGGTCGGCGGCAAGACCGTGACGCTGACCGGCATCAGCAAGGGCGCAGGCATGATCCGGCCGAACATGGCGACCATGCTCGGCTTCCTCGCCTGCGACGCTGCCGTCGCGCAGCCGGTGCTCGAGACGCTGGTCAGGGAGGCGGCCGACCTGTCCTTCAACAGCATCACGGTCGATGGCGACACCTCGACCAACGACTCTTTCATCCTGATCGCCACCGGCAAGGCCGGCAATGCCGAAATCACCGCCGCCAGCGGCGCCGACTACCAGGCGCTGCGCGACGCGGTGGTCGAGGCGTCGATCGGGCTGGCGCAGGCCATCGTGCGCGACGGCGAGGGTGCGACCAAGTTCATGACCATCGCGGTCGAAGGCGGCCGGGATCGCGAGGAGTGCCGCAAGGTCGGCTACGCAGTGGCGCATTCGCCGCTGGTCAAGACCGCTTTCTTCGCCTCCGACCCCAACCTCGGCCGTATCCTCGCCGCGATCGGCTATGCCGGCATCGACGACCTGGATGTGTCGAAGCTGCGCGTCTGGCTGGGCAACCCCAATGAATCGGTGCTGGTTGCCGAGCACGGCGGCCGCGCGGCGTCCTATGCCGAGGAGGCGGGCGCGCGAATCATGAAGCATGCCGAACTGTCGGTGCGCATCGACCTCGCCCGCGGCCAGACCGCCGCCACGGTGTGGACCTGCGACTTCTCGTACGATTACGTCAAGATCAATGCGGATTACCGCTCCTGAGCGGCATCGCCGCAGCGAACTGCACTGAAGTAGATTGGGCCCGCGTAGCAAGCGGGCCTTTTCTTTCAACTGAATGCTGCGAAGGCTTCGTGCAGTGCCGCCTGCATCGCCGGTTCGAAAGGATCGTGTCCTGCCTCGTCCACCCACAGCAGGCGGCTGCCGGGCAGATGTTCATGCAGTGCGAGCGCAGCTTCCGGACGGCAGATCCTGTCCCGGCGGCCGTGCAGCAGGCGGATCGGCAGACCGGCAAGCCCGGCCGCCTGATGCTGCCATTCATCCTCGGGTTGGAAACAGTCGTGACGCAGGTAGTGGGCCTGTACCCGGTATTTGTCCAGTGCGCGTGCAGCGCTGGCGGCATCGAGTTGCGGCAGGGCCGCCGGCTGGCCGCGGGTGAGGCTTTCTTCCCATTGCATCCAGTGGCGGACGACCTCGAGCGCATGGCCGTGGCCGGCTCCGAGCACGGCGTCGCAAACCCGTTCCGCAAGCCGCTTTTTGCCCGGTACACAGCTGGCGAGCCGAGTGTGTGCGGCCGGCTGCAGCGCGCCCGCGCCGTCGAAGAACCAGTCGATGTCGCTGCGGCGGGCAAGGAAGATGCCACGCAGCACCATGCCGAGGCAGGCGTCGCGGTGGTGTGCGCCCCAGGCGAGCGCCAGCGTCGAGCCCCATGAGCCGCCGCTGACCAGCCAGCGGTTGACGCCGAGATGCTGGCGCAGGCGCTCGATGTCAGCCACCAGGTCTGCGGTGGTATTGGCTGCCAGTGCGCCGCGCGGGTTGCTGCGGCCGCAGCCGCGCTGGTCGAACATCACGATGCGGAAGCGGCTGGCGTCGAACAGGCCGGGATGGCGTGGGCTGCAGCCGCTGCCCGGGCCGCCGTGCAGGAACAGCAGCGGCGTGCCGTCCGGATTGCCGTACTGCCCGAACCAGATCGCGTGGCCGTCGCCGACTCCCAGCATGCCCTGCTGCCAGGGGTGCGCGTGATCTGCGGAAGGGATTCCGGCGGGAAGGGGAGCAGGGCTGCCGTTCATGGCATTCATGCTACTGCGCCCGGCTGGCGCTGCATGGGTTGCACGCCAGCTTCATGAAAATCTTGAGGCCCGCTTCAGAACTTTGCCGATGCCTGCGATCGCAAGCAGGCGCAGTCTATGGACCGTGCACGGCCTGCTTGACCGTGCGCCGCACCGGGCGAATCCGGCAAACCCGACCACGACAGGAGACACATCATGAAATGGGAAACCCCGACTGCCACCGACATGCGTTTCGGCTTCGAAATCACCATGTACATCGCGAACCGCTGATGCCGTCGTCCGGGAGTTGCATGACAGCTCCCGGACCGGCAGGGATGGAGGGCAGCAGGTGAAAGTACGCGTTCTCGGCTCGGCCGCCGGCGGCGGATTCCCGCAGTGGAACTGCAACTGCCGCAACTGCGACGGCCTGCGCCGCGGCAGCGTGCGTGCCCGTGCCCGCACCCAGTCGTCGATCGCGGCGAGCGGCGACGGCGAGAACTGGGTGCTGTTCAATGCCTCGCCCGACATCCTGCAGCAGTTGCGCGAGACGCCGGAATTGCAGCCGGCACGTTCGCTGCGCGACACCGCGATCCGCGCGATCGTGCTGATCGATGCGCAGATCGACCATACCACCGGCCTGCTGATGCTGCGCGAGCACCGCCAGCCGCAGGTGCTGTGGTGTACCGCGCCGGTGCGCGAGGACCTGAGCACCGGCAATCCGCTGTTCGGCGTGCTCGGCCACTACTGCGGGCTGGACCTGCACGAGATTCCGCTGCAGGGCGGCTTCAGCATTCCCGAACTGCCGGGCATCGGTTTCGCCGCGCTGCCGCTCAGCAGCAATGCGCCGCCGTACTCGCCGCGGCGCGACCGGCCGCAGCCGGGCGACAACATCGGCATCACGCTGAGCTGTACGGACAGCGGCCGCCGCCTGTTCTACGCGCCCGGCCTCGGCGAGATGACGCCGGATGTCTGGGCGGCGATGCAGGCCGCCGACTGCGTGCTGGTCGATGGCACCTTGTGGACCGACGACGAGATGATCCGCCTCGGTGCTTCCGGCAAGACCTCACGCTCGATGGGGCACCTGCCGCAGAGCGGCCCCGGCGGCATGCTGGAGTGGCTGGGCCGGCTGCCCGCCGCCACCCGCAAGATCCTGATCCACATCGACAACACCAACCCGATCCTGGACGAGGACAGTCCCGAGCGTGCCGAACTGGATGCGCGCGGCGTGGAAGTCGCCTGGGACGGCATGGTGATCGAACTCTGAGCGGCTGCGCTGCAGCCTGCCGAGAGGAGCTCCTGATGGAAGCTGAACTGATTGCCCCGCCGCCTGCCGCCCCTGCCGTCGACGATGGCGCTGCGCCGCTGTCGCGCGAGGAATTCGAAGCGCGGCTGCGCGGCAAGAGCACGCGTTACCACATCCATCATCCCTTCCACGTGATGATGGCCGAAGGGCGGCTGACGCCGGCTCAGCTTCGCGGCTGGGTCGCCAACCGCTTCTACTACCAGGTGTCGATTCCGCTGAAGGATGCGGCGATTCTCGCCAACTGCCCGGAGCGCGAGATCCGCCGCGAGTGGATCCAGCGCATCCTCGACCACGACGGCCGGGGCGCCGACGACCCCGGCGGCATCGAAGCCTGGATCCGGCTGGGCGAAGCGGTCGGGCTGACGCGCGAGGATGTCACCTCGCTGCGCCTGGTGGCGCCGGCGGCGCGCTTCGCGGTCGATGCCTACGTCAATTTCGCCCGCCGGCAGCCCTGGGAGGAGGCGGTCGCATCCAGCCTCACCGAGCTGTTCGCGCCGCACATCCACCAGCAGCGCATCGACACCTGGCCGCAGGTCTACCCCTGGGTCGATCCGGCGGGGCTGCAGTATTTCCGCAACCGCCTCACCCAGGCCCGGCGCGACGTCGACCACGGCCTGCGCTTCACGCTCGAGCACTTCAGCCGCAGCCGCGCCTTGCAGCAGCGCGCGCTGGAAATCCTTCAGTTCAAGCTCGACGTGCTGTGGGCGCTGGCCGACGCGATCATGCTCGACCAGTGCGAGATCGAGATCCGGGGGGCGAAGGCATGAACCGGGAAAACATCGCGGAAGCTGCCGCTCCGCTCGCCGGCGCCTGCCCGAAGGTGTCGCGCCGCTTCCGCCTGCAGTGGGAAGAAGCGCAGCAGTCCTGGGTGCTGCTCTACCCGGAAGGCATGGTCAGGCTCAACCGGAGCGCCGGCGAGATCCTGCGGCGCTGCGACGGCACGCGCACGCTGGAGACCATCGTCGCCGAACTGGAGCAGAGCTTCGGCGCCAGCGACCTGAGCGCCGACGTCAGTGCCTTCATCGACATGGCGCGCCAGCAGCAGTGGATCGAAGCCGGAGCCGGCCGGCCATGAATGCGCCGCTGCCAGCTCCGCCGCTTGCCATGCCCGGCCCGCCGCTGTGGCTGCTGGCGGAAGTGACATACCGCTGCCCGCTGCATTGCGCCTTCTGCTACAACCCGGTCGATTTCGCCCGCCACGACGGCGAACTGGCCACCGCGGACTGGCTGCGGGTGCTGCGCGAAGCGCGCGCCGCCGGCAGCGTGCAGTGCGGCTTTTCCGGCGGCGAGCCGCTGATGCGCGACGATCTCGAAGTCCTGGTGGCGGAAGCGCACCGCCTCGGCTTCTACACCAACCTGCTGACTTCGGGGGTCGGACTCACGGCCGGGCGGGCGCAGGCCCTGCGCGAGGCCGGGCTGGATCACATCCAGCTGTCCTTCCAGGACTCGACCCGCGAACTGAACGATTTTCTCTCGCACACCCGTACTTTCGATCTCAAGCAGCGCGTTGCCGGCCTGATCAAGGACAACGGCTGGCCGATGGTGATGAACTGCGTGATCCATCGGCTCAACATCGACTACGTCGAGAACATCATCGACATGGCGGTCGAGCTCGGCGCCGAATACCTGGAACTCGCCAACAGCCAGTACTACTCCTGGGCGCTGCTCAACCGCGACCAGTTGATGCCCTCGCGCGCCCAGCTCGAACGCGCCGAGCGTATCGTCAACGAATGCCGGCAGCGCCTCGGCGACCGCATCCGCATCTTCTTCGTCGTGCCCGACTACTACGAGACGCGGCCCAAGAAGTGCATGAACGGCTGGGGCGAAGTCTTCCTGACGGTGACGCCGGACGGCACGGCCTTGCCCTGCCATACCGCGCGCATGCTGCCCGGGCTGGACTTTCCCAACGTCCGCGACATGGACGTGAAGGCGATCTGGTACGGCTCGGAAGGCTTCAACCGCTACCGCGGCGATGCCTGGATGAAGGATCCGTGCCGAAGCTGTCCGGACAAGGAAAAGGATAGAGGCGGCTGCCGCTGCCAGGCTTACATGCTGGCCGGCGATCCGGCCGCGGCCGATCCGGTCTGCGACAAGTCACCCCACCACGGCAAAGTCGTGAAGGCGGTGGAACAAGCCAGCGATCCTGGCTGGAAGGGCGGTGCGAAGCCGCTGATCTTCCGCGATCCGCGCCGCTCGCGGGAACTCGGGGCGGTAGCAAAGAGTGCGGCGGGCGCCTGAGCCGTCGCCGATGCCTTCATCCAGCCGATTCGGTTCAGCACTGCAGGTACCGCTCCTGCAATGGCTGGAGCCGTCGGTACGGTGTCATCGTTTCAATGCAGCACATGCGGCATCGCCAGCATGAAGGGCGGAATCGACGCATCGAAACGATGGCCGTCGCCCGCCGCCATCTGGTAGCTGCCGTGCATCGTGCCGACCGGTGTTTCCAGCATACAGCCGCTGGTGTAGCTGAAGCTTTCGCCGGGTGCCAGCAGCGGCTGCTCGCCGACCACGCCCTGGCCGCGCACTTCCTGCACCTTGCTGTTGCCGTCGGTGATGATCCAGTGCCGGCTGATCAGCTGTGCCGGCAGGCTGCCGGTGTTGCGCAGGCTGATGTGGTAGGCGAAGACGTAGTGACCGTCATCGGGGCGGGATTGTGCAGCGATGTATTCGGCCCTGGCCGATATCTCGATACGGTAGGGGGGCGCCGGGGTGTCTGGGGTATTCACGTCTCTGCCTCTCCTTGGTCTTGTTGTGCTCTGTTTCGCCGGGGCGAAGCGGTAAAATAGCACTTTTGTCCGGAACCGCCGCCATGTCCCAAGCCGTACCGTCCCCGCTCACCGCCCTGTCTCCGCTCGATGGCCGCTACCACGGCAAGGTCGCGGGCCTGCGCGACCACTTCTCCGAACACGGCCTGATCCGCAACCGCGTGAAGGTGGAAGTCGAATGGCTGAAGGCGCTGGCCGCCGAGCCGGCGCTGGCGGAGATCGCGCCCTTCTCGCCGGCCACGATCGTCGAACTGGACGGTGTGGTCGCCGCTTTCTCGACTGAGGACGGCGAAGCGGTGAAGGCGATCGAAGCCACCACCAACCACGACGTCAAGGCGATGGAGTACTGGCTGAAGAAGCGCCTCGGCCACAACGCCGAAGTGATGAAGGTGTCGGAGTTCATCCACTTCGCCTGCACCTCGGAAGACATCAACAACACTTCGCATGCGCTGATGCTGGCCGAAGGCCGCGACTGGGTGCTGCTGCCGGCGCTCGACGCGGTCATCGCCCGCTTCCGCGAGCTGGCCCATGCGCTGGCCGATCTGCCGATGCTGTCGCGCACCCACGGCCAGCCTGCCAGCCCGACCACGCTGGGCAAGGAAATGGCCAACATCGCCGCCCGCCTGATGCGCGCCCGCGTGGCGATCGCCGGCGTGGCGATGACTGCCAAGTTCAACGGCGCGGTGGGCAACTACAACGCCCATCTGTCGGCCTGGCCGGCCTTCGACTGGGAAGGCTTCAACCGCCGCTTCATCGAGTCGCTCGGCCTCACCTTCAACGAATACACCATCCAGATCGAACCGCACGACGCCATGGCCGAGCTGTTCGACGCCGTCGCCCGCGCCAACACGATGCTGATCGACTCCTGCCGCGACATCTGGATGTACATCTCGCTCGGCTACTTCAAGCAGAAGCTTAAGGAAGGCGAAGTCGGCTCGTTGACGATGCCGCACAAGGTCAACCCGATCGACTTCGAGAACGCCGAAGGCAACTTCGGCATCGCCAACGCGGTGCTGAAGCACTTCTCCGAGAAGCTGCCGATCTCGCGCATGCAGCGCGACCTGACCGACTCCACCGTGCTGCGCAACATGGGTGTCGGCTTCGGCCACACCGTGCTGGCGCTGGACAGCTGCCTGCGCGGCCTGGGCAAGCTCGAAGCCGACCCGGCCCGCCTCGCGACCGACCTCGACGAATGCTGGGAAGTGCTGGCCGAGCCGGTGCAGACGGTGATGCGCCGCTTCGGCATCGAGAACCCCTATGAGCAATTGAAGGCGATGACGCGCGGCAAGGGCATCACCCGCGAAGCGCTGCAGGATTTCATCCGCACGCTGGCGATCCCCGCCGAGGAGCGCGATCGCCTGCTGGCCATGACGCCGGCCAGCTACGTCGGCAAGGCCGCCGAGCTGGCGCGCCGTATCTGAGCAACTGCGGGACAGCGGCCGGCTGCATGCCGGCCATGTCCAGGCAATGAAAGCGAGCGCCACCCGAGGGTGGCGCTTTGTCGTATGAAAGGAGCAAACAAGATGGCTTTTGCCGACAACCTGAAAGCGATGCCCGGCGTGTCGCATCTTTCCGCCCTGAACCTGATCGACGCTGCCGACAGCACGGTCGCCACCATCGAGAACAAGCCGGGCCAGGCCGGCTCGCTGGTGGTTCTACAACCACCTCGCCCAGCTCTACGGCGCGATCACCCCCGAAGCGGCGAAGAAGGGCCTGGAGCTCTACGCCGAGCACACCGAGGACGCACGCACCAATCCCGGCAAGCACCCCAACATCGACCGCCTGATCGGGCTGGTGGAGCGGGGCGAGACCCTGCGCGTGAAGCAGGTGTTCGCCGTCTGAGTCCGGCATCCGGAAAAGAAGGAATAGATTCGGAACCGAGGGCGCTGCGCAGCAAGGTGTGTTGTGCAGCGCCCTCAAAAGTATCGTTAATCGGTACTTTTTATCCTGGTTGTGGCGAAAAGTGTTTTCATGGCTATGCTGCAAGCCCTGTCACGCTTTTGAGTCTCCACGCCATGAGCACTTCCGCCGATCTCGTCGCCGCGCTGAAAGCCGAACTGCGCGACGCCCGTATCACCTACGCCGAACTGGCCGGGCGCATCGGCCTGGCCGAATCCAGCATCAAGCGCATGTTCGCCCAGGGCGGCGACATGCCCTTGTCGCGCGTCGATGAAATCTGCCGCGTGCTGCGGCTGGACTTCGCCGATCTCGCCCGCCGCGTGGCGGAGCGCCAGCCGCTGCTTGCCGAACTGACGCAGGAACAGGAGCAGGCGGTGGTGGCGGACCGGCGCCTGCTGCTGGTGGCGACCTGCTGCATGAGCCAGTGGAGCGCCGAGCAGATCGTCGCCACCTACCGCATCGATGCGGCCGAATGCACCTCCCATCTGCTGCGGCTGGACCGCCTCGGCATCATCGAACTGCGTCCGCTCAACCGCTACCGCCTGCGCGTGGCGAAAGGTTTCCGCTGGCGTCCGCACGGCCCGGTGATGAGTTATTTCCGCAGCGAAGTGCTGGATGAGTACTTTGCCGGCGGCTTCGACGGCGAAGCCGAGATGCTGAGCGTGGTCCATGGACAGCTCGGCCCCGGCATGGCCGAAGGTTTCCGCGAACGGCTGATGCGCATCGGCGAGGACTTCTCCCGCCAGCACGTTGCCGACCAGAAGCTGCCGTCCGCGCAGCGCCGCCCCTACACCCTGGTGATCGCGATGCGCTCCTGGCTGATGTCGGCCTTCCGCGACCTCAAGCGCGACGACGTCGCCTGGCCGGATGCCGGTTGAAGGGTTTTCCGCCTGACTCCCGTAGCCCCTGCCAGTTTCCCCCGTTCCCTCATCCGGCTCCGACACCATGTTCCGCTCCCTGCTCAAGACCGTATTGCGCGCCGCCGCACGTCTGCTGTTCCGTGTCCGCATCGAAGGCCGCTTGCCCGAGCAACCCTCGCGCCTGCTGGTCATCGCCAATCACGAATCCTTCCTCGACGGCCTGCTGCTTGCGCTGTTCCTGCCCTACGACCCGGTGTTCGTCGTCAACACCCGGATCGCCGGACATCCCTTCTTCCGCCTGCTGCTGAGGCTGGTCGACCACCTGAAGGTCGATCCCACCAGCCCGATGGCGATGAAGCACGTCGTCCGCCTGCTCGAATCCGGCCGCCCGGTGGTCATCTTCCCCGAGGGGCGGATCACCACCACCGGCAGCCTGATGAAGACCTACGACGGCCCGGCCTTCGTCGCCGCCCGCACCGGCGCCACCCTGCTGCCGGTGCGCATCGACGGCGCCGCGCGCACTTACTTCTCGCGCCTCGGCGGACGCTATCCGCGCCGCCTGTTGCCGCAGATCAGCCTGTTCGTGCAGCCTGCCACCCGCATCGACATGCCGGCCGCGCCGACCGCTCGCGAACGCCGCCGCAAGGCCGGCGAAGCGATGCGCCGCGTGATGCAGGAGATGATCTTCGCCAGCCGGCCGCGCCAGACCCTGTTCGAGGCGCTGCTCGATGCCGGCGCGATCCACGGCATGCGTCGCCCGGTGGTGGAAGATATCAAGCAGCAGGAATACAGCTACGGCGAAGTGCTGCGCCTGGCGCTCGGCCTCGGGCGGCTGGTGTCGCGCCACACCGAGGCGGGCGAGAACGTCGGCGTGCTGCTGCCCAATCTCGCGCCCACGCTGGCGCTGGTGTTTGGCCTGAGCGCGCAGCGCCGCGTGCCGGCGATGCTGAACTACACCGCTGGCGTGGACGGCATGCAGGCTGCCTGCACCGCTGCCGGCATCCGCACCGTGCTGACCGCGCGCGCCTTCGTCGACCAGGCCAAGCTGGGCGACAGGTTGGCGGCGCTGCAGGGCGTGCGCGTGCTGTACCTGGAGGACCTGCGCGCCGGCATGTCGCTGGCCGACAAGCTGTTGCTGGTGCTGTGGGCAGCGCGTTTCCCGCGCCTGGCGACGCACATCGGCGATGCCGAGGATCCGGCGGTGATCCTGTTCACCTCGGGCTCCGAGGGCAAGCCCAAGGGCGTGGTGCTGTCGCACCGCGCGCTGCTCGCCAACATCGCCCAGATCCGCGCGGTGGTGGATTTCTCGGTGGATGACAAGGTCCTGGATGCGCTGCCGCTGTTCCACTCCTTCGGCCTGACCGCCGGCGGCCTGCTGCCGGTGCTGTGCGGCGCGCGGGTGTTCCTGTATCCCAGTCCGCTGCACTACCGGGTGATTCCGGAGCTGGCCTACGACCGCGGCTGCACCGCGTTGCTGGGCACCTCGACCTTCCTCGGCAACTACGCGAAGCACGCCCATCCCTACGACTTCCACCGCCTGCGCTACGTCATCGCCGGTGCCGAGAAGCTGGCCGAGCCGGTGCGGGAAGCCTGGTTCGACAAGTTCGGCATCCGCATCTTCGAGGGTTATGGCGCGACCGAAACCGCGCCGGTGATCGCGGTGAATACGCCGATGGCCTTCCGCCGCGGCACCGTCGGCCAGATCCTTCCCGGCCTGCATGCGAAGCTGGTGCCGGTGGCGGGCATCGACGACCTGGATGGCCGTCGCGGCATGCTGCACGTGCAGGGGCCGAACCTGATGAGCGGCTATCTGCGCGCCGAAGCGCCGGGTCTGCTGCAGCCGCCGGTGTCGGAGCTGGGCGAAGGCTGGTACGAAACCGGCGACGTGGTGGAGATCGACGACGACGGCTTCGTGCGCATCGTCGGCCGGGTCAAGCGCTTCGCCAAGATCGCCGGCGAGATGATCAGCCTGGAAGTGGTGGAGAAGATCGCCGCGCTGGCCTCGCCCGGCGCCCAGCACGCCGCCAGCAGCCGCGCCGACGCCGCGCGCGGCGAGGCGCTGGTGCTGTTCAGCACCGACCCGGCGCTGAGCCGCGATGCCCTCAGCACCGCGGCGCAGCAGGCCGGCATGGCCGAGCTGGCGGTGCCGCGCATCATCGTGCCGGTGGAGTCGCTGCCGCTGCTCGGCACCGGCAAGATCGACTACGTCAGCTTGAAGAAACAGGCGGAGGCCGCGTGATGAAACCCGCTTCGAACATTGCTTCGCCCGCGCGCCGCCGCTGGCTGCGTGCCGGGCTGGCCGCCGGTGTGCTGGCCGTGGGCGGCGGCACGGCGGCCAGAATGGCGCAGTCCCGGCTGCTGAATCCCTGCCTCGCGGCGCTGCCGCCGGAGTGGGCCGGACATCCGCTGGTGGCCGCTGCCTGGCAAGGGCTGGATCCGGCGCAGGTGTGGGATTGCCATGTGCATCTGGCCGGCACCGGCGACGGCGGCCATGGCATCGAGATGTCGCCCGACATGCTGAGTCCCTTGAATCCGCTGCAATACCTGCAGCGCCTGTTCTACCTCAACGCAGGCTGCGTGCATCAGGCGCCGGGCCGGGTGGACGACAGCTACGTCGAGCGCCTGCTGAACCTGAGCGACGGCATGGCGCCCGGCTACAAGAGCATGCTGTTCGCCTTCGACCGCGCCCATGCGGCGGACGGTACGCCGATGCCCGAGCGCAGCGCGCTGTACGTGCCGGATGCCTATGCCCGCAAGCTGGCGCAGGCGACGCCGGAGCGCTTCGAATGGGTGTGCTCGGTGCATCCCTACCGCGCCGATGCCGGGGACGCCTTGCAGCAGGCGGTGGAGCAGGGCGCCCGCGCGGTCAAGTGGCTGCCGCCGGCAATGGGCATCGATCCCGCCGATCCGGCCTGCGACCGTGCCTACCGCACGATGGCCCGGCTCGATCTACCCCTCATCACTCACGTCGGCGAGGAAAAGGCGGTCCATGGCGCCGGCCAGCCGGCGTGGGGCAATCCGCTGCGCCTGCGCCGTGCGCTGGACCTTGGGGTTCGGGTGGTGATGGCGCATTGCGCGACGGTGGGCGAGGATGTCGATCTGGACCGGGGCGAGAACGGTCCGCGTGTGCCGAGCTTTGCATTGTTCGAGCGTTTGATGGCGGAACCGTCTTACTGGGGCCTGCTGTCCGGCGACATCTCCGCCGTCGTGCTGCGTAATCGTGAGCCTGAACGCCTGCGCGTGCTGCTCGAACGCGAGGACTGGCATCAGCGCCTGCTGTACGGCACCGACTACCCGCTGCCCGGCATCCTGCCGCTGATCTCGCCCGCCGCGCTGGCGCGCGAGGACATGCTGGACGAGGATGCCGTGCCCTTGCTCGAAACGATTCGCGAGCACAATCCGCTGCTGTTCAATTTCGTCCTGGCGCGCCTGCTGCACAGCAAGGGCAGCCGTTTCTCCACCGCAGTGTTCGAAACCCGCCGTTTCTTCGACCGGAAATCCGTATGAGCACCCAGTTCAAGCTGATGGGCGAGCGCCGCTTCCTGCCCTTCTTCCTGACCCAGTTCCTCGGCGCCTTCAACGACAACTTCTACAAGAACGCGCTGGTGGTGCTGATCACCTTCCAGGCGGCGCGGCTCACCGAGCTGTCGCCAGGCGTGCTGGTCAATGTGGCGGCGGGCTTGTTCATCCTGCCTTTCCTGCTGTTCTCCGCGATCGCCGGGCAGCTTGCCGACAAATACGAAAAGAGCAGCCTGATCCGCTGGACCAAGCTGCTGGAAATCGCCCTGATGGCGATCGCCGCGCTCGGCTTCGCAACGATGTCGCTGCCATTGCTGCTGGCGACGCTGTTCCTGATGGGCACGCAGTCGGCGATCTTCGGCCCGGTGAAGTACGCCATCCTGCCGCAGATGCTGGAGGAAACCGAACTGGTCGGCGGCAATGCGCTGGTCGAGTCGGGCACTTTCCTGGCGATCTTGCTCGGCACCATCGCCGGCGGCCTGCTGATCGAAGCGCCGGACGGCGTGGCCTGGGTGTCGGCCGGCACGCTGGCGGTCGCGGTGCTGGGCTACCTGAGCTGCCGCGCGATTCCGCCCGCCGCGGCGGTCGATCCGGACATGAAGCTCGACTGGAAGCCGGTCAGCCAGACCTGGCAGATGATCCGCTTCGCCGCCGGCGAGCGCACGGTGTTCCTGTCCATCCTCGGCATCTCGTGGTTCTGGTTCTACGGCGCGATGTTCCTGTCGCAGTTTCCCGGTTTCGCGTCCACCGTGCTGGGCGGCGACGAGAAGGCGGTCACGCTGCTGCTGGCGGTGTTCTCGCTCGGCATCGCGCTCGGCTCGCTGCTGTGCGAGCGGATGTCGGGCAAGCAGGTGGAAATCGGCCTGGTGCCTTTCGGTTCGATCGGCCTGACCCTGTTCGGCCTGGATCTGTGGTGGGCGAGCGCAGGGCTGGAAGCGGCCGGTTTTGCCGCAGCTGGTACGGAAGCCGGCACGGCGATGCGTCCGCTCTCCGAACTGCTGGCCGAGCCGGCGGTCTGGCGGATCCTGTTCGACCTGGTGATGCTGGCGCTGTGCGGCGGCTTCTTCATCGTGCCGTTGTACGCGCTGGTGCAGAGCCGCTCCGCGCCCTCGCACCGTTCGCGCATCATCGCCGCCAACAACATCCTCAACTCGCTGTTCATGGTTGCCGCAGCGGGGCTGGGGGCCGTCATGCTGGCAGCCGGCGCCAGCGTGCCGCAGCTGTTCCTAGTGACGGCGCTGCTCAATGCCGCGGTGGCGATCTACATCTACACCCTGGTGCCGGAGTTCCTGCTGCGCTTCATCGTCTGGCTGCTGATCCATACGGTGTACCGCCTGCGCGTCGAGGGCATCGGGCAGGTGCCGGAAAAGGGCCCGGCGGTCATCGTCGCCAATCACGTGAGCTTCGTCGATGCGCTGATCATCATGGCGGCCTGCCGGCGGCCGATCCGCTTCGTCATGGATCACCGCATCTTCCGCTGGCCGATCCTGTCCTTCATCTTCCGCACCAGCCGCGCGATCCCGATCGCGCCGGCCAGCGAAGACCGGGCAATGATGGAGCGTGCCTTCGACGAGGTGGCGCGGGCGCTGGAAGCCGGTGAACTGGTGGGCCTGTTTCCGGAAGGGAAGATCAGCGGCGACGGCGAGATGTCGCCTTTCCGCCCCGGCATCGCGCGCATCGTCGCCCGCACGCCGGTGCCGGTGGTGCCGATGGCCTTGCGCGGGCTGTGGGGCAGCTTCTTCAGCCGCAAGGGCGGCGCGGCGATGACGCGGCCTTTCCGCCGCGGTGCCTTCAGCCGCATCGAGCTGGTGGCCGATGCGCCGATCGAAGCCGCCGAGGTTTCGCCCGAAACCCTGTACCAGCGGGTGGCGGCCTTGCGCGGCGATCGGGCTTGAGGTGGCGGGCCGAGTGAGGGGGCTGATGAACTGGCAGTCGAGTGACGGCGAATGCGGCATCAGGGCTCGCCGGCCCAATGCAGCCGCGTCCTGATCTGCTCGAAGACCTGGCGCGTCAGCGGATTGACCACGTGGCGGCGTACATAGAGGCGATAGACGAGATCCGGCAGCGGAGGCAGCCCCTCCGCGGGGCCCAGCACGCGCAAGCCGCTGTCCAGTTGCTCGACGCCCCGTGCGGTCACGCCGAGGCCTGCACGCAGCGCGGCGCGGATGCCGATCAGGCTGCTGGAAGTGTAGCGGGTGGTCCAGGAAAGGCCGGCGTTGTCGAGCGCCTCCTGCGCCAGGCGGCGGAAGATGCTCGGGCCGTCGGCCATGATCATCGGGATGGGCCGGGACGGGTCATGCACGTAAGCTACGCCGCACAGCCACACCGTGGGCGAGGTGCGTAGCACCACGCCTTCGAGCTCCGCATCGGCGCGGTTGGAGATCACCATGTCGAGTTCGCCGCGCTTGAGGGAGTCCATCAGGAAGGGGCTGCGGCCGACGTGGATGTCCAGCTGCAGCATCGGGGAACTGCGCACCACTTCCGACAGCAGGCTGGGCAGCATGGTGTCGGCGACGTCGTGTGGCGCGCCGATGCGGAGTGTTCCCTCCAGTCGTCCCTGCTGAAGCTGGCGTAATGCTTCATCGTTGATGACCAGCATGTGGCGGGCGTAGGCCAGCAGCCTTTCGCCGTGCTCGGTCAGCTGTTTGTGGCGGCCTCGCTTCTCGAACAGCGGATGGCCGATGTGTGCCTCCAGCCGCTGCATCTGCTGAGTGATCGCCGATTGGGTTTTGCCCAGCTGCACTGCCGCCGCGCCGAAGCTTTCATGCTTCACGATCGCCAACAGGGTGCGCAGTTGCTCGAGATCGAGTGTGCTCATCCATTAATGATACTGATGTTTTTTGCTCGGGAACGGCGTTGTTCGGATGCCGTGCCGCCATTAGAGTGGCACAAGGGCGCACCGGTCACTTCCCTGCATCGGTGCCGGAGACAAGGAGATTCCTGTGAGTACTGTAAGTGAGCAACGCCAGCAGGCTGTCGGTGAAGCCATCGTGCAGATGAAACGCGCCATCGGTGATACCGGGGCCACGCGCACGGCCCTTGCCACCGTGCTGGCCTCGCTGGAGTCGATCGCCGCCCGGACCGAGTTGTGGCAGGCGGCCGACTTCCCTCCGCCCGAAGATGGAGAGCACCAGGCTCGTTATCTGATCGCCGAGGACCCGGACCAGAGCTATGCGCTCTATCTGAACGTGATGCGCCCGGGCAAGAAGATCGTGCCGCATAACCACACGACCTGGGCCTGCATCGCGGCGGTCGAAGGCACCGAGGTCAACCGCATCTACGAGCGCATCGACGACGGCTCCGTGCCGGGCGTGGGCAGGCTGCGCGAGACGGCCCGCGTTCTGGTGGAACCCGGCCACGGCGTCGCCTTGATGCCCGACGACATTCATTCGGTGCAGATCGAAGGCGAGCAGATCATCCGCCATCTGCACATGTACGGCCGTGCGCTGGAGACCCTGAACCAGCGCACCGCCTACGACCTGGAGAAGGGATCCTGTCAGACCATGGGCATCGGCGTGCAGACCCGCCGTTCGACGGATCTCGTTCGGGCCTGCCTTCT
The DNA here is from genome assembly GCF_047601425.1 of Thauera sp. Lineage (GTDB taxonomy): Bacteria > Pseudomonadota > Gammaproteobacteria > Burkholderiales > Rhodocyclaceae > Thauera. The sequence continues at coordinate 110,027 of NZ_JASGJL010000001.1, forward strand.
TCCCTTCTGCGAGCCGACGGCCGCATCGCCGATCATTCCCATCCCTGGCATTCATGACCATCGAACGCATAACCCCGTTCTTGCTGAAGACCTGGCTGCACGACGGCGATGAAATCGCCGTGCTCGATGTCCGGGAGCATGGCCAGTACGGCGAGGCCCATCTTTTCCATGCCACGCCGCTGCCCTACAGCCGGCTGGAGCTGGAGATCCGGCGCCTGGTGCCGCGGCTGGATGTGCGTGTCGTGGTGTATGACGACGGCGGCGAGGGGGCCGGCGTGGCGTCGAACGCAGCTGCGCGGCTGGCGGCGCTGGGTTATCGCCGCGTCTGCGTGCTGGATGGCGGGACGCGCGCCTGGCAGGCTGCCGGCCATGTGCTGTTCGCCGGCGTCAACCTGCCTTCCAAGACCTTCGGCGAACTGGCCGAGAAGATCTATCACACCCCACGGGTGACTGCGCAGCAACTGGCGGCCATGATCGCCGGCCCCTCGCCGGTGGTGGTGCTCGATGGCCGACCGGTGCCGGAGTTCCGCAAGATGAACATCCCGACGGCCATCTGCTGCCCCAATGGCGAGCTGGCGTATAGGGTGCGATCCCTCGTGCCTGATGACAGCACGCCCATCGTGATCAACTGCGCCGGCCGCACGCGCTCGATCATCGGCGCACAGACGCTGATCAACCTCGGCATCCCCAATCCCGTTTACGCGCTGGAGAACGGCACCCAGGGATGGTTCCTCGCCGACCAGGCGCTGGAGCACGGTGGCAGCCGGCGTTACCCCGACGGCTCGGGCACGCCGGTTCTGCGGGATGCGGCATGCCGGCTGGCCGAGCGCTTCGAGGTGCCGACCGTGAGCGCTTCGACCGTGCGGGCCTGGGCTGAGGACCCCGGCCGGACGCTGTTCTTGTGCGACGTGCGCACACCGGAGGAATTCGCCGGGAGCAGCCTGCCGGGCGCGCAGCATACTCCGGGTGGCCAATTGATGCAGACCTTCGATCAGTACGTCGGTGTGCGCGGCGCCCGGCTGGTGCTGTTCGACGACGACGGCGTGCGTGCGCCCACGGTGGCCAGCTGGCTGCGCCAGATGGGGCACGACGCCTGCGTGCTCGAAGGAGGCTTGTCCAGCGGCTTGTCGCTGCAGGCCTCTCCTGTTCCTGTGCCGCCCGTGCTGGGAGGCATTTCCGTTCAGGCCCTTGCGGCGCGGCTGGAACGTGGCGACATCGTCGTCATGGACCTTCGCCCCGGCATGGCATACCGCGCCGGCCACATCGATGGCGCCCGCTGGTCCATCCGGCCCCGGCTCGCGGCCGATCTCGCAGGTGAAACGCGCCAGGCCGTGCTGGTCGCCGACGAGCCCGCAGTGGCGGCCTGGGCCGTGACGGGGTGCCGATTGGCACACCCGCCGCTGCTGCTGGAAGGCGGCATGACAGCCTGGCGTGCAGCGGGCTTGGCCGAGGTGGCCACACCCGACGTTCCTGGTGATGCGGACTGCATCGACCATCTCTTCTTCGTGCATGACCGGCACGACGGCAACAAGGAAGCCGCGCGCCGCTACCTGGCCTGGGAGACGGGGCTGGTCGGCCAGCTCGATGAGCAGGAGCTGGCATCTTTCCGATTGCCAGCCGATCCGGCTGCGTCGCGCGACGCCTGATCGACGAGCAGCGCCCTGTCCGGGGGCTTTATCCTGCTGATGAGCCTGCCGCTTGTAGTCCAGAAATGAAGAAGGCGCCCCTGGGGGCGCCTTCTTCCGCAGGCCGGGTCGCATCAGACCACGGCTTCTTCCTTTTCCTTCTTCACCTTCACGAACTGCTCGCGCTTCATGCCGAGCCAGATCGCCAGCGGGCTGGCGACCAGCACCGAGGAGTAGATGCCGAAGCAGATGCCGATGGTCAGCGCGAGGGCGAAGTAGTACAGCGTCTCGCCGCCGAAGACCAGCATCGACAGCACCATCATCTGCGTGCTGCCGTGGGTGATGATGGTGCGCGAGATGGTGCTGGTGATGGCGTGGTCAACGACCTGCTCGGTGGTGTAGCCGCGTTTCTTGCGGAAGGTCTCGCGCACGCGGTCGAAGATGACCACCGACTCGTTCACCGAGTAGCCCAGCACGGCCAGCGTCGCCGCCAGCACGGCCAGCGAGAACTCCCACTGGAAGAAGGCGAAGAAGCCCAGGATGATGATGACGTCGTGCAGGTTGGCGATGATGGTGGCCACGCCCAGGCGCCATTCGAAGCGCAGCGCCAGGTAGACGACGATGCCGATGATCACCAGCAGCAGCGCCATCGCGCCGTCGCTGGCAAGCTCCTTGCCGACCTGCGGGCCGACGAACTCGACGCGGCGCAGTTCCGGCGCAGGAGCGTCCATCTTGTTCAGCGTGGCCATCACCCGGTCGGCGATGCCGTTGCTGTCGATGTCGTCGCGGTTGGGCAGGCGGATCAGCACGTCGCGGGCGCTGCCGAAGTGCTGCACCAGGATGTCGGTGTTGCCGTCGGCCGCAAGCGCACTGCGGATCGGCTCCAGTTCCTGGGCCTCGCTGTAGATGACTTCGACCAGCGTGCCGCCGGTGAACTCCACCGACAGGTGCAGGCCGCGGGTGGCGATGAAGAACACTGCGAGCAGGAAGGTGAGGAAGGAGATCGCGTTGAACACCAGCGAGTGGCGCATGAACGGGATGTCTTTCTTGATGCGGAAGAATTCCATGATTGTGCGTTCCCTTGTTCCGCGCTCAGTTGCTGTCCGGTTTCCAGATCTGGCCGATGGACAGACTGTCGATCTTGCGCCGGCGGCCGTAGATGAAGTTGATCAGCATGCGCGACACCAGGATGGCGCTGAACATCGAGGTCAGGATGCCGAGGCAGTGCACCACGGCGAAGCCGCGCACCGGGCCGGAGCCGAATACCAGCAGCGCGATGCCGGCGATCAGGCTGGTGACGTTGGAGTCGAGAATCGTGCCCCAGGCGCGGTCGTAGCCGGCAGCGATGGCGGCTTGCGGACTCGAACCGTTGCGCAGCTCCTCGCGGATGCGTTCGTTGATCAGCACGTTGGCGTCGATCGCCATGCCCAGCGTCAGCGCCATCGCGGCGATGCCGGGCAGCGTCAGCGTGGCCTGCAGCAGCGACAGCAGCGCCACCAGCAGCAGCAGGTTGGCGGCCAGCGCGATCGTCAACACGACGCCGAACAGCGCGTAGTACAGGCACATGAAGATCGCGATGGCGATGAAGCCCCACAGCGTCGAGTGGAAGCCCTTGGAGATGTTGTCGGCGCCGAGGCTGGGGCCGACGGTGCGCTCCTCGATGATCTCCATCGGCGCGGCGAGCGAGCCGGCGCGCAGCAGCAGGGCGACGTCGTTGGCTTCGGTGGTGGTCATCGCGCCGGAAATCTGCACGCGGCCGCCGCCGATCTCGGTGCGGATCACCGGTGCGGTGACGACTTCGCCCTTGCCCTTCTCGATCAGCAGGATGGCCATGCGCTTATTGACGTTTTCGCGCGTGACGTCGCGGAAGATGCGCGCGCCGGCGGCATCGAGCTGCAGGTGTACCGCGGGCTGGTTGGTCTGGCCGTCGAATCCGGGCTGGGCGTCGGTGAGGCGGTCGCCGGTCAGCACGACCTGCTTCTTGACCAGCAGCGGGCCGCCGCCGCGTTCGGAATACAGCTCGGTGCCGAAGGGGATGCTGCCGCCCAGCGCGGCTTCGAGCGCGCCGGGGGTGTCATCCACCATGCGCACTTCCAGCGTCGCGGTGCGGCCGAGGATGTCCTTGGCCTTGGCGACGTCCTGCACGCCGGGCAGCTGCACGACGATGCGATCGGCGCCCTGCTGCTGGATCACCGGCTCGGCGACGCCGAGCTCGTTGATGCGGTTGTGCAGCGTGGTGATGTTCTGCTTGATGGCGAAATCGCGCATCGTCTGCTGCGCCTGCGGCGTCAGCGTGGCGACCAGGCGGAGGTCGTCGGCGCCGGCGTCGCGGTCGGCCAGCTGCAGATCGTTGGTATTGTCCTGGATGGCGCGGCGGCCGGCGTCGCGCTGGGCAGCGTCGCGGAAGCGGATGACGACGGTGTTGCCTTCGCGGCTGATGCCGGCGTGGCGGACGTTCTTGTCGCGCATCAGCGTGCGCAGGTCGCCGGTGGTGGAGTCGAGGCGCTTGGTCAGCGCCCCCGGCATGTCGACTTCGAGCAGGAAATGCACGCCGCCGCGCAGGTCGAGGCCGAGGTACATCGGCAGCGCGTGGATTGCGGTCAGCCAGGCGGGCGAGGCCGGCAGCAGGTTGAGCGCGACGACATAGGACGGGTCTTCGGCATCCGGATTGAAGGCGCGCTCGATGACGTCCTTGGCGCGCAGCTGGATGTCGGTGCTGGCAAAGCGGGCACGCACGCTGCCGGCGTCGGAGAAGATGCCGCCGTGTTCGATGCCGGCATCCTTGAGCGCACTGGCGACACGGTCAGAGGCCGCGGCGGCGTCGAGCTTGAGGGTGGCCTTGGCGCTGGACACCTGGACTGCGGGAACCTCGCCGTAGAAATTGGGCAAGGTGTAGATCAGACCCCAGAGCAGCACGAGGCCGATCATGAGGTTCTTCCAGAGGGGGTAGCGATTCATCGTCGGCGGCAGACAGTATGGTGCCGGGCCGCGGCCGCTGCCTGGGGCAGTGGTGGGCGGGGCGACCGGTGTTGCGCAAAGCCGGGCGACCTCTCGGGGAGGACGCCCGGCTCCACGGCAAATGGGATCAGAGGGACTTCAGCGTGCCCTTGGGCAGCACGGAGGCGACAGCCTGCTTCTGCACCGCGATCACGGTGTTGGCGGCGACTTCGACCTGCACGAAGCTGTCGCCGACTTCGGTCACGCGGCCGGCGATGCCGCCGCCGGTGATGACCTCGTCGCCCTTGGCCAGGCCCTCGACCATGGCCTTGTGTTCCTTGGCGCGCTTCATCTGCGGGCGGATCATCAGGAACCACAGCACGATGAACATCAGGATCAGGGGCAGCAGGCCCATCAGGCCGCCGGTGGGGTCGCTGCCCGCAGCTTGGGCATAGGCATTGGAAATCAGCACGTTGGTTACTCCGGGTTAGCGAAAAAGCGCTCGATTATAGCAGTTGCCGGCGAGTGCTCCGGCCGGGTGAGACGTTGTGTGGTGCCTGGGGTTCAATGCGTGCCGGTCGCGCGCTCTTCGCGGAAGCGGCGCACATAGGCTTCGAAAGCCTGGCCAGCGATGGCTTCGCGCAGTTCGGCCGTCAAGGTCTGGTAGTAGCGCAGGTTGTGCACGGTGTTGAGCATGCTGCCGAGAATCTCGCCGGTACGGTGCAGGTGGTGCAGATAGGCGCGGCTGAAGTTGCGGCAGGTGTAGCAGTCGCAGGACGGGTCGAGCGGGCGGGTGTCGGCCTTGTGCACCGCGTTCTTGATCTTGATGTCGCCGTAGCGGGTGAACAACCAGCCGTTGCGCGCGTTGCGGGTCGGCATCACGCAGTCGAACATGTCGATGCCGGCGGCCACGCCTTCGACGATGTCCTCGGGCGTGCCGACGCCCATCAGGTAGCGCGGCTTGTGCTGCGGCAGGCGCGGCGCGGTGTGGGCGAGGATGCGCGCCATGTCTTCCTTGGGCTCGCCGACCGACAGGCCGCCGATGGCGAAGCCGTGGAAGCCGATCTCTTCCAGCGCGCCGAGCGATTCGTCGCGCAGATCCTCGTACATGCCGCCCTGGACGATGCCGAACAGGGCGTTGGGGTTCTCGAGGCGGTCGAACTCGTCGCGCGAGCGGCGCGCCCAGCGCTGCGACAGCCGCATCGACTTCGCCGCCTCGTCGCGGCTGGCGGGGTAGGGCGTGCATTCGTCGAAGATCATGACGATGTCCGAGTTCAGCACGGCCTGGATCTGCATCGAGATCTCGGGCGTCAGGAACAGCCGGGCGCCGTCGATCGGGCTGGCGAACTTGACCCCTTCCTCGCTGATCTTGCGCAGCGCGCCCAGGCTGAAGACCTGGAACCCGCCCGAGTCGGTGAGGATGGGCTTGTCCCAGGCCATGAAGCGGTGCAGGCCCTCGTGGGCACGGATGATGTCCAGCCCCGGGCGCAGCCACAGGTGGAAGGTGTTGCCGAGGCAGATCTGCGCGCCGATGCCGGCGAGCATGTCCGGCGTCATCGCCTTGACCGTGCCGTAGGTGCCGACCGGCATGAAGACCGGTGTTTCGACCGTGCCGTGGTTCAGCGTCAGGCGGCCGCGGCGGGCGCCGCCGTCGGTGGTGAGGAGTTCAAACTGCATCGTGTTCGGCGTTTTCGTTGCGGGTGAGGAACATCGCGTCGCCGTAGCTGAAGAAGCGGTAGCGCTGGGCGATGGCGTGGGCGTAGGCGCGGCGGATCTCGTCCATGCCGGCGAAGGCGGAGACGAGCATCAGCAGCGTGGATCTGGGCAGATGGAAGTTGGTGACCAGCGCATCGACGACCTGGAAGCGGAAGCCGGGCAGGATGAAGATCTCGGTCTCGCCGCTGCCGGCGGCGAGCGGGCCGTCCTGCGCGGCGGCTTCCAGCGCCCGCATGCTGGTGGTGCCGATGGCGATGACGCGGCCGCCGGCGGCACGGGTAGCCGCGATGGCATCGATCGTCTGCTGCGGGATCACGTAGCGCTCGCGGTGCATGCGGTGCTCGCCGAGGTCGTTGACCCGCACCGGCTGGAAGGTGCCGGCGCCGACGTGCAGCGTCAGCCAGGCGCAGCGCGCACCCTTTGCCGTGATGCGGGCGAGGGTGGCTTCGTCGAAATGCAGGCCGGCGGTCGGCGCGGCGACCGAGCCGGGTTCGCGCGCGAACACGGTCTGGTAGCGGCTTTCGTCGTCGTCGCCGGCGGCGCGCTGGATGTAGGGCGGCAGCGGCAGCTTGCCGTGGCGCTCCAGCAGCGCGAACAGGTCTTCGCCGGCGGGAAAGCGCAGGTGGTAGAACTCGCCGGCGCGGCCGAGCACCTCGACCTCGAAGGCATCGGCCAGGCGCAGCATGCTGCCGGCCTTGGGCGACTTGCTCGCGCGTACCTGGGCGAGCGCCTCGTGCGGGCCGATGGCGCGCTCGATCAGCACTTCGACCTGGCCGCCGCTGGCCTTGACGCCGTGCAGGCGGGCGTGGATCACGCGGGTGTCGTTGAACACCAGCAGGTCGTTCGGGCCGATCAGCTCGGGCAGGTCGGCAAAGCAGCGGTCGAGAAAGGGGGCATCCTTGTCCGCCGGCGCGACCAGCAGGCGGCTGGCGCTGCGCTCGGCGAGCGGTGCCTGGGCGATCAGTTCCGGCGGCAGGGGGTAGTCGAAATCGTTCAGCGTGAGCTGCATGTAATCAGGTAATGAAATTGGATGGATGTCGGCAGACGAAAGCCTGCCGGTATGCAGTGGGCGTCCTGCTTGCCGCGGCGAGCGGTATTCGTGGATAATGCGCGCCTTCCCAGCCGGGATGGCGGAATCGGTAGACGCAGCGGATTCAAAATCCGCCGCCGCAAGGTGTGTGGGTTCGAGTCCCACTCCCGGCACCAGCGCACTGTCTGCGCACTCTTTCCAGGTTTTCCCTGCGCACTCCGCTTCGTTGCGCTCCTGCCGCCACGCAAGGGCGGGATTCTGGCGCATCGCCGGGGGCGATGGCAAATCCGCGTTTTCCTTCCGCGATGTCCGTCCGTGCCGTGGGGGCCTTTTGGGCACCGCCTCAATCCGGCTGCCGGCGCTCGTTCGCCGCGGCGCTGATCGCACGCACCGCGGGGTGGGTCAGCCTGCGCTCCACCGAGATGGCGTAATAGGTTTCGACGACGTCTTCTGCAGTGCCGAGGTGCACCATCGCATCCTGGCGGCAGAGCTGTTCGCCGACCGCCAGGGCGCTGGGGAAGATGCCGGCACCGGCTTCGGCGAAGGCGCGCATCAGCGCGCTGTCGTCGAATTCGCCGACGATGTGCGGCTTCAGCCCGGCGGCGTCGAGCCAGCGCAGCAGCGGGCCGCGCACCGCGGCTTCGCTGCCCGGCAGCAGCAGCGGCGCGCCATTCAGGCTGTGCGGAAAATCGCTGTTCAGGCTTGCGGCCAGGCCGGGCGCGGCGAAGAAGCCGATGGTCGATTCGCTCAGCTTGTGGCTGTAGCCGCGCACGTCCATGTTCGGCGGCATCGGGCCGTCGGCGAGCACGACGTCGAGCTTGTGGATCGCCAGTTCGCCCAGCAGGGCATCGAACTTGCCTTCGCGGCAGACGATGCGCATCGGCTCGGCCAGCGTCATCGACGGCGCCAGCAGCAGCCAGGCGATCGTCTTCGGCACCACGTCGGCGACGCCGACGCGGAAAGGGACGGCACGGCCGCTGGCACGGCTGCGGATCGCCTCTTCCAGTTCGTCGCCAAGACGGAAAATTTCTTCGGCATAATCGAGGGCGACGCGCCCGGTGTCGGTCAGCGCCAGCCCGCGCCCCTGGCGCTTGAACAGGCTGACGCCGAGTTCGGTCTCGAGCGTGGCGATCTGGCCCGACAGGGTTTGTGGCGCGAGTCCGGAACGTTCTGCGCCGCGCACGATCCCACCTGCTCGGGCGACGGTCCAGAAGTGATGCAGCTGCTTGTAGTTGATCATGGCCGGCTTCCGGGTATTGCGAATACTTCGAAAAAATCAGATTCATATTCTGTTGAACCGAGATTCTATCGAAGCGTCTGAGGTTTAGTATCCGACAGGCGTCCAGCCTGGCGGCAATGCGCAACAACCAATAAGGAGACTCGACATGCGAATCGATCTGCATTGTGAGGGCGTCGAAGCCGCCCCCGTCCTGCGTGACTACGTGACTCGCCGGATGGGCTTCGCAATCGGGCGTTTTCGTGACCATATCCAGTGGGCGCGCGTGAAAGTGGCTGACGTCAATGGCCCGCGCGGCGGCCAGGACAAGCGCTGCGTGGTACAGCTGCGCCTGCGCAACCTGCCCGACGTGGTATTCGCGATCACCCAGCTCGACGTCCGTGCTGCGGTCGATCAGGCTGCCGAACGTGTCGCCCGCGTGCTTGCCCAGCGCGTGCGCCGTGTTCAGCGTCCGAATCGGGCCCGCCTCGCCGAGATGCAGGCGCAGCCGGCCTGAGGCGCACCGGGCTGCCCGAGCCAATCAATCCCGATACATCCAAAACAACACCCCCTGACCGGAGGAAGCAAGACCATGGAAAACCGCCTTTCGACGACGACTCGCTCCGAAACATCGGTGCTGTCGACCAACAAGGTCATCCGCAACACCTACATGCTGCTGTCGCTGACGCTGGCCTTCTCCGCACTGACGGCCGGGCTGTCGATGGCGATGGGGCTGCCGCACCCGGGGATGATCATCACCCTGGTCGGCTATTTCGGCCTGCTGTTCCTGACGACCAAGTTCCGCAACAGCGGCCTGGGCATCCTGTTCGTGTTTGCGCTGACGGGCTTCATGGGCTTCACCCTCGGCCCGATCATCTCGGCCTATTTGTCGCTGCCCAACGGCGACACCATCGTGATGCAGGCGATGGCCGGCACTGCGGCGATCTTCCTCGGCCTGTCGGCCTATGCGGTGACCACCAAGAAGGACTTCTCCTTCATGGGCGGCTTCCTGATGGTCGGCATCCTGGTGGCCTTCCTGGCCGGCCTGGGCGCGATCTTCTTCGAGATCCCGGCGCTGTCGCTGACCGTTTCCGCCGCTTTCGTGCTGCTGATGTCGGGCCTGATCCTGTACGAGACCAGCAACATCATCCACGGTGGCGAGACCAACTACGTGATGGCGACCGTGTCGCTGTTCGTGTCGATCTTCAACCTCTTCACCAGCCTGCTGCACCTGCTGGGTTTCATGAACAACGACTGATCGCCGGTTTGCCGGAATCGCGCGCGGGGTGGTTGCCGAAAGGCGGCCACCCCGCTTGTTTTAGGTCCCGAGCCGGGCTGCTGTCGGAATGCGATGGGCCCGGCCCGGCCCGTGTGGCGCTACAATGGCGCACATTTCTCAGTGGGAACGGTTGGATGAAGACCACTTTTCTGGATTTCGAACAGGCGGTTGCCGAACTGGAAGCGAAGATCGACCAGTTGCGTTTCGTGGCGGACGACCCTGCCGTGGACATCTCCGAGGAGATCGCCCGCCTCGAAGCCAAGAGCCAGTCGCTGACCAAGGACATTTACGCCAAGCTGACGCCCTGGCAGATCGCGCAGGTCGCGCGCCACCCGCAGCGGCCCTATACGCTCGACTACGCCCAGCACATCTTCACCGATTTCGAGGAACTGCACGGCGACCGCGCATTTGCCGACGACAAGGCCATCGTCGGCGGTCTGGCGCGCTTCAACGGCGAGAGCTGTGTCGTCATCGGCCATCAGAAGGGCCGCGACACCAAGGAAAAGATCGCGCGCAACTTCGGCATGCCGCGGCCCGAGGGCTATCGCAAGGCGATGCGGCTGATGAAGCTGGCCGAAAAATTCGGCCTGCCGGTGTTCACCTTCGTCGATACCCCGGGCGCCTATCCCGGCATCGGCGCCGAGGAGCGCGGCCAGTCCGAGGCGATCGGCCACAGCATCTACCTGATGGCGGAACTGCGCGTGCCCATCATCGCCACCATCATCGGTGAAGGCGGCTCGGGCGGTGCGCTGGCGATCGCGGTCGGCGACCAGGTGCTGATGCTGCAATATTCGACGTATTCGGTGATCTCGCCCGAAGGCTGCGCTTCCATCCTGTGGAAGAGCGCCGACAAGGCGGCCGAGGCTGCCGAGACCATGGGCATCACCGCGTCGCGGCTGAAATCGCTCGGCCTGGTCGACAAGGTCGTCAATGAGCCGATCGGTGGAGCCCATCGCGATCATCGGGCGATGGCGGCGTCGCTGAAGCTGGCGCTGGCTGATTCGCTGCGCCAGGTGGAGCATCTGTCGCCTTCCGAACTCGTGGCGCAACGCTACGAGAAGCTGATGAGCTACGGCCGCTTCAAGGAAGTGGCGGCCTGAGGCGATGTTGCTGGAGGCCGCTTCCCGCAGCTTGAAGGCCGCGGGAGTCGGCCCGGGCGCGCGCCTGTGCTGCGCGCTGTCGGGCGGCGTCGACTCGGTCGTACTGCTTCATGTTCTGCATGGCCTGGCTCCGCGCCTGGGCTTTTCCCTTCAGGCGGCTCACGTCCACCATGGTCTCAGCCCGAATGCGGATGCATGGGCCGAAGCCTGCGGGCAGCGCTGCGCCGAGTTGCAGATTCCCTTTTCCTTGTTCCGTGTGACCGTGCGGCACGACGATGCCGCCGGACTCGAAGCCGCAGCCCGGCGCGAGCGCCATGCCGCGCTCGATGGCCTCGATTGCGACTGGCTGGTGCTGGGCCATCATCTCGATGATCAGGCCGAGACTCTGCTGTTCCGCCTGCTGCGTGGCAGTGGCGTGCGTGGCGCGGCGGCGATGGTGGCATTCGAGCCGCCGCAAGCCGGCCGGCCGGGGCGGTTGCGGCCGCTGCTCGACTGCCGCCGTGCCGGGATCGAGGCCTGGGCGCGCAGCCACGGACTGAGCTGGGTCGAGGACGAAAGCAATGCCGTGCTCGACTACAGCCGCAACCACCTGCGCCATCGGGTGCTGCCGGTGATCGGCGAGCGCTTTCCCGCGGCAGTCGCCACGCTGGCGAGGGCCGCGGGACACTTTCGTGAGGCAAGTGACCTGCTGGACCAGCTTGCCGAACTCGATCACGCCGCCTGCGGTGGGCAAGTGCTGAGATGCGAACGCCTGCTGGCGCTGCCCGATAGCCGCATCGCCAACCTGCTGCGCTGGCTGGCACGGCGGCAGGGCTTCCGTGCGCCGAGCCGGGCGCGGCTGGGAGAGGCGCTGCGCCAGATGCGCGCGGTACCCGCCGCCCGTCCACTGCGGCTGGATCTCGGCGAGCTGGCCTGCTGCGTCTACCGCGGCGAACTATGGCTGGAGGAGAATCTTGCCGAGCGCCTGCAGCCGCAGTCCTGGCAAGGTGGCGGACAGCTGCCGTGGGGGGCGGGCAGCGTCGATTTCCGTTCTGCTGTCGGTGAGGGCGTGGCCCGTGCCGCAGTCGACGGCTGCAGCCCGGTCGTGCTGGATGTGTGCCGGCCGGGCCTGCACATGCGTCTGGGCGCGGGGCGGCCGCGGCGCAGCTTCAGGAAGCTGTGCCAGGAGGCGGGGATTCCGGCCTGGATGCGCGGGCGTCTGCCCGTGCTGTGGATCGGTGACGAGGCTGCCTGGATCGGCGGCATCGGTGTTGCCGCGGATTTCGCCTGCAAGGCCGGAGAGGCCGGCCTGGTGCCGGAGTGGAGCCCCCGGAGCGGAGCGGGCCCGTAGCAGGCGCTCGGCAGCGGCGGTTTCAACTGCGCAGATCTGTCAGTATCTGCGCCAGTTCCACTGCAGAACGAACCGCCATCTTGTCGAAGATGCGGGAGCGATGCGCCTCGACGGTGCGCATCGAGATCGAGAGCTCGTCGGCGATGACCTTGTTGTACTTGCCTTCCAGGATCAGCTCCATGACTTCGCGTTCCCGCTGGGTCAGGGTTGCCAGCCGGGCCTCGATGGCTTCGCGGTCGGCGATGGCGCGCTGGCGCTCGGCATCGAGCGCAAGGGCTTTTTCCACCAGTTCGACGAGATCATGGTCGTTGAAGGGTTTCTCGATGAAATGGAAGGCGCCTTTCTTCAGCGCCGCCACTGCCATCGGCACGTCGCCGTGGCCGGTGATGAAGATCACCGGTAGGCCGCAGCCGCGCGCCAGCAAGGTGTCGAAGCACTCGAGTCCGCTCATTCCCGCCATGCGGATGTCGAGCACGATGCAGCCCTGCCATTCCGGCCGCCAGGCTGCGAGGAACTGCTCGCCGCCTGCCCAGGCCTGGCAGGCGACGTTGCGTGTCTTGAACAGCCACTGGAGGGCGTCGCGGATGGCGTCGTCGTCGTCGATGATGTGCGCGCAGGGCGGATTCATGCGTTTTCCACGGGAAGCGTCAGGGTGAAGATGGTACCGCCGCCGGGCGCGGCGTCGAAAGTGAGGCGGCCATGGTGGAGTTCGGCAATGGAGCGGCAGATGTTGAGCCCCATGCCCATGCCCTCGGTCTTGGTGGTGAAGAAGGGTTCGAACAGCCGGGCGGCGGTGTCGGCCGGGATGCCGCAGCCGTGATCGGTGACCTGGACGATGGCCGAGTGGCCTTCGAGCCGGGTGGCGACGTGCACCTTCCTGTCGGCGGGCGAGGTGTCGCGCATCGCATCCATGCCGTTGCGCACCAGATTGACGACGATCTGCTCGATCATCACCGCATCGGCCTTGACCGGGGGAAGTGCCGGCGCCAGGTCGAGGACGAGCTGCATGCGCCGCTTGCGGACGTCTGCTTCGATCAGGCTGGCGGCGTCGCGGACGACGGTGTTGAGGTCTATCAGGTCGAGCCGAGGCTCCGAGCGGCGCACGAAGTCGTGCACCCGGCGGATGATCTCGCCCGCGCGGCGGGCCTGGCGCCCGATCTTGCGCTGGATGTCGAGCAATTCGTCGCGGTCGGTGTCGGTGGCCTGCAGGTGATGCAGGCAGCCGTCGGCATAGCTGGCGATGGCAGTCAGGGGCTGATTGAGTTCGTGAGCGAGCGTGGACGCCATCTCGCCCATCGTGATGAGCCTCGATGTGGCCTGCAGCCGCTCTTCCTGTTGTTGCGTCAGCTCGTGGGCGCGTTTCTGCTCGGTGATGTCGAGCACCGAACCCATCCAGCCTGCTTGCCGGCCGCTGGCATCGATCAGCGGCGCCTCGAACAGCAGCACATCGACCATCTCGCCATTCTTGCGGCGGAAGCGCAGTTCGACGCCGTCCGGTGTCGAGCCGATGTCCTCGAGGCGGTCGAGCAGTTCCTGGCGCTGTTCGATGTGGTTCGGCAGCCAGTAGGGCAGCGGCGGCCTGAGACCGACCAACTCGTCGGCACTGTAGCCGGTGATGCGGCAGAAGGCGGAGTTCACATAGGTCAGGCGGCCATCGAGGTCGCGGGCGCGCATGCCCGTCAGCATCGAATCCTCCATCGCCTTGCGGAAGGCGGACTCGGCGCGCAGCGCCACCTCGGCCTGCTGGCGCCGGGCAAGCTGGCGCCGGAGCTGCCGCACGCTCCAGACGATGGCGCCGCCGAGAATCACGATGGAGGCGGTCAGCAGCAGCGGAATCCAGCGCGTGTCCGGTTTGTAGGCGGTGATCTGCAGGCTCAGGCCGTGCCCGGGCGGCTCGAAGGGAATCCGGTAGTCGAGCTGCGGGGATAGCGGCGCAACCTTCGACTTGGCGGCGATCTCGCGTCCGTCGCTGTCGAGGACGGCGACCCGGTAGCGTGTCGAGAACCACCAGGGCAGATCGCGCACGACGATGTCGTTCAGCGAGTAGATGCCGGTCACCACGCCCTTCGATGCATTGTCGGACCAGACCGGAATATGCACCTCGAAGCGATGCTTGCCGTTGCTTCCGGGATAGGGCGGACCGTACGTGGGGCGGCCGATGTTGCGCGCGAGCTGGAAGGGGGTCTCGGCAAGGGAAAGATCCGCCGCCTCGTCCGGGTCCGGGGCGGGGAGCGGCGGCATGGCGCCGACCAGGGCGCCATCCGGGCTGCGCCAGAGGATGTGGACCAGCCCCCGCCCCTGGGTCAGCAGGTGCGCCAGGCGGGCTTCGGTCTGCCGCTCCAGCCGGGGGGCGAACAGGTCGGGGCCGAGTTGCTGGAGGTCCGCTTCGTTGCGATCGAGTTCGAAACGAAGGTTCTGCTCCATCCACAGCACGTCGCTGATCAGCGTGGAGCGCTGCTCGTCGGCGTCGTACTGGCGCGTCAGCCAGACGAGCGCGGCGATCGCGGCGAGGAACAGCGGCAGGGCGAAGTAGGAGATTCGGCCCACCCAGCGGGCCCGTCGGGTGGCGGCCTGGGGGACGGGGGCATCGGCATGGGTCATGAGCTCTGAGCGCAGGTACGGCGGGTATGAGCGCGGATGGTACCCGGCGGGAACTGCGGATTTCCACAATAGAAGCTGTTGGCGGGTACAAAGGATACTGATGGGGCTGTGCAGAAAAACTTATCGGTGCAGTCAGCCGCGTTGGGCACCATCGTCCGGCGGGGGAATGCAAACGTCAATATGAACACCGTTCATCCGGAGGGGAGAAATCCATGAAGATCCGTGCACTTCTGCTGGGTTTGGTCGCTGTGGGCCTGTCGGCCGCTGCTGTCGCCGCTGACCCGATCATCATCAAGTTCAGCCACGTCGTGGCCCAGGACACGCCCAAGGGCAAGGCTGCGGAAAAATTCAAGGAGCTGGCCGAGAAGTACACCAGCGGCGCGGTCAAGGTCGAGGTCTATCCCAACAGCACGCTGTACAAGGACAAGGAAGAGATGGAAGCGCTGCAGCTCGGCGCAGTGCAGATGCTGGCGCCTTCGCTGGCGAAGTTCGGCCCGCTGGGCGTGCGCGAGTTCGAAGCCTTCGATCTGCCCTACATCTTCAATGGCTACGATGCCCTGCACAAGGTGACCAAGGGCGCGGTCGGCCAGCAACTGCTGGACAAGCTGGAGCCGCGCGGCATCAAGGGCCTGGCCTACTGGGACAACGGCTTCAAGTCCTTCTCGGCCAACAGCCCGATCACCAAGCCGGAAGATCTGCGCGGCAAGAAGATGCGCATCCAGTCGTCCAAGGTGCTGGAAGAGCAGATGCGCCAGCTCAAGGCCTTGCCGCAGGTGATGGCTTTCTCCGAAACCTACCAGGCGCTGCAGACGGGCGTGGTCAACGGCACCGAGAACCCGCACTCCAACCTGTACACGCAGAAGATGCATGAAGTTCAGAAGCATCTGGCGGTGACCGACCACGGCTACCTCGGCTATGCGGTGATCACCAACAAGAAGTTCTGGGACGGCCTGCCTGCGGATGTCCGCACGCAGCTGGACAAGGCCATGGACGAGTCGACGGACTACGCCAACCAGATCGCCAAGGAAGAGAACGACAAGTCGCTGGAAGCGGTGCGTGCCTCGGGCAAGACCGAGATTCGTGTCCTGAGCGATGCCGAGCGCGCGGCCTTCATCAAGGCGCTGGTGCCGGTGCATAAGAAGATGGAATCGCGTGTGGGTGCGGCGACGATCAAGTCGATCTACGAAGCCACCGGCTTCGATCCCAGCAAATACTGATCGCTGACGGGCCGGTCCGACCCTGCCGTGCCCGCAAGGGCGCGGCAGCACTCATGGGAGAATCGCCATGGTATTGAAACTACTTGATCGCCTGGAAGAGTTCCTGGTCGCCTTCTTCATCGGCGCGGCGACCGTGATCATCTTCGTGGCGGTGGTGCACCGCTACATGGTCGGGATCGATTTCCCGGCGCTGCAGGACATCCTGCTCGAAATCGATCTCGGCTGGGCGCAGGAACTGTGCATCATCATGTTCGTCTGGATGGCCAAGTTCGGTGCCGCCTACGGCGTGCGCACCGGCATCCACGTCGGCGTCGATGTGCTGATCAACCACCTTTCCGACGCGGTGCGCGAAAAGTTCATCCTCTTCGGCCTGCTGGCTGGCGCACTGTTCACCGGCACCATCGGCACGCTGGGTGCCCACTTCGTGTGGGAAAACGGCATGGCCTACGCCGTGCTGAGCGCCCTGGGCGCGGATACGGGCAGCTTCTTCGAAGGTCCGGTCACGCCCGACCTCGAATGGCCCACCTGGATCGTGTATTCGGCGATCCCGCTCGGCTCCTACCTGATGTGCTTCCGCTTCCTCCAGGTCGCGGTGAGCTTCTGGCGCACGGGTGAGCTGCCGCACCACGATCACGGCCACGTCGATGGCATCGACGAGGAAGGCCACGTGCCGGTCGATGTGAACTACTTCGAGATGGACGACGATCTGCATCCGCACGACCTCAAGCACAAGCACCATCCGTACGAAAGCGACGATAGCCGCGACGGCAAGGGAGGCAAGAAATGAGCGCCCTGATTATCTTCCTGCTGCTCACGGTCCTGATGCTCACCGGCATGCCGGTGTCCATCTCGCTCGGCCTGACGGTGCTCAGCTTCCTGTTCTTCTTCACCGAAGTGCCGCTCGAATCGGTCGCGCTGAAGCTGTTCACCGGCATCGAGAAGTTCGAGATCATGGCGATCCCGTTCTTCGTGCTGGCGGGCAACTTCCTGACCCATGGCGGGGTGGCGCGGCGCATGATCGACTTCGCCACGGCGATGGTCGGCCACCTGCGCGGCGGCCTCGGCATGAGCTCGGTGTTCGCCTGCGCGCTGTTCGCCGCGGTGTCGGGTTCCAGCCCGGCGACGGTGGTGGCGATCGGCAGCATCATGATCCCGGCGATGATGAAGGTCGGCTATCCGAAGGAATTCGGTGCTGGCGTGGTCGCCTCGGCTGGTGGCCTGGGTGTGCTGATCCCGCCGTCGATCGTGATGGTGATGTACGCGGTGTCGACCAACAGCTCGATCGGCGCGCTGTTCATGGCGGGTGTCGTGCCTGGCCTGCTGTGCGCGCTGATGCTCGGCTTCACCACCTGGTGGGTGGCGCGCAAGGGCGACTATCCGCGTGAGCCCAAGCGCAGCCTCAAGGAGGTGTGGGTTGCCTTCCGCCGCGCGATCTGGGGCCTGGCGCTGATCATCGTGGTGATGGGCGGCATCTACTCGGGCATGTTCACGCCGACCGAAGCGGCGGCGATGAGCGCGGTGTACGCCTTCTTCATCGCGATCTTCGTGTACAAGGACCTGAAGCTGTCCGACGTGCCGAAGGTGCTGCTGAACTCGGCCAACATGAGCGCGATGCTGCTGTACATCATCACCAACGCGGTGCTGTTCTCCTTCATCCTGACCAACGAGCAGATTCCGCAGGGGATCGCGCAGTGGATCATGGACTCGGGGATGGGCATGATCGGCTTCCTGATCGCGGTCAACATCCTGCTGCTGGTGCTGGGCAGCTTCATGGAGCCGTCGTCGGTGATCCTGATCACCGCGCCGATCCTGTTCCCGATCGCGATGAAGCTGGGGATCGATCCGATCCACTTCGGCATCATGATCACGGTGAACATGGAGATCGGCATGATCACGCCGCCGGTGGGCCTGAACCTGTACGTGGCCAGTGGCATCGCCAAGATGGGCTTGACGGCGATGGCCAAGTCGGTGTGGCCGTGGCTGCTGACGATGCTGGTGTTCCTGATGCTGGTCACCTACGTGCCCATCATCTCCACCTGGCTGCCGACCGCGCTTGGCATGATGTAAGCGCCTTAAGCAAGCGAGGAGCGACGAAGCCCGGCGATGAGCCGGGCTTCGTGTTTTCTGCCTTGGGGGCGAGTGTTTCACCATGCATCCCGTCACATGCACGGGGGCATGCTCGGGTTAGAATCTCGCGCGCCTTGCCCGCCCGGAAACCTCATGGAATATCTCGCCTTTCTGGTCGACCTGCTGCTGCACGTCGATCAACACCTTGCTGCCTTGCTGGCCGAATACGGCAACTGGATCTACGCCATCCTGTTCCTGATCGTGTTCTGCGAGACCGGCCTCGTCGTCACGCCCTTCCTGCCGGGTGATTCGCTGCTGTTCGTGGCCGGTGCGCTGGCTGCCGGCGGCGGCATGGATCCGGCGATCCTGATCGGCGTGCTGTTCGCCGCCGCGGTGCTGGGCGATTCGGTGAATTACTCGATCGGCAGGCATTTCGGCGGGCGCATCTCGCAATGGCCGGACAGCCGCTTCTTCAACCGCCGTGCGCTGGAGCATACCCGCAGCTTCTACGAGCGCCATGGCGGCAAGACGATCATCATTGCGCGCTTCATGCCGCTGATCCGTACTTTCGCGCCCTTCGTCGCCGGCATGGCGCCGATGGACTACCGCCGTTTCGTCGCCTTCAACGTGGTCGGCGGTGCGCTGTGGGTCGGTCCGCTGGTGATGCTCGGCTACTGGTTCGGCAATCTGCCGGTGATCCAGGACAACCTGACGCTGGTGATCCTGGGCATCATCGCGCTGTCGCTGATGCCGCTGTTCATTGGCTGGCTGCGCCACCGCACAGAGGCGGCCCGCGCGCGGGCCTGAGTGGGAGGAGGGCAGCCGCACGATGCGGAAGGCTGGACGGCCGTGCCTGATGCCCTGTATGCAGTGTTGTCTCCGGGGCGGGATGGAAACCTGCTAAAATTCCCCGTTTTTTCAAACCCCGCTTGGAGCTTTTCATGGCAATCGAACGCACCCTTTCCATCATCAAACCCGACGCTGTGGCGAAGAACGTCATCGGCCAGATCTATGCCCGTTTCGAAGCGGCCGGCCTGAAGATCATCGCCGCCAGGATGGTGCACCTGTCCGAGCAGGAAGCCGGCCAGTTCTACGCCGTGCACAAGGAGCGTCCGTTCTTCAAGGATCTGGTCTCCTTCATGACTTCCGGCCCGGTGATGATCCAGTGCCTCGAAGGCGAGAATGCGATTGCCAAGAACCGCGAACTGATGGGCGCCACCGATCCGAAGAAGGCCGACAAGGGCACGATCCGCGCCGATTTCGCCGATTCGATCGACGCCAACGCCGTGCATGGCTCCGATGCGCCGGAAACCGCTGCCGTGGAAGTGGCTTTCTTCTTCCCCGGAATGAACGTTTACTCGCGCTGAGCGGTCCGTTCCCACGGCCCGTCGCGTACGCCACGGCGCCCAGGCGCCGCGCGCGGCGTGGTCGGGCCGTTTGCATTACAGGACTGAAGCTTCAGGCATGAGCACTTCCAAACCGGTCAATCTGCTCGATTTCGACGTCGACGGTCTCGTCGCCTGGTTCGCCGGGCTGGGCGAGAAGCCGTTTCGCGCCCGCCAGGTGATGCGCTGGATGCATCGCGAGGGCTGTGCGGATTTCGATGCGATGACCGACGTCGCCAAGGCCTTGCGTGCCAAGCTCAAGGATGCGGCGGTGATCGCCGCGCCGGTGCCGGTGCGCGACTCGGTATCGGCCGACGGCACGCGCAAGTGGCTGCTCGACGTCGGCAATGCCAACGCGGTCGAGACCGTGTTCATCCCTGAAGCGCGCCGCGGCACGCTGTGCGTGTCCTCGCAGGCCGGCTGCGCGCTCGACTGCGCGTTCTGCTCGACCGGCAAGCAGGGCTTCAACCGCAACCTGTCGGCGGCCGAGATCATCGGCCAGCTGTGGCTGGCCAACACCTTGCTGGGCGCAGCCCGGGAGGAAGGGCAGGAGGGCGGCCTGGAGCTCGAAGCGGGCGAAAAGGACAACGGCCGCATCATCAGCAACGTGGTGATGATGGGCATGGGCGAGCCGCTGGCGAACTTCGACAACGTCGTCACCGCCTTGCGCCTGATGCTCGACGACCATGCCTACGGCCTGTCGCGCCGCCGCGTCACGGTATCGACTTCCGGCATCGTGCCGGCGATGGACCGGCTGCGCGACGAATGCCCGGTGGCGCTGGCGGTGTCGCTGCATGCCTCCAACGACGGCTTGCGCGACAGGCTGGTGCCGATCAACCAGAAGTATCCGCTGCGCGAGCTGATGGCTGCCTGCCAGCGCTACCTGGAGCGTGCGCCGCGGGATTTCGTCACCTTCGAGTACGTCATGCTCGACGGCGTCAATGACAGCGAGGCCCATGCGCGCGAACTCGTCGCGCTGGTGCGCGACACGCCGTGCAAGTTCAACCTGATTCCGTTCAATCCCTTCCCGAATTCAGGCTTCCTGCGCTCGCCTGCGGAACGCATCCGCCGCTTTGCCGCTATCCTGATCGACGCCGGCATCGTCACCACGACGCGCAAGACGCGTGGCGACGATGTGGATGCGGCCTGTGGACAGCTTGCCGGCCAGGTCCAGGACCGGACCCGGCGCACGGTACGTCTGAAGCAGGCAACGGAGGAACGTTCATGAAGCCAAGATTCACCCTGGTCTGCGCGCTGCTTGCTGCGCTTGCCGCGGGATGCGCCACGTCACCCGGAACGCCGGGGCCGGGAGACTCCGCAGTCAGCCGGCCGATGTCCGACATATCGCCGTCGACACCGGCCGAAACGCGCGCCCGGGTACATGTCGACCTCGGCATGGCCTACTTCGAGATCGGGCGCACGGACGTGGCGCTCGACGAAGCGCGCATCGCCCTCAACGACAGCCCCGGCTATGCGCCTGCCTACCACCTGCTCGGGCTGGCCTACATGATGATCGAGGAGAACGGCCTGGCCCGGCAGAATTTCGAGCAGGCGCTGCGCAATGCGCCGGGCGATCCCGAGTTCAACAACAGCTACGGCTGGTTCCTGTGCACCCAGGGCGAGGAGGCGCGTGGGCTGGAGCGGCTTGCCCAGGCGGCCCGCAACCCGTATTACCGGCATGCGACGCGCCCCTATACCAATGCGGGCTTGTGCAATCTGCGGCTCCATGACTTTGCCGCCGCTGAAACCCAGTTTCTTGCCGCCGTGCAGGTCGATGCGTCGAACAACCAGGCGCTCTATCAGCTGGCGGACATCGCCTATCGCGGCGGACGCTATGATCAGGCCAGCGCTTTCCTGATCCGCCTGCATCGGCAGAGCAATCCGACGGCGGCCTCGGTCTGGCTCGGCCTGCGCACGGAGCGCCGGCTGGGCAACCGGGATGCCGAGGCCAGCTATGCAGCGCAGCTCGAGAGCCGCTTCGGCTCGTCCGAGGAATATAAGAAGATGATGCAAGGGAAGTACGAGTGAGCAGCATTCAATCCCAGGCGCCCGCTACGCCGGAAGCCGAATCGGTCGCAGCTTCTCCCGGCGCCCGGCTGCGCCAGGCGCGTGAACAGCGCGGCGAGTCGGTGAGCGAGACCGCGTTCGCGCTGAAACTGAATCCGCGCCAGGTGCTTGCGCTGGAGTCGGACGACTTCGCCGCACTGCCGGGCATGGCCTTCGTCCGCGGCTTCATGCGCAACTATGCGCGCTACCTCGGGCTCGATCCCGCGCCGCTTCTGGACGAGGTTCAGCGCCTGAGCGGCGGTGCCGCGGTCGATCTGACACCGATCCGCAATGCCGAAGGGGAGATGCCGAGCGGCAGCGGCTCGAAGGTGCGCACCGCGCCGATCGGCTGGATCGTGCTGGTGCTGGCGCTGGCGCTGCTGGTCGGCTGGTATTTCGACTGGTTCCAGACCGAACCGTCGGTTGCTGAAACCACATTGGAAGCGCCGGTGATGGGAGGCGTCCGCATCGAGCCGGCTCCGCCGCCGGCAACGATGGCCCCGCATGCCGTGATGCCGCCGGCAACGGCCGAGCCTGCAGCCGCGGCGGGTGAGGGAGCGGTGGCCGGCATTCCGGTGGCCGGCACCCCGGTGGCCGGCATTCCGGCTGTCTCGGATGCGGTGTCGCCGGAATCCGTGCCGTCAGCCGCAGGAGGCGCGGAGACAGTCGCAGTCCCCAGCGGCTCCAGCGCTTCCGAAGCCGCCTCGGCACCTGCCGGGCCGGGCGCAGAGACGCCAGCGGCTCCGCCGGGCAGCGGGGGGCTGACCTTCCGCTTCAGCGGTGAATCCTGGATCGAGGTGCGCGATGCCAGCGGAACGATCGTGTATTCGGGCATCAACCGTGCTGGTGCCACGCGCAACGTCCAGGGCAAGCAGCCCTTCGCGCTCGTCGTTGGCAATGCGGCGAGCGTGAGCCTCGAATTCGATGGCAGGCCGGTCGATCTGGCTGCCCACACCAAGGTTTCGGTGGCGCGCCTCACCGTCCAGTAAAGATGTCGACCAAGATGATCCAAGACGACAAGCCTTTCTCATCCGATGCCAGGCCGCTCGGCCGGCATCCGACCCACCAGGTCGCGGTCGGCCGCGTGCGTGTCGGCGGCGACGCACCGGTGGTCGTGCAGTCCATGACCAATACCGATACCGCGGACGTGCTCGGTACCGCGATGCAGGTCGCCGAACTGGCACGGGCCGGTTCGGAACTGGTCCGGATCACGGTGAACAACGAAGCTGCGGCGCGGGCCGTGCCCCATATCCGCGACCGGCTGCTGGCGCTGAACATGGACGTGCCGCTGGTCGGCGACTTCCACTACAACGGCCACAAGCTGCTGACCGATTTCCCGGCCTGCGCCGAGGCGCTGGCCAAGTTCCGCATCAACCCCGGCAACGTCGGTGCCGGAGCCAAGCGCGATCCGCAGTTCGCCGCCATCGTCGAGCTCGCCTGCCGCTACGACAAGCCGGTGCGGATCGGCGTCAACTGGGGCAGCCTCGACCAGTCGGTGCTGGCGCGCATCATGGACGAGAACGCCCGCCGTGCGGAGCCGAGCGATGCCGGCGGGGTGATGCGCGAGGCTCTGGTGGTGTCGGCGCTGGAATCCGCCGCCAAGGCCGAGGAGTACGGCCTGGCGGCCGACCGCATCATCCTGTCGGCCAAGGTCTCGAGCGTGCAGGATCTGATCGGCACCTATCGCGAACTCGCCCGCCGCAGCAACTACGCGCTGCACCTCGGCCTGACCGAGGCCGGCATGGGCAGCAAGGGCATCGTCGCCTCGACGGCGGCGCTGTCGGTGCTGCTGCAGGAAGGCATCGGCGACACCATCCGCATTTCGCTGACGCCCGAGCCTGGCGGCAGCCGCACGCAGGAAGTCGTGGTGGCGCAGGAAATCCTGCAGACCATGGGCCTGCGCGCGTTCACGCCGATGGTCACGGCCTGCCCGGGCTGCGGCCGCACCACCAGCACTTTCTTCCAGGAGTTGGCTTCCGGCATCCAGGACTACGTGCGGTCGCAGATGCCGGTGTGGCGGGACCAGTACGACGGTGTCGAGAACATGACGCTGGCGGTGATGGGCTGTGTGGTCAATGGGCCGGGCGAATCCAAGCATGCCAACATCGGCATATCGCTGCCGGGTACCGGCGAGTCGCCGGCGGCCCCGGTCTACATCGATGGCCAGAAAGCCGTCACGCTGCGCGGCGACAATATCGCCGCGGAGTTCAAGGCCATCGTCGACGACTACGTAGTCAGCCACTACGTGAAGAAGGGGGCCTGAGCCGCGCGCCAGGCTGCAAATCCAGCCAGCAACGACAATGCCTCCGGGCGATACCAACAAGATCAAGAACTCATGAGCCAGACCCTTCAAGCCGTGCGCGGGATGAACGACATCCTGCCCGACGACGCCGAAACCTGGGAATACTTCGAAGACATCGTGCGCGACTGGCTGCAAAGCTACGGCTATCGCCCGATCCGCATGCCCATCGTCGAACCCACGCCGCTGTTCAAGCGCGCCATCGGCGAAGTGACCGACATCGTCGAGAAGGAGATGTATTCCTTCGAGGACGCACTGAACGGCGAGCACCTGACGCTGCGCCCCGAAGGCACGGCATCCTGCGTGCGCGCGGCGATCCAGCACAACCTCGTCGCCTCGGGCGGCCCCCAGCGGCTGTACTACTACGGCCCGATGTTCCGCCACGAGCGCCCGCAGAAAGGGCGCTACCGCCAGTTCCACCAGATCGGCGTCGAGGCGCTGGGTTTCGCCGGCCCTGAGACCGACGCCGAACTGATCCTGATGTGCGCGCGGCTGTGGGAAGACCTCGGCCTCGAGGACGTCGCGCTCGAGATCAATTCGCTGGGTGCGCCGGAAGAACGTGCCCGGCACCGTGCGGCCCTGATCGCTTACCTGGAGCAGCACCAGGACAAGCTGGACGAGGATGGCAGGCGGCGTTTGTACACCAACCCGCTGCGCATCCTCGATACCAAGAATCCGGAACTGCAGCCGATCGTCGAAGCGGCGCCGCGGCTGGCGGACTATCTCGGCGACGAGTCGAAGGCGCATTTCGAGGCGGTACAGATATTCCTGAAGGATGCCGGCATCCCGTTCCGCATCAATCATCGTCTGGTGCGCGGTCTCGACTACTACAACCGCACGGTGTTCGAGTGGGTGACGACGCGGCTGGGCGCGCAGGGTACGATCTGCGCCGGCGGCCGCTACGATGGCCTGGTCGAACAGCTCGGCGGCAAGCCGCAGCCTGCTGCCGGTTTCGCCATCGGCATCGAGCGCCTGCTGCTGCTGTGGAAGGATTGCGGCGGCGAAGCCGAGCGGCCGGTGGTCGATGCCTATGTCGTGCATATGGGCGATGCCGCGGCGCGGCTGGCCTTCCGTGCGGCCGAAGCCTTGCGTGCGCATGGTTTTGCCGCGATCCTGCATTGCGGCGGCGGCAGCTTCAAGTCGCAGATGAAGAAGGCCGATGCCAGCGGCGCGCCGGTGGCGCTGGTGATCGGCGAGGATGAGGCGGTCGCGGGCGAGGTGGGCCTGAAACCCATGCGCGGTCCGGGAGCGCAGCAGCGCGTGGCGCTCGATGCGCTGCCCGAGGCGATGGCGGAGCTGCTGTACGGCGGCGATGACGAAGAAGGGGCTGAATGATGGCGGTGTATGACCTCGAGGAACAGGAACAGATTTCCGAGCTGAAAGCCTGGTGGGCGCAGTACGGCAACCTGGTGAGCACGATCGCGGCGCTCGCGGCGCTGGCTTCGGTCGGCTGGCAGGGCTGGCAGTGGTACCAGAACCGCAATGCGGCCGAGGCCGGTGCGCTGTACCACGTCGTGCAGAAGGCTGCGGACAGCCGGGAGGCACAGCAGGCGCGCGATGCTGCCGGCCGCCTGATCGGCGACTACCCGGGCACGACCTACGCGCAGCTGGGCGCGCTGCTGTCGGCAGGCACCCAGTTCAGGGCCGGCGAGCTGGACAATGCGCAGGCGCAGCTCGAATGGGCGGTGGACAAGGGCCAGGACCCGGCGCTGCGCGATCTTGCCCGCCTGCGTCTTGCCACGGTGCTGCTGCAGAAGGGCGAGCTCGACGCGGCGCTGGTCCGTCTGCAGGCTGCGCCGGTGGAGGCGTATGCGGCGCGCTTCGCCGACCTGCGCGGCGACGTGCTCGCGACGCAGGGCAAGGCCGCGGAGGCGCGCACTGCCTACCAGGCGGCGATCGATGCGCTTGCCCGCGAAGGCGAGCAGGCTGTGACCTTGCGTGAAGTGGTGCGCGTGAAACTCGAATCTCTGGAAGGCTGACCGATGAAGCTTGCTTCCCTGCGTGTCGTACCGCTCGTTGCCGCTGCCGTGCTGGCTGCCGGCTGCTCGTCCCTCAATCCTTTTGCCAGCGACAAGCCGAAGCCGGCGCCGCTGGCCGAATTCAAGCCGAGCGCCGAGCTGGTCCAGCTGTGGCGCGCTGACATCGGTGAGTCCGGTCCTTATCTGTTCGAACCCGCGGTGGTCGGCGACAGCGTCTATGCTGCCGGCGAGGACGGCGACGTCGCCCGTTTCGAAGGCGGCCGCACGGTGTGGCGCGTTGACGCCGATACCCGGCTGTCCGCAGGCGTCGGCGCGAGCCGCAATCTGGCCGTGGTGGTGACCGCGAGCGGCGTTGCCATCGCCTATGGCGCTGACGACGGCAGCGAGCGCTGGCGCTCGAACATCGGCGCCGAAGTGCTGGCCCAGCCGGCGGTCGATGGTGACCTCGTCGTGCTGCGCGCTTCCGACAACCGCCTGATCGCGTTGAACGCGCGGGACGGCAGCCGGCGCTGGATCTATCAGCGTGCCAATCCGCCGCTGGCGCTGCGCAACTTCTCGGGCGTGCTGCTCGAAGGCAACGTCGTGCTTGCCGGCTTTCCGGGCGGCAAGTTGGTCGTGATCAATTCGGTCAACGGCGGCGCGATCACCGAACTGTCGGTGGCGAACCCGCGCGGCTCGACCGAACTCGAGCGGGTCGCCGACGTCGCCGGCACGCCGGTCGCAGGCCGCCGCGAAGTGTGCGCGGTGACCTATCAGGGGCGCATGACCTGCTTCGACACCAGCAACGGCAATGCGCTGTGGACGCGCGACTTCTCGAGCAGCGTCGGCATGGACCGCGACGCGCGCTTTGCCGTCGCCACCGACGACCGCGATGCCGTGCATGCGCTCGATGTCTATAGCGGTGCCAGCGTCTGGAAGCAGGATGCGCTGGCGCGGCGCGCGGTGTCGCGTCCGCTGATCGTCGGTGATCACATCGTCGTCGGTGACATCGAAGGCTACGTCCATGCACTGGATCGCGATTCGGGCGCTTTCAGCGCGCGCAGCCGCGCCGGCGACGGCCCCTTGTCGGCGGCGCCGCGGCCCTTCGGGCGCGGTTTCGTCGTGCAGGGGCGCGACGGGACGGTCGCTGCCTATGAACTGCGTTGAGACAGGCGGCCTGACGTGAAACCTACCATCGTCCTGGTCGGCCGGCCCAACGTCGGCAAGTCGACCCTGTTCAATCGCCTCACGCGTACGCGCGACGCCCTGGTGGCGGATCAGCCGGGCCTGACCCGCGACCGCCATTACGGTGTCGGCCGGGTGGGCGAGCGCGACTACCTGGTCGTCGATACCGCCGGCTTCGATCCCGTCGCCAAGGACGGCATCATGCACGAGATGGCACGGCAGGCCGAGCAGGCCATCGCTGAAGCCGACGTGCTGCTGTTCCTCGTCGATGGCCGCGCCGGCCGCACGCCGCACGACGAGCAGATCGCCGCCCGCCTGCGCCGTGCCGGCCGGCCGGTGCATCTGGTGGTCAACAAGGCCGAGGGCCTGGACCGTGCGATCGTCGCCGCCGATTTCCATGCGCTCGGCCTGGGTGATCCGCTGCCGGTGTCGGCGGCGCACGGCGACGGTATCAAGCAGCTCGTCGAAATCGTGCTGGCGCCGTTTCCGCTCGACGACGAAGCCGAGGCCGCCGAGGACAGCGGCCCCAAGGTGGCAATCGTCGGCCGCCCCAACGTCGGCAAATCGACCCTGGTCAATACCCTGCTCGGCGAGGAGCGGGTGATCGCCTTCGACCTGCCGGGCACCACGCGCGACGCCATCGCGATTCCGTTCGAGCGCGGCGGCAAGCGCTACACCTTGATCGATACCGCGGGCCTGCGCCGCCGCGGCAAGGTCTTCGAGGCAGTCGAGAAGTTCTCGGTGATCAAGACCCTGCAGGCGATCCAGGAAGCGAACGTGATCGTCCTCGTGCTGGATGCCGCGCAGGACATTTCCGACCAGGATGCGCACATCGCCGGCTTTGCGCTCGATGCCGGGCGCGCGCTGGTGGTCGGCATCAACAAATGGGATGCGGTTGACGACTACCAGCGCGACCGCCTGAAGCTGGACATCGGACGCAAGCTGGCCTTCCTCGGCTTCGCGCGTTTCCACCAGATCTCGGCGCTGAAGTCGCAGGGCATCGGCGGCCTGCTGAAGTCGGTCGATGCCGCTTACGCGGCAGCGACGTCCAACCTGTTGACGCCGCGGCTGACACGCACGCTGCAGCAGGCGGTGGCCCGCCAGGCGCCGCCGCGCCATGGCCTGTCGCGGCCGAAGATGCGCTACGCCCACCAGGGCGGCATGAACCCGCCGGTGATCGTGATCCATGGCACCGCGCTCGAGGCCATTCCTGCTTCCTACGTGCGTTATCTGGAGCGCTGCTTCATGGAGGCCTTCAAGCTGCAGGGCACGCCCTTGCGCATCCAGTTTCGCACCACGCACAATCCCTATGCCGCGCGCGATTGAGCGCGCGGCAGGCAGGAACCCTACGGGAATCCTACCGGAACCGTTTCCACACCCGGATGTCGATGCATACTGCCATGTGGCGGTGCAGCATCAAATCCATTACATTCTTATAAACAGAAAATAAAGAGGTTCATCAATGAGCAACAAAGGGCAACTTCTACAAGACCCGTTCCTGAACACGCTGCGCCGCGAGCACATCCCGGTGTCGATCTACCTGGTCAACGGCATCAAGCTGCAGGGCCAGGTCGAGTCCTTCGACCAGTACGTCGTGCTGCTGAAGAACACCGTCACGCAGATGGTCTACAAGCACGCCATTTCCACCGTCGTGCCGGCCCGTCCGGTCGTCATCCAGCAGCAGGAAGAAGGCAACTGAGCACAGCAGCCATTGTTCGCAGCCGTCTGAGCGCGGCTGCCGGGGGCTCGCATGTTTGAACGCCCCTCGGCAGGAGAGCGTGCCGTTCTCGTCCAGCTCGATCTTGGCCAGGGGCTCATCGACGAGCGCCTGTCCGAACTGAAGCTGCTGGTCGGCAGCGCGGGCGCATCGATCGAGGCCGTGGTCCAGGGCCGGCGCCAGGCGCCCGATCCGAAGCTGTTTGCCGGCAGCGGCAAAGTGCAGGAAATCGGTGAAGCGCTGCGCGCGCACTCGGCTGACATCGTGATCTTCAACCACGCCCTGTCACCCGGCCAGCAGCGCAACCTCGAGCGTGAATTGCAGTGCATGGTCATCGACCGCACGGCGCTGATCCTCGACATTTTCGCCCAGCGCGCCCGCAGCCACGAAGGCAAGCTGCAGGTCGAACTGGCTCAGCTCGAACATCTGTCCACCCGGCTGGTGCGGGGATGGACCCACCTCGAACGGCAGAAAGGCGGTATCGGCCTGCGCGGCCCCGGCGAGAAGCAGCTCGAAACCGACCGCCGCCTGCTCGGCAACCGGGTCAAGATGCTGAAGTCGCGCCTGGCCCAGATCGAGAAGCAGCGCAAGGTCCGCCGCCGTGCCCGGGAACGCCGGGAGGTGTTGTCTGTCTCTCTGGTCGGTTACACCAATGCGGGCAAATCGACGCTGTTCAATGCGCTGACGAAAGCGGGTGCCTATGCGGCCGACCAGCTTTTCGCCACGCTCGACACCACCTCGCGCCGGCTCTACGTCGGCGGCGAGGGGGCGGGAGCGAGCGTGGTGCTGTCGGACACCGTCGGTTTCATCCGCGACCTGCCTCATGCGCTCGTCGCCGCGTTTCGCGCGACGCTCGAGGAAACGGTGCAGGCCGACCTGTTGCTGCACGTCGTCGATTCGGCAAGCGAGGATCGCGATGCGCAGATTGCCGCGGTAAACGAGGTCCTTGCCGAAATTGGCGCTGCCGATGTGCCGCAGGTGCTGATCTGGAACAAGATCGACCTCACGCATGCCGTGCCGGCGGTCGAGCGGAGTGACTGTGGTAACATTCGGCGCGTTTTTTTGAGCGCCAGAACGGGCAAAGGTCTTGATCTGCTTCGCGAAGCGCTCGCGGAAGTGGCTCAGCAGGCCTTTCATGAAGATGCCGACCGGGAAGCCGGTACGGTGGAAGAGCTTCCTATTCAATCGTGATTACGGGCATTCTCATGTCACTTAACGACCCCCGCTGGGGCGGCCAGGGCGGCGGCGATGATCGCGACCGCGACGATGGGCGGCGCGGCAACGACAATCGCGACGGAAATGACAACCGTGGCGGCAACCAGGGACCGCCCGACCTCGAGGAGGTCTGGCGCGACTTCAATCAGCGTCTGTCCGGCATGTTCGGCGGCAAGCGGCAGAACCGCGGTTCGTCGGGTGGCGGCGGAGGTGGCGGTGGCGGCAGGCCGCAGCTGCCCGAGTTCTCGTTCAAGCAGTTCGGCGGCGGCCTTGGCGCGCTCGCCGCGCTCGCCGTTGCGGTGTGGGCTGCGAGCGGCTTCTATACCGTCGATGCCAACCAGCGCGGCGTGGTGCTGCGGCTGGGCGAATACGTGCAGACCACCGAGCCCGGTCTGCGTTGGCGTCTGCCGTATCCGTTCGAGTCGCACGAAATCGTCGATCTGACCGGCGTGCGCACCGTCGAAGTGGGCTACCGCGGTTCCGAGCGCAACAAGGTGCTGCGCGAGTCGCTGATGCTGACCGACGACGAGAACATCATCAACATCCAGTTCGCGGTGCAGTACGTGCTGAACAGCCCGGAGAACTACATCTTCGACAACCGTTATCCGGACGAGTCGGTGGCGCAGGTGGCCGAGACCGCGATGCGCGAGATCGTCGGCAAGAGCCGCATGGACTTCGTGCTCTACGAAGGGCGCGAGGAAATCGCCGCGACCGCGCACGAACTGATGCAGCGCATCCTTGACCGCTACCAGACCGGCATCCAGATCAGCCGTGTGACGATGCAGAACGCCCAGCCGCCCGAGCAGGTGCAGGCCGCGTTCGACGACGCGGTGAAGGCGGGCCAGGACCGCGAGCGGCAGAAGAACGAAGGCGAGGCCTACGCCAACGACGTCATCCCGCGTGCGCGCGGTGCCGCGTCGCGCCTGATCGAGGAAGCAAACGCCTACCGCGAGCGCGTCGTCGCCAACGCCGAGGGTGAGGCGAGCCGCTTCGACCAGGTGTTCGCCGAATACCAGCGTGCGCCCGACGTGACGCGCGAGCGCCTGTACATCGAGACCATGCAGCAGGTGATGTCCAACACGTCCAAGGTGATGATCGATGCAAAGGGCAACGGCAATCTGATGATGCTGCCGCTCGACAAGCTGATGCAGCAGGCCGGCGCCACGTCGCGGCCGGCCGCGGGGGCCGCGCCCGCCCAGCCGGCGGCTGGATCGAATGCATCCACGCTGGCATCGGATCCGCGCAACAGCCGCGACCCGATGCGCAGCCGTGAGCGGGGAGAACGTTGATGCGTGACAAGCTTTCTTTGATCGGCGGCATCGTTTTGGTCGCCATTGTGATCGCCTCGGCGTCGCTGTTCACCGTCGACCAGCGCCAGTATGCGATCGTGTTCCAGCTGGGCGAGGTCAAGGAGGTCATCTCCGAGCCCGGCCTCAACTTCAAGCTGCCGCTGATCCAGAACGTGCGCTATTTCGAGAAGCGCATCCTGACCCTGGATACGCCCGAGCCCGAGCGCTTCATCACCTCCGAGAAGATGAACGTGCTGGTGGATCACTTCGTCAAGTGGCGCATCGTCGATCCGCGGCTCTATTACGAGTCGGTGGCCGGCGACGAGGCGCGTGCGCGCACCCGCCTGACGCAGACGGTCAATTCCGGCCTGCGCGAGGAGTTCGGCCGCCGCACCATGCACGACGTGGTATCCGGCGAGCGTGACCGCATCATGGACCAGATGCGCGAGCGCGCCGACCGCGACGCCCGCAGCATCGGCGTGCAGATCGTCGACGTACGCCTGAAGCGGGTCGACCTGCCGAACGAAGTGTCGGAATCGGTGTTCCGCCGGATGGAAGCCGAGCGTACCCGGGTGGCGAACGAACTGCGCTCGCAGGGTGCCGCCGAGGCCGAAAAAATCCGCGCCGACGCCGAGCGCCAGCGTGAGGTCATCGTTGCCGAAGCCTACCGTACCGCGCAGCAGCTCCAGGGCGAGGGCGACGCCAAGGCCACCGCGATCTATGCCGAGGCTTTTGGTAAGAACCCGGAGTTCTATGCCTTCTACCGCAGCCTCGAAGCCTACCGGGCCAGTTTTGCCGGCAAGGATGACGTGATGGTGGTCGATCCGAGCTCGGACTTCTTCCGCTTCATGAAGGACATCGGGGGCGCGAAGCGCAATTGAGAGCCTGATGGGCGCCTCCTTGTTGACCGCTTTCGCGCTGATGCTGATCATCGAAGGCATCCTTCCCTTCGTCGCGCCAGCCGCCTGGCGCGAAACTTTTTTGCGCCTCGCCAGCATGGCCGATGGCCAGATCCGCTTCGTCGGGCTGACCTCGATGCTGGGAGGCCTGTTGCTCCTTTTCGTCCTGAACTGAACGCTCTATGCGCTGGGTATTGCCCGACCACATCCAGGACGCGCTGCCGTCCGAAGCTCACCAGCTCGAAACGCTGCGCCGCCGGCTTCTCGACGCCTTCCGCGTCCGCGGCTATCAATTGGTGATGCCGCCGCTGCTCGAATATCTCGACTCGCTGACCACCGGGGCGGGGCAGGATCTCAAGCTGCGCACCTTCCAACTCGTCAACCAGCTGTCGGGGCGGACCATGGGCGTACGCGCCGACATGACGCCGCAGGTCACCCGCATCGATGCGCATCTGCTGAATCATCGCGGCGTGTCGCGGCTGTGCTACTGCGGCAGCGTGCTGCACACCCTGCCGTCGACGCTGACGGCGACGCGCGAGCCGCTGCAGCTCGGTGCCGAGCTGTACGGCCACGCCGGCATCGAGGCCGACGTCGAGATCCTTCGCCTGCTGGCCGAAGTGATGCGCCTGGCCGAAGTGCCAGCTTCGCGCATCGATATCAGCCATGTCGGCCTGTTCCATGCGCTGGCGGCGCGCGCCGGCCTGGTGCCGGGGCGTGAGGAAGAACTGTTCGACCTGCTGCAGGCCAAGGACGTGCCGGCGCTGCAGGCCATGCTGGCCGACGTCGCCGAACCGGTTCGCGCCGCCCTGCTGGCGCTGCCCGGCCTCTACGGCGGGCCGGAAATCCTCGACCGCGCCGCGGCCTGTCTGCCGCAGGACGAGGAGATCACGGCCCTGCTGGGCGAATTGCGCCAACTGGCCGGCGCGCTGGCCGATCTGCCGATCAGTTTCGATCTGGCGGACCTGCGCGGCTACCACTATCACAGCGGCATCGTCTTTGCCGCCTATGGCGCGGAGTCGCCGGCGGCGCTGGCGCTCGGCGGACGTTACGACCGGGTCGGCGAGGCTTTCGGCCGTGCGCGGCCGGCGGTCGGCTTCAGCCTCGACCTGCGCGAACTGGTGTGGCATCTGCCGGCGCCGCTGGCGCATCCGGGCGCGGTGCTGGCGCCCTGGGCGGGCGACGATGCCGAGTTGGCTGCCGAAGTGGCGGCGCTGCGTGCGCGCGGCGAGATCGTCGTCACGGCATTGCCCGGGCATCAAGGAACTTGGAACGAGGCCGGTTGCGACCGGCAACTGGTCAGGCGGGACGGTCGCTGGGCGGTCGTGCCGTTACAGGGAGAGTAGAAAATGGCAAAGAACGTCGTCGTCGTCGGCACCCAGTGGGGTGACGAGGGCAAGGGCAAGATCGTCGATTGGCTGACCGACCACGCCAAAGGGGTCGTCCGCTTCCAGGGCGGCCACAACGCCGGCCACACGCTGGTGATCGGCCAGACCGAATACAAGCTGAACCTCGTGCCCTCGGGCATCGTGCGCGAAGGCGTGGCCTGCTTCATCGGCAACGGTGTGGTGCTCGACGCCCATCACCTGCTGTCGGAGATCCGCACGCTCGAAGCCGGCGGCATCAAGGTCCGCGATCGCCTGCGCATCAGCCCGGGCTGCCCGCTGATCCTCGGTTACCACAGTGCGCTCGACCGCGCGCGCGAGGCGGCCAAGGCCGCCGGCGACAAGATCGGCACCACCGGCAAGGGCATCGGCCCCACCTACGAGGACAAGGTCGCCCGCCGCGCGCTGCGCGTCTATGACCTGTTCGACCGCGAGCGCTTCGCCGCCAAGCTCAAGGCCAACCTCGAATATCACAACTTCGTGCTGACGCAGCATCTGGGCGCCGAAGCGGTCGATTTCCAGGTGGTTTTCGACGAGGCCATGGCCGATGCCGAAGAACTGCTGCCGATGGTGGCGGACGTCTCGGCCGAGCTGTACGCGATCAACAAGTCGGGCGGTTCGCTGCTGTTCGAAGGCGCGCAGGGCACGCTGCTCGACATCGACCACGGCACCTATCCCTTCGTCACCTCGAGCAACTGTGTCGCCGGCCAGGCAGCGGCGGGCTCGGGCGTCGGCCCGAGCCGCCTGCACTACGTACTGGGCATCACCAAGGCCTATTGCACCCGCGTTGGCGGCGGTCCTTTCCCGACCGAGCTCGACATCGAGACCAAGGGCGTGCCCGGCGAACAGATGTCGACCAAGGGCCGCGAATTCGGCACCGTCACCGGCCGCAAGCGCCGCTGCGGCTGGCTCGACCTGGCCGCGCTGAAGCGTTCGATCATCATCAATGGCGTCACCGGTCTGTGCATCACCAAGCTCGACGTCCTCGACGGCCTGGAAGAGCTGAAGCTGTGCACCGGCTACATGCTGGACGGCAAGCGCATCGACCTGCTGCCGATGGGGTCGGAAGAGGTCACGCGCTGCGAACCGATCTACGAGACCATGAAGGGCTGGAGCGGCACCACCTTCGGCGCGCAGAGCTGGGACGCGCTGCCGCAGGAGGCGCGTGCCTACCTGCACCGGATCGAGGAGATCTGCGAGATTCCGATCGACGTGATCTCGACCGGCCCCGAACGCGACGAGACGATCCTGCGTCGCCATCCGTTTGGTGCCTGATCGGATGCTGCAGGCAGGGGAGGGGCCGCGAGGCTGCCTCCGCCAGCTTGCCAAAAAAACGGCGCTGTCCGCATGTCCGGCTCCTTCGGGGGGCCGTGGCATCGGCGGCGCCGTTTTCCTTGTGTCCTTTCCGGTGCAGGCTGTTGCGCTGACCTCGGACGGCGTAAACGAAAAAAGCCGGCTCAAAGCCGGCTTTTCCCTGCAACTGGTGCCCAGAAGAGGACTCGAACCTCCACGCCTCGCAGCGCTAGTACCTGAAACTAGTGCGTCTACCAATTCCGCCATCTGGGCAGGGAGGCGCATAATAGCAAACGATCCGGCGTTTGAAAAGATTTTTCCGTTTTTCCCGTGTTCCGCTGCTGTGTATCCGGCTGGCGCGTATGCTGTCGCCACGCATGCTGCTGGCGGTACTGCACGAGCCTTCAAGGCTGCAGCCGATGGCGGAAAACAAAAAAGCCGCTCCGAAGAGCGGCTTTCCTGTGAAACTGGTGCCCAGAAGAGGACTCGAACCTCCACGCCTCGCGGCGCTAGTACCTGAAACTAGTGCGTCTACCAATTCCGCCATCTGGGCAAGAAGACGCGCATTATAAGCACTCGAAGAAAACTGTCAATGACTCGAAGAACAAAAAATTCCGCAAGAAGTAATCAGACGCGTAGCGCTGCTCCGGCCGGCTCGCGTTCCCGCAATGGCGCAGCCCAGGGAGCCACGGCCGGCAGGTCGCCAGCCGGTGGCCGCGGTGCCGCGCCGACGGCCGGCCGCAGCCGCGCGGCGCGCAAGGATGCCGCCAGGCAGAATGCTGGCCGCCAAGACCTTGCCCGGCAAAACGCTGTCAAACAAAGTGCCATCCGCCTGGCCGATCCCTTCCATGAGCGCGAAGCGCAGAAATACGAACAGCCGCTGCCCAGCCGCGAATACGTGCTGCAGGTGCTGGCCGAGCGCGGCGTGCCGATGCCTTTCGACGAACTGGCGACGGCGCTCGACATCCAGGCTTTCGAGCGCGAGCACTTCGACCGCCGCCTGCGTGCGATGGAGCGCGAAGGCCAGATCGTGCGCAACCGCCGCGACGCCTATCTGCTGCCCGACAAGGCGGATCTGATCAAGGGCCGTGTCGAAGGCCATGCCGACGGCTTCGGTTTCCTGCGCCGCGATGATGGTGGGCCCGATGTCTTCCTGCCGCCGAAGGAAATGCGTGAACTGCTGCACGGCGACCGCATCCTGGCGCGCATCGCCGGCCAGGACCGCCGAGGCCGCCCCGAAGGCCGGCTGGTCGAAGTGCTGGAGCGCGCCAACAGCCGCGTCGTTGGCCGCATCATCAACGAGCATGGCGTGATGATCGTGGTGCCCGAGAACCGCCGCCTGGCGCAGGACATCCTGATCGCGCCGGGCGGGCGCAAGAAACCGGAGCCGGGCCAGATCGTCACCGTCGAACTGGTCGAACAGCCGACCAAGTTCGCCCAGCCGATCGGCCGCATCGTCGAAGTGCTGGGCAACTACGCCGATCCCGGCATGGAGATCGAGATCGCGCTGCGCAAGCACGACCTGCCGTTCGAGTTCTCCGCCGAAGCCAAGGCCGAAACGCGCAAGCTGCCGACAGTCGTGCGCCAGAAGGACTGGGCGGGCCGCGAGGATCTGACCAAGCTGCCGCTGGTGACGATCGACGGCGAGACTGCCAAGGACTTCGACGACGCCGTCTATTGCGAGCGCCAGGGCAAGGGCTACCGCCTGATCGTGGCGATTGCCGACGTGTCGCACTACGTCGAGGCCGGCAAGGGCCTCGACAAGGATGCCTACGATCGCGGCAACTCGGTGTATTTCCCGCGGCGGGTGATCCCGATGCTGCCGGAAAAGCTTTCCAACGGCCTGTGTTCGCTGAACCCCGAGGTCGAGCGCCTGGCGATGGTGGCCGACATGAACATCACCGCTACCGGCGAGATCAAGACCTACCGCTTCTATCCGGCGGTGATCTGGTCGCACGCGCGCCTGACCTATACCCGGGTCGCCGCGGCCCTGTACGAACAGGACGCGGCGGAACGCGAGGCGCTCGATGCGCTGCTGCCGCATCTCGAAAACCTCGACAAGCTCTTCCGCGTGCTGCTGACGGCGCGCGCCAAGCGTGGCGCGATCGACTTCGAGACCACCGAGACGCGCATGATCTTCGACGACAACGGCAAGATCGCGCAGATCGTGCCCGAGGTGCGCAACGACGCCCACCGCCTGATCGAGGAGTGCATGCTGGCGGCCAACGTCTGCGCCTCGGATTTCCTCGCCAAGCACGAGCATCCGGCGCTGTATCGCGTGCATGACACGCCGTCCGAGGAAAAGCTGACCAAGCTGCGCGAGTTCCTCAAGGAGTTCGGCCTCGGTATCGGTGGCGGCGACGAGCCGCGCGCCCGCGACTACGCCGCGCTGCTCACGCAGATCAAGGACCGTCCGGACGCCCAGCTGCTGCAGACAGTGATGCTGCGTTCGCTGAAGCAGGCGATGTACAGCCCCGACAACGTCGGCCACTTCGGCTTGGCCTACGAGAGCTACACCCACTTCACGTCGCCGATCCGGCGTTATCCCGATCTGCTGGTCCACCGCGCGATCAAGGCGGTGCTGGCGGGCGAGCAGTACAAGCCGGGCGACTGGGAGCAGATCGGCCTGCACTGCTCGGCGACCGAGCGCCGTGCCGACGAGGCCACCCGCGACGTCGTCGCCTTCCTGAAGTGCTATTTCATGCAGGACCGTGTCGGCGAAACCTTCACTGGTAGCGTTTCGGCGGTCGTGCCGTTCGGCCTGTTCGTCGCTCTCGACGACATCTTCATCGAAGGGCTGCTGCATGTCTCGGACCTCGGCAGCGACTACTTCCATTACGACGAGACCCGCCATGCGATGCTCGGCGAGCGCAGCGGCAAGCAGTTCCGCCTGTCCGACCGGGTCAAGGTGCAGCTGGTGCGCGTCGACATGGCGACCAACAAGATCGATTTCCGTCTGATCGAAGGTCCGCTGCCCGTCGAGAAACCCCAGCCTGCTGCCGTCGTTGCGCCTGCCGAGGCTGTCGTGGTCGCGCCGGTCGCCGAGCCGGCGGCAGCCGATGCCACCGCGGACGAAGTCGCGGCACCTGCGGAGAAGGTGAGACGCACCCGCACGCGCAAGGCGAAGCCCGTGGCCGCAGTGTCGGCAACCGAAGCTGCAGCAGCCGGCGCCGCGCCGGCTGCTGCAGCGCCGGCCGTCGCCGAGGCATCGCAGGCAGCCGAAACCTCCGCTGTGGCCGAAGTCGCCGCTGCGCCCGAGCTGAAGCCTGTTGCTGCACCGAAGCGGCGTTCGCGCACCCGCGCCTCCGCTACCCCGAAAACTGCGGCGTCTCCTGCAGCCGAGGCGGAGACCCGCCCGGCGCCGGCCAAGGCCGCCCGCGCCGGGGCCAGTGTGCTCGACGACATCCGGCGGAAGGCGGTCGACCAGGAGGCTGCGGCGATCGAGCTGGCTGTCGAAGAGGCATCCGCCGCCAAGGCTGGCAAGGCGGAGAAGAAGAAAAAGGAGAAGGCCGGCAAGAAGGACAAGGACGCTGCGGACAAGGGCAAGAAGGCCAAGGCCGTGAAGACCAAGGCCGGCAAGGCCAAATCGGCCGAGAAGGCAGAGAAGAAGGCGAAGAAGGCCGGCAAGAAGGACAAGGCGGAAAAGGCCGGGAAAGCGAAACCGGCCAAGCCGGCCAAAGCAGCCAAGGCCGTAGCCGTGCCGGTGCCCGCGACTGCTGCCGAGCCGGTAGAATCGCGCGCCTCGAAACCGGCCGCGCGTTCCGGCGGCAAGACGCCTGCGAAGGACAAGAAACGTGGCTAAGACGACCGACAGCACACCGAACAATGCCGCCACCCGGCTGATCTACGGCTTCCATGCCGTGTCGGCCAAGCTACGCCATGCTCCGGATTCGGTGCTGGAAATCCACCTGTCGGCCGACCGCAAGGACGCGCGGGTGAAGAAATTCGTCGTCCAGGCCGAGGCCGCCGGTGTCCGCATGCTGTATTGCGAAGGCGACAAGCTCGACGCGATGGTCGGCACCCGCCGGCACCAGGGTGTGGTGGCGAAGGTCGATGCGACGCGGCGCGACATCAAGCTCGCCGACGTGCTCGACAGCCTGGAAGAGAATGCGCTGATCCTGGTGCTGGACGGCGTGCAGGATCCGCACAACCTCGGCGCCTGCCTGCGCGTCGCCGACGCGGCCGGCGCGCATGCGGTGGTCGCGCCCAAGGACCGTGCGGTCGGCCTCAATGCCACCGCGGTCAAGGTCGCCAGCGGCGCGGCCGACACCGTGCCCTATATCACCGTCACCAACCTGGCACGCGCGCTGCGCGAGATGCAGGAGGCCGGCGTGTGGGTGGTCGGTGCCGCCGGCGAGGCGGAGAAGTCGCTGTACGGTATCGACCAGAAAGGGCCGGTGGCCTGGGTGCTAGGTGCCGAAGGCGACGGCCTGCGCCGGCTGACGCGCGAGACCTGCGACGAACTGGCACGGATCCCGATGCATGGCAGTGTCGAAAGTCTGAACGTATCGGTGGCGAGCGGCGTCTGCCTGTTCGAGGCACGCCGCCAGCGCGGCTGATTCTCAGCGGCCGGCTTGCCGGCCGCGCCTTGCCAGCTGCGCCGCGATTCAATACCCTTTGCGTCTTTCGAGCTTCGGGGTGCCCGCGCCTGCGCGGGAGAATCGGGAAGGCGGTGCAAATCCGCTGCGTGCCCAGCGCCGTGAAGGGGACTGTCCGGGCAAGGTTTGCCCAGCCACTGGCCTGCAGAGGCCGGGAAGGCGCCCGGACGGGATGATCCTCAGCCGGAAGACCGGCCCCGCAAGCGTTCAACAGCCGTCTGGTCGGCGGGCTGTCCACTGCTTCACGACAAGGGGACGACTCCGTGAGCAGCCATGCGCAAACCTTTCAGACCGATCCATCCTTCAGCGCCGCCGAGCGCGCCGCCGTTTACCGGGCCATCCACACCCGGCGTGACGTGCGCGGGCAGTTCCTGCCCGACCCCATTCCAGACGAGGTGCTGGCGCGCGTACTGATGGCCGCCCATCACGCGCCTTCGGTCGGCTTCATGCAGCCCTGGGACTTCGTCATCGTGCGTTCGCGCGAGGTGCGCGAGCGGATCCATCGGGATTTCCTCGCCGCCCATGCCGAAGCCGAGCAAATGTTCGAGACCGGCAAGCGGGGCGCCTATCGCAATCTGAAGCTCGAAGGCATCCTGGAGGCGCCGCTCAACCTGTGCATCACCTGCAATCGCAGCCGCAACGGTCCGGTGGTGCTCGGCCGCACCCACATGCCGGAAATGGACATCTACAGCGCGGTCTGCGCGGTGCAGAACCTGTGGCTGGCCGCGCGCGCAGAGGGGCTGGGCGTGGGCTGGGTCAGCATCCTGCACCCGCAGGCGCTGCGCGAGACGCTCGGCATTCCGGACGGGATCGTGCCGATCGCCTACCTCTGCATCGGCCATGCCAGCCATTTCCATGAGCGTCCGGAGCTGGAGTCGGCCGGCTGGCTCAAGCGCATGCCGCTGACCGAACTGCTG
The DNA here is from genome assembly GCF_047601425.1 of Thauera sp. GTDB lineage: Bacteria > Pseudomonadota > Gammaproteobacteria > Burkholderiales > Rhodocyclaceae > Thauera. The sequence continues at coordinate 150,328 of NZ_JASGJL010000001.1, forward strand.
CACTTCGATGGCTGGCGGGGTGAGGCCGATGAGGTCGGTGCAAGCCTCGTCCGCGCGGTGCAGAGCGTATGCTCACCGGACCGGCAAGCCTGACGGGGCCCCTCGCCGCTCACACCATCGCCAGGAAATCCTGCCATTCCTCGATCGGCAAGGGTTTGCCGAACAGGTAGCCCTGGAAGAAGTCGCAGCCGTGCAAGCGCAGGAATTCGCGCTGAATCGGCTGTTCGACGCCTTCCGCAACCACTTCCAGGTTCAGGGCGTGGCTCATCGACAGGATGGCGAGGACGATGGCCTCGCTGCCTTCGTCCTGAGCCATGTCGCGGATGAAGGATTGGTCGATCTTCAGTTGGGCGAAGGGCAGGCGCTTGAGATAGGACAGCGACGAGTAGCCGGTGCCGAAGTCGTCGAGTGCGAACTGGATGCCGAGTTCGCGCAACTGGTTCATGCGGGTGATGCTCTGGTCCAGGTCGTCGAGGATGGCGCTTTCGGTCAGTTCGAGCTTCAGCCAGGATGGGTCGGCGCCCGTTCTTTCGATCGTGCCGCGCACGACATCGACGAAATCCGCCTGGCGGAACTGCCGCGCGCAGACATTGACCGAGATCCACAGGTGGCGGGTTGCTGCAGACTGCTGCCAGCGTGCGAGTTGCGTGCAGGCCGTGTCGAGCACCCATTGTCCGATCTGCACGATCAGCCCGGTGTCCTCGGCGAGCGGAATGAATTCTGCCGGCGAGATAGCCGTTCCATCCGGCCCGGACCATCGGATCAGGGCTTCTGCGCCGGCAGGGCGGCCGTGGCGATCGACCTGGGGTTGATACAGCAGGTGGAAACCGCCGGTATCGAGGGCTGCGCGCAGGCCGATCTCCATGCGGGTATGCGCATCGACCACGGCCTGCATCGCCGGGTTGAAGAAGCGGATGGCGTTGCGGCCGTCTTCCTTCGCCGAGTAGAGCGCGACTTCGGCCTGTTTCAACAGGGTCTCGGGCGAGGAGGCGTGGCCGCGGAAGAGGCTGATGCCGAAGCTCAGCGTTGCGTAATAGGGGCCCTTCTGCGCACCGCCCAGCTGGTAGGGGATGTCCAGTTCCTTGTGCAGCTTTTTGGCGATCAATTCGGCGCGGGCAATGGCATCGGCCTCGCTGGCGCCGATGTTCTCGATGACGACGGCGAAATCGTCGTCGCCGTGACGCGCCACGGTGTCGTCCTCGCGCACGGCGGCCTGCAGCCGTTCGCCGAGATCCTTCAGCAACTGATCGCCGCTGCTGTGGCCGAGGGAGTCGTTGAGCTGGCGGAAGCGGTCGATGTCCAGCAACAGCAGCATGCCCCAGACCTCGTTGCGGCTGCTGACGCGGATCGCCTGCTCTAGGCGGTCGCGCAGCAGGGCGCGGTTGGGAAGGCCGGTCAGTGCATCGTAGTAGGCGAGGCGATGCAGCAGGGCTTCGGATTGCTTGCGCTGGGTGATGTCCTCTTTGACGGCGACATAGTGCGTGATCGTGCCGTCGGCCTGCTTGATCGGGGCGATCGTGGCCAGTTCGAGGTAGCCTGAACCATCCTTGCGGGAGTTGTGGAACTCGCCGCGCCAGACTTCGCCGAGTGTCAGCGTGTTCCACAGCTCCGTATAGGTTTCCTTCGGCGTCCCGCCGGCGTTCAGGATGCGCGGATTCCGGCCGATGATCTCTTCGCGGCTGTAGCCGGTGACACGCTGGAAGGCGTCATTGACGTATTCGATACGGGCGTTCGTGTCGGTGATGACGACACACACGGGGCTTTGTTCGATGGCCATCGACAGCCGGCGCAACTCGGCGTCGCGCCGCTGGATTTCCTCTGCCATGTGGTCGATGCCGGCACTGACGTCGTCCAGCTCCTTGACCTTCGCATTGTGGCCGACGCGGGTGTCCAGCTCGCCAGCGGCGATTCGTGCCACTGCGTTGCTGATGCGCGAGGTCCATACTTCGATCAGTTGATAGATGTACAGACGGGCAACCAGCGCCGACAGCAGGGAGATGGCCGCGAAGATTGCCAGGTTGAGCTGGAAGCGTTGGTCGACTGCGCTCAGCGAGCGTTCGAGCGGGGCGCCGATCGCGATGAGATCGTTCTCGGAAGTGAAGCCGGGTGAGGCGACGCCGTACAGCCGCCGCTTGCCGTCCGGGCCGGTGAGTTCGGCGATGCCGCCTTTCATCGCCAGTGTTTGGTGCAGGGGCGCCAACTGCTCGGGTGTGAGGGTCTGGCCTTGCCACTGCCCAGGGTCGGGGTAATGGGCCAGGATTTTGCCGTTGCGGTCGATCAGGCTGGCTTCCCAGCCTGGTGGAAGCGTGAAGCCTTCGATCAGGCGATTGAGCCAGTTCAGCGAGATCGTCGCAAATACGGCCCCAGTCACCTTGCCTTCGGCATCATGCAGCGGGTGGCCGAACATGAGTACGGGCTTGTTCGATATGCGGCCGATGTAAGATTCCCCGTGGGTGATCCCGTTTCCGCTCAGGGCCGCCTGAAACCAGGCTCGGTCGGCAATGTTGACGGTTTCGCGTCCGGGCAGCGCGCTGCAGAATATCCGGCCGTCCGGCAGGGCCGCGCCGATGTTCATGAAGTCTTCCACGGATGCAAGCAGCCGCTGGGCGATGTCATTGCACAGGGGGCCGTCCAGAGAACGCAAGTCGTTCGACCGCGCCATCATCTGCAACGCGAGGCCCACGCTCCGGTGGGCCTTGTCAGCCTCCCTGCGGGCGGCGGAGAGGTATTGCGCGATTTCCTCGTGTGCGCGTTCGATGGTCCGGGTGCGCTGCTGGTGGTAGTCGGCCAGCACGAACATCAGCACGGGCGCCAGCGCGAGGCCGATTGTCAGCCACAGCCGCAGGCGCAGCGAATTGCGGATCATCTTGCCTCTTGGAATGGGTTGATCGGCAGACGGCGGGCTGAAGCCTGCCGCAGATGTGCGCAATATGCCCCAAAATGGGCAATCCTGTCTTGCAAGGACTGTCCGGGACTGCCGAGTGCATCACGATCCACGGGCGCTTCGTGTTGCCGCGCCTTGGCAATATCCTTATTTGAGCTGGAAGCCGCGGGCGTGCAGCGCTTCGACCAGGCGGTCGCGGCCGGACAAGGTCTGCGGGCCGGCGATGCGCTTGGCGGAATGCATGGCCCAGGTGCCGCGCACGTTCATGTGCTGCTCGTCGTAGAAGCGGGCCATTGCCGCGTTGTAGGCCTCGATGCCGTTCTGCTGTGTGGCCAGCGAGTATTTTTCATGGTGCAGCACGACCGATTGCGGCGGGCGCGGCTTGACTGCCGCGTGATGTGCCGGGTCAGGGTGACCGACGCACATGCCGAACACCGCCACCACGCGCTGGGGCAGGCTCAGCAAGTCCGCGACTTTCTCCGGCTGGTTGCGCATGCCGCCGATATAGACCGTGCCCAGCCCCAGGGACTCAGCCGCGGCGGCGGCATTCTGCGCCGCGAGTGCGGCGTCGATGACGCCGACGAGGAACATTTCGGCGTAGTCGAGTGCCTCGGCCGGGCGTTCGGTGGTTTCGGCGACATGGGCCAGGCGGGCGAGGTCGGCAAGCCAGACCAGCTGCAGCGGCGCGTCCCGGACGTGGGCCTGGCTGCCGGCGCATTCGGCCAGGGCGGCGCGCGTGGCCGGGTCGCGCACGGCGATGACGCTCCAGGCCTGCAGGTTGGACGAACTGGCTGCCGACTGCGCGGCGGCGATGATGGCGGTCAGCATGTCGTCGCCGACAGGGTCGGGCAGGTAGCCGCGCACCGAGCGGTGCTCGAGAAGCTGTTCGATCAGGGGGCTGCAAGCCATCTCGAGGGGAGCGCTCGCGTCATAGCCATAGCGGGCGTGAAGGCGGTGCTGGAGGAGAGACATCTTTACTCCGGTCGTTGTCACAATGCTGCGAGTATGGCGCCGCAACTGCGCTTCGGCGAGCCTCGCCGGAGGCGCCGGCGAAATGGAGGAGTGGGGGCTCCTGCATTCGGCGCACGGCCTGCGGGTTTGATTTCAGTGATTCGTTACGTTAACGTTAACGTAATATCAAAAGGCAGGCATGCGCCAGCATGACGGGCCGTCAATTTCTACGACAACGAGGAGGGGGCATCATGGGGGCTGCTGAATTCATCGCCGCGCGCGATTTCCTGCTGCAACATCGCAGCGACTACGCCACGGCCTACGCCGGTTTCAAGTGGCCGAAGCTGACGGAGTTCAATTGGGCGCTGGACCACTTCGATGTGCTTGCCCGGGGCAACGACGACCCGGCGTTGTGGATCATCGAAGAGGATGGCCGGGAGTCGAAGCTCAGTTTCGCCCAGCTGTCGGCGCGTTCGAACCGCGTCGCCAACTGGCTGCGCGGGCAGGGCGTCGGGCGTGGCGACCGCATCCTGATCATGCTAGGCAACGAAGTGCCGTTGTGGGAAACCATGCTGGCGGCGATCAAGCTCGGCGCGGTGGTGATCCCTGCCACCACGCTGCTGACGCCGGACGACCTGGTCGATCGGGTGGAGCGCGGACAGGTCAGGCATGTGGTCATCGGCGCGGCCCATACCGGCAAGTTCGAAACCCTGCCGGGTGGTTTCACCCGCATCGCCGTGGGCGGTGCGCCGGCCGGCTGGAAGGCTTTCGAGGACGCTGCCGCCGAGTCCGAGGTCTTCACTCCGGAGGGCGTCACCCGCGCGGACGATCCGCTGCTGCTGTATTTCACCTCGGGCACCACGTCCAAGCCCAAGCTCGTGCTGCATACCCACCAGTCCTACCCGGTCGGCCATCTGTTGACGATGTACTGGATCGGCCTGAAGCCCAACGACCGTCACATGAACATTTCCTCGCCGGGCTGGGCCAAGCATGCCTGGAGCTGCTTCTTCGCCCCCTGGAACGCCGGGGCCTGCGTGTTCCTGTACAACTACGGCCGCTTCGATGCCAAGGCGCTGCTCGACGTGCTGGTGAAGTACGAGGTATCCACCCTGTGCGCGCCGCCGACCGTGTGGCGCATGCTGATCCAGCAGGATCTCGCTGCGGTGAAGACCAGCCTGCGCGAGTTGATCGGCGCCGGCGAGCCGCTGAACCCCGAAGTCATCGAGCAGGTGAAGAAAGCCTGGGGCATCACCATCCGTGACGGCTACGGCCAGACCGAGACGACGGCGCAGATCGGCAACACGCCCGGCCAGCCGCTCAAGCCCGGCTCGATGGGCCGGCCGCTGCCGGGCTACAGGATCGCGCTGCTGGATGCCAACGGCAATCCGGCCGAGGAGGGCGAAATCGCGCTGGTGACGGGTGAGCATCGTCCGACCGGGCTGATGACCGGCTATGCGGGCGACGAGGCCAAGACCGCCGAAGTGATGCGCGACGGCCACTACCGCACCGGCGACGTCGCCAGCATCGATGCCGATGGCTACATCACCTACGTCGGCCGTGCCGACGACGTGTTCAAGGCTTCCGACTACCGGATCAGCCCATTCGAACTGGAAAGCGTGCTGATCGAACACCCGGCGGTGGCCGAGGCCGCGGTGGTGCCGAGTCCCGATCCGCTGCGCCTGGCCGTGCCCAAGGCTTTCGTGATCCTGGTCGGCGGGCAGCAGCCGAGCAGGGAGCTGGCCAGGGACATCTTCGCCTTCACCCGCGAGCGGCTGGCACCGTACAAGCGCATCCGCCGCCTGTCCTTCGCTGACCTGCCCAAGACGATCTCGGGCAAGATCCGCCGTGTCGAGCTGCGCAAGGCCGAAGAGGCCCGCGCTCAGGATGCCCGCGGCGAACTCGAGTTCTTCGAGGAGGACTTCCCCGAGCTGAAAGGTTGAGCCTCGGGCCCCACACGGCCGGCATGCTGCTACAATGCCGGCCGTGGCGGGTCTCCCCGCATTGCAGCGCGGTGAATCTGGTCAGGGCCGGAAGGCAGCAGCCACAGCCGTTCCCTGTGAGTGCCGGGGGTCGGGCTCGCCACCCCGAATCCGCAAAGCCGAGGACGCTCCGTCGTGGAGCGCCTCGGCTTTTTTCACATTCTGATCGGGACGCCTGCGAATCGCTTCCCGGTGTCGCGTGCCGCCGCCGCGACCCGGTTTTCAGCCGAGCAGGCCGTCCAGCAGCATCATCGTGACGAAACCTAGGATCAGCCCGCCGGTTGCCAGGGTTTCGCGGCCCCGGCGATGCGATTCCGGAATGATTTCGTGGCTGACGACGAACAGCATCGCCCCTGCCGCCGCCGCCAGCCCCCATGGCAGGATCGCCGCGGAAGCGGAAACCGCCATCGAGCCGGCGATTGCGGCAATCGGCTCGATCAGGCCGGATGCGGCGGCGACGACGAAGGCGAACATGCGGCCGTAGCCGGCTGCGGCGAGGGCGATGGCGACGATCAGGCCTTCGGGCACGTTCTGCAGCGAGATGCCGGTGGCGACGGCGCTGCCGCTGCCGGCCTGCAGCTCGCCGAGCCCGGATGCCACGCCGATGGCCAGGCCTTCGGGGATGTTATGTACCGCGATCGCGAACACGAACAGCCATGCCGAGCTACCGTTGCGCACGTCGCTGGGCCCTGCCCGGGAGGGCGTGTGCGAGTGGGGCAGCAGACGGTCCATTGCCAGCAGCAGCAGGGCGCCGGTCAGCAGTCCGGTTGCCACCAGCATGCCGGCGCCGGATGGCCCCAGGCCTTGCGCCTGCGCCGCCGCGAAAGCCGGCTGCAGCAGCGAGAACAGGCTGGCGGCCAGCATCACGCCGGCGCCGAAGCCGAGCAGCATGGCTTGCATGCCGGCGCCGATCTTGCGCAGCGTCAGCACCGGCAGCGCGCCCAGCGCAGTGGCGCTCGCTGCCATCGCTCCGCCGGACAGTGCAGCGGCGAGCGGCAGCTCGAAACCGTCGAGGCCACGCAGCGCCTGGGCCGCCAGGACGGCAAGGCCGGTGAGCGTGATCATCCATCCGGCGAGCGCACGCGCGACGCCGGAGGGGCTGGCGGGCTGGAGGTGCAGGCGGGCGACTTCGGCAACCATGGACGGATTCCTTCTGATCGATGCGCTGGGTGGAAACGGTGCGGCCGGCGAGGTGCGGCCGGCGAGGCGCTAGAGCGTCTGCGCAAACTCGGCGCACACCTGGCAGAACAGTTCGAACAAGACGTCGATGTCGGAGCGGAATGGGTGCATTGGGTTCATGGTCGGCTCCTCCTCGATTCCTTGGACTCGATACAAGGATAGGATCGGGATCGTCATAGCTCAAATTGATAAGAAAAATGATGGCCATCCTTGTTGGCTATCGATCGACATTTCAGCCGCTCGCCTGATCGGCACCGGATGGAGCGCCCCGCTCTGCTAGAATCGGCCGCCATGAGCTATCAGGTCCTTGCGCGCAAGTGGCGGCCGAAGTCCTTCGGCACGCTGGTCGGTCAGGAGCACGTCGTGCGGGCGTTGACGCATGCGCTCGCCACCGGCAGGCTGCACCATGCCTGGCTGTTTACCGGCACGCGCGGCGTCGGCAAGACCACCATCAGCCGCATCCTGGCCAAGGCGCTGAACTGCGAGACCGGCATCACCGCCGAGCCCTGCGGCGAATGCGAGGCCTGCAAGGCGATCGACACCGACCGCTTTCCGGATTATGTCGAGATGGACGCCGCGTCCAACCGCGGCGTCGACGACATGGCGGCGCTGCTGGACAAGGCGGTGTATGCGCCGGTGCAGGGCCGCTACAAGGTCTACATGATCGATGAAGTGCACATGCTGACCGGCCACGCCTTCAACGCCATGCTGAAGACGCTGGAAGAGCCGCCCGAGCACGTCAAGTTCATCCTCGCCACCACCGATCCGCAGAAGATTCCGGTCACCGTGCTGTCGCGCTGCCTGCAGTTCAACCTCAAGCAGATGCCGCCCGGCCACATCGTCGATCACCTCACGCGCATCCTGCAGGCCGAGGCGGTGCCGTTCGAGCCGGGCGCGCTGCGCCACCTGGCCAAAGCGGCCAATGGTTCGATGCGCGATGCGCTGTCGCTGCTGGACCAGTCGATCGCGCACGGCGCCGGCAAGGTCGAGGAGGAGCAGGTCACGCACATGCTCGGCACGGTCGGCGACGATCACCTGTACGCGGTGCTCGATGCGCTGGCAGCCGGCAGCGTGGCCGGCCTGATGGCGGTGGCCGACGGCATGGAGGCGCGCAGCCTGTCCTTCGATGCCGCGCTGCAGTCGCTGGCGAGTCTGTTCCATCGCATCGCGCTTACGCAATATGCGCCGGATGCCATCGCGGACGAAGTGGAACGCGCCCGCATCGTCGCCTACGTTGCTGCTTTCGATGCCGAATTCCTGCAGCTGGCCTACCAGATCGCCATCCACGGCCGCGACGAGTTGCCGCTGGCGCCGGACGAATACACCGGTTTCATGATGACGCTGCTGCGTCTGCATGCTTTCCGGCCCGAGCAGCCGGCCGCACTCGGCGGTCCTGGTGTGGCCCCCGCCGGCAGCGGCCAGGCACGGAATCCGCCGCCACCTGCATCCGCGGCACCAGCGGCAGCGCCGGAGTTGCCTTCTCGAGCGCCGCTTGGTGAAGCCTCCCGTTCCGCGCCGCGGTTCATCGGGCGGGAGTCAGTTCCGCCGCCAGCGTTGGCAGGAGGAGGAGGCGCATCGGGGAAGCAGGGGGCCAGTGCGCCTCAGCCTGCCGCCGCCGATGCCGCTGCGGTAGACCCAGCTCCGGCGATGTCGCGTACGACGCTTCCCCCGGCTGCTGCTCCGGAGACCGAACCGCTCCGTCCGCCTGCGGATGCGCCTCGGCGTATTGAAGCGGTCGCCGCAGCCGCGCCTGCATTGGAGGGTCCGCGCGGCGACCATGACGTGCCGCCCTGGGAGGAATTGCCTCTCGAGGCCTATGCCGCGGACTATTCCGGCCAAGGTGCCGAGCCGCCGGCGGCGCGGGAGGAGAGGGGACGGGAGTCGGCGCCAGCGCTTGAAGTGAAACCTGGCCGGTCGTCCGGGGACGAGGCATCCTCGGGTACGAATCAGGATGCCGCGCAGAGCCGGGTGCAGACGTCCGGCGCTGGCGGCGATGTCGCCACCTTGCTGGCGATGGGCGACTGGCGCGGCCTGATCAGGGCGCTCGGGCTGAGCGGCCTGTTGCGCGAACTCGCACAGCACTGCGAATGGGTCGATTTCAACGACGGTGAACTCCAGCTGCGCCTGTCGAATGCGCACCGCCACCTGTTCGACATGAACCGTTCGGCAGCAGACCGCCTGCAGGACGTGCTCGGCAATGCGGCCGGGCGGACGCTGAAGGTGCGCATCGCCGTCGGCGACATTGCCGGAGAAACACCGGCCCAGCGCGACGAGATCGAGCGCAGGGCGCGCCATGCCGAGGCAGTCGCCGCGCTCGAGGCCGACCCTTTCGTGCGCGAACTGATCGAGCGTTTCGATGCGACGCTGGTCGAAAACAGCGTGAAACCCTTGTGAATGGCGGCGGTTTGCCGCCGACCTTCGTTTGAACGATCAATTTCATTGGAGTAGCCAGCATGATGAAAGGCGGAATCGCCGGGCTGATGAAGCAGGCCCAGCAGATGCAGGAAAACATGAAGAAGATGCAGGAGCAGCTCGCTTCGGTCGAGGTCGAGGGCCAGTCCGGTGCCGGCATGGTCAAGGTGCTGATGACCTGCAAATACGACGTGCGCCGCGTCTCGATCGACGAGTCGGTGATGGACGACAAGGAAATGCTGGAGGACCTGGTCGCCGCCGCGCTGAACGATGCGGTGCGCAAGGTCGAGGCCACGACCCAGGAGAAGATGTCGGGCTTCACCGCCGGGCTGAACCTGCCGCCGGGCATGAAGCTGCCGTTCTGACGGGAGCGGGCGGATGTCGCCTTCCAGTCTCGACGAATTGATCGAAGCACTGCGCTGCCTGCCCGGGGTCGGGCCGAAGTCGGCGCAGCGCATGGCCTACCACCTGCTGCAGCGCGACCAGCGCGGCGCCGCACGGCTGGCCGGCGCGCTGGCGCATGCGCTCGACGTGCTGCGCCATTGCGAGCGCTGCAACACCTTCAGCGAGGAGGCGATCTGTGCGCGCTGTGCCAATCCGCGACGCGATGCTTCCCTGTTGTGCGTGGTCGAGATGCCGGCCGATCTGGCGATGATCGAGCAGACGCAGTCCTACAGCGGGCTGTACTACGTGCTGATGGGGCGCTTGTCGCCGCTCGACGGCATCGGGCCGAGGGAGCTGAGGCTCGACAAGCTGATCGCCCGTGCGGGCGACGGCAAGGTCAGGGAGGTCATCCTTGCGACCAACTTCACCAACGAAGGCGAGGCGACCGCCCACACCATTGCCAGCTCGCTGTCGGCGCGTGGCCTGAGGGTGAGCCGGCTGTCGCGCGGTGTGCCGGTCGGTGGCGAACTGGAGCATACCGACACCGGCACGATCGCCCAGGCGCTGGTCGAGCGGCGCTCGGTCTGAAACCGGCGGGGCGGGATGGGTTTTGCGGCGCAGCAAAAATGCTGCCGGCTGCGGCTTTCGTCGTATCGATGCCACGCGGAAAGCCTTGTTCCGACTGGCGATCCGGCCTTTGCGCTTTCTCTGCTGCGGTGACTCCGCTATAATTCCGCAGTTATTTGTATCCGGGTCTTTCGTTTTCCTTTCAGGGAAGAGGGTCATGAGCGTTGATCAAAAGATGGACAGCGGCCGCCGCACCCTGCTGCTGGCGACGTCCGCCGCAGGCGGTGCCGCCGCTGTGGCAACAGCGGTGCCGTTCGTTGCCAGCCTGACGCCGTCCGAGCGTGCCAAGGCAGCCGGTGCGCCGGTCGAGGTTGATGTGGGCAAGCTCGCTCCGGGCGAGATGATGACGGTGGAGTGGCGCGGCAAGCCGGTATGGATCCTGCGCCGTACCGAGGAGATGCTGGCGTCGCTCGACAAGACCGACGAGAAGGTCAGCGATCCCGAGTCGAACAAGCCGCAGCAGCCCGACTACGCCAAGAACAAGCACCGCTCGATCAAGCCCGAGTATCTGGTCGCGGTCGGCATCTGTACCCACCTGGGCTGTTCCCCGTCCGAGAAATTCAAGGTAGGCGCTGAAAGCGGCATGGGCGCGGACTGGCCCGGCGGTTTCCTCTGCCCCTGCCACGGCTCGATCTTCGACCTGGCCGGCCGCGTGTATAGCAGCATGCCGGCGCCGGACAATCTCGAAATTCCGCCGCATCAGTACCTCGCGGACACCACCATTCTTGTTGGCGAAGACGGGAAGGCATAAGCGATGACGACCAAATCCCAGGCTGTGCTGAACTGGATCGACGAGCGTTTCCCGCTCACGTCGTCCATCAAGGGGCATCTCACCGAGTACTACGCCCCGAAAAACTTCAACTTCTGGTACTTCTTCGGCTCGCTGGCGCTGCTGGTGCTGGTGATCCAGATCCTGACCGGCATCTTCCTGGTCATGCACTACAAGCCGGATGCGTCGCTGAACGCCGCCGGCGTGCCGGTGGCCTTCGCCAGCGTCGAGTACATCATGCGCGAGGTGCCGGGCGGCTGGCTGATCCGCTACCTGCACTCGACCGGCGCCTCGGCCTTCTTCATCGTCGTGTACCTGCACATGTTCCGCGGCCTGCTCTACGGTTCCTACCGCAAGCCGCGCGAGCTGATCTGGATCTTCGGCACGCTGATCTTCCTGGTGCTGATGGCCGAAGCCTTCATGGGCTATCTGCTGCCCTGGGGCCAGATGTCCTTCTGGGGTGCGCAGGTCATCGTCAACCTGTTCTCGGCGATCCCGGTGATCGGCCCGGACCTGTCGCTGGTCATCCGCGGTGACTACGTGGTGTCCGATGCCACGCTGAACCGCTTCTTCTCCTTCCACGTCATCGCCGTGCCGCTGGTGCTGATCGGCCTCGTCGCCGCGCACATCATCGCGCTGCACGAAGTCGGCTCGAACAACCCGGACGGCGTGGAAATCAAGAAGAAGAAGGACGCCAACGGCATCCCGCTGGACGGCATTCCCTTCCACCCCTACTACACCGTCAAGGACATCGTCGGCGTCGTCGCCTTCCTGTTCTTCTTCAGCGCGGTGGTGTTCTTCGCGCCCGAAGGCGGCGGCTACTTCCTGGAGTTCAACAACTTCATTCCGGCCGACCCGCTGAAGACCCCGCCGCACATCGCGCCAGTGTGGTATTTCACGCCCTTCTACTCGATCCTGCGCGCGGTGACCTACCCGCTGTTCGGCCTCGATGCGAAGTTCTGGGGCGTGGTGGCGATGGGAGCATCGGTGGTGATCATCGCCTTCCTGCCCTGGCTGGACCGCAGTCCGGTGAAGTCGATCCGCTACAAGGGTCCGATCTTCAAGATCGCCGTGGTCATCTTCGTCATCTGCTTCTTCATCCTGGGCTACCTGGGCGTGCTGCCCCCGACCCCGGGCCGTACGCTGGTGTCGCAGATCTGCTCGGTGCTGTATTTCGCGTTCTTCCTGCTGATGCCGTGGTACAGCAAGCTCGACAAGTGCAAGGCCGAACCGGAAAGGGTGAATTTCAAATGAAAATGCGCGTGATCAATCTCATCAAGCGTGCGGCAGCCGTGCTGCTGCTCGCCCCGGCGCTCACGCTGGCGGCCGATGTCTCGGTGAAGCTCGACAAGGCCCCTGTGAGCACCGATCAGGCTGCCTTGCAGCATGGCGCCAAGCTGTTCGTCAATTACTGTCTGAACTGTCACGGCGCGTCCTATGTGCGCTACAACCAGCTGGAGAACATCGGTCTGTCCGAGCAGATGATCAAGGACAATCTGCTGTTCACCGGCGAGAAGGTCGGCGATCTGATGAAGATCAGCATGACCCGCAACGACGCCAAGACCTGGTTCGGCGCCGCGCCGCCGGACCTGTCGGTGATCGCGCGCTCGCGCGCTTCCGGCGACGGCAGCGGCGCGGACTGGCTCTATACCTATCTGCGCCAGTTCTACCGTGATTCCGAGCGTCCCACGGGCTGGAACAACGTGATCTTCGAAAACGTCGGCATGCCGCACGTGCTGTGGGAGCTGCAGGGCGAGCAGGTGGCCAAGGTCAGCGATGACGGCCATGGCGGCAAGCACGTCGAACTGTCGCTGGCCAAGCCCGGCAAGCTGTCGGTCGAGGAGTACGACAAGGCCGTGGCCGATCTGGTCTCCTTCCTCGTGTGGATGGGCGAGCCGGTGGCCGAGAAGCGCAAGGCGATCGGCACCGTCGTGCTGATCTTCCTGGCAGGCTTCTTTGTGCTGGCCTATGCCCTGAAGAAGAACTACTGGAAGGACATTCATTGATCGGAAATGCGGCAGGCCGGGAGGCCTGTTGATCTAGTCCCATCCCAGACGCACCACGCGATTTCGCGTGGTGCGCTTTTGCTTTTGCATCCCCGGAGTGGCAACACCATGATGAATCTGTATTCCGGCACGACCGATCCCTTCAGCCATCGCTGCCGGATCGTCCTGTTCGAGAAGGGCATGGACTTCGAAGTCATCGACGTCGATCTCTACAACAAGCCCGAGGACATTGCCGTCATCAACCCTTACAACCGAGTTCCGGTGCTGGTCAACCGCGATCTCGTGCTGTACGAGTCGAACATCATCAACGAGTACATCGACGAGCGTTTCCCGCATCCGCAACTGATGCCGCCCGACCCGATCATGCGCGCCCGCGCACGCCAGTTGCTGCATACCTTCGAGCACGAGCTGTTCTCGCACCTCGAAGCACTCGAAGCCAACCAGAAAGGCGTGGACAAGGTTCGCGCCCATGTCCGCGACCATCTCACCCAACTGGCGCCGATCTTCACCAAGCAGAAGTTCATGCTCGGCGAAGAGTTCTCGATGCTGGACGTCGCCATCGCACCGCTGCTGTGGCGCCTGGAGCACTACGGCATCGAACTGCCCAAGGCTGCGGCGCCGCTGATGAAGTATGCCGAGCGCATCTTCAGCCGCCAGGGCTTCATCGATGCGCTGACGCCTTCCGAGAAGGTGATGCGCCGCTGACCGTTCGACCCGCGGTGGCCCGCCGCCAATGCGGGCATCGCTTGATGGAAAGGCCATGAGCACAATATCAACCAAGCCTTATCTGCTGCGTGCCATCTGGGAATGGTGCGTCGATCAGGGATTCACGCCCTACCTCGCCGCCATCGTCGATGGGCAGACACGTGTGCCGCCCGGCTATGCCCGCGACGGCCAGATCGTGCTCAATCTGTCGTCGGACGCCACCGGCCAGCTGCAGATGGCCAACGACTACATCACCTTCCAGGCTCGTTTCGGCGGTGTTGCGCATTCGCTGGTGATCCCGGTTGCCAACGTGATCGCGATCTATGCCCGCGAGAACGGGCAGGGCATGGCGTTCGAGCCCGAACTGGAGGAAGCGGAAGAGCATGCGCCGGCGCTGGTTTCCCAGGACGGCGGGGCCGGGGAGCCGGCCACCACCGAAGAGATGGGCGAAGCAGCAGCAAAGGCGCGCGAGGAAGCGGCGAAATCCGGCGATGGACTGCCTCGCCGTCCGCGCCCTTCGCATCTGACCGTCGTCAAGTAAGGAGGCACCATGCCCAGCCTGGAATGGAATGAAAAGCTCGAAAACGGTCTTGCGCGGATGGATGACACCCATCGCGAGTTCGTCGAGCTGTATACGGCTGTCGCGGCGGCTGCGCCGGAGAACTTCCTGGCCGCCTACGATGCTTTCGTCGAGCATACCGAGGCGCATTTCGCCCAGGAGAACCGCTGGATGGAAGCGGTGGATTTCCCCGGCTGCCACCGCGCCGAGCATGATCGCGTGCTTGCCGTGCTGCACGACATCCGCAAGCGCGTCGCCAACGGCGACATGTTCTTCGCCAGGCGTCTGGTGCAGGAATTGCCGGCGTGGTTCGAGAACCACACCAACGGCATGGATGCGGCGCTTGCCTTCCATCTCAACAGTGTCGGTTACGACGTCGAGGTGGAGCGTTTCGTACCCGGAGAGGAAGGCAGCGAAAAATCTGCTGCAGGCTGTGCCTGTGCCACGCTGACGGCCGAGAACAAGACCGCCTGCGCCTGAAGGGCGCGCTAGTCCCGTGCGCCATCGCCGTTTGCGGCGCCGCGGCTGGGGGTCAACTGCGGAAAGGGTAGGCGGGCACGGGGTGTTCGCCGCGCATCAAGGCCGCGAGAGCATTGGCCGAGCCGCAGGCGAGCGTCCAGCCCAGTGTGCCGTGGCCGGTGTTCAGCCACAGGTTTCTGCTCGTGCTCCTGCCGATCAGCGGCAGATTGCCCGGTGTGGCTGGCCTCAGCCCTGCCCAGGGCTGAATGCTGGTTTCGTCGATGACGCCGGGGAAGTTTTGCCGGACCCAGTCCAGCAGCGGGCGGATGCGTTCCGGCCGGATCCGGGTATCGAACCCGGCCAGTTCCGCCGTGCCTGCGATGCGCAGGCGGTCTCCCAGGCGGGAGCAGACGATTCGCCGCGACTCGTCGGTCAGGCTGATTTCCGGCGCCCTGGCAGGCTCCGTTAGCGCTGCAGTGATCGAATAGCCCTTCACCGGATAGATCGGCAGCCGCATGCCGGTCGGCGCCAGCAGTCCCGCGCTGTGACTACCGAGGCAGACCACGTAGGCGTCGGCGATCAGCGCGCCCCTTCGGCCAACCGCATCCTCGATGTCGATGTTGTTGACCGAACCGTTACTGTGGTTCAGCTGCAGCACCTTGGTGTTCCAGTGGAGGCGCACGCCTGCCTGGTTCAGTCTTTCGGCCAGCGCCCGGGTGAACAGGTGCGCATCTCCGGATTCGTCTCCAGGCGCGTGGATGCCTCCGGCCAGCGGGTTTTGCCGGGCCGCGAGCGCGGGTTCGAGGGCGATGCATTCGGCAGGCTGGCAGACCCGCGCTTCGATGCCGAAATGCGCCAGTTCCGCCACTCGTCGAGGTGCCTGGGCGAATTCTCGCGGTGTGTTGAACAGGTGCAGGATGCCGTGTTTGCGCTGCTCGTATTCCAGGCCGGTTTCGTCCCGCAGCCTGGCCAGGCATTGGCCGCTCCAGACGGCGAGCGCAGCAATGGCGGCAGTGTTGCGGCGCGTGCGCCAGGGCAGGCATTCCCTCAGAAAGGCAAGCGCCCAGCGCCATTGGGCCGGGTCGGAGGACGGGCGGATCTTCAGCGGAGCATCGGCGCGGCCGAGCCAGCGCAAGGCGAGCCACGGCGCCGAGGGGTTGGCCCAGGGCTCGGGGTGGCTGATGGAAATCTGGCCGCCGTTGGCGAAGCTCGTTTCCATGCCAGCGTCCGGGTGGCGGTCGACCAGGCTGACTTCGAACCCCGCCTGCCGTAGATACCAGGCAGTCGTGACACCGGTGACACCGGCGCCGAGAACCATGACGTGCATAAACGATGAAGATGCTGTAGGACGGTGGCGCGGAGCCCGGGTTCGAACGTGGAATGCCCACCCTCCCTGGGCCGAGGCAGGGATGATAGCCATCCATTCGGGCCGGGTGAAACTTTTTTTGCCGTGCGCTGAGCGCAAGGAACCGGGATAATCCACCGCTGTCAGCATTAACCGCATCCACGGAGTCTCTTCATGCGTCGTGTCACCCTCACCCAGTTCCTGATCGAGCAGCAGCGCGCCGGTCGCATCACCGCCGACCTGCGCCTGTTGACCGAAGTCGTTGCCCGTGCCGTCAAGGCCATCAGCGTCAATGTCTCCAAGGGGGCGCTTGCGGGAGTGCTGGGCGAGGCAGGTACCGACAACGTCCAGGGCGAAGCGCAGAAGAAGCTCGACGTCATCGCCAACGAGATCCTGCTGCAGGCCAATGAATGGGGTGGCCACCTGGCGGCGATGGCCTCGGAAGAAGTGGAGACCGTGCACCAGATCCCCTTCGACTATCCGAAAGGCGGCTTTCTGCTGCTGTTCGATCCGCTCGACGGTTCGTCGAACATCGACGTCAATGTGTCGGTGGGCACCATCTTCTCGGTGCTGCGCATGCCGCCTGGTGGCGCGCCGGCAACGGAAGAGAGCTTCATGCAGCCCGGGCGCGAGCAGGCTGCCGCAGGCTATGCGATCTACGGCCCGTCAACCCAGCTGGTGCTGACCGTCGGCAATGGCGTGCACGGCTTCACGCTCGACCGCGAGATGGGCAGCTTCATCTACACCCATCCCTTCATGACGATTCCCGAGGAAACGCGCGAGTACGCCATCAACGCCTCGAATGCGCGCTTCTGGGAGAAGCCGGTGCAGCGCTATGTCGAGGAGCTGCAGCAAGGGGCGGATGGCCCGCGTGGCGTGGACTTCAACATGCGCTGGGTGGCGTCGATGGTGTCGGATGTGCATCGCATCATGACCCGCGGCGGCATCTTCATGTACCCGATGGACGAGAAGTGCCGCGCCAAGGGCGGCAAGCTGCGCCTGATGTACGAGGCGAACCCGATGGCGATGCTCGTCGAGCAGGCCGGCGGCGCTGCCAGCACCGGGCGGGAGCGGATTCTCGACGTGCTGCCGACAGAGCTGCATCAGCGCGTGCCGGTCATCCTCGGCTCGAAGGCCGAGGTGGAGCGCATCGCCGAGTATCACCGCGAGTACTGATCGCTTCGCATGCGGGTTTGCCAGCGTTTTGCCGTCTCGCTGTTGCTCGGTGTCGCGCTGCAGGCCGCGCTGCCTGTCGCCGCCCAGCAGGCGCTGGACGTGGGCCTCGAGGCGCCGGACGAAGTGCGTGAACTGCTCGAGCGCCATGTCCGCCTGTTGCGCAAGGATGAGCAGAAGCTGCCCGAAGCTGCGGCCGATCGGCGTGCGATGTCACGCCGCGCGCAACGGGAGGTGGAGCAGTTGCTGGCGACCGAAGGCTATTTCTCGCCATCGGTCCGTGTTGACCGCAGTGAAGCGGGCCGATGGCTGCTGAAGGTCGAACCGGGGACGCGAACGACCGTCGGACAGGTTTCGATCGCTTTCGAAGGCGAGGTCACTGCGGCGTCCGACGATCCGGGTGCGGGAGGCGAGGCTTATCTCGAGGCCTTGCGTGGCCGCTGGAGCCTGCCGCAAGGCGCGCCTTTCCGCCAGGCTGACTGGGATGCGGCCAAGCAAGCGCTGCTCGACGCCGTAGCCGCCCGCCGTTATGCAGCCGCCCGCATCGTTGCCAGCCGCGCCGAGATCGATCCCGGTACGGCGTCGGCGCGGCTGAGCGTGACGCTGGACAGCGGCCCCGCGTTCTACCTCGGCGCCCTCGACGTCAGTGGTTTGCAGGAACTGCCTGCCGATCTGGTGCAGCGCTACAGCCGCCTGCAGGAAGGGGAGCCCTACGATCGCGAAGCCTTGCTGGCGTTCCAGACCGGCCTGCAGAACACGCCGCATTTCGCTTCGGTGACCGTTGCCATCGACCGTGACCCGGCGCTGGCCAAGGCCGTTCCGGTGAGGGTGCAGGTAACCGAGGCGAAACCCAGGTATCTCGGCTTCGGCGTGGGGGTGTCGAGCAACACGGGCTTCCGCGTCGAGGCCAGCTATCGCGATTCCAACCTGTTCCATCGCGCCTGGGAATTGTCGACCGGTTTGCGCATCGAGCAGCGCCGCCAGTCGGCCTATGCCGACATCTTCCTGCCGCCTTCGGGGCGGCACCGCGACAGTTTCGGCGCGCTCGTCGATCGCAGTGATCTCGAAGGGCTCAAGATCAGTTCGCAGGCCGTCGGCGCGACGCGCAACACGGTGCGGGGCGACATCGAGACTCAGCTTGCGCTGCGGTTGCAGCACGAGCGTATCCAGCCCAGTGGTGCGGAAGCGAGTTCGCAGAATACCTTGACCCTCAACTGGACCTGGCTCCGGCGGGCGGTCGATGATCTGCTTGATCCGACGCGTGGTTACGTGCTGGAATTCCAGGTCGGCGGCGGTGCCGCGGTGGCGCTGGCCGACCAGGATTTCGTCCGCCTGTATGGTCGCGCGGTACGTTACCAGCCAGTTGGGGAGCGCGACGTGCTCATCCTGCGCGGCGAAGCGGGCGTGACGCTGGCCGATTCGCGGGAAGGCATTCCGCAGGACTTCCTGTTCCGCACCGGCGGGGCGCAGTCGGTGCGCGGCTACGCCTATCAGAGCCTCGGTGTCCGTGAGGGCAGGGCGACCGTCGGCGGACGCTACCTCGGCACCATGAGTGCGGAGTACGTGCGCTGGTTCGAGCCGCAGTGGGGGGGCGCAGTGTTCGTTGATGCCGGCGACGCGGCCGATACCCGCGGCGACTTCGATCTGCGCACGGGCTACGGCGTCGGCGCTCGCTGGCGCAGTCCGGCCGGACCGCTGGCCGTCGATCTCGCCTGGGGGCACGACGAGCGCAAGCTGCGGCTTCACTTCGGCGTGGCCGTCGCCTTCTAGCGGATGCCTGTTCAGGCCCGCAGTGCTAGATGCTGTTTCAGGCCTCGCGGCGGAAGATCAGGCTGAAGTTGTTGACCGGCATCTCGATGATTTCGTCGAGTCGGAAGCCATGTTCCCGGGCTGCGGCTTCGACGGCTTCGAGGTCGCGCACGCCGAAGCGGGGGTCGATGCCATGCAGCCATTCGTCGAATGCGGCATTGGATGGCGCCGTATGCGTGCCGTTGCGGCGGTAGGGGCCGTAGCAATAGACGATGCCGCCTTTCGGCAGCACCCGGGCTGCACCGCGGAACAGCGCCGCCGTGCTCGGCCATGGAGAATAGTGAAGCACGTTGATCGCCATCACAGCATCGGCCTGCTTGACTGGCCACGTCTCACTGTTCAGTTCCAGTTCGAGCGGCGCTTCGATGTTGACCAGACCGGAATGCGCGATCCAGGCGACGATGGAGTCGATCGCGGCCGGGTCGCCCTCGGTCGGCTGCCAGTGCAGCCACGGCATGTGCGCACAGAAATACACGGCGTGCTCGCCGGTTCCGCTGCCCACCTCCAGCACTGAAGCCTCATCGGGCAGAACGCGCTGCAGGATCGGCAGGATGTGGACGCGGTTGCGCTCGGTGGACGGGGAGAACATGCGTCGATCGTCGGACATGGGGCAAAAGCTGATTTATTGGTTACTTGGACTTCGCGGAGTGTGAGCCAGACTGGCGAATGGGGCGAGCATCGACAGACGTCGACTGTGAACTTTTCCCCGCTATAGGGTATGTCCGGATCGCGGATCGATCCCGAACCTGTGCTCGGGGTGTTCCGTGCCCGGGACGAGGTTCAGCGCACGAGAAATGGGAGATTGGCCGATGCCGCTTTGCCGTGGCGGTCACGTGTCGTGATGAACAGGCGGTAGGCCCCTGGTTCGGCAGGCGCCAGCAAGCGCACGCTGGCGGCGTCGGCGCGCAGGACGCGAGTGACGATGCGTGCCGGGGGAGTTTCGCGGTCGCCGCCCTTGCGCAGATCGGTGGCTTCGGCGAGGATTTTCCATTCCGTTTCCAGCGCGGTGCCATCGGCGCTGACGGCATCGATGCCGGCCGAAATCTCTGCTCCGGGCGTGAACACGTCGGCTGAGATGCCGATCCCGCGAACGAGCGGAGCGGGTTTCGCCACCGGCCGGCCCCAGGATGAGGCCAGCGCGTCGCTCATTGCGGTTTCACTGCCATCGGCCAGCAGCAGGCCGTGCCAGGTTTCGGTCTGCTCCTGCTTCGCTCCCCACAGGAACGGAAATACGCCGCGAATCTGGGGCTGGTACGCGAGGTAAGCGAGAGCCTCGGTGAAGAAACGGGCCTTTTCGCTGCTGGTCGGCTCCACCGGGGCTCCCCAGGGTTTGCGGCCGGCCTGCCATTGGCCGAGCGGCCCCAGTTCCGTGATGACGACCGGTTTGCTGATGCCTGCGTCACGCAGCCGTCGAGGCAGATCGAACACCGCACCGGCATAGACGTTGATGCCCAGCAGGTTGACGTTCGGGCAGCAGTTCGCCAGGTTCCGGAAAGCACTCGCGCCGGTATCGGCGACGATCATCAATGTCGGGTGATCCGGGTCGAGTCGTTTGATCGACGCGGCAAGGCGGTCGACCGCGCGCCATAGCGGGAGCGGGTCTTCCACTGCCGTTTCGATTTCGTTGCCAATGCCCCAGGCGAGCAGGGCGGGATGTTTCCGGTAGCGCCCGACGAAATCGAGAATGGCCTGTTCCTGCGCATGCACGGCATGCCCGTCGTCGTAGTTGAAGCCGTGGCGCGGATGCTCCAGCCATAGACCCATGAGCACCTTCAGGCCGAGCCGCTGCGCCTCATCCAGCACCCAGGCATCGGTCTGCCGATAGACGCGTACCACCTTGGCACCGGTGCCCGCCAGTCGTGCGAGGCTGGCGGCATCGCCTTCGAAGGCCGCCCCCCGCCATTGTGTGTCCGCTTGCCCTGCAGCCGGGGCCGATCCGGCGGTGCAGATGAAAAGGGCGAAAAGGATGTGCCGGAAAACGGCTGCAGAAGTGCTCATCTCGATCCACTGTTCGGAACGGCGACCGTACGCGCGCTCCATTCCTGAGGGCTTGTCCTGCCTTGGGGCGGCCTGGCGGCACAAAAGTTCAGCGGCCGGCGACGTCCGGCATGGAAAGGGTCGGCACAAATCGCGCAGGCTGCACTTGAAATCCCGGAACCCCGTCCCTATTATTAGCACTCGTTGGCAGTGAGTGCTAACAAAAACCCGGGGTGGCAGCGCAGCTGCTGCTGCGGGCCACTGCGAATTTTCCGCGGGCAATCCCGCGAGCCATCAACCCAAACAGTTGAACCGAATAGGAGTGAACTCGATGAAGATTCGTCCCCTGCACGATCGCGTGATCGTCAAGCGTCTGGAAGCCGAGCGCAAGACCGCCAGCGGTATCGTGATCCCGGACAGCGCAGGCGAGAAGCCCGATCAGGGCGAAGTCCTGGCCGTCGGCAACGGCAAGATCCTCGACGACGGCAACGTGCGTCCGATGGCCGTCAAGGTGGGCGACAAGGTGCTGTTCGGCAAATATGCCGGCCAGGCCGTCAAGGTCGAAGGCGAAGAGCTCCTCGTGATGCGCGAGGAAGACATCATGGGCGTGGTCGAAGGCTGAGCCTTCCTGCAGTCCTGAAACGCTAATCCCCGAAAAAATTCCGGAGTTCTGAAGAATGGCAGCTAAAGAAGTCAAGTTTGGTGATTCCGCCCGCGAACGCATGGTCGCCGGCATCAACATCCTCGCCAACGCGGTCAAGGTGACCCTGGGCCCGAAGGGCCGCAACGTGGTGCTGGAGCGCTCGTTCGGCGCCCCGACCGTGACCAAGGACGGCGTCTCGGTCGCCAAGGAAATCGAACTGAAGGACAAGTTCGAGAACATGGGCGCGCAGATGGTCAAGGAAGTCGCTTCCAAGACCTCGGACATCGCCGGTGACGGCACCACCACCGCCACCGTGCTGGCCCAGTCGATCGTGCGCGAAGGCATGAAGTACGTCGCCGCCGGCATGAACCCGATGGACCTGAAGCGCGGCATCGACAAGGCCGTCGCCGCCACCATCGAAGAACTGAAGAACCTGTCCAAGCCCTGCTCGACCAACAAGGAAATCGCCCAGGTCGGCTCGATCTCGGCCAACTCCGACAGCGACATCGGCGACATCATCGCCAACGCGATGGACAAGGTCGGCAAGGAAGGCGTGATCACCGTCGAAGACGGCAAGTCGCTTAACAACGAGCTGGACGTCGTCGAAGGCATGCAGTTCGACCGCGGCTACCTGTCGCCCTACTTCATCAACAACCCGGACAAGCAGGTTGCCATCCTCGACAACCCCTTCGTCCTGCTGTTCGACAAGAAGATCTCCAACATCCGCGATCTGCTGCCGGTGCTGGAACAAGTCGCCAAGGCCGGCCGTCCGCTGCTGATCATCGCCGAAGACGTCGAGGGCGAAGCCCTGGCCACGCTGGTGGTGAACAACATCCGCGGCATCCTGAAGACCTGCGCCGTCAAGGCTCCGGGCTTCGGCGACCGCCGCAAGGCCATGCTGGAAGACATCGCCATCCTGACCGGCGGCCAGGTCATCGCCGAAGAAGTCGGCCTGACGCTGGAAAAGGCCACCCTGGAAGACCTGGGCCAGGCCAAGCGCATCGAAGTGGGCAAGGAAAACACCATCATCATCGACGGTGCCGGCCAGGCCGAGCGCATTGAGGCCCGCGTCAAGCAGATCCGCGTGCAGATCGACGAGGCGACCTCCGATTACGACCGCGAGAAGCTGCAGGAACGCGTCGCCAAGCTGGCCGGCGGCGTTGCCGTGATCAAGGTCGGTGCCGCGACCGAAGTCGAAATGAAGGAGAAGAAGGCTCGCGTCGAGGACGCCCTGCACGCCACCCGCGCTGCGGTGGAAGAGGGCATCGTCCCGGGCGGCGGCGTTGCGCTGCTGCGTGCCCGCGCCAACCTGAGCGGCCTGAAGGGCGACAACCACGACCAGGACGCCGGCATCAAGATCGTGCTGCGCGCGATGGAGCAGCCGCTGCGTGAAATCGTCGCCAACGCCGGCGACGAGCCGAGCGTGGTGGTGAACAAGGTCGTCGAAGGTTCGGGCAACTACGGCTTCAACGCGGCCACCGGCGAGTACGGCGACATGGTCGAGATGGGCGTGCTGGACCCGACCAAGGTGACCCGCACCGCGCTGCAGAACGCCGCTTCGGTCGCTGGCTTGATGCTGACCACCGACTGCATGGTCGGCGAACTGGCCGAAGATAAGCCGGCCGGCGGCATGCCCGACATGGGCGGCATGGGTGGTATGGGCGGCATGGGCATGGGTATGTAATGCCCGGGGCCCCGGCTCGCCGGGGTTCTTGAACTGCTTCTGGAAGGCCTCGCGAAAGCGGGGCCTTCTTGCATCCGGATGGCGTTGTCGGCTTGCGCCAAGTTCTACCGCAAGGCCTTTCGACCTTGCTGTCAGTATGGTCAAAATCCGTGGGATAATCGGTCGCTTCCGCTACATCCAGCGACCGAGCAAGGAAAGCGCATTCGAGCAGATGCTAGGTGCATTCGCTTACGCGTAACTTACACCCCGGAACTTCATGCGTATTCTGCTGGCAGAAGATGATCCCGTGATTGCCGACGGTATCGGCCGCGCCTTGAGGCGCAATGGATATGCCGTCGATCATGTCGACAATGGCATCGACGCCGATGTGGCGCTGGCATCCCAGCCCTACGATCTGCTCATTCTCGATCTCGGCCTGCCGCGCTTGCCCGGTATCGACGTGCTCAAGCGCCTGAGAGCGCGCAAATCCGTGCTTCCGGTCCTGATCCTGACGGCGCAGGACGGGGTCGATGACCGTGTGCGCGGACTTGATGCAGGTGCGGACGACTACATGGCCAAGCCTTTCGCCCTGCCCGAGCTCGAGGCACGCGTGCGCGCTCTGACGCGCCGTGGTACCGGCCAGGCTCGCTGCCTCGAACTGGGGCGGCTGTCCTACGATCAGGCGGACCGCGTGGTCAAGGTGGATGGCCAGGTGCTCGAACTATCGGCCCGCGAGATCGGCCTGCTGGAGGTATTCCTGCTGCGCGTCGGACGGCTGGTGAGCAAGGATCAACTGGTGGATCACCTGTGCGGCTGGGGCGAGGAAGTCTCCAGCAATGCCATCGAAGTCTACGTGCACCGTCTGCGCAAGAAGCTGGAGGACAGCGGTGTGCGCATCGTGACCGCTCGCGGGCTGGGCTATTGCCTCGAGAACTCTGATGCGGCGTCGGCGGCGAAAGTCTGACAGGGCCATATCCAGTACGAAGCGCCAGGGACCGCCGAATTCGCTGTTCGGCGAAATCCTCGACTGGCTGCTTGCGCCCTTGCTGTTCCTGTGGCCGATTTCGATCATCATCACGCACAATGTTGCCGACAACATCGCCAACCAGCCCTATGATCTCGCGCTGGCCGATGGAGTCCGGATGCTGTCGCGCATGGTGGTGTTCGACGAAGGGCAGGTCGTCGTGCGCTTTCCCGCGCCGCCACGCGCCCTGTTCCGTGCGGATCAGGATGATGTGCTGTATTTCCAGGTGGCGGACGAGCGTGGCGCGATCGTGTCCGGCGATGCGGACATTCCCCGGCCACGGGGGCTGCCGCCGCCCGCTGGCGAGGAAGTATTGTTCCGTGACGAGACCATCCACGGCGAGGAGACGCGGGTCGCCTACCAGTTGATGAAATCGGGCGAGGATGAAGACGCTCCACTGGTCTGGGTGCAACTGGCCGAGACCCGCAACAAGCGTGGCGATTTGGCTTCGCGTGTCGTGACTGGCGTGCTGCTGCCGCAGTTCGCCATCATCCCGTTGGCGGTGCTGCTCGTCTGGGTCGGCCTGTCGCGCGGCATCACGCCGCTCAACCGCTTGCAGAGTCTGATTCGTCGCAGGCGGCCGACGGACCTGTCGCCGGTCCAGCCGGCGAGCGTGCCGGAAGAGGTCAGGCCACTGATCATCGCCTTCAACGATATGATGGCGCGCCTGGAGGAGAACCTGCAGGCCCAGCAGCGCTTCATCGCCGATGCCGCACATCAGATGCGCACGCCGTTGACCGGGCTGAAGATGCAGACCGACCTTGCCCTTCACGAGACCGATCCGGAGCAATTGCGCCGCTCGCTGACCCATATCGCCGAGAGCACGGATCGAGCCGCCCACCTCATCAACCAGTTGCTGTCGCTGGCGCGGGCCGAGGCGAGCTTCGAGAAGCTGTATGCGGTCGAGCCGGTCAGCCTTGGCATGGTCGTGCGCGAAGTGGCGCTGGAGTTGTTTCCGCGCGCGCAGATGAAGGAGATCGACCTCGGCGCCGAAGGAGGGGAAGGGGAGCTGCTGGTCGAAGGCAATTCGGTGCTGCTGCGCGAATTGGTCAAGAACCTGGTGGACAACGCGATCAAATATACCCCTCGTGGCGGGCGCGTGACGGTACGGACACGCTTTGCCGGTTCGCCGGTTCTCGAAATCGAGGATACCGGTCCGGGTATTCCTGAGGCGGACCGGGAGCGTGTGTTCGAGCGCTTCTATCGCGTACTTGGCAGCGGAGTGGATGGCTCTGGCCTGGGCTTGCCGATCGTGCGCGAGATTGCCGAGCTGCACCGCGCCATCGTCACGCTGGATGCCAATCCGGCAGGGCAGGGGACCCTGGCCCGGGTGGTCTTTCCGCGCAGTCACCTGCATGTTCCGCCGCTGGTCCAGGGCGATGTCTATCCGCTCGGCTGAAGCGCGGTGGTTTCCGCTGTCGCAGAGGGAGAAATCGTAGGAATCGTTGATCGTGATCAATAAAAGTTCCGGAAAGTGCCCATAAGGGAAACTTTTTATCAACCTGTAAGCGCACCGTAAGTGTCTTCGCCTAATTTTGAGCGCAGCCGGTGGATGCCCGGTTTGTTCAAACAAGTAGGAGGGAGACATGGAAAGCAATACGGTGGCGAAAGTCGTCGCCAATCCCAAGTATCAACGGCTGGTCAGCACGCGTACCCGCTATGGCTGGACGCTGACGATCATCATGCTGCTGGTGTATTACGGCTACACCGCGATCATCGCTTTCGACAAGGAACTGTTCCATCAGCGCCTGGGCGAAGGGGTGATGACCCTGGGTGTGCCGGTCGGCTTCGGCGTGATCCTGTTCACCATCATCATCACCGGTATTTATGTGCGTCGCGCCAATTCGGAATTCGATGCCCTGACCGAGGAAATCGTCAAGGAGACCGGCAAATGATGGGTTCTTATGCACGTCTGGGCGGAGGCCTTGCCCTCGCCCTGCTGTCGGCGGCAGCGCTGGCTGCCGGCGGTGATCTCGGCCAGGCCGAAAAGCAGGCTACCAACTGGACCGCGATCATCATGTTCGGCGCCTTCGTCGCCGGCACCATGTTCATCACCAAGTGGGCAGCCTCCAAGACCAAATCGGCGGCTGACTTCTATACCGCTGGCGGCGGCATCACCGGCTTCCAGAATGGTCTGGCCATCGCCGGTGACTACATGTCGGCAGCGTCCTTCCTCGGTATTTCCGCCGCGGTCATGGTCAGCGGCTACGACGGCCTGATCTACTCGATCGGCTTCCTCGTCGGCTGGCCGATCATCACCTTCCTGATGGCGGAAAAGCTGCGCAACCTCGGCAAGTTCACCTTCGCCGACGTGGCCGCCTACCGCTTCGAGCAGACCCCGATCCGCGCTTTCGCGGCCTCGGGTACCCTGGTCGTGGTGGCCTTCTACCTGATCGCCCAGATGGTCGGCGCGGGCCAGCTCATCAAGCTGCTGTTCGGCCTCGAGTACTGGATGGCGGTGGTGATCGTCGGCGCGCTGATGATGATCTACGTGCTGTTCGGCGGCATGACTGCGACCACCTGGGTGCAGATCATCAAGGCGGTGCTGCTGCTGTCGGGCGCGTCCTTCATGGCCTTCATGGTGATGATGAACTACGGCTTCTCGCCCGAGCAACTGTTCGCCGCTTCCGTCAAGATCAAGGCCGATGCCGCGATCGCGGTCGGCAAGTCGCCGGAAGAGGCCAGTGCGCTTGCCCAGGCGATCATGGGACCGGGTTCCTTCATCAAGGATCCGATCTCGGCGATCTCCTTCGGCATGGCGCTGATGTTCGGTACCGCGGGCCTGCCGCACATCCTGATGCGCTTCTTCACCGTGCCGGATGCCAAGGAAGCACGCAAGTCGGTGTTCTGGGCCACGACTTGGATCGGCTACTTCTACATCCTCACCTTCATCATCGGTTTCGGTGCGATCGTGTTCGTCTCGAACAATCCGGAATTCCTCGACGCCAATGGCGTGCTGAAGGGCGGTGGCAACATGGCGGCGATCCATCTCGCCAACGCGGTCGGCGGCAACATCTTCCTCGGCTTCATGTCGGCAGTGGCCTTCGCGACCATTCTCGCGGTGGTGGCCGGCCTGACGCTGTCGGGTGCCTCGGCGGTGTCGCACGACTTGTACGCCACGGTGTTCAAGAAGGGCAATGCCGATTCCGCCTCCGAACTGCGCGTGTCGCGTATCACCACCATCGTGCTGGGTATCATCGCGGTGATCCTGGGGATTGCGTTCGAGAAGCAGAACATCGCCTTCATGGTGTCGCTGGCCTTCGCCATCGCCGCATCGGCCAACTTCCCGGTGCTGTTCATGTCGGTGCTGTGGAAGGATTGCACCACGCGTGGCGCGACCATCGGCGGTTTCATCGGCCTGATCACGGCCGTGGGCTTGACCGTGGTGTCGCCGTCGGTGTGGGAAGCCACGCTCGGCAACCCGAAGGGTTCGGCACTGTTCCCCTACACCTCGCCGGCCCTGTTCTCGATGACCGCTGGCTTCCTCGGCATCTGGCTGTTCTCGATCCTCGACAACAGCGCTCGTGCCAAGGCTGACCGTGCTGGCTACCTGGCTCAGCGCGTGCGTTCCGAAACCGGGATCGGCGCTGCAGCGGCTTCGAGCCACTAAGTTTCGGTCATGCCCTCCCTTCGTCGGGGAGGGCTGCTGGAAGGCAATACAAAAGGCGGCGGGCGCAGGCTCGCCGCCTGTTTTTTTGCAGTTCCGACCATGGTGCCGGCAGAAGAAAAAATAGAAGTGCTGCTTGACCTCATGTGGATTCGGGCTATAATGCACACCTCTTTGGCCAGGTAGCTCAGTTGGTAGAGCAGCGGATTGAAAATCCGCGTGTCGGCGGTTCGATTCCGTCCCTGGCCACCACAGAATTCGTTCCAGCAAAAAGCCCGATTCTTCCGATCGGGCTTTTTGCTTTTCGAGCGCATCTACACCCTGGTGCCGACTACGGATGAGCCGCCAGTGTAGTAGGGAAACTGGCTGATTCCGCTCAATTTTTGTGCGTAAACGCGGGTGCTATAATGCGCACCTTTCCATCGAAGTGCGCTGAACAGCCTGATCCCGAATGCAGCTTTACGCCCTTGGCCTGAACCACCACACAGCGCCGCTTGCGATTCGCGAGCGCGTTGCGTTTCAGCCGGAAAGGCTGGGTCAGGCGCTGCACGATCTGGCGCATGCGGATTCGGTGCGGGAAGCGGCGATCCTGTCAACCTGCAACCGTACCGAGCTGTATTTCGCCGCTGAACAGCCGCAACATGCGGCGGATTGGCTGGCGCGCTTCCATCAGGTGGCGCTCAACGACGTTTCGCCCTATCTGTATGCCTATCCGCAGCGTGATGCGATCCGCCACGTGTTCCGTGTCGCCAGCGGCCTCGATTCGATGGTCATCGGCGAGCCCCAGATCCTCGGCCAGGTCAAGGATGCCGCACGCCGTGCCGAAGAGGCGGGTACGCTGGGCACGCTGCTGCACAAGCTGTTCCAGAACACCTTCGCGGTGGCCAAGGAAGTGCGTTCAACCACTGCGATCGGCGCCAACACGGTGTCGATGGCGGCGGCGGCGGTACACCTGACCGAGCGGATCTTCGAAAGCGTTGCCGACCAGCACGTGCTGTTCATCGGCG
The DNA here is from genome assembly GCF_047601425.1 of Thauera sp. Classification (GTDB taxonomy): domain Bacteria; phylum Pseudomonadota; class Gammaproteobacteria; order Burkholderiales; family Rhodocyclaceae; genus Thauera. The sequence goes on from NZ_JASGJL010000001.1 coordinate 179,490, forward strand.
CAGGCGAGATGATCGAACTGTGCGCAGCACATTTCGCCGGCGCACAGCCGAAATCCATGACGGTGGCCAACCGTACCGAAGAGCGTGCTCTGGCGTTGGCTTCCCGCTATGGTGCGCAGACCATGCGGATCGACCAGATCGGCGACATGCTGTCGCGCTTCGACGTAGTCGTGTCCTGTACCGCGGCACCTTTGCCGATCGTTGGCCTGGGCATGGTCGAGCGGGCGGTGAAGGCACGCCGCCATCGCCCGATGGTGATGGTCGATCTTGCCGTGCCACGCGATATCGAACCCGAGATCGCCGGACTTGACGACATCTTCCTGTATACCGTCGATGATCTTGCGCAGGTGGTCGATGCCGGCATGGAGTCGCGCCAGCAGGCGGTGGTCGAGGCCGAGCAGATCATCAACACGCGCGTGGATGGCTTCCTGCACTGGATGTCGGCGCGCGAGACGGTGCCGGCGATCCGTGCGCTGCGCGAACACGCCGAGAACCTGCGCCAGGCCGAACTGGAGCGTGCGGTGCGGCTGCTGGCCAAGGGCGACGATCCGCACAAGGTGCTGGAGGCACTGTCGCATGGTCTGACCAACAAGCTGATGCATGGCCCGACCCACTATCTGAACAAGGTGGAAGTCGAGCATAAGGCCGACGCCGGCCAGTTCGTGCGCCAGCTCTTCAATCTCCCCAACCAGGGCTAGCGCGACGCAGCTGCGTTCGGGCCCGCAACAGCGGGCCAACGGCCCTCATTCAGCCATGAAACAGAGCATCCGCGACAAACTCGAACATCTTGCTGCGCGCCTGCAGGAATTGGACCGTGCGCTTGCGGCTGAGGATGCGGCGCGCGACATGAACGCCTTTCGCGGCCTGTCGCGGGAGCGTGCCGAGATCGAGCCGGTGGTCGCCCTGTATGCGTCCTATGTGCAGGCCGAGGCGGACCGGGGCACTGCGCGCGAACTGCTGGCCGATCCCGAAATGCGCGAGTTGGGAGAACTGGAGCTCGAAGCGAGCGAAGCGCGCATCGCCGAACTTGAAGACGGGCTGCAACGAGCCCTGCTGCCGCAAGACCCTAATGACGAACGCAACCTCTTCCTCGAGATCCGTGCCGGTACCGGCGGCGACGAGGCTGCGCTGTTCGCTGGCGACCTGCTGCGAATGTATTCGCGTTATGCCGAGCGCCAGCGCTGGAAGGTCGAGATCGTATCGGCGAGCGAATCCGATCTGGGCGGCTACAAGGAAGTGATCGCCCGCATCGTCGGCAACGGCGCGTTCTCGAAACTGAAGTTCGAGTCCGGCGGCCATCGTGTGCAGCGCGTGCCGGTGACCGAGACCCAGGGACGGATCCATACCTCGGCTTGCACCGTGGCCGTGCTGCCCGAAGCGGGCGAGGTGGAGGCGATCGACATCAATCCGGCCGATCTGCGCGTCGATACGTTCCGGGCTTCCGGGGCGGGCGGGCAGCACATCAACAAGACCGACTCCGCCGTCCGCATCACGCACATTCCGACCGGCATCGTCGTCGAATGCCAGGACGACCGTTCCCAGCACCGCAACAAGGCCCAGGCGATGTCGGTGCTGGCGGCGCGGCTCTACGACGCGAGAGTCCGCGCGCAGCAAAGTGCGGAGGCTGCGCAGCGCAAGAGCCTGATCGGCAGCGGCGACCGCTCCGAGCGCATCCGTACCTACAACTTCCCGCAGGGCAGGGTGACGGACCATCGAATCAACCTCACGCTGTACAAGCTGGAGGCGGTCATGCAGGGAGAACTCGACGAACTGGTCGATGCGTTGACGCTCGAGCATCAGGCCGAATTGCTGGCCGCTTTGGCAGACGAATGATGGTGGAAAGCGCGCGGGGCTCCACCCCCGGTTCCACCGATATCGCCGGCGCCCTGGCGTGGGCGAGGACGCATATCGATCTGATGGACGCTCGCGTGTTGCTGCGCCACGTACTGCAGTGCCCGGCCGCGCACTTGGTGGCCTGGCCGGAGCAGAGGCTGGATCGAGAGGACTGGGCGGCGTACCGCGCACTGGTCGAGCGCCGTGCGGTCGGCGAACCGGTCGCCTATCTCGTCGGCACGCGCGAATTCTTCGGCCGCGAGTTCATGGTCACGCCCGCGGTGTTGATCCCTCGCCCGGATACCGAATTGCTGGTCGAATTGGCACTCGCATATTTTTCCGACCGAAGGGCTGCTCGTGTGCTGGACATGGGCACCGGCAGCGGGGCCTTGGCAATCACGCTGGCGCTGGAATTCGACGAAGCGGATGTCAGCGCGATCGACCGCTCGCGCGAAGCACTGTGGGTGGCGATGGCCAATGCTGCGCGCCTCGGTGCCAGCGTGTCCTTCGTCCAGAGCGACTGGTTCGTTTCCCTGGGTGAAGAGCGCTTCGATCTCATTGTCGCCAATCCGCCCTACATCGCTGTGGGTGATCCGCATCTGGGCCAGGGCGACGTGCGCTTCGAGCCTCCGTGCGCATTGGCTGCGGGGCCGGCCGGGCTCGACGACCTGCAGGAAATCGTCATGCAGGCGCCCGCTCGCCTGGCAGACGGCGGTCGGCTGTTCCTCGAGCATGGCTATGATCAGGCCGCCGCCGTGCGCAGCTTGCTGGCGGATGCCGGCTTCACGGAAATCGCTTCGTGGAAGGATCTCGCCGGTATCGAACGAGTCTCGGGCGGCCGATGGCTGGGACGTGGCTGAGTTGCGGCATGCCCATTGTGGGTGCATTGACGCTGCACATCGCCCATCTTAAAATTACCCGACTATTAAACTCAACTTTTGATGGCCCCAATCATGAGCATTCACGACGTCATTCGCGACCAGGTCACCAGCAACGATGTGGTTCTTTACATGAAGGGTTCGCCGCAGTTTCCGCAGTGCGGTTTCTCCTCGGCTGCAGTGCAGATCCTGAAGGCCTGTGGCGTGAAGGAAGTGCTGGCGGTCAATGTGCTGGCAGATGACGAGATCCGCCAGGGCATCAAGGAATTCTCCAACTGGCCGACCATTCCGCAGCTCTACATCAAGGGGGAATTCATTGGCGGCAGCGACATCATGCGCGAGATGTACCAGAACGGCGAGTTGCAGCAGATGCTGAAGGATACAGGGGTTGGCGGCGCAGACTGAAAACCGCCAAAGACTCGTCGCAGGCCCGGTACTTCCAGGGTGGGCGGCGGGCCGGCGAAGCATCGATGAAGCCAGCCCATGGGCTGGCTTCATGCATTTTGCGCGGGCGTCTGGCCTGTGAAACGGCTGCGCATGCGCAATCCGGCTTTTCGCGCCAGATGAGGCAGCAGCATGCGCAGCGGCATTCGCTGCAGGTGGTAGCGGGTCAGCATGGCGAGCCGGGCCAGATTGACCCCGGTCAACGGCGGAAAATCCGGGTCGGATGGCAGCATGGCCAGCGGCACCAGGCGCTTCATCGCTGCGCCGAACAGGGCTGGAGGAGCCTGGAGCCGTGCCAGCATCTCCTGCGCCCGGGGCGTGCCCATCCACGCATGGGCGAAGTACAGGCCGTACCATAGCGGGCGCTGCAGGCCGAGCTGTCTTGCCCGATCAAGCAGACGTTCGGCAAATTCCTGCTGGCCGGCTGCGTTCCTCAGCAGACCGTCGATATCGACGACCTCACGCACCCTGAGCGACATGTCTCCATCCTGGAAGCAATGCAGGCAAGCGTGCAGTATCTGGTCCTCGATCGACAGGACGCGGAAAGGAGAGCCCGGCAGCGCCTCGCTGGCTTCGAACAGGGGAGCGGGGTCAAAGCGCAGGCGTGCGGTGACCGGCGTGATCGCGTGATGCAGATCCACTTCCAGGAAGTGCCCTGGAAAGCGCATCGGCGGTGTTTCGTGGCTCCAGTCACGATAGTAGCGTTCGTCGTAGGGGTCGAGTTCGGCTGGCTTCCAGCCCGCGGACCGCAGGCGCTGTTCCATGCCGCGGAGGTGTTCGCGGGGAACGAGCAGATCGACGTCGGAAACGAAGCGGCCGCGGGTGAAGGCATGGCCCTGCAGGAAATAGGCGCTGCCCTTCAGCAGCACGATGGGAAATTGCCCATCGCACAGCTCGGCCAGGCTCGCAAGCTCCCCTTTCAGCATCTGCTGGTTGAAGGCGAACATCCGCTCTGCGGACAACAGATGGCGGCGAATGGGGGCAGGCAGCGAGGGATTGTCCTTGTTGGCGGCAGCCAGCCGGCCATGCAGGCCGCTCATGCGGGCCAGGCGGAGAACATATTCCCAGTCTGACACCGTTGATTCAAGCGGGCCTGCGATGCCTTTAAGCAGCAGCCGGGTTGCGGAGTTGACCGAGATGCTCACGGTGCGCGCTCCAGCAGCGTTTCGATGGTTTCGATGGCGCCGTCCAGGCTGCCGTAGAACCAGATCCCATGCATGAGATTCGCGGGCGAGGCGGACTGCTGCCTGAAAGCCGACGGGACCCAGTGCCCGGTAATTGAAGCTGTTCAGGCCAAGCCGCATGGCGGCCTCGGCTTGGGGAACCGGCGTACACGAAAGTGCTGCGCCGTCCTGGTAGCGCGGAAAGACGACGAGGCGCGGACGGGCAGGACGGTGCCGGCCTTCGTGGCTGTCTCGGTCGGGTACGAAATGGGCGACGTCGCCTTTGCGTGTTCCCGGAAACACCGGACCGAGGACGGCGCGCGGGTTGGAGCCGATGACCTCGATCGAGCGGTTCTTCAATGCCGCCGGCTTGATCAGCGGGAGCACCATGCCGGAATCGGGGTCGATCACGCCGAACTCATCCGACAGGAAGCGCCAGCCGGCCAGATGCAGCGCGCAGGTGAGCGTGCTCTTGCCGGAGCCGGGTGCAGCCGGCAGGATCAGCGCGCGATCATTGCGGGCGGCGACGCCGGCATGCAGCAGCAGGTAGGCGTTGAGACGCTGGGCGAGCAGCCAGTTGCCGCCCCATTCGAACAGTGGCAAAGCGTTGTCGCTTGGATAGGGATCGAAGGGGCGCGAGGCTTCGGACCAGAGCGATACCTGTCGTTTCCATGGCCGCAGCAAGGGAGCGTCGGGTAGCAGGGATACACGCACGTCGGCGAAAGCCACCGGATCTTCGCGCCCCTGATGTGGATAAATGGTGTCGAGGTCGGCGTGGAAGCGGGCAATCGGTGAATGTACGGCGATACGCGCGGCGCCGACGTCGAGGACACGGTATGCCGGCACGCTCACCCCTTCACCGATGCGGAGTCAGCCAGGATCATCAACGTGCGTGCCAGTTTCTCCAGGCCTGGAGGCCAGCCGCCGGCGGACTCGACGTCTTGCTGAAAATCGTCGAAGGAACCCTTCTCAATGGCCTCGGCTGCTTCACGCAACACTAGCGTTGCACCTTCATTGAGCTGGTGAGTGTCCCACCATAGCGGATCCAGAAAAAGAAACTGCCCGTCGAGGGACGGGCAGTATTGATCGAGCCAGGCACTGGGGCCGAGCACCGTCATCGGAGATCAGCCGCCGAACCTGAAACCTGCAACTGCACCCGGATTGACTGATGCGAGGCATGATGCGGTCGCAGGTGCTGCTGCGGCGTTCCCGGGTCTGTATTCCGGGTATGTGCCTTGCCTTACGCCGTTATCGTCAAAATAGACCAGAACCCAGCCTTTCTTCTGAGCAACTTGCTGCCGCCCGGGCCGGAGCGGGACTTCTGTTGCGTTCAAGAGCTCATCATGCGGGAAAGTCGTCGAATAGACACGATTGTTGACTACAAAGCCATCGACTTGCTTGCTTCCTTTTTTGGTGGGGGTCGCTACTTGATACGTATGGACCCTGACTTCCTCCCAGGCCCAATTGCCCTTTTCAGCGATTGGCGGAGGATTCTCACCCAGGACGAATTGCTTGCTGATTGCCGGATAGCCTCCCCCTGCGACCCGGACTTCGGCAATGCAGCCATGCGATGCCGCCGCGGCCGGCGCACCATATCCAAGCGTGACAACGGTAGAGGCGCCCAAGGCACCCTTCAACAGGCGTCGTCGCTGTTCGGTGGAGTCGTTCCGGGGGGCGTGTGTCATGTTCGGCCTCTTTCAAATTTCTGGCTGTGTTGGAGCAATTATATCTGCTTGGGTTCAAAACCCGAGAGCAAGTCTGGTTTGAACGTAGCAAATTTCACGCCTGGGTGCTGAAAAATTTCACAATAAATTGAATCCAATGAGTTTTTTTCAACCTGGATTCAGCTGGAAATCCCCGGTGTAAGAAAACTCGACAATCTGGCCGTACGGTATCAGGGGCGGATGTCCGCCATCAGCGCCACATCGACAGTGCGGCATTCAGTCGCGTGGCGAGACGCAGGGTTTCGCCCAGGTAGCCCTTTCCGAACAGGTTCAGATGGTTCAGCATGTGATACAGGCTGTATAGCTGCTTGCGGGTTTCGTAGCCTTCGTCGAGCGGCCAGCCGGCACGGTAGCGGGCATAGAAGCTGCCCGGAAAGCCACCGAACAGTTCGCTCATGGCGAGGTCGGATTCGCGGTCGCCGTAATGCACGGCGGGGTCGTAGATCGTCGGTGTGCCGTCGGCGAGCATTGCGGCGTTGCCGTGCCAGAGGTCGCCGTGCAGCAGGCTTTCGCGCGGGCGGTAATCGAGGAAAAGCGCCGGCACGCGGTCGAACAGGCGCTCGCCCTGTTTCTGGAGCTCACCGCAGAAGCCCTTGTCGCGGGCAAGGGCGAATTGTGGGCGCAGGCGGTATTCGGTGTAGAACAGCGCCCAGTTGTCGGCAAAGACGTTAGGTTGCGGGGTAGGGCCGATGAAGTTGTCGCGCCGCCAGCCGAAATGCGGGCCGTTGGTCCGGTGCAGGGCGATCAGCGCATCGGCGAAGCACTCGCCGTCTTCGGCGGACTGCAGCGGGTGCAGTTCGAGCTGTTCCAGGACCAGGAATGCATGTGTGTCGCTGCAGCCGCTGGCGATCGGTGCTGGCGTGCGGAAGCTGCCTGCGGCTGCGAGCGCGAGCAGGCCGTCGATTTCGGCTTCGAACATCTGCAGCCGGTCGGCGCTGGTGAACTTGACGAAAAAACGTTCGCTGTCGCCCGTGATGAGCATCTTGGCGTTGCTGCCCGTGCCGGCCGCTTGGGCACTGCGAATGCTGAAGCGGTTGCCGACGCGCTGGCGGATTGCGGCTTCGACCGTGGGCAGGGCTGGATGTGTCACAGGTTGGCGATGCGGGCGCTGGCCAGCGACAGGCGGGTGGCCAGTACTTCGAGAAAGGCCTTGTAGAAGTGCATGCGGCAGGTGTCGCTGGCGCGGCGCAGCGCATGGGCGCGGAGCGTGACCAGGCTGGTCGTGGTGCTTGCCGTGACCGAGGCCGAGCGTATGCCTGCTGCGGCCGAGAAGACGGCGATTTCACCGAAGCATTCGCCTGCTGTCAGTACGTTGAGCAGGCGGCCGCGTTTCTTGACCTGAGCTTCGCCGTCGATGATGAAGCAGATAGAGTCGCCGCCTTCGTCTTCCTTCATGATCACCGTGCCGGGCTGCACCTGGCTGAACTGCGACAGGCGCAGCACTTCCCACAGTTCGGCATCCGAGAATTCGCGGAAAAAGCGCATCGCGCGCAAGGCCTCGAAGCGTTCGGCCTCGGGGATCGAACCACGCGTGACTTCGACGCTGCGGTTGCGGAAGGCGAGCGCGAGGTCGTGAGAGAACTCGGCCCAGCTCTGGTAGCGGCGATCGACGTCGCGTTCGGTGGCGCGGCGGACGATGGCATCGAGCGCTTCGGGAACTTCGGGGCGCAGTTCGGACGGCAGCGGAACGACGTCGTGCGCGATGCGGTACAGCAGGCTGTAGTTGTTGCTGGTTTCGAAGGGCAGGTGGCCGGTCAGCAGCTCGAACATCACCACGCCGAGCGAATAGATGTCGGTGCGATGGTCGAGCGGCACTTCCCGCACTTGCTGCGGCGACATGTAGGCCGGTGAGCCGATGCCCGATATCTGCGTGGTCTCGCGTGCCGTGGCGAGCGCCGAGCCGAAGTCTGAGATGCGGATGTCGCTGCCTTCGGGTGCCATCAGCAGGATGTTGGCGGGCTTGATGTCGCGGTGGGTGATGCCCTGGTGGAAAGCGTAGTCCAGCGCGCGGGTGGCCTTGAAGACGATTTCGATGACGCGTTCGAAGCTGGCCAGCGAGCCGGCTTTGGTCAGTTGCTCCAGCGTGCCGCCGGGCACGTAGTCCATGACGACATAGGCATTGTTGTCATCTACCGCAGCATCATGGATCCGGACGATGTGCGGGTGGTGCAGGCGGCCGGAGAAGGCGGACTCATTGAGAAACAGCTGGCGATAGAGGCGTCCGCGATTGCGATCGCTTAGCACGTCGCGACGCAGTTGCTTGATCGCCACTTCATGCTGGTTGAAGGGGTCCCAGGCCAGGAAGACGACACTGGTAGCCCCTTCGCCGAGCTGGCGGCGAATCTCGTATTTGCCTATCCGCTCCACCGCCATGACGCCGCTCAGCCGCGCAGCTTGCGCGCGTGTGCAATGGCCGCCCGCACCTGCTCCGGCGCAGTGCCGCCGATGTGCTTGCGAGAGGCAAGCGACCCCTCGACGGTCAGCACGCCGAACACATCCTCGCCCAGACGTTCGGCAGCGCCCGGTACGTGCGCCATGGCGATGCGCAGTTCGTCGAGCGAGAACTGCGGCAGGTCGCAGCCCTTGACGTCGGCGGCGCGCACCGCCAGCGCCACGGCTTCATGGGCGTCGCGGAAGGGCAGGCCTTTCTTGACCAGGTAGTCGGCGAGATCGGTGGCGGTGGCATAACCCTGGGTCAGCGCGCCGCGCATGGCGTCGGCCTTGACCCGGATGCCGGTGACCATGTCGGCGTAGATGCGCAAGGTGTCGATGACCGTGTCGGCGGTATCGAACAGCGGTTCCTTGTCTTCCTGGTTGTCCTTGTTGTAGGCCAGCGGCTGGCCTTTCATCAGCGTCAGCAGCGCGATCAGGCTGCCATTGACGCGGCCGGTCTTGCCGCGCACCAGTTCGGGCACGTCGGGGTTCTTCTTCTGCGGCATGATCGAGCTGCCGGTGCAGAAGCGGTCGGCGAGGTCGATGAAGCCCACGCGCGGGCTCATCCACAGGATCAGCTCTTCCGACAGGCGCGACAGGTGGGTCATCAGCAGCGCGGCGGCGGCGCAGAACTCGATGGCGAAGTCGCGGTCGCTGACGGCGTCGAGCGAGTTGAAGCAGACTTCGTCGAAGCCGAGTTCGGCGGCGACGAATTCGCGGTCGATCGGATAGCTGGTGCCGGCCAGCGCGGCGGCGCCGAGCGGCAGCCGGTTGACGCGCTTGCGGCAGTCGGCGAAGCGTTCGGCGTCGCGTCGGCTCATCTCGTAGTAGGCCATCAGGTGGTGGCCGAAAGTGACCGGCTGGGCGACCTGCAAGTGGGTGAAGCCGGGCATCGGCGTGTCGGCATTGGCTTCGGCGACGTCGAGCAGCCTGTCCTGGAATTCGGCGATCAGCGCCAGGATCTGGTCGATCGCATCGCGCAGCCACAGGCGGATGTCGGTGGCGACCTGGTCGTTGCGGCTGCGGCCGGTGTGCAGGCGCTTGCCGGCGTCGCCGACCAGCGCGGTCAGGCGTTTCTCGATGTTGAGGTGGACGTCCTCGTCGTCGAGGTTCCAGGCGAATTCGCCGCGCTCGATCTCGTCCTGGATCTGTGCCATGCCGCGCTCGATGTCGGCGAGGTCGGCGGCGGCGATGATGCCCTGCTTCGCCAGCATCCTGGCGTGGGCGAGCGAGCCGCGGATGTCCTGGCGGGCCATGCGCTGGTCGAACATGACCGAGGCGGTGTAGCGTTTGACGAGGTCGGAAACAGGTTCGGTGAAGCGGCCGGACCAGGCCTTGGCGGGTTCGCCATTGCCGGCAGCCGGCATCGTGGTGTCTGTCATAATGCGTGTCGGAGGATGTCGGCCCGCGTATTCGGCGGGTCTTGCATGGGGACTTGTCTTGCTGGGGAGCGATCGCTGGCGCGGCGCCGATGAACGATGGAAAGTATAAAGCAAAAGCCCGTGCCGCTCGGCGCCCCGGCACTGCCGGATTTCCGCAATCTCGGCGTCATTCTGCGCCTGCTGGTGCTGGTGAACCTGTTCGCGCTGGCCACGTTGCTGATACGGGTCGATGAGGGAGAGCGGCTGCTCGCCGAGGGCGTGCTGATGGCCGGCCGCGTGGAACTGCCCCTGCTGCTGGTCGTGCTGCTGCTGTATCTCGCGTCGTCCTGGCTCAGGCGGCGCTCATCCCGCGTCGCGCTGGGCAGTCTGCTGGCACTGGTGGTGCTCGCGGTGGCGCTCAGCTATCCGCTGACCGAAGGCGGCAGCCTGTTCCGCCGCCTTGCCTGGGCGCTGGCGGCGGCCATGATCTGCCTGGGCTACTTCGACTACCGCAGCCGGCGCTATTCGCCTGCGCTGGCCGAGGCGCGGCTGCAGGCGCTGACGGCCCGCATCCGGCCTCATTTCCTGTTCAACAGCCTGAACGGCGTACTGGGCGTGATCCGTTCCGACCCCCGGCGGGCGGAACGGGCACTCGAAGAACTGGCCGACCTGTTTCGCGTGCTGATGCGGGAGAACCGCGAACTGGTTCCGCTGGGCGACGAGGTGGCGCTGTGCGAGCGCTATGTCGATCTCGAACGCCTGCGCCTGGACGAGCGCCTGGCGGTGCGCTGGGAAACACCGGAAGTGGGAACGTCCGCGCACGCCGAGTTGATGCGTGCCCGCGTTCCTGCGCTGCTGCTGCAGCCGCTGCTGGAAAATGCGGTCTACCACGGCATCGAGCCTTCCAGTGAGCCGGGGGAGGTCGTCGTGCGCATCGAGCGCCGGGGCGGCGAACTGAGGCTGGAGGTCGATAATCCGGTCTGCGACGTCAACCGCCATCGCGCCGGCAATCGCATGGCGCTGGACAACATCCGTGAACGCCTGATGCTGTTCTTCGATCTCGAGGCGGGGCTGGACAGCGAATGTAGCGGCGGTCGCTACCGCGTCCGCATCCGCCTGCCCTACAGGAGCCTGGGCGCATGAATTCTCCTGCCGGCCAGCCGGCCATGTTGCGTGTGCTGATCGTCGATGACGAGGCGCCTGCCCGTTCCCGTCTGCGCGACCTGCTCGGCGACATCGCCCGGAGCTGTCCCAATGTCGTGGTCGGCATGGCGGCCAATGGTGTCGAGGCACTTCGCCTGCTCGGAACCGAAAAAGCGGATGTGGTGCTGGCCGACATCCGCATGCCGGCGATGGACGGCGTCGAACTGGCCCGTCATCTGGTCCGCTGCACGCCGCCGCTGCCGGTGATCTTCGTCACTGCCTACGACCAGTATGCGGTCGAGGCCTTCGAACTGGCGGCGGTGGATTATCTGCTCAAGCCGGTGCGCGCCGAGCGGCTGGAGCTTGCGCTGGGCAAGCTGCGCAGCCGCCAACTGCCGGCCGATCCGGTTCTGGCCGGGCTGGCGCCGAACGAGCGCCGGCATTTCAGCGTCAGCGAGCGCGGCCGCATCCTGCTGCTGCCGGTGGCCGACGTGCTCTACCTGAAGGCCGAACTCAAATACGTCACCGCGCGCACCACCGAGCGCGAATACCTGCTCGACGAATCCCTGGTGCAGCTCGAACAGGAGTTCCCCCAGCGCCTGCTGCGGGTGCACCGCAGCTGCCTGGTGGCGCGCGACGCGGTGCTGGGTGTCGAGCGTGTCGGCGAAGGCGACGGCGAAGGGCACTGGGAGGTGCTGCTGAGAGGCCTGGAAGGCCCGGAAGGGCGCCTGCCGGTCAGCCGCCGGCAATGGCCGGCGGTGAAGCAGGCGCTCGGACGCTGATCAGCCGCTGTTGCGCAGGCCGGCAGCGATGCCGTTGATCGAGATGTGGATGCCGTTGCGGATGCGCGGATCTTCCCCGTGCTCACGGTGGCGGCGCAGCAGTTCGACCTGCACGTGGTTGAGCGGATCGAGATAAGGGAAGCGGTTGCGGATCGAACGTTTCAGCAGCGGGTTGCCGTCGAGCAGTTCGTCCTGGCCGGTGATCTGCAGCAGCGCGTCTACCGTGGCCTGGTGCTCGGCGCGGATGCGGCCGAAGATTTCCTCCCGCAGCGCGGTGTCCTTGACCAGATCGGCGTAGCGGCTGGCGATCGCCAGGTCGCTCTTGGCCAGCACCATGTCCATGTTCGACAGCAGCGTGGCGAAGAAGGACCACTCCCGGTACATGCGCTGCAGCAGTGTCAGACCGTCGTCCGGATGCTTTTCGAGGAAAGCGCGCACCGCGCTGCCGAAACCGTACCAGCCCGGCAGCATCACCCGGCACTGCGCCCAACTGAATACCCACGGAATCGCGCGCAGATCGTCGATCGCGGTGCTTTTCTTGCGCGAAGCCGGCCGCGAGCCGATGTTCAGCGCGGCGATCTCGCTGATCACGGTCGATTCCCAGAAATAGCGCTCGAAGCCCTCGGTGTCGTAGACCAGGCCGCGATAGGCGGTGAAGGCTGTGTCGGACAAGGCCTGCATGGCGTCGAGGAAAGCTGCCGGCGTCGGTTCGGCATCGGCCGGACGCAGGCTGGTTTCGAGCGTGGCGGCGACCAGCACCTCGAGATTGCGGCGGCCGACTTCCGGGTTGCCGTACTTGGCGCCGATGACTTCGCCCTGTTCGGTCAGGCGGATCTGGCCCTGCACTGCACCCTCGGGTTGGGCCAGGATGGCCTGGTAGCTCGGGCCGCCGCCGCGGCCGACCGAGCCGCCACGGCCGTGGAACAGGCGCAGGCGCACGCCATGGCGGGCGAACACGGCGACGAGCTCGCCTTCGGCCTTGTACAGCGCCCAGCCCGAGGTCAGGAAGCCGCCGTCCTTGTTGCTGTCCGAGTAGCCCAGCATCACTTCCTGCGTCTGGCTACGCGCGGCCAGCAGTTCGCGATAGATCGGCAGCGAGAACAGCCTGTCCATGACGCCGGCAGCATTTTCCAGATCGCCGATGGTCTCGAACAAGGGCACGATGTTGACGTCGAGCGCCTTCTCCCGCGGCCGCAGCAGGCCGGCTTCCTTCAGCAGCACTGCCAGCTCCAGCAGATCCGAGACGTCGTCGGTCTTGGAGATGATGCAGTTGCGGATCGCCGCCGTGCCGTAGCGCAGGTGGGCGCGGCGGGCGCTGCGGAAGATCGCCAGTTCGCCTTCGGTTTCCTCCGAATAGCGCAGGTGGGGCGAGGCCAGCGGGCGGGCGGTGGCCAGTTCCTCGAGCAGCAGCGCGCAGCGGCCGGCTTCGTCGCGGGCGCTGTAAGCGGTGCCGGGGCAGGCGGTTTCCAGCAGCTCGGCGACGACGCGCTCGTGCACGTCGGAATTCTGGCGCAAGTCGATCGGCGCCAGGTGGAAGCCGAATACCTTCACCGCCCGGCGCAACTGGCGCAGGCGGCCGCGGGTGAGCGCAGCCGAACCGTTGGCGAGCAGCGAGCGGTGGAGGATGTCGAGATCGTCCGCCAGCTCTGCCGCGTCCGCATACGGCGTGGCTTCGGCGACTGCATGGCGGGTGGGCTCATGGCCCAGCAGTGTGCGGTAGGTGGCGGCCAGCCGGGCGTAGATGCCGGACACGGCGAGGCGGTAAGGCTCGTCGCTGCGATGCGGAGAGTTGTCCGGCGAGCGTTCGGCCAGCGCCAGCAGCGCGTCCGAGGCACCGACGAAGGTCTGGCTCATCGACAGTTGCGAACCCAGCGTGTGCAGCTCGTTCAGGTAGTGGTCGAGCGCCATCGTGGCCTGCATCGACAGTGCCTTGTCCAGCACCTCGGCGGTGACGAAGGGATTGCCGTCGCGGTCGCCGCCGATCCAGCTCCCGACCTGCAGGAAGGCCGCCAGTTCGATGCCGTCCAGGCTGGGCTCCGCCGCGGCCAGCCGGTCTTCCAGGCTGGCGTAGATCCGCGGCAGCTCGTGCAGGAAAGTGGTGTCGAAGTAGGACAGGCCGTTGGTGACTTCGTCGATCACCGACAGCTTGGCGGTGCGCAGGATGCGGGTCTGCCATAGCGTCAGCACCGCGCGGCGCAGCGCCTCCAGGCGGGCCTCGGCTTCGTCGGGCGTGAGCTGCATGCGGTCGCGCTCGTCGAGCAGGCGCGCGATCACGGTCTCGCAGTTCAGGATGCTCTTGCGCTGCACCTCGGTGGGGTGGGCGGTCAGCACCGGCGACACCAGCGCGGTGGCGAAGAATTCGGCCAGTCCGGCGGCATCGGCGGCGCCGCTGCCCAACACGCTGGCGACGGCGTGGCCGAGGCTGCCTTCGCGCGGTGCCGAGCCGGCGATCAGATGGGCGCGCGAGCGGCGGATGTGGTGCTGGTCCTCGGCGATGTTCGCCAGGTGCGAGAAGTAGCTGAAGGCGCGCACGACCTGGATGGTCTGGTCGCGCGACAAGGCATCGAGGATGTCCTCGAGCTCGCGGCGGGCGGCGCTGTCGTCGTCGCGGTGGAAGCGGACCGAGTTCTGCCGGATGCGTTCGATCAGCTCGAATGCGGCGGCGCCCTGCTGGTCGCGCACGGTGTCGCCGAGCAGGCGGCCGAGCAGGCGGATGTCATCGCGCAATGGTGCGTCTTTGTCCTGGTTCATTTCGTTTCTGCTTGTAGGGGAGTGGGCGGGGGATGGAGCGCGCCAAGGACGGGGAGGGGCCCGCCGTTGGGCGGTACTACAAGAAAAAAGAACGGTGAAACGTCAGTCTGCAGCGCCCATGCTGCGGCGCGCAAGATCGAGCGCGTTGTCGATGTACTGGGCGTAGAAATCTTCCACGCCGATGCCGACCACGTCGTCGCCCAGCACGCGGCCGTCAGCGTCGAAGAACCTGACGGTCGGCGCGAAGCGTACCCCCTGTGCCGCCGCCACCTTGCGATGGGTCGAAGCCTGGCCGGCGAAGTCCACCAGGGGCGCGTCGGTGTCCATGTCGATCTGGCGGAACAAGGCTCGTCGGCCGCCGGCCGACATCGGCACCAGGTAGTGCCGCGCGGTGTTGCAGTAACTGCAGTCGGCCTGGCTGTAGAGCACCACCATCGGCATCCGCTTACTGCGCATCTCGGTCCTGTCCCGCGCCAGGTCGGTTGCGGCGGGCAGCCCTCCGGGCGCCGCCGGGAGCGCAAGTGGCACGCATGCTAGAATCGCGGCCAGTCCATGCACCAGCGGTGCGAAGCCGGATGCTGTGGCGCGGCGAAAATCGAGTCTCCCCGGCATCGTCGAATCCTGTCCTTGAGTGATCCCAACCGTGAGTCAAGCGAACCCCGAGCGCATCGTCATCGCCACCCGTGAAAGCCGCCTCGCCCTGTGGCAGGCCGAACATATCAAGGCCCGCCTCGAGGGATTGTATCCCGGCTGTCGCGTCGAACTGCTGGGCATGACCACCCGCGGCGACCAGATCCTCGACCGGCCGCTGGCCAAGGTGGGCGGCAAGGGCCTGTTCGTCAAGGAGCTGGAAACCGCCCTGCTCGACGGCCGTGCCGACATCGCCGTGCATTCGATGAAGGACGTGCCGATGGAAATGGGCGAGGAGTTCGTGCTGCCCTGCATCACCGAGCGCGAAGTCCCGCTGGATGCCTTCGTTTCCAACCGCTATGCAAGCCTGGACGACATGCCGCCGGGCGCGGTCGTCGGCACCTCGTCGCTGCGGCGCGAATCGCAGATCCATGCCCAATACCCCTTCCTCGGCGTCACCAGCCTGCGCGGCAATCTCGACACCCGCCTGCGCAAGCTCGACGAAGGCCAGTACGACGCGATCATCCTCGCCGCGGCCGGCCTGACCCGCCTGGGGCTGAGCGAACGCATCCGCTCGGTGATGCCGGCCGAAGTCTCGCTGCCCGCCGCCGGGCAGGGTGCGCTCGGCATCGAATGCCTGGCCTCCCGCGCGGACGTGATCGGCTGGCTGCAGCCGCTGGTCGACGCCGACACCTCGGCCTGCGTGCGCGCCGAGCGCGCCGTGGCCCGCGCGCTGGCCGGCAGCTGCGAAGTGCCGCTCGGCGCCTACGCGCTGATGCGCGAAGGCAAGGTCTGGCTGCGCGGCTTCGTGGCCCGACCCGATGGCAGCGAAATCGTGCGTGCCGAGCGCGACGGTTCGCCGGCCGAAGCCGAGGCGCTGGGCCGGGCGCTGGCCGAGGATCTGCGCGCCCAGGGCGCCGACATGATCCTCGCCGACCTCGGCTGATGCGCGGCTGAATGCGCGGCCGAACGAGTGGCCCAGCGACAGATGCCGCAGCCGTCATGACGCAGGATCTGCAGACCAAGGACTGTGCCCTGCCGCTGGCCGGGCGCCTGCTGGCGGTCACCCGGCCACTCGAACAGGCGGACAGCCTGTGCCGCCGCATCGAGGCGGCGGGAGGCAAGGCGATCCGCTTCCCGGTGCTGGGGATCGGGCCGGCGCCGGATTCGAGCCAGCTCGAGGCGATCGTGCCGCGGCTGGATGAATTCGACCTTGCCTTCTTCGTCAGCCCGAATGCCATTCACCATGCGCTCGAATTCGTCCTCGCGCGCCGCGTCTGGCCCACGTCGCTGCGCGTGTTGACCGTCGGCAAAGGCAGCGGAAAAGCGCTGAGCCAGCGCGGCTTCAGCGACCCGATAGTGCCCGAACACGGCTTCGACAGTGAATCGGTGCTGGCTCTGCCGGAGTTCGCCGCCGAGGCCGTGCGCGGCCGCAAGGTCGTGATCTTCCGCGGCGATGGCGGACGCGACCTGATCCGGGACACCCTCCGCGAACGTGGCGCGCAGACCGAGTACGTGACCTGCTACCGCCGCTACTGCCCGGCTCCTGATCCTGCGCTGCTGCTGGCGCCCGCTGCCCGAGGCGAACTTGCCGGCCTGTTGCTGACCAGCAGCGAGGGGGTGCGCAACCTGGCGACCATCCTCGGCCGTGACGGGATGAGGGCGCTGGCGACGATCCCGGTGTTTGCATCCCATGCGCGTATTGCTGCGCAGGCCCGCGCGGCGGGTTTTGGCAGCGTGATCGAGACCGCGGCCGGCGATGAAGGCCTGTTGCAGGCGCTGGCAGGATACTTTGGTTAAACTCTCCGGTCATGAATACTGAACTTCCCGCCCTGACCCAGCCGCCCGGGGCGGCCAAACCATCCAGCAAGGACGGCGCCATGCCCGAACAATCGACCGAACAAGTATCGCCACCGCCGCCGTCGGCTGGATCTGCGGCCCCTCGCCAGACCATCGCCTGGTGGGCGCTGCTGTTGGCGCTCGCGGCCTGTGGCGGCGCGGGCTGGTCGGCCTGGCAGGCGCGGGACACCCACGGGCAGTCGGCGCAACTGCGCGAGATGCTGGCCAGCCGCCTTGCCGAGAGTGAAGGCCTCGCCGGCGAGGCGCGGGGCATCGTCCGCCAGCAGCAGGAAATCCTTGCCGCCCTGCAGGGCAAGCTGGGTGCGCTGGAGTCCAAGGTCGAGGCCACCGAAGGTCAGGCTGCCGCGCTGGAAGCCCTGTACCAGGAATTTTCCCGCTCGCGCGAGGATCGTGTCGTTGCCGAAGTCGAACAGGCTGTCGCCCTGGCGGCGCAGCAACTGCAGCTTGCCGGAAACGTCGAGGCGGCGCTGATCGCGTTGAACCAGGCCGATGCCCGTCTCGGGCTGCACGACCGTGGCCAGTATGCGCCGCTGCGCCGTGCCCTGGCGGGCGACATCGAAGCACTGAAGCTTCAGCCCGTGGTCGATGTGCCCGGACTCGGCCTGCGCCTGGAGCGCTTGCTCGAGCGCGCGGACGTGATGCCGCTGGCCTTCGAGGGGCAGTTGCCGGCGCCGCAGCTGCCTCCCGACGATGACAGCGTCGCTGCTGCAGGTGATGACTGGACGGCCAAGGGGCTCGGCTACGCGCGCGAGCTTGCCCATGACGTCTGGCGCGAGATCCGCGGCCTCGTGCGCATGGAGCGGCTCGACGAGGAGGCTCCCGTGCTGCTGGCGCCGGCGCAGAACACTTTCCTGCGTGAAAACCTGAAGATCCGGCTGCTCACTGCGCGCCTTGGACTGCTGGCGCGGGATGCGCGCACTTATGCTGCCGATCTTGCCCAGGCGCGCGCGTGGGTCGAGCGCTTCTTCGACCTGAGTGACGAGCGCGTGAAACTGGTTCTGGAAGAGCTTAAGGCGCTGGAGTCGGTTTCCATCCGCACCGAACTGCCCACTCTCACCGAAAGTTTTGCCGCCCTGCGCGTGATGCAGGCGCGCGGCGAGCAGGCGCGCGGCGAACGTCCGGCGGTCCGGGAGGCCGCTGAGTCCTCCGCGCCGCCGGCAGCCGCCGAAGCTCCCGCCGCCGTGCCTGACGTTGCCGAGCCGGCTTCCGACTCCATAGCAGGGGACGCGCCGGAAGCGTCCCCGGCGCAGTGAGGGGGCGGCGATGCGTACCTTGATATGGATGATCGGCATCTTCGCCGTCGCGGTGGGCGTGGCGATGGTGGCCGGCCTCAACGATGGCTACGTGCTGGTTGTGGCGCCGCCGTGGCGCGTGCAGCTGTCCTTGAACCTGCTGGTGGTCATCGTCGTCGTCGGCTTCGCACTCGGCTATGCGCTGATTCGTCTGGTCAGCCGGACCCTGCAGTTGCCGACCAGGGTGGCGAAGTGGCGCGAGCGGCGCCGGCGCGAGCGTGCCGGACGGGCGCTGACGGATTCCGTCAATGCGCTGTTCGAAGGCCGTTTCTCGCAGTCGCTCAAATCCGCATCGCGAGCCTACGAGACTGACGAAGGCGCGTCGATGGCGGCGCTGGTCGCGGCACGCGCCGCGCATGCGATGCAGGACGAGCCGCGCTATCGTGAATGGCTCGGCAACGCGGCGAAGAAGGAAACGAATGGCGATGTCGCGCGCCTGATGACCGAAGCGGAGCTGGCCGTCGATGCCGGGCGCTTCGACGAAGCGGCGGCGCGGCTGGCGACGCTGCGCGAAGGCGGCCATCGCCACATTGCCATGCTGCGGCTGGAGGCGCGCGTGGCGTCGGCGCTGCGGCGCTGGGAAGAACTGGTCGGCACCGTCCGCCAGTTGCGCAAGCACAAGGCATTGACCGATGAGCAGGCCGTGCCGCTGCTGCGCCGTGGCCATGTCGAGCGCATGCGCGAACTCGCCGGCGACAGCGAGGCGCTGGTCGATTACTGGAAGAACATTCCCGCCGGCGAACTGCAGGATCGCGGCCTGATCGAACGCGTACTGCCGCTGCTGGCAAAAGCCGGGCGCGGCGAGCTTGCACGCAAGCAGGTGGAGCATCTGCTCGACGAGCACTGGGATTCCGACCTGGCACGGCAATATGCGCATTGCGCCGAGAACGAAGGCGAAAGCAGCGTGCGCGCCTGCCTGCAGAAGGCCGAAAGCTGGCTGCAGCAGCAGCCGCGTGACGCGGGGCTGCTGTTCGCGCTCGGCCAGCTTTGCGTTCGTGCGCAGTTGTGGGGCAAGGCGCAGAGCTACCTCGAATCGTCGGTGAAGTACGGCCCGAGCGTCGATGCCTATCTCGCCCTGGCGCACCTGCTGGAAAATCTCGAACGCAATGCCGAAGCCCAGCCCTACTATCGCGCAGCGGCCGAAATCGTTGCCGCCGGCGGGCAGAAGAACGCCGTGGCGCTGCTGCCCGCCTGAGGAGGCCGCGCCGCCGGCGCGGCTTGCCTGCACCGGCGGCGCGGCCGATGGCTTTCAGGCGGAAGCCGGAGGGCAGGCACCCATCTCGACCAGGCCGCTGAAGCCGCCCCAGAACATCCGCATGCCGTCGAAAGGCATGTCTTCCGGCTTGGTGCAGGTGATGCGGGGATCCTCCATCACCAGTGCGTTGATGCGGTCGCGCTCGGCGCGCGAAGCGTAGACGATCCACGAGAACACGGCCACTTCGTCGTCCTTGAGCTGTACGGCCTGCGGAAACGAAGTGATCTTGCCGGGCTGCACGTCGTCGCCCACGCATTCCCAATACTGCAGTGCGCCGTGTTCCATCCAGACCTCGCCGGCCTGTTGCGCGAGTGCGCGGTAGGCATCCAGCTTGGCGCGGGGTACGGGCAGCACGAATCCATCGACGTAGTGCATGAGTCTCTCCTTCGGGGTTGGGAAGGCGGCTTCGGCCATGCGGCGGAGAGGCTGCAAGCACCCTCTCCGCCGCAAGCGCTTCGACCGTCAGGCCTGCATGGCGACGTTGACCATCCAGGGTGTTCCGAAGCGGTCCCTGGCCATGCCGAAGCCGGGTGACCAGAAAGTCTCGGCGAAGGGCATCACGCACTGTCCCCCTTGCGCCAGGGCATCGAAAAGGCGCCGGCCCTCCGCCACGTCGGCGGCCTGGATCGATATCCACAGGCCCTGGGCCGGCTGGTAGCCGCCGCAGTCGCCATCGGCGCCGGGCATGGCATCGGAGCCCATCAGCGACTGTTGCCCGATCTGCAGGTGCACATGCATGATCCCGTTCCTGGCCGATTCGGGAATCGGCGGCATGCCTTCCATGGCGGGCATTTCGCCGAAGGTGGATTGGTGGACGATGCTGCCGCCGAACAGATCGGCGTAGAAGGCGAAGGCTTCGGCGCAGTTGCCGTCGAAATTGAGATAAGGCGTGAACTCCATTGCTGTCTCCCGGGGCGAGGCTGGGGCAGGGGCTGCCCCAACGCGTGGTGGGCCGCCGCAAAGAGTGTGTGGACGGCGTGCACATAGGTTAGAATCCGATGTGAACGATGTTTACATGAATCGTGCTTCGCGCTTGTAAATAAATATTCCCTGCTGCCGAGAATTGCCCATGTCCATCGCTGCCCGCTCGACCTATCACCATGGCGACCTGAGGACGGCACTGGTCGAGGCCGGCATGGCGCTGGTGCGCGAGGGCGGGCCGCAGGCGCTGGTGTTGCGCGAGGCGACGCGCCGTGCGGGTGTGACGCCCAATGCGGCCTATCGCCATTTCGCCAACCACCAGGCCTTGTTCGAGGCGGTGCGCGCAGCGGTGCTGGGCGTGCTGGCGGCAGCGATGGAAGCCGAACTGCGGCAGGCGGAGAGGCTGCGGGATCCCGCCGAGCGTGCACGCGGCATGCTGGCGGCCGTGGGGCGCGGCTACCTGGGCTTCGCGCAGGCCGAGACGGGATGGTTCCGCACCGCGTTCGCCTTCGGCGTGCACGACGTCGAAGTGCCTGCCGACCCGGCGCGCACTGCTGCCAAGGGGCTCAATCCCTTCGAATTGCTGGGCCATGCGCTGGATGCGATGGTGCATGCCGGCGTGCTGCCGGCCGAGCGGCGGCCCGGTGCGGAGTATCTGGCCTGGTCGGCAGTGCATGGCATGGCACTGCTGATCATCGATGGGCCGCTGCGGAACGCATCGGCCGAGCAGCAGCAGGCGCTGGGCGCCCGTCTGCTGCGCATGGTCGAACTGGGTTTGTGAACCCTGCAGCTACGGCGTGGAGAAGGCGCGGAGGTCCGGGCGGTTCAGGATCACGCCGCGGCGCCGGGCAGCAATGCCTCGACCAGTTCGGCCGGGCGGCACAGCCGCACACCGCGCGGCGTGACGACGATGGGCCGGTTGATCAGTATGGGAGTGGCCACCATGGCGGCGGCCAACTGGGCATCGGTGAGCGAAGGCTCGTCCAGGCCTTGTTCGAGATATTCGGGCTGCTTGGTGCGCAGCAGCGCACGTAGCGGCTCGCCGGTGGCCTGCGCCAGCGCCAGCAGTTCGTCGGCGGAAGGCGGTGTCTTCAGGTATTCGACGATGTCCGGTTCGGCACCGCTGGCCCGGATCATCTCCAGCACGGTGCGCGAAGTGCCGCATCTCGGGTTGTGGAAGATCGTGATGTCGCTCATGCCGTTTCCAATGAATCGAAGTCTGCGCGGGGACTGTTCAGGTCCTGGCTTTTACGCCCACTCGCGCGGTTTGAGGAATTCGTCGTACAGACGCGCCTCGGCCGAACCGGGTTCGGGCTGCCAGTCGTAGCGCCATTTGACGATCGGCGGCATCGACATCAGGATGGATTCGGTGCGTCCGCCCGACTGCAGCCCGAACAGCGTGCCGCGGTCGAAGACGAGGTTGAATTCCACGTAGCGCCCCCGGCGATAGGCCTGGAAGTCGCGCTCGCGCTCGCCGTAGGGCGTGTTCCGGCGGCGCTCGGCGATCGGCAGGTAGGCGCCGAGGAAGGCGTCGCCGACCGCGCGGGTGAGGCCGAAGGCGGTGTCGAAGTCGGTTTTGCCGTCGGCGCCGAGGTCGTCGAAGAACAGCCCGCCGACGCCGCGCGGCTCGTTGCGGTGCTTGAGGAAGAAGTAGCGGTCGCACCACTCCTTCAGGCGGGCATATTCCGCCTCGCCGCCGAAGGGCAGCACCGCCGCCTTGCAGGCGGCGTGGAAGTGGCGCACGTCCTCTTCCACCGGGTAGTAGGGCGTCAGGTCCATGCCGCCGCCGAACCACCATACCGGCGCCTTGCCTTCGGCCAGGGCGACGAAGCAGCGCACGTTCATGTGCACCGTCGGGCAGTGGGGATTGCGTGGATGCAGCACCAGCGACACGCCCATCGCCTCGAAGCGCCAGCCAGCGAGTTCGGGGCGGTGGGCGGTGGCCGAGGCAGGCATGCCGTCGCCCATGACGTGGGAGAAATTGACCCCGCCGCGCTCGAAGAAATTGCCTTCCTCGATGACGCGGGTCAGGCCGCCACCGCCGCCGGGGCGCTCCCAGCCGTCCGCCGCGAAAGCCTGGCCGTCGAAGGCTTCCAGGCGGCTGACGATGCGTTGCTGGAGATCGGTGAACCAGGGTTTGACGGTGGCGGGATTCATCGTGGCTCAGCTCTTGTCGTCGATCGGCGCCTCGGCGGCGCCGGCCTTGGCGGCGGCGACGGCGGCTGCGCAGGCGGCGGCATCGGCGAACATCGGGCTGGTGCCGACGATCTGGCCGTTGCTCGCTTTCAGGTTGAAGTAGGGACGGCCGTCGGAAGCCGTCTTGAGTTCGTAGCGCTTGTCGTCGCCGGCGTTCTTGCGCACCGACTCGATGCCGTTGGCGCAGCTGGCCTTGGCGTTGTAGCCCTCGCTGCGAACCAGGGTCTTGCCGTCCGCGTTGAGCAGCTTGAAGTGGAACTCGCCCTTGTCGTTCTTGGTGATCTCGAATCTGACGGACATCTGCGCCTCCATTGCATCGGGTTGTGGTGGTGAGCGCCAGACTGGCGCGCGTCTAGGATAGCCGGGGTTTACACCCCTGTTCGTGGCAGATGGCACGGGCACGGACGGCCGTGCCCGTGTCGGGGGGACGGATCAGACCTTGCGGGCGACTGCCCGGTAGCCGATGTCGCGGCGATACTGGCGGCCGTCGAAGGTGATGCCGTCGGCCATCTGGTAGGCGTTCTTCTGCGCGGTGCGCACGTTGTCGCCCAGGGCGGTCACGCACAGCACGCGGCCCCCGGCAGTGACGATCTCTCCATCATGCTCGGCGGTGCCGGCGTGGAAGACATGCACGTCGCCGGCAGCATTCCTGGGCAGTCCGGAAATGGCATCGCCCTTGCGCGGGCTGTCGGGATAGCCTGCGGCGGCGAGTACGATGCCGAGGGCGAAGCGGCGATCCCATTCGGCCTCGATCTGGTCCAGTCTGCCGGCGATGGCGGCTTCGACCAGGTCGGACAGATCGGTCTTCAGGCGCATCATGATCGGTTGCGTTTCCGGGTCGCCCATGCGGCAGTTGAACTCCACCACGCGCGGCCGGCCTTCGCCGTCGATCATCAGGCCGGCGTACAGGAAGCCGGTGTAGGGCAGGCCGTCGGCCGTCATGCCGGCGAGCGTCGGATTGATGATCTCGCGCATCACCCGCGCATGGACCTCCGGCGTGACCACGGGGGCGGGCGAATAGGCGCCCATGCCGCCGGTGTTCGGCCCCTCGTCGCCGTCCTTCAGGCGCTTGTGGTCCTGGCTGGTCGCCAGCGCCAGCGCATTCCTGCCGTCGGCCAGGACGATGAAGCTGGCTTCCTCGCCCTGCATGAACTCTTCGATGACGACGCGCGCGCCAGCATCGCCCATCTTGTTGTCCAGCAGCATCATGTCGATCGCGGCGTGCGCTTCGTCCGCCGTCATCGCCACCACCACGCCCTTGCCGGCGGCGAGGCCGTCGGCCTTGATCACGATCGGCGCGCCTTCGGCGTCGATGTAGGCATGGGCCGCGGCGGCGTCGGAGAAGGTCTGGTACTTCGCCGTCGGGATGCCGTGGCGGACCAGGAACTGCTTGGCGAAGTCCTTCGAGCTTTCGAGCTGGGCGGCAGCCCTGGTCGGGCCGAAGATCGCCAGTCCGGCGGCGCGGAAGGCGTTCGACGACGCCGGCCGCCAGCGGCGCTTCGGGGCCGACCACGGTGAACGCGACCTGCTCGCGGCGCGCCAGCTCGACCAGTTCGGCCACGGCGGTGGCGCCGACATCGACGTTCTGCACCTTGGGCTCGCGCGCGGTGCCGGGGTTGCCCGGCGCCACCAGCACGCGGGTGACCTTGGGCGACTGGGCGAGCTTCCAGGCCAGCGCGTGTTCGCGGCCGCCGGAACCGATGACGAGGACTTTCATGGGGTGCTCCGAGTTTCTGCTGGGTTGATGCTATTTGTCGGTCCGCCACCGAAGCGGGAGCAATGCTTCACCGCTTCGATGGCGAGCCGGGATCAGTGGCGGAAGTGGCGGAAGCCGGTGAACACCATCGCGATGTCCTGCTCGTCGGCGGCGGCGATCACTTCGGCATCGCGCATCGAGCCTCCCGGCTGGATCACCGCGGTGGCGCCGGCCTGGGCGAGCACGTCGAGGCCGTCGCGGAAGGGGAAGAAGGCGTCCGATGCGACCACGCAGCCCGAAATCACCAGGCCGGCATTCTCGGCCTTGATCCTGGCGATGCGGGCGGAGTCGACGCGGCTCATCTGGCCGGCGCCGACGCCGATGGTCATGCCGTCCTTGCAGTAGACGATGGCGTTGGACTTGACGTACTTGGCCACGCGCCAGGCGAACAGCATGTCGCGCATTTCGGTTTCGGTCGGCGCGCGCCTGGTGACTATCTTCAGGTCGGCGATCTGGATGCGGGCTTCGTCGGCGCTCTGCACCAGCAGGCCGCCGCCGACGCGCTTGTAGTCGAAGGCACCGGCAGGCTGGCCGAGCGGGCAGCTCAGCACGCGCACGTTCTGCTTGGCGCGCAGCAGCTCCAGCGCCTCGGCGGTGTAGGACGGCGCGATCAGCACTTCGAGGAACTGCGCCGACACCGCTTCGGCAGCGGCGCGGTCGACTTCGCCGTTGAAGGCGATGATGCCGCCGAAGGCCGAGGTCGGGTCGGTGGAGAAGGCCTTTTTATAGGCTTCCAGCGGGGTTGCAGCCAGCGCCACGCCGCAGGGGTTGGCATGCTTGACGATGACACAGGCAGCGGCCGCGCCGTCGCGGTCGAAGGCCTTGACGCATTCCCATGCCGCGTCGGCGTCGGCGATGTTGTTGTACGACAGCTCCTTGCCCTGCAGCTGGGTGTAGCCGGCGATGCCGCCTTCGGCCGCGCCCGGCTGGCGGTAGAAGGCCGCGCTCTGGTGCGGGTTCTCGCCGTAGCGCAGGTCCTGCACCTTGTCGAAGGCCAGCTGCAGGCGCTCGGGATAGGTCTGCAGCGAGACGTCGCCGGCCTCGTTGGTGACCAGCGCGGTCAGGTAGTTGGAGATCGCCGAATCGTAGCGCGCGGTGTGGGTGAAAGCCTTCACCGCCAGCGCGAAGCGGGTCTTGTGGCCGAGCTTGCCGCCGTTCGACTTCAGCTCGGCGACGATGCCGGCGTAGTCCTCGGGGTCGGTGACGATGCCGACGCCGCCTTCCTCGTTGCCGTGGTTCTTGGCCGCGGCGCGCACCATGGTCGGACCGCCGATGTCGATGTTCTCGATCGCGTCTTCCAACGTGCAGTCGGGCTTGGCCACGGTCTGCTGGAAGGGGTAGAGGTTCACCACCACGAGGTCGATGCGGCCGATGTCGTGCGCGGCGATGGTGTCCATGTGCTCGGCCAGGTCGCGGCGGGCGAGGATGCCGCCATGCACTTTCGGGTGCAGGGTCTTGACGCGGCCGTCGAGCATTTCCGGGAAGCCGGTGTGCTCGGACACGTCGGTGACGTCGAGGCCGGCTTCGCGCAGCAGGCTGGCCGTGCCGCCGGTCGACAGCAGCTTGATGCCGAGGCCGGCGAGTTCGCGCGCAAAGTCGAGCACGCCGCGTTTGTCGGAGACACTGATCAGGGCTTGGGTGACGTTCATCGTGGGATCGGAAGCGAAGAGGGGAAACGTGGAAAGAGTGGGGCTGGCGGCCGCCGCGGCACATGATGTGCCGCGATGCTCACAGCAATTCGTGGTTCACAGCAACTCGTAGTCGGTCAGCTTGCGCCGCAGCGTATTGCGGTTGATGCCCAGCATCTCGGCGGCGACCGTCTGGTTGCCGCCGGCCTGCTGCAGCACGAACTGCAGCATCGGGCGCTCGACGTTGCGGATCACCATGTCGTGGATGGCGGCCGGCTTCTCGCCGTCGAGGTCGCGGAAGTACTGGTCCAGCGTGCGGACGACGGCGTCCGCGATCTCGTTGCTGCGGCCGGTCATGCTGCGAGTTCCTGCGGAAGTTCGGCCTCGTAGCTCAGGCGGGCGTCGGCTTCGGCGAGCTGGCCGAAGAACTCGTCGACCGCGGCGAGCTGCGCGGGGATGTCGGGAATCTGGTTCATCGTGCGGCGGAAGGCGGCGGAGCCGACCAGGCCCTTGGTGTACCAGGAGATGTGCTTGCGGGCGATCTTGACGCCGCGGTCCTCGCCGTAGAAACCGTACAGGTCGGCCAGGTGTTCGCGGCAGACACGGTGGATCTCGCTGACCAGCGGCGGCGGCAGCAGCTCGCCGGTGTTCAGGTAGTGCTCGATCTCGCGGAAGATCCACGGCCGGCCCTGCGCGGCGCGGCCGATCATGACGCCGTCGGCGCCGGTGTAGTCGAGCACGAACTTCGCCTTCTCGGGCGTGGTGATGTCGCCGTTGGCGATCACCGGGATCTTCACCAGGGTCTTGACCTGGGCGATGGTGTCGTATTCGGCTTCGCCCATGTACTGGTCGGCGCGCGTGCGGCCGTGGATGGCGATGGCGCGGATGCCGGATTCCTCGGCGATGCGGGCGACCACCGGCGCGTTCCTGTTCTGGCGGCTCCAGCCGGTGCGGAACTTCAGCGTCACCGGCGTGTGCGGCACGGCCTCGACCACGGCTTCGAGGATGCGCGCGACCAGCGGTTCGTCCTGCATCAGCGCCGAGCCGGCCATCACGTTGCACACCTTCTTGGCCGGGCAGCCCATGTTGATGTCGATGATCTGGGCGCCGCGGTCGGCGTTGTAGCGCGCGGCCTCGGCCATCATCGCCGGGTCGGCGCCGGCGATCTGCACCGAGATCGGATCGACTTCGCCGTCATGGTTGGCGCGGCGCTGGGTCTTCTCGCTGCCGTAGAGCAGGGAATTGGAGGTGACCATCTCGGACACGGCGACGCCTGCGCCGAGCTTCTTGCACAACTGGCGGAAAGGGCGATCCGTCACTCCGGCCATCGGGGCGACGAAAAGATTGTTACGCAGAGTGAAGCCGGCGAACTGCATGCTGTGATCGGGCGGGGGAAACGGCGCATTTTACCCCAATGATCAAGGCTCTGGCGCGTATCGAGCGCCAGGGATGGGCATGGGGCGGCGGGGCAGGGCCAGGAGCCGGGGAATCGGAGCGGCTGTCTCCGCTGTGGAGAATGCGTTCGTGAAGCAGTAAGCTTCCGCTTGTCTGGATTGGCTTGGGTCGATTGAAACGGCGTTTGCATTCAATCTGGAGCAATCATGTCCATCAGCGTTCTCGATCTGTTCAAGATCGGCATCGGGCCATCGAGTTCACATACCGTCGGGCCGATGCGCGCCGCCCACGGTTTTGCCGCCGGGCTGATGGGGCAAGGCCTGCTCGCCAGTGTGACCCGCGTCGAAGTGAAACTCTACGGTTCGCTGTCGGCGACCGGCATCGGCCACGGCACCGACCGTGCGGTCATCGCCGGGCTGATGGGCCAGAAACCGGACGAGGTCGATCCCGACTTCCTGATCGAAACCGTCGATCTCGTCCGCCTCGACGAAAAACTCCCGCTCGCCGGCACCCACAAAGTGCCCTTCGCCTGGAATTGCGACATGCGCCTGCTGCCGGTGAGCCTGCCTTTCCATCCCAATGCGATGCGGCTCGCCGCATACGGCGGGACAGGCCTGCTCCACCAGAACACGTATTACTCGGTCGGCGGCGGTTTCGTCGTCGACGAAGTCCAGGCGCAAGCCGGCTTGTGTGCCGAAGCCGAACTCGCCCTGCCGTATCCCTTCGAGACCGGCGCCGAACTGCTTGCCCAGTGCCGCCGCCACGGCCTGAGCATCAGCGAGCTGATGCTCGCCAACGAAACCGCCTGGCGCAGCGATGCGGACACGCATGCCGCGCTGCAGCGCATCTGGGCGGCGATGCGGGCCTGTGTCGCGCGCGGCATCACCCGGGAGGGGGTATTGCCGGGCGGCCTGAACGTGCGCCGCCGTGCCGCCGCGCTGTACCGCAAGCTGAGCGAGCGCAGCGCCGGCCATAATCTCATCAGCAGCACCCTGGCCGCGCTCGACTGGGTGAATCTGTATGCGTTGGCGGTCAACGAGGAAAACGCCGGCGGCGGGCGCGTCGTCACCGCGCCGACCAATGGCGCCGCCGGCATCATCCCGGCCGTGCTGCATTACTACATGGACTTCATGCCCGGCAGCAGCGAGCAGGACGTCGATCGGTTCTTGCTCGCTGCTGCCGCCGTCGGCGTGCTGTGCAAGAAGAACGCCTCCATCTCCGGCGCTGAAGTCGGCTGCCAGGGCGAGGTCGGCTCCGCCTGTGCGATGGCCGCGGCGGGCCTGGCCGAAGTGCTTGGCGGCACGCCGGAGCAGGTCGAGAATGCCGCCGAGATCGGCCTCGAACACAACCTCGGCCTCACCTGCGACCCGGTCGGCGGCCTGGTGCAGATCCCCTGCATCGAGCGCAATGCGATGGCCTCGATCAAGGCGATCAACGCCGCCCAGCTCGCCCTGCGCGGTGACGGCGCGCATGCGATCTCGCTCGACCAGGCGATCCGCACCATGCGCGATACTGGCCGTGACATGCTCGACAAATACAAGGAAACCTCGCGTGGCGGGCTTGCGGTCAGCTTCCCTGCGTGTTGAATCCAGCCTGCAGGAGGCTGTGATCGCAGGAGCATCGGCTACGTATAGTCGGGTAGAGATGATGATGCTTGCAATGATTGCGATTGCGCCTAAGATGTAATCATTGCAAGCATCTTGAGCATTCCCATGGAGATTGCCATGACCACCAATCTCATCGTGCGCAACGTCGATCCCGCCGTCGCGCGGGCGCTGAAACAGGCGGCCGCTGCACACGGGCGCAGCGCCGAAGCGGAGCATCGCGAAATCCTGCGCGCAGTCCTCTGCCAGCCCAGCCGCCGCAGCTTCAAGGACGTGCTGGCCGCAATGCCCGACGTCGGCACGGACGAAGACTTCAATGCCCGCCCGCGCTGATGTATCTGCTCGACACCAACGTTCTTAGCGAACTGCGCAAGGGCCAGCGCGCCAACTCCGGTGTTCGTGCCTTTTTCGCGACGCTCGACAGCGCCGACATCTACCTTGCGGTGCAGACCATCGGCGAAATCCGCCGTGGCCTGGACAACATCCGCCGGCGAGGCGACCACGTTCAGGCCGACAGGCTCGAAGTCTGGCTCGATGCCGTGGTCGCCGAGCACGCCCGCCACATCCTGGATTTCGATCTTGAATGTGCCCAGCTATGGGGGAACCTGTTATCAGCCAGCCCTCAACATCCGATCGACAAGCAGATCGCCGCAATCGGTCTCATCCACGATCTCACCGTGGCCACGCGCAATACAGCGGATTTCGCCGGTACCGGCGTCCGCCTGTTCGATCCTTTTGCTTGATGCCCGGTACCGTCGTCGCGCCGGGGGAGGGCTCTGCTGAACGGGGGCTCGATCAAGCGGCTTGTGCTGAAATTTCCAGGCGATCGTGCAGCCGGCGGGAGGTGGGTTTTTTCGCGAGGCTTGGGTTGCGGTGAGAAACTCAAGGCCAGGCGCGAGCGCCGAACATCATGCGGCGGGCGACGAAGTTGCGCAGCGGCGGGAAGACATCGAGGGCGAACAGCGCGGCGCCGCGGGCGTGGCGCAGCGGGGCAACGTCGTTGCTGAACACGCGCACCAGGGTGTCGGTGAAGCGGATCGTGCCGAGGCGGTCGAGCCCGCGGCTGCGGGCGTAGGCGGCCAGCACGGCGGGGGTGCCGAGGTCGCATGGTGACTGAGTGGCCGAGGCGGCGCGAGCGCCTTCGTCACAATGGCGCAGCAGGGTGTCGGCCAGCGCCCAGACGTCGCGCAGCGCGAGGTTGAAGCCCTGGCCGGCGACCGGGTGCAGGGTCTGGGCGGCATTGCCGAGCCACACGGTGCGTGGGCCGACCGCGGATTCGCGGTAGCGCAGCAGCAGCGGATAGCGCAGGCGCTTGCTGACGCTTTCCAGCCGCACGCGGTTGCCGATGTGGGCCTGCAGGCGGGCGAGATAGGTGTCGTCGTCCAGCGCCAGCAGCGCATCGGCGGTGTCGGGGCGGGCGACGTGCACCAGCGCGTAACCTTCGCCCCTGGGCAGCAGCGCGAGCGGACCTTCGCGGGTGAAGCGCTCGAAGGCGGTGCCGCGATGGCCGCCGGCAACGGCGACCTGGGCGATCAGGGCATGCTGGCGATAGTCGTGCTCGACCACGTTCGGGTCGTCGGCCTTCAGCCCGCCTTCGGCGCAGGCAGCGAGCCGGGCGCGCAGCGTGGACTGGCTTACTCCGGGGCCGCTCAGGCTGGCCATGATGTCGCCGCCGCCGGGCGCCAGGTTGGCGACTTCGGTTTCGTCCAGCACCGGAATGCCGGCGGTGTCGACGGCGGCGCGCAACGCGGCGGCCAGTGCGCCCGCCGAGGCGACGTAGCCGAGCGCGGGCAGGCCGTGCTCGTTGGCGTCGATCAGGGTGCGGCCGAGGCCGCCTTGCTGGGAGACGTGGATGTGCTCGATCGGCGTGGCCGACAGCGCTTCCCATACGCCCAGGCGTTCCAGCGTCAGGCGGCTGCCGTGCGCCAGGGCGAGGTCGCGCGGGTCGCCGGCGACGGCTTCGCGGGAACGGGCATCGGCCAGCACGATGTCGAGGCCGGCATCCTTCAGCGCCAGCGCCAGCGCCAGGCCGACCGGGCCGGCGCCGACGATCAGCAGGTCATGGACGGGGGCGGGCGCAGGGGCGTCGTCAGCCATGGCCGGCCTCCCGCATCAGGGCTTCGATGTCGGTGACGGCCTTGGGAACGTCGGTCGTGATCAGTTCGCAGCCGTCTGCCGTCACCACCGCGTCATCCTCGATGCGGATGCCGATGTTCCAGAAGCGCTCGGGCACGTCGGCGGCAGGGCGGATGTAGCAGCCGGGCTCGATCGTCAGCACCATGCCTCGGGTCAGCGGGCGCCATTCGCCGTCGAGCTTGTATTCGCCGGCGTCATGCACGTCCATGCCCAGCCAGTGGCCGGTGCGGTGCATGTAGAAACGGCTGTAGGCGTTGCTCTCGATCGCGCCGTCCAGGCTGCCCTTGAGCAGGCCGAGGTCGATCATGCCCTGGGCGAGCACTTTCACCGCGGCTTCGTGCGGTTCATTCCAGTGCGCGCCGGGGCGGGTGGCGTCGCGGGCGGCGTGCTGCGCGGCGAGCACGATTTCGTACACTTCGCGCTGCGCGGCGCTGAAGCGGCCATTGACCGGGAAGGTACGGGTGATGTCCGAGGCGTAGCCGTCGAGCTCGCAGCCGGCGTCGATCAGCAGCAGGTCGCCGTCGCGCAGCCGGCAGTCGTTCTCGATGTAGTGCAGCACGCAGGCGTTGGCGCCGCCGGCGACGATCGAGGTGTAGGCGGGCGCCTGGCTGCCGGCTTTGCGGAAAGTGTGCAGCAGTTCGGCTTCGATCTCGTACTCGAAGCGGCCGGGACGGGTGGCGCGCATCGCGCGGCAGTGGGCTTCGGCGGAGATCTGCGCGGCGCGGCGCATGGTGGCGAGTTCGGCGGCATCCTTGACGAGGCGCATCTCGTCGAGTTCGGCGCGCAGGTCGCGGATCGAATGCGGCGGCGTGATGCCGGCACGGGCCTTGCCGCGCACGGTGTTCAGGGCGCGCAGCACGGTGGCGTCCCAGGTTTCGTCGTAGCCCAGGCTGGCCCAGATCAGCGGCTGGCCGGCGAGGTAGTCGGGCAGGCGCTTTTCGAGGTCGCCGATGGTCCAGGCTTCGTCGAAGCTGAAGGTCTCACGCGCCGCGTCCGGGCCATGGCGATGGCCGTCCCAGATCTCGCGTTCCTCGTTCTTCTCGCGGCAGAACAGA
Organism: Thauera sp.; assembly: GCF_047601425.1. Taxonomy (GTDB): domain Bacteria; phylum Pseudomonadota; class Gammaproteobacteria; order Burkholderiales; family Rhodocyclaceae; genus Thauera. The sequence continues at coordinate 211,730 of NZ_JASGJL010000001.1, forward strand.
ATCTGCTTCGGCTGCTCGCCGGCAACCAGCACGACGACGGCTTCGGGCTCGCGGAAAGCGGTGAGGTAGTAGAAATAGCTGTCGTGGCGGTAGGGATAGTGGGTGTCGCGGTTGCGGGCGCGCTCGGGCGCGGTCGGCAGGATGGCGACGCCGCCGCCGGCGGCCTGCATGCGCGCTAGCAGGCGGTCGCGGCGGTCGCGGAAAGGGGCGAGATCGAGTTGCGGAACGGAAAGGGGCGGAGTCGGTGCGTTCATGGCGCGATTATCTCACTGTCTGTAGCGGCTGCTGGCGCGCTCGCAGGAGATCGTCCAGGGCTGCGAGCTGGGCCGGCGTGCCGACGTTTTCCCAGTGGCCGTCGTGGCGCTCGCCGGTGGCGTGGCCGGCGGCGATGCTGCGGCGGTAGTAGGGCGTCATCGCCTTCCGTTCGCCGGGGGCGATGTCGGCGAACAGGCGGGTGTCGTAGAGGCCGATGTTGCCGAAGGTGAGGCGCGCCGCTTCGCCGGGGCCGTCCAGCGTCAGCAGGCCGTTCTCGCCGAGGACGAAATCGCCCGCTGGATGGAAGGGCGGGTTCGGCACCATGACCAGGTGCATCAGCGGCTCGGCACTGGCGGCCATCGCGGCGGCGCGTGGCAGCAGGCGGAGGTAGTCGTAGTCGGTGTGGATGTCGCCGGAGACGGCGAGGAAGATTTCACCGTCTGCGCTCGCCGGCCGCCCGGTCAGCAGCGGCAGCGCCTGGGCGATGCCGCCGGCCGTCTCCAGCGCGGTCGTCTCCGGCGAATAGCGCAGGTGCACGTCGTAGCGGCTGCCGTTGCCCAGCGCGTTTTCGAGCCGCTCGCCGAGCCAGGCGTGGTTGATGACGATGTTGACGATGCCGGCACGGGCGAGGGCTTCGATCTGCCAGACGATCAGCGGCTTGCCGCCGGCTTCGAGCAGCGGCTTGGGGCAGTGGTCGGTCAGCGGCCGCATGCGCTCGCCGCGGCCGGCGGCGAAGATCATCGCTTTCATGTCAGAAGGTGTAGCCGACCTGGGTTTCCTCGGGTTCGAGGCGGTCGAGCAGCTTCAGCAGCGGGCCGAGGTCGCGGTAGCGCTTGCAGGCGCGGCGCAGATGGTCCATCACCAGCGGCATGTCGGCCAGGTAGCCGTCCTTGCCGTCGCGGTGGCAGAGGCGGGCGAAGATGCCGAGCACCTTCAGGTGGCGCTGCACGCCCATCCATTCGAAGTCGCGGTGGAAGTCGGCGAATTCCTCGCGCACCGGCAGGCCGAGCTTCTTCGCGGTTTCCCAGTAGCGGATCAGCAGATCGAGGACGAACTCCTCGTCCCAGCGGATGTAGGCGTCCTTGAACAGCGACGCCAGGTCGTAGCTGATCGGGCCGTAGACCGCGTCCTGGAAGTCGATGATGCCGGGGTTGGCACCGAGGCCGTCGCCGGCTTCGAGCAGCATCAGGTTGCGCGAGTGGTAGTCGCGGTGCACGAAGACCCTGGGTTCGGCCAGGTTGACCGCGAGGATGCGCTCGAAGGCGGTGTTCAGCAGCGCCGTTTCGGCCTCGCTCAGGGTGACGCCCTTGTGGCGGGCGACGTACCACTCGGGGAACAGCATCAGCTCGCGCAGCAGCAGGGCACGGTCGTACTCGGGCAGCACGCCGGGGCGGCTGGCGTGCTGGATGGCGGCGAGCGAGCCGAGCGCGTCGGCATACAGATGGGCTGCGCGATGCGGGTCGCCGCCGCCTTCTCCCCCCTCCGCCTTCAGCGCGGCCAGGTAGGTCGTCGAGCCGAGGTCGGACAGCAGCAGGAAGCCCTGCTCGAGATTCTGTGCCAGCACTTCGGGCACGTGGGCGCCCGCAGCGCGGAACAGTTCGGCCACCTGCAGCCAGGGGCGCACGTCTTCCTTGCCCGGCGGGGCGTCCATGACGATGCGGGAAGGGCTGCCGTCGGCGAAGCGGGCGCGGAAGTAGCGGCGGAAGCTGGCGTCGGCCGAGGCCGGCGCGAGATCGAAGGACTGGCCGGGCAGGACGGCGGCGAGCCAGGCGCGCAGTTGTTCGAGGCGTTGCAAGAGGAAGTTCTCCACGGGCGTTCGTGTACAATCCGCAAGTTTATCAACACGGTCGTGCGACAGGGGATCGCCCTGCGAACGATGGAAAGCGTTTGCCTTCATGCCTCCGAATACGCGCATGCGTCTGATCCCCTTCCTGTTGTGCTGGCTGTCCGGCACGGCGTTCGCGGCCGGCTTGCCGCCGCTTGTGGTGTCGCCCGACCTGGTACGGGCGCCGAAACCTCCAGCAAGTCCGGTCTCCGTCCCGGCCAGCGGGACCGAGGCTGCACCTGCCGCTCCGGTGGCCCGACCCGCGCCGTCGGTGGCTCCGGCCGGAGGAAGGGTGTCGTTGACGCTGCCTCCTGTTCCGGCGTCCACCGCGGCGCAGTTGCCGGCCGGGGAAAAGCGCCGGCCGCCTGAGGTTGCCGATGAGCCCGCGCTGCCGGCGGGCAGCACTTCGGTGAAGGCGTTGAGAATCCTCGGTGCGCGCAGCATCGAGCTGGTTGCCGATGGCGATGCGGAGCTGCAGCGTGACAACATGATCCTCACTGCCGACCGCGTCACCTATCGCGAGCCGATCGACGAGGCCGAGGCCGAAGGCAATGTCGAGCTGCGGCAGGGCAATGACGTCATCGCGGGGCCGAAGGCGACGATGGTGATCGGTGACAGCACCGGCAGCTTCGAGTCGCCGGCCTACCAGATTTCGCGTCAACGCCAGCCCAGCCTGACCGGCGAGGCTCCGCGCACCGTGTCGGGCAGCGGCGAGGCCGACCTGCTGCGGCTCGACGGCGAGAATCAGTACCACATGCAGAATGCGACCTGGTTGACCTGCGAGGCCCGCGACCCCGACTGGTACATCCGTGCACGCGAGCTCGACCTGGACTACGACCGCGAGGTCGGCACTGCGCGCGATGCGTCGATCGTGTTCAAGGACGTGCCCATCTTCTGGATGCCATGGGCGGAGTTCCCGCTGACGGCCGGCCGCCAGTCCGGCCTGCTGCCGCCGACCTTCGGCTCGTCGAACAAGACCGGTGTGGACCTCGCGCTGCCCTATTACTGGAACATCGCGCCCAACTACGATGCCACGATCACCCCGCGTTTCATGAGCCGGCGCGGTGTCCAGTTCGGCGGCGAATTCCGCTACCTGGGCGAAAGCTATCGGGGCGAATCGCGCGTCGAATGGATGCCGAAGGACCGGCTGACGGGCGAGGAGCGCACGCTGGCGTCGATTCAGCACGAGCAGCGGATCACGTCGAAACTGTACGGCTCGCTCGACTTCAACTCGGTGTCGGATGACCGCTATTTCGAGGATCTGTCGTCCCGTATCGGTGTCGCCTCCCGGATCAACCTGCTGCGGCAGGGGCAGCTTTACTACCAGGGCGCGAGCTGGTGGAGCGCGAGCATTCTCGCGCAGAGCTATCAGACCCTGAATCCGGACGAGGAATCGAGGAATGTCGCGCCTTACCGGCGCCTGCCGCAGATCCTGGTGCAGGGTCAGCGTCCCGATCTGCCGGGCGGCCTGGCGGCGACCTTCACCACCGAGTACACGAGGTTCGCGCATGAGGATGCCGACAGGGACAAGGACGAAGGCGCGCGTTTCATTGCCTATCCGCAGCTTTCCCTGCCCTTGGCCGGGGCGGCGTGGTTTGTGACGCCGAAGGCAGGCTTCCACTACACCAGCTACGATATCGACCGCTCGCCCCTGACCGCCACGCAGCGCGACTCGATCACGCGCTCGGTGCCGATCTTCTCGGTGGATTCGGGCCTGTTCTTCGAGCGCGAGACGACGATCTTCGGCGGCAGCTACCTGCAGACGCTGGAGCCGCGTCTGTATTACCTGCGGGTGCCGTCGCGCGACCAAAGGGATATCCCGAACTTCGACAGCAGCCGCTTCGACGTCGGTTTCGCGCAGATGTTCGCCGAGAACCGCTACTCGGGCAGTGACCGGATCGGCGACGCCAACGACCTCACCGCAGCGGTGACGACGCGCTTCATCGATGCCGATACCGGTGTCGAGCGCCTGCGCGCGATGGTCGGCCAGCGCTATTACTTCTCCGACCAGGACGTTTACCTGTACAACCGGGACGAATTACGCAATGCCGGCCGCGGCACGGAAATTCTGCTCGGCCTCGGCGGGCGCCTGTCCCGCGAGTTCTCGATGAACTCCTATCTGCAGCACAACACCGAGACCAATCGTACCGAGCGGGCGAACTTCAATCTGCGCTACCAGCCTGACTACGCCAAGGTGCTGAACTTCAGCTATCGCTACGCGCCCGAACTGTATATTTCCGAGAATCTGGTTGGCCTCGAGGACATCGACGTTTCGGGCCAGTGGCCGCTTGGTGGTGGCTGGTACGGCGTCGGTCGCGTCACCCATTCGCTGCTCGACAACCGCATCACCGAAGCGATCGGCGGCCTGGAATACAACGGTGGCTGCTGGGTGCTGCGCGTCGCGGTGCACCGCTTCGCGATCGAGCGTGACGACGTTTCGAAGGCCATCTACGTGCAGCTCGAACTGAACGACCTGGCCGGCATCGGCTCCAATCCGATCAACCTGCTGACGCGCAGCGTGCCCGGCTATGGCAAGATCAACGACTCTTCGGCCGACCGCGTGTTCGGCATGGATTGAAACCCCGCGAGCAACTCATCAGATGAAGACCATGAATCGTCCCCTGTCCCGTTCCCGTTTGCTGCTCGCCGTTGGCATCACCAGCCTGGTCCTGAGTTTTCCGGCGCATGCAGCGCCCCAGGCCGTGGCGGTCGATCGGATCGTCGCCGTCGTCAATGACGAAGTGATCACGGCGCTGCAACTGCGGGCACGTATCGATCAGGTCACGCGCCAGCTCCAGCGCCAGGGGGTCGAGCTGCCGCCCAGAGAGGTGCTGGAGCAGCAACTGCTGGAGCGCCTGATCATCGAGCGTGCGCAATTGCAACTGGCCAAGGAAACTTCGCTGCGGGTGGATGATGCCACGCTCGGCCGCGCGATCGAGCGCATCGCCTCCAACAATCAGTTGAGCATCGATCAGCTGCGCCAGACGCTGGAGCAGGACGGCGTGGCGTGGCAGCGCTTTCGCGACGAGATCCGCACCGAGATCCTGCTGACCCGGCTGCGCGAGCGTGAAGTCGAAAGCAGGGTTGTCGTCACCGATGCCGAAATCGACAATTTCCTCGCCAGCAACCCCGATGCTTTTTCGGGCGAGGAGTTCGAGATTGCCCACATCCTGCTGCGCGTGCCGGAGCAGGCTTCGCCGGAGCAGATCGAGGCCTTGCGCCAGCGTGCCGAAGGCGTGATGGCCCGACTGCGCTCGGGAGAGGATTTCGCCCGCGTCGCTGCCGAGGTCTCGGATGCGCCTGACGGCCTGTCGGGCGGCAGCCTGGGCTGGCGCCCCCTCAACCGCCTGCCGGCGCTGTTTGCCGACGTGGCGCGCGAGATGCGCCCCGGCGAAACCTCGCCGATCCTGCGCAGCGCTTCCGGCCTGCACATCGTGCGCCTGGTCGACCGCCGTGGCGGCGGTGACACTGCCGTGGCCCAGATGGAACAGACGCGCGCCCGCCACATCCTGATCAAGACTTCGGAGGTGCTGTCCGACGCCGATGCCGAGGCGCGCCTGATGGGCATCCGCGAGCGCGTCGCCAACGGCGCCGACTTCGCCGAACTGGCCAGGGCCAATTCGGCAGACCTGTCCGCGGCCAAGGGCGGTGACCTGGGCTGGCTCAATCCGGGTGACACCGTGCCCGAGTTCGAGCGTGCGATGGGCGCGCTGCAGCCGGGTGAAGTCAGCATGCCGGTGCAGTCCCCGTTCGGCTGGCACCTGATCCAGGTCGTCGAGCGCCGCGTGCAGGACGTCACCGACGAACGCAAGCGCAACGCCGCACGCGCCGCGCTGCGTGAGCGCAAGGCCGACGAGGCCTACGAAGACTGGCTGCGCCAGCTGCGCGACAGCACCTACGTCGATCTTCGTCTGGACCGCGAGTGAGCGCTGGCGGCGCTTCCAGGCCGCTCGTCGCCATCACCAGCGGCGAGCCGGCCGGTATCGGGCCGGAACTGTGCGCCCGCCTGCTCGAACGCCAATGGACGGTGCGGCCGGTCGTGCTTGGCGATCTCGAATTGCTGCGCGGGCGTGCTGCCGCCGCTGGCGTCGCGGCGTCGTTCCAGCCGTGGCGGCCCGGGCATGATGCAGCAGCCGGCGTCATCGAAGTCCTGCACGTGCCGCTCGCCCGGCCGTCCCGCCCCGGCGTGCTCGATGCGGCCAATGGCGCCTACGTGCTCGGGCTGCTCGACCGCGCGATCGGCGGCTGCAAAAGCGGTGAGTTCACCGCGATGGTCACCGCGCCCGTGCATAAGGGCGTCATCTGCGAAAGCCTGGGTGTGTCCGATGCGCTGCCTTTCAGCGGCCATACCGAATATCTCGCCGAGCACACCGGCACGCCGCGGGTGGTGATGATGCTGGCCGGCGGCGGTATGCGCGTCGCGCTCGTCACCACCCATCTGCCGCTGGCCCAGGTGCCGGCGGCGATCACGCCGCAGGCGCTGGAAGAAACACTGCGCATCCTGCACGCCGACCTGGTGCGGCACTTCGGCATCGCCGCGCCGCGCATCCTCGTCGCCGGCCTCAACCCGCATGCGGGCGAGGGCGGGCACATGGGGCGCGAGGAAATCGACGTCATCGAGCCGGTGCTGGCGCGGCTGCGCGCCGAAGGCATGCATCTCGCCGGTCCGCTGCCGGCGGATACGCTGTTCGTGCCGCACACGCTGGAGCAGGGCGATGCGGTGCTGGCGATGTACCATGACCAGGGCTTGCCGGTGCTCAAGCATGCGAGCTTCGGCGGCGGCGTCAATGTCACGCTCGGCCTGCCGATCATCCGCACTTCGGTCGACCATGGCACGGCGCTCGACCTCGCCGGCAGCGGCCGGGCCGACCCCGGCAGCCTGTTCGCCGCGCTGGAGCTGGCTGCGGCGATGGTGGCTGCCCGCGCAGCCCATGCCGCTGCCTGACTGCGGCCGGCACGCGACAACGAGGATTTTCGATGCAAGACCGCGAAACCGACGGCCACCGCGCACGCAAGCGCTTCGGCCAGAATTTCCTGTCCGACCCCAACATCATCCGCCGCATCATCGACGCCATCCGCCCGCAGGCGGGCGAGACGATGGTCGAGATCGGCCCCGGCCTGGGCGCCATGACCGCGCCGCTGATCGAGCGCCTCGGCCACCTGCACGTGGTCGAGATCGACCGCGACCTGATCGCGCGCCTGCACGAACGCTACACGCCGGACCAGCTCACGGTGCATGAAGGCGATGCGCTGAAGTTCGACTTCGGCAGCCTGTGTGCCGATGGTGAGCGCTCGCTGCGCATCGTCGGCAACCTGCCGTACAACATCTCCACGCCGATCCTGTTCCACCTCGCCGGCTTCGCCGACCAGGTCAAGGACATGACCTTCATGCTGCAGAAGGAGGTCGTCATGCGCATGGTGGCTGAGCCGGGCACAGAGGAATACGGCCGCCTGTCGGTGATGCTGCAATACCGCTTCCGCATGGGCAGGATGTTCGACGTGCCGCCCGGCGCCTTCCGCCCGGCGCCCAAGGTCATGTCCAGCATCGTGCGCATGGCGCCGCTGCCCAGTGAGCAGCTCGGTGCGCAGGACGAGGAACTGCTCGGCCGGATCGTCACCGCCGCTTTTGGCCAGCGCCGCAAGACGCTGAAGAACACGCTGCGCGAGTTCGTGGGCGATGCCGATTTCGACGCCCTGGGCATCGATGCCGGCCTGCGCGGCGAGAAACTGTCGGTCGCGCAGTTCGTCGCGATCGCCAATCACTGCAGCGCGCGGGGATGAGGGCAGGGCCTTCAGGATTGGCGTAGGCCGGATGGGCCGTCTTTCGGCGGAAATGAAAACGGCAGGGTTCCAGTGGTGGAGTCCTGCCGTTTTTTCTTGCCGCGGCGCCCCGGGATGTTCGAGTTGCCGCGTCGCGCGTCAGCTCACTTCTTGCTCAGCGGGCAGGTATTGAGGCCGAGCAGCGGATAGAGCGGGCACCAGCCCATGGCGCCGGTGGCGAGCGGCACGATGCCGATCCAGGCCCAGACGGGGCCGCCCATCAGCGCCCAGGCGATCAGCGCGATGCCGACCAGGATGCGCAGGATCTTGTCGATGCCGCCAACGTTCTTCTTCATGATGCTCTCCTTGCGAGGATGGATAGTGGTCCGATTGGAGCACGCCATTCCATTCGCGGTCTGTAACCACGGTTACAGAGCGAGCCGCTTCAGGCCCTGGCCGAGCCCTCGGCCGCCAGCCGGCGAAGGCCGGCAGGATCGAGGATTTCCACCTGTTCGCGTGACAGCCGAACCAGGCCCTGGTCGGCGAAGTTCTTCAGCAGGCGGCTGACGATCTCGCGCACGCTGCCCAGCTCGTCGGCCAGTTGCTGATGGGTGGTGCGCAGGCTGCGGCCCTTGCCCAGCAGCAGGGCCGCCAGGCGCTGGTCGAGCTTGCGGAAGGCCACTTCCTCGATCAGCTGCATCAGGTCGGCGATGCGTTCGGTGAAGAGGTGGAAGATGAAGTCGCGGAAGGGGCGTTCGCTCATCATCTCGTCGAACACCGCCTTCGGCAGCAGCATCAGCAGTGTTTCCGCTTCAGTGACGCCGCGGGCGTTGTAGTCCTCATGGCCGAGCAGGCAGGAGGAGGAAATGATGCAGGTTTCGCCCGGCGCGACGCGGTACAGCGGCAGCTCGCGCCCGTTCGGCGCGCACTTGCTGACGCGCACCGAACCTTCGACGACGAAGGGAAAGCCTTCGCAAGCCTGGTGGTCGTCGAACAGCATCGCTCCGGCCGGCACGCGCATCCAGCGGGCGTTCTGCAGGACGCGCTGGCGCGCGTCGGCGGACAGGCGGTCCAGGATGGGATAGCAGGCCGAGAGGCGATCGGTTGCGGCGGTATCCATGGTTTCAGGCAAGTTCCAGGACGACCGGTGCGTGGTCGGAGGGCCGTTCCAGGCGGCGCGGCGCCTTGTCCACCGTGCAGCTGCGGCAGGCTTCGCGCAGCGCCGGGGAGACCAGCAGATGATCGATGCGCAGGCCGAAATTGCGCCGGAAAGCCATCATGCGGTAATCCCACCACGAGAAGGCGCGCTCGGGCTGTTCGAACAGGCGGAAGGCATCGACCAGCCCCAGCTCGAGCAGGGTACGGAAGGCGTCGCGCTCCGGCACGGATACGTGGATTTCGTCCTTCCAGTCCGGATGGGCGTCACGGTCTTCCGGGGCGATGTTGAAGTCGCCCGCCAGCACCAGGCGCTCGTGCGTCTTCAGTTCCTCGCGCAGCCAGCCGGTCAGTGCGGTCAGCCATTTCAGCTTGTATTCGAACTTGTCCGAGCCCACCGCCTGGCCATTGGGGAAATAACCGCACACCACCCGCACGCCATCGATGGTGGCGGCGATGATGCGCTTCTGTTCGTCCTCGAAGCCGGGGATGTTGCGCACCACGTCAGTGCCGTCGATCGGCCGCGGGCTGAGGATGGCGACGCCGTTGTAGGTCTTCTGGCCGATGAACACCGCATGGTAGCCGGCAGCTTCGAGTTCGGCGGCGGGGAAGGCCTTGTCTTCGAGCTTCAGCTCCTGCAGGCACAGCGCATCGGGCTGGTTGGCGGCCAGCCAGTCGAGAACGTGGGGGAGGCGGACCTTCAGGGAGTTGACGTTCCAGGTGGCAATCTTCATGGGGCTCGCATCGCTCTCGTATGGGCTGGTCTGAAAGGGGCGGGGGCATGCTCCAGTGTTTCTGCCGGTCTGCCGCTGTTGATGCCTGCTTCAGGCCACTGGCACCCCATATGGAGCAAGGCTCTCTAGTCTATCTTACTGGCGAGCTGCAAGCGGTCGCAGCCATCCTCAGTAGATTTCCGCACGTGGGCATCATCGTTTGTCACCCTTTAAACACAAATAATTCTCATTTATAGTATAGGGTACTGTGCTCTGTCATCCGCCAGGATGACGTATCCCGACCATCGCATGCCCAGTGTGCGCAAGACTTGTGAGGCCGACCATGGAATACGCCAGCCGTGACTTCGATCAGCTCGCCCAGGAACACCGTGCGCTGATGCACGACTATGGCCGTACGCAACGGCGCTGCTCCGAACAACTGCATGCGCAAGCGCGCGAACTCGAGCGCCTTCGGTCGCAGGTGATGCGTCTGCAGGCGGAGGTCATCAAGCGCGAAACCGTGCTGGCCTGGGAGCGCGAAGACCGCGCCGCCCTGGAGGCTGCGATCCCCGGCCTGCCCAAGCGTGTCACGCTGGCGCGCCACGTGGAGACACTGGTCGCCCGCATCCAGGTGCTGATGCGCGAGCGCCTGCAGTGGGAAAGGCCGCGTGAGGGGAGACTGACCGCCAAGGCAGCGGGGCAGGGCGATCTGAATGCCGCCATGGGCGCCCGGCCCGCGCCCGAAGCCGTGCTGGACGTTGACGACCCCGAGGCGCTGGAAGCGAGCCTGCGCGCCGCCGATCTGGTGATCTGCCAGACCGGTTGCCTGAGCCATGGCGATTATTGGCGGGTGCACGACTACTGCAGGCGGACCAACAAGACTTGCGTGCTGGTCGAACAGGCCGGGCTGCCGGACATGACCCGCGCGCAAAAGGCCGGCTCCGGTGAACTGCGCGTGCTGAGCCTCGCGGCCGGAGTACCGGGTAAATACACATGAGCTGCCCTTCTTGCCGTTTCCAGTCCTGTAGCTGTTTCTTCTCCGTTTCTCACTATTAGGTAGATCGACATGCCCCATGCCCTTCCTGCATTGCCCTATGCCTACGACGCTCTGGAACCTCACATCGACGCGCAGACGATGGAAATCCACTACACCAGGCATCACCAGACCTATGTGAACAACCTCAATGCGGCGCTGGAGGGCACCGAATACGCCGCGCTTCCGGTCGACGAGCTGATCGCGAAGGTCGAGTCGCTGCCTGAAGCGCTGCGCGCGCCGGTGCGCAACAACGGCGGCGGCCACGCCAACCACAGCCTGTTCTGGACGGTGATGTCGCCCAAGGGTGGCGGCAAGCCCGAAGGCGATCTGGCGCGCGCCATCGACACCGATCTCGGCGGTTTCGATGCCTTCAAGGATGCTTTCACAAAGGCCGCGCTGACCCGCTTCGGCAGCGGCTGGGCCTGGCTGACGGTGGACAAGGTCGGCAAGCTGGCGGTCGAGAGCAGTGCCAACCAGGACAACCCGGCAATGAAGGGGATCGGCTCGGGCAACACCGCGATCCTCGGGCTGGATGTCTGGGAGCATGCCTACTATCTTAAGTATCAGAATCGGCGCCCTGAATACATCGCCGCGTTCTACAACGTTGTCGATTGGGCCGAAGTCGCCCGTCGCCATGCCGTGGCGCGGGGATAAGCGGGACGATCATCAAATGGACGAGACGCCGACCCTGGAATCACCGCCCCCCTGGTGGCGCGGCTGGCGGCCGAGGCAATGGCTCGGCCTGGCCATTTACGTGGCGGGCGCGCTCGTCCTGCTCATGCAAAGCTGGACCTTCATCCATGGCAACCCGGTGGTGCAGAGCGCGCTGATCGGCGGTTCGGTCGCGGCGCTTGCGACCGCGCTCGGCACGCTGCCGGTGCTGTTCTCGCAGCGCTTGTCCGAGCGCGTGCAGGACAGCCTGTTCGGTTTCGGTGCCGGCGTGATGCTGGCGGCCAGTGCGTTTTCGCTGGTCATTCCCGGCCTGCAGGCGGCGCAGGATGCCGGCAGCTTCGGCGGCGGGCCATGGGCGGCGGGCGGGGTGGTCGGCATTGCGATCCTGCTGGGCGGCACGGTGCTGCTGATCATGGATCGCCTGCTGCCGCACGAGCATTTCATCAAGGGCCGCGAAGGCGCGGTGGCGCAGAAGCTTCGCCGCACCTGGCTGTTCGTCATCGCGATCGCGCTGCACAACCTGCCCGAAGGTGTGGCGATCGGGGTCGGCTATGCCGGCAACGAAGGCATGCGGGCCAACGCGCTGGCGATGGGCATCGCGATCCAGGACGTGCCGGAAGGGCTGGTGGTGGCGGTCGCACTGCTGGCGGCAGGCTATCGGCGCGCGGTGGCGGTCGGGCTGGGGATTGCGTCAGGCCTGGTCGAACCGATCGGCGCGGTGCTCGGCGCGGCGGTGGTCGGCTACTCGGCGGCCTTGCTGCCGTGGGGGCTGGGCTTCGCCGCCGGTGCGATGCTGTTCGTGATCAGCCACGAGATCATCCCCGAGTCGCACCGCAAGGGGCACGAGGCGTATGCCACGGCGGGGCTGATGATCGGCTTCGTGCTGATGATGGTGCTGGATACCGCGCTGGGCTGATCCTGCCGGTGCCGCCGCCCACTGCCAGGCGGCGGCATCCGGCCATCAGGCTCTCATTCAGGCATCCACCATGCCGCTGTGGCGCAGCAAGGCGTCGACCTTGGGTTCGCGGCCGCGGAAGGCCTTGAAGGATTCCAGCGCCGGGCGGCTGCCGCCGACGGCGAGGATCTCGCGCCAGAAACGCGCGCCGGTCTCTGGATCGAGCAGGCTGCCCTTGCCGGCGCCGGCCTCCTCGAAGGCCTCGAAGGCATCCGCCGACAGCACTTCCGCCCACTTGTAGCTGTAGTAGCCCGCCGCATAGCCGCCGGCGAAGATGTGCGAGAAGCTGTGCGGGAAGCGGTGCCAGGCGGGCGGGATCATCACCGCCACTTCCTTGCGCACGTCGTCGAGCAGCGCCATCACGCGCTCGATCGGCACCGGCCCGGCGGAGGCGTCCAGCTCGCTGTGCAGGCGCAGGTCGAACATCGAGAACTCGAGCTGGCGCACGGTCTGCATGCCGCTCTGGAAGTTCTTCGCCGCGATCATCTTGTCGTACAGCGCGCGCGGCAGCGGCTCGCCGGTGTCGACATGGGCGGTCATGCCCTGCAGCACGTCCCATTCCCAGCAGAAGTTCTCCATGAACTGGCTGGGCAGCTCGACCGCATCCCATTCCACGCCGTTGATGCCGGACACCGCCAGTTCGTCCACCTGGGTCAGCAGGTGGTGCAGGCCGTGGCCGCATTCGTGGAACAGGGTCAGCACGTCGTCGTGGGTGAAGGTGGCCGGTTTGCCGCCGACCGGGCCGGGGAAGTTGCACACCAGGTAGGCGACCGGCGTGCTGCTGCCCCAGGTGTCGCGGTGGCGGCTGCGTGCCGAATCCATCCAGGCGCCGCCGCGCTTGGTCGGGCGCGCGTGCAGGTCGAGATAGAAGTGGCCGACGAGCTCTCCGTCCTTCTCGATGCGGAAGAAGCGGACGTCCGGGTCCCAGGCCGGCGCCTCGTCAGGCAGGATGTTCAACTCGGTACAGCGCGCGGATCACGCCGAACAGGCCGTCCAGCACCTTGGGCTCGGGGAAGTACTGCTTCACTTCCTGGTCGGAGTAGGCGTAGCGCTGCTGGCGCAGCTTTTCCGAGGCGTAGGCGGCATCCCAGGGCTGGAGATCGGTCAGGCCGAGTTCCTGGGCGGCGAAGGCGCGCAGCTCCTCCAGGTCGCGCTCGGCGAAGGGCCGGGCCTTGGCGGCGAGGTCGCGCAGGAAGGCGAGCACCTGCTCGGGCGTGTCGGCCATCTTCGGCACCAGCGACACTTCGGCGAAGTCGCGGTAGCCGAGCAAACGCGCCTCTTCGTTGCGCAGTGCCAGGATGCGGCCGATCAGCGGGCCGTTGTCGAGTTCAGGATTGCCGAGCTCGGAGGCACGGGTGGCGGAAGCGCGGTACATGCGCGCGCGCAGTTCGCGGTCGTCGGCGTATTGCAGCACCGGCAGATAGGAGGGCATCTGCAGCGTGAACTTCCAGCCCGGCTTGCCTTCGGCTTCGGCAGTGGCGCGGGCCGCTTCGCGCGCATCCTCGGGGATGCCGGCGAGCTGGCTGTCGTCCTCGATCCATTCCGCGTAGGCGTTGGTGGCGTCGAGCAGGTTTTCGGAAAACTTCGCCGCGAGCTGCGACTGCTCTTCCTGGATTTCCTGGAAGCGCGGCTTCTGCTCGTCCGCCAGTTCGGCGCCGGACAGGCGGAAGTCGCGCAGGCCGTGCTCGAGGATCAACTGACGCACAGGCGACAGGGTGGCGAACTCCGGGCTGTTGCGCAGCGCCTTGTACTTCTCGAACAAGGCCAGGTTCTGGCCGACTTCGGCGTAGAAGCGCGAGATGTCCGGCAGCATGGCGTTGTAGGCCTCGCGCCATTCGGGCACGTCATGCACGCTGTGCAGGTGGCCGACCACGCCCCAGGCGCGGCCGAGGCGTTCGCCGGCCTCTTCCATCGGGCCGACGAAGCCGTCCCAGGTCGGTGTCGCCGGATCGGCGGTCAGGCGCTCGATCAGGCGGCGGTTTTCATCGATCAGTTGCTCGATTGCGGGCTTGACGTCTTCCGGCTTGATGTCGGCAAAGCGCGGCATGCCGGAAAAGTCGAGCAGGGGATTGGCGACGGCATCGTTCATTGGGCTGAATCCCGGTGGCGATTGAAGTTACGGGCCAAGGCTCAGTCGAGCTTGCAGCCGGTCAGGCGCTGGTAGGCGTCGCGATACTTGTCCGCAGTATGCTCGATGACGTTGGCCGGCAGCGTGGGGCCAGGCGCGGTCTTGTTCCAGTCGAGCGTTTCCAGGTAGTCGCGCACGTACTGCTTGTCGAAGGATGGCGGACTGATGCCTTCGCGGTAGCTGTCGGCGGGCCAGAAGCGCGAGGAGTCCGGCGTCAGCGCCTCGTCGATCAGGTGAAGGGTGCCGGCGGCATCGATGCCGAACTCGAACTTGGTGTCGGCGATGATGATGCCGCGCCCGGCTGCATAGTTCGCCGCTTCCGTGTATAGCGCGATCGCGGCCTTGCGGGCTTCCTCGGCGAGCTGGGCGCCGGTCTTGCCGGTGCCGGCGAGCGCGTCCTTCAGCATCGTCTCGCAGCGAGCCTGGGCCTGCTCGAAGGAAATGTTTTCGTCGTGCTCACCCATCTCGGCCTTGGACGAAGGGGTGAAGATCGGTGCCGGCAGTCTGGCTGCCTGCTGCAGGCCGGGAGGCAGGGCGATGCCGCAGATGGTGCCGGTGGCCTGGTAGTCCTTCCAGCCGGAGCCGATCACGTAGCCGCGCACCACGGCCTCGATCGGCAGCGGTTTCAGGCGCTTGACCACCAGCGCGCGGCCGCGTACCTGGCCGCGCTCGTCGGCTGCCACCACGGTTTCGGGGTCGATGCCGGTGAGCTGGTTGGGCAGGATGTGGCCGAGCCGTTCGAACCAGAAATTGGCCAGCGCCACCAGCACGCGGCCCTTGTCCGGAATCGGGTCGGGCAGGATCACGTCGAAGGCCGACAGGCGGTCGCTGGTGACGATCAGCAGCTTCTCGTCGTCGATGGCATAGATGTCGCGTACCTTGCCGCGGCCGAGCAGCGGCAGGCTGGTGATGGAAGTTTCGAAGAGGGGAGTCGCCACGGTCTGGCCTCGCTTGCGGGCAAAGCGGGAATTATAGGGGAGTGCCGTGCGCTGCGTGCCGCAGTTCCGGTGTGACGTGGGCGATGTATGAGGACGTGACCGGGGTCACGAGATGATTCTGCCGTTTTCATTAATCTCTTCAGTATCGAAGAATTTGACAGGATGGCTCCGCACCATGTCGCTGAACCGGCTTCTCGCTACCGCAATGCTCTGTTCGGGCCTTGCCTTCCAGGCCCAGGCGGCGCCGATCTCCGCCACCGAGGCATTGAATCAGTTCAACCTGATCGTGTTCGGCAGCGCGGTTTCCTCGTCCCATGTGGACGGCCGTGCCTACGTCGGCGGCAGCGTGAGCGGCGGGAACTACGCCCAGCATGCCCAGCGGATGCCGGATTCGCCCTACGCTGGGCTGACCGTCGGCGGTGCGGCTTCTGGCGTGAATGTGAACGGCGGCGGTATTTCAGTGGGCGGCAGCCTCTCTGGGGCCAACATCAACAAGGGGAGCGCCTACGTCGCCGGCGGCGCAACCAGCACCAATTTCAATGGTGGTGCTTATGTACGAGGCCCCGAGGCCTTCAACAATTTCAATGGCGGGCGCTTGAGCGAGGCGCCCGGGTTGCCCACGCCCGAAGGCATCAAGACGAGCATGCTCGATCTGTCGCAGGAACTGAGCCAGCGCGGCAGCACCGGCAGCACGGTCGAGCTCGGCGACAGGAAGGCAGTGTTCAATGCGGTTGCCGGCGCGGACGGCGTAGCGGTGTTCGATCTTACCGGGGGGATTGCCGAAGAGCTGTTCCGCCGCGGCGAGTTCGTGTTCAACACCGGCAATGCAGGGCTGATCGTTTTCAACATCGACGCCCTCGCGCTCGATTTCGCGGTGAATTTCCTCAACGGCAGCGCGCAGCAGATCGGCGGCCTGGCCGTGTGGAACTTCTACAACGCCACCGACCTGATCATCCACAACCAGTTCGGCGGCAGCGTGCTGGCACCCAATGCACGCTTCACCAACTACAACAACATCGAAGGCACGGTGGTGGCGAATTCGCTGGTTCAGCGTGGCGAGATCCATCTCCAGCCTTTCCGTGGTGCGTTCCCGGGCAGCGCGCAGCCGTCGGTACCGCCGATGGCCAATGCGGTGCCCGAACCCGGCGCGCTTGCCCTGCTGCTGGCCGGGCTCGGGATGATGGTGGTCGCCAGCCGCGGCAGGGTGGGCAAGGCCGCAGTCCAGGCCAGGAGCAAGAGCCGGAAAGTGTGAAGCGCTCGGGGCGGCCGGGGACCTAGTGCCCGCCGCTGCCTTCTTCCTTGGCGAGCACCTTGCGCATGCGGCGCAGCCCCATGAAGACGAAGCCCGCGATCACCGGAATGGACAGCGCGGTGATGATTTCCGGCGTCAGCGGGGCGATCAGATCCTTGGCGCCCTTGGAAACGTAGTTCACCAGCTGCGAGGCGTAGTAGGTGATCGCCACCACCGACAGGCCTTCCACCGTTTCCTGCAGGTGAAGCTGGATCTTGGCGCGGCGGTTCATCTGCGCCAGCAGCTCCTGGTTCTGGCGTTCCAGTTCGATATCCACCCGGGTGCGCAGCAGTTGCGAGTTGCGCGCGATCCGTGCCGACAGGTCGTCCTGGCGGCGGGCGATCGAGGTACAGGTGTCGATCGCCGGCACTAGCCGGCGGTCCATGAATTCGCTGATCGGCGAGAAGCTGGGCAGGCGCTCTTCGCGCAGATCCTCGATGCGCTGGCGCACCAGCCGGTAGTAGGCCGCGGCGGCGCCGAAGCGGAAAGTGGTGAGCGCCACCGAACGCTCGACCTCGGCGGCGAGCCTGGACAGGCGGGCGAGCACCGCGCGGTCGTCTTCGGCGCTGCGCGCCTGGTTCATGCCGTCCATCAGATCCGCAAGCTCGTCCTCGGCGCGCGACACCAGGCGGCCGACTTCCTTGGCCACCGGAAAGGCGAGCAGGGCCATCACGCGGTAGGTCTCGATCTCCACCAGGCGCTGGGCGATGCGGCCGGCCTGGCGCGGCGTGAGCTGTTCATCCAGCACCAGGAAGTGCGAGAAACCGTCGTGGAGGTGGAAATCGGTCAGTACCCAGCCGGCGCCGCCGGCCACCTTCGAGGCGACCAGGGCCTGTCCGCTGCTCGACTGCTGGTGCAGCACGGTTTGCGGCGGCACCTCGGCGGTGCTGCGTACTTCGATGTGCGTGGCCGCGATCAACTGGCCGGGGATCGCTTCGCGCCAGGCTTCGGGCACATGGCGCAGCGCGTAGTCCTTGCTGCCGGATTCGTCGCCGTCGATGCTGCAGAAAAAGCAATAGCTGGAAAACTCGTTGTGCCTTTCCCACTTCAACTGGAAACCATCCGCTTCCAGCAGCAGATAGCCGGAGTCGGTGACCGGCGCGGGGAGGCCGAGCTGTTCGGCCAGCGCCTGCAGGTGAATGCCTTCGCGCCCGGCGCTGCCTTCGTGATGGGTGAAGGCCAGGTAGGTGACGTATTCGGGCGTTTCCAGCGCGACCGGGGGCCGGGCATGGATTTCGTCGCTGAGGACCTGGCGCAGGGGATGCTGTTCGAACGGAGGCATGGCGTCGGTGCAGGTGCCGCGACGCCCTGCGTGGTTGGGGAGGAAGCATTCTTCCCCATCGGCCCGGGCGGTGACAAGCGCCCCACAATGAAAAACGCGCCCGGCGAGGGGCGCGTTCCGGATGGGGGTGCGGGGTGGTTCAGCGCACGATCTGGGTAAGTTCGCCAGCCTTGTAGCGCGCCGCCATCCTTTCCAGCGACACCGGCTTGATGCGGCTGGCCTGGCCGGCGCTGCCGAAGGCTTCGAAGCGGGCCTTGCACACCAGCTTGGCGGCTTCGCGGGCGGGCTTGTTGAATTCGCGCGGATCGAACTTGGACGGGTTCTCGACGAAGAACTTGCGCACCGCGCCGGTCATCGCCAGGCGGATGTCGGTATCGATGTTGATCTTGCGTACGCCGTACTTGATGCCTTCGACGATTTCCTCGACCGGCACGCCGTAGGTTTCCTTCATGTCGCCGCCGTACTGGCGGATGATCTCGAGCAGTTCCTGCGGCACCGAGCTGGAGCCGTGCATCACCAGGTGGGTGTTGGGCAGGCGGGCGTGGATGGCCTTGACGCGCTCGATCGACAGGATGTCGCCGGTGGGCTTGCGGCTGAACTTGTAGGCGCCGTGGCTGGTGCCGATGGCGATGGCGAGCGCGTCGCAGTCGGTCTGCTTGACGAAGTCGGCGGCCTGGTCGGGGTCGGTCAGCATCTGCGAGTGGTCCAGCGTGCCTTCGGCGCCGATGCCGTCTTCCTCGCCGGCCTGGCCGGTCTCGAGCGAGCCGAGGCAGCCGAGCTCGCCTTCGACGCTGACGCCGATGGCGTGCGAGAACTTGACCACTTCACGGGTGACGGCGACGTTGTATTCGTAGGAGGAGGGGGTCTTGCCGTCTTCCATCAGCGAGCCGTCCATCATCACGCTGGAGAAGCCGGAGCGGATCGCGCCCATACACACCGCCGGGCTCTGGCCATGATCCTGGTGCATGACGACCGGGATGTGCGGGTAGGCTTCGACGGCGGCGTCGATCAGGTGGCGCAGGAAGGCTTCGCCGGCATATTTGCGCGCGCCGGCCGAGGCCTGCATGATCACTGGGCTGTCGCATTCGGACGCCGCTTCCATGATGGCCTGGACCTGTTCGAGATTGTTGACGTTGAACGCGGGCAGGCCATAGCTGTGTTCGGCGGCGTGGTCGAGCAGCTGGCGCATGGAAACGAGGGGCATGAAGGTTCTCCTGGATGGCGGAAGAGGGTCGAAACTAACCGCGCATTCTAATACACAGCCGGTGTGGCGTTGCGTGCGTACGAGTGCTTCAGTGTGTGTGGAATCACGAAGCCCCCGACGCCCAGGCACCTGGCGCGGGGTGGTCGCCGACGCGCACGATCTTCAGCGTGTTGGTGCCGCCCGCGGCGCCGATCGGCTCGCCGATCGTCAGCACGATCAGGTCGCCGTAATCGACCACGCCCTGTTCGAGCAGGATCTGCTCGGCTTCCCACAGCAGCACGTCGCGGTCCTGGTGGGTCTGGCTCATCAGCAGCGGATAGACCTCGCGGTACAGCGTCATCTGGTTGCGGGCGCCGGCTTCGGGCGTGAGCGCGTAGATCGGCACGCCGCAGTTCAGCCGGCTCATCCACAGCGCGGTCGAGCCGGTCTGCGTCAGCGAAGCGATGGCCTTCACCTTCAGGTGGTAGGCGGTCCACATCGCCGCCATCGCGATCGACTGGTCGATGCGGGTGAACACGCGGTCCAGCACTTCGCGGTCGAGCGTGACCTCGCTCGACTTCTCCGCTTCCAGGCAGACCCGGCTCATCGCTTCGACGACCTCGACCGGGAAGCGGCCCGAGGCGGTTTCGGCCGACAGCATCACCGCGTCGGTGCCGTCGAGCACCGCGTTGGCGACGTCCGACACTTCGGCGCGGGTCGGCACCGGGCTGGCGATCATCGATTCCATCATCTGCGTCGCGGTGATCGTCAGCTTGTTGCGGTCACGCGCCGCGCGCAGCATCTTCTTCTGCAGCGCCGGCACGGCGGCATCGCCGACTTCGACCGCGAGGTCGCCGCGCGCCACCATGATGCCGTCGGAGGCATCGAGGATCTCGCCCAGGTTGGCCACTGCCTCGGTGCGCTCGATCTTGGCGATCAGCAGCGCGTCGCCACCGCCCGCGGCGCGCATCAACTGGCGTGCCATGTACATGTCGGCTGCGCTCTTGGGGAAGGACACGGCGACGAAATCGACGCCGATCCGCGCCGCGGTGCGGATGTCGTCCATGTCCTTGGCGGTCAGCGCAGGCGCGGTCAGGCCGCCGCCCTGGCGGTTGATGCCCTTGTTGTTCGACAGCTCGCCGCCGACCTTGACGACGGTGTGGATCTCGTGGCCGGTCACGCGCTGCACGCCGAGCTTGATCCGGCCATCGTCGAGCAGCAGCACGTCGCCTTGCTTCACGTCCTTGGGCAGATCCTTGTAGTCCAGCCCGACGCGCTGGGCGCTGCCGAGTTCGCAGCGGGCGTCGAGGACGAAAACCGCATCGCGTTCCAGCGTCACGCGGCCGTCGGCGAACTTGCCGATGCGGATCTTGGGGCCTTGCAGATCGGCCAGGATGCCCACCGGCCGGCCCGCCAGCGCCGACGCCTGGCGGACGGCCCAGGCACGTGCGACGTGTTCTTCCGCCGCGCCGTGGGAAAAGTTCATCCGCACGACATCGACGCCGGCCTCGATCATGCGTTCGAGCACCTGGGGGTCGGACGAGGCGGGACCGAGTGTGGCGACGATCTTGGTGTGGCGTGACATTGGCGGCTCCGGGGGCGAATGGTGCTGGCTGTTGCATCTCCATGCATTCTAAAGCCGAGGCTGACGGCGATTTCCGCTATCTTCGGAGTGATCCGGCTTGGGGCGGAACGGCAAAAGTCTATATGCCAGTGGCTGGATGCGAACTGGCTTACGAACTTGGGGGAAGGACAGTGGAAGTTGCAGCTGTGCTCATCTTGATCGTCGCGCTGCTGGGCGGATGGTTTCATCTGCGACGACGGCTGCGGGAACAGTCAGCGCCCGTGCGCGAGCCGCGCCATCCATACCATTGTGTGTCCATCGAAGCCCGGGGAGAGGGCTGTACGGCGGTATGCCAGCTGAAGGGGGGACGCTTCCTTGCTGCGCATGCGCCGCGTTTGCCGCTGGCGGATTGTGTAAGCAGTCGTTGCGGGTGCATCTACCGGCATCATGAGGACCGCCGCCATCATGATCGCCGTAATGCCTACATCCATGCTGTGCATCTGCAGTTTGGCCATGTTCCACAGGAGCGTCGAAACACGCCTGGCCGGCGCAAGTCGGACCTGATGCTGCATCCAATGCACTGATGAGCGAAGGGGCGCCTAGGCGCCCCTTCGCTTCGTATAGCTGCGATCAGCGGCTCAGTCGGCGTAGCGCGCTTCCAGCGCGGCGATCGCCGGCAGGGTCTTGCCTTCGAGGAATTCCAGGAAGGCGCCGCCGCCGGTCGAGATGTAGCCCACGTCGTCGGCAATGCTGAACTTGGCGATGGCCGCCAGCGTGTCGCCGCCGCCGGCGATCGAGAAGGCTTCCGAGTGGGCGATGGCCGAGGCCATCATCTTGGTGCCGCCGGCGAACTGGGCGTGCTCGAAGACGCCGACCGGGCCGTTCCAGACGATGGTGCCGGCGTGGGCGATGATGTCGGCAAGCCTGGCCGAGGACTTGGGACCGAAGTCGAGGATGCGGTCGTGCGGACCGACCTCGTCCACCGAGATGCGGTTGGCGCGGGCCAGCGCCGACACTTCGTCGGCCACCACGACGTCGGTGGGCAGCGGCACTTCGGCGCCGCGTTCCTTCATGATGTCCATGACCTGCTGGGCTTCGCGCACCATCTCGGGTTCGGCCAGCGATTCGCCGATGCGCTTGCCGGCGGCGAGCAGGAAGGTGTTGGCGATGCCGCCGCCGACGATGAGCTGGTCAACCTTCTCGGCCAGGGTCTTCAGGATGGTCAGCTTGGTCGAACACCTTGGCGCCGCCGACGATCGCGACCAACGGCCGCTTGGGATCGTGCAGGGCCTTGCCGAGCGCGTCGATCTCGGCGCCCATCAGCATGCCGGCGCAGGCCACCGGGGCGAAGCGGGCGATGCCGTGGGTGGTGGCTTCGGCGCGGTGGGCGGTGCCGAAGGCGTCATTGACGTAGATGTCGCACAGCGCGGCCACCTTCTTCGCCAGCTCTTCGTTGTCCTTCTTCTCGCCCTTGTTGCAGCGGCAGTTCTCCAGCAGCACGACTTCGCCCGGCTTGACCGCGAAGCCACCGTGAACCCAGTCGGCGATCAGCTTGACCGGCTTGTTCAGCAACTGGCCCAGGCGCACGGCAACCGGCGCCAGGGTGTCGTCGGGGCCGACCGTGCCTTCGGTCGGGCGGCCGAGGTGGGAGGTGACCATCACCGCCGCGCCCTTGTCCAGGCAGTACTGGATCGACGGGATCGAGGCGCGGATGCGGGTGTCCTCGGTGATGTTGCCGGCTTCGTCCTGCGGCACGTTGAGGTCGGCGCGGATGAAGACCTTCTTGCCGCGCACGTCGAGTTGGCTGAGTTTCTTGACTTGCATGATCGTGTGAGTCTCGTGAAAACGCCCTGCGGGGCAGGGCGTCGATGGTTTGCGATTGCCGGACGCTTACTTGGTGCTCATTTGGCGTTGACGAAGGCGCGGGCGGCGTCGAGCATGCGGCAGGAATAACCCCACTCGTTGTCGTACCAGGCCAGCACCTTGACCAGCACCGAGCCGTCCTCGCCCTTGATGACGCGGGTCTGGGTGGCGTCGAAGGTGGAGGAGACGGTGGTGTGGTTGAAGTCGGAGGACACCAGCGGCTCGGTGTTGACCGCCAGGATGCCCTTCAGCGGGCCGTTGGCCGCAGCGGTCATCAGTTCGTTGATCTCTTCCTTGGTGGTGGCGCGCTCGGCGGTGAAGGTCAGGTCAACCAGCGAGACGTTGATGGTCGGCACGCGCAGGGCGAAGCCATCGACCTTGCCGACGAGCTGCGGCAGCACCAGGCCGACGGCCTTGGCGGCGCCGGTCTTGGTCGGGATGATGTTGGCGGCGGCGGCGCGGGCACGGCGCAAGTCCTTGTGGCGGACGTCAACGGTGACCTGGTCGTTGGTGTAGGCGTGGATCGTGGTCATCAGGCCTTGCTTGATGCCGACGCTGTCGGCCAGGATCTTGGCGACCGGGGCCAGGCAGTTGGTGGTGCACGAAGCGTTGGAGACGACGGTCATGCCGGCCTTCAGCGCTTCTTCATTGACGCCCATGACGATGGTAGTGTCCACGTCGTCGCCGCCCGGCGCCGAGATCAGCACGCGCCTGGCGCCCTGGTCGAGCAGGGCCTGGGCCTTGGCCTTGGTGGTGTAGGCGCCGGTGCATTCCAGCAGCACGTCCACGCCGTGGCTGCCCCAGTTGACGCCCTTGGGGTCCTTGGTGGAGTAGAAGGGGATCTTCCTGCCGTCGATGATGATGGTGTTCTCGCCTTCGGTGTCGACCGAGGTGGCGAAGCGGCCATGGGTGGTGTCGTACTTCAGCAGATGGGCGTTGGTGGCCAGATCGCCGGAGGCGTTGATGGCGACCACTTCGAATTCGTTCTGCAGGCCCTGCTCGTAGATGGCGCGCAGCGTGCAGCGACCGATACGACCGAAACCGTTGATGGCGACCTTGATGCTCATCGATGCTTCTCCCTTTTCAGATATACGAAACCGATCGCCCGCTTCAGGCGAGCACTTTTCTGACCGCGGCCACGACGGCCTCGGTGGTGATGCCGAAATACTTGAACAGCTCGCCGGCCGGGGCGGATTCGCCGAAGCGGTCGATGCCGACGACTTCGCCTTCCAGGCCGACGTACTTGCGCCAGCCGTCGCTGACACCGGCTTCGACCGCGACCCGCGGCAGGCCCTTGGGCAGCACGGCCGCCCTGTACGCTTCGTCCTGGCGGTCGAAGACGTTGGTGCTCGGCATCGACACGACGCGGACGGCGATGCCTGCTTCGGCCAACTGCTGCTGGGCCGCCATCGCCAGCGCGACTTCGGAGCCGGTGGCGATGATAATCGCCTGCGGCGCGGCCGCCTGTGCAGCAGTGCGCGCTTCGGACAGGATGTAGCCGCCGCGGCGGATGCCAGCCAGTTGTGCAGCGTCGCGGCTCTGGAAGGGCAGGTTCTGGCGCGAGAAGCACAGGCTGCTCGGGCCGCTGTCGCGTTCGATGGCGCAGGCCCAGGCGACGGCCGTTTCGGTGCTGTCGCAGGGGCGCCAGACGTCCATGTTGGGGATCAGCCGCAGCGTGGCGGTCTGCTCGACAGGCTGGTGGGTGGGGCCGTCCTCGCCGAGGCCGATCGAGTCGTGGGTGAACACGAAGACCTGGCGGATCTTCATCAGCGCGGCCATGCGCAGGGCGTTGCGCGCGTACTCGCTGAACATCAGGAAGGTGGCGGTGTAGGGGATCAGGCCGCCGTGCAGGCTGATGCCGTTGGCGATCGCGGCCATGCCGAACTCGCGCACGCCGTAATACACGTAGTTGCCGCCGCCGGTCTTGCTCACGCCCTTGGCGCCCGACCACAGCGTGAGGTTGGAGCCGGCCAGGTCGGCCGAGCCGCCGAGCAGTTCGGGCAGCTTGGGCGCGTAGGCTTCGATGCTGTTCTGGCTGGCCTTGCGGCTGGCGATGGTCTCGGTCCTGTCGGTGACTTTGGCCAGCACCGCGGCGACGTGGGCGTCCCAGTCGGCGGGCAGTTTGCCGGCCATGCGGCGCTCGAATTCGGCGGCGAGCTCGGGGTGGGCGGCGCGGTAGGCGGCGAAGAGGGCGTTCCACTGCGCTTCGGCTTCGGCGCCCTTGGCGCGGGCATCCCAGGCGGCGTAGACGTCGGCCGGAATCTCGAACGGCGGGTGGTTCCAGCCGATGTGGGCGCGCGCGGCCTCGATCTCGGCGGCGCCGAGCGGGGCGCCGTGAACGTCGTGGCTGTCCTGCTTGTTGGGGGCGCCGGCGCCGATCACGGTCTTGCAGCAGATCAGCGTGGGCTGGGTCGTGTTGGCTTGAGCCTGCTGGATGGCAGCTTCGATCGCGGCGGGGTCATGGCCCTGCACGTCGCGGATCACCTGCCAGCCATAGGCTTCGAACCTTTTCGGGGTGTCATCGGTGAACCAGCCATCGACGTGGCCGTCGATGGAGATGTTGTTGTCATCGTAGAAAGCGGTCAGCTTGCCCAGGCCCCAGGTGCCGGCGAGCGAGCAGGCTTCGTGCGAGATGCCTTCCATCAGACAGCCGTCGCCGAGGAAGACCCAGGTGCGGTGATCGACGATCTCGTGGCCGGGACGGTTGAAGTCGGCGGCCAGCAGTTTTTCGGCCAGCGCCATGCCCACCGCGTTGGTGATGCCCTGGCCGAGCGGGCCGGTGGTGGTCTCGACGCCGGGGGCGTAGCCGTATTCGGGGTGGCCGGGGGTCTTGCTGTGCAGCTGGCGGAAACGCTTGAGTTCCTCGATCGGCAGGTCGTAGCCGGTGAGGTGCAGCAGCGCGTAGATCAGCATCGAGCCGTGGCCGTTGGACAGCACGAAGCGGTCGCGGTCGGCCCACTTCGGGTTGGCCGGGTTGTGCTTCAGGTGGTGGCGCCACAGCACTTCGGCGATCTCGGCCATGCCCATCGGCGCGCCGGGGTGGCCGGAGTTGGCCTGTTGCACGGCGTCCATCGCCAGGGCGCGGATCGCGCCGGTCACGGGGTTGAAGACCGGGGGCTTGACGTTGCGGGTCAACTGCATGATGTTTTCGGGCCGGGAGGCCGCCATCGGAAAACCGCAATTATCCCTTAAAAGCCCCCGCTGATGCCAATGTTGCAATGCGATGGCGGCATGGCCATCGGATCGATGTGGCGCTCAGACCGACTGCCGGCGCCGCTCCATCAGCTTCCAGATCAGCGGGGTCAGGATCAGCTGCATCGCCAGGTCGAGCTTGCCGCCCGGGATGACGATGGTGTTGGCGCGGCTCATGAAGGCGTTGGGGATCATGTTCAGCAGGTAGGGGAAATCGACGCCGCGCGGATCCTTGAAGCGGATCACCACCATCGATTCGTCCTGCGTCGGCACGTCGCGGGCGATGAAGGGGTTCGAGGTGTCGACGATCGGCACGCGCTGGAAGTTGATGTGGGTGCGGGCGAACTGCGGCACGATGTAATGCACGTAGTCGTGCATGCGGCGCAGGATGGTGTCCTGCACCGCGTCGGCAGAATAGCCGCGGATCCGGGTGTCACGGTGCAGCTTCTGGATCCATTCGAGGTTGATGGTGGGCACCACGCCGATCAGCAGGTCGACGTGGCGCGAGACGTCGACGTCGTCGGTGACGACCGCGCCGTGCAGGCCTTCGTAGAACAGGCAGTCGGTGCCGACCGGCAGGTCTTCCCATTCGGTGAAGGTTCCCATCGGCAGGTTCCAGCGCATGGACTGCGCCTCGTTGTGGATGTAGTGCCGGCGCCGGCCGGTGGCGGCCTCGCCGTAGGCGCGGAACAGGCTTTCCAGATCGGAGAACAGGTTGGCTTCCGGGCCGAAATGGCTGATGCCGCGCTGTCCGGCGCGTTCGGCCTCTTCGATCTGCTCCTTCATCTCCGCACGCGTGAAGCGGTGGAAGCTGTCGCCCTCGACGATCGCGGCATTGACGTGCTCGCGGTGGAAGATGGCTTCGAAGGTATGCTTGACCGTCGTCGTGCCGGCGCCGGATGAGCCGGTGACGGCGATGATCGGGTGTTTCATGGACATGTTGGATGCTCTCCACGCCGCACCGTGCGGTGCACGTGCTTCAGTATATTGCGGTGCAGCAAAATGGAACAGGCCGGCAGGCGTCCGGGCGGTCCGCGGCCCGGGTGCTCAGGACCGCGCCTTGACCCATGCAGACCATTCGGTGAACAGGCTGGGATTGACCGCGGCGATCACGCCGCGCTTCAGCGCCGGGCCGGCCATCAGCGAGCCGCCGTCCAGCGCTTCGGCCACGCCGCCCGCTTCGGCCAGGATCAGCCGGCCGGCGGCGTAATCCCACAGCATCTGGCCGCCGTGCAGGTAGACATCCAGCCTGCCTGCGGCGACGAAACACCATTCCAGCGCGCTGGAGCCGAAGTTGCGCTGCGAGTAGTAGGGGGGGCGCACCGCCAGCTCATCGCCCAGGTGGTGGCTGATGCGCTTGAAATCGACGCCGGCCACCGCGTCGCGCAGTTGGGACGCACCTTCGCGCAGCGGCAGTTCGGTGCCGTTGAGGTAGGCGCCGGCGCCGCGTGCGGCATAGAAGGATTCGTCGGTGATCGGGTTGTAGACCACGCCCAGCACCGGCTCGTGGTCGATCAGGTAGGCGATCGACACGGCGAACAGCGGAATGCCGTTGGCGAAGTTGGTCGTGCCGTCGATCGGATCGATGCACCACAGGCCACGGCCGCCTTCGTTCCACAGGTGGGCCTGCTCGGTGGCGGTCATTTCCTCGCCGAGCACTGCGCCGGCGAGGAGTTTCGGCAGGGCTTCGCTGAAGCAGCGCTGCGAGGCCAGATCGGCCTCGGTAAACAGCGAGCCGTCCGGCTTGCGGTTGCGCGCCGACTTCAGGTAGCGGGGCAGGATTTCGTCGCGCGCGATGTCGCGCACCATCGATTCGAGGGCTCGGGCACGGGCGAGGCGTTGGGCTGCGGTGGGCATGCGGGCTCCTGGCCGGTCGGCTGCTTGATGCGAAGTCTATAATCTTACGATGATTTCACGTTTCCATTTTCCAGGGCCTCTGCCCGATGGCGGCGAAGTCGCGCTGCCCGACGATCTCGCCCATCATGCGCTGCGTGTGCTGCGCCTGCGCGACGGCGAGCCGCTGGTCTTGTTCGACGGCAGCGGCGGCGAAGTCGAGGCGCGCCTGGTGGTGCGCGGCAAGGCCGGCTTTGCCATGCTTGGCGAGCGGCGCCTTTTTGATCGCGAGTCTCCCTTGCGCGTGGTGCTGGTGCAGGCGCTTGCGGCGGGCGACAAGATGGACTGGGTGGTACAGAAGGCCGTGGAACTGGGCGTGGCGGCGATCCAGCCGGTGCAGGCCGAGCGTTCGGTGCTGCGGCTGGCGGGCGAGCGCGCGGACAAGCGGCGTGCGCATTGGCAGCAGGTGGCGGTGTCCGCCTGCGAACAGAGCGGGCGCAACCGCATTCCGGACGTGGCGCCGATCCTGCCGCTGGCGTACTGGCTCGGCGCCGCGCGCGGACGGGAGGTATGGGTGCTGGCGCCAGGCGGTGGGGAAGGCTTCCCATCCGGCGAGCAGCCAGCAGGCGAACTGCATGTGATGATCGGCCCCGAAGGCGGCTGGACTGAAGGCGAGCTTGCCGCCTGCGATGCCGCAGGCGTGCGCCGGGTGACGCTCGGTCCGCGGGTACTGCGGACCGAGACCGCGGGACTGGCCGCGCTGGCGGTGCTGCAGGCGCGCTGGGGCGATTTCTGACCAGACGGTCCGGTCCTGCGGGGACAAGGGCGACGGGAGGAAGGGATGTTCGAATCTGCGGAACTTGGCCACAGGACCGACAAGGAAGAGTACGACGCTGCCGTGCCGCCGCTGCGCATGGCGCTGCTCGATGCCCAGTACGAGATCCTCGAATTGAAGCAGTTTGCCGTCGTCGTGCTGATCAACGGCATCGATGGCGCAGGCAAGGGCGAAACCATGAACCTGCTCGACGAGTGGATGGATTCGCGCCACATCGAAGGCTGGGCCTTCGACCAGCCGACTGCCGAGGAAAGCGAGCGTCCGTTCATGTGGCGCTTCTGGCGTGCCTTGCCGCCGCGCGGCAAGATCGGCGTGATGTTCAACAACTGGTATTCGCAGCCGATCCGCGACCGGGTCGAGCGCATCGGCAGCAAGGCCGATTTTGAACAGCGCCTCGGCGAGATCCGCCGCTTCGAGGACATGCTGGCCCAGGAAGGCGTGTTGCTGGTCAAGTTCTGGTTCCACCTGTCGAAGAGCGGCCAGAAGAAGCGCCTGCGCGAACTGGCGAAGGATCCGCGCACGCGTTGGCGCGTCACCGAGCGCGACTGGCAGTTCTACCGGCAGTACCCGCGCTACCGCGACGTCGCCGCACGTGCGCTGCGCCAGACCAGCACCGGCAACGCCCCATGGATGATCGTCGATGGCAGCGATCCGCGCTTCCGGGCACTGTTCGTCGGCCGCAGCTTGCTGGCGGCGCTTGAGAAGCGGCTCGAGGCTGCGCGTCGCAGGCACGTGCCTCGCCAACTGGCGCCAGCGCTGCCGCCGGTCATCGACCGGCGCAATGTGCTCGACAGCCTGATACTGCGCCAGTC
Source organism: Thauera sp. (assembly GCF_047601425.1). Taxonomy (GTDB): domain Bacteria; phylum Pseudomonadota; class Gammaproteobacteria; order Burkholderiales; family Rhodocyclaceae; genus Thauera. The sequence goes on from NZ_JASGJL010000001.1 coordinate 241,022, forward strand.
GATGGGCAAGAAGGAATACGGCGAGGCGCTGGAAGGGCTCCAGGGCCGGCTGGCACTGCTGACCCGCGACGGGAAGTTCCGCAGCAGGCATTCGCTGGTGCTCGTGTTCGAGGGTGGGGACGCTGCCGGCAAGGGCGGTGCGATTCGACGGGTCACCGCGGCGCTGGACATCCGCCAGTACAGCGTGGTGCCGGTTGCCGCGCCGACCGAGGAGGAGCGTGCCCAGCCCTATCTGTGGCGCTTCTGGCGCCATCTGCCGGCGCGCGGCAAGACCGTGGTGTTCGACCGTTCATGGTACGGCCGGGTGCTGGTCGAGCGGATCGAGGGTTTCTGTTCGGAGGCCGACTGGATGCGGGCTTATGGCGAGATCGGCGATTTCGAGGATCAGCTCGCCGACGTAGGCATCATCGTGATCAAGTTCTGGCTGGCGATCGGCAAGGATGAACAGCTGGCGCGCTTCCAGGCGCGTGAGGCGGAGCCGCACAAGCGCTTCAAGATCACGGCGGAAGACTGGCGCAATCGCGAGAAGTGGGACGATTACGTCCGCGCCGTGTGCGACATGGTCGATCGCACCAGTACCGAGCGTGCGCCCTGGACACTGGTCGAGGCAGAGAACAAATATTTTGCCCGGATCAAGGTTTTGCGCACGATTTGTGAACGCATCGAAGCGGAACTGGCCTGACTTGTGCGTGGCGATGTCGCCGCGCGCACGCATCCGCTAGAATCCCGCCATCCGAAATTCCGTCGGCCCGGTGGCTTTGCTTCGACATGCCGCTGGTCCGGCACCTGCCGCGGTGACTGCGTGAACGCTGAATCGACCCCCGACGTACCGGTGCCCGACGACCCCACGTCTCAGTTCGTCGCCTGGGTGCGTGGCGCTGCACCTTACATCCACGCCTTTCGCGGCAAGACTTTCGTCGTCGGCTTCGGCGGCGAGGTGGCGGCGGGCGACCGCGCGCAGCGCCTGGCCTACGACTGCAACCTGCTCGCCGCGCTCGGCATCCGCCTGGTGCTGGTACATGGGGCGCGGCCGCAGATCGATGTCGAACTGGCCCGCCGCGGCCTGGAACCACGCTTCCACCACGGCCTGCGGGTGACCGATGCCGAGGCGCTGGAGTGCGTGAAGGCGGCGATGGCGGTGACCCGCTTCGAAGTCGAGGCGCTGCTGTCGCAGGGCCTGCCCAATACGCCGATGGCGGGCAGCTACATGCGCGTGACCGGCGGCAACTTCATCACCGCACGTCCCGTCGGCGTCGTCGATGGCGTCGATTACCAATATACCGGCGCGGTGCGCAAGATCGTCGCCGACGAGATCAACGCCGATCTCGACCAGCACAACGTGGTCCTGATCACGCCGCTCGGTGTCTCGCCCGCAGGCGAAATCTTCAATCTGGCGATGGAGGAGGTGGCCGAAGCGGTGGCGGTGGCGGTGAAGGCCGAAAAGCTCATCTATCTGTGCGATGCGCCTGGGCTGCTGGATGGCGAGGGCGGGCTGGTCGAGTCGGTGACGGCGGACGAGGCGCAGGCCAGGCTCGCGAGCGGAGAAGGCCTGACCGAGGATCTGGGGCTGTTCCTGCCATGTGCGATCCGTGCGGTGCGCCGCGGCGTGGCGCGCTGCCACCTGATCGACCACGACAAGGACGGCGGGTTGCTGCTGGAGTTCTTCACCCATGCCGGCGTCGGCACCGTGGTGTCGCGCGACCCTTTGTTCCGCCTGCGCGAGGCGACGGTCGATGACGTCGCCGCGCTCGTCTCGCTGATCACGCCGATGGAGTCCGATGGCACGCTGGTGCGGCGAGGCCGCGAACTGCTCGAACAGGAAATCGAGCGTTTCACCGTGGTCGAGCATGATGGCGTGCTGGTCGGTTGCGCCGCGCTGTATCCGTTCTCGGAGGACAATGCCGCCGAACTCGCCTGCCTCGCGGTGACGCCGGAATATCGCCGCGCCGGCCTGGGCGACCAGTTGCTGAAGCGCATCGAGCGCCGGGCCCGCGTGCAGCGGCTGGAGCGCTTGTTCGTGCTGACGACGCGTACTGCGCACTGGTTCCGCGAACGGGGTTTCAGCGAGATCGGCCCCGAAGCCCTGCCGCGCAAGAAGCGTGAGCTGTACAACCTGCAGCGGCGCTCCAAGGTGTTTGTGAAACCCCTATGATCCTCTGGCCCAGACGTACGATGCGGCGACAGGCCGATGCCGAACTGGCGCTTCTGCGGCAGGTGGCGGAGGGCGTACACGGCATCGAAGCGGTGTTCGATCGCGATTTGCGTCTGCTGTGGATCAGCCCCTCGATCGAGCGCGTCACCGGGCTGGAGCCGCAGGAGTGCATGGAGGCGGAGGATGCGCTGGATCTGCTCGTGCACGAGTCGGACCGCAGCTATTGCCGCCGCATGCTGACGCAGATGGTGGTGGATGGAGTGGCGCAGGATTTCGAGCTGCGGCTCAGGCGGCGGGACGGCGAAGCGGCTTGGGTTGCCTCCCACTGGCGGGCGGTGCCGGATGCCGAGCCCGGGCTGGCCGCCCTGCGCCTGTCGGCCGAGGATATCCAGACGCGCAAGGAAACCGAGTACAAGCTGCTCGAGACGGTCACCGAACTCCGCCGCGCCCAGGCGCTGCGCGAGCACTACCTGCTGAGGAGCAACGACGAGCGCCAGCGCCTCGCCGCGCTGCTCAACCTGATCCGGCTGGGCATCCTGTTCATGGACCAGGAACGGCGGGTGCTGTACTACAACCGGGCGATGCTCGAGATCTGGGGATATCCGGAGGATACGCACCTGATCGGCATGCGCGAGAGCGTGCTGCAGAGCAAGGCTGCGCCCTTGCTGGAAGATGCCCAGGCCTATTTCGTCCATGTCACCGAGGTGCTGGAAACCAGGAAACCGATCAGTGACGAACATGAATTCCGTTTCGCCGATGGCCGCGTGATCACGGACCGTTCGGCCGTGGTGGCGGGGGCCGGCAAGGACCAGCGCATCGGGCGGGTCTGGATCTACGAGGACGTGACCGAGGCCCGGCGCATTTCGGCGCAGTTGATCTCGATGGCGGAACGCGATCCGCTGACCAACATCTTCAACCGGCGCCGCTTCCATGAGGAACTCGAGCGGATGCTGGCCGATGCGGCGCGGCGCGGCACTTCGGTCGGCTTGCTCGGCATCGATCTGGACGGCTTCAAGCCGATCAACGATGCCTTCGGCCATCAGGCGGGCGACGAAGTGCTGGTGACGCTCGTGGAGCGGGTCGGCAGCGTGGTGCGCCGCAATGAAATGTTCTTCCGTGTCGGCGGCGACGAGTTTTCCATCCTGGTTCCCGACGCCAGGGCGTCCGCGCTGGCCGAACTGGCCAATCGCCTGTGCGAATCGATCGGTGGCCTGGTGTTCGAGTTCGACGGGCACAAGGCCGGTGTCACGGCGAGTATCGGCATCGCCCTGTTTCCCGAACATGGCGGTGACGCTGAAAGCCTGATGGCCGCCGCCGACGAGGCGATGTACCGCTCGAAGGCGGAAGGGCGCAATCGTTGGAGCCTGTCGGCAAGAGGCGGGGGCGAATCCGCTAGAATGCCGGCTTCGAGCTCCGATGAACCCGTTAGCAGAGAGGATTGAACATGGCTCGCATGGTGAATTGCGTGAAACTCGGCCGTGAGGCGGAAGGGCTGGATCTGCCGCCGGTGCCGGGCGCGCTGGGCAAGCGCATCTTCGACAACGTGTCGAAGGAAGCGTGGCAGCAATGGGTCAAGTACCAGACCATGCTGATCAACGAGAACCGCCTGAACCTGATGGATGCCCGCGCGCGCAAGTACCTGGCCGAGCAGATGGAAAAGCACTTCTTCGAAGGCGGTGCGGACCAGGTGAGCGGCTACGTGCCGCCCGCGCAGTGAGCGGACCGCGCCGGTTTCACTGAAGCCGCACGCACAAAAAAAGGATGGCCAGGCCATCCTTTTTTTTGTGGATCTGCCGTTCGGCGGTCAGTTTCCGTGACCGCGCAAGGCTTCCTCGGACTTGCTGTAGCGCACGTCCTCGCCCTGGGCCAGGAAGACCACGTACTCCGCGATGTTCATCGCATGGTCGCCGATGCGCTCGATCGCCTTGGCGTTGAAGAGCAGTTCGAGGCTGCTGGTGATCGTGCGCGGGTCTTCCATCATGTAGGTGATCAGCTGGCGCATGATCGCCTTGAAGCTGGCATCGACCTCGGCGTCCTCGCGTTCGATGCGCGGTGCGACGGAGGCATCGGCACGGGCAAAGGCGTCGAGCGCCGAATGCAGCATCCCCGATGCGGCCTGGGCGGATGGCGACAGGTCGACGCGGGGGGCGAAGCTCAGTTCGGCCGAGTGCAGGCGCTTGGCCGACTTGGCGATCTTCTTGGCTTCGTCGCCGATGCGCTCGAGATCGGCCACCGAGCGGAGCACCGTCATCACTAGGCGCATGTCCGCCGCGGTTGGCTGACGCAGGGCGACGATGTGGTTGCATTCGTCGTCGAGCTGTTTCTGCATCAGGTTGATGCGCTGGTCACCTTCGATGACCTTCTCGAGAAGGGAGAGGTTGCCGGTGCGCAGGCCTTCGAGTGCGTCAGCGACCTGTGCTTCGACCAGCCCGCCCATGCGCAGCACGCCGCTGCGGATTTCTTCCAGTTCGGTCCTGAACTGCTTGTATGTGTGTTCCGTCATCTTCGCCGTGGTCCTGTCGATGGAGGCATGCAGGCTAGCACCGCAAGGTTAAGGTTTTGTTGCATGTCACACGGCGGAGAACGATCGGTTCAACTGCGCTGCAGGCGTTCCACGCCGGCGGCACCGGCCAGCAGCAGCAGATCGGCGCCGCGGGCGGCGAACAGGCCGTTGGTGACCACGCCGACGATCTGGTTGATGCCTTGCTCGGTGCCGACCGGATCGTCGATCGCCAGGCCATGCACGTCGAGGATCAGGTTGCCGTTGTCGGTGACGAAGCCTTCGCGCAGGCGCGGCTCGCCGCCCAGGCGGGCGAGTTCGCGGGCGACGTGGCTGCGCGCCATCGGGATGACCTCGACCGGCAGCGGAAAGCGGCCGAGCGTCTGCACGCGCTTGCTTGCGTCGCAGATGCAGATGAAGCGCTGCGCGACCGCGGCGACGATCTTCTCGCGCGTCAGCGCGCCACCGCCGCCCTTGATCATGGCGAAGCTGCCGTCGATCTCGTCGGCGCCGTCGACATAGACCGGAATGCTGTCGATGTCGTTGAGATCGAACACCTGGATGCCGTGCGCGGCGAGCCGCTTCGAGCTGGCTTCGGAACTGGAGACCGCGCCGCGGATGCGTTCGCGCATGCCGGCGAGGCCGTCGATGAAGTGGTTCACCGTCGAGCCGGTGCCGACGCCGACGATGCTGCCGCCCTCGATGTAGTCGAGGGCGGAGAGGGCAGCGGCTTTCTTGAGTTCGTCCTGGGTCATGTCTGTTCCCTGGTCCTCAGACCAGGCCATGGAAAGGTTGGATGAAGACGGTGTCGCCGGCCTGCACCGAAGTGCAGTCTTCCGGCAGCACGATGAAGCAGTCGGCTTCGGACATCGAGCGCAGTACGCCCGAACCCTGTGTGCCGGCAAGGGTGACGCCAAGCCCGGTACCGTCCCGCAGCATGCGTCCGCGCAGATATTCGACGCGATCCGCCGGCTTGCGCAGGGCGAAGGCTGCGCGGGCGGCGAAACGCCCGGCCGGCGGCAGCGGGGTCACGCCCATCATGGCCAGTAGCGCGTCCTGCACGAACTGGTAGAAGCTCACCAGCGTTGCCACCGGGTTGCCGGGCAGGCCGAACAGCACGGCGTTGCCGATGCGGCCGAAAGCCAGCGGCCGCCCGGGCTTGATCGCCAGCTTCCAGAACGAAACCTCGCCCATGCGCGACATCAGTTCGCGGACGAAGTCGGCATCGCCGACCGAGACGCCGCCGCTGGTGATGACCACATCGGCGGCCTCGGCCGCTTCGGCGAACGCGGCCTCGAGTGCGGCCGGCCGATCGGGCACGATGCCCATGTCGAGCAGTTCGCAGCCCAGCCGCGACAGCGCGCCGGACAGGGTGTAGCGGTTGCTGTCGTGGATCGCACCCGGTGCCAGCGGCTGGCCGATCGGGGTGAGCTCGTCGCCGGTCGAAAAGAAGGCGACACGCAGGCGGCGGCGCACCACGACCTCGCCGATGCCGAGTGAGGCGATCAGCCCCAGTTCGGCAGGGCCGCAGCGTTTGCCGGCGGGCAGGGCGACGCTGCCGGCAGCGAGATCCTCGCCGGCACGCCGCAGGTTGCGGCCTTGCTGCTGGCCGGCGGGGATGAAGACGGTGTCGCCCTCGCGGCGGACGGCTTCCTGCATGACGACCGTGTCGGCGCCGTCCGGGATGACCGCGCCAGTCATGATCCGTACCGCCTCGCCTGGGCCGGGCCGGCCGGCAAAGGGGCGCCCCGCGAAAGCGTTGCCGATCACCGCCAGCGCGGTTTCGGCGTCGGCGGCCAGGTCCGAGGCACGCACCGCGTAGCCGTCCATCGCCGAGTTGTCGTGCATCGGCACGTCGAGTGGGGCGATCACGTCCTGCGCCAGTACCCGCCCGAGGGCGGCATGCACCTCGACGTGCTCGCTGCCGGTGATCGGAGAGAGGCTGTCGAGGATCAGCCGGTGCGCCTCGGCGACCTTCAAGGCGGCCTGTACCGTGCTGCTGGGGGATGGATGGGTCATCTGCTGCGTGCCAAGGAAACTGGAAGCTGCCGGGGCTGGCCGGCACGGCTGCCATTTTCACACAAGGGGAAGCGCATGAAAAAAAGGGGTGGATCGCTCCACCCCTTTCCGGGTCGATGGCCGGCAGTGTTCAGCGCAGGCCGGCGGCGAAGTCCGAAACGGCCTTCATTTCGGCGTCGGTCATCTTCAGCGCGATCATGCGCATCATGCGGTTCGGGTCGTTCTCGCGGCCGCCGTCGCGGAAGGACTTGAGCTGGGCCTCAGTGTAATCGGCGAACTGGCCGGCGATGCGGGGGTACTGCGCCGGCAGGCCGGTACCGGCGGGACCGTGACAGGCGGCACAGGCGGGAACGCCCTTGGAGGCGATGCCGCTGCGCCAGATGCTCTGGCCGAGCTCGATGGTGCCGAGATTCTTCGCCGGCTCGGGCTGCTGCTCGAAGGAGGAGAAATACCTGGCGAGCGCGCGCATGTCTGCTTCTTCGAGATCAGCGACCATCGCCGTCATGACCGCGTTCTCGCGTGCCGGGGGCTCGCCGTTCCAGCCCTTGAACTCGCGCAGCTGCTTGTAGAGGTAATCCTCATGCTGCCCCGCGATCTTCGGGTTGGCCGACAACTGGCTGTTGCCATCCGTGCTGTGACAGGCGGCGCAGAGCGTTTCGACAGTCTGTTTTGCCTTGGCGAGGTCCGGGGCCTGTTCCTGGGCCTGCAGGCCGCCAGCGACAAGCAACAGGGACGAGAGCAGCAGGGAACGCTTGGTCATGATGTCCTCGGAAAGCCGTGAGTGATTGTTTCAAACACGGTATTCTATAACAGGAAACCCACCTTGCGCGATGCGTTGTGGGCTTTGTGGCGCATCCGCCCGGTCTTTCTTCTGCTTTCCTCCATGCCCATCTTCCGCAACGCACAATTCGAGATATCGATCGCCAAGCCGTCCGGCCTGCCACCGCCTTCCGGAGCCGAGATCGCCTTCGCGGGGCGCTCCAATGCGGGCAAGTCGAGCGCGATCAACACGCTGGCCGGACATGTCCGTCTGGCCTTCGTGTCCAAGACGCCAGGCCGAACCCAGCTGATCAACTTCTTCCGTCTCAACAGCGGTGCGCTGCTGGTTGACCTCCCGGGCTATGGCTATGCTGCGGTCCCCGAGAAGGTCAGGCGTGAATGGCAGGGCCTGATCGAGCATTACCTGCGTGAGCGGGAAAGCCTGATCGGCCTGGTGCTGATCATGGATTCGCGCCACCCCTTGACGCCGCTCGACCGCCAGATGATCGACTGGTTCGCGCCGTCGGGACGGCCGATGCACGTGTTGCTGACCAAGAGCGACAAGCTGTCGCGCGGCGCGGCCAGTGCGGTGCTGCAGGACGTGCGCCGCCAGCTCGCGCCGCTGGGGCCGCAGGTGACGGTCCAGCTTTTCTCCAGCCTGAAGAAGGCCGGCGCCGAGGAGGCCGAGCGCGTCATCGGCGGCTGGCTCGGCCTGGTTCAGGCGGATGCCGGGCCGGCAGTGCGGCCCGCGGCCCAGGGTGGCGAGGGCGCGCAGGAGACAGGCAAATAAAAACCCCCGACCAGGGGAGTAGCCGGGGGTGAAGACTGCCTCGCTGGTGCGAAGCGCCCGCTCAGGGAGGTGAAGCGGGAGACAGCGGCGCAGGAGCGCGTTGCCGTCTGCTTGGTAAGATAGAGCACTTCGCCCGAAAGTTCCGCTGCCAATGCGTTACTTGATGTGTTTCCGGCGTGCGCAGGCGCGTCGGCGCGGGCCGTTTCGAAACCGACAAGCGAGATCCAGAGATGCGACCGACCGGAGCTTTCCCCTTCACCCGCATGCGCCGCATGCGCCGCGACGATTTTTCCCGCCGCCTGATGCGCGAGAACGTGCTGACGGCCAATGACCTGATCTATCCGGTGTTCGTGCACGACAAGCCCGGCCGCGAGGCCGTGGCGGCGATGCCCGGCGTGGAGCGGCTGTCGATCGACGAACTGCTGAAAGTGGCCGAGCAGGCGCTGGAACTCGGCGTGCCGGCGGTCGATCTGTTCGGTGTTCCCGATCCGGCGGCGAAGACGGCGGATGGCGCTGCCGCATGGGACGAAAACGGCATCGTCCAGCGCGCGATCCGTGCCTTGAAGGCACGCTTCCCCGAACTGGGTGTCATCACCGACGTCGCCCTCGACCCCTACACCACCCATGGCCAGGACGGCCTGATCGACGATACCGGCTACATCGTCGAACGACGAAACCGTCGAGGCGCTGGTCAGGCAGTCGCTGTCGCATGCCGCGGCGGGCGCCGACGTGGTGTCGCCCAGCGACATGATGGACGGTCGCATCGGCACCATCCGAGCTGCGCTCGAGGATGCCGGCTTCATCCACACCCGCATCCTCGCCTACAGCGCCAAGTACGCCAGCAGCTTCTACGGCCCCTTCCGCAGCGCGGTCGGCTCGGCGGGCAATCTGGGCAAGGGCAACAAGTATTCCTACCAGATGGACCCGGCGAACAGCGACGAGGCCTTGCGCGAAGTGGCGCTCGACATCGCCGAAGGGGCGGACATGTTCATGGTCAAGCCCGGCATGCCCTATCTCGACATCGTGCATCGGGTCAAACACGAGCTCGGGGTGCCGACCTATGTGTACCAAGTCAGCGGCGAATACGCGATGCTGAAGGCTGCTGCGGCCAACGGCTGGCTGGATGACCGGGCCTGCGCGCTGGAAGCCCTGCTGGCCTTCAAGCGTGCCGGCGCCGATGGCATCCTGACCTACTACGCGCTCGAAGCTGCACGCTGGCTGAAGGCCGGCGCATGATCTTGCAGGGCACGCAGGCGTCCGCTGCCGTCGTGTTGCGGACGATGCGCGTGGATGATCTCGGCGCAGTGCTCCGCATCCAGCGTGAAGCCTACGGCGATGCTTACCAGGAATCCGCCGAAGTGCTCGGGCGCAAGCTCGGTCTGGCCCCCGGCGCCTGCTGGCTGGCCGAATCCGGCGGCGAAGCGCTCGGTTATGTCTTTGCCCATCCGTGGGCTGCTGATGCGCCGCCGCTGCATGAGCGGATCGAGGACCTTCCGGCGCAGGCGGATCATGGCTTCCTGCACGACCTCGCGGTGTCGCCGCGCGCGCGTGGCCTTGGTGTGGGGCGGGGGCTGTTCGGCAAGGTGCGCTGCTGGTCGGAGCAGGCTGGGCTTGGCGCGCTGACGCTGGTGGCTCTGGCCGATGCGGCGGCTTACTGGCGGGGGCTCGGCTTCACTGCAGTCCCGCTGGCTTTGCCGACGGGTTATGGCGCTGGCGCGCAGTTCATGCGGTGCGGGCTGGAGGCAGGTGCCTAGCCTGGCAGGGGCAGCTGGGCTGTATTGGGATGGCCTGGCGAAGGAGCCGCCATCCATGGCTAATGGCCTGCCAGCAGGCGGCCGAACCGGCGGCGAAGATCGAGGATCGACGCCAGTTTCATGTCCACATAGGCGGGCGTGCGCAGGCTGCGGCTCACCAGCACGGTGCGCATGCCCAGCCGTTTTGCAGTTCGCAGGTTGATCGCCGAGTCTTCCAGCATCACGCAGCGGTTCGGGTCCAGGCGCCGTGAGGAAAGCAGCTTGCGGTAGCCGCGGATGCCGGGCTTGGGATGGTAGTCCAGGTCCTCGATGGCGATCACGTCCTCGAACAGGTCGTGGATGCCCATCAGGTCCAGTACGGCCAGGGCGTAATGGCGGGGCGCGTTCGAGAACACGAAGCGGCGGCCGGGCAGCCTGCGCAGCATGCCGCGCAGCGCACGGTCGAACACCATCATCTCGTGCAGGCGGTCGAAGCGATGCGTTTCGACCAGGAAGTGCGCCGGGTCGGTGCCGTGGTGGCGCATCAGGCCGAGCAGGGTGGCGCCGTAGCGGCGCCAGTAGTTCATCCGCAGCGCATTGGCTTCGTCGTGGGACAGCGACAGATGCCGTTCCAGGTAAGCCGTCATGCTGCGGTTGATGTGCGGAAAGATGTGCGGGCTGGCGTTGTGCAGCGTGTTGTCGAGATCGAACAGCCAGACGGTGCGGTTGGGCATGGTGGAGGCGACTCAGCGCGGCATGGGACGGGGCTGGAAGCGGACGATGCTGCGGCCGTCCTCGGTGGTCTTTGGTGCGGCTTTCCAGGCGTGGCCCTGGATGATTTCGAAGCTGGCGGGCAGCCGTCCGTCCCGGCGCAGTGCTTCGTATGCAGCACGTGCCTGTACCCAGCCGGTACGGCCGGACAGGCCGCGCGGGCGGCCGACGGCAGCGTTGGCGGCACCGGTGGCACGCAGATCGGACAACAGCCCGTCGAGCTCGGTATAGGTCAGCGTCAGCATTTCCATGTCCATCACCGGATCGGCGAAGCCGGCCTTGACCAGGGCGTCGCCCAGGTCGTGCATGTCGATGAAGCGGTGCACACGTTCACCGGCCGTGCGGGGCAGGGCATCGCGCAGTTCGCGCAGCGAATCCGGCCCGAGGGTGGAAAACATCAGCAAGCCGCCGACTTCCAGCGTGCGATGAATCTCCTGCAGTGCCGGCAGCGGATCGTCCAGCGCCGGCAGCATCAGGTTGGACCACACCAGGCCGAGGCTGCCGCGGGCGAAGGGCAGCTGCCTGGCGTCGGCGAGGATGTGGGGCAACGGTGCGGCCTTGGCGCCGAGCAGGCGGCGCAGCAGGCCGGGAGCGGGGGCATCGCCGCGCAGGCGCTGACCGGCACGGGACAGCATCGGCATGGCGAAATCGGCCGCCAGCACACAGGCCTGCGGAAAGCGCTGCGCCAGGCGGGGCAGGTCGGCGCCGGTGCCGCAGCCGAGATCGAGCACGCGCTTCGGTTCGATACGGATGTAGTCCAGGCGCTCGTCCATCCGGCGGGCGATTTCGCGGGCAAGGACGTCGGCGCCGTCGGCCGTCGCCGCGGCGCGGGCGAAGCGGCGGCGCAGCAGGCCGTGGTCGAGGGCGAAATCCTCGTCGCGGTTGGCCGTTTCGCTCATCGGGCGCTCCGGCGGTGGACGGGGATCGGGGCCTTGCCGTCGCGAACTGTGGCCGTGTCGTACCGATTCACTGGACGGTCGGCGTTGATCGAAGTCATTGTCATTTCCGGCGCCGGGGGCTGTAATGGCGAACCCCGAATGTTCTGCCATTGGTCAAAATCTTGTCAAACCGAGCCTTCGACCTGCGCCGCCTGCTGGCCAGCGTGCTGGATGTACTGATGCCGCAGGACTGCCTCGTCTGCGGCGAGGCGGCAGGGGCGTGCGGCGTGTGCACGGCCTGCCTGGCCGACTTGCCGAGGCGGCCTCCCAGCGCATGTCCGGTTTGCGCCCTGCCCGGGCTGGATGGCGGACCTTGCGGGCGATGCCTGCGCATGCCTCCCGCCTATGATGCGACGCTGGCCTTGTTCGACTACGTCTTCCCGGTCGATGTGCTGGTCCTTGCACTGAAGTATCGGCACCAGTTGAGCGTGGCCACTTTCCTGGCTGCCGAACTGAGTGTGCTCGGCGAACGACCTGCGGCAGATGCCGACTTCATCCTGCCGATGCCCTTGCATCCGCGCAGGCTGGCCGAGCGCGGTTTCAACCAGGCGGTGGAGCTTGCGCGTCCGCTGGCGCGCGGGCAGGCGCTGCCAATGGAACTGGCTTGCGTCCGCAAGCTGCGCGACACGCCACCGCAGGCTTTGCTGGGCCGCGACGAGCGTTTGTTGAGCCCCGCTGGCGCCTTCTGCTGCGATCGCGTACTGGATGGCCTGCATGTACTGGTGATCGATGACGTGATGACCACGGGAGCGACGCTGGACGAACTGGCACGCTGCCTGAAGGCGCAGGGCGCGGCGCGGGTCACGAATCTGGTCGTTGCCCGCACGCCGGCACCGGCCTGAGCTACAGTGCCGGCTTTGCGCACAAGGCGCTGACCGCCATTTCCGTCCCGATGTTCGAGATCGTCCTTTACCAGCCGGAGATTCCGCCCAACACCGGCAACATCATCCGGCTTGCCGCCAATTCTGGCAGCCGCCTCCATCTGATCGAACCGCTGGGTTTCGATCTGTCCGACAAGCAACTGGCCCGCGCGGGGCTGGATTATCACGACCTGACCTGCGTCACGGTGCATCCGGACTGGGCGCAGTGCCGTGCGGCGCTGGAGGGGCGGCGCTTCTTCGCGCTGTCGACCCGCGGCGTGCGGCGGCACGACGATGTGGCTTACCGCGAAGGCGACGTGTTCGTGTTCGGGCCGGAGAGCCGTGGCCTGCCGGCGGAAATGCTGGCGGGTTTCGAGCCCGAGGCGAGGATCCGCATTCCGATGCGGCCGACCAACCGCAGCATCAACCTGTCGAATGCAGTGGCGGTGGTGGTGTATGAGGGTTGGCGCCAGCAGGGATTCGCCGGCGCGGCTCAGGCGGAGGCCTGAGCGGGGATTACTCGTGGCGGGGGTCGCGCGCCAGCAGTTTCTCGACCGCGCCACGTGCATCGAGGCCGTGATGCAGCAAGGCATCGACAGCTTCGCAGATCGGCATCTCGACGCCATGGCGCCGGGCCAGGCCGACGACTTCGCGCGCGGTGGATACGCCTTCGGCGACATGGCCGAGGTCGCGCAGGATGCCGGCCAGCGTGCTGCCCTTGGCGAGTTCCAGGCCGACGCGGCGGTTGCGCGAGAGATTGCCGGTGCAGGTCAGGATCAGGTCGCCCATGCCGGTCAGGCCCATCAGCGTTTCGCCGTTGCCGCCCAGGGCGATGGCAAGACGGGAGATTTCGGCCAGGCCGCGGGTGATCAGCGCCGCGCGGGCATTGAGGCCGAAGCCCATGCCGTCAGACACGCCGGCGGCAATGGCCATGACGTTCTTGACCGCGCCGCCGATCTCGCAGCCGATGACGTCGGTGTTGGCGTAGATGCGCAGGCGAGGCTGGTGCAGGGTTGCGACCCAGTGGTGAGCGAAGGCTTCGTCGGCTGAGGCGAGGGTGATCGCTGCCGGCAGGCCGCGCGCGACTTCGGCGGCAAAGCTGGGGCCGGTCAAAACACCGCTGGTGGTGCCCTCGCCGAGCTCTTCGGCGACGATTTCATGCGGCAGCCGTCCGGTTCCGGCTTCGAGCCCTTTGCAGGCCCACAGCAGTGGCGTGCCTGGCTGCAGGCGATGGAGGGCGCGAGCCGTATCCCGCAAGCCGGCCAGCGGTGTGACGACCAGATGGAGATCGGCGCCTTGTGCCGCACGGGAGAAATCGGCTTCGAAGCGCAACGTGTCGCTGAGGCGGATGTCGGGCAGATAGCGGCGGTTTTCGCGCGTCAGGGCGAGTGTCCGCAGGTGTTCCGCATCACGTCCCCACAGGCACACCTCGTGCGTGGCGCTGAAGGCCTGTGCCAGTGCAGTGCCCCATGCGCCCGCGCCGAAGACGGCGATGCGCCGGCTGTTGTGCTGCTTGACGGATGCGGCGGTCACAGCCCCCAGACCTCGTTGATGCGGATGTAGCCTTCCTCGCCGTCGCGGTGGCGCACTCTCGCCCAGCCGAGCGACGGCGGTTCGACCAGGTCGAGCACGACGTTGCGGACGGCTTCGAAGCTGGGCGCCGCGTCATCGCGGGCCTCACGCCGGATGGCGGCGCGTTCCGCAGTCACGAGCACGGTGCGGCGGTTGGCGAGCACACGGCTCTCCAGCCAGCTCAGGGAGCCGCCGGGCTCCCGCACCTTGACCCACTTGTCGACCCTGACGACGATTTCGACCGGGGTGCCCGAGCGCAGGAAAAGAAGACGCTTGCCCTGTTCCGAGGGCGTGTCGTACAGGATTGCCTGTTCGGTCAGGGAGCGGAATTCGATCGCCTGCGCCAGCGCCGGCCCCGCCGCCATGCTGGCGAGTGCGGCAAGCATGGCGATCGAGCGGGGCTGGATGGAACGGCGCAGGTGTGTCATGGCGGCGAGCCTTATCACTGGATCGGCGTTTCGCCCTGCTGCGCGGCGGCCTGCTGGCGCTGCGATTGGTACAGGGCCTCGAAGTTGACCGGCGACAGCAGCACGGGCTGGAAGCCGGCGCGGGTGACGGCGTCCGACACGGCCTCGCGGGCATAGGGGAAGAGGATGTTGGGGCAGCCGATCATCATGACGGCCTCGAGGTCGGCTTCGGGCACGTTGCGGATCTGGAAGATGCCGGCCTGGGCCACTTCGACCAGGAACAGCGTACGGTCTTCGCCGATGGTGGCGGAGACGGTGACGGTCAGCGTGATCTCGTAGACGCCTTCGTCGATGCTCTTGCCTTCGGTACGAAGCTGCACGTTGACCTGCGGGGCCTCGCGTTCGAGATAGATCTGCGGAGCACCCGGCACTTCGACCGACAGGTCCTTGACGTACAGTTTTTCGATCGAGAAGACGGGTTGAGCGTTTTCAGACATGAAATGGGTATCCGGTGAGTGAGGTTTGGATTGCAGGAAAGAGAATCAGGGGAAGAAAGATTCAGGCGGATTCGCCGCGCAGCATCGGTTCGAGCTTGCCGGCACGGTCGAGCGCCATCAGATCGTCACAGCCGCCGACATGGTAGCCGCCAATGAAGATCTGCGGAACCGTGCGCCTTCCGGTTTCCGTGATCATCTGCTCGCGCCGGGCGGGGTCGAGATCGGTGCGGATCTTGTCGATCTCCGTCACGCCCTTGCTGCGCAGCAGCTGTTCGGCGCGGATGCAGTAGGGGCAGGTCGCCGTGGCATACATGCGGATGGCGGCGGGCATGCTCATTTCCTCTTGCGGCTGACCGGCTGGCCCGCTTTCTGCCATTCCATCATGCCGCCGTGCAGGTTGTAGACCTTCTCGAAGCCCGCCTTGCGCAACTGCGTGGCGGCAGCAGTCGAACGCGCGCCGCTGGCGCAGCACAGGATCAGCGGATGGCTCTTCCACTTGTCCAGCTCGCCGCTGCGGCGCTCGAGGTCGCCGGCGGGAATGTGGCGGGCATTGGGAATGTGGCCCTGGGCGTATTCGCCCTGGTCGCGCACGTCGATGACGACGGCGTCTTCACGGTTGATCAGCATCGTGGCCTCGACCGGGGAAAGCTGGCCCCCGCTGCCTCGGCCGCGTGCCAGGTCGACGAGCAGCCAGCTGCCGCTTGCGGCTGCCAGCGCCGCCCAATACCAGTTATGTTGCAGGAATTCCACGAAAAACGGTGCTCCGGTAGGGGAAAAGGAAATCAGCCTTGCTCGTCATCGACGCCGCAGAACACTTCGCGCATCAGCGCGATGAGCTGCAATGTACGCGGATCGCCGACGCGGTAATAGACGCGGTTGGCGTCCTTGCGCGTCTGCAGCACGTCCTTGTCGCGCAGGATGGCGAGATGCTGCGAGATGTTGCTTTGCGAAGTGCCCACCGCATCGACGATGTCCTGCACGCAGACTTCGCCGTCGCCGAGCACGCACAGAATCTTCAGGCGCAGCGGATGGGCGATTGCCTTGAGTGCGCGAGCGGCAGTTTCTATGTGCTCGTTCTTGTCGATGAGCGTGAAGATGTCGTCTTTGTTCACGGTAGGGCCGGCAGGGCAAAGCGCTAGTATAAAATAAGGTGTCTCCGTCTTGCGCGCTAGGGAACATGCCGGGAGCGGATCCGGTCTTCGTCCGTGCCCGTCGGCTTCCCCAGGCTCCCATTCCCGCAACCCCGCTCATTTCCTTGAATCGGAATCCTAGCTTCATGCGTATCGCTGGCCGTGGCCATCTGGCTGCTTTCGTCCTTGGCCTCGTGCTGGCGTCGGCAGTGGCGCCGGAGGCCGCCTACGCGCAGGCCACTGGCGACATTGCCGACAAACGCTCGGATCTCGATGATCTCAAGAAGCGTATCCGCGACCTGCAGCAGGAGATGTCGCGGACCGAAGCGAACCGTTCCGATGCGGCAAAGGCGCTGACCGAGTCGGAGCGCGAAGTGTCGCGTGCGCAGCGGCGGGTGTTGCAGCTGCAGCGTGAGCGTGCCGAGGCCGATGCACGTCTGGCGGAACTGGAACGTGCGCAGCAGGAAGCGGGGACGGGCATCGAGGCCCGTCGAGGCGAACTGGCGGAGTGGCTGCGCCGGCACTACGTGCATGGTGCGGCAGACGGCGTGGCTCCCCTGTTGTCTGCGCGTGACCCGAACCAGATCGCGCGTGACGCCTATTATCTCGAACAGCTCGGCCGCGCCCGCCTGGGCCTGATCGAGCGCATGCGTGCCGATCTGCGCGAAACCGAGCTGCGTGCGCAGGAGATCGGACGCCGGCGCGACCGGGTGAGCGAACTCGAGGCCCGGCAGCATGAGCAGCGCAAGCAGCTCGAAGCCAGCCTGCTCCAGCGCAAGACTGCGCTGGCCGAAATCTCGAAGCAGCTCCAGAGCCAGAAGCGCGAAGTGGCGACCTTGCGCGAGGACGAGCAACGGCTGGCGAAAGTGATCGACACCCTGGTCAGGCGTGCCCGCGAGGCGGCCGCGCGCGAGGCGGCGAGGAAACTGGCGGAGCAGCGTGCGGCGGAGCGCCGCGCGGCGGAGGCGCGTGCGGCCGCGGCGGCGCAGGCGAAGGCGGCCGGCAATGCCGCGCCGTCGGCAGCGGTTCCCCGTCCGCCGGCGCAGCGTGCCGAGCCGGTCGTCGGCGAGGCGCGCAGCACTGCCGGGGCGACGCCGACCGGCGTGCGCTTCGCCCAGCTTCGCGGCCAGTTGCGCTTTCCGGTGCGCGGCGAACTCGTCGGGCGCTTCGGTGCTCCAAGGGCGGAAGGCGGCACGACCTGGAAAGGCGTGTTCATCCGGGCGGGTACCGGTGCGGATGTCAGGGCGGTCGCAAAGGGCGAAATCGTGTTTTCGGACTGGTTGCGCGGCTATGGCAATCTGATCATCATCGACCATGGCAGCGACTACCTCACCGTCTATGGCAACAATGACACCTTGCTGAAGGAAGTGGGCGATGCGGTGTCCGGCGGCGACGCGATCGCCAGCGTGGGCACCAGCGGAGGGGGCGGAGAATCGGGTTTATACTTCGAACTCCGCCATCAGGGCCGCCCGCTCGACCCGATGCAGTGGGTGCGACTCAACTAGATCAAATGGTGCGAAGGGCTGGAGCCGCTTCCCCGATGGAGTTCTCATGCGCAGCAAGCTGAAACAGCTCGGCCTCGTCATGACCGGCGTGTTCGCCGGCGTGGCGCTCAGTCTCAATTTTTCCGCCAACGCCGACCGCACGACCCAGGTGCCGCTGCCGGTCGAGGAGTTGCGCGCCTACGCCGACGTCTTCAATGCGATCAAGCAGGGTTATGTCGAGCCGGTCGAGGACAAGAAGCTGATCGTCGATTCGATCAGCGGCATGCTGTCGGGGCTCGATCCGCATTCTGCCTACCTGGACGCCGAGGCCTTCAAGGAGCTGCAGGTCGGCACGCAGGGCGAGTTCGGCGGGCTGGGCATCGAGGTCGGCATGGAAGACGGCTTCGTCAAGGTCGTTTCGCCGATCGAGGACACGCCGGCCTTCCGCGCCGGCGTCCAGGCCGGCGACCTTATCGTCAAGCTCGACGACACGCCGGTGAAGGGCATGAGCCTGAACGACGCGGTCAAGCGCATGCGCGGCAAGCCCAACACCACCATCGAGCTGACCATCATGCGCAAGGGCGAGGCGCGGCCGATCGTGCTCAAGCTGACGCGTGAAGTCATCAAGGTGCAAAGCGTCAAATCCAAGATCGTCGAGCCCGGTTACGGCTACCTGCGCGTTGCCCAGTTCCAGGAGAACACCGCGGCCTCGGTGGTCCAGCACCTGAACAAGCTGAGTGCCGAAAAGCCGCTCGCCGGGCTGGTGCTCGATTTGCGCAACGACCCGGGCGGCCTGCTGCACGGCGCCGTGGGCGTGTCCGCGGCCTTCCTGCCGCTGGGGGCGATGGTGGTGTCCACCGACGGCCGCACCGAGGACGCCAAGCGCGAATACCGCGCAATGCCGGACGACTACCTGCGCGGCACGCGCGACGATTTCCTCGGCCGCCTGCCTGCGGGCATCAAGGATGTGCCGATGGTGGTGCTGGTCAATGCCGGCTCGGCCTCGGCGTCCGAGATCGTCGCTGGCGCGCTGCAGGATCACAAGCGTGCCGTCGTGATGGGGACTCAGACTTTCGGCAAGGGCTCGGTGCAGACCATCCTGCCGCTCGACAACAGCACCGCGATCAAGCTGACCACGGCGCGCTACTACACGCCGAGCGGACGCTCGATCCAGGCCAAGGGCATCGAACCCGACATCGTCGTCGAGGAAAGTGCCAATGGCTCGAACCGCCGGGTCCGCGAAGCCGACCTGCAGGGCCACCTGGGCAACGACAAGGATCCCGAGGCCGAGCTCAAGGCCAGGGAGGCCGGGCAGAAGGACGGCGCCGACGACGAGGCCGAACCGGTGCGCTTCGAGCTTGCCGGCAAGGACGACCACCAGCTGCAGCAGGCGATCAACCTGCTCAAGGGCCTGCAGATCGTTCAGGGCAAGAAGCCTGAACCGAAACCCTGAAATACCCTGTCCCGACCGCCTGCTCAGGGGCGCCCTTGAGCAGGCGGTCGGCATGTGCCGGATATCTGCCCACGATGGCAGGTATCCGGCCTTTTTGTTTGCCTTGCCAATCCACACATTTCTCTTCACATGAACGACGATCAGTTGCTGCGCTACAGCCGCCACATCCTGTTGCCGGAAATCGGCGTGGAGGGGCAGGAGGCGCTGCTCGCCGCGAAGGTTCTCATCGTTGGCGCCGGCGGACTTGGCTCTCCGGCGGCGATGTATCTCGCCGCCGCCGGCGTCGGCTCCCTGGTGATTGCCGATGACGACGCCGTCAACCTCACCAACCTGCAGCGCCAGATACTGCATTCGGCCGAGACGGTCGGCCGGCCCAAGGTCGAATCGGCGCGAATCAGCCTGCAGCGCCTCAACCCGCTCGCCGAGGTCGTGCCGCTGGCGGCGCGGCTCGAAGGCGATGCGCTGGAGGCGCAGGTGGCGGCGGCCGACGTGGTGCTGGACTGCTGCGACAATTTCGCCACCCGTCATGCGGTCAACCGGGCCTGCGTGAAGCTGCGCAAGCCACTGGTGTCCGGTGCCGCGATCCGTTTCGACGGCCAGGTGTCGGTATTTGATCTGAGGCAGCCCGAGGCTGCCTGCTATCACTGCCTGTTCCCGGAAGGCGAGGACATCGAGGAGGTGCGCTGCGCGGTGATGGGCGTGTTCGCGCCGATCGTCGGCCTGATCGGCACGACCCAGGCCGCCGAGGCGCTCAAGCTGATCATCGGCTGCGGCACGCCACTGGTGGGGCGCCTGCTGCTGCTCGACGGCCTGGCGATGGAGTGGCGCAGCATCGGTTTCGGTCGCGACCCCGGCTGTGCCGTCTGTGGCGGCGAATCCGGTGCCTGAAACCTAGCCGAGGCTGCAGGCCGCGCCGCAGCACGATGCGCTTATCGCTTCGCCGGCAGATCGGTTGCCAGGCGCGCGAGGATGCGGATGTCGCGGCCGAGCTGGCGCAGGTCGCGGAGGTCGAGCCGGGTGGCATCTTCCAGCCGTGTCAGCGCGGCGAGATTGAACAGGCCATGGGCGGCATCGCCGGCCAGCATCGGCGCCAGATAAAGCAGCAGCTCATCCACGCAGCCTTCGCGCAGCAGCGAGCCGTTGAGCTTGAAGCCGGCTTCGGCGTGGACTTCGTTGAGGCCGAGCGTGCCGAGTTCGCTCATCAGGCGCGGCAGATCGACCTTGCCGGCGGCGTTCGGCAGCACGATCAGCCGGTGCCCGGCGGCCGACAGGCTGGCGATGCGCGTGCTGTCCTCGCTGGCGGTGGCGATCAGGATCGGCTCGCCCTGCAGGATGCGGGCGCTGGGAGCCACGTCCAGCCGGGCATCGACCAGCACACGCAAGGGTTGGCGTTCGCAGGCGACGTCGCGCACGGTGAGCTGCGGATCGTCTTCCTTCACCGTGCCGATGCCGGTCAGCACGGCGCAGGCACGGGCACGCCAGGCGTGGCCGTCGCGGCGCGCCTCGGCGCCGGTGATCCATTGGCTGACGCCGTTTTCCAGCGCCGTCTTGCCGTCGAGCGTGGCTGCCGCCTTGAGCCGCAGCCAGGGGCGGCCGCGGGTCATGCGCGAGACGAAGCCGATGTTCAGTTCGCGCGCTTCTGCTTCCAGCAAACCGTGCTCGGTGACGATGCCGGTAGCGCGCAGGCGGGCCAGGCCGCGCCCGGCAACGAGCGGGTTGGGGTCTTCCATGGCGGCGACGACGCGGGCAACCCCGGCTTCGATCAGCGCATCGGCGCAGGGCGGCGTACGGCCGTGGTGCGAGCAGGGTTCGAGCGTGACGTAGACGGTGGCGCCGCGCGCGGCTCTGCCTGCCTGTCGCAGGGCGTGGATTTCCGCATGGGCTTCGCCGGCACGGTGGTGCCAGCCTTCGCCGACGATGGCGCCGTCGCGCATCAGCACGCAGCCGACGCGAGGATTGGGTGAAGTGGTGTTCAGGCCGAGCGCGGCGAGCCGGAGCGCGCGCGCCATGGCGGCATGGTCAGCCGCCGAAAAGGTCATGGCCGGATTCCTGCCCGGGCTTGGCGGGCTTGCTGCGGCGCGAGCGGGGCTGCACCTCGCGGATCAGGTCGGAGAATTCATCCACGTCAGCGAAGTTGCGATAAACCGAGGCGAAGCGGATGTAGGCGACCTTGTCGAGCTTCTTCAGCTCCTTCATCACCAGTTCGCCGATCTTCTCGCTCGGCACTTCCTGCTCGCCCAGCGACAGCAGGCGCGCTTCGATGCGGTCCACCGCGGCGTCGACGGCATCGATGGTGACGGGGCGCTTGCGCAGCGCCAGCTTCATGCTGCCGGCCAGCTTGGTATGGTCGAACTCGGTGCGGCTGCCGTTGCGCTTGACGATGTGCGGCATCTTGAGGTCGATGCGCTCGTAGGTGGTGAAGCGCTTGTCGCATTTCGGACAGCGGCGGCGGCGCCTGACGACGTCGCCATCCTCGTTCTCGCGCGTGTCGGTGACCTGGGTATTGGGGTCAGCGCAGAAAGGGCATTTCATGGCCGGAAGGCGCTACGCGGGGCTTGCCTGGCACGCCCCGCGTTCGGGCTTACTTGCCGTACACCGGGAACCTGGCGCACAGCTCGGCGACCTGGCCGCGCACGCGCTCGATCACGGCCTGGTCTTCCGGCGCGTCGAGCACGTCGGCGATCAGATGGGCGACCTTCTCGGCCTCGATCTCGGTGAAGCCGCGGGTCGTCATCGCCGGCGAGCCGATGCGGATGCCGGAGGTGACGAAGGGCTTCTCGGGGTCGTTCGGGATCGAGTTCTTGTTGACCGTGATGTGGGCGCTGCCCAGCACGGCCTCGGCCGCCTTGCCGGTGATCTTCTTGTTGCGCAGGTCGACCAGGAAGACGTGGCTCTCGGTACGGCCGGAGATGATGCGCAGGCCGCGCTCCTCGGACAGCACGCGGGCCATCACGCGGGCGTTGGCGATGACCTGTTCCTGGTAGTTGCGGAACTCGGGCGAGGCGGCTTCCTTGAAGGCGATGGCCTTGGCGGCGATGACGTGCATCAGCGGGCCGCCCTGCAGGCCGGGGAAGATCGCCGAGTTCAGCGCCTTCTCGTGTTCGGCCTTCATCAGGATGATGCCGCCGCGCGGGCCGCGCAGGGTCTTGTGCGTGGTCGAGGTGACGACGTCGGCGTGCGGCACCGGGTTGGGGTAGAAGCCGGCGGCGATCAGGCCGGCATAGTGGGCCATGTCCACCCAGAAGATGGCGCCGACTTCCTTCGCGATCTTGGCGAAGCGCTCGAAATCGATGCGCAGCGCGTAGGCCGAAGCACCGGCGATGATGATACGCGGCTTGGTCTCGCGCGCCAGCGCTTCCATCTTGTCGTAGTCGATCTCTTCCTTGTCGTTCAGGCCGTAGGCGACGACGTTGAACCACTTGCCCGACATGTTCAGCGCCATGCCGTGGGTGAGGTGGCCGCCTTCGGCCAGGCTCATGCCCATGATCGTGTCGCCCGGCTTGGCGAAGGCCATCAGCACTGCCTGGTTGGCCTGCGAGCCCGAGTTCGGCTGCACGTTGGCGGCTTCGGCGCCGAACAGCGCCTTCAGGCGGTCGATCGCCAACTGCTCGGCCACGTCGACATGCTCGCAGCCGCCGTAGTAGCGCTTGCCGGGGTAGCCCTCTGCGTACTTGTTGGTGAGCTGGGAGCCCTGGGCTTCCATCACCGCCCTGGAAACGTAGTTTTCCGAAGCGATCAGTTCGATGTGGTCTTCCTGACGCTTGTTTTCGGCCTGGATGGCGGCCCACAGCTCGGGATCGACTTTGGCGAGAGTGTCTTGCGAAGAGAACATGGACGGAACCGGTAACGATTGGCTTTAAAAGCGGATGTTACCACGCACACCCGGGACTGCAGCGGGCGCGATCATCGTGCCGATGCAGTCCCGGCCGAGCTCACCACCCGCCGTTGTCGCCGCCATCGCTCCCGCCGCTGCCCCAGGCGTCGCCGCCGCCCGTCGGCGCCTCGATGCGGATGCTGTCGAGGTCTACATCGACCGCCTTGTCCAGACTGCCGGTGATGAGCTGAGGGAACGCGATCAACAGGCCGAGGACGACGATCTGCAGGAACACGAAGGGCAGGGCGCCGCGGTACATCTGCCCGGTGCGGATGCCTTCCATGCGCTTGCCGGTGACGCGATCGATGAAGCTCGCTACCGGCGTGATGCTGCGCAGGTAAAGCAGGGCGAAGCCGAAGGGCGGTGTCAGGAAGGAGGTCTGCAGGTTGACCGCGATCAGGATGCCGAACCAGATCAGGTCGATGCCCATCTTCTCCGCCACCGGTCCCAGCAGCGGCAGCAGGATGAAGGCGATCTCGAAGAAATCGAGGAAGAAGCCGAGCAGGAAGACGACGGTATTCACGAACAGCAGGAAACCGATCTCGCCGCCGGGCAGTTGATCGAACAGGTGTTCGACCCAGTGGTTGCCGTCCACCGCGGTGAAGGTGAAGCTGAACAGCGTCGAGCCGATCAGGATGAACAGCACGAAGCAGGACAGCCGGGTGGTGGCTTCGAGTGCCTGGCGCAGCGTCTTGAGATCGAGCCGGCGGCGCATCAGGGCCATCAGAAGCGCGCCGGTCGCGCCCATCGCGCCGCCTTCGGTCGGTGTCGCGACGCCGAGGAAGATGGTGCCGAGCACGAGGAAGATCAAGGCCAGCGGCGGCACCATCACGAAGGTGAACTGCTGGGCCATGCGCGACAGCAGGCCAAGCCGCAGCAGGCGGTTGATGCCGGCCAGGATCATCGACAGGATGGTGCCGAAAGTCATGGCGACGACCACGGTCTCGTCACGCGCCGGGGACTGGGGTTCGGTGCCCTGCATCCAGCCGAGGATGTCGCCGTACCAGAAACCGAAGATGATGGCGGCGGCAATGATGAGGATGCTGAACACGAGCAGGGAGCGCCCGCCGGAGGTGCCATCGGCTTCGCGGAAAGTGCGCGCCTCCGGCGGCATGGCCGGCACCAGCTTGGGCAGGAAGATCGCCACCGCGATGATCAGCAGCGCATAGGCGCCGATCAGCATGAAGGCCGGCGTGAAGGCGCCGCGGAACATGTCGCCGACACTGGTGCCGAGCTGGTCGGCGACGACGATCAGCACCAGCGACGGCGGCAGCGCCTGCGCCAGCGTGCCCGAGGCGGTGATGGTGCCGCAGGAGAAGGCCGGGTTGTAGCCGTAGCGCAGCATGATGGGCAGTGAGATCAGGCCCATCGAGATCACCGCCGCGGCGACCACGCCGGTGGTGGCGGCCAGCAGCGAGCCGACGAACAGTACCGACAGCGCCAGCCCGCCGCGGATCGGTCCGAACACCTGGCCGGCGGTTTCCAGCAGGTCCTCGGCCATGCCGCTGCGTTCCAGGATCAGCCCCATCAGCGTGAAGAAGGGAATCGCCAGCAGGGTGTCGTTCTGCATGATGCCGAACACCCGCAGCGGCAGCGCCTGGAACAGGGTGGCCGGCAGCAGGCCCAGTTCGATGCCGACGAAACCGAATACCAGCCCACAGGCGGCCAGCGAGAAGGCGACCGGGAAGCCGGAGAGCAGGAACAGCATGACCACCCCGAACATGATCGGGGCGATGTTGGAGGTGAAGAATTCGATCATGATTTGCGCGCCTCGTCGCTGGCCTCGGGATGCGCTGCGTCGGCAGCGGCGTGGTCGTGATCCTCTGCCTGGCCGCCATGGCCGCCGCCGAGCTTCAGCGGATCGGGGCCGTGGCCGGTGAGGTAGGCGATACGCTTGATCAGTTCGGAGAAGGATTGCAGTCCCAGCAGCGCGAAACCGATCGGTACCAGCGCGTACACCGGCCAGCGGATCAGGCCGCCGGCGTTCGATGACACTTCGCCGGAGTTGTAGGCCTGTGCGACGATGGGCCACGAGAAGCTGATCATGAACCAGCACAGCGGCAGCACGAAGAAGACGATGCCGCCGATGTCGATCAGGATGCGTGTGCGCGGCGACAGCCGGCTCGACACGACGTCGATGCGCACATGGGCGTTCTGCAGGAAGGTATAGCCGGCGCCGAGCAGGAACACTGCGGCGAACAGATACCACTGGATCTCGAGAAAGGCATTGGAGCCGATGTTGAACGCCTTGCGGATGATGGCGTTGATTGCGCTGATCAGGGTGGCGACCAGGATCAGCCAGATGATGGATTTCCCGATCAGCCTGCTGAGCCGGTCGATGATCAGGGAGATATCTAGCAATGTCTGCATGGCGTCGGGCTCTCGATGGTCGGCTGGCTGTTCGTGCGCGTTGTCATGCCGGCATGAACGGCAGGCACAGCCAAGCCGCCGTCAGCGCGGAGCTGGCGGCGGCGGAGAAGACGACGGGCCGTGGCCCGTTCGCGGCAAGCGTGCTCAGAGTTTCTGGGCGGCCATGTACTGGTCGTAATTGCCTTCGGCGAGCGGCATCCACTGGTACTGGTCGGCAAGGAAGCGCGCGTAGTCCGGGTGGACCTTCTTCCAGTTGGGGTTGGTGTCGTTCAGTTCCGCGTAGACTTCCTGGGTGGCCTTGAACGAGGCGTCCATGAAGTCCTTCGGGAGGCGGCCCAGCTTGGCTCCTTCGGCGACAAGTTGCTTCAGCGAATTCGGGTTGCGGGCGTCGTAGCGGGCCTGGCAGGTGACGTGGGCAGCGCGCGAAGCCTGCTCGATGATGGCCTTGTACTCGGCGGAGAGGCTGTTCCACTGCTTGTCGTTGATGTAGAGCGAGAACTGCGTGCTGCCTTCCCACCAGCCCGGGAAGTAGTAGTTCTTGGCGACCTTGTGCAGGCCCAGGCGCAGGTCATCGTAGGGACCGATCCACTCGGCCGCGTCGATGGTGCCTTTTTCCAGCGCCTGGTAGATCTCGCCGGCCGGAATGTTCTGCGGCACGACGCCGAGCCTGGCCAGCACGCGGCCGCCGAAGCCGCCGACGCGAAACTTCAGGCCCTCGAAGTCCTTGAGCGACTTGATTTCCTTGCGGAACCAGCCGGCCATCTGGGTGCCGGAATTGCCGCAGGGGAAATTGACGATGTTGTACTGCTTGTAGAACTCGCGCAGCAGTTTCAGGCCGTTGCCTTCGAACATCCATGCGCTCATGCCGCGCGAGTTCATGCCGAACGGGATGCAGCAGTCCAGGGCGAAAGTTTCATCCTTGCCGAAGAAGTAATACGGCGCGGTGTGCGCGCATTCGATCGTGCCCTGCTGTACCGCGTCCACCACGCCGAAGGGCGGAACGAGTTCGCCGCCGGGGTGGACCGAGATCACGAACTTGCCGCCGGTGGCGTCGGAGACGTACTTGGCGAAGGCTTCGCTGGCGCCGAAGACGGTCTCGAGCGATTTGGGAAAGCTCGATGCCAGCCGCCAGCGGATCAGCTGCTGGGCATGCACGATGGCGGGTGCGGTACCGGCGGCCAGAATGCCGGCCATGCCGGCGCCTTGCAGAAATTTACGGCGTTCCATGTTCGTCTCCTCTGTTGTCTATCGAAAATTTGTATCCGATTATAGATGAAATTATTCGCCACCCGGATACCACGGAAAACCCTAATAATTCACGGAATCGCCGATTTTGCTGTGCCCGTCATGCACTGGGCAGTTCGTCCAGCGCTCCGCCGAGATGGCTCTCGTCCGCCCAGGCCAGCAATTGCCAGTTTCCGGCGCTGTGCTCGATCCAGTTCAGCCCGGCGTTCGGTATCGGAAAGTCGCGTGGCGTATGCAGCGCGGTGCCGCAAGCCAGCCGCCGGCTGATGTCGAGCACGCCGCCATGGGTGACGATCAGCACGGTCTGGCCGGCGTGACGGGTGGCGATATCGTTCAGCACGGCGCCGACGCGGGCGGAGAAGGCGAGCAGGCTTTCGCCATGTTCCGGAACGCCGAAATCGAGTTCCCGCGCCTTGAAACGCTGGTAGAACCCGGGGTGCTGGCGTTCGGCCTCGTCATAGGTCAGGCCCTGGAACAGGCCGTAGTGGCGTTCGCGCAGGCGTTCGTCCTGGATCGTTTCCAATGCCTGCCGGTGGGCGATGGCTGCAGCGGTCTGCCGCGCACGCAGCAGGTCGCTGCAGTACAGCGCGGCGAAGCCATGGCCGAGTGCCTGCAGACGTGTCGCCGTCGCTTCGGCCTGGGCGAGTCCGGTTTCGTTGAGCGGAATGTCGAGATGTCCCTGCAGACGGCGTTCGGTATTCCATGCCGTTTCGCCATGGCGGACGAGACAGATCCGGCATGTCCTTGGCGGTATCGATGAATTTTCCATATAAGACGTTTTAATGAATGGGTACGTGCGAAAAACGGAGGCTGTGAAATAATGACGGGCTTTCGATGGATTTGCTTGCGCACCGACGTGCACAGGCGCCGTGGCCGTTCACGTTGCCGTGCGTTTCTGGAGTCTTTCCGTGTCCTTTTTGCTGCGAATTTCCCGCTTGATCGACTGGATCAACGAACGGGTCGGGCGTAGCGTGATGTGGCTGGTGCTGATCGCGGTCGTGATCAGCGCCGGCAATGCATTCGCCCGCAAATTTTTCAACACCAGCTCGAATGCGATGCTGGAGATCCAGTGGTACCTGTTCGCCGCGATCTTCATGCTGGCCTCAGGTTACACCTTCCTGCGCAACGAGCACGTCCGCATCGACATCCTCACCACCCGCCTGTCGCCGCGAGGGCAGAACATCGTCAACGTGATCGGCATCCTGCTCTTCATGCTGCCGATGGCGGTGCTGATCCTGTGGTTGTCGCTGCCGATCGTGATGACCTCGATCGAGTCGGGCGAAATGTCGCAGAACTATGGTGGCCTGATCCGCTGGCCGGTCAAGCTGCTGCTGCCGGTCGGCCTGCTGCTGCTGGTGCTGCAGGCCTTCTCCGAACTGATCAAGCGCATCGCCTTTCTGACCGGGCACGGGCCGAATCCGCTGGTCAAGAAGTCCGCCGGCGCCGGCACAGAGGAACTGGTCGCCGCGATCAAGGCGAACAGTGCCCAGATCGTCGGACAGGAGCGTGCGAAATGACCGAGTTCATCATCGCCAACATGGCGCCGCTGATGTTCGCGTCCATGATCCTGTTCCTGTTGTTCGGCTTTCCGGTCGCCTTCGCACTGGCCGCCAACGGCATCCTGTTCGGCCTCATCGGCATCGAGCTCGGCCTGCTGCACGGCGCGCTGTTCCAGGCGCTGCCCGAGCGGGTGTTCGGCATCATGGCCAACGACACCTTGCTGGCCGTTCCTTTCTTCACCTTCATGGGTCTGATCCTCGAACGCAGCGGCATGGCCGAGGACCTGCTCGACACCATCGGCCAGCTGTTCGGCCCGATCCGCGGCGGCCTCGCCTTTGCGGTGATCTTCGTCGGCGCGCTGCTGGCAGCGACCACCGGCGTGGTGGCGGCCTCGGTGATCTCGATGGGCCTGATCTCGCTGCCGATCATGATGCGCTACGGCTACGACCATCGCATCGCGAGCGGGGTCATTGCCGCCTCGGGCACGCTGGCGCAGATCATTCCGCCCTCGCTGGTGCTGATCGTGATGGCCGACCAGCTCGGCCGTTCGGTGGGCGACATGTACCAGGCAGCGCTGGTGCCGGGCCTGATGCTGACCGGTTTCTACGCACTTTACGTAGCAGCTGTCGCGATCGTGCGTCCGTCCCATGTGCCGGCGATGCCGCCCGAGGCGCGGACCTTGCGCGAGGACGACGGCTCGAGCGGCTTGCGTTCTCTCGCTGTCCTGACTGTGCTGTCGGTGGCCGGTGCGTGGCTGTTCATCGACTGGTTCTATGGCGAAGGCGCACCGCGCGACGAGATGGCGGTGGTGTCGGCGATGGCGGCGATCGGCGTTGCCTTCGTCGTCGCGATCATCAACCGCGTGCTCGGCCTCGGCCTGCTGTCGCGCATGGCCGAGCGCGTGACCTTCGTGCTGATTCCGCCGCTGGGCCTGGTTTTCCTGGTGCTCGGCACGATCTTCATCGGCATTGCGACGCCGACCGAAGGCGGGGCGATGGGTGCGGTCGGCGCGGTGGTGATGGCGGTGGTGCGCGGACGGCTTTCGTTCGGCCTGTTGAAGCAGGCGATGGACTCGACGACCAAGCTGTCCTGCTTCGTGATGTTCATCCTGATCGGTTCGAGCGTGTTCGGCCTGACTTTCCGCGGCGTCAATGGCGACCTGTGGGTCGAGCACCTGATGACTTCGCTGCCGGGCGGCGAGATCGGCTTCCTGATCGCGGTCAACGTGCTGGTGTTCCTGCTCGCCTTCTTCCTGGATTACTTCGAACTGGCCTTCATCATTGTGCCGCTGCTGGCGCCGGTGGCCGACAAGCTGGGCATCGACCTGATCTGGTTCGGCGTGCTGCTCGCGGTGAACATGCAGACTTCCTTCCTGCATCCGCCGTTCGGCTTCGCGTTGTTCTTCCTGCGCTCGGTGGCGCCGGAGAAGGTGAAATCGTCCTCGATCTACTGGG
This sequence comes from Thauera sp., assembly GCF_047601425.1. Lineage (GTDB taxonomy): Bacteria > Pseudomonadota > Gammaproteobacteria > Burkholderiales > Rhodocyclaceae > Thauera. The sequence continues at coordinate 270,530 of NZ_JASGJL010000001.1, forward strand.
GAGCTGTGCCTTTCGTCATCATCCAGCTCTGCATGGTCGGCCTCATCATTGCTTTCCCTGATCTGGTCTCCTATGGCGACGGCAGTCCGAAACCGGGCGAGCAACAGGAACTGAAGCTCGACGAGTTGCTGGGCGGCGGCGGAGCGCCGCCGGCTGCGGACGATGCCGGTTCCGACCTGTTGCGCCAGTTGCAGGGCGACTGAGAATGGTGCGATACGTCGAACTGCACGAATGAAAATGGCCCGCGCAGCAAAGCGCGGGCCATTTTTTTACTGCGTTCAGCCCGGCTCGAGGCCGGGCACTTCCGTTCAGCGGATCGACTGCATGAAGCGGTCGTAGCTGCCTTCGGCGACGCCGAACCAGGCGTTCTGAGATTTACGGTACTTTTCGAATTCGGTGTAGATCTTGGCCCACGCCGGATTCTTCTTCGCTTCCTCGGCGTACAGCTCCTGCGATACTTCGTAGCCGCGTTTCATGATCTCGTTCGAGAAGGTTTTCAGCTTCACGCCCTGCGACAGCAGGCGGGCCAGCGCCTGCGGGTTCTTGTGGTCGTAGGTTGCCGTCATCAGGATGTGGGCTTCGCGCGAAGCGGTGCGGAACGCAGCCTGGTATTCCTTCGGCAGCTTGTCCCACTCGGCCTTGTTCACGTAGAAATGCACCACCGGACCCGGCTCCCACCAGCCCGGTGCGTAGTAATTCGGTGCGACCTTGTGGAAGCCCAGCTTTTCATCGTCGTAAGGCGCGACCCATTCGGCGGCGTCGATGGTGCCTTTTTCCAGCGCGGGGTAAACATCGGGGCCGGCGAGCTGCTGCGGGATGGCGCCCATGCGCGCAAGGATCTCGCCGCCGATGCCGGCGATGCGGATCTTCAGGCCCTTGATGTCTTCGAGCGAGTTGATTTCCTTGCGGTACCAGCCGCCCATCTGCACGCCGGTGTTGCCGCCGAGGAAGGAGTAGATGTTGTAGTTGCTGTAGAACTCGTCCAGCAGTTCCTGGCCGCCGCCGGCGATGATCCAGGCGTCCATCTGGCGTGCGTTCAGGCCGAAGGGCACGGCGGTGCCGAAGGCGAAGGTCTTGTCCTTGCCGACGTAGTAGTACGAGCAGGTATGGCACATTTCGACCGTGCCCTGCTGCACGGCGTCGAGCGCCTGCAGGCCGGGCACCAGTTCGCCGGCCGGGAAGATGCGGATGTCGAACTTGCCGTCGGTGATTTCACGCAGGCGGTTGGCGAGCATCTCGGCGCTGCCGAAGAGGGTGTCGACGCTCTTTGGAAAGCTCGAGGTCATGCGCCACTGGATCGACGGCAGGCCGGTCTGAACGGCCGGTGCGGAGGCGGCGGCGGGGGCTGCGTGTTGTTCGGACTTGCCGCAGGCCGCGAGGCCGAGGGCGGCGCCAGCCGCAGCGCCGGCACCGGCCTTCTTCAGAAATGAACGACGTTCCACATGAACTCCTTCAGGACAGTGATGAGGTATCGATGTACGGCAGCCCGCCTCAGCGGCCCGCCACCTTCATGCGCTCGATCAGGATCGAGCCGCAGTGCTTGGCGCCGCGCGGCAGCGCATCGTTGCCGATGGCGACGATGCTGCGGAACATGTCGCGCAGGTTGCCCGCGATGGTGACTTCTTCCACCGCGTGCTTGATCCTGCCTTTCTCCACCCAGAAACCCGCCGCGCCGCGCGAGTAGTCGCCGGTGACGTAGTTTACGCCGTGGCCGAGCAGCTCGGTGACGAGCAGGCCGCGATCCATCTGCTTGACGAGGCCGGCGAGATCCTTGTCGCCCGGCCTGACGATCAGATTGTGCGAGCCGCCGGCGTTGCCGGTGGTCTGCATGCCGAGCTTGCGCGCGGAGTAGGCGGACAGGAAATAGCCGTTCAGCACGCCGTCGGTGACGACCTCGCGATCGCGGGTGGCAACGCCGTCGCTGTCGAAGGGGCTGGAGCCGAAGGCTTTCTTGAGGTGCGGCCGCCCGGAAATGCTGACCAGCGGCGAGAACACCTGCTGGCCGAGGCTGTCGAGCAGGAAGCTCGATTTGCGGTAGAGCGCGCCGCCGCTGACGGCCTGCACGAAGCTGCCGATCAGCCCGACCGCCAGCGGCGCCTCGAACAGCACCGGCACCTCGCAGGTCCGGACCTGCCTGCCGCCCAATCGTGCCAGTGCGCGTTCGCCGGCGATGCGGCCGATCTCGTCGGCGCTCATCAGCTCGGCCGGGTCGCGGCGCGAGTCGTACCAGTATTCGCGCTGCATGCCCTCATCCTCGCCGGCGATCACCGAGCACGACAGGCCGTGGCGGGTGGTGGCATAGCCGCCGATGAAGCCGAGGCTGTTGGCCGAGACGAAGTGCGACTGCTGGATCGAGGTGCCGGCGCCTTCGGAGTTGCTGATCTGCGGGCCGACCGCGAATGCTGCTTCCTCGCAGCGGCGGGCCAGCGCGATCGCTTCGTCGACGCCGATCGCCCAGGGGTGGAACAGGTCCAGCTCGGGCATGTCCTTCTCGCGCGCCATCAGCGCGGCGTCGGCCAGGCCGGCGCAGGGATCGGGCGCGGTGAAACGGGCGATCGACAGTGCGGCGTCGACCGTGGCTTTCAGCGCCTTCTTTGAGAAGTCGGAAGTGCTCGCGTAGCCGCGCTGCTGGCCGAGGTAGACGGTGACGCCGACACCCTTGTCGCGGTTGTATTCGATGGTCTCGACTTCCGCCTTGCGCACGCCCACCGACTGGCCGAAGCCTTCCGACACATCGGTCTCGCAGGCACTGGCGCCTTGCTTCTTCGCATACTTGAGGATGTCGGTGGCGATTTCGCGCAGATGCGCCTGGGAGAAGGAGAAGCCTTGGTCGGACATGGGCGGGCTGCTGTCGGGCAAAGGCTATAATCTTAACCCGTCCAAGCTCCGAGCCACCTGCAATGCGTTCAGATTCGCGCCCCTCCCACGACGAAGACGATATCGTCGAGCCGCCCAGCAAGAGCAGTCTCAAGCGCGAGATGCATGCCTTGCAGGATATCGGCGAGCAACTCGTCGCGCTGTCGTCCGAACGCCTCAAGAAAGTGCCGCTGCCCGATACCCTGTACGAAGCCGTGCGTGCCGCACAGGGATTCAAGATGGAGGCGCGCCGCCGCCAGATGCAGTACATCGGCAAGCTGATGCGCAAGATCGACCCGGCGCCGATCCAGGCCCAGCTCGACATCTTCAATGGCAACTCCGCTGCCGAAGTGGCGAAGATGCACCGCCTCGAACGCCTGCGCGAGCGCCTGCTGGAAGACGAGCAGACCATCGGCACCATCGCCGAGACCTGGCCCGAGGCCGATCTGCAGTACCTGCGCACGCTGCGCCGCAACGCGCTGAAGGAGCGCGAGGCCGGCAAGCCGCCCAAGGCCTTCCGCGAGATATTCCGCGTGCTGCGCGACTTGCAGCAGGCGCAGGATGATGCCATCGAAGCCGCCCGCGCCGAGGCGGAAGGCGAGGACGGCGGAGAAGAGGCGGATCGCGCCTGAAGCCGGCCGCGCCTCGCCGGCTGCACCCGAATCCCTCACGACGAGACTTGTTCCCATGAGCGAATCCATCCGCATCGGTCTGGTGTCGATCAGCGACCGCGCCGCCGACGGCACCTATGAAGACCAGGGCATCCCAGCGTTGCAGGACTGGCTGGGCAAGGCGCTGACCTCGCCCTGGAGTGTCGAGACGCGGCTGATCCCCGACGAGCGTCCGCTGATCGAACGCACGCTGGCCGAACTCGCCGACCAGGCCGGCTGCAACCTGGTGCTGACCACCGGCGGCACCGGCCCGTCGCCGCGCGACGTCACGCCCGAGGCCACGCTGGCCGTCGGCGACAAGGAAATGCCCGGTTTCGGCGAGGAGATGCGCCGCATCAGCCTCAACTTCGTGCCCACCGCGATCCTGTCGCGCCAGGTCGCGGTGATCCGCGGCCGCTGCCTCATCATCAACCTGCCCGGCCAGCCCAAGTCGATCCGCGAAACGCTCGAAGGCGTACGCGATGCCGATGGCGCCGTGCGCCACGTCGGCATCTTCGCCGCCGTGCCGTACTGCATCGATCTCATCGGCGGCCCCTACATCGAAACCGACGATGCGGTGATCAAGGCCTTCCGTCCCAAGAACGCCATCCGGCCGAAGCAGGCATGAGCGCGGACGCGAGCGGCGCGCCCCTGCTGTTGCACTGGTCCGAGGACGGCGAGGCGCACAGCGCCCGCTGGCGCTCGGAAAGCGGCCAGGCGCCGCCGAAGCGGGTTCAGCCCGTCGATGACACGCTGACCGCCGACGCCGCCTGGCGCCTGGCCTGCGAAGGCGCGGCGCTGCTGTGGCGGGGCGACTACCACAATGCCCGCCAGTTGCTGCAGGCCATGGGACGCCGTGCCGGCCGTCGACCGGGCAAAAAGAGCGTCGGCAGGGGCAGGAAGGCGGCACAGGCCCCCGCGTCAGCGGCCGAGGCTTTCCACCTCCACCGCATGGCCCAGGCGCAGCGTGCGCGGACGCTGGGCATGCTGCTGATTCCGGTCGAAGCCGGCGGCCGCATTGCCTTGCGCCGTGCGCCCGACGTTCACGACGTGCTGGCCGAAGCCTTCGGCGACGAGCACGCGGACCTGCTGCAAGCGCCGTTCGCGTTGTCGCTGCGCGAACTGCTCGGCCTGATCGGTGCGCACGAATGGCGGCGCAAGGGCGTTCCGGTGCCGGCGCTGGGCGAGCGCATCCATCCCTGGTACGGCGTGTTCTCGCCGATCCGCGGCGAATACCTCGATCTCGTCGCCCGTGCGCCCCTGCCGGCGAAGACGCTTGCCTTCGACATCGGCACGGGCACCGGCGTCATCGCCGCGCTGCTGGCGCGCCGCGGCGTGCAGCGCGTGGTGGCGACCGAGCTGTTGCCGCGTGCCATCGGCTGCGCCCGCGACAATCTCACGCGCCTGGGCTTGTCCGCGCAGGTCGACGTGGTCGAGGCAGATCTTTTCCCTGCCGGCCGCGCCCCGCTGGTGGTATGCAACCCGCCCTGGGTACCGGCCAAGCCCACTTCCGCGATCGAGCACGCCGTATACGATCCCGGCAGCGCCATGCTGCGCGGCTTCCTGCACGGTTTGCGGGCGCACCTGGAGCCGGGCGGCGAAGGCTGGCTGATCCTGTCCGACCTCGCCGAACACCTCGGCCTGCGCAGCCGCGACGAACTGCTCGGCTGGATCCGCGATGCCGGCCTGAGGGCGCTCGGCCGCGAAGACATCCGCCCGCGCCACGCCAAGGCTGCCGATGCGGACGATCCCTTGCATGCGGCACGGGCAGCGGAAACGACTTCGTTGTGGCGGCTGGGAGCAGCCTGAGCGTCGAGCTTCTACTTCTGCACGATCCGGATCATTGGCCGCTCCAGGTGCTTCGCCGGCGGCGGCACCGACAGCTGGCGGCGGCGTTCCTGCTCGCGCCACCAGGCGCGAACGCCGAGCAGGGCGGCGAGGATCAGGGCATAAATGAAGGGCTTGAGCAGGTCGGCCTTCACCAGCCACCAGAAATGCACCACGCCGAGGATGGCGATGGCGTAGCTCGAGCGGTGCAGCGACTGCCAGCGCCGGCCGCCCATGCGGCGCACTGCGGCCTTGTTCGAAGTGACGGCGAGCGGGACCAGCAGCACGAAGGCGGCGAAACCGACGCTGATGAAGGGACGGTCGAGGATGTCGCGTGCAATCGCCTGCCAGTCGAAGAACTGGTCCAGCCAGATATAGGTGGAGAAATGTGCGGCAGCGTAGGCGAAGGCGAACAGCCCCAGCATGCGCCGCAGCCGGATCAGCCAGTGCAGTCCGCTGTAACGGCGCAGCGGGCTGACTGCGAGCGTGATCAGCAGCAGGCGCAACGTCCATTCGCCGCTGGCGCGGGTGATGGTTTCGATGGGATTGGCGCCGAGGCTGTCGTTCTGCCAGCCCAGCGCCAGTTGTCCGGCGGGGACCAGGCAGGCGATGAAGACGATGGCCTTGAACAAGGTGATCAGTGGCGCAGAAGGCGCGCGCAGGAAGTTCGGCATGTCCGGGTGTCGCTCTCAGTAATGCGTGCGCAGGTCCATGCCCTGGTACAGGCTGGCGACCTGCTCGGCGTAGCCGTTGAACATCAAGGTCGGCCGTTTGCGGATCTCGCCGATGCGGCGCTCGGTGGCCTGGCTCCAGCGCGGATGCGAGACCTCCGGGTTGACGTTGGCGAAGAAGCCGTATTCATGGGGCGCGGCGCGGCGCCATGAGGTCGCCGGGCGGTTTTCGACGAGGCGGATGGTGGTGATCGACTTGATGCTCTTGAAGCCGTATTTCCACGGCACAACCAGGCGGATCGGTGCGCCGTTCTGGTTCGGCAGCACTTCGCCGTACAGGCCCACGGCCAGGATGGTCAGTGGATGCAGGGCCTCGTCCAGACGCAGGCCTTCGGCGTAAGGCCACTGCAGGACCGGCCGGCGCAGCATGATTTCAGGGTCGTAGTGGGTCAGGAATTCGACGTACTTGGCGCTACCGAGCGGCTCGACCGCTTTCAGCAGGGAAGCCAGAGGGAAGCCTACCCAGGGGATCACCATCGACCAGCCTTCGACGCAGCGCAGGCGGTAGATGCGCTCTTCCAGCGGCGCGAGCTTCAGCAGTTCGTCGATGTCGAAGCGGCGCGGCTTGCCGGCCAGGCCTTCGACCATGACGCTCCATGGCCGAGTCGCCATGCGCCCGGCGTTCTGCGCCGGGTCGCCCTTGTCGGTGCCGAATTCGTAGAAGTTGTTGTAGCTCGTCACCGACTTGCGTTCGGTCATGGCTTCGGTGGTGCTCAGCGGCGAAGCGGTGGTGGCCAGGCGGTCCGATGCTGCGTTTGCCGTCCCGCCCAATCCTTGCCACAGGGCCGTGCCGGCCATGAGCCCGAGTCCGCTGCGCACCAGGAAGCGGCGCCGGTCTTCGAACAGCGAGCGCGGCGTGATTTCGGCGGGGCGGATGTCGGCGGGAATGGGGCCCGAGGTGGAGCGGATCAGCATGGCAGGTTCTCGGCGGAGCGATTTCGGACGGACCGTCGAGACAGACCATCGAAATGGCTGATCGGTTCAGCAGGGGCGGGCGAATGGAATGGCGGCCTGTGCCTGCATGGCGCTGGCCTCGTTCGGCGTCAGCGAGGAGTTCGCCCAGACGACGCGGTTGCGGCCGGCGTGCTTGGCGTCGTACAGGGCCCGGTCGGCGGCGTGGAACAGTGCGTCGCTGACACTGGAGGTGGTGGGCACATGGCTTGCGCCTCCCAGGCTGAGCGTGAGCTGCAGCGGCTGGCCGTCGAGGGTCTGGAACGGTGTCGTGGCGATGCGCTGGCGTACGGCCTCGGCGAATGCGGAGGCGCCGGCTTCGTCGGCGCCCGGCAGCAGCAGCACGAACTCCTCGCCGCCGTAGCGGCAGACGAAGTCGCCGGGCCGGTGTATTGCCCACTTCAGCGCTTGCGCCACGCTGCGCAGCGCTTCGTCGCCTTCCGCATGGCCGTAGGTGTCGTTGATGCGTTTGAAGTGGTCGATGTCCGCCACGATCATCGACAAGGGCAGGGCATGGCGCAGGCAGCGTCGCCATTCCTGTTCGAGGGTCTCGGCGAAGCGCAGCCGGTTGGGGATGCCGGTGAGATTGTCGAGCATGGCCAGCTGTTCGAGCAGGCGGCGCTGCTCCACCAGGCGCAGGTGGTTGCGTACCCGGACGCGGACGATGGGCGGATGGAAGGGCTTGGTGATGTAGTCGACGGCGCCGAGTTCGAGGCCGATCTTCTGGTCGTCGAAGGAGTCCAGCGCGGTGATGAAGATCACGGGGGTGTCGCGCGTGCGGTCGTCGTCCTTGAGCTGGCGGATCACCGAATGGCCGTTCATGTCCGGCATCACGACGTCGAGCAGGATCAGGTCGGGTTGCAGTTCGCGTGCCCGCGCCAGCGCCTGCTCGCCGTTCTTGGCCAGGTGCAGGCGGCACTCGTGCTGCAGCAGCTCGGTGAGCAGCTGGCGATTGTGCTTTTCGTCATCGACGATGAGTACGGTGGGGTCGGCGTTCATGTCGGAGCCTGGATCATGTCTTCGCGCAGGGCGGTCAGCAGTGGCAGGGCGGTTTCGTATTCGACATCTTCGATCAGGGCGAGTATCGCCTTTACATGGGCTTGCCAGACCGATCCTTCCAGCACGCCGCTCAGCCTGCGTATCCCGCTTTCGGCGCGGGCATCATGACAGGCAAGCAGCGCCAGCGTCTCGTCGATCAGCGGCAATGCCGCCTCCATCTGCCGCGCAGCGTCCGCAGCCGATGCCTGCCCGGCTTCCGGCGCTCGGCTGCCGGGCAGCGTTGCCAGTGCCGAGCATACCGTCTGCAGGCTTGCATCCAGCGCCAGCAGCTCGTCCCCGCTGGGTGACTGGCCAGTGCGCAGCCGGTGTTCCAGTTCGCCCGCCTGCGCAGCCAGTCCGGCGGCGCCGATCGCTGCCGCGCCGGATTTCAGCGAGTGTACCCAGCGGTGAGCGGTTCCGGTATCCCCACGTGCCAATGCCTCGTGCAGGGGACGGCTGCCAGAGGCGAAGGCCGTTGCGAACTCGTCCAGGATGCGGCGGTACAGGGCCGGGCGGCCGAGATGGTTGGCCAGGCCGCGAATCATGTCGATGCCCGGCAGCTCGGCTGGCCAGCCTGCAACCGCGAATGGAGCCGCCTGGTCCGCCGGCGTTTCGCCCCTTGCCGCCACGCCGGCCATGCTCGGCGTCGATGCGGGAAGGGACGGGGAGGCGCCGGCTTCGTGTGCCGGCAGCCAGCGCAGCAGCACGGCATACAGCATGCCGACGTCGATCGGCTTGGTGAGGTGGTCGTTCATGCCGGCTTCGAGGCTCCGCTGGCGGTCGCCCTCCAGGGCATGGGCGGTCATCGCGATGATCGGGATGTCCGGACAGTCCGAGCCGGCCCGGATGCGCCGCGCAGCGGCGAGGCCGTCCAGCACCGGCATCTGGACGTCCATCAGCACCAGATTGCACGGCTGCACTGCAAGCGTGGCCAGCGCTTCCTCTCCGTTTGCCGCCTCGACGACCTGCAGGCCGGCATCCTGCAGGAAGGCGCGTGCGATTTCACGGTTGAGCGGCATGTCGTCCACCACCAGCACCCGGAAGCCGCCCAGGGATGCGTGGCCGCTCGGTAGCGCGACCTGGTCCGGGGGCGGCGGCGCAGGATCGGAGCGCGCTTCGTCCAGCGCCGCCCGCAGCGTCCGCGGCAGGACGGGCTTGACCAGGGTGGCGTCGATGCAGGCAGTCTGCAAGTGCTCATCCATGCTGGCGTAGCCGGTGTTGCTGATCTGCAGCACGATTTTCGGGAAGGGCCGGGCCGCGGCGGCGAACGTGGCGCCGAGACGGGAGCGCAATTCCCTTGCCAGCGCCAGGCCATCCATGTTGCCGATGTGCCAGTCCAGCAGGATCAGATCGAAGGCGTCGCTGGCGGCGACGCGCTCGTGCAGCAGTTCGATCGCCTGCTCCGCGTCTGCGCAGGCACGCGCGCGCAGCCCTTGCTGGGCGCACAGCGTCGACAGCACATGGCGGCTGGACGGGCTCGCTGCCACCACCAGGGCATGGTGGAAGCCGGTTGCGGCAGGGCGCGCCTCATCCGCTGGTGCCACGGGCAAGTCGAGCCCGACATGGAAATGCGCGCCTTCGCCGGATACGGATTCCACCTCGATGCGCCCGCCCATCATGCGGACCAGCTGGGCACAGATCGACAGCCCCAGCCCGGTGCCGCCGAAACGCCGGGTGATGGAGTCGTCGCCCTGGGAGAAGGGTTGGAACAGCACGGCCTGCTGCGCGGATGTGAGGCCGATGCCGGTGTCGTGCACGCTCAAGCGCAGAGCAGCCATGCCGGCCGGGGCGGGGTCGCCACGCAGGCTGACCTGCAGCATGACTTCCCCCCGTTCGGTGAACTTCACCGCGTTGGCCAGCAGGTTGATCAGGATCTGGCGCAGGCGCAGCGGGTCGCCGACCAGGCGGGCCGGCAGGTTTCCATCGGGCAGCAACAGCAGCTCGACGTTCTTCTCTTCCGCCCTGAGCGCCACCACGCTCAGCGCCTGTTCACACAGCTCCAGCAGGTCGAAGGGGATCGATTCCAGCGGCAGCTTGCCGGCTTCGATGCGGGAATAGTCGAGCACGTCGTTGATGACGCCCAGCAAGGCCTCGGACGAGGCCAGCATCTTGTCGAGCTGGTCGCGCTGCTGGCGCGTCAGCGCCGAGCGGCGCAGCAGGCCGCCCAGGCCGATGATGGCGTTCATCGGCGTGCGGATCTCGTGGCTCATCCGTGCCAGGAACTCCGATTTCGCCTGGTTGGCGCGGTGTGTCTCGGCCATCGCCGACGCCAGCGCGTGAGTGCGCTGCTCGACCAGTTGTTCGAGATTGTCCTGGTAGGCGGCCAGTTCGGCGCCGCGTGCCTGCACGGTATCGATCAGTTCGTTCAGGCCACGCCCCAGCGCGGCGATCTCGGTGCCGCCGCCCGGTTGTGCGCGAGCCTGGAGGTTCGGATTGCCGGTCAGCCGCCGCAGCAGATCGGGAAGCGCGTGGACAGGCGCAAGCAGCCGGCGCATTGCCCGAGACATCGAGATCAGCGTCACGACCAGCACCAGCAGCAGGACCGTGGTCGCTTCCAGCGCCGAGTGCAGGAGAGCCCTGTCGAGATGCTCCAGCGAGGCGACCAGTTCGAGCCGTGCCGCCTGGCGCTGGCCTTCGAGCACGGGAGCCCAGACGGTCAGCCTGCCGTCGCCGAAACGGTAGCCCGTCGCCCCCTGGGGCAGGTTGTTCAATTGGAAGGAAGAGGCGCCGTTGCGCGTGTAAGTCGCCAGCAGGCCGCTGTCGGGCAGCACCAGGCGGGCTTCGAGGATCAGCGGGTTGGCTGACAGTGCCTGCAGCAGGGCATCAGCCTCGCGGTAGTCGGCAAAAACCACCGCTGCCCGGCTGTTGCTGGCGATCAGGGCAGCCTGCGCCGAGAGCGAGGCGACCCATTCCGTTCGCAGCAGGCGCTGCTGCTGGAATGACATCAGGCCGAAGACCAGCAGGGTTGCCACACTCAGGGCGACTGCACCGAGCAGGTTCAGGCGCCCGCTCAGGGTGGCCGGCAGCCAGGCAGCCAGCCTTTCGATGCAGTGTCGCAGCCGCGCGCGCATCGACTAGTCTCCCGGAGGGCGGGCGAGGCGCAGCAGCTGCGCGCTGAAGCTGACGCCCCGCTCCCGCGCCACACGCTGGTTGATCACGATATCGATGCCAGTGCCTTCGTCCCGCACCAGCAGCTCGACGATGCCGCCGGCCTGGGCGAAGCCCTCGATGTCGGACACCGTGACCTGCGGGCGCCGGGTCAGCTGCGAGAGTATCGCGTCCAGGCGATGCCGTTCGGAGCTGCCGATGAACACCATGTCGCAGTGGACGGCCTGGGCGGGATCGTCCAGATAGCGCACGCTGAACGTGCGTCCGTCGGTTACCGAGCGCTGCAACTGGGTCAGTGCATCCTCCAGCCCGCTCCGCCCCAGGTGGCAGATCAATGGCGATGGGGCGCGTTCGAGCGGCGGTTCATAGACGAACAGCGGCAGCTTGAACAGCAGCACTGCCTTCAAGGCCTGCTCCGATGCCGCCTGGGGTGCGGGTGCCTGTGCCGCGGCCAGCTCGCAGCACAGGCCGGCCAGCAGGCCGGCCATGGCGCGCATGTATCGCCGCCACATTTAGAAGCTGTACTCCAGCGTCACCATCCAGCTGCGCGGCTGCTGCGGCATCGTCAGCAGGGTGCTGTCGGCGGCGCCGTGGGCGACGTGGTAGCGGCGGTCGAACAGGTTGTCGATGTCCAGCCACAGCGTGGCATGCCCATCCAGCAGGCGGTGCCAGCCCACGTGCAGGCTGGCGGCCCACCAGGCGTCGGCTTTCAGGTGATGGCCGGGCCGCGTCCGATCCCTGCGTCCGGTGGTGGTCCTGCCGACCCAGGTCAGGCGCGGCGTGACCGTCAGCGTGTCGCCATGGCGCCAGGTGCTGCCGAGCTTGAGCTTGTGCTTCGCGACGTAGGGCAGATCCCAGTTCCGTTCGTCCTCCCCGGTCTGGAGCGTGCCGTCGATGTAGCTCAGGCTGCCCCACACTTCGCCGTGCCAGGCGCCCGCGGTGCGGAATTGCCACTGGCCGCTGATGTCGAGTCCCGTATGGTGGGCCTTTCCTGCATTGCCCTTGATCGTGGTCTCGCTCAGCACCGCGCCGGGAATGTACTGCGTCGGCACCCTTTCGTTGAGCGTGGCGATCAGGTTGTTGATGTGGCTGTGGTACAGATGGGTGATCAGGTTCAGCGATGGCGTCGGGCGCCAGTCCCAGGTCAGGCTGAGCGTGCGGGCGCGTTCGGCTTCGAGCTTGCCGTTCGGTGCGCGGAAACCCTTGCCGATATAGAGCCCTTCCGCATCCCTGGCGCCGCTGAAGGCACCGTATGCCGACAGCGACTCGTCGTAGGAGGGCGCGCGGAAGGCTTCGCCGTAGGACAGCTTGAAGACGTGCCGCGCCAGCGGTTGCCACACCGCGCCCAGGCGCGGGTTGAGGCTGCTGCCGTAGCCCGAGTGGCGATCGTGGCGAACGCCGATCATGGTGGTGAACTGCGGCGTCCACTGTGCCTGCCATTGCAGGTAGCCGAATTCATTGTGATGGCGAGCCGAGGGAATCAGGATCGGCAGATCGGTGTTGGCATAGTTCAGGCCCTGGCCGTGCGTTCCCAGTGATCGCCGATAGCGGCTGGGCAGATTGGGCGTCAGCATGGCTTCGTAATCCTGATAGCCGATGCCGAGCTGCAGTTCATGCGCGGGATCGATGCGCCAGTGCAGCGTGGGCCGGATGCCGGTGCGGGTAGCCTTGGCATAGTTGTAGCCGCGAGCGCCGAAGCCGGTGTATTTGTTCAGGTAGTTGGAGTCCGGGTCGGCTTCCTGGCGAGCGTAGTCGATCAGCACGCGCCCCTCGATGTCAGGCGTCAACTGGAAGCGCGCCTGTGCGTAGAGGGTTTCGGAAACGGTTTCCCAGCGTGCACGGCGGTCGTACAGAGCCATGTCGGTACGGTCGCCCGTGCTGGTCGGCTGGCTGAAACCGTTGCGGTAGTAGCCCAGCGTCAGGTGTTCGGTGAGATCGGCGCGGGCGAACAGGCTGTGGCTCTCGATGCCGTCAACATGGCGGCGGCGGGCCTGGGCCGGCACGACGACCGTGCCGTCGTAATCCTGTGCGTCCGCTGCAGGGAAGTCATCGGGATAGTAGTGATCGAGCGGCGCGCGATCGCTGCGCTGCCTGTGTCCGCCCAGCGAGAAGCGTACGTCTTCGGCCGGGCTGAGATTGAACAGGAACTGCGCTTCGCGGCTGTCGAAGCGTCCGGCGCCTGCCGAGGCCCAGTTGTCGCCGGCCTGCTCGCCGCGGTCGGTGATGATGTTGATGACGCCGGCCACTGCGTCGGCTCCGTAAAGCGCCGCGGCCGGGCCGTAGAACCACCTCGACCTGGCGTGCCATGTACAGCGAGAAGTTCCGGGCGACGGCGATCTTGCCGCCGGCCGGGTCGTCCACGCGGACGCCGTCGAGCATGATCAGCAACTGGTTGTTGCTGTTGAAGCCCTGCAGGCTGAAGTTGTTGAAGATCGACGAGCGGCTGCCCGCCATGAAGTCAACGCCGGGCAGGTCGCTCAGCAGTTCGCCCAGGTCGCGATAGCGGCGGGCTCTGATCTGTTCCCGGGTGATCACGATGACGTGGGCGGGCGTGTCGTCGCGCCGCTCGACGCGGTGCGAGGCCGTGATGATCGGTGTCTGGATGAGTTCTTCGAGCGACAGCGGCAGCAGGCGCAGCACGTCCTCGCTTGCGCCTGCCTGCAGCGGTGGCCAGCATGTCGCCACGACCCCCGCCACACAGAGGGCCCGGCATTTCGGCCGGTGTCCGAGCACAGTCAGCGCCATTTCTCACCCATGAGTTTCACCTACCCGATCGAACCGGTAATGATCCCACAACAGTTCATGAATGTGGCATGCCGATGCACCCGATTGCCATCAATCCGTGCCCTGCCGATGGAAAAAATCACGCATCCGGGATGAGGCGCGCAGGCCGGGCGCTGTATCTGTCCCGCCTGTTGCCGGAAATGCGAGCTAGAATCACAGGTCACTTTCAGCCAGAGATGCAGAGTTTTTGCCATGCCCGCTTCCACCAAGATCCATATCGACGACGTCCGCATCCAGGAAATCAAGGAGCTTGTGCCACCGGCGCACGTGCTGCGCGAGTTCCCGGCCACGCCCGGGGCGGCGGCCGTCGCCTACGAGGCGCGCCAGTCCATCCACCGCATCCTGTTCGGCGCCGATGACCGCCTGCTGGTGGTCATCGGACCGTGTTCGATCCATGATCCGGCGGCAGCGATCGAGTACGCCAACCGGCTCAGGGCCGAGGCCGACCGCCTGAAGGACGATCTGCTGATCGTCATGCGCGTCTATTTCGAGAAGCCGCGCACCACCGTCGGCTGGAAGGGGCTGATCAACGACCCTGGCCTGGACAACAGCTACCGCATCAACGACGGCGTCCGCCTGGCACGCAAGCTGCTGTGGGAAATCAACGAACTCGGCTTGCCGGCCGGCACCGAGTTCCTCGACATGATCACGCCGCAGTACATCGCCGACCTCATCAGCTGGGGCGCGATCGGCGCGCGGACCACCGAGAGCCAGGTGCACCGCGAACTCGCCTCGGGCCTGTCGTGCCCGGTCGGCTTCAAGAACGGCACCGACGGCAACGTCCGCATCGCGGTCGACGCGATCAAGGCCGCCCAGTCGCCGCACCATTTCCTGTCGGTGACCAAGGCCGGCCATTCGGCCATCGTCACCACCCGCGGCAACGAGGACTGCCACGTCATCCTGCGCGGCGGCAAGGCGCCAAACTATGACGCCGCCAGCGTCGATGCGGCCTGCAAGGAGCTCGCCGCCAGCGGCGTGCAGGGCAAGGTCATGATCGACTTCTCCCACGCCAACAGCCGCAAGCAGCACCGCCTGCAGATCGAAGTCGCAGACGACGTCGCCCGCCAGCTTGCCGCCGGCGAGGATCGCATCATCGGCGTGATGGTCGAGTCCCACCTCACCGAAGGGCGCCAGGACCTGGTGCCGGGCAAGGAGCTCGAGTATGGCAAGAGCGTCACCGACGCCTGCATCGGCTGGGAGGACAGCGTGAAGCTGCTCGACACGCTGGCCGAAGGCGTGCGCCAGCGTCGCGTCGAGCGCGCGACCCAGTACGAGTGAGCCGCTGCGCCCGCATCAGCGACTGAACACACCGATCACGGAGGCCCGCCATGCAACTGACTGATTCCGCGCTGCTGCGCACTCAAGCCTACATCGACGGCGCCTGGCGCGACGCGGCCGATGGCAGCCGGTTCGAGGTCAGGGATCCCGCCAGCGGCTGCGCACTGGCCAGTGTGCCCGACATGGGAGCTGCCGAGACCCGGCAGGCGATCGAGGCCGCCGCTGCTGCGCTGCCGGCCTGGCGGGCGCGCACTGCCAGGGAGCGTGCTGCCGTGCTGCGCAAGTGGTTCGAACTGATGCTCGCGCACCAGGAAGACCTGGCGCTGCTGATGAGTTCGGAGCAGGGCAAGCCGCTGCCCGAAGCGCGCGGCGAAGTGGCCTATGGCGCATCCTTCCTCGAATGGTTCGCCGAGGAAGGCAAGCGCATCTACGGCGACGTGATTCCCGCGCATGGCGCGGACAAGCGCATCGTCGTGGTCAAGCAGCCGATCGGCGTGGTCGCGGCGGTGACGCCGTGGAATTTCCCGATCGCGATGATCACGCGCAAGGCCGGCCCGGCGCTGGCCGCCGGCTGCACGATGGTGCTCAAGCCGGCCGAGGACACGCCGTTGTCCGCGCTGGCGCTGGCCGAACTGGGCGCGCGCGCCGGCCTGCCGAAAGGCGTGCTCAACATCGTCACCACCGCGAGGGCGGCCGAAGTCGGCGGCGAGCTCACCGCCAACCCGCTGGTGCGCAAGATATCCTTCACCGGCTCGACCGAGGTCGGCAAGCTGCTGATGCGCCAGTCGGCCGACACGGTCAAGAAGGTCTCGCTCGAACTCGGTGGCAACGCACCCTTCATCGTCTTCGACGATGCCGACCTGGACGCCGCGGTCGCCGGCGCAATGGCGTCGAAGTACCGCAACGCCGGCCAGACCTGCGTCTGCGCCAACCGCCTGATCGTGCAGGACGGCATCTATGAAGCCTTCGCCACCAGGCTGGCCGAAGCGGTGGCGAAGCTGAAAGTCGGCCCGGCGTTGTCGGGCGACGTGCAGCAAGGTCCGCTGATCAACGAGGACGCCGTCGCCAAGGTCGAAACCCTGCTCGCCGACGCGCTCGGCAAAGGGGCGCGGCTGGTCTGCGGCGGCAGGCGGCATGCGCTCGGCGGCACCTTCTTCGAGCCCACCATCGTCGCCGACGTGACGCCGGCCATGCGCGTCGCGCGCGAGGAAATCTTCGGCCCGGTGGCGCCGCTGTTCCGCTTCCACACCGAGGAAGAAGCGGTGCGCATGGCCAACGACACCGAGTTCGGCCTTGCGGCGTATTTCTACGCCCGCGACATCGGCCGCGTCTGGCGCGTCGCCGAGGCGCTGGAATACGGCATCGTCGGCATCAACGAAGGCATCATCTCGACCGAGGTCGCCCCTTTCGGCGGCATCAAGGAATCCGGCATCGGCCGCGAAGGTTCGCGCTATGGCATCGAGGACTTCGTCGAGATCAAGTACCTGTGCATGGGCGGCATCCGCTGAGCGCTTCGGCCGGCTACGGCGCCGTGCCTTCCAGCGTCCTGACCAGCGTGTAAACGGCGCGATGAACCGGTAGTTCGAGTCCGGCTTCATCCGCCAGCCTCAGCAGCACACCGGTAATGGCATCGATCTCGGTGCGCCGGCCGGCCAGCACGTCCTGCAGCATGCTGGCGCGGTTGCCGGCCGTCGCCGTTGCCACCGCATGGACGCGGGCAAGGGCCGCGGCTTCGTCCAGCGCCAGCCCCCGGGCATGCAGTATCGGCCAGGCCTCGTGCACCAGGGTGTCGAGCAGCAGGCGATGCGGCGGCTGCAGCAGTGCCCCGTTGGGCACCTGGAACAGCGCCGCGAGCGGATTGATGGCGGCGTTGACCAGCAGCTTGGCCAGGCGCGCGGCGGCAATGTCCGGCGCCACGCGGGCGACGAAGCCGGCCGCCGCCAGCAATGCGGCAACCGGCTCGAAACCGGGCGGCAACAGTGTTTCGCCTGCGCCGGCGGGGTGCACGCCCTGCGCGTCGCGGTAGGCGCCTTCGGTGGTGACACCCTGGCCGACCAGAAGCGCAGGGCCGGCGGCAGGGAGCAGTTCTTCGACCAGCCCGTTCTGCAGCGACAGCACTCCCCTGGGCTGCATGGCCAGCGCCGTGGCCGCGGCCACGCTGGTGTCGCCCGTCTTGACCAGCACGATCACCCAGTCCGCCCCGGGCGCTTCATCCGGCCCGAACACGTCCAGCCGTCGCAGTCTGGCGCCGACGAGGACGCCCTGGCGCAAGGCTTCGGCACGCAGCCTGTCGCGCGCAAGCACCGCCACGGGGACGGAGTCTGCGAGGCGGGTGGCAAATGTGAGGCCGAGCGCGCCGGCGCCGATGATGGCGAGCGGATAGCGCCGGCGGGAGGGAGGAGCGGAAGTATCCATGGCGGTGAGTGTCCGCCATCGGCATGGCCTGCGGCAAGAGGCCGGCAGCGGGATCAAGCGTAGCGCCGAGCCGCCTCCACCGCCAGGCCGGCGCCGATGCTGCCGTAGAGGTCGCCTTCCACGGTTCGCGCCGACGGCAGTTCGGCGGCGATGCGGGCACGCAATTGCGGCACGCCGCTGGCGCCGCCGGTGAAGTACACGGTATCCACCTGTTCGCGGCGGATACCCGCATCGCCGAGCAGCTGCGCCACGCAGCTGCCGACACGTTCCACCAGTCCCGCCGTTGCGGCGGTGAAGTCCGCGGTCGTGATCGTGTGCCGCAGCCCGTCCTCGAGCCGGCCGAGGTCCAGCGCTGCCTCGGCCGCGGTCGATAGATCGATCTTCGCCTGCTCCACCTGCAGCGCCAGCCAGTGGCCCTCGCGCCGGCTCAGCAGGCGTGCTAGGCGGTCGAGTTCGGTGCGCGCTGTGGCGTCGCGGTAGATGTTCTGGAAATCGTTCCAGGCCTGGCGGCTGTATGCCATGTTGATCGTGTGCCAGGTCGATAGCTGGAAATACAGGCTGGCCGGGATGTGGGCGCCGTTCTTCATCAGGCTGCGATGGCCGAGCAGGGGCATCACGCAATCCAGGCTCAGCGCACGGTCGAAGTCGGTGCCGCCGATGTGGATGCCGGCATTGCCCAGCAGGTCGTTGCCGCGTTCGTCGTGGCGGGCGCGCTCGGGTGACAGCCGGACCAGCGAGAAATCGGCCGTGCCGCCGCCGATGTCGGCGACGAGTACCAGTTCCTCGCCAGACAGCGAACGCTCGTAGTGCAGCGCCGCGCCGATCGGCTCGAACTGGAAGCTGATTTCGGCGAAACCCACCTGGCGCGCGATCGCCTCCAGCGTGCCCTGCGCCTTGCGGTCGGCAGCCTCGTCGTCATCGACGAAATGCACCGGGCGGCCGAATACCGCATGATCGAAGCCGCGGCCGGCCTGCGTTTCGGCACGCTGCTTGAGTTCGCCGATGAAGGCGGCCAGCAGGTCGCGGAAGCGCAGTGCGCGGCCCTGCACTTCGGTCTGGCCGTCGATCAGGCTGGAGCCCAGCAGGCTCTTCAGCGCGCGCATCAGCCGGCCTTCGTAGCCGTCGAGATACTGCGCCAGCGCATCGCGGCCGAAGTGGGTGCTGTCTTCGTCGGCATTGAAGAACACCGCCGAAGGCAGCGTCGGCCTGCCGTCTTCCAGTGCCAGCAATGGAGCCGCGTCGGGCCGCAGCCAGCCGACGGTGGAGTTGGACGTGCCGAAATCGATGCCGCAGGCGCGGGCGGGAGCATGCATGGAGGCGGGCGGCGCAGGGCCGTGCGGCGGAAACGGCTGCGCATGTTAACCGACGGCAAGGGGATGTTCCACCGTGTTGGCAGCCGCCTGCCTGCAGCGCCTCGACGTCCGCCGCCGCTTTCAGCGTCGCAGCGGCCTGGCTGGAAGTGTATGGGGCTGTTTCGCCGGAACGCTTGTGCATGTACCGGGGGTGGGCGATGTTCTACCATGCGCATCTGTCCCGCCCGCAGCACCCTGCAGTCCGTTCATGCCCCCAGCCGCTCTTCGCCTTTCCCTCGCTTCCGTTGCCGTTCTGCTGCTTGCGGCCTGCGCTTCGCCGCCGCCGGTGTATGACATGGAAACCTTCCAGCATGAATCTCCCTTCGTGACCTGGAGTACGCGCGAACCCGCCGCGGCATGCGAGCTTGGCAAGCGTGCGCTGCTGAGCCAGGGCTACCGGCTCGAAGGCACGGACATGGTAAGGGTCAGGGGCGAGAAGTTTTTCCAGCCCAAGCCGGACGAGGGCATCACCCTCAACATCACCCTGGTGTGCCTGCCGAGCAACGTCGGTGCGGTGATCTATGCCAATGCGCTGCAGACACGTTATGCGCTGAAATCGGGCTCGACCAGCACCGGCCTCAGCGTGGCCGGCCTCGGTTCGATTTCGCTGCCCTGGACGGCGGCGAAGGAAGCGCTGGTCAAGACCGGCGAGGAAACCGTCACCAGCCCGGCGTTCTACCGCCGGCTGTTTTCGCTGATCCAGACGCTCGATGGCACGCGGGTTGACGGTATCGAGCTGGAGGTCGGCGACACGGAGCCCTGAGCCCGGCCAATCCGCATGGATCGTGGCCTATAATCCGACCCTGGCTTTCCATCCCGCCTGCTTGCCATGACTTTCCTCCGCCCCGACGAGCTTTCACCCGCGTTCCGTGACGCGGGCCGTCGCGTGGGCCGCCGGCAGGCCATCCTCCCATTCCAGCGCGGCCTCGTGCTGGCGCAGTCGTTCAAGATCACGGGGTCTCCCGCCGTGCTTTCCCCGGCCGTGCGGGGCCGGAGCCGGGACTGAGCCCGGACCGCCCCGCACGGCACCTTGCCCGGGGCGCTTGACCGCGTCCTGATCAACGTGCAGCCAGTGCGGGGACGCCGGATACCCCGGATCTTCCGCCTTTTGCTTTCGGGCAGATCGTTTCCACACCAGGGCTGCAATCACGATGCCACGCGATGCGTGGCCAGGCATCTGCACATGGGGTGATGTCATGGAACTCACGAGAAGGTTCGTCCGGGCCAAGCGCCCTTGCACAGACGGTTTCCGCTGGTTCGTGCGCCAGTTCGGCGAAGGCGGCGATTACCAGGAATTGCTCGACCAGATGGTGGCGGCGGGGCGGGTGGGTGATGCCTGCTGGCTGCTCGAACAGTTCGGCCCGACCGGCGAGGTGCGGGTCGTCGATGCGATCGAGGCCGATGCCATCGTCTTCGCCGGTACGCTGGAAGTGAGGGGCAACGTCGATATCGACGGCAAGCTTCACGTCGGCGGCAATCTGCGTGCCGGGGGCGGCGTGCGTGCCGGCGGAGAACTGATCGTCGGCGGCGACCTGCGGGTCGAAGGCAGCGTCCGGGCGGAAGACCATGCCGTGATCGGCGGCGATCTGCGCGTCGGCTGGGGTGTCGATGCCTCGGGTGATCTGCGCTGCGCGGGAGAACTCCGCGTGGCCTGGGATGTGCACTGCAAGGGGCGCATGCGGGTGGAGGGCAGCGCCAGTGTCGGCACCGAGCTGCGCTGTGAAGGCGATCTGCGCTGCCGCAAGGGCCTGCAGGCGGGGGGCGACATCAGCGTGACGGGGAGCTTGCGTGCGGATCAGGGCATCGTCGCGGGCGCCTCGATCGAGGCAGGCATGCACCTGGAGGCCGGCTGGGGCATCAAGGCGGGTGGGCTGATCCGTGCCGCGGCGGCCATCCGTGCCGGCGAGAGCCTGCAGGCAGGCGAGGGGATCCGTGCCGGGGACGGTTATGGCGTGTATGCCGGGCTGGACGTGCAGGTGGAGTCCTGGGAAAGCAGCGCCCGCGTCAGTGCCCCGGTGAAGCCCGAGAGCCTGATGAGCGGTTGGTGGGCCGGGCCGCGATAGGTTGGGCCGCGTCAGGCCGGGCTGGGGCGGTGCTTGCTCAGGCGTCGGCGGCCGGACCGTCGGTGCTGGCCTTGGCCGCGTCCGCCGCGTGTTCCTTGCGCAGATCGCGATAGACGGCGGCACGCATGATCATCATCGCCACCACCGGTGCGGTCATCAGCACGAAGACGCTGATCAGCAGTTCGTGGACCACCAGCCTGGACTGCGTCGCGGTGAAGTAGATCATCGACGCGATCAGGATGCAGCCGGCGCCCAGGGTGACGGTGATGGCCGGGCCGTGGATGCGCTGGTAGAAGTTGGCCAGCCGGAGCAGGCCGAGGGCGCCGATCAGCGTGATCAGCCCGCCCAGCACGAGCAGGAAGATCACCGGCAGCGCGGCCCAGGCCGGCAGGGTTTCGGCGATGTTCATTCGATCACCTCGCCGCGCATCAGGAACTTCGCCAGCGCGATCGTCGATACGAAGCCGAGCAGCGCGATCATCAGCGCCGCCTCGAAGTAGATCTGGCTGCCGTGGCGGATGCCCAGCATCAGCGCCAGCAGCATCGCGCACATCCACAGCGTGTCCAGGGCCAGCACGCGGTCCTGTGCGGAAGGGCCGATGATCAGGCGCAGGGTGCACAGGATCATCGCCAGCACCACGCAGACGAGTGCGAAGACGATGGCTGCCGACAGCAGGCTCGCGGTTGTCACGTCGTTTTCTCCCGTTTCGAATGCCTGGGTTGCTCGCCGGGCTGTTCGAATACCTCGATGATCGGCCGTTCGTAGTGCGATTTGATGGTGTCGATCCACCATTGCTCGTCGTGCAGATCGAACACGTGGAGCAGCAGCTCGTGGGTCTCGGGGACGATTTCCACCCATACCGTGCCCGGCGTCGAGTTGATCAGGCAGGACAGCAGGGCGAGGCCGTAGGGGTCGCGCAGGTCGAGCGGAATGTGGATGAACTGCGAATTCACCCCTTCGGTGCGGCGGAACAGGATGATCCGGCTGACGTTGAAGCATGAGCGCACGATTTCGATCAGCGACAGCCACAACAGCTTGAACAGCACGAAGGGCCGAGAAATGCGCGGGTAGCCCTGGGGCTGCAGCGGGCGGGCGAGCACCGGGGCGACGATGCCGAGCATGGCGCCGAGCAGCAGGTGGGCGGGTTCGATGCTCTGGTTGAGCAGCAGCCACATCAGCAGCAGGCACAGCGACAGGAGCGGGGAGGGGAGCCAGCGTTTCATCATTCCACTTCCGGCTGCGGCAAGCGCGTCACTGCGGGTTCGTGCAGCACGCGCTCGCCGTAGGTGGAGGTTTGCGTCAGCCCGGCGACGGTGCGGTCCAGGTAGTCGAAGATCGGCCCGGCCTGTACCGTGAGCAGCACGCAGAAGGTGACCAGTACGGTGATCGGCGCCGCTTCGGTGAACTGCAGCCTCGGCGGCGCGATGTCGCCCGAGGCCCAGAAGATGCGCACGCCCAGCCGCATCAGGGCGATGATGGCGGCCAGGCCGCCGACGATGACGAGGGCGATGAAGCTCCAGGTCAGCGCCGGAATGCGGCCTTCCGTGGGCAGGATGTCCAGCAGTGCGTGGAACAGGCTGAACTTGGCGACGAAGCCCGACAGCGGCGGCATGCCGCTGATGACCAGCGCGCAGGCGGCGAAGCTCAGGCCCAGGAAGGCCAGTGTGCCGGGGATGCCCTGGCCGACCGGCTCTTCCGGCTTGTCCTCGATGGCGAAGGCTTCCATGGTGATCGCGATCAGCGCCGCGCCGGGCGGGCGGATGCGGTCGGTGAGTTCGACCAGCAGCATGAAGGCCGCCATCGCCAGCGTCGAGCCGAGCAGGTAGTACAGGCCGGAGGCCAGCACCGGGCCGCCCGCCAGGCCGATCACCGCGAGCAGGGTGCCGGACGAGATGATCGCGCCGTAGCCGGCCATGCGACCGCCTTCCTGGCTGGCCAGCATGCCGACCGCGCCGAAGAACAGGGTCGCCATGCCGCCGATCGTCAGCGCGGTGAAGCCGAAGCCCGTCAGCGCCCCCGCGCCTTCGCTGAACACCGTCATCCACACCCGCAGCACGGCGTAGACGCCGACCTTGGTCATCAGCACCAGCATCGCGGCGACGGGCGCCGAGGCCGAGGCGTAGGTGCCGGGCAGCCAGAAGCCCAGCGGCCACATCGCGCCCTTGGTCAGGAAAGCCAGGCCGAGGGCGGAGACGCCGATCGCCAGCAGCCAGGTGTCCTCGGTGCCGAGCAGGGCGACGCGCATCCCCAGGTCGGTGAGGTTGAGCGTGCCGCTGGCGGCATAGACCAGCGCGACGCCGATCAGGAACAGGAAGGAGGCGACCAGGTTGATGGCGATGTACTGCATGCCGGCGCGGATGCGCTGCAGGTTGTAGCCGTGCAGCACCAGGCCGTAGGAGGCCGCCAGCATGACCTCGAAGAAGACGAACAGGTTGAACAGGTCGTTGGTCAGGAAGGCGCCGTTCAGGCCCATCAGCAGGAACTGGAACAGGGTGTGGAACTGGATGCCCACCCGGTCCCAGCGCTTGGCCGAGAACACCAGTACCGCCAGCGCGATGGTGGCGGTGAGCAGCAGCATCAGCGCGGTGAGCCGGTTGACGAGCAGGGCGATGCCGAACGGCGCGATCCAGTTGGAGGCGAGGTAGACGCCGATGCCGTCGGGCCAGTAGCCGCCGTCGGCCATCACCAGCAGTGCCACGGCCAGCAGCCACAGCAGCACGGTGCTGGTGACGCTGAGGGCGAACTTGAGCGTGTAGCGGCTCTGCTTGACCGGAATCAGCACCGCGCCGGTCAGCAGCGGCAGCAGGATCGGCAGCACGATGAAGTGCTGCAGGAAGGGCAGGGCGTTCATTCGCGCGGCTCCTTGCCGTCCACATGGTCGCTGCCGGTCAGGCCGCGGGCGCCGATCATGATGACGAGATAGAGCGCGGTGGTCGCGAAACCGATCACGATGGCGGTCAGCACCAGGGCCTGCGGCAGCGGGTCGGCGAACTGGGAGGGGTCGATGTCGGGAGTCGGGGTGATCGGCGGACGGTTGACCGACAGCCGGCCCATGGCGAAGATGAAGATATTGACGGCGTAGGACATCAACAGCAGGCCGGTGATGAGCTGGAAGGTGCGGGGCCGCAGGATCAGCCAGATGCCGGAGCCGAACATGACGCCGACGGCGAGCGCGATGACGATTTCCATTACAGCGCTCCTCCGTTGGCGGCGGAGGCGGCTGCATCGGCAGCCTGCTCCCCTGCTTTCTTGTGCGCACGCAGCGATTGGTGCGCCAGCGCGACCAGCATCAGCATCGTCGTGCCGACCACCACCGCGAACACGCCGAGATCGAACACGAAGGCGCTGGGCACGTGCAGTTCGCCAAGCACAGGGAGATGGAGGTGCGCGGTATGCGTGGTCAGGAAGGGGTAGCCGAAGGCCCAGGAGCCCAGGCCGGTGAGACCGGCCAGCAGCAGGCCGGCGCCCAGCCAGCGGTGGGGCCTGAGGGTGATGTGGGCCTCGACCCAGGTCGCGCCGGCGAGCATGTACTGGACCAGGATGGCGACGGCGAAGATCAGGCCGGCGACGAAGCCGCCGCCGGGCAGGTTGTGCCCGCGCATGAAGAAATAGGCCGCGATCACGCCCATGAAGGGCAGCAGCGTGCGCAGATAGATGCCCGGCACGGCGAGATAGCCGCTGTCTGCCTGCTCGGCGGGGGTCTGTCTGCTGGCCGGATCGAAGGCGTGCAGCTGCTGTTGCGGCACCTCGGCGCTGTCGGGTGCCGGGCGGAAGCGGCGCAGCAGGGCGTAGACGGTGAGCGCGACGATCGCCAGCACGGTGATCTCGCCCATGGTATCGAAGGCGCGGAAGTTGACCAGCAGCACGTTCACCACGTTGCTGCCGCCGCCGCCGGTGAGGGCATTGAGCAGGAAGAAGCTGGCGATGGTGTCCGAGGCGGGGTGCACCAGCACGGCATAGGTCAGCACGGCCATCGCCATGCCGCCGGCCACGGCGATGATCATGTGCAGTGCGCGCCGCGTCCAGTCGCGGCGGGAGGCGATGGCCTGCATCTCCGCCGACTCGATGCGGGGCGGCAGCCAGCGCAGGCCGAGCAGCAGCAGTACGGTGGTGACGGTCTCGACCATCAGCTGGGTCAGCGCCAGATCGGGGGCCGACAGCCACAGGAAGGTCGCGGCGGTGACGATGCCGGTGCCGCCGACCAGCACCAGCGCGGTCAGGCGGTGGTATTTCGCCATCCATGCGGCGGCGACCGCGCAGCCACCGCCAATCAGCCAGATGCCGGCGAACAGCGGGTCGAAGCCTTCCTGCGGCAGCACCGTCCAGTCGGGGGGTGGTCCGGCAAGCAGCAGGGGGACTGCCAGCAACATCAGGATCAGCATCAGCATCTGCTTCTGCAGCTTGGAGGTGCCCAGGCGGCGGACCAGCCATTCCGCCGCGCGGGTTAGCGACTGCATTGCGGTTTCGTAGGCCTGGGCGCCGTTGAAGTGGCTGAGCAGCGGCGCACGCGTGCGTTCGCGCAGGTTGAAGCGCCAGCGCAGTATCGCGTACAGGGCGATGCCGCCGAACAGGGCGATGATGCTCATCAGCAGCGGCAGGTTCCAGCCGTGCCAGGTTGCCAGGTCGTAGCGCGGGGTGTGCTCGCGCAGGCTGGCGGTCACCGCCAGGTCGAGGATGGGGCCGATGCTGATTGCCGGTGCGACGCCCACCACCAGGCAGGTGAGCGCCAGCAGTTCGACCGGAAAGCGCATCCAGCGCGGCGGCTCGTGCGGGTCGCGCGGCAGGTCATCGGCCTGCCTGCCGAAGAAGATCGAGATGAAGCGCAGCGAATAGGCGACGCTGAACATGCCCATTGCCACCGCGGCGATCGACAGCCACCAGTTGTGGTCGCCGCCGACCTGCAATGTTTCGGCGAAGAACATTTCCTTGGACAGGAAGCCGTTCAGCAGCGGCACGCCGGCCATCGCCGCGCTGGCGATGATCGCCAGCGTGGCAGTGATCGGCAGCTTGTGGCGCAGGCCGCTGAGGATGCGCATGTCGCGGGTGCCGGTCTCGTGGTCGATGATGCCGGCGGCCATGAACAGCGAAGCCTTGAAGGTGGCGTGGTTCAGGATGTGGAAGATCGCCGCGACCATCGCCAGCGGCGTGCCGATGCCGATCAGCACGGTGATCAGGCCGAGGTGGCTGATCGTCGAGTAGGCCAGCAGCCCCTTGAGGTCGTGCTGGAAGATGGCGATGAAGGCGCCGATCAGCAGGGTGCATACGCCGGCGCCGCCGATGATCCAGGTCCATTCCGGCGTGCCGGACAGGGCCGGCCACAGGCGCACCAGCAGGAACACGCCGGCTTTCACCATCGTCGCCGAGTGCAGGTAGGACGACACCGGCGTCGGCGCGGCCATCGCATGCGGCAGCCAGAAGTGGAAGGGGAACTGCGCGCTCTTGGTCAGCGCGCCCAGCGCGATCAGCAGCAGCGCGGTCAGGTACAGGTCGTGGCTGCGGATGAGTTCGCTGGCGGCGAGGACGATGTCGAGGTCGTAGCTGCCGACGATGTGGCCGAGCACGAGCACGCCGGCGAGCAGGCACAGGCCGCCGGTGGCGGTGACGGTGAAGGCCATCCGCGCGCCGCGGCGGGCGTCGGCGCGGTGGTGCCAGTAGCCGATCAGCAGGAAGGAGGTCAGGCTCGTCAGCTCCCAGAACACCACGAGCTGGACCAGGTTGCCCGACAGCACCACGCCCAGCATCGAGCCCATGAAGGCGAGCAGGAACGAGAAGAAGCGGGGTACCGGGTCGTTCGGCGACATGTAGTAGCGCGCGTACAGCACCACCAGCAGGCCGATGACGAGCACCAGCAGGCCGAAGATCCAGGCCAGGCCGTCCATGCGCAGCAGGAAGTACAGGCCCTGCGCAGGCAGCCAGTCGAAGCCTTCGCGCAGCACCGTCCCTTCCGACATCTCCGGATAGAGCGAGATGAGGGCGATGATCCCGTAGACCGCCACGCCGGCCGCCAGCCAGAACTCGCGGTTGCGGGCGTCCTGTGGCATCGATGCCGCAATCAGGCTGGCGATGAAGGGGACGAAGACGAGGGAGGCAAGCAGCATCGGGCCGTGGCTGTCGGGGAGGGGACGACCACGAAAGATACCACAGCAAATACCGCGCCAAGACGTGTTCAATCGACGAAATTTCCTTCTTTTGGCGGCTGTTGGCTTGTTTTACGGCGAGGCGTCTAAGCTCCGGCGCCGTTGTGCGTGCGGCTGGAGCGGAGGGCTGGATTAGTCTTCCGGGCAGCATGTGCATTTCGTGCCGAGTTGCTCCATATATTGGTATTTATGGAGCAGTTGTTCCGTCCTGACATGCTCCGCATGTGCTGCCGATCCCGCGATGCGGGCGGTTTTCCCGCTCACTGCTTGAAGGTGAATGGGCTGGCCGTGCTGGCACGGTGTCTGCTGGAGGTATGTGGTGGCGGTTGACGCCCATGAACATCAAAACGAGGAGACATCGAGATGATCTACGCAATGCCCGGTCAGTCCGGAGCCCCGGTGCAGCACAAGGCGCGCTACGACAACTTCATTGGCGGCAAGTTTGTTGCGCCGGTCAAGGGGGCGTATTTCGACGTGGTGACGCCGATCAGCGGCCAGGTGTATACGCAGGCGGCGCGCTCGACGGCCGAGGACATCGAGCTGGCGCTGGACGCGGCGCACGCGGCGTTTCCGGCCTGGAGCAAGACGCCGGCGGCGGATCGGGCCAACATCCTGTTGAAGATTGCCGACCGCATCGAGCAGAACCTGGAGCGGCTGGCGTACGCCGAGACGGTGGACAACGGCAAGGCGATCCGCGAGACGCTCAACGCCGACATTCCGCTCACGGTCGATCACTTCCGCTACTTCGCCGGCTGCCTGCGCGCGCAGGAAGGCGCGATCTCGGAGATCGACGAGAACACCGTGGCGTACCACCTGCACGAGCCGCTGGGCGTGGTCGGGCAGATCATCCCGTGGAACTTCCCGATCCTGATGGCGGCGTGGAAGCTTGCGCCGGCGCTGGGCGCGGGCAACTGCGTGGTGTTGAAGCCGGCCGAATCGACGCCGGTGTCGATCATGGTGCTGGCCGAGCTGATCGCCGACCTGCTGCCGCCGGGCGTGCTCAACATCGTCAATGGCTTCGGCCGCGAAGCGGGCATGCCGCTGGCCACCAGCAAGCGCATCGCCAAGATCGCCTTCACCGGCTCGACCTCGACCGGCCGGGTGATCGCCCAGGCCGCGGCCAACAACCTGATCCCGGCCACGCTCGAGCTGGGCGGCAAGTCGCCCAACATCTTCTTCGCCGACGTCATGGACAAGGACGACAGCTTCCTGGACAAGGCGATCGAAGGGATGGTGCTGTTCGCCTTCAACCAGGGCGAAGTGTGCACCTGCCCGAGCCGGGCGCTGATCCAGGAGAGCATCTACGACCGGTTCATCGAGCGTGTGGTGAAGCGCGTGGCGGCGATCAAGCACGGCCACCCGCTCGACACCGAGTCGATGATGGGGGCGCAGGCCTCGAAGGAGCAGATGAGCAAGATCCAGTCGTACCTGGCGCTGGGCAAGGAAGAAGGGGCGCAGGTGCTGATCGGCGGCGACAAGGCGGATCTGGGCGCGGACCTGAGCGGGGGCTACTACATCCAGCCGACGCTGTTCAAGGGCCACAACAAGATGCGCATCTTCCAGGAAGAGATCTTCGGCCCGGTGCTGGCGGTGACGACGTTCAAGGACGAAGCCGAGGCGCTGGCGATCGCCAACGACACGCTGTACGGGCTGGGCGCGGGGGTGTGGAGCCGCAACGGCAACGTGGCCTACCGCATGGGCCGTGCGATCCAGGCGGGCCGGGTGTGGACCAACTGCTACCACGCCTATCCGGCGCATGCGGCCTTCGGCGGCTACAAGGAGTCGGGCATCGGGCGCGAGACCCACAAGATGATGCTCGACCACTACCAGCAGACCAAGAACCTGCTCGTCAGCTACAGCGAAAACAAGCTCGGGTTCTTCTGAGACGGCTCTCCTCCCGCGCCCGATTGCGGGCGCTTGGTCGGGGGCGGGCGACTGCCCCCGACACTTGTATTGCGGAGCGGAAAAACATGGTCCAGCGCGTCATCGCCACAGCAGCGACGCTCGAATTGATCGACCAGCTCAAGGCGGAGCACGGTCCCGAGCTGATGTTTCACCAATCCGGCGGCTGCTGCGACAACAGTGCCGCCAACTGCTACCTGCCCACCGACCTCACGATCGGTCCTTACGACGTCCATCTCGGCGAGATCGGCGGCGTGCCCTTCTACATCAGCGCGTCGCAGTACGAATACTGGAAGCACACTCAACTGATCATCGACGTCGTGGAAGGGACGGGCGGCACCTTCTCCCTCGAGGGCGGTACCGGCAAGGCTTTCCTGACCCGGTCGCGGTTGTTCGACGACGACGAGATGGCCGAAGTGGAAGCCGAGGATCGCGCCCGAGGCCGCTGATGCTGCGCGGCTGCTTATTTTTGTTCCCGCTGCCGGGTGGAGCGGGCGGCTTTTTGCTTTAATGCCTCCAGTGGGCCGGTGGGGCCGGCGCTGGAGGCGAACGACGATGGGGCGGACCGATGCACGCATGCCAAAGGCGAACGCGCCTGTGCAGGTATCCGTTCCTGCGCCTGTCGCCGACGGGTGCGTGACGCTTGCCGGCCTGGCCACTGGCGATGCCGCCCTGCAGCGGGTGCTCGATCGCGCGGGCAGGGTCGTGGGGCGTGACATTCCGCTGCTGATCCAGGGCGAATCCGGCGTCGGCAAGGAGTTGCTGGCGCAGGCCTGCCACAACAGCGGACCACGGGCCGATGGCTCTTTCGTCGCCCTCAACTGCGCGGCGATCCCCGAAAGCCTGATCGAAGCCGAACTCTTCGGCTACGCCGGCGGCGCCTTCACCGGTGCATTGCGCGAAGGCGCGGTAGGGCGCATCCAGCAGGCCGATGGCGGGACCTTGTTCCTCGACGAAATCGGCGACATGCCGCTGGCCATGCAGGCCAGGCTGCTGCGTGTGCTGCAGGATCGCCGCGTGCTGCCGATCGGTGCCCGCGAAGCGGTACCGGTCGATATCGCCCTGGTCTCCGCAACGCACCGGATGCTGAATGAGTCGGTGAGGAGCGGCCTGTTTCGCGAGGATCTCTACTATCGCATCAACGGCCTGACCGTCCATCTTCCTCCCCTGCGCGCACGTACCGACATTCATGTCATTGCCGGCCAGTTGATCGAGGCGGAATGCGCCGGGCTGCCGCGCGATGGCGTCAGCGTGTCGGAAGAGGTGATGCGCTTCTTCGAAGCCCATGCCTGGCCGGGCAACATCCGCCAGTTGCGGAACGTGCTGCGGGTGGCGCTGGCGCTGCTCGATGACGACGAGCGGGTGATCCTGCCGAAGCATCTGCCCGAGGAAATCTTCGTCACCGACGCCGTGCCGGCGTCCATCGCGCCCCGGGCGACTGCGGCGCTGCGAAGCGGAAGCGAAAAGGAAAGGGACGCGCGGTATGTTCCGGTCAGGCCGCGCGGCCGCCCCCCGCTGGGGCTGGACGAGGGCCAGATCCAGCAGGCACTGGTTGATCACGGTGGCAATGTCTCCGCTGCTGCACGGGCCCTGGGCATTGCCCGCAATACCTTGTATCGCAAGCTGGGCCGCGATTTCTGAATGGAGAATGGATTAATGTCCGCTGATCAACGCCGCCTGCCGCTGTCGGCGCTCGTGCTTTTCGTTCTCGCGGCGCTGTGCATGGTGCTGGCCGTGATCTGTTTCGCCGGTGCCGGCGGCCAGCTCCACCCCGTGCTGGCGGAGCCGATCGCGGGGCTGGCGTTTCTGGTGTCGGCCGTCGCGCTTGCCGGATCCGGCGCCTTTCCGCTGGTGATCTCCCGTCTGGCAGCGAAGGACGAAGCACAGTAAGGGGTCGGGGCGCCGACAGGCTTCACCCGGCAAGCTGCCCTCAGGCCCGCCAGTGCCCCGATTTGCCGCCCAGCTTTTCCAGCAGGCGAATGCCTTCGATGCGCATGCCGCGGTCGACCGCCTTGCACATGTCGTAGATCGTCAGCAGGCCGATATTGACCGCGGTCAGCGCTTCCATCTCGACGCCGGTGCGGCCGACCGTTTCGGCGGTGACGGTGCAGCGCACCGCATGGTCGGCCTCTTGCGGTTTGCCTTCTTCCAGCCCGAACTCGACCGCCACCCGCGTCAGCGGCAGCGGATGGCACAGCGGGATCAGCTCGCTGGTGCGCTTCGAGGCCTGGATGGCGGCGATGCGGGCGATGCCGAGGACGTCGCCCTTCCTGGCGGTGCCGGCGCGGATCATGGCGAAAGTGTCCGGCAGCATCAGGATGCGGCCGGTGGCGACGGCGACGCGGCGGGTTTCGGCCTTGGCGCCGACGTCGACCATGTGGGCCTGGCCTTCGGCGTCGAAATGGGTCAGGACAGAGGTCAAAGCGGGGGTGTCGGGGCGGGTTGCGTCGGTACTCATCGGGAGTCGGAAGCCATGAAGAAATGAAACGTTCGGCGCCGGCTACAGCCCGATACAGGCGTGCGGGAACGCTTCGATGCGGCCGGGTATCATAGCACCCGATGATGCGACGACCTCTTGCCCTGCTGCTCAGCCTCGCGCTGGCCTTTCCTGCCCATGCCTACGATCTGCCCGACCTGGGAGACGTTGCTGCGACCGAGCTTTCGCCGGCCGCCGAGCGGCGCATCGGCGAGCAGATCATCAGCCAGATCCGCTGGCGCGATGCCAGCTACCTGGACGACCCCGAAGTCGAGGAGTACGTCAATCGCATCGGCCACAAGCTGGCGGCGGTCAGCAACAATCCCGGACTGGAATTCGATTTCTTCGTCGTCAGCGACTCCACGTTGAATGCCTTCGCGCTGCCCGGCGGCTACATCGGCGTGCATACCGGCCTGCTGCTGGCGGCGCAGACCGAATCCGAGTTCGCCTCGGTGCTCGGCCACGAAATCGCCCACGTCACGCAGCGCCACATTGCCCAGATCGTCGGCAAGCAGAGCCAGTCGGCGATGCTGATGATGGCTTCGCTGCTGGTCGCGGTGCTGGCGGCGCGCAGCAATTCGGACGTCAGCCAGGCGGCGATCGCTGCGGGCCAGGCCGGTGCGATCCAGTCGCAGCTCGGCTACACCCGCAGCTTCGAGCGCGAGGCGGACCGCGTCGGCCTCGAGACGCTGGAAAGCGCAGGCTTCGACGTGCGCGGCATGCCTGGCTTCTTCGAGCGCCTGCAGCGCGCCACCCGCATGTACGAGAACAATGCGCCGGCCTATTTGCGCACCCACCCGCTGACGACCGAGCGCATCGCCGACATGGAGAACCGCGTCGGCTCGATGCGCTATCGCCAGGTAGTCGATTCGCCCGATTTCAACTTCTCACGTGCCAAGCTGCGTGCCAATGCCGGCCTCGCCACCGATGCGGTCAGGGACATGGAGAGCCAGCTGGCGCAAGCGCCTGCCGATCCCGCTGCCGGTTATGGCCTGGCTCGCGCCCTGTTCCGCGCCG
This sequence comes from Thauera sp., assembly GCF_047601425.1. Taxonomy (GTDB): domain Bacteria; phylum Pseudomonadota; class Gammaproteobacteria; order Burkholderiales; family Rhodocyclaceae; genus Thauera. The sequence continues at coordinate 303,115 of NZ_JASGJL010000001.1, forward strand.
GCAGGCTGGACGAGGCGGCCCAGCGGCTCGACTCGGTGCGCGCCAAGGCGCCGCCGTCACCGTGGATCGAAACCCTGCGCGCCGAGATCGCCTTGGCGCGCAAGGACGGTGCGGCCGCGATCAAGATGCTGGAGGCGGCGATGCGCAGCTTCCCGTCCAATCATGCTCTGGTCTATGCGCTGGCCGATGCGCGCATCCTCGGCGGCCAGCCGCGGGCGGCTGTGGATGGCCTTCGCCGTGCGCTGGACAATCGGCAATCCGACCCTCGCTTGTGGCAGTTGCTGTCGCGGGCCTATGCGGATATGGGCAAGGTTACCGCCCAGCATCGCGCCCAGGCCGAGGTCTATCGGCTGCGCGGCAGCCTGCCGGCGGCGATCGAGCAACTGGAGATCGCAAGCAGGGCGGGGGACGGCGATTTTTATGAACTCTCCGCGGTGGATGCACGCATGCGCGAATTGAAGCAGCGCCTGATCGAGGAAAGGCGCGACCGTAACGATTGAACGTTTGCCGTGATGGATTCGATGGGCCGGCCTCGCTTGCCCTGCCGCGTGTTCTTTCGGCCTGGCTGGGCATCCATTAGAATGACGAGCTATTCAAAAAACTGATATCGACCCAAGCGAGGACACAGGATGGATTTCGACAAGGAAGTGGATGCACGCGGTCTGAACTGTCCGCTGCCGATCCTGCGCGCAAAGAAGGCGCTGGCCGAGATGCAGCCGGGCCAGGTGCTGCGCGTGGTGGCGACGGACCCCGGTTCGACGAAGGATTTCCAGGCCTTCGCCAAGCAGACCGGCAACGAACTGCAGAAGCAGGGAGAAACGGCGGACAAGGCCTTCGAGTTCTACCTGAAGCGCAAGTAAGCGCTCCGGCTGTGAATGCGAAACGGGCTGACCGAGTGATGCGGTCAGCCCGTTTCGTTTGCAGAGGCTTATCCGGCGGATCCGGGCGAAAACCCGGGCTCGACTCGGCTGCCCGCAGGGTTCAGGCCGAGCGTGACACGTGCAAGGCCGAGAAGGACTGCGATACCGGCATGACCTCGATCGCATTGACGTTGAAGTGCGGCGGCAGCGCGGCGATCCAGGACACCGTTTCGGCGATGTCGTCCGGGCCGAGCGCTTCCGTGCCCTTGTAGACCGACGCCGCCTTCTGCTCGTCGCCGTGGAAGCGGACCGATGAGAACTCTGTGCCGCCGCACAGCCCGGGCTGGATGTCGGTGACGCGGATGCGGGTGCCGGCCAGGTCGGCGCGCAGGTTCAGGCTGAACTGGGCGACGAAGGCCTTGGTGCCGCCGTACACGTTGCCGCCGGGGTAGGGGTAGCTGCCGGCGATCGAGCCCATGTTGATGACGTGGCCGCGATTGCGCTCCACCATGCCCGGCAGCAGCGCGTGGGTGACGCGCACCAGGCCGGTGACGTTGGTGTCGATCATCGTCTGCCAGTCTTCGAGGCTGGCCTTGTGGGCGGGCTCGATGCCGAGCGCGAGCCCGGCGTTGTTGACCAGCAGGTCGATGTCGCGGAAACCTTCCGGCAGCGTGGAGGGCAGGCGGGCGACGGCATCGGCGTCGCGCACGTCCAGTTCCAGCGCCAGCAGATCCGGCCCGAGCTCGGCGCGCAGGCCGTCCAGCAGCCCGGTGCGCCGCGCCGCGGCAACGACGCGGTAGCCGTCCTTGACCAGGCGCTGGCAGATCGAGCGGCCGAAGCCGGACGATGCGCCAGTGACCAGGGCGATGCGTTTTGGAGCGTTCTGGCTCATCGGCAGTGTCCTCGTCGCGGCCGTCAGCCGCCCAGCTTCACCAGCTGCGGCTTCAGCTTGTCCACCGTGGCCTTGAAGCCCGCCAGGCGGTCGCGTTCCTGCTGCACGACGGCGGCGGGGGCGCGGTCGACGAAGCTGGCGTTGCCGAGCTTGCCTTCGGCCTTGGCGATCTCGCCTTCGAGGCGGGCGATTTCCTTGCCCAGGCGTTCGCGTTCGGCGGCGACGTCGATTTCCACCTTCAGCATCAGGCGGGTTTCGCCGGCGACCGCGACCGGAGCGAGTTCGTCGGCACCGATCTCATCGACGATCTCCACCTCGGCGAGTTTGGCGAGGCCGGCGAGGTAGGGCGCGTACTGCGCCAGCACGGCCTTGTCGCCGGCGGCGACCAGCGGCAGGCGCTGGGCGGGCGAGATGTTCATCTCGCCGCGCAGGTTGCGGCAGGCGTGGATCAGCGCCTTCAGTTCGGTCACCCTGGCTTCGGCCGCTTCGTCGATGCGGGCGCTGTCGGCCAGCGGATAGCGCGCCATCATCAGGCTGTCGGCGTCCTTGCGCGCGGCCAGCGGCGCCACGGTCTGCCACAGTTCCTCGGTGATGAAGGGGATCAGCGGGTGGGCCAGGCGCAGCACGGTTTCGAGTACGCGCAGCAGGGTGCGGCGGGTGGCGCGCTGCTGGGCCGGGGTGCCGGTCTGGATCTGCACCTTGGCCAGCTCCAGGTACCAGTCGCAGTATTCGTCCCAGACGAATTCATATACCGCGCGGGCGGCGAGATCGAAGCGGTAGGCTTCGAACTGGCTGGCGACTTCGGCTTCGGTGCGCTGCAGGCGGGAGACGATCCAGCGGTCGGCGAAGGAGAAGTCGAGCACTTCGGGCGTGCAGGCGAGATCTTCGCCCAGGCCGCAGTCCTGGCCTTCGGTGTTCATCAGCACGAAGCGGGTGGCGTTCCACAGCTTGTTGCAGAAGTTGCGGTAGCCTTCGCAGCGCGACAGGTCGAACTTGATGTCGCGGCCCGGGCTGGCGAGGCTGGCGAAGGTGAAGCGCAGCGCGTCGGTGCCGAAGGCGGGGATACCGGTGGGGAATTCCTTGCGCGTCTTCTTCTCGATGCTCTGGGCCTGCTTCGGGTTCATCAGGCCGAAGGTGCGCTTGGCGACCAGTTCGTCGATGCCGATGCCGTCGATGAGGTCGATCGGGTCGAGCACGTTGCCCTTGGACTTGCTCATCTTCTGGCCTTCCGCGTCGCGGATCAGGCCGTGCACATAGACGTGCTTGAACGGGATCTTGCCGGTGATGTGCTTGGTCATCATGACCATGCGGGCGACCCAGAAGAAGATGATGTCGAAGCCGGTGACGAGCACCGTGGACGGCAGGTAGAGGTCGAGCGCGTCGTTGCTCTTCGCCGGCCATTCGGGCGTCCAGTCCAGCGTCGAGAACGGCCACAGCGCGGACGAATACCAGGTGTCGAGCACGTCGTCGTCGCGGCGCAGCGCGCCGGTGTAGCCGTCCTTGTCGGCCAGCGCGCGCGCTTCGGCTTCGTCGTGGGCGACCCAGCACCGGCCATCGTCACCATACCAGGCGGGGATCTGGTGGCCCCACCACAGCTGGCGCGAGATGCACCAGTCCTGGATGTTGTTCAGCCACTGGTTGTAGGTGTTGACCCAGTTCTCGGGGTAGAACCTGATCTCGCCCGAGGACACGCATTCCAGCGCCTTCTGGGTGATGCTCTTGCCGTCCGCGCCAGGTTTGCTCATGGCGACGAACCACTGGTCGGTCAGCATCGGCTCGATGACGACGCCAGTGCGGTCGCCGCGCGGCACCATCAGCTTGTGCGCCTTGGCTTCGACCAGCAGGCCGGCGGCCTCGAGTTCGGTCACGACCTTCTCGCGCGCCGGCACGCGGTCCAGCCCGGCGACCGAGGCCGGCATTGCGACCTGGCCCTTGGCCTGGCCGGCGGTGTCGAACACTTCGGCTTCGGCCGGCACGGCGCCGGCCAGCGTCAGCACCACGATCATGTCGAGGCCATGGCGCTGGCCGACGGCGTAGTCGTTGAAGTCGTGGGCGGGCGTGACCTTGACGCAGCCGGTGCCGAACTCGCGGTCGACGTAGTCGTCGGCGATGATCGGGATGCGGCGGCCGGTCAGCGGCAGTTCGACGGTCTTGCCGACCAGCGCGGCGTAGCGCTCGTCTTCCGGATGCACCATCACCGCGACGTCGCCGAGCAGGGTTTCGGGGCGGGTGGTGGCGACGGTGAGGCCGCGCAGGCCATCGACGGGGCCGTCGGTGAAGGGGTAGAGGATGTGGTAGAGCTTGCCCTCCTCTTCTTCCTGCACCACTTCGAGGTCGGACACGGCGGTGCCGAGCCTGGGGTCCCAGTTGACCAGGCGCTTGCCGCGGTAGATCAAGCCTTCGTTGTAGAGGCGGACGAAGGTCTCGGTGACGGTCTTGGACAGGCCGGCGTCCATCGTGAAGCGCTCGCGCTTCCAGTCCGGGCTGGTGCCGAGGCGGCGCATCTGGCGGGTGATGGTGCCGCCGGAATATTCCTTCCACTCCCAGACCTTCTCGAGGAACTTCTCGCGGCCGAGGTCGTGGCGGCTGACGCCCTGGGCGTCGAGCTGGCGTTCGACGACGATCTGGGTGGCGATGCCGGCGTGGTCGGTGCCGGGCTGCCACAGCGTGTTGTCGCCGCGCATGCGGTGGTAGCGCGTCAGCGCGTCCATGATCGTCTGGTTGAAGCCGTGCCCCATGTGCAGCGTGCCGGTGACGTTGGGCGGCGGCAGCAGGATGCAGAAGGCGTTGGGGTTCGACTTGTCGAGGCCGGCGTCGAAGTAGCCGCGGGATTCCCATTCGGGGTACCAGCGACGTTCGATGTCAGCGGGCTCGAAGCTTTTGGCCAGTTCCATGTTGTTTTACGCGCGTGAAGGCAAAGCGCGGATTATAGCGGATGCGCCCGCCGCGCCCGGTGGGTGTCTGGCAGGTAGGTGTTGGGGAGCAGGAGCAGCCGCGAGCAGAGCCTGGCGCCGCTCCAAGGGGCCGTCTTCGTGGCCAGGCGCCCCCGTAAGACTGCTACGGAGACGGCTCAACTCCGCAGTGGCGGTGGCAGATCCGAACTGCGTTCCATCTGGCGGCTGATGTGGGCCGACAGTTCGGGCAGCAGCGTGGCACGCAGGTGGGCCTGGAGTTCGACCTGCAGGCGCTCGCTGAGGTTGTCGAGCTCGCGCTGCAGGATCTGCGGAAATTCCTGGTCCATCCAGTCGTTGATGCTGCGTGCGATCAGGGTATCGAGCTCGATCAGGCGTTCTGCGATCTGGTAGGCGACGCGATCTTCGGTCGTGATCGCGGACGGGGCCGCGGTGGAGGCCGGCGGGGTTGCAACCGGCGTTGCCGTCTCGGTGGGGCGCGAGGCGGAAGGCGGAGAAGCGAACGACAGCGAATCAGGGTCACGTTCGCTCCAGCCCAGCGGCAGTTCGGACGGATCGACCACCTCGGTGAGGATGGGCAGATCGGCGGAATCGGTGTCGGCGAGGCTGGTGCCGAGGGGAGAAGCATTGCTGCCGGCCGAAACCGTCTCCCTGGATGCGCGGTGGCGGCCCAGCAAGGCGTCAGCCTGGTCCAGCAGGTCGTCGGCGCGTTCGAGTTCCTCGTCGGGGGACAGCGGCAGCCAGTCCTTCACAGCGCCACCCTGCGCTCGGCGTCGAAGGCCTTCGGCTCCAGCCCCTGCGCGCGGTACTGTGCCCAGCGGGCGCGGGCGGGCAGGCGTTCGGCTTCGGTCTTGCCGACGATTTCGATCACGATCCTGAATTCCTGGTAATCCGGCGGCAGGTCCGGTGCGAGGTTGAACAGCGTGTCGGCATGCGGCCAGGGGGCGGCGGAAACGGCTTCGCCGATGACGACCGGTGTTTCCGCCGCCAGTTCGGAGTCGCGCAGCACATGCGGGACGAAGGCGAGGGTGTCTCGCAGCCACAGCACGCGGTCGAGTTCCCGTGCGCTGTTGCCGTCGGGCATGCGCACCGCCACCTTGCGCCCGCTGCCGTATGCACGCCCGATCAGCTCGCAGGCGAGCACGAGCCGGTCGGGCGTGTTGTGGTAGAAGCGGACGCTCGGCGCCATTCCGCAGCCGCTCAGCCGCCGCGTGCGCGGCCGACGAGGAACTCGGACAGCAGCGGCACTGGCCGCCCGGTCGCGCCCTTGGCATCGCCCGACAGCCAGGCAGTGCCGGCGATGTCGAGGTGAGCCCACTTGTAGGCCTTGGTGAAGCGCGCCAGGAAGCAGGCGGCGGTGATGGTGCCGGCGTAGCGCCCGCCGATGTTGCCCATGTCGGCGAAGTTGCTCTTCAGCAGATCCTGGTATTCGTCCCACAGCGGCAGTTGCCAGGCGCGGTCGCCGGAGTCGGTGCCGCGCTTGAGGATTTCGGCGGCGAGTTCGTCGTCGTTGGCGAGCAGGCCGCTGGGGATCTTGCCCAGGGCGACGACGCAGGCGCCGGTCAGCGTGGCGATGTCGATCACGCATTCGGGCTTGAAGCGCTCGGCGTAGGTCAGCGCGTCGCACAGCACCAGGCGGCCTTCGGCGTCGGTGTTGAGCACTTCGATGGTCTGGCCCGACAGCGAGGTGACGACGTCGCCCGGCTTGGTGGCGCCGCCGCCCGGCATGTTCTCGGTGGCGGCGATCAGGCCGACGACGTTGATCGGCAGGCCCATCTGGGCGATGGCCTTGAAGGTGCCGAGCACGCTGGCGGCGCCGCACATGTCGTACTTCATCTCGTCCATCTCGGCGGCCGGCTTCAGCGAGATGCCGCCGGTGTCGAAGGTGATGCCCTTGCCGACCAGCACGATCGGCTTGGCCTTGGACTTGCCGCCCTTGTAGTTCATGACGATGAACTTGGGCGGCTGGTGCGAGCCGCGCGCCACCGACAGGAAGGAGCCCATGCCGAGCTTTTCCATGTCGGCGCGCTCGAGGACTTCGACGTCGAACTTGTACTGCTTGCCGAGCGCCTGGGCGGTGTCGGCGAGGTGGGTCGGCGTGCAGACGTTGCCCGGCAGATTGCCGAGGTCCTTCGCCAGCGCCATGCCGGTGGCGACGGCGTGGCCGTAGCGCACCGCGGTGTCGAACTCGGCGCTCGGTTCGGTTGCGGTCAGCAGCGTCAGCTTGCGTGCGCCGCGTTCCTTCTTGTCTTTCTTGTCCTTGCCGGACTTGAGCGCATCGAAGCGGTAGGCGCCGTCGGCCAGGATGCGGGCGGCCTGCTGCATCTTCCAGCTCAGCGGGCGTTCGCCGACGGCGAGGTCGGCCAGCGTGACGACGGCGTCCTTGGCCGGCGTCGCGGCCAGCGCCCTGGCGGCGGCGGCCAGCGCGTCGCGGTAGGCCTTGTCGCCGAAGTCGTCCTGCTTGCCCAGGCTGACCAGCAGCACGCGCTCGGCGTGGATGCCGGGCAGTTCCGCCAGCAGCAGCGTGGCGCCGGCCTTGTCGTCCAGATCGCCGCGCTTCAGGTAGTGGGCGATGCGGCCTTCGGCGGCGGCATCGACGGCTGCGGTGGCGGTGGGCAGAACCCCGTCGGCAAAGGCGCCGAGCACCAGCAGGCCGGCCTTGGACTTCGCCGGCGAGCCGGTCTTTATGGTAAATTCCATCAGCTTTTTTTTCCTTGGGAAGACGCGTCTTGCGAACTGCCGCCGATTATGGCGCCTTCGCCCGGAACCCGTCAAAAAGCCTTCCGGCCGGATCCTTTCGGCCAGTTGCACACAATCTTCACACAACACTCTTGCCCAACGGTCCTATCGCGCGATGATCTTCCGCCGCGCCCTTCAGCGGGAATTCACCCACTCCGCCGCCGCGGTCTTCGTCGCACTGTTCGCGATCCTGATCTCGACCGTGCTGATCCGCCTGCTCGGCCAGGCCGCCGGCGGCCGTGTGCCGGCCGAGGCGGTGCTGGCGCTGATCGGCTATGGCGCGCTGGCGCAGTTGCCGACTGTGCTGACGCTGACCCTGTTCATCGCCATCCTGGTGTCGTTGTCGCGCAGCTACCGCGATTCGGAAATGGTGGTGTGGTTCGCAGCCGGCGTGCCGCTGACGGCCTGGATACGGCCGGTGCTGATGTTCGCGCTGCCGCTGGTGGCCGTGGTCGGCGCCGGTGCGCTGTACCTGACACCCTGGGCGCAGCAGCAGAGCAGCGAATACCGCGACCGTCTCGACAGCCGCGACGATACCCAGCGGGTTGCGCCCGGCGTGTTCCGCGAGTCTTCCGGCGCCCAGCGCGTGTTCTTCGTCGAGATCGGCGCCGGCGAGGATGGCCGGGTGCGCAATGTCTTCGTCAGCGAGGACACGCGCGATGGCGGCCTGGTCGTGATCGCATCGGCCGAAGGCTACATGCGCAACGACGAGGAAGGGCGCCGCTTCGTGGTGCTCGAGAAAGGGCGCCGCTACGATGGCCGGCCAGGCACGCCGGAATACCGCGTCATGGAGTTCGAGCGCTACGAAGTGCAGGTGGAACAGAAGCCGGCAGTCAGCCAGCCTTCGCGCACGCGCGCGCTGCCCACGGCATTGCTGCTGGCGCAGGGCGACAATCGCAGCATGGGCGAGATACTCGGCCGCATCGGTGCGCCCTTGTCCGCGCTGCTGCTGGCCTTGCTCGCCATTCCGCTGTCCTTCGTCAATCCGCGCGCGGGCCGTGCCAACGGCCTGCTGATCGCGCTGTTCACCTATCTCGTCTATAGCAACGCCATCTCGGTGTTCCAGGGCTGGGTGGCGCAGGGGAGGATGAGTTTCGGCGCCGGGCTGTTCCTGCCGCACCTGATCGTGCTGGCCATGCTGGCGCTGTTGTTCTACAAGCGGCTGGCGGTGTCGCCGTTCTGGCGGGCGAGGTCGTCATGAGCATCCTGTTCCGCTATCTCGCGCGCGAGATCTATTCGGCCACGGCGCTGGTGCTGGTGGCTTTCCTGGGCCTGTTCGCCTTCTTCGACTTCATCAACGAACTGGAAGACGTCGGCAAGGGCAACTACCAGATCGCTGATGCGGCCGTGTATGTGGCGATGATCCTGCCTGGCCGCGTCTACGAACTGTTCCCGGTCGCGGTGCTGATCGGCACCTTGTATGCCCTGGCGACGCTGGCGCGCCATTCCGAAATCACCGTGATGCGCGCCTCCGGGATGTCGAACGGCGCGCTGGCGCGCATGCTGGCGCTGATCGGCAGCGTGCTGGTGGTGCTGACCTTCCTCATCGGCGAATACGTCGGGCCGCCGGCCGAAGCGGCTGCCCAGGAGTGGAAGCTGACGGCGACCCAGTCCACCGTGTCGCAACAGTTGCGCTCGGGCCTGTGGGTCAAGGACGGCCGGCTGGTGATCAACGTCCGCACGATGCTGCCCGACCGCACCATGCAGAACGCGCGGGTGTACGAATTCGGTGACGACTATGGTCTGCTGTCGATCAGTGAAGCCAGGCGCGGGGTGCACGACGGCAAGGATCATTGGCGCCTGCTGGAGGTTTCCCGTACCCGCTTCCTCGATGACCGTACCGAGGTCGAACTGGTGCCGGAGATCACCTGGCGCTCGGATCTCTCGCCCGAAGTGCTGGGCGTGCTGATGGTGGGTCCGGAGCACATGCCGCTGGCCAGGCTGTGGACCTACATCCAGCATCTGCGAGACAACCAGCAGAGCACCGACCGCTTCGAGATCGCGCTGTGGAAGAAGCTGATCTATCCCTTCGCCGTGCTGGTGATGATGGCGCTGGCACTGCCTTTCGGCTTCATCAACGACCGCATGGGCGGCGCGAGTGCCCGCATCTTCATGGGTGTGATGCTGGGCGTCGGTTTCCATCTGCTGAACGGGCTGTTCTCCAACCTCGGCATGATCAACGCCTGGCCGCCGATCATGGCCGCGCTGACGCCCAGCCTGATCTTCCTGGCTGCTGCGGCCGGCATCCTCCACTACGTCGAGCGGCGCTGACGTTCCTGCCTTCTGTCGAGGGGCTGCAGCGTGGAGTCTGCTGAGCCGGAAATGAAAAACGGACCCGAAGGTCCGTTTTCCGTGCGTCACCGCGAGGGCGATCAGCCTTGCTGCTGTTGCTGCAGGGCAGCCTTCTTGGCAGCGGCGGCCTTGTAGTCCAGCTTTTCCTTGATGCGTGCGGACTTGCCCGAACGCTGGCGCAGGTAGTACAGCTTGGCGCGACGGACGTCACCGCGGCGCTTCACTTCGATGCCGGCCACCAGCGGCGAGTAGGTCTGGAACGTACGCTCCACGCCTTCGCCCGAGGAAATCTTGCGGACGATGAAAGCGGAGTTCAGGCCGCGGTTGCGCTTCGCGATCACCACGCCTTCGTATGCCTGCAGACGCTCGCGGTTGCCTTCCTTGACCTTGACCTGGACGATCACGGTGTCGCCGGGGGCGAATTCCGGGATGGCCTTGCCCTGGGTCAGGCGGGCGATTTCTTCCTGTTCGAGTTGCTGAATCAGGTTCATTGCGGATACTCCATCAATGTTGTCGGCCTCTGTCTTTGCATCGGCCTGGCCGCAGAGCAGGTCGCCACCTGGTGCGTGCCGTTTATGGTCGGGCTTTCAGACGATGCTGCCGTCTTCCGCCCCGGCTTGCTCCTGCCTGAATTCCTCAAGCAGTTTCAATTCGGTCTTGCTCAGTTGCCGCCCGGCCAGCAGATCCGGCCGCCGCTGCGCGGTGCGGCCCAGGGACTGCTTCAGCCGCCAGCGGCGGATTGCTGCATGGTTGCCCGACAACAGCACCTCGGGCACCCGGTCTTCGTTCCCTGTCGCCTCGCCCAGCACTTCCGGCCGCGTGTAATGCGGGCAGTCGAGCAGGCCGTTGACGAAGGAATCCTCCTGCGCCGAGTCGGCGGTGTTCAACGCGCCGGGCAATTGGCGCACGATCGCGTCGAGCAGCACCATCGCCGGCAGTTCGCCGCCCGACAGCACGAAGTCGCCGAGCGACACTTCCATGTCGACCGCGCGTTCGATGACGCGCTGGTCGATGCCTTCGTAGCGGCCGCACAGCAGGATCAAGCCCGGCTGTGCCGCCAGTTCCATCACCGCCGCCTGGTCGAGCCGGCGGCCCTGCGGCGACAGGTAGAGCACCGGGCCCGAAGCGCCGATCGCCGCCTGCTGCGCCGCGCGTGCCGCTGCGATCGACTGCAGCAGCGGTTCGGCCAGCATCACCATGCCCGGCCCGCCGCCGTAGGGGCGGTCATCCACCGTGCGGTGCGGGTCGTGGGTGAAGTCGCGCGGGTTGTGGAAACCCAGCGCGTACAGCCCGCGATCCTTCGCCCGGCGGGTGATGCCGCTGCCCGTCAGGGCGACGAACATCTCGGGGAAGAGGGTGATGAGGTCGTAGCGGCGCAGGCCGCCCGCGATCCTCACTCCAGCCTCTTCCTGACTGCTCCCGGTTGCGGCGTGATCGCTCACGCCTACCAGTCCTCGCCCCAGGCGACGCGGATGCGCCGCGCGGCGAGATCGACGTCCAGCACATAGGCGGCGACGAAGGGAATCAGCCGCTCGGCGCCATCCCGTGTTTCGTCCTTCACCTGCAGCACGTCGTGGGCGCCGGTGGACAGCAAGCCGTTGACGACACCCAGGCGAACACCGGCCTCGTTGAAGACTTCCAGGCCGACGAGATCGCCCCAGTAATATTCGTTTTCCGCTGGTTTGGGCAAGGCTTCGCGCGGAGCACCGATGTACCAGCCATCGATGGCTTCCGCCGCGTTGCGGTCCGGCACTTCGCCGAAGGCCGCAACCAAGCCTTTGCCGTGCGCCCTGCATGCTTGCAGCGTGTAGGGCTTCCAGCATTCGGCGGGTGCGCCGTCCTTGGCGCAGAGCCACCATTGCGGCATCTTGCGCCATTCGACGGGGTCGTCGCCGAAAGGATGGATCTTGACCCACCCCTGAACGCCAAAAGGGGCGACAATGCGCCCCAGTACGATCATGTGCCTGTCCGCCTTTTCAGGCTCTGGCTTGGACCGTCGCTGCTCAGGCAGCGGCCTTGGCGGCCTGCTTGGCCAGGCGGGCAACGGTCGGCGACAGCTGGGCACCGTTCTGCTGCCAGTAGGCCAGACGCTCGGCGTTGATCACCAGGCTCTGCGCGGCGCCGGAGGCAACCGGGTTGTAGTAGCCGACGCGCTCGATGAAGCGGCCGTCACGACGATTGCGGGAATCGGCGGCGACGATGTTGAAGAACGGGCGCTTTTTGGCGCCACCACGGGCAAGGCGAATGACGACCATCTGATTTTCCTGATCGGTGGATGCGAAAAACGATGGACTATAGTCCATAACGCTGCCGGGATCAAGCCGAGCTTGAGTCGTCCAATGATGGCTGGGGCAATGGGCAAGTATGGTATTTGCGAAATGCTGCCTATTTCGACACGTTCCGGCCTGTGCGAGGAGAAAGCCGTACGGCCAAATATGTCTAAAATGCGATAAATGAACATTTACAACATTTTCTGTCCATGATCCAGGCTCCATCTTCTCTCGCTGTCGCCGATGAGGCGGCAGATTTCCTCCGTTGGCTGGAGTCCGAGCCTGCCGACGAGGTCGTTGATGACCTCCAGGCCCTGCGTGCCCGCCTCGGGGAATTGCTGCGCAACAAAGGGCAGAAAGATGAAGCGTTGCGCTGCTGCCTCAAGGGCGGCGCGGTGCGGGGGCTGGACATCAGCGCCCGTATCCGTGCGCAGCTGCAGCAGTCGAGCCTGCCGTTGCCATCCGCGCTGCATCGTGCATCGACCGGCATCTCCACAGCATTGGCGGAAATGGCGCAGTGGCTGGAAAGCCTGCAGCCCGGTTCCGCACCGGATTCCTGCGCTTCGCGGCGCTTGGCGCTGGCACTGTGCAGCGAGGCTTTCGTCGTGGCGGCAATGTCCGCCGACACCGCGCCTCCCGGCTTGTGGAAGCTTGCCAACGGGATGGTGGTGGAACTCGAGGGCGATGCGTCCTATTTCACCATGGCGGCGCTCGCCGCCGCGTCTCCCGAGAGCCTGACGGCCCGCCAGCTGGCGTGGATTGCCGACTTCCTCAGGAATGGTCTGCCCGAGTTGAAGTTGCAGTCCGAGGGAGAGTCGCTCGTTGGCGGCTGGTGGATCGAACCGGGGGCGGATGCGGCGCCGGTATCGGTGGCGCGCAGGGGCGCGCCTGCAGGCGGCGATGTGCGCCACTTCAGCCTCGTGCCGCTTGCGCGCGTGCTTGGCGAGCATGTCGAGCATCTGGAGGCGGTGATCGCTGCAGCGGAAAACACCGGCGATGTGCCCGAAGTGGAATTGCTGGATGCCGATGAAGATGATCTGCCTCCGGGGTTGACGCCGGTCGAGCTTCTTTCGCTGCTGCGCACCTTGCGCGAACGCTGGGTGAGCTCCCCGCTGCGGATGCAGGCCCGGCGGCCCCAGCACTATGCAATCCAGGTCTGTCTGGGCTTGCGTGGGCTGTGGGAACTCGGGCGGGGGCGCGGCGAAGACGGGCGGGTACTGGAATGGCAGGTGCTCAACGAAAGTCCTGGCGGCTACGCGATCATGTGTGTCACGGAAACCGGGGCCAATGCCAGCCGGCCGGCCGAGATCGTCGCCGGCATCGTGCTTGGGGTCAGGCGCCAGGCCGGTGGGGCCTGGGCGGTATGTGTAGTGCGCTGGGTGCGTAGCGAAGCGTCTGGCCGGATCGAATTGGGGCTGCAGGTGCTGGCGCCGTCCTATCACGCGGTGCAGGTAGCTTTCCGTGGCGCCACGCTGAAGGGAGTGGTGCCGGCGCTGGCGCTGCCGGCCATGGAGCCGATGCGCCGCCATGCAGCTTTTCTGGCGCCTGCCGGAACCTATGCTTCGCGCCGCTTCGTCTTCGTACGCGAAGGGGCGCGCGTGTATGTGGCACAGGGGCGGGCACTGGGACTGGACATGCAGACAGCCAGCATCGAGCTGTTTCGCTACGAGATCGATCCTTATCCGATCTGAGGAGCAGGCTGCACGGCGCCCGTTCCGTGGCCCGGCTGCATGCTTCCTGGCCAAGCGGCTGCTCCGGGCCGCCCAGGCCTAGGCGGGCTGCCCCAATGATATGATCCGCGCCTCCCGGTTCTCGCGCACAGCCATGCAGGAAATACTCGTTCTTTACTACAGCCATCGCGGTTCGGTCCGTGCGCTTGCCGAGCAGATCGCCATCGGTATCCATCAGGTGCCCGGTGCCGCAGCGCGGGTCCGGACCGTGCCGCGGGTATCCACCGTGTGCGAGGCAGTGGAGGATGAGATCCCCGCCGACGGCCCGGCCTATGTCGAACCGCGCGACCTCGCCGAATGCGCCGGTCTGGCGCTGGGCAGCCCGACCCGCTTCGGCAACATGGCTGCGCCGATGAAGTATTTTCTCGATGGGCTGGCAGGCGAGTGGGCCAATGGCACGTTGACCGGCAAACCCGCCTGCGTATTCTCGTCCTCGGCCAGCCAGCATGGCGGCCAGGAGAGCACGCTGCTGACGATGATGGTGCCGCTGCTGCATCACGGCATGATGGTGCTCGGCATCCCCTATGCCGAAACACGCCTCAACACCACGCGCAGCGGCGGTTCGCCCTATGGCGCGACGCACGTTGCCGGCATGGACGGCCTGCCGGTGCTGACTGCCGACGAGATCGAGCTGGCGCGCGCCCAGGGGCGCCGCCTGGCCGAAGTGACGCTGCGGCTGGCGGGTGAGCGATGAGTCCGCGCCTGCTCAACCTCGCTGCCAGCATCAGCCTGCTGGCCCTGATCGCGCTGTGCGTGCTGTGGGAAGTCTGGCTCGCACCGCTTCGTCCCGGCGGCTCGTGGATGATGCTGAAGGCGCTGCCGTTGCTGCCGGCGGTGTTCGGCGTCCTGCGCGGCAAGCGCTACACCCATCAATGGGTGTCGATGCTGTCGCTGCTTTACTTCACCGAAGGGGTGATGCGCGCTGCTGATCCGGGTTTGACCGGGGTGCTGGCGGGCGTGGAGATCGCGCTGTCGGTGCTGCTGTTCCTCAGCACGATGTACTACGCACGCAACACCGCGCCGTCGCGGCAGGCATCCGGGAAGTAGGGGAGGCCTGACGCCCCTGGCCGGGTCCGGCCAGGGGGAGGTCCGCTCAGACCTGCGGATTCAGCCGCGGGGCGGTGCTCTGCAGCTTGTTCAGCGCATTCAGATAGGCCTTGGCCGAAGCGACGATGATGTCGGTGTCGGCACCCTGGCCGTCCATCACGCGGCCATCCTTGGCCAGGCGCACGGTGACTTCGCCCTGGGCATCGGTGCCGGTGGTGATGGCATTGACCGAATACAGCAGCAATTGGCTGCCGCTGCTGGCAACGCTCTCGATGGCCTTGAAGGCGGCATCGACCGGGCCCGAACCTTCGGATTCGGCACGCTGCTCGGCGCCGCCGATGGCCAGCGTCAGTTCGGCGCGCGGCGTCTCGCCGGTCTCGGAATGGAAGCGGCTCGATACCAGGCGGAAATGCTCGGTCTCGGGCGTGATCGCCTCGTCGCGCATCAGTGCGTGCAGATCCTCGTCGAAGATCTCGTGCTTCTTGTCGGCCAGTTCCTTGAAGCGCGAGAAGGCGTGGTTCAGGTGCTCCTCGCCGGCGATCTCGATGCCCAGCTCCTGCAGCCGCGCGCGGAAGGCGTTGCGGCCGGAATGCTTGCCCAGCACCAGCTTGTTGGCGCCCCAGCCGACGTCCTCGGCGCGCATGATCTCGTAGGTTTCGCGGTGCTTGAGCACGCCGTCCTGGTGGATGCCGGACTCGTGGGCGAAGGCGTTGGCGCCGACGATGGCCTTGTTGGGTTGTACCGGGTAGCCGGTGACCTGCGACACCAGCTTGGAGGCCGGCACGATCTGGGTGGTGTCGATGCGCGTCTCGACCGGAAAGACGTCGCCGCGGGTGCGCACCGCCATGACGATTTCTTCCAGCGAGGCGTTGCCGGCGCGCTCGCCCAGGCCGTTGATGGTGCATTCGACCTGGCGCGCGCCGGCATGCACGGCGGCGAGCGAGTTCGCCACCGCCATGCCGAGGTCGTTGTGACAGTGCACCGACCAGATCACCTTGTCGGCGTTGGGCACGCGCTCGATCAGCGTGCGGATGGTGCCGGCGTACTGCTCGGGCACGTTGTAGCCGACGGTGTCGGGAACGTTGATGGTCTTCGCGCCGGCCCGGATCACGGCGTCGAAGATGCGCACCAGGAAATCGATCTCGGAGCGGCCGGCGTCCTCGGCCGAGAACTCGACGTCGTCGGTGAATTGGCGCGCCAGCGCAACCGACTTCACCGCCTGCTCGACGACTTGGTCGGGCGTCATGCGCAGCTTCTTCTCCATGTGGATCGGGCTGGTGGCGATGAAGGTGTGGATGCGGCCGCGGGCGGCGGGGGCGATGGCTTCGGCGGAGCGGCGGATGTCGTTCTCGTTCGCTCGCGCCAGCGAACAGACGGTGGATTCCCTGACCGCTTCGGCGATTGAGCGCACAGACTCGAAGTCGCCGTTGGAGGCGGCGGCGAAGCCGGCCTCGATGACGTCGACCCGCATGCGTTCGAGCAGGCGGGCGATGCGCAGCTTTTCCTCGCGCGTCATCGACGCGCCCGGGCTTTGCTCGCCGTCGCGCAGGGTGGTGTCGAAAATGATCAGTTGGTCTTTCATGTTCAGCTCCTCGGGGCGTCGTCGTCGGCCGCGGCGGGAGGCTCCGCGCCGCTGGCCTGGTTATCCGTCGCGGTCGGGGGCATTGTGCCTGCCCGCTTGTCCTTGCGCCGTTTCCAGCGCAGCGCCCACATCACGTAGCCGGAAGCTGCGTAAGCGAGGAACAGGCCGAACAGGATGCCCGGCGGATAGCTGGAAATCAGCGCGAACACCAGCACCACCGCCAGCACGACGATGAAGGGCACGCTCTTGCGCAGGTTGATGCTCTTGCCGCTCCAGAACAGCACGTTGCTGACCATCGACAGGCCGGCGAAGATCGTCAGCACGCAGGCGTAGCCGCTCAGTTCGTCGCCGCTGAAGCCGTTGTCGATGCCGACCCATACCAGGCCTGCAGTCAGCGCCGCGGCGGCTGGGCTGGGCAGGCCCTGGAAGTAGCGCTTGTCGACGACGCTGATGTTGGTGTTGAAGCGCGCCAGCCGCAGGGCAGCGCCGGCGCAGTAGATGAAGGCCGCGACCCAGCCGAGCTTGCCCAGGTCGCGCAGCGCCCACTCGTACATGACCAAAGCCGGCGCCGCGCCGAAGGACACCATGTCGGACAGCGAATCGTATTCCGCGCCGAACTCGCTCTGGGTGTGGGTCAGGCGCGCGATGCGCCCGTCCAGGCCGTCGAGGACCATGGCGACGAAGATCGCCACTGCCGCGATTTCGAAACGCTGGTCCATGGCCTGCACGATCGCGTAGAAGCCGGCGAACAATGCGGCAGTGGTGAACAGGTTCGGCAGGATGTAGATGCCGCGGCGGCGCTTGTCGGGCGTGATCAGAGGCATGCGGTCGGGATCGTCCATGGCGGACACTAATGGTTCTGCAGGAACTCGATTCTAGCAGTCCGCCGCCTGCACTGCGCCGAATCGCCGCCAGGCTGGCCGGTCAGCTCCTGGCGAGGGTGTCGCGCAATTGTGCAGCGTAGCCTTGCAGGACGTCGGCCGGCGGATCCTTGCGTGGCCAGGACAGCGCGATGCCGTCGTCACCATGGCGCGGCACCACGTGCATGTGGAAATGGAACACTGTCTGGTCGCCTTCGCGGCCGTTGGCCTGCAGCAGGGTCAGGCCGGGCGGGTCGAAGGTGTCGCGCACCGCATGGGCGACACGCTTCACCGTGCGTGCCACGGCGGCGGCTTCGTCCGCCGTGATGTCGAACAGCGTGGCGGCGTGGCGCCTGGTGGCCACCAGGACGTGGCCGGGATTGACCTGGCCGATGTCCATGAAGGCGATGGTCAATTCGTCCTCGAAGACGCGGGCCGAAGGAATCTCGCCTGCGACCAGGCGGCAGAAGATGCACTGGCCGGGCGGCGAGGTGTTGACGAACATGGGCATGCAGAAAACCTCCATGGGCATGAGAACCGGCTGCGTATGGAAAGCCGCAGCCGGTTGCAGGACGGCAGTTTAGCCCTGCCGCCGGCGAGCGAGAAAGCGGCGCCGGCCGAAGGCTTCAGTCGGCCTCAGTCGACGATGGCCGCTTCGTTCGGCACCACCACCGCGAACAGGTCGCCCAATGCCGCCAGCGCGGCCGCCTGCAGGCTTTCGGCGCTGACCACCGAGCCGTCCGGGCCGGCCAGCGGCCGGGTTGCGGTGGCGGCTGCCGGTACCGTCACGGCGTAGCCGAGGTTGAAGGCGCCGCGGGTGGTGGAGTTGATGCACATGTGTGTCATGAAGCCCGTCACCACCAGGTTCTTGACGCCGGCCGCCTTGAGGCGCTCGTCCAGGTCGGTGCCGATGAAGGAGTTCGGGTAGTTCTTGACCACCACCGCTTCGCCATCCGCGGGCGCGACCTTGTCGGCGATGGCGCCGATTTCGGTGCGAACGTCGTAGGGGGTGCCGGGGCCGGCGTCGTGCTGGATGTGCACCACCGGAATCTTGAGCGCCCGCGCGCGGGCCAGCAGCGTGGCGCACTGGTCAAGCGCCGGCTCGACGCCGGTCAGCTGCATGATGCCTTCGCGATAGGTGTTCTGGGCGTCGACGATGATCAGCGCCGATTCGGACAGGGGGGCGGGGGTGTCGGGCTGGCCGGTCAACTGGCGCAGGGTGGTGGATGCGGTGCTCATGACTTGTCTCCTGGTGATGTCGGTTGTCGGACAGCGGGACGGTGCGTCGCCTGCGCTGCAGATGCGACGGTGATGGGAGGCTATACTTTGCCAGTGCCTGCGTGAATAGGCATTTATGCCGGAAATTCATGCAAATTCGCAGGGCATAAAGGCATCGCTGCCGGGAAATGCCGAAGCATGTGAGACGGGCCGGATCGGCTGGGCAAGCGTGGATCGGGGAAGCTGAAAAAGGGATGGAGGCGGTGATGAACTGGGATGACCTGCGTTTTGCCGTGATGCTGGGCCGCGAGGGCACGCTGGCGGCCGCGGCGCGCCGGCTCGGCGTTGACCAGACCACCGTCGCCCGCCGCCTGAAGGCGCTGGAAACCGCGCTGGGCGCAAGCCTGTTCGAGCGTGGCGACGGCCACTGGCTGCCCACGGCGGTCGGCCTGCGCGTGCTGGAACGGGCTGGCCGCATCGAGGAGGACATGGCCGGCGTGATACGCGTGGCCGAAGCCGGTGCGGGCAAGGTGGGCGGTGTGGTGCGCATCACTGCGGTGGCTGCCATCGTCGGTGAATGGCTGGTGCCGCGATTGAGGGGCCTGTGCACCTGCCATCCCGAGCTGTGCGTCGATGTCATCGCCAGCAACGACAACCTCAACGTCGCCCGGCGCGAGGCCGACATCGCGATCCGGCTGGCGCGCCCGGCCAGCGGCGACTTCCTGATCCGCAAATTGGCGGACATCGGCTACGCCGTCTATGGTGCGGCACGGGGTGATCTGCCGGTGCGAACCGGCGACTGGGTGGGCTACAACGAGGATCTCGGCCACACGCCGGAGATGCGCTACCTGCATGCCATGCTCGGCGGCGGCCGCATTCGCCTGCGCTCGAACAGTCTGCGGGGGCTGGCGCGTGCGGTGGCCGATGGTGTCGGCCATGGCGTGCTGCCGTGCTTCCTGGCCGATGCCGCGCCTGATCTGGTGCGTCTGACCGGCGCCCGGCCGGTGCTGAGCCGGGAGCTGTGGATGCTGATCCACCCGGATGCGCGCTCGCAGGCACGGGTCGCGGCGACGGCGGACTGGCTGGTGGAGCGCTTCCAGGCCGAGGCGGCGGGTTTTGCGGGCATCCTTGAATGAATGGCGCATCCGGTGGCGGATGGAAATTCGACCGCAAGATTCGGAGTGCCTGCAGCCGGGGTGCAGCCTAAGCTGGCGCCATGATCAGGTTTCGGAGGGCAAAGCCATGAGTGCGAATCTTCAGACATCATCGCCTTATGCAAGCGAAGCCTCGCGCTGGCAGGCGGTGCGGGCGCGTGATCCGCAGGCCGACGGGCATTTCGTCTACGCCGTGCGTACCACGGGCGTGTATTGCCGGCCGAGTTCCACGGCCCGGCTGCCCCGGCGCGAGAACGTGGAGTTCTTCGATTCGGCTGAAGCTGCCGAGGCCGCAGGCTACCGTCCCAGCCGCCGCACACATGGCGACAGGACGGCCGCCGCGGCCGGGCGCGCTGCGCTGGTGGCGCAGGCCTGCCGCCGGATCGAGGAAAACGAACCGCCGCCCGGGCTCGATGCGCTGGCCGCCGGGGCCGGCATGAGCCCCTGGCATTTCCACCGCATTTTCAAGGCCGAGACGGGACTGACGCCCAAGGCCTATGCCTCCGCCCGGCGGGCCGCCCGGTTGCGCGAGGAACTGGGCGAACCGGCCGTCTCGGTGACGGATGCGATCTACGGTGCCGGCTTCAATACCAGCAGCCGCTTCTACGAGACTTCGAACCAGCGCCTCGGCATGCGCGCGCGGGACTACCAGGCCGGCGGCAGCGGCACCGAGATCCGCTTCGCCGTCGGCCAATGCACGCTGGGCGCCATCCTGGTCGCGCAGAGCCGGCGCGGCATCTGCGCCATCCTGCTGGGCGACGATCCCGATGCCCTGGTGCGCGACCTGCAGGACCGCTTTCCCAGGGCTGAACTGCTTGGTGGCGATGCCGGTTTCGAACGCCTGGTGGCGCAGGTCGTCGGCTTCGTCGAGACGCCCGCCATCGGCCTGAGCCTGCCGCTGGACGTGCGCGGCACGGCTTTCCAGGAACGGGTGTGGCAAGCCTTGCGCACGATTCCGGCGGGCGCCACGATCACCTATGCCGAGATCGCCGAGCGCATCGGCGCGCCGCGTGCGGCCCGGGCGGTCGGCGCGGCCTGCGGCGCCAACCACATTGCCGTCGCCATTCCCTGCCATCGGGTGGTACGGCGAGATGGCGATCTGTCGGGCTACCGCTGGGGGGTGGAGCGCAAGCGGGAATTGCTGCGGCGGGAGGCCGAGCCGGTGGCGGAAGCAGGCTGAAAAGAAAAAAGGCCGGACCCGCATGATGCGGTTCCGGCCTTTGTACGCCGCAAGGGCGCGCGAAGATCAGTTCTTCGACTTGTCGACCAGGGCCTTGGCCTTGATCCAGGGCATCATCTCGCGCAGCTGGCCGCCGACCTTCTCGATCGGGTGTTCGGCGTTCAGGCGGCGGCGAGCGGTCATGCTCGGGTAGTTGGTGCGGCCTTCCTGGATGAACATCTTGGCGTATTCGCCGTTCTGGATGCGCTTCAGGGCGTTGCGCATGGCGGCGCGCGATTGCTCGTTGATGACTTCGGGGCCGGTCACGTACTCGCCGTATTCGGCGTTGTTCGAGATCGAGTAGTTCATCGTGGCGATGCCGCCTTCGTACATCAGGTCGACGATCAGCTTGAGCTCGTGCAGGCACTCGAAGTAGGCCATTTCGGGCGCGTAGCCGGCTTCGGTCAGGGTTTCGAAGCCCATCTTGACCAGCTCGACGGCGCCGCCGCACAGCACGGCCTGTTCGCCGAACAGGTCGGTTTCGGTCTCTTCCTTGAAGTCGGTCTCGATCACGCCGCCCTTGGTGCCGCCGTTGGCCGCAGCGTAGGACAGGGCGATGTCGCGGGCCTTGCCGGAGCGGTCCTGGTACACCGCGATCAGCGAGGGCACGCCGCCGCCGCGCAGGTATTCGGAGCGCACGGTGTGGCCGGGGCCCTTCGGCGCGACCATGATCACGTCGAGGTCTTCACGCGGCACGACCTGGTTGTAGTGCACGTTGAAGCCGTGGGCGAAGGCCAGCGCGGCGCCTTGCTTGATGTTGGGCTCGACGTCGTTCTTGTAGACCTCGGGGATGTTCTCGTCCGGCAGCAGGATCATGACGACGTCGGCTTCGGCGACGGCTTGCGCCACTTCCTTGACCTGCAGGCCGGCGCCTTCGGCCTTGGACCAGGAGGCACCGCCCTTGCGCAGGCCGACGGTGACCTTGACGCCCGAATCGGACAGGTTCTGGGCGTGGGCGTGGCCCTGCGAGCCGTAGCCGACGATGGTGACCTTCTTGCCCTTGATGAGGGAGAGGTCGGCGTCCTTGTCGTAATAAACCTTCATGTTCGTCCTTTCGTTTGCGGTGTGGGGTGGGTCAGAGCTTGAGCACGCGGTCGCCGCGGCCGATGCCGCACACGCCCGAGCGCACGGTTTCGAGGATCAGGGCGGGCTCGATGGCGCCGATGAAGGCGTCGAGCTTGCTCTGGTTGCCGGTCAGTTCGACGACGTAGGAGGCGTCGGTGACATCGATGATGCGGGCGCGGAAGATGTCGGCGGTGCGCTTGATCTCCTCGCGGTCCTTGCCGGTGGCACGGACCTTGACCAGCATCAGCTCACGTTCGATGTGGGCGGCTTCGGAGATGTCGACGACCTTGACCACCTCGACCAGCTTGTTCAGCTGCTTGGTGATCTGCTCGATGATGTCGTCCGAGCCGGAGGTGACGATGGTCATGCGCGACATCGACGCGTCTTCGGTCGGTGCCACGGTCAGCGACTCGATGTTGTAGCCGCGCGCCGAGAACAGGCCCGAGACGCGCGACAGCGCGCCGGATTCGTTTTCGATCAGAAGGGAAATGACGTGACGCATGGTGTGTTCGGTCCTGGATTAGAGGTCTTCGGCGGACAGGATCATCTCGGTGAGGCCCTTGCCGCCCTGCACCATCGGATAGACGTTCTCGGTCGGGTCAACCTGGAAGTCGAGGAACACGAGCTCGTTCTTGTGCGTGGTGAAGGCCTCGCGCAGCGCGCCTTCGACATCCGAGGGCTTGTCGACGCGGATGCCGACGTGGCCGTAGGACTCGGCCAGCTTGGCGAAGTCGGGCAGCGAATCCATGTAGGACTCGGAGTAGCGGCCGCCGTGGAACAGCTGCTGCCACTGGCGCACCATGCCCAGGTAGCGGTTGTTCAGGTTGCAGATCTTGATCGGCAGGCGAAACTGCTTGCAGGTCGACAGTTCCTGGATGTTCATCTGGATCGAGGCTTCGCCGGTGACGCATGCGACCTGCATGTCCGGGTGGGCGAGCTGCGCACCCATCGCGTAGGGCATGCCGACGCCCATCGTGCCCAGGCCGCCGGAGTTGAGCCAGCGGCGCGGCTTGGTGAAGGGGTAGTACTGCGCGGCCCACATCTGGTGCTGGCCGACGTCGGAGGTGACGATGGCTTCGCCGCCGGTCACTTCCCACAGCTTCTGCACGACGAACTGCGGCTTGATGATCTCGTCCGAGTTCTTGTAGACCATGCAGTTGCGGCCGCGCCATTCGTCGACCTGCTTCCACCAGGCGGCAAGCGCCTCGGGGTTGGGGCGGGCCTCGCCGCTCTCGAGCTGGCGGATCATCTCCTCCAGCACTTCCTTGACGTCGCCGACGATGGGCACGTCAACCTTGACGCGCTTCGAGATCGACGATGGGTCGATGTCGATGTGGATGATCTTGCGCGGCTCCTCGGCGAAGTGCGAGGGCAGGCCGATGACACGGTCGTCGAAGCGGGCGCCGACGGCCAGCAGCACGTCGGAATAGTGCATCGACATGTTGGCTTCGTAGGTGCCGTGCATGCCCGGCATGCCGAGATACTGGCGGTCGCCGGCGGGGTAGCCGCCGAGGCCCATCAGGGTGTTGGTGATCGGGTAGCCGAGCAGGCGGGTCAGCTTGGTGAGCTGTTCGGCCGCGTTCGACAGCACCACGCCGCCGCCGGAGTAGATCATCGGCCGCTTGGCGCCGAGCAGCAGCTGCACTGCCTTCTTGATCTGGCCCGAGTGGCCCTTGACCACCGGGTTGTACGAGCGCATCGAGATTTCCTTCGGATACTCGTACTCGCACTGGTGCATCGACACGTCCTTGGGAATGTCGACCAGCACCGGGCCGGGGCGGCCGGTTTTCGCCAGGTAGAAGGCTTTCTTGATCGTCGCGGCGATGTCGCGCACGTCCTTGACCAGGAAGTTGTGCTTGACGCAGGGCCGGGTGATGCCGACCGTGTCAACCTCCTGGAAGGCGTCCTGGCCGATGGCGGCGGTGGGCACCTGGCCGGAGATGATCACCAGCGGAATGGAGTCGCAGAAGGCGGTGGCGATGCCGGTGACGGCATTGGTCGCGCCCGGGCCGGAAGTCACCAGCGCGACGCCGACCTGCTCGGTGCTGCGCGCATAACCGTCGGCGGCGTGCACCGCGGCCTGCTCATGGCGCACCAGCACGTGGCGCACGGATTCCTGCTGGAACAGCGCGTCGTAGATATACAGTACTGCACCGCCGGGATAGCCGAAGACGTACTCGACCTTTTCTTCCTGAAGGCACCTGATTACAATTTCGGCTCCGGTAAGCACCATCGCAAACTCACTCGACAAGTCGTTTGAAGAAACGTGCAACGTTACCGGCCACGGCGGGTTTGGTCAAGGCGGACAAGGGGTGTTCCGGCGCCCGTACCGCTTCGCACATCGATCGATCCCTCCGGACTTCTCCATGAAGCGCAATCCCGAACGTCATTCTGCCGCCGCCAGGGCTGCAGCCGCATCTGCCGGAACCAGCGAGCGTCCGCGCGTCGAACTCGCCAGTTTCCGCAGGCGGCTGGCGAGCATGCTGTACGAAGCGATGCTGCTGCTCGGCGTGCTGGCGCTGACCTTTCTCGTCCCCTACCTGATGCTCGGCATCGGCTTCGAGATCGCGCCGCCGGGCTGGTTCGCCTGGCTGCACATCTTCGTCGTGCTGGGCGCCTATTTCGTCTGGTACTGGCGCCGCCACGGCCAGACGCTGGCGATGCAGACCTGGCGCCTGAAGCTGGTCGATGCCGACGGCCGCGGCCTGAGCCTTGGCCGCTGCTGGCTGCGTTATGCATTGTGCTGGCCTTCGGTGCTGCTGTTCGGCATCGGCCTGCTGTGGGCGCTGATCGATCGCGACCGGCAGTTCCTGCATGATCGCCTGACCGGCTCCTGCATCGTGCTGATGCCGCCTGCCGCCAAGAAGTGAGCAGCCCGCAGGCGGTATTCCGCATCGTGCTCGAGGAACTTTTGCCGCACTGACGGAGTAGCATCGGGTATGCGATCCACTTCGTGGCGCGAGATGCCTGCCGGACAAGCGGGTATTTCCGCCCTGGCAAATCATGTCATCCGCACTTCCTGCCGCAGCATCCGTACCGCCTTCTGAACCCGTATCCGATTCCCACGCCCGCCCGGTCGATGATTGCCTGGTCACGCTCGGCGTCGACCGCAACGCAGGACTGGATTCAGCCGAGGCCGCCGCACGGCTGGTGCGGCACGGCCCCAACACCTTGCCCGAGCCGCCGCGCAACGGCCCGCTGAAGCGCTTCCTGCTGCAGTTCCACAACGTCCTCATTTATGTATTGCTGGCCGCCGGCGTGATCACGCTGCTGCTCGGCCATCACGTCGATTCCGGCGTGATCTTCGGTGTCGTGCTGATCAACGCCATCATCGGCTTCCTGCAGGAAGGCAAGGCCGAGCGGGCGCTCGATGCCATCCGCGACATGCTGTCGCCTCACGCCCAGGTATTGCGCGAGGGCCGGCGACAGGAAGTGGACGCCGCCGAGCTGGTGCCGGGCGACCTGGTCTTTCTCGCTTCGGGCGACAAGGTGCCGGCCGACCTGCGCCTGATCGAGGCCCGCAGCCTGCGCATCGAGGAAGCGGTGCTGACTGGCGAGGCCTTGGCAGTCGAGAAGTCTCCCGAGCCGGTTGCGACCGAGGCCAGTCTCGGCGACCGCCGCTCGATGGCGTATTCGGGCACGCTCGTCACCTACGGCCAGGGCTGCGGTGTGGTCGTCGCCACCGGCGCCGGCAGCGAGATCGGCCGCATCAGCGTCATGCTCCAGTCGGTCGAAGTCATGACCACGCCCTTGCTGCGGCAGATGGCGGGCTTCAGCACCATGCTGACCTGGGTTGTGCTGGCGATTGCGCTCGGTGCCTTCGCTTTCGGCACGCTGTTGCGCGGTTATCCGCCGGGCGAGATGTTCCTGGCCGCGGTCAGCCTGGCGGTGGCGGCGATCCCGGAAGGGCTGCCGGCGGTCATGACGATCACGCTCGCCATCGGCGTGCAGCGCATGGCGCGGCGGCGCGCGATCATCCGCCGCCTGCCGGCGGTCGAGGCGCTCGGCTCGGTCACCGTCATCTGCTCCGACAAGACCGGCACGCTGACCCGAAATGAAATGACCGTGCAGCGCGTCATCACCGCCGAAGGCGATCTGGACGTCAGCGGCGTCGGCTACGCGCCGCATGGCGGTTTCGAGCACGACGGACGCGAATTGCAAGCCGGCGACATACCGCTGCTGGGACGGCTCGGCCGTGCTGCGCTGTTGTGCAACGACGCCGAGCTGAACCGCGACGGTGACGCCTGGCAGATGGTCGGCGACCCCACCGAAGGCGCGCTGGTCACGCTGGCGCTGAAGGCCGGCGTCGATCCCTGCCAGCAGCACGAGGAACTGCCGCGCGACGACCTCATTCCCTTCGAATCCGAGCACCGCTTCATGGCCACGCTGCACCATGATCATCGCGGCGAAGCCTGGATCATGCTGAAAGGCGCGCCGGAGCGGGTGCTGTCGATGTGTGCCACCTGCGCCGGCCTCGATGGCCAGCCGCTGCCGCTGGACGCCGATGCCTGGCAGCAGAGAATGGACGAAGCGGCAGCCCGCGGCATGCGCCTGCTGGCCGTGGCTGAGCGGCAGGTGCCCGGCCAGTTGGACAGCTTGCGCTTCGACGACGTGGAGCAGGGCGGCTTCGTGCTGCTGGCCGTGCTCGGCATCACCGATCCGCCGCGTGACGAAGCAGTGCGCGCGGTGCAGGCCTGCCTGGGTGCGGGCATCCGGGTCAAGATGATCACCGGCGACCACGCCGCCACCGCGCGCGCCATCGGCCAGCAGCTCGGTCTGGCGCAGGAAGTTCACGCCGTCACTGGCGCCGAGATCGAACGCATGGACGATGCGGTGCTGGCCCGTGCCGTGCAGGAAACCGAAATCTTCGCCCGCGCCAGCCCAGAGCACAAACTGCGTCTGGTGCAGGCCATGCAGGCCAACGGTGAAGTGGTGGCGATGACCGGCGACGGCGTCAATGACGCGCCCGCGCTGAAGCGCGCCGACGTCGGCGTCGCGATGGGCCGGAAAGGCACCGAGGCCGCCAAGGAAGCCGCGGAAATGGTGCTAGCCGACGACAACTTCGCCTCGGTCGCGGCTGCGGTCGAGGAGGGGCGCACCGTCTACGACAACCTGAAAAAAGCCGTCGCCTACATCCTGCCCACCAACATCGGCCAGGCCGGCATCGTCTTCTTTGCCGTGCTGTTCGGCCTGACGATGCCGATCACGCCGGCGCAGATCCTGTGGGTCAACATGATCACCGCCGTCACGCTGGCGCTCGCGCTCGCCTTCGAGGACGCCGAGCCCGACATCATGCAGCGCCGTCCGCGCGACCCGCGCGAGCCCCTGCTGACGCCTTTTCTGATGTGGCGCATCGTCTTCGTCGGCCTGCTGCTGGTGGCCGGCGGCATGGGCCTGTTCCTGTGGGAACTGCAGCAAGGCGCCAGCCTCGCTGCCGCCCGCACCGCGGCGGTCAACGCGGTGCTGATCGGCGAAGTGTTCTACCTTTTCAACATGCGCAGCCTGACCGGCCCGGTGCTGAACCGCGCCGGCTTCTTCGGCAACCGCTACGTGCTGTGGGCCATCGGCTTGCTGCTGGTCTGCCAACTGCCGTTTACCTATCTGCCGATGATGCAGACGCTGTTTGGCACCGAAGGGCTGGCAGCGGATGTGTGGTTGCGGATTCTGGGGTTCGGGGTGGCAGTGTTGTTGCTGGTGGAGGGCGAAAAGGCGTTGGTGCGGGGGCGTTTGCAGGAGCGGCAATGACCGTCGCTGGTTTGGCAGTCCGGTGCCCCGGCTGCGACAATGGCGCCCATGGAACGCTCAACCCGCCAACGCCATTCGATCCGCAGCGCCCTGGCCGATGCCGGACGGCCGCTGCTTCCCGCTGAAATCCTGCAGGCAGCCCAAGCCGAGGTGCCGGCGTTGGGATTGGCTACCGTCTACCGCAACCTCAAGCAATTGGCCGAGGCAGGGGAAATCCAGGCGGTGGAGCTCCCCGGCGAGCCGTCCCGCTATGAGCTGGCGGGGCACAAGCATCACCATCATTTCCGCTGCAATCGCTGCAATCGCGTGTTCGACGTCCACGCCTGTCCCGGCGATATGCAGAGGCTGGCGCCCCAGGGTTTCGTCGTGGACGGCCACGAGTTGACCCTGTACGGCGTCTGCCGCGACTGCGGCACGTTGTCGGTCAAAGATACTTGAGCCAGGCGAGGTCGCGGCGGCGGGCCTTGAAGGCGGCGAAGGCCTTGACCACGGGGTAGAGGACCACCGCCAGCACCACGGTGCTCAGCCAGACTCCGCCCATGCCGTCGAAGCCGAAGTATTCGCCCTGGTTGTTGCCCCAGATCGCCTGTGCGCCCAGGTACAGGAACTTCAGCACGTACAGGTGCAGCACGTAGAAGAACATCGGCGCGGCGCCGAATACGACCAGCGGCTTCAGCCAGGCCGCGCCGGGCTGGCGGTCGAAGGCGCGCAGTACCAGCAGGCCGATGCCGAGCGTGAGCGCGACGAACAGCAGCGAGGGCGGATATTTGGTGATGTTGACGAAGCTCATCAGCGTTTGCAGCGCGGTGTCGCTCGCCACCCAGGGCTTGTCGCCATAGACGTTGATCGCGCGCAGCACGACGAAGCCAACCAGCAGGCCGATTCCCCGGTTCAGCAGGCAGCGCTGGCGCAGTGCTGCGTCCGAGCCGGCCGCGAACCACGGTCCGGCGGCGTAGCCGAGCGCGATCACGCCGATCCAGGGCTGCAGCGGGTAGGAGGTGCGCAGGCGCAGCGTTTCGGAGACTTCGATCCAGCCACGGTCGTGCAGCACGGCCCAGGGGATGTGCATCGGGTGGCCGACGGCGAAGTGCAGGCCGTCCAGCAGGTTGTGGCCGGCCACCAGCACGATGCCGAGCGCGATCAGCAGCCGGCGCGGCAGCCACAGCAGCGCCGCCAGCGCGATCATCGACAGGCCGATGACCCAGATCACCTGCAGGAAGACTTTGGCCGGCGGGAACTGGAAGGTCCACGCGAAGTTGATCACGGTGATTTCCAGCAGTACCAGGAACAACCCACGCTTGAACAGGAAGGCCGATGCCGCGGCGCGGCCGTCGCCGCCGTGGCGGCTGCCGTACAGGAAGGCCGACAGCCCGGTGAGGAAGACGAACACCGGCGCGCAGATGTGCGCCAGCAATCGGCTGAAGAACAGCTCGGGCGGGGTGTCGGCAATCACCATCGGGTCCGGCACCTGGTGGTGCAGGTAGAAGGTTTCGCGGACGTGATCGAGCAGCATGAAGGCGATCACCAGGCCGCGCAGCGCGTCGATGGTGCCGAGCCGGGTGCTTGTGGTGGAGGGGAGGGCTGGGGAGGCCGCAACTGCCGCTGTTGTGCTTGCGAGTGTTGTCATGGGGGTTAAATGATATTGATAATTTGTTATCAATAATAGCACGGCCCTGCCTGTGGGCAATCAAGGTGCTGCGACTCTTCCATGTCCTTCGCCAGTCCCTGCAGTAAACTCCCGCTTTTCCGCGCCCCTCGCGCGGAAGCTGGAGAAAACATGAGAACAGAACACGCCCCAACGATTCAACGCGCCGACTACCAGCCTTTGTCCTGGACGGTCGAGACCGTCGATCTGCATTTTTCCCTCGATCCCGACGCCACCGTCGTCACCAACCGCATGGTGTGCGTGCGCAACCGCGATGCGGAAGCCGGGCCGATCCGGCTGTGGGGCGAGGATCTCGAGCGGCTGTCGCTGACCGTCGATGGCCAGCCGCCGCGCGGTTTGCGCGAGCAGGGCACGCTGATCGAGATCGACGCCGACGGCGAGTGCGTGGTGGTCGAGGTCAAGACCCGCATCGACCCCAGGGCCAACACCACGCTGTCGGGGCTCTACCTGTCCAATGGCGGCTTCTTCACCCAGTGCGAGGCCGAGGGTTTCCGCCGCATCACCTGCTTCCCCGACCGTCCCGATGTGATGGCGCGCTTCACGGTGACGCTGGAAGCCGACCGCACTGCATGCCCGGTTCTGCTGTCGAACGGCAACCTGATCGAGCAGGGCGAGCTGCCGGATGGCCGCCATTACGCGCGCTGGGAAGACCCGTTCCCGAAGCCGTCCTACCTGTTCGCGCTGGTTGCCGCCGACCTGGTGGTGCTGGAGCGCAAGGAGCGCACGATGTCGGGCCGCGAAGTGCTGCTGCAGGTGTGGGTGGAGGAGGGCAACCTCGACCGCTGTCAGCACGCGATGGATTCGCTGGTGCATTCGATGCGCTGGGACGAGGAAACCTTCGGCCTGGAGCTGGATCTCGACCGCTTCATGATCGTCGCCGTGGCTGACTTCAACATGGGGGCGATGGAGAACAAGGGGCTGAACATCTTCAACACCAAGTTCGTGCTCGCCAAGCCGGACACCGCCACCGACGTCGATTACGAGAACGTCGAGAGCGTGGTGGCGCATGAATACTTCCACAACTGGACGGGCAACCGCGTCACCTGCCGCGACTGGTTCCAGCTCACGCTGAAGGAAGGGCTGACGGTGTTCCGCGACCAGCAGTTCTCCGCCGACATGCTGGCACGTGCCGCCGGCCCGGAAGGCGCGGCCTCGGCGCGGGCGGTCAAGCGCATCGACGACGTGCGCGTGCTGCGCGCTGCGCAGTTCCCCGAGGATGCCGGCCCGATGGCGCATCCGATCCGCCCGGACAGCTACCAGGAGATCAACAACTTCTACACCGCGACGGTGTACGAGAAGGGCGCCGAAGTCATCCGCATGCTGCACACCCTGCTGGGGCAGGAGGGTTTCCGCAACGGCATGGACCTGTATTTCAGCTATCACGACGGCCAGGCGGTGACCTGCGACGACTTCGTCGAGGTGATGTCGGAGGCGAACAACGGCTTCGATCTCGACCAGTTCATGCGCTGGTACGGCCAGGCCGGCACGCCGCGGCTTCAGGCCCGCGGCGAGTGGAACGCGGCGGACGGCAGCTACACGCTGACGCTGGCCCAATCCACCCCGGCGACGCCGGGCCAGCACGCCAAGCTGCCGCTGGTGATCCCGGTCGCGGTCGGCCTGATCGGCCCGGACGGGCGCGACTGCCCCTTGCAACTGGAAGGCGAGGCGCAGGCCGGTGTGGGCACGCGCGTGCTGAAGCTGACCGAGGCCGAGCAGTCTTTCCGCTTCGTCGGTTTGGCTGCCGAACCGGTGCCTTCGCTGCTGCGCGGCTTCTCCGCGCCGGTGATCCTCGAGCTGGATGAGGATGATGCGCGGCTGGCTTTCCGCATGGCGCACGATGCCGACCCGTTCAACCGCTGGGACGCGGCGCAGCGCTACGCCGAGCGTGTCGTGTTGGCGATGGCGGCCGATGCGGCGATGGCAGTGCCCGAGGCTTTTGTTGAAGCGTTCCGCACTTTGCTCGACGATGCCGCGCTCGACCCCGCTTTCCGTGCCCAGGCGCTGGCGCTGCCGGGCGAAGCCTATCTGCTCGAGCGCATGGCCCCCGCCGACCCGCAGGCATTGCGCGCGGCGCTGGTCAGGCTGATGCGCGCGCTGGGCGAAAAGCTGGCGGGCAACTGGCTGGCCCTGTACGACGCGATGCAGGTGCAGGGCGAATACCGCTACCACCCGGGCGATGCCGGCCGTCGTGCTTTGGCGAACCTGGCGTTGCGCTACCTGGCCGCCGCTGGCAACGCCGAAGGACTGGCCAAGGCGCGGGCGCGTTTCGATGCCGCAACCGACATGACCGAGCGCTTCGGCGCCCTGAGCGCGCTGGTGCAGAGTACGCACCCTGCACGCGAGGAGGCGCTGGAAGCTTTCCATGCCCGCTACCGCGACGATGCGCTGGTGCTCGACAAGTGGTTCGCGCTGCAGGCCGGGGCCTGGCGCTGGGACGATTCCGCGGCGCCGACGCTGGAGCGCGTGCGTGCGCTGATGGCCGACCCGGCATTCAGCCTGTCGAACCCGAACAAGGTCTATGCGCTGCTGGGCACTTTCTTCCGCGCCAATCCGGGCGAGTTCCACGCCGCCGACGGCAGCGGCCATGCGTTCTGGGCCGAGCAGGTGATCGCGCTGAACGCGAAGAACCCGCAGGTTGCGTCACGCATGGCGCGTGCGCTGGAAAGCTGGCGCCGCTTCACGCCGGCGCTGCAGGCCAGTATTCGTGCCCAGCTCGAAAAGGTGCTGGCGAGCGAAGGCTTGTCGCCGGACGTGGCGGAAGTCGTCGGCAAGGCGCTGGGCGGGGATTGAAGCTGCCTGTCTGGTGCGGAAACGAAAAACGCCGGGATCGACCCGGCGTTTTTCATGGTGTTTGCCGACTCATTCGGCGGCGAGATCGCCGGAGATGTAGCTTTCGAGCTGGCGGATCGTCGCCTGCTGCTGCTGGACGACCGATTTGACCATGT
Organism: Thauera sp.; assembly: GCF_047601425.1. Lineage (GTDB taxonomy): Bacteria > Pseudomonadota > Gammaproteobacteria > Burkholderiales > Rhodocyclaceae > Thauera. Next base: position 335,311 of record NZ_JASGJL010000001.1, read on the forward strand.
CGCCGATGGTGACGACGCCCATGATCTTGCCCTGATACACCACCGGCAGGTGGCGGAAGCGGTTTTCGGTCATGGTGCGCATGACGTCGTTGACCGTGTTGGCTGGCGAGACGGTGCATGGGTTGGGCGTCATCAGGTCGCCGACGTGGATGTCGCGCGACACCAGACCTTTCAGCACGACCTTCCGCGCATAGTCACGCTCGGTGAAGATGCCCACCAGGCGTTCGCCTTCGGTGACCAGGACACAGCCGATGTCGAACTGCGCCATCAGCGACAGGGCGTCGAATACCGAGTCGGCCGGACTCACGGCGTGGAAAGCGTTGCCCTTCTGTTCAAGAATCTGTTTTACGGTCGTCGCCATCGTTTCTCTCCCTCCTTCAGTTGTGCATTGTCTGCCACGTGCCACCAGGCTGCTGGCTGCGGCCGGTTTTTGTAAGTATAGGGTGGTCCGGGCTTCGGTTGAGCGCAAGCGGGGGCGAACCCTGATGCGCGCTGGATTTCAGATCTCCAGGTTGTCGATCAGCCGGGTACGGCCCAGCTTGGCAGCGGCCAGCACCACCAGCGGATCGTCCATGTGCAGCGGTGGCTGCAGGTCGGTGCGGCGGCGCACCGCCACGTAGTCGGGCTGCCAGCCGGCGGCGGCCAGTTCGTCCATGGCGTCGGTCTCGAGCTTGAGCAGGTCGTGGTCGCCGGTGCGCACGGCGTCGCGGATGCGGCTCAGCAGGCGGTACAGCAGCGTCGCGCGGGCGCGCTCGTCGTCGCTCAGGTAGCCGTTGCGCGAGGACAGCGCCAGGCCGTCCTCCGCGCGCACGGTGTCGCCCGGCAGCACTTCGACCGGCAGCGCCAGTTCGCGCACCATGTTGCTCAGCACCATCAACTGCTGATAGTCCTTCTTGCCGAACAGGGCGACGTCGGGCTGCACGATGTTGAGCAGCTTCAGCACCACGGTGGCGACGCCGCGGAAGTGCCCGGGGCGGAATTCGCCTTCGAGGATCGAGACCTGGGCCGGCGCCGGATCGACATGGTAGCGCTGCGGCTGCGGGTACATCTCGGCCTCGTCCGGCGCAAAGACGTGCTTGACGCCGACCGCGGCGAGCTTCTCGCAGTCGGCGGCGAGGGTGCGGGGGTAGCGGTCGAAGTCCTCGCCGGCGCCGAACTGCAGGCGGTTCACGAAGATGCTGGCGATCACGCAGTCGGCTTTTTCGGCCGCCTGGCGCATCAGCGTGATGTGGCCTTCGTGCAGGTTGCCCATGGTGGGAACGAGGGCGACCGTGCCGGCGGTGGCGCGGGCGGCGCGCAGGCTGGCGATGGTGTGGTGGATCTGCATGCTGAAACCTGGAATGGGTGGCAAACGAGGGTTGGCGAGGGCACGTTGGGCGCTCAGTAGCAGTGCTCGGCTGCCGGGAAGCTGCCGTCGCGCACCGCGGCCGCGTAGCGCGCGACCGCGTCCTCGATGCTGCTCGCGCCTTCCATGAAGTTGCGCACGAAGCGGGCGGTCTTGCCCGGGAAGATGCCGAGCATGTCGTGCAGCACCAGCACCTGGCCGTCGCAGCCGGGACCGGCGCCGATGCCGATGGTGGCCATCGTGCGCAGGCTGATCGTGATCTCGGCGCCGAGCGCGGCCGGCACCATTTCGATGACGACCAGCGAGGCGCCGGCCTGTTCGAGGGCCAGCGCGTCGGCCTTCATGCGGGCAGCGCCTTCGTCGCCGCGGCCCTGCACGCGGTAGCCGCCGAGCTGGTGCACCGATTGCGGCGTCAGGCCGATGTGGGCGCACACCGGCACGCCGCGCTCGACCAGGAAGCGCACGGTTTCGGCCATGTACTCGCCGCCTTCGATCTTGACCATCTGCGCGCCCGCGGCCATCAGGCGGGCGGCATTGCGCATCGCCTGCTCCGGGCTCTCGTGACAGGAGCCGAAGGGCATGTCGGTGACCACCAGCGGGCGGGCATTGGCGCGCGCCACGCATTCGGTGTGGTAGGCCATCTGCTCGAGGGTGACCGGCAGCGTGGATTTCTGGCCCTGCAGCACGTTGCCGAGCGAGTCGCCGATCAGCACGACGTCCACGCCGGCGCGGCCGAGCAGCGCGGCAAAGCTGGCGTCGTAGCCGGTCAGCATGACGATCTTGCGCCCTTCGGCGCGCATCTTGCCGAGTTCGAACAGGGTGACGGGCTTCTGGTCCTGGAGATAGCTCATTCATCGCTCCTGATGGGAGGGCGGAGTTTTCACCAAACTGGTGCGTTGCACAAGTTGATTGTCCCGAATCCGGCTAGGGGTTTACCCAGCGTAACCGAAGAATTCGCGGTAACCGCGCATGTCGCGCAGGCGGGTCAGCAGCAGTTCGAAGTCGTCGTCGTTGTCGACCGGATTCAGCTTGCCGGCATCGACGATGAACAGCGGCGCTGCGTCGTACTGGTAGAAATAGCGCGTATAGCGGTCGGCAACCTGCTGCAGATAGGCTTCGGTGATGCGCCGCTCAGCCTCGAGCCCGCGCTTGTGCACGCGCTCCATCAGCGTGTCGGCGCTGGCCTGCAGGTAGATCACCAGGTCAGGCTGGGGCGTCACCGCAGGCTTCACGCTGTCGTGGATGCGCTGGTGCAAGGCCAGCTCTTCCGGGCTGAGGTTCTGCTCGGCGAACAACCTGTCCTTGTCGAGGATGAAGTCCGACACCACGCGCCGATCTTCCGAGATCGGGCCCAGCGCGGTGAGCTGGTCGATGCGCTGGAACAGGAAGGACAGCTGGGTTGCCATCGCCCAGCGCTCGGGCTGCTGGTAGAAGCGCGCCAGAAAGGGGTTGAGCTCGGCCTGCTCGAACAGGGTCTCGGCCTGCAGCCGTTCGGCCAGACGCCTGGCCAGCGAGGTCTTGCCGGCACCGATCGGGCCTTCGACGACGATGTAGTGTGCTTTTTCGAGCATGTGCGTGCCGGCCTAGCCTTGTATCGGTTGTGGAATTAGCTGCGGAAGATGAAATAAACCGCGCCAAGCATACACAACGCGGCCCAGAGATAGTCAAGCTTGATCGGCTGCTTCATGTACAGCACGACGAAGGGGACGAATACCAGCAGGGTGATCACTTCCTGCATGATCTTGAGCTGGGCCAGATTCAGTGCGGTGGCGCCGATGCGGTTCGCCGGCACCTGCAGCAGGTACTCGAACAGCGCGATGCCCCAGCTCACCAGTGCAGCCAGGTACCAGGCCTTGCCCTGCATGTTCTTCAGGTGGCCGTACCAGGCGAAGGTCATGAACACGTTGGAGGCGGTGAGCAGCAGCGCGGTCTGCAGCCAGACGGGGCTGGCAGTAAGAGGGGCTGTGGCGGACTGGAGCCAGGCGGGCATGATGGGCTCGGAGCAGGGGCTGGAATGAGAGGGGAGGGGTAGCGAAGCGGGGTGGCAGGGCGTCGGGCTCAGGCGCGTGAGATGGCCTGGTCGGCAACGCCCGGCAGCAGATCGGCGGCCCGGCCGTGGCCCGGGATACAGGCCTCGGGTGCGATCTCGGCCAGCGGCACCAGCGTGAAGGCACGCAGATGCATGCGCGGATGCGGCACCTGCAGGCCGGGTTCATCGATGACCGCGTCGCCGTGCAGCAGCAGGTCGAGGTCCATCGTGCGCGGCGCCATGTGGCCGTCGCGCCTGCGGCCGCCTTCATGCTCGATCGCCAGCAGGGCGTCGAGCAGCGGGCGGGCGGCCAGCGTGGTGTCCAGTTCGATCACCGCATTGATGTAATCGGGCTGGCCTTCCACGCCGATGGGCGCGGTGCGGTATGGCGAGGACTGCGCCACGACCCGGGTTCCGGGCAGTTCGGCCAGGCGCTGCAGCGCCAAGGCGAAGGCCGCTGCGGGGTCGCCGAGATTGGCGCCGAAGGCGACGAAGGCGCGCACGGGGAGCGTCATGAGGCAGGGAGAGCTTGCAGGTGAGTCTGCTCAGCCGGCGTCGGCGGGTTGAGATGCCCCTGCCGGCTTGCGGCGCTTGCGGCGGCGCTTCCTGGCTGCGGGAGCGTCGTCTGCCGGCGCCTGGCGGATCAGCTCCTCGCGGGCGTCGTGGCCGGCATGGGCGAAACGGTCCCACCAGTTGACGATCTCCATCGGGATTTCGCCGGCCTGCGCGCGCAGGCGCAGGAAGTCCCAGCCGGCACGGTAGCGCGGCTGTTCGATGAGGCGGTAGGGCGTCTTGCCGGCGCGCTTGTCGAAGCGCGGCTGCAGCGCCCAGATGTCCTTGATGTCGCCGGCGATGCGGCGGGTGATGGCGAGCTTGCCGGCCTGGGCATCGAGCACTTCGTCCATCGCCTCGAACAGCGCCGGCTGCGAGTGTTCGCCGGCAGTCTTCTTCTTTTCCCAGGCGGCCAGCACTTCGTGCCACAGCAGGGTGGCGAACAAAAAGCCGGGCGATACCGACTTGCCCTGGCGCACGCGCTCGTCGGTGTTTTCCAGCGACAGCCAGACGAAGCGTTCGCCCATCGGCTGTTCGAGGATCACGTCGAGCAGCGGCAGCAGGCCGTGGTGCAGGCCTTCCTCGCGCAGCTGCTGCAGGCATTTGACCGCGTGGCCCGAGAACAGCAGCTTCAGCATCTCGTCGAACAGGCGCGCGGCGGGGATGTTTTCCAGCAGCACCGCCATGTCGCGGATCGGGTGGCGCGCGGCGGGGTCGATCGTCAGCCCCAGCTTGGCGCCGAGGCGCACCGCGCGCAGCATCCGCACCGGATCTTCGCGGTAGCGGGTGCGGGGATCGCCGATCATGCGCAGGGTCTTCTGCTGGATGTCGGCGACGCCGTGGTGGTAGTCGACGATGGTCTCGCTGGCCGGGTCGTAGTACAGCGCGTTGACGGTGAAGTCGCGCCGGGTGGCGTCCTCTTCCTGGTTGCCGTAGACGTTATCGCGCAGCACGCGGCCGTGCTCGTCGGTCTCGGCCGACTCGGCGTCCTGGCTGGCGCGGAAGGTGGAGACCTCGATGGTTTCCGGCCCGCTCATCACATGCACGATCTTGAAGCGGCGGCCGATGATGCGCGAACGGCGGAAGGCCGCACGCACTTCCTCGGGCGTGGCGCTGGTGGCGACGTCGTAGTCCTTGGGCGGCTGGCCGATCAGCAGGTCGCGCACCGCGCCGCCGACGACGAAGGCCTTGTAGCCCTTTTCCTGCAGTACGGCGCAGACCTTGCGCGCGGCGGGGGAGAGTTGTTCACGCCGAATGCCGTGGCGTTCGACCGGGATCAGCGCGGGTTCGTGGTGGGCGGATTGCGCCGGGCGCTTGAAAACCTTGCGCAGCAGCTTGCGGATCATCGGAAAAGGCGTCGTTCTTGCATGAGCCGGCAATGATAACCGATCGCCCGCGGCGAGCGGGCTTCGTCCATCAGCGCAGCGAAAGCACCGGCCAGCCCTGCTGCCCGGCGTGGGCGCGCAAGGTGTCGTCGGGATCGACAGCGACCGGATCGGAGACGTGCTTCAGCAGCGGCAGGTCGTTGTGCGAGTCGCTGTAGAACCAGCTGCGCCCGAAGCCGCCGACGTAGAGGCCGAGCGATTCCAGCCAGGCGTTAACGCGGGTGATCTTGCCGGCCTGGAAAGCCGGCGTGCCGCGCGCCTTGCCGGTGAAGGCGCCGTTTTCCTGCGCGGGTATGGTGGCGACCAGGTGGGCAATGCCGAATTCGCGCACGATCGGGCCGGTGACGAAGGCATTGGTGGCGGTGACGACGGCGACCAGCGCGCCTTCGTCCAGGTGCCGCCGGACCAGCGCGCGTGCCTTGGCGGTGATCATCGGCTTCACCGATGTTTCCATGAACTCGCGGTGCCAGGCGTCGAGTTCGGCACGCGCATGGCGGGTGAGCGGGGCGAGCTGGAAGTCGAGGAAGGCGTCGATGTCGAGCGTGCCGGCCTTGTAGTGCTCGTAGAACTCGATGTTCTTCGCTTCCTGCACTTCGCGGTCGAGCACGCCCTTTTCGATCAGGAACTGGGCCCAGGCGAAGTCGGAATCCCCGGCGAGCAGGGTGTTGTCGAGGTCGAAGAGCGCGAGGTTCAAGTGGATGCTCCAGTGGAAGGGGGAAAATGAGGGGCGGAATCAGGATTGAAATCAGATTTCCAGCCCCTGCTGCTGCATCTCGCGCAGCAGGGGCAGGGTGATCGGGCGCTTGCGTTCCAGCGAGGCGGCGTCGAGGGCGTCGAGCACGGCCAGCAGGCAGGGCAGTTCGCGCCGGCCGTGGCGAAGCAGGAAGTTGACCACTTCGTCGGCCAGCCGCAGGCCGCGGCGCTCGGCCAGGGTGGCGAGGATGGTGGCGCGCGAGTCGTCGTCGAGCGGCTGCACTTCGTAGATCAGGCTCTGGCCGATGCGGGTGCGCAGGTCTTCGCGCAAGCCCAGCCCCAGCGGTGCGGCCGGGCCGGCCAGCAGCAGCGACTGGCCATTGTCGCGGCTGCGGTTGAAGGCGTTGAACAGCGCGATCTGCGCCTCGGGCGCGAGGTGATCGATGTCGTCCACCGCGACCAGTGCGTCGGCGGTTTCCGGAAGGGCGTCATCCACGTCTCCGGCGGCGAGGATGTGGGTCGGGCGGCCTGCCTCCCGCGCCAGCGCCACGCTGGCGCGCAGCAGATGGCTGCGGCCGCTGCCCGGCGCGCCCCAGACATAGACGTGGCGCGCCGGCAACTGCCGCGCGGTCGCTACCGAGGCCAGCAGCGACACTGCCGCCACCAATTCGGCGTTGGCGCCGGCGACGAAGTTTTCCAGCGTTGGCGGCGCATCGGCGCGGATGTCGAGGACGAGCTGCTTCATTGCCTGGCGGTCAATGCCGATCGTGATCCACATCCTGCGTGATCACCGGCCGTACCCGCGTGCCGAGATACACCGGGCTGGCGAACCAGGCGTTGCGCACTTCGCGCAGGCCGACTAGCAGCGCGGCGCTGACCGGCAGCGCCACCAGCACGCCGACGAAGCCGAACAGCTGGCCGAAAGCCATCAGCGCGAAGATCACCGCCAGCGGATGCAGGCCGATGCGTTCGCCGACCAGGTAGGGTGTCAGCACGAAACTTTCGATCACCTGGCCCAGCCCGTATACGATGCCGACGCCGATCAGCAGCGGCCAGCCCTCGGCCTGCAGCAGCGCGGCGAGGATGGCGAGGATCAGGCCGCCGCCGTAGCCGACGTAGGGAATGAACACCAGCAGGCCGGTCAGCACGCCGACCGGCAGCCAGAAGTTCAGTCCGGCCAGCCACAGCCCGATGCTGTAGAACACCGCCAGCAGCAGCATCACCGACACTTGTCCGCGCAGGAACTCCGACATCACCGAGTCGATGTCGTTGATGATCGCCATGGTCCGCTCCAGCCAGGGCCGCGGCACGATGCGCTGCAGCTCGGCCAGCAGGCGCGGCCATTCCTGCAGCAGGTAGAACATCACCAGCGGGATCAGGAACAGGTTGGCGACGAAGCCGATCACCACCATGCCGCCGGCCTTGAGATGGCCGAGCACGATCGGCACCAGGTCCTGTGCGTTGCTCCAGTTTTCGGAGATCAGCTGGCGGATCTGGGCAGCGTCGAGCTGCAGGTCGATGCCCAGCCGCGCTTGCAGCAGCGGCGATACCCGGGCGTTGAACATCTCGACCAGGTCGGGCAGGCGGCTCATCAGTTGGACGCCCTCGCGATACACCATCGGCACCAGGATCAGCGCCAGCGCCACCATCACCAGGCCCAGTGCGACGATCACCAGCAGCACTGCCAGCGCGCGCGGCACGCGGCGCGCCACCATCCAGTTCGACCGCCGGGTCGCAGATGTAGGCGAACACTGCGCCGATCACGAAGGGCGCCAGGATGGAGCCCAGCAGCCAGAACAGACCGACCAGTGCGACGGCGATGGCGGTCCAGGCGAGGGTTTGCAGGCGGTAGGCGCGGGGCTGGGTCATTTCGAGTAAAATCGCGGGCTTGGCGCGGGGGCATGCCACCCGCGAAACACGTAAATGTAGCCACTTGGCGTTGCAGCCTCAAGCACGGGCCGCAGCCAGGGGCGCCAGCCGGGCCCGGTCCCGGCATTTCCGCCAGTCCAGAGGAACGATCTTGAGCGCACCCACCTCCTCCAACCAAGCCTCCCTTTCCTACCGCGACGCCGGTGTGGACATCGAAGCGGGCGACGCCCTGGTCGACCGCATCAAGCCGCTGGCCAGGCGCACCATGCGCCCCGAGGTGATGGGCGGCATCGGCGGCTTCGGCGCGCTGTTCGAGCTGTCGAAGAAGTACAGGGAGCCGGTGCTGGTGTCCGGCACCGACGGCGTCGGCACCAAGCTCAAGCTCGCCTTCCAGTTGAACAAGCACGATACCGTCGGCCAGGACCTGGTGGCGATGAGCGTCAACGACATCCTGGTGCAGGGCGCCGAGCCGCTGTTCTTCCTCGACTACTTCGCCTGCGGCAAGCTCGACGTCGACACCGCCGCCGACGTGGTCAAGGGCATCGCCCAGGGCTGCGAACTGGCCGGCTGCGCGCTGATCGGCGGCGAAACCGCGGAAATGCCCGGCATGTACCCGGCGGGCGAATACGACCTCGCCGGCTTCGCCGTCGGCGCGGTCGAGAAGGCCGACATCATCGACGGCAGCCGCATCGCGGCGGGCGACGTCGTGCTCGGCCTGGCTTCCAGCGGTGCCCACTCCAACGGCTACTCGCTGATCCGCAAGATCATCGAAGTCGCCAAACCCGACCTCGACGGCGATTTCCATGGCCGCAAGCTGCGCGACGTGGTCATGGAGCCCACCCGCATCTACGTCAAGCCGCTGCTGGCGCTGATGCAGGCCCAGCCTGGCGTGGTCAAGGGCATGGCCCACATCACCGGCGGCGGCATCACCGAAAACGTGCCGCGCATCCTGGGCGGCGAACTCACCGCCCGCATCGACGCCGCGAGCTGGACGCTGCCGCCGCTGTTCCAGTGGCTGCAGAAGGAAGGCAACGTTGACATGCAGGAGATGTACCGCGTGTTCAACTGCGGCATCGGCATGGCGGTGGTGGTGTCGGCGGCCGACGCCGATGCGGCCGAGGCCGCGCTGAAGGCGGCGGGCGAGACCGTGTATCGTATCGGCCGCATCGACGCGCGCAAGGACGGCGAGGCGCAGACCATCGTCGGCTGAGGTCGCGGGGCTCCACGGCCACCTCCGCAGGGCGGCCTGTACTGAAACCCGGCTGCTGCCGGGTTTCGTCTTTCTGAAGGCGGCCGTCCGTGGGCTGCGGCAGCGGGTGTGGAGGACGGAGTTTTGGGCGGAGCGATGTGAATGCGTGCGGTCTGGATCAGCGGCGTGCTTGCCGCGGCATTGTGGCTGGTGATGGTCTGGCAGCTCGCCGGGTTGAAACCGGGTGCGGTCGCACTCCAGTTCGCCTGGCAGCCAGGGATGTTCGGCGGGATCATTCATCTCTGGCCGCCCGAGGACCTTGAGCTGTATCGCCGCTGGCTGCCGTTCGACTGTCTGGTCCTGCTCGCCTATGGTGCGTTCGGCTGGCTGCTTGCGGTACGAACCCGGGTTTTTGCCCCGCTGCCGCGGATCGTGCGTGGCATTGCGCCTGTCGTGCTGCCGTTGGCGGCCCTGCTCGATCTCGTGGAGAACGGCCTGCACTGGTGGCTCACCGAGGTGCCTCGTTTCGGCATGCCTTCGATCTACCTGACGAGCGCGGCATGCTCGGCGCTGAAATGGTCGCTGGTGATCCTGTTCGGTGCGCTGGTGCTGTGGGCGCTGGCTGCCGACAGGGAGCAGGGCGGAGCTTGAGCGCACCGCCATGCTTCGCGATGGCCTCACCTTCGATATCCGGTTTCCCCTGCTTTGTCTCTTGCTACCCGAGCCCGAAATGCCCAGATCACCCGTTCAAGCTCCGCTTTTCCCGCCCATCGGTCCCTATAGCCACGCAGTTGTGGCCGGCGGCCAGGTTTTCATTTCGGGCACGCCCGGTGTCGATCCAGAAACCGGCCAGATGGCCGGAGACGATGCCTACCGGCAGTCCAGGCAGATCCTGAAGAATTTCCAGGCCATGCTGGAGGCGGCGGGCGGCACGCTCGACGACATCGTCAACATCCAGGTCAACCTGGTGAATGTTGACGACTTCCACGAGATGAACCGGGCCTATGCCGAATTCTTCACCGAGCCTTATCCCGCCCGCGCCGTGGTGGCGGTCGCGGCCCTGCCGAAGCAGGGCGCGCTGATGACGATGAGCGCGATCGCGGTCCTTAGGGCTTGAGTGGCGATGGGTGGCGGCCGTGTGACGGATTGCACATTCGTTCCATGCTCACGGCTGCAATCATTGGCGGCCCATTCCCGTTTCATGATTTCCTGTCCAGGAGCCGGCCACGCATGAAAACGCCTCCGCTTCGCCGCCTCGTCCCGCCGCTCGCGATTCTTGCAGCAGTTTTCCCGAGTCCCCCGCCTGCCGCGGCGCAGGATGCGAAGCCGATTGCGCTGGCCGTCAGCGAAGGCACTTCGGGCGGCATCGATGCCGCCACGGCCCGCAGGAAGTACGCGCCGATGGCGGAACGCCTGTCCGCTGCGCTCGGCAGGAAGGTCGAAGTCGTCTTCGTGCGGGAATTCGCCGAGCTGGAAAAGGGCATGAAGGACGGCCGTTTCGATTTCGTCGTCGCCCGCCCGTCCGACTATCCGGCACGCGGCCTGCGCGACTACGGCTACCAGTACGTCGCCAATGCCGAGCCCGAGGGCCATTGCATGCTGGCCGTGCCGGCCGGTTCGCCGATCCGGACGCTCGCGCAGCTGCGCGGCAAGACCTTCGTACTGCCGGAGGAGGTCGCCTACATGACGCGTTTCTGCCGTGCCGAGCTGCGTGACAAGGGCATCGACCTGGCAAGGGAGAAGGTTTTCTACGTGCGCGAGCAGGGGGCGATTCCTTTCGGTCTGGAAAAGGGCATCGTCGATGTCGGCGGCATGGCGTCCTATTCCGGAGCGATCCGCCAGTGGCGGGAAAAGGGGCATCGCGTACTGCACGAATCGGTCGGCCAGCCCTACATGCCCGTCGTCGCCGGTCCCCGGGTATCGTCCGAGGCGCTGGACCTGGCGCGTGCGGCCTTGCTTGGCCTGTCCTCGGACGAACAGGGCAAGGCCTTTCTGCACCAGCTCGGGATCAACGGCTTCAAGGCGGACGGCGAAGCGCGCTTGCGCGCCTTGCTGGAGTGGCTGGGAGTTTGAATTGAGTTTCTTTCTTTCATGACCTGGTCTTTCGCGCAACGGGCGCAGATATTCCGCCTTGCCGAGGCGGGCGGGCTGACGCGGGCGCAGCTCGCGCGGGCGGCGGCTTGCTCGCCCTTGCAGCCGGCACCCGGCGAGTGGCGGCAGATGCTCGACCGCCTGCTGGCTTTCGGCGCTGCGCTGCTGCTGGGTGCAGGCGTGGTGTTCTTCTTTGCCTGGAACTGGGATGCCCTGCATCGTTTCGCCAAGTTCGGACTGGCTGCCGCAGCCTTGCTGGCATGCGGGCTCACGGCTTTGTGGGTAGCGCCGCGCGGCATTGCATTCCGGGCCGCGCTGTTCGGTGCCTGCATCGCCACCGGCGCGCTGCTGGCGCTGATCGGCCAGACCTACCAGACAGGTGCGGACGTGTGGGAGCTGTTCGCCGCCTGGGCGGCGCTGATGCTTCCTTTTGCGCTGTTGTCGCGTTCGGCGGCCAGTTGGACGCTGTGGCTGGCCGTGGCGAACATGGCCCTGCTGCGCGCGCTCTCACAGACCGGTTTGATGGGCGCCTGGGCCTACATCGACGGCTTGCTCGGCCTGAATTCGCTGTTGCTGGTGGCAGGGCTGAACCTGGCGGTGTTATTGGCCTTCGAGTGCCTGAGCCGTTGGCTGCTGGCCGATGCGCAGCGCTGGATGGCGCGGCTGGCGGCGCTGGGGGTGGTGGCGCCCTTGTGCGCGGCGGCAGTGCTGGGCTGGTTCGAGGACGATTTTCGGTCGGGGCTGATGGCATTTGCGCTGGCCGCACTTGCGGGCGGCGCCGTGTATGGCCTGTGGCGGCGGGATGTCGCGATCCTGGCCTTGCTGGTCTATGCGGCAATCGCGGTGCTGACGGCAGGGCTGCTGCACCTGCTCGACGACTTCGATTTCCTCGCCCTGAACGTGTTGGGCTTGTTCGTGATCCTGGCTTCCGGTGCCGCGGGCTGGGGGCTGATGCGGCTCCACCGCGAGGATGGCGATGGCGGGGGTGGGGCGTGAGCGCGCGCGAACGGGGAGGGAGCGGCAGCCTTGCCGATCTGCTGTGCGAGCGCGGCATCGTCGATGAAGCGGAACGGCAGGCGCTGTCGGCGCGGACGCCCGGGCCGTGGTGGCTGATGCTGCTGCAGGCGCTGGCGGCATGGTTTGCGTCGCTGTTGATCGTGTCGGCGCTGGTGCTGCCCGTGATCGGCCTTGGTTCCGCGGGAGCCGGCGTGGTGGGCGGCGCCTTGTGCATTGCGGCGGTTGCGCTGTGCCGGCGTGGAGGTCTGTTCGCCGACCAGATGGGGCTGGCCTTGTCGCTGGCGGGCCAGGGCTTGCTGGTGTGGACGGCGGGTGAATGGTTCGGGCCGGATGCGTGGCGCCGGATGGCGGGCGTGGCCGTGCTGGCCAGCGGGGCGATGTTGCTGCCGCGTGCAAGCCGGCTGCACCGGGTGGTGTGTGCCCTGCTGCTGAGTGTGGCGCTTGGCGTGCTGATCGGTTCCGGAGTCGCCGGCGAGGCATTCGGCGTTGCCTTGATGGCAGCGGCGGTGCTGGCCTGCATCACCCGTGAACGCTGGGCGGCACAGCCGTGGAGCGGCCTCGCCGGGGCGCTGGGGCTGGCTTTCGGTCTGGCTGCGCTGGTGCTGCCGCCGATGCTGATGCGGGCCCGGACGGCGTTCGTGTTCGAGGGTGCGGATTACCACAGCCCGATGATCGGGCTGGCGGCTGGCGCGGCGCTGGTCTCGATCGCCCTGCTTGGGTATCTGCTGCGGGCAGCTTCTCCTGCGTCACGTCTGGCGGCATGCGGTTTTGCGCTGTTGTGGGCGCTGGTGTTCCACACCGCTCCGGGCCTGATCGTGGCGGTCGGTTTGTTCATGGCCGCGTTCCAGGCCAGCCAGCGCACGCTGGCGGGCTTTGCGCTGCTGGCGGCAGTGCTGTACGTGGGCGAGTTCTACTATCTGCTGGATGTGAGCCTGCTGCACAAGTCCGTTTTGCTGGTGCTGGGCGGTGCGGCCTTGCTGGCCTTGCGGGCATGGGTGCTGCGCATCGAGGCGGGGGCGCGGACATGAGCCGCCGGAACTGGCTGCGCATTGCCATCGTCGCGTCGGTGGCGCTGGTGCTCGGCGTGTCGCTGAAGGCGGTCCTCGACCGTGAAGCGGTCCTTGCGCAAGGGCGTGCAGTGCTGCTGGAATTGGCGCCGGTGGATCCGCGTTCGCTGATGCAGGGCGACTACATGGCGCTGAGTTTCGCCGTCGACCGTGAAGTGATGGATCAGTGGGACGAAAGAAGGGCGCGTGATCTCCCTCCGGCGGCATATGCCTTGCTGGCGCTGGATGCCGATGGCCGCGGCCAGCTGGCGGGCGTGAGCGACGTGCTGCCGGCCGACGGCACGGTGGCGATGCGTATCCGCTGGCGCGAGGGCGGCCCCACGGTCGGGCCGAATGCCTTCTTTTTCCAGGAGGGCACGGCTGAAACCTACGAGGCGGCGCGCTGGGGAGAATTCCGCGTGGCGGCGGACGGCAGCGCGCTGCTGACGCATCTGCGCGACGAGGCGCTGCAGCGCCTGGGCGAGCAGCGGCGCTGAGGCCGGCCGGCGGCCGTGGCAGAGGCCACGGGCGGATGAACTCGGGTGGAGGCCGCGCTGTCTGCTTTCTGCATCGCCGCACGTGCCTGTGGGACAATCGCGGCGCTGTGTTTTATTCTCATTCTCGTCTCCCGCCGGATTGCCATGTCGTCTCGCCGCCCCATCATCGTCGCCCTGTGCGCCATCGGCCTAGCCGGCCTGGCGGCATATGCCTGGTACGCCAATCGGCCCCACGGTACGGCCCCGCAGCAGGCAGCCGCCCAGCCAGCCGCGGAGGCGCCGGTGGTCGTCGAGGTGGCGAGAGCGGAACGGCGGGCGATGGCCGACGACGTCACTGCCGTCGGCTCGCTGGTGTCCAACGAATCGGTGGTGCTGCGGCCGGAAGTGGCGGGGCGTATTTCGCGCATTGCCTTCCGCGACGGCGAGTCGGTCAGGCGCGGTGAGGTGCTGGTCGAGCTGGATGCGGCGGTGCAGCGCGCCGAACTGCAGCAGGCGCAGGCCAACCTGACGCTGGCCGAGGCCAATTTCCGCCGCAGCGAGGACCTGTTCGCGCGCAAGTTCGTCAGCCAGAGCAGCCGCGACAACGCCCGCGCCGAACTCGAAGTGGCACGTGCCGGCGTTGCGCTGGCGCGCGCGCGGCTGGAGCGCACGCAGATCCGCGCGCCGTTCGACAGCGTGGTCGGCATCCGCAGCGTCAGTCCCGGCGATTACGTCAAGGACGGCGATGCGCTGATCAACCTCGAGGACATCGCCACGCTAAAAGTGGATTTCCGTCTGCCCGAGATGTATCTCGATCGTGTGAAGCCCGGCCAGAGCCTGGAACTGAGCAGCGACGTGCTGCCCGGCGGCAGCTTCGCCGCCCGGGTGGATGCGATCGATCCGCTGGTCGATGCCCAGGGCCGCGCGGTGCGGCTGCGCGCCAGCCTGGCCAACCCCGAAGGCCGGCTGCGTCCCGGCGTGTTCGTGCGTGTGCGGCTGATCCTGGCCGAGCGGCCCAAGGTGCTGGTGGTGCCCGAGACGGCGCTGGTGCCGGCGCCCGGCAACGTCCAGTTCGTCTATCGGGTGGTGGATGGCAGGGCGCAGCGGGTGGATGTGCGCACCGGCATGCGGCGCGAGACGATGGTGGAGATCGTCGATGGGCTGGATGCGGGGGCGGAGGTGGTCACCGCCGGCCAGCTCAAGCTGCGCGACGGCGCACCGGTGAGCGTGCCGCAGGCTGCCGTGGCCGGCGCGGCCTGAATCACGGGGAGCCGCGAAGATGGCCATCTCCGATATCTGCATCAGGCGCCCGGTCTTCGCCACCGTGCTGTCGCTGCTGGTGCTGCTGGTGGGGCTGATGTCCTATTCGCGGCTGACGGTGCGCGAATACCCCAACATCGACGAACCGGTGGTGACGGTCGATACCACCTACCGCGGCGCGAGCGCGGCGATCGTCGAATCCCAGGTGACCAAGCCGCTGGAAGATTCGCTGGCCGGCATCGAGGGCGTGGACGTGCTGTCGTCGATCAGCCGCCAGGAGCGCAGCCAGATCACCGTGCGTTTCCGCGTCGAGCGCAATGCCGACAGCGCCGCCGCCGACGTGCGCGACCGTGTGTCGCGCGTGCGCCGCCGCCTGCCCGACGATGTCGATGAGCCCGTGATCGCCAAGGTCGAGGCCGACGCCAACCCGATCATCTGGGTGGCGTTCTCTTCCGACCGCCATTCGCCGCTGGAAATGAGCGACTTCGCCAGCCGCGTCATCAAACCCAGGCTGCAGACCCTGCCGGGAGCGGCGGATGCGCGGATGTTCGGCGAGCGGCGCTATTCGATGCGGATCTGGCTGGATCGCGAGCGCCTGGCGGCCTTCGGCCTGACCGTGCAGGAGGTGGAAAACGCCATCCGCGGCCAGAACGTGGAACTGCCCGCCGGCCGCATCGAAAGCAGTCAGCGTGAATTTGCCGTGGTGGCGCGCACCGATCTTGCCCGGATAGACGAATTCGAGGCGGTGGTGGTGCGCCAGCCGGCCAATGCTGCCGACTACCCGGTGCGCATCCGCGACATCGGCCGTGTCGAAGTGGCGCCGGAGAACGAACGTTCGTCGGTACGCTTCATGGGCAAGCCGTCGATCTCGATCGGCCTGATCAAGCAGGCTACGGCCAACCCCCTCGATCTCAAGCAGGGCCTGGTGGAGATGCTGCCGCGGCTGGAGCATGAGCTGCCCGAAGGCATGTCGATGATGATCGCCAACGACAGCACGGTGTTCATCGAGCGCTCGATCGATGCGGTGTTCTCGACGATCTGGGAGGCGGTGCTGCTGGTGGCGGCGGTTTGCCTGTTCTTCCTGCGCAACTGGCGCGCGATGCTGGTGCCGCTGGTGACGATCCCGGTGTCGCTGGTGGGCGTGTTCACGCTGATGTTCGCGCTTGGCTTTTCGATCAACACCCTGACCCTGCTCGCGCTGGTACTGGCGATCGGCCTGGTGGTGGACGACGCCATCGTCGTGCTGGAGAACATCTACCGCCACATCGAGGAAGGCATGGCGCCGATGGCGGCCGCTTTCCAGGGCGCCAAGGAAATCGGCTTCGCCGTGGTGGCGATGACGATCACGCTGGCCGCCGTGTATGCGCCGGTGGCCTTCATGACCGGCCGTACCGGCAAGCTGTTCACCGAGTTCGCGCTGACGCTGGCCGGCGCGGTGATCGTGTCCGGTTTCGTCGCGCTGACGCTGTCGCCGATGATGTGCTCGAAACTGTTGCGTCACGAGCGCAGCCACGGCCCGATCTACAACGCCGTCGAAGGCTTCCTGAACTGGCTCACCGAGGGCTACCGCAGCCTGCTGGAAGCTTCGCTGAAGATGCGCTGGCTGGTGATGCTGGCCTTCGCGGCGGTGGCGGGCACTTCGGTGCTGCTGCTGGGGCAGCTGAAGAACGAACTGGCACCGCTTGAGGACCGCGGCCGCGTGATCGGCATGTTCAACGGCCCGGAAGGCTCGACCATCGACTACATGGCGCGCTACGCGCTGGAGATCGAGCGCATCTATGGGAGCCTGCCGGAGGTCGATCGCTATCTGGTCATCACCGGCAATCCGACGGTGTCGCAGGGTATCTCCTTCGTCGGCTTCACCGACTGGAGCGAGCGGGAACGCGGCGCATCGCAGATCGCCGAGGAGCTGGGGCCCAGGTTGAAGGCGATTCCGGGAGTGAATGCCTTCCCGGTGATGCCGGCTTCCTTCGGCCAGAGTCCGCGTTCGCGGCCGCTCAGCTTCGTGGTGTCGACTTCCGAGTCCTATGACGAACTCGCGCGCCATGCCGAAGCGATCCTGAACGAGATGCGAAGCAACCCGGGCTTCGTGTCGCCCGATACCGACCTCAAGCTGACGCTGCCGGAATTGTCGGTCGAGGTCGACCGCGACCGCGCAGCGGATCTGGGCGTGCCGGTCGATGTCATCGGCCGTACGCTGGAAACCATGCTCGGCGGCCGGCAGGTCACGCGCTACAAGAAGGATGCCGAACAGTACGACGTGATCGTGCAGGTCGCTGCCTTCAACCGCACCGATCCGCGCGACATCCGCGACATCTTCGTGCGCGCCCGCAACGGCGACATGGTGCCGCTGGCCAACGTGGTGAAGGTCAGCGAGGCTGTCGCGCCGCGCGAACTCAACCACTTCGGCCAGCGCCGCTCGGTGACGATCCAGGCCAGCCTGGCGCCCGGCTATGCGCTGGGCGAAGCCCTGCAGTGGATGGAGCAGATCGCTGCCCGCATCCTGCCGCCAGGCTACGCCACCGACTACGACGGCCAGTCGCGCGAATTCAAGACCAGCTCGGCCAGCCTGGCGCTGGTGTTCATGCTGGCGCTGGCCTTCATCTACCTGGTGCTGGCGGCGCAGTTCGAGAGCTTCCGCGACCCCTTCATCATCATGCTGACCGTGCCGCTGTCGATGACCGGCGCGCTCGGCGCGCTGTGGCTGGCCGGCGGCACGCTCAACGTCTATAGCCAGATCGGGCTGGTGACCCTGGTCGGCCTGATCACCAAGCACGGCATCCTGATCGTGGAATTCTCCAACCAGTTGCGCGAGCAGGGCCGCGAGTTGATGGAGGCGGTGGTCGAAGCCGCGGTGCTGCGCCTGCGCCCGATCCTGATGACCACCGGCGCGATGGTGCTGGGCTCGGTGCCGCTGGCGCTGGCGACCGGCGCGGGCGCCGAAAGCCGTCAGCAGATCGGCTGGGTCATCGTCGGCGGCCTGCTGCTCGGCACCTTCTTCACGCTGTTCGTGGTGCCGACGGTGTATTCGCTGCTGGCGCGCAAGCAGCGCGAGGCGGTCGAGCCTGCCGTGGAAGCGGTTGATGCACGGGTCTGATACGAACCGCGCCGTCAATATGCACGGGGGCAATCGGAGAAGGCTTTGATATCGGCCTTGTTCCCGGATGGCTTCCCTGAAAGGAAACAGCGGCCAAAAGAAAACTCCCTGGCGCTGATGCGGGCAGGGAGCGTATCGGTACAGCTGCTCGGGGCCTGTCAGGCCGTGGATTCGGCCTTCTGCAGGATCGCGTACATCTGATCCTTCAGCAGCAGCTTCTGCTTCTTCAGGATTTCCACCTCTTCGTGCGTCGCATGTTCGATGTGCGACTCGATGTTCTTGATCTGCTGATCGAGCGCGTTGTGCTTGTCGAACAGGCCCAGGAAATGGCGGTCGGTGGTCTTGAGCTGGGTGATCAGGTCACGGTATTCAGGAAACATAGGCACACTCCGGTGATCGTGGGTAAGGGAAACCGGGGGGACACCGAGTCCGTTGCCATCACTGTACTCCTCCGTCCGTGGTGCGCCAAGTTGGTGCAGGGGCGTCAGCCGAACAGGTAGGGGAACAGCCGCAGTTTTTCCTCTTCGGTCAGGGCTTCCATGCGGGCGATGTTGCGCGCCGGGATGCCGTCGACGTCGGGGTGGTGCTCGATGGCTTTCTCCAGGCTTTCCTCGCGGATGACGTGCAGCAGCGGCCAGGGCGAGCGGTTGGTCAGGTTGCCGGCATCGTCGGCTTCGGTGTCGGCGAACTGGTATTGCGGATGGAAGCTCGCCACCTGCAGTTCGCCTTCCCAGCCGAACTGCTCCACCCACAGGTCGACCGCGTCGAGAAAGTCGTTGTAGTCGCCGAAATCCTCAAGCATGTCGGGAATCGCCAGCAGCGTGGTTTCCAGTTCTTCCACCGGGGTATCGGCCAGGCGTTCGAGTTCGGCCTGCAGGTCGTTGAGCAGGGTTTCCTCGTCGGTGGCGTGGCTGATGGCGATGCGCACGCGCTTCTCGCGCCGCGGCCTGGCGGCGAAGGGACAGAGGTCGAGGCCGATGACGACCTCGTCGAGCCACTGGTTGATGTCGTCGATGATCTGTTGATCCATGGGTTTGTTCCGTGTGTGCAGGAGGTGTTCAGGCTGCGATCAGCTGCAGCGCGGTGTGGAGGACGGCGTCGGCGAGATCCGGCCGCAGGCAGTCGAGTTCGACCAGGCCGGGCCAGCTTTCGCGGAACTGGCGCTGCCAGGTGAGCTGGCGCTTGGCAAGCTGGCGGGTGGCGGCGATGCCCTTGAAGCGCAGTTCGTCGTGGCCGATGGCGCCGTCGAGGTATTCCCAGGCCTGGCGGTAGCCGACGCAGCGCATCGACGGCATGTCCGGGTTCAAGCGGTAGGTCCGGCGCAACCGGCGGACTTCGTCGACGAAGCCGGCGTGCAGCATGGTATCGAAGCGTTCGGCGATGCGCGCATGCAGCACGCTGCGGTCCGAGGGCGCGAGCGCCATCGTCAGCAGGCGGCAGGGCAGGGCATGGTCTTCCTTGCGCGCATAGCTTTCGGCCAGCGGCCGGCCGGTGAGGCGGACGATTTCGAGCGCGCGCTGGATGCGCTGGGCGTCGGTGGGTTCCAGCCGCGCGGCGGCGTCAGGGTCGAGGCGGGCGAGTTCGGCATGCAGTGCCGGCCAGCCGTGCGCGGCGGCTTCTTCGTCGATGGCGCTGCGCAGTCCGGTATCCGCCGCAGGCAGGTCCGAGAGGCCGTCGCGCAGCGTCTTGAAGTACAGCATGGTGCCGCCGGCCAGCAGCGGGATGCGGCCGCGTGCGCAGATGTCCCGCATCAGGCGGCTGGCGTCGGCGCGGAAGCGCGCGGCCGAGTAGCTTTCTTCCGGCGAGACGATGTCGATCAGGTGGTGCGGACAGGCGGCCAGCTCCCCGGCGCTCGGCTTGGCGGTGCCGATGTCCATGTCGCGGTACACCAGCGCCGAGTCGACGCTGATGATCTCGACCGGCAGGTGGCGGGCGAGGGCGAGCGCGCAGGCGGTCTTGCCGCTGGCGGTGGGGCCGAGCAGCAGCAGGGCGGGCGGAAGCGTGGAAGGCGGGGTGTCGGTCACGGGACGGGCAGTGAAGAAGCGGTGTGGCGAGGCGATCGATGGACCTGCATCGATTGGGGCGGGATTATCCGCTGCTTGACAGGCCTTGGGCAAAGCGATGGAGAAGCAATGATCGGCCTTGCTCATCCTCGATGCCGATTGAATTATGATTTTGGTATTTTCAGCCCGCCTCTTCTGCCAATGCTTCGCACTTGTTCGTTCCACCGCAGGCGGCGTCTACTGCGAGCCTTTTGCATGTCATTTGCCGCCGTGCTGTCAGCCTGGCTGTCGCCGGGGCCGGTGTCGGCCGGGGCGCTCGAGCCGATGCTGGCCGGCCGCTGGCATGACGGGCTCGATCCTTCGGCCTATTGGGTGAGCGAGAAGCTGGATGGCGTGAGGGCGCATTGGGACGGGCAGCAGCTGCGCTTTCGCAGTGGGCGGCCGATTGCGGCGCCGCCATGGTTCGTCGCCGGCTTTCCGCCGATACCGCTCGACGGGGAACTATGGCTTGGCCGGGGGCGTTTCGACCAGCTGTCGGGGTTGGTGAGGCGCGAAGCGGCCATTGAGCAGGACTGGCGCCGGGTGCGCTACATGGTGTTCGATTTGCCCGGGCGGCCAGGGCCGTTCAACGAGCGCCTGCACGCCCTGCAGGAACAGGTTGCCGCCGTTGGCGTTTCCCATCTGCAGGCCGTGCCGCAGTTCCGCGTGGAGACCCGTACGGCGCTGGCGGCGACGCTTACCCGTGTCATTGCCTCGGGCGGCGAAGGCTTGATGCTGCATCGGGCAGATGCCGAGTGGCAGCCGGGGCGCGGCGATGCGATCCTCAAGCTGACGCCTTTCCTCGATGCCGAGGCCAGGGTCGTTGCCCACCTGCCAGGCAAGGGCAGGTACAGCGGGGTGATGGGGGCGCTGGAAGTGGAGTCGGCCGAGGGGCGGCGTTTTCGCCTTGGTACGGGTTTCAGTGATGCGGAACGCCGTGACCCGCCGGCGATCGGCAGCGTGGTGACCTACCGCTATCGCGAACTGACCGCGCGGGGCGCGCCGCGCTTTCCGGTATTCCTGCGCGTTCGCGATGGCGGGACGGATTGAGGCTGCCTATTTTTTAAGCAGCTTCTTCGGAGGCCGTGACATCAGGCAGTTGAGGCACTTATCCACAGCTTGTCCAGCCGCCTGTTCACGGCGGTTGGGGAAAAGTGCGGGCCTGGGGACGAAGCCGGCCTCACTGGCCGCGCATGAAGAAGCGGTCGAGGTCGCCCATCGTCAACTGCGTCCAGGTGGGACGGCCGTGGTTGCACTGGTCGGCGCGCTCGGTGGCTTCCATGTCGCGCAGCAGCGCGTTCATCTCGGGAATGGTCAGCTGGCGGTTGGCGCGGACGGCGCCGTGGCAGGCCATGGTGCCGAGCAGTTCGTTGCGGCGCGCGGTGACGACTTCGGAGGCGGGGAATTCGCGCAGTTCCTCGAGCAGATTGCGCATCAGCTCGGCAACCGGCGCATTGGCGAGCAGGGCCGGCACGCTGCGCACGGCCAGCTCCTGCGGGCCGGCGGCGCCGACGTCGAAGCCCATCGCCGCGAGGACTTCGCTGCATTCCTCGGCGGCGGCCATGTCTTTGGGGCCGACCGAGAACACTGCCGGGATCAGCAGCCGCTGCACCGAAGGACGGCCGTCGAGCACGGTCTTGAGCTTTTCGTAGAGGATGCGTTCGTGGGCGGCGTGCATGTCCACCAGCACCAAGCCGGCGCGGTTCTGCGCCAGGATATAGACGCCATGCAGTTGCGCCAGGGCGAAGCCGAGCGGCGGCGCGCCGTCGCTGTCCTCGGGCAGCGGCTGCGGTGCCATGGACGGCGCGCCGGCCGGCGGACGGGCGCTGGCAGCGAAATCCAGATAGGCGCGGCTGGCGGAATCCATTGCCAACTGCCCTTGGCGGGGCGTCTGTGAGGGCCAGGGGCGGGTGTTGTCGTAGCCGGCGCCTTGGCCCGCGTGCTGGCCTGCTGCGCCCGCATCCGCCGGGCGTTCGGCCGCCGAGGCATAGCGCAAGGTGTTGGCTGCACCGCCGAAGCCGGTGCCGGGTGCCGCCGGCGCGCCGGCCTGGGTATCGAGCCGCCCGGCGCTGGACTCCGCCAGCACGCGCTTGAGCGCGTGGTAGACGAACTGGTGCACCGCGCGCGATTCGCGGAAGCGCACCTCGATCTTGGCCGGATGCACATTGACATCCACGCCCGCCGGATCGAGCTCCAGGAACAGCACGTAGGCCGGATGGCGGCTGCCGTGCAGGATGTCGGTGTAGGCTTCGCGCACCGCATGCGTCAGCAGCTTGTCCCGGACGAAGCGGCCGTTGACGAAGAAGAACTGCGCGTCGCGGCTGGCGCGCGAGTAGGCCGGCAGCGAGGCGAAGCCGGTCAGGCGCAGCAGGCCGCCTTCGGCCGACACTTCGCGCGCGTGCTGCAGGAAGTCGTCGCCCATCAGCGCGCCGATGCGCGCCGCGGCCGTGCCCGGCGGCAGGCGGTGGATGACGCGGCCGTTGTGCGACAGCTGCATGCCGATGTCCGGCCGTGCCAGCGCGACGCGGCGGAACATGTCGTCGCAGTGGGCGTACTCGGTGCCTTCGGTCTTGAGGAACTTGCGCCGTGCCGGGGTGTTGTAATACAGGTCGGCGACGTCCACCACCGTGCCCTGGTTGAGTGCGGCGGGCGCCAGGCTGCGGTCGCCACCGTCGATGCGCCAGGCATGGCCGGCGCCGGTGGCGCGGCTGGTGATCGAGGTGCGCGCCACCGCGGCGATGGCCGCCAGCGCCTCGCCGCGAAAGCCCATGGTGCCGACCCGCTCGAGGTCGTCGAGGGTGGCGATCTTGCTGGTGGCATGGCGCTCCAGCGCCAGCGCGAGGTCGTCGCGGCCGATGCCGCAGCCGTCGTCGGCAACGCGGATGCGGCGCACGCCGCCCTGTTCCAGTTGCACCTCGATTGCGCGTGAGCCGGCATCGACGGCGTTTTCCAGCACTTCCTTCAATACCGAGGCCGGGCGTTCGACGACCTCGCCGGCGGCGATCTGGTTGACCAGCAGGTCGGACAGGCGGTGGATGACGGACATGGCCGGACCCGGTTCGGTGGGGGAGGGCAGGATTATACGGGGCGGCCCCCATGCCGGGGCGGCCCGGCGCTGCTGCGGACAGTGGCTGGCGCTGCTTCCGGTATGATGCCGGGCCGAAGTCCCTGGACATGACGCGCATGAGCAAGCCCCTGCCAGCCCTGCAAGCCGATCGCCGGACACTGCGTCCGCGCACGGTGCTGGCCTTGGCGATCGGCTTGGCGCTGGCGGCGTGTTCGTCGCCTGGCACCGCGCCCGGGGCAGCGAGGGAGCGCGGCTTCCATCCCGGCCAATTGCTCAAGACCGATCTCAATCGCGTTGCCGAGACGCATCAGCACCACATTTTCGCCAGCCTGCGCCGTCTCGCCGACAAGCTCTACAAGCGCAATCCGCGCGAATGGCGCAAGTCGGACGCGGCGAGCGCCGAGGCGGCCATTTCGCGCATCTTCGACGAGCGCCACCGCTGGCGTTTCGCTTCGCTCGGCAACCGGCGCGATCTGGATGCGCTGCATGTCGCGCTGCACCCCGAATACCGCGGCGACCGGGTGCAGGCGCTGGTGGTGGGGCTGGCCAGCATGGTGCAGTCGGCCTTCGGCGACCGGGAAGGTTTCTATCTGCTGGATGATCTGGAGCCGCAGCACCTCTACAATGCGGCCCGCAACGTCGAGATCGCGATGTGGAAGCTGTTCGACTGCGCGCGACGGCAACGGTGCATTGCTGCTGTTGTCGAACGACTTCGGCTATCCGCCCAACCTCAGCTTCGAGCGTGAGTTCGGCCGCATCATCGGCCTGCTCGATGCCTTGTCCGACGTGATCGAGGAAGAGACCGAGCGCACGGTGACGCGCGTGGTCCAGAACCTGACCACGGCAGTCTTCCTGCCGGTGTATTGAGCTGCCGGCTTGATCCGGCCCTCCCAACCCATAGCTTTCAACATGAAGTCCATCGTCATTCTCGTTTCCGGCCGCGGCAGCAACATGCAGGCCATCGTCGATGCCGCCATTCCCGGTGCGCGCATCGCCGCCGTCATCAGCAATCGCCCGGACGCCGGCGGCCTGGCTTACGCTGCCGGCCGCGGCATCGATACGGCCGTGGTGGACCACAAGGCCTATCCGGATCGCGCCGCGTTCGACGATGCGCTGGCCGGGTGCATCGATCGCTTCGCCCCCGATCTGGTCGTGCTGGCCGGTTTCATGCGCGTGCTGACCGATGATTTCGTGCGCCGCTACGAGGGCCGCCTGATCAACATCCATCCTTCGCTGCTGCCATCCTTTCCGGGCCTGCACACACATCGGCGTGCGCTCGAGGCCGGCGTGCGCGTGCATGGCGCGACGGTGCATTTCGTCACGCCCACGCTGGACTGTGGCCCGATCATCGTCCAGGCCGTGGTGCCGGTGCTGCCGTGCGACGACGAGGCCAGCCTGGCGGCGCGGGTGCTGATGCAGGAGCACCGGATCTATCCGCAGGCGGTGCGCTGGTTCGTTCGACGGGCGGCTGCGCGTCGATGAAGCCGGACGCGTCTCCCTCTGCGGCCTTGCTATCGAAGCTGGCGGCGGGTATGTCGTGCCTGCCCTTGAAGATGCGGGAGCCGAACCATGAACATGAAGCGGCGCGACATGCTGCGAGCCTTGCCGGTGTTGATCGGCGGGGCGTTCCTGCCTTTCGGGCGGGCAATGGCTGCAGTGCCGGCCTCGGCCGGCAGCATCCGTTTCGACGTGCATTACGGGGCGCAGGGCTTCAAGGTCGGTGAAGCGCTGCATGAGTGGAAAATCGAACGGGACCGTTACGCCTTGCGCCTGAATCTTGCGGCAAGCGGCCTGGCGGGCCTGTTCGGCCTGCAGTACGAACAGCGCAGCGAAGGCGGCGTCGGACCGGAGGGGATGCGGCCGGATTCCTTCGTCGTCGATCAGCGCGGACGCAAGCTTGACAGCGCGCACTTCGACTGGGCGGCTGCCCGCGTCAGCCTGCGCCGCGACGGCAAGGAGCGTCGTCATGGCACGATCGGGCCGGGCGATCAGGATCTGCTCAGCCTGTGGCACCAGGCGCGGCGCTTTGCACGCGCCAGCCAGCCTGTGGCGCTGAACGTGATCACAGGCAAGAGCATCAAGCAGGCAAGGCTGGCGCCGCTCGGGCCGGAGAAGCTGAAACTGCCGGCCGGCGAACTGGATACGCTGAAGATGCGGGCGACGGCCGAAGGCGGAGAGCTGGACATCGACATCTGGCTGTCGGTCCAGCATGAGTTGCTGCCGGTTCGCATCCGCATCACCGATGACGATGGCGGCGTGCTGGATCAGCGTGCTGCAATGATCGAAGCGGGCCCGCCCGGCGCGTCTGCAAATACAGAGAAGAGCTGACATGAACAAGAGCAAGGACAAGAGCAGGAACAAGCCTGGGCGGGCATCCGCCGGTGCGAGCGGAGGTACGGCAAGGAGCGAGGCAAAAGGCGCCGCTGCAGTGGCCGAGGGGGCCATTTCGCGTGCGTTGTTCATCCAGACCACACAGGTTCTCGGCGCTGTGCTGGCGTTCGAGTTTCCGGCCGATGCCGTGCTGTCGCGCCATTTCCGCGACAACCGCGAGCTGGGCCACCGCGACCGCGGCTTCATCGCCGAAACGGTCTATGGCGTGCTGCGCCGCCTGCGCTGGCTGCGCCGGCTGGCGGGTGACCAGGCGACGCCGCGTGAACTGCTGCTGGCCTGGTTCGCCCGCGGCGAGGGCTGGCCGATGCGCAGTTTCGAAGGTCTGGCCTCGGCCACCGAGCGCGACTGGGTGGCGTCGGTGAAGGCGGCGGAGCTGGGCGAAGCCAGCCTGGCCGAACGCGCCGACCTGCCCGACTGGCTGGCCGAACGCCTGCTGCGCAGCTTCGACGAGGACGGCGTGCTGGCGCTGGCGCAGGGCCTGAACCGGCCGGCGCCGCTCGACCTGCGCGCCAACCTGCTGAAGATCGACCGCGACACCGTGCTCTCGCGTCTGCGCGAGGATGGCATCGCCGCCGAGCCGGGCAGGCTGTCGCCGCAGGCGGTGCGCTTGTCGGGCAAGCCGGCGCTGCAGAAGCATCCGCTGTTCCTGGACGGCAGCTTCGAGGTGCAGGACGAAGGCAGCCAGTTGCTCGGCCTGCTGGTGCAGCCCAGGCGTGGTGAACTGGTGGTCGATTTCTGCGCCGGCGCTGGCGGCAAGACGCTGCAGCTGGGCGCGATGATGCGCTCCACCGGCCGGCTGTATGCCTTCGACGTGTCGGAGAAGCGCCTCGCCAAGCTCAAGCCGCGCATGGCGCGCGCCGGCCTGTCGAACGTGCATCCGATGCTGATCGCGCACGAGAACGACGCCAAGCTCAAGCGCATGGCCGGCAAGGCCGACCGCGTGCTGGTCGATGCGCCCTGCACCGGCCTGGGCACGCTGCGCCGCAACCCGGACCTGAAGTGGCGCCAGTCGCCGGCTGCGGTGGATGAAATGGTGGCCAAGCAGGGGGCGATCCTGGCTGCGGCGGCGCGCCTGGTGCGTCCGGGCGGGCGTCTGGTCTATGCGACCTGCAGCCTGCTGGCCGAAGAGAACGATGCGATCGTCGAGGCTTTCCTCGCGGCGCATCCGCAGTTCCTCCCGGAGGCGGCGCAAGAGGTGCTGGCCAGGCAGGGCGTGGCGCTTGAGATCGGCGAGCGTCTGCGCCTGCTGCCGCATGTGCATGACACCGACGGCTTCTTCGCGGCGGTGATGGAGCGTGCGGCGGATGCCTGAAGCCGGGGTGCCAGGCTTGCGGGCCTGGTTGTTCCGGGGGCTGCTGCAGGGGATCGTGATGGCTTTGGCTGCGGCCCTGCCGCCGGCAGCATCGGCGGCGCAGCGCTTTGCCGCCAAGGGTGAGGTCGAAGTTGCTTTCGCGCCGCGCGACGATGCCGAATCCTTGCTGGTGCGTGTAATCGAGCAGGCGCGCCGCAGCCTGCATGTGCAGGCCTACGCCTTCACCAGCAAGCGGATCGCCAATGCGATGGTGGCGGCCCACCGGCGCGGCGTGAAAGTGCAGGTGCTGGCCGATGCCCACATGAACCGCAGGCCCAAGGGGAACGCCTTGCCGATCCTGCTGGCGGGCGGAGTGCCGGTGGCGGTCGAGACCGAATACAACGCCGCGCACAACAAGGTGCTGATCGCCGATGCAGACGGCCCCGGCTGCGCGGTGTCGACGGGCTCGTACAATTTCACCTGGTCGGCGCAGAACCGCAATGCGGAAAACGTCATCGTGCTGCGCGGCCATTGCGAACTGGCGCAGGCTTATCGGGACAACTGGCTGGCGCATCGCCGCAAGGCGATGGTGATCACCGCGCTGCCGTTCAAGCACTGAACGGCGAGGCGGGGCGTTCAGCCGCGGATGGCGTCGGCCCAGCAGTTGGGGGTTTCGTACAGGCGCACGCGCTCGAGCCGCAGGTGGTTGCCGTAGGTGTCACGATAGGCTGGATCGAGGATGCGGAAAGCCTCTGCGGCAAGGTTCTCCGCGGTCGGCACGACGTCGAGCACGACGGTCTTGTGGCCGGGGATGGCGTCGAGCATGGCCATGACCTGGGTGTCGCCACGATAGACCAGGAAGGCATGATCCCAACGCGAAACGACGAGTTCGTTGGCGATGCGCTTGACGTCGGCGAAATCCATCACCATGCCATTGACCGGCAGGCCATCGGCCTTGATGACTTCGCCCGAAAGCGTCACTTCCAGCGCATAGCGGTGGCCATGCAGGTGGCGGCACTGGCTGGCGTGATCGGGAATCCTGTGTCCGGCATCGAATTCGAGACGGCGGGTGATGCGCATGGCTGACCTCATTCAAACGGGCGCGGATTATAGCACCCGCACCATGCCGCCCTGCTGCGGCGATACCCGCAAGTAATTGAGCCCGCGGTGCTTTTCCGGGAAGGCGGGGAAACGGGCGTGAACGAAAAAGGGCTGACGATTTGCGTCAGCCCTCGATGCCGTGTCGCACGGTGCTCAGCGCTCTTTCTTCTTTGCGCGGGCTTCCTTCTTCAGGGTCTTGTACAACTCGGGGTTGGTAGCCTTCAGGTATTCGGCCACTTCCACGTCGTCCTTCTTGACCTTGCTGATGTCGATCTGCTCGACGTGCACCAGGCGCAGCAGCGCTTGCACGGGGCGGGGAATGTTGCGGCCGCTTTCGTAACGGGAACCGCCGCTCTGGGTGACGCCGATCTTGGACCAGAACTGGGACTGGTTGAGGCCCAGTTTGCGACGGATTTCACGGACGTCGATATTATCGTTGGATTTCATCTCTGTTTCCTTTGTTGAGTGCGCTTGCCATGGGTTTACCATGACGCCGCTGGTGCAATTGTAGGCTGGTTAATGACTAATACTACGGAAAAAAGTATAGATCACTATCCCGTGCAAATACAATGACAAATATCACGTTTTTGTCATTAAGAGCATAAGGGGTGTGTTTGGCGGTTTTGGTGTGCAAGGCACTGCAAAGTTCTCCGCCTTTCGCTAGAATCGCCCGCTTTATCCACCGGTATTTGGATACTACGATGGCACTGATAGTTCAGAAGTACGGCGGCACCTCGGTCGGCAGCCCCGAGCGCATCAAGAACGTCGCCCGCAAGGTGGCGAAGTTCCGCGCGCAGGGGCATCAAGTGGTTGTCGTGGTGTCGGCGATGAGCGGCGAAACCAATCGCCTGATCGCACTCACCAAGGAAGTCGCGTCGAACCCCACGCCGAGAGAGCTCGACGTGGTCGTGTCCACCGGCGAACAGGTCACGATCGGCCTGCTGTGCATGGCGCTCGAGGACATCGGCGTGCCGGCGAAGAGCTACACCGGTGGCCAGGTCAGGATCCTGACCGATTCGCTGCACACCAAGGCGCGCATCCTGGACATCGACGATGCGCCGATGCGCAAGGATCTTGATGAGGGCAAGGTCGTCGTCGTCGCCGGTTTCCAGGGCGTGGACGAGCACGGCAACATCACCACGCTCGGCCGGGGCGGTTCGGACACCACCGGCGTGGCGCTGGCCGCTGCACTGAAGGCCGACGAATGCCAGATCTACACCGACGTCGATGGCGTCTATACCACCGATCCGCGCATCGTGCCCGAAGCCCGCAAGCTCGACACCATCACCTTCGAGGAAATGCTGGAAATGGCCAGCCTCGGCTCGAAGGTCCTGCAGATCCGCTCGGTCGAATTCGCCGGCAAGTACAAGGTCAAGCTGCGCGTCCTTTCCAGCTTCGAAGATCGCGAAGGCGAGGGCACGCTCATCACCGTTGAGGAAGACAAGAACATGGAACAACCCATCATCTCCGGCATCGCCTTCTCGCGCGACGAGGCCAAGCTCACCGTGGTCGGCGCACCCGACAAGCCGGGCATCGCCTACCAGATCCTGGGGCCGATCGCCGAAGCCAACATCGACGTTGACATGATCATCCAGAATGTCAGCCATGACGGCACCACCGACTTTTCGTTCACGGTGGCGCGCGGCGATCTGGACAAGGCGGTCAAGGTGCTCGACGGCGTCAAGGCCCACATCGGCGCCCGTGAGATCGAAGCGGACAAGACCATGTGCAAGGTATCCATCGTCGGTGTCGGCATGCGTTCGCACCCGGGCGTGGCTTCGCAGATGTTCCGCACCCTGGCCGAGGAAGGCATCAACATCCAGATGATCTCGACCTCGGAAATCAAGATTTCGGTGGCGATCGAAGACAAGTACCTGGAACTCGCCGTGCGCGCGCTGCACAAGGCTTTCGGCCTGGATGCGCAGGTCTGATAAAGCTAGTGAATAGCGTTTGACCGGGAGGCGCGAACTCGCTATGATCGCGCCTTCCTGATGGAGACGTGGCCGAGAGGTCGAAGGCACTCCCCTGCTAAGGGAGCATACCGTCAAAAACGGTATCGAGGGTTCGAATCCCTCCGTCTCCGCCAGACAAGCACATGACCCGCTGATTCAGCGGGTTTTTGCTTTTCTGGCGCTCGAATCCGTCTTGGCGGTCCGGTGCCGCGTCAGCACACCGATTCCGGGTAGTCCACGATCTGCTGATAGACGTATGCCTTGAGCAGCATTGCGTCGTTTGCATCGAGGCCGGTGAACTTGAGGCCGTAGCTGTGAATGCCCGTGCCGTTTGCCGCCACATGGTGGCTGACGATCATGCTGTCGGCTTCCAGCGTGACGCTGTTGTCATGCAGCATCAGCGCGGCACTGAAGCGCAAGGGGGAATCCGGGTCGAGCGGCTGCTCCGTGCAGACCAGTGCGCCGAGGGCGCTCAGATTCTCGATCTGCGCGCGGACCGGTTCTGCCCGGTCTGGGGAATTCGACTGCAGCATGGCTTCGAGCTCGGTCCTTACGCGCTGGGATCGGCGTACGGGCCGGCCGAAGACATTGTCTGGAAAGGACAGATAAACGTGGTCGAAGGGCAGCCGGCTCACGCGCATCACCGATGCCCGGAAGGCGTAGGCGTTGGTTCCGGAGAACCCCCTGACGAGCACGTTGTCGTTTTCCACCAGTTCCAGCCGGCGTCCGCCAATGGTCGGTGCGGTGACGATGATCGAGCGATCCTTCAGATAACCCACTAGTTTGACGTAGGTTTTCTGCGATTTCAGCGGCATGCCCCAGTCGAGCTGCAGCGAATCCCCGATCAAGGGGCGCATGTCGGCGAGGCTGCTGCGGTCGGAGTGGGCGCCAGTCCGGGGCGCCTGATCTCGTGCGGGTTTTCCTGCTGCGTCGGGAGTGTCGGGCGAGGCCGTTGCAGTATTCATGGTGCATCCTGGATGGGTCTTTTCCGATTGTACGGCGTCCACGAATCCGCAGCACCTGGAGAGCTGAGCTTGTGTTCGCGTCCGGCCTGCTGCACCCTTCGCGCTCATGATCATCCCGTTCCAGAATCTGACCTGCCCGCTCGATGCCGCCCCGCTGCGGCGCGAGGGTTCGGCCTGGCGCTGCCCGTCCGGCCATGGCTTCGACATCGCCCGCGAAGGCTACGCCAACCTGCTGCCGGTGCAGCACAAGCGTTCGCGCGACCCCGGCGACAGCAAGGAGATGGTCGGGGCACGCCGGCGTTTCCTGAATGCGGGGCATTACCGGCCGATTGCCGACGAGGTCAGCCGCAGCGTGCTGGCTGCGCTGCCGCAGCAGGGGCAGCTGAGCTGCCTCGATGCCGGCTGCGGTGAGGGCTACTACCTGCGCCGGCTCGGGGCGGTGGCCGAAGCCCGCGAGATCGCCCTGATCGGCGTGGATATTTCCAAGTGGGCGGTACAGGCGGCAGCCAAGCAGCAGCGCGAAGCGACCTGGCTGGTCGGCAGCAACGCCCGGTTGCCGGTGGCGGATGCCGCGCTCGACTGCGTGCTGTGCATGTTCGGCTTTCCGGTGTATGCCGAGTTTGCCCGGGTACTCAAACCTGGTGGCCTGCTGCTGCAGGTCGATGCCGGACCCGATCACCTGCGCGAGTTGCGGGAGATCATCTATCCGGCGCTGAAGCCGGAGCGCGGGGAGAGCCGCCGGTGCCGGCAGGATTCGATCGCGGTGCATCCGGCAGCCTGCGTTTCACGCTGGAACTGGAAGGCGCCGAGGTGATCGCCGATCTGCTGTCGATGACGCCTCACCTGTTCCGTGCCACGCCCGAAGGGCGGGCGAGGGCGGCGGCCCTGACCGCGTTGTCGCTGACCGTGGATGCCGGAGTGCTGGCACTGGTGCGCGACGGAAGGTCTGCCGGACACGATTCCGGCGGGTGATGGCGGTTGTGCATGAATGCACGCGGCTTATGAAATCGGCCTGCGCGGTGGCCTTCGGCTGTGTTACAAAGAGCATCGATCCCATCCGTTTTTGCTGCGAGCGTTGAGCGCCATGAACAAGGCTGACCATCCCGTCGTATTCGGCACCGAAGACCTGCTGCTGGGTCTGTGCAACTCCGTGGCCTCGGTGCTCGGCAAGGCCACCCAGGAAGAGATCCGCTTCTCCGGCATGGTGCAGAAGATCACCAAGACCTGCCTCAAGCCCGACATCGGCTGCTTCGTGCTGTTCGATGGCGGTTTCTCCGGGCTGGTGGTGATGAACTTCTCGGCCCAGGCGGCGATGGAGATCTACGAGCGCTACATGCTCAGCATGGGGATGGCCAAGGATGAACTGGCGGTGTCCTACACTTCGGACGAAGTCAGCAACGTCATGGGCGAACTGATGAACCAGATCGTCGGCAACTTCACCGGCAAGGTCGGCCGCGAACTGCAGATCGACATCACCCAGAACCAGCCCAAGATGCTGGTGCTGACCAAGCAGGTCATCCTCAGCGTCGATACCAAGCTGGACCAGCCGGAAGCGCGGCGGGTGACTTTCTATACCGCGCAGAACAACGTCTTCTATCTGGAACTGGCGGTTGACCACACCGAGTTCATCAAGCTGGTCGATTTCGAGCCGAACGAGGCGCCCGATCCGGACGAACTGCTGGAACAGAACCGCCGGCCGTCCGAGGCCGCTGCGCCGTCGGCCGATGCCGACGATCACGACGCGCTGCTGAAGTCGCTGGGCATGTGATCGCGTCGGGCCTAGCGGCTTGCCTGGAGTGTGCGCCGGGCAAATGCGAACTGGCCCAGCGTCCATAGCAGGAAAGCCGTCCAGGCCAGGATCAGCCATGCTGGCGGAGCGTGCGGATGGGCCAGCATCCACCAATGAGTGCCCATGCTCAATATGGCGAAGGCGATGAGCCATGCCAGGTTCGGCTTCCGTCCATGCCAGGCCAGCCAGGCCGAATACAGGCCCAGCAGCACCGACAGCATGGCGAAACCGGCCATCCACAGTCCCCACCACGGATTCAGCAGGAAGCTCAGTTGCATTGCGGCCGGCATGGAAATCGCGATCAGCAGCGCCTTTTCCCGCAGGGACAGGAAAGCCTGGCGCAGCACGGCCTGTTCCAGGGCGGCTTGTGGCGGCAGGCCGGGGGCCAGGAACAGCTCGGCCCGCTGCCCCCGCAGCCGCGTGCGCAAAGCCATCAAGCTGCGTAGCGGCTTTTGCACGAGCATCGCCAGGCTGAACCAACTGATGATGAACATGACCGGATTGCCGGACACCGAGCGGGTTCTCTCCACGTCGGCGAAATGGCCGTAGATCAGCAATGTCGCGCTGCCGCCCAGGAAGATCGACCAGGTCAGCATCTGGCCGCGCGGGCCGTAGGTCTGGCGAAGGGTCTGGAAATCCTGCCCCAGAATCCTGGCGAGCATGGCCTGGCTGCCTTCCGCAAGCGCCGGAGAGGCGGCAGGTGCCGCCGGAATTCGCTCACCGAGCGGGGTGGCCGGCAAACGTCCGATGATGCGCAACTGCGGCGTCGAGTCTTCCACCCAGGCACCGAAGGACGCCAGCAGCACGTGCCGCCGCCGGGCGATGTGCCAGTGCCACGACAGCCCGGCCAGCAGCAGCGCGGCGCAGCCGGCGGCGAGACGGATGGCCGGCTCGTCCAGTCCGTCCCAACTGAGAATCAGCAACACGCCCGGCGCGAAGGCGAGCGGCAGCGGCAGGCTGATGACCAGCAGGCCGATGGTGGAGCCGAGCCACAATGCCGCGGCCAGGGACGGCAGGCTCGTTTCGGCAATGGCCTGTTCCGGCTGCCACAGCAGCATCGCCAGCATCGGCAGGCCGACGCTGAACAGCAGGTGAAGGCTGACCACGTCGCGAAGGGTGGCGCCGACGCGCGGCAGGCGCAGCGCCAGCATGCGGTCGAGCGTCACGCACATCCGCGTGCCCATGAAACCCCACCACAGCGCGGCCACGACCGTCCACGTCGCCGGCCAGAAGCGCCGTGCTTCGGCATCGCCGTCGAAGAAGGCGGGCAGGCTGCCCAGGCCGAGGCCGAACACGTACAGCACGATGCCCAGCACGCACACCCAGGTTTCGGGGAACAAAGGCCGCAGCGTGTGGGGGCGCTTTCGTGTCCTGCTCCGCGGCATGCGCTCAGCCATTTCGACCATCCCCGTTCGTCCTTGTGTCGATCCGGCGCCTGGCAGTCAGGAAATGCGCCAGCATCGCGCCCAGATAAATCACCCAGCCCAGCGCCGTCCAGGCATAGGACATCGGGCCATAGGGTGAATGCTGCTGGAGCAGCCACAGATTGGTGGAGAGGGACAAGGCGAAGAATCCCACGATCCGCGCGCTCGCCCACAGCGTGGTGGCGCTAAGCTCCTGTCCATGCCAGCTCAGCCAGGCTTTATGAACACCGTGCAGCAGCACGATCAGGGCAAAGCACACCCACCACAGTGCCCACCACATGTTCAGCGAATGGCTCAACTGCACGACTGCGGGCAGGAACAGGGCAAGCAGCAGTACCCGCTCCCCCACGCAGCGGAAGATCTGCCGCATCACTGCACCCTCCAGATGGGCGCGCGGCGGCAGGCCGGGGGCGAGATGGAGTTCCACCCATTGGCTGCGGCGCTTGGTGAGCAGCTTGTCGACCAAATGCTGGGAGTGGTCGATCAGAAGCATGAGCATGATGGCAAGGATCGCCACCTTGTCCTTCCCCCACGCCGGTTCGGGCCACACACGGCCGAGTGCAAGCAGTCCGGCGATGCAGCCCGCGACCAGTAGCCAGATCAGCCATTGGCCGCGCCGGCCGTAAGCCTGGCGGAAGGTCTGGAACCCGCGCCCAAGCATGCTGGCCAGCAGATCCTGGTCGTATCGGACCTGTACCGGGCTGGCGGATGAAACCATGCCGGCCGGGCTGCCGTTGACCGGTGGCGATCGGCGGCCGGTCTGCAATGGGAACGATGCCTGCAATGAACGGCCGCCCAGCCAGGCGCCACAGGGGGCCCAGATACCGGGGCGCAGCCGGGACAGATGCCAGCGCCAGCACAGTTCGGCCAGCAGCAGCGCGATGCTGCCGGCGACGAACTGTGCTGCAGGGGCGTCGACATGATCCCAGCCCAGGATCAGCGCAAGCCCCGGTATCACGGCCAGCGGCACCGGCAGGCTCAGGGTCAGCAGGCTGATGGCGGAGCCCAGCCACAGCGCGGCGGCCAGGGCGCTGAGCATGCTTGCCGAGGGCTGCCAGAGCAGTACGGCCAGCACTGGCAGGGCGATACCCACCGCTGCATGCAGGCTGACGGACTTGCGCAACGAGGAGGCGATGCGCGGCAGGCGCAGCGGCAGCATGCGGTAGGCCGTCAGGCTCATCTGTTGCCCAACCAGCCATGACCACACCGAGGCGATGACCACCCACATTGCTGGCCAGGGCGTTTGTGTCTCGGTACTCCGGCCGGAGAGAAAGGGGTACAGCGTCATGCCCAGAAAGACCGCCAGCAGCAAGGCGTAAAGCACGCATGCCCAGATCGGGGGAGCCAATTGGCGCAGGACGCGCGCGTTCATGCCGCCAGTTCCACGAACAGATCTTCCAGCGCCAGCGGGTTCAGCCGGGCTTCCGCCGGCCAATGGCCGGCCTGTGCGTCTGCATCGCGCAATACCAGGCTCCAGCCGCCTTCTTCCAGCGGCCGCCGCGCCAGTTCGCCTGCCAGCGGTGTGTCGGGCAGGGGCGTCGAGGCCGGCCACCACAGCCGTCGCAGGCTGTCCTTGATGTCGTCCAGCGCGGCGTGCAGGCGGATGCGGCCGCCGTGCAACAGGGCGATGTGCGAGGCCACCCGTTCGAGGTCGGAAATGATGTGGGTGGAGAACACCACCGTGGTGCCGTCCGCCATCGCCAGGTTGACGATCTCGCGCAGCAGGGTGCGGCGCGCAACCGGATCGAGCGCCGAAGCCGGCTCGTCCAGCACCAGCAGCGCCGGGCGGGGCGCCAGCGCGCGGACGATCGCGACCTGCTGGCGCTCGCCCGGCGACAGCGTGGACAGGCGTCGGTCGCCGTACAGATCCCAGGTGTCGAGCAGGCGTGCGGCCAGTTGCGCATCCCAGCCCGGGTAAAGCCCGGCGATCAGGCCCAGCATCTCGTCGATCGTCATCCAGTCGAAGCCGTCGGGCTGCTGCGGCACGTAGCCCAGACGCATCTTGTCTGCGTCGTCCATATGCTCGGGCGGCTTGCCGAACACCAGGGCGCTGCCGCGGTCGGCGCGGCGCAGGCCGAGCAGGCATTCCAGCAGACTGCTCTTGCCGGCACCGTTGCGGCCGACCAGGCCGAGGATGCTGCCGGGCTCGACGGCCAGCGACACGCCATCCAGGATGCGGCGCTTGCCGTAATCCTTGACGAGCTCCCGTGTCTCGATCAGCGGCGCCTGCACTGCGATTCCATCCATCTTCATTGCTCCCTGTTTTCGTTCTGCATGCGTTGCCGCAGGGCTTCGATCACCGGTCCTTCTTCCAGCCCGAGCTGTCCGGCCTGGCGCGCCACTTCCTCCAGCGCAGGGGCCAATGCCTGCAGCCTGTCCCTGATCGAACGGCTTGCCGGTGCCTGCGCTGCCACCACCATGCCCTTGCCGCGCTGGCGCTCCAGCAGGCCCTGGGCTTCGAGCTGGGCGTAAGCCTTGGAAACCGTCATCGGATTCACCGCGTGGGCTGCCGCCACTTCGCGCACCGAAGGCAGGCGCGTGCCCGGTGGGCACTGGCCGGCAGCGACCATGCGCGCGACCTGGCCGACGATCTGGCGATAGATCGGGTCGGGCGAGCTGGGCTCGATGTGCAGGCTCATGGCATCCATGTGTATTACTATAGCAATACACTTGGGCGATGCTCAAGACATCCCGCAGTCGATACTGCGGCAGCCGGTGCCGCGTACCGCGGCGGCCGATACTGCGGCACACTGAGGGTCTTTCTGCCAAGGAGCATTCCCGCATGAGCAAGGTCCTGATCATCAACGGCCCGAACCTGAACCTGCTCGGTACGCGCGAACCGCACATCTACGGTTCGACGACGCTTGCCGACGTCGAGAACAGCCTGCGCATGCAGGGAGCGGAACTGGGCCTGGAAGTCGATTGCTTCCAGAGCAACCACGAGGGCGCGATCGTCGACCGCATCCACCAGGCGAGGCTCGAGGGCGTGAAGTTCGTGGTCATCAACCCGGGCGCCTACACCCATACCAGCGTGGCGATCCGGGATGCCTTCGGCGGTGTGGCGATTCCCTTCGTCGAAGTGCATATCTCCAACGTGCACAAGCGCGAGGCTTTCCGTCACCGCTCCTACCTGTCGGACATCGCCGAGGCGGTGATGGCGGGCTTCGGCACGCTGGGCTACAACCTCGCGCTGCAGTTCGTCGCCAGCAAGCTGCGCTGACGTGCAGGGCCCGTGCCTGCGGTCAGGCATGGGCGATGGGGATCGGCAGGCGGCAGCCGTCTCTTGCCGGCTTTGCTTCGGTGGATGGATTGGTGGATAATCAGTAATGATTCCCATTAATTTTCATTTGCGTACGATAGCCAGGACCGGTCGTGGCCCAGTCCAGCTGGCCGAGGCGTCGTACAGCTTCAAGGCTGGCTGTGAACGTTACGGACCCCGTGTCCCCTCCAGGCATCACAACGCTCTACATGGACCATCACGCCTGGTTGCAGGGCTGGCTCGGCCGTCGTCTGGGCAATGCCGCGGATGCGGCCGATCTTGCGCATGACGCCTTTCTGCGCCTGATCGCCAGGCCATGCCGCTTCGACAGCGCACCGGAGGCGCGCAGTTATCTGCGCGCGATGGCCAATGGCCTGTGCATCGATCTCTGGCGCCGCCGCAGCATAGAGCAGGCCTGGCTCGACACGCTCGCCGCGCAGCCCGAGGCAGTGCTGCCCTCGGCCGAGCATCAGGCCATCGTGCTCGAAACTCTGTACGAGATCGACACCTTGCTGCTCAGCCTGCCGCCCAGGGCCGCGCAGGCTTTCGTGATGGCCGTCGCCTGCGACATGAGCTACAGGGAAGTTGCCGCTGAACTGGGTGTTTCGGTGCGCATGGTGGCCAAGTATGTCGCCAGGGCCACGCTGCATTGCCTGCATCATGAAATACGGCAAGGGGTGGAGGCATTGCATTTGGGCGGAGGCGTGCGCTGCGCAGCCACCGCCGCTTTCCCGGCGGCATCGTGAGCGCTGCATCGCCCGGCCCGATGCCGTCCGGGCCTTCGCACCGGGTACTGGAGCAGGCCGCCGAGTGGTTCGCGCTGCTGCTTTCGGGCGAGGCTACTGCTGCCGACCGCCGCCGCTGGGAGGCCTGGCTCTCGGCAGCGGACGAGCATCGGCAGGCCTGGGGCTATGTCGAAAACCTCAGCCGCCGGCTCGATCCGATCAAGGCCAGCGCCCAGCCGCGGCTGGCGGCATCTGCCTACAGGCAGGCTGGCGCCAATCGTGGGCGCCGTCGGCAGGTGCTGCTCGGTCTTGCCGCCTTCGCCGGCACAGGCGTGCTCGGCCTGGCCATCTGGCGTGATCCATCACTGTCCGATGCCGCGCCGGCATGGACGGCGGACTACCGCAGCGCTACCGGCGAAGTGCGCGAAATCGCCCTGGCCGACGGCAGCCGTGTCTGGCTCAATGCCGTCAGCGCCTTCGATCAGGACTACCGGCCGGACCAGCGCCTGCTGCGCCTGCGGCAGGGCGAAATGCTCATCGATACCGCGAGCGACCCGCTGCGGCGCCCGTTCCACGTCAACACGGCACAGGGCAGGCTGCGTGCACTCGGCACGCGCTTCAACGTGCGCCTGGACGGCGATGCGCAGACGACCCTGTCCGTCTATGGAGGGGCGGTCGAGGTGCAGCCTCGTGCCGGGCAGGCCACCATCGTCAGGGCCGGGCATCAGCTGAGTTTCACCGCTGCCGGCGTATCGGGCGCCAGGCCGGCCGATCCTGCACGCGAAGCCTGGACGCGCGGTGTGCTCATCGCCCGCAACATTCCGCTGGCCGAGGTCGTTGCCGAGCTTCGCAGGCATCATCGAGGCCATCTGGGGCTGGCACCCGAACTCGCCGGCCTGCCCGTTTTCGGCAGCTACCCGGCTGACGACCCCGAGCAGGCGCTCGCTATGCTCGAGACCGTGATGCCCATCGCGGTGCGCCGTCCCCTGCCGTGGTGGATCAGCATCGAACCCAGGAAGCCGGCCGCTGCTGATCGCTGATCCCGGCCGTTCGGCCCGACAGAAAAAACTCTTTTTTTGCGCAAAGCGGTTCATCGTTTTTGCCGCTCGTTCGATCAAGGAGGTGAGAGCTCGACTGCTCGTCCACGCCCGCTCCCCATGCGCGCAGTTCGTATGGCGCCAACGCGAGGGGAGGAATGGACGGGACAGCGGGGCTCCATTTCACCAACCCCTCTGTTCGACGAAAGGCTTCCGCCATGTCCGTTTGCCCATCCCATGCCGCCAATGCGGCTCCCAGGCTTTCCGTCCGCCGCTGCCTCCGCCCTGCGCGGATCGCGGCGGCCGTCCGACTCGCAGTGTTCGGCGGTCTGCTGGCTGCCGGACAGCAGGCCGTCCTGGCCCAGAGTGCCGATTCCGCATCGGCGCCGCAGCGGACGCAGGCTGCGCGCGCCTACGACATTCCCGCCGGGCCGCTGGACGAGGCGCTGGCACGCTTTGCCGGGGAGACCGGCATCCTGCTGGCCGCTTCGCCGGAGCAGGTTCGAGGCAGGAGCAGTCCGGGTGTGCGCGGCAGCTTCGGCATCCAGGCCGCGCTGGATGCGCTGCTGGCCGGCAGCGGGCTGGAAGCGGTGCCGAGGGGGCAGGACCAGTTCGTGCTGCGGGAGGCGCTCGGAGCCGCCGTGCTGCAGGCGGTCACGGTGGTCAGCGCCGCGGGCTACGAGCAGGACATCAGGAATGCGCCAGCGAGCATCAGCGTCATCACCAGCCAGGAGCTCGAGAAGCGCCAGTTCGCCTCGCTGCAGGACATCGTCAGGGAGATTCCCGGCGTCGCGGTGATCGGCTCGGGTCAGCAGAGCGGCATCTCGATCCGCGGCATGGAAAAGGGCTATACGCTGATCCTGGTTGACGGCAAGCGCGTGCGTTCGGAGACGAGCAACCCCCGGGAGCTGAACAACGAGGACCTGGACAGCAATTTCATCCCGCCGCTGTCGTCGATCGAGCGCATCGAGGTCGTGCGGGGGCCGATGAGCTCGCTGTATGGCAGCGATGCGATGGGCGGCGTCATCAACATCGTCACCAAGAAGACGCCCGATACCTGGGGCGGCAGCGTCGACTTCGGTTTTCGTGCGCCGGACAGCGGCTCGATGGGCAACCAGCGGCAGCGCAATTTCCACCTCGCCGGCCCGCTCGTCAACGAACTGATCGGGGTGTCGCTGTGGGGAAACGAGACCGACCAGGACGAGGACCGCTATCTCGGCGGCTACCAGGAGTCGGAGAAGCGCACTGTCGGCGGCAGGCTGCGCATCACGCCGAGCCGCGATCATGACCTGAGCCTGGACTATTCGGAGTCCAGCCAGCGCTACATCGGCAACCCGGGCGGTGTGCTGGCCGGCACCGCGCGGAGCAATTCGGATCGGGAATGGAAGCGGGATGCCTGGAGCGTGGCCTACAACGGCAGCTTCGAGCTCGGCCAGCTGGAATTGAAGTACTACCAGGAAGAGTACGAGCGCTTCACCTATCCGGCTGCCGCGCCGTACACCACGGGATCGACGAACAAGGTCGGCGATGCGCGCTTCGTCACCGGTATCGGCGACAGCCATGTGCTGACCATCGGTGCCCAATGGACGAAGGACGAGCTGACGAACAACGAGCTGGGCGGCGGGCGCGCCGGAAGCTTCGGCACCCGTGAAGTCACCGAGAAGGCCTGGTATGCCGAGGACGAATGGGCGCTGATCGACGACACGCTTTTCCTGACCGTGGGCGCGCGGCTGACGGACAACGAATTCTTCGGCCAGCATGTGACCCCCCGGGCCTATCTCGTCTTCAACCACGGCAGCGGCTGGACTTTCAAGGGCGGCGTCGCCACCGGCTACAAGAGCCCGAAGATCTCGCAGATCGACGACAGCACCGGCTCGCAGCGCGGCGGCGGCGCCACCCAGTTCCTGCTGGTCGGCAATCCCGACCTCGAGCCGGAGAAAAGCACCAACTACGAGATCAGCGCGCTCTACGCCAAGGAAGGGCCGCTGAGCGGCGGCGTGACGCTGTTCTACAACGATTTCAGCAACAAGATCCTCAATACCGCGCCCTATTTCTTCGACGACGGAAGTGGCAGGTCGATCTCGGCATATTGCGATTCGGGTGCGGTCGGTACCCGGAACTGCCCCGCCTGGGGCACCTGGCTGAATGCCAGGGGGGCGAAGATTCGTGGCGTCGAGCTGGAAGGCAAATGGCTGATCGGCAGCAGCCTGAGCCTGAAGGGCAACTACACCTATACCCATTCGCGCATCGATGCCGGCAACGTGACGATCGACACCCCGGCCGGCCCGCGATCCTTCGGCGACACGCTGGCAAGGCTGGACGGCAACTCGCTGGTCGGCATTCCGAAGCACAACGGCTCGGTGACGCTGGACTACCGTCCGAACGATGCTTTCTCCAGTTTCCTGACGCTCAACTACGAAGGCCACATCACCCGCGTCAGCTTCGAGAACAACACGGTCGACAAGAGCGACAAGGATCTGATCAC
The DNA here is from genome assembly GCF_047601425.1 of Thauera sp. GTDB lineage: Bacteria > Pseudomonadota > Gammaproteobacteria > Burkholderiales > Rhodocyclaceae > Thauera. The sequence goes on from NZ_JASGJL010000001.1 coordinate 376,888, forward strand.
GCTCGATGCCGGCCTCGGCTATGCGCTGAACCGCTTCGTCAGCTTCAAGTTCGTGGTGGACAACCTGACCGATGCGAAGCGCTTCAAGGTGAATAACGACACCGGCGTCTATCGCTACTCCGAACGCGGGCGCAGCTATTACGCCGGCATCAACGCGCGCTTCTGAGGGCTGGCACATGACGACTACGAATCGGGCCGCACGGCCGGCTGACGAGACTCGCCTCGCCGGGGCGCTGAAGGCGGCCGCCATGACCGCGCATGCCGTGGCGATCTGCCTGCTGGCCTATGTCGCCAGCGCCCGCCTGGCGGATTTGACGGGCGTGCTGCTGCATCGCCTCGGCATGGCGTGGACGGACGCCGTGCTGAACGCGAGCATGCTCGGCTTTCTGTATCTGCTGATCATCCTGCTGTGGGCATTTTCGCGCCGGAGCGTGCTGCGCACCTGGCTCGGTGCCGGCGGGCTGGCCGCAGCTGCCGTGCTCGCGGCGTGGATGCTGGGAGGCAAGGCATGAAAGAGGGATTCCGCGCCCGCATGGGCGATGTCCACACCTGGGCAGGGCTGGTGCTGAGCGCCTTGCTGTTCGCGATCTTCTGGACCGGCACGCTGTCGGTGTTCGACAAGGAGATCGACCGCTGGATGATGCCAGAGACGCGCATCGCCTTCGACGCGCCGGCGTCCGGGCTGTCGGTCGACAAGGACGTGCTGCCCTTGCTGCGCGAGCGCGCACCGGCGTCCGAGGCCTGGAGCATCGTGCTGCCCGGCGAGCGGGCGCCTTTCCTGTCGCTGGCTTACGAGACCGAGGGGTCGCCGATTCCCAGGCGTGTCCGCTTTCACCCGCTCACGCTGGAACCCTTGCCGGCGTCGAATACGCGTGGTGCAAGCCAGTTCATCTATCCCTTCCACCACAACCTCACGCTGCGCCAGAACAACATCGGCGCCTGGCTGGTCGGCATCGCCAGCATGGGCATGCTGTGCCTGCTGATCTCCGGCGTGGTGATCCACCGCAAGCTGTTCGCCGACTTCTTCACCCTCAGGCTGTTCCGCCGCTTCGGCCGTGCGAACCTCGACGTGCATAACCTGAGCGGCGTCATGCTGCTGCCGTTCGCCATCGTCATCACGCTGTCGGGGGTGGTCATCGCCCATCTGATCTACTTTCCGCAGGTGCCGGATGCGGTCTTTGCGCAGGTTCCGGCAAAAGCTGCGGCGGAGGCGAGGCCCCGGCCGGCGGCCGGCGAGGCGCCGCGTGCCCGCGAGGCCCGTGGAGCGCGGCAGGGCGAAGGACGGGCCGTCCGTGAGGGCGAAGCGCGAGGCAGGCAGCATGGTCCGGCAGGAGCGGCCCGTTCCGGCGACGAGCAGGAGGAGGATCAGCAGAATGGCGAAGCGCAGGCCGAGAGCCGTGGCGAAGGCGCCCGCAACAGCCCGGCGCGGCGCCAGTTCCTGGGTCAGGCGCTGGGCCGGGTCAAGGTTCCGGTGCTCGGCCAGCCGTCAAGCGGCATCGCATCGATCGACGAGATGATTGCTGCCACCGAGCGCGACTGGGGGCCGGGCACGATCTCGATGGTGCGCATCAGCAATCCGGGGGATGCCGGCGGTGTGGCGGCGGTTCGGCCGAACAACATCCACAACGTCACCCAGCGGCTCGACAACAAGCGCTTCTCGCTGGCGACCGGCGAGCCGATCAAGTCCTTCGAAGCGACGCCGACGGTCAACGTGTGGAGCTTCATCGCCGGCATGCACTATCTGCAGTTCAGCCATTGGCCGCTGCGCTGGCTGTACTTCCTCGGCGGCCTGGGCGGCTGCCTGATGATCGCCACCGGCCTGCTGCACTGGACGCAGGCGCGCAACAAGGGCAAACGCGCTGCCGCATTGAACGTAGCGCTGATGAACGTGCTGAACGTCGGCGCCATCACCGGCATCATCGCCGCTACCGGCGCTTTCCTGCTTGCCAACCGCGCCTTGGACAACCGCGAGCAGTTCGCCGGCATCGCCAGCCGAGATTTCGAGGTGGATGTGTTCTTCTATGCCTGGGTGCTGTGCACGCTGCATGCGCTGTTCCGGGTGCTGTGGCAAAGGCGGCATGGCCACCTGCGGGCCTGGGCCGAACAGTGCTGGCTGATCGCCGCGATCGCGCTGGCAGCGGTGGGGCTGAACTGGCTCACCACCGGCGACCATCTGCTGCGAACGGTATTCACCGATACGTATTGGCCGGTGGCGGCGACGGATCTGGGGCTGCTGGCTGCCGCCGGCATCGCGGTGTGGGCTGCGCGCAAGCTGAATGCCGCGTATCGGCTGGCGCTCAGCGAGGCCGGCAAGACCAAAGGCAAGGCGGTGCCGCCCGCAGCGGAGGTGGCCCATGTCTGAGGTACTGTGGCTGATCTCGGCAACGGCGCTGAGCTTCGCCGGCATGGCCTGGCTCGCGCTGGCCATGGACGTCCATTGGGAGCAGGCGATGCAGGGGCCGAGGGGCACGGCCGGTACGGCGTGGCTGCGCTGGCTGGGGACGGTGGCACTGGGCTTGTCGCTGCTGGCCTGCCTGGCGGCCGACCAGCCGTCGATGGCGGCACTGATGTGGGTGATGCTGCTGGCCGTCGGCGCCACCGGTGTGGCGCTGGTGCTGGTTTACCGGCCGCGTCTGCTGGGGCTGCTGTGGCCCCTGGGGGCCGCGGACGCGGGTGGCTCCCGGTAGCATCAAGGCCGTGGGACGGGTTTGCCGCGGGTGGCGGCCCGTCTTCGGCCCGAGGGGCAGGCGAGCGTGGCGGCTTGACGAAAGTCAATGCCGCGGATTTTTATCCCGACAAAAATACTCGGGTATTTCATGCTCCGCCTGCCGCAGGAGACCCGCCATGGCCAAGAAATTCCCCCTCCACCCGAAACACCCCGAGCGCATCTGCTGGGGCTGCGACAAATACTGTTCTGTCGATGACCTGGGCTGTGGCAACGGTTCGGGGCGAACGATGCATCCGGCCGAAGTGCTGGGCGAGGATTGGTATCTGTATGGCGACTGGGACATCGAGCCCGACGACAATGGCAGGAATGTGCGTCCGGACGAGCACTGAAAGCGGCCGGGGCCATGCGATGCGGGCCGTGCGGCGTTCACCCGCCGTTCACCCGTGCCGGAGGATGATGTGGCCGGTGATGCGCAGCGCAGTGAAGCGTGTCACGATGCCCTGTCTGCACATTGCCACCCGCCATGATTCCATCCCGCTGCTTGCCGCTGTTCGCCATGATGCTGCTGCTTGCGGCGCCGCCGGCCGCCGTTGCGGTCGAGCAGGACGTGGTGCGCCGCGCGGTGGAAGCGGGGCAGCTGATGCCGCTGAACGACATCCTGGTCCGGGTGCAAGCGCGCTATCCGGGCAAGGTGCTGGACGTTGAGCTCGATCGCGATCCTGCCGGCCGCCGCATCTACGAAATCAAGATCCTGCAGGAGGGCGGCCGTCGCAAGGAGGTCCACGTCGACGCCGTGACCGGCTTCATGCTCGACGACCGCGCAGCGGAAATCGCGGTGGTCATGCCCCTGCCGCAGGTATTGCGCACGGTTCTCGAACGCTATCCAGGGCACGTGCTGGATGTGGAGCTGGACCAGAATCCGGGCGAGCCGGCGGTGTATGAGGTACGCATCGCCCAGGCGAGCGGACGCCAGGTCGAGCTGCTCGTCGATGCCCGCAGCGGCCAGATCGTTCCCGGCAGCGACCTGCGTTCGGGCACGCTGCGATGGGTGAAGCCGCTGCCGGACGTGCTCGACTGGATTCTTTCGGTCTACCGCGGCGTCATCCTCGAGGCCGAACTCGAGTTCGACAGCAACGATGGGCCCTATTACGAGGTCGAAGTCCTGCTGGCCGATGGCCGCAGGATCGAAGTGCATGTCGATGCGCTGTCGGGCGAGCTGCTGCGCCAGGAGAGTGCCGAATAATGCGCGTGCTGGTGGTGGAGGATGATGACGCACTGGCGGACCGGATCGCCGAGGATCTGCGCCTGTCGGGCATGGTGGTGGACATTGCCCGCGATGGCAACCAGGCCGACTTCATGGGCTGCACCGAGGCTTACGACGCGGCGGTGCTCGACCTCGGCCTGCCCGGCCTGGATGGCGTGTCGGTGCTGCGCAGCTGGCGCGAGCACGGGCGTGACATGCCCGTGCTGATCCTGAGCGCGCGCGGACGCTGGAGCGACAAGCTGGCCGGCTTCGATGCCGGCGCCGACGACTACCTGACCAAGCCCTTCCTGCACGAGGAGGTCGCGCTCCGCCTGCGTGTGCTGATGCGGCGCGCGCGCGGCCATGCGCATCCTCTGATCACCGTCGGACCGCTCAGCTACGACAGCAACGCCGACCGCTTCATGCTGGAGGGCCGGCCGCTGGTGCTGACCGCGCAGGAGCAACTGATTCTCGCCTACCTGATCCAGCGCCACGGCTGTGTGGTTTCGCGCAGCGAGATCGCCGAGCACGTCTATGCCCGCGATCTCGATCCCGACTCGAACACGCTCGACGTCATGATCGGCCGCATCCGCAGGCGCCTGGGCCACCCGCTGATCCATACCGAGCGGGGGCGCGGCTACCGCCTCGCCGACGACAGCGGCGGCGATGGCTAGGCACATCGGGCTCGGCGGCCGCCTGTTGCTGATCGGCATCGCGGCGACCATGCTGGTGAGCGCCGCGGGCGGCTGGATGCTGCGGCAGAAGGTGCATGACACGCTCTACAACGGCATGGTGCTGCGCCTGCAGGATCATGCCGACCGCATCGGCGCCAACTTCGTTTCCGGCACCGATGGCGGCCTTGCGCAGGGGCAGTACCGCGGTACCGACGAGTTTGGCCGCATCTTTTCCGGCTGGTACTGGCAACTGGAGGACGGCCCGCGCCTGCTGCGTTCCCGCTCGCTGTGGGACAGCAGGCTGGAAACCGCCAGGGCGCTGCCGAGCAGGCATGGCGACAGCCTGCTGAATCTGACCGGGCCGCGCGGCGAACGGCTGTTCGGCATCGTGCGCGGCATCGGGGCCGGCGATCAGCAGGCACTGCTGCATGTCTACGGGCCGGCGGGAGAGACGGAGCGCGAACTCGCCTACCTGGATCGCATCCTGGCCGCGACCGGCGCCGGCCTGATCGTGTCGCTGGTCCTGCTGATGATCATCCAGATCCGCTTCGGCCTGTCGCCGCTGCGGCGCCTGCATACGGCCCTGTCCAGGGTGCGCCAGGGCACGGTGGAGCGGATCGGGCGCGGCTACGGACCGGACCTCGACCCCCTGGCCGAGGAGATGGACGAGGTGCTGGCGCGCAACGCGCGCATCGTCGGCCGTGCGCGCACCCATGCCGCCGATCTCAGCCATGCGCTCAAGAAGCCGCTCGCACTGCTGGCGCATGCCGGCAACGACGGCGAATTGCTGCGCAGCCAGGTCGCCACCATGTCCCGCCTGATCGATCGCTACCTGGCGCGTGCCGGCAGCGGCTCGGGCGAGATGCGCCGAATCGTCGTCCGCGAGCGCATCGCAGCGCTGCTCGCGCTGATGCGGCGCCTGCACCAGGCACATGCGCTGCACTGGCACATGGACGCTCCGGCAACCCTGATGTGGCGCGGGGAGCCGACCGACTTCGAGGAGATGCTCGGCAATCTGCTCGACAATGCCGGCAAGTGGGCCAGGAGCGAGGTGCGGGTGAAGGCGCGCGCCGAAGCCGGCATGCTGTCGATCTGCATCGAGGACGACGGCCCGGGCCTGAGCCGCGAGCAGATCGAACTGCGTCTGCGGCGCGGCCAGCGTTTCGATGAGAGCGTGGAAGGCTCGGGCCTCGGGCTGGCCATTTCGGCCGACATCGCCGAAACCTATGGCGGAACGCTGGGGCTGGAGCCGAGCGGGCTGGGCGGGCTGCGGGTCGAGCTGCAATTGCCGCTGTAGGCGGCAGCTGTGTCAGCTTTGTGAAAAAAATGTGAACGAAGCGTGAACGGCCGCGTCATGCGACGTTCAGGTTCGGGTTTCTAGACTGCGTACGCATTGGGCATTCGCCCAGGCTGCCAGTCCGGATGAATGGCTGGCCTCACCGGAGAGCTTTGCCATGAAACCGCCCCATGCCGGACCCCGAATCGCGCTCTATTCCCACGACACGATGGGCTTCGGGCACATCCGGCGCAACATCCTGCTGTCGCGTGCGCTGGCAGCTGCCGATCCGCAAGCGCAGATCCTGCTGGTCTCGGGCATCCGCGAGGCAGGCGCTTTCGCGTTGCCGCCCGGCGTAGACAGCATCACGCTGCCCGCGTACCGCAAGCAGACCGATGGCAGCTATGTGCCGCGCGCGCTCGGCGCCGACATCGATCGCCTGGTGGCGATTCGCGGCGAAACCATCGCTGCCGCGCTGTGCCGTTTCGAACCGGACCTGGTCGTCGTGGACAACGTGCCGCGGGGCGCGATGAACGAGCTCGACGGCGTGCTGCCGATGCTGCGCCGGATGCCGACGCGGCTGGTGCTGGGCCTGCGCGACATCCTCGACACCCCGGCCGTGGTGCTGCGGCAATGGCGCAAGCAACGCAACTTCCAGGCCATCCGCGACTACTACGACGCCATCTGGGTATATGGCGACCACAAGGTCTACGACACCGCCGAAGCCTGCGGCTTCGCTCCCGACATCCGGCGCAGGATCACCGCGCTGGGCTATCTAGACCAGTGTGCCCACATTGCCCCCTCGGCGGCTGCGGCCGCCGAGCCCTTCGTGCTGTGCATGGTCGGCGGCGGCCAGGACGGCTTCCGCCTGACCGAGACCTTCGTGCGCGCAACATTGCCGCCCGGCCATCGCGGCATCGTCGTCACCGGTTCGATGATGCCGGCCGCGTCCCGCGAGCGGCTGCGCGAGCTGGCCGCCGCGCGCCCCGCGATGACGGTGCTGGAGTTCGTCGCCGACCCGCTCGCGCTGATGCGCGACGCCGCCGCCGTGGTGTCGATGGGCGGCTACAACACCACCATCGAAATCCTCGCGCTGAACAAGCGCGCGCTGCTCGTGCCGCGCGTGGTGCCGCGCAAGGAGCAGTGGATCCGCAGCAGCCGGCTGGCGGCGCTGGGGCTGATCGACTGCCTGCATCCCGACGATCTCAGCGTCGAGGCGATGAGCCACTGGCTCGGCCACGGCCGGCAGCCGCCCGCCGCGCGTGAAGTGCTGGATTTCAACGGGCTGGACCGGTTCTGCCGCCTGGCGGCGGAGCTGATCACCGCTTCACCGAAGGACATCTGCCATGCCGCCTGAAAACATTCTGCGCCTCGGCTACGTGCTGAAGCGCTACCCGCGCTTTTCCGAGACCTTCGTCGTCAATGAAATCCTCGCTCACGAGGCAGCGGGCGCGCAGATCGACATCTTCGCCCTCGGCCCGGTGGAGGAAACCCACTTCCAGGATGCGATCGCGCGTGTGCGCGCGCCGGTCACCCGCTTCCAGCACCGCCTGCGCAACGGCGACGCGCTGTGGCAGCTCATCGTCCGCGCCTGCCGCGAGCTGCCGTGCTTCGCCGAGCGGATGGGGCTGGCAGAGGAGACCGCCGGCGACCTGGTGGGACAGGCGGTCCAGCTGGCGCTCGAGGTGAAGGCACGGCGCATCGAGCACCTGCATGCCCACTTCGGCACCCAGGCGGCCACCGTCACCCGTCTCGCCGCCGCCTTCGCAGATGTTCCCTACACCTTCACCGCCCACGCCAAGGACATCTATCACGAGTACGAGGAGCCGGTGCGGCTCGACCTGAAGATGCGCGATGCCGCCTGCACCGTGACCGTCTCCGACTACAACCTCGCCTACCTCCGCGATCGCTACGGCTCGGCGGCCGAGCGCACGGTGCGCCTGTACAACGGCCTGGATCTTGCCCACTTCCGCTGGCAGCCGACGCTGCAGCAGGCGGACGAGATCCTGGCCGTGGGCAGGCTGGTCGAGAAGAAGGGCTTCGACGTGCTGCTCGACGCCCTTGCCTTGCTGAAGGCGCGCGGCGTCGATTGCCGCTGCACGCTGATCGGCGACGGCCCGCTCAGGGCGCAACTGGAAGCGCAGCGTGCGGCGCTGGGGCTGGAAGACTGCCTGTCGATGCCGGGCCTGCGCCCGCAGCCGGAAGTTCAGCAGGCGCTGCGCGAAGCGGCGCTGCTGGCTGCGCCCTGCATCGTCAGCGCCGACGGCGACCGCGACGGCCTGCCCACGGTGCTGCTCGAAGCGATGGCGCTGGGCACGCCCTGCATCTCGACCCGGGTGGCCGGCATTCCCGAACTGGTCCGCGACGGCGATACCGGGCTGTGTATCGAAGGTGGCGATGCACGCGCACTGGCCGACGCGATCGAGCAGCTGCTGGGCGATCCGGCGCTGCGCGGGCGCCTGTCGGCCAATGCGCGCCGGCTGATCGAGGCCGACTACGACATCCACCGCAACGCCGCCATTCAGCGCGAGCTGTTCCGGCGCGCGCGGGACGGACGGCACGGGCGGGCCTGCTGATGCGAATCGCGTACGTCTGCGCCGACCCCGGCATTCCGGTGTTCGGCACCAAGGGAGCATCGGTGCATGTGCAGGAAGTGCTGCGCGGCCTGCGGCGGGCGGGGGCCGAGCCGGTGCTGTTCGCCAGCCGCATCGGCGGCGAGCCGCCGGCCGATCTCGCCGGCCTGCGCGTGGTCGAGCTGCCGCCGCTGCCCAAGGGCGAGCCGCTCGCCCGTGCCCGCGCCGCGCTCGATGCCAATGCCGCGGTGATGGCGGCGCTGGAGGCGGCGGGGCCGTTCGAGCTGGTATATGAACGCTATTCGCTGTGGAGCGATGCCGGCATGGTCTGGGCGCGGCGTGCCGGCTGCCCGGGGCTGCTGGAAGTCGAACGCGCCGCTGATCGAGGAGCAGCGCAAGTATCGCGGCCTGGTGCTCGAAGACGAGGCGTTGCGGATCGCGCAGTCGGTGTTCGGCGCGGCCAGCGCGCTGGCCGCGGTGTCGCCCGGCGTCGCGGCCTATCTCGAAGGCCAGCCGGCTGCGCGCGGCCGTGTCCATGTCGTCGCCAACGGCGTCGAACCCGGCACGCTTCGCCGCCGCGGCGGCCGGCCGTGGCCAGGGCAATGCCGGCAAGGCGCCGGTGATCGGCTTCCTCGGCACGCTGAAGCCCTGGCATGGGCTGCCGGTGCTGATGGAGGCCTTCGTCCGCCTGCGCCGCCGGCATGGCGCTGATGCCCGCCTGCTGCTCGTCGGCGACGGCCCCGAGCGCGATGCGCTGGCGGCGAGCGCCGAAGCGGCCGGTGTGGCGGCGATGGTCGAGTTCACCGGCGCGGTCGAGCCGGCCGCGGTGCCGAACTGGCTGGCGCGGATGGACGTCGCCGTCGCGCCTTATCCGGCGCTGGACGACTTCTACTTCTCACCGCTGAAGATCTACGAATACATGGCCGCCGGGCTGCCGGTGGTGGCGAGCGCGGTCGGCCACCTGGCGACGGTCGTCGCCGACGGCGAGGACGGTATGCTGGTCGCGCCCGACGATGCCGATGCGCTCGCCGCCGTGCTGGCCGGGCTGCTGGCCGATCCCGCGCGCTGCCTGCGGCTCGGCCGCGCGGGCCGGCGCAAGGTCGAGCGCGAGCACAGCTGGGATGCGGTCGTCGGCCGCCTGCTGGCGATCGCCCGCGGCACGATGGTGGAAGGCCAGGGCCGATGAGCACGCCGCTGCTGCGCATCGCACGGCGCTTCGGGCCCTATCTGCGCGGCCACCGGCCGCTGCTGTCCGGCGCCGCCGCCGCGCTGGTGTTCTCCACCGCGATGCGCCTGCTCGAACCCTGGCCGCTGGCCCTGATCATCGACGGCCTGGTGGCCGGCAAGCCGCCGGCTTTGCTGGCCAGCCTCGAGCCGATGATCGCGCTCGCCGTGTGCGCCGCGGCGGTGATCGCCATCGCCGCGCTGAAGGCGGGATCGGCCTACCTCAGCACGATCGGCTTCGCCCTGGCGGGCAACCGCATCCTCGGCCGGGTGCGCATCGACCTGTTCGCCCACCTGCAGCGCTTGTCGCTGGCCTTCCACCACCGCGCCCGCAGCGGCGACCTGACGCTGCGCCTGGTCAACGACGTCGGCATGCTGAAGGAGGCGATGGTCACCGCGCTGATGCCGATGAGCGCCAACCTGCTGATCCTGGGCGGCATGCTGGCGGTGATGCTGGCGCTCAACTGGCAGCTCGCGCTGGTGGCGATCCTGCCGGTGCCGGTGCTGCTGCTGGCGACCGTGCGCCGCGGCCGCCGCATCCACGAAGCCAGCCGCGCCCAGCGCAAGCGCGACGGTGCGATGGCGTCCACCGCCGGCGAGGCGCTGGCGGCGATCCGCACCGTGCAGTCGCTGTCGCTGGAGCCGGCGATCGCGAAAGCCATCGGTGCATCCGACCAGCACAGCCAGCAGGCCGACGTGCGCGCCAAGCGCCTCTCGGCCGGGCTCGAACGCGGCGTCAACTTGCTGGTGGCGGTGGCGACCGCGCTGGTGCTGTGGCAGGGCACGCGGCAGGTTCTGGCCGGCGCGCTCAGCCCGGGCGACCTGCTGGTCTTCGTCACCTATCTGAAGAACTCCTTCCGTCCGGTGCGCGAATACGCGAAGTACGCCAGCCGCCTGTCGAAGGCGCTGGCGGCCGGCGAGCGCATCGCCGACGTGCTCGACGAGACGCCGGAGATCACCGACCGCCCGGACGCCATCGAAGCCGGCAGGCTGAAGGGTGCGGTGCGCTTCCGGCAGGTCGATTTCGCCTATGCCGCCGGCGGCGCGAAAGTGCTCGACGGCTTCGAGCTCGAGCTGCGGCCGGGCGAGCACGTCGCCCTCGTCGGCGCCTCGGGCGCCGGCAAATCGACGATCGGCAGCCTGCTGCTGCGCCTGTACGACCCGAGCGCCGGTGCGATCGAGATCGACGGCCACGACCTGCGCGAGCTGACCGTCGCCAGCCTGCGCCGCCAGGTCTGCCTGGTGCCGCAGGACAATCTGCTGTTCGCCGCCACGGTGCGCGACAACATCGCGCTCGCGGCGCTGAGGCCGGTCGGGCAGGAGGAGGTCGAACAGGCGGCGCGCCTCGCCAATGCCCATGAGTTCATCATGGCGCTGCCGGCGGGCTACGACACCGTGATCGGCGAGCGCGGCGCGACCCTGTCCGGCGGCCAGCGCCAGCGCATCTCGGTGGCGCGCGTCGCCTTGCGCGACAGCGCCATCGTGGTGCTCGACGAACCCACCGTCGGCCTCGACCGCGACAACGAGCGCATCGTCATCGACGCGCTGCGCCACCTGGCCCAGGGACGGACCACCTTCACCATCACCCACGACCCGATGCTGGCGGCCGACGCCGACCGCATCGTCTTCCTCGATGGCGGGCGCGTGGTCGAACAAGGCGCGCCGGCGGAACTGATCGCCCGTGGCGGGCGCTTCGCCGCGCTCTGGCGCGGCCGGCGGGACGAACAGGCGGCAAGCGGGGCCTGCGATGCACTGTGACGCCGATGCCGCCATCGCCGCGCGCGACACCGCGCTGCCCGGCCTCGCCGTGCTGCTCGACGAGGCGCGGCTGCTGGCGCTGCTGCGCGGCTTGCCCGGGCTGGCCGCGGCCAGCGCGGCGGCGGTCGATTACCTGCGCTACAAGCCCGGCGTCAGCTGCACCGCGGGCGTTTGCGTCCAGTTCCGGGATACGGCGCCGCTGCGGCTCCAGTTGCGCGCATTGACGGCGTCGCGCTACGCGCAGGCCGCGGCGCGGCCGAAGTGGCAGGCCGAGATCGCCGCCGGCCGGGCCGATGCCCCCTGCATGCTGGCCGATGCGTGCATCGTGGTGCTGCGGCTGCGCCACGACCGCTCGATCAAGGCATTGCGCCTGCTCGAGGATCGCGCAAGGCTGCCCGATCTGCTGTCCCGGCTCGGCATCTGCGGCGACGGCAGGGTGGAGGACGGGGCCGGGCCGGCGCTCGACATCCTGCGCTACAAGCCCGAGCGCAGGCTGGTTGCGCGCGTGTCGGTGGCGGGGCGGCCGGTCGCGGTGCTGCGTGCCTGCCCGAAAGACGGTTTCGGTTCGATGCTGAGCAATGCCGCGCTCGCCGCCGCGGCCGGCGGCCCGCGCCTGCTGGGCGTCTGGAGCGAACGGCAGGTCTTCGCCTGCGCGTGGACCGAAGGCTGGAGCCTGTGCCCGGAAAGCGGCAGCCTGCCCGATGCCGCAACCTTGCGCGGCATCGGAGCGGCGCTTGCCGGCGTTCATCGCAGCGGCCTCGCCGCGCCGCTGAGGCGCCAGCGGCGCGACGAGCGCGAAGCGGTCGAGCAGGCGGTGGCGGCCTTGGGTGTGCTGTATCCGGAGCAGCTGCAATCCGCCCGCGAGCTTGCCGAGCGTGCGCTCGATGCGCTGTCGGCGGCGCCGATGTCGCCGTGCTTCATCCATGGCGACTTCTCCATCGACCAGGTCATCGCCGATGCCGGCCGTCTGACCGTGATCGACTGGGACCGCGCCTGTCTGGGCGATCCGGCGGCGGACCTCGCTTCGCTGTGCGCACGGCTGGACCTGCAGGTGATCGAGGGCCTGCTGACGCAGGCGGAGGCGGACAAGGCCGCCGCTGCCTGCATGGCAGGCTACGGCGAAGCGGCCGGTGCGCTTCCCGCCGCACTGCCGTGGCAGCGCGTGGCCGAACTGCTCAAGCTGCTCGCCGAGCCGTTCCGCAAGCGCAGCCGGGACTGGCCGCGGCACGTCGCGCACATGCTCGGCCGTGCCGGCATGCTCGCCGATCAGGCCGAGTCAGCGGCGGCGCTGCCGTGCGAAGTGGCTGCGGCCGGGCTGCCGACCCTGGCGCAGGCGCTCGATGCCGCATGGATGCGCCCGCACCTGGCGCGTTGCCTGGGGCTGGCAGAGGACGGCTGTGAAGTGCAGGTCGTGCTCAGGCGGCTCAAGCCCGGCCGGCGGGCGTTGGTCGAGTACGTCGTCATGCCTTCGGCGGCGGGGCTCCCGGGGACGCCACTCGGCCGTGCGCCACTGAGCCGTGCGCCACTGAAAATGCTCGGCAAGCTGCGCGGCAAGGGCCTGGACCGCCGCGGCTACGAAACGCAGCGCGCCCTGTGGCTGGCGGGCCTGGACCGCGGGCCGGTGGTCGTGCCCGAGCCGCTCGGAACCGTGCCCGAGCTGGCCTTGTGGCTGCAGCGCGGAGTGCCGGGCCGGCCGGCCTCGGGCTGCTTCGTGCCGGGCGCCGACACTGGCGCCGCGCGGCGCATCGGCGCGGCGCTGGCACACCTGCACCGGCAGGCGCTGCGGCCGCCGCGGACCTGGGACGTCGGCGACGAAACGGCCATGCTGCGGCGCTGCCTCGCCTCGGCGGCCCAGGCCCGGCCCGGCCTTGCGGCGCGCATCGAAGCCGTTGCGCGCGCCTGCGAAAGGCTGGCGGCGGCATTGCCGCAGGCGGCGGCCTGCGGCGTGCATCGCGATTTCTATCCCGACCAGGTGCTGGTCGATGGCGAAACCGTCGTGCTGCTGGATTTCGACCTGCATGCGCTGGGCGATCCGGCGCTGGACGTCGGCAATTTCGTCGCCCACGTCACCGAGCAGTCGATCCGCTTCCATCACGACGCCGCGGCCCTGGCGGTGCATGAAAGCGCTTTCGTCGACGCCTACCGGGCCGGCATGCCCGACGTGGCACGGGAGTCGATCGCCGGCTACACGGCGCTTTCGCTCGCACGCCACATCCATTTGAGCACCCGCTTCGAGGACCGTGCGCATACCACGATGATGCTGCTGGAAGCCTGCGAGGCCCGCCTCGCTCCCTGGCCGGAGGCAGCCGCATGATGCGTCCGGTTCTGCTCCGCATGTTCACCGCATGCAGCCTGGGCATCGCCGCCGGCGGGGCGGCGGCCGAAGAGTTCGTCGACCTGCGCACCACGCTGATCGTGGAGGCCGCCGCCGAGCGCAACTTCACGCTCGAGCGCGGCAATGTCGAGCGCGCCGAGGAATACGAACCCCAGCTCCGGCTGCAGGCGCGCTTCTTCCCCGAGCGCAGGGTGTGGGGCCTGATCGAGGCCGAACTCATCCACCGCATCAAGCGCGAGCGCGGCGAGCCGACCGGTACCGACAACCGGCTGAACCTGACCCACGCCTATCTCGCCATCGAGGATGCGCTGCCGGATACCCGGCTGAGGCTGGGCCGCTGGCTGCAGCGCGACGAGCGCGAATGGCTGATGGACGAGAACCTGGACGGCGTGCATCTCGAATACGATCGCGGCCGTTGGCAAGGCGAGCTGTTCCTTGCCCGCGTCAGCCATTGGCGGCGCGATCTGCTCGACCACGACAGCCACGGCGAGCCGGTCAACTTCGTCGCCGCGTTCGGCCGCCACGAGATGGATCGGAAGTGGGTCAAGGACTGGCAGATCGGCGCCTATGCGGTGCGTCAGCACGACGTCTCGGCGGACGATACCTGGCTCAACCATGTCGGCCTGCGCTCACATGCCACGCCGGACAAGGGCTGGCGGCACTGGCTGGAGCTGGCCCACGTCGGCGGCCGCGAAGGCGGCGAGCGTGTCGACGGCCATGCGGTCAACCTGGGTGTGACCTATGCCTTCGACACCGCGCCGCTGCGGCCGCGCCTGACGCTGGGCTATGCCTATGCCAGCGGCGATCCCAGGCGCGGCGACCGCGGCGGCGGCGCGTACAGGCAGACCGGCCTGCAGTCGAACGAGGCGACGTTCGGCGGCGTGGCGAAGTTCCGCATCTACGGCGAGACGCTCGATCCGGACCTGGGCAACCTGCACATTCTGACTGCCGGCCTGGGGCTGGACCTGGGGCGCGAACTGTCGCTGGATCTGGTCTATCACCGCTACAGGCAGGACGTGCTCGGCAAGCTGCGCGAGACCGAACTGGATCCGGAGGAAGACAGGCGCGACGACCGCTACCTGGGCGACGCTTTCGACCTGGTGCTGGGCTGGCGGCCGTCGGAACGCGTCAAGCTGGAGGCTGCGCTCGGCTGGTTCCGGCCCTCCTCGCGCTTCCGCAGCGATGACGACGACGATGCGCCGCGCGCCGGGGACGCCTATTCGGCGCGGCTGGAGTTCAATTACCGCTTCTAGCGATGCTCATTCCGGTTCGCCGATTTCCAGCGCGATGCCGCCGACGCCTTCGATGTGGCCGCTGAGGCGGTCGCCCGGCTGCACCGCGCCGACGCCTTCGGGCGTGCCGGTGTAGATCAGATCGCCCGGCTGCAGGCGGTAGAAGCAGGACAGGTCGGCGATCAGCTCGCGGATGTTCCAGATCAGCATCGACAGGTCGCCCGACTGGCGCGTCTCGCCGTTGACCTGCAGCGTGATCGACCCCTTGTCAAGCACGCCGGGGCCGGCGGCCGGAACGATCTCGCCGCAGACCGCGCCGCGCTCGAAGTTCTTGCCCAGGTCCCAGGGGCGGCCCTGGCCCTGGCAGAGCTTCTGCAGGTCGCGGCGTGTCATGTCGAGGCCGGCGGCATAGCCATAGACAAGCCGGTCGGCGTCGGCTGTGGAAACCTTGAAGCCTTCGGCGCCGATGGCGACGACCAGCTCCATCTCGTGGTGGTAGTTGCCGGTGCCGGGCGGGTAGGGCACGCGCGCAGGCTTCGCGGTGCTGGTCTCGACCAGGCTGCC
The DNA here is from genome assembly GCF_047601425.1 of Thauera sp. Lineage (GTDB taxonomy): Bacteria > Pseudomonadota > Gammaproteobacteria > Burkholderiales > Rhodocyclaceae > Thauera. The sequence continues at coordinate 392,435 of NZ_JASGJL010000001.1, forward strand.
GGCATCCTTGATGAAGTAGAACGGCCGCATCGTCGCCTTGTCGATCGGCGTGCCCATCTCGATGGCGTGGCCCTGGTAGTTGCGGCCGACGCAGAAGATGCGCCGGACCGGCAGGCGCGCGCTGCTGCCGCGCACCGGCAGCGAGGGAACGGGGGCGGGGGGCCACAGGTAGTCGGTCTGGCTCATCGGTGCGTCGCTCGTGATGTGGTGGGTCTGCAAGCGGGCAAGCATGCCGCCAATCGATCCTGTCCGTCCAGCGCAGGTCTGCGCTTCATGCTCTTTCCGGCAGATTCGGGTGGCTCCGGGCGCACCGAACGGAGAGAATTCGTCCCTGGTCAGGAATCGATTCATGAGCGGCGGGCTGAAGCCCGACACGCTGGCGTGCATGTGGGGGAGTGGATGAAGGAAGGTGTGCAGCAGGAGCGGGCGGTGACGCACTGGCTGGCGGTTGCGGCGGCGCTGTTGTGCGGTATCGCGGTGGCCACCAACGTCGGCAAGGTGTCGATCATGATTTCGGCCTTGCGCGAGGATATGGGCCTGAGCCTGGTGCAGGCCGGCTGGCTGTCGTCGGCGATCAACGTGTTCGCGGTATGCGCCGCGGTGGTGTTCGGTTTCTCGGCCGACCGCATCGGCGGGCTGCGGCTGTGTCTGGCGGGGATCGGCCTGAGCCTGGCGGGCGGCGCCGCCAGCCTGGTGGCGGAGAGCTTTCCGCTGCTGCTGGTCGCGCGGGCGATCGAGGGGGCCGGCTACATGGCGGTGGCGGTGTCGGCGCCCATCCTGCTGTCGGCGGCGAGCCGGCTGGAGGATCGGCGTTTCGTGCTGGGCGTGTGGGGCACCTATATGCCGGGCGGCATCGGCCTGGTGATGATCGCCGCGCCCCTGCTGCAGGGGCTGGGCGGCTGGCGGGCGATATGGGGCTTCGCCATCGCCCTGCTGCTGGCGGGCGGGGTGTCGGCATGGCTGCAGCGGCGGCACTACCGCTTCGCCGAAGCGCCGGACGAGAGCAGGGAGGAAAGTGCGTTGGCGGTTGCACGGGAAGTCATGCGCCAGCCATTGGCATGGACCCTGGGGCTGCTGTTCGCGACCTGGGCGCTGCAGCATTTCACCCTGATCGTGTGGCTGCCGACCTTCCTGCGCGAGCAGCGCGGGCTGGACATGCACTGGGTCGCCGCGCTGTCCTGCATCATGGTGCTGGCCAATGTTCCGGGCAACGTCATCGGCGGCAGCTTGCTGCGGCGCGGCGTGGCGCGCGGCAAGCTGCTGGTGCTGGGCAGCAGCCTGAGCGGCCTGTTCATGTACGCCGCCTTTTCGCCGGGATTGCCGGATGGCGTGCGTTACCTGGCCTGCGTTGCGGTGTCCTTCGTCGGCGGGCTGATTCCGTCGTCGGTCCTGTCGGCTTCGACCGTCATCGCCCGCACTTCGCGCCAGATCGGCACGTTCCAGGGGCTGAGCCTGCAGATTTCCAATCTGGGGCAACTGCTCGGGCCGCCGCTGATCGCGGCCCTGGTCGCCAGCCGGGGCAGCTGGGAGGCCGCAGTGTCGCTGCCCGTCGGCGCGGCGATGCTGGGCGTGCTGCTGGGCGCGGCCGCGTGGCGCCTGGAAAAAGGATATGGCGCGAGGCGCTGATCACAACCCGCCGCGTTCGCGCGCGGCGCGTTCGCGGTCGGTGTTGAAGATGTAGCGCTGGATGGTGTTTTCGATGTTGCGCGGCAGGTCGACGAAGGCGAGGCCGACGCGCAGCATCTGCGAACCGCTGCGCTGTTCCTGCTTGTTGAGGTAGCAGACGCGCAACTGGACGATGATCGGATCGAGGTTCGGCAGCTGAAGCCGGCAGTCCTGCAGCCTCTCGCCGATGACGAGCTGCGAGGCATCCGGCGGCAGCTGCAGCGCGACGCCGCCGACGCTGATGTCGAGCAGGCGTCCTGCCAGCACGGCCGGAGTGCCGGCAGTCCCCCTGATGCTGATCTGGCCGCTGGCGGCATGGCTCAGCGGCACGCTCAGGCGGTAGGCGGCGCGGCGCTGCAGGCGCAGGATTTCGTCCGGCACGGACGCGTGGAACAGGCTGCGGCCGTTCTTTTCGCGGCTTTCGCGCAGATCGTGCAGGGCGAACTGGATGCGGATGTGTTCGAGCTGGGTCAGGCAGACGAGCTTGGGCGCATCCAGCACGCGGCGGTTGGTGTCAGCGTCGGGGCTGGCGTCCAGCACCAGGGTGTCCTCGTCGTCCGAGAGTTCGAGCGCTGCCGTGAGGAAGGAGCGGCCATTGCCGAAGTGTCCGGTGATCAGCGCGCGATGCTCGATCAGCTCCTGCAGCAGCTGGCGCACCTGCCGGTGTCCGCTGAGGATGTACTGTTCGATCGTGTCGCGGCGATCCATGTCGATCGGAGCGGGCGTGTTGTCGGCGTCGGAAGTCATGGCCTGTGTATCTGCCGGAAGGGATCATTCCAGGGCGCGCTGGCGTGCGCTGCGCTGGCGGTCGATCTTCAGGATGTAGCGTTGTATGGTTGCATCCGCCCCCGGCGGCATGTGCGAGAACTCGCAGCCTGCGCGCAGCATGCCGATGCCGTTCCGGGTGGTCAGGCGGAACAGGTTTCGTATCGTCAGATGTGCATTTATCGGCGGATTGTCGGGAAGCTTGATCCTGCAGCCGGAGAATTCGTCGCCCGGCGAGAAGGATGCATCGCTCGGCGGCACGGCGATGGCAATGCCGCCGCCGCTGATGTCGATGATGCGCCACGTCATCTCGCCGGCGTCGGGCAGGGGCACGCTGCAGCTCAGCGAATGGGTGGCCGGCGCCTGCAGGCGGTAGAACTCCCTGCGCTGCAGCCGCAGCAGCTCGGCGGGCATGGCGGCGCGGAAGGCGGCGCCCCTGCCCCAGGTCTGCAGCATGGGCTGTTCGAGCATGAACTGGATGCGGACCTTGTCGAGCTGGGTGACGCAATCGAGCTGAGCGGCCCGGCCGAGGCGGGCATTCACGGCCTCGTCGGGACTGCCGTCCAGCACCAGTGCCGAATTTTCGTCGTCGACCTGCAGCAATGCGGTCAGAAAGGAGTCGTCGCCCGGAATGGCGCGTGCCCTCAACAGCGCACGCGCATCGACGAGGCGGTGGAGCACGGCGGCGATTTCGCGCCTGTCCTTCAGCAGGTATTTCGACGGGTCGTCGGCCTGCAGCAGCTCGACGCGGGTCAACTCGTGTTCGATCGTCATGCCATGGAGGGAGGGTTCGTGTGCCGATGCTTATAGCACGACTCATCGTGGCCGGCGTGCCTGGTCTGGCGTGTCGGCCGGCGTATCCGCCGGTGCGGGGCGCAGGGATTCGGGCAGGTCGTGAGCCACCGGTGCGGGGCCGGTGTCGCCGCCTTGCTCGACGCTGTACAGCCAGGCCAGCAGTTCGGCCACGGCGATGTAGAGCTGCGGCGGAATCCGTGTATCGAGATCGACCTGCATCAGCAAGCTGACGAGTTCGGGCGATTCATGCACGTAGATGCCGGCTTCGCGGGCCCGCTCGAGAATCTCCCGCGCCAGCACGCCCTTGCCCTTGGCGACCACGCGCGGCGCCGTCTCGCCTGCGGTATAGGCCAGGGCGACGGCTTCGCTGCGCTGGGGCCTGGGCTCAGTCATTGCGGCGCTCCACCACCAGGCCGGTCAGCTTCAGGCCGGCGGCTTCGAGCGATTCGGCCAGCCTGGCGGCGCCGGCGTCCAGCGCGGCGATGCTGGCGTCGTCGTCCGAACGCAGGCGCAGCGCGACGCCGGCCGGCGTCAGCTGCATGTATGCATCGATGCTGCCCAGGCGCGGAAGAGTCAGTCGCAGCGTGGTGTTCCAGTCCTGTGCCGCCGTGCCGTCCTCGCCGTCGTCCCGCTCGGGGTCGTCGATGAACCATTCCATCTGCTGGCCTGGCCAGGCCTGGCCCTGCCATGCGTACTGGTGGGTGGCGAGCGCTTCCAGTTGCTGGTGGACCAAGGGCATCAGGCGTTCGGGAACCGGCGCGTGGGTGCTGTTGCGGGCCGGCGCGGTCTCGTCGGCGAGGGCGCGGACGGCCGTGTTGCTGCGCTCACTGCCGTCCGCGGCTTGTCCGCCGGACGTGGCCGTGCTGTGTGCCGCGGCCGCCTGCGGGGGCGGTCCGCCGGGGCTGGCGGTGCGTGCCCCTGCTGCCTGGGCGCCGGCCTGGGCCTGCGGTTCGCGCATCAGGCTGGTGCCGTCGCGTGTGCCCAGCACCCATTCGGCCTGGTGCGACTCGTAGAACAGGCCGCTCTGGCCCAATGCCTGGCGCAGCAGCGGCACCAGCGGCGCGCCGCTGGTGGGCGGGGCGTTGAGCAGCGGCTGGTTGCCGGCAAGATTTGCCGGGGGCGGCGAAGGTTGGCCCGTGAGCAGGAAGCTGATCAGCCGGCCGGTCTGGCTCAGCGCGGGCTGGGCCGAGGCATTGGCGCCGGCGGCGTCGTTGCCGACGACGCGGGCGATCACCGCCTGTTGCGTCACGCGCGAGGTTTCCAGTTCGAGCGTGTCGCCGGGCTTGGCCGAGGTGTTCAGCGCCAGCGTCATTTCCTTGCCGGCGACGATGGCGCGGAAGGAGCCGTCGGGCAGGGTACGCAACAGCGTGGCGAAAAAGCGCTGGCCTTGCTGCAGTTCCGGCAGCAGCGCCTGGATGTCGCGTGCGCGCTGAAGCCCGGCAACCGGCGGGTTGGTGTTGAAGAAGCTGGCCTCGGTGAGCGTTCTCAGCCGCGCGGCGAGGTCGGCAGGGATCATCGCGGTTCCCTCCATGCCCTGGGCACGCCCGCCCACGGCCGGATGCGTCAGACGCTGCCGTAGGTGTTGCGCACGTTACGGTTGCGTATCGTACCCGACAGCAGCTTGCGCGTGCTTTCCAGGCTGGGTTCGGCGTGGGTGCGGATCTGGGCGTCGAGTTCCAGCATGCGCTGGATCATCGCTGCCATTTCCCGCTGCGCCGGGTCCGGCAGCGCGGCGGTGTTGGCAGCGGTGGCCGCGGCAGCCTTGCGCAGGTCGGAACTGCTTGCTTCCAGCTCGGCGAGACGGCCCCAGTCGTTGCGCACTGCCGCCTCGGCCATGGCTTCGTACAGCGCCAGCATCTGCCGGCAGGTTTCCGGGCTCAGCATGTCGTTGCTCCGGTTCAGGCCGCGGCCTGTTCGGCGATGCCTGCCCAGGCTTCGCGCAGGCTGGAGAGCAGATTGATGACTTCGTTCAGCGCTGCTTCGCTGCTGTGCAGGTTGGCATACAGCAGGCGCTCGCTCATGTATTCGTACAGCGCGTTGAGCCGTCCGGCCAGATCGCCGCCGGCGTTCATGTCGAGGCTGACCTTGAGACCGTTGTCGATGATGTTGATGGCCTTGGAAATGGACTGGCCCTTGGTCGGGATGTCCTTGTTGCGGACGGCGACCAGCGCGGTGCCCAGCGCCAGCAGGGCGCCGTCGTACAGCATCAGGATGAGTTTGTGCGGGCTGGCCGCATCGACGCTGGTTTCGGTACCGACGCGGGCGTAGGCGGATGCGCGGTTGGCGTAGGAAGTGCCGAACATGGTGCCCAGTCTCCTTACCCGATCTTCGGCAGGTTGGCGAGCTGCTGGCTCAGGTAGCTGCTGGTCTGCGACATGCCGGCGAGCAGGGTGTCGAGCCGCGAGAATTCAATGCGGTAGCGCTCTTCCATGCTGGTGATGCGCTGGTCGATGCGGTCGAACTGATCCTTCAAGGACTTGATGTTGTCGTCGATGCCCTTGGTGCGGTTGGCGATCAGGCCGTTGTCGTCCAGCAGGCCGCCGAGGCGCTCGCTGAAGGTGGCGGCAAAGCCCTTGGTGGTGCCGGAGCCGCTGAAGAAGGCGAGCAGATCCTTGTCCGCATTCTCCAGCGCGGCGGTGAACTTGGCGCTGTCCAGCTCCAGCTTGCCGTCGGCCTTCACCAGACCGCTCTCCTTGTCCATCTTGGCGCCGCCGGCGATGCCGAGCTCGGCAAGAGAATGGACGCCGCCCAGCCCGCCGAGCGCCTCGTTGAGCGCGTTGCGCAGCGTGCTCTGGATGTTGCGCACGGTGGAGTCGCCCGTCAGCGTCGAGCCTTGGCGGGTGGCGCTGTCGTAGGCCGTCACCGACTTGAGGATGTCGACGACTTCGTTGTAGGCCTTGATGAAGCCATCGACCGCCTTGCGCGCCGGCTCGTTGTCGGTGGCGACCGTCAGCGTGCCTTTCAGGCTGGCCACGCCTTCTTCAGGCTCGTCGTTGAGGGTCAGGGTGACGCCTTCCAGCACGCCTTCGATGGTGTTCCTGCCGCGTGAAATCTCGATGCCGTCGACCTTCAGCCTGGCGTCCTGCGCAGCCTGCACGGAGTGCATCGCGCTGCCGCTGGCGCCGGTGCTCGGGTCGTAGCTCAGGCCTTCCAGGCCGTCGGTGCCGGTGAGCTTGAAGGCCATGTCGGCACCGGTGGCCGGGCCGTTGGGGGCTGCGCCGGTCAGCACCAGCTGGTCGACCTTGCCGTTGTTGACGATGCTGGCCTTGAGGCCGAGCGAGGCGTCCTTGTTGATGGCATCGCGCAGCTCGGCGAGCGTGCCGCCTTCGAATTCGAACGAGGACATGCGCTCGGCGTCGGCTTCGAAACTGCCGCTTTCGTTGACCGTGCCGAACTGGATGCTCAGGCGGCCGGCACCTGGTACGAAGCTGGTGGTGGCGTCGGTCGAGATGCGCTGTTCCTTGGCGAGCTGGAACACCTCGATCGAATGGCTGCCGGTTGCCGAACCCGCCGCGGCGCTGGCGCCGAAGCCCTTGCCGCTGACCGTGGCCTTGACGCCGCCGAACACGTCGTTCTTGCCCAGCGCCTCGGCCGCCGTCTGCAGGCCGCTCAGCGCACCCTTGATCTGGCCGAACGCGGAGAGCTTGGCGGTCTGCGCGGCTTCCTTGGTGACCAGCGGCTGCTGGGTCGTCCTGCGTTCGGCAGTGATGAGCTGGCTGACGATGGAGGTGATGTCGAGGACAGAGCCTCCGGACGTGATCGCGGCCATGATGTGTTCTCCTTCTGTGGCGCTCAGGCTTCCTGCTTGATCAGCAAACCCTGCAGCTTGTCCATCGCCTTGGCGATGGCAACGATTTCCTCGGATGGGATCTGGCGGATGACCTCGTCGGTGGAAGCATCCACAACCTTGACGATGGTACGGCCGATATCCTGGTCGATGGAGAATTGCAAATTCTGTGCCACAGGTGCGATGGCGGCACGCATTTCATCCACGGCCTGGGTGATCTGCTGTGCGCTGGGCTGCTGCACGGCTGCCGTGGTGACGGGCGGGGCACCGACGGCCACCGCCTCGGGGCTCGGAGCTGCAGCCTGCGGTGCAGTCTGGGTGGCTTGCGACAGGATGCGTGCCGTTTGCGGGATGGTGTTGCCGATCGATTCGATGTTCACGATTCACCTCCTTGATGGGCGAACGGCGCGAGACTCTTGCGAGCCCCGCGCCGGATGAGCTACATCGTCAGGCCGCGAGTATCAGCGCAGCAGCGACAGCACGTTGTTGGGCAGGGCGTTGGCCTGCGACAGCATCGCGGTACCGGCTTGCTGCAGGATCTGCGAGCGGGTCAGGTTGGCCGTTTCGGAAGCGAAGTCGGTGTCGCGGATGCGGCTGCGGGAGGCCGACATGTTTTCCGAAGTGGTCTGCAGGTTGGCGATCGTGGTCTCGAAGCGCGACTGCAGGGCGCCGTACTTGGCACGCTGGCTATTGACCGCCGCCAGGGCAGAGTCAACCAGTGCCAGACTGCGTTGTGCCGAGTCCACCGAGCTGACATCCAGGTCGGCCACTTTTTGCAACTGCCCCGATGCATTGTTGGAGTTGAAGAATGCTGTGGTGCTCTGGGCGGCGATGCTGAAGGAGCGCTCGGAGTCCAGCGCCAGCTGGCCGGTAGCGACGGCGGTGGCGCCCATGGCAGTGGCCGTGCCGCCGACGGTCGCTGCGGCCGAGCCACTCGCCGCGTTGGCGATGGTGATGTTCTCGCCGTTGGCATTGAGCAGGGTGATGCCATCGCCACCGTCATTGATGCGGGCCGTCACGCCGGTCTTCGCCGACACGTCATTGAAGGCATTGACCGCAGAGGCCAGGCCGTTCTGGTCGATGGCGCTGCCGACCGTGAAGGACACGGTCACGGCGGTGGCGTTGTCCGACTTCACGTCGAACTTGTACGAGGTGTTGGCCGTCATCGCGGTGACGTCGATTTCGGTCTTGGCTGAAGCCTTGACGCCGGTCTTGCCGGTTTCGGCATTGATCTGCTCGACGGCCTTCTTGGCCGAGGCGCCTGCGGCGATGGTGACGGTAGCAGCGCCCGTCGCACCGTTGATGGTGATCGTTTCTGCGGCGGTGTTGCGGGCGTTGGTCAGGGTGGCGCTCGAGGCAACTGCATTGGCCGTGCTGCCCGCGGTCAGGTCGCCCTTGGCGCCGGCGTCAGTAGCAACCTTGGAGCCGACGCGGTAGTTGCCGTACTGGGTGGTGCTGAAGTTGGCCGAGGTGGCGGTGATGCTCTGGCCCGCGTTGGCGCCGACCTGGAACACGGCGGAAGTGAAGGAGCCGTCGAGCAGCTTCTGGCCGTTGAATTCGGTGGTCTTGGCGATGCGGTCGAGTTCGGCCGTCAGCTCATTGACTTCGGCGTTGAGCGCCTTACGGTCGGAAGCGGAGTTGGTGGCGTTGGACGACTGCACGGCGAGCTGGCGGATGCGTTGCAGCACTTCGCCGGCGGATTCGAGCGCGCTTTCGGCGGTCTGGGCGAGCGAGATGCCGTCGTTGGCATTGCGGCGGGCCTGGTCGAGGCCGCGGATCTGGGCGGTGAAGCGTTCGGAGATGGCGAGGCCGGCGGCGTCGTCCTTGGCGCTGTTGATGCGCAGGCCGGAGGAGAGGCGTTGCAGCGAGGTGGCCAGCGAGCCGCCGGAACCGTTCAGGTGACGTTGGGCATTCAGCGACTGAACGTTGGTGTTGATGACTTGCGACATGATTGTTCTCCGTCAGAGAAGTATCAAAAAGAATCCGGCGGTACTGCTTTGAAGGCCGGGCAGTTCCAGGAGCCAGTCCGATAAACCGTTTTCCTGTGCTCTTGGTCCCATTAACGGCGGCAAGTTGCCGGACTTTAGGGATTTCTTGCCTGGGGGCGGCAATCCTTGCCGCGGGTCGATTGCCGCCGGGACAGGCCGCGCAGGGGCTGTGCGGGGCGGGGTAAGATGCGGCACTTTTCAAGCGCGGGCATCGCCTTGCCATGACAGCACACAGTTCCCTTTCGGCATCCGACCAGCGAATCTTGAGCGAAGCCGCGGCGCACTTCGCCGCCGGCCGGCATGCGCAGGCGGCGGAGCTGGCGCGCGGCCTGTGCCTGCGCCACGAGGGTTTCGGGCCCGCGCACAAGCTGCTCGGCAGCGCCCTGCATCTGCTGGGTGAGCATGGCGAAGCCGCGCGGGTGCTGCGTCTTGCAGCAGCGCTGCTGCCACGGGACGGGCAGACCTGGAGCAATCTCGGCAACGCCCTGAGCGCAGCGGGCGAACAGGCGGAAGCGATTGCCGCCCACCGCCAGGCGGTGGAACCTGCTGCCGGACGCGGCGACGCCGCGCTACAACCTGGCTTGCGCGCTGCTGGAGCAGGGCGGGCGTGTCGAAGCGCTGGAGCAGTTCTGGCTGGCTTATGAGCGCGCGCCGCAGGATGCCGAACTGGCCAGGCTGTGCCGCGAACTGCTGGTCGAAGTGGGCGATGCCGAGCTGAGGCAGGCTTTCTGCCGGCTCAACCTGAAGCATCTGCCGCAGGACGTGGGCGCGCTGGCGATGCTGGGTGCCCTGCTGATCGACGATCCGACTGGCGACAAGGCCGAAGCCGAGCGCCTGCTGCGCGCCGCGCTCGAGCTGGCGCCGGAAGATGCGCCGATCTGGTCGAACCTGTGCGTGCTGCTGCAAGGCCAGACGCGGCTGGCCGAGGCCATCGAGGCCGGCCAGCGCGCGGCGGCGCTGGCGCCGGAATGGGCGCTGGCGTTCAGCAACCTGGGAGCGGCCTTGCGTGCTGCCGGCGCCTGGCCGGAGGCGAAGCAGTGCTTTCGTCAGGCATTGGCCAATGACGGCGAATGCGCGGACGCCTGGTACAACCTGGGTTGCGTGTGCGTGGATATCGGCGAGCACGAGGAGGCTCGGGCCGCATTCGTCGAGGCCGTGTCACGCTCGCCGCGTCCTGCCTGGCTGCTGCAGGGCGCCCATGCCTGCCGCCTGGCGGTGGATTGGGAGGGCGCGGATTTGATGGAGGCAGAGCTGGTGCGCCAGCTGGCTGATGGCAGCCTGTCCACCGCCAGCGGCCATTGCCTGTCGCCATTCGTCTGGCTGACGACTCCGGGCAGCACGGCCGCAATGCAGTTGCAGGTGGCGTGCAATTTCGCCGCTCAGTTCGACGCACACGCGCCGTTGCCGGAGCGTGCGGTGGCCGGCAGGCGTGGCGATGCGCTGCGCATCGGCCTGCTGTCGGCGGATTTCCGCGACCATGCGACCGCCCACCTGATGACCGGTGTGCTGGAGGCGCTGGATCCCGCGCGCTTCCAGTTGATCGCCTACGATTACAGTCCGCCCGGGCGCGAGGGCGACGTCTACCGGCAGCGCCTGCGGGCGGCGATTGCCGAATGGGTGCAGGTCGCGGCGATGTCGGACCTCGAAGCGGCACGGCGGATGCGCGCCGACGGCGTGGACATCGCCATCGACCTCAAGGGCTGGACGCAAGGCTACCGCGCCGGCATCCTCGCCCATCGGCCGGCGCCGGTGCAGATGCAGTGGCTGGGCTTTCCCGGAACCATGGGAGCGCCCTGGCTGGACTACATCATTGCCGACGCGGTGGTGATTCCGCCCGGCGCCGAAGCCGGCTACAGCGAACGGGTGCTGCGCCTGCCGGCTTGCTACCAGCCAAACGACCGCGGGCGCGAGATCGGCGCCACGCCCGCCCGCGCCGCGCTCGGCCTGCCGGCGGATGCAGTGGTGCTGGCGGCCTTCCACCAGTATTACAAGATCACCCGCGACAGCTTTGCGCTATGGCTGCGCGTGCTGGCGCAGTGCCCGCGGGCCGTGCTGTGGCTGCTGGACGGGCCGGATGGCGGCAAGGCGGCTTTGATCCGCGAAGCGCAGGCTGCCGGCATCGATCCCGCCCGGCTGGTATGGGCGCCGCGCGTGCCGGCGGCGGAACACCTGGGGCGGCTGGGGCAGGCCGATCTGGCGCTGGACGCCTTTCCGGTGAACGCGCACACCACTGCCAGCGATGCCTTGTGGGCCGGCGTGCCGCAGCTGGCGCTGTGCGGCGACAGCTTCGTGTCGCGGGTGTCGGCCAGCATCGTCAGTGCGGCTGGCCTGCCGCAACTGGCGGCGGCGGATGCCGCCAGCTACGAGGCGCTGGTGCTGGAGCTGGTCAGGGATGGCGCGTGCCGCGCCGCCTTGCGCGAGCAGCTGCGCGCAACCCGCGAACAGGTGCCCTTGTTCGATGCACAGGCTTTTGCGCGCCATCTCGGCGACGGGCTGGAACTCGCGTGGGCGCGCTACCGGCAGGGGCTGCCGCCGGCGCATATCGATGCGCCGGGCGGCCGGGTGCCGGGCTGACGGGCGTCCGGCCGATGGAGGCCTGACAGGCAGCTGCGCGGACGGGAAGCGGCGGGCCAGCCCGCTGCTTCAGCGTGTCCAGGCGGCGAGCCATTCTTCCAGGTGGTCTTCCAGCATCCAGTGCTGGAGGACATGCTCCCGCAGGGCCTGGCCCTCGGCGCGGGTGGCGTCCAGGTCATGGATGCGTTCGCGGATGGCGGCGATCCAGGCCTGGGCGGTGCCGCCAACGCGTGTGATCGGGAAGCCGGCCTGCCGGTAAGGGCCAACGTTCGAGCACACCACGGCATAGCCAAGCGTGCCGTACTCCAGCAGCTTGAGCGGACTTTTGGCTTCGTTGAAGGCGTTGGCGTCGAGCGGAGCGAGGGCGATGTCCAGATCCATTTCGGCCAGCCGGGCGGGATAGGCGTCGAACGGCACTGGAGGGTAGAGGTGCCTGATGTATGGGCGCAGCTCCGGCCTGACGACGCCGAAGAATACCCAGTTCGACCTCCTTCGCCAGCGCCGGAACGATCTGGGCCAGCAGGCGCAGGTCGCCCAGGTGGGAGTCGCTGCCCGACCAGCCGACACGCGGCTTCCCGCGATTTTTGCGCGGCGGGGCGATCTGTCCCCAGACATCGGCGGGCAGGTAGTTCGGCGCGATCCTCACTTCCGGCGCCAGGGGGCCGTAGGCCTCGGCCAGTTGCGCGGTGGGTACCACCAGGCGGTCGCAGCAGCGCAGCGAGGCGTCGAAAGCCGACAGTGCGTCGGCGCCGAAATGCCGCGCAGCGGGGTTCTCGGGAGAAACCTCGGTCACCAGATCGTCCACTTCGACGATACGCAGCGCTTGGCTGGCTGTCCGGTAAACCTCGAGCGCACGCAGGTGGCGTTCGCTGGTGGGGTGCTGCACGACGATGGTGGCCAGCTCGGCCTTGGCGGCTTCGACCGGATCGAGAAAACGCTGGCTGGCATAGTTGCGGCCGAGGCCGGCGTCGTGCAGTGCGCGCGCCGGGATCAGCATCCGGTATTCGCCGCTGCCGCTGCGGTTGATCGGATGCACCAGGATGCGCGGCACGGGGTTCCACGGCGTCGGGTTCCAGGACAGCACCGCTTCGGGCTCAGGCTGGAGGGAGGTGCCGCCGAGGCTCAGGTTGGGGTTGGCGGCCGGGTCGCGCGCCAGCCGCGGCAGCCAGCGCCGGCGCAACGCGGCGGCTGCATCGTTGTCGGCAGGCGCATCGCCGGCGCCCGTGTCCAGCAGGGTGGCGAAAGGCGTCCACAGGATGTGCTTGCCGCCGGCGCCGAGCCGCAGGCAGAAATCCACGTCGGCCCAGGCGCTCGGGAAGTGTGCGTGATCGAAGCCGCCGACGGACGTCCAGGCATCGCGTGCCGTCAGCAGACAGGCGCTGCTGACGGCGGCAACGCGATGGATGACCTGGTTGCGCGCCAGCACGTCCGCCTCGTCGGCCGGCTGGCCGGCGAACGGCGTGGCTGCTGCGCCCTCGAGCCCCAGCAGATAGCCGCCATGCCGCAGGCGGCCGTCACTGCCCAGGAGGCGGGCGCCGACGGCCGCGACGTCCGGCTGCTGCAGCAAGGCGACCATTTCGCCGAGCCAATCCTGGTGCAGCGCCACGGTGCTCGGAGCCAGCACCAGCAGCAGGCTGCCGCTGGCGGACTGGGCACCGAAGCCGAGGCGGGCCGAAGTCGAGGACGCCGGGCCGTCGCCGAGCACGACGAGCCGCGGATCGCCCAGCTGCTGCAGGGCTTGCAGATAGGCCGCGGTTTCCGCTGCGAGGGCCTGGTGGCCGATCAGGATGATTTCGAAATCGGGATAACCGGCCTGTTCGAACAGGCTTTCGACGCAGGCCTGCAACTGCGCCAGCCTGCCGTCGATAGCAATCAGGATGGAAACGCGCGGCGTTGCGCGCAGCGGATGGAGAATGCGCGCGGTGCCGGCGACCAGGCCGGGATGCGCTTGCGTCTCCGGTGCGTAACGGGCCAGATGCCCTTGCAGGCAAGGCAGTTGCGGATAAGCGCCGTCGGGCAAGGGGCGAAGCGCCGGATGGCTTGCGCTGCGGTGGTACAGCACGTCCGGCAGATGGCCGAAAGCGTCCGCGGGGAGATGCTCCGCCAGCCGCAGGGCGAGATCGAATTCATCCTGCCCGCCGCCGATGTGCCGCCAGCCGCCCGCGGCTTGCCAGATGCTCTGCCGCGCCAGCAGCAGGCTGCCGATGTAGGCGCTGCCGCGCAGCCATTCCAGGTCGAAATCCGGCTTGAAGCGGGGCGAGTGGCGGCGGCCGCCCGCTTCGACGATGTCCTCGTCGGTGTAGACGGCATGCAATTGCGGGTTCGAGTGCAGGTATTCGGCCAGCACCAGCAAAGCGTGCGGCGCCAGCAGGTCGCCCGCGCGAACGACGCCGACCCAGTGGCCGGCGGGCGTGTCGCTCAGCGCCTGATCCAGCGCATTCCACACTGCTCCTCCCGGCAGCCAGGCCAGCCGGCTGCTGTTCAAGCCGGCGGGGGCGGGCTGGGGGCTGGCGACACTGACGAGCAGGCCGGAGTAATACTGCCCCGCAAGCGATTGCAGGCTGCGGGCCAGTGCCTGCGCATTGCCGTCTTCGTCGAGCACCACGAGGTGGAAGTGCGGCGGCGCGGGCCAGGCGGGGATGCGCTGTTCATAGGCCCTGGCGTCGCTGCCGTGGAAGCGGTGGGTGGCGATCCAGTCCTGGTAGGGGTCGTTGGCTGTGGTCATGTGGGAGGCGGGGCCGGTTTTTCAGACAGTAAGGCTTCCTGCGTGGGCGGCGTATCGTCTTCGTCGGAAACGGATGGCCGTGAGCCGGTGAGGGGATGATATTGCTCCCGCACTGCGCGGGCCTTGTCCTGCAATTTGTCGAGCAGCACGCGGGCGGTGTGGGCCTGGGCCCGATAACTGTTCAATGCATCGACCGCCCCGGTCCACTCGGGCGCCAGCCAGGAAATGTCGTCGAAGCGCGGCGAGGTGGACAGCAACACGTCGCGCACGAACAGATGCAGTTCGGTGTCGTCGGGTTCGCGCTTGAGGATGTTCGTGCAGGCCGCCAGGGTGCGCCATGACTCGCCTTGCATCGCGTATACGGCAGCGAGCTTGCGCAGGCAGTGGGTGGAAGAAAATTCCAGCGCGGCGCCTTTTAGCAATACATCTGCGGCTTCGTCGAGACGGTGCTGTTCGGCATGGATCTGGCCCAGCGTTTCGTACACTTCCCAGCGCAGTGTGCCGTGAGCGGCGAGTCGCATCAGTAGCGTCGTGGCCTGACCGCTTTGGCCGGCTTTCATGTGCGCATCGAGCTGTTCCAGAATCCGGGCTTCGTCCGAAAAGGAAAGCTGCGGCGAGGCATTGGAAGCCGTAACGGGTGCGGCCGCTGGAGAGGTGGGCTCGATGAGAGGACTTGCTGCGGCGGCAGTCCGGTCAAGCCAATTCGCCAGCTGTTGAACGGGCGATGAGTGATCAAAGTAAGAAAAGATACTGAGGCGAGAGACGGATTCCAGAAAATCGCTCAGGTGCGATGCTCGGTTTTCTGGTGACATGTTCCAGAAATTCTCTGTTTCCGCGCGTGTTCCTCCTTTGCTCCGTCCTTGTCCGGAAAGCGTGAACCTGTCATGGGTTGCAGCGATGAAGTTCTCGACCGTGACCCAGCAATGCCTGTGAGTGGTTTCGTAAAGTTCCCTGAAGCCCTGTGTTTCCTGGCGGAGCCGGTTCAGCACCTCAGGCTCGTCTTCCCAGCCTGCTCCTGCGGGAAGCCACCGATCCAGCCAGTCCTCTTTTTTCAGGAAAGGCGATGAAACCAGTACGACCGGACAACCGCACAGAATGGCCTCGGACATCAAGGCGGTTTCTTCGTAGCAATACAGTACAGAAGATTTTCTGAGAATTTCCGCCAGCTCCGCCGGTGGGCGTGGAATGTCCTGGCAAAGACTGATTGCGCGATCCTTCATGTCCTGCGGCACTTCATGGCCTGCCGATAGGTACTTGTGGGCGTAGTAGCAAGGTACGCTGCGATTTTCGTCGTGCGGATTGTCGTGATTGTTGAAAACGGAGACGTCAAGCAAAGGGAGTGTCAGCAATTCAGATTGCATTCCCGGAGACAATACCCATTCCGAAAAATGGAACAGGATCTCATTTTCGTACGAGCGCTTCGGGGTGAGGCGCCCCGGGCGGTTGAGCAGCCAGTATGCGACATGCGGGATGCCGAAAATATTGGCTGTGACGGTTTCCGGATATATTGCGATCGGCGTCTTTCCCGCCAGGAAGTGGTTTTTGATGTTCTCGGGCTGCAGGGTTGGAGCCCTGAGCTTCGGCAGTGTTTTCTGGCCAGGCGCAATGTATGCCTCGCAACCCAGTTCGTTCAGCGCGTGGCATAGCTGATGCAATGCGCGTACCCCGGCAGACCCCTGATGGTAGTCAGGCGCATAGATGTAGTACGGATTGTGCTGCGAGTGGAAAAAAACACTTATGGAGCGATCGCTGGGTGCAGGCATGGTGGCCGATAAGAATCTCGATGTATTGGGGGGCGTGTGCCGAAGGATTGGTCTGAGCCGGTACGGTTTGACGATTCCGGGTAGTGCTACCGTGACAGAGTGATGCCGTCTGCGCTGATGAGAGTCGTGCCGGGCTTCAGATGTGAGGATGCTGCGGCGACGACTTCCTCGATGTGTTCGCGACGGGTGCAGATGACCAGCGCATCCAGGTCGGCATGTTCGATCGAAGATGGCGCGAGCACCGTCAGTTCGGTGCCTTCTACTCGGGTGCCGTGGAACGTCGTCTCCCGGTCGCCGATCCAGCAAAGTCTATCCAGACGAGGGAAGTTGTCCATAAACAGCGTTCCCCTTCCGGTTGCCCCCCATAACCCGATCCTGGCGAGCGGATTGTTCTGCAGGGTTTGAGCCGTCCATTTGAGGATGTTGCTCGCGTCATGTTCGATCTCGTACATGAACCTGGATTCGGCGTTGAACGAAAGCCAGAAATCTTCTTTTTTGGCGGATGACGGAATGGATTCTTCCAGCACGATATCCATGCCCTTGTTTTTTTCGGGCTTGTGAAGCATTCGGGCAAAGAGCATGCCGGCCATTTTGCGATAGCTTTTCCATAGTTCGGACATCGCGTCGGGCGCGAAGCCGTTCTCTTCCATCCACGTGAATAGCTGGTGTGTCCCGAAAATCATGTTCTTCACAGCGTAGTCTCCCCACTCCCAGCCATTTATTCCTTGCAGCACACATGGCTCGCCTACGTAGGCAACGGGTTTTCCGCAGACGCGAGGAATGGTTGCCAAGGCGTGTGGAAAGCAGTCGTCCAGCAGAATGGACGATCCATCCAGCGAGTCGCTCGGGTTCAGCCACTTGCGGGCATCTTCGAAGAAAACCCTGCGAGTCACGAAACAGAAAATGCCGCTGAACAAGGCTGAAGGGTTCTTGCCCGGCAGCCAGGCCAGGTCTTCAAGCCTGGCAAGCTGCCGGTACTCCCTCAGATTGCATTGCAGGTTCCTGAAGATTGAATCCGGTATCTCAAACTGATCATGATGGAAAAGGCGCTCGCGCCATTTCACGTCTATCCAGCCGAAGTTCAGGTAGTGATAGTCGATGCCAGGCGCCCGGGCAATCGACGCGAGAATACGCCCGACACTGCCCGGCAGTAGCGAGTCGTCATCTCCAACGATCCAGACGTATTCTCCGGATGCGAGAGTGGATGTGGCATATGCAAGATTCTTGGCAAAGCCGACGGTCCTGCCTTGCTTCCCGTATTTTATCGGTAGTCCGCTTTCCAGGACGATGTCCTCGGTGCCGTCCGTGGACGCGTTGTCCGCGACGACGATCTCGATCTGATCGAGATAGGGCAGGCATTCCTTTTCGATTATCTTCAGGGATGTCCGAAGAAGGTTCGCGCGATTGAGAGTCGGAATGCAGATGGAGAGGGTTTTTTTATCGTTCATGAGCGATCTTTTCAAAGGGAGCCAGCAGATCCGGAGTGATGTCGATGATCGCGCCGAGTTCATAGGCTTCCTCTATTTTTCCGTCATGTATCAGGATCAGGAGTATTTTTGCCCTATGGCTGAGCTGGCTGTAGTTGAAAATAGCTGCCCTGTCGATCGATGCCGAGCGGATTCTTTCGCGCGCCGTGGACAGGTATGCCAGGCTTTCCTTCCTGGAACTCGTGTTGATGACGCCGTATATTTTCTGGGGGAGGGAGATGAGTCCGGGATGCTCCGATCCGGGGTGGAGCCACTCCATGAGATCGAGCATTTTCCCGTAAATCCTGTACTGGTATGCCGGAAGGAGGGCCGTGCTCCATTGCTCATGCCGCTCGTCCGGTATCAGATATACATCGGCGGTGTCCTTCAGAATGGATGTGTTCCACACTTCGATGTTGTCAAGGCAGATGCCGTATATGTTGTATACCTTGTATCCGATTTCCCTTGCGTAGTCGAAAAGTGTCGTCGAGCGGATCTTTTCGCCTCTGAAGTCAAAGCTCAATGCGTTGTGGCAATATTCCATCACCATGAACGGACGGTTCCTGGCTATCGTCCTGGCCGCACCTTCAAGTGCCAGCAGCTCTGCGCCCTCGATGTCGAGTTTGATCAGGCCGATATTGCTTTCATCCCTGAGCGCATCGTCCAGTGTGCAGGCGTTGACCGTTGTTTCCGAAAAATTTTCTCCGACCTGGCAATGGGTCATGCCTGCCGTGTATTCGAGACTGCCAGCGCCCCACAGATCGGTGTCGAGAAACCTTGCCGGGCCGGTGGTGTTGGAGATGGCATTGTTGAAAAGCTTTACCCTTTTCTCGTCCTTGAATTTTTCCTGCGAGAATTCGAATATTTTTCTCGATGCTTCGAAGCCGAATATCCTTCCGCTGGTCAGGGGGAGAATGATTTCGGCTTGCATGCCGATGTTGAATCCCAGGTTGACGACGTCGCTGTTTTTGCCGAGAACCAGCGAGTAGTATTCCTTGAAGAATTCCGTATCGTTGTAGTAGTGGGCTGTCCCGTCGGCGTGGAAGGCCGTCGAGTACGCTATTTTCATGAAGGTCGTGAGTGCATGCATCGGCTTTCTCGCTGGTTCTGGATGGTTGTAGCTGGGGCCTAAGGGCCTGCGCCGGAATTTTTCGTATTCCTAGATGATTTTGAGGATTCGCCCAGGCCAGCGCATTTCGCTCAGAAGAAAGTTCTCGATTTCATCCGCATATGTCGTGCTCGCGATCAGAACGCTGCACCCCGTGATCGACGAAAGATGGGAAGGGGGTTGTATCGGGACGCCGAGCAGGCGTTTTCCTTGCAGTTGAGGATTGCGATCGATGAAAGCCAGCAAATTCGTTTTCATCAAGGCCGTGGTTGCACACAGACGGGCGCTCAGAGAGCCGGCCCCCCAGACCACGAGCGGCTGCTGCCCGGCGGCGAGTTCCGCAATCAGCGAAGCGGTGCGTGCGAGAGCGGCAGTCGAGCTGTCGATGTACCTCAGGATACTGGCCCGGCCGGCAGGGTCATACGCGCTGCTCCGGGCTGTTGCTGCGCCTGTTCGTCCGAAGAGTGCGAGCAGATAGCTGTTGCCGTAGAACGTATTGCGCTGGGACTGGCACGCGAGCATTTCGAATCCATGCTGCGCGAACAGGTTTTCGAGCGTGTTGCGGGTGAAGAACCTGATGTGTTCGGCGGCGAATTCCAGAAACGGCTCCGCAGGCGTCTGGAGTCCGAAGGAGCCTGCATCCGGCACGGCAATGAATACATGCCCGCCAGTATCGAGCAGCGCGCCGATTCGCGTGAGGCCGCGATGCAGGTCGTCGATATGCTCCAGTACGCCGCACAGGGTGATCAGGCCGAATGGGCGCTCATGCGTGAAGTGATCGATGGTGCCGGTGCGTACGTCGATGCCGTAGTGTTGGCGAGCCAGTGTGCGGGCCTGCGGGTTCGGATCCAGACCGGTGATCTGCCGGATGCCGGCAGCTTTGAAGCGGGCGAGAAAGTGTCCCATCGCACTGCCGACGTCGAGTACCGAGACGCCTTCGTCGTGAATCGATGGCAGGTGTGCGGCGATGAACTCGAAGAAACGGGCATGAATCGCAGCCAGTCCGTCCGGCAGCGCGGTATGCAGGTGGTGTACCGCTTCGCTGTAATACTCGTGCTGGATTTGTGCTGGCAGGTTTTCGGCGAAGACGAATCCGCACGATCGGCAGTGGGCCACGTCGTAATGTGTCGGTGCGGCCAACTCGGGAAAGACAAAGAGTTGGCGGTGGAGTCCTTCCTTGTCGTCGGAGCGGCAGACCGGGCAGTTTGGCATGGGCTTTCTCGGGTCAATGGCGCCGGTAGTGGCGCAGCATGCGCGCAAACCCCTGTTCTGCCGGTATGCGCGGCTGCCAGCCGAGTGCGGCGGCCTTGGTGATGTCGAAGTGGCCCGAACTGCGCGGGGCTTCGGCGAGCGCCGCACCGGGGCCGAACCGCAGGCGGAGGCGGTCGTTGCCGTTCAGCTTCAGAAGGAGCGCGGCAAGCTCCCGAATGCTCAATTCGGATGTGGCGCCAAGGTTGTAGGCCTGACCGGTCTGGCCGTGCAGCAGCAGGGTGAACAAGCCTGAAATCATGTCGGTGACGTAGCAGAACGGGCGCTGCTCCAGCCCCGCGCCATGCAGGACGATGTCCTCGCCGCGCAGAAGCTGGGCGATGAGGTCGATGAACACCCTGCCGTCGTCGAGTTCGAGGCCGGGGCCATAGGTATGGGAGATGCGTGCAATGACGCTGGATACGCCGTACTGCGATGCGTAGGCGCTGCACAGCGTTTCGGCGATGCGCTTGCTTTCTCCGTAGCACGCGCGCGGGTCGAGGGGGTCCAGGGCGCCAAAGCATGTCTCGGACAGCATTTCACCCGGATCGGCGTGCCCGCCATAGACTGTGCCGGAACTGAGAAAAAGCAGCCGGCTGCCGTGTGAACGGGCGATGTCGAGCAGGTGGAGGGTGCCCAGGGTATTGGCCAGGATCGTGTCCACCGGCTTTGCCAGGTAACGCCGCGGGCTGGCTTCGCTGGCGGCATGGATGATGAAGTCCGGTGCCGGATGAGCGGCCAGGGGCTGGGTGACATCCTGGATCAGCGGCAGCACGTCCGCACGTTCTGCCAGATGGGGCAGGCGCTCGCGCAAACGCCCGGCGTCGCGGGCAAGGGCGAGAACGGTCACGCCGGCTCCGCTGCCCCGTTCGTTCAGGCGTGCCAGCGTGTCCACGAGATAGGCGCCGAGAAAGCCGCTGGCACCCGTGACCAGCACGGTCTTGCCGTACAGTGCGTGCCAGGGCAGGGGATGCGACAGGATGGTTTCCAGGTCTTCCCCGATTACCGGGTCACGCCGGGTCATAGATGTCTTCCAGGCTGCGCAGGCGTGCCGGCGCAATGCCGCTTTCCCGCAGGTGCCGTTCGATTTCCCGCCTGAAGCGGACCGAGCAGATCAGCAGCAGTGCGGTTTCGTGGCGGTCGGGATCGTAGGGCTGCACGCTGCGGCCCGCGACCTGCATGCCCCACTTTTCGGGGGATGAATCCAGCAAGTCGATGACCGGCAGATGGTCGAGCAGGGGCAGAACGTAATTGTTGAAATCGCCGCCGATGCCGTAGGCCAGAAAGGGCGCCGGCAGCACGGTGCGAAAGCGTTCGAGCAAGCGTTCGGTGCGGCAGGACGGGGGCAGCGTCTTGCGCGCATGGATGCGGATGCTGTCCGGGTAGACCGCGGATTCGTAGTGGCCGGTGGTTACGGACAATGCTTCGAAGCCGTTGCGCGACAGCAAGGCGACCAATGAGCCGGCGCTGAACTGATGCAGATGCTCCGCGTTGTGGTCGTGATTCAGCAAGGGGTGCCCGGCACCGTTTGGCACTTCGACGACCAGTTGCCCTTCGTTGACCAGGCAGTGCCGCCAGGCACGGATTTCGTCAGCGATGCCGGCAATGTGTTCGAGAACGTGGAAGGACAGGATGAGTTCATAGCCGCCGGCGGGGAGCGTGGCGGCTGGCCTGCGGAATACCCGATCCAGCTTTGTTGCCGCGGCCTCGGCGTCGCGGGAAATCTCGATGCCGTCGTAGGAGAGTTCGCACGAGGCCTTGGCGCGTGCCCCAAGCTCAGCTTCGGCGCACCCGACTTCCAGCACGCGCATGCCTGGCCGCAGCAGCGGCGCAATGCTCTGCATCCGGTCGCCGAGCTTGCGTGCGAAAGCCGGTGCCGTGGTGTCGTTGCGCTGTTGAAGCTGATGGTAGCGAGCCGTGCTGCCATCGCCGCCTGGCTGAGTCCAGCGGTGCAAGCAGAATCCGCAGTGTTGCCAGCCGGGGGCAATACTGTCCTCATGCCCGCGCTGGCCGCAGCAGGGGCATGGGGCGGGGGCGATCATTGGGGTGTTCGCTGGCATGGGCGCTGGCGGTGGCCTGATGCTTATCGGCTGGCGTTTTGCGAGACGGGCAGCAGAGGCACCAGCATCTCCGCCTCGAGCTGTTCGAGCGGCAGCAGCGGCGACATGTCTTCCAGCGGCATCGACACCATCGTGCCGTCCGCTTGCGGCATGGCGGCGACCTTGGGGAACAGGGTTTCGTCCGGTGTCAGCATCACTTCGACGATGCGCGGCCCGGTTCCGCCGATCAGCGTGCCCAGGCTGGCCAGGCCGCCCGCGTCGTCGATGCGGGCGAAGGGCAGGCCGTAGGTGAGGGCGATCTTCTCCAGGTCCGGCAGCAGCAGGCCGGCTTCGGGACCGGTGCCGAGGTAGCGGCCTTCGAAGTAATTGCGCTGGGTGTTGCGGATGGAGGCGTAGCCGCCGTTGTTCATCACCACCAGCGTGACCGGCAGGCGCTGCGCCGCCAGCGTGGCGAATTCCTGCAGGTTGAGCTGCAGGCTGCCGTCGCTCTCGACGGCGACCATCGGTCTGCCGCCATGGGCCAGGCAGGCGCCGATGGCGGCCGGCAGGCCGTAGCCCATCGAGCCGAGGCCGGAGGTGAGGAAAACGCGCTGCCCCGGCTTGTTGCGGAACACGGTGTAGAACACTTCCACCGCCAGTCCCGAACTGCCGGTGCTGACCAGGGTGTCGGCGGGAATAGCGTCCGACAGCGCGGAGGTGAAATGGTAGTGGCTGATCGGGCCGCTGGCGGGGAAGGGCTGCCCGTCATTGACCGGGTAACGCGTTTTCCAGTCGCGGCAGCGGGCGCGCCAGGCGCTCGTGTCGGTGCGCTGCGCGGGAAGGGTGGCGCTGGCCAGCGCGGCGATGAAGTCGGCGGCATCGGCGGCGACGCGGATGTCGATGTCCATGTCGAGCTTGGCGATTTCCGCCGCATCCACGTCCACCACCACCTTGCGCGCGTGGCGGGCGAAGCCGCGCGGGTTGTAGGCCGTGAGCACGTTGTCCAGGCGGCTGCCGATGCTGATCAGCAGGTCGCAGTTCTGCACGGCGAAATTGGCGCCGCGCAGCGCGACCACGCCGGGCCGGCCGGCGTTGAGCGGATGCTCCCAGGGCAGCAGGTCGAGCGCGTTCCAGGTGGTGACGGCCGGAATCTGCAGCCGTTCGGCGAGGGCAGCAAAAGCGGCCGCAGCGCCGGCCAGGCGCACGCCGTGGCCGGCGAGCAGCAGCGGGCGCTCGGCCCGGGCGATCAGCGCCAGCACGTCCTGCGCGGCGGTGCCCAGCTCGGTCGTCCGGGCGGCCGGCGGAGTGAAGCCGGGTAGCTGTATGGGGTCGATGCGGGTCGCCTGGACGTCGAGCGGGATGTCCAGCCAGACCGGGCCGGCGCGGCCGCTGCGCATTTCGTACAGGGCGCGTTCGAGGTGGTAGCGGATCTGTTGGGGGTCGTCGACGGTGACGGCGTATTTGGTGACCGAACGCACCATCGGCACGATGTCCACTTCCTGTACGCCGCCCTGGCGCAGCGGCCGGTCGCCGAGGCGGTCGGCGCGTTTGACCTGGCCGGAAATCACCAGCATCGGTACCGATTCGATCCAGGTGCCGGTGACCGGGGTGATGACGTTGGTGGCACCGGGGCCAGTGGTGACCATGCAGACGCCGAAGGTTCCGCGCACGCGGCCCCAGGCTTCGGCGGCGATGCCGCAGGCCTGCTCGTGGTGGCAGGGCACGGGCAGCAGCCGCTTTTCGCAGGCCAGCGCGTCGTTCAGGTGCATGGCGCCGCCGCCCGGCAGCAGGAAGACGTGTTCGGCGCCGTGTTCGGCCAGGGCGGCCATCAGGTAGTCGGCGACGCGGATCGGCTGGGTCATCAACTTACATCCAGTAGGTGAGCAGGGTCTTGCGCTGGGGATTGTTCTGGATTGCGGGGTCGGTGTAGTAGGAATCGTCCGGATAGTGGGTGGACGACAGCTCCTCGAAGACCACGCCGGTATCGGTATGGAATTCGTGCCGCACGCCGCGCCCGACCACCACCACGTCGCCTGCGCGGCAGGTACGGGCCTGGCCGTCGAGCGTGATGCGGATTTCGCCGTGCAGGATCAGGAAGGTTTCTTCCTTCTTGAGGTGATGCTGCTCCGGATGGGTCTGCCCCGGCAGCATGACGATCAGCTTCTTGCAGTATTCGCGGTTGATGACGGTGATCATCACCAGGCCGAATTCGTCGAAACGGTCCATGCCGTAGTGGTGGGAGATTTCCAGGTCGGACTGGCCGGGGATCACGACGTGGCCGGCTTCGAGCAGGGCTTTGGTCTTGAGTACCGCATCCTGCACCTTTTCGCGCAGATGGACGGTCGTGAGCTGAGCGTGCAGCACCGCGCCGTTCGTGGCCACGTCCGCCGTCGTCACGTGGCGGGCGTACTTGGACCAGTCGTTGGCGAGCAGTTGGCCCGCTTGCGGCGGGAAGGCGAAAAACACGTCCTCGTCGCGCAGCGCGGTGCCGGCCGGCAGCGGGCGGCGGGCGAACACGCCGCGGCGCAGGCCGTCGAGGCTGTCGCGCTCGGCGGTGCCGGCAGTGTGGCGTCTGCCTTCCGGGCCGCACAGGGTGAAGGCGGCGGCGGCGGCGCTCAGCCAGGCGCGGACTTGTTCGGGGCTGGCCGAATAGGCGTTCAGCGGCCATTCGGCGGTGGGCACGCCGACGTGCTTTTCGAACAGGCGCGCACCCTTGGCGACGGCCAGTTGCACGGCGATGGTGTCCGCCGGGTCTTCGTGGGTGGAGTAGCCGATGGGCACCTGCGGGTAACGCTGGCGCAGGATGTCGATCTGGTTCAGGTGGTAGTGCGCATGGGGCGTCGGGTACTCGCCGACGCAATGCATCAGGCTGATCGGGCGCTGGCGGTGCGAGAAGAAGCTGACCACGCGGTCGATGTCTTCGAGTGCGGCGCCGGCGGTGGAGGCGATCACGGGCTTGGCCGAAGCTGCGATGCGCTCCAGCAGCGGCCAGTCGGTGAACGAGCAGCTGGCGATCTTGATCCAGTCGATGCTGTGGCGCTCGATGGTGGCCACCGAGGCTTCGTCGAAAGGCGTGCACAGCGGCGTGAAGCCGTTGGCGTGCATTTCCGCCACCAGGGCCTGGAAGTCCGCGTCGCCCAGGCGGGTTTCCATGAAGCGCTTGACCATCTTGAGGTCGGTGCGTCCGCGGTAGTCGGGGTGCACGAAGCTGTCGAGCTCGCGGTACTGCAGCTTGAAGGCGAAGCGGAACGCATGGTTGCGGCTGAATTCGCGTGCGGCCTGGCCGAATTCGCGGATGATGCGCAGGCCGTGGTCGACGCTGCCCATGTGGTTGTTGGCGAGTTCGAAGATGAAGAGCGGGGTGGCGGTCATGGTGTTCTCGAGGCGTGCTTACCAGCCGTGGCCGAAGAAGCTGCACAGGGTGTCGGCCAGGTAGTCCAGCCGCGCGGTGTCCAGGCCGGGATACACGCCGACCCAGAAGCTGTGGTGCATGATGCGTTCGGTGTTGTCCAGCGGCGCGGCGACGCGGTGCGGGCGGTCGCGGAAATAGGGCTGGCGCAGCAGGTTGCCGCCGAACAGCAGGCGGGTGCCGATCCTGTGCTGGTTCAGGTAGTCGAGCAGGTCGGCGCGGCGTACTTCGTGCGGGTTGCGCAGCGTGAGCAGGAAGCCGAACCAGGACGGATCGCTGTGCGCCGTGGCTTGCGGCAGGATCAGGTGTTCTTCGATGGCGCGCAGGCGTTCGTGCAGGTAGGCGAAATTGTGCCGGCGCTGCTCGACGAAGGCGGGCAGGCGCTGGAGCTGGGCCACGCCGCAGGCGGCCTGCATGTCGGAAATCTTGAGGTTGTAGCCGAGCTGCGAATACACGTACTTGTGGTCGTAGCCTTCGGGCAGGTCGCCCAGCTTCCAGCAGTAGCGCTGGCCGCAGGTGTTGTCGCGGCCCGGCGGGCACCAGCAGTCGCGGCCCCAGTCGCGGATGGATTCGGCGATGCGCAGCAGTCCGGCGTCGTTGGCGAAGAAGGCGCCGCCTTCGCCCATGGTGATGTGGTGGGCCGGGTAGAAGCTGAGGGTGCCGAGGTCGCCGAAGGTGCCGACGTGCCGGCCGCGCCAGGTGGTGCCGAGCGCGTCGCAGCAGTCCTCGACCAGCCACAGGCCGTGCTTGCGCGCGAAGGCGGTGACGGCGTCGAGGTCGAAGGGGTTGCCCAGCGTGTGCGCCAGCATGATCGCGCGCGTGCGGGGCGACAGTGCGGCTTCGAGCTGGCTGACGTCGATGTTGTAGGTGGGCAGGCTGATGTCCACGAACACCGGCACCAGGCCGTATTGCAGCGAAGGATTGACGGTGGTGGGGAAGCCGGCGGCGACGGTGATGACCTCGTCGCCGGGGCGCAGTGCGCGTTCGCCCAGGCTGGGGGAGCAGAGCGTCGCCAGCGCCACCAGGTTGGCCGACGAGCCCGAATTGACCGTGCGCGCGCCGGCGACGCCGATGTAGCGGGCCAGCTCCTGTTCGAAACGGTCGTTGAAGCGGCCCGTGGTGAGCCAGGCTTCGAGGCTGGCATCGACCATGTTGACGATTTCGTCCGCGCCGATGACCTTGCCCGATACCGGTACGGGGTCGACGCCGGGGCGGAAGGGGACGGGCTGGGTGAGACGGTCCGCGTATTGGCGGGCCTGCTCCAGCAGTTGCGCGCGTTCGGGATCTCCGCTGATGTTTCCGGTCATTGTGTCGTGTTCTGGTAGACGTCGATCTGCTGCAGGCTGAAGGCACGCATGTCGGTGCCGTTTTGCCAGGCCCGGTGCCAGGCGGCGATGGCGGCCAGGCTGGCTGCCACGCCATATCGGCTGCGCCAGCCCAGTTCTTGACGGGCTTTGCTGCTGTCCAGGCGCAGCATGCTGGCTTCGTGGGGGCGGGGGGCAGGTTGGCAGCGCCAGCCGGGATTGTCGCCCCAGTGCTCGGCGAAGCATTGCAGCAGGGCTTCGACGCTCAGGGTGTCGGTATCGGCGGGGCCGAAGTTCCATGCGCCCCGGCCGCGGCCGGAAAGCAGTTCGGCGCCCAGCATCAGGTAGCCGGCCAGCGCATCCAGATGGTACTGCCAGGGGCGTACGGCCTGCGGGTAGCGCAGTTCCAGGGCCTGCCCGGCATCCCAGGCGCGCAGGGTGTCCGGGATCAGGCGGTCGGCCGACCAGTCGCCGCCACCGATGACGTTGCCTGCCCGGGCGCTGGCTACGGCAACCGTTTCGCCAAGGAAGGAGTCGCGCCAGGCGGCGGTGAGGATCTCCTGGCAGGCCTTGCTGGCGGAGTATGGGTCGTGGCCGCCGAGGGCTTCGTTCTCGCGATAGGGCCAGGGCCATTCCCGGTTCTGGTAGCACTTGTCGCTGGTGACGACGAGCAAGGCCCGAACGCCCGGCGTCTGGCGGACGGCCTCGAACAGATGGGCGCTGCCCATGATGTTGGTGGCCAGCGTGCCGATCGGGTCGCGGTAGCTTTCGCGCACCAGCGGCTGTGCGGCGAGATGAAAGACGATGTCTGGCCGGGCGTCGAGCAGTGCGTCCTTCACGGCATCGGCGTCACGCAGATCGCCCAGGCGGTGGCTCATCATGCCGCCGGCTACTTTGGCGACGTCGAAAATGGCGGGTTGGGTGATGGGGGCGAGGGCGAAGCCATGTACTTCGGCGCCCAGGGCCTGCAGCCAGAGGCTCAGCCAGCCGCCCTTGAAGCCGGTGTGGCCGGTCACCAGTACCCGCCGGCCTGCCCAGAAATCGGCACTCAATCCCAGATGCGCCACGGGGCTCTCCCGTCCTGCCAGAGTTGTTCCAGGTAGGTTTTGTCGCGCACGGTGTCCATCGCCTGCCAGAATCCGCGGTGCTGGAAGGCGCCCAGCTGCTCTTCGGCGGCCAGGCGCTGCATGGGCTGCTGCTCCCAGATGATGTGATCGCCGTCGATGTAGTCGAACACGGCGCTTTCCAGCATGAAGAAGCCGCCATTGATCCAGCCGCCGTCTCCCAGGGGTTTTTCCTGGAAGCCGCTTACCCGTCCGCCTTCCAGCGTCAGGGCTCCATAGCGTCCGGGAGGCTGAACTGCGGTTACCGTGGCGTGACGGCCGTGCGTGAGGTGGAAACCGCTCAGTGCAGCGAGGTCGATGTCGGCCAGTCCGTCGCCATAGGTGAAGCAGAAGGTGTCCGTGCCGACGTAGTCGCGGATGCGGCGCAGGCGGCCGCCGGTCATGGTGTGCTCGCCGGTATCCACCAGCGTGACCTGCCACGGCTCGGCGTGCTTGTTGTGCACGATCATCTGGTTGTTGCGCATGTCGAAGGTGACGTCCGACATGTGCAGGAAGTAGTTGGCGAAGTATTCCTTGAGGATGTAGCCCTTGTAGCCCAGGCAGATCACGAATTCATGGATGCCCTGGGCGGACAGCACTTTCATCAGATGCCAGATGATCGGTCGCCCGCCGATTTCCACCATGGGCTTGGGCTTGAGGTGGGATTCTTCGCTGATCCGCGTGCCGAAACCGCCGGCCAGAATGACGCATTTCACCAGAGCGCCTCCGTGAGGGCGGAGGTGTGCGGATGGTGGCGGAAAGCGGGCATGAGGGCTGGCCTGTCGGCGGTATGCATGGGGTAGGCGAGGGAGCGTGATGGCCCGGAAGGGCGGATTCTAATCCAAGACAGGAGCGGAGGCCGATGCCTAGCGTGATGACGAGAGCTTGCCATGCCGATGCCGGACAAAGAAAAAAGCCCGCGTCGGAGCGCGGGCTCGATGGCCGGCCGGCCGCCCAGGGCCTCAGCCTTGCAGCAGCTGCAACACCTGCTGCGGCAGCGCGTTGGCCTGGGTGAGCATTGCGGTGCCGGCCTGCTGCAGGATCTGCGCGCGGGTGAGGTTGGCGGTTTCGGCGGCGAAGTCGGTGTCGCGGATGCGCGAGCGTGCCGCCGACAGGTTCTCGGCCGAGGTCTGCAGGTTGCTGATCGTCGTCTCGAAACGGGCTTGCAGGGCACCGAACTTGGCGCGCTGGCCGTTGATCGCGGACAGCGCGGCGTCGGCGATTGCCAGCGTACGCTGGGCCGAGTCGAACCGAACTGACGTCGAGATCGCCGACTTTCTGCAATTGAGCGGCGGCGTTGAGGTTGTGGAAGAAATCGGTGGTGTTGCTGGCGTCGACACTGAAGGAGCGGTCCGAATCCAGCACCAGCTGGCCGGTGCCGATCACGGTGCTGCCGGGGGCGGATGTGGCGCCGCCGATGGTGGCTGAGGCTGAGCCGGAGGCGGAGTTGGCGATGGTGATGTTCTCGCCGAACGAGTTCAGCAGGGTGATGCCGTCGCCGCCGTCGTTGACCCTCGCCGTGACGCCGGTCTTGGCTGCCACGTCGTTGAAGGCGTTGATCGCGGCGGCGAGGCCGTCGTTGTCTTCGGCGCCGATGGTGAAGGAGATGGTGACGGGCGTGCTGTTGTCCGAGCTGAGGTCGAATTTGTAGCTGGTGTTCGGCGCGCTGAAATCGATGTCCAGTTCGGTCTTGGCCGAGGCGGTGACGCCGGTGGTGCCGTGTTCGGTGTTGATGAGCTGCACCGCAGTCTTGGCCGAGGCGCCGGCGGGAATGGTCACGGTGGCTGCACCGGTGGCACCGTTGATGGTCAGCGTGCCGCCGCCGACACGGTTGGTGGTATTGGCCGAGGAGCCGAGCGCGAACGGGGTGCTGCCGGGCGTGAGGTCGCCCTTCGCGCCGCTGTTGGCTGCCGTCTGCGAGCCGATGCGGTAGCCGCCATACTGATTGGTGCTGAAGTTGGCGGTGGTGGCCGAGATCATCTGGCCGGCGTTGGCGCCCACCTGGAACGTGGCGGTGGTGAAGGAGCCGTCGAGCAATTTGCGGCCGTTGAATTCCGTGGTCTTGGCGATGCGGTCGAGCTCGGCGGTCAGTTCGTTGACTTCGGCATTGAGCGCCTTGCGGTCCGACGGCGAGTTGGTGGCGTTGGACGACTGAACGGCAAGCTGGCGGATGCGCTGCAGCACCTCGCCGGCCGATTCGAGGGCGCCTTCGGCGGTCTGCGCGAGCGAGATGCCGTCGTTGGCATTGCGGCGGGCCTGGTCCTGGCCGCGGATCTGGGAGGTCATCCGCTCGGAGATCGCCAGGCCGGCGGCGTCGTCCTTGGCGCTGTTGATGCGCAGGCCGGAGGACAGCCGTTGCAGGGACGTCGAGAGCGAGCCTTGCGAGATGTTCAGGTTGCGCTGCGAGTTCAGCGAGGGAATGTTGGTGTTGATGACCTGTGCCATTTTGAATCTCCCGGATGTCCGATTCGATTTGGGCGCGGGGGGCACTGTTGCCGGCGCCCGAGCTCTCTGGACGTCCTAGAGCGAAATATGTGCCAGGTGCCGAATCACGAAGAGATCCGCTTTGCGGCCAGGGGTTTGCCGGCCGCCGCCTGCCGTTTGCCGGCAAGCTTTGCCGGTGCGGCCGGGGATTTTTGCCACCTAGGCAAGCTTGCGATGGATTTCATCGGCAAGGCGCTGCCAGCCAAAAAAAGAAACCCGCCTCGAGGGCGGGTTTCCGGTGACGGCTGCCTGCGGTCCGATGCTTACTTCTTGCGCATCGGCGGCAGGTCGGTGCAGCTGCCGTGGGCGACTTCGGCGGCCATGCCGACCGTTTCCCCGAGGGTGGGGTGCGGGTGGATGGTCTTGCCGATGTCGACCGCGTCGGCGCCCATTTCGATCGCCAGGCAGACTTCGCCGATCATGTCGCCGGCCGAGGGGCCGACGATGGTGCCGCCGATGACGCGGTGCGTTTCGGCGTCGAAGATCAGCTTGGTGAAGCCGTAGTCGGCGCCGTTGGCGATCGCGCGGCCGCTGGCGGCCCACGGGAACTTGGCGGTTTCGATCTTCTTGCCTTCGGCCTTGGCCTGGGCTTCGGTGTAGCCGACCCAGGCCACTTCCGGATGGGTGTAGGCCACGCCCGGGATCACCGTGGCGTCGAAGGCGGCCTTGTGGCCGGCGGCGACTTCGGCGGCGACGTGGGCTTCATGCACGGCCTTGTGGGCGAGCATGGGCTGGCCGACGATGTCGCCGATGGCGAAGATGTGCGGCACGTTGGTGCGCATCTGCGCATCCACCGGGATGAAGCCGCGCTCGCCGACGATGACGCCCGCCTTGTCGGCGCTGATCTTGTTGCCGTTGGGCGAACGGCCGGCAGATTGCAGCACCATGTCGTACTTGACCGGTTCGGTCGGCGCCTTGTCGCCTTCGAAGGTGACGTAGATGCCGTCGTCCCTGGCCTCGACCGCGACCGTCTTGGTCTTGAGCATGATGTTGTCGAAGCGGTGGGCGTTCTGCTTTTCCCACACCTTGACCGCATCGCGGTCCGGCCCCTGCATCAGGCCGTCCATCATCTCGACGACGTCGATGCGCGAGCCCAGCGTGGAATACACCGTGGCCATTTCCAGGCCGATGATGCCGCCGCCGATGACCAGCATCCTGGCCGGCACCTGGCGCAGTTCCAGCGCGCCGGTTGAATCGACGATGCGCGGGTCCTTCGGGATGAAGGGCAGGTGCACCGCGGCGGAGCCGGCGGCGATGATGCAGTTCCTGAACTTGACGACTTTCTTGGCGCCGGTGGTGTCCCAGCCGCTGCCGGTGGTTTCCTCGACTTCGATGTGATGCGGGTCGAGGAAGTTGCCGTAGCCGCGGATGACGTCGACCTTGCGTGCCTTGGCCATGCCGGCGAGGCCGCCGGTGAGCCTGCCGATGACGCCGTCCTTGTGCTTGCGCAGCGCGTCGACGTCCACCGAGGGCTTGGTGAAGCTGACGCCGGCGGCGCTGACGTGCTCGGCTTCCTCGATGACCGCGGCGACGTGCAGCAGCGCCTTGGACGGGATGCAGCCGACGTTCAGGCACACGCCGCCCAGCGTGGCGTAGCGCTCGATGATCGCGGTCTTGAGGCCGAGGTCGGCGGCGCGGAAGGCCGCCGAGTAGCCGCCGGGACCGGCGCCGAGCACGACCATGTCGTATTCGGCGTCGGCGCTGCCGCTGTGGCTGGCTGCCGCCGGAGCGGCAACCGATGCCGCTCCGGCCGCAGTCGGGGCCGGCGCGGCAGCGGCGCTGGCGCCCGCTGCCTCGACCTTGATCAGTACGGTGCCCTGGCTGACCTTGTCACCGAGGCTGACCAGGACTTCCTTGACGACGCCGGCGGCGGAGGACGGCACGTCCATCGTCGCCTTGTCGGACTCGAGCGTGGCGATGGCGTCGTCGACCTTGATGGTGTCGCCGGCCTTGACGAACAGCTCGATGACCGGCACGTCGGAGAAGTCGCCGATGTCGGGCACGGCGACTTCGACCACGCCGCCACCGGCGGCCGGTGCTGCGGCTGCAGGTGCCGTGGCAGGCGCGGCCGCCGGAGCGGGCGCTGCCGCCGCCGGCGCACCGGCCGCTGCTGCGGCGCCGGCTTCGATCCTGATCAGCAGGGCGCCTTCCGACACCTTGTCGCCGAGATTGATCAGCACTTCCTTCACCACGCCGGCAGCCGAGGACGGCACATCCATGGTCGCCTTGTCGGATTCGAGCGTGCAGATCGCGTCATCCACGTTGATGGTGTCGCCGACCTTGACGAACAGCTCGATGACCGGCACGTCGGAGAAGTCGCCGATGTCCGGAACTTTTACTTCCACTAGACTCATGGCGGTCTCCTTACAGCATCACGCGGCGGAAGTCCGCCAGCAGTTGCGCGAGGTACACGTTGAAGCGGGTTGCCAGGGCGCCGTCGATGACGCGGTGGTCGGCGGTCAGCGACATCGGCAGGGTCAGGCGCGGCACGAACTGCTTGCCGTCCCACACCGGCTTCAGCACCGACTTGTTGACGCCGAGGATGGCGACTTCGGGCGCATTGACGATCGGCGCGAAGTAGGTGCCGCCGATGCCGCCGAGCGACGAGATCGTGAAGCAGGCGCCGGACATGTCGGCCGGCTTGAGCTTGCCGTCGCGGGCGAGCTTGGCCAGGTTGCCGGATTCGGCGGCGATCTCGAACACGCTCTTCTTGTCGGCGTCCTTGATCACCGGAACGACCAGGCCGTTGGGCGTGTCGGCGGCGAAGGCGATGTTGAAGTACTTCTTGTAGACCAGGTTGTCGCCGTCGAGCGAAGTGTTGAACTCGGGGAATTCCTGCAGCGCGCGCACCGAGGCCTTGATGATGAAGGCGAGCATGGTGAGCTTCTTGCCGGACTTCTCGTGCTCCTTGTTCATCGCCACCCGGAAGGCTTCCAGGTCGGTGATGTCGGCGTCCTCGTGGTAGGTCACCGCCGGGATCATCACCCAGTTGCGGGCGAGGTTCTGGCCGGAGATCTTCTTGATGCGGGACAGCGGCTTGACCTCGACTTCGCCGAACTTGGCGAAATCGACCTTCGGCCACGGCAGCAGATCCAGCCCGCCGCCCAGCGAGGCACCGGCTGCCGCGGCAGCCGGCGTCTTGCCCGGCACCGTGCCGCTGCTCATCGCACCCTTGACGAAGGCGGTGACGTCTTCCTTGACGATGCGGCCCTTGGGGCCGGTGGCCTTGACCTGGGCGAGATCGACGCCGAGCTCGCGGGCGTAGGCGCGCACCGAGGGGCTGGCGTGGACCTTGCCGCCGAGCGTGACCGCGGACGCTGCGGCCGGCGAAGCAGCCGGTGCCGGGGCGCTGGCCGCCGGGGCTGGCGCGGCTGCGGCCGGAGCCGTTGCGGCGGCAGGAGCGGGCGCGGGTGCAGCAGCCGGGGCGGCCGCGGCGGCTGCGCCGCCGGCGGTCTCGACCTTGATCAGCAGGCTGCCCTGGCTGACCTTGTCGCCGAGCTGGACCAGCACTTCCTTGACCACGCCGGCGGCGGAGGACGGCACGTCCATGGTGGCCTTGTCGGACTCGAGCGTGGCGATGGCGTCGTCGACCTTGATGGTGTCGCCGGGCTTGACGAACAGTTCGATGACCGGCACGTCGGAGAAGTCGCCGATGTCGGGCACGACGACGTTGACCACACCGCCGCCGGCCGCCGGTGCTGCGGCGGCCGGGGCTGCCGCCGGAGCGGCCGCGGGTGCCGGCGCCGAGGCGGCAGCCGGAGCAGGGGCCGCAGCAGCGGCGCCGGCGGCCTCGATCTTGATCAGCACGCTGCCTTCGGACACCTTGTCGCCGAGGCTGATCAGCACTTCCTTGACCACGCCGGCGGCCGACGAGGGCACGTCCATGGTGGCCTTGTCGGATTCGAGCGTGGCGATGGCGTCATCGACGGCGATGGTGTCGCCGACCTTGACGAACAGCTCGATGACCGGCACGTCGGAGAAGTCGCCGATGTCCGGAACCTTCACTTCAATGAGTTGGCTCATGTTCTTGTCTCCTTGCTCGCTCAAACCGACATCGGGTTCGGCTTGTTCGGGTCGAGGTTGTACTTGGCCACGGCGGCGGCGATCTTGTCGCGGCCGATCACGCCGTCATCGGCCAGCGCCTTCAGCGCAGCCAGCGTCACCCAGTGGCGATCCACCTCGAAGAAGTGGCGCAGGTTCTCGCGGGTGTCGGAGCGGCCGAAGCCGTCGGTGCCCAGCGTGACGTAGCGGCGGTCGAGCTGCGCGCGGATCTGCTCGGGGAGCATGCGGATGTAGTCGGTGGCGGCGATGGCCGGGCCTTCGAAGCCGGCGAGCTTCTGCTGCACGTGGGTCTTCTTCGGCTCTTCCGCCGGGTGAAGCAGATTCCAGCGCTCGACGTCCTGGCCGTTGCGGGCCAGTTCGTTGAAGCTGGGCGCGCCCCAGATGTCGGCCTCGACGCCCCAGTCGTTCTTGAGCAGCTCGGCGGCGGCGATGACTTCGCGGAAGATCGTGCCCGAACCCATCAGCTGAACGCGCGGACCGGCGGCGTCGCCGCCCTTGCGGAACAGGTACAGGCCCTTGAGGATGTCGGCTTCGGCGCCGGCAGGCATCTCGGGATGTTCGTAGTTCTCGTTCATCACCGTGATGTAGTAATAGATGTCCTCCTGTTCGGCGAACATCCGGCGCAGGCCGTCCTGCACGACGACGGCGACTTCGTACTGGAAGGTCGGATCGTAGCTGATGCAGTTCGGGATCATGTTGGCCATCAGCAGGCTGTGGCCGTCCTCGTGCTGCAGGCCTTCGCCGTTCAGCGTGGTGCGGCCGGCGGTGCCGCCGATCAGGAAGCCGCGGGTGCGCTGGTCGGCGGCCGCCCAGCACAGGTCCATGGTGCGCTGCAGGCCGAACATCGAATAGAAGATGTAGAACGGGATCATCTGCACGCCATGCACGCTGTAGGCGGTGCCGGCGGCGATCCAGTCGGCCATCGCGCCGGCTTCGTTGATGCCTTCCTGCAGCACCTGGCCGGTCTGGCTTTCCTTGTAGAACATGAGCTGGTCATGGTCTTCCGGCACGTACTTCTGGCCTTCCTGGTTCCAGATGCCGTACTGGCGGAACATGCCTTCCATGCCGAAGGTGCGCGACTCGTCCGGCACGATCGGCACGATGTGCTTGCCGATCTGCTTGTCCTTCAGCAGGGTGTTCATCATGCGCACGATCGCCATCGTGGTCGACAGCTCGCGGCCTTCGCCCGAAGCCTTCAGCAGTGCGGCGAAGGTGTCCAGCGCGGGCACGGTCAAGGCTTCAGCCTTGGTGCGGCGCTGCGGCAGGAAGCCGCCGAGGTCCAGGCGGCGTTGCAGCAGGTACTTCTGTTCGGGCGAGCCTTCCTCGAACTTCAGGTAGGGCAGCTCTTCCAGCTTGTCGTCGGGCACCGGCAGGCCGAAGCGGTCGCGGAAGCGGCGGATGGCTTCGACGTCCATCTTCTTCTGCTGGTGCGAGATGTTCATGGCTTCGCCGGCCTGGCCCATGCCGAAGCCCTTGATCGTCTTGGCCAGGATCAGCGTCGGCTGGCCCTTGTGCTCGGCCGCGGCCTTGTAGGCGGTGAAGATCTTGAAGATGTCGTGGCCGCCGCGGTTCAGGCGCCAGATCTGGTTGTCGGTCCAGTCGGCGACGAGTTCCTTCAGTTCGGGGGTGTTGAAGAAGTGCTCGCGGACGTAGGCGCCGTCCTTGGCCTTGAAGGTCTGGTACTCGCCATCGACGACTTCCATCATGCGCTTCTGCAGGATGCCCTTCTTGTCGCGGGCAAACAGCGCGTCCCAGTGGGTGCCCCAGAGGACCTTGATGACGTTCCAGCCGGCGCCGCGGAATTCGGCTTCGAGTTCCTGGACGATCTTGCCGTTGCCGCGCACCGGGCCGTCGAGGCGCTGCAGGTTGCAGTTGATGACGAAGACCAGGTTGTCGAGCCGCTCGCGGCCGGCCATGCCGATCGCGCCCAGCGATTCGACTTCATCGGTTTCGCCGTCGCCGAGGAAGGCCCAGACCTTGCGCTGTTCGGCGCGGGCCGGGTCGATCATGCCGCGGCTGGCCATGTACTTCATGAAGCGCGCCGAGTAGATCGCGCACAGCGGGCCGAGGCCCATCGACACGGTGGGGAACTGCCAGAACTCCGGCATCAGCCAGGGGTGGGGGTAGGACGAGATG
This sequence comes from Thauera sp., assembly GCF_047601425.1. GTDB lineage: Bacteria > Pseudomonadota > Gammaproteobacteria > Burkholderiales > Rhodocyclaceae > Thauera. Next base: position 428,856 of record NZ_JASGJL010000001.1, read on the forward strand.
CCCTTGCCGCCAGTTTCCTGGCGGAAGCTGTCCATCTGCTCGTCGGTCAGGCGGCCCAGCATGTAGGCGCGGGCGTAGACACCGGGCACCGAGTGGCCCTGGAAGAAGATCAGGTCGCCGTCGTGCTGGGCCGACGGGGCGTGCCAGAAGTGCGAGAAACCGACGTCATAGAGGGCTGCAGCGGACGCGAACGAGGCGATGTGGCCGCCGACGTTGGTGTCCTTGTTCGCGCGCACCACCATCGCCATGGCGTTCCAGCGGATGTAGGAATGGATCTTGATTTCCATGTCCGCATCGCCGGGGTAGGGAGGCTGCTGTTCGACCGGAATGGTGTTGATGTACTCGGTATTGGCCGCGTAGGGGATGTTCACCCCTTCCTGGCGTGCGGTCGCGATCAGGGTTTCGATCAGGTAATGGGCACGCTGCGGGCCTTCGTGTTCGACGACGGCGGCAAGCGCGTCGATCCATTCCTTCGTTTCCTGCGCGTCGGTGTCGTTTTGCGCGAGAACGTTGCTGATTCCGGTCATGGTTTGTCTCCTCATGACGTTCGGTTGGCGAACCCTGCCTGTCGGGCAGGTCTGTTGGTGGTACGGGCGCAGCCACCTCGACAACCAGCGGCTGACTTTTCGAACTATAAAACCACTTTTCGCAATGTGCAATGATGTTGACGTGGCGAAGCCCGGATGCGCGCATGGGACGCATGCCGGCAGGCATGGAAAAGGTGCTGGAGAAGGCTATGCACGTGCTTCGAGGTCATGGTTGAAGCACGGTGCGGGCGCACGCAGGCGACGGGAAGAGGCAGAGTGGCAAGGCGTTTGCGCCGGGTGCTGGAGAACGGCATACCCGGACTGTATTGGCAGGCATGAAGGCGGGAAAGTTGGCGGAAACCCGGATGCCGCGGTAAGGGTTAAACCGGATGACGATTGGCGGGAGGCTCGTCGACAATCGGGCGGCAGGTATTGCACCGCATCATTTCTGCTCCTTCCCCTGAAGCCATCCATGTTCCGTTCCGAATCTGCCCGCGGTTCGCCGCACCGCTATTGGGCTGTTCCCTGTGTGGCGATGCTGCTCTTCGCGCTGGGCATGCTGGCACTGGTGTGGCTGCTGCTGCAGCCTGGGTTCGGCGCCGAGCGCGGCATGGCTTTGCGTGACCTGCAATGGGCGCTGCCTGCGGCGCTGATTCTGGGCCTGTCGGTGCTGGTGCTGTGGAGCCTGTGGTCGCTGCGCATCCACGTGCTTCGCCGCATGCAGGTCGAGAAGGAGCGCGACCGGCTGTTCGATCTCTCGCTCGACATGCTGTGCGTGCTTGGCCTGGATGGCAGCTTCCGCCGCTGCAATCCGGCCTTCGGACGCATTCTCGGCCATGCGCCCGACAGCCTGCCGGGCCGGCCGATGGTCGATTTCGTCCACGACGAGGACGTGGACACGACACTCGACGCCTTGCGCCGCCTGGCGACCGGCGAGCCGGTGACGTTCGAGAACCGTTGCCGCTGTGCGGACGGCAACTACAAATGGCTGGAGTGGAGCATCAACCCGGTGCCAGAGGAGGGCCTCGTTTATGCCGTGGCCCGCGACATCACCGGCAGCAAGGCGGCCGAGCAGGCCTTGCGTGCCGAATCCGCCTTCCGCAAGGCGATGGAGGATTCGGTGCTGACCGGGCTGCGTGCCATCGATCTCAGCGGACGCATCATCTACGTGAATTCTGCCTTCAGCCGCATGGTGGGGTGGCGCGAGGACGAACTGGTCGGTGCGACCGCGCCTTTTCCGTACTGGCCGAAGGAGATGCGGGATGTCTGCGAGCGCAACCTGCAGATGACGCTCGAAGGGCGTGCGCCGGCCAGCGGCTTCGAGCTGCGCATCCAGCGGCGCAATGGCGAACTCTTCGATGCGCGCTTCTACCTGTCGCCGCTGATCGATGCCAGCGGCCAGCAGACCGGCTGGATGGCGTCTATCACCGACATCACCGAACCCAAGCGCGTGCGTGCGGCGCTGGAGGCGACGCACGAGCGCTTCGAGGCAGTGCTGGATGGGCTCGATGCGGCGGTGTTCGTGGCCGACGCCCGCAGCGACGAGATCCTGTTCGCCAATCGTGCCTTCAAGCGCATCAACGGCTTCGACGTCGTCGGGCACACGGTGCGCGGCGTCGCCGTGCCCCAGCCCGAGCGCGGCGACTACCGCGTCGACCCACGCGGCCTGACGCCGGCCGAGCTGCCGCGCGAGCTGTTCGACGGCGAATTGCAGCACCCCTTGTCAGGGCGCTGGTATCACGTGCGCGAACAGGCGATGCGCTGGGTGGATGGCCGGGTGGTGCGGATGGGCATCGCCACCGACAGCACCGAGCGCAAGCAGACGGCCGAGGTGGCGCGCCAGCAGGAGGAGCGCCTGCAGCGCACCTCGCGCCTGATCACGATGGGCGAGATGGCCTCGATGCTGGCGCATGAGCTGAACCAGCCGCTGTCGGCGATCGCCAACTACTGCGCCGGTTGCGTGACCCGCATGCAGGGCGGCAGCTGGAAGCCCGAGGACGTGCTGGCGGCGATGCAGAAAGCCAGCTTCCAGGCCGAGCGCGCGGGCAAGATCATCCGCCGCGTGCGCGAATTCGTGAAGAAGAGCGAGCCGCGCCGAAGCGCGGTCAAGCTGGTCGATATCCTCGACGACGCGCTCGGCTTCGCCGACATCGACGCGCGCCGCACCGGCATCAGGCTGGTGGCCGAGATCGAAGCCGATCTGCCGCCGGTGTTCGCCGACCGCATCATGATCGAGCAGGTGGTGCTGAACCTGATCCGCAACGGCCTGGATGCCATGGCCGACACCCTGCCGGAGCAGCGGCAACTGGTGGTGCGTGCGCGCCGCTGCGGCGAGGGGATGGCCGGGGCCGTGGAGGTGGCGGTGATCGACCGCGGCCACGGCATCAGCGAGGAAGGGCGCCAGCGCCTGTTCACGCCCTTCTACACGACCAAGGCAGAGGGCATGGGCATGGGTTTGAACATCTGCCGTTCGATCATCGAGTTCCACGATGGACGTTTGGTTGTCGACGACAACCCGGATGGGGGTACCATATTCTCGTTTACCCTGCCGGCGGAGTCCGTAAGTGAGCGAGTTGCACCCAGCGTCTGAACAGATCATCCATGTCGTCGATGACGACGAAGCCCTGCGCGACTCTATGACCTGGATGCTCGAGGGCAACGACTACAAGGTGCTGACCTACGAATCCGCCGAAGCCTTTCTCGAAGGCTGCCGCCCCGACATGGCGGGCTGCATCGTGCTGGACGTGCGCATGCCGGGCATGAGCGGGCTGGAGATGTTCGAGGAACTCGGACGCCGGCGCTGTACCTTGCCGGTGGTCTTCATCACCGGCCATGGCGACGTGCCGATGGCGGTGTCGGCGCTGAAGAAGGGAGCGGTCGATTTCATCGAGAAGCCGTTCAGCGAGCGCGACATGCTGCGCCTGATCGAGCAGTGCCTGACGCTCGAGCGCGAGAGCCGCAACAAGCGGCTGCAGGAGGCCGATACCGCGCGCCGGCTCGACCATCTCACCCAGCGCGAGCGGGAGGTGCTGGACCTCATCATCGTCGGCAAGCTCAACAAGCAGATCGCCGACGTGCTGGGCATCAGCATCAAGACCGTGGAGGTGCACCGCGCCCGCGTGATGGAAAAGATGGGCGCCAATTCGCTGGCCGAGCTGGTGCAGCACGTCGTCACGGTGGAGCCGGGCGCGCTGCAGCGCTGAAAGCCGAGCCGCCGAACCGGGCGATGAAGTGGACAATTTCGCTTGGAATAACCAGCTGATCCAGCTGCTGGGCTGGGCGATGAATGGGTACGCGGCTCGGGCGCCTTGCTGTAAAATCCTGCCCTTTTTCGAGGCTTTACCGATGACCGCTCGCATCATCGACGGCAACGCCCTGTCGGCGCGTGTCCGTGGCGAAATCGCAGAACGTGCCGCAGCGCTGACGGCACGCGGTGTGCAACCTTGCCTGGCGGTCATCCTGGTCGGCGGCGATCCCGCTTCCGCCGTCTATGTGCGCAACAAGGTCGCCGGCTGCGAGAAGGCCGGCATCCGCTCGCTGCGCTTCGACTACCCGCAGGACGCCACCCAGCAGGAAGTCATGGCCAGGCTCGCCGAGCTGAACGCCGACCCCTCCGTGCATGGCATCCTGGTGCAACTGCCGCTGCCCGCGCATCTGGACGAGACGGCGGTGCTCGAAGCGATCGACATCCGCAAGGACGTTGACGGCTTCCACGCCGAGAACGTCGGCCTGCTGTCGCAGAACCGCGAAGGCTTCGTCCCCTGCACGCCGAACGGCGTCATGAAGATGCTGGAAACGGCCGACGTGCCGGTGCAGGGCGCCGAGGCGGTGGTCATCGGCCGTTCCAACATCGTTGGCAAGCCGATGGCGATGCTGCTGACCAATGCCGGCGCCACCGTCACCGTGTGCCATTCGAAGACGCGCGACCTCGCTTTCCACACCCGCCGCGCCGACATCGTCGTCGCCGCCATCGGCAAGCCGCGCTTCGTCACCGGCGACATGATCAAGCCGGGCGCGACCGTCATCGATGTCGGCATCAACCGCCTCGACAGCGGCCCGGATGCCGGCAAGCTGTGCGGCGACGTCGATTTCGCCTCGGCGGCCGAAGTCGCCGGCGCGATCACGCCGGTGCCGGGCGGCGTCGGGCCGATGACGATCACGATGCTGCTCGAGAACACCGTGGTGTCCGCCGAACGCTCGGCGCGCGACGCCGGCAAGTGAGCCTGAAGAGATGACGATGAATACGACCGCGACCGCCCAGCCCCTGGTGGGCATCATCATGGGCTCGAATTCCGACTGGCCGACCATGCAGGCGGCGGCCAAGATGCTGGCCGAATTCGGCGTGCCCTACGAGGCGCGCGTGGTGTCGGCCCACCGCACGCCCGACCTGATGTTCGAATACGCCGAAGCCGCGCGCGGCCGCGGGCTGAAGGCGATCATCGCCGGCGCCGGCGGCGCGGCCCACCTGCCCGGCATGGTCGCGGCCAAGACCACGCTGCCGGTGCTCGGCGTGCCGGTGCAGTCGAAGGCGCTGTCGGGCCAGGATTCGCTGCTGTCCATCGTGCAGATGCCCAAGGGCATCCCGGTGGCAACCTTCGCCATCGGCGAGGCCGGCGCGGCCAACGCCGGCCTGTTCGCGGTGGCACTGCTCGCCAACGAGAATGCCGAGCTGGCGGCGCAGCTCGAGGCTTTCCGCGCCCGCCAGACGCAGACCGTGCTCGACATGGAGCTGCCGCCGCCGGCCTGACGTACTGTAGCCGTATCCGCCGAATTCCGCCCACTGAAGGCCCCCCAATGTCGTCCAGCAACACTTCCTCCACGATCCTTCCGCCCGCCACGCTGGGCATGCTCGGCGGCGGTCAGCTCGGCCGCTTCTTCGTCGCCGCGGCGCATGAAATGGGCTACAAGGTGTGGGTGCTCGACCCCGATCCGCACAGTCCTGCAGGTCTGATCGCCGACCGTCACCTGGTCGCCGGCTACGAGGACTATGCCGCACTCGACGAACTGGGCGGCGGCTGTGCGGCGGTCACGACCGAGTTCGAGAACGTGCCGGCCGGCACGCTGGACTACCTCAGCAAGTTCATCCCGGTGCACCCGGCGGCGAGCGCGGTGGCGGTGTGCCAGAACCGCATCGCCGAAAAATCCTTCCTCGCCGACAATGGCCTGCCGCACGGCCCCTTCGCGGTGATCCGCAGCGAGGACGACGTCCGTCATGCCGATGCCGGGCTGTTCCCGGCGGTGCTCAAGGTCGCGCGCTTCGGCTACGACGGCAAGGGCCAGGCGCGGGTCGCGAGCCACGACGAGGCGGTCGCCGCCTTCCAGCATTTCAAGGGCGAACCCTGTGTGCTGGAAAAGATGCTGACGCTGGACTGCGAAGTCTCGGTGGTGCTGGCGCGCGACGAGGCCGGCACGGTGCGCTGCTTCGCGGCCGGTGAGAACCGCCACCGCAACGGCATCCTCGACGTCACCATTGCGCCGGCGCAGGTTTCGGCCGATTTGAGGGACACGGCCCGCCAGACTGCCGAACGCATCGCCGAAGAGCTCGGCTATGTCGGCACGTTGGGCGTGGAGTTCTTCGTCTGTGGCGGCGGACTCGTCGTCAACGAAATGGCGCCGCGCCCGCACAACAGCGGCCACCACACCATCGACGCCTGCGACGCCAGCCAGTACGAGCAGCAGGTGAGGGCGCTGTGCGGCCTGCCGCTCGCCGTGCCGCGCCAGCATTCGGCCGCAGTCATGGTCAATCTGCTGGGCGAACTCTGGTATGCCGACGGCAAGGGCCATGGCGCCTACCGCGAGCCCGACTGGGCCGTGCTGCACGCCGTGCCCGGGCTGCGCCTGCACCTGTACGGCAAGCACCACGCCCGCCCCGGTCGCAAGATGGGCCATTTCGTCGTCACCGGCGAGGATGCGGACGAAGTGCTGCAGCGCGCGCTGCAGGCCCGCGCCGCGATCGGCATCCGCGACGAGTGAACGAGGCGTGAGCAAGGACACCGCAGTCAAGCCGCGCGGCCGCATCGAGCCGCCCACGCTGGTGGCGATCCGCGAGGCTGCCGGTCTGCTGCGCGCCGGCGACATCGTCGGCATGCCGACCGAGACCGTCTATGGGCTGGCTGCCGATGCGCTGAATCCGGAGGCGGTGAAGAAAATCTTCGCCGCCAAGGGCCGGCCTGCCGACCACCCGCTGATCGTGCATCTGCCGTCGGCCGAGCACCTGCCGCGCTGGGCCGAGAGCATCCCCAAGGATGCCATCGCGCTCGCCCGCGCCTTCTGGCCCGGCCCGCTGACGCTGATCCTGAAGCGTGCTCCCGAGGTGCCCGACGAAGTCACCGGCGGGCAGGACACCGTCGGCCTGCGCGTGCCCTCGCATTCCATCGCCCTGGCGATGCTGCAGGTCTTCGGCTCCGGCATCGCCGCGCCCAGCGCCAACCGCTTCGGCCGCATCAGCCCGACCACGGCCCTGCACGTTCAGGAAGATCTGGGTGAGCGCGTCGCCATGGTGGTCGATGGCGGCCCCTGCGCCTTCGGCATCGAATCCACCATCCTCGATTTTTCGCGCGACGTGCCCGAGATCCTGCGCCTCGGCGCGATCACGCCCGACGCCATCGCCCGCGTCATCGGCCGCCGCCCGCGCGTGCGCGGCGAGGCCGGGGAAACGCCATCGCCACATGAGGGTGCAGGGCAGGAAAATGCCGCAGCCCAGGCCGCACTCGCTCCGCGCGTATCCGGCGCCCTGGCCGCCCACTACGCGCCGCGCACCCCGTTGCGTCTGGTGCCGTCCGCTCTGCTGGCCGACGAAGCGGCCACGCTGGCGGGCGAGGGCAGCCGCGTTGCGGTGCTGGCGTACGGCCAGGCCGACCCGCAGGACTCGCGCCTGATCTGGCAGGCCATGCCCGCCGATCCCGCCGCCTATGCCCACGATCTCTACGCCAGCCTGCGCACCGCCGACACGCTGGACGCCGATTTCATCCTCGTCGAGGCTTTGCCCGACGAGCCCGCATGGCATGCGATCGCCGACAGGCTGGGGCGTGCCGCAGTAGGCTCCGGCGAGGGCGGTTGAAGCTGCCAGACGGGCTGTGGCGGGGCTTCCATTTCACGCCCCGGCTCTCTATAATGCGCCTTCTTTCAGGGCCGATAGCTCAGCTGGGAGAGCGCTGCGTTCGCAATGCAGAGGTCGGGAGTTCGATCCTCCTCCGCTCCACCAAAAACACCACATCACAAAGCCTCGGAAACACAGGATGTTCCGGGGCTTTGTTGTTTTCAAAGCCTTGATTTCATTGGAGTTACGACAACATCTAGCCTGACTTGGCAGCTCCGAATCAATTATTTTCGGTAGCAGCCGGGATGTTCAGGTATCCGGCCCGATCCCGGAAAATTTTGTCCCTCAGTGGGACAGATTTGGGACAGGCCCGCAGCGTTGGATGTTGCGGCGCAGACCTGTGCCGACATCGCACGAAGCCAGGATACGGCCTCCCGCGCTTCCCAAGCCATGTGATACCTGGCTAACTTTTGCTGCTTGTCCCAAAGACAAGCGATAGATCGAACGCTGTAGCCCCAAGAGCGCCATCGCTTGCCGATACGCACCGGGCTTGGGTTTAAGACACCCTGACGCGGGGAGATGGGCCGCGTGACCGCACCGAAAAGAGGTGCTGACTACCTCGGAAGATGTTGAGGTTGACACTGCGGAAGTGAGACGTGGCATTGGGCACCCCGTACATGGCCGATAACGGGGTTGCAGCATCGGCTAGACCGACCTGAAAGCAGGTTCTGTGACGGGGACAGTTACCCGTCCGGCGTTCGCCCCCTTCAATCTTGAATGGAGCGGCGAACATGACTTTCGTCCCTACCCTCGTTACGCGCGCTGCGATCACCGTTATCGCGCTGCCTGTCTTCGGCTGCGCCTTCCTCGGCTTCGGCCCAGGAGGTGGCGCATGACCGTCATCGTGACCTTCCTGGACTTCCTCAGTTCGAGGTATCCCCCGACGCTGACCATCGAGCAGGTTGGCGAGATCACCAGCGAGAACCCGCAGACCATCCGCAATCGTCTGTCGGAAGGGAAGTACCACATCCCTTCCTTCAAAGTCGGCAGCAAGCGCCTGTTCAAGCTGATCGACGTGGCCGAGTTCATCGAGCGCCAGAGCACGGCCGATCCAAGCCACCCCGGCAACAAACGCCCTCGTCGTGGCCGGCCTACCAAGGTCGAGCAAATGGCGCGGCAGCAGGCGGCCCATGCGGATGCACGGGGGTGACTCATGGACAACCATCAACCCTCGATGCGGCATCGTCCCGCAAGGGTCGGCGCGGCTGCGCGGCCGGAGCGCGCCCCCGCCGACTATCTCTTTCATCGCAACGACATCCCGTTGGAGGTCAAGGCTTTCGCCTTGGCACGGCTCGGCAACGACACGCAGGTTCATCCAGCTCGGAGAAATGGTAGCTACAAGGGCACCATCCTGCTGAACTCCAGAGACTGGCTCGTTCAGGCGCTCGGCCGTCACATGAAAACCGCCGTTGCCCATCGCAAGACGGACGTGATGCTGGTCGGGTCGGTCAAATGGCGCGATGAGAACCGCCGCCTGGGCGGCGCTGCGGTGCAAGTTCACTACAACGGCGGCAGCGGCAAGGTGTACCCCCTCCAGAGCGAGCAATCGCGGCCAAGGCCAGCGCGCTCATCAGAGCCGACGCGCGGCTCCACAGGCATCGAGAGGTGAGCCGTGGAGCGTCTTCAAATGCCCCTGCCGGGCACCGGCAGAAGCGCGCGTGCGCCCACCAGAAAGGCAACCAGGGCCAGCCCCGCCAAGGTCGCGGACTTGATTGCCACGGCACTTGCCATCCAGGAGCAGGACGCGGCGGAAGCCGGCCAGATCGGCTACATGGCCCGCGCCATGATCTGGGCCTCGATGCCACACAAGAAGGTCGAGGGCGCGCACTACAAGCGCGACAACGGCCTTGCGTCCATCACGATGCTGGTCGATCCCGACATCGGCCTGCCCTACGGCAAACTGCCCCGACTGATTGCCGCGTGGCTGACGAGGGAAGCGAAGCTAACCGGCTCCCGAGAGTTGATGCTTGGGCGCAGCCTGGCCGAGTTCGCCGAGAAGCTTGGACTGTCCACGAGCGGCGGCCAGCGCGGCGACACATCCCGATTGAAGGTGCAGGCCACCAAGCTGTTCAGCACCTTCGTTTCCGTGACGACGCACCAAGGCCAGGACTACGCCTACAAGAACGTGGCGCTGTCCGATGCCGGCATGTTGCTCTGGAACCCGAAGAAGCCTCACGAGCGGTCACTATGGGAAAGCACGATCACGCTATCCAATGCGTTCTACCGCGAGTGCATGGACTACGCCGTACCGTTCGACCTGCGCGTGCTGCACCGGCTGCGCTCACCGCTGGCGATAGACCTGTATCTATGGCTGACGTGGCGCATGTTCATCCTGCGCCGGCCGGTGCTGATCCCGTGGGTTTCCCTTCGCTTCCAGTTTGGCGCGGGCTACGCGACCACGCCCCAGGGTATGGCGCACTTTCGGGCGGAGTTCCACCGCTGCCTGCACGAAGTGAATGCGCTCTACCCCGGCGCTCGGGTAGCGCCGGAACGCGACGGGCTGCGTCTGTTCCCCAGCCCGCCACATGTCGATGCGCTGCCCTTGGCGCACTGATTCGCCTGCCCAGCCGGCAACGCCCGCGATGGTGACGCCGGCAGCTCGGCCGCCGGCGGAACTTGTCACCAATCACTCAACACCCCAGGAGCCCTCATATGAACCAGCGCACCACCGATCACACCGAAGCGGCCATCGACCCCGCCGTGATCCTCGATACCTTCTTCGACTCAACGAGGCCGCCCGGCCGCAAAAGCCGCGCATGGACGTTCGAGCACTTCCGTGAGGCATGCGACACACCGGGAGCCAATCGCGTCCAGGCGGTGCTCGCGGTGAGCAACACGACAGGCTTCACGCTGTATGCGCGTCAGTCTGGATGTCTGCACCCCGTTACGCACGATGACCGCCCCGTGCGTTTCCGTACCATCGAGCAGGCGTTGGACACCCTCTCTGATGTGTCCTACCTTGCCCCCGAGATCGCCATCGACACATCGAGTTGGTGACGCCGGAGAGCTGGCCAGGTCATGCGCGTGTCACCAATCACCTGTGGGCATGCCTGTGGATGACGAGAGTTGTCCACGCTGAAACACCGATACGGCATAGAAACCGCGTGAACCCTTGTCTGGCAAGGGTTTGCGGTTTTCCGGGCGAACTTATCCACGCTGAAACGCCGATACCACTGCGCTGAAACACCGATACGGTCACGCTGAAACACCGATATCGAGCGGGCTGGACAGAGGTGCAACCCATTGTCCATAAACGAGTTTTTCACACATCAGCCTACCCGCATGTAGTTTTGCATTTAGCTTTTCAAATATATATAAACAGGTAGTTGGACAGCCTTCAGCCGTGGACAACCGAGCACACACCGCCCCGGCCTGCGGGCCGAGCGAAAAAGGCGCCTCCGGCGCTGAAGCGGCAGAGCCGCCTTTCTCCCCCGCACCAGCGGTGCGAGAGGGGCGGCGTGCTGACTAGTTTTCGTGACGCCAATCAACTCAACATCTGATCTGAATAGGTGCCCTCATGGCGACAAGACGCCTACCTGGTTGACCTCCAGTGTCACCAAAGTGCTATCATGCCGTCCTCTGTGGGGTCATAGCTCAGCTGGGAGAGCGCGTCGTTCGCAATGACGAGGTCGGGAGTTCGATCCTCCCTGGCTCCACCACCAATCAAAGGCCAACTCTGCTGAGTTGGCCTTTTTCTTTGCGGAATCGCCAGTATTCGCGGAGTTCCGGGCCAGGATGCAGTGGCTGGTGGTGCCGGGCTGGGTGCAGCAGGGAACAGGATCGCTACTGTAACTGGATGGGCACGACAATGCCGCAATGCGGCGGGATGAGTAACGACATGTCCTTGGCTTCCGATCTCAAATCATTGGTTGATGAACTGGATCGCATTCATGGCGGCGCTGCACCATGGGCAGAGGAAGCCGGCATCCCTGAGTTCGTCACCGCCGAGAACGGAATGCAACGGTATTTCAATAAGAAATCGAGGGAGGCTCTGTGGCAGATTTCAAGAGTCCTCCACGAAAACCGCCCCCCCAGTGCGCTGAAGATTGAAATTGATGAGTTCGCAAAGACTGCTCGACAAGCCGTTGCTGACATGCATGCTGCGGAGGAGTTCACGGGGTTTGATGAGAGTGACAGCGGCAATCTCGTTCCTCGACTGAAAACCCTCATCGAGGATCGAATTGCGAAAATTGCATTGGAATACACACACTACTTCCCTGCGTGGACACTGGGCATGGAGAGGGACGCTCCGTTCGTGCTTGGCCCGGTGACATTTCTCACTCGATCAGATTGGATTGACTCGGTAGATTTTCCACAGTTGGGAAAAGAGCGTTACCTCAACCAGTCGGATGCTAATTTTCGCTGGAAGGACATTCTCAAGGACGCAATTCAGAAGCCGAAGGACAGCACGCCGCTTGATGGGCTGGCCGGTGCCGTCTACAGTGCCATTTCCGAATGCCCATCACTGGTGAAAGTCACTGTCCTCGGCTACGAACGCAATTTGTCGCGCAAGCTGGCCAGACTGGCGGCCAAGACCGCCCTCGACGCCATCTCCTTGGGCTTCGGGGCACCGGAGTGCTTTCAGCAGCAGGCACTTCACGAAGAACGACTACCGCCCGTTGGCACCAACAGCTTGATTGAAACGAATGGGCTGCTTTGGTTACCAGGAAGTTCTCTTGGAAAACGAATTCCATCACTCTCGCCAGCCCGGGTGAAGCAGGCGCTGTCCGATCTTGCTCCGATTTTTCCTGCATTTGGCGAAATCCTCGGAGGGGTGGTTAACCCTTCTGGGCACAAGCATCCAAAACTCGCCAACCGGTGGGCTACTGCACTGGACTGGTTCGGTGAAGGGAATCGAGAATCCAATGATGCCATTGCACTTGCGAAGCTCGGAACCAGTTTGGATGTGCTGAGTAACGGAGGAAAGGCGACCGGGATTGGAAACATGATTTCTCATCTCACGGGCACGGACAAGACCACACAAGTGATCCGAGGCAGCCGACCGCGAACGCTGAAAGGTCTGGTGGAGGACATCTACAATGGGGGCAGATCAAAGATTTTGCACGGCACCCACTACGACAGGCTTGAGTCGTTTGCCGTCGAGCGACAGCAAGCAGCATATCTTGCGAGAATCGTGTTGATTGAATGCGCGGTTCGGCTGGAAAAATACACCGGACCAGACGAGGAAAAGGCATTTCGAACGATTTGAAGGGTGGCGAACGCCCGCACCACTCCGCTCACGCCTGCCGATTGCTATCTGCTACACTTAGCACAATTCAGGTAGCGGCATCGCCCGCCACCACCGAATCAAGGAAGGGCCAAGCTGATGCTTGGCCCTTCTTGTTTGTGTCCTCATCCTGAACGCCCCGTTTGAGTAGCGTAGTAGTAATAGTAAGACTATTACTACTCCTACCGTTGCCGATAGTGACACGGCGATGACCTGGCCGAGCTGTCGGCGTCACCAATGCCCGGCGATGGTGACAAGCCCGTGCGATCGAGGAAGATCCACCGTCGCCAAAAAAGAAGCCCCGCCGAGGCGGGGCCGTGGTGCGGATCAAGGGACTTACCGCCGACGTAGCGCAAGCCGAACGTGACGCCAGAAGATGCGCCATTCTCCAGGCTGGCCACCACCGAGCAGCAGCGCCCGGAACATGGCGAACGCCTCGCCCGGCCGCTTGCGGTACGCCTCGGCCATTGCTTCGTCGTGCGGTCTATCGTTCATGGGCTTTTCCGTTGCAGGTTGCCCAGGGTTGCCGCGTTGTATGCGGGCTGCCATCCACCGCCGCCGGCATTGGAAACGCTATTGCCTCGGAGCTTGTTCACGCCCGCTTTGCCAAGACCGTAGGCACCCTTGCCCAAGCCGTAAGCGCCTTTGCCAAGTGCCAAGCCAGCCTTTGCCGTTTGCTGGGCGCCGCGCCGGCCTTTGTCCAGGCTATCGGTCAGGCCGCGTGCCGTCATGACAGCCATCGAGATACCGCCAGCCAGAGCCGCAGCCATCGGCATGACACCCTTCACGATGCCATAGAGGATTGCTGCCACGACAAGCAGCTCCAGGGCCACCATGAGCATGTTCTGATCGGAGTCGATGACGACCTTCGCTATTTCGTTGTCGTAGATCGTGACGCCAAGCGTCAGCACGACCGCCGTCAGCGCAACAATCAGAACGTGGTTCAGCACGAAGCCCACCCAGGAATCGAAGAACTTCGCCGTGACCGGAAACATCAGGCACATGATGAACACCGGCCCAATGGCAAAGAGGATTTTCAGGTAGATGGTGGACATCAGGATTGCGATGCCGCCGAACACCACGACCAAGGCAAAGCCGATGGCAAGAATCGCCATGATGAGGTACCACATGAAGATCGTCCCCATCTCCCGCCAACTCGCCGCCTGCGCCTTTTCTCGGCACTGCATGATCAGCTCAAGCCCCTTGCTCAAGCTGCTGTCCAGAGAGGCGTAGATCGAGCCACCAGCCGAGCCGGAGAAGGCGGACGTTAGCCCTTCTTCGATGCCCCGGAAGGCTTCGACAACACCATTCAGGTACATATCGGCATTGAGGGCCATCGTCCCCACGATCATGACCTTGACCATCTTCAAAAGCCCTGTTTTGAAAGGCTCCTGAACTTGCCCGGTCATCATCATGTAGGCATACAGGGTGATGTAAAGCGTCAGCGCGCCGAGTGCCCAGGGATAGACCGTTGCAATGGTGTCGCCGGCCACGTTCGTGACAAAGGTCGTCGTGGCATTGTCCAGGGTGCCGCCGATGCCCTGGAAGACGTTTGTTGTTGCTGGCATGGCTATTTGCCTCCCATCTTGATACCCGTCATGGGCTGGACGTTGAGGCCGCGCCGCTTGCCCGCATCGGCAAGGCTTTCAGCGCGTTCCGCGTTGATGCAGTTCGGCGTTTCGGACAGTTCGCCAGGATTGGCGCGGCACTTCGCCAAACGGTCGGTCCGCTCGGTTGCGTGTTCCTTGTACCAATCGACCGACTGGACGGGTTCAGCCGGTTCCGTGCAGCCGACCAAGACAGCCGAGACGATCAGGGAGAGGATGAGCTTTCTCATTTCCCGACCTCCCGCGCTTCGGCTTCGATGGTGCGGCCAGCAGCTTGCCGGGCTTCATGTTGTTGCATGACTTTCAGCGCATGAGCTACTTCGGCCGCTTCGATGATTTGGCGAGAGGCGAGGAAGCGCAGCGTTGCTTCCCGGCGACCTGCATAGGTCGGTGTCAGGAACCTTTCCCGACCATTGAAGTAGCCGATGGACAGACTGGTGACAGCGCAGGCGACCGCCAGGAGCGTTGCTTGCCAGCTCATGAGCTGGCCTTGACTGAATAACGGCAAGGTGAAGCCGTACCAGTCGTTCGCGGCGAAATAGGCCACCATCAAGGCCGCATAGATGGACACGCCATCCATAGCGAACATATGCACTTCGCGGCCGATGGTTTCCTTCCACTTGCCGAAGCGGCGCACGTCGTGCCAGAAGCCGATAACCATTGCTGCGTACAGGCCCGCGAGCAGGCCGGAGAGGACGTAAATCATGACAGTCCCCCCTTACGGACGCAGCGAAAAGTTCATGGGCTGGACTTTGAGGCCGTCGCGCTTCGCGGCGTCTCGCACGTTCATTTCGTGCGCGCGCTGTTCTTGCAAGCGATCCTCGGCCGCCGCCACCATCGCGTACATCTGGAGCTTGGTTTGCTCGTTCTGGATCATGGCCTGTTCGGCAGCGATGCGGCCTTGCAGCTCGGCAATCGCTTTGGGGTCTGGCGTGTCGTTGATCTTCGCCATGAGCTGGTCGATTTGGTTCAGCCGTGACTTGGCCTTGTCGTAGGCGTCCAGGGCGAAAGCCTTGTCCTGGGCACCCTTGACGGCCTGGGCTTCGCACGCGGTGCGCTGGTCTGCGATCTTGAAATGGGCGCAGGCATCAAATGCCTTGGTGTCCTCATAGATCGACTGCGCCCTGCCGCTCAGGCCGGCATAGCCGCCCGTTTTCACGGCGTCATAAACGCCCTGCCAGTCGGCCGGCAGGTACTCGCGCAGCGCCGGATTGTTCAGGATGTTGCCGAGGCCGCGCGAGCCGGTCAGGGACTCGTACTGCTGCTTCATCTGGTTGATCTGGCTGGTCATCTGGTCGTACTGCATCTTCCACTTGGCGATGGTTTCGACCTGGGCGGCGATTTGTTGCGCGATGGAAGCGCCGTCAGTGACCGGGATTTGGGCCTTGGCCTCGTGGTTGCCGAAGATCATCCAACCGGCTACGCCGAGGACTGCCAGGACTTTGATTGTGCTCATGTGATTGCCACTCCTGTTGAAAAGGAGGGCGTCGGGCCTACCGGCCATTCCGCCACCGTCGGCAGCGGTCTTGCTTCCCATCCAGGAGCGTGCCCCGAAGGGCTTCACAGCGAGTCTTTCCACGCGGTCATGCTGTCTGTTTCAGCACGTCAGACCGGGCGCGGCGCGGAGCCGGTCGAGCAGATGGGCGATGCCCAAAACTATTGATTCCGAAATGCCAAAACCTAGTGTGCTGGCATTCCGATTGTCCTACTTTGGCGTGGTCACGCCAATGGTGACACGGCGTGTTCGCTTCGTACCCGTCTTCAATGCTTATTGGTGTGCCGCCTCCTGAATGCGTTGCTGGGTCTTCTTGTCCAGGTCGTTCCATACCACGCCCAACGCCCTGCCATACCGTGCCGAAGTCAGCAGACCATCATCCGCAAAGCGGGCGCTCCCGTAGCCCGCAAGCGCGCCAAGAAGCGCTACGACGAAAACGACAAGGGTCATCTTCCATATGCCCCAACGGCCGTTCGATTCGTCATGCCGCCTCACCACTTCATGAAGCACGGATTGCATGTCCTCCCGCATCGAAATCCGTTCCTGGGCTGCGAGCGCTTTGAGCCGTTGCTCCTGAGCCTCACCATAGGCGTCGATGACCGACTGCGCATCCCTGGTCGATTTGACGATGGCCCCGCAGACCGGCCCCAAGGCTTTGGGTAACTCCTTGATCGAATCATGTAGGCGACCCACATCGCCGAGCAATTCTGCAATCAAGGCATCGTGAGCTGTTGTCGGATTCATAACCGCTCTCACCGGAACAACGTCTTGAAGACCGCATCCAGCTCAAGCGTGACGCCCTGGGCCAGCCGTTGAATGCCGAGCAGCTTCGAGTAGGCCAACTTCTCGGCTACGTCTTTAGCCTCTTTGATCTTGACCTTGAAGTCGGTGGACTCTTCAAGAATCTGCTTCATGGTCATATCAATACCTCGAAGATCATCGTAGATGCCATTGCGATGGACGACGGCCGCCGGGTTCAAGGCGAACTTCTTGCCTTCCTTGTGATATTCGAACAACCCAGGGAACAGTCGTTCGGGAAGGCGGTCCGGCGGCACCATGTTGAAGATCAGCCGAATCTTCTTTGCGGGCACACCCATGCCGGACAGTGCTTCGATGGTAGAGATCGTGTCCCGTTGCTGCTTGCTGTCGGATGTCGTGGGCACCACGAAGAAATCGTAGTCCTCGTGCGCTCCTTGGTATTGCTTCATCAAAGTCACGAAGTCTTCGACGTTCGACTGACCGACATCAACGATTGCGCTATCAAGCAGCAGCAATGCGTTCTGTACTTCCTTGAAATCCTCTCCCCGCATAGGTTCTTGACCCGAGGCATCCGAGTTGATCGACTCGACGGGAATCAGTTCGGCGTCCGTCATGCGCGGAAGCAAAAGATGCTGAGCGATAGTTGACTTGCCGACGTTGCCGGAAAAATTCATGACGGCGATTTTCATTTTTGCTTCTCCTGGATGCGTTTAAGAATCGAGTTTTGTGTTTGTGATGAGATGAACCGATGAGCAAGAGCTTCGCGCTGCTCGCGTGCATCCATCGGCGTGGTGTTTTCCTGCGCGATGGCCTCGGATGGTTCTGGTGCTACCGGAGGTGCCGCCGGCACAGGCGAGGCGGAATACCCCTGAACGCCATGCCTACTCAGGTAGGCCGACAAGCCGCCGACGGACACCTTGACCCCGTTCGTAGATAGGAACTCTCGAATCTGTTCGAGAGAGAAACCACGCTCCCGAAGCATCTGGATTTCGGAAAGAAATGGAGCAATGCGGGATCGCTTTCCGGCGGGTCTGACTTGCTGCATGAACTCGTTCACGTCCATCACAGCTCATACCCATGCGAGACCAGCACCTGGGCCATGTTGTAGCCCTCCCATGAGCCGGGGCGGGTGACTACCATGCCGGCATCCTCGGCCAGCATTTCCAGCAACGTGACCGGCGTCAGGAGGCCGTGACTGGTGAAGCCATCGCGCGCTGCATGCACGCCGCTGCAACGCCTTGCCAGTTCGGCAAGTGCCTGAGCTGTGCGACTGTCGATGGTCAGGACAAGTTGGGTTCCACCGGATGCGGCATCTTCCCCGGTGACTGGCCCAGCATCGGAGCCGGGCTGATTGACGATATTGCTCATGCGCGTATCTCCCGAAACGCACGCGAGAAAGCCTCGACGAGCGAACGGTTCAAGGGAGATCGGATGAAAG
The DNA here is from genome assembly GCF_047601425.1 of Thauera sp. GTDB lineage: Bacteria > Pseudomonadota > Gammaproteobacteria > Burkholderiales > Rhodocyclaceae > Thauera. The sequence goes on from NZ_JASGJL010000001.1 coordinate 447,008, forward strand.
TCGCCGACGCTGCTGCGCCGTTGCTTCCTATCAAGCGGGAAGGCCGCTCTTCCCAATGAGTGGGGAAATCACCCGGCTGCAAAGCCGTTCATCGCGAAGCAAGCCCTGACGGGCTGCACTGCTGCCTCTGACAAGCGAGGCCGTATCCGACGACGACATGCTGCTGTCACACAGCACACCGAAGTTATTCAAGGAACTTCGGAACCTGTTCGCATTTTATCAGTGTGCATCGCGTCGTCAACGTAATTTCACGCACATGAACTGAACTGCTTCTATTTTCTGCACATAGAAGTATGAAAGCTTCGTTTTCATTCAAATCACTGCTCAGTTATTCACGCGGGTACCAAACTGAAGCGTTTGACTCTTCGTCATGACGAAAAAAGTGTGTGGGGGTGGGCTAATGCAGGATAGGCTAACGCCGGTATTTTGTGCCACACTACGTCTGCACTTTGCCCACACACCTCGACTAGGAGGCCCTATGCCGCGCAAGGCCGAGATTGGGGCGACACGAGATAGCTACGTATATCGTCTTCGCGTCCCCGCTCCATTGAAGGCGCAATGGGACGAGCATTGCGCCAAGCAAGACAAGAATCCGTCCGTGGTGATGCGGGCGCTGATGCGCTACATCATCCAAGACGACATGCCGCCCGACATTCGCCACTGGATTGCCGAGCAAACCGAGGGCGAGCCGGACGGAGGGCCGAAAGAACGCCTCGAAGTCCGCTTCACGCCCACCGAGTTCCAGGGCATCACGGCCCGTTCCCAGACCGAGGGCTGTTCGCCGCAGCGTTGGGTTATCAACTGCGTGCGTGCGAGCTTGACGCACGAACCGCAGTTCACGATGGAGACGACGAAAGCTCTATGGGAATCGTCCTACCAGCTCCGGGCCATCGGCCGGAACTTGAACCAGATCGCCAAGAGGTTGAACGAGGGCAAGCCCGCCAGCATCAAGGCCGAGCAGATAGAGAAACTGGCGGCCTACATCTACCGGCACACGGACAAGGTGGCGGCCGTTCAGGACGCCAGCCTTAGCCGTTGGCTCATACGAAATATTGAAAGTCGCAAAATCCAGTGATGGGGCGGATGGGATTTTTCTTTCCTTTCTTGCGCAATAGCAAGCGTAAATTTTCCGCCGTCGAAGTTCGTCTTGCCACTACAAGATGGTCCCAGACCTTTGTCGAGCCCAACCCAGATTATCGAGCCACCATCCTTAACAGCATGGGGCAAGAAGTGGGTTCCGCCACCTTCGGTGTAAGCCCACTCGACGATGCAACTTATGTGTATCAGATCGAGGTACATGCAGAGCATCGAAGACAGGGCTATGCCTTGGCATTCTTATTCTGGCTATACAACGAATACCGTCATCCAATTATTCCGATACACATCGTCGGCAACGCCATAGGGTTTTGGTCAGCGGCACGCGCATTCCCGCATCGGTTGCTTATCGTTAAAGACGAATTACGGACAAGCGAAATGGCCGCAGAAAAGATGCGCTGGGCACACCTGATTCCCGAGCCAGAACATATACGGCTTCAGCGAATTTGCGAAGCCTCACCGACGTGGCGGCATGAAAAGTAATACTTGCCACGGACTCAACATAAGCACGGTATGCACACCGAGACTGCCCTTACACTCCCACGACAACTGCATTCGCCACTGGGATTTTCTGAGCGACAGCGGTGTAAAGATCAACGTCCATCTGCTGCGTCTGAATAGACACGACAAGGCTATACCGCGCTGGCAAGCCATAGCGCTCCAGCGCAGGCCGTGTCCGCCACCAGCCGGCAGATGGGTAGACCGCGATGAATCCACGGCTGGCCAGTTCGGCGGCCGTGCCTTTCCACACATCCTGATGCAACGAGCCACGATGCCGTCTCTGACCGCCCAGCAGCCAGTTCGGATCGGAAGGATTGACTGGATCGCCATCACCTTCGTCTTCACGCTGTGCGGCGGCGTTCAGCCGTGCAATGAAGTGATCGGTGGAAGTATCCAGTGGACGCTGCACGTCGAAGCGTAGGCGATGCGAAGGGTAGTGATACTTCGACGCGACGCCCCGCGCCGAAGGATTGGGCTCGACGAAATACGACAGCGTGACACGCATCTCGACGGGCGTGTCCTGCAATGCTTCCAACTCGTCCTTCGGCCACGGCAAGGAATGCAGGTTCATATCCCGGGTAACGACCCCTTTGCCCTGAACCTTCGCATATGGATACACCAAATCTTCAACCACCAGCGTCAAGGAGTTGCCGGCGCTCCACAGTGCGCGGTTCAGGTCCGGTGTACCCCAACCGCAGTGACGGATCAGGTTGACGAAGTTATCCTTATTCGGAGCAGCCGGCAAAAACATCGCACGCATGGCATCGCTCCATTGCGCCGAATGAACAAGCAATGCGCGCACGGTCTCCGCTCGAAGATGCGGATAGGCGGCCATGATTCGCGCCGCCATGCCGGCACACAGCGCCGATGCGGCGCTGGTGGCATTGCTGGTGGTGAATAAGCGGGCCTGCGGCTGGTTGTGGGTGGTCAGTAGGCTCAGGCTCGTCATCCACGATGCGCCCAGATCATCCTTCGCCGCGTTGCCGCCTTCCAGTACCACATCAGGCTTGAGCGGCCACGCGCGATCCCAGGTCTGTGTCGTGGTGGTGAACGGGCTGAGCCCACCCGCTCCGGCAATGGGGTTCAAGGACGGATGCCCCTGTGTGTCGATCTTGTCGGTGCAAGCGCCCACGGTGATGGCATTCCATGCCTGCCCTGGATCATGCACAAGGTTGGTGGCCAGGCAGTCGGGATACGTGGCCCACGCATTGGCATCACGGTTGTTGCCGGCGGAGAGCACGAACAGACGCGGGTTCTCGCCCGTGCCATCCGCATCCGCCGCGAGGCTATCAACGGCAGCCGACCATGACGAAGGTCGGCCCCGGTCCCGATAGTCCGAAGCCGTCACGGCAGAAGTGAACACGCGGGCGCGAGCCGGCGCAGAGATTTCGGGGCGCGCGACGCCTTCCGCGAACAAGTAGGCGTGGTGCCGTGCATCGCCTTCGTTGGCGCCTTCCGCTGGCACCAGCTTCACCGACTCCAGCCGATGCGGGACGCTGATCGCGCCCGCAGAAGACAGGGCATCGGTGAGGTCGCCGTAAGCTGCTAGACCGGCCAAGCCTGTACCGTGATCCGCTTGGTCATCCACACCCCACGCCGGCTCCACGGTATGCAGGTCCGCCGCGTCCATCAAGGGCTCCAGCAGCGGATGCGCGCGGGTTACGCCTGAATCCAGCAGGCAGACCCGGGGGGCATCGTCTGCGGGCTGCAACTGCGCACGCCGCAGCAGATCGTCTGCCCATTGGCGCTGATCTTCCACCTCCATGCCGTCGAAGAACTCGGCGGTCTCTTTTGCATAGCGAAGCTCGGCCACGCAGTTCAAGGTCATTACCGAGCGCGAGAGTTGCTGTTGCGAGCCATACATCAGCAGCACTGTGCGCTCAGGGAAGTTAGCCTGCTTGTCGCTGACCACACAATCTGCCAGGCGGGCAAGTTTCTTGAAATCCTCCACCACGGCTTGCCGCTGCCCCGCACCTCGAACCGGAAGCCACACTTCCCACCAGAAAGCCGTGGCGGGATCAGCCGGCAGCAGTTCGGGCGCATCGGTCCACAACGCCCTGATCTCCGCCGTCCGGATGGATTGGATGGCATCAATCAGCTTGCGATTATCTCGCGCCTTACCGGCACGATCTTTCTTCTCCTCCAGATAGTCGGAGATGTATTTTTCAAAGTGAGCCAGCTTTCCATCAGGGACAAAGACATTGGCGAAAGTTTGGTTGCCCTCGTGGCGAACACTGAGAAGCTCGATTCTTTGGCGAGCATCCGCCAAGCTCTCAAATGCCAACTCGACATTCGGTAGACTGGAAAACTGGATTTGTAAGCCAAGACCACTTTCCAGTTGCAGCTCCTTATGAACTCGCACTGCATCTGCCGCAACAGGCTTCAATACTTCGATTTGCGCTCGAAGGGCTGCACTATGTTGTGGACGTGGCAAAGCTGGTACGTTTCGCGTCGAGCCACCGCCCGGAGAATGCGCGGTGAACTGGATAGCCTCTGATGTGTCTCGAAGAATGAAATGGGGGCGTTTAGCCTGCGGTTGATCCGGCATGGTTCGATGCAGCCTTTTTGTCGTTCATTCTGATGCTGAATTTCCGGCGTTCCTCGAAGGCCCGCGTCAGCGCCTCAGGCGCCACGCGGTCATCATCGTGCATCACCGCCTCCTTGATGGACTCGTCCACGGCGCGCTTGATTTCCGCGTAGCTCAACCCCTCCGCCTTCGCCGTGAGAGCCTTCAGGGGGAAGGGTTTCGGAGCAAACTTCCCTAGTCGCGCCTGCAGCAGCTTGGCGGCTTGTGGCCCGCTCGGCAGCCGGTACTCGATCACGTCGTCGAATCGACGGAAAAGCGCGTAGTCGAGTATCTCCACATGGTTGGTCGCAGCGAGGATCAGGCTGTGAGACTGGTCGCTTTCGATCATTTGCAGAAAGCTGTTAAGCACTCGCCGGATCTCGCCCACGTCGTTGGCGAGTCCTCGCTGCGAGCCGATGGCATCGAACTCGTCGAAGAAATAAACGCCACGAACCTCGCTAATGGCGTCGAATACTTGGCGCAGCTTGGCCGCCGTTTCCCCCATGAACTTGGTGATGAGCGCATCAAGCCGCACGGAGAACAAGGGAACGCCAAGCTCGCCTGCCAGCACGGAGGCCGTCATCGTCTTGCCCGTGCCGGGCGGCCCCACCAGCAGCAGTTTGCGCCGTGGCGACAAGCCATGCTCGCGGATGCGCGAATGGTGCTTCTGCTCCTTCAAGATGCGGCCAAGCTGCTCGGCCACATCCGTATCGAGCACCATGTCCACCAGCCGATTCTTCGGATAGGCCACCGTCAGCAGGTTCGCCAGCTCGCCGCGGGGACGCGCCAGCGGCACCAGATTGCCCGTCGCATCAGCGGGCGAGACGCGGGCCTTGGCCGCGTCGATCATGTCGCGCAGTTCCTGGGCGAGCTTGCCGTGGCCCACCTTGGCTTCGCGGGCGGCGACCTGCATGGCTACGGAATAAAAGTGCCGGTCATCCCGTTCGATATGGGATTTCACCAACGCCTTGAGTTGTTCGGCATTAGCCATAGTGGCCTCCCACCTGCGCTGTCATGTTGTCCGGTGTTTCCAGCGATGCCAGCGCAGACTGCATCAACTGATCGGCGACCTGCTCGTCAATGTCACCCAGTTCGTTCTGATCGGCGGCCAGAACGAACAACAGACCTACAGGCACATGCAATGCCTCGGCAATTTTGGTGACCGTCGAAAGCGTCGGATCGCGCTTGTTGTTCTCAAGCATCGACAAGTACGAGACCGAGCACTTGGCCCGATGCGCAATGGCGCTTTGTGAGGCTCCCCGTTGCGTCCGGCACAGTCGAATAGCTTGACCTACATTCATGACACTGTTTTTCCAAGGGTTGCGGCGAGCGCGAAACTAGCACGATTTTACCATCAGTGAACCCCTTTCCTCCAGTTCGCGCAATCGCAGAGCTACCTCACGCCAATCGTTTTGCCAAGTCCTTCGCCCTGGGGTGGTAGTACCGCATCAGCATGCGCGGGTCCTTGTGGCCGGTGATCTTGGTCAGCTCGTGCATCGGAAAGATGGCGGCCAGACGCGACGTGGCTTCATGCCGAAGATCGTGGAACCTCAGATCGACCAGGTACTTCGGGTCTGGCCGAACCTTGCCCGCCTTGCATTTATCCTCGTATGTCTTCCTGGCACGCTCCACGGCGCGCTCGAACGCGCGCGTCACCGCATCACTGCGAATCTTGAACACGCGGCTGTCGTCTTCTTCGGCCTCGTCACCTTCCTTCTCGTCCTCGTTCTCTTCCGGCATCAGGGCTTCGAGCACGGCCACCGCCTTTGAAGAAAGTGGCACGTCGCGCGGCTCCCCGTTCTTCGTCTTGGGTAGGTGAGCCACGCGATCCTGGAGGTCGATATGCTCCCAGCGGAGGCCAACGATTTCGCCGCGGCGCATCGCGGTCTCCACGGCCAATCGAATGATGGCCGGGAGAACGCTGGAGCCAGTGGCAGCGATCACACGCGCCAGTTCGTCGTCGGGTGTATCCCGACTGGACTCCTGATCCGCGGCTTCTTCGCCGGCCTCCCGTGTGTCAGCCTGCTTGGCCGCCACGATCCGCCGGGTGCGTGCATTGTTGGGTTGCGGTTTGCGCACCAGTTCCAGGGGGTTCGACAGGCTCTCCATGCCCCATTCCTTACGCGCAATGTTGAAGACGTGGGATAGCAGTTGCAGCCGCCGTAGCACGGTGGCCGGCTTTAAGGTCTTCAGCCATTCATCGCGCAGCTTGGCGATGTCGGCGCTGCGAATCGCCGGCATGGTTCGCAAGGCAAGCTCAGTACCTTTCCAGATCCGCAGGACGGATTTCTCGGCTTCCTCGCCGTTCTTGTGAACCGTCACCTCGCGCTCGTATCGGCCCAATGCCTCGTAGAGCGTTGTTGCCTCGGCCTCGGCCCGGCTGACGAACGCGCCTCGGTCGATCTGATGTTCGATGGCTCTGGCCCATTCCTCAGCCTCGGCGCGGGTGTTGAAGGTCTTGACCTGATCGGGGTAGCCCTTGCGGCGAATCCGTGCCTGCCATTGCAGTTCGCCGCGCTTGCGGAAGTTGGCCATTTTTCGTGTTCTTCACCTGTCGGCACCGGCAGTCAGTGGGACAGGATTGGGACAAAAAAGCCAATCACCATACCAAGAGAATGCGGCCTATGCCTATAAACTGTTGATACGCATAGACTACAGTATTCCCGGCGGAAGTCGAGTTCAGGCGTTCGCAATGCAGAGGTCGGGAGTTCGATCCTCCTTCGGTCCACCAGGAATTCCAGACAAAAAGGCGCATACACATAACCGTGTAATGCGCCTTTTTGCTTTCGGCGGCATGATGCAGCCGCCGTACGTAGTACAGCTTCGGTGGGGCAGCCAGGCGCTGGCTCGTCCCCACCAGCGAGGTTTTCAGAACAGGCTGCCGACGTTGAACAATGTCAGCACGCCCAGAATACAGAAGATGGCCGCCGCAATGCCGTGCACGACCGGCATGGAGACCTTCCTGGCGATCTTGTCGCCGAGGAACACCGCCGGCACGTTCGCCAGCATCATGCCCAGCGTGGTGCCGAGGACGACCGGGATGACATCGATGTAGCGGGCGGCGAGGGCGACGGTGGCGATCTGGGTCTTGTCGCCCATCTCGGCGAGGAAGAAGGCCACCACGGTGGTGCCGAACACGCCCAGCCCGCGGGTGTTCCGGGCGGCATCGTCCTCGATCTTGTCCGGGATCATCATCCACACGGCCATGGCGACGAAGGAGATGCCGATGACCCAGCGCAGCACGTCCGGCCCGAGCGCCTGGGCGACCCAGCCGCCGACGGCGCCGGCCGCAGCGTGGTTGACGAGGGTGGCGACGAAGATGCCGGTGATGATGGTCCAGGGGCGGCGGAAGGTGGCGGCCAGGATGATGGCCAGCAGCTGGGTCTTGTCGCCCATTTCACCCAGCGCGACGACGCCGGTGGATACCAGAAACGCTTCCATGAAAACGGGAACTCCAGGGCCGGAAAGACGAACGACCACGCCGCCTCCCGGCCCTAATCCGTAGGCAGTGCGGTCAAAGGTCTTGCCAGGCCTGGAAGCTGTACGCGCCATGGCCTGTCGGCCAAGCATGTTGACGCGCACCCCTGCGTTGCGCAGGGCGGCTACTCCCCGATGACGAGCGGGCGCGATTCTAGCATCGGCGTGCGGGTGGCGGAACTTGCTGTGGTTTTTGTGCGAAGGGCTGGCCGGAAGGGCTGCTTGCTGCCGCGCCCCTCCGGATGCCTGGCCGACAGTGCTCAGGACTTGGCTTGCAGCTTGTCCTGCGTGCGGGTGTCGAAATCGCACGCGTCGTGGCGCTCGTGGAGCTGCTGCTCGAGCGGACCGCTGACACGATTGACCATGCGGCCACGCTTGACCGCAGGGCGGGCGGCGATTTCAGTGGCCCAGCGTACCAGATGGGTGTAGTCCTGCACCTGCAGGAACTCGGCGGCGTCGTACAGCTGGCCCAGCACCATGCCGCCGTACCACGGCCAGATGGCGATGTCGGCGATGGTGTATTCGTCGCCGGCGATGTAGCGGCTTTCGGCCAGCCTGCGGTTCAGCACGTCCATCTGGCGCTTGGCTTCCATCGCGAAGCGGTCGATGGCGTATTCGATCTTGGTCGGCGCATAGGCGTAGAAATGGCCGAAGCCGCCACCGAGGTAGGGGGCGCTGCCCATCTGCCAGAACAGCCAGGACAGGCATTCGGCGCGCTTTGCCGGTTCGGTCGGTACCAAGGCGCCGAATTTTTCCGCCAGGTAGAGCAGGATGGCGCCGGATTCGAAGACCCTGACCGGTTCCGCGCCGCTGCAGTCGAGCAGGGCGGGGATCTTGGAGTTCGGATTGACGCCGACGAAGCCGCTGCCGAACTGGTCGCCGTCGCCGATGCGGATCAGCCAGGCGTCGTATTCGGCGCCGGCGTGGCCGAGAGCCAGCAGTTCTTCCAGCATCACGCCGACTTTGACGCCGTTCGGCGTGGCCAGCGAGTAGAGCTGCAGCGGGTGTTTGCCGCGCGGCAGTTCGCGGTTGTGCGTGGGGCCGGCGATCGGGCGGTTGATGTTGGCGAAGCGGCCGCCGTTGGCCTTGTCCCAGGTCCAGATCCTGGGCGGGGTGTAAGTGGTGTCTGTCATGCTCGGGCCTTCAGCGTGGGATCGACGAAGCCAGCATGATAGAGGAGCAGGTGAACGAATTCGAGGCGGATGCTGCAGTCCGTCTCGAGTCCGGGCGCAACAGAACAGATGTGCGGCAGCTCAGTGCTGGTCGATGCGGTAAATCTTGTCGGCGTTCATCTTCGGCGACCACGGCAGCCCGCTGTTCTGCCAGCCGTTCTGCAGCCGGAAGCCGGCCTGCGGACCATCCTTGATTGCCGCACCCTGGAAGCCGTTGACCACGTAGCGGGCGTTCGGGAAGCCGTTGGCGCGCAGGAAGCTGGCGCTGGGTTCGCCGCGTTCGCTGCCCGAGCGGCACATGGTGATGATCTCGGCGTCGCTGCTCATGCCGCGCTTGTCCAGTTCGGCCTTGATCTGTGCGGCGAAGTCCGGGTTCTGGTACAGGCGGAAGACGCCGCGTTCGGCATTCCATTGGCCGCGGTCGACCAGGATGAAGGGAACATTGACGTGGATGGCGTCGGTGAAGCCGACGAACATGATCTCGACCGGATCGCGAACGTCGACGAACAGCACGTTCGGTTCGGCATTCCGGATCTTGGCGTAGGTTTCTTCGGCCGAGATGGCGATGTCGGCTGCTTGTACGGACAGGCTGGCGAAGCAGAGGGCGGCGGCGATCAGAAGGCGTTTCATGGCGGCAGTGGCTCCTGTGGGTAGGTTCGCGTGCTTCAGGCCGCCCGGCGCAGGCTGGCAGCGATCGGCCAGGCCAGTGCGGCGGCAACTGCACCGAAGGCGGCGGCATAGAAGAACAGGTTCATCCAGTCGACCCAGTAGCCCATGTTGGCGAAGGACGACTTGGTCATGCCGGGGGTGATGAAGAAGGTGATCGCGGTCACGCCGATGCCGACCGCGAAGGCGGGGACGAGGCCTCGCCGCCAGCCAACACCGGGCCGGGTGGCGGCGAACAGCATCAGCATCGCCCACAGCAGCAGGCTGGCGACGACCTGCGGCAGGTACTGCAGGCCCAGTTCGAACAGGATGTTGAGGGTCAGCCAGATTTCGTACATTCCGTTCTCCTTCAGACCCGGCCCTTGAGCACCGCCATGTAGGCAGGCTTGAGCAGGCGGTATTTCATGACCCAGGCGAAATAGCTGTCCTGCAGCGGATCGATCATCGGCAGCGAGGGCGTCAGCTTGTTGTCGTAGTCGAATTCGACCAGCAACGCCGAACCTTCGCGGATCAGCAGCGGGCATGAGGTGTAGCCGTCGAATTGCTGCGAGGGTTCGCGGCCGGCGATGACGTCGATCAGGTTCTGCGCGACGAGCGGTGCGCTCTTCTTGATCGTGGCCGCGGTCTTGCCCTTGCCGGTGCCGTTGATGTCGCCCAGGCCGAAGACGTTGGGGAAGCGGCGGTGGCGCAGGGTCCTGGGATCGACTTCGAGCCAGCCGCCTGCGGCGAAGCCGCCTTCCTGCCACGGCAGGGGACTGTTCCTGACCGCATCCGGGGCGCGCATCGGTGGCACGACATGGATGAAGTCGTAGCCGAGCTCGGTGCGATCACCCTCGGGGCTGGCGACCGTGGCACGGCGGGTGCCGATGTCGATGGCGACCAGCTTGCTGTTGAAGGTGACGGGAATGTCCAGTTCGGCCCAGCGGCGCAGCACCTCGTCGTTGATGCGCGGCACGCTGAAGATGTTGTCCAGTGCGGAGTGGAAGGCGATGCTCGATGTGCCGCGGGTGCCGGCCTGCTTGAGCCGGTCGGCGACCATGAAGGTCATCTTGAGCGGTGCGCCGGCGCATTTCAGCGGAGTCGCGGGCAGGGTCATCAGCGCCGAGCCGCCTGCCTGGCGGAACGCGTCCATCGCCCGCCAGGTCGCTTCAGCGGCGGCGGGGCTGGGGTAGACGCTGCCCAGGCCGTTGCTGCCGATGGCGGCGATGTCCATGCCTTCGATCTGCGCATAGTCGAGGTGCAGGCCGGTGGCGACGACCAAGTAATCGTATTCGACGCGCTTGCCGCCGTCGGTGATGACGACATTGGCGACCGGATCGAACTCAGCGACCATCTCGCGCACCCATTCGACACCTGCCGGCATCAGGTCAACGTTGTGGTCACTGACCTTGTCGACCGGCCAGATGCCGGTTGCCACGAGGGTGTAGCCGGGCTGGTAGTTGTGGATTTCCTTGCGATCGATGATGGTGATCCTGGCGCCGTCCAGCTCGCGCGACAGGCGCGCGGCGATGGCGAGACCACCCAGGCCGCTGCCGGCGATGACGATGTGTGCCGAGGTCTTCAGTGCGGCGTTTGCAGGCGTGCTGGCGAGTGCCAGGCCGGTTGGCAGACCGGCGCCGGCAATGGCCGGCAGTGCCGATGCACCGAGCAGGAAGCGGCGGCGGCCGCTGGCTGGTGCTCCGGATGGATATGATCTGGATTTGTCGGACATTCTGTCTCCCCTGGTTGGCATGGTTCAGCGCAAACGGGCCGCTGTTCATGTCTGTGTCCGATCAATCATATAAGTGTTTGCTCACATATCCGTGGTCCGGTCGTGGTTATGTGACTTGCGTCACAGAGCGCCGTCAGGCTCAAGCTTTGCTCTTGCCTGAGTCCTGTTGGGCGATTTCTGCGGCGAGCGTGTTGAAGGCTGCGTCCTGGGTCATGAAGAGCTGCCCCGACAGCCAGTCGGAGACTTCGGTCCGGTCCAGGGCGTCGCGTATGGGGCCTTTCAGTTCCGACAGGTGCAGCTGGATGCGCTTGGCGCGCAGTTCGCGGTCGAGCTGCATCAGCACTTCGAGTCCGGTGAGGTCGATGCCATTGACGCCGCTCATCATCAGCACGACGTGCTGCAACTGTGGACGCTGGTGCAGCGCTGCGGTGAGGGTTTCCGAAATCCAGCGTGAGTTGGTGAAGAGCAGGCTCTCATCGACCCGGATCGACAGCACCTGCGGCAGCGTCTCGACCTCGAAGCGGCTCACGTTGCGAAAGATCGTGGTGCCGGCGAGCCGTCCCACTTCGGTCCAGTGCGGGCGGGCCGTGCGCTGCAGCAGCAGGCCGATGGTGGCAATCACGCCGGCCAGCAGGGCCTCCTCGATGCCGATGACCAGCGTCAGCACGGCCACTACGACCATCACGGCGAATTCTGCGCGGGAATAGCGCCATGCGAGCAGGAAAGGGGCGAAGTCGAGCAGCGACAGCACGGCAATGATGATGGTGGCTGCCAGCACCGCGCGCGGCAGGTATTGCAGCACGTCGCCGAGCAGGATGATGGCCAGCGCAAGCAGGATGGCGGTCCAGACGCCTGCCAGACGGGTGCGGGCGTTGGCGTCGAAGTTGACGATGCTGCGCGAGAAACCGCCGGTGACCGGCATGCCGCCCGAGGCACCGGCGGCGGCGTTGGCGGCGGCAAGGCCGAAGAGTTCGCGCCGGGGCGAGATCTTTTCACCGCGGCGGGCGGCGAGTGCTTCTGCCACCGCCAGGCTTTCGACGTAGGCCACCAGTGCGAGCACCGAAGCGGGGGCGAGCAGGTCGCGCCAGACGCCGAGCGGAGCCTCCCATACTTTGGGGAAGGCGAGGCCGTCACCGAGGCTGATCCGGCCCGACATGGCGACGCCGCGATTCAGTTCGGGAAAACCGGCGATCCAGACGATGGCAATGGCAACGACGAGGATCGGCGCAGTGCGGGCCAGCAATTGCGCCATGCGCGGCTTGCAGCCCAGGCCCTGGAGCATGCGGCTGCCGTGGCGGCGCAGGGTCCAGAGCGTGAGCAGCGCCAGCAGGCCGATGGCGGCAGTGGCGAAATGGGGGAGCAGGCGTTCGCTGGCGGCGAGGGCGCCGCCCAGCTCGAGGGCGGTGTTGCCCTTGACCGGCATGCCCAGCAGGGCCGGGAGTTGGCCGAGGGCGATCAGCAGCGAGGCGCCGGTGATGAAGCCGTGCAGCACCGGCGCACTGAGCAGGGCCGCCAGGGTTTCCAGACGGAACAGCGCGGCGATCAGGCAGATCGCGGCGATCTCCAGCGCCAGTACCAGCGCTGCGAGATGAGGGGTGACGCCATGGTCGATGGCGATGCCGCCGACCACCTGGGCCGTCATCATCGCCACCACCGCCACCGGTCCCACGGCGAGGGTCGAGCTGGAGCCGAAGATGGCATAGGCCATTGCCGGCAGCAGGCTTGCCATCACCCCCACCACCGGCGGCAGGCCGGCGAGCATGGCATAGGCCAGGCTCTGCGGAACCAGCAGGATGGTGACGATGACGGCGGCGATCAGATCGTCCGTCAGAGCCGTGCGGCTATACTCGGCCACGCGTCGGGCGAGGGACGGGCTGGTGCTGGTGGCAGGCGTCGGCGACATGTTTACAGCAGATCGAGCGGGATCTTGAGATAGCGCACGCCGTTGTCCTCGGCGGGCGGCAGGTTGCCGGCGCGCACGTTGACCTGGATGGAAGGCAGGATCAGCGTCGGCATGGCGAGGGTCTTGTCGCGGGCGGTGCGCATGGCGACGAATTCCGCTTCGGTGATGCCGTCATGGACGTGAATGTTGCTGCTGCGCTGTTCGGCGACCGTGGTTTCCCAGGCTGGTTCGCGTCCCTCGGGCGGGTAGTCGTGGCACAGGTGCAGCCGTGTCTCGGGCGCCAGCGACAGCACCTTGCGGATCGAGCGGAACAGCGTGGCGGCGTCGCCGCCCGGAAAGTCGCAGCGCGCGGTGCCGTAGTCGGGCATGAACAAGGTGTCGCCGACGAAGGCGTCCTGGCCGACGACATAGGTCAGACAGGCGGGAGTGTGCCCCGGCGTGTGCATCACTTCGACGTCGATTTCCCCGATGTGGAAATGCTCGCCGTCCTCGAACAGATGGTCGAACTCGGCGCCGTTGGTGTTCATGTCCCTGGCATTGAAGATGGATTTGAACACGCCCTGCACCTGGCGGATGTGGGCGCCGATGCCGATTCGACCGCCCAGTTGCTGCTTCAGGTAGGGGGCGGCCGACAGGTGGTCGGCGTGGGCATGGGTCTCCAGCAGCCAGTCGACCGCCAGGCCGGCCTCGCGGACATGGGCGATCACCGCATCGGCGGAGGCACGCGAGGTGCGACCGGACTTCGGATCGTAGTCCAGCACGCTGTCGATGATTGCCGCCCGGCGCGTGATCGGGTCGGCAACGATGTGGGTCACGGTGGAGGTGGCAGGATCGAAGGAGGACTGGATTCGAGCGTGTCGCATGTGAGGGATCCTCATATCCGCTCAATAGCGGACGTCGATGCTGATTTCCTTCGCCTTGGTCTCGGCGCTCAGTTCGAATGCGCTGTCGTCGAAGGCGGGGGGCCCGGATACCGTGGGGTTGTTCGACAGGCCGTAGCCCTCGGTCGGAAACATGCCGAAACGGCGGTTGAGCTCGCCGTTTCCGTCTTCGTCATGGTAGGCCATGATGGCGTAGCGGCCAGGGGGCAGCTTTTCGAAGCTGACCCGCACGGTGCCGGCGGCAGCGGGGGCCTGCTGTACGGCAAGCGCCTGTGCTTCCTTGCGGAAGGTTTTGGGCTCGGCATACAGCCCCACGCGGATGCTGCCGCGTTCATGCTGGATGCCGACGAGCTGGACGTCCAGCCGGGCGTCCTGTGCCAGTGCGGCGCCGGCAATGGATGTGGAGAGCAGAAGGACGAACGGATGGGCGCGCATGGCATGGCCTGGAGGGGAGAATGATTCGAACGTGAAAATATAAGTAAAAACTTATCATCAAGTCCAATCGGATTTGCCGATGATGAGTGCAAGTGGGCAGGGACGCGGGGCTGCGGCATACTGTGTTTTTCCCACCCCACGGAGTGCTTGCCATGAAGCTTTACTACAAGCCGGGCGCCTGCTCGCTGTCGCCGCACATCGTTCTCGAAGAACTCGGCCTGCCTTATGAGGCGGAAGCCGTCGATCTGCAGACCAAGCTGACGGCAGGCGGCGCCGATTTCACCGGGATCAATCCCAAGGGCTATGTGCCTGCCTTGGTGCTCGGCGGCGGTGAAGTGCTGACCGAAGGGCCTGCGATCGTGCAGTACCTGGCCGACCTCGCACCCGATAAGAAGCTGGCGCCCAGCAACGGCAGCCTGGCACGCTACAAGCTGCAGTCGTGGCTGACGTACATCGGCACCGAGCTGCACAAATCCTGCAGCCCGTTCTTCAATCCGGCGTCCGGAGACGCCTGGCGGGCTGCCGCACAAGCCAATCTCGAGCGCCGGCTGGGGTATGTTGACAAGGAGCTGGCGGGCAAGGCGTTCCTGATGGGTGAGGATTTCAGCGTCGCAGACGCTTATCTATTCACCGTGCTGGGCTGGATGGGGTTCATCAAGTTCGATCTGTCCCGCTTCACCAACCTGACGGCGTTTCAGGCACGTGTTGCAGCGCGACCGGCAGTACAGGCTGCATTGAAGGCCGAAGGACTGGCCTGATCGGCGTCGGGTTGCTCGGACGGCGGTGCTTCGGGGCGCCGCCGCGATCTGCGTCCGAGTGAAAGCAGGTGATCGGCGAAGCTTGCGCCTGCTCAGCCCGGCTCGGCGCCGATGACGCGATTCCGCCCGGCCTGTTTCGCTTGGTACATCGCTTTGTCGGCCCGGCTCAAGGCGGGCTGCAATGCTTCACCTGAGCCCACCGGTGTCACGCCTGCGCTGAAAGTGATGACGATCTTCTGGCTGTCCGCCATGAAAAACTCGCGGGTCAGCTCACGCTGCAGCCGGGTGAGCGTGTTGTAGGCGTCAGCCTTGTCCGTTTCCGGGAGCAGGATCACGAACTCTTCACCGCCATAACGCGCCAGCACATCCTGCGGACGCAAGTGCTGCCGCACGACGTGGGTGAGGTGTACGAGGGCTTCGTCTCCCACGTTGTGGCCATGGACATCATTGAGTTTCTTGAAGTTGTCGATGTCGAGCAGTGCGAGGGCGAGTGTCGTGCCACGCCGCTGGGCGCGGGCTGATT
The DNA here is from genome assembly GCF_047601425.1 of Thauera sp. Classification (GTDB taxonomy): domain Bacteria; phylum Pseudomonadota; class Gammaproteobacteria; order Burkholderiales; family Rhodocyclaceae; genus Thauera. Next base: position 462,696 of record NZ_JASGJL010000001.1, read on the forward strand.
CGGTCTCGAACATTTCGTCCAGGCCACGGCGGTTGAGTGCGCCGGTCAACTGGTCGTGCCGCATCATGCGGCTGACTTCGTCCAATTCATCCTGCAGCCTGGCAATCTGCTCCTCGGCTGCACGTGCCTGCTGGCGGCTCGCGATCAGTTCATCGCGTGAGCGCTGGGCTTCGTCCTGGATGCTGAGCGTTTCCCGCATCACTTCATCCAATACCTGTCCGATTGCACTGATGTCCTTGGCTTGAGCGATGCGCTGGGCGCAGTGGCCGATGCGGTCGTGGTAAATGCTGGTGCTTTCCGAAAAGCATGCAAGCTGGTTGACAAAGCCGGCGAGCATGGTGCGCAGGTGGTTCTGAGCTTCGACGAGATTGTGCTTCAACTGGCTCTGCTTGTAGATCAGCTCCTTCAGACGGCGCTCTGCGTCGTCGATGCTGCGCGGGTTTAGCGGGCTGGCGACGAGTTCGCGCAGCATTTCGATCTGACCTGCCAGCCAGGTGTCGTCCAGCACCAGATCGTCGATGTTGCGCAGCAGCAGGCGCAGCAACTGGAGGAGTCCATCACGAATTTCTGCATCATCGGCTGTGGTCATTTCGAGGCGATGTGCGAGGCGGCGGATGCGGGCGCCTATTTGCTCGAGTTGCGCGGTCTCGAGCGTATGGGCGACATCATCGGCAAGCTGCTGGGCTTCGTCTGCCAGTTCCGGATGTGCTCCCAGGAAGGAGGGAACGACATTGCGAAGGGTCGATGAAAGGAGTTGGCGGAGATTTTCGATCAGGTCGCGGTCGCGTCCTGCTGGCAAGGCTGCAGTCGGTTTGGTGCTTGTGATGACCGCGGCGATACCTTCCGATGGCGAGGGATCCGAGGCTGTGTCGGGAAACTCGAGTGCAGGCCCAGCGCCGAGTGGAACCTGATTCCAGCCGCGCAGCAGACCTTGCAGGCGGCTGTAGAGTGTTGCCGGCTCCGACGCAGCCAGGACACGATCCAGGGATTCACGCTTGCGTGCGGTGGTCCAACCTTGTTGGCGACTCTCCCAGGAGCGGAGCAGGCTGGCGATGAGATCATTCCATGCTGGTACTTCGGTGGCCTTCAAGCCGGCCAGATAGCGCTCCAGGGCCTCTTCCGCCATTTTCAGCTTGCCTGCTCCCAGGGCCTGGTCGAGTTCGCGGGCTGCTTTCTGCCGCTCTGTCGTGTCCCTGGGCAGGCGGAGTGACAATTTGCGCAGGAAACCCTCGGACGTGGTGGCGTCATCGGCGTGAGTGCCGGCAATCTCGTGGTAGAGCTTGTGGTAATTGTCCGGCGTCGGAGTCATGCGGCGCAGTGCAAGCTGACGGAGAGTTTCGCGGGCGACTTCGGAAGGACTGCGCTGGGCGCTCATGGAGGATGCCGATGGCCGGTTCAAGACATTGAATTATATCGGCAACCCGGTGTGGTGAAATATGTGCCTCATGTGGTGCAAAGAGCCGGTTCGGACTGCTTGTGCTGAATGCGGGGCTGGCAAGCCTGGTAGGAGCGGATCATTTGCGAGCGACACGCTGCTTGCTTCGGATGGTTGCAAGATGGATGCTAGCAAGTAGGCGGGCCGCTGCCGTGTTCGGAGGCAGTTGGGCAGGTAGAATGTGAAGCTTGATCATCCTTGGGCCTTACTGATAGGGCCCCAGTCTGCAAGAGTTCTTGTCCTCCATGAGCACCGAAAAAGACAGCATCGCGGCCGATGTGCCTGCCACTGCAACAGAGAGCAACGCCGCGCCGCGGCAACGAATCGAACCGCGTGCCCTGCTGCAACGCCTGCAGGATGCGTTTCCGGCTTTCCGTGACTGTAAACCTCTGGCACTCAAGATCGATTCCTGCATCATCGAACGCATGCCTGACATCGATCGCAAGAGCCTGCGTACTGCATTGCGGCTGTACACCGCCTCGACTCGCTACCTTAAGGCCGTCGAGCGTTCGCAACAGCGCTTCGATCTCGATGGGCAGCCCGCTGGAGAGGTGACCGAAGAGCAGCGCGCGCATGCATCGACGACGCTCAAGGAGCGCTTTGCCGCAGTGGCTCGGCAGCAGAAGGAAAAGCGCGAGGCCGAGGCTGCAGAGAAGCGACGCACCGAGAAGCTGCAGCAACTGGTAAGCAAGTTCGGTCGCTGAAAACCTGTCGCCGACTTGGTGCTCTGAGGTCAGCAGTTCGGCCGGAACAGGTTCTGCGAGCGGACCAGCCAGGTTGCGGCGCCGGCAAGCACGGCCAGCGCTATGCCTGCTGCAACATTGCCGGTTCCCAACATCAGGCCGGCCAGCAGGCCGATAGCGAGCAGCAGGCGAGTGAGCAGCGTTTCAGACATGATCGGTTCCTGTATGGATGTTCAGTTAATAAACTGTATATCCATACAGATTTTGATGCAAGAGTGATCTGCAGCCGCATGCGCACGCTTGCGCTATAATCCGCCCCCAGTGCCGGCATAGCTCAGTTGGTAGAGCAGCTGATTTGTAATCAGAAGGTCGTGGGTTCGATTCCTATTGCCGGCACCAAGAACACCCGCCGGACACGTCATCTACGCACGGCTCGTTCGGAAACCGCAGGTGGCTTGCGCCGACACGAGCCCCGACGACAAGAAAAACTTGCATTCTTTGCATCGACCGTTTATAGTGCTGTTTCTCCGACGCGGGGTGGAGCAGTCTGGCAGCTCGTCGGGCTCATAACCCGAAGGTCGCAGGTTCAAATCCTGCCCCCGCAACCAAACAAGAGGCAGGCCGACAGCAGAAGCTGATCGGCCTGTTTTGTTTTTCCGTTCGAAACGTACTTGGTGGTTGTAGCGTGTCAGTCCGCGTCGCGCGTGATGTGCAGTGCGAAGTCGCAGTTTCCGCCGCCACGAAACCAACGTGCTTTTATCCGTTGGCCGCCCGGAAAGTTCAGGGTGTGCTCGATCGTGGTTGCTTTCTGAACATGATCGCCCGTGGTGTGTGGCCCGAGTTCATTGCTGAACCTGCTGGCGAATGCTTTGGCTTGGCGAAAGCAGGTGTCGCCATCGGCGGTGCGAAGTACGGGAGCTGAGTCGGGCTGAACGACGATTTCCTCGATCCGGCCTTTGGTATCGGCCATGGCCATGACTGCGATGTCCAGAAGGCGGGTTCGCATGGTGAATTCATTACGACCGTCGCAGCCAGGGGTGATCGGGAGTGCGCCCGGATCGAATCGCTTTGCCTGAGCGGCGGATTTTTCCAGATTGGCACCGAGAGTGAGTGGGCCGACGCCGTCGCCTCTCAACTGCAACTCGCCAGCCGCTTGTGGCGAAGGCGGGCTGCAGGCAGCCGGCAGTGCGGCTAGCAAGACCGTTGCGAAGGCACTGCCGGGAAAGCGCACGGAATCAGTCTGCCTTGATGACGCCGCAGAACAGTCGGGCACCAGCTCCACCGATGGGTTGGGTGGCGTGGTCGTCGCGGTTTTCGTGGATGACCAATGCAGCGCCGTCGTCGTCGAGAATCTTCGCCCGCCCGTTCTGGCCGCCAAGGCTGGCGAGCGAGGTGTAGAGTTCTGCTTCGATGGTACCGTCGGCATGCACGAAGATGTTTGGCAGGTCGCCGGCGTCGGGGCCTTCCGGATTCATCAGGCCGTGCTTCTTGCCGTGCGGGTTCAGGTGGGCCTTCGAGGCGACGAAGCCTTGATCCGGGTCGTCGCAAGTGCCGACGCTGTGAATGTGGACGCCTTTCGGTCCGGGAGGCAGGCCTTTGGCAGAGAGATGGATCAGCACGCCGTGTGGTCCTTCGATCAGCGTTGCAGTGCCCACGGTCTGCCCCTGGCGGTTGATGATGCTGGCGGAAGCCTGCTCGGCGGCAATGGCGGAAGTGGTGGCGCCGGCAATTGCGCATGCGACGATGAGGCGGGAGAAGGACATGGCGGATCTCTCACGGTGATTGAGTGAATCGTCATGATAGACACGATTCCGGACGTGTCAAAGGCATGCATCGTCGGCTCGACGTGGCTGGCGCAGCCTTGCGCTTGGCCGTAACATCGCGCCGACCATCCACGGAGAAACGACCATGGCGTCCACCGCCGACAGTATCAGCATGGCGCTTTTTTGCGATTTCGAGAACGTAGCGCTCGGCGTGCGGGACGCAAACTATGAGAAGTTCGACATCAAGCGCGTGCTCGAGCGCCTGTTGCTGAAAGGCAGCATCGTCGTCAAAAAGGCATATTGCGACTGGGATCGCTACAAGAGCTTCAAATCGGCGATGCACGAGGCCAACTTCGAGCTGATCGAGATTCCCCATGTACGCCAGTCGGGCAAGAATTCGGCTGACATCCGCCTCGTCGTCGATGCGCTGGACCTGTGCTACACCAAGTCGCATGTCGACACCTTCGTCATCATCAGCGGTGATTCGGATTTTTCGCCGCTGGTGTCCAAGTTGCGCGAGAACGCCAAGCAGGTGATCGGCGTCGGCGTCAAACAGTCCACGTCCGATCTGCTCATCGCCAATTGCGACGAATTCATCTTCTACGACGATCTGGTGCGCGATGGCCAGCGCTCGGCGCGGCGGGACACGCGCGATGCGCAGCCGTCGGCGAAGCGTTCGCCTGAGGAGGAGAAGCGGCGCCGGGAGGAGCTGGAAAGCCGTCGTGGCAAGGCGATCGAGATCGCGGTGGAAACTTTCGATGCTCTGATGGCCGAGCGTGGCGACAGCGGCAAGATCTGGGCATCGATGCTGAAGGAGGCGATCAAGCGGCGCAAGCCGGATTTCAATGAAAGCTATTTCGGCTTCCGTGCCTTCGGCAACCTGCTCGAAGAAGCCCAGGCGCGCGGCCTGCTGGTCGTGGGGCGTGACGAGAAGTCAGGGGCTTATGTCCAGCGGCCGACTGTTGCCGCGCAGACCGGTGCGGCAGAAGAAGCCGGTGCGGTCACCGATGAAGCTCTTGATGTGATGAGTACGGGCACCGAGGCTGAGCCTGCTGCCGTGACCGAAGTGCCGGCAACCGGGGCAGAAAGCAAGGGGCATGCGGCTAAAAACGGCCGTACCGGGGCTGCACGCAAGGCCGGCCGGGGGCGGACTGTGCGCCGTGCCGACACCGCCGAGGAAATGGTGCTGGCCGACGTCGTGCCCGCAGCAGCCAGTGAATTGCCGATGGCCGAATCAGCACCAGTTGTCGCTGCAGAGCCCGTTCAGGGCGATGATGCTCCCATGGAGGATGAGCCGGCGGTGCAGCGCCAGGCAAAGAAGGGCAATGCCCGCAGCCGTTCGGGGGTGCGCGGAGGCAAGAAGGAAGGGCGTGCAGTTGCGGCTGAGGGCGGTGCGATGGCTGATACAGAGGCAGGACGGCAGACGGCTCAGGCGTCGGTGACGCTGGCAGAGTCTGTCGAGGCTTCCACGGCAGGACCTCATGGCGAAACTGACGCAGTGCCGCCAGCCAGAAAGCCCGCTGCCCGTCGCCGTACTCGCAAGCCTGCGGCGACTGAAACGGGCGGCGAAGGCTGAGGGCGCGATTCTTGCGCACGATGCCGCCCGCGCAGCCCTTCGCCGTTGTCGATGCCACCCACTGGCCTTATCCGCGCTGGATTGCGCATCGCGGTGCGGGCCGACTGGCACCGGAGAACACCCTGGCAGCCTTTCGCGCAGGCCATGCTCACGGCTATCGGATGTTCGAATGCGATGTCCGCCTGAGCGCCGATGGCGTGCCGTTTCTGCTGCATGACGATGTACTCGATCGAACGACCGATGGACGGGGAGAGGCTGCAGCGCTTGCGTGGGATGAATTGTCGGTGCTCGATGCTGGTGCCTGGCATTCGGCAAAGTTCCGCGGCGAGCGTTTGCTCAGCCTGCAAGCCCTGGTCCGTTTTTGCCAGATCGAGGATTGTGCCTTGAACGTCGAGCTGAAGCCGGCGCCAGGCACGGAGTACGAAACGGGTCGCATCGTTGCCCGCATGCTGGAGCGCGAATGGGGCGGCAGATTACCTCCTTTGCTCAGCTCTTTCCGGGTCGAAGCACTGCGAGGTGCTTGCGCCGGCGGGCCCTCCTTGCCACGGGCGCTGCTCATTGGCAGCCCTTTCCCCGATTGTCTGAGGCTTGCCAAGGAGCAAGCCTGCATTGCGCTGGTGGCGGGGCATGAACACGTCTCACCATCGTTCGTGCAGCAGGTCCGTGCAGAGGGGCTGGCGCTGCTGAGCTACACGGTGAACGACGAGGCCGAAGCCCGGCGTTTGCTGCAACTCGGCCTCCACGGCCTGATCACCGACTGCGTCAACTGCTTCGACCCCGGCAGGCAAGCCGCTTGACCGGAACTCGCTGCAGGGAGCAGGCTCTACGCACTCATTGCCTCCTTGCAAAGGCTTAGCCCATGCGTCGTTCATGCCTTACTCCCTCCGTTCTGCTGGCGCTGGCATGCCTGCTGCCACCAGTTGCTGCCCCTGCTGCCGATGGAGAATCGAGCTGTCTCGAAGCAGGGCGTTGGACGGTGCTCGGCAGCGATGGACTGCGGGCAGGTGCGGAGCAGTCGGCCGTGATGGAAATGGTGGCCGGGCGGGATGTCGTCTTGCTGGGCGAACAACACGACGATGTGGATCATCACCGTTGGCAATTGCAGACGCTCGCAGCCTTGCATGCGCGCCGCCCGGACCTGGTGATCGGTTTCGAGATGTTTCCGCGCCGCGTGCAGCCCGTGCTCGATCGCTGGGTGGCGGGGGAATTATCCGAACAGCAGTTTCTCAAGCAGGTCGAGTGGAGCGAGGTCTGGAGCATGCCGGCCGAGCTCTATCTGCCCTTGTTCCATTTCGCGCGCATCAACAAGGTGCCGATGCTGGCCCTCAACATCGACCAGAGCCTGATCCGGAAGGTCGCCAAGAGCGGCTGGAATGGCGTGCCGGATGCCGAGCGCGGTGGTGTGGGCAGTGCAGCAGCGCCCTCTCCTTCCTATGTCGATATGCTGTACGACGTGCATCGCCAACATGCGCGAATGCGGGCTGGCGACGGCAACGAGTCCACGCGTGAAGATGAGGCGTTCCGCAATTTCGTCGATGCCCAGCTTGTCTGGGACCGTGCGATGGCCGAGGCATTGGCCGAGGCGCGCGGCGGCGCGCAGCCACCGCTGATGGTTGGCATCATGGGCAGCGGGCATGTGCGCTTCGGCCATGGTGTGGCACATCAATTGAGAGATCTTGGTGTGGCGGAGGTCGGTTTGCTGCTGCCGGTGGCGGCGACTGCATCGTGCTCGGAATTCGTTGCCGGTCTGGCCGATGCCGTCTTCGCAATCCAGGAGACCGTACGCGAGCCAGCACCGCCGCCGCGCTTGGGTGTCAGCCTGGAAGAACACAAGGATGGGGTGCGTATCGCCCAGGTGAGTGAGGGCAGCCTGGCGGCACGTACTGGTCTGCGTACCGACGATGTGATCGTCGAGGCTGCGGGCACGCCGCTGAAGCGTTCGACAACTCTGGTCAGCCTGGTCCGGGCCCAGCCTCCTGGAACCTGGCTGCCGATCAAGTTGAAACGCGCTGATGAGACGCTCGAAGTCATCGTGCGCTTTCCGTCAGTGAACTGATTTCGATGTTTCGCGCAGGATGCCTGTGGGTCTGGCGCGTGTGGATACTGGCTGTGCTCGCCCTCGTCTTTGCCCTTGCCGGCTCGGTCTCGGCTGCTGAATGGCCGATCGAACTGGATGTTCGGCTCGACCCTACGAGTCGAAAGCTGCAGGTCGAGGCGGCGCTGCAGCCGCAGGAGAGGGATTTCCGTTTTGCCCTGCATGCCAGCCTGTCCATTGATTCGGCCACGGTCGATGGGCAGGCGCTGCGCGTCGAAGCACTGGGTAGGCAGGGCGAGGTGCGCAACTGGCGCATACGCCTGCCTCAGTGGGGAGTATTGCGCCTGGGCTATGGAGGCATTCTACCGGCGCTGGATGCCAGACTGGACCATCGAGATGTGTTGCAGGGCATGCCGCCAATGGCCTCGGCGGTGGGTTGTTATCTGCCGGCAGGCGGCGCTTGGTATCCTCGTCCGGCCGGAGTGTTCGGCTATCGTGTCGACGTGCGCGTCCCGGCTGGTCAGCGGGCTATCGTGCCCGGCAGGCTGCTTGCCGAGCATCTGCCGGATGGCGAAGAGGGATATTACCGGGCGCGTTTCGAGTTTTCCCGCGTCACTGATGGCATCGACCTAATGGCAGGGCCGTGGGCAGTACGCGAGCGCATCGTGGCACGTGGTGACGGGGAAAAGCTGCGGCTGCGCACTTACTTCCCCGCAGCGCTCGATGCCGAAGCTGGCCTGGCCGAGGCTTATCTGGACGACAGCGCGCGCTACATCGAGCGCTACAGCAGGAGCATCGGCGCTTATCCCTTCACCGAGTTCTCGGTCGTCGCCTCTCCGCTACCGACGGGCTTCGGCATGCCGACACTGACCTATATGGGGGAGCAGGTACTGCGCCTGCCGTTCATCCGTGCCACCTCGCTCGGCCATGAGGTATTGCACAACTGGTGGGGCAACGGTGTACTGGTCGATTACCGCAGCGGCAACTGGTCGGAAGGCCTGACTACCTTCATGGCCGACTACGCCTACAAGGAAGAACAGTCGGCAGCGGCAGCACGTGAGATGCGCTTGGGATGGTTGCGTGATTTCGCCGCCCTGCCTGCCGATGTCCACCGGTCGTTGGCCGAGTTCCGCTCGCGGACCCACGGTGCCGCGGCGGCGGTAGGCTACGGCAAGGCGGCGATGGTGTTCGTGATGTTGCGCGACCTGATCGGCGAAGAGGCGTTCGCACACGGCATCCGCATGTTCTGGGAGAGGAACCGTTTCCGCATCGCCGGCTGGGCGGAGCTGAAGGTGGCTTTCGAACAGGCCTCGAGGCGCGATCTGGACGCTTTCTTCCAGCAGTGGCTGCGGCTTGCGGGCGGTGCGCGAGTGAACATCGAACAGGCTCGCTTCATCGCCGGAGCGGAGGGAAAAGGCGGACTGTTGAAAGTGGAACTACGGCAGAACGAGCCGGCATATCTGCTCCATCTTCCGCTGCAGCTGGAAAACGGCCCAGCGGCGCAGACTCACTGGGTGAGTCTGTCTGAGCCTTGGCAGACGTTCGAGCTGGCAGTGGCCCAGGCGCCTCAGACCGTGCGGCTGGACCCGGAATTGAGGGTGTGGCGCAGGCCGGATGATGAACAGCTGCCGCCGATTCTGCGTCAGTGGATGCTGGCGGATTCACCCCGGCTGATCATCGCCGACGAAGGCGATACGGCGTTGGTGGAGGCTGGCGAGGGGCTGGCCAGGCGCTTCTTCGAACGTCCTGTGCGCACCGTCGGCCCGGAGGCTCTGCGTCGAAGCGGTGATGCCGTGTTGCTGGTCGGCACGCACGCGGCCGTCGATCGCCTGCTGGCAGACGCAGGCCTGCCGCCACGGCCGGCCTTGGCGGAGCAGCAATACAGTGCTGCAGCATGGACTGTGCAGGCCTCGTCCGGCCCCGCACTTGCCGTGGTGTCGGCACGTGATGCTGGCGCACTGACGGCACTGCAACGGCCGCTGCCGCACTACGGCGGGCAGAGCTGGGTGGTCGCAGAAGGCGCCCGGGTGCTGGAGCGTGGCGTCTGGGATGCATCGGGCAGGGCGGTACCGGTTAACGGGCAATGAATCTCCTGCGGCGGAGGCAGCGTAGAATCATGGGCATGAATACCAGATACGCCTCCCATCGAACCCTTCGTTTCTCCCGGGCATGCAGGCAGATGCTCGCGATGCTTGCCGTGGCGGGCCTGGCTCTGCCTGCAGGCGCATCCGATGCGGATTTTGCCGGCTGCATGAAGACGCTGCGCGGCGAAGCGGCGTCCGCAGGCGTGTCGCCGGAGACCTTCGACCGCCATACCGCTGCGCTGGTGCCCGACATGGCCGTGGTCGGTTTTCTCGACGCCCAGCCGGAATTCGTGACCCCGATCTGGGACTACATGGCCGGCCTGGTCGATGCCGAGCGCGTCGCCGACGGGCGTGAAATGCTGGCCCAATGGGCTGACGTGCTTGGCCGCGTCGAGGCGCAATACGCCGTCGATCCTGCCACCGTGGTCGCGGTATGGGGTGTGGAAAGCAATTTCGGCCGCAATTTCGGCAGCCGCCCCTTGCTGACCTCATTGTCCACGCTGTCCTGCTTCGGCCGGCGCCAGGCCTTTTTCCGCGGCGAATTCTTCACCACACTCAAGATCATCCAGGAAGGCCATGTCGCTCCTGAGCGCCTGACCGGCTCGTGGGCCGGCGCGTTCGGCCATACGCAGTTCATGCCCTCGACCTTCATGCGGCTGGCGGTCGATTTCGATGGCGATGGCCGTCGCGACCTGGTTGACAGCGTGCCTGACGCGTTGGCGTCAACAGCCAACTTCCTGAAACGGGCAGGCTGGCGTGTCGATCAGCCATGGGGCTTCGAAGTCGTGTTGCCGGATGGCTTCGATCCTTCTGTTGCAGGGAGGCGCAACAAGCAGCCGATGGCTGATTGGGCGGCGCGCGGCATCACGCAGGCCGATGGCAGTCCCTTGCCGGCTGGTTCCACGCCGGCGGGGCTGCTGCTGCCGGCAGGCAATGGCGGTCCGGCGTTCCTCGTCACGCGGAATTTCGATGCGCTCTATTCGTACAATGCGGCCGAAAGCTACGCTCTGGCAATTGCGCACTTGTCCGATCGGCTGCGTGGTGGAGGGGCTTTCCGTGCGCCCTGGCCGACGGACGATGCCGGATTGTCGCGTGAGGAACGGCGGGAGGTGCAGCAACTGCTGATTGCGCGCGGCCACGACATCGGCGAGCCGGACGGCATGATCGGCGCCCGCACGCGCGAGGCATTGAAGCAGGTGCAGGTCGAGTTCGGCTTGAAGGCGGACGGGCGAGCCGGACAGAGGATCCTGCAGGCGCTGCGCGAGGCAGCGGCGAACTGATCCGGTCCGCGTGCAGGATCTGGTGCAGGCCACGACCTGAGACAGATATCACCGATTTTCGCTAGAATTCGCCCCCTCGGTCGGGTTTCGTTGGCCGTCCTGACAGGCCGTCTTCATTCTCTCCAGGCGTGACATGCAAGATCTCGGGTATTTCAAATGGTCCTTCATCGTGACCATTCTCGGCATCGCCGGCGGCTATCTGCTGGCGGGGTGGCCCGGTGCCTTCATCGTCGTCGTGCTGGCCATCCTCGAGACCTCGCTGTCCTTCGACAATGCGGTGGTCAATGCCACGGTGCTCAAGCACATGGACGAGAAGTGGCGCCGCCGCTTCCTGCTGTGGGGCATCCTGATCGCGGTGTTCGGCATGCGCATCGTGTTTCCGCTGGCCATCGTCGGCATCGTGGCGCACATGGGGCCGGTGGAGGTGATCAGGCTGGCTTTGTTCGACGAGGCCGAATACGCCCGCATCCTGCTGTCCGCGCATCACGAGATCGCGGCTTTCGGCGGCGCCTTCCTGTCGATGGTGTTCCTGAAATTCTTCGTCGACAGCAACAAGGATCTGCACTGGCTGAGCGTGCTGGAGTCGCCGCTGACCAAGCTTGGCCGGCTGGAGGCGGCACAGATCCTGCTGACTCTGCTGGCGATCCTCGGCAGCGCGGCCTGGCTGGATGGCGATACCAAACGCGTGGAATTCATCGTCGCCGGTGTCTGGGGGTTGATCACCTACATCGTCGCCGACGGCCTGGGTGCGATCCTTGGTGGTGAGGAAGGCGAGGGCGGCAAGGTCGTCGCGAAGACCGGCTTTGCCGGCTTCATGTACCTGGAGCTGCTGGATGCTTCCTTCAGCTTCGACGGCGTGATCGGCGCTTTTGCGTTGACCGCCAGTCTTCCGATCATTGCGATCGGCCTCGGCGTCGGGGCGATGTTCGTGCGCTCATTCACGTTGATGCTGGTCTATCGTGAAACGCTGAACGCCTATCGCTTCCTGGAACATGGCGCATTCTGGGCGATCGGTGCGCTGGCGGCGGTGATGTTCATCGGCGTCCACGTCCACATTCCCGAGGTGGTCACCGGCCTGGTTGGCGCCGTGCTGATCGGCGCTGCTTTCCTCAGCTCCCTGCGCGGCCGGCGAGCCGCTGCCTGAGTACGGCGGCTCGCGATCCGGCACGGGTTTCAACCGCGCCGGGTGTGCATCAGGTAATTCACGTCGGTGTCGCGCCCCAGCGAATAGACCTGGGTCAGCGGGTTGTAGCTCATGCCGATCAATTCTTCCATGTCCAGGTCGGCGTTGCGGCAGTAGCGGCTGAGTTCCGATGGCTTGATGAACTTCTCGTATTCGTGCGTTCCACGCGGCAGCATGTTCAGCACGTATTCGGCACCGACGATCGCGAGGGCATAAGCCTTCAGGTTGCGATTGATCGTGGAGAAGAAGACGTGTCCGCCGGGCTTCACCAGCCGAGCGCAGGCGGCGATGGTGCTGGCGGGGTCCGGTACGTGCTCGAGCATTTCCATGCAGGTGACGACGTCGAAATGAGCGGGGGCTTCGTCGGCGTAAGCCTCGGCGCTGATCAGCCGGTAATCGACACTGTGGCCGCTTTCGAACAGATGCAGGCGGGCGACGCTCAGTGCCTTTTCCGATAGATCGATACCGGTGACCCTGGCGCCGAGCGAAGCCATGCCTTCGGCCAGGATGCCGCCACCGCAGCCGATGTCGAGCACCGTCTTGCCTGCCAGGCCGGCCTTGCTGTCGATCCAGCCCAGGCGCAGCGGATTGATTTCATGCAGGGGCTTGAATTCGGAGGCCGGATCCCACCAGCGGTGGGCGAGTTCGCTGAATTTCTGTACTTCGTTCGGGTCGGCGTTGATTGCGCTCATGATTTATCGTCACAGCTTGCAGAGTTGATTGGTTTGTCGGCGGGGGCGCACGTTCCAGTCGCAGATTACAGGAAACAGGCGCCACAAAACAAAAAGCCCTGCCGAAGCAGGGCTTTTGCACATCGGAGATCCGTGATTACTTGGAGCCGATGACTTCGACGTCCACACGGCGATCCGGCTGCAGGCACTCGATCAGGGCCTTGCGGTTGCGGATGTTGTCGCACTTGTTGCCGGTGACGGGCTGGGATTCGCCCTTGCCCTCGGTGTAGATGCGGTTGGCTTCGACACCCTTCGAGACCAGGTAGGTCTTGACGGCAGCGGCACGGCGCTCGGACAGGGCCTGGTTGTAGGAGTCAGAACCCAGACGGTCGGTGTGGCCGACAGCCAGGATGACTTCCAGCTTCAGTTGCTGGGCCTGGGCGGCCAGTTTGTCGAGGGTGGCACGGCCTTCCGGCTTCAGCGTGGCCTTGTCGAAGTCGAACAGCGTGTCAGCAGCCAGCTTGATCTTGTCGGCGGTGGGCTTCGGAGCGGGAGCAACCGGGGCCGGAGCAGGAGCGGCCGGAGCAACACACTTGTCCTTGGCAACGATATCGCTGTCGCATGCGCAGCCAGCCGGGAATTGACCAGCCAGAGCGGTCGAGGCAGCGGCCGGCGACCAGTAGCCGGTGCGCCAGCACAGACCGTCAGCACTGCGGGCGACGACGTTGCGTGCGTCGATGACGTAGGGGATCTCGCCCTTGCCATCGACCACGATGTCCTTGACCTGCGCGAAGGCGCCGGGAGCAGACAGGCCGATCGACGCGATGGCGGCCAGCATGAGCATCTGTTTCTTGGTTTGTTTGATCATGGTTTCCTCTTTGAAGGGCGAGTCGCCGGAATTACCACTGCAACGGAAGGTGAAAACGGTTGAAAAGCCGAATTCGTGTCAGATTCCTGTCGAGTGTGAACACTCTATCCAGTTCAATTAGCGAGCCTAGTGTGCCATAGCGACGCGATCCTGATCAATTCTTTGTCGTTAATTTGCAACAGCCGAACACCTTTAGCCACGCGGGATTCGCCGTTTACCCACACATGTGTGACGTGCTCGCGACCCGTCACATAAACGAGATGGGAAACGGGGTCGAAGCAGGGCTGGGTGAATGGACCGCCAAGGTCCACTGCGCACAGATCGGCAGACTTTCCTGGTGAGATCGAGCCGATGCTGCCATCGAGCCCGAGTGCCTGGGCGCCACCCAGCGTTGCCATGTGCAGCGCAGCATGGGCAGGGAGTGCGGAGGCATCGAGCGTACTCGCCTTGGCGAGAAGGGCGGCATGACGCATTTCCTGAAACAGGTCGATACGGTTGTTGCTGGCTGCACCGTCACTGCCGAGGCCAATGCGGATGCCGGCCGACAATATGCGTGTGGCAGGCGCGATGCCGCTGCCGAGCTTCATGTTGGAGGTCGGACAGTGGGCAACGCTGCAGCCATGATGACTCAGTAGTTCGATGTCGGTGTCGTCCAGGTGAACGGCATGAACTCCGATCAGGTTCTCGCCCAGCACACCGAGGCCAGCCAGGCGGGCGAGAGGGCGCATGCCGTGTTGGGCGATGGAGTCGCCGATTTCGGTGACGGTTTCATGGATGTGGGTGTGAATGGGCAGATCCAGTTCGTCGGCGAGCGCTCGTACGCGCTGGAAAGTGCCATCGGACACCGTATAGGGTGCATGGGGTGCGAGCGAGAACGAGACGCCCGGATGTCCGCGCCATGCGTCACGGATTGCCAGGCCCTTGCGCAGATAGTCGTCCGCGTCGCTTGCCCAGGGAGTGGGAAACTCGAGCACGGTGAGGCCGACCACGGCCCGCATGCCGGCGGTGGCGAAGGCGTCCGCTGCGGCGTCGGGATAGAAGTACATGTCGTTGCAGGTCGTGATGCCGCCGCTGAGCATTTCGGCTGCGGCCAGCAGGGTGCCGTCGCGGACGAAGGCGGCACTGACATGGCGGCTTTCGGCTGGCCAGATCGCTTCATGCAGCCAGCGCATCAGGGGGAGGTCGTCGGCAATGCCGCGCATCAGGTTCATTGCAGCGTGAGCGTGGAGATTGACCAGGCCGGGGATCAGCACATGTTGTGGCAGCTCGGTTGTCGTGTCGGCTTCGTAGCGCAGGCGTGCTTCGTCGAGCGGTAGCACTGCGATGATCATCCCCGCGTCGACTGCGACCGCATGGTTTTCCAGGGTGACGCCGGCCGGATCGACTGGAACGATCCAGCGGGGCGTGATCAGGAGGTCGATCCGTCGTTTCACGTGTCCCTCTCCAATGGATGGGTTGAAGTGCAGCAGATGAGCTTAATCCTCGCCCGGGCGTTGGCCTGGTTCAAGCACAATCGCATCTGATCAGGGCTCATTTGCCCAGCCTTCTTCCGTTCGTGCCACAATCCGTGACATCTGTCACGGTTTGCGGTGTTCCGTTCCGGTTCGCCATCGCCCAACATGAGTCGCACCCCTGAAACAATCGGTAAATATCGCATCCTGCGCGAAATCGGACGCGGAGCGACAGCTGTCGTTTACCTGGTCGAGAGTCCCGATCATCCGCAGCCGGTGGCATTGAAGCACGTGCGCTTCGACGACAAGGCGAAGGACGAGGCGAAATGGAACCGCCGCCTGCTGAAGCTGCTCAAGGCCGAGCGGGCGGTGTCGTCGCGCCTGAGCCATCCGAACATCATCCGCATCCTCGACGCCTCGGTGGAGCCCACCGAAGCCTATGTGGTGATGGAGTATTTCCCGGGCGAATCCCTCGAGCGCTACTGCAGCTTCGAGAAGCTGCTGCCGATCCATCGCACGATCGGCATCGTCTTCAAGTGCTGCATGGCGCTGGACCACGCATTCCGCCAGGGCATCGTGCATCGCGACATCAAGCCGGCGAACATCCTGGTCGATGACCAGGACAACGTGAAGATCACCGATTTCGGGCTGGCGATGAACATCAGCAAGCGGGTCGATACCGACTCGACCTTCATCATGGGGGTGGGCTCGCCGGCCTACATGAGCCCGGAACAGATCAAGGGCTACCCGCTTAACCAGAAGACCGACCTGTATTCGCTGGGCGTGCTGTTGTTCCACATGCTGACTGGACGGCTGCCGTTCCGCGCGAGCAATCCGGCACAGCTCGTTCTACAAGATCATCAACGCCGATCCGCCGCAGGTGTCGCAGCTCAATCCCGACGTGCCCGAGCAGATGGATGCGGTGATCCGCAAGGCGCTGGAAAAGGATCTCTATTCCCGCTATCGCAATGGCGCGGAGTTCGCCAAGGATCTTGCCGCGGTGCGCTACCAGATCCTCGACGAGAATTACGTGCCGCCGGACACCAGCCGATTCATGCAATTGCGCAAGCTGGCGTTCTTCACCGAATTCGAGGACGTCGAGCTGTGGGAAGTGATGAGGATCTCATCCTGGCGCAGGGTCGGCCAGCACGTATCGCTGGTGCGCGAGGGCGACAACGACCAGCGGTTCGGCATCGTCCTCGAAGGTATGGTGGAGCTGTCGATCGAGGGGCGGAGGGTAATGGAACTGGGGGCGGGCGAGGTTTTTGGCGCCCAGGCCTGGCTTGACCAGCTGGAACATCGCCACATGCTGTCCGCAGTATCGCTGACGCCCCTGACTTATCTCGAAATCAACCCTTCGGCGCTGGCGCTGGCCAGCGAAGAGGTGCTGGAATGCTTCCGTCGTGAGCTGGGCACGGTGATGGTTCGCCGGCTTGCCCAGGTGGCGAAGCTGCTGTCTGCAGGTGGCTCGCCTGCAGTGCGAGGTGACTTCACCGCCACCGGCGGGCTTGACCTGCAGTTGCTCGAACCCTGATCAGCCTTCCTGTCGTGCAGGGCCGGCAAGCCAGTTACCCAGGTGGCCTACGGCGAGTCCGGCAAGGGCCTTGATCCAGTCTTGGCGCTCGTTGAGGCAGGGAATGTAATGGAAGTGCTTGCCGCCGTGGCCGAGAAAGGCGTCACGGCATTCCATGGCGATTTCCTCAAGTGTTTCCAGGCAGTCGGCGGTGAATCCGGGGCAAAGGACGGCGACGCGGCCGACGCCCTGGGCAGCGAGCGCTTCCAGCGTGGGCTGGGTATAAGGCTGCAGCCATTCGGCCTTGCCGAAGCGCGACTGGAAGGTGACCATCGCCCGTTCAGGCGGCAGGCCGAGTGCTTCGGCGAGCAGGCGACCGGTGGTCTGGCATTCACTGTAGTAGGGGTCGCCAAGCTCGACCGTGTGCTTCGGAATGCCATGGAAGCTCATCAGCAGGCGATCCGGCTCTCCGTGCATGGCCCAGTGCTCGCGCACGTTGGCAGCGAGTGCCTCGATATAGCCGGGTGCATCGTGGAAGTCGCGCACGAAGCGGATTTCCGGCTGGTTGCGCATCTTCGCCAAGGCGCGGCCGACGGCGTTGACCACCGTTGCCGTGGTGCTGGCCGAATACTGCGGGTAGAGCGGCAGGACGAGGATGCGCTTGCAGCCTCGTGCCTGCATCGCGCGCAGGCGCTCGTCGATGGAGGGTTTGCCATAGCGCATGGCGAAATCGACATCGATATCGGTGTGGCCGACAGCCAGATGGCTGCCCAGCCGACTGGCCTGCCGTTGGGTGTGGACCATCAGCGGTGAGCCTTCTTCGGTCCAGATGCTGGCATATTTCTTTGCCGATGTTCCTGGCCGAATGTTCAGGATGATGCCGTTGAGGAGCGGCCACCAGACGATGCGGGGAATTTCGACCACCCGCGGATCGGACAGGAATTCCTTCAGATAGGGGCGCAGCGCGCCGGCGGTGGGCGCATCGGGCGTGCCGAGATTGACGAGCAGAATGCCGGTACGGGCGGGGGCGTCGTGCGAAGCGGGTGGTTCGGGCCAGTAGCGGGCCATGCTTGTCCTTGCTTGTGGGGGCCCGGCAGGGCGAAACCGGGGCTCGCCTTGTCCGGAGCGGTGTTTCAGTTGTTCGACGACAGCGCGTTGGACAGTAGCCGGGCGGTGATGTCTACGATCGGAATCACGCGATCGTAGGCCATCCGGGTCGGGCCGATGACGCCCACCGAGCCGACGATCTGGCCGTTGACCTCGTAAGGTGCGGTGATCACGCTGCAGGCGTCGAGCGGCGCGAGTCCGGATTCGCCGCCGATGAAGATCTGCACCCCGTCGGCCTTGTTCGACAGTTCGAGCAGTTGCACGAGGCTGGTGCGCTGTTCGAAGAGTTTGAACAGTTCGCGCAGGCGCGACATGTTCGACGACAGGTCTTCGATGTCGAGCAGATTGGTTTCGCCGGAAATGACGTAGCGGGTGGCGGTTTCTTCGGCGGCGGCACTACCGGCATCCACGGTTGCGGTCATCAGTTCGGTCATGTCGCTGCGCAACTGGCGCAGCTCGTCCATGATGCGGCGGCGGATCTCGTCGAAAGAGAGGCCGGCAAGGTGTTCGTTCAAGTAGGTTGCGGCACTGCTCAGTTCACTGGCGCTGTAGGCGCGACGGGTCATCAGGATGCGGTTCTGCACGTCGCCGGCGGTGGTGACGATGATCAGCAGGATGCGGTTTTCGGACAGGCTGATGAATTCGAACTGCCGGATGCGAACGGCATCCTTGCGGGGAGCGACGACGATACCGGCGAACTGCGTGAGATTCGACAGCAGATGCGAGGCCGAATTGAGCAGGCGCTGCGGCTGGTCGGGCTGGAGTTGGCCCTTGAGTTCATGCACCCGTGTGGTGTCCAGAGGCTGGACCGTCAGCAGGGAATCGACGAAGAAGCGATAGCCCAGTGCCGTTGGAATCCGGCCGGCCGACGTGTGCGGGCTGGCGATCAGGCCGAGTTCCTCCAGATCGCTCATGACGTTGCGCACCGTTGCCGGCGACAGTTCCAGTCCGGAAAAGCGCGAAAGGGCGCGCGAGCCGACAGGTTGACCGTCCGCGATGTAGCGTTCGATCAAGGTTTTCAGCAGGATCTGGGAGCGTGAGTCTAGCGAGTTCATGGCAGGCGAAGAATATAGCCCGGATCACCCATCGATGGATATTCCGGATATCTCCTGAGCTTGGCCTATGGTCTTTGGCAGTGCCATCCGCTGCTCGCCAAGGCGTTGGCGGGATATGGTTTAATCCGCGTCATGAGCGCCAAATTCCACAGCATCGCCCTTGTGGGCAAGTATCAGAGTCCTGACGTGGCCGAGTCGGTCATGGCGATCGCCCGTTTCCTGCGCGAGCGCGGGCGCATGGTGTGGATCGAACAGGGGACGGCGAGCTCCATCGGTGGTGCGGGTGACTTTCCGGTTGCCGGCTATGATCGCATCGGTGGCGAGGTCGATCTGGCCGTAGTGGTCGGCGGTGACGGCACCATGCTCCATACCGCCCGCCGCCTGGCCGAGTATGGCGTGCCGCTGGCCGGGGTCAATCTCGGCCGCCTGGGTTTTCTGACCGACATCGCGCTCAAGGACGCCAATGCCCGCCTGGCCGAGATTGTCGATGGGCGCTTCCGGGAAGAGATCCGCTTCATGCTCGACGCCGAAGTATTGCGGGGCGGCGAACGTATCTTCCAGACGCTGGCGCTCAACGACGTCGTCGTCAATAAGGGCGAGCTTGGGCGGATGATCGAATTCGAGCTGTCGATCGATGGGGAGTACGTCTATACCCAGCGTTCCGACGGCATGATCGTGTCGACGCCGACGGGCTCCACCGCCTATGCGCTGTCGTCCAATGGCCCCATCCTGCATCCGAGCGTAGGCGGCATTGCCTTGGTGCCGCTGTGCCCGCATGCATTGACGGCGCGACCGATCACCTTGCCGGACAGTTGCCGCATCGACATCGTGCTGCTGCCCCCTCAGGATGCCAGGGTGCATTTCGATGGGCAGGCTCGTTTCGACCTGCGCGCCGGCGATTGCGTGCGCGTGACCCGTTCGAGGCACGGGCTGAGGCTGCTGCACCCGGAGAGCTACAGCTATTTCGCCATGCTTCGCGAAAAGCTCCATTGGAGCACTCCGCCGCGGCACGATTGAGGCGTGGCATCCACGCCGAACTGCTGTGACCGAGCGCCGTCTTCCTCCATTCCTCATTGAGTTGCCATGCTGAGAAGCCTGTCCATCCGCGACTTCGTCATCGTCGACCACCTCGAACTCGAATTCGGCAAGGGCTTTGGCGCGTTGACCGGGGAAACCGGTGCCGGCAAGTCTATCCTGCTCGATGCACTCGGACTGGCGCTGGGCGGGCGAGGAGAGGCAGGCATGGTCCGCCGCGATCGCGACCGGGCCGACGTGGTTGCCGAATTCGATCTGCCGGACGGCGGTGGCTTGCGTGCCTGGCTGGCCGAACAGGAACTGCCGGCCGAGGACGGGACCGTGCTGCTGCGCCGCACCATCGACAGCAACGGGCGTGGCCGGGCCTGGATCAACGGCACCGGCGTGACGCTTGCGCAGTTGCGCACGGCCAGCGACTGGCTGGCCGACATCCATGGCCAGCACGCCCATCACGCCTTGCTGAGGCCCGAGACGCAGCGCCAGTTGCTCGATGCTCACGCCGGTGCCCAGGGCCTCGCTGCCGATGTCGCCGAACGCTATCGGGCCTGGCAGCACATCCTTCGCCTGCGGCGCGAGGCCGAAGCCGATTCGGCCAGTTCGGCGCGCGAGCGCGAATTGCTTGCCTGGCAGATTCGAGAGCTGCGGGAGCTTGGCTTCGATGCTGCCGAGTGGGCCGAGTTGAACCTGGAGCATGGCCGCCTCGCACATGCCGCAGGTCTGATGGAGGGCGCGGACGAGACTCTGGCAGCCCTTGGCGAAGGCGACATGGCGATATGTTCGATGCTGCGCCACCTCGATGGACGCCTGGCGACACTTGCCGATATCGATCCTGCATTGGCCGATGTGCGTGAGCTATTGTCGTCGGCCGCGATTCAGGCGGACGAGGCCCTGCATGCCTTGCGCCGCTATCGCGACCGGCTCGATCTCGACCCGCAGCGGCTGGCCGAGATCGAGGGGCGGATCGCAGCCGTCACCGATGTCGCACGTAAATACCGGGTCACGGTGGATGAACTGCCTGAGCTGCTGGCGCAATGGCAGGCTCGGCTCGATACCCTGGAGGCAACGGCCGATCCGGCGCGGTTGGCCGCCGACGAGGCGCGGGCGAGGAAGGCTTTCGACGAGGCGGCGGCGGGGCTGTCCGCTGCCCGGCGTCCGGCTGCCGAAGCCTTGTCGGCGACGATCACCGAGGCCATGCAGACGCTGGCGATGGCGGGCGGGCGTTTCGAGGTGGCACTGGAAACATGCGAGCCGTCATCGAGCGGAACCGAGACCGTCGAGTTCCGCGTCGCCGCCAATCCGGGACAGTCCTTGCGCAGCCTTGCCAAAGTCGCTTCCGGTGGCGAGCTTTCGCGAATCGGGTTGGCGATCCAGGTCATGACCAGCCGCTCGAGCGATACGCCAACCCTGATTTTCGACGAGGTCGATGTCGGCATTGGCGGCCGTGTGGCCGAGATCGTTGGCAAGCTGCTGGCGAAGCTCGGCGAAAACCGGCAGGTGATGTGTGTGACGCACCTGCCGCAAGTCGCGGCATGCGCAGACTGGCAGTGGCGTATCGCCAAGCGCGAGCAGGTGGGTGAGACCTTGAGCGAAGTGCAGGCGCTGGATCAGGCTGGCCGCGTCGAGGAGATCGCGCGGATGCTCGGTGGTGTGAATATCACGGCGACCACGCGTGAGCATGCGGCAGAAATGCTGGGATTGGCGCCGGGCAAATAAGGGGTCGGTACAAACTTAGCCGGTGGCGATCGGCAAGCCGGTTCCGGACGGAATGCTGCGTCGAACCCTTGCTCTCACGGGTACGGCGACCCGTGAGGCTCCGTGGGTTTCACGAATCCTGCGAGGGTGTTTCGTGTCGGTTCTGCTCGCTCGGATAGTTGCCCTTCTGACAGTCGCTGCAGTCGCCGTAAAGATAAAGCGCGTGTTCGCGCAGCTTGAAGCCGCGTTCCTGAGCGACGGCGTTCTGGCGTTTCTCGATCTCGGGATCGAAGAATTCCTCGACCTTGCCACATTGCACGCACACCAGGTGGTCGTGATGGCCGCCTTCGTTGAGTTCGAAAACGGCCTTGCCGGATTCGAAATAATGTCGTTCGAGCAGGCCAGCCTGCTCGAATTGCGTGAGTACGCGATATACGGTTGCCAGGCCGATGTCCATGCCGTCGTTCATCAGTGAGCGATAAACGTCTTCGGCAGTCAGATGGCGCTGACCCGAGTGCTGGAAGAGGTCGAGAATCTTCAGGCGAGGATAGGTTGCCTTCAGGCCGATGCTCTTCAGGTTCTTTGAATTGTCGGGCATGAGTCTTCGGGAAAAAAGGGCCGTGTGGGTGGCCGGTTGAATGGTGGCAAGCCTGAGGCCTGGTTGCGGGTGTGGAGCAATGCGCCGTGCGCAGCAGCCCTATGTTATATTTTTTGCCCTTTCGTGAGAACCGCGCCCCTCATGTGCGCCAACTCCTCCACGGTCTTTCCTATGGGTTTCGCCTAGGCTTTTCATGCGCTCCTATCTTTCTGCGGCGATCATCGCCACCAGTATGCTTGCAGGCTGCTCTTTCGATTCCATCGTGGGTGTGGTCGATCCTTACCGGATCGATGTGCGCCAGGGCAATTACGTGGATCAGGACATGATGTCCCAGCTCAAACGCGGCATGACGCGCGAGCAGGTGCGCTTCGTGCTCGGTTCGCCGCTGGTGGTCGACATGTTCCGCAGGGACCGCTGGGATTACGTCTATCGCTACAAGCAGGGTTCCGGAGAAGCCGAGCAGAGGGTGATCTCGGTCTTCTTCGTTGACGACCTGCTGGATCACGTCACGGGCGATGTCCAGGGTGGCAGCGGCGAGGCTGCAGCCCCGGCCGAACGCAGCCGGGTCATCGAAATTCCGCCTGCGACGGATGACTGAGTGCGGCGACCGGGATTGAGCACGCCGCTGCTGGCGGCGCAAGGTATTTTTTTGAGGGTTTTCCATGGCTGACATTCGTGTTGCGATCGCCGGCGCGTCCGGGCGCATGGGGAGGATGCTGATCGAGGCTGTGCTGGGGGCCGAAGGCGTTGTGCTGGGTTCCACGTTCGATCGGCCGGGCACGCCGTTCATCGGGCGAGATGCTGGCGAAATGGCAGGTGTTGTCACCGGTGTCGTGATCAGCGATGACGCGCGCGCCGCGATCACCGCGGCTGACTGTGTGATCGACTTCACCCGCCCGGAAGGCACGCTGCAGCATCTGGCGCTTGCGCGCGAACTGGGCAAGGCGATGGTGATCGGCACCACCGGCTTCGATGCCGAGGGCAAGGCAGCGATTGCCGACGCGTCGCGCGAGGTGCCGGTCGTCTTCGCGCCCAACATGGCCGTGGGTGTGAATGCGGTGTTCAAGCTGCTCGAAGTGGCGGCGCGGATCCTGTCCGAGGGATACGACGTCGAAGTGATCGAGGCCCATCATCGCTTCAAGGTCGATGCGCCCTCCGGTACCGCGCTGCGCATGGGCGAAGTGGTGGCGCGTGAGTTGGGGCGCGATCTCGATACCTGCGCGATCTACGGCCGCGAGGGATACACCGGCGAACGCAAGGCCGAGACGATCGGCTTTTCGACGGTTCGCGGCGGCGATGTGGTCGGCGACCATACCGTGCTGTTCGCCGGCATCGGCGAACGGATCGAGATCACGCACAAGTCCGGCAGCCGGATGCCGTATGCGCTGGGATCGGTGCGGGCAGTGAAGTTCCTGCAGGGGCGCAAGAACGGCCTGTTCGACATGCAGGACGTGCTCGGGCTGCGTTGAGGCGGGAGCCCGCCGTCGTTCGCGGTTTGCCTTCGGAAGGCCGAAAATATACAATTCAACGGTTTATCCAGCGGGATCGGCCCAGAGGCTCGTCCCGCTTTTTTGCACATGTCCGGGGCGCGGCCCTTCGCCAGTCCCTGCTCAAAGCTGAATCCAGGAGTTTTTCGTGAGTGCATACCCGTCCGCCCTTCTTGCGCTTGCCGACGGAACTGTCTTCCATGGCAAGGGTATCGGTGCGGTAGGCAGCACGGTTGGCGAGGTGGTGTTCAACACCTCGATGTCCGGTTATCAGGAAATCCTGACCGACCCGAGTTATTCGCGCCAGATCGTCACGCTGACCTATCCCCATATCGGCAACACCGGCGTCAACCTCGAGGACGTCGAGGCCACCCGCGCACATGCCGCCGGTCTGGTCATCCGCGACCTGCCGATCCTGCCGTCCAACTTCCGCATGACCCAGCGCCTCGACGCCTATCTGCGCGCCGAGAACGTGGTCGCGATCGCTGGCCTCGATACCCGCAAGCTGACCCGCATCCTGCGTGAAAAAGGCGCCCAGGCCGGCTGCATCGTCACCGCCGCCGAAGGCGAGAAGCTCGACGCCGAAGCCGCCATCGTCCAGGCGCGCGCCTTCCCGGGGCTGGCCGGCATGGATCTGGCCAAGGTCGTCAGCGTCACCGAGCCCTACGAATGGAAGCAGGCCGAATGGAAGCTCGGCGAGGGCTATACCGAGCAGACCGCGCCGCGCTTCCACGTCGTCGCCTACGACTACGGCGTCAAGCTCAACATCCTGCGCATGCTGGCCGAGCGCGGCTGCCGCCTGACCGTGGTGCCGGCGCAGACGCCCGCCAAGGACGTGCTGGCGCTCAAACCCGACGGCGTGTTCCTGTCCAACGGCCCGGGCGACCCCGACGCCTGCGACTACGCGATCGAGGCCATCGGCGAGATCCTCGCCAGCCGCACGCCGACCTTCGGCATCTGCCTCGGCCACCAGCTGCTGGCGCTGGTGTCGGGGGCGAAGACCATGAAGATGGGCACCGGCCACCATGGCGCCAACCATCCGGTCAAGGATCTGGATACCGGCAAGGTGCTGATCACCAGCCAGAATCACGGCTTCGCCGTCGATCCTGCGACGCTGCCGGCCAATCTGCGCGTCACCCACGTGTCGCTGTTCGACGGCACCAACCAGGGCATCGAGCGCACCGACGTGCCGGCTTTCTCCTTCCAGGGCCACCCGGAAGCGAGCCCGGGGCCGCATGACGTCGCCTACCTGTTCGACCGCTTCATCAAGCTGATGGAAGCGGCCAAGTAATACGGCAGGGCGCCGCCGGGATCGTCCCCGCGGCGCCCTCACTGTTCGACGCCGGCGCCCTCCGCCGGGTCAAGGAATCATCGAGGCAAGACAATGCCGAAACGTACCGACATAAAGAACATCCTCATCATCGGCGCCGGCCCGATCGTCATCGGCCAGGCCTGCGAGTTCGACTACTCCGGCGCCCAAGCCTGCAAGGCGCTGCGCGAAGAGGGTTACAAGGTCATCCTGGTGAACTCGAACCCGGCGACCATCATGACCGACCCGGAAACCGCCGACGTCACCTACATCGAGCCGATCACCTGGCAGGTGGTCGAGCGCATCATCGAGAAGGAGCGCCCCGACGCCATCCTGCCGACCATGGGCGGGCAAACGGCGTTGAACTGCGCGCTCGACCTCGGCCGCCACGGCGTGCTGGCCAAGTACGGCGTCGAGCTGATCGGCGCCTCCGAAGAGGCCATCGACAAGGCCGAGGACCGCCTGAAGTTCAAGGACGCGATGACCAGGATCGGCCTCGGCTCGGCGCGCTCCGGCATCGCCCACAGCATGGAAGAGGCGCTGCAGGTGCAGGGCGGCATCGGTTTCCCGGTCATCATCCGCCCCAGCTTCACGCTCGGCGGCACCGGCGGCGGCATCGCCTACAACATGGAAGAGTTCCACGAGATCTGCAAGCGCGGTCTCGAAGCCAGCCCGACCAACGAACTGCTGATCGAAGAGTCGCTGCTGGGCTGGAAGGAATACGAGATGGAAGTCGTGCGCGACCGCGCCGACAACTGCATCATCGTCTGCTCGATCGAGAACCTCGACCCGATGGGCGTGCATACCGGCGACTCGATCACCGTCGCCCCGGCGCAGACCCTGACCGACAAGGAATACCAGATCCTGCGCAACGCCTCGATCGCGGTGCTGCGCGAGATCGGCGTCGACACCGGCGGTTCGAACGTGCAGTTCGCGATCAACCCGAAGGACGGCCGCATGATCGTCATCGAGATGAACCCGCGCGTGTCGCGTTCGTCTGCGCTGGCGTCCAAGGCCACCGGCTTCCCGATCGCCAAGGTCGCGGCCAAGCTGGCGGTTGGCTACACGCTGGACGAGCTCAAGAACGACATCACCGGTGGCGCCACACCGGCCTCCTTCGAACCCTCGATCGACTACGTCGTCACCAAGATTCCGCGCTTCGCCTTCGAGAAGTTCCCGCAGGCCAACGATCGCCTGACCACGCAGATGAAATCGGTCGGCGAAGTCATGGCGATGGGGCGCAGCTTCCAGGAATCCTTCCAGAAGGCGCTGCGCGGCCTCGAGGTCGGCGTCTATGGCCTGGACGAGATCGAGGCCGATGCCGAGGACCTCGAGCGCGAACTGGCCAGCCCCGGCCCGGAACGCATCTGGTACGTCGGCCAGGCTTTCCGCGAAGGCATGAGCCAGGAGCAGGTGTTCAACCTGAGCAAGATCGATCCCTGGTTCCTGGCCCAGATCGAGGACATCGTGCTGGCCGAGAAGGCGCTTGCCGGCCGCTCGCTGAAGGCCCTGCAGGCCGCTGAACTGCGCGAGCTGAAGCGCAAGGGCTTCTCCGACCGCCGCCTGGCCAAGCTGCTCAACACCGACGAGACCGCCGTGCGCCTGCATCGCCACGCGCTGGGCGTGCGTCCGGTGTTCAAGCGTGTCGATACCTGCGCGGCCGAGTTCGCCACCTCGACCGCCTACATGTACTCATCCTACGAGGAAGAGTGCGAGGCCAAGCCGACCGACAAGAAGAAGATCATGGTGCTGGGCGGCGGGCCGAACCGCATCGGCCAGGGCATCGAGTTCGACTACTGCTGCGTGCATGCCGCGCTCGCGCTGCGCGAGGACGGCTACGAGACCATCATGGTCAACTGCAATCCCGAGACCGTGTCGACCGACTACGACACCTCTGACCGCCTGTATTTCGAACCCATCACGCTGGAAGACATCCTCGAGATCGTGCATATCGAGAAGCCGGTCGGTGTCATCGTCCAGTTCGGTGGCCAGACGCCGCTGAAGCGCGCCAAGGCGCTGGAAGAGAACGGCGTGCCGATCATCGGCACCACGCCGGACATGATCGATGCCGCCGAAGACCGCGAGCGCTTCCAGAAGCTGCTGACCGACCTCGGCCTCAGGCAGCCGCCCAACCGCACTGCGCGCACGCCGGAAGCGGCGGTGCGTCTGGCGGCCGAGATCGGCTATCCGCTGGTGGTGCGCCCGAGCTACGTGCTCGGCGGCCGGGCAATGGAGATCGTGCATGAGCAGAAGGATCTCGAGCGCTACATGCGCGAGGCAGTGAAGGTTTCCAACGAGTCGCCGGTGCTGCTCGACCGCTTCCTGAATGATGCGACTGAAGTCGACGTCGATGCGCTGTCGGATGGCAAGCAGGTCATCATCGGCGGCATCATGGAGCACATCGAGCAGGCGGGCGTGCATTCGGGCGACTCGGCCTGCTCGCTACCGCCGTACACGCTGTCGGCCAGGCTACAGGACGAGCTGCGCCGCCAGACCGAGGCGATGGCGCGTGCCCTCAACGTCGTCGGTCTGATGAACGTGCAGTTCGCCATCCAGGGCGAGGGCGACAATGCCGTCGTCTATGTGCTGGAAGTGAATCCGCGTGCGTCCCGTACCGTGCCCTTCGTCTCGAAGGCTTGCTCGCTGCCGCTGGCCAAGGTCGCCGCACGCTGCATGGCTGGCCAGAGCCTGGCCAGCCAGGGCGTCACCGGCGAGATCGTGCCGCCGTATTACTCGGTCAAGGAAGCGGTGTTCCCATTCGTCAAGTTCCCGGGCGTCGATACCATCCTCGGTCCCGAGATGAAGTTGACCGGCGAGGTCATGGGTGTCGGCCGCAGCTTCGGCGAAGCCTTCGTCAAGAGCCAGATCGGCGCTGGTGTGAAGTTGCCGACCGGCGGCACTGCCTTCATCAGCGTCAAGCCAAGCGACCGACCGGTGGCGATCGAGGTCGCGCGCGAACTGCGCGAGTTGGGTTTCTCGCTCGTCGCCACGCGTGGCACCGCCTCGGTGATCGAAGCGGCAGGCATCCCGGTGGCGGTGGTCAACAAGGTCAACGAAGGCCGTCCGCACATCGTCGACATGATCAAGAACGAGGAAATCACGCTGGTGATCAACACTGTCGAGGAAAAGCGCCAGGCGATCACCGACTCGCGCTCGATCCGGACCAGTGCGCTCGCGGCAAAGCTCACCATCTTCACCACGATCGAGGGCGCGCGCGCGGCCTGCATGGGCATGCGCCAGATGGCCGAGGGGCTGGATGTCTATTCGGTGCAGGCGCTGCACGCCGAACTGGCGGGTGAGGCATGAACAAGATTCCGCTGACCGTCGCCGGCGCGGAGAAACTGCGCGAGGAGCTCCACCGGCTGAAGACGGTGGATCGCCCCGGCGTCATCGCCGCGATCGCCGAAGCGCGCTCGCATGGCGACCTGTCCGAGAACGCCGAGTACGACGCGGCCAAGGAGCGCCAGGGCTTCATCGAAGGCCGCATCATGGAGGTTGAGGGCAAGCTGTCGCACGCCCAGATCATCGACCCCAAACTGCTCGATGCGGATGGCCGTTGCGTGTTTGCCTCCACTGTGGAGCTCGAGGATCTTGAGTCGGGCAAGGTGGTGACTTACCAGATCGTCGGCGAGGATGAGGCCGACATCAAGGAAGGCAAGATTTCGGTGAGCTCGCCGATCGCGCGCGCGCTGATCGGCAAGTACGCCGGCGACATCGCCGAAGTGCAGGCGCCGGGCGGCGTGCGCGAGTACGAAATCCTCGACGTGCGCTACGAGTGAGTGAGGGCTGAGGCGGCCACAGGTCGCCTCCTTCGGCTGCTGCGTTCGAATCGGTCCGCGCTTCAGCGGCCGCGGCTGCTCTTCACCGGCCCGCGGCTGGATGGACCGCGTGCGGGAGAGCGGCGGGATTCGGCACTTGCCTTGGCCAGGGCGGCACGGCGGGCGGCTGCCGCAAAAGCCGCAGCGGATTTTGCCGTGGAGGGGCGTGCGGTGTTTTTCTGCGCAACGGGCGCTGAGGCCTTTTCTTCGCGGCGTTCACGCCAGACGATGAGAACGTTGCCGATGTGCTGAACCGGCGCTGCATCGAGGGCTTCGCACAATTCCTTCATCAGCGCGTCGCGCTGCTCACGTTCGGCGCCCTGGACCTTCACCTTGATGAGTTCGTGGGCCTGTAGCGAGCGCTCGATTTCGGCGATGACGGCGGGAGCGAGTCCGTTGCCGGCGATCGTGACGACGGGGTTGAGATGGTGGGCTCGGGCGCGCAGGTCGCGGCGCTGAGCCGGGGTGAGTTCGACCATTGGATATCTCTGGATGCTTGAAGCTTCGGGCCCGCGATTCTACTCCTACTCTGATGAGGGCGCCTTTCCGGGCGTTACCCCAAGTCGATGAAAAAGAACAAGACAAGCCGTGCCTGGGTGCACGACCACGTGAATGATCCCTACGTCCAGCGTGCCCAGGCCGAAGGCTATCGCGCTCGCGCGGCCTACAAGCTGCTGGAGGTCGATGAACGGGACCATCTGCTGAAGCCGGGCGCGGTGGTGGTCGATCTCGGCTCGACGCCCGGCTCGTGGTGCCAGGTCGCGGTCAAGCGCTGCGGGCCTAAGGGGCGGGTGTTCGCGCTCGACATCCTGCCGATGGAGGTGGTGCCCGGAGTGGATTTTCTCCATGGTGACTTCACCGAGGACGCTGTGCTGGAGGCGCTCGAGGCCCGGCTGGAAGGGGCGAAAGTCGATGTCGTGCTGTCGGACATGGCGCCGAATCTGACTGGCGTAGCGGCAGTTGACCAGGCCCGCTCCATCCATCTATGCGAGCTGGCGCTCGATTTTGCCGTGCGACACCTGAAGCCGGGCGGGCAATTTCTGGTCAAGGTCTTTCAGGGCGAAGGCTTCATGGACTATCGCAAACAGATGGAAGCTGCATTCTTGACGGTGCAGGTGCGCAAGCCCAAGGCTTCGCGCGACCGCAGTGCCGAGGTCTATCTGCTGGCGAAGGGGGTGCGCTGACTTCGCGTGCATTCGTGATTGAACGTTGCAATTGTCGCCATTGGTTTGCCCGGGGGAACGTTCGGCACTAGAATCGGTCAGTTGCGTATATGGCCGCAATGGCTTTTGAGGAACGGAACGTTGAACAATTTATTCAAAAACCTCGCGATCTGGATGGTCATAGGCGTCGTGCTGATGACCGTGTTCAACCAGTTCAACACACGCCAGGCCACGCCGAATACGATGGAGTATTCGCAGTTTCTGGAAGAGGCGAAAGCGGGGCGCATCACCAAGGCGACGATCGATGGCCGCGTACTGAAGGCCACCACCCAGGAAGGACGGATGATCACCGTCTATACGCCGGGGGTGCAGGACATCTGGATGGTGTCCGATCTGATGAAATATGGCGTGCAGGTCAATGCGACCAAGCCCGAAGAGGAGCAGTCCTTCCTCGCGAGCATCTTCGTCTCCTGGTTCCCGATGCTGCTGCTGATTGGCGTATGGATCTTCTTCATGCGCCAGATGCAGGGCGGCGGCAAGGGCGGCGCGTTCTCGTTCGGCAAGAGCAAGGCGCGCATGCTCGACGAGTCGGCCAACAACATCACCTTTGCCGACGTCGCCGGCTGTGACGAAGCCAAGGAAGAGGTTGCTGAACTGGTCGAGTTCCTGCGCGACCCGTCCAAGTTCCAGAAGCTCGGCGGCCGCATTCCGAAGGGTGTGCTGATGGTCGGTTCGCCGGGTACTGGCAAGACCCTGCTCGCCAAGGCGATCGCGGGCGAAGCCAAGGTTCCCTTCTTCTCGATCTCGGGTTCGGATTTCGTCGAGATGTTCGTCGGCGTCGGTGCCGCACGCGTGCGCGACATGTTCGAGCAGGCCAAGAAGCAGGCGCCCTGCATCATCTTCATCGACGAAATCGACGCGGTCGGCCGCCAGCGTGGTGCCGGCCTAGGCGGCGGCAATGACGAGCGCGAGCAGACGCTGAACCAGCTGCTGGTCGAAATGGACGGTTTCGAAGGCCAGACCGGCGTGATCGTGATTGCCGCGACCAACCGTCCCGACGTGCTGGACCCGGCGCTGCTGCGCCCGGGCCGTTTCGACCGCCAGGTCGTCGTGGCGCTGCCCGATATCCGTGGCCGCGAGCAGATTCTGAAGGTCCACATGCGCAAGGTGCCGATCGCTCCCGACGTCGATGCGCAGGTGCTGGCTCGCGGAACGCCGGGCTTCGCCGGTGCGGATCTGGCCAACCTGGTCAACGAAGCGGCCCTGTTCGCCGCGCGCGCCAACAAGCGCCTGGTGGACATGGACGACTTCGAGCGCGCCAAGGACAAGATCATGATGGGCGCCGAGCGCCGCTCGGTGGTCATGCCCGAAGAGGAGCGCCGCAACACGGCTTACCATGAGTCCGGTCACGCGGTGGTTGCGCGCCTGCTCGACAAGACCGATCCGGTGCACAAGGTCACGATCATCCCGCGCGGCCGTGCGCTGGGCGTGACGATGCAGCTGCCGACCGAGGATCGCTACAGCCAGGACCGCGAGCGCCTGCTGCAGACGATCGCCGTGCTGTTCGGCGGCCGGATTGCCGAAGAGATTTTCATGAAGCAGATGACGACCGGCGCCTCCAACGACTTTGCCCGGGCGACCGATCTCGCCCGCCGCATGGTCACCCAATGGGGCATGTCCGATACCCTGGGGCCGATGGTGTATGGTGAGGAAGAAGGCGAGATTTTCCTTGGCCGCCAGGTGACGACACATCGCAATGTGTCCGAAGCCACGATGCAGAAGGTCGATGCCGAGATTCGCCGCATCATCGACCAGCAGTACGCGCTGGCGCGCCGTCTGCTCGAAGAGAACAGCGACAAGGTCGAGGTGATGACGAAGGCGCTGCTGGAATGGGAAACGATCGATGCCGAGCAGGTGAACGACATCATGGCGGGTCGTCCGCCGCGTGCACCCAAGCCGCTGGCATCGCCGCCCAGCCGACCGACCGACGATGCGCCGGGTGCGGCACCGACGGCGCCGGCGCCTGCCGCCTAGTCCGGCCGACATTTTCAGCCTTCAATCCGACGGGCCGGTTCTTCCGGCCCGTTTTCATTGGGATACCTCCCCATGCCGATCCTTCAATGCGGGCGTTTCCGCCTCGATCTTTCCCCACCAAGGATCATGGCGATCATCAACCTTACGGACGACTCCTTCAGTGGGGACGGCCTCAGTGGAGATTTGTCCGCTGCCTTACGGCAGGCCGAGCGCGCGCTGGAGCAGGGGGCCGACATGCTCGACGTCGGTGCCGAATCGTCGCGCCCGGGTGCTGAGCCGGTGCCGGACGCGCAGGAGCAGGCGCGAGTGGTGGCTTTCATCGAACGCACGCGCAGCTGGAATGTGCCGCTGTCGATCGATACGTTGAAACCGGCAGTGATGCGCGCGGCGATCGAGGCCGGCGCCGACATGATCAATGACATCAATGCGTTTCGTGCCCCAGGGGCGGTCGAGGCCGTGGCGGGCAGCCAGGCCGGTTTGTGCGTCATGCACATGTTGGGCGAGCCGCGCACGATGCAGAAGGATCCACGCTATGTGGACGTGGTTGCCGAGGTGAAGCGATTCCTCGACGAGCGAACGAGAGTGCTGGAGGCTGCCGGCATCTCACGCGAGCGGATCGTGCTCGATCCGGGATTCGGTTTCGGCAAACGGGTCGAGAACAACTATGCCTTGCTGCGGGAACTGGAACGCTTCGGTGCCGAAGGGCTGGCCGTACTGGCCGGGCTTTCGCGCAAATCGATGCTGGGCGCAGTGACCGGGCGCGAAGTGGCAGAGCGGATGCCTGCCAGCATCGCCGCGGCCCTGATTGCCGTGCAGCGAGGAGCCGGCATCGTGCGTGTGCATGACGTCGCGGCGACCCGCGATGCGCTCGAGATATGGCGGGCGGTAGGTGCCGGCACGTGAGCAATCCTTGGCGCGCGCTGATTCACGAGGGATGCCATAATTACCGCTTTGTCAAACAGCCGGAGCGATGATGGGGCGCAAGTATTTCGGTACCGATGGTGTGCGGGGAAAGGTCGGTGATGCACTGATCACTCCGGAGTTCGTGATGCGGCTGGGCTATGCGGCCGGTGTGACGCTGGTTGCACGCGAAAAACTGCCCGTGGGCGAGCATCCGGCCGTTCTAATCGGCAAGGACACGCGGATTTCCGGCTACATGCTCGAAGCTGCACTGGAGGCGGGGTTTGCTGCCGCCGGGGTGGACGTCATGCTCGCGGGGCCGATTCCAACGCCGGCGGTGGCCTATCTGACGCGCGCGCTGCGCCTGCAGGCTGGGGTGGTGATTTCGGCCTCGCACAACCCTTTCTACGATAATGGCATCAAGTTCTTCTCTGCGGGCGGCACCAAGCTGCCGGATGCGCTCGAAGCCGAGATCGAGGCTCACCTCGACGAGCCGATGGGCTGCGTCAACTCGAAGCGGCTCGGCAGGGCCCGCCGCATCAGCGATTCGGCTGGACGTTACATCGAGTTCTGCAAGAGCACGTTCCCGAATGAGCTGGACCTTCGCGGCATGCGGATCGCGGTCAACTGCGCCCATGGCGCGGCCTATCAGATTGCACCGAAGGTTTTCCACGAGCTGGGCGCAGAAATTCTGCCGGTCGGGGTCGAGCCGAATGGACTGAACATCAACGACGGCGTCGGCGCCACCCGGCCCGAGCATCTGTGTCAGGCCGTGCTGGCGCAGGGGGCGGATCTGGGTATCGCGCTCGATGGCGACGCGGACCGTCTCATCATGGTGGACCATCGTGGCGAAATCTACGACGGCGACAAGCTGCTCTACGTGATTGCCGCTGCCCGCCATGCGGAAGGGAAGCTGGACGGCGTCGTCGGCACCCTGATGAGCAACCTGGGTTTCGAGCATGCGATCGGCCGGCTCGGCGCACCGTTTGCCCGGGCCAAGGTGGGCGACCGCTATGTGCTGGAGCTGCTGCACGAGCGTGGCTGGAAGCTGGGCGGCGAGAACTCGGGCCACATCATCTGCCTCGACCGCCACAGTACTGGCGACGGTATCGTTTCTGCCTTGCAGGTGCTCGCCGCGCTCAGGCAGACCGGCAAGAGCCTCGCAGAAGCCTGCGCCGACTTGGTGTTCTATCCGCAGAAACTGATCAATGTGCGTCTGCCTGCCGGTTTCGACTGGCGTGCCGACAGCGGCATCGCCGCTGCACAGACCAGGGCGGAGGAGGCGCTCGGCGACAGTGGCCGTGTGCTGCTGCGGCCTTCGGGCACCGAGCCCTTGCTGCGCGTGATGGTCGAAGGGCGTGACGGCGAGCTCGTCGAGCGCCTTGCGCGCGAAATCGCCGATGTGGTGCAGCACGCGGTCGGCTGATTCCAGGACGGTGCTGGGCATGGCCCGGCACCGTCATTTTCGCAGTCATGGTCGGACGGGTTTTTTCCGTCCGGTGACATGAAACGCGGCTGTAACAATGCGTTGTTACCTTAGGGGCCTGGATTTCAACCCGAGGTAACGATGATGCGTTTCTCCACCAAGTTTGCCCTTGCCGCTTCTTCCGCCATCCTGTTCGCCGTCAATGCGCAGGCGGCTGACATCACCGGAGCGGGTGCGTCCTTTCCGGCGCCGATCTACGCCAAGTGGGCCGATGCCTACCAGAAGGCGACGGGCAACCGCGTGAATTACCAATCGATCGGTTCCGGTGGCGGCATTCGCCAGATCACCGCGAAGACGGTCGATTTCGGTGCCTCCGACATGCCGCTGACGCCGGAGAAGCTGGCCGAAGGCGGGCTTCAGCAGTTCCCCACGGTGATCGGCGCGGTCGTGCCGGTGGTGAATCTGCAAGGCATCAAGCCGGGCGACATGAAGCTGACCGGTGAAGTCCTGGCCCAGATCTACCAGGGCAAGATCACCAAGTGGAACGACCCGGCGCTGGTTGCGCTGAATCCTGGCCTGAACCTGCCGGATCAGGACATCGGCGTGGTGCGTCGCGCCGACGGTTCGGGTACGACCTTCGTGTTCACCAACTACCTGTCGAAGGTCTCCGCCGAGTGGAAGGAGAAGATCGGCGAGGGTACCGCAGTTCAATGGCCGGTCGGCCTGGGTGGCAAGGGCAATGAAGGCGTGTCGGCCTTCGTGCAGCGCCTGCCGGGCTCGATCGGTTATGTCGAGTACGCCTACGCCAAGCAGAACAAGCTGCCCCATGCGATTCTGCAGAATGCGAATGGTCAGTTCGTCGAGCCGAGCAACGAGAGCTTCGCTGCCGCGGCCGAAGGCGCCGACTGGTCCAAGTCGGCCTTCTACGAGATCCTGACCAACCAGCCCGGCGCCAAGGCCTGGCCGATCACCAGCGCGACCTTCATCCTGATGCACAAGGTGCAGGGCAAGTCATCGCAAGCAGCCGAAACGCTGAAATTCTTCGACTGGGCCTATGCCAATGGTGGCGAAATGGCGCTCGAGCTCGAGTACATCCCGCTGCCGAAGGCCACGGTCGACCTGATTCGCGCCTCCTGGGGCGAGATGAAGGATGCCGCCGGCGCGCCGATCCCCTACGGCAAGTAAGCGGGATTCCTCCCCATGGTCCAACCTAGCCAACCGCCAGAGGCCCATGGGGCCTTTGGCGCTTCCCTTTCCACGGGCGGCGGCGCCCAGGCCGCCGCCCTTCAGGGTGTTTCCATGCGAACGACCGACTTCAAGTCTTCGGCGTCGAGAAGAGCCGGCGACAAGGTGTTCAGCGGCATGGCGAAATCCTTCGCCTGGCTGACGCTGATTCTGCTGGCGGGCATCGTCGTCGCACTCATCTATGCTTCCTGGCCGAGCATCCAGGCCTTCGGCATCGGCTTCCTGTTCTCCGATGCCTGGAATCCGCCGATGGAGGATTTCGGCGCGCTGATTCCGATCTACGGCACGCTGGTCACCTCGGCGATCGCCTTGCTGATCGCGGTGCCGGTCAGCTTCGGCATCGCGCTGTTCCTGACCGAGCTTTCGCCGGCCTGGCTGCGCCGTCCGCTCGGTACCGCAATCGAACTGCTCGCGGCCATCCCCAGTATCGTCTATGGCATGTGGGGCCTGCTGATCTTTGCGCCGATCTTCGCCCAGTATGTGCAGCCCGGCCTGCAATCGACCATCGGGCAGGTGCCGATCATCGGCAAGCTCTTTGCCGGTGCGTCGCTGGGCATCGGCCTGCTCTGTGCCGGCATCATTCTGGCGATCATGATCATCCCCTACATCGCCTCGGTCATGCGCGACGTGTTCGAAGTGACGCCGCCGATGCTGAAGGAGTCTGCCTACGGTGTCGGCTGCACGACCTGGGAAGTGATGTGGGGCGTGGTGCTGCCTTACACCAAGACCGGCGTGATCGGTGGCGTGATGCTGGGTCTCGGCCGTGCGCTGGGCGAAACGATGGCGGTGACCTTCGTCATCGGCAATACCAACTTCCTCAATTCCGCGTCCTTGTTCGAACCCGGCAACAGCATCACCTCGGCGCTGGCGAACGAGTTCGCCGAAGCCGATCCCGGCCTGCATACCGCAGCGCTGATGGAGCTTGGCCTGATCCTGTTTGCGATCACGCTGGTCGTGCTGATCGTTTCAAAACTGCTGCTGATGCGACTCGCCAAGGGCGAGGGCGCCAAGAGCTGAGCGAGTGACCGACATGAATCTGCTTGCAAGACGCAAACTCACCAACCAAGTGGCCCTGACCTTGTCGCTGTCGGCCATGGGCTTCGGCCTGTTCTGGTTGGCGTGGATCCTCTGGACGGTGTTCGATCTGGGTCTGTCCGGCCTGTCGGTCACCTTGTTCACCGAGATGACGCCGCCACCCGGCGCCGAGAGCGGCGGTCTGCTCAACGCGATCGTCGGCAGCCTGATCCTGGTGACGCTGGCAACGCTGCTCGGCACGCCGATCGGCATCCTGACCGGTGTGTATCTGGCCGAGTACGGACAGCATCACTGGCTGGGCAAGACCACCCGCTTCATCAACGACCTGCTGTTGTCGGCACCGTCGATCGTCATCGGTCTGTTCGTGTATGCGGTAGTGGTGGCGCAGACGGGCAAGTTCTCGGCCTGGTCTGGCGTGATCGCGCTGGCCCTGATCGTGTTGCCGGTCGTCGTGCGCACGACCGAGAACATGCTGCAACTCATCCCCAACACCTTGCGCGAAGCGGCTTTCGCCCTGGGCGCGCCCAAGAGTGTGGTGATTTCCAAGGTCACGCTGCGGGCGGCCCGGGCCGGGGTGATGACCGGCGTGCTGCTGGCGGTGGCGCGGATCGCGGGTGAAACGGCACCGCTGCTCTTCACCGCGCTGTCCAACCAGTTCTGGACGCTGAACCTCAACGAGCCGATGGCCAACCTGCCGGTCACCATCTTCAAGTTCGCCATGAGCCCCTTCACGAACTGGCAGGACCTGGCCTGGGCAGGCGTCTTCCTGATCACCATGGGTGTGCTGGTGCTCAACATCCTTGCCCGTGTCTTCCTGCGGGCCGAGAAGATCAACTGAGGATCGAACAAGGATCCATTGCCAGCAATCCGGGGCCGGCAGCGCCGGCCCGCGACTGGAGAAGAACACATGCAAATCAACGACGCGCAAATCGAATTCAAGGACTTCAACTTCTACTACGGCAAGTTCCATGCGCTGAAGAACATCAACTTCAAGATGGCGCGCCACAAGTGCACCGCCTTCATCGGGCCCTCGGGCTGCGGTAAATCGACGCTGCTGCGCACGATCAACCGCATGTACGACCTCTACCCCGAACAGCGTGCCGAAGGCCAACTGCTGCTGGACGGCCGCAATCTGCTCGGTTCGGACATCGACCTCAGCGTGCTGCGCGCCAAGGTCGGCATGGTGTTCCAGAAGCCGACACCGTTTCCGATGTCGATCTACGACAACATCGCCTTCGGCGTGAAGTTGCACGAAAGCCTGTCGTCGAAGGACATGGACGATCGGGTTGAATGGGCGTTGCGCAAGGCGGCGCTGTGGGACGAGGTCAAGGACAAGCTCCACCAGAGCGGCATGAGTCTGTCGGGCGGCCAGCAGCAGCGACTGTGCATCGCCCGCGGCATTGCGGTGAAGCCCGAAGTCATCCTGCTCGACGAGCCGACTTCGGCCCTCGATCCGATCTCGACCGCACGCATCGAGGAACTGGTCGATGAACTGAAGAGCGAGTTCACCATCATCATCGTCACCCACAACATGCAGCAGGCGGCGCGGATCTCGGATTACACCGCCTACATGTATCTTGGCGAGATGGTCGAGTTCGGCGTCACCGATGAGTTGTTCGTGAAGCCGAAGAAGAAGGAAACGGAGGACTACATTACCGGTCGCTTCGGCTGAACGGAAACGGGTGGTTCGGGCTGCCCTGCGCGGGCCGCCCTTTCTGCATCCTGACAAAGGCCGGCACGTGTTGCCGGCCTTTGTTCATGCGGCGTTGGTATTACGTAATGCCGCGTTGAGCTGGTCGACGAGTTCGGCCCAATCGGCATCGTTTGCAAGCTGCTCCTGGAGAAACGCTGCCTGGCCTGTCGTCCAGAATGGTGCATCGGGCAGCTTCACCTCGTCGGCGAGCGGTGCATGTGCGGCAATGAAGGCTTCGACCTCGACGGCCGAGTTCGGCAGCCCGAGCTGGGCGAACAAATCCTTCAGGACGTGCACTGGCTTTTCCATGGCGGTGCTCCTGTGATGGTGAGTGACTCAGGTTCGGCAAGCCCGGGACGGATTGGTTCGTGCCTGGGGCGACCCTGTTCTTGCCGCACCACACTTTGCCATGCATCCTGGCGAGCGTCGCTTCAAGCATAGCGTCGATCTGTTCTCCAGTCTTTCCACATGGTACGGGTGACGCGCTTGGTGGAGCAGGGCGTTTGCACGGATTTGCCGGCAGGCCGTCCGGGCCATATAATCCTGCGGTTTAGCTTTCTGCGTCAGAAAGTCCGCACAATGATCAAGAAACTCGTCGCAGGCAATTGGAAGATGAACGGCGGCCTCGCTGCCAACGAAGCTCTGCTTGCGGCACTTCGCCCTGTGTCCGGAGTGGATGTCGCGCTGTGTGTTCCCCATCCCTATCTGGCCCAGCTGCAGCGGCGCCCGCCGGGTTTCGAGCTTGGTGCGCAGGATGTCAGCGAGTTTGCTGCTGGTGCCTATACCGGCGAGGTCAGCGCCGCGATGCTCGCGGATTTCGGCTGTCGCTACGTGATCGTGGGGCACTCCGAACGGCGGGCGTTGTTCGGCGAGGATGATGCGACTGTGGCGCGCAAGGCGTGCGCGGCTCTGTCGGGCGGACTCGTGCCGATCGTCTGTGTGGGTGAAACCCTGGATGAGCGTGAGGCCGGTGAGGCGCTGGCCGTGATCACCCGGCAGCTTGCGGCGGTGGTAGAAGTGCTGGGCAAGGAAGGTTTGAGCCGGTCGGTGTTGGCCTACGAGCCGGTCTGGGCGATCGGGAGCGGGCGCTCGGCGACGGCGGAGCAGGCCGAAGAAGTCCATGCCGCGATCCGGGCCTGGCTGGTGGAGCAGGGTGTCGATGCGACTGGAGTCAGGATCTTGTACGGTGGCAGTGTGAAGCCGGACAACGCGATGGAGCTCTTTGCCATGCCGAACGTGGATGGCGGCTTGATCGGCGGGGCATCTCTGGTCGCCGGTGACTTCATGGCCATCTGCCGGGCGGCAGGGGTCTGAGTTTTCAACGAAGTTCTTTTAGGGTTTGTGATGGGTGACTATCTTTTTTCTCTCGTGCTGACTGTCCATGTTCTGGTCGGCCTCGGTGTGATCGGTCTGGTTCTGGTGCAGCATGGGAAAGGGGCTGACATGGGGGCTGCATTCGGAAGCGGTGCGTCTGGCAGCCTGTTCGGCTCGTCCGGCTCGGCGAACTTTCTCAGCCGCACGACGGCGGTGCTGGCAGCGGTCTTCTTTCTGACCAGTCTGGGGCTGAGCTATCTCGCCAACGACAAGCCCGCGGCGCCTTCGAGCATCATGGAGGGTGTGCAGGTGCCGTCGCCCCAGGATGGCGTTCCTGCTGTGCCGTCGGCGCCGGCCGACGACTCCGCTGCGCAAGCCATCCCCAAATAAATACGTATCCGGTTGTTTGCTCGCTGCGTAAAAAAACGTATAATCGCTTGGCTTTGAAACGAAGCGCCGACGTGGTGAAATTGGTAAACACGCTATCTTGAGGGGGTAGTGGCGAAAGCCGTATGAGTTCGAGTCTCATCGTCGGCACCATGATTACGGAGAGCGCCCGCTATTGCGGGCGTTCCTACGCAGAGCAGCCAAAACAATAATGACAGCGCTCCTGCTGTCG
The DNA here is from genome assembly GCF_047601425.1 of Thauera sp. Classification (GTDB taxonomy): domain Bacteria; phylum Pseudomonadota; class Gammaproteobacteria; order Burkholderiales; family Rhodocyclaceae; genus Thauera. The sequence goes on from NZ_JASGJL010000001.1 coordinate 502,768, forward strand.
AATTTGCTAGGGGGTTTTGAACATGCTGGAAAATTACTTTCCTGTTCTGATGTTCATGCTCGTGGGTCTGGGTTTCGGTGTTGCTCCTGTGCTTCTCGGGCGTATCGTTGCTCCCTATCGCCCTGACGGTGAAAAGCTCTCTCCTTACGAATGCGGCTTCGAGGCGTTTGAAGACGCCCGCATGAAGTTCGACGTTCGTTATTATCTGATCGCCATTCTCTTCATTCTGTTCGATCTGGAAATCGCCTTCCTGTTTCCGTGGGCGACGGTTTTCCAGGAGTTCATCGCCGCAGGTGAGCACGTCTGGTTCGTGTTCGGTTCGGTGATGGTCTTTCTTGCGATTCTGGTTATCGGATACATCGTCGAGTGGAAGAACGGTGCGCTCGACTGGGAGTAAGGCATGAGCATTGAGGGTGTCTTCCGCGAAGGTTTCGTCACGACTTCGCTCGACGCGGTCATCAACTGGACGCGTACCGGCTCGCTGTGGCCGATGACTTTCGGTCTGGCCTGCTGTGCGGTCGAGATGATTCATGCCGGCTGTGCCCGGTATGATCTCGACCGTTTCGGCGTGGTGTTCCGGCCCAGTCCCCGTCAGTCCGATCTGATGATCGTGGCCGGTACCTTGTGCAACAAGATGGCGCCCGCGCTGCGCAAGGTGTATGACCAGATGGCCGAGCCGCGCTGGGTCATTTCGATGGGTTCCTGTGCCAACGGTGGCGGGTACTACCACTATTCCTATTCGGTCGTGCGTGGCTGCGACCGCATCGTGCCGGTCGATGTCTATGTGCCGGGCTGTCCGCCCACGGCCGAGGCCTTGCTCTACGGCATTCTTCAGCTTCAGAACAAGATCAAGCGCACTAGCACGATCGCGCGTTGACAGGTGCCCCAGACATGAGTGCCAAGCTTGAACGCCTGAGCCAGAAGCTGCGCGACGTATTCGGTGAAACGCTGCAGTCTCTGGTTGTCGATTGCGGGGAAGTGACGATCGAGGTCGCTGCCGCCGATTATCTGAACGTGGCCCGGATGCTCCGCGATCATGAAGATCTGCATTTCGAGCAGCTGATCGACATCTCCGGTCTCGACTACTCCACCTATGGCAATACCCCTTGGGCTGGAAAGCGCTTCGCATCGTCGGCGCATCTGACTTCGATTCGCCACAACTGGCGCTTGCGCCTGCGTGCATTTGCCGATGACGACGCGTTTCCGGTGCTGGATTCGGTCGTCGAAATCTGGCAGAGCGCCAACTGGTTCGAGCGTGAGTCCTTCGACCTGTACGGCATCATGTATGCCGGCCACCCCGATCTGCGCCGCATCCTGACCGACTACGGTTTCGTCGGACATCCGTTCCGCAAGGATTTCCCGATTTCGGGCTATGTCGAAATGCGCTACGACCCGGAGCAGGGTCGGGTCGTCTATCAGCCGGTCACCATCGAGCCGCGCGAGAACATACCGCGCATCGTGCGCGAAGAGAACTACGGGGACGTCGGCCATGGCTGAAATCCGCAACTACACGATCAACTTCGGGCCGCAGCACCCGTCGGCTCACGGCGTGCTGCGTCTGGTGCTCGAGCTCGACGGTGAAGTCGTCGAACGTGCCGATCCGCATATCGGCCTGCTGCACCGCGGTACCGAGAAGCTTGCCGAGACGCGGACCTGGGTGCAGTCGGTGCCCTACATGGACCGTCTCGACTACGTGTCGATGATGTGCAACGAGCACGCCTACTGTATGGCCATCGAACGCCTGCTCGGCGTTCAGGTGCCGGAGCGGGCGCAGTACATCCGCGTGATGTTCGACGAGATCACGCGCATCCTGAACCACCTGCTCAACATCGGCACCCACGCGCTCGACATCGGTGCGATGACGATGGTGCTCTACACCTTCCGCGAGCGCGAAGACCTGATGGACGTCTATGAGGCGGTGTCCGGCGCGCGGATGCACGCGGCCTACTACCGGCCGGGTGGCGTCTATCGTGACCTGCCCGACCGGATGCCGAAGTACGAGGTCAACAAGTTCCGCAACGAGAAGACGGTGCGCGAGCTCAATGCTTCACGCGACGGCTCGATGCTCGACTTCATCGAGGACTTCACCAACCGCTTCCCGACCTATTGCGACGAGTACGAGACCCTGCTGACCGACAACCGGATCTGGAAGCAGCGTACCGTGGGGATCGGCGTGGTCTCGCCGGAACAGGCGCTCGCCTGGGGCTTCACCGGCCCGATGCTGCGTGGTTCCGGCATCGCCTGGGATCTGCGCAAGAAGCAGCCCTATGAAGTCTATGACCGCATGGATTTCGACGTGCCCATCGGCAAGAACGGCGACTGCTACGATCGCTATCTGTGCCGGATGGAGGAAATGCGCCAGTCGAACCGCATCGTCAAGCAGTGCGTGGATTGGCTGCGCAAGAATCCCGGTCCGGTCATCACGGACAACCACAAGGTGGCGCCGCCTTCCCGCGAGGACATGAAGTCCAACATGGAAGAGCTGATCCACCACTTCAAGTTGTTCACCGAAGGCATTCATGTGCCCAAGGGCGAGGTCTATGCCGCGGTCGAGCATCCGAAGGGCGAGTTTGGCGTGTATGCGGTTTCGGACGGTGCGAACAAGCCGTATCGCCTCAAGCTGCGGGCGCCGGGCTTCGCGCACCTCGCCGCGATGGACGACATGACCCGCGGGCACATGATCGCGGACGTCGTCGCCATCATCGGTACGATGGATGTCGTGTTTGGCGAGATCGACCGCTGAGGTCGGATCACTTTACGCGCTATGGCGTGATTATCGGCGTGACATCGGCTAACAAGAGTCGGCAGGCTATCCGGAAGATCAAAACGAAATGCTGAGCCAGGAATCCTTGCAACAGATCGATCGAGAGATCGCCAAGTATCCACCAGACCAGAAGCAGTCCGCTGTGATGGCGGCGCTGCGCATTGCGCAGGTCGAGAAAGGGTGGTTGCCGAAGGAACTCATCGAGTTCGTTGCCCGCTATCTCGAGATGCCGCCGATTGCGGCCTATGAGGTGGCGAGCTTCTACAACATGTACGATCTGGAGCCGGTGGGGCGCCACAAGATCACGGTGTGCACGAACCTGCCCTGTGCCTTGTCAGGCGGCGTCCATGCCGCCGAGTACGTCAAGCAGAAGCTGGGAATCGATTTCAATGAAACCACGCCCGACGGCAAGTTCACGCTGAAGGAAGGCGAATGCATGGGTGCCTGTGGTGATGCGCCTGTACTGCTGGTGAACAATCACCAGATGTGCAGCTGGATGACTACGGAAAAGATCGACCAGATGCTGGCGGACCTGGACAAGAAATGAGCACGCAAGGAATGATCCTCGCCGGCTGTGACGGCGACCGCACCTGGCGGCTCCAGGACTATGTCGTGCGCGGGGGATACTCCGCGCTGAAGAAGATTCTCGCCGACAAGACGCCTCAGGACGCCATCATTGCCGAGTTGAAGACATCGGTGCTGCGCGGCCGCGGTGGTGCGGGCTTCCCCACCGGTCTCAAGTGGAGCTTCATGCCCCGTGCGTTCCCGGGCGACAAGTACCTCGCCTGCAACTCGGACGAAGGCGAGCCGGGGACGTTCAAGGATCGCGACATCCTGCGCTACAACCCGCACAGCGTCATCGAAGGCATGATCATCGCGGCCTACGCGATGGGGGCTGCCCGCGGCTACAACTACATCCACGGCGAGATCTTCGAGGTGTATTCGCGCTTCGAAGAGGCGCTGGCCGAAGCACGGGCTGCCGGCCTGCTCGGGCAGAACATCCTCGGCTCGGATTTCTCCTTCGAGCTGTTCGCCCATCATGGCTATGGCGCCTACATCTGCGGCGAGGAAACCGCGCTGCTGGAGTCGATCGAAGGCAAGAAGGGCCAGCCGCGCTTCAAGCCGCCGTTCCCGGCGAGCTACGGCCTCTACGGCAAGCCGACCACGATCAACAACACCGAGACCTTTGCCTCGGTGCCGTTCATCATGAACATGGGCGGCGAGGCCTTCCTGAACCTCGGCAAGCCCAACAATGGCGGCATGAAGCTGTTCTCGATCTCGGGCCACGTCAATCGCCCGGGCAACTACGAGATCCCGCTCGGCACGCCGTTCTCCGAGCTGCTGGAAATGGCCGGCGGCATGCGCGGCGGCCGCAAGCTGAAGGCGGTGATTCCGGGCGGTTCATCGTCGCCGGTGGTGCCCGGCAACATCATGATGGACTGCACGATGGACTACGATTCGATCTCCAAGGCGGGGTCGATGCTCGGGTCCGGCGCGGTCATCGTCATGGACGAGACGACCTGCATGGTGAAGGCGCTCGAACGCCTGTCCTATTTCTACTTCGAGGAATCCTGCGGTCAATGCACGCCGTGCCGCGAAGGCACGGGCTGGCTGTACCGCGTCGTCCATCGCATTGAGCACGGCTTGGGCCGCGCCGACGACCTCGAACTGCTGAACTCGGTCACGACGAACATCATGGGCCGCACGATCTGTGCCCTGGGCGATGCCGCCTCCATGCCGGTGCAGAGCTTCGTCAAGCACTTCGGCGCCGAGTTCGAGTACCACATCGAAAACAAGAAATGCCTCGTATCGCCTGAAGTGCAGTACGCTGGCAGCCAAATCTACGTGAGCCCGTCATGCTAGAGATCGAAATCGACGGCAAGCAGGTCCAGGTCGACGACGGCAGCACCGTGATGGATGCTGCCGCAGCCGCCGGCGCCTATATTCCGCACTTCTGCTATCACAAGAAACTGTCGATCGCGGCCAATTGCCGGATGTGCCTGGTGCAGGTGGAAAAGGCGCCCAAGCCGCTGCCGGCCTGTGCGACGCCGGTGACCAACGGCATGAAGGTGTGGACGCACTCGGAAGTCGCCGTGAAGGCCCAGAAGGGCGTCATGGAGTTCCTGCTGATCAACCATCCGCTCGACTGCCCGATCTGCGACCAGGGCGGCGAATGCCAACTGCAGGATCTGGCGGTGGGTTATGGCTCGTCGGCTTCGCGCTACCAGGAAGAAAAGCGCGTCGTCTTCAACAAGAACCTCGGCTCGCTGGTGTCGACCGACATGACGCGCTGCATCAACTGCACGCGCTGTGTCCGCTTCACCGCCGAGATCGCCGGCGAGATGGAGCTCGGTCAGGCCTTCCGCGGTGAGCACGCCGAGATCATGCCCTTCATCGAGAAGACCATCGACTCGGAGCTGTCGGGCAACATCATCGACCTCTGCCCGGTGGGCGCGCTGACCTCGAAGCCCTTCCGCTTCGCCGCGCGTACCTGGGAGCTGTCGCGGCGCAAATCGGTGAGCCCGCACGATTCGCTTGGCTCGAACCTCATCGTTCAGACCAAGCACGACGTGGTCAAGCGCGTGCTGCCGCTGGAAAACGAAGAGATCAACGAGTGCTGGCTGTCCGACAAGGACCGCTTCTCCTACGAGGCCCTCAACAGCGACGAACGCCTGACCGTGCCGATGATCAAGCAGGGCGGCGAGTGGAAGCGGGTCGACTGGCAGGCGGCGCTCGAGTTCGTCGCCAATGGCCTGCGCGGCATCGCCAAGGACCACGGTCCGGCTTCGATCGGCGCGTTGGGTTCGCCGCACGCCACGATCGAAGAACTGTATCTGCTGCAGAAGCTGGTGCGCGGTCTGGGTTCGGACAACGTCGATTTCCGCTTGCGCCAGTCGGACTTCCGTGCCGACGGCAAGCGTAGCGGCGCCCCCTGGCTCGGCATGCCGATCGCCGGCGTCAAGGAGCTGGACCGCCTGCTGGTGGTCGGCAGCTTCCTGCGCAAGGATGCACCGCTGCTGGCGCAGCGTGTCCGCCAGGCAGCGAAGAAAGGCCTGCAGGTGAACGCGCTCGGCCCGAATGCCGAAGAGTGGCTGCTGCCGGTGAGGAATCGTGCCCTGGTTGCCCCGTCGGCCATGGTATCGGTGCTGGCCCAGGTGGTCGTGGCGCTGGCCGAAGAGAAGGGCGGTGAAGTGTCGGTGGCGCTGCGCGGCAAGCTGCCCGAGCAGGTTTCGGACGAGGCGCGCACGATCGCCAAGAGCCTGGCTTCTGGTCGCAAGGCTGCGGTCTGGCTCGGCAACCTGGCCGTGCAGCACGCTCGTGCCAGCGAACTGCAGATGCTCGCGCAGGAAATCGCTCATCTAACCGGTGGTGTCTTCGGTTTCATCGGCGAGGCGGCCAATAGCGTTGGCGGTTATCTCGCTGGTGCCGTGCCGGCAAACGGCGGCCTCAACGCTGTGGCCATGATCGGACAGGCGCGCAAGGCCTATGTCGTGCTTGGAGCCGAACCGGCCTTCGATTTTGCCGATCCTTCGGCGGCCGCTGCCGCGTTGGGTTCGGCCCAGTTGGTCGTCGCCCTGAGCGCCTTCGATTCCGAGTCGCTGCGTGGCGTCGCCGACGTGATGCTGCCGGTCGCGCCCTTCACCGAAACTTCCGGTACCTACGTCAATTGCGAAGGGCGGGCACAGAGCTTCAATGCCGTCGCCCCTCCGCAGGGCGAGACGCGGCCGGCCTGGAAGGTGCTGCGCGTGTTGGGCAACCTGCTGTCGCTCGATGGTTTCTCGCAAGCCGATTCCGAAGCCGTGCGCGCCGAAGCGCTGGGTGACGGCGTGGCGTCGAAGCTCGGCAACGGTATCGAAGGAGTCGTCGTCAACTCGTCGGAAGCCTCGGGCGGAGTGCTGGAGCGCGTCACCGACGTGCCGATCCATTTTGCCGATCCGATCGTGCGCCGTGCCGGCGCGCTGCAGAAGACCCGCGATGCGAAGGCGCCGGCGGCGCGCGTCGCACCCGTGACGCTCGCAGCGCTGGGCATCGCCGAAGGCGAGCGTGTCCGCGTGACCCAGGGCTCCGCGTCGGCAGAACTGGTTGTGCAGGCCGATCCGGCACTTGCCGCCAATTGCGTGAGGATTGCGGCTGCGCACATATCGACCGCAACGCTCGGGGCGATGAGCGGTGAATTGAGCTTGGAGCGTGCCTGATGGAATCGATGCTGCAACCCGTCGCCGAGTTCTTCGGCTCTGCCTGGCCCGCAGTGTGGACGCTGGCCAAGATCGTCGCAATCATCGCGCCGCTGATGATCTGCGTGGCCTATCTGACGCTGGCCGAACGCAAGGTCATCGGCTTCATGCAGGTCCGTATCGGTCCGAATCGGGTTGGCCCGAAGGGGCTGCTCCAGCCGATCGCCGACGGCGTCAAGCTGCTGCTGAAGGAAATCATCGTTCCGAGTGGTTCCAGCAAGGGGCTCTTCATCCTCGGGCCGATTCTCGCCATCGCACCGTCGCTGGCGGCCTGGGCAGTGGTTCCGTTCGACGACGGTCTGGTGCTGGCCAACGTCAATGCCGGCCTGCTGTTCCTGCTCGCGATCACTTCGCTGGAAGTCTATGGTGTGATCGTTGCCGGCTGGGCCTCGAACTCCAAGTATCCCTTCCTCGGTTCGATGCGAGCTGCTGCGCAGATGGTGTCCTATGAGGTCTCGATGGGCTTTGCCCTGATCTGTGTGTTGTTGATCTCGGCCAGCCTGAATCTGAGCGACATCGTCACCTCGCAGGCGAACGGTACGTTTGCCGACATGGGCCTGGGTTTCCTGTCCTGGAACTGGCTGCCGCTGCTGCCGATGTTCGTCGTCTATCTGATCTCCGGCATCGCCGAAACCAACCGCGCGCCGTTCGACGTCGTCGAAGGCGAGGCCGAGGTGGTGGCGGGCCACATGGTCGAATATTCGGGCATGGCTTTTGCGCTGTTCTTCCTGGCGGAATACGCCAACATGATCCTGGTCTCGATCCTGACCTCGGTCCTGTTCCTGGGAGGCTGGCTGTCGCCGGTGGGTTTCCTGGCGGACGGCTTCCATTGGCTGGCGCTCAAGACCGCTGCGATTCTGTTCATCTTCCTGTGGGCACGTGCGACTTTCCCCCGTTTCCGCTATGACCAGATCATGCGCCTGGGCTGGAAGGTGTTCATCCCTGTGACCCTCGTGTGGGTGTTTGTGGTGGCGGTGTGGATGATGTCGCCGCTGTCGATCTGGAGTTGAGAAGACCATGGGTGCCAAGGATTACATCGGCAGTCTGTTCCTGAAGGAATTGGTCAAGGGCATGGCCCTGACAGGGCGGCATTTCTTCCAGCGCAAGATCACCGTCCAGTTCCCCGAGGAAAAGACGCCTCAGAGCAACCGCTTCCGCGGTCTGCACGCCCTGCGCCGCTATCCCAACGGTGAGGAGCGCTGCATCGCGTGCAAGCTGTGCGAAGCGATCTGCCCGGCGATGGCGATCACGATCGAATCCGATCAGCGTGACGACGGCTCCCGCCGTACCAGCCGCTACGACATCGATCTGACGAAGTGCATCTTCTGCGGTTTCTGCGAGGAAGCCTGTCCCGTCGATGCCATCGTCGAGACGCGCGTGTTCGAGTATCACGGCGAACAGCGGGGCGATCTCTATTACACCAAGCAGATGCTGCTGGCAGTGGGAGATCGCTACGAAGCGCAGATCGCGGCCGACCGCGAGCAGGACGCCAAATACCGCTAACGGAAGGCGCCCTGCGCGCCATGAGTCAAGAACATGGAATTCAAGACCTTCGTCTTCTACTTTCTCGCCGTGATCATGGTTTTTGCGGCGTTGAGGGTGATCACCGCCCGGAACCCGGTGCATGCCGCCTTGTTCCTGGTGCTGACTTTTTTCAACGCGGGCGGCATTTGGCTGTTGCTGCAGGCGGAATTTCTCGCCATCACGCTGGTGATGGTTTACGTCGGCGCGGTGATGGTGCTGTTCCTGTTCGTCGTGATGATGCTGGACATCAATCTGGACCGTATCCGCGAGGGGTTCTGGAGCTATCTGCCCGTTGGCGCTCTGGTCGGCATCCTGATGCTGGTCGAGATGGTGATGGTGCTCGGCGGCTCCTACTTCGGGCTCGAAGCGATGCCCGCGCCGCCGCCGGTGGGTGAGGGCTACAGCAATACCCGCGAACTCGGCCGCGTGCTCTACACCGACTACGTCTATCCGTTCGAGCTGGCTTCGCTGGTGCTGCTGGTGGCGATGGTCGCCGCAGTCACGCTGACCTTGCGCAAGCGCAAGGGCGTCAAGGGCATGCAGGCCTCCGAGCAGGTGGCGGTCAAGCGCGAAGGCCGCGTGGAGCTGGTCAAGATGCAGGCCGAGAAAGAAGACTGAAACAGCACGCGAACATAGAAACGCACCGGTGACGCACCGGTGCGATCAGGGAGTCACCACAGATGCTTTCGCTTTCCCACTACCTCATCCTGGGCGCGATCTTGTTCGCGATCAGCGTTGTCGGGATCTTCCTGAACCGGAAGAACCTGATCGTGCTGCTGATGGCCATCGAACTGATGCTGCTTGCGGTGAACATGAACTTCATCGCCTTTTCGCACTATCTGGGCGACATCGCCGGCCAGGTTTTCGTTTTCTTCATCCTCACGGTCGCCGCGGCGGAATCCGCGATCGGCCTCGCGATCCTGATCGTCATGTTCCGCAACATGCGCACGATCCACGTGGATGATCTGGACAGCCTCAAGGGTTAAGGAAGCGTCACGATGACGGACATGCAGACTCTCTATCTCCTCGTGCCGCTGGCGCCGCTCGCCGGCGCGATTCTGGCCGGACTGTTCGGCAAGGCGATCGGACGCACCGGCGCACACGTCGTCACCATTCTCGGTGTGGCGATCGCGCTGGCCGCCTCGGTGTACATCTACCAGGACGTGCAGGCGGGCAACACCTTCAACGGCACGATCTACACCTGGATGGTGGCGGGCGGGATCACCTTCGAAGTCGGCTTCCTGATCGACTCGCTGACCGTGATGATGATGCTGGTAGTGACCTTCGTGTCGCTGATGGTGCACATCTACACCATCGGTTACATGGCGGAAGACCCCGGTTACCAGCGCTTCTTCAGCTACATCTCGCTGTTCACCTTCTCGATGCTGATGCTGGTGATGTCCAACAACTTCATGCAGCTGTTCTTCGGCTGGGAAGCGGTGGGCCTCGTCTCGTATCTGCTGATCGGCTTCTGGTATGAGCGTCCGACTGCGATCTACGCCAACATGAAGGCCTTCCTGGTCAACCGTGTCGGCGACTTCGGCTTCCTGCTCGGCATCGGCCTTGTGGCTGCCTACACCGGTACCTTGAACTATGCCGAAGTGTTTGCCCAGGCAGACAGCCTGGCCTCGCAGGAGATGGCCGTCACCGGCTGGCCGCTGATCACCGCGATCTGCATCTGTCTGTTCATCGGCGCGATGGGCAAGTCCGCCCAGGTTCCGCTGCACGTCTGGCTGCCCGATTCGATGGAAGGCCCGACCCCGATCTCGGCGCTGATCCACGCCGCGACCATGGTGACCGCCGGCATCTTCATGGTGGCGCGCATGTCGCCGCTGTTCGAGCTGTCCGACACCGCGCTGTCCTTCGTGCTGGTGATTGGCGCCACGACCGCGCTGTTCATGGGCTTCCTCGGCATCGTCCAGAACGACATCAAGCGTGTCGTCGCCTACTCGACGCTGTCCCAACTCGGCTACATGACGGTGGCGCTCGGCGTGTCGGCCTACTCGGCAGCCGTTTTCCACCTCATGACGCACGCCTTCTTCAAGGCCCTGCTGTTCCTCGGCGCCGGCTCGGTGATCATCGGCATGCACCACGATCAGGACATGCGCAACATGGGCGGTCTGTGGAAGTACATGCCAATCACCTGGTTCACCTCGCTGCTGGGTTCGCTGGCGCTGATCGGCTTCCCCCTGTTCTCGGGTTTCTTCTCCAAGGACTCGATCATCGAGGCAGTGCATGCCTCGACCATCCCGGGCGCCGGCTACGCGCTGTTCTGCGTCATGCTGGGCGTGTTCGTGACCGCGTTCTACTCCTTCCGCATGTACTTCCTGGTGTTCCACGGCAAGGAGCGCTTCGGCCAGGCTCATCACGCACATGATGACCACCACGGGCATGACGACCATCATGCGGAAGCACATGGCGACGACGACCACGGCCATGACGACCATCATCACCACGGCCTCGCGCCGGGGCAGAAGCCGCACGAGTCGCCTTGGGTGGTGACGGTGCCGCTGGTGCTGCTGGCGATTCCTTCCGTGCTGATCGGTTTCTTCACCATCGAGCCGATGCTGTTCGGCGAATGGTTCAAGGGCGTCATCTTCGTCGGTGACAACCACGTCGGCCTGAAGGAACTCGAGGCGAGCTTCCACGGCCCGCTGGCGATGGCCCTGCACGGCCTGCAGACTGCGCCGTTCTGGCTGGCGATGGGCGGTGTCGCAGTGGCCTGGTTCTTCTACATGGTGAGGCCGGACATTCCGGCCGCGATCCAGCGCATCTTCAAGCCTATCCACAGCCTGCTGGAGAACAAGTACTTCTTCGATCGCTTCAACGAGATCTTCTTCGCCGGTGGCGCCCGTGCGCTCGGCAAGGGCTTGTGGAAAGTGGGTGATCAGGCGCTGATCGACGGTGTCGCCGTGAATGGCACGGCCAGGCTGGTGGGCTGGGTGGCGCAGATGTCTCGCCTGTTCCAGACCGGCCACCTGTACCAGTACGCCTTCGTCATGATCATCGGCGTGTTCATCCTGCTTACCTTCTGGTTCAACCGCGGGTAAGCGGGGCTGGGCGATCAGGAACTACACATAACAAGATGGAACGCGCCGTTCGCGGCGCACTGAACGGAAAGCAACGATGACGGACATTCCTCTCCTCAGTCTGGCGATCTGGGTGCCGATTCTCGGCGGCCTGCTGGTGCTCGCGACCGGCTCCGATCGCAATGCCCCGCTGGCACGGATGCTCGCCTTGGCGGTTGCCGTGGTGGGTTTCGTCGTCACCCTTCCGCTCTATACCGGCTTCGACACGACGACCAGTGCGATGCAGTTCGTCGAACTGACTTCGTGGGTGCCGCGCTTCAACATCAACTACAACCTGGGTGTCGATGGCATCTCGGTGTGGTTCGTCATCCTCAACGCCTTCATCACCATCATGGTCGTGCTGGCGGGCTGGAAGGTGATCGAGGATCGTGTGGCGCAGTACATGGCGGCCTTCCTGATCATGTCGGGCCTGATGAACGGCATCTTCTCGGCACTGGACGGCGTGCTGTTCTACGTGTTCTTCGAGGCCTCGCTGATTCCGCTGTACCTGATCATCGGTGTCTGGGGCGGCCCGAACCGCGTCTATGCCGCGATCAAGTTCTTCCTCTACACGCTGCTTGGCTCGCTGCTGATGCTGATCGCGCTGCTGTACCTGTTCATGCAGTCGGGCGGCAGCTTCAGCATCCTCGACTGGCACCAGCTGCCGCTGCCGATGGAGCCGCAGATCCTGATCTTCCTGGCCTTCCTGATCGCCTTCGGTGTCAAGGTGCCGATGTGGCCGGTGCATACCTGGCTGCCGGACGCCCACGTCGAAGCGCCTACCGGCGGCTCGGTGGTGCTGGCCGCGATCGCGCTGAAGCTCGGTGCCTACGGTTTCCTGCGCTTCTCGCTGCCGATCGTGCCGGATGCGGCTCAGGAGCTTGCCTGGCTGGTCATCACGTTGTCGCTGATCGCGGTGGTCTACATCGGCTTCGTCGCCCTGGTGCAGGCCGACATGAAGAAGCTGGTCGCCTATTCGTCGATTTCGCACATGGGTTTCGTCACTCTGGGCTTCTTCATCTTCAATCAGATGGGTGTGGAAGGCGCACTGGTTCAGATGATTTCGCACGGCTTCGTTTCCGGTGCGATGTTCCTGTGTATCGGTGTGCTGTACGATCGCCTGCATTCGCGCCAGATTGCCGATTACGGCGGTGTGGTGCACACCATGCCGAAGTTCGCGGCCTTCTTCATGCTCTTCACGATGGCCAACTCCGGCCTGCCTGCAACCTCGGGGTTTGTCGGCGAGTTCATGGTCGTGCTGGGCGCGGTGCAGTACAACTTCTGGATCGGCTTCGTCGCCGCGACCACGCTGATCGTCGGCGCAGCCTATTCGCTGTGGATGTACAAGCGTGTGGTGTTCGGCAAAGTGGCGAACAAGCACGTGGCGGAACTCGAGGATATCAGCGGCCGTGAGTTTGCTTTCCTCGCCATCCTTGCGTTCTGCGTGCTTGCGATGGGTCTGTATCCCTATCCCTTCACCGAAGTGATGCACGCTTCGGTCAACGAACTCCTGCGGCATGTTGCCGTGAGCAAGCTCTGAGTGCCGTCAGGCTCGAGGCACCTTTAGAGACACTTAACGGACTGGTCAGAAGATGAACTTTGTCGTCCCCGACTTCTACCCCGCCGCGGCAGAGATTTTCGTCGCCGTGATGGCCCTGGTGATCATGCTGGCGAGTACCTTCGCCCGCAGCATCGCGCGCACGTTGGCTTACTACGCAACGCAGGCGACGCTGATCGTCGCTGCCTTCATTACCATCTACACGATGCAAGGCGAGCCGGTTTACACCTTCAGCGGCCTGTTCATCAGCGACCTGATGGGCAGCTTCCTGAAGCTGATGATCTATTTCGCCACCGCCATCGCGTTGCTGTATGGCCGGGGCTACCTCGCCGACCGCAAGATCGACAAGCCCGAGTATTACCTGCTGGCGCTGTTGATGACCTTGGGCATGATGGTGATGGTCACGGCCAACCATATGCTGCCGATGTACATCGGCCTGGAAATGATGTCGCTGGCGCTGTACACCATGGTCGCCTTCGACCGCGATTCCGCGCGCTCGACCGAAGCTGCAATGAAGTACTTCGTGCTCGGTGCGCTGGCCTCGGGGCTGCTGCTGTATGGCATGTCGATGGTCTATGGCGCTACTGGTTCGCTGGAATTCTCCGCAGTGGCCCAGTCGATCTACAACCAGGCCGCGAACCAGACCGTGCTCACCTTCGGTCTCGTCTTCCTGGTGGCCGGCATCTGCTTCAAGCTGGGCGTGGTGCCCTTCCACATGTGGGTGCCCGACGTCTATCAGGGCGCGCCCACTGCGGTGACGCTGATGATCTCGGCCGCACCCAAGCTCGCCGCTTTCGCGATGGCTGTTCGCTTGCTGATCTGGGCGCTGTTCGACGTCGCCGAGGAATGGCAGGGCATGCTGATGCTGGTCGCGGTGGCTTCGATCGCACTCGGCAACCTCGCGGCGATTGCCCAGCAGAACATCAAGCGGATGCTGGCCTATTCGGGTATCTCCCACATGGGCTTCATGCTGCTCGGCCTGCTGGCGGGTGTCGTCGATGGTGACCGGCACTTCGCACTGAATGCCTACAGCTCGGCGATGTTCTACGCCGTGGCCTACGTCATCATGAGCCTGGCATCCTTCGGCATGCTGATCCTGTTGTCGCGCGCAGGCTTCGAAGCCGAGAACATCGATGACTTCAAGGGCCTCAGCAGGCGCAGCCCGTGGTTCGCGCTGATGATGCTGTTCGTGATGTTCTCGATGGCGGGCGTACCCTTCTTCATCGGCTTCTTCGCCAAGCTGGCCGTGCTGCAGGCGGTGGTGGCTGCGGGCTACTTCTGGCTGGCCGTGGTCGCGGTGCTGTTGTCGGTGGCTGGTGCGTTCTACTATCTGCGTGTCGTCAAGGTGATGTACTTCGATGCGCCGGTCGATGAGTCGCCGATCCATGCGCCGGCCGAAGTCCGGGTCATGCTGTCGGCGAACGGTATCGCGATTGCCGCTCTGGGCCTGGCACCACAGATGCTGATGTCGCTGTGCGCCTACGCTTTGCTCGGTTCGCTTTGATCCGGTGATTAGTTCCCAGCCCGATCCGCTGGAAGAACGGGAACTGTCGAGCGAGCAGCTTCTCGACGGCAGGCTGCTCAAGGTCTGGCGTGATCGGGTGTTGTTGCCTGACGGCAGCGAAGGAGTGAGGGAATATATCCGTCACCCTGGCGCCGTCGTCGTGGTTGCAGTTTTGCCGGATGGCCGTCTGCTGTTCGAGCGCCAGTTCCGCTATCCCTTGCGCAGGGTGTTCCTGGAATTGCCTGCAGGAAAGATCGACCCCGGCGAGGACATCCTCGCCTGCGCCCAGCGGGAACTTCGCGAGGAAACCGGCTACGAGGCGCAGCAGTGGCGCTATGTCGGTGTGATGCATCCATGTATCGGTTATTCCAACGAGCGGATCGAAATCTTCCTCGCCACCGGTCTGGGCCATGTCGGGCGCCAACTGGACGAAGGTGAATTCCTCGAATTGCTCGCGTTGAGTGTGGAAGAGGCGGAGGAAGCTATCCATCGCGGGGAGCTTACCGATGGCAAGTCGATCGCCGCGCTCTACCGCAGCCTGCCAGTGCTCGAAGCTGGAGTGGGCTGAGCAAGCTCGCGCCATCTCATCTCCGCCAAGGCTTCTCAGCGATCTTCAGGCTCGGTTCGCTTGTATGGAGCATGCTCGTCGAGTTCGTTCAGGTAGAAGCCCATCTGCGTGCGTTCCCGTTCGAGATAGTCATCCACCGCAGCACTGAAACGCGGATCGGCGATCCAGTGGGCTGACTGTGTCCTGACCGGCAGCAGGCCGCGCGACAGCTTGTGCTCGCCTTGCGCGCCGCCCTCGAAGCGTCGCAGCCCATGCTCAATGCAGTACTCGATCGCCTGGTAGTAGCACAGCTCGAAGTGCAGGAAAGGGAGGGCTTCGGTCGTTCCCCAGTATCGTCCGTAAAGGGCGCTGTCGTCGCGCAGGAAGAAGGCGCAGGCAAGCGGCTGCCGATCCCGTTCGGCGAGCAGCAGCAGGATCTTGTCCGGCAGGCCTGCAGCGAGCTGCAGGAAGAAATCGAGATTCAGATAAGGTGTCGAGCGGTGCGCTGCGTAGGTATTTGCATAGCATCGGTACAGGAAAATCCAGTCTTCTTCCCTGGCGCTATGGCCATCGAGCCAGCGCATCTGCAGGCCATGTGCGGTGGCACGGCGGCGCTCCTGGCGGATCTTCTTGCGCTTGTCGTGGTTCAGGCTGCCGAGGAAATCCTCGAAGTCGAGATACAGGCCTGCATCGTGTGTGTCCGCGGCCCTGGTGCCGTTTTCCCAATGGAATTGCACACCATGGCGCACGGCGAGTCCGCTGTCCTGCAGCAGTTTCAGATCCTGATCGTCCGGGAACAGGACGTGCAGCGACGACAGACCGCTGGCTTCGACATGGCGCAGCACGCCGTCGATGAGCAGCCCGCGCGCTGCAGGCGAACGCCCGAGGATGCGAGGCCCTGGAATCGGTGTGAATGGAATGGCTGCCAGCCACTTCGGGTAATAGTCCAGGCCGTGTTCCTGGTAGGCCTTTGCCCAGGCCCAGTCGAAGACGTATTCACCCCATGAGTGCGTCTTAAGGTACAGCGGCATTGCGGCGATCAGCTGCCCGTTTTCCCACAGCGTGGCATGCCGGGGGACCCAGCCGCTGTGCCTGCCCACACAGGCACTTGTTTCCAGTGTCTGCAGGTAGGCGTGGCTCAGATGCGGAGGGGCTGGATCCAGCGTCAGGGCATCCCAGTGCTGAGGATTGATTCTGGCGATGGAATCGAAAAAATGCAGGCCGTCGAGCAGGGGCATCGGGAGGAGTCGGTGAAGTGCCGGGAGCGTGGCAGTGTCGTGGCAGCACGACCGGGACGCTGCCCAAAAATTGTGCAGCGCAAAGATACGCTTTGGCGACGGCCACTTGCAAGCGCTGTCCACGGCTTATCCACAGGCTTGCGCACCCAGCGTGTGAGTTGTCCACGCCCGATGGCCGCAGCCGTGTCGATTCGGGCGGCCGTGGCTGAGGGGCAGGCGATGCTTCCGTGCTGAACGCTGCTCAAGCAAGGTGGCAGGAATTCGGTAAGGAGGGGCGTTATCCGATAACATCCCGACACCACAACGAATATCAGGATCAGGAGAGGCCGATGAAAAAGATCGAAGCGATTGTCAAGCCGTTCAAGCTGGATGAAGTCCGCGAGTCCCTGTCGGAAGTCGGCATTACCGGCTTGACGGTCACCGAGGTCAAGGGTTTCGGCCGCCAGAAGGGCCATACCGAGCTTTATCGCGGGGCGGAATACGTCGTCGATTTCCTGCCGAAGATCAAGGTCGAGGTGGTGGTGAGCGACGAACTGGTCGATGCCGCTGTCGAAGCGATCGTCAAGGCGGCCCATACCGGCAAGATCGGTGACGGCAAGATTTTCATCATGCCCGTCGAGCAAGTCATCCGCATCCGTACCGGCGAAACCAACGAAGCAGCAATCTGATCGACGAGAAGGGGGCAACGAAGCGGACGGCGAAGGGCCGTTCCAGCTTGCCTCCTCAGTTGCGTGCGGCGTTCTGCGCGCGCAGCAGCACCAGCAGGGCGCCTCCGCCGCCATCGTGCGGGCCGGCCTGGCAGAAGGCCAGGATTTCCTCACGCTGGGCGAGCCAGCCACGCGACAGCTGCTTGAGAATCGAGACTTTGCCGGGCGAGCCATGGCCCTTGCCGTGGATCACCCGGATGCAGCGCCTGCCTTGGAGCAGGCTGTCGCTCAGGAAGTGAGCCAGCGCGTCACGCGCCTCGTCGCGCACCAGGCCGTGCAGGTCGAGCTGGCCCTGCAACACCCAGCGCCCCCGCCGCAGGTCCGTCAGTATCCGCCGCGGCAGACCGGGGCGCAGGAAGGCTGCCTCTTCTCCCATGTCCAGCCTGTCCTCGAAGCTCAGTGGAGCCGCCAGGGATTCGCCGAGTGCCGCACGTTCATCCTCTTCGCGCTTTAACGGTGCGGGCTGGGGCGCGGGACGCTGCAGTTCGACACGGTTGCGGGTGTCGATGGGGCGAGCGTCGCCCACCATGCTGTGGAACAGGGACACGGGGTCGTCGCTGTCGGTGCCGGCGGGCAGAATGAGTCCGTCCGGGCGTTCCACCCGCGCTTTGTCCGCAGCCGGCATGCGCATGCCGTGCCTGAGCGGGGTGTCGAGCTCGACACGACCGCTTGCCCGCAGCGGCACCACACCTTCATAGGCGAGGCTCAGTGCATCCTGTCTTGCGGCTGATTTGCCCGGCCCGGCGTTTTCCTCGTCCTGCTGCGGCGCCCTCGGACGTGGCAGCGGTGCCGGCCGGGCCCGTTCGATCTCTGCGCGGTTGCCGCCGCGGATCGGAGTGGCCATGCCCACGCTCCTGTGGAACAGCGCCAGTTCGGCCTCATCGGGTTGCGGGGACGCTGCGGCTGCTTCTTCGGCAGTACCGGGAACGGAGGAGGGCCGTATTCGCTTGCCTGCAGCAGCTTGTGGCGCCGGTGCAGCCATGTCGCCACCGGTGCTTCGCAATTGCTTGCGCAAACCTGCGAACGGCGCGTTGCCGCTGGTTGGCCGGGACGGGCGGCCGTCGCCGGCATGCTTGTCCGCCGGTTCGGCCGGCGGGGCAGGCGGGCGCGGGCGACGGCTCATGGGGCTGTTCAGTTGCCGAGGCTGTCGAGGTAGCGCTCGGCATCGAGCGCCGCCATGCAGCCGGTGCCGGCCGAAGTCACGGCCTGGCGGTAGGTGTGATCCTGGACGTCGCCTGCGGCGAAGACTCCGGGAATGCTGGTCTGCGTGGCGTTGCCGTTGCGTCCGCCCTGGGTGACGAGATAGCCGCCTTCCATCTCGAGCTGGCCTTCGAAGAGGTCGGTGTTCGGCTTGTGGCCGATGGCGATGAACACGCCCTGCAGGCCGACGTCGCGGGTTGCACCGGTATTCACGTCCTTGATGCGCATGCCGGTGACGCCGCTGTTGTCGCCGAGCACTTCGTCGAGCGTGCTGTTGAGCGCCAGTTCGATCTTGCCCGCAGCGACTTTTTCCATCAGCTTGTCGATCATGATCTTCTCGGCGCGGAATTTTTCGCGGCGATGGACCAGGGTGACCTTCCTGGCGATGTTGGCGAGATACAGCGCTTCTTCGACCGCAGTATTGCCGCCGCCGATCACGGCAACGTCCTGGTTGCGGTAGAAGAAGCCGTCGCAGGTGGCGCAGGCCGACACGCCGCGGCCGGCGAACTTCTCTTCCGAGGGCAGGCCAAGATACTTGGCGGTTGCGCCGGTGGCGATGATCAGCGCATCGCAGGTGTACTCGCCCGAGTCTCCGACCAGACGGAAGGGCTTTTCCGCCAGTTTCACGGTGTGGATGTGGTCGAAGATCATCTCGGTGTTGAAGCGTTCGGCATGTTTCTGGAAACGTGCCATCAGGTCAGGGCCGAGCACGCCGTCGGCGTCTGCCGGCCAGTTGTCAACTTCGGTCGTGGTCATCAACTGGCCGCCCTGGGCGAGGCCGGTGATGAGAACGGGAGCGAGGTTCGCGCGTGCTGCATACACGGCTGCGGTGTAGCCGGCTGGGCCGGAACCGAGAATGAGCAGGCGGGCGTGTTTGGTGGTCATCGGAAGCTTTCCTGCGGGTTGCGGACGAAACTGGAATTATAGCCGAGCCTCGATGGGCCGGCCGCCGCCGCAGACCGGCACAAGCGTGATGACAAACGGCGATCTAGGTCAGCGCGATCGCCGGGGCAATATTCGTTTACACTTGTTGAATATCGTCCAGACAAGCCTGCCAGCGCAGGCTCTTCCATGGAGTCAGCATGTCGAAAACCGCTGCAGTGTCCATCATCGCCCTGAAGACCTTCCCGCTCTTTCACGGGCTGTCAGACGATGTGCTCGCCAACGTGGCCCGCGTCTCCATGATGCGGCGGATCGCGCGTGGCCAGCCGGTCGTCAATGCGGGTGACCGTTCCGATTTCGTCTATTTTGTCCTGACCGGAAGCCTCAAGGTCATCGTCAGCGACGAGGACGGACGCGAAGTGATCCTGTCGATCCTCGGCCAGGGCGAACTGTTCGGCGAAATGGGCATGTTCGACGAGCAGCCCCGTTCGGCCTCGGTCGTGGCGGTCGTGCCGGCCGACCTCGTGCTGATCGCCAAGCAGGATTTCCGCGTGATCATGCGCGACAACTTCGATATCGCCTGGCGGATCATGTGCAATCTGGCCAGCCGCCTGCGCAATGCCGATCGCAAGATCGAGAGCCTGGCGCTGATGGACGTGTATGGCCGCGTCGCCCGCCTGCTGATCGAGATGGCTGAGGACGTGGGCGGCGAGACGGTCGTGGTACGCAAGATATCCAAGCAGGACATCGCCAAGATGATCGGTGCCTCGCGCGAGATGGTCAGCCGGGTGATGAAGGACCTGGGACAGCAGGGCCTGATCGAGGAGCGTCCGCAGGGCATCATCCTGCGGGAACGCCTCAGCGAGGTCTGATTCCGAAAGCTGATCCGGCAGGGGCGCGCTGCCTGGGGCCGGCACGCCAGTACGGCCTGGGGCTTTGTGAGGATGCGCAACGCGGCGCGGGAGCTGGGGGGCGTATCGCTTATAATCGACGCTGTTGTTTCATTCAGGTTTAGCGCCGTCGTCCCATGCAGTCTCGCTCGTCCCGCCCCCAGCCCCTGCCCGAAAAGATCTCGCTGCTGCTGCAGGAGGCTCGCTGGCTGATCCTGGGCGTCATGTCCCTTTACGTCGGCCTGATCCTGCTTGGCTACAGCAAGACCGATCCGGGCTGGTCCCATGCCTCGGATGTTGCCAGCGTGATCAATCCCGGCGGGCGCTTCGGCGCGTGGCTGGCCGACCTGCTGCTCTACCTGTTCGGGCTTTCGTCCTGGTGGTGGGTGATCTTTCTCGGCTACAGTCTGCTGTGGGGCTTCCGGCGGCTGAAGAACCGGCTGACGCTGGACCACCGTTCCTTCATTTTCGTCATGGCCGGCTTCCTCGTCGTGCTGCTGACCAGCAGCGCGCTCGAGTTCCTGCGCTTCCACAGCCATGGCGCCCAGGTGCCGCTCGCGCCGGGCGGCCTGCTGGGGATGGAAATCGGCGGACTCATCCAGCGTTATTTCGGCTTCACCGGCGGTACGCTGCTGCTGCTCGCGCTGATGGCTTCGGGGTTGTCGCTATTCACCGGCGTTTCCTGGCTGGCCGTGGTCGAGCGGGTGGGGTTGCTGCTGGAGCAGACCGTGCTGGCCGTGCAACAGGGCTGGCAGCGCTGGCAGGACCGCCGTGTGGGCCGTGAAGTGGCGCAGAAGCGTGAAGCCGTGATCGAAACCCGGCGGCGCAAGACCGAGAAGGAGCCGCCCGCGCCATTGCGCATCGAGCCGCCGATGATCGCCGTGCAGAAATCCGAGCGCGTCGACAAGGAGCGCCAGCAGACGCTGTTCGCCGATGCAGGCGCAGGTGCGATGCCGCCTCTGGCGCTGCTCGATCCCGCCTCCGGAGATGTCGAGCCGCCCTCGGCCGATGCGCTGGAATTCACCTCGCGGCTGATCGAGACCAAGCTCGGCGACTTCGGCGTCGAGGTCAAGGTTCTGGCCGCTTATCCGGGGCCAGTGATCACGCGCTACGAAATCGAGCCGGCGATCGGCGTCAAGGGCAGTCAGGTGGTCAATCTGGCCAAGGATCTGGCGCGCGCGCTGTCGCTGGTGTCGGTACGGGTGGTCGAGACGGTGCCGGGCAAGTCCTGCATGGCACTGGAGCTGCCCAACCCCAAGCGGCAGACGGTGCGGCTGTCCGAGATCGTCGGCTCCAAGGTCTATCACGACATGAATTCGCCGCTCACCGTGGTGCTCGGCAAGGACATCGGCGGCCAGCCGGTGGTGGCCGACCTGGCCAAGATGCCTCATCTGCTGGTGGCCGGCACCACCGGTTCGGGCAAGTCAGTCGGCATCAACGCGATGATCCTGTCGCTGCTCTACAAGAGCGAGCCGGACCGCGTGCGGCTGATCATGGTCGACCCGAAGATGCTCGAGCTGTCGATCTACGAAGGCATCCCCCATCTGCTGGCGCCCGTCGTCACCGACATGAAGCATGCGGCGAATGCGCTGAACTGGTGCGTCGCCGAAATGGACAAGCGCTACAAGCTGATGGCGGCGGTCGGCGTGCGCAACCTGTCCGGCTACAACAAGGCCGTGCTGGAAGCGCGCAAGGCCGAGACGCCACTGACCAACCCCTTCTCGATCACGCCCGAAAACCCCGAACCGCTCGACACGCTGCCCTACATCGTGGTCGTGGTGGACGAACTGGCCGACATGATGATGGTGGTCGGAAAGAAGGTGGAAGAACTGATCGCGCGCCTTGCGCAGAAGGCGCGGGCGGCCGGCATCCACCTGATCCTCGCCACGCAGCGGCCGTCGGTGGATGTCATCACCGGCCTGATCAAGGCCAACGTGCCGACCCGCATCGCCTTCCAGGTGTCCAGCAAGATCGACTCGCGCACCATTCTCGACCAGATGGGCGCCGAAACCCTGCTCGGCATGGGCGACATGCTTTATCTCGCGCCGGGCACCGGCCTGCCGGTACGGGTGCATGGCGCCTTCGTCGCCGACGATGAGGTGCACAAGGTGGTGGATCACCTCAAGCGCGTCGGTCCGCCGGACTATGTCGAAGGCATCCTGTCGCCGCCCGAGGACGACCTGGAGGCCGCGCTCGGCGGCGGAGGCGATGGTGGCGATGGCGAGGCCGATCCGCTGTACGACCAGGCGGTCGAAGTGGTGATCAAGACCCGCCGGCCGTCGATCTCGCTGGTGCAGCGCCACCTTCGCATCGGCTACAACCGTGCGGCACGCCTGATCGAACAGATGGAACGTGCCGGCCTGGTATCGGCGATGGGCAGCAATGGAAACCGCGAAGTGATCGTCCCGGCCAAGGAGAGCGAATGATGGGAATGCATTTCGGTGCAGGGGCGATGGCTCGCCAACTGGCGGCCCATGCCCCGATGGTTGTGCGTGCGTCGCTGGCCCTCGCATTGGTTTGTGCCGGCGGTGCCGCGCTGGCTGCGGACGGCGTTGCCCAGCTGCGCCAGTTCGTGTCGGATACGCGCAGCGCCGAGGGCGATTTCGAGCAGATCGTCGTTGCCCAGTCCGGCCGCAAGCCGCAGCAGGCATCGGGCAGCTTTGCCTATTCGCGGCCCGGGCGTTTCCATTGGGAATACGAGCGTCCCTACCGCCAGGTACTGGTCGGTGACGGCAGCACGCTATGGACCTGGGATCCGGACCTGAACCAGGTCACGGTACGCACGATCGGCGATGCCCTGGGGGCGACGCCGGCCGCCATCCTGTTCGGCAGCGGCGACATCGATGAAGGTTTCGTCCTGGCCGAAGGCGGCAGTGACGGCCAGCTGGATTGGGTCGAAGCTCGCCCCAGGCAGACCGACAGCGGCTTCGAGTCCCTGCGCATCGGCCTCAAGGGCGGCCGTCTGCACAGCATGGAGATGCGCGACAATTTCGGCCAGACCACGCTGATCCATTTCACCCGTCTGCAGCCGAATCCCAAGCTGGCTCCCGACCGTTTCCGCTTCGAGCCGCCGGCGGGTGCCGACGTGATCGGTGAGCTGCCGGGTGCGGCGGGTGGCGCCGGCACCGCTCCGGCACGTTGACCGTGGCCGATCTGTTCGAGTCCATCGCACCGCCGCAGGTGCCGCTTGCCGAACGCATGCGGCCGAAATCACTCGACGAGGTCGCGGGCCAGGCTCACCTGCTGGGCGAGGGCAAGCCCCTTCGGCTGGCCTTTGCCTCGCGCAAGCCGCATTCGATGATCCTATGGGGCCCTCCGGGTGTCGGCAAGACCACGCTCGCCCGCCTGATGGCGCAGGGCTTCGACGCCGACTTCGTTGCGCTGTCGGCGGTGTTTTCCGGCGTCAAGGAGATCCGCGAGGCGATCCAGCAGGCCCAGGCCGCCAAGGCGCGGGGCCGGCACACCATCCTGTTCGTGGATGAAGTGCATCGCTTCAACAAGTCGCAGCAGGATGCCTTCCTGCCTTACGTCGAGCAGGGGCTGGTGACCTTCATCGGCGCTACCACCGAGAACCCGTCCTTCGAAGTCAATTCGGCGCTGCTGTCGCGCGCGGCGGTCTATGTCCTTGAACCGATCGATGCCGAGGCGATGACCGCGCTGTTCGAGCGGGCACGGCTGGCGGCATGTCCGGACCTGCCGTTCGACGACGACGCCCGCGAACGCATGATCGGTTTCGCCGACGGCGATGCACGGCGGCTGATGAACCTGATCGAGCAGGTTCAGGTGGCGGCCGAGACGGCTGGTGCGGCAAGGGTCGATGCGGCTTTCGTCGATGCCGCTCTGTCGCAGAACCTGCGCCGTTTCGACAAGGGCGGAGAGGCTTTCTACGACCAGATATCGGCCCTGCACAAATCGGTCCGGGGCTCGAACCCGGATGCCTCGCTCTACTGGCTGTGCCGGATGCTCGATGGCGGCGCGGATCCGCTCTATGTCGGCCGGCGTCTGATCCGCATGGCGGTGGAGGACATCGGCCTGGCCGACCCGCGGGCACTCGAAATGACCTTGAATGCCTGCGCCACATACGAGCGCCTCGGTTCTCCCGAAGGCGAACTGGCGCTGGCGCAGGCGACGATCTTCCTCGCCTGTGCGGCCAAGTCGAATGCGGCCTACAAGGCCTACAACGCGGCGCGCAACTTCGTCAAACACGACGGCTCGCGCCCGGTGCCGCTGCACCTGCGCAATGCGCCGACGAAATTGATGAAGAACCTGGGTTATGGCAAGGCTTACCGCTACGCCCATGACGAGCCGGGCGGCTATGCCGCCGGTGAAAACTACCTGCCCGAAGGCATGGAGCGTCCGGAGTGGTATCAACCCACGCCGCGTGGCATGGAAGGGCGCATCGCGGAGAAGCTCGCCCAGCTGCGTGCGCTGGACGAGGCGGCAGAAAGCCAGAACGCCCGGCCGTCCGGTAGGCGGACGGGCGAGCGTTCGGCGTCGGATGATGCTGCTAATGCGTCAGGGGATGATCAGCCATGAAGCGGGCGCACACGGATTTGGCCTTGGCGGCCTTGTCCTTGTCGCCGCATTCGTTGGCGCGCTCGACGAGATCGAGCATGAAGTTCGTCAGCAGCAGGACGCCTTCGCGAGTCTGGACCAGGCCGCAAACCACTTGTGCGGCGGCAACGTCCGGAATCCCTTCATGTTCGGCGACCAGTGCGACTTCGTCATCGGTAATGTCGCAGTAGTCCAGGCAGTCACGAATCGATAGCATAGTTACTCCTCCATTGTTGCGCCGTCTGATGCGGCTTGTTGATTCCTTAAACATATCCGACAAAGCGGAAATAGCAAGTTCAATTTACGTAGGGTCAACTTTGTAAGGAATTGATTTTTTTTAATCGATTGCTCCGACGCTACATTTTTGGAATGTCTGTTGCCCTGTGGCTACAGCCGCAACGACTCCCCGATTCCAGGCTTGTTCCAGGCCGATGACCCATCAACGATTTTCTTCAGGACAACCCGATGCTCGACATTCAGCTTCTGCGTAATCAGATCGACCTGGTCGCCGCCCGGCTGGCCAGCCGCGGCCTGCAACTGGACAGTGCTGCCTTCCTCGCGCTCGAGGAGGAGCGCAAGCAGCTCCAGACCCGGACCCAGGAACTGCAGGCGCGCCGCAATGCGCTGTCGAAACAGATCGGCATGCTCAAGGGCAAGGGCGAGGACGCCGGCCCGGTGATGGCCGAAGTGGCCCAGCTCGGCGATGAACTGAAAGCCTGCGAGCAGGCCTTGCCCGGGTTGCTTGAACGCATCAACGACTTCGTTGCCCGCCTGCCCAATCTGCCGCACGAGAGCGTGCCGGCGGGCGAGGACGAAAGCGGCAACATCGAGGTCCGCCGCTGGGGCACGCCGGCCAGCTTCGATTTCGAGGTGCGCGACCACGTCGACCTCGGTGCGCCGCTGGGGCTGGATTTCGAGACCGGTGCCAAGCTGTCGGGGGCGCGCTTCGCCTTCCTGCGCGGGCCGGTGGCACGGCTGCATCGCGCGCTGGCGCAGTTCATGCTCGACACTCACACCCGTGAGCACGGCTACACCGAGTGCTATACCCCCTACATCGTCAACCGCGATGCGCTGTTCGGTACCGGACAGCTGCCCAAGTTCAAGGAGGACCTGTTCTGGGTGCTGCGCGGCGGCGACGAGGAGGGGCTGGAGCAGTACCTGATCCCGACTGCCGAGATCACGCTCACCAACAGCGTGCGCGAGGAAGTGCTGGCGCTCGATGCACTGCCGATCCGCATGACGGCGCACAGCCCCTGCTTCCGCTCCGAAGCGGGCAGCGGCGGACGCGACGTGCGCGGCATGATCCGCCAGCACCAGTTCGACAAGGTGGAAATGGTGCAGGTGGTCGAGCCCTCGGCCAGCTACGAGGCGCTGGAGCAGATGGTCGGCCATGCCGAAGCCATTCTGCAGAAGCTCGAGCTGCCGTATCGGGTGATCACCCTGTGTACCGGCGACATGGGCTTTTCGGCGAGCAAGACCTACGATCTGGAAGTGTGGCTGCCGGCGCAGAACACCTATCGCGAGATTTCAAGCTGCTCGAACTGCGAGGCCTTCCAGGCCCGCCGCATGCAGGCGCGCTTCAAGAACGCACAGGGCAAGAACGAACTGGTGCACACGCTGAACGGCTCCGGCCTGGCCGTCGGCCGCACCCTGGTCGCGGTGCTGGAAAACTGCCAGCAGGCCGATGGCTCGATCGTGATCCCGAAGGCGCTGGTGCCCTACATGGGGGGCGTCGAGCGGCTCGAACCGGCGCTCTGAGTCCGGTCTCAGTCGGTCTTGCCCAGCCGCAGGCGGGGCAGGACCAGGCCCGGTTCGTAGGGCGGCTCCAGCCGGGTCAGGATGTCATGGTAATTGCGTACGTTCTCGGTCATCACCACCGCTTCGCCGCCGCGTGCCGGGCCCGACTTGAGCCGTTGCGCGTATTCCGGCCGGGATAGCAGCGGCAGCACCGATTTCATCTCCCACCAGGCGCGGTCGTCCTTGCCCAGCCGGCGGGCGATCGCACGGGCGCCGTTCATGTGTCCCATGCCCAGGTTGTAGGCCGCTGTCGCCATCCAGCTGCGATCCGGCTCGTCGATGTCTTCCGGCAACATGTCTTTCAGCATCGCCAGGTAGCGCGCGCCCCCCAGAATGCTCTGGCGAGGGTCGAGGCGATCGTTCACGCCCAGCCGGTCGGCCGTGTCAACCGTGAGCATCATCATGCCGCGCACGCCGGTGAAGGAGGTGGCTTGCGGATCCCAGTGGGATTCCTGGTAGGCCACGGCGGCGATGTAGCGCCAGTCGATGCCCGTCTGGGCCTCGGCCTCGTGGAAATGGGCGCGGTAACGGGGCAGGCGCTCCCGGATGCGGGCCAGAAAGGTGGCGATGTCGGTGTCGTTCAGGCGGCGCACGTAGTCGAAGTAGCGGTCGGCCAGGCGGGCGAGGCGGCCGTCTGCGCTGGCCCGGGCGATGAAGGTATCGACCTCGGCTGCCAGCCCGGTCCTATCGGCTGGCAGCGCCCAGGCGATGGCGGAGCGGCCCGGCAGTTCGTGGACGATTTCCAGCGCGGGATGGAGGTGGGTGGCAAGCGCGTAGTGCAGGCGGTCGGTGGCGACGAGATCGAGCCTGCCCGCAGCGAGGTCGGCAAGCAGTTGCTCTTCGCCGGCCTTGGTCGGGAAATGCACGTTGACGCCGGGCCGGCGCTTGCGGATGTCCATGATCTTTTCTGCCGCCAGCGAGCCGCGGCGGGCCGATATCGTCCGTCCCGCAAGGCCCGCTTCATCGGCAGGTCCTTCTGCCTGGCTGCCGCTGCGGCCGACGACGACGTACTCCACCTCGCGCAGTGGCTTCGACCATTTCAGCGGCAGGCGCTTGTTCATACCCAGGCTCGCGGCGGCCATGTGCGCCTGGCCGTTGATCACCGCATCCAGCGCCCGGGTGGTGTCGGGATAGGGCACGAAAGTGACCGTGATGTCGAGTTCGTCGCCGAGTGCCAGCAGCAGATCATGCTCGAAGCCGCTTGCCCGGCCGTCGTCGTCGAGCCGGTAGGAAATCGCGTCGTTGCGGGTGGCGATGCGCAATTCACCGAGGTCGCGGTAGTCGGCGATGCGCGGCTTTTCGGCCGGCCCGCAGGCCGCCAGCAGCAGGCCCAGCATGACGAGCCAGAACAGCCGGGCGGCTTGCACCGGTCCGGTCGGCGCATGGGGCAGGAACCTGTCCATTGGTGGGCTTCGCGTCAGGGGGTCGAGCGCTGTCTTGCGCCGAGCAGGATGCGGCGGGCAAGGGCTTCGTAGTCACCATCGAAATGATGTCCGCCGGTGGTCCGGATGATCTCCACGCCGGGATTCTTCAACTGCCGGCAGGCGGCCGCTTCGTCGTCCGCGCCATAGAAACATTGGAGAAGATGGGGATCGATGCGGGCAGTTTCGGGCAGCGTCTGCATGGTTTCTCCACGTTCGCGGCCCAGCCAGCCGGCGATGCTCACTTCGAAGCGGGCTGCCGACGAAAAGCCGAGCAACGAGAGCTGTACCACGTGCTGCCTGGTTTCAGGCGGAAGTCGATTGTAGATCGCGGGCAGCACGTCTGCACCGAAGGAGTAGCCGATCAGCACGACCTTGTCCGCCTGCCACTTGGCGCGATAGGCGCCGATGATGCGCGCCAGGTCGTGGGCTCCTTGTTCCGGGCTTCGCCGAGTCCAGAAGTAGCGCAGCACATCGACCCCGACCACAGGCATGCCTTCGCGTTGCAGCAGGGCGGCGACGTCCTTGTCGAGATCGCGCCAGCCGCCGTCGCCCGAATAGAGGACGGCCAGCGTGTCCGCTGCCGGCTGTGCAGCCGGAAGTGAGGCCGGAGGCAGTTCGATCAATGGCAGATCGGCGAGCGCGTCGCCGCCAGGCTGCTGGCCTGCCCGCATGATGCCTGCCAGCAAGGCGTCAAGCGGAGCCTGATTGCTGTCAGCGGAGCTGACATCCTGCCGCCCCGTGCCGAGCTGCCTGACGTAATCCCGCGTTGCCGGAGAGGCGCCCTGCGCAGTACGCAGCACCACTGCGTAAGGAAGGGGCGCCGGCTGCAGGAGATAGGCGCTTTCGTTCAGGCGGTCCGTACCAGGGCGGCCGTGGCCATCGCATAGCACGGCATGGATGGAAGGGAGCAGTGCCGGTGCGGGATTTACCGCAACTGCGCCGGCGATCGTTGCCGCAGCCGCCTGGCCCGCCACCGCGAGCGCGGCCGTTCCGCCGGCGCCGCTGCCTGCCAGAACGGGGAAATGGTAGGCAGCAGCGCCGGCCTGGCGCTGCATGCGATGGCTGACGGCCTCGATTTCGCCGATCAGCGTGGCACAGGCGACGCCATGCGCCTCGATGCGCTGCAGGGTTGCGGGCAGGTCGATGCCGATGACCGCGAATCCTCGCCCGGCCAGGGCAGCGGCGGCTGAGCGCTCGAAGGAGCCCCAACCGCCTGCGTCGGAGAACAGGACGACCGTTCCGGACGGCGCCGTGCCAGAAGGCTGGATCAACTCGGGCTGGCCGATTGCCATGCCGGCCTCGGACGCCCATGCGCTCCGCAAAGCGGCAAGCAGGATGATGGCGGCAAGCAGCGTGAGCTTCGATTTCATTTGCCGATGACTCCCTTCAGGCCGCCGCTGATCAGCACCGTGATGTCGGCCAGCGCCAGCATCGGATTGATTCCGCCGGCAACCGCGAGGTAGCGTGCTTGCCATTCAGGCTGGAATTTCGCCTTGAAGGCGCGCAGGCCGCTGAAATTGTAGAAACGTTCGCCATGCTCGAACACGGTCCGCCCCACACGGTGCCAGATCGGCGCGGCGGCGCTCGTTGACAGGCCGGACAGCGGCGCCATGCCGAGGTTGAAGCAGGCGTAGCCGGCATCCTTGAAGTGCAGGATCAGGCGCAGCAGCAGGATTTCCATGGTGCCGTTGGGTGCGTCGGGGGCGAAGCGCATCAGGTCGATGCTGCACTCCTCGCGCAGATCGGTCAGCAGCAGGGTCGTGAAGGCGACGATGCGTCCTTCCTGCCGCAGCAGCGCGACCGGCTGCCGGCCGACGTAATCCGGGGAAAAGGCGCCGAGCGAGAAGCGTTTCTCGCGCACCTTGTGGTGGGCCAGCCAGGCGTCGGAGACGGCGGCGAGTTCGGCCATGCAGGCACCCAGGCCGTCCGGCGCCACGATTTCGAACTGCAGTCCTTCGCGTTCCGCGCGGTTGAGCGCCGAGCGCAGGTTTGCCCGCTTGCCGCCTTTCAGTTCGAAGGAGGGAAGGTGCAGGCGGGCCTCCTCGCCGAGCTTGAAGGCCATCAGCCCCGTATCCGCGTACAGGCCCAGCGACTCGGGCGCCACCTGGTAGAAGACGGCCCGCCCTCCCGCATGGCGGGCCATCTCGGCAAAACGCCACACCAGCTCGGGCCAGCACTCACGGGGACCGACGGGGTCGGACAGCGCCACCCACGAGCGGCCCTGGCGCCCGTACATGATGAAGGCACGGCCGTCGTCGGAGAACAGCAGGAACTTGTCGCCCATCGCCACCAGCCCGGCATCGACCCGCGGCTGGGCTGCCACGATCCGGCATGCTCGCGCCAGCGCTTCGCGGTCGGGCTGTGCCGTCGCCGTGTTGACCGGCCGTATCAGCATCCACCAGGCGCCGAAGCCCGCGGTGAGGACGATGCCGACCAGCGCCCGCAGGCTGCGCGGCGCTTCGCTGGACAGTTCGAACTGCCACCAGAGCGCGTGGGTATATTCCACGTCCTTGTAGACGAACAACAGCAAGGCGATTGCCGTCACCAGCAGCACCGCCATCGTTGCCAGCCAGCCTGGCGTCATGGCCTGGTGCAGCAGCGAGGCCTGGCGCGAGAAGGCGCGTCGTGACGCCAGCAAGGCGGCGAACAGGGCCAGCAACAGCAGGACTTCGCCCAGCGCCAGCGCCTTGAACAAGGCCAGCACGGCGGAGATCGGCACGATGACGATCGCCAGCCACCATGCTCCATCGAGCCGGTAGACCAGCCCGCGGGCCACGATCAGCAGCATCATTCCCAGCACGCTGCCCAGGAAATGAGCGCCTTCGACCAGCGGCAGCGGGATATTGGCGCCAAGCGCTTCGAGCGCGTCATTGCTTGCCGGCGTCATGCCGGAGAACACCAGCAGTGCCCCCAGCACCAGCGTGAAGCCGCCGATCAGGGGCGGCGCCAGCCGATGCCCGGCCCGGAGCAGTGCGCTCATCGGTGGCGTTCTGGCGGCTTTCCCCAGTTCCAGCCCGGCGATCACGAGTACTGCCAGCACCAGCGGCACCAGGTGGTAGATCAGGCGATACAGGATCAGGGCGCCGAGTATCCTGTCCATCGGCAGCTGGCCGCCAAGTGCCGCGACGATCACCGTTTCGAAGATGCCCAGGCCTGCAGGCACGTGGCTCACCACGCCCAGGCCCACGGCCACTGCGTAAATGGCGATGAATGCCGGCAGGCCGATGCCGTCTGCCGGCAGCAGCGCCCACAGCACGGCGCCTGAAGCGCTGATATCGATGAAAGTGGCGCCGAACTGGCGCGCCATGATCCGCCACGAGGGCAGTCGCGGGGCTGCGCCGAAAAAGCGCACCGTCCTGCCGGGGCCGGCTGCGGCGCACAGCGCGATCAGCGTCGCGGCCATGCCTGCGCCGATCAGCCGCAGCGTGGCCGGCGAGAGCGGCAGCATGGCCAGATCGTCGGCCGCGAGCAGCAGGCCAAGGGCGGTCGTGCCGGCAAGGCCGAGGCCGAAGGCGAGGGTGACGAAGGCGACGACGCGGGCGACCGCGTCGGGCTCCAGGCCATAGGGCGTATAGAAGCGATAGCGGATGGCGCCGGCGGTCAGGGGGCCGAAGCCCACGGTGTTGCCCACCGCATAGGCGCAGAACGAGGTCAGCGCAACCGTAGCTGCCGGCACGCGCTTGCCGACGAAGTCCAGGGCGCCGCGATCGTAGATCGTCAGCGCTGCAAAGCTCAATGCAGTGCAGCCCAGCGCGATGGCAAGTGCCTGAGGTGGCGTGCCGGCCAGCGCGGCGGTGATCTCGGCGTAGGAAACTTCACCGACGAGGTGGCTGATTGCCGTCCAGGCAAGGACGAGAATGACGACCGTCAGCACCGGAATGGCGATCGGGCGCAGTCTTTGCAACCGACCAGTGATGTGCGAGGCCAGGCTGTGGGTGGATTCGATCTTCAAGATCACCTCGCTCCGGAGAGCGAAAAGCAGGGAGCGGCACGCTCGGGACGGAGCGGCATCGGGCAGCCAATATAGCCGAGTTTAGCGTGGCCTTTGTGCGCGGATGCCGCGTTTGCCGCAGGTATCCGGAGCGCGTGGTGGGCAGGGCCTTGGTGGCGCCCCTCAATGGCTGTCCGGCAGCCATCGGGCTTCCCAGGCGGCCAGTTCGGGCAGCGCGTCGGACAGCCGCCGCTGCAGCGCCGTTTCCAGTGCTTCGAGCGGCGCGCGCAGCTCGGCGCCGGCACGGGAAATCATCATCGGCAGGAAGTCGATCACCAGATCCCCGGCGGCCCGGCCGGCGCGGGCGGGAAAGCCTTCGCCCGGCAGGCGGATCCGGCGCGGTGCCGCGTCGCCGGCATCGAGCCTGATCCGGCGGGCTCCGGCGGGGTGGGGGAGATGTACCTCGCCGCCGAGTAGCAGCCGCAGCATGCTGATCGGGCGCTGCAGCAGCAGATCGCGCCCGCTGCGGGTGTAGATCGGGTGGGGAGAAAGCCGGATGCGGAGATGCAGGTCGCCGGAGCGGCCAGCAGGATCGGCGCAGGCCTCTCCTTCGCCTGCCAGGCGCAGGCTGTCGCCGTTGACCAGCCCGGCAGGGAGATTGACCGCCAGCCAGCGCGCGTGCTGCTGCTGTCCGCTGCCATCGCAGGCAGAACAGGGCTCGATGCTGCGATAGCCGCGGCCGTCACAGGCTGTACAGTGCTGCAGGCCCTTGCCGTTGCGGATGCGCCCGGAGCCGCGACAGGGTTCGCACAGGCGCGTGAAGGCCAGCTTGACCTCCCCGGTGCCGGTGCAATCCATACAGGCGGCTGAGCGGCTCAGGCAGATTTGCTTCGAGCCGCCGAGGAAAGCCTCTTCGAGGCTCAGTTCCAGCTCCATCGAGCGGTCTGCGCCGCGCGGACCGTCGCTGGCGGACGTATGGCGATCGTCGGTGGCGGCCGTTTCGTTCTTGTCCGACGGTGCGTCGGCGCCGTCCTCCGTCGTCCTGAACGCGGCAAGCAGGCGGTCGTGGGCCTGGCGAAGGGCCTTGAAATGCTCGGCTGCGGCGGGGGTGGGATTGCGGTCGGGGTGCCACTGCATCGCCAGCCGGCGGAACTTGCGCTTGATGTTGACCGGGGAGGCGCCCGGTACCAGACCGAGCAGTTCGTAGGCGTCGCGCATGGTGGCCTCTGTTGCGGGATGTGGGCACGTGAAACAGCAGCCCATACGCAAAAGGCCCAGTCCGGAGACTGGGCCTTTTGCGCGTATCTGGCGCGCCCGGAAGGATTCGAACCTCCTACCCCCTGGTTCGTAGCCAGGTACTCTATCCAGATGAGCTACGGGCGCAATCTCGAAAACGTTTATGGCCCGTCATCGAAAGGCCGGAAAGCTGGCGCGCCCGGAAGGATTCGAACCTCCTACCCCCTGGTTCGTAGCCAGGTACTCTATCCAGATGAGCTACGGGCGCTTTTTGCTGCACTGCGAAGGAGCGGGATTATAACTGCTATTTCCGCCTCTTCAACTGTTTTTTGGCGGAGAGGGTGGGATTCGAACCCACGGTAGGCTTGCACCTACGCCTGATTTCGAGTCAGGTACATTCGACCACTCTGCCACCTCTCCGCTCGAAGCTCGGCATTATAGGGCGTTTTCAGCGCAAGTAAACGCAGTCGGCGATTTTTTAGGCCGTCGTGGCCTTGGGAGACATCTCTTCCCAGGCGCGGACGGCTTCCGCCGCATACATCAGCGCCGGCCCGCCGCCCATGTAGGTGCATACGGAAAGGGTTTCCATCATCTGCTGGCGGCTGGCGCCGAGACGGATCAGCGCCTTCACGTGGAAGCCGACGCAGGCGTCGCAGCGCTGGGTGACGGCGATCGCCAGGGCGATGAGCTCCTTCTGCAATTCGCTGAGCTCGCCGTCCTGCATGGCCCCCTTGGCCATCGCATTGAAGCCCTGCATCGTATCCGGGGTTTCCTTGCGCAGCGTGGCGAGGGCTCTGGACACGTCGGTGGTGATCTGGACGAAGGACTTGGACATCGCAGTGGCTCCTTTGTTAAGAATTTAATTGAATTCTAATATTATCCCGAAACCAATGTGTTTGCCATCGAAGCGTAGCGACGCTGATGGCGCGGGCTGCATGGATTGAGCCAAAGGCGAAGCCCGCCACGACCGGCACGGGCCGTGCATCCCATGGTCGATGGGGCTTGCCTGCGTCCTGCCCCCACTGCTCATGCGGCGGGGGACGCGGGGGAAGGGAAGGTTCAGCCCTTGCGCTTGTCGCGTTCGATCAGCGCGTATGCCGAATGGTTGTGGATGGACTCGAAGTTCTCCGATTCGACCACGTAGGCGTCGACCCGCGCTTCGGCATTGAGCAGGGCCGCCACGTCACGCACCAGATCCTCGACGAACTTGGGATTGTCGTAGGCGCGTTCGGTGACCCACTTCTCGTCAGGGCGCTTGAGCAGGCCGAAGATCTCGCACGAGGCCTGGCTCTCGACCAGCTGCACCATGTCCTCGATCCACAGGTGGTCGTTGAGCACCGCGGTGACGGTGATGTGCGAGCGCTGGTTGTGCGCGCCGTAGTCGGAGATCTTCTTCGAGCAGGGGCACAGGCTGGTCACCGGCACCACGATCTTCATCGTGAACTCGTAGCGGCCGCCTTCACGGATTTCGCCGATGAAGCTGACCTCGTAATCGAGCAGGCTGTGCACGCCGGATACCGGCGCCGCCTTGTCGATGAAATAGGGGAAGCTCATCTCGACATGGCCGGTCTCCGCTTCGAGGCGCTCGACCATCATGCGCAGCATCGGCTCGAAGGATTCGACCGAGATGTCGCGCTCGTTGGTGTTCAGGATCTCGATGAAGCGCGACATGTGGGTGCCCTTGAAGTTGTGGGGCAGCCCGACGTACATGTTGAAGCTGGCGACGGTGTGCTGGACGCCGCCGGCCTTGTCGCTGACTTTGACGGGATGGCGGATCGACTTGATGCCGACCTTGTTGATCGCGATCTGCCGGGTGTCCGTGCTGCTCTGGACGTCCGGCATGACGGCGTCGATGGGGGTATTCATGGACGACTCTCGGGAAAGGCTGCGGAACGGCGCTCGTTCACGCAAGTAATGCAAGCCTGTTGCAACAGGCTTGCAATCTTAGCTTTCCCGACAAAAATACTCAACTATCGAGCTGATTTACCCTGGTTATGCTGGCGAGGATGCCTTCCTCGTCGAGACCAACCGAAGCCAGCAACTGCGCCTGGTCGCCGTGGTCGATGAAACGGTCCGGCAGGCCCAGGCGCAGCACGCGCGGGCGTGCGGCCAGGGTATCGACGAAGCGCGAAACCTCGGAACCGGCGCCACCGATGACGGCGTTTTCCTCGATCGTCACCAGCAGGTCATGGCTGGCGGCGAGTTCGCTCACCAGCGCCTCGTCGAGCGGCTTGACGAAGCGCATGTTGACCACGGTGGCGTCGAGTCTGTCGCCGACGCGCTGGGCGACATCCACCATGCTGCCCCAGGCGAGCAGGGCGATGCGCCTGCCCTGGCGCCGGACTTCGGCCTTGCCGATCGGCAGCGCGCTCATCCGTGCCTCGGGCGTCACGCCGCGGCCGCTGCCGCGCGGATAGCGCACGGCGGTCGGCCCGGGGTGCTGGGTGGCGGTGTAGAGCATCTGGCGGCATTCGTTCTCGTCCGCCGGCGCCATAACCACCATGTTGGGGATGCAGGCGAGGTAGGACAGGTCGTAGGCGCCATGGTGGGTGGCGCCGTCGGCGCCGACCAGGCCGCCGCGGTCGATGGCGAATACCACCGGCAGGTTCTGCAGCGCAACGTCGTGGATGAGCTGGTCGTAGCCGCGCTGCAGGAAGGTGGAATAGATCGCCACCACCGGCACGAAGCCTTCACAGGCCATGCCGGCGGCGAAGGTCACTGCATGCTGCTCGGCGATGCCGACGTCGAAATAGCGCTTCGGGTACTCCTGCGCGAAGCGCACCAGGCCCGAGCCTTCGCGCATCGCGGGCGTGATGCCGACGATGCGCGGGTCGATCGCCGCGATGTCGCACAGCCAGTCGCCGAACACCTGGGTATAGGTCGGCTTGCCGCCGCCCTTGCCGGTCTGGATGCCCGCGGTATGGTCGAACTTGGAGACGCCGTGGTACAGGATGGGATCGGCTTCGGCGAGCTTGTAGCCCTGGCCTTTTCTCGTCGCCACGTGCAGGAACTGCGGCCCTTTGAGCCGCTTCAGGTTCTGCAGCGTCGGGATCAGCGCGTCCAGGTCGTGGCCGTCGATCGGGCCGTAGTAGTGGAAGCCGAACTCCTCGAACAGCGTGCCCGGACTGATCATGCCCTTGGCGTACTCCTCGACCTTGCGCGCCAGTTCGGCGACCGGCGGCGCCATGCCCAGCACCTTCTCGCCGACGCGGCGGGCGGTGTTGTAGGTCGAACCCGACAGCATCCGGGCAAGGATCTTGGTCAGCGCGCCGACCGGCGGCGAGATCGACATCTCGTTGTCGTTGAGGATCACCAGCAGGTTGATGTCCTCGATGTCGCCGGCGTTGTTCAGCGCCTCGAAGGCCATGCCGGCCGACATCGCACCGTCGCCGATCACGGCGATGGCGTGGCGGTCTTCCTTCTTGTTGCGGGCAGCCACCGCCATGCCCAGCGCGGCCGAGATCGAGGTCGACGAATGCGCCGTGCCGAAGGTGTCGTACTCGCTCTCGCAGCGCCGCGGAAAGCCCGAGATGCCACCCCAGTGGCGCAGGCCGGCCATCGCCTCGCGGCGGCCGGTGAGTACCTTGTGGCCGTAGGTCTGGTGGCCGACGTCCCACACGATGCGGTCATGCGGCGTGTTGAAGACGCAGTGCAGCGCGATCGAGAGTTCGACGGTGCCCAGGTTGGACGACAGGTGGCCGCCGGTCTTCGAGACGGACTCGATCAGGAAGGCGCGCAATTCGTCGGCAACGGCGCCGAGCTCGCGGCGATCGAGGGCGCGAAGGTCGGCGGGGGAGCTGATGCGTTCCAGGGTGGGGTAGGCCATGTGCGGTCCGATGCGGAATCGTTGTTGTCGTGGGCGGCGGGCGTGGGCGAATTCTGCCGCCTCAGAAGGCGCGATGCACGATGTAGTCGGCCAGCGACTCGAGGCGCCCGGCGGCGTCACCGAAGGGCTGCAGCGTCGCCCGGGCGTCGGCCAGCATGTCCTCGGCAAGGCGTTTGGCATCGCTCAACCCCAGCAGGCTGACATAGGTCGGCTTGTCGTTGTCGGCGTCCTTGCCGGCGGTCTTGCCCAGCGTGGCGGTATCGGCTTCGGCGTCGAGGATGTCGTCCACCACCTGGAACAGCAGCCCGACCACCTTGGCGTAATGGTCCAGGCGCTGCATGTCGGCCTCGTCCAGCGCGCGCCCGGCCTGTGCGCCCAGCAATACCGAGGCGCGGATCAGTGCGCCGGTCTTGTGGATGTGCATGAACTCCAGTTCTTCACGGCTCAGCTGCAGGCCGACTGAAGCCAGGTCGATGGCCTGGCCGCCGGCCATGCCGCGCGAGCCCGATGCGGTGGCGAGCATGCCGACCATCTTCAACTGGGTCGCGGCATCGTCGGCCACCGGTCCATCGGCCAGCACCTGGAAGGCAAGCGTCTGCAGCGCATCGCCGACCAGCAGCGCGGTGGCCTCGTCGTATTCGACGTGCACCGTCGGCTTGCCGCGGCGCAGCACGTCGTTGTCCATACACGGCATGTCGTCATGGACCAGCGAATAGGCGTGGATCAGCTCGACGGCGCAGGACACGCGATCCAGCCGTTCCGGCGAGGCGCCCGCCAGCTCGCCCGCGGCATGCGCCAGCAGCGGGCGCACCCGCTTGCCGCCGCCGAGCACCGCATAGCGCATCGCCTGGTGCAGGCGCTGGGGGGCGAGCTCGGTGCCGGGCAGCAACGCTTCGAGCGCCTGTTCGGTGCGCTGCTGGACGAGTCCCATCCAGTCCTGGAACGAAGGGCTGCCGTTCATGACGTGCTGCCTCCATTGGCAAAGTCGGAAAGCGTCTCGCCTTCGAGGACCTTCACCCGCTGCTCCGCATCGGCCAGGGTTTCCTGACAGTAGCGCAGCAGGCCGACACCGCGCTGATAGCGCGCGAGCGCGTCTTCGAGCGGCAGCTTGCCGGATTCCATTTCCTGCACGATGGCTTCCAGCTCGGAAACCGCAGCTTCGAATGACTTGGGAGAGGTCGCCGACTTTGGCATGAATGAATAATCTGGCGCGGCAAAAGCGGGAAAATAACCGATCGCAGGTCTGGCGGTCAAACAGGGGCTGGCTTACACTAACCCGTTTATTTTTCCGGATTTCTTGTCCGCAAGGGAGGTTCGGGGATGTCCGACATCGCTTCCAAAGCTCAACTGGCCCAGGCCGCTTCCCAGCTGCCTGTCTCATGGTACTTCGACCAGAAGGTGTTCGAACTGGAGAAAAAGCTCCTCTTCGATGCCGGGCCGGGGTACGTCGGCCACGAGCTGATGGTGCCTGAAGTCGGCAACTACCGCTCGCTCGAATGGCTCGACCATTCCAAGCTGCTGTTCCGCACCGAGGCCGGCATCCACCAGATGTCCAACGTCTGCCGCCACCGCCAGGCCATCATGCTGCAGGGCAGCGGCAGCACCGAGCACGTCGTCTGTCCGGTGCACCGCTGGACTTACAACCAGCAGGGCGAACTGATCGGCGCGCCGCACTTCGCCGAAAAACCCTGCCTCGGCCTCAAGCGCGACGCGCTCGAGAACTGGCGCGGCCTGCTGTTCAAGGGGCCGCGCTCGGCCAATGCCGACCTCGCCGGCATGACGGTGGCGCCGGCGCTGGACTTCTCCGGCTACAAGCTCGACCACGTCGAAATCCACCAGTGCAACTACAACTGGAAGACTTTCATCGAGGTCTATCTGGAGGACTACCACGTCGTGCCCTTCCACCCAGGGCTGGGCAACTTCGTCACCTGTGACGACCTGAGCTGGCAGTTCGGCGACTGGTATTCGGTGCAGCAGGTCGGCATCACCTCGCTGGCCAAGCCGGGTTCGGCGACCTACGCCAAGTGGCACCAGGCGGTGCTCGACTACTACGGCGAGAAAAAGCCCGAACATGGCGCGATCTGGCTCACCTACTACCCCAATGTCATGGTGGAGTGGTATCCGCACGTACTGGTCGTCAGCACCCTGATCCCGACCGACGTCGATCGCACCACCAACGTCGTCGAGTTCTACTACCCGGAAGACATCGTCGAGTTCGAGCGCGAGTTCGTCGAAGCCGAGCAGGCCGCCTACATGGAAACCGCCATTGAGGACGACGACATCGCCGAGCGCATGGACCGCGGCCGCCTGGCGCTGATGAAGGAAGGGCGCAATGAAGTCGGCCCCTACCAGTCGCCCTACGAGGACGGCATGCAGCACTTCCACGAGTTCTATCGGCGGATCATGGAACCGCATCTCTGAGGCCCCGGCGACGGGGCCGGCCGATGGCCGCTTTCAGCGGTAAGCCGCCGCCGGCTCCTGCACGCCGCTGCCTGCCTGGGTGACGACGCGGACACGCAGCCAGCGGGCGAATTCGGCTTCGTCGATGGTGCCGTCGGCCAGGCCGATCATGGCGACGTATTTTTCCTCGTCGCTGGCGACCAGGTCGCAATTGTTGAGCTTGAGAAAGACGCGATAACACACATGCGCGGTCCGTTTGTTGCCATCGACGAACGGATGGTTGCGGGCCAGACCGAAGGCGAGGCTCGCCGCCAGATCGATCAGATCGGGCGGTGGTTCCCCATAGGCATGAAGTTGCTGCGGACGAGCGAGTGCGGACTCGAGCAACGCTTCGTCGCGCACGCCGCTCGCACCGCCATGCACGGCAAGCTGACGGTCGTGAATGGCCAGTGCAAGCGCTCTGCTGATCCAGACGATCATCGTTCCACCCCACTCATTTCGCCAGCAGGTGCAGAACCTGGCGGTCCTCGCGCATGATCTGTTCCGCTACCGCCATCTGCTCGGCCAGGGTCGGATCGTAGGCAACCAGCTTGATCCCGTCGGGCGTTTCCAGCGCGTACAGCTCGTCGCCCTTCTCGAGGCGCAGGTGTGCTAGCAGTTCCTTGGGCAGGATGACGCCGGCGGAGTTGCCGATGCTGGTGATCTTGAGCTTCATGGCGGGCCTCGCACTGGATGATGTTATAACCGATGTTATCACGTCGTTTCCAGGCCCGGTAAATCTCGGCAATCGGCAGCGTAGGCGCGCTGTTGGCACAGACGTCAGCGCAGTGCTTTGCAACACGGCGCGCTGACTGCAGCCCGAGCCGCCTGCCGGGCGTCAGCCGGCGGACGAAGCCCAAGGCAGCGCAGGCGCCACCAGCCGCTTGCCGCCATCCCCCGGAACGTGGCCGAAGCGTGCCGCGCCCGATTCCCAGTCGGCCTGGGCCTGGGCGACGTAGTCGCGGTCGTGGCCGACGAAGTTCCACCACATCGTGACGTCGCGCCCGAACGGAGCGCCGCCCACCAGCAGCGCACGGCTGGTGGCGGCGAACCCGAGGTCGAGGCGATCTGGCCCCGGGCCGAGATAGGCGAATTCATCCTCGGCCAGGCGCTCGCCGGCCACCGACACCCCGCCTTCCAGCGCCAGCACGCCGTACTCGAAGCCGGGCTCCAGCGCCACCGTGGTCGTGCCGCCCCCGGCGGATGCGAGGTCCATTCCCAGCAGCGGCGTGAAGACCCGCGTGGGCGCCTGGTGTTCCGCATGGCGGCCCGCCAGCAACGTACAGGCCACGCCGTCCTGCGACCAGTTCGGCAGCACAGGGTAATGCTCGAATGCGGCAGCGGTATCCGCATGCTCCGGCGGCAGCGCGATCCATAGCTGGGCCGCGTGCAGCCTTTCTTCCCCCGGCAGCGAGTCTTCGGTATGCACGATGCCCGTGCCGGCGGTCATCACGTTGACCTGGCCCGGCTGGATCACCTGTTCGCTGCCGAGGCTGTCGCGGTGCAGGATGCAGCCCTCGATCATCCACGTGAAAGTCTGCAGACAGGTGTGTGGATGGGCGCCCACGTGCATGCCCTGGCCGGCGCCGAAACTCACCGGGCCGAGGTGGTCGAGAAAACACCACGCACCCACCATCCGGCGCTGGCGCGTGGGCAGGGCGCGGAAGATGGCCAGGCCTTCTCCGATTTCGGCTTTCCGCAGTGAAATGCGCTCGATCGTGCTCATGGGGGACAGTCAGGCCGTGTGGTGGGGGATGCCTGTACTGTAGTGCTGGGGGTGGGAAAGGCCAAGCTTCAGTTTTCTGCGCCGTTCATGGGGCACAGCAAGCTCTGCTGGTGCTGGTACTTTCCCAGGTTTGCTGACGCGACGTGGTGTGGATAGTTCGACCGGGCGTTTATATCTCTACACACTGTGACGGTGCATAAGACATTGCTGTGCTCAATATGTCACACACAGTTCGCGAGCCTTTCGACTATCCTCTATTCGAATCGAATGGGTGAATGACTCTAATCGGCCAGAAGCGGTCATTGCAAGATGCATCACACAAAGACAGCTACTTGCATAATTTCGCTCGTGCCTGATTCAGTGGGTCAAGATCGGAATGGAATCACCGACCGCTCAACTTTCACATTGTTATAGGAGTGTGCTCTCAAAAGTGCGTTAATCGAAGCATAATTGCGCTGAAAATCGACTCCAGGGCCTACAACTATGCGTTCTAGAGGAAGGCGGGGTTCATGGCCATCTCTGAGGAGATTTAATGACATCGGTATATAAGGAATTACATCACTTCCTTTTGCCCTGAATTTAAGGGGTAACTCGTTATGGAAATTATTTTTACCGTCATCAGAATAACTGCACACTAAGCGACTCTCTTGTTCTTCGCTGTAGCTGGAGTCTTTGAAAGATTTAGCTAGAACACTCAATGTGTGAGCCCATTCATCGTGCATACTGTCCCCCCACTTTCCAGTGGCAGACACGAACAAATCAAGAAGGTCCAGAGCAAGATCCTTAAGTCCTTCGTCGCCGTAAATAATATCGTAATAACTAGCGATTTGAGGATGGGGCAGCATACCTTCAAAATTAAGCCCGACTGCGTAACCCTTGCCAAAACTGCCATACCCTCGCCATTGGCTAAGCAGATCACCGCTGATCGAAAGGCTGGCGGCGAAGGTGGAGTAATTCCAACGCGGGTTGAGTAGGGCCTTTTCAAGACCTGTAATGATGCTCTCCTCTATATCGCTGACGCCGCCAGGCTTCGAACTCATGAGTTCCAGCAACCGTTCTGGCAAAAATCCTCCCTCTGAAGGATCATTTAGGAAACGAATATCCGTCGCCCACAATCTACTGTTTTCAATAATTCCTAATAAGCCTGCCGCGTCAGTATAGTGATAACGAAGCCCCTTCCTTCGCCATCCATATTTAGGTAGCTCATGCTTTTCATGCAAGTACCCTAAAAGGACCATCATGTGTGGGCATTTCATTACTTCTTCACGGGAGCACATTTTCTTGAAGTTTTGCGACTGATCTTCACTAGCGGCAGTAAGTTCCGAGTTGTTCATTTGTCTTTGCTCTTCCTTCAAACGCCTGATAATAACTGACCTCTACAAGCTCGATTTAACCAGCTTATCGATTGGCAGCAAGAAATGCCATTGTGTTTCTGAAAGTATCGGGATGCCCCCCATCGCCGCAACTTGTTTGGAGCAAAGCATCCAACCTCACTGAGAACGTCCGGAATGGGTCGATTTCAGCCGCTTAAATTATCGCTCAATCCGTCCTATTACTCGTCCGCCGGAGTCCGCGCTTTCGCCATCAGCTGCCAAGTCATCCGGTCATCATCGAAACGATCCAGGCACTGATCCGGCGCCGGGCACGATTCCTACGCCGTTTCCCGGTTTTCTTCTTGTACGTGGAAAGCGCCGCTGTGCCTACGGCCTTTCCAGCCCGGCGATCTTCAGTTCCCGCAATCTGAAGCGCCCTTCGGCGAACTCATAGCCGATGCGCAGCGGATCGTCCGGGAAGGCGTTCAGCTCGCCGCTGTCGATCAGCGCCTGCGGGTTGGTCAGCGCCTGGCCGAAGCGCGCCTCGTAGCGCTGCTGGGCGGCACGCAGCGCCATCAGGCCCTGCAGCCGGATGATGCGTTTGTCCAGCATGCCCTGCAGCTTGGGATCGCTCGTCTGAGCATGCTCGCGCTGCAGGAACTCCAATGCAGCGCTGTCGTCCATCAACTCGCCCGCGGCCAGCATGATGGCGAACTTGCGAAAGCCGGCCGCGTTGTCGGTGGCACGTTCGGCGGCCGTCTCCAGCGCCGCGCGGGCACCGTCGACGTCGTGCAGGAAGAAATACTGGTTGAAGCCGTAGAAGAAGGGCGGCACCTCGTCCCAGAAGCGGCAATCGGTTGCGCGCCTGAGCAAGTCGTTGCCCTCGGCCACCGCGCCGCCCCAGGTCAGCAATGCATTGCCCTGGTAGTAGTTGTCCTCGTGGCAGGGATTCAACTGCGCCACGACGCGCCGCGCACGGATGGCGAAAGAGGCATTGGCTTCCGCCGCCTCCGGCGCGTCGCTGGCGGTGGCGACAGCGCGGATCGACTCGAAGTTCGCCGCCAGGAAGCGGTCGCCACCGGTCAGCAACAACTGCACCGGCGCCGACAGCACCACGCGGTCGAAGACTTCGGCCGGCGGTGCGGCATTGACGGGCGGACGCATCGCCCAGATCGCCGCGAACAGGCCGAAGCCGGCTACCGCGACCGCCAGTGGAGCGAGGTTCCTGCTATCCATCATGCGAACTTCTTGCGGTTCAGCGCCCACACCGACAGACCCAGCAGGGCCGCCGCATAAGCCAGCGCCGAGACCACGCGCAGCGCCCAGTCCTCGGGCAGGAACTGCCACTGGCCGTAGAGCGAGATCATCCGCACATCCAGTGCGGCCAGATCGGGCAGCAGGTAGCCGAGCAGGCTCAGCGACGACTGGTAAGTGTCGGCATGGCCGACCAGCGTGCTGTCGCGGGTCAACAGCGCGACGATGGCGGAATAGGAGCGGGCCACCAGCATGAAGCCGAGGGTGCCGATGAGGACGAAGCTGGGTGTGGTGGTAGTGACGGCGATCAGGGTGCCGATGGTGAGCACGACCAGCAGGTCGAGGGCGATGAAAGCGAGGGTGACGAGATAGGGCAGGCCGAGATCGGGGGGTGTGGACTGGGCGTAGCCGTGGCCGATCCAGGTGGTCAGGCCGGCGAGCAGGGCGCCGAGCACGGCGAGCAGGCCGAGCATCAGCAGCGCGATGGCGGCGACGCGGCCGAGCAGGAACTGATGGCGCGGGCGCGGATAGGTCAGGGAGGTGAGGTAGAGCTTGCGGTCGAGCTCGTGGGAGATGAGGATCTGGAGAAAGAAAGCGGTTGCAAAAGGTAGGACAAGGCGGATAACAGACAGGCTAACATCCAACCCCACAGTGTTAGGCTGGCGGCTACTGAATTGATAGCTGAATAACGTAGTGATGCCTAGTATGATTGCCGAGCAGAGGGTTAGTGGAATAAGGCGAGCACGACAAGCTAAGCGTAATGCGATGAAAAAATCCGACATTGAATTTTCTGGCCAATACTTACTTTTTGATTATGAGTAAGATGTGGTTATCGTTGATTACGTGCTCTGATTAGAATGGCCATTTCGTGAATTATGGAAATGGCCATTCTAAATTAGTTTTAAGGCCAGATTTTATTAAAGGCGACTGGAGGCAAAATCCTCGGCGTCACCTGCGCTGCAACTTCCTTCCGGATATTCGCTCGTCACCGTGCCGCGAAGAGTGGATGCAGTCGGCATTGCAGGGCCTGAAACACTCTGTGGAGCGGTCGTGCAAGTTGTGTTGTCATTGGGGTCGGTGCAGGTCGTAACGTCAGCACTACGGCTCGTCAGTCGTCCAGCGGTGTGGCATGCTGACATGACGATTTGAGCATCATTGCAGGCAACTCCAGCGACTACACCGGTTGTGAGGTTAATAGTCACATCTTCATTCAACAATTCGCAGTCTGTCATCAAGACACGACCGCTGGGCGCGGTGATTTCAACTGCGCTGGCGAGTCCGGAAAAAACCAAGCCAGCAAGTAGCAAGGAAAGCTTCTTCATTTTCTGTTCTCCGAGAGTTCGTAAAGTTAGCGCAGGGAA
Organism: Thauera sp.; assembly: GCF_047601425.1. Taxonomy (GTDB): domain Bacteria; phylum Pseudomonadota; class Gammaproteobacteria; order Burkholderiales; family Rhodocyclaceae; genus Thauera. The sequence continues at coordinate 547,746 of NZ_JASGJL010000001.1, forward strand.
GAAATGATGGCGGTGACGCCATTCTTCACGTCTGCAACGGCCGATGTGTCATTCGCACGTTGCCGATACTCGTTAAATTGCGGAATCGCGATCGCAGCCAGAATGCCGATGATCGCCACGACGATCATCAGTTCGATCAGGGTGAAGCCTTTCTGCACTTTTTTCATTTTGTGCTCCCGTTGATTGGAATGCCGGGATGTCGAAGCACTATGCTTTCGCCACCTTCCGGCTTTCCTTTCGCAACTGCCGTGCCAGCCATTCAGGCGTGATCCATTTCACGGAATGTCGGCTGTGGCACAGGGTGGGGATGGCGTCGGCATTGCCGTGGCACGGGCGAGGTTGTGCCACGATGACGAGTGGCACGGCTGGGCGACTTCACATCAGTCAACAGCTTTTAGCTGTGCGATGAAGATGTGTCTGCGTAATGCCGTACATTGGAACCGCACTGATCCATGGAGGCGAGCGGGCTCGGTAAAGCAATGGGTCATGGCTAATCTAGCGATCATTGGTATTACCGACTAGGGCGTGACCCAGCCAGGCAGTGCTAAACTGCCGCAGCAGCAAGACCCTTGGGAAAACGGCATGGACTTCATCAACCTGAGCACGGCGATTTCGCTCACCGGCCTGAGCAAGCGCACTTTGTGGCGACGAATTGCTGATGGGGTCTTGCGAACTGAAGTGAATTCTGTTACCCCCCCCCCCCCCGCAAAACCCACAGACCCGCGTCTGTCTCGATGACGCGCTGAAGCTGTCTCCGCTCGAATTGGGGGCGGATGACCGGGCGCTGATCCTTGCTGCGGATGGTGGCGAGGCCGAAGCGCAGTGCGACCTGGGCCTGCTGTTGCTGGGCCAGGGGCGTGCGGAAGATGCGCTGGGCTGGTTCGAAGCGGCTGCGCGCCAGGATTATCCCGAGGGCATGCACTGGCTGGGGCGCTGCCTGATCGCGGGGCAGGGCGTGGCGGTGGACGAGAAGCGCGGCATCGACTGCATTGCCCGCGCGGCCAATCGGGGCCATCCGACTGCGCGGCGGATGATGCCCTTTCTGTACGATCCGGCGCGGCCGGTTCTGTCTCCTGCCGAAATGGATGCTGCGCTCGATCGCATCGAGCGCAGGCTGGTGCTGGCTACGCTCGAGGAGACGGCAGGGCGGTGAGCGGCTTCACGCCGCCCTCGCGCGTGCCACCATGTTCCTGACCCCCTCGGTCATGTTTATGGGCGTCATCTCGAGCGCCGGGTGTGAGGCTTGGAACACGCGGAATACTTCGTCTGCGAATGCCTGGCCGATTTCCTCGACTCCGGTGAAGTCGAGAACCACTGTCTGAAACCGTTCGAAGCGCATGGTCAATCGTTTGGCCTGCGAGCGTGACACGAGTTTTTCTCCTTCATGTTGCGCAAGCCGTACCGGGACGATCGTCTTTGCAAAGGTGTATTCCTCGGGTGCGGCGAATGTGTCGAACACAGCCTTCAGCGTGCGCGGGCTGTCGTTGGCGAGTGTCATCGCCACTTGGGTACCGGATGCTTCACTGCCGGTGTCCACCAGCCAGTCGGCGCTGGCCGCTTCATGCGAAAAAACCAGGCTGCGTGAAACGATCGAGAAATGATCGAACATGCGTGACGCAAAAAACACGCCTTCGCCGCTATGGCGTGCCGGATCGGTGGTCAGTTTTCCTTTTGCCAGTTCGAGGATCGATTCGCGCGGGTCGTAGAGACCCAGCAAGCGCTGGATGCGATGGAAGATACCTTCGCCGTCGTCGCTTACCTGCATGGCGGTATGCAGGGCAGTGCGCTCGACGGATACGATGACTTGCCGGCCTTCGGAGTGGTCGATTGCGTTATTGACCATTTCGGTGATGCCGTAGCGCCAGATGTCGACGACATTGGCCTGCAGGTCCGAGACGAGTGGTGCAATGTCCGACATCCAGAGGCGATGTTCGTCCAGGCCTTCCAGATCGTGGATCTTGCGAACGGACAGAATGGGGAGCAATTCGTAGCGGCGGCCGCGCCCGATGCCTTCCGCCTTGATGATGCCGTCTTCGGCCATACGCTTGAGGCGGGTGGCGATCGTCTGGCGCGATACCCCAAGCTCCCGGGCTGCCGTGGTGGCAACGTGCGGTTCACCGCTATCGATGATCCGCAGGATGAGTGTGTCGACGATGTCCATGGCCGTCCTGGTTTATGTAAAGCAGAGACAGCTTAAATGTAAAGTCTGGGCCAGGTAATGTAAAGCAGTTGTTTATCGCAAAGGGTCTGCGGCTTCCCTGTTCTGCAGTTCCTTCGGCAGCGGGAAGGTGACCTTCTCCGGCACGCCGTCCAGGTTGCGCACCTGGCCGCCGCTGAGCTCCTTCAGGCGTTCGATGACTTCGGCGACGAGCACTTCCGGGGCCGAGGCGCCGGCGGTGACGCCGACGCGGCGCTTGCCTTCGACCCATCCGGGGTCGATGCTGGCGGCGTTATCGACCAGGTAGGCCGGCACGCCGCGCAGTTCGGCCACTTCGCGCAGGCGGTTGGAGTTGGAGCTGTTCTTCGAGCCGACGACGAAGACCACGTCCGCATGCGGGGTCATGAACTTGACCGCATCCTGGCGGTTCTGCGTGGCGTAGCAGATGTCGTCCTTCTTCGGCCCGGTAATGTTCGGGAAGCGCTCGCGCAGCGCGGCGACGATGGCGGCGGCGTCGTCCACCGACAGCGTGGTCTGGGTGACGTAGGCCAGCATGTCGGGGTTGGCAACCTGCAGGCTGGCGACGTCGGCGGGGGTCTCGACCAGATGGATGCCGCTCTTGACCTGGCCCATGGTGCCTTCGACCTCGGGGTGGCCCTTGTGGCCGATCATGATCAGCTCACGGCCTTGCTCGCGCATGCGGCCGACTTCGATGTGCACCTTGGTGACCAGCGGGCAGGTGGCGTCGAACACGCGCAGGCCGCGCTGCTCGGCTTCCTGGCGCACGGCCTGCGATACGCCGTGGGCGGAGAAGATGACGGTGTTGCCGGCGGGGACTTCGTCCAGCTCCTCGACAAAGATGGCGCCCTTGTTGCGCAGGTCGTCGACGACGAACTTGTTGTGCACGACTTCGTGGCGCACGTAGATCGGCGCGCCGAAGCGCTGCAGTGCGCGCTCGACGATTTCGATGGCGCGCTCGACGCCGGCACAGAAGCCGCGCGGGTTGGCCAGCAGGATTTCCTTGTCGCTCATGTTCTCAACTCTGTCGGGAGAGGGTGTTGCTCAGGACACGCCGATCACTTCCACCTCGAAGCGGATGGATTTGCCGGCGAGCGGGTGGTTGAAGTCGATCAGCGCCGACTGTTCGTCGATCTCGCGCACGAGGCCGGAGTAGCGCGAGCCGTCGGGGGCGGTGAACTCCATGATGCTCATCGCTCCGATCTCTTCGTCGGGCATGTGTTCGCGCTTGACGCGCTCGACCAGTTCCGTGCGGTGCGGGCCGAAAGCCTCTTCGGCTTCGAGCTCGAAGACGTGGCGGGTGCCGGGCTCGAGGCCGATCATCAACTGCTCCATCGCCGGCAGCATTTCGCCGGCGCCGAGCTGCAGCGTGGCGGGCGTGGCGTTGAAGGTGCTGATCAGCGGCTGGCCGTTGGGCAGCGAGATGCGGTAGTGCAGCGTGACGAGGCTGTTGGCCTGGACGGTCTGGCTCACGAGGATTTCTCCGGGGACGGCGGGTTGCCGTGGCGGAACTGGCCCCACAGCATCAACACCACGCCGACGGTAATGGCCGAGTCGGCCAGGTTGAACGCAGGCCAGCTGTAGCCGGCGTAGTGGAAATGCAGGAAGTCCACCACCGCGCCATGCACCAGGCGGTCGTAGACGTTGCCGATGGCGCCGCCGATGATCATCGCGAAGGCCGTCGGCAGCAGCTTCTCGGCGCGATGGCGCCAGGTCTCGACCAGCAGCCAGCTGCAGATGATCACCGCCAGCCCGGTAAAGAACCAGCGCTGCCAGCCGCTGTGCTCGGCCAGGAAGCTGAAGGCCGCGCCGCGGTTGAACACCAGCACGAGGTCGAAGAAGCCGGTGACGGGTATCACCTGGCCGAGGTGCAGGCTGTCCAGCACCCACTGCTTGCTGAGCTGGTCCAGCACTGCAACGGCGATGGCCAGCGCCAGCCAGGGCAGCATGGCGACGAAACCAGGCGGCGAAGAGGCCTCGCGCATGATGGACGAGGGGCGGGGCAGGGCGTCAGGCATGGCGGCGGGTTTCGCCTTCGCCGAACAGGTTGCTCACGCAGCGGCCGCACAGCGTCGGATGCTCGGCATGCTTGCCGACCGATTCGACGTAGTGCCAGCAGCGCTCGCACTTCTGCGCCTCGCTCGGCGTGGCGGCGATGCCTTCGTCCTCGACACTGGCGGCTTCGCTCAGCGTCGCGGCCGAGGTCATGGTGACGAAGCGCAGGTCTTCGCCGAGGCTGGCCATGGCGCTGAACTTGTCGGCGGTCAGCGCCAGTGAGAGTTCGGCCTGCAGCGAGGAGCCGACCTTGCCTTCGGTGCGCAGCGCCTCAATGACCTTGAGGCTTTCGGCGCGCACCGCGCGGATGGTTTCCCAGCGCGCGATCAGGCCGGCTTCGCCTTCCTGGGCCGGCAGGGCGTGGAAGGTGTGCAGCATGATGCTGTCGGCCTCCTCGCCGTCCTTGACCGGGTTCAGGATGGCCCAGGCCTCCTCGGCGGTGAAGGACAGGATGGGCGCCATCAGTTTCAGCAGGGTCTGGGTGATGTGCCACAGTGCGGTCTGCGCGGCGCGGCGCGCCTGGCTGCCGGCGGCCGTGGTGTACAGGCGGTCCTTGAGGATATCGAGGTAGAAGGCGCCGAGGTCCTCGGCGCAGAACACCTGCAGCGCCTGCACGATGCGGTGGAATTCCATCCGTTCGTAGTCGGCCTCGGCCTGCTGCGCCAGTCTGCGGGTGAAGGCGAGCGCGTAGCGGTCGATGTCCATCCACTGTTCGAGCGGCACCGCGTCGCGGGCGATGTCGAAGTCGGCGGTGTTGGCGAGCAGGAAGCGCAGCGTGTTGCGGATGCGGCGATAGACTTCGACCACGCGGTCGAGGATTTCCTTGGAGATCGACAGTTCGCCGGAGTAGTCGGTCGAGGCGACCCATAGGCGCAGGATCTCGGCGCCGAGCTTGCCGGTGACTTCCTGCGGCACGACGACGTTGCCGAGCGACTTGCTCATCTTGCGGCCCTGGCCGTCGACCGCGAAGCCGTGGGTCAGCAGGCTGCGGTAGGGGGCGTGGCCGTCGATGGCGCAGCCGGTCAGCAGCGAGGAATGGAACCAGCCGCGGTGCTGGTCCGAGCCTTCCAGGTACATGTCGGCGCGCGGGCCTTCGGGGTGGCCGTCGTTGTGCGAGCCGCGCAGCACGTGCTTGTGCGTGGTGCCGGAGTCGAACCAGACGTCGAGGGTGTCGCTGATCTTGTCGTAGTGGGCGGCTTCGGCGCCGAGCAGTTCGGCGGCGTCGAGGCGGAACCAGGCTTCGATGCCTTCCTGCTCGACGCGCTTGGCGACTTCTTCCATCAGTTCGACGGTGCGCGGGTGCAGCTCGCCGGTTTCCTTGTGCAGGAAGAAGGGGATCGGCACGCCCCAGTTGCGCTGGCGCGAGATGCACCAGTCGGGCCGGTTGGCGATCATCGCGTGCAGGCGGGCCTGGCCCCAGCCGGGGTAGAACTTGGTGGCCTCGACCGCGCGCAGCGCGCGTTCGCGCAGCGTCGAGCCGTCGGTCGCGGTCCGGTCCATGCCGACGAACCATTGCGCGGTGGCGCGATAGACCAGCGGCGTCTTGTGGCGCCAGCAGTGCATGTAGCTGTGGGTGATCTTGCCGTTCGACAGCAGCGCACCGGCTTCTTCGAGCTTGGCGACGATGGCGGGACCGGCCTTCCAGATGTTCATGCCGCCGAAGAAGGGCAGGTCGGGCACGTATTCGCCGCCGCCCATCACCAGCGACAGGATGTCCTCGTTGCTGCGGCCGTAGGCGCGCCAGGAGTTGAAGTCATCCACGCCGTGGGCGGGCGCCGAGTGCACGATGCCGGTGCCGGCGTCCACGCCGACGTAGTCGGCCAGATAGACCGGCGACACGCGGTCGTAGAAGGGGTGGTGGAACTCGATGCGCTCGAGCGCCGCGCCTTTGGTCGTGGCGACGATGCGGCCCTCGCGCTGGTAGCGCTGCAGCGCGGATTCGACGAGTTCGCTGGCGATCACCAGCAGGCGGTCGCCGACGTCAACCAGGGCGTAGTCCAGCTCGGGGTGGGCGTTGAGTGCCTGGTTAGCGGGGATGGTCCACGGCGTGGTGGTCCAGATCACCGCGGCGGCGGGCTTGTCCAGCTTCGCCAGGCCGAAGGCGGCGGCGAGCTTTGCCGCTTCGCCGTCGGCCAGCGGAAAGGCGACGTCGATGGTCGGCGACTGCTTGTCGGCGTATTCGACTTCGGCCTCGGCCAGTGCCGAGCCGCAGTCGAAGCACCAGTTGACCGGCTTCAGGCCCTTGAACACGTAGCCGTTCTTCGTCATCTCGGCCAGCGCGCGGATCTCGTTGGCTTCGTTGGCGAAGTTCATCGTCAGGTAGGGATCGTTCCAGTCACCGAGCACGCCGAGGCGGATGAAGTCGGCCTTCTGGATCTCGACCTGCTCGGCGGCATAGGCGCGGCACAGTTCGCGCACCTTGTCGGCGGGCAGGTTCTTGCCGTGGGTGACTTCGACCTTGTGCTCGATCGGCAGGCCGTGACAGTCCCAGCCCGGCACGTAGGGCGCATCGAAACCGGCCAGGGTCTTCGAGCGGACGATGATGTCCTTGAGGATCTTGTTCAGCGCATGGCCGATGTGCAGGCTGCCGTTGGCGTAGGGCGGGCCGTCGTGCAGCACGAACTTGGGCCGGCCGGCGCTGGCCTTGCGGATGCGCTGGTAGAGCTTGCGCTGTTGCCAGTCGGCAATCCAGCCCGGCTCGCGCTTGGGCAGGTCGCCGCGCATCGGGAAGGAGGTGTCGGGCAGGTTGAGCGTCTTGCGGTAGTCGGCCATGGCGGAAAGGTCGGTCTCGTGGGGTTCTGTGGGGCGCGGGCGCCGCGGGTCAGGCTTGCAGACGGTCGGGGTGGTCGGCAAGCCACTGGCGTGCGTTGTCGGCGTCGAGCGCGATCTGGGCGCGCAGCGCATCGAAGGATTCGAATTTTCGCTCGGCGCGCAGTTTGTGCAGGAAATGGACGCGGATGTGGGCGCCGTAGCATTCCTGCGTCCAGTCGAAGAGGTGCACTTCCAGCCGGGCGCGGCCGCTCGAAGTGGCGGTCGGGCGCACGCCGATGTTGGCGACACCGGCGACCGGGCCGTCGGCGAGGCCTTCGACGCTGACTGCATAGACGCCGGTGAGCGCCGGGCGGCGGTGCTGCATCTGGATGTTGGCGGTCGGGAAGCCGATCTGGCGGCCGAGCTTGTCGCCGTGGCTGACGCGGCCGGCGATGCTGTAGGGGCGGCCGAGCAGGCGTGCGGCATGGGCCAGGTCGGCCTCCGCGAGGGCATCGCGTACAGCCGAGCTGGACACGCGTTCGCCAGCTACCGCCAGAGTGGGCATGGATTCGACGGCAAAGCCGTGCTGCGCACCGGCGGCCTGCAGCATGGCGAAATCGCCCTGGCGGCGGCTGCCGAAGCGGAAATCGTCGCCGACGAACAGGTGGCGCACGGCGAGGCCGCGAACCAGGGTGTCATCGATGAAGGCCTGTGCCGGCTGTGCGGCAAAGCGGGCGTCGAAGCGGCAGATGTGGGTGCGGTCAACGCCGGCAGCGTCGAGCAGCAGCAGCTTCTCGCGCAACGAGGCAAGGCGCGCGGGCGCATCGGCGGGGATGAAGTATTCGCGCGGATGCGGCTCGAAGGTGAGCACCACCGCCGGCAGGCCGAGCGAACGCGCCTTGCCGGTGAGCAGCTTGAGCAGTGCCTGGTGGCCGAGATGGACGCCATCGAAGTTGCCGATGGTGAGTACCGTGGCCGAGTCCGCGTGCTCGGGAATCCCGCGAAAAACCCGCATAAGCGCCTGAAAAAGGCGCAATTATAGCGGCAAAAAGGGGGCTTTGCGAAACGCTTGACCCACAAACGAACCGCTCAATTCGCTACATTTCTACATGGTGCTGCCAGCACTTCCGACGATCTGCCCCCCCCTGATTCTGCGTTGGGCGAAGGCTGCGGATCGTCTCGGCAGCGATCAGCCCAGGCTGGCGACCCGTGCCGGTCCGGCTGGCGGATTGGTCTCGAAGTAGCGCTTGATGCCGCGCAGCAGGGCGGTGGCCATCTTGTCCTGATAGGCCTCGTCATTGAGCCGCTTTTCTTCCTGCGGGTTGCTGATGAAGGCGGTTTCGACCAGCACCGAGGGAATGTCGGGCGCCTTCAGCACCGCGAAGCCGGCCTGTTCGACGTCGGACTTGTGCAGGCGGTTGATGCCGCCGATCTCGCCGAGCATGGCGCGGCCGAGCTTGAGGCTGTCGTTGATCGTCGCGGTCTGCGACAGATCGAGCAGGGTGCGGGCGATGTGGCCGTCCTGACGGGCGAGATTGACGCCGCCGACCAGGTCGGCGTCGTTTTCCTTCTGCGCCAGCCAGCGTGCCGCGGTACTGCTGGCGCCGCGTTCCGACAGCACGTACACCGAGCTGCCGTTGGCTTCCGGCTTGACGAAGGCATCGGCGTGGATGGAGACGAAGAGGTCGGCCCGCACCTTGCGCGCGCGGGTGACGCGCTGGCCGAGCGGCACGAAGTAGTCGCCGTCGCGGGTGAGCACCGCGCGCATGTTCGGCTCGGCGTCGATCTTGCGCTTCAGGCGGCGGGCGATCGACAGCGTGACGTTCTTCTCGTAGCTGCCGGCGCGGCCGACGGCGCCGGGGTCCTCGCCGCCATGGCCGGGGTCGAGCACCACGGTGTACAGGCGCTTGACCGCCGGTTCGGCGCGTTGGGCGGCGTTGCGTTCCTGCGGCACCGGACGGGTGTTGGAAGTGCTGGCCTGGACGCTGCTCTGCGCGCTGTCGCCGGCTGCGGCGTCCATCGGCGAATCCTTCATGATCAGCGCCAGCAGCGGGTCGTGTTCTTCGGTCGGGTGCAGGTCGAGCACCAGGCGATGGCCGTAGTCGCCGACCGGCGCCAGCGTGAACACCTGCGGGTTGATCGGCGCCTTCAGCTCGATCACCACGCGGACCACGCCCGGACGGTTCTGGCCGGCGCGGATCAGGCGGATGTAGGGGTCGGAGTCGAGCACCTTCGACGACAGCGATTGCAGCACGCTGTTCAGTTCCACGCCTTCGAGGTCCACCACGAGGCGGTCGGGATCCTGCACCAGCATGTGCGTGTAGCGCAGGCTGGTCGAGCCTTCGAGCGTGATGCGGGTATATTCCGGCGAGGGCCAGACGCGGACCGCGAGCAGGCTGGCGGGTGCGGCGAAACCCACCGGGCTGACCAGCAGCGCAAGCGTGGCACCGGCAAACTTCAACAGGCCGCGGCGGCCGACTCCGCGGCTGCCAGTGCCGGTTTCAGGGTTCAATCCGGCTTGGGCGCCGGGTCCGCGCCCCGCAATGCTCTCACCAGTTCGATCACGCATGTCTGCCCCGCATCGGTCCTTCCGTGGATCTCCACAAATCGCCCTGAATCCCGTGCGTCGAGCCGGATTTCGACGTCGGGCAACGGCAAATATGGAAGGGCCTTGTCCGGCCATTCCACGATGCACACGCCCTGATCGGCGAAGTATTCGTCCAGCCCCGCGTCCAGATATTCTTCTGGCGAATTGAAGCGATAAAAATCAAAGTGATATAAGTCTAATCTAGAAACTACGTAAGGTTCAATCAAGGTGTAGGTAGGACTTTTCACCTTGCCTTCGTGACCGAGTGCACGGAGCAGCCCTCGAGTGAGGGTGGTCTTGCCCATGCCGAGGTTGCCTTGCAGCCAGATCTTCAGCCCTGGGCGCAGAATGGCGGCCAGCGCGGCGCCCAGGGCCTCGGTGTCCGCTTCGGCCGGCAAGTGCGCGTGCAGGTGGGCACCGGCGGGGTGGCTACCGTTATCATCGGCGGCGTTGAGCAACTCGATCATGGAATCCTCTTGTCGATGGCGGTGAAGGGCCTGGATTCAGGTGTGGACGCGGGTCCGGTCGATGGACCGGCTGCCGCGGTGGATGGCGCAGCGCTGCTGGCGCAGATTCGCCTGTGGGCGGCCGAGCTGGGCTTCGGCGCCGTCGGCGTCGCCGGGGTGGACCTGGGCAGCGCCGAACCCGGGCTTGCCGCCTGGCTGGAAGCCGGTTTCCACGGCGAGATGGATTATATGTTGCGCCACGGCATGAAGCGCGCCCGGCCGGCCGAACTGCAGCCGGGCACCTTGCGCGTGATCAGCCTGCGGCTCGACTACTGGCCTGCCGCCGCCGAGGCGCGGGCCGCGCTGGCCGACGGCGCGCGCGCCTACGTGTCGCGCTACGCGCTGGGGCGCGATTACCACAAGGTGCTGCGCAATCGCCTGCAGAAGCTGGCCGAGCGCATCACCACCGAAGTGCCGCACACTTTCCGGGTGTTCACCGATTCGGCGCCGGTGCTGGAAGTCGAGCTGGCCAGCCGCAACGGCCTGGGCTGGCGCGGCAAGCACACCTTGCTGCTGGATCGCGGCGCCGGCTCGTGGTTCTTCCTTGGCGAGATCTTCACCGACCTGCCGCTGCCGCTCGACGAGCCGGTGCAGCCGCGCTGCGGCCGCTGTACGGCCTGTATCGACGCCTGTCCGACCGGCGCCATCGTCGCGCCCTACCGCGTCGATGCGCGCCGCTGCATCTCCTACCTGACGATCGAGCTGAAAAGCGCGATTCCGGAGGAGATGCGGACCATGCTCGGCAACCGCATCTATGGCTGCGACGATTGCCAGTTGGTATGCCCGTGGAACCGCTTCGCCAAGATGTCGAAGGAACCGGACTTTGCGCCGCGCCATCGGCTGGACAGTGCCGGCCTGGTCGAACTGTTTGCATGGGGCGAAGCGGACTTCGCCGAGCGCACCGCGGGCAGCCCCATTTACCGCATCGGCCACGAGCGCTGGCTGCGCAACATCGCCGTGGCGCTTGGCAATGCGCCGACCACGGCGGAAGTGCTGGCGGCGCTGCAGTCCCGCGCCGAGCATCCATCGGCACTGGTGCGTGAGCACGTCGCCTGGGCGTTGGCGCAGCATGGCCAGACGATGGCCGGCTAGAAACCCCCGGCCAGGCGCCCCCGCACTAGAATCTTCGCCCCTTGCCTTTCATCCCGGACCCGGACAGCCCATGCAAGACCGCCTCGAATCGCTCGAAACCAAGATGATGTCGGCCGAGGACCAGCTCGATGAATTGAACCGCACGGTGTGGCGGCAGCAGCAGGAGCTGGACCTGCTGCGAGAGCAGGTGCGCCACCTCGCCCAGCAGCTCAAGACCATCCAGCCCGGCGCGCCCGGCCGGCCGGAAGACGAGATCCCGCCGCACTGGTAGCGCCGGGCTGGCGTCATTGCGGCTGAGCGGCGGCCTGCTTCCTGGCCGCCGCCTGTGCGGTGGGATTGGGCGTGGGTTCGCCGATCTTGTGCAGCGTGTTGTGATCCGTGTGGCGGAAGGGTTCTGCCTGGCCCGGGATGATCAGCACGGTTTCCTGCTCGTAGGACCATGTGTCGTCGGCGTTGATCGACACCGTGATGGTGTAGCTGTCCGTTCTGAATGCGTACTCCAGGAAGGGGTTCGACACGATCCCGTTCATCTCGGAGCCGCGCACTGCCTGCAGGCGGAAGGTCTTCGCGTCCGTCGTGGCCTTGCCGACGGCCATCGCCGCCTGTCCGCGCGGTATCGAAAGCGTCTGGATCACGGCACCTGTCGCCGGCTCCCACAGCCAATAGCCGACCTGGTCGTGAAAGGTCTCGACGTCGTCGGGCTTGACGATGCGCGTGTGGTAGCGCAGGCCGTAGAACAGTTGCGGCCCGTTGGTCTGGGCGTCGATGGGCTGCAGTTCGATGCGTTCGATGAATGCCTGCCGTTCCGGGCCGTCGGCCTTCGGATTGACATCGAGGCCGATGGTGCCGGTCCAGATGCCCGCCATTCCCGCCAGCGGCCCCAGATTGGCAAGCGTATCGGGGTCTGGTTCGGGTTCGGTGTAGATGTCCTTGGGAAAGTCGGTCATGGCCGGTTCGGGAGAGATGGAAAGCTGCAAAGCTTGCCACAGCCGATCGGACTCCGGTACGCCTCACAGCAGCGCGCCGGTCACGCGCGCAAGGATGTCGCCGAAGGCGCTGGTCAGGATGACCACGATCGGCATGCCGTAGCAGAAGGTGTACATCGCCCGGCGGATGCGCCGCGTGGCGGTGGGAAGCTCGAGGTAGTAGCCGCAGACGATGCGGACCTTGAGGCCCATCACCAATGCGACCGCCACCGTGACGCCGAAGCCGTGGTCCTGGCCGCCGCCCAGCAAGGCGCCGCCGACGCTGAGCAGCACGAGGCCGAGCCAGGCCAGATCGAGTTTGCGGGTTTCGCTCATGTCGCGCTCTCCGTTCTCATCTCAGCACGTAGAACAGCGGGAAGATCATCAGCCAGATGATGTCGGTGGTGTGCCAATACACCGCGAAGGATTCGAGGCCGGAATATTCCTCGGCCGAGTAGGTGCCGGTCGCGGTGCGCAGCATCACCCAGATCATGCCGAGCAGGCCCCAGAAGACGTGGATCAGGTGGTTGAAGGTCAGGTAGTAGTAGGTGACGATGAACATGCCCGCTTCGCCGTTGAGGCCGTGGGCGAGGTTCCAGCGCACCTCGAACAGCTTGACCACCGGATAGCCGACGCCGAACACGAAGGCGCCGATCAGCCAGCGCAGGCAGGCGCTCTGGCGGCTGGCGCGCATCGAGTGCACCGCGCGCGCCACGCACCAGCCGCTGGTCAGCAGCGTCAGCGTGTAGCCTGTGCCGGCAAGCAGCGAAAGCTGCTCCGGACCGGCATGGAACACTTCCGGGTAATGGGCGCGGGCGATGAAATACACCGCGAACATCAGCACGAACTCGGTGACTTCGCAGAAGATGCCTACCCACATCGCCTTGCTGCCCGGTATGCGGCCGCCTGCGGAAGGGCCTTCGGTGGGCGGGGAGTGCGGCAGGGCGATGGCGGCGTCGGACATGGCAGCTGGGTGAGGCAGGCGGGGGCGGAGATGTCCACGATCTTCCTCCGCTTGACGCGCGCGCACCTTGACCCAGGGTAATTTGCGCCGCGTGATGCGATACTTGCGGCCCTTGCAATCGGAGTTCCGGGAAACGTGAAGAGGATCATGCTGGGCGCCGTGTGCGCCGCATCGCTGCTGCCGTTCTGCGCGCAGGCAGAAACCGTCGGCGCCGTGGATACGGCGTTTAAGTTCATCGGCCGCAACCATCAGATCGTCGTCGAGGCTTTCGACGATCCGAAGGTGAAAGGGGTGTCCTGCTACGTGTCGCGTGCCCGCACCGGCGGCATCAAGGGCACGCTGGGGCTGGCGGAGGATACGGCCGACGCGTCGGTGGCCTGCCGCCAGGTCGGCGAGATCAGCCTGACCGAGGCGCTCAAGCCGCAGGAGGAGGTGTTCTCCGAGCGTTCGTCGATCCTGTTCAAGAAGGTGCGGATCGTGCGCATGGCCGATGCGAAGCGCAACACGCTGATCTATCTCGTCTATAGCGACCGGCTCATCGACGGCAGCCCGCAGAACAGCGTGACGGCCGTGCCGCTGCCGGCTGGCGTGCAGATCAAGCTGCGCTGAGGCGCGTCAGGCCGCGGCGACTTCCTGCAGGCTGCACTTGGCGACGCCGAACTGGGTCTTGACCAGCAGCGGGTAACGCGCACCGCTGAAGCGGCCGTAGTGGCCGATGTTGTAGCCGACGATGCGGCCGGCGACGTGGCCGAGCCGTACCTTGCAGCCGACGCGGTAACCTGCGCCGATCGCGCGGTTGACGGCGATTTCGACACCGTCGGGACATATGGGGGCGTGGGGATGACGGCCCGAGCCTTCCACGACCGTCAGAGGATGGGCGCACATGGTGACCTCTCTGTCTCGATTCCTGAAGCGTGGTTTCTTGCTGCCTGGTTCCGATCTTAGGTCCGGTGACCTTGGGGGCGCGTGAGGCGCGTCACGTCCGGCATGCCCCGACAAGGGCTCCTGCATGGAGGCGTGACGTTTTACCGGCAGCGCGCCAGGCCGGCGCACGGACAGGGTTTTGAGCAAGTCTTTTACACTTTGACGACATCCACTCAGGTAGTCTGGCGCACCTGATTTTCCACCGACGCTTTTGCCCCGAGGAAGCCCCGCCGTGTTCGTGTCCGATCGCCGCCAGCGTGCGCTGTACTGGTTCTTCACCTGGATCGTCTTTGCCCTGCACCTGGGCCGTTTTTTCGACTTTGCCGCGCCGTCGGGGCTGCTGGTCTATCAGCTCGCGCTGGTCGGCAGCTATGCCCTGCTGTTCCTCGCCCCGGTATGGCTCATCGTCCAGCTTGCAGGCCGAATCGCCCCCCGGTCCGCCGCGGTGCTGGCCGTGGTGCTGGCGGGCATCGTGCAGATCGCGCTGTTCGGCGACCACATGTTGTGGAAGCTGTATGGCTTCCACCTCAACGGCTTCGTATGGAACATCCTGACCACGCCGGGAGGCATCGCCGCGCTGGGTTCGTCGGCTTCGACCGAGCGCGATTTTGCCCTGCTCGCCCTTGGCTTCCTCGTGCTGCAAGTCCTGGTCTTCCTCGCTGCACGGCTGCTGGCGCGGGGGGCGGTGCCGGCGCCGCGGCTGGCATGGGTGCTGCCGCTGTTCCTGGTCGTCACCGTCGGCGAGCGCCTGGGCTACGCGGTGAGCCATTTCTACGGTTATACGCCGCTGCTGGAAAACGCCCAGCGCGTGCCTTTCTACCAGCCGCTGACCATGCGCGGCCTGTTCGAGAAGCAGCTTGGCTGGGAGCGTCCGCAGCGGCTCACGGTGGCCGCCGCCAAGCTCGACGGCAGCCTGCGTTATCCGCAGGCACGGCTGCACATCGAGGCGCCGGCCAGGCCGCTGAACATCGTCTGGCTGGTTGCCGAATCGTGGCGGGCGGATACGCTCGATCCGCGGGTGATGCCGCAAACCCATGCGCTGGTCGGCCGGGCACAGCACTTCACCCGCCACTTCTCCGGCGGCAACGGCACCCGCATCGGCGTCTTCAGCCAGTTCTACAGCCTGCCGGCGAACCTGTGGTTCCCGGTGCTGGATGCGCGCGTCGGCAGCCCGCTGATCCAGGTGCTGCAGAATCAGGACTACCAGATCAAGCTGTTCACCAGTGCGCGCTTCACCTACCCGGAGTTCGACAAGACCGTGTTCGTGGACGTGCCGCGCGAGCAGATGGTGGAGGACTCGGAGGGCGAGGGCTGGATGCGCGACCGCCGCAACGTCGATCGCCTGATCGAATTCGTCGATCAGCGTGATCCCTCGCGCCCGTTCATGACTTTCCTGTTCTTCGAGTCGCCGCATGCCAACTACAACTTCCCGCCCGATGCGGTGATCGAGCCGGACTATCTCGAAGACTTCAGCTATGCCGACATGGATCTGCAGCGCAACATCGGCGGCATCCACAAGCGCTACATCAACGCCGTGCATCACCTCGACAGCCAGCTCGGCAAGCTGGTGGAGAATCTCGAACGCCGCGGCCTGCTCGAGACCACGCTGGTGGTCATCACCGGCGACCACGGCGAGGAGTTCATGGAAAAGGGCCGCTGGGGACACAATTCCACCTTCGTCGATGAGCAGGTGCGCGTCCCGCTGCTGCTCCTGGTCCCGGGCCGCGAACCCCGGCGCGTCGATCTCCGCACCAGCCATGCCGACCTGCTGCCCACCGTCCTGCCGCTGCTCGGCGTGACCAATCCGCCATCCGACTATGCCATCGGCCACAGCCTTTTCGATCCTCAGCCGAACCGCGTGCTGCTGGCCGGAGACTGGGACCGCCTCGCCTTCCTGGGTGAGGATTACAAGCTGGTGCTGCCTTTCACCAGCGGCAGCTTCACGGCGATGCAGATCAGCGGCGCCGACGATCGGGCGGTGGCCGACGAATCGGCGGTGCTGCGCGCGACGATGCCGACGGTGCAGGGGGAAATGGGGCGGCTGCGGCGTTTTCTCGGCCACTGAGATGCCGCAGCCGGGGTTCAGTGGCTGGCGTGAATCTCTTTTTGCGCCGCCGCTGGTTTGTTCGGGAAGAAACTCACCTTCTGCGCCACGACGCTGTCGCGCATTTTTGCGATGTGCGGCTTCAGCGCGCCGACGACGTGCATTTCGCAGCGTTTGCAGTCGAAGCGCAGCGTCAGCGTCTCGTTGCCGTTGACCAGCTGCATCGGCTCGGGGCGGATGCCCTTCACTTCCTTGGGGCAGAGGTTGAAGCTGTAGCGCAGGCAGTGCTTGGTGATCATCAGCGAGACCTCGTCGGTGCGCTGGTTCTCCTCGAAGGCGGCGTCGATCAGCTTGACGCCGTGGCGGGCGTAGAAGGCGCGCGCCTTGTCGTTGAGCACGTTGGCGAGATAGCTCAGCGCGTCCTGCGGATAGGGCACCGGCGGCTCGACCGGCTTGGCGCGCGGCGGGCGCGCATGGGCGGCGAGGCGGGCGGCCTCCAGTTGCTCGACGGCATCGCGGCGCAGTGCGTTGAGCTGGCTGGCGGGCAGGAAGGGCATTGCCGGCAGGTCGAGCGCCAGCTTGTCGAGCACGAACAGGGTGTTGCCCAGCTTGCCGATGTGATCGCGCAGCGTGGCCTGGGCGCGCTCGGCGTTCTGGGCCGGCTCGAAAGCGGCGGTGAGCGTGGTCGTGGCGCTGATGCCGTCCTCGTCGGTGAGCGTCAGCGCGAAGCCGTCCGCGGTCGCGGCAAAACGCGCATCGACACGGATGCGGCGCTCGGCGGATTTCTTCTCCAGCGCACGCTCGAATTCATGGTCGTGGTTGCGGAACACCGAAGTGCCGGGTACCAGCTCGGGCGGCAGTGCATCGGCAGGGAAGATGCGGTCGATGCCGTCGCCGCCGCCGTTCGTCTCGGCGCGGTTGACCCGCAGGCCGGCGAGTTCGCCCTTGGGGCCGTACCAGGTCAGGCCGTCGGCGTTGTGGATGGGCGCGCTGCGTTCGACGTCGAAGAACTTGCGGCCCTTGGCGTCGATCTTCGTCACCCGGCCGATCGGTTCGCCGACGAACTTGGGCGACTCGAAGGCCTCGATGCCGTGCCGGCGGTTGTCGGCGAAATAGTCGGTGTAGCCGCGGTTGAAGGTCTTGTCGGCCTGCGGCGTGAACAGGAAGGTGGTTCGGCCGCTGGATGCGCGTCGGTAGGCCGGGCCGTCGGCCTCGGGATGCTCGATGATCTCGTCGAGCAGCGTGCGGTAGTGGGCGGTGATGTTCTTGACGTAGGAGAGGTCCTTGTAGCGGCCCTCAATCTTGAACGAACTGATGCCGGCCGCCGCCAGCGCGCGCAGGTTGGCGCTCTGGTTGTCGTCCTTCATCGACAGCATGTGGCGCTGGCTGGCGATGGTGTTGCCGTCCTTGTCCTTGAGGTCGTAGGGCAGTCTACAGGCCTGCGAGCATTCGCCGCGGTTGGCGCTGCGGCCGGTGTGGGCGTGGCTGATGTAGCACTGGCCGGAGAAGGCCACGCACAGCGCGCCGTGCACGAAGTATTCGAGCTGACAGGAGGTGGCGTCGGCGACCCTGCGCACTTCGGCCAGCGACAGTTCCCGCGCCAGCACGATCTGCGAGAAGCCGACGTCCTGCAGGAAGCGCGCCTTGCTGGCGTCGCGGATGTCCGTCTGGGTGCTGGCGTGCAGCTGGATCGGCGGCAGGTCGAGTTCGAGCAGAGCCATGTCCTGCACGATCAGCGCATCCACGCCGGCGTCGTACAGTTGCCAGATCAGCTTGCGCGCCGGCTCCAGTTCGTGGTCGAACAGGATGGTGTTGGTGGCGACGAAGACTTCGGCGTGGTAGCGGTGGGCATGCGCTGCCAGGCGGGCGATGCCCTCGACGCTGTTGTCGGCCGCCGAGCGGGCGCCGAAAGCCGGGCCGCCGATGTACACCGCATCCGCGCCGTGGTTGATGGCCTCGATGCCGAAATCGGCGGTCTTGGCCGGGGCGAGGAGCTCAAGGGTGTGGCGAGCGGGGGTGTGGCGTGGGTTCATGTCACGGCTCGTCGGCGTTCGGCACGCAAACGCTTGATTGGAAAGGGCGCGATGATAGCAACAGGCCGGCGCGCTGACGAGCGGGAGGCTGTTGCGGAATGCGTTCAGGCCTGCTCGCCGGCGCTACGCCTGGACAGTGCGAAAGGGATCAGCACGAGCAGGCCGATGGCGTCGGCGACCCAGTCCCATGGGTCGGCGGTCCGGTAGCCGGTCTGGCCCTGGGCGATCTCCATCGCCGCGCCGTAGAGCAGCAGGCCGAGGGCGATGCGGAGGGGCCGGTCCGGCCAGCCCGCCAGACCCAGCAATGCGAGTGTGGCGAACAGAGCCGCATGTTCGATCTTGTCCTGCCAGGACACGATCTGCACGATGTCGGGGACCGGCATCAGGGCGAGGTAGAAGGCGGCGATGAGCGCGGCGGCGAAGGCGAAGCGGAAGATCGTGCGAACGGATGAAGTCATGGGGAGTCGGATGGAATGGCGTGCGCCGGTATCGAATGAGGGAGGCTGAAGGAATGAAGGCAACGAGAAAGGGGTTTTATGGTCTGGTATCGGCGGCAGCGTTCGTTGCCGGAGTGTTCGCCTGCGGTCCGGCGGCTGCGGCCGATGCCGTGCTGAGCACCGAGTCCGGACAGGTCAGGCTGGTCGAAGTGGCGCGTGGCCTGGATACGCCGTGGTCCATGGCCTTCCTGCCCGACGGCCGCCTGCTGCTGACCGAACGGCCCGGCCGCATGCGGCTGGTGGGCACGGACGGCACGGTTTCCGCACCGCTGGCGGGCGTGCCCGAGGTGCATGCCCGTGGACAGGGCGGCCTGCTGGACGTGGTGCTGAGTCCGGATTTTGCAACAGACCGGACGATCGTGTTTTCGTTCGCGCAGCCGACGGCCAACGGTGCGCGCACCGCCGTCGCACGGGCGCGGCTGGATGCCGAGGCCTTGAAGCTCGACGAGGTGAAGGTGATCTTTGTCCAGAACGAAGACCCGTCGGGCGGCCATCACTGGGGCTCGCGGCTGGTGTTCGACCGCGAAGGCCGGCTGTTCATCACGCTTGGCGACCGCTTCCATTCGCGCGACCGCGCGCAGGCGCTGGGCAGCCATCTCGGCAAGATCGTGCGCATCGAGCTGGACGGCGGCGTGCCCGGCGACAATCCTTTCGTGAAGCAGGCTGCAGGGGGGGCCAAGGCAGAGCCCGAGATCTGGTCGTGGGGACACCGCAACGTGCAGGGCGCGGCGCTTCACCCGCTGACCGGCGAGCTGTGGGCGCACGAGCATGGCCCGCAGGGCGGCGATGAACTGAACCGGGTGCTGGCGGGCCGCAACTATGGCTGGCCGGTGATCACCTTCGGCCGCGAGTACGTGATCGGCACCCGCATCGGCGAAGGCGCCGAGCGCGCCGACGTCGAGCCGCCGGTCAGGCAATGGACGCCGTCGATCGCGCCCTCCGGCATGGCTTTCTACACTGGCGACGTGTTCCCGCAATGGAAAGGCAACGTGTTCGTCGGCGCGCTGAAGTTCCAGCTGCTGGCGCGCCTGGTGCTGGAGGGCGGCAAGGTCGTGCATGAAGAGCGGCTCGACATCGGCAAGCGTGTCCGCGACGTGCGCCAGGGACCGGATGGGCATCTGTGGCTGCTCGACGAAAGCGACGGGCGAGTGCTGCGCCTCGATCCCGCCTGAACGTTTTTCTCACGTTTTTTGTGCAATGATCGCGCGCTCTTCAAACCACCACTTCAATCCGGAAGCAATCGATGGAAAGCCCGTTCAAAGGCAAGACCGGCCTGCGCAGGGTCTGGAATGCCTTTCACTATTCACTTGATGGGCTGGGTGCTGCCTGGCGCCACGAGGACGCCTTCCGCCAGGAGGCCGTGCTGGCGGTCGTGATGGTTCCGTTGGCGCTGTGGCTGGGCGAGGGCGCGATCGAACGCGTGCTGATGATCGGCAGCGTGCTGCTGGTGTTGATCGTGGAGTTGATGAACTCCGCTGTCGAAGCCACGGTTGACCGGATCTCGCTGGAACGTCATCCGCTGGCCAAGCGTGCCAAGGATGTCGGCAGTGCGGCGGTGATGATCGCCCTGATCAACGTCGCGGTGGTGTGGGGCTTGCTGCTGCTGGGCTGAATATCCGGCGGGCCGCGCAGGTCGGGCCGCGCAGGCCGGATCGGGTCAGGCAGACTTCGGGCCCCAGCTGCGCACCGGCCCGGTGTCGATGTGGACGAAGTCCGAATCCGGGTAATAGCCCACGCCACCGGCGCCGAGTGCCAGGGCCGCGTCGCGCAGGCGCTCGGTGTCGCAGCCGACCAGGCGGACGTCGACCGCCTTGCCGTCCATGTGCAGGCTGCGCTTGGCGACCCCGCCGCCGCCGGTACGGCGCAGCATGCTGTTGGTCTTCGGCGAACGGTAACCCGAGATGATTTCGAAGGTTCCCCCGCCACACGTCACACTCAAGGCGTGGAGGATGTCGTAGAGTCGGGGATCAATGCGGGCGATTTCTCCGGTGCGGAAATCGCGGAACAGCCGGTTCAGGTTCCGCAGCGCAGGTTCGACGTAGCCCTTGCGGTTGCGGTACAGGGTTTCGAGCCGTTCGTCGGTGTGTGTGTGGCGGAAAGCCAGATGGCGGTCCGTGGCAGCATGGGCGGACGAGAACGGCAAGGCCAGCGGCAGCGTGGCAAGCCCTTTCAGGAACAGGCGGCGATGCGCGCAGGCTTGATGGCGGGAAGTCGAGGCCATGGATATTCTTCAACCGACACAGACAGACTCGAAGGCGGCATGCTACCTGAACTCCTGATCGATTGGCGCAAATCATTCGCCACGGCCGGCACGGCATTGGCACTGGCTATGGCCTGTCCTCAGCCGGTGCTGGCGCTTGGCGCCGGACCGGTGGACGAGCGTGTCGTGGAGGACGGCATCGATGGCGGCGCGCTGCCTGAGGCCACCGGCCTGCCGGGCCTGGTCGAAAGCCGTCTGTCGATGCGCGCGGCCGACGATGTCGCCGTGCTGCTCTACCGCCAGCGCGGCTTCCAGCCCGTATGGACGCGGCCGGAACTGCTGCATGGGCTGGTCGAGGCGGTGGAGGCGATCGATGGACATGGCCTCGATCCGGCGGATTTTGCGCCGGAGGCCTTGCGCAGCGAAGCGCTGCGGCTGCAGCAGGAATTGCCGCCCGACAGCGTGGCTGAGCGCGAGCTGCTGTTTACCGACACGCTGGTGCGTCTGGTCCAGCAGCTGCGCTACGGCAAGGTGAATCCCCGCAGCCTTTACCGGGAGTGGAATTACTCCAGGCCGCCGGCACCCCGGGAGCAGGCCGGGCGGCTCGCGCAGCTGCTCGATGCCCAGGCGGGAACGCCCGGGCTGGCTGCGGCCGTACTGGCGCAGGCGCCGGACCTCGAGCTGTACCGGCAGCTGCAGCTCGCCTTGCATCAGTACCGCAGCATTGCTGCGGAAGCGGGTGACTGGCCAAAAGTGTCGATCGGCCCGACCTTGCGTCCGGGTGAGCGCGGCGCGCGGGTGGCCGAAGTGCGTGCGCGCCTGGCGGCCGAAGGCGAGACCGGACTGGCCTCGAGTCCGGATGCCGCGCTGTTCGACGTCGCGCTGGCCGAGGCGGTGAAGCGTTTCCAGCAGCGTGCTGGCCTGGCGGCGGATGCGGCGATCGGCCGCCAGACGGTGGAAGCGCTCAATCTGGGGCCGGCGCAGCGCGTGGCGCAGATCCGTGTCAATCTCGAACGCCTGCGCTGGGTGGCGCAGGACATGCAGGGCGATCATCTGCTGGTGGACCTGACCGGCTACCAGGCTCGGCTCCAGCGTGGCGGGCTGCTCGCATGGTCGTCGAAGGTGGTCGTCGGTTCGCCGAAGCGCGAGACGCCGGCGCTGCTCGACAGCGTGCAGTACCTGGTGCTGAACCCGAAGTGGGTGGTACCGCCGACGATCCTGCGCGAGGACCTGATCCCCGGCGTGATCCGCGATCCGGACTACCTCGCCAAGCGCCGCATGCGGGTGGTGAGCCATGCGGGGGAGCCGGTCGACCCGCAGCAGATCGACTGGGAGGCTGCGCGCAGGCACGGCCTGCCCTACCTGGTGGAGCAGAACCCGGGTGCGGACGGCTCGCTCGGCCGGGTCAAGTTCGCTCTTGCCAATCCTTATCTCATCTACCTGCACGATACCAATGCGCGTTCGCTGTTCAGGCGCGATACGCGGGCGCTCAGCTCGGGCTGCGTCCGGGTCGAGAAGCCGCTCGAACTGGCGGTGCTGCTGCTGGACGATGCGCGGCGCTGGAGTGCGGAAGCGCTGGAGGAGACTTTGGCGTCCGGCAAGACACGCACGGTGACGGTGGTGCGAAAGCTCCCCGTGCTGCTGCACTACGCCACCGCAGGCCAGGACGATGTCGGGCAGCTGCAGTTCCGGCCCGACATCTACGGCCGCGACACGGCAGTGCTGGGGGCGCTGGATGGCCGGGGGCGTCTGGCCGGGGGAGGAGCCTAGTCGCGGACGGCGAGCCGGGCGCGTTGCACCCCGCGCTATTGATCAGCGTTCGTTCGCGCCTGGCGCACCCGGCTCTTCGCGCATCAGGCCAATGGCAAGGCGCAGGCCGAGCCAGGCGTTCATCAGCGCGAAGCCCGCGACCACGGCCATTGCCAGCGGCACCAGCGGATAGCTGCGCAGGAGCCACGCCAGGATCGACGACAGGATGTTGAGCGCCAGCATCATCCAGAATGCCGGATTGCGTGGTTGCCAGAGACGGGAAAACTTCATCGAGGCTCCAGGGGCGAGCGCGTGCCGAGCGTGTTGCGGCGATGGAGGGCATAGACGAACAGCGCCAGCACGACTTCGATGGCGCCGATGCTGACGAACACCGGTGCATGCGGACTGGCGGTGAGGCTGCCGTAGATGGCCAGCAACAGGCTGCTGATCAGCGGTCCGGCGGCGAAGCCGAGCGAGCCGGCCATGTTGAAGGCGGCCAGAGCGCTGGCGCGGCAGTCCTCGCCGCCATAGTGCGCGGCCAGCACCAGTGAGGGAGCGTACATCAGCGCGGCGATGACCCCGCCGGCGGCCATGGTCCAGACGACCCAGGCTGCGGGCACGAAGGCCAGCGCGCCGAGGAATACGCCATACAGGATGCTGCCGACGACCATCATCGAGAATGGGTCCCAGTGGCGCGACAGGTGGCCGGCGGGCCAGGTCAGCAGCGAAAAGGGGATCAGGAAGGCGGCCATCGCCATGCCGATGGCGCGGGTGTCGAAGCCCAGCGTGAGGCCGAAGTAGAGCGACAGCGTCGAGACGATGAAGCCGACGGTGAGCCGGTCGGCGAAGGAGAAGGCGAGCGGTACCGCAAGCGCGCGGCGGGTCCGCAGCGTATCGAGGATCTCGCCGATGGCCATGCGTGGCCGCAGCGTCGTGGCCTCGCGCAGGCCGATGGCGCCGAGCGCCGCCAGAGCCAGCGACAGCAGCCCGCCGCCCAGCGGCACCCACAGCGGATCGATGCCGCCGACCAGACCGCCAAGCGGCGCGCCGGTAGCCACGCCCAGGCTGATCGAGGCGCCGATCGCGCCCATGCGGCCGCCCAGCCCGCCGCGGCCGACCTGGTCCGAACCCAGCGCCATCAGCAGCGACAGCGCGGACATGTGGGCGAAGCCTTCGATCAGGCGAAGACCGAGCAGCAAGGCGTAGCTGTCGAACTGGCGATAGGCGAAGGCGATGCCGAGCAGTGTGAGCCCGTTCAGGGCGAGCGCGCCCACCGCGAGTGTCTTCCGTCTGCCCAGCCGGTCGGACAGCAGGCCGGCGACCGGGGCGCCGATGAGGGCGCCGATCATGTTGATCGACATGAAGAAATGGCTGCCGAACTGCCCCAGGCCGTCGAAGCGCTGCGCGGTGAATGAGGACAGCACCGGCACCATGCCCGTGACCGGCAGCATCAGGCCGAACAGCAGCAGAAGCGGCGCCAGGGCCTGCCACGGAGAACCGTCGCGGGCAGGTGCTGCCGGGAAGGAAGTCGGAATGGCCATGGGCAAAGCGCGGAGGAAGACTGCGCAATGATACGACGCGGGCGCCTGACCAGCCGCGTAGTCAGGGTTTGCGCGTCGGGAACAGCGATCTTGCCGTGCGGTGGCTGGCAGCGAGTTTTTCCGCGGCGTTTTCCATTGCGCTCCAGGAGCCGCCATGCGCCAGATAGGCAGTGACCCAGTCGGGCATCGGATCTTCGCCGGTCCAGGTCAGCGTGCGGCTGGCTGGGTGAACGTAGCGGATCGCGGGCGCGGCTCCGCTTGCCGCTGCCTGGTCGGGCTGCGGGGAGGGCTCGTCCACCGGGGGAGGAGGTGCTGCCGCGGTCACGGCTTCGACTGCAGGCGGTACGGCGGGCGCTTGGGCCGCGCTTTCGCGTGCTGCAATTTCCTGCTTGATCTCGGCAAGCAGCGTCTCCAGTTCCGGGAGGGTGTGCTTGCTCAGGCTGAAAGGCATACGGGGCCGATGCAAAAAAGACCCTGGGAAGAAGCAGGGTCTTTTTGATGACTGTTCTGGCGGACAGGGCGGGATTCGAACCCGCGTCAGGGTATTACCCTGAACACGCTTTCCAGGCGTGCGACTTAAACCACTCATCCACCTGTCCGGGAAGCCGGCAATTATAGTCGCCCGAATGGGAATCGGGAAGAAGATTTTGCAAAGCTTGCGGATTTTCGCACAGGGTTGCCGTGCTGGCCGAATCCGGTATCCGGTGGCATCGGCAGCTCAGCTTCGTTCCAGATAGTCGGCGACTTCGCTGGCAACGGCTGCGAGTTCGTGCAGCAGCGCGTCGATGTCGGACGGTCCGGGCACGAAAGGCGGCGCGGAGGACTTGCAGCGCTGTTCGAGCGTTCTGGCCAGGTCGGCTCCCGCACTGGCGTGGATCTGCGCCAGCGTGCCGCGCAGCGTATGGGTGACGCGCGCGAGTTGCTGAGCGTTGCCTACTTCGGCCGCGGCACGAAGTTCGTGTTCGGCGGTGTTGCGCCAGTCGCCGAAGGCGCCGAGTACCGTGCCGACGATCTCGCGGTTGTCGAACAGGTCGGCGAGCAGGGCCTGGGGATCGAAGTGGGTGTAGGTGGGCATTCAGTCCTGTTCCGGGCTGCCGATGGCTTGCGTCAGCGATGCAAAGGTGATCGGCTTGATCAGGGTGGCGTCGAAGCCGTTGCTCAGAAAGCGCTCGGCATCCTCGCTCATGGCGTGCGCGGTGTAGGCGACGATGCGGATGCCTTGCCATTCGGGCCGGGCGCGGATCAACGCGCAGGCGGCCTCGCCACCCATGTTCGGCATCGAGATGTCCAGCAGTATCGCTGCCGGCTGGATGTCTTCCAGCCGTGCCAGCATGGCGGGCGCGCTGTCGAAGGTTTCGACCGTCCAGCCGAGCCGCTTGAGCAGGGCGCTGGCGACCTTGAGGTTGATGTCGTTGTCGTCGGTGACGAAAGCAAGCTGTGCCGAGATGTTCATGATGTGCTGCGCGTCTTGCTGGATGCGGCCGTGCGGGGCAAGGTCACGGTGAAGGCCGAGCCCGAGCCCGGCGTCGATTCGACGTCGAGCCTGCCGCCCATCATTTCCGTCATCTGGCGTGCCAGGGAGAGGCCCAGGCCGGTGCCGCGATGGCGCCGGGTCAGGAAGTTCTCTGCCTGGTAGAAGGGTTCGAAGATGTGAGGCAGCTCGTTCGCGGGAATGCCGATGCCCGAGTCGGCGACAGTGATCATGATATTTGAATTCTGTTCGCGGACGCGGATTGTAATACGGCCTTCGTGGGTGAACTTCACTGCGTTGGCGAGCAGGTTGTCGATGATCTGGCGCAGGCGGATCGGATCGGCGTTGACCTCACAGGCACTGTCGGGCAATTCGGTGACGAGTTCGACACCCTTGGTGCTGGCGCCGACGCGGTGCAGGGCGGCGATGGCCGACAGCAAGGGGGTGACGGCGACGCGCTGCAGGTCGAGCACCAGCCGGTTGGCCTCGATCTTCGCCAGGTCGAGCACGTCGTTGAGTACCGCCATGAGGTGCTGGCCGCTGTCGCGGATTGTCTCCGCATGCGCTCGCATCTCGTCGTCGGCGGTGTCGAGGCTGAGTACCTCGGCCAGGCCGATGATGCCGTTGAGCGGCGTGCGCAGTTCGTGCGACATGTTGGCGAGGAACTCGCTCTTCATGCGGTTGGCCTGTTCGGCGGTGCGGCGGGCGTCCTCGAGGCGGACGATCGAAGCCTGCACGGCATCGGCCATCCGGTTGAAGGAGTGGTTCAACTGGGCCATCTCGTCGTGGCCGCGGACTTTCAGCCGGTGATCGAGATCGCCGTGCTGGAAGCGGTAGATGCCGCTGATGACGTTGGTGATGCGCCGTGTCAGCAGGTGGGCCATCCAGATGGCGATCAGGATCACGGCGGCGATCATCAGCAGGGTGGATACCGTGATGCCGATGGTGGTCTGGTGCAGGTTGTGGTGGATGTCGGCGATCAGCGCGTCGCGTTCGCCGCGGGTCTTCTGGTCGGAAAGCGCGATCATGTCGGCGATCCGGCGCCCGGATTCGGTGGCGGCGCGGTGGAATTCATCGACGTTGGCGCCGATCGTCACGTAGCCGAAGCCGCGCGGCGTCTTGCCGTAGTCGCCGGTGTAGTAGGGGATCGTCGCCACCGTGGTGAGCTTGTTCAGGCCGCTGAAGAAGATGCTGAACGAACCCGAGCCGCCGTGTTCCGTCAGGTCGTGCCAGCCGCGGCATTGCGGCGAGAAGTTGAGGTAGCGGCAGTCCAGCGAAACCCAGCCGGACGACACCGACGCCGGGTGGGCCTGGCGCGACAGGCGCTGGTCCCGATAGGGTTCGATGCGCGGCGCGAATGCGTGCCAGGGCAGGCCGCTGGCCTGCCATTCGTCGTACAGCTCGGTGTCCAGCAGCGGCGGGGCCGGCTGGCCGGTCGCAGGATCGAAGCCGTGGATGTAGTAGTCGCGGGCGTGAGAGATGTTGCGGCCCAGGTAGTCCCACATGAAGGCGTAGTTGCCCGACTCCGGGTCGGCGATCGGTGCGCGGCGTGCGGCGGTGGGGCGCACATGGTCGGTGAAGGCCATCAGGTGCGCGTGGTCGAGCGCGAGCGTGACGTAGCCGACGATGCTGCCGTGCTGCACGACCGGCGTCGCCCAGCGGATGAGGCCTTCGAAGCGTTTGCCGACGGGATTTTCCAGGCCGGCGTAGCCGGACTGCTCGGGAGCGAAGGCTTGCTTCTTCCCGCGAGCCGCCTCGGGCGTATATGGGCCGATCCAGTGAGTCCGGACCTGGGCGCCGATCACGTCGGAGACGTGGATTTCCCCTGGCTGGAGTTTCTGCAGCGCAGGCCAGTAGCGTTCGGCGTGGACGAAAGTGTTCTCGGGGCGGCTGATGTCGCGCAGTGCGGGCGACAGCAGGCGCGCTCCGCTGGGGCTCAATTGCTTGATCTGCTCGACGCCGTCGAGTCCGATGAAAGTGATTTCGAGGAACAGCGGCTGGGGACGGGTCTTGGCGGCGCTGCTGGGGCCGCGATAGTGGAGATTGTGCGCGTTGTCCGGCAGCGGGGCACGCACCGGACGGGTGTCCGGCGCCGGGGGATCGACTTCGACCCAGCTCTTGCCGTCATCGCTCGGCCGGTAGGCGCCATGATCCTCGAGCAGGCGATGGTGGTTGTCGATGAAGCGCCGGTAGGGGGCCGCCGCGGGCTCGATGGCGGCGGCGCGGCGGATGTCCTGGTCCCGGTCGTAGAGGAATTGCGCGACTTCGTGGGCGATGCCGGTGGTGAGCTCCTCGATGGCTTCGCGCGAGCGGTTGTCGAGTGCTTCGATGGCGTCGTCGATCGCGGTCTTGCCGGTGATGCGCTGGGTCTCGCGCATCGCGTCCGACATCGATACCACGCGGTAGGTGACGCGGCGCGCCAAGTCGCTGGTGGCGCCCCAGGCGAAGAGCGCGAGCAGCAACAGCGGAACCACCTTGATCGCGACGAAGATCGCAATCAGTTTTGCGCGCAGGCTCAGCGCCTCGACCAGGGACAGGATGCGCATTCGCGAACCCGTTGCCGCGAAAAGCTAGCGCATGCGCTTGTGCTGGGCGACCATGGCCTGCATGTAACCCTGCAGCTGATGGAAGGGTACGGGTTTGCGATAGACGGTCACATCATCGGGCAGGCCGCCTTCGGCCTCGATCTCTTCGGCCGTCAGCGCCGAGACGACGACGATTGCGGTCTCGCTGGCGACCGGGTTCTCGCGCAGCCGGCGGATCATCTCGAAACCGTCCAGCCCAGGCATGCGAAGGTCGGATATCAGCAGATCGGGCGGTTGCCGGCCGAGCTCGACCAGGGCGTCGAGGCCGTGGTCCAGCACGCACAATTCGATGTCCATCGGCCAGTTGGCGAAGGTTTCGCGATAGAGCGTCTGCAGCAGGCTGTCGTCCTCGACCACCACCACGCGGAGCTTGCTGCCCTCGTGGCGCTGGCGGGCAGGCGTGCTGGCCTGCTGGCTGCGGGCGAGCAGGGCATCGACCGAGTCCTGCCGGATGCGGCGATGGCCACCGGCCGTCTTCCAGCCGGCCAGCGCACCACTTTCGACCATCTGCTGAACGGCTCCGAGCGACAGGCCGAGCTGGCGAGCGGCTTGGGCGGTACTGATGAATTCGCGATTGGAGTCAGTGTTGCGCGCCATGAGCAAGGAATCCGACAGATTTCGTAAAAGGGCTAAAATAACAGCAATCGCGATGCAGCAGCAAATGCGAATGTAATCTAATCGAGAATGCGTATCGGGCAGACGCATTCCGTAAGCAAAACTCTATCCTGTCCGCATTTCGGCGCAGGAGCGTGTTTGCCGCCGGGGCGGGCAGAGTTGACTGGACAGGCATGAACACCTCGAGAAACGTATTGGGCGGGCCGTTGCTCGCCTGCAGCTACGCACCGTTCACCGGTTTCTTTCGTACCGGCTGCTGCGAGACGGGTGCGGAAGACCTCGGGCGGCATGTCGTCTGCGTGCGCGTCACCGACGAGTTTCTCCGTTTCTCGCGCAGCGCCGGCAACGACCTGTTCTACGCCGAGGCCGGAATATCGCTTTGCCGGGCTGAAAGCGGGTGACCGCTGGTGCCTGTGCGCGCTGCGCTGGAAGGAGGCCTGGCAGGCCGGCGCGGCGGCGCCGGTGGTGCTGGAAGCGACCCACGAAGCCGCGCTGCAGGTTGTCGATCTCGACACCCTGAAGGCCCACGCCTACGGGGCTGCGACGGGACACTGAGCTTGCCGTCGATCCACGACGTCCTCGCCGAGCAGCGCATCGCCGATGCCTTGCGCCGCGGCGACTTCGATCACCTGCCGGGCGCGGGCAGGCCGCTGGTGTTCGGCGACGATGCGCTGGTGCCGCCGGAGCAGCGCATGGCCAACACGATATTGCGCAACGCCGGTTTCTCCCCGCCGGAGATCGGCTTGCGCAAGGAGATCGCCCGGCTGCGCAGCGAGATCGCGGGCCTGGAGGATGGGGAGCGGCGCACCGCCTTGCGCAGGCGGCTGGCGCTGCTGGTCCTGCAGTTGGCGGAAACGAGGCGCTGAACGGCGGCGCCAGCGCTGGCGCCGCCTCCATGTGGGTCAGCGCGCGATCGGCTTGTAGCGGATGCGCTTCGGCTTGGCGCCTTCCTCGCCCAGGCGTTTCTTCTTGTCTTCCTCGTACTCCTGGTAGTTGCCGGCGAAGAAGGTCCATTGCGAATCGCCTTCTGCCGCCAGGATGTGGGTGCAGATGCGGTCCAGGAACCAGCGGTCGTGGCTGATCACCAGCGCGCAGCCGGCGAATTCCAGCAGGGCGTCTTCCAGCGCGCGCAGGGTCTCGACGTCGAGGTCGTTGGACGGTTCGTCCAGCAGTAGCACGTTGCCGCCCTGGATCAGGGTCTTGGCCAGGTGCAGGCGGCCGCGCTCGCCGCCGGACAGGTTGCCGACGATCTTCTGCTGGTCGCCGCCCTTGAAGTTGAAGCGGCCGATGTAGGCGCGGCTCGGCATCTCGAAGCGGCCCACGGTCAGCACGTCGGCGCCTTCGGCGATGGCATCGAATACCGTCTTGTCGTTGGCCAGGCCGTCGCGGCTCTGGTTGACCGCGGCGATCTTCACCGTCTGGCCGACCTCGACGCTGCCGGAATCCGGCGTGTCGCGGCCCTCGATCATCCTGAACAGCGTCGATTTACCCGCGCCGTTGGGGCCGATGATGCCGACGATGGCGCCCGGCGGGATGCTGAAGCTGACGTTGTCCATCAGCAGCTTATCGCCGAAGGCCTTGCTGACCTTGTCGAACTCGATGACCTTGTCGCCCAGGCGCTCGCCGGGCGGGATGAAGATTTCCTGCGTCTCGTTGCGGCGCTGGTATTCGACGCTGGCCATTTCCTCGTAGCGGGCCAGGCGGGCCTTGGACTTGGCCTGGCGCGCCTTCGGGTTCGAGCGCGCCCATTCCAGCTCCTGCTTCATCGCCTTCTGGTGCGCGGCTTCCTGCTTGGCCTCCTGCGCCAGCCGCTCGCCCTTCTGCTCCAGCCAGGACGAATAGTTGCCCTTCCACGGGATGCCATGGCCGCGGTCGAGTTCGAGGATCCACTCGGCAGCGTTGTCGAGGAAGTAGCGGTCGTGGGTGACGGCCACCACGGTGCCGGGGAAGCGGGTCAGGAACTGCTCCAGCCATTCGACCGATTCGGCGTCGAGGTGGTTGGTCGGTTCGTCCAGCAGCAGCATGTCGGGCTTGGACAGCAGCAGCTTGCACAGCGCGACGCGGCGCTTCTCGCCGCCGGACAGATTGCCGATGACGGCGTCCCACGGCGGCAGGCGCAGTGCGTCGGCGGCGATTTCCATCTGGTGCTCGATGTCGCTGCCGGCGGTGGCGAGGATGTTCTCGTACTTCGCCTGTTCCTCGGCCAGCTTGTCGAAGTCGGCGTCCGGTTCGGCGTAGGCGGCGTAGACCTCTTCCAGCTTCTGGCGCGCCTCCATGATCTCGCCGAGCGCGGATTCGACTTCCTCCTTCACCGTCCTGGCGGGGTCGAGCTCCGGCTCCTGCGGCAGGTAGCCGATGCGCTGGCCGGCGAGCCATTGGACTTCACCGTCGTATTCCTTGTCCACGCCGGCCATGATGCGCAGCACGGTGGATTTGCCCGAGCCGTTGAGGCCGAGCAGGCCGATCTTGGCGCCGGGGAAGAAGGAGAGCGAAATATCCTTGATGATCTGACGTTTGGGCGGAACGATCTTGCTCACGCGCAGCATCGACATGACGTACTGGGCCAATTGCTTACCTCGCAGACGGTTGGGGTCGGGCGAAAAGGCGGCAGTCTACCCGAGCGGCGCGGCGCTGGCATCCTGGAGGGGAGGCTTCATGTGGCCTCATCTCTTGCAGGCTGGAGCGAAGTGCTGCCGTCCTCAAGCTTTCTCCGTGCGAGGAGTGCTTTAGCCGGGGGCGCCGAGCCGCGAACAGGGCTGCGATGCGGCTTCCACGGCCGTGTTCGCGGCTGAAGCCGCTCCGACACGCTCTTGCGGGGGACGGGATTTGTTTTTCAGTCCTGTGCTTCAGCCAGCATGGCTTCGATGTCCTGCACCAACTCCTCGGGCGTGGTCGTCGGTGCGTAGCGCTCGATGCGCTGGCCGTCGCGGCTGACGAGGAACTTGGTGAAGTTCCACTTGATCGCCTCGGTGCCGAGGATGCCCTTGGCGTGCTGCTTCAGCCAGACGTACAGTGGATGGGCGCCGTCGCCGTTGACGTCGATCTTGGCGAACATCGGAAAGCTGACGCCGTAGTTCTTCTCGCAGAAGGCGCCGATTTCCTCGGCGCTGCCCGGTTCCTGCGCGCCGAACTGGTTGCACGGAAAACCGAGCACCACCAGGCCGCGGTCCTCGTAGGTCCGGTACAGCTTCTCGAGTCCGGCGTAATGCGGGGTGAGGCCGCACTGGCTGGCGGTATTGACGATCAGCAGCACCTTGCCGGCGTATTCACCCAGCGTGGTGGAGCCGCCGGCCAGGCGTTCGACTTCGATGTCGTGGATGGAAGAAGACATGCGAGGCTCCGAAGGGGTTGGGGAGGGTTGGAGCCCCGCATGCTTGAAAAGGTTGCGCGTTTATTTCTCGACGAAGGCGCGCTCGATCACGTAGTCGCCCGGCTGGCCGATGCGCGGCGACATCTTGAAGCCACGGGCGTCGAGCATGGCGCAGCAGTCGGCGTTCATCGCCTGGCTGCCGCAGATCATCACCCGGTCCCGCGCGGGGTCGAGCGGCGGCAGGCCGATATCTTCGAACAGCTTGCCCGATTCGACCAGCGTGGTGATGCGGCCGTTGTTGCGGAAGGGCTCGCGGGTGACGGTCGGGTAGTAGATCAGCTTGTCGCGGACCTGTTCGCCGAAGAACTCGTTCTGCGGCAGTTCCTGGGTGATGAAGTCGGTGTAGGCCAGTTCGGACGTGAAGCGCACGCCGTGGATCAGCACCACCTTGTCGAAATGCTCGTAGGTTTCCGGGTCCTGGATCACGCTCAGGAAGGGCGCCAGGCCGGTGCCGGTGGCGAGCAGGTAGAGGTTCTTGCCGGGGTTCAGGTCGTGCAGCACCAGCGTGCCGGTGGGCTTCTTGCTGACGATGACCGGGTCGCCTTCGCGCAGGTGCTGCAGGCGCGAGGTCAGCGGGCCGTTCTGCACCTTGATGCTGAAGAATTCCAGGTGCTCTTCGTAGTTGGGGCTGGCGATGCTGTAGGCGCGTGTCAGCGGCTTGCCGTTGACGTCCAGGCCGATCATCACGAACTGACCGTTCTCGAAGCGCAGGCCCGGGTCGCGGGTGGTGCGGAAGCTGAACAGGGTGTCGTTCCAGTGATGGACGCTGATGACGCGTTCGGTAAGCAGGTTGCTCATGGCGGGCGCTCTTGCAGGGCGATTGAAAATGGCCTGCATTCTAGATGCGCCGATTTACTTGTTTAGTGGATAATTTTCATATGAGTTACCAGTGAAATAGATATGAGATTCACCTTGCGCCAGAT
This sequence comes from Thauera sp., assembly GCF_047601425.1. Taxonomy (GTDB): domain Bacteria; phylum Pseudomonadota; class Gammaproteobacteria; order Burkholderiales; family Rhodocyclaceae; genus Thauera. Next base: position 580,794 of record NZ_JASGJL010000001.1, read on the forward strand.
CCAGGTCTTCGTCGCCATCGCCAGCAACGACAATGTGTCGCGCGCGGCGGAGGCGCTGAGCCTGTCACAGTCTGCCACCAGCGCGGCGCTGGCCGAACTCGAAGGCCAGTTCGACCAGCAGCTGTTCGACCGTCACGGCAAGCGCCTGCGCCTCAACGAACAGGGCAGGCTGCTGCTGCCGCGTGCGGTCGAACTGCTCGACCGCGCCGAGGAAATGGACGCGCTGCTGCGCGGCGAACGCGGCCTGGGCAGCCTGCGCGTCGGCGCCACGCTGACGATCGGCAACTACCTGCTGCCGCTGATCGTCTCCGAGTTCCTGCAACGCCACCCGGAGAGCCGGGTCAAGCTCGAAGTGCGCAACACCGCCACCATCACCGCGATGCTGGCGCGCTACGAGATCGACCTCGGGCTGATGGAGGGCCTGGTGGTCGACCGCGAGCTGGAGACCGAGCAATGGGTCGAGGACGAACTGGTGGTGTTCTGTGCCCCGGGCCACCGCCTGGCCGGTCGCGAGACGGTGGACTTCGGCGAGATCGCCAGCGAACCCTGGATCCTGCGCGAACACGGCTCCGGTACGCGCGAGACTTTCGACCAGGCCTTGCGCCACTGGCCAGGCGGCGTGCTGCCGCGGCTGGAGCTGGAGCACACCGAAGCGGTGAAGCGCGCGGTGGAAAGCGGCCTGGGGCTGGGCTGCCTGTCGCGGCTGTCGCTGCGCGACGCCTTTCGCCGCGGCAGCCTGGTGCCGCTCGAAACCCCCGGACTGGATCTGAAACGGCACTTCTGTTTCGCCTGGCACCGCGGCAAGTACCACAGCGCGGCCATCCGCCGCTTCCTCGACGATTGCCGCGCCTTTGCCGCCGGCGCCCGGCGCAGCGACGAGATTCCGCTGCCGGCGGTGCGCTGAGGCAGAATACACTCTCCCCCCAATGGAATTCCCCACGGTGCAGCCATGAGCCTCATCGAATCCGTCCGTCCCCTGCACGGCAAACTCACCGCCATCCGGCGCGACATCCACGCCCATCCCGAGCTCGCCTTCGAGGAACACCGCACCGCCGAACTCGTCGCCCGCCATCTCGAGGCGCTCGGCATCGAGACCCATCGCGGCATCGGCGGCACCGGCGTGGTCGGTGTCGTGCGCGGCGGCCGCGGCCTGCGTGCGATCGGCCTGCGCGCCGACATGGATGCGCTGCCGATCACCGAGCGCAACAGCTTCGCGCACAAGTTGACCATCCAGGGCTGCATGCATGCCTGCGGCCACGACGGCCACACCACGATGCTGCTCGGCGCCGCCGAGGCGCTGGCGACGCGCAAGGATTTCGACGGCACGGTGTATCTGATCTTCCAGCCCGCCGAGGAAGGCGAAGGCGGCGCGCCGGCGATGATCGTCAACGGCCTGTTCGACCGCTTCCCGATGGAAGCCGTGTTCGGCATGCACAACTGGCCGGGCATGGAGGCGGGCAGCTTCGCCATCCACAGTGGCGCGGTGATGGCCAGCGCCGACCGCTTCGACATCCGCTTCACCGGCGTCGGCGCCCATGCGGCGATGCCCCACCTGGGCGTGGACCCGGTGGTGGCCGGCGCGGCCTTCGTGCAGGCTGCGCAGACCCTGGTCAGCCGCACGCTCGACCCGATCGATGCCGGCGTGGTGTCGGTGACGCAGTTCCATGCCGGCGAGGCCTACAACGTCATTCCCGACCGCGCCGAGCTGTGCGGTACGGTGCGCACCTTCGCTCCTGAAGTGCGCGACCGTCTGGAGCGCGGCCTGCGCCAGATCGCCGAGGGCATCGCCGCCAGCCACGGTGTGCAGCTCGAATTCGAATACCGGCGCGGCTATCCGCCGACGATCAACACCGCCGACGAGGCCGCGCTGTGCGCCGAGGCGGCGCGTGCGGTGGCCGGCCCGGAGCGGGTGTTTACCGACCCCCGCCCGAGCATGGGTGCCGAAGACTTCGCCTATTTCCTGCAGGAGAAGCCCGGCGCCTACGTCTGGGTCGGCAACGGGCCGGGCGAAGGCGGCTGCATGCTGCACAACCCCAACTACGACTTCAACGACGAGGTGCTGCCGACCGGCGTCGCCTATTGGTGCCAGTTGGTGCGGACCCTGCTGTCGGCAGCACGCTGACGCCGACGGAGGAGCGGATGAAGACGCTGCGCCTGGCTTTCCGCATGATGCTGCGCGACCTGCGTGCGGGCGAGCTGCACCTGCTCGGGCTGGCGATCGTCATCGCCGTGGCCAGCCTGACCAGCGTGGGCTTCCTGGCCGACCGCGTCGGCCGCGCGCTGGACCGCGAGGCCAATCAACTGCTGGGCGGCGACCTGCTGTTGAGCGCCGACCGGCCGTGGCCGGCGGAGGTCGCTGGCGGAGCCCGGCAACGCGGTTTGCAGACTGCCGAAACGGTGTTGTTCACCAGCATGGCGAGCACCGAAGAGGCGGCGGTGCTGACCGGCGTCAAGGTCGTCGAGGACGGCTACCCGCTGCGTGGCGCGATCCGCATCGCAGTCGGCCCCAACCAGCCGGACGAAGTTGCCGGGCGCGTGCCGGCGCCGGGTGAAGTCTGGCTGGACGAACGCCTGTTCGCCGAGCTGGGAGTCGCGGTCGGCGATCGGGTCGGCCTCGGCGAAGTCGAATTCCGCGTCGGCGCGATGGTGACGTTCGAGTCCGACCGTGGCGCCAACTTCTTCAGCCTGCTGCCGCGCGCGATCTTCAATCTGAAGGATCTGGATGCCACCGGCCTGCTGGTCGAAGGCAGCCGCGCCACCTGGCGCCTGCATATCGCCGGCGGGCCGCAGGCGGTCGAAGCCTACGAGCAGTGGACACAGGGCAGTCTGGGCCGCGGCCAGCGCGTCGAGACGGTGGAAAACGCCCGCCCCGAAGTCCGTGCCGCACTCGACCAGGCGCAGCGCTTCCTGCGCCTCGCCGCGCTGCTGGCGGTGATTCTCGCTGCGGTCGCGGTGGGCCTGTCGGCACGGCGCTTCATGGCCCGCCACCTCGACGGCTGCGCGGTGATGCGGGTGCTGGGCGCCAGCCAGGCCCAGGTGCTGGGCGTGGTCGTCGGCGAATTCTTGCTGTTCGGCCTCGCCGCCGCAGTGGCTGGCACCGCGCTGGGTTGGATGGTGCAATGGGGGCTGGCCGGCGGTTTGCGCGAGATCCTCGCCACCGAGCTGCCGGCGCCTTCGCTGCTGCCGCTGGCGCACGGCGTGGTGGTCGGCATGGTGCTGCTGGCCGGCTTCGTACTGCCGCAGCTGCTGCGCCTGGGCAAGGTCAGCACCCTGCGCGTGCTGCGGCGCGAGTTCGACCTGGCGGAGCCGCTGTCGGGCACGGCCTGGGCGCTGGGGCTGGCCGCGCTGCTCGGCCTTATCTTCTGGATCGCGGCCGATGCCCGGCTGGGGGCGATGGTGGCCGCTGGCTTCGCGGTGGCGCTGGGCGTATTCGCGCTTGCCGCCTGGTGGGTGCTGAAGCTGGCGGGCAGCCTGAAGGGGCAGGGCAGCCTGCGCGGCGGCGGCTGGCGTTACGGCATCGCCGCGCTGGGCCGGCGCATGGGCGGCAGCGTGATCCAGGCTGCGGCGCTCGGCCTGGGCATGACGGCGCTGCTGCTGCTGACCCTGGTGCGGGCCGACCTGCTCGACAACTGGCGCGCGATGGCGTCGCCGGATGCGCCCAACCGCTTCGTCATCAACATCCAGCCCGACCAGCGCGCCGGCGTGGCGGCGCTGTTCGCCGAGGCAGGGATGCCGGTACCCGACATCCAGCCGATGATCCGCGGCCGCATGGTGGCGATCAATGGCGAGCCGATCGCGCCCGAAAGCTACGAGGACGAGCGCACCCGCCGCCTGGCCGAGCGCGAGTTCAACCTGTCCTATTCCGCCCGCTTGCCCGGCGGCAACGAAGTGCAGGCCGGCAACTGGCACGGCGGCGAGCGTACGCCGCAATTGTCGGTGGAGGCGGGGCTGGCGCAGACCTTCGGCCTGAAGCTGGGCGACCGCGTGAGCTTCGAGATCGCCGGCGAGCGCGTCGAGGCGCCGATCACCAGCGTGCGCAAGCTCGACTGGGACTCGATGCGGGTGAATTTCTTCTTCATCGCGTCGGAAGGGCTGCTGGAGGACTACCCCGCCAGCCTGATCACCAGCTTCAATCTGCCGGCGGCGAACCATGATTTCACCACCCGGCTGGTCAACGCTTTCCCCAACCTGTCGGTGATCGACGTCGCTGCGGTGCTGGCGCAGGTGCAGGCGATGACCGACAAGCTGATCGTCATCGTGCAGTTCGTGTTCGGCTTTGCGGTGCTGGCCGGCCTGGTGGTGCTGTATGCGGCGCTGCAGGCTACCCACGACGAGCGCGAGTATGAACTGGCGATGCTGCGCACGCTGGGCGCGCGCAACCGTCAGGTGCGGCAGGCGCTGCTGGCGGAGTTTCTCGTGCTCGGCGGCGTGGCGGGTGTGCTGGCCGGCATCGGCGCCAGCGCGATCGGCTGGGTGCTGGCCGAGCAGGTGTTCAAGATGAGCTACGTGCCGGCGCTGCTGCCGGTGGTGGTGGCGGTGCTGCTGGGTGCGGCGGGTGTCGTCGCCGGCGGCTGGCTGGGCACCCGCCGGCTGTTGTCGCGGCCGCCGCTGGCCAGCCTGCGTGCGCTGGCCTGAGGCGGCTTCATCGGCGTGGGCTCATTTCTCGACGAAGGCGTGCTCGATCACGTAGTCGCCCGGCTGGCCGATGCGCGGCGACACCTGGAAGCCGCGGCGGTCGAGCAGGTCGCGGGAGTCCTTCAGCATCGCCGCGCTGCCGCAGATCATCACGCGGTCCACCGCGGGGTCCAGCGGCGGCAGGCCGATATCTTCGAACAGCTTGCCGTCTTCGATCAGCGTCGTCAGGCGGCCCTGGTTGCGGAAGGGTTCGCGGGTGACCGTGGGGTAGTAGATCAGTTTTTCGCTGATCGCCTCGCCGAGGAATTCGTGCTGGGGCAGTTCGTGGGTGATGTAGTGGTTGTAGGCGAGTTCGCTGACGTAGCGCACGCCGTGGATCAGCACGACCTTGTCGAAGTGGTCGTAGACGTCGAGGTCGCGGATCACGCTCATGAAGGGCGCCAGGCCGGTGCCGGTGGAGAACAGGTAGAGGTGCTTGCCGGGCTTCAGGTCGTGCAGCACCAGGGTGCCGGTCGGCTTGCGCGAAACCAGCAGGCTGTCGCCCGGCTGCAGGTGCTGCAGGCGCGAGGTCAGCGGGCCGTCCTGCACCTTGATGCTGAGGAATTCGAGGTTTTCCTCGTAGTTGGGGCTGGCGATCGAGTAGGCCCGCATCAGCGGCTTCCCGTCCACTTCCAGGCCGATCATCACGAATTGGCCGTTCTCGAACCGCAGTGCGCGGTCGCGTGTGGTAGTGAAGGAGAACAGGGTGTCGTTCCAGTGATGGACCGAGAGGACTTTTTCAGTGATGAAGGCTGCCATGACGTGAGCGGGGACCTTGAGGTGAAAACGCGATTCTACAATGCGGCGGGCAGCGCTGCTGCCGGCGATAGGCCGCATTGTTCGGTAGAGTATTGGCCGATATGCCGATGATGAATGAAACCGAGCTGCTGCTGGCGGCGCTGGCTGCAGTCGCGCTGCTGCTGGTGTGGGTGCTGGTGCGCCTGCACGGCATCGAACGGGACGTGCCGCGGCGGGCGGTGGAATATCTGGAAGATGCGGTGGAACAGCAGCTCGGCGCCCAGCACCGCGAGATCCTGCGCGACCTGCACGAGGGCCTGGCACGCCAGACCGACCGCATCGGCGAGCATGCGCGTGCCGACCGGGATCTGCTGCAGCGCGGGCTGACTGCCGCGTCGATGCAGCTGTCGCGCGGCATGCAGGCGCTGACGCAAAGCGTGGACGGGCGCCTGGATACCTTGTCCGGCCAGGTCAACCAGCGTCTCGATGAGGGTTTCCGCAAGACCAACGAGACTTTTGCCAGCGTGATGGCGAGGCTGGCGACGATCGACGAGGCGCAGAAGAAGATCGACGGCCTCACCACCAACGTCGTCAGCCTGCAGGAACTGCTCGGCGACAAGCGTGCGCGCGGCGCCTTCGGCGAAGTGCAGCTCGAAGCCCTGGTGCGCAACATGCTGCCGCCCGACGCCTTCTCCTTCCAGCAGGTGCTGCCGAACGGCACGCGCGTCGATTGCCTGCTGAGCCTGCCGGAGCCGACCGGCTGCATCGCCGTCGATGCCAAGTTCCCGCTGGAGAACTACCACCGCATGTTCGATGCCGCCGGACCGGTCGAGCGGGATGCCGCGCAGCGCGCCTTCCGCATCGACCTCCGACGCCACGTCGATGCCATCGCCGGCAAGTACATCCTGCCCGGCACCACGTCGGATGGCGCGGTGATGTTCCTGCCGGCCGAGGCGGTGTTCGCCGAAGTCCATGCCTATCACCCCGAGATCATCGCCCATGCCCAGCTCAGGCGGGTCTGGATCGTGTCGCCGACCACGCTGATGGCAGTCCTGAACACCGCCCGCGCAGTGCTCAAGGACGTCGAGACGCGCAAGCAGATCCACGTCATCCAGGATGCGCTGGGCAAGCTGGCGAAGGACTTCCAGCGCTTCGACGAACGCATGGCGGCGCTGGCGCGCCACATCGAGCAGGCCAGCCGCGACGTGCAGGACGTGCAGACTTCCAGCCGCAAGATCAGCGCGCATTTCCACAAGATCGAGTCGGCGCGTCTCGACGAACTGGAACCCGAGCCCGGCGAGGCGGTCAGTCCCCGCACTTGATCCCTGACAGGTACAGGGCTTGCCTGCATGCCTAGACTGGAATCCTCCGTCCTTTGCCTTGCGAGACCGACGCCCATGTCCAAATTCGTGCCGATGCTGTTCCTGATGGGCTTGTTCTTCTTCATGTGGCTGCTGCTGTATGCGCACCAGCGCCAGGAGAAGCAGAAGCGCGCCCTGCCGCTGCGCGAGGATTTCCTCGCTGCGCACGGCCGCAGCGAACCGGCCTGCCATGCCTGCGGCAAGACCGAGCTGAAGGACGATGGGCTCGGCTCCGGCAAGGATCTGCGCCGCGTCGTCTCCTGCACCGCGTGCAACACCTTGCTCTACCGCTATGAACGGCCGGCGGAGGCGGAAGCGGATTGAACCGCAGCGGCCGGGCCCACGGCCACCGCCGCAGCACTCGTATTACCATGCGCACTCCGCGGTCGAATCGCGATTCCGCTTTCAAGGAGTGATTGCATGAAGCTGGGTACCCCTTTGTCGTCCGGCGCGCTGCGCGTGATGCTGCTCGGCGCCGGCGAGCTGGGCAAGGAAGTCGCCATTGCGCTGCAGCGCCTCGGCGTCGAGGTGATCGCGGTCGACCGCTATGCCGATGCGCCGGCCCATCAGGTGGCGCATCGCGCCCACGTGATGCCGATGACCGATGGCGCCGCGCTGCGCGCCCTGGTCGAGGCCGAGCGCCCGCACCTGATCGTGCCCGAGATCGAGGCCATCGCCACCGACATGCTGGGCGAGATCGAGGCCGCCGGCCTGGCCGAAGTCATCCCCACCGCGCGTGCCGCGCGGCTGACGATGAACCGCGAAGGCATCCGCCGCCTTGCCGCCGAGGAACTGGGCCTGCCCACTTCACCCTACCGCTTTGCCGATTCGCTCGAAGCGCTGCAGGCCGCCATCGACGGCGGCATCGGCTATCCCTGCATCGTCAAGCCGGTGATGTCCTCGTCGGGCAAGGGCCAATCGACGTTGCGCGGACCGGACGACGTGGCCAAGGCCTGGGATTACGCCGCAGCCGGCGGACGGGTGAACCAGGGCAGGGTGATCGTCGAGGGCTTCGTCGATTTCGACTACGAGATCACGCTGCTGACGGTGCGCGCACGCGATCCGGACGGCGTGGTCAGGACGCATTTCTGCGAGCCGATCGGCCACCGGCAGGTGGCCGGCGACTACGTCGAGTCCTGGCAGCCGCAGCCGATGAGCGCGGCGGCGCTGGCCGAGTCGCGCCGCATCGCCGAGGCAGTGACGGGCAATCTCGGCGGCCGCGGCCTGTTCGGTGTCGAACTCTTCGTCAAGGGTGACCAGGTGTGGTTCTCGGAAGTCAGCCCGCGGCCGCACGATACCGGCCTGGTCACGCTGTGCTCGCAGCGCTTCTCCGAGTTCGAACTGCACGCCCGCGCCATCCTCGGCCTGCCGGTGGATACCGCGCTGCGCGAGCCGGGCGCATCGGCGGTGATCTACGGCGGCATGGACGCGGCCGGCATCGCCTTCGAGGGCGTCGCCGAGGCGCTGGCGGTGCCGCGCAGCGATCTGCGCCTGTTCGGCAAACCCGAAGCCTTCGTCAAGCGCCGCATGGGCGTGGCGGTCGCCAATGGCGTTGATGTGACCGAGGCGCGCGAGCGCGCCACGCTGGCAGCGGGCAAGGTCAGGCCGGTCGAAGGCTGAGCGCAGGCAGGCAACGGGCCGGAACCGTGTTCAGGGCTGCGCAGGCTGGCTGCCCGGCGCCGAGGTGAACTGGTTCCGGCCGGCGTTCTTGGCGGCATACATTGCCGTGTCGGCCAGGTTCAGCAGGATGGCGATGTCGGTGCCATGCACCGGATACACGGCAGCGCCGACACTGGCCGAAACACGGATGACGGTGCTGCTGGCCTCGTTGGCTGCCAGGTCGAATGGCGTGGCCAGTGCCGTGATGATCTTCCGTGCCACGGCTTCGCAGTCCTCGGCCTTGCCCAGCGAGGCCAGCACGACACCGAATTCGTCGCCGCCGAAGCGTGCCACGGTATCCTCGGCGCGGACGCAGTTCTGCAGGCGCCGGCCGACTTCACACAGCAGCTGGTCGCCAGTCGCATGGCCGAGCCTGTCGTTGACCCCCTTGAAGCCATCCAGGTCGATGTACAGGATGCCGGCAAGTCCGCCGTGGCGGCGCGCCGATTCCAGCACCTGGTCGAAGCGGTCCATGAACATCAGGCGGTTGGGCAGGCCGGTCAGCGGATCGTGCAAGGCCGCATGCGAGAGCCGCTCTTCGAGTTCCTTGCGGGCCGTGATGTCCTGTGTCACCGCGACAAGGAATCGGGCCTGGCCGTTGACGTCGGTGACTGCGCTGAGGGCTTCGCAGACCCACAGGATGGAGCCATCCTTGCGCCGGTAGGTTTTCTCGATTTCGGGGAAGAACGCCGATAGCGGCGCCGACAGGCGTTGCTGCAGTTGCATGCGGACGCGTTCTTCATCGTGCCTGTCGCCCAGTTCGAAGATCGTCCGCGCGCGCAGTTCCTCCTCGCTGTAGCCGAGCATCAGGCAGAGTTTTTCGTTCGCACCGATGATGCGGCCATCCGGGGCGATGTGGGCAATGCCCATCGCTGCCTGGTGGAAGGTGGCCCGGAACAGGGCTTCGCTGGCCTGCACGGCGCTGACGGCCGTGCGCTGGCGTGCCAGCATCAGGATGAGCAGGCTGGCAAACAGCAACAGTGCCAGTGAAATACTGCCCGCCATCAACAGGTAACGTCCCTCCCGTTGCCGGGCTGCTGCGAGTTCATCCTCGTACGAGGTACCCACGGCCACCATCAGCGGGTAGCCCGCCAAGGTCCTGTAGCTGACGATGCGCGCCACGCCATCGAGGGCCTGGCCATCGTCCACGAAGCCGCCCTCGGGCTCCGTCTGGCGGCGGCTGAACCAGGCGAAGGGTGCGGCATCCTGGGCGGACTCGTTCCTGCCGCCGATTTTTCTGCTCAGCACCGCGCCGTCGAGCTTGCCCAGTTCCAGCAAGCCTTGCTGCCCGAGGTCGGCCTGTTCGTAGAAGTTGGTGAATTCGGCTGGCCGCACCGACATCACGACGACGCCGCCAAAGCTGCCGTCCGGCAGCGCGATGCGCATCGACATCGGAATCTGCCAATGCCCGGAGACTCGGCCGAGCACCGGTTGGCTGATGAACAGCGTGTCTGCGCCCGGTTCGCGCTGGGCGAAGAAGAATTCGCGGTCGGCGTAGTTGATGACGCTGCTTGCGCGCAGGCTGGTGCTGCTGAGGATGTCGCCATTTTCGCCCACCACGCTGACGATGCTGAACGCAGCTTCGCGGATGGTTCGCTGGTTGGCCAGTTGGCGCAGATCGACGGCGCGGCCCTGCTGCATGTAGAGGTCGCGCACGAAGACGGCGATCTGCTCGGCAGTCTTCAGCGTGCGGAAGACTTGCTGCTCGAAGGCGATCGCCAGGTTGGTGTTCGACTTCATCGCCGCAGCGACGGCCTGATCGCGCTCGAAGGCGATGCGCTGGAAGGTGATCAGCCACAGCGCTGCGACGGCGAGGAGACAAGCCACTGCGATCACGGCATTCAGCAGCCTGATGCGGCATCTGTACGAGAGGCCGCCTGCTGGCGGAGGTTCACCGTCGTCGCAGCCGGGCGGCCGGGTGGATGTCATCGTGCTCGCCTTTGGCGATCGGTTGGCTTCAGTTGCGCGCGGCGGCCTCGGGAGCAGGCAGGCTCTCGGGCTGCAGCGACGGCTCGTCCTGCTCGTCGAGCAGTTCGTGCAGCCAGTGCCCGTGCCGTGCGGCCTTGGTCGCCAGGTAGCGCTGGTTCTGCTGCGTGACTTCGCCGTAGATCGCCTGCCGCGCGGCGACCTTGATGCCGGCGCGCTGCAGAGCTTCCACCTTGCTGGGGTTGTTGGTCAACAGCAGGATGCGCGAGACGCCGAGCTGTTCCAGCATTTCGTGGGCGACGCGGAAGTTGCGCTCGTCCTTCGAGAAGCCGATGGTCTGGTCGGCGTCGATGGTGTCCAGGCCTTCGTCCTGCAGGCCGTAGGCGCGCAGCTTGTTGGCCAGGCCGATGCCGCGCCCTTCCTGCGACAGGTAGAGCAGCACGCCGCCGCCCTGCGCGTTGATCGCCGCCACGCCGCGGCGCAGCTGTTCGCCGCAGTCGCAGCGCAGGCTGCCGAACAGGTCGCCGGTGAGGCAGGACGAGTGCAGGCGCACCGGCACGTCCTCGGGCCAACTGGCCGGGTCGCCGATGACGACGGCGACGTGTTCATGGACGCCGTCGGCCTCGCGGAACAGCACGAAGCGGCTTTGCTCGGCTTCGGCCAGCGGCACGCGGGCCTCGCTGATGCGGTTCAGCGCAGCGGGACCGCCGACGCCCAGCTGCAGCGCGGTATCGGCATCGACCACCAGCAGGTTGCCGTTCGCCACCTCGGCTTCCACCTGCGCGGCCTGCGCTGCGGCAACGTCGCAGGCGATGGCGGCGGGCACCAGCAGCGCATGCGACAGCAGGCGGACGGCCGCGCGGTCGGCCTTGCCGGCCGGCGCATGGTGAGCGCCTTCGGGCAGGCGGGCATCGCGTTTGCTGGCCAGTTCGTGCAGGCCCTTGCTGTCGGGCAGCGGAGACAGCGAGACGGCGGCCGGCTGTTCTGTGTCGCCGAAGCCCAGCGCTGCCATGCGGTGGCTGGACAGCACCAGGCGGGGCTGGCTGGCGCCGAGCGCCTGCAGTTTGGCCAGCGCCTTGTCGTCCAGGCCTTCGACGGCCTGGATCAGGGTGGTGCTGCCGTTGTCGCGCACCAGGATGGGGAGGCCGCGTCGCAGGTCGAAGATGGCGCGTTCGGCTTGGCGCATCGGTTGTTCTCCGGTCGGGTATCAGGTTCGTTATCAGGCGTGTGCGCTCGAGGGCCGCTGGTTGGCGTCGAGAGCGGGCCGATTCCAGATTGGGGCGGATTCGCATTTTGCAATGCCTGCGAGTCCGCGGCCTTGATCAATCCGGCTTTCGCGGCATTTCGGATGAGAGTGCGGAGCCATGTTTCAGCCGCCGATGTAGGACATCTCGATCTTGCGCAGTGCCGCGGTCTCGGCGGTGCGGATCTCGGAATAGCGGTCTTCGCGCTGCTGCCACACGTGGGCGATCGCAGCGTCGAGGCGGGCGTCCAGTTGGGCATCGCCCGCATTCGCACGCAGCAGGCTGCGCAGGTCGTGGCCTTGCTGGGCGAACAGACAGGTGTAGAGCTTGCCTTCGGTCGATAAACGGATGCGGGTACAGGACGAGCAGAAGGCCTGCGTCACCGACGAGATCACGCCGATCTCTCCGGCACCGTCCTTGTAGCGCCAGCGCTGGGCGACTTCGCCCACGTAGTTGGCCGACACCGGCTCCAGCGGATGAAGGCGGTCGATGCGGGCGACGACTTCGCGAGAGGGCAGGACTTCGTCCATCTTCCAGCCGTTGGAGGCGCCGACGTCCATGAACTCGATGAAGCGCAGGATGTGGCCGCTGTGGCGGAAATGCGCCGCCATCGCCTCGATGTCGCCGTCGTTGGTGCCGCGCTTGACCACCATGTTGACCTTGATCGGGCCAAGGCCGGCATCACTGGCCGCGGCGATGCCTTCCAGCACCTTCTCCACCGGATAGTCGGCGTCGTTCATGCGGCGGAACAGGGCGTCGTCGAGCGCGTCCAGGCTGACCGTGACGCGGTTCAGGCCGGCATCCCTGAGGCGGCGGGCCATCTTCGGCAGCAGCACGCCGTTGGTCGTCAGCGTCACTTCGACGCCGTCGAGCCGGGCGAGCATTTCGATGAGGTTTTCCAGGTGCTTGCGCAGCAGCGGCTCGCCGCCAGTGATGCGGATCTTGCGCACGCCGCGGGCGACGAACAGCCGTGCCACGCGCAGGATTTCCTCGAAGCTGAGCAGTTCGCGCCGCGGCAGGAAAGCGTAGTCGTCGTCGAACACTTCGCGCGGCATGCAGTAGATGCAGCGGAAGTTGCAGCGGTCGGTGACCGAGATGCGCAGGTCGTGCATGCTGCGCCCGAGGCGGTCGAGCACGGCGCCGGCAGCGGGGGCCGCTGCCGTCTTGCCGGACGGCATGGGGACTGCGGCATCGTGGATGGGGATGACTTTCATGTGCGGCTGCTGTTCGGAGTGTGCGGATTATCGGCAGTGGCGCAGTGCGGCGCAAGGAAGGCAGCCAGGGAGCGCTGCCGGGGCTGACGCGGGCCACGGTGTATCATTCGGCTCCGGATCGAATCCGGCTTCTGGAGAACGACAACGATGGCCGAACCCGTGGCCCTGCCGGCATCGGCACTGCGTACCTATTGCGACCCCGCCTGCTTCACCTTCGACACCACTGAATCCCTCGACGATCCGTCCGGCGGCCACGCCGGCGACCTCGGCCAGGCGCGCGCCGTCGAGGCGATCAGGTTCGGCCTGGCCATGGGCCACAGCGGCTACCACGTCTTCGTGCTGGGCGAGCCGGGCAGCGGCAAGCACGCCACCACCTTCCGCCTGCTGCGCGAGCGCGCGGCGACCGAGCCGGTGCCGCCGGACCTGTGCTACCTGCACAACTTCGACGAGGCGCTGAAGCCCAGGCTGCTCGCGTTGCCGGCCGGCCGCGGCGCCACGCTGCGCAGCCACATGCAGACCTTCATCCGCGAACTCGGCCCCGCGCTGGGCGCGGCGCTCGACAGCGAGGCCCACAGCGAGCGCGTCGAGGCGCTGCAGAATGCCCACAAGGCGCGCGAGGACGGCGCGCTGCGCGAGCTCGGCGAAGCCTGCGGCGCGGAGTCGATCTCGCTGCTGCAGACGCCGGAAGGTTTCGTCTTCGCGCCCACGCGCGAAGGCGAGGTGATGTCGCCCGAAGCGTTCGAGGCGCTGCCCGAGGAGGAACGCAAGGCCATCGAGGCGCGCGTCACCGCCTGGAGCGAGAAGCTCGAAGACCTGCTCAACGATTTTCCCGGCTGGCGCAAGGCGGTGCGCGAATCGATCGAGCGCGCCGAAGCCGAAGTGCTGGGGCCGGCGGTGTCGCACCTGCTGCGCGATGTGCGCGAAGCCCACGCCGACCTGCCCGAAGTGCTCGCCTTTCTGGATGCGGTGCACAAGGATGTGCTCGACAGCGCGATCCGGGGCACGATGCTCGACGAGATGGACGAGGACGCCACCGAGTCCGAGGAGGCAGCACGTTACCAGCGCTACCAGGTCAAGCTGCTGGTCGATCATTCGGCTTCGCAGGGGGCGCCGGTGGTGTTCGAGAACAACCCCGGCTACGGCAACCTGATCGGCCGCATCGAACACGTCGTGCAGCAGGGCAACCAGGTCACCCATTTCAACCTGATCCGCGCCGGCGCACTGCACCGCGCCAACGGCGGCTACCTGGTGCTCGACGCCGAACGCCTGCTGACCCAGCCTTACGCCTGGGAAGGCCTGAAGCGCTGCCTGCGCGCGGGCGAGATCCGCATCGAGCCGCCGGCCGAGGCCCAGGGCTGGAGCGGCGCGCTGACGCTGGAGCCGGAGGCGGTGCCGAGCGCGCTGAAAGTGGTGCTGATCGGCGACCGCGACATCTACTACCTGCTGATGGACAACGACCCGGAGTTCGCCGACCTGTTCAAGGTCGCGGCCGACTTCGACGACGACCTGCCGCGCACGCCCGACAACGAATGCGAGTACGCCCGGCTGATGGCGCTGCTGGTGCGCAGCGCCAAGCTGCTGCCGGTCAACCGCAGCGGCGTCGCGCGGCTGGTGGAGGAGGGCGCCCGCCTGGCCGAGGACGCCGGCCGGCTGTCGCTGAACACCCGCGCGCTGTCCGACCTGATGCGCGAAGCCGATCATCAGGCCCGCCTGAAGGGCCTGGCCGCGACGGGCCGCGCCGAAGTCGAGGCCGCGCTCGAAGCACGCGCGCGGCGCTGCAACCGCTACCCGTCCCGCGTGCGCGAATCCATCCTCGACGGTACGACGCTGATCTCCACCGACGGCGAGCGCGCCGGCCAGATCAACGGCCTGGTGGTGGTCGAGCTGGCCGGCGAGCGCTTCGGCCATCCGGTGCGGATCACCGCGACGGTGCGCATGGGCGAGGGCGACGTGGTCAACATCGAGCGCGAGACCGAACTGGGCGGCGCCATCCACTCCAAGGGCGTGCTGATCCTGTCGGCCTTCCTCGCCGCACGCTACGCCCGCCACCAGCCGATGTCGCTGTCGGCGAGCCTGGTGTTCGAGCAGTCATATGCGCCGGTCGAAGGCGATTCGGCGTCGCTGGCCGAACTGTGCGCGCTGCTGTCGGCGCTGACGCAGATCCCGATCCAGCAGCGTTTCGCCATCACCGGTTCGGTGAACCAGTTCGGCGAAGTGCAGGTGATCGGCGGCGTCAACGAGAAGATCGAAGGCTTCTACGACCTGTGCATGGCGCGCGGGCTGGACGGCAGCCACGGCGTCGTCATCCCCGCGGCCAGCGTGCGCCATCTGATGCTGCGCGAGGACGTGGTGCAGGCGGCGGCGCAAGGCCTGTTCCACATCCATGCGGTGAAGACGGTCGATGAGGCGATGAGCGTGCTGACCGGCGTGGAAGCGGGCGAACCCGACGCCAAGGGCGTGATCCCCAAGGGCACGCTGAACCACAAGGTTGCCGCCGTGCTGGCCGAGATGACTGCGGCACGCCATGCGCATGCCGATGCCGAGGGGGCGGTGGGTTCGCGGCAGCACCGTCGGCGGCACAGCGTCTGATACCCGGGAAACGAGCGTGCAGATCACCGAGTGCAACGAAACACATCTGGAGGTGCTGGCCGGGCTGTTCAACGACTATCGGATTTTCTACGAGCAGCCCGATGACCTTCCGGCCGCGCGCGCCTTCATCCGGCAGAACCTCGTGGAGCAGCGCTCGCGGCTTTTTCTGCTGGTGGACGATCGCGGTGAACCCCTGGCCTTTTCCCAGTTGTATCCGGCGGTCTGCTCACTGGCGATGCGGCCCTATTACTACCTGTCCGATCTGTATGTGAGGGAGCCGTTCAGGAAGAAGGGGTATGCAAGGTACCTGATGAATCACCTCACGGATGTGTTCGCCAGAGAGGGCGCGCAGCGCCTGACGCTCGATACGGCGACGACCAACAGGATCGCGCAGAGTCTGTACGAGTCCCTGGGCTACGAGCGTGAAGAGGTCTACATCACCTATCACCAGTTGCTTGGATCAGCGGCCGAGCGCGCTGAATCTGGTAGGTGATGTGTCAGGGCAGGGGAAAGGGCAGCAGCTCCGTACAGTCCGCTGCAGGTATGCAGCGGCTGCTGACGAAATCGTAGTCGGCGATGCGGCTCAGTCTGCCGCCGATTTCCCCGCTGGCGTAGCCGAACAGGCTGATGCGGGTGATGCGCAGCCGCAAAGCGTCGCCTGCCGAGAAAGCCGCCAGCCGGGCATGGACGGCATCCAGCGGCCAGGCGCCGCCGTACAGGCCGACGGTGACGTGCGGGCGGTAATCGCCGTGGGCCAGCATCTGCGGGGCATGGCTCAGGCAGGAACGCAGGCGCTCGATGTGTCCGTTGTCGTCATGGACGGCGAGATAGGGCGCGGAGCTGAAGCCGTCGAGTGCGCCGATTTCGATGTCGAAGGCTTCGGGCCGCAGGCCGTTCAGCGCCTCGATCTGCTTGTGCAGCAGTTCGGGGCCGAAATCGTCCTCGTGCACCGGCGCCGGGCTGGGAAAGCCGCACAGGCCGACGGTGACGTGCGGCTGGCGCAGGTAGCCGTCGAGCAGAAGTCCGGACAGATGTTGCTGGGTCGCAGCCACGCGCTGGCGCACCGGCGTCACATCGACGTCCAGCGCCCATAGAAGGTAATAGGGGCGGCCCAGGTGCCATTCGCTGAAATCACGGCGGACGTTGCGGACCGTAGTGTTCGAGGTCGGCGGCAGGTCGTGGGAGAAGGGCATGGGGGGGAGCCGCTGAACAAACAGGTAGGAGCGGCTTTAACCGCGATAGCGGCCGTGGCAACAGGCCGTGGCGACAGTATCGCAGCTCTGTTCGTGGCTAAAGCCGCTCCTACGCAAAGCTGAAGCCGCCACCAATTACCTGGCGGCGGTATTGCCAAGCAGCGCCTGCGCATGATGGCGCAGGTGGTCGCCGATGAAGCTGGCGATGAAGTAGTAGCTGTGGTCGTAGCCCGGCTGCATGCGCAGTATCAGCGGATGGCCGGCGGCCTCGCAGGCGGCCTGCAGCAGTTGCGGCTTGAGCTGGCCGTCGAGGAATTCGTCGGCGTCGCCCTGATCGACCAGCAGCGGCAGCTTCTCGCCGGCCGAGGCGACCAGTTCCACGCTGTCGTACTGCTTCCAGGCTTCGCGGTTCTCGCCGAGGTAGTTCGAGAAGGCCTTTTCGCCCCAGGGCACCTGGGTCGGCGCGACGATCGGTGAGAAGGCCGACACGCTGCGGTAGCGGCCGGGGTTCTTCAGCGCGATGCTCAGCGCGCCGTGCCCGCCCATCGAATGGCCGCTGATGCCGCGCGCATCGCTGGCCGGGAAGCTGGCTTCGACCAGCGCCGGCAGTTCGGTGACGACGTAGTCGTACATCCGGTAATGCTGCGCCCAGGGCCGCTCGGTGGCGTTGAGGTAGAAACCTGCACCCTTGCCGAGATCGTAGCCGTCGGCATCGGCGACGTCGTCGCCGCGCGGGCTGGTGTCCGGCGCGACGATGATGAGGCCGTGTTCGGCGGCGTAGCGCTGCGCGCCGGCTTTGGTGATGAAGTTCTGCTCGGTGCAGGTCAGGCCGGACAGCCAGTACAGCACCGGCAGCTTCGTACCGCCCGCCGCCTGCGGCGGCAGGTAAACGGCGACGTTCATCTCGCAGCCCAGCACGTCGGAGCGGTGGCGATGGACGTCCTGCCAGCCGCCGAAGCAGGCGCGGTGTTCGATGCGTTGCATGCTCGCTTCCCCGCTTCGATCAGAAGTGGATGACCGAGCGGATCGACTTGCCTTCGTGCATCAGGTCGAAGGCGTCGTTGATCTTCTCCAGCCCCATGGTGTGGGTGACGAAGGGCGCGAGTTCGATCTTGCCCTTCATCGCGTCCTCGACCATGCCCGGCAGCTGGCTGCGGCCCTTGACGCCGCCGAAGGCGGTGCCCATCCACTTGCGGCCGGTCACCAGTTGGAACGGCCGGGTGGAGATTTCCTGCCCCGCGCCGGCCACGCCGATGATGACCGACTGGCCCCAGCCGCGGTGTGCGCATTCCAGCGCCGCGCGCATCACGTTGACGTTGCCGATGCACTCGAAGCTGTGGTCCACGCCCCAGCCGGTCATGTCGATGATGACCTGCTGGATCGGCTTGTCGTGGTCCTTCGGGTTCACGCAGTCGGTGGCGCCGAACTGCTTCGCCAGCTCGAACTTCGACGGGTTGGTGTCGATCGCGATGATGCGGCCGGCCTTGGCCTGGCGCGCGCCCTGGATCACCGCCAGGCCGATGCCGCCGAGGCCGAACACCGCGACCGAATCGCCTTCCTGCACCTTGGCGGTGTTGTGCACCGCGCCGATGCCGGTGGTGACGCCGCAGCCGAGCAGGCAGACGTGCTCGGGGTTGGCTTCCGGATTGACCTTGGCCAGCGACACTTCGGCGACCACGGTGTATTCGGAGAAGGTCGAGCAGCCCATGTAGTGGTAGATCGGCTGGTCGTTGTAGGAGAAGCGGGTGCTGCCGTCGGGCATCACGCCCTTGCCCTGAGTGGCGCGCACCGACACGCACAGGTTGGTCTTGCCGCTCTTGCAGAACAGGCATTCGCCGCACTCGGCGGTGTATAGCGGAATGACGTGGTCGCCCGGCTTGACGCTGGTCACGCCTTCGCCGACTTCGACCACGATGCCGGCGCCTTCATGGCCGAGCACGGCGGGGAAGATTCCTTCCGGATCGTCGCCGGACAGCGTGAACGCGTCGGTGTGGCAGACGCCGGTGTGGGTGATCTTCACCAGCACTTCGCCCTTGCGCGGCGGCTCGACGTCGATCTCGACGATCTTCAGCGGCTCGCCGGCGGCGAAGGCAACGGCGGCACGGGATTTGATGGTCATGGCTGCGGGCTCCTGTCGTTCTTCTGCACGGCCTGGCCGCAGGAGGCCAAGCGTCGGAACCCATGAGTATTCCAAGACGGATTGATCCAATGAATGAATAGTTTTTGATTTCAGAATTCCGATAAATGGAATAATTGGGACTGTCGTCAGATGCAGGAATCACACGATGCTGAACCGCCTGGAAATGCTGCGGATCTTTTGCACCGCGGCCGAAACCCGCAACTTCAAGGAGGCGGCGACCCGGCTCGGCGTGTCGCCGCAGGCGGTGACGCGGGCGGTGAAGGAGCTCGAAGGCCACGTCGGTGAACTGCTGTTCCACCGCAACACCCGCCACACCCGCATCACCGAATTCGGCGAGCAACTGGCGGCTCGCGCGCGCATCAGTGTCAAGGGCGTGGATGAGCTGTTCGAGAGAAGTGCGAAGGAGCAGGACAGCGGCCTCGGCGGCCTGGTGCGCATCACCGCACCGCGCGCGCTGCAACGCGACTGGCTGACCCCGGTGCTGGGCGAACTGTGTGCCCTCCATCCGGGGCTGCAGCTGGATCTGCGTCTGTCCGACCAGTTCGTGGACGTGGTCGATGAGCAGATCGACATCGGCGTGCGGCTCGGCTCGCTGCGCGACAGCCGCTTCGTCGCCCGCGCGGTGGCACAGGTGCCTTTCCACATCGTCGGCGCGCCCTCGCTGATCGAGCGGGTCGGTTTACCGCGGACTTTGCAGGAACTGGCCGAGCGGCCGGCCACTGCCGTCATCGACCCGAACACCGGCAAGCCCTGGGTGTGGTTCCTCGCGCGCGGCCAGCAATGGCTGCCGCGCGCGCCGGCCTTCGCCACCGACGATACCCGCGCCGAAGCCGATGCGGTGCTGGCCGGCATCGGCTTCGGTCAATTGGCGGCGCCGCTGGCCCAGCCGCACCTGCGTGCAGGCAGGTTGGTCGAGGTGCTGCCCGAGTTCCGCCCCGAACCCTGGGGGCTGTCGGTCTATCGTCCTCAGCGCGGGCCGGTGGCGGCGCGGATCAGGCTGGTATTCGACCGCCTCGTCGAGCATTTCGCTGCCGAGGCGGCATCCTGGCTGCGCGCCTGAAGCATCAGGCCTGCGACCTCTTCTTCGCGCTGTGCCACAGGCTCGCGCCGACGGCGATGGCGAGGATCACCGCGACCACGCCGAGCGACACCAGCACCGGAATCTTGATCCACTCGACGATCAGCATCTTGGTGCCGATGAAGACCAGGATCGCTGCCAGGCCGTACTTCAGCAGTTCGAAGCGGTCACCCAGGTCGGCGAGCAGGAAGTACATCGCGCGCAGGCCAAGGATGGCGAACAGGTTCGAGGTCAGCACGATGAAGGGGTCGGTGGTGATCGCGAAGATCGCCGGGATGCTGTTCGACCGCGAAGATCACGTCCGAGATCTCGACCAGCACCAGGGCGAGGAAGAGCGGGGTGATCATGCGCACGCCGTCGCGGACGACGAGGAAGCGTTCGCCTTCCAGGCGCTCGGTGACCGGGTAGTGGTTGCGGATCCAGCGCACGAAGGGGTTCTTGTCGAGGTCGGGGTCGTGCTCGGCGAACCACACCATCTTGATGCCGGTGATCACGAGGAAGGCGCCGAACACGTACAGCAGCCAGTGGAATTCGGCGATCAGCCAACTGCCGGCGAAGATCATGATCGTGCGCAGCACGATCGCGCCGACGATGCCGTACAGCAGCACCCTCCGCTGCAGTTCCAGCGGCACGGCGAAGAAGCTGAAGATCATCATCCAGACGAAGACGTTGTCGACCGCCAGCGACTTCTCGACCAGATAGCCGGTGACGAAGGCCAGCGCCTGCTCGTTGGCGATCGCGCGGCCCATCGTGCCGTCCAGATACCACCACAAGCCGCCGGCGAACAGCAGCGACACCGTCACCCAGGCCAGCGACCAGCTGGCAGCCTCCTTCAGCGACACCCGGTGCTGCTTGCCGCCGCCAAAGGCGAACAGGTCCACCAGCAGCATCACCAACACGATGGCGGCAAACGCCGCCCACATCCACCACGTACCGATCGATTCCATTGCGTGCTCCGCACAAAACAAAAAGGGCCTGCTCCCGAAGGACACAGACCCAGCATGTGTTTGACGTGCACGGACCTTGCCCTTGGGCAAGGTCTCGCTTGCAAGGAATCAGGGCTCAGAAGAACCGGTGATTCCCTTGCCCGCAGCACCGGGAGCGTGTCTGATGACAGGCTGCCGTGATGACGATGTTGCGGCTTGAGAAGCTACTCCCCTTGAAGGCCGGGAGTCTATGCGAAGCGGGGCAAAAGTCAAGCGGAGCCGATCACGAGGCTCAGCCGTACCACTTCGCCAGCTTTGCCGCCGTCGCGTTCGGGCCGAATTCGGCCATCATCGAACGCTGGTTCTCCGCCGCCCACGCCACGGCGCGTTCGGCGTTGCCGATGCGGCGGTCCAGCAGGTGGCCGTCGGCGGCGAGCAGTTCTGCCGCAGTGGAGAACGCCCCGGCGACGTTGTGCAGCGTATGCAGCGCGCTTTCACGCCCCGACTGCAGTGCTGCATCGAAAGCCCGTTCGTCGAACGTCAACTGGCCGTCGGGCGTGAAGCTGACGCCCATGTCGGTCAGGCCGAGGGCGAAGCCGCCGCTGCCCGCACCATGAAAGATCGAGCCGACTTCGCGGCGCATCGAAAAGCGCGCGACTTCGCCCGCCTGGTTGTCGTCGAGCAGGGCGCCGTCCTCGAAGTAGGGGTCGAACTCGGCGTCCCAGGCGTTGTAGCGTTCGATGAAGTTCTTCAGTGCGGCCTTGATGTCGGCATCCGGGCTGTCCACCGTGAGCTGCTTCAGCTCGTCGCCGGCGCTGCCCAGTTCGGCCAGCCGTTCGCGAAGTTGCGTCAGTACCTTGGCCTCGTCGCCGATTGACTCGACCCGCGCATTGTAGCGCCGCAGGAAGGCGCTGTTGTTCGCTTCGAGCTGGGAGAGCACGAACTCCATCTGCGCCGAAGTATCGCCCAACAGCACGTTGTTCACACCATTATTTCCGGAAGTGCCAAGCAGGCGCATGGTCTGCAGCTTCAGCAGCGCTTCGAACAAGCCGGCCTGGCCGGAGTTTGTAGTCTTGCCGCTGCCATCGGTACGCGTCAGCAGGGCGAGGGCATTGAGGCGGAAGGCGGCGAGGTCGATGTCCATGGCGCGTCTCGGAAGGAGGCTTGAATTTCAGTCTAGCAGCATTGTGAAGTGTTGCTGCAGGCGGTAATTCTTGGCCTACCGTCGTTTGTCCTGCTCCAGCCAGCGAGTCAGCATGTGTTCGGCGCTGGTGTCCAGGCTTGCAGGGCGGCTGTAGCTGATGCGGTAATCAGTCAGGCCATGCGGAGACACATTGAGCAGCAGGCGGCCGCTGTCGCGCTCCAGCCGCAACACTTCCACTGTTTCCCGACCACTTGTCGCTGGAATCCGGTAGGAGCGCGTGTTGCTGCCATCGTTGCTCACGCGTGCCTTGTGGATGACGCCATCGAGTTCATGGTCGATGCCGGTGACCTGCAGCAGGGCTTCTGCCCGTGCTGCAGGTCCAAGGCGTACGACGTAGACGGTCACGTTTTCCTCGCCTTGATAGGCCTGCACATAGCGGCCTACCTCGGGGCGTTCGGTAGCGCTGGCGTGCAATGCTGCTGCCAGCGACAGGACAGTGAAGGCTGATTTCAGAATGCTTGTAAATTGCATGATTCGTCTTCCGCTTCAATAGGTCTGGCCGAATTTGGGCCTGACTGAATTTTCTTGTGTGGTCTGCGTATGAGGCAGAATTATCTGCCGAACGGTAAAAAATAGCATTCTTTCCATACCGCTCGGGTAAATGTGAAAATGCGTGCTGTCTGGTTGGCCGAGGTTGAACCATCCCTATGCCACGAACCTGCTTCAATTGAGTTTCCGGTGCCGTATGTCAGCGCCGAACGAATGAACTTCAGTGCCTTCTGGAAAACCTCATGCCACTCTGAACACCAGACTCTTCCGCAAGTTCACGTATGGCGGCTTCCTCCGGACTTTCGCCTTCCTCGATGCTGCCTTTCACGATCTGAAAGCCGGCGATCGGATGCTGGAACGCAAGTATCCCGACCTCGCCGTCCCTGCGCAGAAGCACAGGGCAGGATTTCGTCGGCTTCATTCGTTTGCGCCTGGGGGTCGATGGGACTTCGGCAGCATCCGCATGTGGATTACCTACCGATTGGCGTGCAACCAGGGCGCACCGGACTCCAGGTGAATATCCTCGATGTTCATGGGCACAAAAGCCGTGTCGAGCGATGCCAGGGGTATCGATACCCAGTCAGCGAATTCATTGCTGCCGCTCCATTCGATATTGGAGCCGCAAATGCTGCAGAACTTCCTGACGATGCTTCCAGATGAGTTGTAAGCGGTGAGAAGCTCCTGTCCGGACAGATACTCCAGGTCGGCCCTGGGTATGCTTGCATACGTGGCGAATGCTGCGCCATGCTGCTTCTGGCACATCCTGCAATGGCAGTTCGTCACCGCCTTGGGTTCGGACCGCAAGCGGAATGAAATTGCGCCACAGAGACAGCTGCCGTTGTGCATTTTTTTCCTGAAGACCAGTGATGCTTGCGTAACCGGATTTTTATGGGGAGATCGGCTACCAGCCGAGCCGATCGGTTGTGGCGATGAGTGCGTCGAACAATTCGAGACTGAAACGATCTGCCCGCAAGCGTGCCGGTGTCCATTCTTGGGCTTGATGTGCATTGAAAAGCACGCTGCCCGGCGATAAGGTTTCCAATTGCAGGTACCAGCGTCTCAGCGGTCCATATAAGCGGATATGTGTCTCGAAGCTGCGACGCAGCCGCGCCTTATCGTCCGCTCTCTGCAGCCGGATGATTTGCTCCGGCGGCTCGAGAAATACGACTTGATCCGCGAACCCGAGCTGCTTCTCCGAAATCCGCTTACGGGTGGCTTGGACGTTCGCCATCCAGGTTTCGCGCGAACCGCTTCCGATCTGCCACAGGCACCATGCGTAGTGGATCTTCAGCGGGTCAGTGTCGAAACAGACGACGTCATGAGTGCGTTCAAGCTCCAGCCCGCGTAGCCAGCGTTCGCTGTGCTTGTCGCTCCAGTATTGGGCTGCTGACATGTCATCTGCAGTTGGCGGGGTGGCTGTTGTTTCGTTGACGACCGCTGGAGCGTACCGCGACGCCCATGTGGTCTTTCCCGCAGCACTGACGCCTTCAATGACTATGATCATGATGCTAGTCGAAAGTGTGAGTCCATCATCGTGGAGCAGCGGATGTGTCGTTCTTGCGCAGCCTGGTAGTGGGATCCTCAGCGTAGGATCATTTCTGCTGGTTGGACTCTTGCATGGTGAAGCGCAAGCGTACCTTTCACCAGTACTTCATCCACATCGGAGAATCCGGCTTGTTCGAGAGCTGCGCGTTGCTCGGTCACCGACATGTAGAGCTGGTCATTGGACATTCCGCCTTCACCGGCAAAGTGATCGCAGACAAGATAGCTTCCGTCCGGGCTGAGGATTTGCCTTGCTTGGGAATGAAGCCCAGCTGCATGGCCCTTGTGACGGAGTTCGTGAACGGCTTGAAGCGTGACGACAGCCTCGAAGCTGCCCAAGCCCTCGGCCCAGGATGCGTCGCGAAAGCTTCGTTCCACGAATTGGACTCGTTCTGCAAGAGGACCAAGCCTCTGTGCAGCAAGCTCGTGCATTGCAGGTGAGAAGTCCAGTGCGACATATTCCACCGAAGGCAAGGCCTTCAGCAGATGCTCCGCCAGAAGGCCCGGCCCCGAGCCAAGCTCGAGAACACGGATAGGCCGTCCCTGTGCTACCTGGCTGATCAAGGATGAAAACAGTTCGAAGAACTCGACGCGCCAGGGCCTTTTTGTCATCGCCGTGTCGGCCCATTCGCGTGCATCGTCCATGCGGCGCAGATCGATGGGACTGGGAATGTCCGGGAACATGGTTTTACCTTCATAACTGCAATTGCTGAAATGGGGCGCCGGACAGATGAATGCAGTCCGATACGCAGCCCATTGGGCGAGGAGGGGAGCTCCGGGTACGCAATGAAAAAGGCCAGTATCCTCGACACCGAAGTGTGCTGGATGACTGGCCTTGAATTTGGCTCCCCGACCTGGGCTCGAACCAGGGACCTACGGATTAACAGTCCGGCGCTCTACCGACTGAGCTATCGGGGAATTGAAACTTGTGCTGAAACTCGGTCTTTGCTGCTGCCTGTCGTTTCCATGGAAAACGGCAGGTTCTGAAACTTTGGCTCCCCGACCTGGGCTCGAACCAGGGACCTACGGATTAACAGTCCGGCGCTCTACCGACTGAGCTATCGGGGAACAGAGGCGCGCATTATAGGAATGGCGCCTTGCAGCGTCAAGGTGGAGCGGTGATTTTTATGCCTTCACCGCCCCATCCCGATCGTCGCTCAGCCCTTGACGACCTGGGCGATGGCCTTGGCGACGTAGCCGATGTTCTTCGAGTTCAGCGCGGCCAGGCAGATGCGGCCGGTCGACACGGCGTAGATGCCGAAGTCGGTCTTCAGCTTCTCGACCTGGTCGGCGCTGAGGCCGGTGTAGGAGAACATGCCGCGCTGCTTGATGACGAAGGAGAAGTCCTGCGCCACGCCTGCGGCCTTCAGCTGCTCGACCAGGCTGGTGCGCATGGCGCGGATGCGGTCGCGCATGCCGGCCAGTTCGTCTTCCCACTGCTGGCGCAGTTCGGGCGAGTTCAGCACCGCGGCGACGATGGCGCCGCCGTGGATCGGCGGGTTGGAGTAGTTGGTGCGGATCACGCGCTTGACCTGCGACAGCACGCGGCCGGCTTCTTCCTTGCTGGCGGTGATGATCGACAGCGCGCCGACGCGCTCGCCGTACAGCGAGAAGCTCTTCGAGAACGAGCTGGAGACGAAGAACTGCAGGCCGCTGGCGGAGAAGGCGCGCACGGCGACGGCGTCGGCGTCGATGCCGTCGGCGAAGCCCTGGTAGGCCATGTCGAGGAAGGGCACCAGGCCGCGGCTGCGGCACACGGCGACGACTTCATCCCATTGGGCGTCGGACAGGTCGGCGCCGGTGGGGTTGTGGCAGCAGGCGTGCAGCACGATGATCGAGCCGGCGGGGGCGGCTTCGAGGCTGGCCTTCATGCCGGCGAAGTTCACGCCGCGGCTGGCGGCGTCGTAGTAGGCGTAGGTCTGAACCGGGAAGCCGGCCGACTCGAACAGCGCGCGGTGGTTTTCCCAGCTCGGGTCGGAGATATAGACGGTGGCGCCGGGCAGCAGGCGCTTCAGGTAGTCGGCGCCGACCTTCAGCGCGCCGGTGCCGCCGAGCGCTTCGACGGTGACGACCTGGCCGCTGGTGGCCAGTTCGGAGCCCTTGCCGAACAACAGGTTCTGTACCGCGCCGTTGTAGGCGGCGGGGCCTTCGATGGGCTGATAGCCGCGCGGCGGCATGGCTTCGAGGCGGGCCTTCTCGGCGGCGCGGACGGCGGCCAGCAGCGGAATCTTGCCGTTGTCGTCGTAGTACACGCCGACGCCGAGGTTGACCTTCTCGGCGCGGGTGTCGGCGGCGAAGGCCTCGTTCAGGCCAAGGATCGGGTCACGGGGTGCCATCTCGACGGCGGCGAAGATCGAAGCAGACATGAAGACTCCAGGGTTCTACGGTGGCGAGACCGCGCAACAGGAACGGCAGGCCGTGCCTTGTTGCGCGATTTGGGAAATAATCGGCGTTTTCGTCCGGTCCACCGTTCTTGGTGCACCGCACACGCAAGGCGAAATATTAGCATGACGAGTCAAGGCAACAGCGCGGGAAACACCATGTCGGACAGCCCGGCGAACGGGCCGCAGGTGGTGAGCTACGAAGGCAGCCCTTTCCGCCTGCACCAGCCGTTTCCGCCCGCCGGCGACCAGCCCGAGGCGATCCGCCTGCTGTGCGAAGGCGTCGAGGACGGGCTGATGTACCAGACCCTGCTGGGGGTGACCGGCTCGGGCAAGACTTACACGATGGCCAACGTCATCGCCCGCATGGGGCGGCCGGCGCTGGTGCTGGCGCCGAACAAGACGCTGGCGGCGCAGTTGTACGCCGAGTTCAAGGAGTTCCTGCCCGAGAACGCGGTGGAGTACTTCGTCAGCTACTACGACTACTACCAGCCTGAAGCCTACGTGCCCTCGCGCGACCTCTTCATCGAGAAGGATTCGTCGGTCAACGAGCACATCGAGCAGATGCGGCTGTCGGCGACCAAGAGCCTGATGGAGCGGCGCGACGTGGTCATCGTCGCCACGGTGTCGTGCATCTACGGCATCGGCGATCCGGTCGATTACCACGCGATGATCCTGCACTTGCGCGAAGGCGAGCGCATGGCCCACCGCGATCTGATCCAGCGCCTGGTGGCGATGCAGTACACCCGCGCCGACATCGACTTCCGCCGCGGCACCTTCCGCGTGCGCGGCGACGTCATCGACGTGTTTCCGGCGGAAAACGCCGAACTCGCGGTGCGGATCGAGATGTTCGACGACGAGATCGAACACCTGACCCTGTTCGACCCGCTCACCGGGCATCTGCGCCACAAGCTGGCGCGCTTCACCGTGTATCCGTCCAGCCACTACGTGACGCCGCGCGCCACGGTGCTGAAGGCGGTCGAGGCGATCAAGGAGGAGCTGCGCGAGCGCGTCGCCTTCTTCCAGCGCGAAGGCAAGCTGGTGGAGGCGCAGCGCCTTGAGCAGCGCACCCGCTTCGACCTCGAGATGCTCAACGAGATGGGTTTCTGCAAGGGCATCGAGAACTACTCGCGCCATCTTTCCGGCCGCGGCCAGGGCGAGCCGCCGCCGACGCTGATCGACTACCTGCCGTCCGACGCGCTGCTGTTCGTCGACGAATCGCACGTCGCCATCGGCCAGGTCGGTGGCATGTACAAGGGCGACCGCTCGCGCAAGGAGAACCTGGTCGGCTACGGCTTCCGCCTGCCCTCGGCGCTGGACAACCGGCCGCTGAAGTTCGACGAGTTCGAGCGCCTGATGCCGCAGACGATCTTCGTCTCGGCCACGCCGGCGAAGTACGAGGAGGAGCACCAGGGCCAGGTGGTCGAGCAGGTGGTGCGTCCGACCGGCCTGATCGACCCGCTGGTCGAGGTGCGGCCGGCGCTGACCCAGGTCGACGACCTGCTGAGCGAGATCAAGAAGCGGCTCGCGGTGAATGAGCGTGTGCTGGTCACCGTGCTGACCAAGCGCATGGCCGAGGACCTGACCGACTACCTCGCCGACAACGGCATCCGGGTGCGCTACCTGCACTCGGACATCGACACCGTGGAGCGGGTCGAGATCATCCGTGACCTGCGCCTGGGCGAATTCGACGTGCTGGTCGGCATCAACCTGCTGCGCGAGGGCCTGGACATTCCCGAAGTGTCGCTGGTGGCGATCCTCGATGCCGACAAGGAAGGCTTCCTGCGTTCCGAACGCTCGCTGATCCAGACCATCGGCCGCGCCGCGCGCCACCTGCACGGCACCGCCATCCTCTACGCCGACCGCATGACCGACTCGATGAAGGCGGCGATCGGCGAGACGGAGCGCCGCCGCCAGAAGCAGATCGACTTCAACGAGGTCCATGGCATCGTGCCGAAGTCGGTGACGAAACGGATCAAGGACATCATCGATGGCGTTTATGATTCGGACGGCGCCAAGCGCGACACCGCGCGCGTGGCCGAGAAGGAAGCCGACTATGCGGTGATGGACGAGAAGGCGCTGTCGCGGGCGATCAAGCGCCTGGAGAAGGAGATGCAGGAACACGCCCGCAATCTGGAGTTCGAGAAGGCTGCCGCGGCGCGCGACGAGCTGTTCAAGCTTCGCCAGCGTGCATTTGGCGCGGACCAGCACGGAAGTGTCTGAGGAGAAGGGGGAGGAGTGATGGTAAGAATTCTGTTCGTTTGTTCCGGCAATATCTGTCGATCGCCGACGGCAGAAGGCATTGCGCGGTATTTCATCCAGACGGGCGGGCTCGAGAGCCTGATCGAGGTCGACTCGGCGGCCACGCACGGCTCCCATGTCGGCGAAGCGCCCGATTCGCGTGCCCGCAAGGCAGCGCAGCAGCGTGGCTACGACCTGTCGGACCTGCGCGCGCGCAAGCTGCACGTATCCGATTTTCAGCGCTTCGACCTCGTGCTGGCGATGGATCGCGGTCACCTGGAATACATGCAGCGTATGTGCCCCGAGGTTTACCAGTCGCGCCTGGGGCTGTTCATGGACTATGCGCGTGACAGCGAACTCGATGAAGTGCCTGACCCGTACTACGGCGGCCCGAAGGGTTTCGAGGTCGTGCTGGACTTGTGCGAGAGCGGCGTGCGCGGTCTGCTGGAAAGCGTGACGACCCAGGCTTGAGTGGAGCGGCCTCCCGCTGCTTCTGCATGGAACGAAAAGGCCGCCCCCGTTGCAACGGGGGCGGCCTTTTCACTGGCCCGGACGGTGCGCCTGCTTAGTTGCGCGTTTCGACCTGCTGCAGCGGTTCCTCGATGATGACGGGTGCCGGGCGTGGCTTGCGGCCGAGGCGAACCGGTTGTTCCGGGGCACCGGTACCGAATGCCGCGCATTTGGTCGGATCGGTTTCGATCATGACCAGGCCGCTTTCGGCCGGTGCCGGCACCGAGATCGGGGCGCTCGGTGCCATTGCTTCGGGATTGCCGGTCCGGGCTGCCATGGCCGCACGCTCGATCAGCGACGGGGCTGCGCCGGCTGCAGCCGGCGATGCGGCAGCGATGGGCTCGGCGGCCCGTGCGTTTTCCCCGGCGGCAGACTGGACGGCAACTTCCTCGACCGGTGCCTGGCTTGCCGGTGCCTCGATTGCTGCAGGCTGCTCCGTCTCGATTTCGCTTGCGAGCATGGCCGGGAACGGCGCTTCTGCTTCACCTGCTGCGGTTTCGACCGGCGCGGTTTCAACTGGCGCAGTGTGGCTTGTCTCGACTTCCGCGGCGACGACCGGCAACGGCGCAGCTTCTTCTGCTACGGGGGTTGCAGCCGTTTCAACCGATTCCGCTTCAACTGCGGCCTGCATTTCAGCCGGCAGCGCTTCGGTTGCCTCAGGCTCGGCTTGCTCCAGCGGAGCTTGCTGCGTTTCGGCCTGGACGGGCTCCGTCGAAGCGGGCGGTTCGGTCGCTTCGGCTGCAGTTTCAGCGGAGGCGGCAGCGCCTTCCTCGACTGGAGTGGCGAGAACGGTGCTGGCGCCTTCTACTGCTGCGTCTTCGGATCCTGCGCCGTCTTGTGCTGCAGCATCCGCCACGGCTTCGCCTGAACGGCGGCCACGGCCACGACCGCGGCGGCGGCGTTTCTCGCCGGCGGCGCCTTCTTCGCCGGCGGTGGTATCGGCCGGGGCGGCTTCAGCAGCGGTGGTGGCGGCAACGGCGGTCAATGCGGCAGCCGATTTCAGCAGTTCGTCGTTGCTTTCGGGCGCCGGGCTGCCGGCGGCCGGCGTTCCGGTGGCCGGCAAGGGTTCCGCCGCACGTTCGCTGTTGCGCTCACCACGGCTGCGGCCACGGCGTCCTTCCGCACGTTCGTTGCTGCGCTCGGTTTTTTCTGCGCGTTGCGGCTTGTCCGTCGCCTCGGTGCGTTCCTGGCGTTCGCTGCGTGCGCTGCGGCCGGGTTGCACCTCGCCATCGCGTTCGCCACGGCGGCCGCGGTTGCCGCCGTTGCGGCGCCCGTCGCCATTGCGCTCGCCGCGTGCGCGGGGTTCGCGCTTCGGTGCCGCTTCGGCGACGGGTTCGGGTACGGGGGCGGCCTGCGGCTTGCTGCCGGAGAACCAGCTCATGATGCGTGCCAGCAGCCCCTTCGGCTCGGCCGGAGCGATGTTTTGCTCGACTGGCTGTGCCGCGCTGGCTGTGACCGGTGCGGGCTGGGCTGGCGCGATGCCCTTGACGGCGGCTTCCTGGCGGGCAGGGCGGTCGTTGGCCTTGTTCGGCAGGCGCTCGGATTCCTCGGCAGGCTTCTGCACCATCTGGTAGCTGGCCAGGGCGATGTCCTCGGCGTTGAGCTGGTCGTGGCGCAGGCGGATGATTTCGTGCGCCGGGGTTTCGAGGTGGCGGTTGGGCACGATGATGAGCTGCACCTTGTGGCGCATCTCGATGCGGGCGATGTCGACGCGCTTCTCGTTGAGCAGGAAAGTGGCAACGTCGACCGGCACCTGCAGGTGCACCGCGCCGGTGTTCTCCTTCATCGCCTCTTCTTCGAGGATGCGGACGATGTGCAGCGCCGACGATTCGGTGCTGCGGATGTGGCCGGTACCGTTGCAGCGCGGGCAGGTGATGTAGCTGGTTTCGGCCAGGGCCGGGCGGAGGCGCTGGCGCGACAGTTCGAGCAGGCCGAAGCGGCTGATCTTGCCGGTCTGCACGCGGGCGCGGTCGTGGCGCAGGGCGTCGCGCAGGCGGTTTTCGACTTCGCGCTGGTTCTTGGCCGACTCCATGTCGATGAAGTCGATCACGATCAGGCCGCCGAGGTCGCGCAGGCGGAGCTGGCGGGCGATTTCGTCGGCGGCTTCGCAGTTGGTGCGGAAGGCGGTTTCCTCGATGTCCGAGCCCTTGGTGGCGCGGCCGGAGTTGACGTCGATCGACACCAGCGCCTCGGTGTGGTCGATGACGACGGCGCCGCCCGAGGGCAGGCCGACCTGGCGCGAGTAGGCCGATTCGATCTGGTGCTCGATCTGGAAGCGCGAGAACAGCGGCACGTCGTCGCTGTAGCGCTTCACGCGGGCGACGTTGGCGGGCATGACGTGGCCCATGAACTGGCAGGCCTGCTCATAGACGTCGTCGGTGTCGATGAGGATCTCGCCGATGTCCGGCTGGAAGTAGTCGCGGATGGCGCGGATGACCAGGCTGCCTTCCTGATAGATCAGGAAGGCGCCGCTCTGACCCTGTGCCGCGCCTTCGATCGCGCGCCACAGTTGCAGTAGGTAGCTCAGGTCCCACGACAGCTCTTCGGCGCTGCGGCCGATCGCGGCGGTGCGGGCGATCAGGCTCATGCCCTGCGGCACGTCGAGCTGGTCCATCGCTTCGCGCAGCTCGGCGCGTTCGTCGCCTTCGACGCGGCGCGACACGCCGCCGCCGCGCGGATTGTTCGGCATCAGCACCAGGTAGCGGCCGGCCAGCGAGATGTAGGTGGTGAGCGCCGCGCCCTTGTTGCCGCGCTCGTCCTTCTCGACCTGGACGATCAGTTCCTGGCCTTCCTTCAGTGCCTCCTTGATCGAGGCCTTGCCGGCGTCCACGCCGGGCTGGAAGTAGGAGCGGGAAATTTCCTTGAACGGCAGGAAGCCGTGGCGCTCGGCGCCATAGTCGACGAAGGCCGCTTCGAGGCTGGGCTCGATACGAGTGATGACCGCCTTGTAGATGTTGCTCTTGCGTTCTTCCTTCGAGGCCGATTCGATATCGAGGTCGATCAGTTTCTGACCATCCACGATCGCGACGCGCAGTTCTTCGGCCTGCGTCGCATTGAAAAGCATGCGCTTCATTTGGATCGTTCTCCCGCGTCAAGAGCACGGGCAGGACGAACGGCGCGCACCATCGCGCTTTCCGGGTTCAGGAGCGATTGGGTAGGGCTTCTGTTTGCATCCGGTGGGTTAGTCGGGCTGTGATGGGTCGGCTGGTCGATATTCTCTTGTTCCCGCCAGCGGGCCGGTGGAGGGGCCGCCGGGCCGGAACATTTGATCCTGCATGTGCGAGTAACGCGTCAAAATCCAACCCAGGGGCTGGACGGGTGTATCGAAGTTGGCGATTGCGTTACCATCGGCGCCTTTTTCGGCATTGGATGGCACGCAGCGGCGACGCCGGGAGCGCTCTTCAGGGCTCATCGCCAGCAGTTTGCCGTCGTCGGGGGTCCGTCGTTTCGACGTACGGAGCCTCGACGTGATGCACTTGGCTGGCAGCGACCGGGTCGACCGCCCGAAAGTATATTTCATGACGACTATCGAAGGCAAAAGCATTGCGGTAAGACACGAGCGCATCGACGAGGCCTCGGCCGGGCAGCGCATCGACAATTATCTGCAGCGTATCGCCAAGGGTGTGCCCAAGAGCCACATCTACCGCATCCTGCGCAGCGGCGAGGTGAGGGTGAATGGCGGCCGGGTGCAGCAGACCTACCGCCTGGCCGAAGGCGACGAAGTGCGCATTCCGCCGATCCGCACCGCCGAGCCCGTGCGCAGCACGCCTGCGCCGGCAGGCAGGCCGTTGCCGGTGGTGTACGAGGACGACGCCTTGATCGTCATCGACAAGCCGGCGGGAAAGGCTGTGCATGGCGGCAGCGGCGTCAGCTACGGCGTCATCGAGCAGTTGCGGGTGCAGCGGCCGGAAGTGCGCATGCTGGAACTGGCGCACCGCCTCGACCGCGAGACCTCGGGCCTGCTGATCGTGGCCAAGAAGCGTTCGGCCCTGACCGTGCTGCACGACATGCTGCGCGAGGGGCGCGTCGAGAAGCGCTACCTGACCCTGGTGCCGGGGCGCTGGAACAACCCCTTGCAGCACGTGAAGGCGCCGCTGCTGAAGTACCTGACCGCCGAGGGCGAGCGCCGCGTGCGCGTCAGCGACGAGGGCAAGCCTTCGCACAGCATCGTGCGGCTGGTGAAGCGCTGGCGGGACTACAGCCTGCTCGAGGTGGAACTGAAGACCGGCCGCACCCACCAGATCCGGGTGCATCTGACCCACCTCGGCTTTCCGCTGTGCGGCGACGACAAGTACGGTGATTTCGCCCTCAACAAGCGGCTGGAAGGCGAGGGCCTGAAGCGCATGTTCCTGCACGCGGCGCAGCTGTCCTTCCAGCACCCGCTGACCGGCGAACCGCTGTCCTTCGAGGCGGCGCTGCCGCCGGAGCTGCAATCCTTCATCGATGGCCTGGGCGCCGCGGAGAAAGTGAATGGCTGAGCGCTTCGATCTGATCGTGTTCGACTGGGACGGCACGCTGCTGGATTCGGCAGCGGCCATCGTCCATGCCATCCAGGCTTCGTGCCGCGACCTGAATCTGCCCGAGCCGAGCGACGAGCAGGCGCGCTACGTGATCGGGCTGGGCTTGGGCGAGGCCTTGCGTTATGCGGTGCCCGCGCTGCGCGAAGCCGACTACGACTCGATGATCGAGCGTTACCGCCATCACTTCCTCGCCCGGGATCGCGAACTGCGGCTGTTCGACGGTGTGCCGCAGTTGATCGCCGAGCTTGCCGGCCGCGGCCGCATGCTGGGCGTGGCGACCGGCAAGAGCCGGGTCGGCCTGGACCGGGCGCTGGCGCATACCGGGCTGGGGGAATATTTCCTGGCGACGCGTTGTGCCGACGAATGCTTCTCGAAGCCGCATCCGGCGATGCTGGAGCAGTTGATGGACGAACTCGGCGCCGATCCGGCGTGCA
Organism: Thauera sp.; assembly: GCF_047601425.1. Taxonomy (GTDB): domain Bacteria; phylum Pseudomonadota; class Gammaproteobacteria; order Burkholderiales; family Rhodocyclaceae; genus Thauera. The sequence continues at coordinate 614,857 of NZ_JASGJL010000001.1, forward strand.
CGCTGATGGTGGGCGACACCACCCACGACATGCAGATGGCGCGCAACGCCGGCGTGGCCGGGCTGGCGGTGGGCTTTGGCGCGCATCCGCTGGCGGCGCTGGAGGCCGAACGGCCGCTGGCCTGCGTCCGCACGCCAGGCGAGATGGTGAGCTGGCTGCTGGAGCGCGCCTGAACGTAGGCCCGGCTCAAAGCCAGAGGGCGTCGGCTGTTTTCAGCAGCCCTGCAAGCTTTGCCAGCACGAAGCGCAGCTGGCCGCGTGTGCCGCCCATGATCGCGATGCGGATGAAGGCCTGGGCTTCGCCGTCACGGTTCATCGCGAACGATGATCCCGGGGCGACGATCAAGCCGTGGCTGCGGGCCATGCTGGCGAACTGATCGCCGCTCGACCACCGCGGCGGCAGTTTCAGCCAGATGTGGAAACCGGCCGGTTGTGTGCGGAACTCGAACTCCCCGAGCGCTTCGCGCACGATCTGTTGCCGCGCGCGTGCCTCCTGTTGCTGCGCCCGGCCGAGTTCTTCGGCCTTGCCGCCATTGATCAGGATCGTGGCGATCTGTGCCGCGAGCGGAGAGACCATCCATATGCTCGTCCGCACGCTCGCCGCAAGCCCGGGCAGCCATTCGGCCGGCGCATGGATGTAGCCGAGCCGCACGGTTGACAGGACCGACTTCGAGAGGCTGGTGAGATAGACGGAACGCTCGGGCGCAAAGCTGGCGAGCGGTGCGGCGCCGGTAGGCACGAGAAATCCGTATATGTCGTCATCGACCAGCGTGGTGTCGAATTCACGCACGATTTCGGCGATCTGGCGTCGTCTGTCCGCAGGCATCACGCTGCAGGTGGGGTTCTGGCAGTTGGCGATGCAGATGACCAGGGCGGGGCGCTCTTCACGGCAGGCTTCGCGCAAGGTGTCCGCCTGCATGCCTGCCTCGTCGAGTTTGATCCCCTTCAGACGCCGGCCGAGGCCATGTACCACGGAAGCGACGCCCGGATAGCAGAGGGATTCGCAGAAAACGAGGTCGCCGGGGCGGGTCAGTGCGTTGATCACCACCCATAGCCCATGCTGGCCGCCCGCGGTCAGTACGACCTGCTCCGCCCGGGCTGGCAGGCCGGCCTGCTGCATCCATGTCGCGCCTGCCTGGCGATGAGGCGGCAGGCCCCCGTCCGGCGTGTAATCCAGCATCTCAGGCAGGTAGGAAGCCTGTGCCAGATCAGCCAGTGCGGCGCGGAGATAAGGCTCCTGAATCTCCAGGTTGGGTTTGACGATGGACAGGTCGACCCGGTCGCTGGCCAGATCGGAAGCGGTTGCCGGAATGGGCCGCGAAAGAGGGGGCGATCCGGTGGAGAGCGGCCGAACGTCGCCGCCATTGCCTGCCTCCCTGACGAAGGTGCCACGCCCCACCTCGCCGTCGACCAGCCCACGGCGCTGGGCCAGTTCGTATGCGCGACCGACCGTGCCTGGCGTCACCCCCAACTGGGCTGCCAGCTCCTTCAGCGTCGGCAGCCGGCTGCCGCTAGCCAGCCGGCCCGCCTGGATGTCACGTTCGAGGGACGCGGCTATGCGTTCATAAAGAGGGCCGTCGGACTCGAAAAGCGTTGGCTGCCACATGGTCGAGATTCATTGATTGGGTGCAATGGAGCAGGGGCTCAATCATAGCATCCGCTCTGATCGCGTAATACTTGTAAATTGAATCGATGTGTTGACGTTATTTGATTGGTGTTTTAATGTTATTTGACCGATTTAATCGAATCAATTTATCATTGACCACATGTAAGGATTGCCATGTTTGCGCATGAAACTCACAACATTTCGCGAATCGATCCCGAGATCGCAGATGCCATCCAGCGCGAGAATCTGCGCCAGGAGCGACATATCGAATTGATTGCCTCGGAGAACTATGTCTCGCCGGCCGTCCTCGAGGCGGTGGGGTCGCAACTGACCAACAAATACGCAGAAGGCTATCCGGGTAAGCGTTACTACGGTGGTTGCGACTTCGTGGATGAGGTGGAACGGCTTGCCATCCAGCGTCTGAAGGAGCTGTTTGGTGCCGAAGCGGCGAACGTCCAGCCGCATTCGGGTTCGCAGGCCAACCAGGCGGCGTTCTTCGCGCTTCTGAACCCGGGTGACACCATCCTGGGGATGAGTCTTGCCGAAGGGGGGCATCTCACCCACGGCATGCCGCTCAACATCAGCGGAAAGTGGTTCAAGGTCGGTAGTTATGGCCTGAACGCGCGGCAGGAAATCGACTACGATGCGATGGAGCGCCTGGCTCATGAGCTGCGGCCGCGGTTGATCATCGCCGGCGCGTCGGCCTATGCGTTGCGCATCGACTTCGAGCGTTTCGCCAGGGTGGCCCGCGACGTCGGCGCCTTTTTCATGGCGGATGTCGCGCACTACGCCGGCTTGATTGCCGGCGGGGTCTATCCCAATCCCGTGCCCTGGGCGGATGTCGTGACATCCACCACCCACAAGGGGCTGCGAGGCCCTCGCGGCGGCGTCATCATGGTGAAGGAGGAGCACGAGAAGGCGATCAATGCCGCAATCTTCCCCGGCATGCAAGGCGGCCCGCTGATGCACGTCGTCGCGGGCAAGGCGGTTGCATTCAAGGAGGCGTTGCGTCCGGAGTTCAAGGCCTACCAGCAGTCGGTCCTGGACAATGCTGCGGCGATGGCAGCCGTGCTGGTGGAGCGGGGCCTTTCCATCGTGTCGGGCCGGACCGAAAGCCATCTGATGCTGGTCGATTTGAGCGCTGTCGGGCTGACGGGCCAGGAGGCCGAACGCATTCTCGGGCGGGTGGGCATCACCTGCAACAAGAATGCGATCCCGAACGATCCGCGGAAGCCGATGGTCACCAGCGGCATCCGCCTGGGCAGCCCGGCCATCACGACGCGAGGCTTTGGTGCCGGCGAGGCCCGCCTGGTCGGTCGCCTGATCGCCGACGTCCTGCATGCCCCGCATGATGGCGGCGTGCTGGAACGGGCGGGAAGCCAGGTTCGCCGCTTGTGCGACGAATTTCCTGTCTACGCCTGAGCGGCAGGCCCATCGATGGGCTTGCTTCGTTCCTCAGGCCAGCAGCAGGAACAGGCAGGGCCGCTTCGCCAGCACCGGGCGGGCCGTCTTCTTCCATTCGCGCACGCTACGGGTGTGAATGGCTTCCTCGGCAGTGTTGAGCTCGCGGGCGACGCAGATGCGGGTGTCCGGCTTCAGTGTCTTCAGCAGTGCGTCGAACATGCGTTCGTTGCGATAGGGCGTCTCGATGAAGATCTGCGTGCGGCCGAGCTTGCGCGATTCGTCTTCCAGCGCACGCAGCGCGGCGTCGCGGCCGATTTCCTCGACCGGCAGGTAGCCGTGGAAAGCGAAGCTCTGGCCGTTCAGGCCCGAGCCCATCAGGCCGAGCAGGATGGATGACGGCCCGACCAGCGGCGCGACGCGGATGCCGAGCGCGTGGGCGCGCGCCACCAGGCGGGCGCCTGGGTCGGCGACGGCGGGGCAGCCGGCGTCCGACATCAGGCCCAGGTCGCGGCCTGCCAGTGCGGGCGCGAGCAGGGCGTCGAAAGCCGCGTCCTGTGCGCTTGAGGGGTCGGACGGCAGTTCGCGGATGTCGGTGTCGCGCAGTGGGCGAGGGTAGTCGAGCCGTTTCAGGTGGGCGCGCGCGGCACGGGCGTTTTCGACGACGAAGTGCTCCAGGCCGGCGGCGACCGCCTGCGCCTGGGCAGGCAGGAAGCCGGGCCAGGGCGTCTCGCCGAGGGAAACAGGCACCAGGAACAGCGTGCCGTGTACGGCGGCGGGAGCTTGGGCGGTGTTCATGGCAGGGCGAGGCCTTCGGCACGCAGCATGCGCGACAGGGCGATCAGCGGCAGGCCGATCAGGGCCGTGGGGTCGTCGCCGGACAGGGCTTCGAGCAAGGTGATGCCGAGGCCTTCCACCTTGGCGCTGCCGGCGCAGTCCAGTGGCCGTTCGGTGGCGACGTAGCGGCGGATTTCGTCGTCGCTCAGGGTGCGAAAGCGCACCTGTGTCGGCACGCCTTCGACCTGCAGTCGGCCGCTGCGGGTGTTGAGCAGCGCCAGTGCGGTATGGAAAACCACGGTCTGGCCGCTCATCTGCCGCAGTTGGGCGATGGCGCGCTCCTCGCTGCCCGGCTTGCCGAAGATCCGGTCGCCGATGTGGGCAACCTGGTCGCTGCCGATGATCAGCGCGTCCGGCCAGGCCGATGCCACGGCGCGTGCCTTGTCGGCGGCGAGGCGCTCGGCCGTGGCGTCGGGGGCTTCGCCGGGCAGCGGGCTTTCGTCGGTGTCGGGGCGTGCGGTCTCGAATGGGATGGCCAGGCGTTCGAGCAGCATCCGCCGGTAGGCGGACGTGGAGGCAAGGATCAGCTTCATCGGGTGCTTCGGCGGGAGGGATGGGGGCGGCGTGAGGAGTGGCGCCTTTGATTGCTTTGACACAAAGCCTGAAAAAATAATATCATGCTCGGCTATGTCGCAACGAAGCGCGTCGCTCGGCAGGATTGCCGATCCCTTCCGTTTCGCCGCCGAGGCACGGACCCTGTCGGGCGAGGTCGAGGTGGCGGAATTGTCGCGTCTGGCCGATGTGCTGGCCAGTGCTGCGGGCGTGGTGAGCTGGAGGGTCGAAGGTTCGCTGGCCGAACGGGCGCTCGCCGGAGGCGGCTTGTCCGGTCGGCAGGAACCCCGGCTCAGGCTGACGCTCGAAGGGCTGCTGGACTTGCGTTGCCAGCGCTGTCTGGCGGGTTTCGACTGGCCCCTGGCTGTCGAAACCCTGCTGCAGCCGGTGCGAGCGGGCCAGCCGATTCCCGACGAGGAACTCGAAGACGACGAAGTCGATGCGATCGAGGTCGAAGAGGATCTCGACGTGCTGGCGCTGGTCGAGGATGAAATCCTGCTGGCCCTGCCGATCGCACCGCGACACGAACAATGTGAGGCGCCCCGGGGAATCAACGGGGCCAACGAAGAATCGCCTTTCGCTGCGCTGGCGTCGCTGCGAGGCAGTCATCGCGCAGACTAGGCGCATCAATTTGTCTCAGGAGTATTTCCATGGCCGTCCAACAGAACAAGAAGTCCCCCTCGAAGCGTGGCATGCACCGTTCCCACGATTTCCTGACCGCCCCGGCACTGGCTGTCGAGCCGACCACCGGTGAGGTCCACCTGCGCCACCACGTCAGCCCGAGCGGCGTCTATCGTGGCAAGAAGGTCATGAAGGCCAAGGGCGAGTAATCCCGCTCCCAGTACGCGAAGGCGGCGTATGGCGCTTTGCGCCTGCGCCGCTTTTTTTCCGCGCATCTCCCACACTTTCCGCCTGAGTCACGCCAGATGCCGATAGGTGTCACCATTGCGATCGACTGCATGGGTGGCGATCACGGCCCGGCCGTGACCGTGCCCGCCGCGCTGTCCTTTCTTCGCAGTCATGCCGATGCAAACGTAATCCTGGTCGGCCGGGAGGAGGCGATCCAGCCTCTGCTCGGCACGGCCCAGTCCCAATTCGGTGCCCGCCTGAGGCTGCACCCGGCGTCGGAGGTCGTCACCATGGACGACCCGCCGGCGATCGCCATGCGCAACAAGAAGGATTCCTCGATGCGCGTGGTGATGGACCTGGTCAAGGCCGGGGAGGCGAGCGCCGCGGTGTCGGCCGGCAATACCGGCGCGCTGATGGCGATTTCGCGCTTCGTGCTGAAGACGCTGCCTGGCATCGACCGGCCGGCCATTGCTTCCGTGCTGCCTTCGATGAAGGGGCATACCTACGTGCTAGACCTCGGCGCCAACGTTGACTGTTCGGCCGAGAATCTGCTGCAGTTCGGCGTCATGGGTTCGTCGCTGGTTGCTGCCATCGAGCACAAGGAGCGGCCGAGCGTCGGCCTGCTCAATATCGGCGAAGAAGCCATCAAGGGCAACGACGTGGTGAAGGAGGCTGCCGATCTGCTGCGCGTCAGCGGACTGAACTTCTACGGCAACGTGGAGGGCGACGACATCTACGAAGGCACGGTGGATGTGGTGGTGTGCGACGGTTTCGTCGGCAACGTTGCGCTCAAGTCCTCGGAAGGACTGGCACAGATGCTGGGGGCGATGCTCAAGCAGGAGTTCAGCCGCTCGCTGCTGACGAAGCTGATGGCCGCGGTGGCTCTGCCGGTGCTCAAGCGCTTCAAGCAGAGGGTCGATCATCGCCTCTACAATGGTGCGCCGCTGCTGGGCCTGCGCGGAGTGGTACTCAAGAGTCATGGGTCGGCCGACGTGCTTGCTTTCAGCAATGCGCTTTCCCGCGCAGCCGAGGCGGCGTCGAACCGGCTCGTCGAACGGATTTCCGAACGGATGGCGAGCATGAATGAGGTGAAGGCATGATCTATGCAAGGATCGCGGGCACGGGCAGCTATCTGCCTGGTGAGCCGGTCAGCAACGACGATCTGGTCGCACGCGGCATCGATACCTCGGATGAATGGATCATCAGCCGCTCGGGCATCCGCAGCCGTCATCTGGCCGCTGCGGACGTCGGCGCCAGCGATCTGGCGAGGGTCGCCGCCGAGCGTGCGATCGAGGCGGCAGGCTGCGAGGCCGAGGACGTCGATCTGATCATCGTCGCGACCTCGACGCCGGACTACATCTTTCCGAGCACGGCAACGCTGCTGCAGTCCAAGCTCGGCATCCGCAACGGCGGGCCTGCATTCGACGTGCAGGCGGTGTGCAGCGGCTTCGTCTACGCCTTGTCGGTGGCGGAAAAATTCATCCGTTCCGGCAGTCACAGACGCGCGCTGGTGGTCGGCGCCGAAGTGTTCTCGCGCATCCTCGACTGGTCGGATCGCGCCACCTGCGTGCTGTTCGGCGACGGCGCCGGCGCGGTGGTGCTCGAAGCGTCTGAGCAGCCGGGGATTCGTGCCTCGGCACTGCACGCCGATGGCAGCCATCATCCGATCTTGTGCGTGCCCGGCGGCGTCGCTTCGGGTCAGGTGATCGGCGACCCTTTCCTGCGCATGGATGGCCAGGCGGTGTTCAAGTTCGCGGTCAAGGTGTTGGGCGAAGTGGCTCACGAAGTGCTCGAAACTGCAGGCGAGAGTGCCGGCAGCGTCGATTGGCTGATTCCGCACCAGGCCAACATCCGCATCATCCAGGCCACGGCAAAGCGCCTGGGCCTGTCCATGGACAAGGTCATCACCACGCTCGATCATCACGGCAATACTTCCGCTGCGTCGATTCCGCTGGCGCTGGACGAAGCGGTGCGCAGTGGCCAGATTCGCCCCGGACAGCGCATCATCGTCGAAGGCGTCGGCGGCGGCTTTACCTGGGGCGCGGCCCTGATCGACTTCTGATTCCTCATTCCAACTTCTGACAGCCGGAGAGCAGGCATGGCATTTGCACTGGTTTTTCCCGGGCAGGGTTCGCAATCGGTCGGCATGATGGCCGCTTACGGCGAATCCGCAGTGATTCGTGAAACCTTCGCCGAAGCGTCCGATGCGCTGGGCGAGGATCTGTGGGCCATGGTGTGCGAAGGCCCGGCCGAGCGCCTGGCGCTGACGGTCAATACCCAGCCGCTGATGCTGACGGCCGGTGTCGCCGCCTGGCGTGCCTGGCTGGCGGCGGGCGGTCCCAGGCCGGCGCTGGTGGCCGGGCACAGCCTGGGCGAATATTCCGCATTGGTCGCTGCCGGTGCGATGGCCTTCAAGGACGCGGTGCCGCTGGTGCGCTTCCGCGCCCAGGCGATGCAGGAGGCGGTTCCCGCCGGCGAAGGCGCGATGGCCGCGGTGATGGGCCTGGATGCCGACGCGGTGCGCGAAGCCTGTGCCGAAGCCGCGCAGGGGCAGGTGGTCGAGGCCGCCAACCTGAATGCGCCGGGCCAGATCGTCATCGCCGGGGCCAAGGCCGCGGTCGAGCGCGCCGGCGAGATCGCCAAGGCCAAGGGTGCCAAGCGTGCCGTGCTGCTGCCGGTGTCCGCGCCTTTCCATTGCGCGCTGATGCGCCCGGCGGCCGAACGGCTGGCCGAGCGGCTGGCGAATGTCGTCATCAGCCGGCCGGAAATCGACGTCATCAACAACGTCGATGTCGCCGTCTACGACGATCCCGAGAATATCCGCGACGCCCTGGTGCGCCAGGCCTATTCGCCGGTGCGCTGGATCGAGCTGGTCCAGGCGATGGCGGCGCGCGGCATGAGCCACGTCATCGAATGCGGCCCGGGCAAGGTCCTGGCCGGCATGACCAAGCGCATTGCCAAGGACGTGGAAGGCGGTTCGGCGCACGATGCGGCGAGCCTCGAACAGTCGATTGCGGCGGTGAGGTGAATATGAGTTTCTCGCTTGAAGGGCAGGTTGCGCTGGTCACCGGCGCATCGCGCGGCATCGGCCGCGCCGTGGCGCTGGAACTGGGCCGGCTCGGCGCGACCGTGGTCGGTACCGCCACTTCCGAGGCCGGTGCTGCCGACATCGACAAGGCGCTGGCCGACGCGGGTATCAAGGGTGCGGGCATGGCACTCAACGTGACCGATGCGGCGTCCTGTGAGGCCCTGGTTGGTGAAGTCGAGAAGCGCTTCGGCGCGGTCTCGATCCTGGTGAACAATGCCGGCATCACCCGCGACAACCTCGCGATGCGGATGAAGGACGACGAGTGGGATGCGGTGCTCGACACCAATCTGCGCGCGGTCTTCCGCATGAGCAAGCTGGTCATGCGCGGCATGATGAAGGCCCGCACGGGCAGGATCATCAACATCACTTCGGTGGTGGCCAGCGCCGGCAATCCGGGCCAGGCCAACTATGCCGCCGCCAAGGCCGGCGTCGCCGGCATGACGCGCGCGCTGGCGCGCGAGCTGGGCAGCCGCAACATCACCGTCAATTGCGTGGCGCCCGGTTTCATCGATACCGACATGACGCGTGCGCTGCCGGAAGCCGCGCGCGACGCCCTGCTGGGCAACATCGCGCTCGGCCGTCTGGGCCGCCCGGAAGAGATCGCCGGGGCAGTTTCTTTCCTTGCCTCGCCTGCCGCCGCCTACGTGACCGGGACCACCCTGCACGTCAATGGCGGTATGTACATGTCCTGATCGTTGGTCAGGATAGCGGTTCGGCCGGGTTTTGGTAGAATACGCCGGCTTTTTCAATACACCCGTTACCCTCAGGGAAGGAGTTAGTTCATGGAGAACATCGAACAGCGCGTCAAGAAGATCGTCGCTGAGCAACTTGGCGTGAACGAATCGGAGATCAAGACCGAATCTTCGTTCGTCGATGATCTGGGCGCGGATTCGCTGGACACCGTGGAGCTGGTCATGGCCCTCGAAGAAGAATTCGAGTGCGAGATCCCGGACGAAGAGGCCGAGAAGATCACCACCGTCCAGCAGGCGATCGACTACGTCAACGCCCACCTCAAGAAGTAATTCACTTCTCGTCAGTGAACGCAGTCCGGGCATCGCTGTAGCGGTGTCCGGATGCGCTTGTCTTCATTCCATCGATTTCAACGGAGTTGCCCGTGTCGCGTCGTAGAGTCGTCGTCACCGGTCTGGGTGCCATTTCGCCAGTCGGCAATACTGTTCCCGAAGCCTGGGAAAACCTGCTTGCCGGCAAGAGCGGCATCGGACCGATCACCCGTTTCGACGCGAGTGCGTTTTCGGCCAGGATCGCGGGCGAGGTCAAGAACTTCGACGTCACCGAATACCTGTCGGCCAAGGAAGCGCGCCGCATGGACGTGTTCATCCACTATGGCATGGCGGCGGGTATCCAGGCCATTCGCGACTCCGGCATCGTGGTCGATGAAAGCAACGCCGATCGCATCGGCGTGAACATCGGCTCCGGTATCGGCGGCCTGCCGATGATCGAGGAGACGCACGACGATTTCCTCGGCGGCGGGCCGCGCAAGATTTCGCCTTTCTTCATTCCGGGCACCATCATCAACATGATCTCGGGCAACCTGTCGATCATGTACGGCATGAAGGGGCCCAACCTGGCAGTGGTCACCGCCTGCACCACCGGTCTTCATGCCATTGGCATGAGTGCGCGCATGATCGAGTACGGCGACGCCGACGTGATGGTCTGCGGCGGCGCCGAATCGACCGTCACCAATCTCGCCATCGGCGGCTTCGGCTCGGCCAAGGCGCTGTCCACCCGCAACGACGATCCGGCGACGGCCAGCCGGCCGTGGGACAAGGACCGCGACGGCTTCGTGCTGGGCGAGGGCGCCGGCGTGATGGTGATCGAGGAGTACGAACACGCGGTGCGACGCGGCGCGAAAATCTACGCCGAAATCGCCGGCTTCGGCATGAGCGGCGACGCCTACCACATGACTGCGCCGGACACCGACGGTCCGCGCCGCAGCATGGTCAACGCGATGAAGAACGCCGGTGTGACGCCCGACCAGGTTCATTACCTGAATGCGCACGGCACTTCGACGCCGCTGGGCGACAAGAACGAGACCGATGCGATCAAGCTCGCCTTTGGTGCCGATGCGGCGAAGAAGCTGGTGGTCAATTCGACCAAGTCGATGACCGGCCACCTGTTGGGCGGCGCAGGCGGTCTGGAGTCGGTGTTCACCGTGCTCGCGGTGCATAACCAGATTTCGCCGCCGACGATCAACATCTTCGAGCAGGATCCGGAGTGTGACCTCGACTACTGCGCCAACGTCGCCCGCCCGATGAAGATCGATGTCGCACTGAAGAACAACTTCGGTTTTGGCGGCACCAACGGCACCCTGGTGTTCCGCAAGGTCTGAATGGAAGGCGCATGGTGATGCCATGCACTTTCCGCTGAGCGTTCCGCTTGCCCCTTCGAGGGCCGTGATGGCGTCAATCCTGGCCGCGCATGTCGTGGCGGGATTGGCGCTTTTTCATGTGCCGGGGCTGATGCCGATACCCTTGGGCGAACCGTGGCCGCCGCTGCGCATGTTGGGTGGCGTGCTTTGGTGCATGCTGCCCTTGTCGCTGTTCCTCGCCCTTGCCCAGGAGCGGGCCAAGCAGGATCTGGTACTCGTGCTCGGGGGCAATGGCGGTTTGAGTCTGCAATGCCGTGCCGCTGGTGGAGTCTCTGCCATTGGCGGCTATCGGCTCGCCCCCGGCGCGGTCGATTTTGGCTGGGCCATCTGGCTGCCGCTCGTCGGCCCATTGGGCGAGGCCAGTTCGCCGCCGGCGAAATTCCGGCGGCGGCTGATGCTGCTGCGGGCCAACATGGCGCCGGTGCATTGGCGGTTGCTGAGGATATGGCTGCGGCACAAGGCCGCGCCGTTGCCCAGCGCCTGATCAGGTCTGGCGCTTGCGTGGCGGGCGCAGGATGGTTTCACGCGCCCGCGGCAGCAGATCCGGGTAGTCGCGCGAGTGGTGCAGGCCGCGGCTTTCCTTGCGCTTGAGCGCGCAGGAGACGATCAGGTCGGCGGTGACCACCAGGTTGCGCAGTTCGATGAGGTCGTTGGTGACGCGGAAGTTCGAGTAGAACTCGTGGATCTCGCGTGCCAGCAGGCGAATGCGATGCTGTGCCCGCTTCAGGCGTTTGGTGGTGCGGACGATGCCGACATAGTCCCACATCGCGCGGCGCAGTTCCGCCCAGTTGTGCGAGATCACGACTTCCTCGTCGGCATCGGTGACGCGGCTCTCGTCCCAGGCGGGCAGCGCCGGGGCCGGGCGCTTCGGCTTCGCCAGGATGTCGTTCGCCGCCGCTTCGCCATAGACCAGGCATTCGAGCAGGGAATTGCTCGCCAGGCGGTTGGCGCCATGCAGGCCGGTGTGGGCCGATTCGCCCACCGAATACAGGCCGGGCACGTCGGTGCGCGCCGCCAGATCGGTGACGATGCCGCCGCAGGAATAGTGCGCGGCGGGCACCACCGGGATCGGCTCGCGGGTGATGTCGATGCCGAGTTCCAGGCAGCGGGCATATATGTTGGGGAAGTGCGAGCGCAGCCACTCGGTCGGCTTGTAGCTGATGTCCAGATACACGCAGTCGAGGCCGCGCTTCTTCATCTCGAAGTCGATCGCGCGGGCGACGATGTCGCGCGGCGCGAGTTCTTCGCGCGGATCGTGCTCGGGCATGAAGCGGGTGCCGTCGGGCAGCTTGAGCAGGCCGCCTTCGCCGCGCACGGCTTCGGAGATCAGGAACGACTTGGCCTGCGGATGGTAGAGGCAGGTCGGATGGAACTGGATGAACTCCATGTTCGCCACCCGGCAGCCGGCACGCCAGGCCATCGCCACGCCGTCGCCGGTGGCGACGTCGGGGTTGGTCGTGAACAGGTAGACCTTGCCGGTGCCGCCGGTCGCCAGCACGGTATTGCGCGCGGCGAAGGTCACGACCTTGCCGGCTTCGATGTCGAGCACGTAGGCGCCGAGGCAGCCTTCGTCCGGCTGGCCGACCTTGTCGCCGAGCACCAGATCGACGGCGATGTGATGCTCGAAGATGTCGATGTTCGGATGCGCGCGCACCTGGGCCGACAGCGTCGACTGCACCGCGGCGCCGGTGGCGTCGGCGGCATGGATGATGCGCCGGTGCGAGTGGCCGCCTTCGCGGGTGAGGTGGTAGCCCAGCTGCGAGTCGGCTTCGCGGGTGAAGGGCACGCCGCGATCGATAAGCCACTCGATGGCACGCTTGCCGTTCTCGACGACGAAGCGGGTGGCCTCGGCGTCGCACAGGCCGGCGCCGGCGGTGAAGGTGTCCTGGACGTGGGCTTCGATGCTGTCGGCGGTGTCGAGCACCGCGGCGATGCCGCCCTGGGCCCAGTTGCTGGCGCTGTCGGACAGTTCGCGCTTGGTTACGAGGGCGACACGCAGGCTGTCGGCGAGCCTGAGCGCCATGGACTGGCCTGCCGCGCCGCTGCCGAGGATGAGTACGTCGTACTGTTTCAGCAAGATGTCGCTCGCGCTCAAGGGAAAGGGCCAAAAATATAGCACGCGGCGCGACAGTCAAGGGCGTGCCGGCGCACTGCACGCAGCTTGCCGGATCGCCCGTCCGGTGCATGAACTAATCCAGGAGGGGCGTGTCTGTCCCTCTGTCTTCGATCTTTGGTGAGAGCAGGGGTGCTCGCTTATAATCCGGCGGCTTTGTCATTCGAATATCCGGAAAGAACGAACACTCCATGACCGATCGCGAAATCGATCAGCAACTCGTCGAGCGCGTGCAGCGCGGCGACAAGCAGGCTTTCGGCTTGCTGGTATCCAAATACCAGCGCAAGCTGCATCGCCTGCTGTCGAGGTTGATCCGCGATCCAGCCGAAGTCGAAGATGTGGCGCAGGAAACCTTCATCAAGGCTTACCGTGCGCTGGGGTCGTTCCGCGGGGATAGTGCGTTCTATACGTGGTTGTACCGGATCGGTATCAACACCGCGAAGAACTATCTGGTCTCGCAGGGACGCAGGGCACCGACTTCGACGAGTTTCGACTCCGAAGAAGCGGAGACCTTCGAAGACGGCGATCAACTGCGTGACATCAACACGCCCGAGAGGCTGATGATGACGCGCCAGATCGGCGAAACCGTCGAGGAGGCGATGGCGGCTCTACCCGAAGAACTGCGGACAGCCATCATGTTGCGCGAACTGGAAGGCCTCAGCTACGAGGAGATCGCCAACATCATGGAGTGCCCGATCGGTACGGTGCGCTCGCGGATCTTCCGCGCGCGCGAAGCGATTGCAGAACGCCTGCGGCCGTTGCTGGACACGGCCCAGGACAAACGTTGGTAGGTGCAGGAATGAAGGACAAACTGTCGGCCCTGATCGATGGAGATCTCGACGAGAACGCGGTACGCCAGGTTTTCGACGGCTTGCGACGCGACACATCGCTGAGGAAGGATTGGGATGCTTATTGCCTGATCGGCGACGTCATCCGTGGCGAGCAGGCCGGTTCGGCGGATTTCGTCGGGCGTGTGATGGCCGGTCTCGACGACGAGCCCATCGTGTTTGCACCTGCGGCATCCAAGGAATCCGCCGCCCGGCGCAGCGTCGTGCGGACCTTGATGCCGGTTGCGGCTTCGGTGATGGGAGTGGCGGCAGTGGGCGTCGTCGCGGCGACGCTCTACTCGCAGGAGGCGAGCGGACCTGCGGCAGTGGAAGTCCAGCGGATTGCCGCGCAGCCGCTCATCGCCACTGTCAGTGTGCCTCCACCGGCATCGCTTGCGGCAGGAATCCAGAACGCAGCTGACGACCCCCTGCGTGAATATGTTTTCGCCCATCAGGGTGTCAGTAGCGGGCCGGTGCCCGCTGGCGTGCAGTATGTGAGATCTGTCTCTGCATCGGGTGGAGCGGGCCGATGAGGCGTCTGGCCGCCGTCTTTGGCGTCTGCGCCGCCTTGCTGCATCTCCCTGTCCTGGCCGAAGCGCCGGGCGACCCCCTGTCCTGGATGGCTCGCATCGCATCGGCCGGGCAGCGGCTCAATTATGTCGGTACTTTCATGTACCAGTCCGGAACGCATGTCGAAACCTCGCGCATCGCGCACCGGGTGGATGGCGGTGTGGAGTACGAGCGCCTCGAGGCGCTGGACGGCAGTCCGCGCGAAGTGATCCGCAGAGGCATGGAAGTGCGCTGCATGCTGCCGGACCAGAAGCTTGTCATCATCGACGAAGCCTCCAGCCGGCGTGCCTTCCCGGCGCGGATCCCGGCCTCGCCCGTCGGTCTTGCCGAAAGCTATCGCATCCGCAAGGGCGGCATCGTCCGTGTCGCCGGCATGGAAGCGCAGGCGCTCATCTTCGAGCCGCGGGACGATCTGCGCTATGGCCACACGCTGTGGGCGGAGGTCCAGTCAGGGCTGCTGCTCAAGGCGCGCACCGTCGATGAAGCGGGCCGACTGATCGAGCAGTTCGTCTTCAGTGACGTACGCATCGGTGGCGAGGTCGGCGACGAGTTGCTTGCGCCGCACTTCAAGGATGTCGATGACTGGCGCTTCGTCAATGCGCGCGGCAGCGATCTGGCGCGCGCCGACAGTGGCTGGACAGTGGCGGAAGAGGTGCCCGGTTATACCTTGACCTCGGTGATGCGCAGGCCGCTCGGCCCTGAGCGGGGCCAGGCGGTGCATATGGTCTTCAGCGATGGTCTGGCTTCGGTCTCGGTATTCATTGAGCCGGCCGCCGATGGCGCGTCGGTAGGTCTCGGGCCGCTGGCCAGCGGCGCCATCAATGTTTACAAGCGCTCGCTCGAAGGGCATTTGATCACCGTGCTTGGTGAAGTACCCGAGCGGGCGGTCAAGCGCATCGGCGACGCGATTCGGCCTTCCGTAGAGTAATGCAGGCCGTGGCGCAGGTGCTGCGCGTCGAGGAAGGGCGCGTTCGGCTGCGTGTGTCCGATATGGGCGGTGGCTGCGGGCGCTGCGACGAGCCGGGCGGATGCCGTTCGCTGCAGATCGCCCGGGTGTTTGGGCGGTCCAAGGCCGAATTCGTGCTGCCGACTGAGTTGCTGCTGCAGGCCGGTGATACCGTTCTCGTCAGTATTCCCGACGGCTCGCCGCTCAAGGCCGCGATGGCGAGCTATGGACTTGGCGCTGTCCTGCTGATGGCGGGGGCTGCGCTCGGCAGCGTGGCCGCAGGGCAAGAGGGGGCCGATTTCGGTGCCGCCTGCGGCGCTCTTGCCGGCCTGGCGCTGGCGTTCGCGGCCAACCGCCTGTTGTTTCGCAGCCGTGGCTGGCGTTCTCGGCTGAGCATGGAAGTCCTGCCGCTACCCCGGCCCCACCAAAACGCTTCGCAGGCCGCGTGCCTGCAGTCGCTCCAGGAACCCCGATGAGCTTCGTCACCTTTCGCTGCAGTCTGGCCTTCGCTGCAACCCTGCTGTTCGTGCCGTTCGCGCCAGCGGCGAGTCCGGCCGCAAGTCTGCCTGATTTCTCCGCCCTGGTCGAAAAGCAGGGGGCTGCCGTGGTCAATATCAGCGCCATCCAGGTGCGCGGGGAGCGGCCGCAATCGTCGACGCCTTTTCCGGGGCTCGACGAGTCGGATCCGATGTTCGATTTCTTCCGCAAATTCATCCCGCGCCGGCATGAATACCCAGGCGCCGACCCCGAAAACCAGTCGCTGGGATCGGGCTTCATCATCAGCGACGACGGCTACATCCTGACCAATGCCCACGTCGTCGAGGAGGCAGAGGAAATCCTCGTCCGTCTCGCGGACAAGCGCGAGTACACGGCCAGGGTGATCGGCGCGGATGTGCGCAGCGACGTCGCGCTGATCAGGATCGAGGCCAGTGGCTTGCCGCACGTCGTGCTGGGTGATCCGGATAGGCTCAAAGTGGGCGAGTGGGTGGTGGCGATCGGCTCTCCGTTCGGCTTCGACCAGTCGGTGACGGCCGGCATCGTCAGCGCGAAGGGGCGTTCGCTGCCGGACGAGAATTTCGTGCCCTTCATCCAGACCGACGTAGCGATCAATCCGGGCAATTCCGGTGGTCCGCTGTTCAACCTTCGGGGCGAGGTCGTCGGCATCAACTCGCAGATATACAGCCGTACCGGCGGCTTCATGGGGCTGTCGTTCGCGATCCCGATCGATGTCGTGATGGATGTGCAGCAGCAGTTGCGCACCAAGGGGCGGGTGCAGCGCGGCCGTATCGGCGTGGCCATCCAGGAAGTGACGCGAGACCTGGCCGATGGTTTCGGCCTGCCGGGCGCGTCGGGCGCTCTGGTCAGTTCGGTCGAGCCCGGTGGGCCGGCCGCCAGAGCGGGGGTGCAGCAGGGCGATGTCATCGTGCGTTTCGCCGGCAGGGGGGTGGATGCTTCCAGCGACCTGCCGCGCATCGTCGCGGCCGTCCAGCCGGGAGAGAATGCGGAACTGGAGGTGTTCCGCGATGGCAAGCCCATGACGCTCAAGGTTCAGGTCGGTGAATGGCAGGATCCGAAGGAGGCAACTGCCGCCAGCGCTGCACCACGTGCCGTCCCGGCGGCGAACAAGCTCGGGCTCGCGCTGTCGGCGCCGACCGCGGCGCAGCGGCGCGAGCGGGGGATCGAGGGCGGGCTCATCGTCGATCGTGTCCAGGGCGCTGCAGCCAGGGCAGAGATCCAGCAGGGCGACGTGATCCAGGCCATCGTCTTCGGCGGGCGCCAGATCAAGCTGGCGTCGGTGGAAGAATTCAACCGCCTGATCGGCGGCGTGGAGCAGGGCCAGAAAGTGACGCTGCTGGTCATGCGCGGCGAAACCACCTCCTACGTCAGCCTGCGAGCAGGGAAATGAGTGCGGCCGGCGGCGGTCCGGCCGGTCAAGGCCCTGCCGGCGCAGCCATGGCCGGCCAGCCCCGCACATTCACCGTCCTCAGCCGCGAGTGGTGCCACTTGTGCCACGATCTCGTCGCTGCGCTGGAGCCCATTGCAAAGGAATATGGCTGGGCGATCGAAGTCATCGATGTCGACCAGCATCCCGAACTGGAAGCACGCTGGGACGAACTCGTCCCCGTCCTGCTGGCGGGGGAGGCGGAACTCTGCCATTACCATCTGGACGAGGCGGCGGTGCGCGCTTACTGCACTGGTTTTCCGCTAGAATCGCAGGCTTGACGACGCCAACCATTCCGAAAACGGGTGCTGCAAGGCACCCTTTTCGTTTCGCATGAACCACATCAGAAATTTCTCCATCATCGCCCACATCGACCATGGCAAATCGACCCTGGCCGACCGACTCATCCACTTCTGCGGCGGCCTGTCCGACCGCGAGATGGAGGCGCAGGTGCTCGACTCGATGGACATCGAGCGCGAGCGCGGCATCACGATCAAGGCACAGACGGCTGCGCTGAGCTACAAGGCGAAGGATGGGCAGGTCTACAACCTGAACCTGATCGACACGCCGGGACACGTTGACTTTTCCTACGAGGTCAGCCGCTCGCTGTCCGCCTGCGAGGGCGCGCTGCTGGTGGTCGACGCGTCGCAGGGGGTCGAGGCGCAGACGGTGGCGAACTGCTACACCGCGCTCGACCTGGATGTCGAAGTGGTGCCGGTGCTGAACAAGATCGACCTGCCGGCGGCCGACCCCGACAACGCGCGCAGCGAGATCGAGGACGTCATCGGTGTCGATGCTTCCGAAGCCATCCTGTGCTCGGCCAAGACCGGCCTGGGCGTGGAGGATGTGCTCGAAGCCATCGTCGCGCGCGTGCCGCCGCCCCAGGGCAACGCCGACGGCCCGCTGAAGGCGCTGATCATCGATTCGTGGTTCGACAACTACGTCGGCGTGGTGATGCTGGTGCGGGTGGTCGATGGTGTGCTGAAGCCCAAGGACCGTATCCTGCTGATGTCGACCGGCGCGCAGTATCCCTGCGACCAGGTCGGCGTGTTCACGCCGCGTTCGGTCGCGCGCGAGCAGCTGTGCGCGGGCGAGGTGGGTTTCATCATCGCCGGCATCAAGGAGCTGGAGGCCGCCAAGGTCGGCGATACGGTGACGCTGGCGAACCGCCAGGCCGCCGAGCCGCTGCCCGGCTTCAAGGAAATCAAGCCGCAGGTGTTCGCTGGCCTGTATCCGGTGGAATCGTCCGAGTACGACCAGCTGCGCGACTCGCTCGAGAAGCTGCGGCTCAACGACGCCTCGCTGCAGTTCGAGCCGGAAGTGTCGCAGGCGCTGGGCTTCGGCTTCCGCTGCGGCTTCCTCGGCCTGCTGCACATGGACATCGTGCAGGAGCGGCTGGAGCGCGAGTTCGACATGGACCTGATCACCACCGCGCCGACGGTGGTGTACGAGGTGGTGCTGAACGACGGTTCGGTGATCCACGTCGAGAACCCGGCCAAGCTGCCGGATTCGGGCAAGTACCAGGAAATCCGCGAGCCGATCATCACCGCGACGATCTTCCTGCCGCAGGACTACGTCGGCCCGGTGATCACGCTGTGCAACCAGAAGCGCGGCAACCAGGTCGACATGCGCTACCACGGCCGCCAGGTGCAGCTGATCTACGAACTGCCGATGAACGAAGTCGTGATGGACTTCTTCGACAAGCTGAAATCGGTATCGCGCGGCTACGCCTCGCTCGACTACGATTTCAAGGAGTACCGCACGGCCGACCTGGTCAAGCTCGACCTGATGGTCGGCGGCGAGAAGGTCGATGCGCTGTCGGTGATCGTGCACCGCGCCAGCGCGCAGTACCGCGGCCGCGAACTGGCCGCCAAGCTGCGCGGCCTGATCCCGCGCCAGATGTTCGACGTGCCGGTGCAGGCGGCGATCGGCGCCCACATCATCGCCCGCGAGACGATCAAGGCGCTGCGCAAGAACGTGCTTGCCAAGTGCTACGGCGGCGACATCACGCGCAAGAAGAAGCTGCTCGAGAAGCAGAAGGAAGGCAAGAAGCGCATGAAGCAGGTCGGCAACGTCGAGATTCCCCAGGAGGCCTTCCTGGCGGTGCTGCGCACCGACGAAGGCAAGTGACGGACAACACATGAATTTCGCCCTCATCCTTTTCCTGCTGCTGGTCGTCAGCGGCGTGCTGTGGTTCTTCGACCGTTTCCATGCGCGCAAGCTGCGTGCCGCCAATGCCCCCGCGCCGTGGTGGGTCGAATACGGCGCCAGCTTCTTCCCGGTGATCCTGATCGTGTTCGGCCTGCGCTCCTTCGTCGTCGAGCCGTTCAAGATTCCGTCCGGTTCGATGATTCCCACCCTGCTGGTGGGTGATTTCATCCTGGTGAACAAATGGACCTACGGCATCCGCCTGCCGGTGATCAACAAGAAGATCGTCGAGGTGAACATGCCGCAGCGCGGCGACGTGATGGTGTTCCGCTACCCGGCCGATCCTTCGCTGGACTACATCAAGCGCGTCGTCGGCCTGCCGGGCGACCGCGTCGAATACCTCGACAAGCGGCTGACGATCAACGGCGAGGCCGTGCCCATCACCGAGGCAGGCAGCTATCTGCACCCGGACCGGCTGTACTACTCACCGCAGTACACCGAGAAGCTGGGTGCGGTCGAGCATTCGCTGCTGATCGAACGCGATGCGCCGGCCTTCGTGCCGCAGGTGATGAATTTCCCGCAGCGCGAGCTCTGCACCTACACCAGCCGAGGCGTCGCCTGCACCGTGCCGCCGGGCCATTATTTCGTGCTGGGCGACAACCGCGACGCCAGTGCAGACAGCCGGGTATGGGGTTTCGTGCCGGAAGAGAACATCGTCGGCAAGGCCTTCTTCATCTGGTTCAACTTCAACGACATGAAGCGTATCGGCAGCTTCCACTGAGGGAGACGGGCATGGGCATGAAGCATCAACGCGGCGTCAGCCTGATCGGCGTGCTGCTGTTCGGAGCCATTGGCGTGTTTGTGCTGCTGATGGTCTTCCGCACCATTCCGGCCATCACCGAGTACATGGCGATCCAGCGCATCGTCGGCGTGCTTGCCACCGAGGGCGACAATGGCGCGAGCCCGGCCGAACTGCGGCAGAGCTTCAGCCGCCGTGCCGAGGTCGACGACGTGTCGTCGGTCGCAGCGGCCGATCTCGACATCGTCAAGGACGGCAATCAGACCGTCATCGAAGTCGATTACGAACGCGTGGTGCCGATGGTGGCCAATGTCAGCCTGCTGATCGAATTCAACGTCAGCAGCAAGGCGCGCTGACCGCATGACGCTGGAAACCTTGCAGAACCGGCTGGGCCATCGTTTCGCCGACACCAGGCTGCTGACCGAGGCGCTGACGCACCGCAGCTTCGGCCAGCCCAACAACGAGCGCTTCGAGTTTCTCGGCGACAGCATCCTCAACTGCGTGATGTCGATGGCGCTGTTCGCCCGCTTCGAACAACTGCGCGAAGGCGAGCTGTCGCGGGTGCGCGCCTCGCTGGTGCGGCAGGACGCGCTTTACCGCATCGCACGCGAGCTCGATCTCGGCGACGCCCTGCGCCTCGGCGAAGGCGAGCTGAAGTCCGGCGGTGCCAGCCGGCCGTCGATCCTGGCCGATGCGCTCGAAGCGGTATTCGCCGCAGTGTTCCTCGACGGTGGCTTCGACGCTGCCAAAGCGGTCATCGACCGCCTGTACGTGCCGCTGCTGGCCGAAGTCGATCCGCGCCGGCCGAACAAGGATCCCAAGACGGCCTTGCAGGAATGGCTGCAGGCGCGCAAGGTTGCGCTGCCGAGCTACGTGATGGTGCAGGCGCTGGGCGATGCGCATGCGCAGGAATTCGAAGTGGCGTGCGAAGTACCGAAGTTCGGCGTCCGCACGCTTGGCCGCGGCCCCAGCCGCCGCATCGCGGAGCAGCAGTCGGCCGAGCTTGCACTGACAGCCTTGAGGGCGAAATGAACGAACAGCAACAGGACCAGCGACAGCAGGAGGGGGCCTTCCGCACGGGCTTCGTCGCCATCGTCGGCCGCCCCAATGTCGGCAAGTCGACCCTGCTGAACCGCCTGATCGGGCAGAAGATCAGCATCGTCTCGAGCAAGGCGCAGACCACCCGCCATCGCGTCACCGGCATCCTCACCGAAGCCGATGCGCAGTTCGTCTTCGTCGATACGCCGGGTTTCCAGACCCACCATCGCAATGCGCTGAACCGCTCGATGAACCGCACCGTGTCGCAGGTGCTGGCCGACGTCGACCTGGTGTTCTTCGTCATCGAGGCCGGCCGCTGCAGCGACGACGACCGCAAGGTGCTGTCGGTGATTCCCGAGGATTCCAAGGTGATCCTGGTCATCAACAAGGTCGACCAGTTGAAGGACAAGGCCCGCCTGCTGCCCTTCATCGACGAAGTGCGCCAGCTGCGCGACTTCATCGAGATCGTGCCGTTGTCGGCCGAGAAGGGCCGCAACGTCGACTCACTGATCAAGGCCGCCACGCCGCTGCTGCCGGCCGGTGCGCCGATGTACGAGGAAGACGAGATCACCGACCGCAGCGAGCGCTTCCTCGCCTCCGAATTCCTGCGCGAAAAGCTCTTCCGCCTGCTCGGCGACGAGCTGCCCTACGGCATCGCCGTCGAGATCGAGAAGTTCGAGGTCGAAGGCCGGCTGCGCCGCATCCATGCGGCGGTGATCGTCGACAAGCCGGGCCACAAGGCGATGGTGATCGGCCGCGGCGGCGAAAGGCTCAAGCGCATCTCGTCCGAGGCCCGCGTCGAGCTCGAGAAGCTGTTCGACGGCAAGGTTTTCCTCGAGGTCTGGGTCAAGGTCAAGAGCGGCTGGGCCGACGACGAGCGGGCGCTGAAGAGCCTCGGCTACGAGTAGCCGGTAGCATTCGCTGATGGCAGCCCCCAAGCAGCGTGTCGAGCAGCAGACGGCCTGGGTGCTGCACACCTATCCCTGGCGCGAGACCAGCCTGATCGTCGAAGTGTTTTCGCGCGACCACGGCCGCGTCGCGCTGGTTGCCAAGGGTGCGCGGCGGCCGCATTCGCAGCTGCGCGGCGTGCTGATGGCGTTCCAGCCGCTGCTGATGGACTGGTCGGGCGGCGGCGAGGTCAAGACCCTGGTGCGCGCCGAATGGCAGGGCGGCCAGCCGCTGCTGAGCGGGCGGGCGCTGATCTGCGGCTACTACCTCAACGAACTGCTGGTGCGCCTGACCGCGCGTGAAGACCCTCATCCGCGCCTGTTCGCGGCCTATGCCGAGGCGGTGCGCGCGCTGGGCCGCGGTGAGCCGGAATCGCCTCTCCTGCGCCGCTTCGAACTCGCGCTGCTGCAGGACCTCGGCTACGAGGCCGGCCTGGAGCACGAGGCCGACGGCGGCGAGGCGGTGCGGCCCGAGGGGCGCTACCTTTATATAATCGAACGCGGTCCGGTCCGGCTGGAAGTCCTCGAAGAGGAAATCCGCGACAGCGGCGGCGAAGGCGCTGCCGCCCTGGGCGAGCAGCCGCTGCTGTCCGGCCAGACCCTGCTCGACATGGCCGCCGACGACTTCTCCCGCGCAGAGACACTGGCCCAGTCCAAGCAGTTGCTGCGCATGCTGATCAACCACACCCTGGGCGGCCAGCCCTTGCAGTCGCGCCGGGTGCTGAAGGAATTGCAGGAGCTTTGATGATCGAACTCGGCGTCAACATCGACCACGTCGCCACGCTGCGCCAGGCGCGCCGCACCTGGGAGCCCGATCCGGTATGGGCGGGCGTCGAAGCCCACCTCGGCGGCGCGGACGGCATCACCATCCACCTGCGCGAAGACCGCCGCCACATCAACGACGACGACGTGCGCCGGCTGCGCGAGCTGACCCAGGTCAAGCTCAACCTGGAAATGGCGGCGACCGACGAGATGGTCGGCATCGCCTGCAGCACGAAACCCGAGATGGCGATGCTGGTGCCCGAAGGCCGCCACGAAGTCACCACCGAAGGCGGGCTGGACATCGTCAGCCAGGAAGCGCGGCTGAAGGACGTCATTGCCCGCCTGGCCGAAGCCGGCATCGTCACCAGCGTGTTCATCGATGCCGAGATCGAGCAGATCGAAGCCGCCGGGCGCATCGGCGCGCGCGTCTGCGAAATCCACACCGGCCCCTATGCCCACGCCTTCCATGCCGCCGGCCGCGATGCCGAGTCGCCGGCGGTGCTGGCCGAGCTTGCCAAGGTCCGCGAGGCCGGTGAAGCGGTGCGCCGGCTGGGCATGCGCTTCAACGCCGGCCATGCCCTCAACTACTACAACGTCGCTCCGATTGCCCGCCTGCACGGCATCCGCGAACTGCACATCGGTCATTCCATCGTCAGCCGCTCGGTCTTCGTCGGCCTGCGCCAGGCCGTGGCCGAGATGAAGCGGCTGATGCGCGAAGCCCAGGTGGCCTGAACGGGCAGGGCAGCGTGATCCACGGCATCGGCACCGACATCGCGCACGTGCAGCGCATGCGCGACGCGCTCGAACGCCACGGCGAACGCTTCGCGCTGCGCATCCTCGCTCCCTCCGAAGTCGAAGCCTGGCGTGCCCATCGCGACCCTGCGCGCTTCCTCACCAAGCGCTTCGCCGCCAAGGAAGCCTTCGGCAAGGCGCTCGGCACCGGCGTCGCCGTGCCCGCCACGCTGCACGCGGTCGCCGTTGCTCACGATGCGCTCGGCAAGCCCGGCTACCGCTACGACGAACGCCTCGCCACGCACATGCGCGACAAGGGTTTGCGTGCGCATCTGAGCATCAGCGACGAAGGTGATACGGTCGTGGCTTTTGCGGTCATCGAGGTTTCGAGCGGCGATTGAAGCATCGCACCATCTTTGCTGATGGATTCCATGCGGCGATTGTCTGTCTTATTCGCCGCGGATCATGCGGTGAATAGCTTGCTGCCGCAGGCCATCTTCGCCACAATCGCTGCATGAGCAACGGAGATTGGCTATACATCTGGCAGGCGAATGACTGGCCACAGTGGCGTTACGACTTGCCCGTGCTGGCGAATCGGCTGGCTGCAGTCAGCCGCAGCCAGGGCGTGCTGCTCGGCCGCCTGGCCGACGTCGGTGTCGGCCTGCGCGATCAGGCCAGCCTCGCTGCGCTGACGGAAGACGTGTTGCGGACGAGCGAGATCGAAGGGGAAGTCCTGAAGGCCGAGTCCGTACGCTCGTCCATTGCCCGCCGGCTCGGCGTCGATATCGGTGCACTTGCCCCTGTAGAACCGCCACGTCGAAGGTGTGGTCGAAACCGTGCTCGATGCGACCTTGCACTGCGAGGCGCCGATCACCGAGGAACGGCTTTTCGGTTGGCACGCTGCTTTGTTTCCTACCGGCTACAGCGGCTTGAGTCGAATTATGGTCGGCAGGTGGAGGGACGATGCCAAGGGGCCGATGCAGGTCGTTTCCGGGCCGCCCTATCGGCAGAAGGTACACTATGAAGCGCCGCCCGCTGCAAGCCTGCCGATGGAAATGGCACGCTTCCTGGCCTGGGCCAATGGCGACAGTGGCGAGCCCGTGCTCATAAAGGCAGGGCTGGCTCACCTCTGGTTCGTCACGCTGCACCCTTTCGACGACGGCAACGGCCGTATCGCCCGGGCGATCGGCGACCTTTTCCTGGCCCGCGCCGATGCCAGCCCACAGCGCTTCTACAGCCTGTCCGCGCAGATCCAGCGTTCACGGGGCGATTACTATGATGTGCTGGAACGCACGCAGAAAGGTGATCTGGAAGTCACCGAATGGCTGTGCTGGTTTCTCGATGCCTTGCAGCAGGCGGTCGATGATGCGCAGACTGAGCTCGACGCCGTGTTCTTCAAGGCCCGCTTCTGGCTTCGCTGGAGCTGCACGCCGATGAACGTGCGCCAGGTCAAGCTGCTCAACCGCCTGCTCGATGGTTTCGATGGCAAGCTCACCAGCCGTAAATGGGCGGCGATCGCGAAGTGTTCACCGGATACCGCACTGCGCGACATCAATGAACTGATCGCACAGGGCGTACTGTGCAAGACGGCGGACGGTGGGCGCAGTACGGCCTATGAACTGAACCGCAACGATACGCCTGCACCTTGATGAGGCATCCCCGATGACTTTTCCCGTTTCCCTTCCCCGTGGCCCCGTCATGATCGACGTCGCCGGCACCGCGTTGACCGATGAAGAGCGCGAGCGCCTGCGCGATCCGCTGGTCGGCGGGGTGATCCTGTTCGCGCGCAACTACACCGGTTCGGAGCAGTTGCGCGTGCTGACGGCCGACATCCGCGCGTTGCGTGATCCGGCGCTGATCATTGCCGTTGACCACGAAGGGGGCAGGGTACAGCGCTTCCGTTCGGATGGCTTCACCCGCTTGCCGTCGATGCGTTGCCTCGGTGCCTCGTGGGAGCAGGACCATACCGCCGCGCTCGATGCCGCGCGGGCTGCCGGTTTCGTGCTGGCGGCCGAGCTGCGTGCGCATGGCGTTGACCTCAGCTTCGCGCCGGTGCTCGATCTCGACTATGGTGCCTGCCGTGCCATCGGCTGCCGCGCTTTCCACCGTGATCCGCAGGCCGTCGCCGCGTTGGCGCAGGCGGTGGTTGCCGGCATGGCGCAGGCCGGCATGGGGGCGGTCGGCAAGCATTTTCCCGGCCACGGCTTCGTCGAGGCCGATTCGCACCATGAAGTGCCGGTGGATGAACGCGACTTCGGTACGCTCTGGAACGAAGACATCGTCCCTTACCGCCACCGTCTCGGCCGCCAGCTTGCCGGGGTGATGCCTGCCCACGTCATCTATCCGAACGCCGATCCCAGCCCGGAACCGCAGCCGGCCGGCTTTTCGCCGTTCTGGCTCAAGGACGTGCTGCGCACCCGGCTCGGCTTCCAGGGCGTGGTGTTCAGCGACGACCTGAACATGGAAGGCGCCCGCGTCGCCGGCGACATCGTCGGCCGCGCCAGGGCCGCCTACGAGGCCGGCTGTGACATGCTGCTCGTCTGCAACCGGCCCGACCTTGCCGCCGAACTGCTCGACCGCTGGGCGCCGCTGCCAGATGCGGAAAACCTTGCCCGGCTGGCGGCGGTCGTGCCGGCCGCTGCGGTCCCTGCATGGCTGGCCGATCCTTTTACGCTCGAACTGCATCCCACCTATGTGCAGGCGCGCCAGGCCGTGGCGGAGATTCAGGACGATGCCGGCACTGCGCCGGTGATGACCGCTGCAACCATCGGTGAGCAGCGCACCGAAATCCTGCGCAAGGATGGATAATCCAGGCGCATGACCGAGCCGACCCCGACCCCTTCTGCCTTCGACGCCAAGCCCTTCCTGCGTACCCTCACCGAGGAGCCGGGCGTCTATCGCATGATCGGCGCGGACGACAAGGTGCTCTACGTCGGCAAGGCCAAGAACCTCAAGCGCCGCGTCTCCAGCTACTTCCAGAAGACCCTCTCCAGCCCGCGCATCGCGATGATGGTGGCGCAGATCCAGCGCGTCGACGTCACTGCCACGCGCTCCGAGGCCGAAGCGCTGATCCTGGAAAACAACCTCATCAAGAGTCTGGCGCCGCGCTACAACATCCTGTTCCGTGACGACAAGACCTATCCCTACATCGAACTTTCGGCCGACGAATTCCCGCGCCTGGCCTACTACCGCGGGGCGCTCGCCAAGCGTGCGCGCTACTTCGGGCCTTTTCCCAATGCCTGGGCGGTGCGCGAAAGCATCCATCTGCTGCAGAAGACTTTCCAGTTGCGCACCTGTGAGGAGAGCGTCTTCGCCAACCGCTCGCGCCCCTGCCTGCTGCACCAGATCAAGCGCTGCACGGCCCCCTGCGTCGGCCTGATCGACGCCGAAGCCTATGCGGCCGACGTCAGGCTCGCCACCCGCTTTCTCGACGGCCAGACCAGCGAAGTCATCGACGACCTCACCGGGCGCATGCACGCCGCATCCGAGCGCCTGGCCTTCGAGGAAGCCGCGGCCTGCCGCGACCAGATCCGCATGCTGCAGGCGGTGCTGCACAAGCAGTTCGTCGATAGCCGCAAGGACGAGGACGTCGACATCCTCGCCGCGGTCGAGGAGGACGGGCTGACCTGTATCAACATCGCCATGGTGCGCGGCGGCCGCCATCTCGGCGACCGGCCGCAGTTTCCCAGCGGCGGCGCGTCGTCGGGCGCGGCCGACTGCCTGCTGGCCTTCGTCGAGCAGCACTACGGCCTGCATCCGATCCCGGCCCGGCTGCTGGTCAATCTGCCGCCGGAGCCGGTGCGCGAAGCGATGGCCGAGATCACCGACCGTCCGCCCGGCGTGGTGGCGCCGCGCTTCGCCGCGGAAAAGGCCTGGATGGAGATGGCCGAGAAGAACGCCCGGCTGACGATCCAGGCGCGTGCCCGCGACGCCGGCCGCATCGAGCAGCGCCTCGAAGCCCTGCGCGTGGCGCTCGGCATCGACGAAGCGCCGCAGCGCATCGAATGTTTCGACATCAGCCACACCATGGGCGAGGCCACGGTGGCGTCATGCGTGGTCTGCGAGGCCGGCGCGATGAAACGTGCCGAATACCGCCGCTACAGCATCAGCGGCATCACCCCGGGTGACGACTATGCCGCGATGCGCCAGGCGCTGGAGAAGCGCTACGGCAAGGTCGCGGCGGGAGAGGGGATCTGTCCCGACCTGATCCTGATCGACGGCGGCAAGGGCCAGGTCAGCGCCGCGCGCGAAACCCTGGCCGACATCGGCCTGGAATCGGTGGCGATGGTCGGCGTGGCGAAAGGCGAGGGCCGCAAGGCCGGCCTGGAGACGCTGATCTTCCCCGACGGCCGCGAAGGCCTCGCGCTGGGCGGCGAGTCGGCGGCGCTGCACCTGATCGTCGAGATCCGCGACGAAGCCCACCGCTTCGCCATCACCGGCCACCGTGCGGCACGCAGCAAGGCGCGCATCGGCTCGAAACTGGAAGACATCCCCGGCGTCGGTCCTTCGCGCCGCCGCAACCTGCTCGCCGCTTTCGGCGGCCTGGACGGCGTGCGCGAGGCCACGGTGGAAGACCTGTGCCGCGTGGATGGCGTCAGCCGCAAGCTGGCCGAGCAGATCCACGCCGCACTGCACTGAGCGGGGACGGTTCAGCCCAGCGCTTCCTTCACCCAGGCGTTGGCCTGCTTGGCGTCGAAGCCGGTGCCGAACTTCGCTTTCAGCGCGCCCATCACCACGCCCATCTGCTTGGGCGAGCGCTCGGCGAGGCCGGCGATGGTGTCGGCGATGAAGGCCTTCACGTCTTCCTCGCTCGCCATCGGCGGCAGGTAGGCGGTCAGGATGGCGGATTCCTGCTCGAGTACCGCACGGCGCTCGGCGTCCTGGATCACGCCGAGCGCTTCCTGGTTGTTCTTCAGGAACTTGCGGATGGTCTGCTGAACCTCGTCGTCGGTGCTTTCGCGGTTGCCCGCGTTCTTGCCGACCATCTCGGCCTCGCCGATCAGGGTGCTCAGCAGGGTGGCGCGGACCTTGTCGGCGGCTTTGCGTGCGAGCAGGGAGTCTTTCTTCAGTTGGGCCAGCAGGCTCATCGGGGGCTCCGGGAACGATGTGTGTGGAAACGAAGGACAGAAGTTTACCGCAGTCGATGTGTGCCCAAGGCTTGCTTCCACCTGCTGCGATGCGCTAAATGGTCCCCATGCTCAACTTGATGGAATTCCCCCGATGAAGGCATGGATGCAGTACTGGGTCGATGTGGCGAAAACCACGGTGCGCGTGTGGCTGGAGGCACAGGTGTTCGTGCATGCAGCAGCACTGGCGTTCTTCACCGTGTTTTCGGTGGCGCCAGTGATGATCGTGGCGGTGAGCATCGTCGGTCTGGTACTGGGGGAGCGCGCGGCGCAGGGCGAGATCGTGCAGCAGCTTCAGGCGGCGATTGGTGTCGAGGCGGCGACCGCGGTGCAGACCGCGGTGGAGAACAGCCGCATCCAGCACAGCGGCCTGCTGCCGACCATCGCCGGCTTCGGTGCGATGATCTTCGGTGCGACGACGGTGTTCGCGCAGATGCAGGGTGCGCTGAACGCGATCTGGAGCGTGGCGCCGCGGCCCACGCGCAGCGGCATCGTCAATTACGTGAAGACGCGCCTGCTGTCGCTGACCGTGGTGCTGGCGATCGGCTTCGTGCTGCTGGTGTCGCTGGCGCTGAGCGTGGCGATGCGGACGGTGGTGGCCTTTGCGCAGGACTGGCTGCCGGTGCCCGGCTTCGTGCTGCTGGGGCTGGACTGGACGGTGTCGCTGGTCGTCATCACCTTGCTGTTCGGCGCCATCTTCCGCGTGCTGCCGGACGTGGTGCTGAGCTGGCGCGACGTCTGGCTGGGGGCGCTGGTGACGGCGCTGCTGTTCGTGCTGGGGCGATCGCTGATCGCGTTGTACCTGTCGACCACCGCCACCGCGTCGTCCTATGGCGCGGCGGGTTCGCTGGTGCTGCTGCTGATGTGGGTGAATTACTCGTCGCTGATCCTGCTGCTGGGCGCCGCCTTCACCCGCGCGACGATAGAGGCGAGCGGGCGCTGCATCGTGCCGCGGGCGACGGCGGTATGCGTGGTGCGGGCGCCCGTGCAGGATGCCGACCCGGTGGTCTGAAGAGGCGCCGCCTTCCGGCGGCACTGCCATGTAGGCGCGACTGCGGTCCGCCCCCAGCTCAGTTGCGCAGCAGATGCAGGCGGAAGTGGTGCTTGACGAAGTCCTGGAAGCGGGCCACCTGCTCGAGCGCCAGCCGCAGTTCCCCCTGCTGCATGGTGTTGAGGTTTTCCAGGGCGACGAAGTTGCTGGGCTCGGCGCCGGCGCGCAGGGCGTCAACCTGGCCGCGCAGGCGCGTCGTCACCAGGAAGTCGAAGCTCGCGATCAGGTTGCGGGCATCCTGCGGGTTGATCACGTTGGCGGCGACCAGCATCTCGATGCGGTCATGGGTGCTGCCCTCGAGCTTGCGTGCTTCCATCGCCAGTACCTTGACGCCGTCGGTGATGGCGAAGATGCCGGCCTTCTTGACGTCGAGCCTGCCGCGATTGGGACCGTCCTTTTCCAGCTTGATCTTGCCGAACCAGCCCAGCGGCGGCACGAAGTGGGTCATGTTCTGCGCCATGCGCATCAGGAAGCCCTGGTCGGTACTCAGTACCGAGAAGGCATGGTCCCTGAGCGATTTCACCAGGTCCTCGCGGCCGTACAGCGCGCGCAGATCCATGAACATGCTGCCGGTCATGACGTTTTCCGGCTTCGGCGTCGTCAGCCAGCGGTTGAGCTCTTCCTTCCAGCCGGACAGGCTGCGCCGCCATTCCGGGTTGCGCGCCATGATGCCGCCCTTGCAGGCGGGGACGCCGATCGAGATCAGCGCGCCGATGAGGTCGTGCGAGAAGGCTTCCAGGCGCGAGACGTCGGCGGGAGGCAGATCGTCGGCGTAGATGATGGCGTTGTCCTGGTCGGTGGTCAGGGTCTGCTCGCCGCGCCCTTCGCTGCCCATGACAACGAAGGCGAAGTCTTCGGTGAGGTCGGCGTAGCGTTCGGCGCGCAGCAGGCCGATGAGGCGGATCAGTACCTGGTCGTTGAGGTGGGCGATCAGCTTGACCATGTCGCGGATCGGCACGCCGGTGCCCGACAGGTGCAGCACCAGCGCCTGGATGCGGTGATGCAGCATGCGCAGGTCATCGAGGGAAGCGGCTTTCTCGATGTCGAGCACGAGCTGGTGCGGCGAATGCGACTGCAGGCGCAGGATGTCGGTGTCGGTGATGATGCCGGCCAGCGCGCCGTGCTCATCGACCACCACCAGGCGGTGGATCTTCAGCCGCGACATGCGGTACAGCGCTTCGTACAGCATGTCGTCCTCGCCGATCGTGGCCAGCGGCGAGTGCATGACGTCGCGTACTGCCAGTTCGGCCGGCGAGAGGCCGAGGGCGACGACCTTGTTGCGCAGATCGCGGTCGGTGAAGATGCCCACCGGCAGGCCGTCGCCGGCCACCACCATGCTCGAGATGTTGCGTTCGCGCATCACGGCGACGGCCGATACCAGACTGTCGCCCGCGCTGCAGGTCATGACCTGGCGCTGGCAGAAATCTCTTACGGGACGGAAAAACTGGTTCTCTTCGGCCATGGGCGCTATCCGCGGATCAGGTCATGAAACGTGGATTATACCCATGGCCCGAGTACAGTCATTGCATTGCAGCAATGCTTTGTCCAGCCAGGGTACAGGCGGACTGGAGCGTGCCCTGGCCGATGGCGACGACATCGCCGATGACGATCAGCGCCGGCGGGCGAAGGCCGGCTTCGACGACGGCTTCCGGCAGCTTGCCGAGCGTGCTGTAGACCTCCCGCTGCTCGGCAGTGGTGGCGCCGTGGATGACTGCCGCGGGTGTGCCGGCCGGCAGGCCGTGGACGATCAATTCGCGGCAGATGATGTCCAGCGCGCCCAGGCCCATGTAGATGACCACGGTCTGCTTCGGGCGCGCGAGCGCTTCCCAGTCGAGATCGACGGTGTCGTCCTTCAGGTGCCCGGTGGCGAAAACCAGCGTCTGTGCATGCTCGCGGTGGGTCAGCGGGATGCCGGTGGTCGCGCCCGCACCGGCTGCGGCGGTGATGCCGGGAACGATTTCGCACTGCAGGCCGGCGGCCTGCACGGCCTGCATTTCCTCGCCGCCGCGGCCGAAGATGAAGGGGTCCCCGCCCTTGAGCCTGACCACGCGCAGCCCTTCGCTTGCCAGTTCGACCAGCAGGCGGTTGATCTCGTGCTGGGGCAGGGCGTGGTTGCCGGCTTCCTTGCCGGCATAGACGCGCCGCGCCGTCGGCGGGATCAGCTTGAGCACGGCCTGGCCGACGAGGTGGTCGTAGACCACGGCTTCGGCCGACTCGATCAGGCGTGCGGCTTTCAGAGTCAGCAATTCGGGGTCGCCCGGACCTGCGCCCACCAGATATACACAGCCGCGCATGGAGGCATCGTGCTCGTCTTCCATCTGCGGTGCCAGCGCACCGGGCCGGCCGGGCGTTTCGTAGCCGCCCGGCTGGCGGGCGGATGCGGCCTGAACGGATGGAAAGGGGATCGCTGGGGCGAAGGTGGCTGCGCGCATGGACGACTCCGGCTTGTACAGGGGATCGGAAACCGCGTGTACGCGCGGCCTCGACATTCGATTTTGCTTATTCACTCAACGGTTTGGCGCTGTCGAGCGTGTGACGGCACTTTATCCGTACAAGGCGTAGGGAAAATTAACTCAAATCAAGGATCGGGGAGCGCATGCAATTCGATACTGGCGCCGCAGTGTTACTTCGACGTCCCGTGCTTAAGGAGAGGGCAATGCACAACAAGAGCTGGATTGGAAAAACCCTGGCGCTGGCGATTCTGCCGATGGCGCTGGGAAGCGCATGGGCGCAGACGGCGCCGAAAATGACGCCGGAAGAAATGGAGCAGGCGAAGCAGATCTATTTCGAGCGCTGTGCGGGTTGCCATGGCGTGCTGCGCAAGGGCGCCACTGGCAAGAACCTGGAGCCGCACTGGAACAAGACGCTGGCGGACGGCACCAAGATGGAAGGCGGCACGCTGAAGCTGGGCACCGACCGTCTGGAAAAGATCATCGCCTATGGTACCGAAGGCGGCATGGTCAACTACGATGACATCCTGACGCCTGAAGAAATCAACCTGATGGCGCGCTACATCCAGAACGAGCCGCCGATTCCGCCCGAGTTCTCGCTCAAGGACATGAAGGAAAGCTGGAAGCTCATCGTTCCGGTCAACCAGCGTCCGAAGAAGCAGCTGAACAAGGTCAACCTGAACAACGTGTTCGCGATCACCCTGCGCGACGCGGGCAAGCTGGCCCTGGTCGATGGCGACACCCACAAGATCTGGAAGATCCTTGACACCGGCTACGCGGTGCACATCTCGCGCCTGTCGGCTTCGGGCCGCTATGTGTATACCGTCGGCCGCGACGGCCTGACCACCATCATCGACATGTGGTACGAAGAGCCCACCACCGTCGCCACGGTGCGCCTGGGTTCGGACGCCCGCTCGGTCGATACCTCCAAGTTCAAGGGCTACGAAGACAAGTACCTGATCGGCGGTACCTACTGGCCGCCCCAGTACTCGATCATGGATGGCGAGACGCTCGAACCGATCAAGGTCGTCTCGACCCGCGGCCAGACGGTGGATGGCGACTACCACCCCGAGCCGCGCGTGGCCTCCATCGTCGCTTCGCTGCAGAAGCCCGAGTGGGTGGTCAACGTCAAGGAAACCGGCATGATCATGCTGGTGGACTACAGCGACATCAAGAACCTGAAGTCGACGACCATCGAATCCGCCAAGTTCCTGCATGACGGCGGCTGGGATGCCTCGGGCCGCTACTTCATGGTGGCTGCCAACGCGTCGAACAAGGTTGCGGCGGTCGATACCAAGACCGGCAAGCTGGCCGCGCTGGTCGACACCGCGAAGATTCCGCACCCGGGCCGCGGCGCCAACTTCGTCCATCCGCAGTACGGTCCGGTGTGGTCGACCGGCCACCTCGGCGACGAAGTCGTGTCGCTGATCTCGACGGCGTCCGACGATCCCAAGTTCGCCAAGTACAAGGAGCACAACTGGAAGGTCGTGCAGGAACTGAAGATGCCGGGCGCGGGCAACCTGTTCGTCAAGACGCATCCGAAGTCCAAGCACTTCTGGGCCGATGCGCCGATGAACCCCGAGCGCGAGGTCGCCGAGTCGGTGTATGTGTTCGACATGAACGACCTGACCAAGCAGCCGGTGCAGCTCAACGTCGCCAAGGATTCCGGCCTGCCGGAAAGCAAGGCGATCCGCCGCGCGGTGCAGCCCGAGTACAACCAGGCGGGCGACGAAGTGTGGATCTCGCTGTGGGGCGGCAAGACCGACCAGTCGGCAATCGTCATCTATGACGACAAGACGCTGAAGGTGAAGAAGGTCATCACCGATCCCGAAGTCGTCACGCCGACCGGCAAGTTCAACGTCTATAACACGATGCACGACGTCTATTGATCGCCTAGCCGATCATTGACCCGAATCCCCGCGCTTCGGCGCGGGGACTCAAGGGGAGTCCCATGACAGATCGAGACAGCTCCAAACAAGAAGATTCCGGCGGCCTGATGGCCCGCCTGCGCCGGCCCTCCACGAAGTACTCGCTGGGCGGCCTTTTGTCTGTCGGCATTCTGCTCGGCGTGCTTTTCTGGGGCGGCTTCAACACCGTGCTGGAAGCCACCAACACCGAATCCTTCTGCATTTCGTGCCACGAGATGGAGGAGAACGTCTACCAGGAATACAAAGAGACCATCCACTACAACAACCGCACCGGTGTGCGTGCGACCTGTCCGGATTGCCATGTGCCCAAGGACTGGACGCACAAGATGATCCGCAAGATCCAGGCCTCGCGCGAAGTGTGGGGCAAGCTCACCGGCAGCATTTCCACGCCCGAGAAGTTCGAAGCCAAGCGCCTGACGCTGGCACGCAGCGAATGGGCGCGGATGAAGGCCGCCGACTCGCGCGAATGCCGCAACTGCCACGGTTTCGAGAGCATGGATCCCGAGAAGCAGAAGCAGCGCGCCCGCAAGCAGCACGAGATGGCCATCGAGGACAAGATGACCTGCATCGACTGCCACAAGGGCATCGCCCACCACAAGCCCGAGGGCATGACCGACGAAGACGAGGAGTGATCCGGCAAGCGCCTGCGATGCAGGCGCCCGGCTTTCTTCCCGACCCATCCACAGTGAGGAAACGAACATGAAGAAGACGATGATCGCAGCCGCTGTCGGCACCGTTCTCGCCCTTGGCACCGGATCGGCGCTGGCCGCGGCGCCCGACTGGGGCAAGGTCGAGGCCAAGGACATCACGCTGTTCTATCCCGGCGTGTCGCCGCTGGAATGGATCCAGAAGGGCAGCGCCCACGGCGGCGCGCGTGCGCTGAAGAAGGGCGAGACCTGTGCCGACTGCCACCATGAAGAAACGGCCGACATGGGCAAGAAGATCGCCAGCGGACAGAAGATCGAACCCAGCCCGATCGCCGGCAAGGCTGCCTTCATCCCGGTGAAGGTGCAGGCCGCGCACGATGCCGACAACCTCTATCTGCGCTTCTCCTGGAAGCAGCCCGCAGCCTCGGGCGCAGCCAAGATGGACGACAAGAACCCGGTCAAGATCGCGTTCATGCTCGAATCCGGCGGCAAGGTGGAGCTGGCTGACCAGGCCGGTTGCTGGGCCACCTGCCACACCGACTCGCGCACCATGCCGGACGCGGCCGATACCAAGACCAAGTACGTCAAGGGCGCGTCGCTGGCCGAGGGCAAGTTCTACGACCTTTACCAGTGGCGCAGCGGAGAGAAGAAGGGCTTCGATGGCCATGTCGCCGACACCCGCGTGATGGAAGGCGGCAGCGCACTGGTCAGCGCCGAAGGCAAGCAGGACGGCGACAACTGGACGGTGGTGTTCACCCGCAAGCTGGCTGCCGGCGGGAAGGGCGACGTTGCGCTCGAGGCGGGCAAGACCTACAACTTCGGTTTCGCCATCCACGACGACAGCGCAGCCGGCCGTTTCCACCATGTGTCGCTGGGCTACAAGCTCGGCATCGACACCAAGGCCGACATCACTGCCGCCAAGCAGTAAACTCGGGCAGCTGCGTGCGGCAGCGATGCCGCACGCCTGGCAAGAAGACGGGAATCCGTGCGTGTGCACGGGTTCCCGTCATGCGTTTTCCGGACGGGAGGGAAGCATGAAGACGGAGTGTATTGCCCGGTACCTGCGTGCGGGTCTGCTGGCTGGGCTGCTGGCCGCCGGCAGTGCGTGGGCGGCCGAGCACGAGGTTCGCATCGTCCAGTACACCTACACGCCTGCCGAACTCACGATCAAGGCCGGCGACTCGGTGACCTGGTTCAACGACGAGAAGCGCGTCAGCCATTCGGTACTGTTCAGAGGAAGCGGAGAGGAATCCGAGCGCTTCTTCCCCGGCGAGCGCTGGTCGCGCAAGTTCGAGCAGCCCGGCAGATACGAATACACCTGCGGCCCGCATCCGGAAATGAAGGGACTCATCGTCGTCGAACCCTGATTCCCGTCCGCCAAGACCGTGGCGGTGTCAGGGTTGATTCGAGTCAAGGTATCTCTGCGCCGCCGGCGCCATCCTTCACGCACTGCCCCGCCAACGGAATGCGTGATGAGAATCCCACCCCTGTTCGCTCATGTCGCCGTCTTCATCGGCGCCGCGCTGGTCGCAGCGTTTGCTTCGGCATCGGCGCAGGAAATGCAAGCGGCCGGAGCCGCACCCCGGCCGGCCGCACCCGAGTCCCAGCGTGCGCGCGAACTGATCCACATCGTGCGCCAGGATTGTGGCTCCTGTCATGGCTTGACCCTGGCAGGTGGCCTCGGTCCGGCGCTGACACCGGAGGAACTGGCCGACAAGCCTTTCGAAGGCCTCGTCGCCACCGTCTTCAGCGGCCGGCCGGGCACGCCGATGCCGCCCTTCCACAGCATCGTCAGCGAGGCCGAGGCCGAATGGATCGTCGATCAGCTGATGCGCGGCTTCCCGCCCGACCAGGGCCTGCCGCCCGTGCGCTGATCCGCAAGCCAAGCATTCAATCTGCAACCGGAGTCTTCCGATGTCCTCGCAAAGCACGGTCCGTCTCGCGCCACCCTTCCTGTGGGCAGTGATCCTGCCGGCGATCGTCTGGCTGCTGTCCGCCTGCTCCACGGTTTCATCCGGCACCACGTCGGGCGCCGCCGCGTCGGACACCGCGCTGCGCGGCACCGGCGATCTGGGCGTGGTCATCGAGCGTGCCGACGGGCGGGTCAAGATCGTCGAGACCAGCGGCCGCTCGGTGCTCGCCACGGTCGAAGGCCTGGGCGACCTGTCGCATGCCTCGGTGGTGTTCTCGCGCGACGCGCGCTACGCCTTCGTGTTCGGCCGCGACGGCGGCTTGACCAAGGTCGATCTGCTGCAGGCGAAGATCGTCGGCCGTGTGCTGCAGGCGGGCAACTCGATCGGCGGCTCGATCTCCCACGACGGCCGCCTGATCGTCGCCCAGAACTACACGCCAGGCGGGGTGAAGGCCTTCGACGCCGACACCCTCGAACTGCTCGCCGAAGTGCCGGCGATCACCGAAGGCGGCCTGCGCTCCAAGGTCGTCGGCTTGGCCGACCTGACTGGCAGGCGCTTCATCTATTCGCTGTTCGAGGCGGGCGAGATCTGGATCACCGACTTCTCCGACCCGAAGAACCCCCAGACGCAGCGCTTTGCCGGCGGCAATCAGCCCTACGACGCGCTGGTGACGCCCAACGGCCGCCACTACATCGCCGGCCTGTTCGGCGAGGATGGCCTGGCGATGCTCGACCTGTGGAACCCGGAGCAGGGCAGCCGCAAGATCCTCGCCGGCTACGGCAAGGGCGAGGAGCCGCTGCCGGTGTTCAAGATGCCCCACCTGCGTGGCTGGTCGGTGGCGGGCGATCGCGCCTGGTTGCCGGCCATCGGCCGCCACGAGGTGCTGGTGGTCGATACCAGGACCTGGCAGGAAGTGGCCCGCGTGCCGGTGCGCAGCCAGCCGGTGTTCGTCATGGCGCGCCCCGACGGCCGCGAGATCTGGGTCAATTTCGCCTTCCCCGACAATGGCTGGGTGCAGGTCATCGACACCGTCAGCGGCAAGGTGACGCACACGCTGCAGCCGGGGCGCGGCATCCTGCACATGGAGTTCCTGTCCAAGGGGCACGAAGTCTGGCTGTCGGCACGCGACGACAACAAGGTCGTCATCTACGACACCGCCACCAAGCAGCAGATCGGCGGCTTCGATTCCGCCAGCCCGAGCGGCATTTTCTTCACCACGCGCGCCGCGCGGACGGGCTTCTGATGCCGCGCGCCATCACTCTGCCAGGCGCGGTCGATGCGACCGCCTT
This sequence comes from Thauera sp., assembly GCF_047601425.1. Classification (GTDB taxonomy): domain Bacteria; phylum Pseudomonadota; class Gammaproteobacteria; order Burkholderiales; family Rhodocyclaceae; genus Thauera. The sequence continues at coordinate 652,806 of NZ_JASGJL010000001.1, forward strand.
CCGCCTGCTCAACGAATGGCAGCGCGGCTTCCCGTGCGAGCTGCAACCCTTCGCCCGCATCGGCGAAAGCGTGGGGCTGGACGAAACCGAGGTGATCGCGGCCTACCGCCGCCTGATCGGCGAGGGTGTGGTGAGCCGCGTCGGTGCGGTGTTTGCGCCGCGCCGGCTGGGCGCCAGCGCCCTGGCCGCGCTGGCGGCGCCGCCAGCGCAGCTCGAAACCGTCGCCGCCCGAGTCAGCCGCGAAGCGGCGATCAACCACAACTACCAGCGCGAACACCACTACAACCTGTGGTTCGTCGTCACCGCCGCATCGGAGCAGCATCTGCACGAGGTGGTGGAAGGCATCGAGCGCGACACCGGCTGCGCCGTCATCGTGCTGCCGCTGGAAGAGGAATACCACATCGACCTCGGCTTCGATCTCGGCGCCGAAGGGCAGCGGCGGGCAGCCTGCCATTCCGCCGGCTCGGCACCGCCGGCCGCGGCCCGTACGCTGTCCGACATCGAGCGCAGGCTCGCCACCGTGCTGCAGGCCGGGCTGCCCTTGGCTCCGCGTCCTTATGCCGTGCTGGCCGAGCAGGCCGGGATCGCCGAGCACATGGCGATCGAACTGATCGAAGGCTGGCTCGCCGACGGCCTGGTCCGCCGCCTGGGTGTGGTGGTACGCCACCATGAGCTCGGTCTGGGCGCCAACGCGATGTGCGTGTGGGACATCCCGGACGAGCAAGTCAGCGAACTGGGCCGCCGCCTGGCGCGCGAGCCGGCGGTGACGCTGTGCTACCGCCGCCGCCGGGTGCTGCCGGGCTGGTCCTACAACCTGTTCTGCATGATCCACGGCCATGCGCGTGACGAAGTGCTCGCTGCCCGCGATGACATCGCCGCCCGCTTGGGCCTGGATGCGGCACCGCACGACGTGCTGTTCAGCTGCCGCCGCTTCAAGCAGACCGGCGCGCGCTATCTGCCCGAGAAGGAAGCGGCCCATGTCTGAACAGGTCCTTGCCGTTGCTTCGGATGCCTCCAGAAGCCGCCGTGGCGTGGCCGCTGCGCGCGAACCCGACGCGATCGATCGCCGCCTGATCAATGCGCTGCAGGGCGATTTCCCACTGACCGCAACGCCTTTCGCCGACGTCGCTGCCACGCTCGGGCTGGCTGAAACCGAGGTCATCGCCCGCATCCGCTCGATGCTGGACGACCGCGTGCTGACCCGCTTCGGGCCGATGTTCCAGATCGAACGCATGGGCGGCGCTTTCTGCCTGGCGGCGATGGCCGTGCCGGAGGCGGAGTGGGGCGCGGTAGTCGAGGCGGTCAATGCCTTTGCCGAAGTCGCGCACAACTATCGGCGTGAACACCGCCTGAACATGTGGTTCGTGCTAGCCACCGAGCGGCCGGAGGGAATCTCCGACGTGGCCCGGCGTATCGAGGCTGTCACCGGCCTGCAGGTGCGCCTGTTCCCGAAGGAGCGCGAATACTTCGTCGAGATGAAGCTGGAGGCCTGAGGACGATGCACAAGCGTAGGCCCAAAGCTGTTGCCGCTGCTGCCATTCCGTCCGCTGATCCAGTGCCGGAGGCTGCGCCGCTGGACGACCTCGACCGCCGCATCGTCCTCGCCACTCAGGACGGCCTGCCGCTGGCGGCGCGACCCTATGCGGTGCTGGCCGGGCAGATCGGCTGCGACGAGGAAACGCTGCGCGCGCGCCTGGCAAACATGCTGGAAAGCGGCCGCATCCGCCGCATCGGCGTGGTGCCCAACCATTACGCCATCGGCTACACAGCCAACGGCATGAGCGTGTGGAACATCGACGACGCGGTGATCGATGCCGTCGGCGAGCGCGTTGGCGCGCTCGAATTCGTCACCCACTGCTATCGCCGTCCGCGCCACCTGCCGGACTGGCCCTACAACCTGTTCGCGATGGTGCACGCCGCCTCGCGCGATGCGGCGCTGGTGCGCGTGGCCGAGATCGCCGCCCTGCTCGAACGGGAATTCCGCGGCGCCTGCAAGGGGCGCGACGTGCTGTTCTCGGCGGGAATCCTCAAGAAGACCGGGTTGCGGATCGGCGCTTGAGCGGCGGGCCTCGCATGGGGCGGGAAATGATTTCCATGCTCCGTGTAAATGCGATGCCGACGCCAGCGTGAAGCAAAAATTTGCTACATCATATTGCGCGAGGAATCTTTCCGAGAAGTGGATTTGATGCCACCATCAACAGTGGAAATGACGTGATGTGCGAGTAGGCCGCTCCCGGCGATGCCATATGCGCGCGGGGGCGTTCGTTGGCAGTCTCAACTCTGAAGGAGGAGCGACCATGACCGACAACATCTATGAAGCCCTGCGCGAAAGCCATGAAATCCAGCGCTCGCTGTGCCGCAAGCTGCTGCGCAGCAAGGCCGGCGATCCGCGGCGCAAGGAACTCTTCGAAGAACTGCGCATCGAGCTGGCCGCACATGCCGCTGCCGAGGAGCGTTTCCTCTATGCCCCGATCCTGATGGACGACATGGGCCTGTCGCCTTCGCGCCATGCGCTGGCCGAGCACCACGAGATCGATGAATGCATCGAGACCCTCGAGAAGCTGGACATCGACGGCGATGCGTGGATCGAGCACGCGAAGAAGCTTTCCGAGGAAGTGCACCACCACCTTCGGGAAGAAGAGAAGAAATTCTTCCAGGTGTCCGGGAAAATCCTCACCGATACGCAGAAAAGCCGCCTGGCCACCAAGTACCGCCACGACTATGCACGCATGCATCAGTCGCTGGAGGCTGGTGCCTGACGCGACGCTCAGTCATGCTGGCAAGTCTGGATGCCGATGCACCAGTGGCCCCGAAACTGCCAGCGTGATTGCGCCGAACCAGCCGGTGAACAGGACGAACAACAGATTCAGCCCATGCGGCAGATGGCCGTGACGTCGCCGGCACCAAAGGATATGGGCGCATAGCGCGGCGGCGATGCCTGCCAGCGTCACCCACCAGCGTGCGCCGAAGGTGCTGAAGTACAGCTGGTGCTGGGTGCGTTCGTCGATCTGGAATTCGAGCTTGAAGGGAAACAGGAAGCCCATGACCGTGGCGCGCAGGGTCCGTTTGCCGGCGTCGGCGTCGCCTTCATGCCAGGTGTGGCGCAGCAGGGGTTCGAGCTGCCGGCCGGCGAGGACGAATTGCCGGACTCCGGTCTCATGCCCGGTGTGGGAAAACTCCCAGTGCAAGGGGGTTTCCTCGACGGAAAGGGATTCGGTCGCGGGCTTGTGGCCGTCCAGCGGCAGGCGCTGCGGCGCGTGGTTTGCCCAATCCAGGAACAGGACCTGATCCGGCAGCGTGACGATGCCGTGGTATTCGCGGCTGGGCAGCTGCAGCACGCGGATGGCAAGCACGGATGGCGGCAGCACGGTACCGGTGCGCAGCACCCGGGGAGTACCGTGGACCTGCCAGAGATGGAAGACGCGCCCTTCGGCATCCACCAGCAGGGCGCCGTTGTCGTAGGCTTTCTGCGTGCTGGCATTGTCGGCGACCAGCCTGGCCGGGTGCGTGAAACCTGCTTCGGCCAGGGCCAGGCTGTAGCGCTGGCTCTTGGCCTCGTCGATGCGGTTCGACGCAGCGTCGATGAACTCGATGCGATCCGCCATGCGGAACATGTCGGGCGGCGTCTGCAGGCCCTTGGCGCCCGGCATCGATTCCATCAGCGTGTAGAGCGGAAAATCGGGCTTGTCCAGCTGGCGCGGCATCAGCCGCATGCGGGTGCCGTGCCTTGCGGCCGCCTCGGGGTCGAAGCGCCAGCCGGCAACTTCTGCGGGCAACTGGCCCAGCCTTTCCAGCTCGCGGAGATGGGCGAAGGGCAGCGCCGCGCGCATTTCGTCCTCGCTCAGCGGATTGCCCTGCTCGTCGCTCCAGGACCAGTTGCCGCTGCGGTAATGCTTGAATATCAGGCGCTGCTGGCCTGCGCTGTAGGCGATGAGGACGGTTTCGTAATCCCGCGGAAACACCTGCCCGACGTAGCCGGGCAGCAGTTTTGCCAGCGCGAGCACGGATAGGACCGCCAGTGCCAGACGTGAAATCAGGATCATGACCTGCCTCTCTTGACGCGGTCGAGCACGTTGCCGATGGCGGCGAACCAGAGCATGGCGATGAGGCCGAACCACGGCAGGCCGTCGATGTGGCTGCCATAGCCGCGGCCGTCGACCAGCGCCAGCACGAATACCGCGGCGATGCCTGCATGCCACAGCCGCCGCATGACCGAGGTTTCGATGAAGATCAGCGCGGTGGCGGCATAAGCGACGAAACCCGCCAGGCACCAGGGGGCGAGCGTGAGGAGCGACAGCCTGGCGGCTTCGACAGGCATGAACAGGCTGGTGATGCCGGCCTGGGCAAGGCAGAGGATGCCGACCAGCAGCGACAGCAGGCCGGCGCCCAGGCCGAGGATGAGGAAGAGTGCCTTGTGTTCGTTGACCGGCAGGTGGAAGAACAGCCGCAGCCGCCGGTTGCGGCATTCGGGCGCGAACTGGATGGCGGCCAGCCATACGCCGGAGAACAGCGGCAGGTAGCGCATCGTCTCGAAAGGCATGTGAGAGCGGAAGATCACCGCATGCCACAAGGCCTGTCCGCCATTGGCCGATTTCATGCCGTGCATGTCGTAGAACGAATTGCCCAGCGCGATCAGCAGCAGCGCAAGGGGCAGCAGCCCAAGGTAGCGCAGCTTGATCCATTCCTTGTACAGCAGACCCCGCATGGCCATCACTGCATGTGTCTTTTTCATGGTCCCGGGCTCAGTATTTTCCGGTCAGGCTCAGGAAGGCATCCTCGAAGCTCAGCGGGATTTCCTGCCATTCTTCCGGCATGACACCTTTCTGCAGCATGGCCTGGCGCACCTGATCCTCGTCGCGGAAGGAGCAGACGATGCTGTGCCTGCCGATATGCTCGACGCTGGTCAATACATCCGTCTTTTCCAGCTGGTCGGACTGCGGGGAGCGCCGGAAACGCCATTGCCTGAGCGATTCGAAGAAACGGCCCCGATCTGCCGAATACAGCAGGCTGCCGTTCTGGATGATGAACATGTGGTCGATCAGGCGCTCGAGGTCCTGCACCACGTGCGAGGTCAGCAGGATCGTCGTGCCGTACTCCTCCGCATAGGCGTGCAGGTAGTCCAGCAACAGCCGGCGGTAGCCGGCGTCCAGGCCCATCGAATAGTCGTCCAGGATCATCAGCTCGGGCAGCTGCGCCATGACCAGCGCCAGGCACACCTGCGAACGCTGCCCGAACGAAAGCTTCGACAGCCGCCGGCTGGATGGCACCGGCAGCTTCTGCACCAGTTGCGTGAACACCTGGGGCTGCCAGTGGGGGTAGAAATGGCGATAGAACTTCTCCAGCTCCGCGATCGTCATGAAGTCGTGCTGGGTGAAGCCCTCATGCAGCAGCCCGATCCTGCGCCGCGTCTCGGGCCGCAGCCGGTGGCTGGGATCGCCCAGCACCCGGCAGCTGCCGCCAGACGGCTCCAGGAAACCCATCAGGATGTTGATCGTGGTGGTTTTCCCGGCGCCGTTCTTGCCCAGCAGGCCGTGGATGCCGCCCTTGCGGACCTGGAAGGACAGGCCGTTCAGCACCTGTTTCCCGGCGTAGCTGTGGCGGAGCCGATCGCATTCGATCAGCGCCGGCGCGGACTGTGTCTGCATCGGACTCGTCGAGCTCAGAAGCTGTATTCCAGCCTGGCCGCGACCGAGCGGCCCGGTGCGTAGTAGTCGAAGAACACCGGCTGGCCGCCGACGGTATACGAGCCGATACCGTTCTGGATCTTGCGGTTGAACACGTTATAGACGTCCACCGTTGCCCGCAGATTCTGGTCCTTGTTGCGGTACAGATCGATGCCCAGGGACATGTTGACGGTGAAGCGCGAAGGCAGCTTGCCCTTGGTGTAGGAATTCACCCGCCAGCCATCGTCGAGCGTAACCCGGGGGCTATTGACCAGCACGTCGGTTTTCTGTGTCCAGATGCCGGTCGTCGTCAGATGGATGCGCTCCGACAGCGCGGCGCTCCACAAGCCGACGATCTGCAGCGGACGGTTGAAGTTGCTCAGGTCCAGTTCGTTGGCGTCGATCAGCTTGCCGTTGTAGATGACCCGGCTGCGGTCGATTTTCTGGGTGATGTCGGACCAGCTGCCGGCGTCCGCCGTGTAGTCGAGGTAGTTCGACTCGCTGTCGGCAAAGGTGGTGCTGAGGCGGAAGAAATGGTTCCTGAAGTAGTTGTTCGAGATCGAGATGGTGTGGCCGGCATAGGTGCTTTCGCCGTCGTTGGTGGCCGCATAGCCCCCGTCCCGCTGGAAGCGGCGCATGATGCCGTCCTTGCCCTTGCGGTAAACGTAGTTGTAATTGACCACGAAGCCGCCTTGGAGCTGCAGATCGAAGCCGAGGCTGGTTTCGTCCGAATAAGGTGTTTTCAGGTCCTTGGCCTCGTAGTCCGCGCCGGCCGAGCCACTCGAACTCTTCGTCCATGCGGGCAGCATGCCATCGGGGCCAGCGGTGGTGCCACGGATGTAGCGATCGGCACTGCCTTGGTTCTTGAACAGGGAGTAATAGAGGTTGGGGCCGCCGTAGTAGCGGGCCTGACCGGCGTGCAGCACGGCAACGTTCCTGCCGAGCACATTCCAGCTGCCGGCGACACGGGGGGCAAAGTTCGTGTTGCGGAACTGGTCGTCGTAATCGATGCGGATACCGGGGCGCAGCATGAAATCGGAGAAGGTGATGGTGTCCTGCAACCACAGCGACCAGGTCTGCACTTCAGCGTCACGGTCATAGGGCGCGTACACATTCTTGACACGGAAAAACTGGTCGTAGAGGGCGCCGCCCGTACGCGCGTTGTCGTAGCTCACGCCGTCCTGGCCTGGGGCGAGCGGGCCACGCACTGCTGCATGAGAGTTCTGGTACTGGACGGAGCCGCCGCCGACGGCCTCGCCCTTCACGATTTCGTTGCTCAGGCCGACCGAGAAGCTGTGTTTGGCATTCCCCAGTTGCAATGCGTTGAACTCGAAGTCCAGCACCGTCTGAAAGGTGCGCTGCTTGAAGTCCAGATCGTTGGCCAATGTGTTGCCGCCGGCGGAATAGCCGCAGATCGTCATGGCGCCGGTGATGGGATTGACCGCGCAGGGGATGGCGGAACCCCAGTTGGTTTCACCATAGGTGATCCATTGTTTGTTGACGTTGGATTCGACCTCCCGGTTCGAAACCATGTTGCCGTACTTGAATTTGGCGCTGGCCTTGCCGGCGGACAGGACTTTCGACAGATTGAGGGCGAAGTCGTAGGTGCGCTGCTCCTGGTCGTATTCCGAATTGATCGCGCGTGGATTGAAGTAGTTGCCGTTGTATTTGTAATAAACGCCAGTCAGGTTCACATCGAGTCCGGATTCGGTGCGGCCGCCGATCGAGGTGAAGAAGGTTTCGGCGGAGCGGGTCTGATCCTTGGTCGTGGCGTTGTCGGTGTCGATGGTGTTGGCGGAACGGGTCGTGTACTTGAGGGGAATCTTCGACAGCGTCTTGTCATAGGCAACGATGGCCGCGAAGTTCTCGCTGATCGGCACGTTGAGCATGAAGCCGCCGGTGTTTCGGGTGTATTCCGGCTGGCGCAGGGCGCTGAACGATTCGTCGAAGGATTCGCCGCGCAGACCCGCTTCATCGTAGAAGCGCTTGTCCCAGCCGCTGCGATTGTGGCCCCAGCGGACCTTGCCGCCGAAGCGGGTGGGGTCGGGCTTGCGTGTGTCGGCGGACACGACGCCGCCGGTGAAGCCGCTGTGATTGACCGAAATGCGTGAATCCTGCAGTTCGATGTTGTCGAGCAGGTCGGGATCCAGGTTGTAGGACTGTGCCGTGCCTACCGGCTGGCTGCCCACCTTGATGTCGTCGAGGTAGGCCGATTGGGTGCTGCCGTTCGAGGCCACCCCCGAGCTGGAGGTGGGCGGCGCGACATGGTTGTTGTTGCCCAGGCCGTTGATGACGTAGCGGTTTTCGTAGGGCTTGCCGCCCGAGATGGAAATCTGCGGCGGCTTGATCTCGCCGCCCTGCATCGAGCGTTCCGCGCTGTTGCTGGTCTGCACCTGGGAATGGAGCGCCAGCGCTCCTTCGATCGAGCTGGATTTGTTCGGCATCCTGTCCAGCAGCTCGCGGTCGATGCTCCATTCGGCCTTGTTGACCACCACGACCGGCGGCAGCGTGCTCTCGCGGGACCTCGCCGCCGCCCTCAGGGTGAACACCCCCGGCCGCGACAGGCTCGCGGTGATACCGCTCCCCGCCAGCAGCCGCGCAAGGGCTTCGCCGGTGGAGTAGCTGCCCTTGAGCGCGGGGGCCCGCAGTCCGGCAACCGTCGCTTCGTCGAACAGCACCTGGGCCTTCGACTGCTGGGCGAAAGCGCGCAGGCTGCTGTCCAGCGCCTGGGCCGGAATGTCGAATTCGGTACGCGCCTCTTGCGCACTTGCCGGTGCTGCCATCACCGCCAGCGCCGACGCCACCATCAGCGAAACCGTCGCCGGCCGGAATGCCGCCGCGCAACCGCGCAGATGTGCGGCCAGCAGCCGCCCCTTGAACTTGCCTGCCTTCATTACGACTCCATCCGTCATCGAGATGAAGCGCGATCCCCGTCGCGCTTCGGACGCACGCCAGGTGGACATGGCGTACAGCGAAAGCGGCCGGTGGCTAGTCTGGGATTTTCCGTGACGTGGCTGGCAGCCGTTGGGTCCGAAAAACCGGGCCCTGATAGCTAGAACGGTGTTTTCACCGAAATGAGAACCATGTCGGTGAAAATTTTTTGCGGCTGCTTAGCGTCTGGTGATCACGTAGCCGCCGTCGCCCTGCCGCTGAACCCGCACCGGCAGCAGATCGGGCAGCGACTCGAGGAAGGCTTGCGGGGCACGGGTGGCTGCGTAGCCCGACACGCGCAGATCGGCGACGTCCTTGCCGTGCAGCTCGACTGGCTGGCCGAGATAGCGGCCGAGTTCTTCGGCGACTTCGGCGAGGCGGCTGCGGCGGAAGACGAGTTGGCCGTCACGCCAGTCGCCGACGGTTTCGGCGAGCAGGGGAGTGGTCTGGTAGCGGCTGCCGGCCTGATCGAAGAGCAGGCCCTGCCGTGCGGCAAGCCTGACCGGCGCTTGCTTGGAGGATGCATTGATGCGGACTTCGACCTCGCCTTCGAGCACCTTCACGCTCAGTCCGGGCGGCACGGCACGGACGTTGAAAGCGGTGCCGACGACGCGCACCTCGCTGTTGCCGGTGCGCACGATGAACGGGCGCTCGGGCCCGGCCTCGACGCGGAAGAAGGCTTCGCCGCGGCCGAGCCGGACTTCGCGGCGGCGGGGATAGTAGCGAACCTGCACCTGGCTGTCCATGTTGAGGAGGATGCTGGAGCCGTCGGGCAGGGCGAGCTGTTCGGTCCGGCCATGGGCGGTGGCGAGTTCGGCGCTGTAGCGTGGGATGTTGTCCCAGGCGAACCAGCCGCCCACCACCAGCGCGATGCAGGCGGTGGCGATGGCCGGGGCGGGGAGGCTGCCGAACAGGGCGCCGAGCCAGTGCCGGCGCGGGCCGGGCGATGGGCGGGCCGTGTCGACGGGCTGGCGGGCGGGTGCGTCCAGTGATGTTGCACCGATGTCTGCCGCCAGCGCCGGGCGCCGGACATGGTCGAAGTCGTCCCAGGTACGGGCGAGCTTGTCATAAACCAGCCGATGTGCCGGATCGGCAGCCAGCCACTCGGTGAACGCCGTCTCGTCGGCCGGCGTCCACGGCGCCTCGCGGCGGTGCAGGAACCACTCGGCAGCGGTTTCGTGGAGTTCCACGTTCGGAGTCGGGGCGGTCATGAGTCGTCATCCACGCGCCTGGATGTGGCGGGATGCAGGCGTTCCATCTGTTCCAGGCTGGCATAGTGGACGCGAATCTCGCAATAGGCAAAGGCGCGGGCCAGGTGCTTGACCACCATCCGCCGGGAAATGCCCATGCGCTCGGCGACCTCGTCCTGCGGCAGGCCGTCGAAACGGTGAAGTATGAAGGCCTCCCGCTGGCGTTCCGGAAGTTCGTCGAGCGCCTGTTGCAGGCGTTCGAGGCGCTGGCGCTGCTCGGTACGGGAGCAGGGGCAGACGCCATCGGTTGCGATGCCGTCTGCCGTCATTTCACAATCGTCGTAGGCGATGACTTCGATCTGTTGCCGGGCCGGGCTGTTGCGCCACTGGTCGTGCGACAGGTTCTGCGCGATCCGCTGAAGGTAAGGCCCCTGTTCGTCGAGCGGCAGCGCTTTGCCGGCAGCCGCGAGTCGGGCGAAGGATTCCTGGGCGATATCCTCGGCGTCGTCGCGGTTGCCCAGCCGCCGGAAAAGCGTCCTCAACAGCTTCGGCTGCCAGTGGGCAAAGGCGTCGGCGAGGTCGCTTGCTGATTCGGCGCGGTTGCCCATGGATATATTGAAATGAGAAGTAATCTCAATTATCTACGGTGTTGGCGATGATGGCAATTTCCATGGCTCGGCAATCGAGTGACGCCCGGTTCTGCAGTGAATCGCTTCCTGTGCGGATCGCTGCGCTCAAGCGGGCTGCATCGAGACTGCCGCATGCTCATTCGGTCCGGTACCGCTCCAGCCAATGCGCATACGGCGCCGGCAGCACCCAGGTCGGGCGCTTGACCTTCAGCGCCTTCGCCGCGTGCATCGGCCAGTGCGGATTGGCGAGGTGGGAGCGGCCGACCATGACGAGGTCGAGCTGGCCGTCGGCGATGGCGGTTTCGGCCAGTTCGGGCGTGCCGAAACCCCAGGCCGAGGCAACCGGAATGGCGGCCTCCTCGCGCACGCGGGTAGCGACCGGGGCAAGGAAGGCGGGGCCCCAGGGCACTTTGGCTTGCAGCGTGGAAAAGCCGACGCTGACGCTCAGCAGGTCCAGCCCGCCACGCTTGAGGTTGCGGGTCAGGCCGATGGCTTCGGCCAGCGTCTCCTCGTCGCGGCCGTCGTACTCGATGACGCCGAAGCGGGCGGTGAGGGGGAGGTTTTCCGGCCAGACTTCGCGCACCGCGGCCAGCGTCTCGAGCAGGAAGCGGCCGCGGTTTCCGGCGCTGCCGCCGTAGGCGTCGGTGCGCTGGTTGGCATGCACCGAGAAGAAGCTCTGGCCCAGGTAGCCGTGGGCGAAGTGCAGTTCCAGCCATTCGAAGCCGGCGTCGCGGGCGCGGCGGGCGGCCTCGGCGAAGTCGGCGCGGACGCGGGCGATGTCGTCCAGCGTCATGGCCTTGGGCACTTTCGGCAGGTTGGCGCCGAAGGCGACCGCCGAGGGCGCGATCGTCGGCCAGGCGCGCGGATCGCCGTCGGCGATGTGGTCGTCGCCTTCCCACGGCAGGTTGGAACTGGCCTTGCGGCCGGCGTGGCCGATCTGGATGCCGGGCACGGCGCCGGCGGCCTTGATCGAGGCGGCGATGGGGGCGAGGGCGTCGGCCTGGGCGTCGTTCCACAGGCCGAGGCAGCCGGGCGTGATGCGGCCTTCCGGCGAGACCGCGGTGGCCTCGACGATGACCAGGCCGGCGCCGCCGCGCGCCAGCGCGGGGTAATGCACCCGGTGCCAGTCGTTGGCGACGCCGTCGATGGCCATGTACTGGCACATCGGCGGGACGGCGATGCGGTTGCGGAGGGTGGTGTTCTTGAGCGTGAAGGGCTGGAAAAGTGCCGACATGGGGCGAGGGTCCTTTGGTCCGGGCGAAGGGGGCGGCGAGAGGTGTCGAAGGCCGCCGAGGAGGGGTTCAGCTTTGCATCTTGCCGATGGTACTGCGCAGGCGGCGGAGGGCGAGGGCGAAGAAGACGCCGCCGATCAGCGCGACCATGGCGAAGGCGGGCCAGACCACGTCGAGGCCGGCGCCGCGGAACAGGATGCCTTGGGCGAGGCTGACGAAGTGGGTGGTGGGGGTCAGCGACATCAGCCACTGCACCAGCGCGGGCATGCTTTCGCGCGGCGTCAGCGCGCCCGACAGGATCTGCAGCGGCAGCAGCACGAGGATGGTCATGAGGCCGAACTGCGGCATGTTGCGTGCCAGCGTACCCATGAAGATGCCGATCGAGGCGGCGGCGAACAGGTAGAGCAGGGAGGCGGCGCCGAACAGCAGCGCCGAGCCGGGCACGACGACGCCCAGCACGCCCTTGACCATGACCTGCAGCGAAAAGGACGAGGCCAGCAGCACGACCACGCCCATCGACCAGACCTTGGACAGCATGATCTCGAAGGGCGTCACCGGCATCACCAGCAGATGCTCGATGGTGCCGTGCTCGCGTTCGCGGATCAGCGCGGCGCCGGTGAGCAGGATGCCGAGCATGGTGATGTTGTTGATGATCGCCGTCACCGCCGCGAACCAGCCGCCGCTGAGATTGGGGTTGAACATCGCGCGCTCGACCAGTTGCACCGGCTGCGCGGCGGTGCTGCGGTAGCGCTGCACGAAGCTGCGGATCTCATCGTTGACGATGTTCTGGATGTAGCCGGTGCCGGTCTGTGCCTGGCTCTGGCGGGTGGCGTTGACGTTGAGCTGCAGCGCCGGCGAGCGGCCGGCCAGCACGTCGCGCTGGAAGTTGGGCGGAATGTCGAGCACGAAGGTGTGCCGGCCGGCATCCATCGTGGGGTCGATCTCCGCCAGTTCGATCCGCTCCGGGTCGATGAACTGCGGCGGGTGCAGCGCGGCGATGATGCGGCTGGACAGCTGCGACTGGTCCTCGTCGACCACCGCGATCGAGGCCCGGTGCAGGCTTTCGGGCTTGGCGGTGGCGTCGGCATACACCGAGACGGTGAACATGAACACGATCATGAACAGCATCGGCCAGTCGCCGATCAGGCTGTGGAACTCCTTGATGCCCAGGTACCAGGTGTTGTGCAGGGTGCCGTTGCGTGTGCCCATGGTCTTCCTCTTCAGCGGGCCTGCTTCTTCAGCAGCAGCGCGGACAGCAGCGTCAGCACCGGAATGGCCACCAGCAGCGGGATGAAGGCGCCGCCCAGGTCACCGAAGTCGAGCGCCTTCGAGAAGGTGCCCCGGCTGATGGTGAGGAAGTGCGTGGTCGGATACATTTCGCCGATCAGCGCGCCGCCGCCTTCGAGCGAGGACACCGGATCGAGCATGCCGGAGAACTGGATCGCCGGCAGCAGGGTGCCGATCGAGGTGCCGGCCATCGCCGCGATCTGGCTGTTGGTCAGCGTCGACATCAGCAGCCCCAGGCCGGTGGTGGCGGTGACGTAGAGCAGCGCGCCGGTGAAGAAGGCCGTCAGGCTGCCCTTGAACGGCACGTCGAACAGGGTGATCGCGAGCACGAACATCAGCACGCAGTTGAACATCGACAGCGCGATGTAGGGCAGCTGCTTGCCGAGCAGAAATTCGAGCTTGGTGACCGGCGTGGTGTAGACGTTGAGGATGGAGCCCAATTCCTTCTCGCGCACCACGCCGAGCGCGGTCAGCATCGCCGGGATGAACACCAGCAGCATCGGGATCACCGCCGGCACCATCGCGATCAGGCTGCGCATGTCCGGGTTGTAGCGGTAGCGCACGGCGATGTCGGCGAGCGGCGCGGCGGAGAGGCCGGCGCCGGCCATCGCCTCGGTCAGCGTCTGCGCATGCACGCCCATGACGTAGCCGCGCGCGACCTCGGCCCGCATCGGCATCGCGCCGTCCAGCCAGACGCCGACCTCCGGCCGCGCGCCGCGCGCCAGGTCGCGGCCGAAGTTGGGCGGAATCTCCAGCGCCATCGCCAGTTCGCCGGCGCGCATGCGGCGGTCGATGTCGGCATGGCTTTCGAGCGGCGGCTGTTCATGGAAGTAGCGCGAGCCGGCGATGTTGAGGGTGTAGCTTTCGCTCGCGGTGCTGCGGTCGAGGTCGAGCACGGCGTAGCTCAGATCCTCGACGTCGGTGGTGATGCCGTAGCCCATCACCAGCATCAGGATCACGGTGCCGAGCAGCGCCAGCGTCAGGCGGAAGGGGTCGCGGCGCAGTTCGGTCGCCTCGCGGGCGCTGAAGCTGAACAGGCGGGCAAGGCTGAAGCGCGGCGGACGCGTGTGCGCGGCGCCGGCGGGGTTTTCTCCTTCTCCCCCTGCGGGAGAGGGGGTGCGCGAGCCGGCACGTTCATCGCTTCCCGCCAGTTTCACGCCGCTGGCTTCCGCCAGGTAGCCGACGAAGGCATCTTCCAGCGAGGCGGCGCCGCGCTGCGCAGCCAGTTCGTCCGGTGCGCCGCTGGCGAGGATGCGGCCGGCGTGCATCAGCGAGATGCGGTCGCAGCGCTGCGCCTCGTTCATGAAGTGGGTGGTGATGAAGATCGTCACGCCGTCCTTGCGCGACAGGTCGATGATCAGTTCCCAGAAGTGGTCGCGCGCGACCGGGTCGACGCCCGAGGTCGGTTCGTCGAGGATCAGCACGTCGGGCCGGTGCAGCACCGCGACCGCCAGCTGCAGGCGCTGGCGGATGCCCAGCGGCAGCGCCTCGGGCACTTCGTCCATGACCGGGGCGAGGTCGAAGCGTTCGGCCAGTTCGGCGATGCGGGCTTCGCCTTCGGCTTCCGGCAGGTTGAACAGGTCGGCGTGCAGCTGCAGGTTGCGCCGCACCGACAGTTCGGCGTACAGCGAGAAGGCCTGCGACATGTAGCCGACCCGGCGCCGGGTGTCGATGTTGCGGGCGTCGAGGACTTCGCCCAGCAGCAGCGCCTCACCGCGGGTGGGCGGCAGCAGGCCGGTGAGCATCTTCATCGTCGTCGACTTGCCGCAGCCGTTGGAGCCGAGGAAACCGAAGATCTCGCCGCGCCGCACGTCGAGGTTGATGTCGTCGACCGCGATGAAGTCGCCGAAGCGCATCTGAAGACTGCGCGCCTCGATGACGGTGTCGCCGGCTTCGAGCGGCGGAATCGTCAGCGGCGTGTGGTCGCCGAGCCGTTCGGGCGGCAGCAGGGCGAGGAAGGCGCCCTCCAGCGTGTCGGCGCCCGTCCGTTCACGCAGTTCCGCCGGGCTGCCGGTGGCCAGCACGCGGCCGGCGTCGACCGCGACCAGCCAGTCGTAGCGTTCGGCTTCTTCCATGTAGGCGGTGGCGACGAGCACGCTCATGCCCGGGCGCCGCGCGCGGATGCGGTCGATCAGCTCCCAGAACTGGCGGCGCGACAGCGGATCGACGCCGGTGGTGGGCTCGTCGAGGATCAGCAGGTCGGGGTCGTGGATCAGCGCGCAGCACAGGCCGAGTTTCTGCTTCATGCCGCCGGACAGCTTGTTGGCCGGACGGTCGGCGAATTCGGCGAGTCCGGTCGAGGCCAGCAGGTCGGCGATGCGCTCTTCGCGCTCGACACGCGACTGGCCGAACAGGCGGCCGAAGAAGTTGAACGTTCTCGAACACCGACAGCGTCGGGTAGAGGTTCTTGCCCAGGCCCTGCGGCATGTAGGCGATGCGCGGGCAGACGTCGCGGCGGTGGCGGGCGCTGGCCATGTCTCCGCCGAGCACCTCGACCTTGCCTTGCTGGATCTGGCGCGCACCGGCGATCAGCCCCAGCCAGGTGGATTTGCCGACGCCGTCGGGGCCGATGAAGCCGACCATGCAGCCGGCCGGAATGTCGAGCGTGACATGGTCGGCGGCGAGCGTGTCGCCGTAGCGGTGTTCGACGTCGACGAGGCGGACGACGGTTGGGCGGACGACCGGCGCCGTGGAAGGCGCCGCCGATCCGGTCGTGGAATTCACGGCAGCCTCGTCTGCAGCTCGCCGGGCCAGGGTTTGCTGTCGTCGAGGCGGACGTGGGCGACGCCGGGCAGGCCGGTCTTGACGTGCTCGGGGTACTTGGCGAGCAATTCGGGATCGATGCGGGCCTTGACGCGGAACACCATCTTCTGCCGTTCGCTCTGGGTTTCGACCGTCTTCGGGGTGAACTGGGCGACGCTGGCGACATAGGAGATGTGCGCCGGAATCACGTAGTGCTGGGCGGCATCGAGCACGATGCGCGCCTCGGTGCCGATGGCAACGCGGCCGGCGGCCATTTCGGGCAGGAAGAAGGTCATGTAGACGTCGCCGATGTCGACCAGGCTGACGATCTTGCCGCCACCGCCGACGACTTCGCCCGGCTGCACGATGCGGTACTGCACGCGGCCGCCGCGCGGCGCCTTCAGCACGCCGTCCTCCAGCTCCGTCTCCAGCCGGGCGACGACGGCGAGCGTGGCCTGGATCGCGGCTTCGGCCTGCTCGACCTGTGCTTCGGCGGCCTTGACGCCGGCCTGGGCGGCAGCGATCTGGGCCTGGGCGACGTTGATGTTGGCTTCGGCGTTGCGCACGCGGGCGAGGTTGTCGTCGGCGACCTGCTCGGAAATGGCGCGGTCGGCGCGCAAGGCCTGCGAGCGGGCGCTGGTCTTGCGCGCGATGTCGAGTTCGGAACGGCGCTGCACCAGTGTCGCCTCGGCCATGGCGACGTCGGCCTTGCGCTGGGCGACCTGGGCGAGGGCGGTTTCGCGCGCGCTGCGGGCATTGGCGGCTTCCGCGCGGGCCTGGGCGAGCTGGGCCTCGACCGTCTTCATGTCCATGCGGGCGATGACCTGGTCGGCGGCGACGAAATCGCCTTCGTTGACCAGGATGTCCTGCACGCGTCCGGCAGCCTTGGCGGCGACGTCAACTTCGGTGGCCTCGATGCGGCCGTTGCCGTGGACGAAGCTGCCGTCGTCACCGTTGCGGCCGAGGACTTGCCACGCGATGGCGGCCGAGACGGCGAGGAGGGCGGCGACGATCCATGCCGCCTTGTTCTTGATGTCGATTTTCATGGCATTTTTCCGCTCATCGGGCCATATTTCCGGGCCGCGTTTCGGGTTGAGGCGCGGTCCGGATGCCCGCAGCAGCCGTCCCAGGCCGGCTTGGTGCAATCTATGCGGACAGGCAAGAAAAATGCTGCGGTGCACTTGCATTCCAACATTTGCCGAATATCATCGTCAAGCGCCGCATCGTTGCAATAGCTGGCTTCATATGACGATAAGGTGGGGTCTGATGCCGGATGGCAATCACCGGGAACGGTCATGGCAAGGGCGGGTCCGCCAGGGGGTGGCGGCGCCAGGGATAGTGGAGCAAAGACGTTTTGGCTGACTCGATGAGCGGTTTCGCGGATTTGTCCGGCGCGGGCGGCGAAAGCCGGCTCGTGCTGGGCGGTGACTGGACGCTTGCGAACTATCGTTCGCTGGCGGGCCGTGTCGCTGCATTGCGGAAAACGATCGGGCCGGCTACGCGGGTCGATGCCGCCGGCCTGGGGGCGCTCGACACCGCTGGCGTCGCGCTGCTGAACGAACTGCTGGGGCCCGATCGCCTGCAGTGGCTGGCGGGCGATGAAAGCCCGCTGGGCACCGAACGCCGCGCATTGCTGAGAACCGTGTCGGCTGCGCTTGCCACCGAGGAGACTCCGCCAGCAAAGCAGGGCAGTGCGCTGGCTGACGTGCTCGAACACATCGGCCAGGCGACGACGGTGTTCTGGCACCACGTGGTCGGCACCCTGGGTTTCATCGGCATCACCCTGCAAACCGCTTTCTCCCTTCTGCTGCGGCCGCAGCGCTGGCGCGTCACTTCGCTCGTCGCCAACCTGGAGCAGACTGCGCTCAACGCGGTGCCGATCGTCGCGCTGCTGACCTTCCTGGTCGGTGCGGTGATCGCCTTCCTCGGCTCGACGGTGCTGTCGGCCTTCGGCGCCAGCATCTTCACCGTGGACCTGATCGCGTTTTCCTTCCTGCGCGAGTTCGGCGTGCTGCTGACTGCGATCATCGTCGCCGGCCGTACCGCCAGCTCCTTCACCGCGCAGATCGGCTCGATGCGCGCCAACGAGGAAGTCGACGCCATCCGCGTGCTGGGGCTCGATCCGATCGAGCTGCTGGTGCTGCCGCGGGTGTCGGCGCTGATGCTGGCGCTGCCGATGCTGACCTTCGTGGCGATGATCTCGGGCATTGCCGGCGGCATGCTGGTGTGCGCGGCCAAGCTCGACATCTCGCCGGTGATGTTCATGTCGGTGGTCGAGAACGACGTCAGCCTCAAGCATTTCGTCATCGGCATGGCCAAGGCGCCGATCTTCGCCTTCCTGATCGGCATCATCGGCTGCCTTGAAGGCTTCCGCGTCAGCGGCAGCGCGCAGTCGGTCGGCGAGCACACCACGTCGTCGGTGGTGCAGTCGATTTTCATCGTGATCGTGGTCGATGCGGTGGCGGCGCTGTTCTGCATGGAGATGGGCTGGTGAGGCGGGGCTGGTGAGATGGGGACGGTGACGGGGGTGACGCGATGACTGCGGCCATGGAGAACATCATCGAGGTGCGCGGCGTGCGCAACCAGTTCGGTGCGCAGGTGGTGCACGACAAGCTGGACCTCGACGTGCGCCGCGGCGAGATCCTGGGCGTGGTCGGCGGCTCGGGCACCGGCAAGTCGGTGCTGCTGCGGACCATCGTCGGCCTCAACCGCCCAGCGGCGGGCAAGGTGAGCGTATTCGGAGAAGATCTGCTGACGCTGCCGGAGGGCAGGCGTGCAGAGATCGAGCGGCGCTTCGGCGTGCTGTTCCAGCAAGGGGCGCTGTTCTCGTCGCTGACGGTGACCGAGAACGTGGCCTTGCCGATGATCGAGCATGCCGGACTGAAGACGGCGGAAGCGGCGGCACTGGCGCGGCTGAAGATCGCGCTGGCGGGCCTGCCGGCCAATGCGGGCGACAAGTACCCGTCCGATCTGTCGGGCGGCATGGTCAAGCGCGCCGCGCTCGCGCGTGCGCTGGCGCTCGACCCCGACATCCTGTTCCTCGACGAGCCGACCGCCGGCCTCGACCCGATCGGCGCCGCCGCCTTCGACCAGCTCATCCTCACGCTGCGCGACGCCCTCGGCCTGAGCGTGTTCATCGTCACCCACGACCTCGACACCCTTTACACCATCACCGACCGCATCGCGGTGCTGTCGCAGAAGCGGGTGCTGATCAACGACACGCTCGAAGCCGTGGCGGCGACCGACGATGCCTGGATCCGCGAGTATTTCCACGGGCCGCGCGGCCGTGCCGCGGCGGATGCCGCGCAGGCGCTGCAGCACGTCCCGCAAACCTGATTCAACCCGGAGCAACCCGAAATGGAAACACGTGCCCATCACGTGCTGATCGGCCTCTTCACCCTGCTGGTGGTCGGTGCGGCGCTGGTATTCGCGCTATGGCTCGGCAAGAGCCACAGCGACACCCAGTTCCACGCCTATGACATCGTCTTCCAGGAGGCCGTCAGCGGCCTGTCGAAAGGCAGCACGGTGGAGTTCAACGGCATCAAGGTCGGCGACGTCTCGAGCCTGCGGCTCGACCCGAAGGATCCGCACCGCGTCATTGCCCGTGTCCGCGTCGATAGCGAGGCGCCGGTGCGCAGCGATACCCAGGCGCGGCTGGTGCCGGCCGGCATCACCGGCATCTCGATCATCCGCCTGAGCAGCGGCGACGACGCGAACAGCGTGTCGCTGCCGGTCGGGGACGAAGTGCCGGAGATCGTCGCCACGCCGTCGCCGCTGACCAAGCTGATGGCCGATGGCGAGGACGTGATGGTCAACATCAATGGCGTGCTGTTCCAGATGCGCCAGCTGTTCTCGGAAGAGAACATCGCCAGCATCGCGCAGACGCTGAAGAGCCTGGAGCAGACCTCCGGCGCGATTGCCGCCGAGCGCGAGGGGATCACGGCTGCGGTGCGCCAGCTCGCCCAGGTCGGCGAACAGGCGACGCTGGCGCTGGGCGAAGCCTCCAGGCTGGTCGGCAGCGCCAATCGTCTGATCGATGTGGAAGGCGAGCAGACGCTGCGGAGTGCGCAGCGGTCGATGGAGGCCTTCGAACGGGCGATGAGCACCGTCGATATGCTCGTCGGCGAGAACCGCGGCCCGCTCAACAACGGCATGCGCGGCCTGGCCGAACTCGGCCCGGCGCTGGCCGAGCTGCGCGACACCCTGGCCTCGATGCGCGCGATCACGCGCCAACTGGAAAACCGCCCGACCGAATACCTGCTCGGCCTCGAGCCGGTGAAGGAGTTCACACCATGAAATCCCGCAAGTCTGCGATGCGTACCCTGCACCGTGCCGGCCTGGCCGCTTCGCTGCTGATCCTGTCGGCCTGCTCGGTGCTGCCGCGCCCTGAGCCGGTCGATACCTACAGGCTGCCCGCCGCAGAGTGGCGCAAGGCCGAAGGCGCGGCGCTGCCGCTGTCGCTGCGCATCTCGCGCCCGGCTGCCGGTACCAGCTTGTCCGGCCAGCGCATCGTGGTCGTGCCCGAGGGCGACCGGCTCAGCGTTTACAAGGGCGCAAACTGGAGCGATCCCGCGCCGGTGCTGGTGCGCGAGCGCATCATCGATGCCTTCCGCGCCGACGGCCGCATTGCGGCGCTGAGCAGCGACGAAGTCCGCCTGCATGCCGACTACGAGGTCGTCAGCGACCTGCTGGCTTTCCAGAGCGAATACCGCGATGGCGCACCCGAAGTCGTGGTCAGGCTGGATGCTCGCCTGGTGCGGCGCGATGGCCGTCAGATCGTTGCCTCGCGCCAGTTCGAGGCTCGCCATCGTCCGGCGGGCGCCGACGTGCCGCAGGTGGTGGATGGGTTCGGCCAGGCATCGGCGACGGTGGCGGGGCAAGTGGTGGAGTGGGCGACGGCCGAATTGGCCCGCTGAGCGTTTCCGTAGGAGCGGCCTCGGCCGGGGGCGCCGAGCCGCGAAGCGGGCCGGAGGCCGTTAAGCGCCCTGTTGTTGCGGCTGGCTGCCTCCGGCGGAGGACGCTCCGAAAAAGCGCTTTCGCGGCTCGGCGCCTCCGGTTGACGCCGCTGGCAAATAGCTGGGCTGGCGATCTTCAGGAACGCCAGCCCTTTCAGCCTCAGTTCGCCGGCAATGTCATGTAGCCCATCCACGACCAGTAGGTCAGCGCGAACACCACCAGCAGCGCCGTGGCCGCCACGGTGAGCGCCAGTCCGGTGCGGATGTAGTCCTTGATGTCGAAGGTGTCCGTGCCGTAGGCCAGCATGCCCTGGGGCGAGTTCACTGGCAGGATGAAGCCGAAGCTCACCACGAACTGCAGCAGCATCGTCATGCCGATGGGGTTGATGCCGGGTGTTTCCACTGCCTGCAGCACGCTGATGATGATCGGGATCATGGTCGATGCCAGGCCGGTCGCGCTGGCGAAGCCGAGGTGGATCACGATCAGGAACAGTGACAGCAGCATGAAGATGGCGAAGGCAGCCGCGTTCGTCAGGCCTAGATGCTCGACGATCAGGCGTGCCAGCCAGGGCGCGGCTTCTGTCCTGAGCAGGGCCGAGCCCATCGCGATGCCCACCGCGAACAGCAGTACCGTGCCCCACGGAAAGCCTTTCTGCGATTCCTTCCAGTCCATCACGCCGATGCGCGGCAACAGCATCAGCGCCACCGCGACGATGGTGGACGAGGTGGTATCCACGCTGTGCAGCACGCCTTCGGTGGCCCAGAAACCCAGCAAGACGACGGTGATGGTGAGCAGCTTCCATTGCTTTGGTGTGGTCGGCCCGAGGGCGTCGAGCTGCTGGCGGATGGCTTCGCGCCCGCCGGCGATGTGATCCATCTCGGGCTTGAGCATGCGCGTCATGATGAAGTACAGCATCACCGTCAGCACGGCGGAGAACGGCGCGCCGGCGATGAACCATTCGCCCCAGGTGATGGTTTCGCCGAACTGCCTTTCGATGAAGCCGATCGCCACCATGTTCTGCGCGGCGGCGGTCTTGATGCCGATGTTCCACACGCTGGCCGTCTGCGCGGCGGTGATCACCACCAGCGCGGCGAACTTGCTGCGGCGGTCGGCGCCGAAGGCGGTCAGGAAACCCAGCATGATCGGCATCAGGCAGGCCACGCGCGCGGTGGCGCTGGGCACGATGAAGGACAGCAGGAAGCCCACCGCGATCGCGCCCATCGCCACATGGTTGGCGCGCGCCGGAACGTAGGACAGCACCTGCAGCGCAATGCGCTTGTCGAGCTGGGTGGCGGTCATCGCCGAGGCGATGAAGCACGCCGCTGCCACCAGCACCGCCGCGCTGTTGCTGAAGCCCGACAAGGCGTAGGGCAGCGCACCGCGGGTGCCCATCATGGTGTCCGCCGCGTCCTGCCCCGGCGCGGGGCTGAGCGCCAGCAGGGCGATCATCAGCGCACCGATCACCAGCGCCGAAACCGAGTAGTCCAGCGCTTCGGTCATCCACAGGATCACCGCGAAGGCCAGGATGCCCAGCATCATCTGCCCCGCCTGCGGCAGGCCGGCCAGCGGGGGCATGAACACCACGATCAGCAGCGCGGCGATGGCCGCTGCCAGGCCGGCACGCTGCATGAAGCTGAGGGAAGGAGGTGGTGCCTTGGCGGCAGGGCTCGAGGACATGGACGGCTCCTTGCATGTTTTGTCAGGCATTGTGTGACTGCGAAATGTCATGTCATTTTGATGAAAATCAAGAATGGGAGCCATTGCCCGGTATTGCCGGACAGTCGTTTCTGGTCGTCGAATGTGCCGGAACTCGGCGTCGGCCATGCTGCATGCGAGCAGGTTTCAGTGGAAATCCCGGCTCTTCGCAGCCAGGCCCTGCAGCAGCCCGGAATGGTCCACCACCCGGTTAGCGATCAGATGCACGACCTGGCCCTGGCGGCTGATCTGGCCATAGACGCCGAGCAGGTGGGCGCCGAGCAGGGGGCGGCGCTGGCGTTCGAGGAGTTCGGGGCGGACGATGACGTTGGTGAGGCCGGTTTCGTCTTCCAGGGTGATGAACAGCGTGCCCTTGGCGGTGCCGGGGCGCTGGCGGCAGGTGACCAGGCCGGCGCCGCGGGCCAGCATGCGGTCGGGTGCGGCGGCGATGTCGGCGGCGGTGATGAAGCGCAGCCGGGCGAGTTCGCCGCGCACGAAGGACAGGGGGTGGCGGCCCAGGGTGAAGCCGAGGCGGGCGTAGTCGGCGAACAGGTCTTCGGCGGCAGCCGGTGCGGCGAGTCTGGCTGCGGCATCGCCGCCGGGCGCCGTGGCCAGCAGGCCGGGCAGCGGTGCGGCGCCGGTGGCCTGCCACAAGGCCTGGCGCCGGTGGCCGGCCAGCGTGGCAAGCGCGCCGCCTGCCGCCAGCACACGCAGTGCGCCGCTGTCCAGCCGGGCACGGATGGCGAGATCCTGGGTGTCGGCAAAGGCCCGCTGGCGCCGGGCGGCGGCGATGCGCAGCGCGGTGTCCTGGCCCAGGCCGTGGATCATGCGCAGGCCGAGGCGCACGGCTGGCTGGGGAGGCGCGGACTGCCGGCCCGTTTTTGAAGACGGTTTGCCGCAGTGGGGGGCGGTGCTCTCGATCGGAGCCATGCCAGCGCTGGCGGCCACCGTTTCTTCGAGCGTGCATTCCCAGTCGCTGGTCGTGACGTCGGCCGGGCGCACTTCGACGCCGTGGCGGCGGGCGTCCTGGATCAGTTGCGAAGGGGCGTAGAAACCCATCGGCTGGCTGTCGAGCAGCGCGGCGAGGAAGGCGGCCGGTTCGAAGCATTTCAGCCAGGCCGAGGCATAGACCAGCAGCGCGAAGCTGGCGGCGTGCGACTCGGGGAAGCCGTATTCGCCGAAGCCTTCGATCTGCTGGCTCAGGCGCTGGGCGAAGTCGGCGTCGTAGCCGTTGCGGGCCAGGCCTTCGAGAAGCTTCTTGCGGTGGCGTTCGAGTTCGCCCTTGCGCCGCCAGGTGCCCATCGACCGGCGTAGCTGGTCGGCTTCGCCGGCGCTGAAATCGGCGGCGACCACGGCAAGCTGCATGACCTGCTCCTGGAAGATCGGTACCCCCAGCGTGCGCGCCAGCGCACCGTGGATTTCGGCACGCACCTCTGCCATCGGGTTTTCGCCGCGCGCGACGCGTTCGCGCGCACGCAGGTAAGGGGGGACCATGCCGCCCTGGATCGGGCCGGGGCGCACGATGGCGACTTCCACCACAAGGTCATAGAAGCAGTGGGGCTTGAGGCGCGGCAACATGCTCATCTGCGCGCGCGACTCGACCTGGAACACGCCGATTGCATCTGCGCGCGACAGCATTTCATAGACCTCCTTCCGTTCGCGCTCGATGCTGGCCAGGTTCAGCAACTGCCCGCGCCAGGCCGAGGCCAGCGCCAGGCCGCGGCGCAGCGCCGACAGCATGCCGAGCGCGAGCACGTCGATCTTCATCAGCCCGACGGTGTCGAGGTCGTCCTTGTCCCACTGGATGACGGTGCGCTCGGGCATCGCGGCGTTTTCCACCGGCACCAGTTCGTCGAGCCGGCCGCGGGCGATGACGAAGCCGCCGACGTGCTGCGACAGGTGGCGGGGAAAGCCGATCAGTTCCTCGGTGAGCGCGGCCAGCCGCCGGCTGATCGGACTGTCGGGATCGAGCCCGGCGGCGGCGAGGCGTTCGGGCCGCACGCGGCGGCCGTCGAACCAGTGGTGCTCGCTCGTGATGCGGTCGACCTGGGCCTCGCCGAGGCCGAGGGCGCGGCCGACGTCGCGCAATGCGCTGCGGGCGCGGTAGGTGATGACGGTGGCGGCAAGCGCGGCGCGGTCGCGGCCGTACTTGCGATAGACGTACTGGATGACTTCCTCGCGCCGCTCGTGCTCGAAATCGACGTCGATGTCGGGCGGCTCGTTGCGTTCGCGCGAGATGAAGCGCTCGACCAGCATGATGCCGAGCCCGGGATCGACTTCGGTGATGCCCAGCGCCCAGCACACCGCCGAATTGGCCGCCGAGCCCCGCCCCTGGCACAGGATGCCGACGCTGCGGGCGAAGCGGACGATGTCGTGCACGGTGAGGAAGTAGGGTTCGTAGTCGAGCTCGGCGATCAGTGCCAGCTCGTATTCGATCTGTTTGCGCACGGCTGGCGGTACAGGGTCCGTGGCTGGAGGCGGTGGGGCCGCGCGGGCGGCGGGGCGGGCAAGGGCATGGATTGCGGGTGGATCATCGGCAGGGCGGCCGTCATCCTGCCGGTAGCGCCAGGCCAGGCCGCCTTCCACCAGGCGGCGCAGCCAGCTGGCGGGCGTTTCGCCGTCGGGCACGAGTTCGGCCGGGTATTCGTAGCGCAGCTCGTCGAGGCTGAACGTGCAGCGCGCGGCCACGGCCAGGGTCTCGGCCAGCAGGGCGGGCGGGTAGCGGCTGGCGAGCGTGGCGCGGTCGTGCAGCCGGCGTTCGGCATTGGGCGCGAGCGCCAGGCCGGCTTCGGCCACGCTGCAGTGCAGCCGCAGCGCCGTCATCACGTCGGCCAGCGGCCGGCGGCCGGCGTCGTGCATCAGCGCGCCGCTGGCGGCCACGGCCGGGATGCCGGCGCCCCGGGCGATGCGGCGCAAGCGGGTGATGCGCTGGCGGTCGCGGCCGTCGAGCAGCACCGTGACCGCCATCCAGGCGCGGCCTGGGAAGCACTGGGCGAGCCAGGCGGCATCGGCTTCGAGGGTGGCAGCGGAGTCGGTGGCGGCAGAGCCGGCGGCAGGCGGCTCGGCACGCGCCGGGACAGGCCAGTCCGGCGGTGGAAAATCGGCGGGCGGAATCAGCAGGGCCAGGCAGTCGGGGCAGGCGCCGTCGAGCATCGCCCGTGTGAGCTTGTATTCGCCCTTGCCGGCAGCGCGCCGGGCGCGGGTGATGAGCCGCGACAGCTGGCCGTAGCCGGCGCGGCTGGCCGCCAGCAATACGATGCGGGGGCCGTCGGTCAGTTGCAGTTCGCTGCCGATGATCAGCCCGGGCCGGCCTTGTTCGGGCAGCTCGCGCAGCGCGCGGTGGGCGCGCACCACGCCCGCCAGGGAACATTCGTCGGTGATCGCGATCGCGGCGTAGCCGAAGGCGGCTGCCTGGACGACGAGTTCCTCGGGATGCGAGGCGCCGCGCTGGAAGCTGAAATTGCTGAGACAGTGGAGTTCGGCATGGTCGGGAAGCATGCGGTTGACTGTAAAAAAATACAGTCATTGGCGCAATCATGTTGCCCGTCTTCTGTGCGAACGCCATGAGATCGCCTGCCTCCAGGTTCGCGGCAGTCGCCTAAAGCAGCGATGACCTGTAGACTCCAGGGGTTTCGTTCTGCTGCGGCAGGGCGAGTCTTGCCAACTTTCCTGGCCGAGATGGCCGCTGAGGAGTCCTGAATGCCTTTCATCAAGTCCCGCAATATCCTGTTCGGTGCGCTGACGCTGGCTTTCGCAATCGCGGCCCCGGTCCATGCCCAGCAGAAATCCGTCGCCGTCACCGCGATCGTCGAACACCCGGCGCTGGATGCGGTGCGTGATGGCGTCAAGCAAGGCCTGGCCGAAGCGGGCTTCGAGGAAGGCAAGAACCTGAAGTGGCAGTACCAGAGCGCCCAGGGCAATACCGGCACCGCTGCCCAGATCGCGCGCAAGTTCGTCGGCGACAAGGTCGATGTCATCGTTGCCATCGCCACGCCTTCGGCGCAGGCCGTCGTCGCCGCGACCAAGAGCATCCCGCTGGTGTATTCGGCCGTGACCGACCCGGTCGCCGCCAAGCTGGTGCCGTCGATGGCGCCGTCGGGCACCAACGTCACCGGCGCTTCCGATGCGCTCGAACTGGACAAGCAGATCGACCTCATCAAGCGTGTCGCGCCCAACGCCAAGCGTGTCGGCATGGTCTTCAACCCCGGCGAGGCGAATTCGATCGTGGTGCTCGAACAGATGCGCGAAGCGCTGCCCAAGCATGGCATGAGCCTGGTCGAAGCCGCCGCGCCGCGCTCGGTCGACGTCGGCTCGGCCGCGCGCAGCCTGATCGGCAAGGCCGATGTCTTCTACACCAACACCGACAACAACGTGGTGTCGGCCTACGAGGCCCTGGTCAAGGTCGGCATGGATGCCAAGATTCCGCTGGTGGCCGCCGACGTCAACAGCGTCTCGCGCGGCGCGGTGGCGGCCTATGGCATGGACTACCGCGGGCTGGGCGTGCAGACCGGCAAGATCGTCGCCCGCATCCTCAACGGCGAGAAGCCGGGCGACATCGCTTCCGAGACCAGCAGCAAGCTGGAACTCCACGTCAACCCGGGCGCAGCGGGCAAGCAGGGCATCACGCTGTCCGACGAACTGGTGAAGTCCGCCGCCAAGGTCGTCCAGTAAGCCCCGCGGCAGGCGTGCTGCCGGCGCTCGGCCGGCGGCGCCTGATGCCGACTTTCAGCCTACGGTAGTTCCCCATGTCTCTCTACACCCTGCTCGGGGCCCTGGAGATCGGGCTGATCTTCAGCCTCGTCGCCCTCGGCGTCTATATTTCCTTCCGCCTGCTGCGCTTCCCCGACCTGACCGTCGATGGCAGCTTCCCGCTCGGCGGCGCGGTGGCCGCCACGCTGATCGCAAGCGGCACCGACCCCTTCGTCGCCACGATCGCGGCGACCCTGGCCGGCGCCGTGGCCGGCCTGATCACCGGCTGGCTCAACGTGCGGCTGAAGATCATGGACCTGCTCGCCAGCATCCTGATGATGATCGCGCTGTACTCGATCAATCTGCGCATCATGGGCAAGCCCAACGTGCCGCTGATCACGGAGCCGACGGTCTTCAACATCCTGCAGCCCGAATCGCTGGCGGACTACGTGTTCCGGCCCTTGCTGCTGGTCTTCCTGGTGCTGGCGGCAAAGCTGCTGCTGGACAGCTTCTTCGCCACCCAGAGCGGCCTGGCGATCCGCGCCACCGGCTCCAACGCGCGCATGGCGCGGGCGCAGGGCGTCAATACCGGGCTGGCGGTGCTGGCGGGCATGGCGCTGTCCAACGCGCTGGTCGGGCTGGCCGGCGCGCTGTTCGCGCAGACCCAGGGCGGGGCGGACATCTCGATGGGCGTGGGCACCATCGTCATCGGCCTGGCGGCGGTGATCGTCGGCGAAAGCCTGCTGCCTTCGCGCAAGCTCTACCTGGCGACCATCGCGGTGATCGTCGGCGCCATCGTCTATCGCTTCTTCATCGCGCTGGCGCTCAACTCCGACTTCATCGGCCTGCAGGCGCAGGATCTCAACCTCGTCACCGCCTTGCTGGTGACGGTGGCGCTGGTGGTGCCCAAGCTGCGCCAGCACTGGTCCGGAAAGAAGGCGAACTGAGATGACGACCCCCACGCTCACTTTGTTCGCGGAGGGCCGGCTTAGTACAGCCGACCCGTTCGGCAGGCACGACGCAGTGCGTCGTGAAACCCCTGCCTCACCCCCCCGAGGGGGCTCCAGCCTCCCTTGGGGCGGCCCGGCGGGAGTCTAATATGCTCAAAGCCCAGGATCTGCACCTCACCTTCAACCCCGGCACGCCGATCGAGACCCAGGCCCTGCGCGGCATGTCGCTCGAGATCCCGTCCGGGCAGTTCGTCACCGTGATCGGCTCGAACGGCGCCGGCAAATCGACCTTCCTCAATGCCGTGTCCGGCGAGCAGAAGATCGACAGCGGCAGCATCGAGATCGACGGCATCGACATGACCCGCCAGCCGGTGTGGACGCGGGCGCGCCACGTCGCGCGCGTGTTCCAGGACCCGCTGGCGGGCACCTGCGAAGACCTCACCATCGAAGAGAACATGGCGCTGGCGAAGATGCGCGGCCGCCGCCGCGGCCTGTCCTTCGCCGTCAAGCCGGCGCTGCGCGAGGAATTCCGCGCCCAGCTGTCGAACGCTCGGCCTCGGCCTGGAAAACCGCCTGTCCGACCGCATCGGCCTGCTCTCCGGTGGCCAGCGCCAGGCCGTCAGCCTGCTGATGGCGGCGCTGCAGCCTTCGCGCCTGCTGCTGCTCGACGAACACACCGCCGCGCTCGATCCGCGCACCGCCGCCTTCGTCCTCGAACTGACGGTGCGCATCGTCGCCGAGCACAAGCTGACGACGATGATGGTGACCCACAGCATGCGCCAGGCGCTCGATGTCGGCCAGCGCACCGTGATGCTGCACCAGGGGCGGGTCGTGCTCGACGTCTCGGGCAAGGAGCGCGAAGGGATGGACGTGCATCACCTGCTCGCGATGTTCGAGAAGGTGCGCGGTGAAGTGCTGGACGACGACAAGCTGCTGCTCAGTTGAACACCGGCTCCGGCAAGTCGCGGGCGCCTGTCCGGCGCAGGGTGCCCGCGCCGCAAATGGCCACAATCGCTTAGAATCCGCGCCTTCGCCCAAGCTTCACGACGAAATCACCAATGTCCCAGCCTTCCGCTTTCCGTCCCGTCCGCACCCGCTTCGCGCCCAGCCCCACCGGTTATCTCCACATCGGCGGCGCGCGCACGGCGCTGTTCTCATGGGCCTTCGCCCGCCGCCATGGCGGCAGGTTCATCCTGCGCATCGAGGATACCGACGTCGCCCGTTCCACGCCCGCGGCGGTGCAGGCCATCCTGGACGGCATGCAGTGGCTGGGCCTGGAGCATGACGAAGGCCCGTTCTACCAGATGCAGCGCATGGCGCGGTACAAGGAGGTGATCCAGCAGATGCTGGCCGCCGGCACCGCCTACCACTGCTACATGTTGCCGGAAGAACTCGACCGCATCCGCGAGGAGCAGCGCGCCCGCGGCGAGAAGCCGCGCTACGACGGCCGTTGGCGGCCGGAGGCCGGCAAGGCGCTGCCGCAGCCGCCCGAAGGCGTGCAGCCAGTGGTGCGCTTCCGCAACCCGGTGGAGGGCGCCGTGGCCTGGGACGATCTGGTCAAGGGCCGCATCGAGATCGCCAATGCCGAGCTGGACGACTTCATCATCGCCCGCGCCGACGGCACGCCGACCTACAACTTCTGCGTGGTGGTGGACGACTGGGACATGGGCATCACCCACGTCATCCGCGGCGACGACCATGTGAACAACACGCCGCGCCAGATCAACGTGCTGCGGGCGCTGGGCGCCGAGGTGCCGCTGTACGCCCACCTGTCGATGATCCTCGGCGACGACGGCACCAAGCTGTCCAAGCGCCACGGCGCGGTCAGCGTGATGCAGTACGACGAGGACGGCTACCTGCCGGACGCGGTCATCAACTACCTGGCCCGCCTGGGCTGGAGCCACGGCGACGACGAGGTGTTCAGCCGCGCGCAGTTCGTCGAGTGGTTCGACCTCGACCACATCACGCCTTCGGCGGCGCAGTTCAACACCGAGAAGCTGAACTGGCTCAATGCCCAGTACATCAAGAAGGCGGACGATACTTTCCTGGCCGCCCAGGTCGCCAACCGCCTCGCGCGGCGCGGCGTGAATCCCGAGACCGGCGTTTCGCTGGAAGCGGCCATTGCGCTGTACAAGGACCGCGTTTCCAACCTGAACGAGCTGGCCGATGCGGCCGAGCTGTTCGTCGCCGACGTGCATCCGGCGCCGGAAGTGATCGGCCAGCACCTGAACGAAGCCGCGAAGGCCGCGCTGACCAGTCTGCGCGGGCGCCTGGCGGGGGCGGAGTGGAACAAGGCGGCGCTGTCCCAGGCGATCAAGGACACCATGGCCGAGCACGGCCTGAAGATGCCGCAGGTGGCGATTCCGCTGCGCGTTGTCGTGCTGGGCGTGCCGCAGACGCCGTCGATCGACGCGGTGCTGGAGGTGCTGGGGCGCGAGCGGGTGCTGATGCGGCTCGACCGTTATCTCTGAGCGAAGGTTTGCCCTCAGGCAGGCGGTAAACGGCGAAGGCCCCGAAGTTTTTTCGGGGCCTTCGCCGTTTACCGCTTCAGTGCAGCTCAGGCAGCCTTGCGCGTGCTGTTGCGTGCATTCGCCGTCGGTGTGACGAAGGTTTCCAGCGTGCTCGCGGGTGTCAGCTTGGAGACTTCGTTGAACAGCGATTGCATCGAGCTGCTGATTTCGTTGAAGTGGCGGGTACTGATTTCGGCGAACTCAGTCTGCGTGCGCAGGCAGATTTCATTCACGTTGCGCAGGTATTCGGTGGCCTGTTCGAAGCCTTCGTTGTTTACGTTGATGCTGTTGGTGAAGCGGCTGCGGAACTCTTCGCCATCGAGCGGCAGGGTCTGGGCCGAGGCGTGGGCGCACAGCGAGCGGGCTGCTTCGACGTTGAGCGAGAGCAACTGCTCCGAAGCGTTGAGGATGGTGTCGGCCAGCGACTGGAAAGTCTGCAGGCTGGCGTTGGCAGTCGCTGTGAACTGCTGTACGGACGGATGGGTGGTCATCTTGGCTTCCTCGCGGGTGGCAGTGAATTGCTTGAAGCCTCGGATGCTAATGTCAAAGGCAGAGGGGGGATATACCCCGTTATGGGTGTTTGGATGTACCGGTAAACAGGTAGGCCGTGTAACGCAGCGTAAATACGCTTCGAGTAGTTCCGGTCTCATTCGCTCACCTGGCAGATGCCGTTGCGGATGGCATAGCGGGTGAGTTCGGCGACGCTGTGCAGATCGAGCTTGCGCATGATGTTGCGCCGGTGCACCTCGATGGTCGATGGGGCGATGTACAGCCGCTCGGCGATGCGCGCCGAGGTATGGCCTTCGGCGATCAGCTGCAGCACCTGGCGCTCGCGCGCGGTCAGCTGCGGCGCTCCGGTACGCGGTTCGGTGCCGGAGCGCAGTGCGTTGGCCACCGCACCGGCCACTTCCGGGCAGAGATAGCTGCGGCCATGCCGGACGTTGTCGATGGCGCGCAGCAGATCGTCGCTGGCGGCGGCCTTCGTCACGTAGCCCTGGGCGCCGGCATTGAGCAGGTCGATGACGAACTGCTGGTCGGAATAGGCCGACAGCCCGATCACCCGGATGCCGGGGTACAGCGCCAGCAGGCGGCGCGTGGCCTCGATGCCGTTCATGCCCGGCATGCCGATGTCGATGCAGACGATGTCCACCGGCTGCCTGGCGAGCAGGCGGAGCAGGTCTTCGCCGTTTGCCGCCTCGCCGACGACGGCCAGGCCGGGCTCTCTTTCCAGCAGGGCGCGCAAGGCATGGCGGAACATCTGGTGGTCGTCCGCGAGCACGATGTTCAGTTGTTTCATGGCCTGCCTCCCGGAAAGCGATGCGCATGGGGTGCGAGCACGACTTCGATTTCGGTGCCGGCGCCGGGTGCGGCGCGCAGCGTGAAGCGGCCGCCGGCGAGTTCGGCGCGCTCCCGCATGGTGATGAGCCCGAGGCCGGGCGCGCCGGCAGGCTGGCCGGGCCGTTCCGGGTCGAAGCCGCAGCCGTCGTCGGCGATGCGCAGGATGATGTCCCTGCCGCGGCGCCGCAGCTCGATCCTGATCCGGCGTGCGGCGGCGTGTTTGGCGCAGTTGGTCAAGGCTTCCTGGGCGATGCGGAACAGCATGGCCTGCAGTTCCGCGGACAGGCCGCCCATGTCCTCGTCCAGCTCGAGCAGCACGCGGGTATCGCTGTGGCGGGCGACCAGCCTGGCATACTCGCGGATCGCGGCGGCCAGGCCGGCGTAGTCGAGCGTGGCCGGATGCAGGGTCGCGCAGATGTCGCGGATGCCGGCGTCGGTGTCGGCGAGCAGCGCGGCGGCATCGTCCAGCAGGGGTTCCAGCTCTCGGTGTATCGAGTCCGGCAGCGCCTTGCGGAGGTTGGTGAAGATCAGCTTCAGCGCCGCGAGATTGGGGCTCGCCTGGTCATGGAGGGCCGCGGCGAGCCGGCGGCGTTCATGCTCGCCGACTTCGAGCAGGCGGCGCGACAGTTCAGCGACGCGGCCCACCTGGCGCAGGCGCTCGGCTTCCAGCGCCTTGCGCTCGGTGATGTCCTGCACCGTGCCGTAGAGCATGTACACGCGGCCCATGGCGTCTGCGACCGGCACGATCTCGGTGACGTAGTGTGCGGTGGTGCCGGACGGCAGGTGCGCAGTCTGTTCGAGCGTGCAGCGCTCGCCCTTGTCGATCGCATACCAGAAGGCGGTGCGGGTGAGTTCGAGCGATTCCGGGCTGAAGTAGGCGAGGGCTTCGTTGATGTCGGGCACGCCTTGCGCGACGGGCCGTTCGAACAGGCGGAACAGTTCGGGCGACCAGGTCATGCGGGCGGTATCCCGCTCCAGTGTCCAGTCGCCGACGCGGGCAAGCGCCTGGGTGGCTGCCAGGCGGCGTTCGGTATCCGCCAGTGCGGATGCGAGATGGGCATCGTGTGCAAGCATGTTCATCTCCCGATACGAAGGTGAGCCGTCTGCAGAACCCGATCCGCCACACCATGGCGGCCTGTTCTCCCGTGGCCCCCATGCGTTGCGGACGCAGCAGGAAGCGTGCTGGGTCGACAGTGCCGGAAAGATTTTGTTCGGGCGGCGGCAGTTCGCCGTTTGGCTGGCCAGCAAGACGGCTGCGAGCGCGAACCATGCAGACCAGAGATCATCAGCCGGGCATCGGCCAAGCGGAGGGCGTGAGGGCAGGCCAGGAACGGCCCTTTCAAGGGCCGTGTCAGTGGGTGCCGCTCTCCCGCGGCGGCGTCGAGGACGCCACCGCGTCCGCCGCCATCCTGGCTGCACGGCGGGCGACATCGAGGCGCCTGCGCAGCGCAACTTCCGCGAGGTCGAGTTCGGCGACCAGGCTGCGCAGCGATTCGTCGTTGATCCGGTGGGCGTGACGCTCGGCGTAGAGCGTGTTGCGTTCGGCGTGCAGCGCCTGCAGCCGCAGTTCCTGTTCGACGACGTAGCGCTGGCGGCGCTGGAGGATCGCGTCGGGCGCTTCGGCCTGTGCCTCGGGCGTTGCCGGCGGAGTGTCGTCGTCGAGCAGATCGATGCGCTTGCGGTATTCCTGCGTCAGGCGGCCGGCGGATTCCTGGTATTGCGCCAGCCATTGCGGATCGGCCGCTTCGGCCTGGGCCTTGTCCAGCACCATGCTGGCGATCGCGGCCTTGCATGCGGCCAGCCGGGCCTGGCGTTCTTCCTGCACCGATGCAGGCTCGCCGCTCGGCGGCAGGCGCCGCAATACCAGCGGCAGGCCGATGCTGCCGATCAGCAGCGTGAACAGGATGGTGCCGGTGGCGAGGAAGACCAGCTGGCTGCGGCCGGGGAAGGGGCTGCCGTCGTTCAGCAGCAGCGGCACCGACAGCGCGCCAGCCAGTGTCACCGCGCCGCGGATGCCGGCCAGCGTGGTCGCCAGGGTCAGCAGCCGCGATGGTTTTTCGGCCAGTTTGCCTTCGGCGTGCGCGCGCCACAGGCTGGTGTGCACGCCGGTGCTGAGCCAGAGCCAGCGCATCAGCAGCAAGGCCGTCGAGATCGCCACGACCTGTCCGACAGGTACCCACCAATGATCGCCCGCCTGCTCCAGCGTGGTGCCGATGATGGAGGGCAGCTGCAGGCCGAGCAGCAGGAAGATGGCGCCGTTGAAGGCGGATTCCACCATTGCCCAGGTGCCTTCGGTCTGCATCCGTTCGGTGATGAATTCGCTGCGGTTCAGGTCGGCGAAATTGGTCGTGATGCCGGCGGCCACTGCCGCCAGGATGCCCGACACGCCGATGAACTCGCCGACGATGTAGGCGGCAAAGGGGAGCAGCACGAGCAGCAGCACCATCTGGGTGGCGGCGACGTCGCCTAGCTTGCGGGTCACGGTGTCGCGTGCCACGGCGAAGCCCCAGCCGATCAGCGCGCCGGCGGCGAGCCCGCCGACTGCCATCCAGACGAACTCCTTGGCTGCTTCGCTCCACGAGAACAGCCCGGTGAGCGTCGCGGCGATGGCGAATTTCAGGGCGACCAGGCCGGATGCGTCGTTCAGCAGCGATTCGCCTTCGAGCACGTGCATGGTCTTCGACGGCATGCCGAGATTGCGCGTGATGGCCGACACGGCCACCGCATCGGTGGGGGAGACCACCGCGGCAAGGGCGAAGGCGACCGTCAGCGGCATCTCGGGAATCAGCCAGTGGATGAGGTAGCCGAGTCCAAGCACCGTCACCAGCACCAGGCCGAAGGCTAGTTTCAGGATCGGTTTGTAGAGCGAGAAGAACTCGCGCTTCGGAATGCGCCAGCCGTCGGCGAACAGCAGCGGCGGGATGAACAGCAGCAGGAACAGCTCCGGGTCGAAGGCGATGTGCAGGCCTTGCTGGGGCCAGGCCAGCAGCGTGCCCAGGCCGATCTGGATCAGCGGCAGCGGAATGGCACGCAGGTAACGGGCGGTGATGCCGGTCAGCGCACCGAGCATCAGCACCAGCAGCACGGTTTCGACGGTATGCACGGATGTTCCTCAGTTCATGCCCGGGGCCGCAGCAGGAAGCGGGCCGGATCGATGGCATCGCACAGATTGCGTTCGAGCGGCAAGGGCTCGCCTTCGATCTGGCTGGCCAGCAGTTCGGCGGCGAGCGCGGACCACACCAGGCCGCGCGCGCCGTAGCCCGACAGCACCCAGGCGCCGGGCTGGCGGGGTACGTCCGGCAGCGGCGTGCCGGGGGCCGGCGCACCGGGCAGCGGCAGGGCGCCGACCATCGGCAGGCGGTCGGGCGAGGC
Organism: Thauera sp.; assembly: GCF_047601425.1. Lineage (GTDB taxonomy): Bacteria > Pseudomonadota > Gammaproteobacteria > Burkholderiales > Rhodocyclaceae > Thauera. The sequence goes on from NZ_JASGJL010000001.1 coordinate 687,990, forward strand.
AGGGCGGAAGCCGACGCGGCCGGCCACATCATCTGGTGTCAGGCCGGCGGCGATGCCAGGCAGCATGCCGTCGAGCTTGGCGAGGTTTTCGGCATGGTCGGCGTCGCGCAGACTGGTGTCCTCGTCATCCACCGAGAAAGTTGCGCCAGCGCAGCGTTGACCATCGACTTCGGGGCTGACGTAGCCGCCGCGGCAGACGACGAGGCGGGGCGGGCTGCCGGCCGCGGCGGGCAGGATCGATACCTGTCCGCGTGCGCTGACCACCGGCAGCAGGCCGGACGGCAACAGCTCGCGCACGCCGGTACCGGCGGCAAGTACCATCACCGGCGCCCGGGCGATCGTGCTGCCCTCGGCATCGACGGCCTGCCAGGCTTCGCCGTCGTGTTGCAGTCGGATGACCTCGCGGCCGAAGTGGCCGTCGATCCGTCCCGCGTGGATATTTCCGGCTTGGGCGCGCCCAGCGTGGCGGGCCAGGTTGGCCGCGCACAGGCTGGGCGGCTGCACCCAGCCGCTGTCGCCGAAATGCCAGCCGCCGATCGGCAGCGGCCAGCCTGCCAGTTCCGATGCCGTGGTCGCGTCGACGTAGCGCAGGTGTCCGGTGGGCAGGGCGAGGCGTTCGACGACCCTGCCCATCTTTGCCGCCTGGAGGTCGTCGCGCGCCAGGTGCAGCACGCCGCAGGCTTCGGCCTTGAGTTGGAGGCCGTCGCGCTGCAGCCGGGCGATGTGGCGCCAGCCGTACAAGGTACCGGCGCGGGTCAGCCGGCTCATCGGGTTGTCGTCGAGGCTGGGCAGCGGACGCAGCACGCCGGCGAGGTTGCCGGAGGCGCCTGTCGCCGGCGCGTCGGCGGCATCGACGAGATCGACGGCCCAGCCACGTGCCGCCAGCCGTTCGGCCAGCGCGCAGCCGGCCAGGCCGGCGCCGATCACCAGTGCATGGCGCACGGGCGGCGATGTGGCTGAAGAGGGCAGGACGGCGGGAGCAGGTGAAGAGCTGCCGGCGGCGCTTCCAGGCCGCCGGTCCTGCCGCCGTCCGCGCAGCATCTGCCGCTTGCCGCCGAAGCCGGGCGCCTTCTCCACCTCGAAGCCGGCGTGGCGCAGATGCTCGCGCACCTTGCCGGCGACCGACCAGGTCGCCAGCGTCGCGCCCGGCGCCGCCAGGCGGGCAAGCAGGTGGCAGATCTTCGGCGACCAGAGTTCCGGGTTCTTGGCCGGTGAAAAGCCGTCGAGGTAGAAGGCGTCGGCACGGGCAGCGAGCTGTTCCAGGCCGTCGCGGGCGTCGCCGAAATACAGCGTCAGCGTCACCTGTTCGTTGTCCAGGTGCAGCCGATGCAGGCCGGGCGCCAGCACGGGCCATTGCAACAGCAGTTCGGCGCTGAGCTCGGTCAGCGCGACCCACTCGGCCGGCCAATCAGCGGGCTGGACCGCCTGCAGGCGCGCATGCAGCGTGGCGAGGTCGTCGCGGCTGAAGGGGTGCAGTTCGCAGGAGACGAAATGCAGCCGTCCGCAGCGCTGCGGGTCGGCCCGCCAGGCCGCCCAGGTGGCGAGGAAGTTCAATCCCAGGCCGAAGCCGGTCTCCAGCACGACGAAGCGGTCGCGGCCCTGCCAGCGCTGCGGCAGGCCGTTGCCGGCGAGAAAGACGTGGCGGCTCTGGCCGAAGCCGCCGTCGCTGGAGTGGTAGATGTCCTCGAAGGTGTCGGAGCGCGGCGTGCCGTCGTCGGCAAAGGCGAGGCGTGCCGGGATGATGGGCATCGGTGTTCAGTGTGCGGCGGACTTGGCAGGCAGCAGGCGCTTGACGATGCCGACCACGGCCAGCACCAGCGCACCGACGATGATGCCGAACACGCCGTCGAGCAGGCTGGGCAGCAGGGCGCCGGCGATTCCGCCCATGCCGGCGGTGAGCGTCTCGATGAAATGATGCACTGGCGGCAGGCCGTGCGTCAGGATGCCGCCGCCGACCAGGAACATCGCCACCGTGCCGATCACCGACAAGGCGCGCATCAGCCACGGCGCGACCCACAGGATGACCTTGCCCACGGTCTGGGCCAGCGCATTGGCGCGCTGGCTGAGGTAGAGCCCGGCGTCGTCGAGCTTGACGATGCCGGCCACCAGGCCATACACGCCGATCGTCATCATGATGGCGATGGCGATCAGCACCGCGACCTGGGTGGCGAAATCCATGCCGCCGACCACGCCCAGGGCGATGACGATGATTTCGGCCGACAGGATGAAGTCGGTGCGCACCGCACCCTTGATCTTGTCCTTCTCGAAGGTGACCAGATCGACCGCCGGGTCGATCCGGACCTGGACGGCTTCGGCGTGGCGCTCACCTTCTTCCTTGCCGTGCAGGAATTTGTGCGCCAGCTTCTCGAAGCCCTCGAAGCATAGGAAGGCGCCGCCCAGCATCAGCAGCGGCGCGATCAGCCACGGGATGAAGGCGCTGATCGCCAGCGCCGCCGGCACCAGGATGGCCTTGTTCAGCAGCGAACCCTTGGCGACCGCCCATACCACCGGCAGTTCGCGCTCGGCACGCACGCCGGTGACCTGCTGGGCGTTCAGCGCCAGGTCGTCGCCGAGCACCCCGGCGGTCTTCTTGGTCGCCACCTTGGTCATCGTGGCGACATCGTCGAGCATGCTGGCAATGTCGTCCAGCAGCATGAACAGGCTGCTTCCGGCCATGGTGGTCTTACTCCGAAAAATTGAAAGTCATGAGGGAAGACCTGCCTGTGTTGCCGTGATTCATGGAGGCCTGTGCCAGCGTGATTGGGGAGGAAATTGTAGCCGCGCGGTGTCCGGCAAGGTTGTTTCCCGTGATGTCAATCAAAAACCCGCAAGGTTTGCGGCCCTGCGGGTTTCGTGAGTGTTCCGGGACTGCCATGGGCAGACTGCTTCTGCCCTTACTCCGGCCGCATCTGCGGAAAGAGGATGACGTCGCGGATCGACGGCGAGTCGGTCAGCAGCATCACCAGGCGGTCGATGCCGATGCCGCAGCCGCCGGTCGGGGGCAGGCCGTATTCGAGCGCACGGATGTAGTCGGCGTCGAAGTACATGGCTTCCTCGTCGCCGGCTTCCTTGGCCTCGACCTGGGCACGGAAGCGCGCGGCCTGGTCTTCGGGGTCGTTCAGCTCGGAGAAGCCGTTGGCGATCTCGCGGCCGACGATGAAGAGCTCGAAGCGCTCGGTGATCTCGGGGTCGCTGTCCGAGGCGCGGGCCAGCGGCGAGACTTCGACCGGATAGTCGATGATGAAGGTCGGCTCCCACAGCTGGCTTTCGGCGCAGGCTTCGAACAGCTGCAGCTGCAGGCTGCCGAGGCCGCCCGGCTTGACCTTCTCGCCGAAGGCGACGATCTGCTGCCTGACCCATTCGGCGTCGGCCAGCTGCACCTCGGTGAACTCCGGGTGGTACTTGCGGATGGCCTGGACGATGGTCAGGCGGTGGAAGGCCTTGGACAGATCCAGTTCGCGGCCCTGGTAGACGAAGCTCTCGGCGCCCAGCGCCTCGCGCGCGGCCTGGCGGATCAGGCCTTCGGTGAAGTCCATCAGCGTGCGGTAGTTCGCGTACGCCTCGTAGAACTCCATCATCGTGAACTCGGGGTTGTGGCGCGGGCTGAGGCCTTCGTTGCGGAAGTTGCGGTTGACCTCGAACACCTTCTCGAAGCCGCCCACCACCAGGCGCTTCAGGTAGAGCTCGGGCGCGATGCGCAGGAACAGCTCCATGTCGAGCGCATTGTGGTGGGTGACGAAGGGCTTGGCCGCGGCGCCGCCGGGAATGGGGTGCATCATCGGCGTCTCGACTTCGAGGAAGCCGTGGCCGGTCATGTAGTTGCGGATCGACTGCACGATGCGGCTGCGCGCGGCGAAGGTGAAGCGCGACTGCTCGCTGACGATCAGGTCGACGTAGCGCTGACGGTACTTCTGCTCGACGTCGGTGAGGCCGTGGAACTTGTCCGGCAGCGGGCGCAGGCTCTTGGTCAGCAGGCGGATCTCGCTGGCCTTGATCGACAGCTCGCCGGTCTTGGTCTTGAACACGGTGCCGACGCAGCCGACGATGTCGCCGATGTCCCAGGTCTTGAACTGGGCGTAGACGTCCTCGCCGACGCCGTCGCGCTGCACATAGAGCTGGATGCGGCCCGACAGATCCTGGATGGTGACGAAGCTCGCCTTGCCCATCACGCGCTTGAGTATGATGCGGCCGGCCACCTTGACTTCGACCGGCAGCGCTTCCAGTTCCTCGGCTTCCTTGTCGCCGTACAGCTCGGCGAGCTTGCCGGCGGTGTTCTCGCGCGAGAAGTCGTTGGGGAAGGCGCGGCCGCTGCTGCGCCAGGCGGCGAGCTTGTCGCGGCGCTCGGCGATCAGGTGGTTTTCGTCCTGGGGCGGGGTATTCGTCTGGTCGGACATGTTTTCGGTTCGAGAGATGAGGATGCGGGGCACCGGCGTGGGGCACCGGCGGCAAAGGCGTGATTGTCGCAGGCGGAGGGGGGGCAGGGCAATTGCGGGGCCAGGAGCAGGAAGGCCGGGCACCAGGGCTGGTGCCGCCGCCATCGATTCGCCGGAAGTGAGATTTATGCCCTTGTTTCGCCCACTTGCGTGCGGAATATTTCCCGAAACGTTTTCGCGCCCGTCGTCGAAATGTTCACACATCCATTCTAAAGAGCGGGGTTCAGGGGCCGATAACGGGGATGGAGACAGACGATAACCCTATATTTCCTGCTCGAGGGCTACACCAAATGAGCGCATTGAGACAGCTGTACGAGACTGTCGAGAAGACTTTCTGGAACACGCTGAGCAAGAAACTGTGCAGTTTTCTGCTGCTGTTCTGCTTCAATCTGGGCTATCTGGCGGTTCAGGTCTGGCAGACGGCGCGCATCGAGCAGGCCCTGGCCGACGGTAGCATCGCGCCTGAGTTCGCGGCGCGCATCCTCGGTACGCTCGAAGCCGGCCAATGGGTGATGATCGTCATCAGCGCCGTGGCACTGGCCTGCATCGCGGGGCAGATCGCCTATCTGCGCCACCTGATCGTGCGACCGATCCGCGGCATGATCGACATCTTCGAGGAAATCGGCCGCGGCGAAGGCGATTTCTCGCGCGACCTGCCGCTGCTCACTCATGACGAGTTTCGCGAACTCGCCTGTAGCTACAACCGCTTTGCCGACAAGATGCGCCACATCATCGGCGAAGTGCGTACCACCAGCGTCGGCATCGCCCGCGAGGCGGTGCAGGTCAAGCTGCGTGTCGAGGCCGCAGCCAGGCATGCGCGCGAACAGGAACAGATGACCACGGCGGTGTTCGATGCCAGCAGCGCATCGACCACCGCGATCGAGCAGGTCTCCCAGAGCGCGCGGCAGATCGCCGAATCGACCGCCGACAATCTGCGCATCGCACGCGGTTCGCTGGGCGAGATGCAGGACATTGCCGGCAAGATCAACTCGGTCAGCGACAAGGTGACGGCCTTCAACCGTACGGTGGACGATCTGTCGCAGCGTTCCGAGAGCGTGAAGCAGATAGCCGCGCTGATCCGCGAGATTGCCGACCAGACCAACCTGCTTGCCCTCAATGCGGCGATCGAGGCCGCACGGGCAGGCGAGGCCGGGCGCGGCTTCGCCGTGGTCGCCGACGAGGTGCGCAAGCTGGCCGAGCGGGTCAATAAGGCGACTGCCGAAATCGTCGGCAATATCAACGGCATGCTCCAGCTGGTGTCGGAGACGCGCAGCGAGAATGAGGTGATCAATGCCGACGTGCTGCAGACGCGCGAAGTCGTCGGCCGCTCGGCGACCCAGTTCGGGCACATGGTCGGCGAATTCGAGTCGACCGGGAAGCAGCTCGAGCAGATCGCCACGGCGATGGCCTCGCTGGCCGACACCAATGCCAGCGTGCATGACAAGGTCAGCGCCATCGATGTCTTGTCGCGCACCGTCGCCGGGCAGATGGATGAAAGCGAGCAGGGCACGGAGCAACTGGCGAAGGCCACCGAAGGCGTGCAGGAGCTGGTGTCACGCTTCAAGACCGGGCGCGGCGTTTTCGATCAGGTGGTCGAGCAGACGCGCCGCTTCCGCGACGCCGTGCAGGAACAGCTCGATCAGATGTCTGCCAGCCGCATCGACATCTTCGATCGCCGCTATCAGGCCATCCCCGGCACCAACCCGCCCAAGTTCCGGGTGGCATGGGGCGAGGAGTTCGCCCGCCGCTGCCAGGGCTTGCTCGACGACAGCCTGGCCTCGACCCGGGGGGCCGTATTTGCCGTCGCAGTCAATACCGACAGCTACCTGTCGAACGCACAACACCAAGTTCTCCCGGCCATTGACCGGCAACTACGAGCAGGACCTGGTGGGCAACCGTACCTGCCGCAAGTTCGAGAGCCCGTCCGAACTGCGCGCCGCGCGCAATACCGAACCCCTGCTGCTGCAGACCTACCGCCGTGATACCGGCGAGGTCCTGTGCGACATCGCCATGCCGATCGTGGCCGGCGGCCGCCACTGGGGCAACGTGCGCATCGGCGTGCCGGCCGAGAGCCTGCTCGGCGATTGAATCCGACCGGGGAACGCATTGCCCGCGGGACCGCTGCGGGCGTATAGTGCGGCCCGCATCGATCGGGAGCTTTCGCGGGCATTCGCGCGCGGAGCGAAACAGGAAGTCCGGTGAAGCGGGGGGCGTCTGCCCATTTTTCCCGCCATTCCGGCGCAGTCCCCGCTGCTGTAAGCCGGACGGTGCCGCCATTTCGGCCACTGGAGCGTGCTGCTTCGGGAAGGCGGCGGCAACCGGATGAAGGCGAGCCAGAAGACCGACCCGTTCGACGAGACAGGTGAATGCCCCGGGGTGCGGGCGGACTGCCGATCGGTCGCGCGGGCCTTGCCTGCGCCTTGCTCCGGCTGCTTTCGAGCGGCTTTGCTGCGCATTCACCGTCGTCATTCTTCCCCCTCCGGTTCCGACAGAGACGTCATGGAGGCCGGACCGATGGAAGAGGACAAGAAGCAGAGCCACAACGCGCGCATGCAGCGCAAGAAGGAAGTCGTCGATGCCGCCATCGAACGGGCGCAGGAAGAGCGCGGCATCGTCATCCTGATCACCGGCAACGGCAAGGGCAAGACCACTTCGGCCTTCGGCACCCTGTATCGCGCGCTCGGCCACGGCCAGCGCGCCGGCGTGGTGCAGTTCATCAAGGGCACGCACGCCACCGGCGAAGTCATCTTCCTGCAGAAGCAGGGGCTGGACAGCGCGGTCCAGTACCACGCCATGGCCACCGGCTTCACCTGGAACACGCAGAACTGGGACGCCGACAAGCGCGCCGCCGACGAAGCCTGGGCGCAGGCCAGCCGCATGCTGGCCGATCCGGCGCTCGACCTGGTGCTGCTCGACGAACTGACCTACATGCTCAAGTACAACTACCTCGACACCGACCAGGTGCTCGCCGCCATCCGCGCCCGCCCGCCGCGCCAGACCGTCATCGTCACCGGCCGCGCGGCCAAGCCGGAACTGGCCGAGCTGGCCGACACGGTCAGCGAGATTGCCGACCGCAAGCACGCTTTCAAGGCGGGCGTGAAGGCGCAGGCGGGTATCGACTTCTGATGTCTTGCAGATCCTCAAGCGCAGCCGACCGGCGATCGGGGACGGGTTTGTCGCGTTCGCCGGAAGCTGCCTCGTGAGTCTTTCGGATGTGAGTCCCGTGACGCCTCCGCGCGTGCGCGGCTGGTGCCCCGGCGCCTTGCGGCCGATGATGTCCGGCGACGGCCTGGTCATGCGCCTGCGGCCGCGGCTGGCGCGCTTCACGCGCGCGCAGGTGCTGGGCATCTGCGAGGCGGCGGCACGCCACGCCGCCGGCCTGATCGACCTCACCAGCCGTGCCAACCTGCAGGTGCGCGGCGTCGGCGAGGCCGACTGGCCGAAGCTGCTCGAGCTCTTCGGCGGGCTGGATCTGCTCGATGCCGACGTCCGCCTGGAATCGCGCCGCAACCTGCTGGTGGCGCCGGACTGGATCAGCGGAGACGACACCGAGCGGATCGCCACCGGGCTGCTGGCACGGCTGGGCGAACTGCCCGAGCTGCCGGCCAAGGTCGGTTTCGCCATCGACGCCGGCCCGGCGCCCCGCCTGCAGGGCGATTCGGCGGATTTCCGCATCGAACGCGGCGTGGACGGCGGCCTGATCTTGCGCGCCGACGGACGCGCGGCCGGCGTGGTGCTCGAGCCTGGCGAAGAAATCGGCGCGCTGATTGCGATTGCGCGCTGGTTCATCGACAGCGGCGGCAAGGCGGCCGGCCGCATGGCCCGGCATGCCGCGCCGCTGCCGGACTGGGCGCGCGGAGCAACATTGCCGGCGCGAGCCGCCGAGCCGCTGCGCTGCGGCGGGTATGCGCTTGGTGCCATCCATGCGCTTCCGTTCGGCCAGGTGAGCGCCGACGAGCTCGCTGAAGCCATGTTGCGCAGCGGTGCGCACGCCATGCGCATCACGCCGTGGCGGCAGGTACTGCTTGAAGGGGCCGAGCCGCAGCATGCCTCGCGGCTGGCATCCGGCTCGCTGGATGTCGAAAAGGCCGCCGCTGCCGGCTGGCGGGTGGAGGCCTGCGCCGGCGCACCGTTCTGCCCGCAGGCTAGTGCGGAAACGCGTCCGCTCGCCTTCCACCTGCTGGATCTCGCCGCGCGCGGCCGGCTGCAGGCAGGGCAGGGCGGTGCGCCCGCTGGCGGCAGCGGAGTCTGCACGCTGCATGTGTCGGGCTGTGCCAAGGGCTGTGCCCATCCGGATGCCGCCACCGTCTGCCTGACCGGCCGGGACGGCGTTTTCGACCTTGCTTACGATGCCCGTCCGGGCGAAACCCCGTGCGCGGCGGGCTTGGCGGTCGACGCCGTGCTCGCCCGCCTTGGAGCCGATTGATGCCTCATGTTTATGAAACCGACGGTGCGGCGATCTACCGCCAGTCCTTTGCCATGATCCGTGCCGAGGCCGAGCTGGCGCGCTTCTCGCCGGAAGAGGAGCCGGTGGCGGTGCGCATGATCCACGCCGCCGGCATGGTCGAACTGGCCCCGTTCATCGATTTCACGCCCGACTTCGCCGTCCGCGCGCGCGCCGCGCTGGCGGCCGGCGCGCCGATCCTGTGCGATGCCCGCATGGTGTCGGAAGGCGTCACCCGCGCCCGCCTGCCGGCCGACAACCCGGTGGTGTGTACGCTGAACGATCCCGGCGTCGCCGAACTGGCGGCGTCGATGAACACCACCCGTTCGGCGGCTGCGCTGGAGCTGTGGCGGCCGCTGCTGGACGGCGCGCTCGTCGCCATCGGCAATGCGCCGACCGCGCTGTTCCACCTGCTGAACATGCTGGAAGACCCGGCCTGCCCGCGCCCGGCGGCGATCATCGGCTGCCCGGTCGGCTTCGTCGGTGCCGCCGAATCCAAGGCAGCGTTGTGGGAAGCGCACCCGGTGCCGTGCTGCGTGGTGCGCGGCCGCCTGGGCGGCAGCGCCATCACCGTCGCCGCCATCAACGCACTCGCGAGCCGCAAGGAATGAGCACGATCACCGCAATACCTGTTTCCGCCGCAGACGGCAGCTTTCCCCAATCGGGCTCACCGGCCGCCGGGCTCGGCACCGTCCATGGCGTCGGCCTCGGTCCGGGCGCGCAGGACCTGCTGAGCGTGCGCGCCGACCGCCTGGTGCGCGGCGCGCGCCACATCGCCTACTTCCGCAAGGAAGGCCGTGCCGGCCGGGCGCGGCGCATCGTCGAGGGCATGCTGCGCGAGGACGTCGTCGAGCTGCCGCTGGAATACCCGGTGACCACCGAGATCCCGCTCGCCGATCCGCGCTACAACGCCGCGCTGTCGGCCTTCTATACCGACAGCATCGAACGGCTGCGGCGCGTCGTCGAGGCCGGCGAGGACGTCGTCGTGCTGTGCGAGGGCGACCCCTTCTTCTACGGTTCCTTCATGCATCTCCACACCCGCCTGCAGGGCGTGGCGCCGGTGCGGGTGGTGCCCGGCATCACCGGCATGTCGGGGGCGTGGACCGCGAGCGGCACGCCGATCACCTGGGGCGACGACCTGCTCACGGTGCTGATGGCGACCCTGCCGGAAGAGGAGCTGGCGCAACGCATCCGCAACACCGACGCGCTGGTGGTGATGAAGGTCGGCCGCAACCTGCCCAAGCTGTGCCGCGCGGTGGCCGCTGCCGGCCGCGAGGACGAAGCCTGGCTGGTCGAGTACGCAACGATGCCGGAACAGAAGGTCACGCGCCTGCGCGAGGCCGACAAGGCCGCGCCGTACTTCTCCATCCTGCTGATCCACGGCCAGGGGCGGCGGCCATGAGCGCTGTGTTCGCTGCGTCGCGTCCGTCCGCCGGCGGCTGGCTGGCGATCGTCGGCCTGGGGCCGGGCGCGGACGAACTGCTGACGCCGCAGGCGGCGCAGGCGCTGGCGCAGGCCACCGACGTGTTCGGCTACTTCCCCTACGTCGAGCGCGTGCCGCAGCGGCCCGGCCTCGTCCGCCATGCCTCGGACAACCGCGAGGAACTGGTCCGTGCCCGGCAGGCGATCGAGCTGGCCGCGGCCGGCCGGCAGGTGGTGGTGGTGTCGTCCGGCGATCCCGGCGTGTTCGCGATGGCCTCGGCGGTGTGCGAAGCGCTCGACGCCGGCCCGCTGGCCTGGGGCGAGGTCGATGTGCGGGTGCTGCCCGGCATCACCGCGATGCTGGCCGCGGCCGCCCGCGCCGGCGCGCCGCTGGGGCACGACTTCTGCGCCATCAACCTGTCGGACAACCTGAAGCCCTGGGCGCTGATCGAGCGCCGGCTGCGGCTGGCAGTGGAAGCGGATTTTGCCATCGCGCTGTACAACCCGCGCTCGAAGGCGCGGCCCGAAGGTTTCGCCCGCGCGCTGCAGGTGCTGCGCGAAGCGGGCGGCGGCGCGCGTCTGGTGCTGTTCGCGCGCGCGGTGACGACGCCGGACGAGCAACTGAAGGTGGTGAGCCTGGCCGAGGCCAGACCGGAAATGGCCGACATGCGCACCGTCGTCATCGTCGGCTCCAGCCAGACCCGGCTGATCGAACGCCCGGCCGGCGCGCTGCTCTACACGCCGCGCTCGGCGCCGGGAATGCCGGAATGATGGATTCAGGCCTGCGCCAGCCAGTCGAACACCGCGTTGAACGTCATGCACTTCGCTGCGGGCGGGCAGGGCGGGGCGCTGCACCATCAGCACAGGCAGGCCGAGCCGGCGCGCGGCGAGGAGCTTGGCGCGCGCACCTTCGCCGCCGGCGTTCTTGCACACCACCAGCTCGATGCGGTGGCTGCGCAGCAGCGCGGTGTCGCCGTCAACATGGAAAGGGCCGCGGTCGATCACCGCATGATGGTCGGGCAGCGGAATCGGCGCGGACGGCGGATCGACCAGGCGCAGCAGGTAATGATGCTGGGGCTGCGCGGCGAAATCGGCCAGATGCATGCGGCCGAGCGCCAGCATCACGCGCCGCGGCGGCCCGGCCAGCGCGGCGACGGCGGTATCGATGTCGGCCACGCTGTCCCAGCGGTCGCCGGCTGCGGCCGTCCAGGGCGGGCGGGTCAGCGCCAGCAGGGGGATGCCGGCCATCTGCGCGGCCTGCACCGCATTGGCGCTGATGCGCGCGGCGAAAGGATGGGTGGCGTCGATCAGGTGGGTGATGCCTTCGTCGGCCAGATAGCGCGCCAGCCCTTCGGCGCCGCCGAAACCGCCGATGCGGGTCGGCAGCGGCTGGGGTTTGGGCGAGTCCACCCGGCCGGCGTAGCTGAAGCGGGCCTTGAAGCCGCGCTCGGCCAGCGCCCTGGCCAGCGCGCTGGCTTCGGTGGTGCCGCCGAGCAGCAGGATGTCGTGGTTAGGATCGGACATGGATGAATTGAAAGGCGGAACGGCCTGGTTGAGCATCGTCGGGATCGGCGAGGATGGCATGGCGGGTCTTTCCGCCGCAAGCCGCGCCGCGCTGGTCCAGGCCGAGGTCGTCACCGGCGCGCCGCGCCATCTCGCGCTGCTGGCGGCGGAGGCTGCGCCGCAGGCTGAATGCTTGACATGGCCGACGCCGTTCGCCGACGGCATCGAGCGCCTGCTGGCGCTGCGCGGCCGACGGGTGGTGATGCTGGCTTCCGGCGATCCCTTCTGGTTCGGCGCCGGCAGCGTGGTCGCGCGCCATCTGGCGGCGGACGAATGGATCGCGCTGCCGGCGCCGTCGACCTTCAGCCTTGCCGCGGCACGTCTGGGCTGGGCCCTGGAGCAGGTGCGCTGCATCGGCCTGCACGCCGCGCCTTTCGAGCGCCTGCGTCCGCTGCTTGCGCCGGAAACGCGCCTGCTGGTGCTGGTGCGCGATGGTGCGGCGGTGGGCGAGCTGGCGGCCTGGCTGGTCGCACAGGGTTTCGGCGACAGCGTGCTGCACGTTTTGGAGGCGCTCGGCGGTGCGTGCGAGCGGGGGCGCCGTGTGGTGGCGGCGGAATATGCGCTGGACGACGTGCAGCATCCGGTCGCGGTCGGCATCGAGGCCCATGCCCGGATCGAAGATGCCCTGCCCTGCGTGGCCGGCCTGGCGGACGACTGGTTCGAGCACGACGGCCAGATCACCAAGCGGCCGATGCGCGCGCTGACGCTGTCGGCGCTGGCGCCGCGGCCGGGCGAGCGGCTGTGGGATGTCGGTGCCGGTTCCGGCTCGATCGGTATCGAGTGGCTGCTGGCCCATCCGGCCAACGAGGCCATCGGCTTCGAGGCCGATCCGCAGCGCGCCGAGCGTGCGCGGACCAATGCGCGGGCGCTCGGCGTCGATCGGCTGAAGATCGTCACCGGCCGGGCGCCGCAGGTGTTCGACGGCCAGCCGTTGCCCGACGTGGTGTTCATCGGCGGCGGCCTGTCGGAAGCGCTGCTGCTGGAACTCTGGGCCAGGCTGGCGCCGGGCACGCGGGTGGTCGCCAACGCGGTGACGCTGGAATCCGAGGCACTGCTGGCCCGATGGCATGCCGCCCACGGCGGCAGCCTGCTGCGGGTGGAACTGGCCGAAGCGGCGCCGCTGGGCGGGCGGCGCGGCTGGAAGTCGGCCTATCCGGTGGTGCAGTGGAGCGTGAGCCGATGATCGTCGCCGGTTTCGGCTGCCGTGCGGCCGCTTCGCCCGAGGCTTTGCGGGCGGCGCTCGATGCTGCGCTGGCAGCCGCCCGCATCCAGTTGCCGATGCTGGCCGGGCTGGCCGTGCCCGCCGACAGGCTGGTCCAACTCGAATCGCTCGCCGTGTCGCTGGATCTGCCGCTGCATGCCTTGACTGAAGCTGCGTTGCGCGCACCAACCACGATCACCCGCTCGCCGCGCAGCCTGGCCGCACGCGGCTGCGGCAGCGTCGCCGAGGCCGCGGCGCTGGCCGCCGCAGGCAAAGGCGCGCGCCTGCTCGCGACCCGCCAGATTTCGCCCGATCGCAGCGCGACCTGCGCGATCGCACAAGGAGAATCCTCATGACCGTTCATTTCATCGGCGCCGGCCCCGGCGCCGCCGACCTGCTCACGCTGCGCGGCCGAGACCTGATCGCGGCCTGCCCGGTCTGCCTCTACGCCGGCTCGCTGGTGCCCGAAGCGGTGCTGGCGCACTGCCCGCCGGGCGCGCGCATCGTCAATACCGCAGCGATGTCGCTGGACGACATCGCCGCCGAATTCCAGGCTGCGCACGCGCGCGGCCTGGATGTGGCCCGCCTGCACTCCGGCGACCTGTCGGTGTGGTCGGCGATGGGCGAACAGCTGCGCCGCCTGCGCGAGCTGGGCATTCCCTACACCGTGACGCCGGGGGTGCCGTCCTTTGCCGCTGCTGCTGCTGCGCTGGGCACCGAACTGACGCTGCCGGGCGTGGCCCAGTCGGTGGTGCTGACCCGCACTTCGGGCCGGGCGAGCGCGATGCCGGCCGGCGAGACCCTGGCGAATTTCGCCGCCACCGGCGCCACGCTGGCGATTCACCTGTCCATCCACAAGCTGGCCGACGTTGCGGCCGAACTGCAGCCGCACTACGGCGCCGGCTGCCCGGTCGCGGTGGTATGGCGCGCAAGCTGGCCGGACCAGCGCATCGTCCGCGGCACGCTCGCGACCATCGCCGGGGCGGTGGATGAAGGCATCGAGCGCACCGCGCTGATCCTGGTCGGCCCGGCGCTGGCCGCCGAAGGCTTCGACGAGAGCCGGCTGTACGCCGCCGACTACGAGCGCCGTTTCCGGCCGCAGTCGGCAACCGGCAGCGGCACCGTGGCCGCCCGCATCGACGGCATCGACACGGCGCGGAGCTGAGGCATGGTCAACGCGCTCGAACTCCACCTCGTCGGCATCGGCACCGGCAACCCCGAGCACCTGACGCTGGCGGCAATCCGCACGCTCGATGCGGCGGACCTGATCCTGCTGCCGCGCAAGGGCGAGGACAAGGCCGAACTGCTCGACCTGCGCCGCGACATCTGCGCCCGGCTGCTGAACGGCCATGCCCGCATCGTCGAGTTCGACCTGCCGGTGCGTGCCGCCGATGGCGACTACCTGGCGGCGGTGGCGGACTGGCACGATGCGATCGCAACCGAGTGGCGGCGGCAGATCGATGCCCATCTGCCCGGCGGCGCCGGCAAGGTGGCGCTGCTGGTGTGGGGCGACCCCTCGCTCTACGACAGCAGCCTGCGCATCGCCGCGCGGCTGGAAGGTATCGGCGGAACACTCCGGGTGCAGGTGGTGCCGGGCATCACCGCGGTGCAGGCGCTGACCGCGGCGCACTGCATTCCGCTCAACGACCTTGCCGCGCCGGTTCTCATCACCACCGGCCGGCGGCTGCGCGAAGGCGGCTGGCCCGCCGGCGCGGATGCAGTGGTGGTGATGCTCGACAGCGGCGGCGCTTTCCAGGCGGTCGAGCCGGACGGCGTGAGGATCTGGTGGGGCGCCTACCTCGGCATGCCGCAGCAGACCTTGCTGTCCGGGGCACTCGGTGAGGTGGCTGCGGATATCCTGCGTACGCGCGCAAAGCTGCGCCAGGCCCACGGCTGGATCATGGATGTCTATCTGATGAAGCGCGGGCAGGGGGTGTAAGCCTGAGGCAGTTCGGTACCCTAGCCAATGCTGCAGACTCTGCAGGCGCAGCACGATTTCGGTTATGCATGGAGAACCGAAGCTAGGTTTCCTCGAGTATGCGCAAAGCCCGTAGCGCCTGCTTCAACTCAGCTTCGAGGCTTTGAAACGCAGTCAGTTGGCGTAGGCAGTTCAACGCCACTTGCTCGCCCAGAGCGCTCATACGCTCGTGTACGCCATGTGGCCGCTTGCGGCGTCCTCCAGCATGGCTGGCCCTGAAAGAGGCCTCCAGGCATTGCTTCGGCTCGGCCAGCCTTTCGAGCGCTCTGAAAGATGAGGGCAAACCCAGGGAGCTGTCGTCCAGTGTGGTGCCGAACACTTTCCGTAATGCGTCACCGTCACATAACATCCATGCTTCGACCGCCTGCACCGGAATGACGGCGACACCCTGGCAGCTTTCATCGAATTCCGTTCTCAGCCGATCAAGGGCCGGTTGTACCCGTTCATGCCGGGCCTTGACGGCGTCGCCATCGGCATCCGCATGCACGAAAAGAATCGACCATGCGCCCTTGGCTTGGCGTGCTGCACCGACGATGCGCTCGTCCCTGCGAGCGTGTTTCAACCTGGGTGCGTCCGGCAGAATCAATACTTCGTCGTTGAACTCTACGAGATACGGTGATGCTGCGCAGACCTCTCCGCACAGCCGTCGCAAAACGGGTCCCAGGAAACGATCGTCGGTACGGCCTTCGGCATACAGTGCCAATCCCAGATAGTGCATGTCCTATCCTTCCGCACTGACTGTGCCTAGAACGTTATTCACTTCCAGGGTAGAAACATGGCCTTGAGGAATATCCTCGAATAAGCTGGCCTGGGGCGAGTTGGGGCGGACGACGGGGCGCAAGCGGGTTTTTCGCCGCAACTCCTTTCGCTGCGGGTCGCTCACAGTGGCCGTATCGGCAAACAGTATCTCAGGGTTCAGCGGTTGGCCATTCTCATCCGGCTCCAGCAGGGCGGAGAGCACGACAGGCGAGTGGCTGTTCAGCAGCAACTGACACAGCGGAGGTGCCGCTCCTTCGTCAGGAGCAAAATCTGCCGGAGTTGAAACCATGTCATTCAGGCGGCGTACGAGTTGCCGCACCCTGCCTGGATGCACGCCGTTCTCGGGCTCCTCGAAGCAGATCAGCCCCCGGTGCTGCGGATCGTTGAGCAGCGTCAGCAAGGCCAGCACGCGCAGGGTGCCGTCGGAAATGACCCGCGACGTGTAGGGCAAACCATCGCGCATGGTCAATTCGATGCGGTATTCGCGGCTGGCGTCGTGCAATCCGGCATCGAGTTGCAGAACGCCGGGGATCAGATTGTTGAGTTCGCCGGCAATGTCGCTCAGGACGCCATTGGGGCGCTCGGATGTTGCAGTTTCGGCCTTGAGCCGGGCCAGCACGGCAGCCAGGTTCGCACCATCTACATCGAGTACGTCGGAGGCTGTGGCTGGCACAGGTTTGCGCAGTAATGCCGGATCGAGCTGAAGCAGGCGCCAGTTGCGCATTTCCTCACGCAAGGCGAAAAGGTGAGGGAATTCCGCATTGGTAATGCTGTAGAGCACCGTCGCTTCAGCCGCACTTGCCGGGCGGTTGCGGCCCTGCTTTCCATCCTGGTGAATGCTGAATGACAATCCTTCCAGAAGCGTTTCGGTTGTCAGCCATGGATTTTGCCGGCTGTATTTCAGATAGGAATCCTTGAACGCTTTGCTGGGCTTGTGCGCCTTGGCCCATTGGTCGTCTTTGCTTTTGACGGGATAGACAGCTTCCTTTGCCACCTGGACCCGTTCCAGGCCATTCTTCAGTTCTCGCCGCTCCAGCGTAACTTCATAGCGCATGCGCGTATGTGTCAGTCTGACTTCGCTTCCCCAGGGGTCACGTACAAGCGGATCTACAAGTACTTCCGCAGCGAGGTAAATCTGTTTGACGCGTCCCTGGCTCGTCGTTTGGCGAAACAATTCCAGCGGTTCGCCCCGCATATCCTTGAGTGCTTCATTGACGTCCTTGGTCGCCAGGTTCGACAGCAGCTTGATGGCATCGAAGAGGTTGCTCTTGCCTGCAGCATTGCTGCCCAGAATGACCGTGAAAGGGCTGAAACTGATGTCCAGGTCCTCGAAGGTCTTGAATCCGTTGATTTCCAGGCGGGTCAACATGCGGGCGCGTCCTTGTCTTGCGTAGAGAACGGATTGTGGCCTACCAGTTGGGCTTTTAGCCAGCCGCGCAGGCTGTTGATGAAGGCCCAAGCCTGCACGCGCGGCAGGTCCTGCATGCGCACCACGGCCTCCACCACGCGGCCTTCGTGCAGCGCGACGGCGCGGCCGACGCCGGGCAGCAGGCCGCAGGCGAGGGGCGGCGTGACCCAGCGTCCGTCGATCAGCATGGCGAGATTGCCGAAAGTGGATTCGGTGATCTCGCCGGCCTCGTTGTAGAGCACGGTGTCGAACACGCCCGAGCCCGCTGCGGGCGCGAAGGCGGCGTAGTGCGCGCGGCGGGTGGTCTTGTGGCGGCTGAATTCGCTGTGCGCCTGGAGAAAGGGGCGGTCGGCCAGCGCCAGCAGTACCGGTTCCGGCGTGGGCGCGAGAGCAGCGGCTTCGGCGCGGGGTGCGCCCTGCGCATTCAGCAGTAGGCGCACGCGCCAGGCGCCCTGGCCGTGCGTGCGGACGAACTCGTCGAGGCAGGCGTCGATGCGCGATTCATCCCAGGGGTGGCCGAAGTGCGCGGCGGCGGTCCGCATGCGGGCGAGGTGCTCGCTGCGGTGGCGCAGCTCGCCGTCGTGCAGGCCCAGGGTTTCCAGCAAGTCGAAGGGCGCGCTGGCGCGTTCGACGAAGGCGCGCTTGGCGGCCCATTCCGCCCATTCGTCGCGGGCGCCGGCGCCCCAGACGATGCCGCTGCCGATGCCGCAGCGGGCGTCGCTGCCTTTCAGTTCGATGCTGCGGATCGGCACGTTGAAGGTGGCGGCGATGCCGTGCCGGCCGTCGGGCGAAACGTGGGGACGCACCACGCCGACGGCGCCGCAGTAGACGCCGCGCGGCCCGTCTTCGAGGGCGCGGATCATGTGCATCGCCTCCACCTTGGGGGCGCCGGTGACCGAACCGCAGGGAAACAGCGCGGCGAACACGTCGGCGAGCCGCGTGCCGGTCCGGGTGCGCGCCACCACGTCGGAAGTCATCTGCCACACCGTGGGCAGGGCCTGGGTGTGGAACAGCGCGGGCACGCGCACGCTGTGCGGCTCGGCGATGCGCGAGAGGTCGTTGCGCAGCAGGTCCACGATCATGACGTTCTCGGCGCGCTCCTTGGGGCTGGCGCGCAGCCCTGCGGCAAGCGCGGCGTCTTCGTCGGGTGTGGCGCCGCGCGGGGCCGTGCCTTTCATCGGCCGCGTGAGGATTTCGTCCCCGCGCCAGTCGAAGAACAGTTCGGGCGAGACGGACAGCACCTGCACGCGATCCTCGTCGCTGCCGCCGCAGTCGATGTGGGCCGCATAGCCGCCCGGCTGCGCCCGCCGCAGCGCGGCGAACAGGGCGCGGCCGTCGCCCGCCAGCCGTCCGCGCAGCTGCGCCGTGTGGTTGACCTGATAGAGCACGCCGTCGGCGATCGCCTGCTGGATGCGGGAGTGGGCTGCATCGAAGGCGGTGCGCTCGGGCAGGGTGTGCCAATCGACCACTGCTGCACCGCCCTCCGGTTCGCCGTTCCAGGGCAGCGGGGCGTCGTGGATGGCGAACCAGGCCAGCGGCCCGTCCGCTGCATGCGCGCTCAGCGCCGCATCGAACGCGGGCGCGGCTTCGTAGCGCAGATAACCCAGCGCCCACGCGCCGGCGCGGGCAGCGGCCTCGACCGCATCGAGCAGCGGACGCACCTTGTCAAGGCTGTGCGCGGCCAGTATCGCGCGAGGCTGGCCGAAGGCATGGCGCAGGCGCGGCGCGCTGCTGTCACGGGGATCGGTGAAGTCGATGAGGCTGGTCACGGCGAAGGCGCTGGGGCTCGTCAGGATGTCAGGCCTGCATTTTGCACGCTGGGCGCACTCGGGGTGTGCTATAAGCCCGCGCAATCGCTCTTCCGCGCATTCCACATGACTCAAACCCCCTCCAGCGTCGCCGATGGCGACCTGCCGTCGCGCCGCCTGCTGCTTTCCACCCAACTGGTCTTCAACATCGGCTTCTATGCCATCGTCCCGTTCCTGGCTTTGCACATGAGCCAGAACCTGGCGCTGGCAGGCTGGATGGTGGGGCTGGTGCTGGGGGTGCGGACCTTCTCGCAGCAGGGCATGTTCTTCATCGGCGGCACGCTGGCCGAGCGCTATGGCTGCCGCACGCTGATCCTGTGCGGCTGCGTGGTGCGCATCGCCGGCTACCTGTGCTTCGCCGCAGCCGACTCGGCGGCGATGATGCTGCTCGGCGCCTGCCTCACCGGCATCGGCGGTGCACTGTTCTCGCCCTGCATGGAGGCGCTTGCTGCACGCATCGACGCCCAGCCGGATGGCAAGGAGCGCAACATCTTCGCCCAGTTCGCGGTGTATGGCGAAGTGGGCGCGGTGGCCGGGCCGCTGCTCGGCAGCCTGCTGTTCGACATCGGCTTCATGTCGATGGCACTGGTGAGTGCGGGCGTGTTCCTGCTGGCGCTGCTGGTGCTGTGGTCGCGGCTGCCGGCGCTGAGGCCGGCCGCACCGGGGGCGGGCGGCTGGGGCTGGCGCGAACTGTTCGCCAATCGCCCTTTCCTGCTGTTCATGCTGTTCTACAGCAGCTACCTGCTGAGCTACAACCAGATGTACCTGGGCCTGCCGGTGGAGATGGCGCGTTCGCACGGCAGCGCGCGCGACATGGCCTGGCTGTTTGCGCTGGCCTCGGTGCTGGTAGTGGGCTGCCAGATGCCGCTGGCAGCCTTGTGCAGGCGCCTGCCGCCGCGCCTGCCGCTGGTGCTGGGTTTCGGTCTGCTGGCAGCGGCCTTCGTCAATCTGGCGCTGTGGTCGGCGATCCCGCCGCTGACCGGCATCTGGCGATTGCTGCCGGCGGCGCTGACGGTGGTATTGCTGACGGCCGGCCAGATGTGCGCGGTGCCGGTGGCGATGTCGCTGGTGCCGGTTTTCGCCCGCCAGCGCCTGCTGCCGGTGCATTACGGTGCGTTGGCCTCGGCCGGCGGTCTGATGGTGCTGTTCGGCAACATGCTGCTGGGCAAGCTGTTCACCGGGACGCCGGCCGAGCCGGGCGCCGGCGTGCTGGCCTGGAGCGTGGCGGCGGCCTTTCCTGCCCTGAGCATGCTGTTTTTCGCCTTTGCCCGCGGTGCGCTGCCCCGTCCGGCATGATGCCAGTGCAGCGCATGACGATGGTGCAATGCGCCAAATGCTCGGGCTATAATCCCGCCGCACCGGTTTCCGCAAGGAAATAATTGGGAATCCGCAGGGGCTGCACGGCCCCCAAACGGAACTGCCCCCGCAACTGTAGGCGCCGAGCCTGCTCCACGATGCCACTGGGATCCCCCCGGGAAGGCTGGAGCGAGGCGGTGAAGCGCGAGTCAGGAGACCTGCCGGCCGCATCGTTCACCATAGACCGGCGGGGTGTCCGGGAAGGGCAGTCCCGCTGCGGCTTCGGCCCAATCTCGTCCGGGATGTGCTTTCCATGCTGCACACCGCCATGTGTACGCCCAATTGGAGATCGCATCCATGGCACTGCCCAGCCTCAAAGTTTCCCGCCTTGCCGTCCTGTTTGCCAGCCTCGGCCTGGCGACTGCCGCCTTCGCCGCGCCGACCCAGTATCCGCTCACCATCGAGAACTGCGGCCAGCAGCTGAAGTTCGCCAAGGCGCCGACCAAGGCCGTGACCATCGGCCAGGGCGGTACCGAGGCCTTCTACGCACTGGGCCTGGGCGGCAAGCTGGCCGGCACCTCGCTGTGGTTCAATTCGGTGTCGCCGGAATACGCCGAGCAGAACGCCAAGGTCGAGCGCCTGGCCGACAACGACCCGAGCTTCGAGGCCGTGATCGGCAAGCGCCCCGAGCTGGTCGCCGTGCAGTTCGAGTGGATGGTCGGCCCGCAGGGCGTGGTCGGCACCCGCGAGCAGTTCCATGAAGTGAACATCCCGACCTACATCCTGCCGTCCGACTGCGAAGGCAAGGACAACCTGGTCGGCGCCGACGGCACCCGCCTGGAAGCCTTCGACATCGCCAGCGTGTACAAGGGCGTGCAGCAGCTCGCGCAGATTTTCGACGTGCAGGCGCGTGGCGAGGAACTGGTGAACAGCTACAAGGCCCGTGTCGCCGCCGCCCAGGAAAAGGCGCGCGCGAACGGTGCTGACAAGCTGTCGGCGGTGTTCTGGTTCTCCAGCGCCGATCTCGAGATCGATCCCTACGTTGCCGGCCGCAAGGGCGTCTCCGACTACATGCTGTCGGTGCTGGGCATCCGCAACGTCATCGAGTCCAACGAGGAGTGGCCGACCGTGGGCTGGGAAACCATCGCCAAGGCCAATCCGGACATCCTGATCATCGCGCGCATGGATCGCCGCCGCTTCCCGGCCGACGACCATGAGAAGAAGCTCGAATTCCTCAAGTCCGACCCGGTGACGCGCAACATGGAAGCGGTCAAGCACAACCGCATCGTCATCATGGACGCCGACGCCATGCAGGCCAGCACCCGCATGGTCGCCGGCATCGAGCAACTGGCCGAAGAAGCCGCCAGGATCAAGCGATGAGCCGTTCCGGCCATTCCCTGGCCGTGCCCGTTTTCGGGCACGGCCTGTGGGTTGTTCCGCTGCTGTGCCTGGCGGTGGCCGCCGGCGTGGCGATCGGCGAGACGCCGATCAGCCTGCCGGTGATCGGCCAGGTGCTGGCGAACAAGCTGTGGGAGGCCGGTTATGTGCTCGACCCGATCGACGAGGGCATCGTCTGGAACTACCGCCTGACGCGCACCATCGTCGCCGCCGCCTGTGGCGCGGGGCTGGCGATTTCGGGCCTGATCCTGCAGTCGCTGCTGCGCAACCCGTTGGCCGAACCCTATCTGCTGGGCATCTCGGCCGGTGCGTCGACCGGTGCGGTGCTGGTCACGCTCGCCGGCATCGGCGCCGGCGCGATCTCGCTGTCGATGGGCGCTTTCGTCGGTGCCATCGCCGCCTTCCTGCTGGTGGCGATGCTGGCGCATTCGGCGCGTGGCGGTTCCGGCGGCGGCCAGATCATCCTCGCCGGCATCGCCGGTTCGCAGCTGTTCAACGCGCTCACCGCCTTCCTGATCACCAAGTCGGCGAGCGCCGAGCAGGCGCGCGGCATCATGTTCTGGCTGCTGGGCAACCTCAGCGGCGTGCGCTGGCATTCGGTCACGCTGGCGGTGCCGGTGGTGCTGGTCGGCCTGCTGGTCTGCATCTGGCATCGCCGGTCGCTGGACGCCTTCACCTTCGGTGCCGATTCGGCCGCCAGCCTCGGCATTCCGGTGCGGCAGGTGCGCCTGGTGCTGATCGGCTGTGCGGCGCTGGTGACGGCGGTGATGGTGTCGATCGTCGGTTCGATCGGTTTCGTCGGGCTGGTCATTCCGCACGCGGTGCGCCTGGTGGTGGGCGTGCGCCATGCCCGCCTGGTGCCGCTCAGCGCGCTGGCAGGGGCCCTGTTCCTGATCGCCGCCGACGTGCTGTCGCGCACCCTGATCAAGGGCCAGGTGCTGCCGATCGGCGTCATCACCGCGCTCGTCGGTGCGCCGGTGTTCGCGCTGATCCTGATCCGCGGAGGACGCCGCTGATGGACATGTCGGCTGCCCGCCCGCCGGTGCTGGTGTGCGAGAACCTGAGCTATGCGGTGGGGGAGGCCTGGCTGTTGCGCGACGTCGGCTTCAGCGTGCATGAGGGCGAGAACCTCGGCATCGTCGGCCCCAACGGTTCCGGCAAATCCACCTTGATCAAGCTGCTGACCGGCATCCACAAGCCGGCCAGCGGCGTGGTGCGCCTGCTCGGCCAGCCGCTGGCCAGGATGCGCCGCCGCGACGTCGCCCAACTGCTGGCGGTGGTCGAGCAGCACGCCGAGACGGGCGATGCCATCCACGTGCGCGACGCGGTCGAACTGGGGCGTACGCCCTGGCTGTCGGCGCTGGCGCCGTGGACCGAGGAAGACGAGCGCATCGTCCTCGAAGCGATGCGCGACGTCGCCATCGAGCACCTGCAGAGCCGCGTCTGGCACAGCCTGTCCGGCGGCGAGCGCCAGCGTGTGCATATCGCCCGCGCCCTGGCGCAGAAGCCGACCGTGCTGGTGCTGGACGAGCCGACCAACCATCTCGACATCCAGCATCAGCTCTCGTTGCTCAAGCTGGTCCATACCCTGCCGGTGACCACGGTCGCGGCGCTGCACGACCTCAACCAGGCCCTCGGCTGCGACCGCCTCGCAGTGATGGAGCGCGGCAAGATGGTCGCGCTCGGCGCGCCGCACGACGTGCTGACGCCCGAACGCCTGCAGACCACCTTCGGCGTACAGGGCCACTGGCTGACCGATCCGCTGGACGGCGCGCGCGTGCTGCGCCTGCGCCAGCTTTCAAACCCGAAATCCAGACAAGGAAATACCGTTCATGCTCAATAAGCTGTTCTGCGCGTTTGCGCTGTGCGCGCTGCTTCCCGCCACTGCCGCGGCCGAAGTCCATGAAATCAAGATGCTCAACCGCGGCGCTGCCGGCGCGATGATCTACGAGCCGGACTTCGTCCGCATCTCGCCGGGCGACACCGTCAAGTTCATTGCCGCCCACCGTACCCACAACGCTGCTTCCATCCCCGGCATGCTGCCGGAAGGGGCGGCGCCCTTCAAAGGTAAGATCGACGAGGAAATCGAACTGAAGCTGGACGTTCCCGGCTACTACGGCGTGCAGTGCATTCCGCACATCGGCATGGGCATGGTCATGCTGATCCAGGTCGGCAAGCCGGAATTGCCGATGCAGACCTTGCCGGCGAGCCTGCCGAAACGGGCTGCCGAACGCTTCAACACGATCATCGAGCGCGAGGCGATCATGAAATGAGGATGATCCGGCTACCCATGGTGAATTGATCGGCAAATAAGTTTGGGTGATGAGATTAACTATCATTTTCATTGATGGCTGGAATGGGCTGCTATAGACTCCGCCCGACTTCAACCCGCCGTTCATGGAAATTACTCATGATGAATCTCAAGCACCTGGTCAAAAGCCTGCTCGTCTCTGCCTGCATCAGTGCATCGGCATTTTCCGCTCATGCCGAGGTCAAGACCCTGACCGACATCAGCGGCCAGCAGGTCACACTCGACCTGCCCGCCAAGCGCGTGGCGCTGGGCTTCTATTTCGAAGACTACATGGCCGTGGCCGGCGAGCAGGGCTGGGCCAAGGTGGTTGGTATCTCGAAGGAGGCGTGGAAGGGCTGGCGGCCGGCGAGCTGGAAGCTCTACACCGGGCACATGCCCGCCATCGACCAATTGCCCGACATGGGTGAGGTGGAGATCATGACTTTCTCGGTCGAGAAGGTCATCGAGCTGAAGCCCGACGTGCTGGTGCTGGCCGAATGGCAGGTGCTGGGTCTGGGCGGCGACGTCGACCAGATCAAGGAAGCCGGCATTCCGATCGTGGTGGTGGACTACAACGCGCAGAAGCTGGAGAACCATCTGAAGAGCACCGAGCTGTTCGGCGAGATTGCCGGTCAGCCCAAGCGCGCCGCCGCGATCAGCAAGGACTACAAGGACGCGATCGACGACATCAATGCGCGCCTGGCCAAGGCCGGCCTGCCCAAGCCCAAGGCTTACGCCGAGTTCGGCAACAAGGGTCCGGGCGAAGTCGGCTTCACCTACGGCAAGAACATGTGGGGCGGCATGATCGAGCAGGCCGGCGGCGTCAACATCGCCAAGCCCTTCGTCGAGTGGTGGGGGCCGATCAACCCCGAGCAGGTGATCGCCTCGATGCCGGACGTGGTGTTCATCAGCGGCACGGAAGGCGGCAACCTGTCCAAGACGTCCACCGCGATGCGCATCGGCCAGGGTGTGGACCGCAAGGAAACGGCCGAGCGTCTGGCTGGCTACACCAAGCGTCCTGGCTGGGATGCGCTGCCGGCGGTCAAGAACCGGCGCCTTCATGCGCTGTACCAGGGGGCATCGCGTACCCAGGCCGACTACACGATGGTGCAGTACATCGCCAAGGCGTTGTATCCCACGGTATTCGCCGACCTGAACCCCGAGCAGAACTACATCGACTTCTACAAGAAGTACCTGCCGGTGGTGCCGCAGGGCACTTTCGCTACCAACCTGGACGCGCAGTAAGCACGGTTGGCCGTCATGCAGGGGAAAGCCCTGCGTGACGGCCATGGAGTTCCCATGCAACTTTCCGCACAACTGGAGTCGGCACAGCTGACACACCGCCGCCGCGAACGCCGCCGCGGCGGCTTTTTGCTCGTGTCCGCGGTGCTCTGTCTGTTCACCCTGGTGCTGGACATTGCCACCGGACCGTCGATGATCGGCCTGGTCGATGTGGTGCAGACGCTGCTCAACCTCGATGAGGCCGACAGTTCCACCCGCGCGATCGTCATGAACATGCGGCTGCCGATCGCCGCGATGGCGCTGGTCGTTGGCGCGTCGCTGGCGCTGGGTGGTGCCGAGATGCAGACTTTGCTGAACAATCCGATGGCCAGCCCCTACACCCTGGGCCTGGCGGCGGCGTCAGGTTTCGGCGCGGCGCTGACACTGTATTTCGACGGCTTCGGCCTGCCGCACCTGGTCGCCGTGCCGCTGGGCGGTTTCGTCTTCTGCATGCTCGCTGCGGGGCTGCTGTTCGTGCTGGCCTCGGTGAGAGGCATCAGCACCTACGTGCTGGTGCTGGCGGGCATTTCGCTGCTGTTCCTGTTCCAGGCGATGCTGAGCCTGCTGCAATACATGGCCTCGCCGGAACTGAGCCAGCAGATCACGTTCTGGCTGTTCGGCAGCCTGCTCAAGAGCCACTGGTACAGCGTGGCCTGCGTGGCCGGGGTGCTGGCGTTCTGCACCGTGCTGCTGATGCGCGATTCCTGGAAGCTCACCGCGCTGCGCATGGGCGAGGAGCGTGCCGCGAGCCTGGGCGTGAACGTGCGCTGGCTGCGGCTGAAGACGCTGGGGCTGGTGTCGCTGATCACCGCCACGGCGATCGGCTTCGTCGGCGTGATTGGCTTCATCGGCCTGGTGGCGCCGCACATCGCCCGCATGCTGGTGGGCGAGGACCAGCGCTACTACGTTCCGCTGTCGATGCTGTGCGGCGCCTGCCTGCTGTCGGCTTCGTCGGTGCTGTCCAAGACCATCCTGCCGGGTGCGATCTTCCCGATCGGCATCGTCACCGCGCTGATCGGCGTGCCGTTCTTCTTCATCTTGATCCTGCAGAGCCTGCGCAAACATGCTTGATATCACCGACGCCACCGTGATGCGGGGCAAGGACACCATCCTCGAAGGCATTTCCCTGCAACTGCATCCCGGGCGGCTGTACGCCATCATCGGTCCCAACGGCGCTGGCAAGTCCACCCTGCTGAAGATGGTCACGGGACAGTTGCAGCAAGTGAGGGGGCAGGTGCGTTACGGCGATGTGCAGAAAGACCATTCCCGCCTGACGCAGTGGCAGGCCGAAATGGCCTACATGCCGCAGGACATCAACCTGGACGTGGATCTGAGCGCGGTGGAAGTGGTGCTGCTCGGACGCCTGACCAACCTCGGCATGCACATCAGCGACGAACTGCTGCAACAGGCGCTGACCGCCCTGCAGACCGTCGGCCTGCTGCATCTGGCCAACCGTTCGGTCGCCCGCCTCAGCGGCGGACAGCGCCAGATGGTGCTGTTCGCCCAGTTGCTGATGCGGCAAAGCCCGCTGATGCTGCTCGACGAGCCGGTCAGCGCGCTGGACCTGAAGCACCAGGTGCAGTTGCTCGACATCCTGCTGGAGCAGACGCGCCAGCGCAACTGCATCACCCTGACCGTGCTGCACGACCTGAACCTGGTGGCGCAGTACGCGGATGAGGCCATCGTCATCGCCGAGCGCGGCGTTCAGGCGCAAGGCGCGCCGAACGAAGTGATGAGCGTCGGCTTCCTGGAGCGCATCTACGGCATCCGCACCGACGTCGTCACCGGCTGCGACGGCCTGCCGCGCGTCACGCCGCTGCGCGGCGCCTCCGGCGGTACTGCCGGCAGGGCCATGGAAGCTGCGTCCATGGAAGCTGCGTATCAGCCCGCCTGATCTGCGCCTCGAGACCGTTTTCCCTTGTTTAACCCACTCGACTCATCAACCATGAAAACTAGAAACTGGATGGCTGCCCTAGCCTGCATCGCAGCTACGACCCTGGCCCCCCAAGCCTGGGGGGCCGATCACGTCGTGGAAATGCTCGACATCGACGATGCCGGTGCCACGATGGCCTTCAAGCCCATGTACCTCACGGTTCAGCCGGGCGATACCGTCACCTTCAAGCCGACGCACAAGACCCATTTCGTCAAGCTGATGACCGCGCCTGCCGGCGTCAAGAAATTCACCAGCAAGGAAGACGAGGAATACAGCGTCACCTTCGACAAGGCCGGCGTGTATTTCTATGTCTGCCCGCCGCACATGATGATGGCGATGATCGGCGCCATCCAGGTCGGCGAAGGCGAGGAGATGCAATCGCAGATTCCCGCAGCCGTGAAGTCGGTGCAGGGCCTGCGTGGGCGCATGATGACCAATGCCAACCGTGCCGACGAGCTCATCGGCTTGATGGAGGCTGCGAAGTGAAAGCCATGAAGAACAGGAATATCCCGCTGGCGCTGTGCGCGCTGGCCGCTGCGATGGCGGCCTCCCTCCCGGCCCACGCGGGTGCTCAGGACGATGCCAAGGGCCTCGTCGAAGGCGCAACGCTGAAGATGCAGAACCGCCTGCTGTACGAGCGGCTGAATTATCAGCACGGCGACACCACGCGCGTGGTGAAGGGGCCGCGCTCGGACAAGGCCGAGGAAATCGGCTATGGCCTGATGCTCAACTTCGAATCGGGCTACACGCAGGGTACGGTCGGCTTCGGCGTCGATGCGCATGCCTATGGCGGGCTGAACCTGGGCGCCGACCCGGACACCGTGCGCAGCAACCCACGCTATCTCGCGCGGGACGACGACGACCTGAAGGATGCCTTCGGCCGCGCCGGCGCGGTGGTGAAAGTGCGCTTCTCCAATACCGAACTGAAGTACGGTGAAATGCGCACCAAGAATCCGATCTTCCACTCGTCGGATACCCGCTTGCTGCCCGAAACCAACCGCGGCTGGCTGCTGAGCAGCAACGAGATCAAGAACCTGTCGCTGCAGGCCGGTCGCTTCACCCAGTGGGCCGACCGCAATTCGCGCAAGAACGGCGGCGAACTGCTGGCCAACTACTCGGGCGTCAACGGCAATTCCTTCACCTTCGCCGGTGGCAACTGGACCACGCCGGTCGCGGGGCTGAGCGTCTCCGGCTACTACGGCCGCTATGAGGACGTGTGGAACACCGCCTATCTGGGCGGCTTCTACAAGATGGCGCTGGCCGACAAGCAGTCGCTGTCGTTCAGCCTGAACCTGTACCGCAACACCGACACTGGCAAGGCCAAGGCCGGCAAGGTGGACAACACCACCTGGAGCCTGATGAGCACTTATGCCTTCGGCGTGCACAAGCTGGGGCTGGGCTATCAGAAGGTGGATGGCGACACGCCGTTCGATTACGTCAACCGCGGCTCGATCTGGCTGGAAAACGCCATGCAGATCTCCGACTTCAATGCGCCGAACGAAGCATCGTGGCAACTGAAGTACGACGTCGATCTCGGCCAGATGGTCACGCCGGGCCTGACGGCAGGCGTGGCCTACACGCGCGGTTCAGACATCGATTACCGTCGCATGAACAGCGTCTACACCAGCTTCCTCGGTGCGCCGGGCTCGGGTGGCAAGCACTGGGAACGCGACATGATCGTTCGCTACACGGTGCAGGAAGGCAAGGCCAAGGGTCTGGCCCTGCAACTGCGCTACAGCGTTCATCGCCCGAACAAGGCGCAGGGCGAACTGAGCGTGGATCAGATCCGCCTGGTGGCGGAAATGCCGTTGAGCATTTTCTGATGTGAAAGGCGCGGCCGGCTCCGGTTACGGGGCTGGCCGTCGTTCGCCGGCCGCACCTCGCCGGCCGCACTGTTTGTCGCTGTTCTATCCCATGCGGTCGTCGGACAGCCTGCCCGGTAACTGCCCCAGACGTCCGGCGAACCAGCCGATACGCTCGGTGTGGCGGACGTCGAATGCGGGCAAGTAAGGCTTGATGTCCAGTACCGGCGTGCCATCGACCATGTCGTTGCCCTCGAATGACAGCCGTGTGCCATCGACGCCAGTGAGCCGCACGATCGACAGGCCGATCCGGTTCGGGCGGCTGGGCGAGCGCGTCGCGAACACGCCGTGGCTGGCATCGTCGAGGAAGGGCACCACCTCCAGCGGCTCGTCCGTTCCCAGATGGAGGCGGGTGAGCAGGATGATGTATTCGAAGTCAGCCAGATCCTTCAGCCCGGCGGCGAATTCGGCAAAGACTTCGATTTCTCCCTTCACCTCCGGTGCGCCGGCAGTCTGGATCGGAACGCCTTCCTTCGACGTGAAGGGGCTGAGTACCCGGCCGATGGGGCGCATGAGAATCAGGTCGGAGTCATTCATGGGATATCGGGCTGGGCGTGGTCGGCAAGACGAGGGAATAGCTGGATGCACGATCCTGCGTGGCGTGCATCGGGATGGGCCTCACGAAGCGGGTTTCATGCCGCGTCGCCATCAGGCGCCAACTGCTCGAATACCTGCTGGCCGGTGAGCTTGTGCGTCTCGTTCCTGAAGTCGTAGAACGGTGGCTTCTCGTCGATGAAGATTTCATTGGTGAGCCGGAATTGAGTGTCCTGGAAAAGCCCGGCTGGAAGGATGTACTCGTTGCTCGGCAGCAGGTGGTAGAACAGATGTGTTCCGCATGTGGAGCAGAAGCCGCGCTCGGCCCAGTCGGATGAGCGATACGTGGAGGGTGTATTACCACTGAAGCGCACGCCTGCTCCGCAGTGGACCGCGAACATCGGCCCGCCCGACCAGCGTCTGCACATGGAGCAGTGGCACAGCCCCACTTCAGTGCGATCCTCGGCTTCGACTTCGATGGCGCCGCACAGACATGAGCCCTTCATGGCAATCTCCTTGGTTGTTGGCTGACGAAAACCGGATTCTTCAGCCTTTTTGTTCGCGCGATCGAGCCTGGACAAGCGCAAAGGCCTGAGTGGCGAAGAGCAGCGCGAGTCCGGAAAAGAGCCAGGCTGGCCCGTGAGTGCCCATGAGCGAGTGCATGACGCTGTATATATAGGAAAACTTTCCGCTGAATGGCGGTAGCGAAGGCTGGAACCATTGGGCCGCCGCCATGATCGCCATCATCAGACTCACGCCAAGGATACCGAGAAATTTCGGATCGGAATAAGGGGCTTGTTTTCCGGGCGTGATTTTTGAAACCGTCAGACGATGGCGGTCCCAGGCGATGAATGCCAGCAGCGCGAGCATCAGGCCGATGAAGATCAGAATAGGCATGGAATGGCAATATTTTTATGTTGCGAAGTACAAAACCGGGCTCTGCGTCAAGAATGATCGGGTGGTTATCTCTGCTTGCGAGGGAAGAAATAATGGTAAGTCAGAAAGAGCGGAACCCCGAGAATGACTAAAAAACCATATCTACCAGCTGGAACGCCCAGAAACCAGGAAAACAGAAAGGCCAGCAGCCATGCCGCTGAAACGAGAGTCGTCGCTTTGTAACGGGCAGTTTTTTCATTTTCGGAGGGCGAGCTTGCCCAGAGATAGCCGAACACCAGTACGACGGGGGTGGACGCGAGGGCGAGAGCCAGTAGCAGAATCATACGAAGGTGGTGCGTCAGGTTTTGCTCGCCAGGGATGGCTTGATCATCAGGATGACGAGGAAGATCAGGGTTCGGATCACTTTCTGGATGGAAGCGAAACCTCACCCGCTTGATCCGAACCTGACCCAGCCACGTATATTGAGGTAATCGTCAGATTGAGAGTCAAGATAGGAATACATCTTCTCGAGTATCTGTGCGCCAGACGCTCCATTTGATTTCCCCTCCTCAAAGATTCTCTTCATGCCCTCGTTGACTTTAGCGGCCTCCGCTTTGAATGAAGCTAGATTACTATCCGTAACTACCTCTCCCGTATATGTATATCTAATTATCGGGTAAGACGATATGTTGACTAAAGGACCTTGCTGCGAATAAGTGTCAGCATGAACAAAGTCACTGGCTGTTTTCATGGCATCACTTGGATTAGCTTCTGCATTCTTGAGAGAAGCTGCTCTGGATTCTGGGGTTGGGCCAGAAGCGTGCTGCGCAGCAAGATGGCGTGCCGTTTGGGAAAGTGTGACATGCGTTGAAGTTTCTGTAGTCTCTCCGGCAGAACTTGCCGGCGAGGCAGAACTTGCCGAGGAGCTAGAGATCGTCTTTGTCTGCGCTGACTGCGCCTGATATAGAGAGAGGGCGGCGCCTATCGTCGAGGCTAAATTTGCCAGCATGATGGAGTCTCTATTGTGTCGGAGTATTTTATATAAGCAATTTTCATGCCTATTGAGAAAATATCAAGAGCGATCGAGTCCATTATGTCATACATGGTTTTGATAGTCACAAATTGCCCGAGCCCACCACTTATGATCAG
Organism: Thauera sp.; assembly: GCF_047601425.1. Taxonomy (GTDB): domain Bacteria; phylum Pseudomonadota; class Gammaproteobacteria; order Burkholderiales; family Rhodocyclaceae; genus Thauera. Next base: position 719,625 of record NZ_JASGJL010000001.1, read on the forward strand.
GCTTTACTGACGAGTGAGGGCTTGACCACCAGAACGATCAGGAAGATCACGGTTCGGATCACTTTCTGGATGGAAGCGAAGCACAGCAGGAAGACCAGGATCTGGCTCGCCTCGAAAGATCCTTCAAGTACGTCGAAACCGACCGACCTCGTCAGCCAGTGGGAAAGCATGAATGCAAGGTAGAACGTTATGCCTTGCATCCACCATTTGTTTTCGATTTTCGGGATGGAGATATCGAGCATGGGTGTGGTGCCTGTGTCGAGTCGCGTGATGAAATGCTTGCCTGGTTCGAGGGCGTACGTGAAGACCGCTCGGGCCTTGTTGCTACGGTTTTCTGACGATGAGATCGAAGCGATGCCAATGGTGAGGCACATGCCCGCCATCGCCCTCGGCTTCGCGCAGCAGTTCGACCGTCAAGTCTTTGCACAAGGCTTCGACATCTTCCTTGTCATGAAAGCTCATTTCGGTGTGTTCAGCCCAATCATGTCTGTTGCCAAAGAGATGGCCGACGAATACCCCGCCGCCGGGTTCGAGTGCCGCGACGATCGAGGTCCAGAGGGACGGAAAGCTCGCAGGGGCACAGAACGGCAGGCTGAGCCCTGCGTGGATGAGCGCAGCGGGTGGCAGTTCATCCAGATCCTCGAAGCGCGAGACGAGGGTAAGCAGGTTGCCGCCGGAACTCTTGGCTGCCAATGCTTCGACACGCCGGATGGCTTTCGGCTCCTTGTCGATGGCCAGTACGTGCCAGCGCGCGTTCAGTAACAGTGAGGTCTCGATGCCGGCGCCGCAACCAAGATCGATGGCGTGGCCGTTGCCATGGGGGATGAGTTCGGTACCGAGCGCGCGACGGAGGAGCGGCGAGGCCGCACGACCCTGATTGGCGCGATAGAAAACTTCCCATCCGGTCTCAGTTTCCGTGGCTGACATGGGAGTCGTCCTTATCCGTGTTGTGGCGAAAATGTTCGAAGCAGCCTTATCGTCCAGCGCCCGGGCTGCTCGCCGGCTCGGGCGGCAAGGCCTCGATGGAGCGGAGTATGGAGCGCCCGATCGCCTCTCTCTTATAGAGATCGTCCATTCTGTTTGGCGTATCGATGTTCAGCGCGAAGAAGACCGGACCGCCTGGCCACTCGACCCAGCCGACCCACCAGCCGATGCGGCCTTCCCAGCCCGTCTTCGCACGCAGTATCCAGTTGCGGCCGGCTTCCACGATCATGAGGTCCTTGACCAGGCGCTGGTGCTCCACCTGGAAGGGCTGCTCGTTTCGATAGAGTTTCCTGAGAAAAGCGACCTGCTCCTGTGCCGAGATCGCAAGCTCTCCATCTATCCAGTAGTTGCCCTCCTTCGTCGAGGGCCTGGCGTTGCCATAGCCGATCTGCCCGAGATAGCGCCTGGCGCGGCTCTCACCGATTTCCTCCGCAAACAGTTCATAGACCCAGACGGCGGAGTTCCGCATCGCGGACCGCAAGTCCTGATCCTGGTTGTGGGCAGCGAAGCTCCGCTCGATACCATCCCAGCGAAAAACCTGAAATTCGTCGCGGACGGCGCCTGCGTCGAGCGCGAAAAGCGTATGGGGGATCTTGAAGGTAGAGGCCGGTGAATAGCGCTTCTCCGACCTGGCTCGGTCGAAGACTGTCAAGGCGGGAGCGGCCGGGCGCTCGTCCAGTACAACGATCGTGCCTTTGGCCTGAAAGTCATTGAAGAACCTTGCCCAGTCGGCTCGCTCCTGCACGTCTCCCTGGGCATGCGAGAAAGAGATCAGAGCAAATGCGGATAGCAGAACCGCGAATATCCGGATTGCCACCGATTCTCCCTTGCGGCTCGACGGCCGTCGCGCCCGGCGGACGCAGCTGTTCGGCATGCTGGATCAGAACTGCGGATTGATGCTCAGCGACAGCATGGCGGACAGTTGGCACAACTGCCTGCCGGAGTCTTGCTGCAGCGTGTTGAAGGCATCCTGCACGATCTGCAGGTCGCGCTGGCTGCTGGGCTCGTGGTCGATGATGCCGGCGGCGGCCAGGCGGGCAACCACGTCGCTGGTCAGGAGGAACGTATCCTTTCCGACCAGGCGCAGGAAGCCGGCGGCGGAGCGTCCGCCCAGGCGGGAACCGCGCTTGGCCAGCAAGCGCCACAAGCCGATGATGTCGGAACTTGGCCAGTCGGCGATGAATTCACCGAAACTCATGTCCTGCTCCTGGCGGATATCCAGGATGAAGCGGGCGTTCTTCGGAATGCTCTGCAGCTTGGTGCGGTCGCGGATGATCCGCTCGTTCTTCATATGGGCTTCGATCTGCTCGGGGCCGAGCAGTACCATCTGCTCGGGTGCAAAACCGTCGAAGGCTTCTTCGAAGGCAGGCCACTTGGCGTCGACCACCGAATGCTGTATCCCGGCCTGGAATACCCTCTGGCTCATGGCCGAGAGGTAGCGGTCATCACCCTTGCGCTTCAATTCTCCGGAAGTGAATGCCTTGGGCAGAAAGGCCTCCATGGCCTCATCCGATTCAAAACGCTTGCGTACGGTGTCGTAAAGCCAGGGGTAGCTGAGAGCCGTGCTGGTTTCTTGTCGTTTCGGCATGTAGGTGTCGTGCAAAAGCGGCCTTAAGGTTTGAACGTACCCGAATCCGGCTTCAGCGCATGCTGGACGGGCATCGGCGGCACCCTTATCCCGTCCGGCCCGATCGTCAGGTTGCTGGCCGCCAGGGTTTGCGCACGATGACGCTCGCGGCAACCGCGACGAAACCCAGCACAACCAGTGACAAGAAGATGGGGAGGCCGATCAGCTCGAACAGCCGGATGGGGCTGACGGCAAGTGCGGTAGCGCAAAGGATGGCGACGATTGCGCTGGGCAGCATCTGGCCTTTCCAGGCCGTGACAGCCGCCAGGAGCAGGAGGGGAGCGACCAGGAACACCGCAGCAGTGAATGGAGCTGCCGCCAGTGGAACGACGAGTGCGGAGATGGCAGCCAAAGTCCATGCGATAACTCGGGTCATGTGAGTGTCTCCTCGGAGCTCGGAGTGGTCTGCATTACGCCGACTCATAACTGATCAGATCGATGTCCGCCGCCTGAGTGCGCAGAGGGACGAGTGCCTGATATGCGCCTGAATTGTACCATTCGGCAATGGCCTTCGAGTCTGGGAAGCATATGACGACTGTATCCGTATGCCTGTGCTGTCCACTGAGTACTTCTGCCTGATGTCCGCGAAGCACGAGTTCGGCTCCCCAGGGCGTGAGCGTTTCCGGTACCTGGCTTCTGTATTCAGCCCATTTGTCCGGGTCTTTCACCGTGATGTGGCCAATAACATATGCTGTCATTTCATTAAGATCCTCGATATTCGGGCCAGCTGTGCCGCCTGCCCTGGCGCCCGGTCGAGCAGGACCCGGACTGCACTGAGAGAATGGTGCAGGGCTTGCTTGTTACAGTGCGTTCGGAAAGTGATTGTGACGTTCATGGTATGTGCCAATCAAATACCTGGACAAGAAACCCCGAAGCCAGAAGCAAGGCGCCGACGATGTAGGCGATTGCATCGAACCACGAAAATCTCACGAAATTCTGGACTTGTGTTTCGCTGATTAGAACCTGGATACTCTTCAAAGTCTGCTTTTTTGGCTTGGCCTTTGCAGCTGAGGAAAAAGGAAAATTGTCCATCATCTGCCGGGCCGGAGGTATCACCAATATGAGGGACCCCAGGAAAGCGAGAAAATTACCCTGCTGGGCAGGGGGGACTGTTGTCAGAGCCAGACAGGACACGACAATCCCTGCTGACAAGGCTGCACATGTCCAGCCAAGCCGTCGCCTGGAGCGGGCCGAATCGTGATTTGACGGGTTGTCCATGGAGGTTGCGGTTGCCGGGAATCAGTAGTTCCGAGTTCGACGACCTCGATAGATTCTCGGGGCCTGCAGCATATTGAGCGTAGTCGCGCGCCGATACTTCCTTGGGGACGAAGTTGAATCCGAAACGATAGCCAACTGCTGCAGCAATCTTCGCTAGCGTGGCGATGGATGTAGCTCCCGAGGTTGTCCCTGACAATATGCTGTCGAGTTCGTCCAGGGAAATCCCTGCCAGCTTTGCGACATGTTCGTGAGCCATATTGCGACTCTCCAGAACCTCCGATACTGCCGCAGCAACCGAGAGAGCAGCGCGCTCTTCCTGCAGCGCATGCGCAATGACAGGATCCCGTTCAGCTGCCGCAACGATTTCGGCTTCCAGCTGGGCGAGGGGAGAGGCAGGGTGGAGAGGTCGTGACATGGGAGCGTCCTTCCTTGATGTTTGCGCCTCACGGCATTGCGTTGTGCCGTTTGGCTGATGTGTCAGCGCTTACGGCACTCGGCGATACATCTGCAGCGACCAGAAGCATTCTCGCTTCACCTTGAGGTGCCGTGGGGCGCGCAATGAAGGTGAAGTACAGGTGATGCCCCTCTGACGAACGAACCCAGAGCGCAGCGCGGGGCGTGAACGATAATCCATTGATCAGGTTGTAGGGCACGGTGTTGCCGTATAGGCGGTCATCGCGCTCCATTTGGGTCATGGCAACGAAGAACCTTGCGGCGGCGCGTTTTGCACCGTCGTTATTACTCCGCAGCATTTGACGAAGCTCGTCAATGATGTTGTCCGGGCCGTAAACGTGATCATAGATACGAAATTCCATGTTCCCCCTCCGGCCGCGTAGTGTTGTCCCAGTTCCAGCATCAGCGACTGCAGCTTTGACCGTAGGTCGTACGATTTGCGATGTCAAGCAGTCGTTCTGAATGTCGACGATGATGGACGCTAGTGCTCCGTTCCCGCATATATCCACATCGGCACCGTTCGCCCCGCGCGGGCAAACCCCATCGTTTCGTAGAACTGCACAGCGTCTCCGTCTGCAGTCAACATGAGCTGATGGAAAAGGCGATAGCGTTCCAGCATGGCTCTCATCATCAAGCGGCCAATTCCCTGCCGTTGAGAAGCCGGATGAACCAGCATGTGCGGGAAGTAAACCACGAGATGCCCATCCGATATTGCGTTCGCAAGACCAAGCAGCCGACCTCCAGCCCTGGCCGTGGCCAGCGAGTGGGATCCCCTCAATGCGGCCATCAGTTCGGTCGGCTTGTCTGCCGAGGACCAGCCGTTGGCGCGATAAAGCTCGATGACTTCATCCTGCCCGATTGCATCTTCCAGGCTTATGACTACATTCATTGTTTCACCATGGCGCCCAATGTGACAACTCGGCGGCTTGCAGCCAGTTTTTCGGTAAAGCATCCTCCTGCAGCCGGGGAGCAGGCTCAGGCAGGAATGAACCGGGTGTGAACATGGCGGTTTCGCCCCAGCTTCTTTGCTTCATACAGCGCATCATCGGCCAATCGCAGCAGTACGTCAGCGGGAGCCGCATGATCCTCAAGCATGACGGAACCAACACTGACAGTGAGGTATGGAGAGATTCCCGATTTGTCATGGGGAATTCGCTTTGCTTCTATTGCTTCCGATATTCTTCTGGCGATTTTCCGGGAGCCTGCTTCATCCGAATTTGTTATTACGGCAATAAACTCCTCCCCGCCAAGGCGTGCGACAAGATCGCTTTCCCGCGATACGCTGGCCTTGATGCATTCTGCGACCGCTTTGATGGCGGAGTCGCCCAGGAGATGGCCGTAATGGTCATTGTACTGTTTGAAGTAGTCAATATCGAACATCATGACGCAGACGGAATGCTGATTGCGTCTTGCCGAATTCAATGTTCTGGTGATTTCTCTGTCAAAGTAACGTCTGTTGTTCAGTCCGGTCAGCGGGTCGGTTGTTGCTTCCAGGGCCAATGCAACGTTGGCCGTGGCAAGCTCTTCCTTTAATGCTTGCAGATTGTTGAAAGCGCTGTTCGCCAAGTCGAGGATGCCGGCATTGTATTCATCGCGTAGTTTGGACAGGTTTAACTGGTGCCGGTATCGCCACAGCAGATCGTCGGCTTCCTCTCTTGTCTGTACTGAGGCTTCATTATCAGGTATGCCGAAAGAGGCAATTCTGGATTTTGGGATCGATCCATTGGCTGTCTTGAAGATCAGTTTGACGACGGTGCGCTGGAATGGAAGCTTTGGGTCGTTGCTGACGCTTTCAATTTCGGTGTTGTAATAAGCCATGTCGTCGAACAGGCAGAATCCGCCGAAAAATATTCCACGAAGGTATGAGGCTGATATCGGCATCACGTTTTCAACCAGCGCGAAACCTTGTTGTACGTTGGTGACAATGTTTCTGCACCAGCCAACCTGGGCGCCCCTGACCACTGAACTGTAACCGCCGCCCTTGTCGTTGCAGTAGACCCAGTCCAGGCTGCTGGTAACCATCTCTTTGCCGGGGCCATGCTGGTACCATAACTCGATGAATTTCACTCCTGCCCAGAACAGAATACTGCTGGCGGCAGGTGTTGACTCCTCGATAAGTGTATTCAGCTTGATCAGGTAGTCGTAGGGATACCACGCATCTGCCAACAAGTTCTCTACTGGAAAATCAATCTGTTCCGACTCGATGACGTGAGTTTTCGAGAATGAATCGAGCATTCCGAGTAGAAAGGCGCCAGAGACCTCGCCCAATGGGGCCGAAGAATTAAGAATGGTCATTTGGCGGGAGTACTGTGTTTTTAAAATAATTCTAGCAAGATGCTGCTGGTGCGGGGACGGAGGTGCCGGCGTGCAAAATCCGTTTGAACCGGCAATCTGGTTCAGATTATTAGGTGAGCGCTCGCTGCAGTACCCCGATCGCCGGTGCCCAATCATCCCCTGGCTGCTTCTTGCGCGTCACCAGCGTCAGCTGCGCAGGCGCGAACACATTCGCGTTGTGCGTGACCGGCGTGGTGATCAGGTATTGCGCCCGCGTGGCGCGCAGGAAGGTGCCGACGCGGTCGATGTTGGCGATGTCGAGGTGGGCGAAAGGTTCGTCGATGAAGACGAAGCCGCCAGGGCGGGCCTCGTCCATCAGCAGACCGATCAGCAGGATCAGCGATTTCATCACCTGCTGGCCGCCGGAGGCTTCGCCGTCGTTGAGGCCGACGGCGCCCTTGCGGTCGAAGTCGAAGCGGACTTCCAGGCCGGCCTGGGCCAGCGACAGATCGTCGTTGTCAAGGTGTGGGGTGGGGCAGTCGACGCTGACGTTGGCGAGTTCGCCGAGTGCTTTCAGGTTCTTGGCGTACTGCCGTACGGTGGCGCGCAGCTTGGCGATGTAGGCGGCGCGGGCGTTGTCGGTGTGGCGGCGGGCGGTGGCGCAGTAGCCCTGGCGGTCGAGGTAGTCGCGCTCGCGCAGGGCGACGTCGGCGGCGAGGCGGTCGCGGACGACGAGCACGGCGGGGTCGGTGATCCAGTCGCCTTCTTCGAGGCGGCGGCGCAGGCGCTCGAGTTCGGCGCGGGCGCCGCGGGCATCGCCGTAGCGTTCGGCGAGCAGGGCGAGTTCGCCGCTGTCGAGCCAGTGCGGCGGCATGCCGCGCCGGCGGCGGCGGAGGCTGAGGATGCGCTCGGCCTGGGCGTGGCGGCGCGGGCTGTGCTCGCGGGCGATGTCGGCCAGGCGCTGGTCGATGGCCTTGAGCGCACTTTGACGGTGGGAAAGCTCGATCTGAATGCCGTTGAGCTTTTCGTTCAGGGCGTCGAGCGTGCCGCGCATGCCGGTCCGTTCGGCGATCGCCGCGGTCAGCGCCTTGCGTGCCTGCGGCAGTTCGGTTTCGGCGGCGGCGTAGATTTCGGCCCTGGCGGCGAGCAATTGCGCCGATTGCAGGCCGAGCATGCGCTGGCGCAGCGCGGTGACGCGCTCGGTGGCTTCGTCCAGCTTGGGGCGCAGGGCTTGCAACTGCTTGTCGAGCGCGGTGATTTCGTCCTGCAGCGCGGTCATGCGCGACTGGCGGGCGAGTTCGCCGAAGTGGAATTCATGCGGCCGGCCGAGGTGGCGGGCGCCGCGGCGTTCGCGGTGGTAGCCGTCGCGGGTGATCCATTCCTGTTCGCGCGGCAGGTCGCGGGCGGCGTCGGCGTCTTCGACGCGGCGGATGCGGTTCAGCAGGTCGCTGAGCCAGCGCGGTACCGGGGCATCGAATTCCACCACTTCGGCCAGGCTCATCGGCCGCGGCGGCGGTGCGGTTTCGCGCTCGGGAACGATGAAGTGGCGGAAGCGCTCGCGCTCGCCCAGCGCCCAGGCGGCGTGGCGGTCGGCTTCGCGTTCGAGCAGGATCAGATGGCGGTAGGGGCGCAGGATGGCTTCAAGCGCGGCCTGCCAGGCTGGGTCGGTGACTTCGACCACTTCGGCCAGGCTGCGGTGGGCGATGCCTTCGGCGCTGAGGCGGACGCGGAAGCGGGAGACTTCGGCGTCGCCCGGCGGGCCGCCGCGGTTGCGCTCGTGGCGCAGGGTTTCGGTCCTTTCCTCGAAGGCGGCGACGAGTTCGCGCTCCCTGGTGCGCAGGCGGGTGCGGCTGGCGTCGGCTTCTTCGTGCTCCTTTTCCAGCGCGACGGCGTCGGCCCCATGTTCGCTGGCGAGCTGGGCGCGCAGGGTGTCGCGCTCGGCGAGCAGCTTTTCCAGGTCGCGCACGCGGTCGTGGGCGGCGAGGTAGGCTTGTTCGGTGCTCGTGTCGCTGTCCTTCAGGCGGGCGCGTTCGGCCTTGCCAGCCTCCTGTTCGGCCAGTACGGCGTCGAGCCGCAGGCGAGCGTCGCGCTGTTCGGCGAGCTTGTCGCTGCGTTCGCTGCCGACGCGGCGCAGGGCCTCGCGCTCGGCGGCGATGTCACGTGCGAGTTCGGCCACTTCCAGCCGCGGCACGATCTCGGCCTGCAGGGCCTGGGCTTCGTCGGCGAGCTGCTTCCATTCTAGGAAGCGGTTGGCTTCGGCCTTCTTTTCCTCGGCCTGGGTCTTCAGGCGGTCGAGGTCGATGCCGAGTTCGTCGAGTTCGCGTTCGGCGGATTTCTGCTCCTCGCGTGCGGCCTGGTAGTTGTCCAGCACTTCCTTGTCGCCGAAGACGTCGAAGACGAGTTCCAGCAGCGCCTTGGGCGAGTATTCGCACAGCTTGTCGGTATCGCCCTGTTCCAGCGCCAGCACCTTGGTGATCGCCGGCGTCAGGCCGCCCCAGGCGAGGCGGTGCTGGTAGTCGCGCAGGCCGATCCAGTCGTTGCTGGCTTCCAGCGCCTCGATGTCCTGGTTGCCGTCGACGATGGTGTAGTCGCGGATCCAGTCGCCGCCGGCCTTGCGGATGCGGCAGGCGAGGGTGACTTCGTCCGACAGGCAGGGGAAGAAGGGGCGCTTGCCGCTGCTGCCCGGCAGGTTGGCGACGATGGCGCGGATCCAGGCAAAGCTGCGGTCGGCGCGGCGCACGTAGCGGCGGAAGTCGCGCTTGCCCGAGCAGCGCAGCGCGAACAGTGTGCGCAGGGCGTCGAGCAGCGTGGTCTTGCCCGAGCCGTTGGGGCCGACGATGGTGATGATCTGGGCATCCAGCGGCAGCGAGAAGCGGCGCCAGAAGTCCCAGTGGACGAGTTCCAGGGTCTTGATGTGAAACATGTCGGGTGTTCGGCCGAAAGGGTTTGCGGCCCGGCTGCGGAGGGCGCGGGCAGGATGCGAGGCGGGGAGTGTAGCGGCGGCCCCGGGCGGCGGCAAACGCAGCGGCCATGCCGGAAGCTGCACTGGGATGGTGCGGGGCGCGAAATGAGCTGCATCAATGCCGTGCATGGCCGGCTCCGCAACACTGGGCGCCCGTGCATCGCTATACCGAGGCAGATCCGATGAGCTTTCCCGAATTCTTCCAGCGCGTGCCGCGCATTCGTGTGCATGACCCCTTGGCCGATTTCCTCGGTGCCGCCGAAGGTGGCGTGCTCGACTACGGCTACGAGGATGCCGTGAAACTGGCCGGGCATTCCTGCCCGACGGTGGCGTCGGCCTATGTGCTGGCCTGCCGTTCGATGAGCCTGCTTTACCCGGATGGCTTGCCCGAACGCGGCGGCGTCCGCGTCGATTTCGCCGAGCCGCTGGAGCAGGGCGTGATCGGCGTCGTCGCCAGCGTGCTGACGCTGATCACTGGTGCCACGCAGCAGGGTGGTTTCAAGGGCATCGCCGGCCGTTTCGTGCGCCGTGGGCTGCAGCGTTTCGAGGCCGACGCGCCGCTCGGTTTGCGGCTGACGCGCATCGATACCGGTGCCTTCGTCGATGCCGCGTCGGATCTGTCGCAGGTGCCGGCCGAGGCCGAGACGTCGGCGCTGATGGGGAAATGCCTGCATGGCGAGGCGAACGATGAAGAGCGCCGCCGCTTCGGCCAATTGTGGCAGCAACGGGTGGAACGCATTTTGCTGGATTGCTGGCATGACGACGCGGCGTTCCAGTTCCGCGTTTCCCCAACTCCTGGATGAGAAGAACGGACTCCCGATCCATGTACGCACACATCCTGCAGCACGTCGCTTTCGAGGGGCCGGGCAGCATCGGCCCCTGGCTGGAAAACGCCGGCTACGACATCGGCACTACCCGTTTCTTCGAGAAGGATGCGCTGCTGCCGGAACCCGAGTCGGTCGATCTGCTGGTGGTGATGGGCGGGCCGATGAGCGTCAACGACGAGGCCGAGCTGCCGTGGCTGGTGGCGGAAAAGCGCTTCATCGCCGACATCATCCGTCTCGGCCGGCCGGTGCTGGGTGTGTGCCTGGGGGCTCAACTGATCGCCTGCGCGCTGGGTGGGCGGGTATTCGCCAACCGCGAGCGCGAGATCGGCTGGTTTCCGGTCGAGGCGGTGGCGCAGGGCGACCTGACGCTGTTCCGCTTTCCGTCAACGGTAGAGGTCTTCCACTGGCATGGGGAGACCTTCAGCCTGCCGGATGGTGCTGCCCGCCTCGCGCGCAGCGCGGCTTGCGGCAACCAGGCGTTCCAGTTCGGCAAGGCGGTGATCGGGCTGCAGTTCCATCTGGAGACCACGCCCGAGTCGGCGCGGCAGATCGTCGAGCATTGCCGGGACGAGCTGCAGCCTGCAGCCTGGGTGCAATCCGAAGCCGAGATCCTGGCTGCGGATGAAAGCAAATACGCCGCGATCAACGGCCTGATGGCCGAGCTGCTTGCCTACCTGCATGCGGCCGGCGGCCGCTGAAGCGGAACAGGGAGAATAGGTTTGATCAGCCGTCCAGGTTTCAGCCGGTAGTGACGGCTTCGTCGTCGGCGGCTGTCTCGTCATCGTCGGCCGCTTCCGCGCCCGGCAGGTGGCGGCCGATTGCGGCCAGCACTTCACCCAGCGTGCCGTGGATGATGCGGTCGGCCATCACGCGGTAGTCGAGCGCGACGTCGAGCAGCGGCCCTTCGCCGATGATGCCGGCGCGGCGCTCGATGAAGCCCAGGCGGCTCAGCTTGCCGAGCGCGATCGCCATGCGCGTCTTGCCGCCGAGGCGGGGGCCGAAGTCGGCCAGCAGCGAGCTTTCGGTCAGGCTGCCGGAGACGGCCTCGCCGTGGGCGACCGGCTTCTCGCCGCCGAACAGGTCGGCCTGGCCGTCGTCGACGAGTTCGCGCCGGGTGACCTGGCGCTCGCGCTTGGGCAGGACGATCAGCGACCAGATCACCACTAGCAGCGCGATTTCGTCGCGGGTCAGGCCCAGGTTGCTGGCGGCGTATTCGCGGCCGGCGCCGAACACCGGCTCGGCCATGTCGGCCTGCAGCGCGACGCCGACGTGGGCGGCGTAGGGGTTGTCGAGCAGCTGCAGGCCGACGTCGGCCAGGCGGCGGTCGAGTTCGAGACGAAAGCTCTCATCGACCAGCGCGCGCCGCACCATGCGGTCGCTGCGCGGCAGCCAGCGCTGGGCGAGCAGGCGGGCGGTGAGCGTCTTCAGTTCGTGTTCCATGGGCGCACCGTTCAGGAGTGGGCTGGCGAAGCAGGGGCGTGCGGCAGGCGCGGGCTGACTTCGCCGCTGTTGATGGCCGCGATCTCGTCTTCGCCGACCGTGGTCAGTTCGTCGCCGAAACGGACGTCCAGCGGCAGGCGCATGAAGGCGCCGACCGGTCCGTCGACCGGGCTGGCGTGTTCGCCGTCGGCCAGCAGTGCGAGCAGCGACAGGCGGTAGCTGGCCGGTGCGAAGCCGCCGCCGGCGACGACCTGATGCAGCGGCTGCGCGCCGGACAGGGCGTCGAGGCGATGGGTGAAGTGCTCCAGCATCGCCAGGTCTTCAGTCTCGGGCGCGGCGTCAACTTGCGCGGCATCAGGCGGTGGCAGTGTGGTATCGGCCGCGTCCTGTGCAGCCTCGCCGCCGAGCGCGCTTTCGGCACGGTCCAGCAGTTCGTGCCCGCCAGCCAGCAGCGGCAGTTCGGGTACGGCGGCAATGCCGCCGCTGGCGAGGCCGGCCAGCGTGCTGCCGTCCAGCCGGCGCAGCCAGGCGGCGACGTCCGACGAGGAGATGCCCGAGCCGCCCAGCGTCACGCGCTGGGCTTCGATCTTGTTCAGCGCGCGCTGGAAGGACGCATCCACGCGGGCGAGCTTCGACTGCGCCAGGCCGATGCGCTGGGCGATGCGGGCGAGCTCGAAATCGGCATCGGGCTCGGCCAGCAGCTTGTTGAGGACGTCGGTGCCGCGCTCCAACCAGCGGCCGTTGGCCGACAAGCGGCGGCGGGCGTCGAGGATGCGGAATTCGGAACCGGAGGCGATCGCCTCCTCGAAGTGCCAGGTGAGGTCGGTGAGCTTGGACAGCAGGTGGCCGAGCGATTCGGCGGTGACGCCGCCCACCGCCTGCAGGCCGGCGAGTTGGGCGGTGAGGAAGCCGAGTTCGGCGTCCTCGTCGTCGCCGAAGCGCAGCAGCATGGCGATGGCCGCCACCGCGTTGCGGCCGATGTCCGACAGCGCGTACTGGCCGTCCTCGCCGATGCTCAGCAGGGCGTTGTCGCGCAGGCGCTTCAGCACCGTTTCGAGCTTCACCGGGTCGAGATAGGCGAAGCGCGCGCGCAGCGCGTCGGGCGACCAGCGCGGCACTTCGGCTTCCTGGCCGATCTCGCGTAGCACCAGCAGGCGCATCAGGACTTCGGCTTCGGTGCCGCGGAACAGCGTGATGAAGGCGTCGAGCAGCGGCCGCGCCGAGGCCAGCGCCGCCAGCTCGGGCACTTCGCCGGCATCGACGCCTGGGGCGAGGAAATCGGACAGGAAGGGATCGGTCATTTATGAGATGTCAGACCGGGTGGCTCTGGTGCAGAACTGGGTAGGAGAGGGGCGGGGTGTTCGTGGAACCGGCGAGGACTGTCCGAGCCCGCAGGGCGAGTTCCGCAGCCGGTGGAACGAATACCTCGCCCCTCTCCTGGTGAGCGCAGCCGGGGATCAAACGCCCTGCTTCAGGCTCGCCGCGATGAAGTCCGCCAGGTCGCCGTCGAGCACCGCCTGGGTGTTGCCCACTTCATAGTTGGTGCGCAGATCCTTGATGCGCGACTGGTCGAGCACGTAGCTGCGGATCTGGTGGCCCCAGCCGATGTCGCTCTTGCTGTCTTCCAGCTTCTGCTGCTCGGACTGGCGCTTGCGCAGTTCGGCCTCGTACAGCCGCGCCTTCAGCATCGACATCGCCTCGGCCTTGTTCTTGTGCTGCGAACGGTCGTTCTGGCACTGCACGACGATGCCGGTCGGCTCGTGCGTGATCCGCACCGCGGAGTCGGTCTTGTTGATGTGCTGGCCGCCGGCGCCGGAGGCGCGGTAGGTGTCGATGCGCAGGTCGGCCGGGTTGATCTCGATCTCGATCGAATCGTCAACTTCCGGGAATACGAACACCGAGGTGAAGCTGGTGTGGCGGCGGGCGTTGGAGTCGAACGGCGACTTGCGCACCAGGCGGTGGATGCCGGTTTCGGTGCGCAGGTAGCCGTAGGCGTAGTCGCCGCTGACCTTGATCGTGCAGTTCTTGATGCCGGCGACTTCGCCTTCGGTCTCTTCCATCAGCTCGACGCTGAAGCCGTTCTTCTCGGCGTAGCGCAGGTACATGCGCTCGAGCATGCCCGCCCAGTCCTGCGCCTCGGTGCCGCCGGCGCCGGCCTGGATTTCGATGAAGCAGTTGTTCGGGTCCATCGGGTTATTGAACATGCGGCGGAATTCGAGCTTCTCGATTTCCGCCGCCAGCCCGCCGAGGTCGGCCTCGACCGCTTCGAAGGTGTCGTCGTCGTCCTCGGCTTCGGCGAGATCGTACAGATCCTTCAGGTCGCGCGACTGGGCATCGATGTGCTGCAGCGTCAGCACCACGTCCTCGAGCGCGCGTTTTTCCTTGCCCAGTTCCTGCGCGCGTTTGGCGTTGTTCCAGACGGCCGGGTCTTCCAGCGCGCGATTGACTTCTTCGAGCTTCGATGCTTTCACATCGTAGTCAAAGATACCTCCGTAGTTCGCGACCCCGGGCGGCGAGGTCGGCGAGTTTCTCGGCGATGGCGTTCTGGCGTTCGGCTTCCATGCAAGGCTCCGGCTGAATCTGGAAAACCGGGAATTATACATACCGGCGACAGCTCTCTGACCCAGGCCGGGGTACTGGCCGCTGCTGGCGCGCCGGCCGTGTGTTTTTTGCCGGCGGAAGGCAGAATATGCATGAAGAATCTCTTCCGCCGAAAAGCGGTTAGCATTGCGGCGGCCCGTTCATTTCCGAGGACCCATGCATCAGAGCAAGAACACCCTCCTGCTGGCCTTGATTGCTACAGTCGTGGTGTTGAACCTGTTCGTGGGCATGGTGCTGCTGCATGCGCTGGAGGGGTCGAAGGCAAGCAAGGAGGCCGAGGTTCGCACCTCCGTCGAGAACCTGGCTCTGCTGATCGACCAGAACGTCACCTCGTCCGTGAGGGAGATCGACCTCACGCTGCAGCTGATCGGGGAGCATCTCGAGCGAGATCTGCGGCACGGCGTGCCGCTGAACGCAAACGACACGATGGCGAAGATTTCGCTGCAGCGGCGCTGGCTGGGTGAGATCGCCGAACTGCGCGTCATCGACAGGGATGGCCGGGTCATGCCGGATTCGGAGGTCGCCTCGCCCCCCTGCGCTAGCTGCACAGGCATGTCCTTTTTCGAAGAACACCGCGAACAGCCCGATCGCGGCCTGATCGTCAGCAAGCTGCTGCCCGGGAAGACGGTGCCCGGCGCGTGGGCGATGGTCTTTGCGCGGCGCTACAACCAGCCGGATGGCAGCTTCGCGGGCGTGACCCTGGCCATCGTGTATGCCCGGCACTTCGAGCGCCTGCTGTCCGGGCTCAAGCTCGGCCAGCGCGGAATCGCGCTGATGCGGGACATGGACACGAAGCTCATCGCCCGTTTCCCGCCGTCGCCCCTGGCGGCGGCACAGACGGGTGCGATTGGCGGCTCCCCCGAGCTGATCGGCATCCTCGCCTCGGGCAGCGAAGCGCAGTCCTTCTTCAGCCGCAGCACGGCGGACGGGGTCGAGCGCATCAACGCATTTCGCCGCCTCTCCCTGCTGCCTGCCTTCGTGATCGTCGGCCACGGCAAGGAGGATTACCTAGCCCCATGGTGGATCGAGGTGCGCAAGGCGGGCGAGCAGTCGGTGCTCTTCCTGCTCGTCACCACGCTGGGGGCCTGGCTGCTCTGGCGCCTGGTGAGCGCCAACCAGCTCGCCAACGAGCGCAGCCGCATCCTGCTGCAGAATGCCAGCGACGGCATCCACATCACCGATCTCGACGGCAACGTGATCGAGGCCAGCGACGCCTTCTGCCGCATGCTGGGCTATCCGCGGCAGGCGGTCATCGGCATGAACATGGCCAGATGGGAGGCATCGGAGGCGGGCAAGCAGGCCGTGGAGACGCTCAGGCGGATACATGCCGCGGGCCGGATCTTCGCTTTCGAGACGCTGCATCGGCGAGCGGATGGCGAGATCGTCCCGGTCGAGATCACTGCCTTTCCGCTCGAACTGGACGGCCAGCCGGTGGTGTTCCACTCGGCGCGGGACATCACCGCGCGCAAGATGTCGGAGGCCCAGGTCAAGCGGCTGGCCTTCTTCGATCCGCTCACAGGCCTGCCCAACCGCCGGCTCCTGATCGAGCGGCTGGAAACGGCGCTGCGCACCTGCGCCTACCACAAGGGCTGGGGGGCCCTGCTGTTCATCGATCTCGACAACTTCAAGACCGTCAATGACATCAATGGTCACCACGAGGGCGACCACCTGCTGCAGCAGGTCGCCGAAATCCTGCTGGCCTGCGTGCGCAAGGACGACAGCGTCGCGCGCCTGGGGGGCGACGAGTTCGTGATCATGCTGGAAGGCCTGGCGGGTGGGCACGCCGGGGCTGCGCGAGAGGCAGAGGCGGTCGCCAGCAAGGTGCTGCAGGCATTGTGCAGGCCGTTTCCGCTCGGCAGCACCGAATACCGCGGGTCGGCGAGCATCGGCGTGACCCTGTTCGGCGACGATCCGCAGGAAAACATCGAGGAGCCGCTGCGGCGCGCCGATCTGGCGATGTACCAGGCCAAGCTGTCGGGGCGCAACGCCGTCCGTTTCTTCGATCCGCAGATGCAGATCGAGGCCAGCCGCCGTGCCGAGCTCGATGCGGGGCTGTGGATGGCGCTCGAGCAGCAGCAGTTCGTGCTGCATTACCAGCCGCAGGTACTGGCCGAGGGCGTCGTCGTCGCCGTCGAGGCGCTGGTGCGCTGGCATCATCCCGAGCGCGGCATCGTGCCGCCGGCCGAGTTCATCGCCCTGGCCGAGGAAAACGGACTCATCGTGCCGCTGGGCCGGTGGGTGCTGGAAGAGGCCTGTGCGCAGCTTGCGCGCTGGGCGTCGGAGCCTTCGCGGGCGGGCATCGCGATCGCGGTCAATGTCAGCGCACGCCAGTTCCGGCACGAGCACTTCGTCGATGAGCTGATCGCGATCCTGGACCGCAGCGGCGTGCGGCCCTCGCTGCTGAAGATCGAGCTGACCGAAAGCATGCTGCTGACCGACGTGGAAAACGTGATCGCGCGGATGGATGTGCTGAAGGCCAGGGGCGTACGCTTCTCGCTCGACGATTTCGGCACGGGCTATTCGTCGCTGGCCTATCTCAAGCGTTTGCCGCTGGACCAGTTGAAGATCGACAAGAGCTTCGTGCGGGACATTCTCGACGATACCAACGATGCCGCCATTGCCCGGATGGTCGTCGTCCTTGCAGAAAGCCTCGGGCTGCAGGTGCTGGCCGAAGGGGTGGAGACCGAGGCCCAGCGCGAATGCCTGGCGAGGCAGGGCTGCGACGCCTACCAGGGCTATCTGTTCAGCCGTCCGCTGCCGCTGGCGGCGCTGGAGAGCTACCTCGACCGCTACCAGTCCGGCGGCTAGCATCTGCGCATGACGCTCTATCAGGACATTGCCGACAGCACCGCAAGGCTGATCGCCGGCGGCGTGCTGCGTCCCGGCGAGCGCCTGCCGTCGGTGAGGCAGGCCTGCCGCAGTCATGAAGTCAGTCCGATCACCGTCATGCAGGCCTACCAGCTGCTCGAAAGCCGGGGGCTGATCGAGGCACGGCCGAAGTCGGGCTACTTCGTCCGCGCGCAACTCGGCCGCAAGCTGCCCGAACCGGCCATGAGCCATCCGGCCGGCGGGGCGACGGCGCTGCGGGTCAGCGACTTCATCTTCCAGATCCTCGACAGCGTGCGCGATCCAGCGATCGTGCCGCTCGGCTCCAGCTTTCCAGGCCCGGAGCTGTATCCGCTGGACAAGCTGGGGCGCTTTCTCGCCGGAGCGGGGCGCAAGCTGGCGCCGCTGTCGACGGTGACCGACCTGCCGCCGGGCAACGAGGAACTGCGGCGGCAGATTGCCTTGCGCTACCTCGCCCGGGGTGCCGCGGTGTCGCCGCAGGAGATCATCGTCACCTCGGGCGCGCTGGAAGGCATCAACCTGTGCCTGCAGGCCCTGACCCGGCCGGGGGACCTGATCGCGGTGGAGTCGCCCACCTTCTATGCCGGGCTGCAGGCCAGCGAGCGGCTGGGGCTGAAGGTGGTGGAGATTCCGAGCCATCCGCGCGAGGGCGTGAGCCTGGACGCGCTGGCCGATGCGCTGCGCCGCCATCCGGTCAAGGCCTGCCTGTTCATGCTCAATTTCTCCAATCCCACCGGCAGCCGGGTATCGGACGAAAACAAGGGGAAACTGGTCGAGCTGCTGCGCAGGCACCAGGTGCCGCTGATCGAGGACGACGTCTATGCCGAACTGTATTTCGGCCGTGATGCGCCGGCCGCGACCAAGGCGCTGGATGCGGACGGCCTGGTGCTGCACGTGTCCTCGTTCTCGAAGTGCCTCGCGCCGGGCTACCGGGTGGGCTGGGTGGCGGCCGGACGCTACGCCAGGGAAGTGCAGCGGCAGAAGTTCTCCACCAGCTTGGCGACGGCGGTGCCGCTGCAGATCGCCTTGGCGGGCTACATGAAGCGCGGCGGTTTCGACGCCCATCTGCGCAACTTGCGCCGCCATCTGGCGGAGCAGGAGGCGGTGCTGGTGGCGGGCATCGAGCGGCACTTTCCGCCCGGCATCCGGCTGGCACGCCCCGACGGCGGCTATTTCCTGTGGCTGGAGCTGCCGCCGCAGGTCGATACCCTGCGCCTGCATCAGCAGGCACTGGCGTGCGGCATCAGCATCGCCCCCGGGCCGATCTTTTCGGCGATGCGCGCGTTCGGCAATTACCTGCGGCTGAACTTCGGCCATCCCCCCGGGGCCCGGCAGGATCAGGCCTTGCGCACGCTCGGTACGCTGATCGGGCAGCAGCTCGACTGATCTGTTCCTATCGGAAATCGCATCGTCTGAATCTGTTCCGGTTGCCGGCCGAGTGATGTACTGCGCTCATCGCAAGAACCGGAGTTCACCGATGAGCAAGGCCGTCAGCAAGGTGCGCGAAGCCAGGCTTGAGCTTTACCGCAGCAAGGGCACGATCCATGCCAAGGCTGTCGCGGGGCGCTTCAACACCGCGCGCTGGATCATGGTGTGGCTGACCCAGATCATCTTCTATGGCGGCTGTTGGCTGCGCTGGGATACGGGCGAAGGGGTCAGGCAGGCGATCCTGTTCGACATCGTGCATGAAAAGCTCTATCTCTTCGGTCTGGTGCTGTGGCCGCAGGACGCGCTGCTGCTGGCCTTCATGCTGATCCTGGCGGCGACCGCGCTGTTCTTCGTCACCGCCCTGGCCGGGCGGCTGTTCTGCGGCTTTGCCTGTCCGCAGACGGTGTATACCTCGATCTTCGTCTGGATCGAGGCCAGGGTCGAAGGCGACCACCTGGCGCGCCTGAAGCTGGACCGGAGCCCGATGTCGGCGCGCAAGCTGGCAACCAAGGCGGTCAAGCACGGCATCTGGGCGCTGGTGGCAATCTGGACCGCGATCACCTTCGTCGGCTATTTCACGCCGATCCGCGAGCTGCTGCCGTCGGTCGCGGCGCTGCAGACCGGTCCGTGGGAAAGCTTCTGGCTGATCTTCTACGCGTCCTTCACCTATGTGCAGGCCGGGCTGGCGCGCGAGGCGGTATGCCAGCACATGTGCCCGTATTCCCGTTTCCAGGGCGTGATGATCGATGGCGCAACGGCCAGCGTGGGCTATGAGCATCGCCGCGGCGAGCCGCGCGGGGCGCTGCGGCACGCGGGCAGTACAGGCGACTGCATCGACTGCGGCATCTGCGTGCAGGTCTGCCCGACCGGCATCGACATCCGCGACGGCCTGCAATACCAGTGCATCAACTGCGGCCTGTGTGTCAACGGCTGCAACCAGGTGATGGACAAGCTCGGCGCGCCGCGCGGGCTGATCCGCCTTGCCTCCGAGAACGAACTCGCCGGCGCGCCGAAGCGGGCCGGCGAGGGGAAGGGGCGACGGGGGCCGGGGCCGCGGGTGCTCGTTTACGCCGGCTTGCTGCTGCTGTTCTCGGTGCTCAGCGTATGGACCCTGAGCCAGCGTTCGACGCTGCGGGTCAACGTGCTCCGCGACCGCGGCCTGCTGTCGCGCGAGACCGCCGAAGGCCGCATCGAAAACGACTACACGCTGAAGCTGATCAACATGGAAGAGGCCGTGCGCACCTTCAGGGTCGAGGTCGTCGGCCTGCCGGACCTGAAGATCGAAGGCGGCAGCGAATTCACCGTCGGGCCGGGCAGCATCCACACCGTGCCGCTCGTCGTGTCGTCTCCCGCCGAAGCGGCGCCCGCGGGGGCGAGGCCGATCGAATTCCATACCGCAGCGGTGCATGATGCCGGCACGGCGAGCCGGGAGAAGAGCCGCTTCATCCTGCCTTGAGTGCCGCCTTCGGTGCATCGGGGCGATGCGTGTCACACTGCCGGGCCGCTGCGCAGGGGCGGCCCAATAAAAAAACATGGAAATGAGGTCCACTTGAGCGGCAATCACCACATGGGGCTTTCCGATACGGCCAAGGGCTTGCTGGCCGCGCTGGTCGTGGTCATCTGCTGGTCCGGCTTCAACATCGTGTCGCGCTTCGGCAGCACCGCGAGCTTCACGCCTTTCGATCTTGCGGCGCTGCGCTACGGCGTGTCCGGGGTGCTGGCGCTGCCGTTCTTCGTCCGCCTGGTGCCGCCACGCGAGTGGCCGCGCTACATGGCCCTGGCGCTGTTCGGCGGCCTGGGCTACGGGATTCTGGTCTATTCGGGTTTCGCCTTCGCGCCGAGCGCGCACGCCGGCGTGTTCGTCAATGGCGGCATTCCGTTCTGGACCGTGGCCATCGTCGCCGTCGCGGCAGGCTTCCACATTGCGCGCCAGACCGTGCTGGCACTGGTCCTGTCGACCGCCGGGCTGGTGCTGATCGGCTTCCAGAGCCTGTTCTCGCCGGCGGCTGCCGACGAGTGGGTCGGCGACTTGCTCTTTCTTGCTGCCGCGCTGTGCTGGGCCATCTTCGGGCTGCTGATGCGCCGCTGGCAGATCCGGCCTCAACTGGGCATCCTCGGCATCGCGACTTTCTCGATGCTGTCCTACATGCCGGTGTATTTCCTCTGGCTGCCGGGCCGCATCGCCCAGGCAGGCTGGGGCGAGATCGGCCTGCAGGCGGTCTATCAGGGCCTCGTCGCCGCGATGCTGGCGGCCGGCATGTACAGCTACGCCAACCAGAAAATCGGCGCCTGCCAGGCCTCGATGATGCTGGCGCTGGTCCCGGCCTTCTCGGCGGTCGGCGGTTTCCTGATCCTGGACGAGGCGCTGGGTGCCCTGACCGTGCTCGGCATCCTGGTGGTGTCGCTGGGGGCCGCACTGGGCGCTTTGCCGGCCGGAGCCTTGGGCCGCTGGCGAATTTTCGATCCGGCCGGGCGCAAGTAGCCACGCGGGTTTCGGGCTTCCGGCATGGTTGTGGGTGCCGACGCGGCTGCTCCCCAGCGTGCCGCTTTGGTGTAGCCTTCGCCCTTTTTCGCCCATCGGGCGCCGGGTCGGGGGATGACGCAGGGCTTGCCGCGTACGCGGTTCAACAGTGCAGGGCTGGTGCGGACGCTGGCTGAACTGGCGGTGGCGGATGCTGCGGAGCCTCGGCAATCGTTTGCCGAGCGCCTGGGGGCATGGCTCGACTTCAAGGAGGCGCTGGCGCTGTACGCGGCGCTGAATTCGACTGCGGCAGGTGCGCCGGAGGGACGCTCCGCAAAGGCTGCTCCGCCTGCTGCCGTGGCCATGCGCGAAGAGCTGGCCCGCGTGCGCGGCGATCTGGCGCAGTCCATCGCGGCTGTGGACGCCGCACCGGCGAGCGGGACGAGTCTTGCGGCGGATTCGGCGGCGGGGCTGCCATCCGTGCCCGATGCCTTGGCGCATGCCGCGGCTGACGCTGTGGCCAATCCCGCCGAGCCGGATTTCGCGCCGCTTCATCGCCATTACATGACGCAGCAGCGCAGGCTGGCGGCTGTCGTCGGGCCGCTGCGCGCGCGGATGCGTGCCGAACTGGGGCGGCAGTCCGCCGCGCTGAAGCAGCTTGCGGCGCTGGACGCGGTGATGGAGCAGGCCCTGGCAGCGCGCGAAGCCGGTCTGCTGGCCCAGGTGCCGGTGCTGCTGGGCGGGCGCTTCGCACGCCTGTTCGAGGCCCATGGTGGTGCGGCGGACGGCGATGCCGCCGGCTGGCTGCAGCCGGGCGGATGGCTGGCGCGCTTTTGCGCGGAGATGCAGCAGGTGCTGCTGGCCGAACTGGACCTGCGGCTGATGCCGGTGGCCGGGCTGGTGGCGGCACTGGATACGGAATCGACGGAACGCGAATGAACAGAAGCATGAGTGTGGTGGCCGGCCTGCTGGGGCTGGCCGTGGTGCTGTGGGTGGGCATGGGCTACGTCGGCCGCAGCCCGCTGGCCCTGGGCATGACCGCCCTGATCGGCGTGGTGTATCTGGTCGGCGTGGTCGAGCTGTTCCGTTTCGAGCGCGCCACGTCGTCGCTGCGCCGCGCGCTGGATGCCATCCCGGCTCCGGCTGCCGCAGGCGGGGCGATGGATGCCGCCGCCTGCAGCCGCTGGCTGTCCGGCCTGCCTGCTTCGCTGCAGAACGCGGTGCGCTTGCGCATCGACGGCGAACGTATCGGCCTGCCCGGGCCGGCGCTGACGCCTTATCTGGTGGGCATGCTGGTGCTGCTGGGCATGCTGGGCACCTTCCTCGGCATGGTGATGACGCTGGACGGCGCGGTGATCGCGCTCGAGACCACCACCGACCTGCAGACCATCCGCTCCTCGCTGGCGGCGCCGGTGAAGGGGCTGGGCGTGGCCTTCGGCACTTCGGTGGCGGGGGTGGCGGCGTCGGCCATGCTGGGCCTGATGTCGGCGCTGTGCCGCCGCGAGCGCCTGCGGGCCTCGCAGCTGCTGGACGGCCGCATCGCCGGCGAACTGCGCGGCGCTTCGCTGGCGCAGCTGCGGCAGGAGGCCTTCGTCGCCATGAAGGAGCAGGCGCGGCTGCTGCCGGCGCTGGTCGATACCCTGCAGACGATGATGGCGCAGATGGAGCGTCAGGGTAGGGACTTGAACGAACATCTGACCGGCGGGCAGCAGCGCTTCCACGACGAGGCGCGCGGCGCCTATGCGGCGCTGGCCGCATCGGTCGATGCCTCGCTGAAGGACAGCCTGAGCGAAAGCGCGCGCCTGGCGGGACAGACCATCCAGCCGGTGGTGGCCGAGACCATGGCCGGCATCGCGCGCGAGACGGCCGCGCTGCAGCAGCAGGTCGCCGATGGCGTGCAGGCCCAGCTCGACGGCGTGTCGCAGCGCCTGGATGCCGCCACGGCCAGCGTGGCCGATACCTGGACGACCGCGCTGGCCCGCCATGAGGCCGGCAGCGCGGCGCTGGGGCGCAAGCTGGAGGAATCGCTCGCCAGCTGGAACGGGGATTTCGAGCGCCGCGCGGCAAGCCTGCTGGCGACGGTCGGTGACGCGCATGCCAGCCTGCGCGACGATCTCGCGGCGACCGCCGCAGGCATCGCACGCCAGACCACCGAACTGCACACGCAGGTGGCCGGTGCGCTGGAAACCCGTTTCGACGGCCTGGCAACACGTTTCGAAGCCAGCGCCGGCCAGGTGGCCGAAGCCTGGGCTGAAGCGCTGGCGAGCCATGCGCAGGGCAGCAGGACCGCGACGGACGAGCTTCAATTGGCCCTGCGTGCCTTCGCCGACACTTTCGCGCAGCGTTCCGCCGCGCTGGTCGAGCAGGTGGAGACGCGGCTGTCCGCGCTGCAGGCCGACCTCGCCGCGCAGGATGCCGCCCGGCAGGCGGCCCAGGCACAGGCGCTGGATGCGATGGCTGCGTCGCTGCGTGAAGCCTGGGGGTTGGCGGGCGAGCAGGCCGGCCGCCGGCAGGAGGAAGTCCTCGTCCGCCTGGACGAAACCGCGCGCAGCCTGGCCAGCGCCACCCACGAACAGGCGGCCCGCACCATCGAGCAGGTCGGCGGCCTGCTGCAGACCGCTGCCGAAGCGCCCCGCGCCGCGGCCGAAGTGGTCGGCGAGCTGCGCCACGAGCTGTCGGCCAGCATCGCGCGCGACAACGCGTCGCTGGCCGAGCGCAGCCGCATCATGGAAACCCTGGGCGGCCTGCTGGATGCGATCAACCACGCATCGACCGAACAGCGCCAGGCGATCGACGCCCTGGTCGCCTCGTCGGCGTCGGCGCTGGAGCGCGCCAGCGCCGGCTTCAGCGAGCGCATCGAGGCCGAATCCACGCGGCTCACCGACACCGCCGGCCAGCTTGCCGGTGGTGCGGTCGAGGTGGCGAGCCTGGCCGAAGCCTTTGGCCTGGCGGTGCAGCTGTTCAGCGAATCGAACGACAGGCTGATGGCGAGCCTGCAGCGCATCGAAGGCGCGCTGGAAAAATCGATGGCACGCAGTGATGAGCAGCTCGCCTACTACGTGGCGCAGGCACGCGAGATCATCGACCTCAGCCTGATGTCGCAGCAGCGCATGGTCGAGGGCCTGCAGCCTCAGCCCGGTCGCGCCGCCGAGGTGTGAGCATGGAGGATATCCACGGCGGCATCGAGGATTCCGCACCGGCCTGGGGCGTGTTCGGCGACCTGATGTCAGGGCTGCTGGGTGCCTTCGTGCTGATCCTGGTCGGTGTGCTCGGTGTGCAGCTCGAACTCGCCACCACGCTGGAAGCCGAGGTGCAGAAGCGCCAGATCGAGGAGCAGCGCCGCGAGGCGCTGGAAAAGGCCCTCGCAGTGCCGCTGGCCGCAGGGCGGGTGACGCTGGAGGGCGGGCGCATCGGCATCAGCGGCAGCGTGCTGTTCGCCCACAACTCGGCCGAACTGCAGGCCGAAGGCCATCAACTGCTTCAAAGCCTGGCGGCGCCCTTGACGGCCTATCTCGGTGCGCACGAGGAAATGCTGATGGTCAGCGGCTTCACCGACGACCGGCCGGTGCTCGACAGCAACCGCCGCTTCGCCGACAACTGGGATCTGTCGGCGCAGCGCGCGCTGACGGTGACGCGGGTGCTGATCGAGGAGGGCGTGCCGTCCGCATCGGTGTTCGCCGCGGCATTCGGTTCGGAGCAGCCGGTGGCCTCGAACGACGACGCCGACGGCCGTTCGCGCAACCGGCGGGTGGAGATTGCGCCGGTGCCGAGGTCGCCGCAGAAGCCGGCCGGGAAGGCGGCTGCAGGCAATGGCTGAATCCCTGTTCTCCGGGGCGGCTGAATCGGAAGCAGACGTGGTCGCGCTCATCGATGCCATGCGCGGCAGAGGCGCAGCAAGCTTCGATCCGGTGGGCTTTTGCGTCATCGAAGCGATGTGGCGGCGGCGTGAAAGCCTGCAAGGTGCGGCGCGCGTGGCGGTGATGCGCAAGCTGGTGCGACGGCTGGCCACGCTCCGGGAGCGTTTTGAGCGCGCCGGGGGGAGAAAACCCCAAGAGCGGAACCGCAATTGGCTGCACCGAGTCTGCTTGCCGAATTGCTCGCCCATGCCGCCCGCCAGAACAGTGCTGCGCCGTCCGCCAAGGCCACGCCCGGGGCCGCCGGTGGCGAACTTAAGTCGATGCACTACTTCGGCAGCATCTGGTCGCGGCTCAGCCTGGAGCAGCAGCTTTCGCAGGCGCTGGCGCAGGCGCCGGAAAACGCCGGGCCGCTCAATTCGCATTTCCTCGTGCTGCAGGCCCTGATCCGCATGCGCGACATCGCGCCGCAGTACCTGGAAAACTTCATGTCCTACGCGGACGCGCTGCTATGGCTGGATCTGCTCGACACCGGCAAAGGGGCAGGGCAGAAGGCTGGCGCGCAAAAGGCAGCCACGCGAAAGCCGGCGACGCGCAAAGCGGGACCGAGGAAGACGCGTACCTGACGGCACCACCTGTGGGCGCTCGCCTGCCTTCCGTGGCGCCGTTTTTGCATGGCCCGCCCCGCGGCGCGCGGGCATTCAGCGCGCTGGGTTTCATGAAAAATGACACCGGATTCGTAAACCCAACATCATGCTCGCTAATCCGCTATCTCCGTGCAAAGCCATTTGTTCCAATGCCGGGGCTTGAGAGATGCGCGGGATCGCGCTGTTGAATAACAGGGGACTCAAATGAATCGTACCTATCGTCTGGTGTGGAGCTGCCGGCTCGGCGGCCTGGTGGCGGTGTCGGAAGCGACGCGCGGCCAGGGCAAGAATGGCGGCAAGGCGAAGGCAGTGCTTGTGGCGGTGGCCGGTGCGCTGCTGGCGCTGGCTGGGGGGCAGGCGCTGGCGGCGGACTGCGGCGGATCGGTGACGACGGCCGTCACGACTGCCTGCGAGGTGCCCGATAACGGCAGCCTGAGCGTCAGCGGCAGCGGTTCGATCACTTACACCGGCTCGTCCTCCAATGCGGGCGGCGCCATCTTCGACGCCATCGTAAATGTCGGCAGCGTGTTCGGGAGCATCGTCAACTCCGGCACTCTGGATGTGTCCAATCCGGGCGATCAAATGGTACACAGCGGCATCCGCCTGGTTAACGCCAGCGGCCAGTCGATACTCAACCAGGGCTTGATCAACGCCGCCGACACCGGCGGCGGCGGTTACGGGATCCAGCTGGAAGACTCGACCCTGAGCGGCGGGATTGCGAACTCGGGGTCGATCACGGGTACCCACGGGATCACCATGGGCGGTGGCCGGGTCGGCAATGTCCAGAATACGGGGGACATTACTGTCTCGGTGCAAGGGATCAACGTGGGTGTCACCTCGTCCAGCGCGGTAACTGCCGATACAACGGTGACGGGCGGCATCACCAACACGGGGCGCATCGAGTCGACGACCGACATCGGGGTCCATGTCGGATCGTATATCAGTAATACGACGGTCGGTGGGGAGGTGTTCAATTCGGGAACCATCGTTTCGGCCGGCGACGATATGAAAGAACATACCGTCCAAATCGGGACGAGCAATCCCAATATGACCATCACCGTCGGTGGCGGCGTCAGGAACGAGGGCCGGATTACCTACAACGGTACGGCTAATTTCGTGGCTGCTTTATCGCTGACTAATTTGGC
Organism: Thauera sp.; assembly: GCF_047601425.1. GTDB lineage: Bacteria > Pseudomonadota > Gammaproteobacteria > Burkholderiales > Rhodocyclaceae > Thauera. The sequence goes on from NZ_JASGJL010000001.1 coordinate 746,393, forward strand.
GCTCAACGGCAACCTGATCAACGGCGGCATCATCGAAAATGAAAGAGGCCAGGCGGATGCGTTCGGGGTGAGGGTATTCAAATCGTCCATGTCCGGTTCGATCGTAAACGGAGGGACGATTGCCGTCGGCGGGTCTGCGGCATTGAGCCAGCGTAGGGCTTTTGGCATCTATCTGGCCGGGTCGACGGTATCGGGCGGGGTGAGCAACAGCGGTCTGATCCGCGGCGGCAGTCAGAGCTACGAAAAGGGCTACGGCATCGATGCAGGAAACGTCGTGGTGGTCAACGGCATCACCAATTCGGGCACCGTGATCGGAGAGGGAACCGCTACGGCGATCGGGATTCGCGTGGCCTCCGCTGCGCAGGTCAGCGGCGGTATTACCAATTCGGGCACCGTGATCGGAAAAACGGCTTCCATGGCGGCCGGGATTGCCGTTATCGCCGCCGGCGAACAGGGCAGCGCGACGGTCAACGGCAGCATCCACAATAGCGCCAGCGGGAAGATCGTCGGCGACCACTACGGCGTGTACCTGAAAGACAGCACGGTCAACGGCGACATCGTCAACGCCGGCAGCATTTCCGTCGTCATTGGTGGTACCTACTCTTCCGGCCCGGTCGTTGGCGGCATCATGGCATCCGGCGCGGACACGACCGTGAGTGGGCGGATTGCCAATAGCGGGACGATCAGTGCCAGCAGAGCACAGGGTATCGGGGTCATCAACGGCGCATCGGTTGCATCGGGAATAAGCAATAGCAGCACGGGCTTGATTGACGCCAGTATTTTCGGCGCAGGCGTGTTTATTCGTACCAGTGGCACGGTGGACGGCGGTTTGACCAACCACGGGACGATCAACGGCGGCGTTCCCAGCGGCACTGGCGTCGAGGTGCGGTGGGGGAGCACGCTCACGGGTGGGGTGAGCAATACAGGCGTGATCAGCGGTAATTACGGCCTTGGCGTGTTCACGTCGAGCACGCTTGCCGGCGGGCTGACCAATGCCAACGGCGGAACTATTTCCGGCAACGCGGTCGGGATCAGTCTGTATGACAGCAAATTGTTCGGCGGCATCACTAACAGCGGAGAGATCAGCACTGGCAATGATGGCATTGGTGTTGGTGTGTTCAGCGGCACATTGTTTGACGGCATCGCTAACAGCGGAGAGATCAGCGCTGGCAATAATGGCGTTGGTATTGGTGTGTTTAGCGGCACACTGTCCGGCGGCATCGCCAACAGCGGGACGATTGTCGGTGGTTCTGGAGCCAACGCCGTCGGTGTCGGTTTGATTGCTGCCAGCACCCTGACTGGCGGCATCGTCAATAGCGAGGTCATCAGCGGCGGTTCGGGTTCTTATGCTGTTGGTATCGCGCTGTGGACGCGGAGCAGGCTTGCCGGCGGCTTGATCAATGCTGGGACGATCATCGGCGGTGCTGACGGTGTTCTTGTTGCGTTGACGGGTACGCTTGCTGGGGGCTTGGTCAACAGCGGCACGATCAGTTCCGGCAGGGACGGTGTTCATGTTTCGACGTCGAGCACGCTGACCGGCGGGCTGATGAACAGCGGCACGATCTCCGCTGCGGACGACGGCATCTATCTGGGCACCAGCAGCCAGATCGACAGCATCACCAACACCAACCTGGTTTCGGGCGGCAACTATTCGCTGCGTTTGAGGAATACCGCCAATCCCCTCGTTGTCGACAACAGCGGCACCTTGCAGGGTGATGCGATGATCGGCATCAACACCCTGAACCTGAACGGCGGCACGGCGCGGGTGATCGGTGATGTTTCGGGTACCGGCGCCGTGAATGTGAATGGCACCTTCAGCAGCGAAGGCACGATGAACGTCGGCCAGATCGGCATTGCCAGCGGGGCGGTGTTCAACCTCAACCACGATGTGGCGTCGTCGTCCGCGGCCTTCGGCAACGGCGGCACGCTGAACGTGGGCATGAACGCGCCGACGGTCACGGGCGACTACACGCAAGCGTCGAACGGCATCTTCAGCCTGTGGCTGGCTGGCGCCACGCCCGGCACCTATGGCCAGCTCAACGTCAGCGGCGCGGCGACGCTGGCCTCGGGCGCGGAAGTGAACGTGAACGTGCAGGGTCGTCCGGCGATCAGCATGAACACGGTCATCGAAGGCGTGATCGCGGCAAGTTCGCTCACCGTCACGCCGGGCGACCTGCGCGTCACCGACAACAGCGCGCTGTACAACTTCACGGCCTCGACTGCGCGCAATGCGAACGAACTCGACCTGATCACGGAAGTGGATCCGGAAGGGATCATCAACGCTGTCGCACCGGTCACGCCGGCCGGCATCGGCGCGGCGCGCGAATTGCAGCGCCAGCTCAACGAGGACGACGTCTCGCCCGGCATGGCACCGGTGTTCGACAAGCTGGGGACGATGGACGAACAGCAGATCGCCAACGCGGTCACGCAGATGCTGCCGTCGCTGCTCGGGGCCGGCCCGCAGGCGATGACCAACGCGCTGCACAGCATGAACAAGGTGATCCAGTCGCGGGTGGAATCGAACCAGGGCCTGTCCTCGGGCAACGGCGCGGCCGACCAGTACCTGTGGGTGCGGGCGTTCGGCAACGAAGGCAAGCAGGAGAACCATCGCCGCGTGTCCGGGTTCAAGTCCGACACGACCGGTCTGGTGATCGGGATCGATGCGCCGGTGAACGACCGTGTTCGCGCCGGCCTGGCCTTCACCTACGCGGACAGCGACGTGAAGAGCAACTCGCGCATCGCGCCGAGCAAGGTCGAAGTCGACACCTATGAAGTGGTCGGCTACGCCAGCTACAACGTGGCCCCGAATACCGACATCAACGTCCAGTTGGACGTCGGGCAGAACAAGCTCGAGAGCCGCCGGCACATCGGCTTCATGGGCAGCACGGCGAAGGCGGACTTCGACAGCCTGACCTGGCACGGCAGTGTGGGGATCGGGCATACGCTGGAGGCGGGCGCCAAGACGATGGTGACGCCGTCGGTGCGGGTGGACTACACGCGGATGCGCACGGAAGGCTACACGGAGAAGGGCGCCGGGCCGCTGAACCTGAAGGTGTCGGGCAATACCTACCGGGAGTTCCTGCTGTTCGGTGACGTGAAGTTCGTGCATCAGCTGACGGACAGCGTGAAGCTGCTGGGGAACGCCGGGGTGGGCTATGACTTCATCAACCAGCAGGCGAAGACGGCCTCGCTCTTCACGGGGGGCGGATCGTCGTTCGTGACGCGGGGGCTGGAGGTGTCGCCGTGGGTGTATCGCGCCGGGCTGGGCCTGACCAAGGAGGACCAGCGCGGGGTGGAATACTCGGTGCGCTATGATGGTGAGGGCCGCAGTTCGGGCTACACCAACCACACCCTGTCGGCCCGCGTCCGCTGGGCGTTCTGATCGACGGGAACCGGCCGGCGCCATGGATCACTCCGTGGCGCCGGACTCGTTTATGGATAACCGCGGTTCCGGTATCTGCGAGAGCCTCCGAATTCGGAGGCTCTTTTTCATCCAGCAACGGTGTCCGTTATCGGCCCGCTGCATCGAGGCCGCGCCGGGCATTGCCCGCGATGTGTGTTTGCGGCAGGTGCTTTCTACAGATGCCGCTCGGCATCCTGCCGCTGGTGCAGGATGCGGATGACGTCTAGGTGGTCGGCGTAGTCCAGGAAATACACGACATGCGAGCCACTGGGGTATTTCTGGACATCCGGCAGGACAGAGGGCCGGCCCTGCTTCGTGCCTGCGGCTAGCCCCTCGAAGGTCGCAACCAGGTTGCGGTGGTAGCTGTCGGCCTGTTCCATCGACCAGTGCCTGAGCGTGTAGAGCCAGATTTCTTCAAGATCGGCCTCGGCCAGCGGCGACAGCCGATAGGGCTTAACCATGCTGGGCGTGCATCCGGCTCAAAAAGGCCTCGCTGTCGAACGGGCGAGGTTCACCGGATTGACGGCCAGCATTCAGCGCTTCTTGTAAGGTCTTGAGCTTGGTTTCGTGTTCCTCCAGCAGTCGCAAACCGGCCCTGACGACATCGCTGGCGCTGCCGTAGCGTCCGGCCTGGACTTGGGCATCGATGAAGCTGGTGAAGTGCTGCCCGAGGGCAACGGATGTATTTCGGCGCATGGCGTTCTCCTTTCGATGTACCAATATATCGGAAAATATTGGTACATCGCCACTGCGACAGGCCGGTCGCGTCCTGCATGACTGACAACTCCCCCTACCTGTAGCGCCTGCGGCCGGGGGAGGCGTAGGCGGCGTCTTGTCCGGGAACGATAACGGGATATCAGTTCAGGGGGAGTGTCGATGCGATTGCCCTGAAAAACAGCACTGGGCTTCGTAAAACCGCCAGCATATTCGCGAATCATATATCCCCATGTGGTGCGGTTTGTGAAAATGCGACGGTTGAAAATGTGCTTCGGTGCGTACCGTAAAAATTTCAGGGGACTCAAATGAATCGTACCTATCGTCTGGTGTGGAGCTGCCGGCTCGGCGGCCTGGTGGCGGTGTCGGAAGCGACGCGCGGCCAGGGCAAGCATGGCGGCAAGGCGAAGGCAGTGCTTACGGCGGTGGCCGGTGCGCTGCTGGCGCTGGCTGGGGGGCAGGCGCTGGCGGCGGACTGCGGCGGATCGGTGACGACGGCCGTCACGACCGCCTGCGAGGTGCCCGATAACGGCAGCCTGAGCGTCAGCGGCAGCGGTTCGATCACTTACACCGGCTCGTCCTCCAATGCGGGCGGCGCCATCTTCGACGCCATCGTAAATGTCGGCAGCGTGTTCGGGAGCATCGTCAACTCCGGCACTCTGGATGTGTCCAATCCGGGCGATCAAATGGTACACAGCGGCATCCGCCTGGTTAACGCCAGCGGCCAGTCGATACTCAACCAGGGCTTGATCAACGCCGCCGACACCGGCGGCGGCGGTTACGGGATCCAGCTGGAAGACTCGACCCTGAGCGGCGGGATTGCGAACTCGGGGTCGATCACGGGTACCCACGGGATCACCATGGGCGGTGGCCAAGTTGCCAATATCCTCAATACCGGAGGTGTTTCCGTTTCGAGAATTGGGATCAACGTGGGTGCCACTTCGTCCAGTACGGTAACTGGCGATACAACGGTGACGGGTGGCATCACCAACACGGGGCGCATCGAATCGGGTTTGAGCGCGATAAGTATCGGTTCCGGGGTGACGATCGGCGGTGAGGTGCTCAATACGGGGAGCGTTTCTTCGACGGACGACAATGTCGTGACTGTCTTGTCGTCCGTGATCAACGGCAACATCAGGAACCAGGGCCGGATCAGCTACGAGGGGTCCAGCGAGCGCTTTTCCGGTCTTTTGCTTACCTACGCCACGGTTAACGGCAGCGTGATAAACGAGGGTCAGATCGAAAATACGCAAGGTTCGGCACATGCTTACGGGGTGTATCTGTTTAGCTCGACCATGTCCGGCGGAGTCGCGAATTCGGGCACGATTTCCGCGGCAGCGCAGGGCGGTTCGAGTGCTACGAGCGGCGTGGGTATCCGACTGGATAATTCGACGATATCGGGCGGGGTTATCAATAGCGGCCTGATCCGTGGGGGCAACCAGAGCAATACGGTGGGTTACGGCATCCATCTGTATAGCGCTGTGGTTGGCGGCATCACCAATTCGGGCACCGTGATCGGAGAAGGCTCTTCCGAGGGGGCCGGGGTTTTGGTCAATGACGGTTCGACGGTCAACGGCAACATTTACAACAGTGCTGCCGGGAAGATCGTCGGCGACCACTACGGCCTGTACCTCGATGGCAGCATACTGAACGGGGACATCGTCAACGCCGGCAGCATTTCCGTCGTCACCGGCGGTGGCGGCAGTAGCGATCACTATGGCGGCATCGTGGCGTATGGTACGGGCACGACTGTGAGCGGGCGGATCGTCAATAGCGGGACGATCACCGTCAGCGATGGGGCTGCCGGCATCATGGTCGAGTCCGCGTCGGTTACCTCGGGGATAAGCAATGCGGGCACGATCAGCGTGGGAAGCGGAGGCAGCAGCGGTGGTGCCGCTGGCATAGATATCGCAAAAGCCACGGTGGACGGCGGCTTGACCAACAGCGGTACGATCATTGCATCTGCTGGCTATGCCACCGGGGTATATATTCACAGCAGCTCAACTCTGAGCGGCGGCCTGAGCAATAGCGGCCTGATTCAAGGCAGTGGCTACGGCGTTGATGTTTACGGTGGTTCAGTTCTGAACGATGGGCTCCGCAATACCGGCACCATTACCGGCGGTAACTACGGAGTCTATGTATCCGGAACGATCACGGGCGGGTTGAGCAACAGCGGCGGCGGGATTATCAGTGGTGGTTCTGCTGGTGGTGCTGCTGGTGGTGTGGTGCTGACGAGTGGTGCGACGATTGTCGGTGGACTGACCAACGGCGGGACGATCATTGGTGCTGGTACTACCACTGCTGGTGTCGGCGTGCGGAATACCAGTATGATCACCGGCGGTTTGACCAATACGGGCTTGATCAGCGGTGGTTCCACCGGGGTTTTCGTTTATTATTCGAGCGAACTTGTTGGCGGTTTGACCAACAGCGGGACGATCGTCGGTGGTGATGACGGTATCCGTGTGGAGTCCTCTAGTTCGATTAGCGGTGGTCTGATCAATGCTGGGACGATCATCGGTGGTGATTACGGTATTCGTGTGGAGTCCGCCAGTTTGATTAGCGGCGGTCTGACCAACACTGGCAAGATCATCGGTGGTGATCACGGTATTCGTGTGGAGTCCTCCAGTTTGATCAGCGATGGTCTGATCAATGCTGGGACGATCATCGGCGGTGATGACGGTATTCTTGTTGAGTCAACGAGTACGCTTGCTGGGGGCTTGATCAACAGCGGCACGATCAGTTCCGGCAGGGACGGTGTTCATGTTTCGACGTCGAGCACGCTGACCGGCGGGCTGATGAACAGCGGCACGATCTCCGCTGCGGACGACGGCATCTATCTGGGCACCAGCAGCCAGATCGACAGCATCACCAACACCAACCTGGTTTCGGGCGGCAACTATTCGCTGCGTTTGAGGAATACCGCCAATCCCCTCGTTGTCGACAACAGCGGCACCTTGCAGGGTGATGCGATGATCGGCATCAACACCCTGAACCTGAACGGCGGCACGGCGCGGGTGATCGGTGATGTTTCGGGTACCGGCGCCGTGAATGTGAATGGCACCTTCAGCAGCGAAGGCACGATGAACGTCGGCCAGATCGGCATTGCCAGCGGGGCGGTGTTCAACCTCAACCACGATGTGGCGTCGTCGTCCGCGGCCTTCGGCAACGGCGGCACGCTGAACGTGGGCATGAACGCGCCGACGGTCACGGGCGACTACACGCAAGCGTCGAACGGCATCTTCAGCCTGTGGCTGGCTGGCGCCACGCCCGGCACCTATGGCCAGCTCAACGTCAGCGGCGCGGCGACGCTGGCCTCGGGCGCGGAAGTGAACGTGAACGTGCAGGGTCGTCCGGCGATCAGCATGAACACGGTCATCGAAGGCGTGATCGCGGCAAGTTCGCTCACCGTCACGCCGGGCGACCTGCGCGTCACCGACAACAGCGCGCTGTACAACTTCACGGCCTCGACTGCGCGCAATGCGAACGAACTCGACCTGATCACGGAAGTGGATCCGGAAGGGATCATCAACGCTGTCGCACCGGTCACGCCGGCCGGCATCGGCGCGGCGCGCGAATTGCAGCGCCAGCTCAACGAGGACGACGTCTCGCCCGGCATGGCACCGGTGTTCGACAAGCTGGGGACGATGGACGAACAGCAGATCGCCAACGCGGTCACGCAGATGCTGCCGTCGCTGCTCGGGGCCGGCCCGCAGGCGATGACCAACGCGCTGCACAGCATGAACAAGGTGATCCAGTCGCGGGTGGAATCGAACCAGGGCCTGTCCTCGGGCAACGGCGCGGCCGACCAGTACCTGTGGGTGCGGGCGTTCGGCAACGAAGGCAAGCAGGAGAACCATCGCCGCGTGTCCGGGTTCAAGTCCGACACGACCGGTCTGGTGATCGGGATCGATGCGCCGGTGAACGACCGTGTTCGCGCCGGCCTGGCCTTCACCTACGCGGACAGCGACGTGAAGAGCAACTCGCGCATCGCGCCGAGCAAGGTCGAAGTCAACACCTATGAAGTGGTCGGCTACGCCAGCTACAACGTGGCCCCGAATACCGACATCAACGTCCAGTTGGACGTCGGGCAGAACAAGCTCGAGAGCCGCCGGCACATCGGCTTCATGGGCAGCACGGCGAAGGCGGACTTCGACAGCCTGACCTGGCACGGCAGTGTGGGGATCGGGCATACGCTGGAGGCGGGCGCCAAGACGATGGTGACGCCGTCGGTGCGGGTGGACTACACGCGGATGCGCACGGAAGGCTACACGGAGAAGGGCGCCGGGCCGCTGAACCTGAAGGTGTCGGGCAATACCTACCGGGAGTTCCTGCTGTTCGGTGACGTGAAGTTCGTGCATCAGCTGACGGACAGCGTGAAGCTGCTGGGGAACGCCGGGGTGGGCTATGACTTCATCAACCAGCAGGCGAAGACGGCCTCGCTCTTCACGGGGGGCGGATCGTCGTTCGTGACGCGGGGGCTGGAGGTGTCGCCGTGGGTGTATCGCGCCGGGCTGGGCCTGACCAAGGAGGACCAGCGCGGGGTGGAATACTCGGTGCGCTATGATGGCGAGGGCCGCAGTTCGGGCTACACCAACCACACCCTGTCGGCCCGCGTCCGCTGGGCGTTCTGATCGACGGGAACCGGCCGGCGCCATGGATCACTCCGTGGCGCCGGACTCGTTTATGGATGTGAGTACGCTTTGAACGAACAAGCATTGCGGGCTGCCGTGCAGTCCAACCCCAATGACCACGCGGCCTGGCATGCCCTTGGGCTGCTGGCTTTCGAGCGCGGCGACCTGCCGCTGGCCGTGCAGTGCCTGGAAGCGGCCACCGCCATCGATGGCAGGATCGGACTTTACGTCAGGAATCTCGGCGAGATGCACCGCCGGGCCGGCGCTCTGGACAAGGCCGTGGCCGCCGGCCGCAAGGCGGTGAAGCTGCTGCCGGGGGATGTCGATGCCCTGTACAACCTGGCGCTGGCGCTCTCCGACGCCGGCCGGCAGGAAGAGGCGATCAAGACTTACCGGCGGGTATTGCAGATCAACGAGCGGCACAACCTTGCCTGGAACAACCTGGGCAGCGTGCTGGAGCAGCGCGAGGATAAGGCGGCCGCGCTGGCGGCCTATGAACGGGCCGTTGCCATCGCCCCGGGCCATGCCGAGGCGCAGAACAACACCGGGGCGATCTACAGCGAGCAGGGCCGGCTGGACGATGCGCGCGAGGCCTTCGGCAAGGCCATTGCGGCGCGCCCCGATTTCGTCGAGGCGCATTACAACCTGTCGTCCCTGAAGAAATACACCCAGGACGATCCGCACCTGGCGATGCTGGAGGAAATCTCCGGGCGCGCTTCGGCGCTGCCGGCCGCCATGCGTATCCGCCACGCTTTCGCCCTGGGCAAGGCGCTGGACGATATCGGCCAATTCGACCGGGCATTTGCCGCCTACGACACGGGGAACCGGCTGCAACACGCCATGCAGCCGATGGACGAAGCGGCGGCGGATGAGATGCTGCGCGCGATCATCTCCACCTTCGACGAAGAATTCTTCGCCGAACGGCAGACCTGGCAGGGAGCCGCCGATGCGCGGCGCACGCCGGTGTTCATCGTCGGCATGCCGCGCTCCGGGACGACCCTGCTCGAACAGATTCTGTGTAGCCATCCCGATGTCTACGGCGCGGGCGAGCTGACCGACCTGAACACGGCGGTCATGCAGGCGACTGGCAAGAAAAATGCAAAACCCTTTCCGGCCGGCGTCACCCTGCTCGGCGAGGAAGATTTGCGGGCGCTCGGCGAGGCTTATCTGGCCAGCGCCTGGCGGCATGCGCCGGAGCGGCGTTTCATCACCGACAAGATGCCGGCCAATTTCTTCTACCTCGGTCTGATCCATCTGGCGCTGCCGCACGCGAAGATCATCCACGCCATGCGCGATCCGATGGATTCGTGCTTTTCGTGTTTCTCGCGGCTGTTCAACGACACCATGGCCTTTGCCTACGATCAGGGCACGCTGGGCCGTTATTACGTGCGCTATATGACCCTGATGCGCCACTGGCGCCGGGTGCTGCCGGCCGGCACGATCCTCGATCTGCCTTACGAGGAGATGGTGGCCGACACGGAAGGGCAGGCGCGGCGCGTGCTCGAATTCGCCGGCTTGCCGTGGGATGACCGCTGCCTGCGCTTCCATGAGAATCAGCGTCTGGTGAAAACGGCCAGCGTGGCGCAGGTCAGACGGCCGATCTATACGAGTTCGCTGGCGCGCTGGAAGCATTTCGCCCGCCATCTGCGCCCCTTGTTCGAGATCGTCCGGGAATTCCGGCCGCAGGACGGCGCCGAGGCGTTGTTTACCCAGCCTGCGCCGGAAGCCCCGGAGCAACTGCATGACCTGGGGATCGCGCGCTATCGCGAGGAGCGGCTCGACGAGGCGCTGGCGCTCTACGACCGGGCGCTGGCGCTGCGTCCCGACTTTCCGGCGGCGTTGAACAGCCGCGGTTTCGTGCTGCAGGACATGGACCGGATGGACGAGGCCGCGCGCGATTTCGCGCGCGCCGTCGAGCTGGCGCCGGACATGGCGATGGCGCGCCTGAATCTGGGCATGGCCCAGCTCAAGCTGGGTGATTGGGCGGCTGGTTGGGAGAACTACGAAGCGCGCTGGACGGGATCGGCCGAGGCTGGTGCCGGCAAGTTCAAGCGGCTGCCATGCCCGCTGCCTGTCTGGCGCGGCGAGGCGGGCACGAAGAACAAGCGTTTGCTGCTCGTTACCGAACAGGGCTTCGGCGACACGTTCCAGATGCTTCGTTTCCTGCCCGTGCTGGCGGAACGTTTCGCCCGGATCGGTTTTGCCTGCTCACCGCCGACCCAGCGCCTGATCGAATGGAGCTTCCCCGAAATCCTGATGACGCTGACCCGGATGCCGCCTGTGGATGCCGCCGGGCAGGATTGGGATTTCCAGTGCGCGCTGATGTCCCTGCCCGGTGCCTTGCAGATTCGTCCCGACACGGTTCCGGCAGAGGTTCCCTACCTGAAGGTGCCGCCCAAGGTGGCGCAACACTGGCGGGAGCGGCTGGAATCCGCCGCCCCCGGCCGCCTGCGGGTGGGCATTGCCTGGGCTGGCCGCCGGGAGCATCAGAGCGACAAACGGCGCAGCGTGCCTTTCGAGCGCCTGATTCCGCTGTTGGCGGGCGATGCGCGGGTGACCTGGGTGTGCCTGCAAAAGTGGGCGCCGCAGGAGACGCCGCCGGCGATTCCCGCCGGAGTCGACTGGCTGGACTGGACGGCCGAGTTGAGCGATTTCGGCGATACGGCCGCATTGCTGGGCGAACTCGATCTGGTCATCAGCGTCGATTCGGCGCTGGTGCATCTGGCCGGTGCCCTGGGTCGTCCGGTGTGGATGCTCGACCGTTTCGACAACGAATGGCGCTGGCTGCGCCAGCGGACGGACAGTCCGTGGTATCCGAGCCTGCGGATTTTCCGGCAACGGGCTTTCGGCGACTGGGATTCAGCCTTGCAGCCTTTGCGCGAAGCCTTGTCCGCGCTCCCTATGCCGCGCCCGCTCGAGGCGCCGCGGCCACGCCGGGCGCCGGCTTTGTCCGCTGGCACGCCGGATGCCGCGCCGGCGGGTCAGGGAGGCCAGATGCTGACGCCGGAGCAGGCCATGCAGCGGGCGGCGCAGTTGCAGACGGCCGGGCGCCTGCCGGAGGCGGAGCAGTTGCTCCGGCAGATCCTGCAGGGGCAGCCGGAGCACCCGCATGCGCTGCATCTGCTGGGGGTCGTCGCCTATCAGGCGGGCCATGCCGCGCGCGGCATGGCATTGATCGACAAGGCCATCGGGCTGGCCCCGAACGTTCCGCTGTTTTTCAGCAATCTAGGCGAGATGTGCCGCCAGCAGGGACAGATCGAGCGTGCGCTTGCGCTGGCCGAGCGTGCCACCGAACAGGATGCTTCGGCGGCCGCCGCCTGGTCGAATCTCGGTCTGGCCTGTTTCGACGCCGGGCAGCACGCGCGGGCGGAAAGCTGCCACGCAAGGGCGCTGGCGCTGGCGCCCGGGCTGGTGCAGTCCTTGAACAACATGGGCAGCCTGCTGCGCGTGCGCAAGGACAAGCCGGCGGCCATCGAGTGGTATCGGAAGGCGCTGGCGGTGGACTCGAGCTATCTGGAAGCCTTGTCCAATCTCGGCGCGGTGCTGGTCGAGGACAGCCGGCACGACGAAGCCATCGAGCCGCTGGAGCGGGCGCTGACGCTGCGCCCGGATTACCCGGAGGCGCTGTGCAATCTGGGGCTGGCGCGTTTCCGGCAGGAGCGCAACGAGGAGGCGACGAGCCTGTTGCAACGCTCCCTGCAACTGCGCCCGGAGTACCCCGAGGCCCTGGTCGGGCTGGCCATGGTTCTTCATCAGGAAGGGCGCGTCGAGGAAGCCATCGGCCTGCTGCGAAAGGCCGCCGCGGTGGCGCCGGACAACGTCAATGCCTGGGTCTGGCTCGGGTCGTCGCTGGTTGAAACCGACCAGCCCGAAGCTGCCGAGGCCGCTTACATGGAGGCGCTGCGGTTGGACGAGGAGAACGTCGACGGCCTGGCCGGCCTGGGCAATCTGCGCGTCGAGCAGGGCCGGCTCGACGAGGCGGAAAGCTGGCTCAAGCGGGCGCTGTCGATCGATCCCGACAACCTCGGGGCGCATTTCCAGATGGTGCAGATGCGCCGGGTGCAGCCTGACAACGTGCACGTGGATTGGCTCCTGAACCATCTGCCGTCGGAAGAAGGCCATAACAAGCGCATCTCCCTGCATTACGCCCTGGGCAAGGCCTACGACGATTTGAAGTGCTGGGATCAGGCCTTCCCCCATTTTCTCGAAGGCGCCCGCCTGAAGCGGAGCAAGCTGGATTACGACCCGCTGCTCGATCAGGAGCGGGTCGAGCGGATCATGCGCTGTATCGACAAGGCTTTCATCGAGCGTCACTGGGGCGGCGGCCACGTTTCCGAGGTGCCGATCCTGGTGCTTGGCATGCCGCGCTCGGGAACCACGCTGACGGAACAGATTCTGGCCAGCCATCCCGATGTTTTCGGGGCCGGTGAATTGCGCGATTTGTTGAGCGTTTGCCAGTCGTCGTCGAACGATGTTCCCTTTCCTGAGAATCTCGCAGGTGTCGACGGCGAAGCGCTGAGCGGCTGGGGCAGGGAATACGTGGAAAGATTGCAAAGGCGCGCGCCAGACGCCCGCCGGATCACCGACAAGATGCCGGGGAATTATCTGGTGCTCGGCCTGATTCCCCTGATGCTGCCGAAGGCCAGGATCGTTCATGTCCGCCGCAATCCGGTGGATACGTGCGTGTCCTGCTTCACGCGCCTGTTCAACCGCCATCAGGAGGCAACCTACGATCTGGCTGAATTGGGCCGGCACTACGCCATGTACGCCCGCCTGATGGCGCATTGGCGGGCGGTTCTGCCGGCCGGCAGCTTCCTGGAGGTGCAGTACGAGGAGGTGGTGGCCGATCTTCCAGGGCAGGCACGCCGCCTGCTGGATTTCGCCGGACTGCCCTGGAACGATGCCTGCCTGGACTTCCACAAGACCGAAAGAAGCGTCAGGACGGCAAGCGTGACCCAGGTTCGCCAGCCGATCTACAAGAGTTCGGTGGCGCGCTGGAAGCACTACGAGCACTATCTTGGGCCTTTGCTCGAGGCGTTGGGAGAGTACGCCGACGTGTGAGGGTGATGGATGCCGGCATGATCGTCATGGCCGCGCCATCATCCCTTTCCGGGCCGAGCGGGAAATGGCGAGGGAATGGGTTAACCCGTCAATGAAAGGGGCCGCCCGTTTGCCTTGCGGGGACTCCGGCGCTCAGGCCGCCTCGAAGTGCTCCAGCATCAACTGCACGCTCGACACGCCGTTGTATTCGTTGACGCCCAGCCGGTAGGCGGCGTGGATCTGGCCGGCGGCGCCGTCGGCATGGTTGAAGCGGATCGCTTCGTAGCGGGTGCTGCCGCGCGACAGTTCGAGCTTGAGGTGTTTGTCCTTCAGCACGCGCTGGCGCTCGACGCGGAAGACGTCGTCGAAAACCGGTTGCGGGAAGCCCTGGCCCCAGATTTCGTTTTCGAGCATGCGCACCGCGTCGAGGGCGAAATAACCGGGCTCGAGGCTGCCGTCGGTGTCGATGCGGTGTTCGAGCTGGGCGGGGTCCAGCAGTCCGCCGACGACTTCCTCGAAGGCTTCGTCGAAGCGGCGCAGGTCGGCTTCGCGGATGGTGAGGCCGGCGGCCATGGCGTGGCCGCCGAAGCGCGCGATCAGGTCTGGGTGGCGCTTGGTGACGAGGTCGAGCGCGTCGCGCAGGTGCAGGCCGGGGATCGAGCGGCCGGAGCCTTTCAGTTCGCCGTTGCTGCTGCGGGCGAAGGCAATGGTCGGGCGGTGCAGTCTTTCCTTGATGCGGCTGGCGACGAGGCCGATCACGCCCTGGTGCCAGTCGGGTTCGAACAGCGCGATGGTGGCGCGGCTGCCGGCGCTGATCCCGCCGTTGCCGGCGAGGCGGGCGAGCGCTTCTTCCTGCATGCCGGCTTCGATGCTGCGGCGCTCGCGGTTGAGCCGGTCGAGCTCCTGGGCAATCTGCATGGCGCGGCCGGCGTCGTCGGTGATCAGGCATTCGATGCCCAGGCTCATGTCCGACAGCCGGCCGGCGGCGTTCAGGCGCGGACCGATCATGAAGCCGAGGTCGGTGGTGCTGGCGCGCGCCGGGTCGCGGCCGGCGAGCGAGAACAGTGCGCGGATGCCGGGCTGCAGGCGGCCGGCGCGCATGCGGGCGAGGCCCTGGGCGACGAGGATGCGGTTATTGCGGTCGAGCTTGACGACGTCGGCGACGGTGCCGAGGGCGACGAGGTCGAGCAGGTCGGCGAGGTTGGGTTCCTTGCCGCCGGCGAAGGCGCCGCGTTCGCGCAGCTCGGCGCGCAGCGCGAGCATGGTGTAGAACATGACGCCGACGCCAGCCAGCGCCTTGCTGGGGAAGTCGCAGCCGGGCTGGTTGGGATTGACGATGACGTCGGCGTCGGGCAGTTCGTCGCCCGGCAGGTGGTGGTCGGTGACCAGCGTCGCCATGCCGTGCGCACGCGCGGCGGCGATGCCTTCGACGCTGGCGATACCGTTGTCGACGGTGATCAGCATGTCGGGTTCGAGCCGCGCGGCGATCTCGACCATTGCCGGGGTCAGGCCGTAGCCGAGGGTGACGCGGTCCGGCACCAGGTAATGCACGTCGGCGCCGAAGGCGCGCAGCGCGCGCATGCCGACGGCACAGGCGGTGGCGCCGTCGCAGTCGTAGTCGGCGACGATGACCATGCGTGCGCCGGCTTCGATGGCGTCGGCCAGCAGTTGCGCGGCTTCGCCGGTGCCGGTGAGGGCTTCGGGCGGCAGCAGGTGCTTGAGGCTGGTGTCGAGCTCGTCGGCGCGGCTGATGCCGCGGGCGGCGTAGAGGCGGGCGAGCAGCGGGTGCAGGCCGGCGTCGGCGAGGCGGCCGAATGCCTGCTGCGGGATGGGGCGGGACTGGATGCGGGTCATCGGTCGGTCGGGGAAGACGTGGGCGGCGGCGCAGTCGGAAGATCCGGTGGCGGCGGCGCGATGGATTTCAGCAGGGCGTCGAAGGCGTAGGGTTTGCGCCAGAACTTCCAGCGCTCGGCGCTGCGCACCTCGACGTCCAGCGTGCCGCGGTCGCTCGGTGCGCAAAGGCGCAGGGTCTTCACGCGGCCGTCCTGCACCGCGGCGGCCAGCAGTGCGAACCAGTCGCGCTCGATAGCCTGCAAGCCTTTGCGCCAGGCGTCGAGGTCGAGCTGCTGCGAGGGCTTGCGCAGTGTATCGAGCACGACCAGGGTGTCCTGGCGCAAGGCCTGGGCGAGATCGGGGGCGCTTGCCGGTACGTTTGCCGCACGGGCGAGGCCGAGGCTGAGCGGATCGGTGGCCTGAACCGCCTTGGCGGGCGCGCGAGGGCTGGTCTGCGGGTCGCCGGCACCCCATAGCCACAGGCTGTTCGACGGCACGTCCGCCCGCATTTTCACGCGCGCGGCTGGAGGCATGGTTGTGCAGCACGATCTGGGCTTCGTTCATGGTGCGCTGCCACAGCCGGGCGTCCTCGCCTTCGGGCAGGAAGTGCTTCACCGGCCGGCCGACGACGTCGTCCAGCGGATAAAGCGTGCTGCGGGTGGGCTTGTCGAGCCGCAGGTACCAGCGCGTCGGTGTACAGGCCTCGAAGTGGCCGAGGTCGGCAAACACTTCGTTCAGTGCGGCGACCAGCCCGCGGGCTTCGTCCGTCGTGAGTTCGCCGTCGGCGAAGGCGTACAGCAGCAGGTGTTCGCGGGCAAAGGAGAGGTTGACCGGATCGGCGCACAGCCAGTGGCTGCCGGGCGCTGGCTCCGCGGCATCCGTTTCGCCCAGGCGGCGCAGCATGCCCAACGGCAGCGCATGACCGTCCAGGCCGAACAGGCGGGCGAGTTGCCGGTCGTAGGGTTCGAATTCGCGGACCTGGCGCCGTCCGCGGCCGAGCAGCGTGGAAAGACCGTCCAGTGCAAGCCCGGAGGCCGGACCGAGCAAGGTGGCAGCGGGCCACAACAGGCCGGGAATCAGGAGCTGGATCTGCATCGGAGGCGCATGGATGAAAGCCGCGCGAGTCTAGCATGAGGCCGTTCCACGGCGCGGGCGCAGGCGGTGAAACGGCTTGGTGTTGATGGGGCAGGCGTTGGAGAGACTTGACAATCGGGCATGATGGGTGTTCACTTGATCGAAATCAGTCGATCAAGTGATCAAAGGTGGGAGCCGTGAGCAAGTTGAAGACTCTGCATGCCGCCCGTGAGCCTGGCGCCGCGTATGCGCTGGCCCACACGCCCTCAGGCGCCAGTATCGAGCACTACCTGCATGCCAAGTCCGCGCTCGAACGCGACCACATGGTACGCGAAGGCTTCGAGGTCGGTTCGCTGGACAGTTTTGCCAATCGTTTCGGCCGCAGCGGCCGCAGCCTGGCGCAATTGCTCGGCGTGGCACCCGCCACCTATGACCGCCGTGTGCGCGAGGGCAAGCCGCTGTCGCAGGATGATTCCGACCGGGTGGCGCGGCTGATAGACGTCGAGCGTGCGGCTGCACGGGTGTTCGGCGATGAAGGTGCCGCACGGGAATGGCTCGCGGCACCGGTGCCGGTCCTCGGTGGTGCGGTGCCGATCGAACTGCTCGCCACCACGCCCGGCCATCAGGCAGTCATCAATGCGCTGCGCCGGATCATGGCGGGGACCGCGGCCTGATGGCCATTCTGTGGCGGCTGGCGCAGGACTGGATCGACTTCGACACCGGCATGGTGTTGTGTGCGGCGGAGGATTTCAACTGCGCCGGCAATGGCGCGGGAACGGTGGGAGGGCGCTGGAACAGTGTCGGCACGCCGGTGATCTATCTGGCGGACAGCCTGGCACTGGCGCAGCTCGAAAAGCGTGTCCATACGCCATACCAGCCGCCGTGCGGCATGGTCGCGGTGGAGGTGGGGCTGTCTGCAGCCTTGCTGGCGGCGGCGCATGTCGTTGAGCCCCCTGCGGGCTGGGACGCAACCAATGTGGATTGGTCGGTCGGCAGTACCGAAAGCCAGGCGCTGGGTGACGAGTGGGTGAAGGAGGGCGCCACGCTGCTCATGCGGGTACCTTCGGTGGTGGTGCCGGTGGGCTGGAACTACCTGCTGAATCCGGCCCACCCCGACATGCGCAAGGTGCGTACTCGACGCATCGCCCACAGGCCCGACCCCCGCCTCTGGTAACACTCGCGGACGAGCAGGCTCGGGCAGGCATCGATACAATGGCGCCCATCATGAGTCAAAAGCCAGTTTCCGAAGCCGGATCAACGGTTTCCTGTTCGCTGTCCAGTCCGGTTTCCAGCCTGCTCGACGGTGCTGTTCCCGGCTACCGTGCCGCCCCTTTCCTGCCGATGTCGCGCAAGGAGATGGACGCGCTCGGCTGGGATGCCTGTGACGTCATCCTCGTTACCGGTGACGCCTACATCGACCATCCCAGCTTCGGCATGGCGCTGGTCGGCCGCCTGCTCGAAGCCCACGGTTTCCGCGTCGGCATCATCAGCCAGCCGGACTGGCAGTCGGCCGAGCCTTTCCGCGCGCTGGGCAAGCCGGAGCTGTACTTCGGCATCACCGCCGGCAACATGGATTCGCTGGTCAATCGCTATACCGCCGACCGCAAGATCCGCTCCGACGACGCCTACACGCCGAATGCCGAAGCCGGCAGGCGCCCCGACCGCGCGGTGACGGTGTACGCCCAGCGCGCCCGCGAGGCCTTCCCCGACGCCAACATCGTCATCGGCAGCATCGAGGCCAGCCTGCGCCGCATCGCGCATTACGACTACTGGTCGGACAAGGTGCGGCGCTCGGTGCTGCCTGACTCCAAGGCCGACATCCTGCTGTTCGGCAATGCCGAGCGTGCACTGGTGGCGCTGACGAAGCGGCTGGCAGCGGGCGAGCCGATCGAGGACATCCACGACCTGCGCGGCACCGCCTTCATGGCCAAGCCGGGCTGGCGGCCGTCGGCGGCTTGGCACGAGACGGATTCGCTGGCGCTCGACCGCCCGGGCCGCATCGACGCCCATCCCGACCCCTATGCGATGGAACCGGCTGCCGCCGCGCCCAAACCCGCCGCCGATGGCGCCCAGCCGGTGCGCATCGTGCCGGCGGCCGAGCGTGTCGCCGCCCGCCGCGCCGACCGCGCACATACCGTGATCCGCCTGCCGTCCTTCGAGCAGGTCAAGGACGACGCGGTGCTGTACGCCCACGCTTCCCGGGTGTTCCACCTCGAATCGAACCCCGGTAATGCCCGCGCGCTGGTGCAGTGCCACGGCGAAGGCCCGGGCGCGCGCGACGTCTGGATCAACCCGCCGCCCCAGCCGCTGAGCACGCCCGAGATGGACTTCGTCTATGACCGGCCCTATGCCCGCGCGCCGCATCCGGCCTATGGCGGTGCGCGCATCCCGGCCTGGGACATGATCAAGTTCTCGATCAACATCATGCGCGGCTGTTTCGGCGGCTGTACCTTCTGCTCGATCACCGAGCACGAAGGCCGCATCATCCAGAGCCGCTCGCACGAGTCGATCCTGCGCGAGATCGAGGACATCCGCGACCATTCGCCCGACTTCAAGGGCCACATCACCGATCTCGGCGGCCCTACCGCCAACATGTACCGCATGGCCTGCAAGAGCAAGGCGATCGAGGAAAACTGCCGTCGTTT
The DNA here is from genome assembly GCF_047601425.1 of Thauera sp. Taxonomy (GTDB): domain Bacteria; phylum Pseudomonadota; class Gammaproteobacteria; order Burkholderiales; family Rhodocyclaceae; genus Thauera. The sequence goes on from NZ_JASGJL010000001.1 coordinate 765,733, forward strand.
GTCCTGCGTGTATCCGGGCATCTGCGAGAACCTGAACACCGATCACTCCTCGCTGGTCGAGCTGTACCGCAAGGCGAGGGCGCTGCCCGGCGTCAAGCGCATCACCATCGGCTCCGGGCTGCGCTACGACCTCGCCGTGCGTTCGCCCGAGTACGTCAAGGAACTGGTCACGCACCACGTCAGCGGCCTGCTCAAGATCGCCCCCGAGCACACCGAGGAGAACACCCTCTCCAAGATGATGAAGCCGGGCATCGGCGCCTACGAGGAGTTCCGCCGCATGTTCGAGAAGTTCTCGGCGCAGGCGGGCAAGAAGCAGCATCTGGTGCCGTACTTCATCGCCGCCCACCCCGGCACCACCGACGAGGACATGCTGAACCTGGCGCTGTGGCTGAAGAAGAACAACTTCCGCCTCGACCAGGTGCAGACCTTCATGCCCACGCCGATGGCGCTGGCGACGACGATGTACCACTCGCGCAAGAACCCGCTGAAGAAGGTGTCGGCGGACTCGGAAACGGTCGAGACTGCGCGCGCGGGCAAGATCCGCAAGCTGCACAAGGCCTTCCTGCGCTGGCACGACCCCGAGAACTGGCCGATCCTGCGCGAGGGCCTGATGCGCATGGGGCGTGCCGACCTGATCGGCAACGGGCCGAACTGCCTGGTACCGCGCCAGCAGCCCGCGCAGGTGGTGGCGAAGGGCGCGCGACCGCCCGCTGCACCGCGCGCGCCGGCCGATGGCCGGGCGCCTGGTGCTCGCAAGAGCGGCATGCCGGCGGCGAAGCGTGCGCCGAGGCCAGCCCGCTGATCCGTTCATTGCGAACGGCGGCGCACCAGCAGCACGCCTGCAAGCGCCGCCAGCAGCAGCGCAGCCGTCGGCGGTTCGGGGACGGCGAGAGCGGCGAGGAAACGGTCCGCGAGCAGGCGGTGGCCCGTGGTGGTGGGGTGGACGCCGTCGAGGAACAGGGCGCCTTCGCAGCCAGCAGGCGAGAATATGCAAGGCGTGGTGACGTCGGTGAAGCCGAAGGCGCCGGGATCTGAAATGATTTCGTCGAAGGCGGCGGCGGTATCGAAGGACATCAAGCGCAATCCGCCGGGTATGCCCGGGACGGAGCCGCTGCGGGCGAGATCGAGCGTGCCGGCGAGGGCTTCGTTGAAGCTGCGCGAAAGCACGTCGAGCGCTGCCTGCTGCTGCAAGTTCAGGCTGAGTCCGAATGGGGTCCGTGACAGATTCGGCATGTTCGGCACGAGAATGTCCGTTGCTCCGGCACCGGTGAGCAGCCCGATCGAGGTGATCAGATTCGAGACTGCGGTGCGGGCCGCAGCGGCGAGATCGGTGCCGGTGCCGAGGGCGAGGAAGAAGTCGTTGGGTGCGGCCCACAGCATGAACAGCGAGCTTGCCGGATCGAAGGCTGGCGCACCACCGACGAAACCCGCGACCTGAGCCAGTGTTCCGCTCTGGCCAAGTGCGGGCGGCAGCGGCTGCGGAGACGAAATCTCGTAGTTGTAGTTCTGCGTTCCGGTGGTGGCACCGCCGACGGCGAAGTTGGTGCCGCCGGCCGCCGAGGGCTGCAGATCGATGCCGAGCCGGCCGGCGAGACGTTCGGCGGCGGTGGGGCCGTCGGAGAACCGTCCCGCATAAGGAGGAGAGGCAGGCCAGCTACCTCCGCTGAGGGCGTAGGCATTGCCGTTGTCGGACAGGCTGTCGCCGAACACGTACATCGAGGTGTAGGCGGCGTGGCCCAGCGGTGCGAACAGCAGGCTTGCAGCGAACAGCAGGATACGGATCATGGTCGTTCTCCTTGGCGAGGCGGTCGGATTCGATGCTTGGCTCGTGCCCCTTGAGCTTGGCTTCCTCGCGCTTGAAAGCAAGGGGCCGGGCCAGCGTAGGGGCATGCGGCATGCTTTGCCATCGTGTTTTTCCCTTGCTTTCGCCGGGCAGGGTGGGGAACGTGGCGGAAGCGAAGGGCGTGCTGCCGCCGTGCCTGCTTACAGTCCGACATCGATCGGACTGGTCACGAGCGCCCGCGCGCGGGCACAATACCGGGCTTGCCGGACTGACCTGCCGAACCTTTACCGATGCTCTACGAATTTCTCGTCGGATTGCGCTACACGCGCTCGCGCAAGCGGGCGCAGGGCCGCAACCGCTTCATTTCCTTCATTTCCCTGGTGTCGATGTTCGGCATCGCGCTGGGTGTCGCGGCGCTGATCGTGGTCCTGTCGGTGATGAACGGCTTCCAGGAGGAGCTGCGCTCGCGCATCCTCGGCGTGGCTTCGCACATACAGGTGCAGAGCTTCGATGGCGGCCTCCACGACTGGCAGCAGGTGGCCGATGAGTCCATGCGCCATCCCGCGGTGAAGGCCGCTGCGCCCTACGTGCAGGAACAGGGCATGCTGTCTTTCGACGAAGGGGTGCGGGGCACCGTGGTGCGCGGCGTCATCCCGAGCGAAGAGGACAAGGTGGCGGACTTCGGCCAGTACATGAAGGCAGGCAGCTTCGATGCGCTGCAGCCGGGCCGTTTCGGCATCGTCCTCGGCCGCGACCTGGCCCAGGCGCTGCGCGTCCAGCTCGGCGACAAGATCACCCTGATCGCGCCGCAAGGCCTGGTGACGCCGGCCGCGGTGTTGCCGCGGGTGAAGCAGTTCGAGCTGGTCGGCGTGTTCGACGCCGGCATGTACGAATACGACTCCGGCCTGGCGCTGGTGCATGTGGCCGATGCCCAGGCGCTGTACCGGATGGGTGACGCGGTGAGCGGCGTGCGCCTGAAGCTCGACGACCTCTTCGCGGCGCCGCGCGTGGCGCGCGAACTGGCGATGCAGATTTCCGTGCCGGGGCTGATGATCCACGACTGGACGCGCAGCCATGCGAACTTCTTCCGCGCCGTGGCGCTGGAAAAAACCATGATGACGCTGATCCTGTTCCTGATCGTCGCGGTGGCGGCATTCAACATCGTGTCGACGCTGGTGATGGCAGTGCAGGAAAAATATGCCGATATCGCCATCCTGCGCACGCTGGGCGCCAGCCCGGCTTCGATCATGGGCATCTTCGTGCTGCAGGGCTCGATCATCGGCCTGGTCGGGCTGCTGGCCGGCGTCATCGGCGGGCTGGCGATTGCCGGCAACCTCGACGTCGTCATTCCGGCGCTGGAGACGCTGACCGGGGCGACGCTGTGGAACAAGGAAATCTACTACATCAAGGAACTGCCCTCGAAAGTGCTGGCGGCAGACGTGATCAGCATCGTCTCGGTGTCCTTCGTGCTGACCCTGCTGGCGGCGCTGTACCCAAGCTGGCGGGCATCGAAGGTGAATCCGGCGGAGGCGCTGCGCTATGAGTGAAATCGCGAGCAAGCCGGGCGGGCCGGTGCTGGCCTGCGAGGGCCTGTCCAAGCATTTCCGCGAGGGCGCGGATGCGGTGGCGGTGCTGGACAACGTGAGCCTGTCGGTCGGGCGCGGCGAGCGGGTGGCGATCGTGGGCGCTTCCGGCTCGGGCAAGAGCACGCTGCTGCACCTGCTGGGCGGACTGGACGTGCCGAGTGCCGGTTCGGTGCGGCTGATGGGACGCGATTTCTCCACGCTGTCCGAAGGCGAGCGCGGGCGGCTGCGCAATGCGGCGCTCGGCTTCGTCTATCAGTTCCATCATCTGCTGCCCGAGTTCTCCGCGCTGGAGAACGTCGCCATGCCGCTCTACATCCGCCGCGTCGGCAAGGCCGAGGCAGACGAGCAGGCGGCGGCGATGCTGCGCGAGGTTGGCCTGGGGCACCGCCTCGACCATGCGCCTGGCGAACTCTCCGGCGGAGAGCGCCAGCGTGCCGCGATCGCGCGCGCGCTGGTGACGCAGCCTGCCTGCGTGCTGGCCGACGAGCCTACGGGAAACCTCGACCGGCGCACTGCCGAAGCGGTGTTCGAGCTGATGCTGTCGCTCAACGAGCGCCTGGCGACAAGCTTCGTCATCGTGACCCATGACGAGTCACTGGCTGCACGCGCCCAGCGCAGCCTGCGGCTCGATGACGGCAGGCTCAACTGAGAATTGCGTCACACTTATGGACCCATTGGCCGAATCCCGGGCGCCGGATTGATCGTCCTCATAAAGTTACCCAGATTGGGGCCGATAGTATGAGGACCCAATCAACGGAGCCCGTGCCAATGCGGGTAGAACAACAATGAAAGCGCTCTTCGTTCCGGCCATCCGCCTGCTCGACCGCATGAACTATCCCCTCAAGTTCATGCTGATCATGTTTGTCTGCTTTGCCACCGCATTGGCGCTGCTGGCCCAGGTCTACGTCAGCCTGCGTGAAAACATGGACGTGGCCGAACGCGAGATTGCCGGCCTCACCCTGTTCGACGCTGGTTTCAACGTGGTGCTGCTGACCCAGCAGCACCGTGGACTGAGTGCTGGCGTGCTTGGCGGCAGCAGTGAAATGGCGCCTCAGCGGGACGCGAAGGCGACGGAGCTGCAGGCCGCGCTGAGCAAGCTCGATGCTGCGATCGAAGCCGATCCTCTGTGGCAGCCGCTGCAGGCGCCCTGGACCCCGATCCGCAGCGAACTGGACCGCCTGGCACGGACCTCGATCCAGCTTGGCGGGCCGGAAAGCTTCCGCGCCCATACCGAAGTGATCGCCCGCTTGCTGCACTGGCTCGGCGACGTCGGCGATGCCTCGGGTCTCGCGCTCGATCCCGAAGCGGCAAGTGCGAATCTGATCACGCCCCTGCTGACCTCGCTGCCCGAACTGAGCGAACGGCTGGGCCAGCTCCGGGCGCGCGGCACCAACATCATCGCCCGCCACGAACTGGCCCGCAGCGACGAGCACGGCGTGATCGCGCTGCTGGCAGAAATCGGCCGTACCGAAGCGGATCTGCTCGAACGCCTGGGGCGTGCAGGCAAGGCAAATGCCGGGCTCGCGGGCGGGCTCGAACGCATGCGCGGCGAGATCACCGCGGCGGTGGGCGGCGTGCGTACCGCAGTGATGCGCGACATCGTCGATCAGAAATTCACCTTGTCGGCGCCGGCCTACTTCAGCCTCGTCACCGGCGCGATCGACACGGCGGTGCGCAGCTTCAACGAGGTATTGCGCCCTCAGACCGGCAAGCTGCTGCATGAGCGGCTCGATCGCCTGTCGGGGCAACTGCGGTTGCAGATCGTGCTGTCGGTCGTGGCGATGCTGGTTGCGGGCTATCTCTTCATCGGCATCTACTTCGCCATCCTGCGTTCGGTACGGGAATTGTCGGTGGGCGCGCAGCGTTTTGCCGCCGGGGACTACCGTGAGCGTGTCGAGTTCTCGGCGCGGGACGAACTGGCGGAAGTCGCCCAGCAGTTCAACAAGATGGCGGATGAGGTTGCAGTGCTGATCCGGGAAATTCAGCAGGGCGCTTCCCAGCTCGGTTCCTCGGCGGGCGGGCTTTCGGAATCGGCCCGGCGGGTTTCCGATGGTTCGGAAGCGCAGAGCGAGTCGGCCTCCGGAGTCGCCGTGGCGGTCGAGGAAATGACCGTCAGCGTGCAGGAAATCTCCCGTCACGCGGCAACTGCGCAGGAAATGGCCGAAACTTCCGGACGCCTGTCCGAAGAGGGTGGCACGGTGATGCGCCGCTCGGTCGAGGAAATGGAGCGCATCGCCGAGGCGGTCGACCGTTCCGGCGAGGCGATCAGCGAGCTGGGCGAGAAGTCGCGCCAGATCACCACGATCGTCGATTCGATCCGCGACATCGCGGATCAGACCAATCTGCTGGCACTCAACGCGGCGATCGAAGCTGCACGGGCGGGCGAGACCGGACGCGGCTTCGCCGTGGTGGCCGACGAAGTGCGCAAGCTGGCCGAACGCACCTCGCTTGCGACGCAGGAGATCGCCAGCATGGTGCAGGCCATCCAGCAGGGCACCGAGCGTGCGGTCGATACCATGCAGCAGGGCGTGCAACGCGTGCGCGACGGCGTCGCGCTGAGCAACCAGGCTGGCGAGTCGATTGCGCAGATCCACGGTGGTGCGCAGCAGGTGCTGGACGCGGTGCGCGAGATCACGGTGGCGCTCAACGAACAGAGCCTGGCGAGCAACGAGATCGCCCAGAACGTCGAGCGCATCGCAGCGATGGCGGGCGACAACAGCGTCGCCGCGCACCAGACCACGGCCACTGCCGAAGTGCTGGAAAACCTGGCCGCGACACTGCGTCAGCAGGTCGGGCGCTTCCAGGTCTGATCCAGTCGCCGCAGGGCATGGCCGTTTGCGCCATGCCCTTCATTGCTTGCGGTGCGCGCCCTTGCGCCTGCGCCACTGCCGGATCAGCCAGATCCGCCAGCCCCAGCGGACCGCCAGATAACCGCTGATCGACAGCGTGGCGGCGAGCATCACCAGGCCGAGCGCCAGCGGCTTGCCGAGCCCGGCCATCCAGTCGATGAGGGCGGGAATCCAGGGCGAAATGCTCATGCCGTCGAGTTCGGGCGGCGCAGTGAAGCCCGCTCCGTCCAGGCCCATCACCATGCTGCCGAAACCGTAGGCGAGCACGTACAGCGGCACGATCGTCAGCGGGTTGGTGTACAGCGTGGTCAGCAGGGCCAGCGGCAGATTGACGCGGAAGGCCACGCACATGACGGCCGCGCCGAGCATCTGCAGCGGCCCCGGAATCAAGCCGCAGAAGAGCCCCACCGCCACCGCGCCGGCCGCGGAGTGGCGGTTGAGGTGCCATAGCCGGGGATGCAGCAGCGTGGACGAGAACGGCCTCAGCCAGCGGTTCTGGCGAATGCTTTCGTGGTCCGGCAGGAAGCTCTTGAGTCGTTTGCGCATGGTCTTCGAGGCGCGGAAGTGTAGCAGCGGACCGCCGATGCCGTGAGGCGGCGCGGCCGCGATTCGGTAAGCAGATGCGAAGTGCTGGCGGTGTTTGCCATTGTCATGATGACGATGGCAATATCGGGCGCCATGAGAGTGCTTGCCCTGTCCTTTGCCGGAGGCGTCTTGCTGCTGCAGGGGCAGGCGCAGCTGCCGGATGCCGTGACGGTCGCCCTGGCCGGAGCAGGCTTCGGGCTGCTGTGGGCATTCGGCAGGCACCGTGCCGATGGCAAGGCTGGCGAAGCAGGCAGGGCGCATGTGTCATGGCGCTTCGTGCGTGGTTTTGCCGCAATCGGGCTTGCCTTCATGCTGGGCTTCGCCTGGGCGGCGCTGCGTGCAGACTGGCGGCTCGCGGATGAACTGCGCAACGATCTCGAAGGCGTCGACATCGAGCTGACGGGATACGTTGCCGATCTTCCGCAGGCACTGGATGAAGGCGTGCGCTTCCGCTTCGAGCTGGACAAGGGGGCCGAAGGCGTACCCGGCAATCTGCTGCTGTCATGGTACAGGCCGCGCGGCGCGGCCCAGCCGCTTCCACTGGTGAAGCCGGGAGAGCGATGGCGCTTCACCGTCCGGCTCAAGCGCCCCCACGGTTTTTACAACCCCGGCGGTTTCGACTACGAAGCCTGGCTGCTGGAACGCGAACTGCGTGCGACCGGCCATGTGCGCGCCGGTGAGCAGTTGCCGGAAGCGGGAGCAGCCAGGCCGATGGACGCAGTGCACCGGTTGCGGAATGCCGTACGCGAGCGCTTTGGCGCCGTGCTCGGGGATGCACCCTATGGCGGCATTCTGGTGGCGCTGGTGATCGGGGATCAGCGGGGTATTCCGCCGGAGCAGTGGGAGAGCTTCCGCCGCACCTCCGTTGCTCACCTGGTTGCCATCTCGGGTATGCATATAACATTGATCGCGACGGTCGCCGGCATGGCGCTTGGCGGTGTATGGCGCAGGCTGCCCTGGCTGGCGCTGCGCTGTCCGGTGCGCAGGGCCCAGGCGCTGGCGGCGGTGCTGGCCGGTACCGGCTACGCCCTGCTGGCAGGCATGGGGATTCCGGTGCAGCGGGCGCTGGTCATGCTGTTCGTGGTCGCCATCGCACTGTTCCGCGGCCGTTCCATCCTGCCTTCCAGGGTCCTGGCGCTGGCCTTGCTCGTAGTGCTGGTCGTCGATCCCTGGGCCTGCCTGTCGGCGGGTTTCTGGCTGTCCTTCGGTGCCGTGGCAGCGATCGGCTTCGTGCTGGGCGGACGCCAGCATGGGACGATCGGCTGGCGTGCGGCGGTGCGAGTCCAGCTTGGCATCAGCCTCGCGCTGGTGCCCCTGCTGGTGCTGCTGTTCCAGTCGCTGCCGCTGCTGTCGCCGGTGGCGAATGCGCTGGCGATTCCGCTGGTGAACTTCGTCATCACGCCACTCGCGCTGCTGGCGGCACTGCTGCCGCTGGATTTCCTGCTGCACTGGGGGCACATGGCAACGGCGCTGCTGATGGTCTGGGTCGAATGGCTGGCGGCCTTCGAGCCCGGCTACTGGCGCCAGCCTGCGCCGCCGATGTGGCTCGGGGTTCTGGCGATGCTTGCGGTGGCCGGAGCGATGCTGCCGCGTGGCGCGCCGGGCAGGCTGGCGGCGCTGGCCGTCGTCGTCGCCTTGCTCGCCTGGCCGCCGCCGCGCCCTGCGGCAGGCGGTTTTGTCGTGCGGGTGCTGGATGTGGGGCAGGGGCTGGCGGTACATGTGCAGACGGCCGGACACGATCTGCTGTTCGATACCGGCCCGCCTTATGGCGCACGTGCCGATGCGGGCGGCCGGGTCGTGCTGCCCTATCTGCAGGCCCTGGGAGTGGGGCGGCTCGATGGTGTGGTGCTGTCGCATGACGACAGCGACCATGTCGGCGGCGCGCGCAGCATCGCTGCGGCGCTGCCGGTGGAGCATTGGTGGTCGTCAGGGCATGCTGCGGCAATTGCCGATGACGCGCCATTGGTGTCTCCCTGCGTGTCGGGAATGCGCTGGAACTGGGACGGTGTGGAGTTCGCCTTCCTGCACCCTGACGGCGCCACGCCACGGCCTGCCGGCAGGCGGCACGACAACGACCGTTCGTGCGTGTTGCGCGTGGTCAACCCAGGGGCGTGCTGTTGTTGCTGGGCGATGTCGAATCCACGGGCGAACAGGCGCTGCTGATGCGCCACGGCGAGGCTGCGCTGGCGGCTGATGTGGTGGTGAGCGGGCATCACGGCAGCCGCTCATCCTCGTCCGCCGCGCTGGTGGATGCGACGCTGCCGCAGGCTGTGATCCATTCGGTGGGGCACCGCAACTCTTTCGGCCATCCGCATCCCCTGGTCTGGGCGCGCTGGGCAGATGCCGGTGCGCGCAACTGGCGCACCGACAGCCAGGGGGCGGTGGAGGCGGTGTTCGCAGCCGATGCCGAGGCGGGAGTAAGCCTGACGGCACAGCGTTTGCGCGAGCCGCGCTACTGGCATGGCCGGTAAGGTGCAACCTGCGAGGGCGACCGGTGAGGGCGGCCGGCGAGGATGGTCGATCCGCAGCACGATGCTAGACTGCCTTCCGAAGCGACTATCCGAGGAAGCCATCATGTCCCTGTTCTCCGATCTCAGCCGCGCATTCGAACCGCCGACTCCGCCACGCCGTCCCCGGCATGGCGTCCGCGAACGCCATGTGCAGTGCATCGGCCCGCACGGGCTGCACCGCATGGCCTATGCCGAATGGGGCGACGCCGACAATCCGCGCGTGCTGGTCTGCGTCCATGGGCTGACGCGCAACGGCCGCGACTTCGACGATCTGGCTCAGGCACTGGCTGACGATTACCGGGTCGTCTGCCCCGATGTGGTCGGCCGTGGCCGCAGCGACTGGCTGGGCGTGAAAGGGGACTACGGTTTTCCGCTCTACGTGTCGGACATGATCGCGCTGATCGCGCGGCTGAACGTGGAACAGGTCGATTGGGTCGGCACGTCGATGGGCGGCATCATCGGCATGCTGATCGCCAGCCTGCCCCACTCGCCGATCCGCCGGCTGGTGCTCAACGACGTCGGCCCTGTGATCACCGCGGTGTCGCTGCAGCGCATCGGCCCCTATGTCGGCACGGCGCCTCGCTTTGCCACGATGGAAGAGGCGGAGGCCTATATCCGTGAGGTCAGCGCGCCGTTCGGGCCGCTGACCGACGCACAGTGGCACCACCTGACCAGCTACTCGGTGCGGCCGGTCGGCGGGCCGGATGGCGGTTTTGTCATGATCTACGATCCGGCGATCGGCGAAGTCTTCCGCGCCACGCCCGCGACCGAGGACATCGACATGTGGCCGGTGTATGAGCGCATCGGCTGCCCGACACTGGCCATCCGCGGCGCCGAATCCGATCTGCTGGAACGAGCGACGCTGGAGGCGATGGCACGGCGCGGGCCGTGCGCGAAGATCGCCGAGTTCGAAGGCGTCGGCCATGCACCGATGCTGATGGAGCCGGAACAGATCCGCGTCGTCGTCGATTTCCTGAAGTCGAACTGACGGTGCTTGCGGCGCGCTCCTCCGCGCCTCACCAGCCGGGATTCAGGCGCTTCGCTTCGGCGATCTCGCTGCGGATCGTGCGGTAGTGCTCGAAGCGGCGCGGCGCGATGCGGCCGTCGGCCAGGGCTTCGAGCAGGGCGCAGCCCGGCTCGGCTTCGTGCCGGCAGTCGCGGAAGCGGCAGCGGCCCAGCAGCGGACGGAACTCGATGAAACTCTCGGCCAGTTCGTCGGCACTCACGTGAGCGAGGCCGAACACCTGCAGGCCGGGGCTGTCGATGAGCCAGCCCGTGCCTTCCCCGGATTGCTCCAGCGGGTACAGACGGGCAAAAGTGGTGGTGTGCTTGCCCGAATCCAGCGCCTCGGAAATCTCGCGGGTGGCGGCCTGGGCATCGGGGATCAGGGCATTGGTCAGCGTTGACTTGCCCATGCCGGACTGGCCGACGAGGATGGACTGCAGGCCCGCTAGGCGATCGAGCAGGCCGGTTGCGCCTTGCATCGCGGAGACTTCGATGACCTCGTAGCCGAGGGCGCGGAAGGGCGCGAGCTGGCTGCGCGCCGCATCCAGCCTTTCGCCGAGGTCGGCCTTGTTGAGGACGATGAGGGGCGTGATGTCCTGGCTTTCCGCCGCGACGATGCAGCGCGATACCAGCAGGTCGGAGAAGCCCGGTTCGGTGGCGACGACGATCAGGATGTGGCTGAGGTTGGCCGCGATCAGCTTTTCGCGGAAGGCGTCGGAACGCCACAGCAGGTTGCGGCGCGGAACCAGCGAGTCGATGACGCCCTGGCCGTCGCCGCCCGGCGTGAGCTGGACGCGGTCGCCGCAGGCGAAGCTGCTCTTCTTGCCGCGGGTGTAGCACTGCAGCCGGCCTTCCGGGGTGAGGACTTCGTAGTGCCGGCCGAAGGCGGCGACGATGAGGCCGTCGACCGAACCGCCGCCGCCTTTCTTGCGCTGCTGTTTTCCGTGGCTCACTGAAACTTGTAATAGTGCTGGTTGAGGTAGGCGGCGAGATGCTGCTCGTCCTCCGGGAAGAGATCGAGCTTGAGCATCGTCGTACAGGTGGTGAGCTGCTGCGACAGGGCGCTGGCAGTCTTCACGCGGCGGTCGGCGCGGGTGTAGATCGCGGAGCCGTCCTCGCCGCCGAACTGCCTGGCATGGCATTCGACACACTGTGCAGCGTGCATCTTCTCGCCTTCGACAGGATCGCCATCGGGGAAGGGGTTGGCGTTAACCGTCAGTGCTGCGCTTGCCAGCAGGCTGGCAACGACACTTCTCGGCAGAGTAGCGTGCAGCGGTGATCGGATATCCATTTTTTGTCTCCTCTGGTTTGGATCGTGCTACAGGGACTGCAAGCGCGCGATGCGTATTGCCGCCGGCGGGTGCGAGTCGAAGAAGCGCGAATACAGCGGATCGGGCGTCAGCGTCGAGGCGTTGTCGCGATAGAGCTTCACCAGCGCGCTGACGAGGTCCGCGGCCTGCGTCTGCTGTGCGGCGTAGGCGTCGGCCTCGAACTCGTGCACCCGCGACCAGTGGCTCATCAGCGGCCCGAGCGGAAAGGTGAACACCGGCAGCGCCAGGAAGAACAGCGCCAGCGCGGTGGCACTGTCGGTCGCCTCGGCGCCGAGGCCGGTGAAGAACCACGGCTGCCCGGCCAGCCAGCCGAGCAGGGCGAGCAGGGCGAGGCTGGCGGGGGCGATGAGGGCGAAGCGCTTGACGATGTGGCGGTGGCGGAAATGTCCCAGTTCGTGGGCCAGCACCGCCTCGACTTCATCGGCGTTCAGCTTGTCGAGCAGGGTGTCGAAGAACACGATCCGCTTCGAGGCGCCGAAGCCGGTGAAATAGGCATTGCCGTGGGCCGAGCGGCGCGAGCCGTCCATGACGAACAGGCCCTGCGACTTGAAGCCGCAGCGCGCCAGCAGGCCCTCGACCCTTGCCTTCAGCGCCTCGTCGCCCAGCGGCGTGAAGCGGTTGAACAGCGGCGCGATGAAGGTCGGCCACACCAGCATCACGAGCAGGTTGAAGCCCATCCAGAAAACCCACACCCACAGCCACCACAGGCTGCCCATCGCCGACGCCAGCCACAGCAGCACCGCCAGCAGCGGCAGGCCGATGACCGCGGCCAGCACCGCCTCGCGCGCGGAATCGGCGGCGAACAGCGCCGGCGTCATGCGGTTGAAGCCGAAGCGCTTCTCGATGACGAAGGTGCGCAGCAGCACGAAGGGCAGGTCGATCAGCCAGCCCAGCACGCCCAGCGTGGCGAGCAGGGCCACGCCATGGACGATGCCACCGGGTACGAACGCAGCCGACCAGGCATCATGGATCGCCTGCAGGCCGCCGCCCAGCGTCAGCAGCAGCACGAACAGCGCGCTGACGGCGATCTCGGCGACCTTCAGCCGCGTGCGTGCGGCGGTGTAGTCGGCGGCACGCTGATGGGAGCCCAGCGGAATGGATCCGGCGAAGGCCGGCGGAACGTGGTCGCGGTGGGCCTGCACGTGGCGGATCTGGCGCCGCATCAGGTTCATCCTGACGGCTAGGCTCAGCAGCAGCAAGGCGACGAAGAGGACGGCAAGGCCGGTGGCGAAGGAGGGAAGGGTTTCGGCTTGCATGGGGCGGTCGTCGGTGTGTATGGAGGGCGAGGCGGCAGGGCGCAGGCCCGTTCTATGACACAATCGCGCCCTCTGATTTTTCGCATGAACACGACAGGAAGGCGCACGGATTATGGCACAGGACCCGAATACGCTGATATGGCTGGACATGGAGATGACCGGCCTCGAGCCGGACCGCGATCGCATCATCGAGATCGCCATCGTCCTCACCAACGAAAAGCTCGAAACCATCGCCGAAGCGCCGGTGATCACCGTGCATCAGCCCGACTCGGTGCTCGACGCGATGGACGACTGGAACAAGAACACCCACGGCAAGTCCGGCCTGATCGAGCGCGTGCGGGCCTCGACCGTGTCGGAAGCCGAGGCCGAGGCGCAGATGCTGGCTTTCCTGAAGGAATGGGTGCCGGCGCGGACTTCGCCGATGTGCGGCAACTCGGTATGCCAGGACCGCCGCTTCCTCGCGCGCTGGATGCCGCAGTTCGAAGCCTGGTTCCACTACCGCAACCTCGACGTGTTGACATTGAAGGAGCTGGCCAAGCGCTGGCGGCCGGAAGTGTACGCCGGCGTCAAGAAGGCAGGCGCGCACACTGCGCTGGCCGACATCCAGGAATCGATCGCCGAGCTGCGCCACTACCGGGACACTTTCCTGCGGCTGGAATGAAAGCGATGCTGCCGGGTGCCAAGCGTGCTCGGCAAGTCCTTGAATAGCCACCTCTAGCGAATTTCTTGATTTTCATGCCCCAATCTTGACCCTGTCGTCCACCGCCGATCACCATGCCTGCGCGCGGCACGGACCGCAGCGAATAACAAACAACAGCCCCGCTCAAGGAGACAAGGCATGAAGCTGATTCACGGGCTCGCTCCCATCATTCTCGGTGTATCGGCGGCCTCGGTTGCCGCCGATGCGCCAAGCCTGCAGGTCGAGGAACAGGTCGTCATCGCCGCACCTGCGGACAAGGTCTGGGGCAAGGTCAGGAACTTCAACGACCTTGGCGCTTGGCATCCTGCAGCGCAACGCACGGAAATCGTCGAAGGCAGCAACAACGCCGCCGGCGCGGTGAGGGTGATCACCTTGCCGGACGGCGGCACGATCAAGGAAAAGCTGCTTTCCTACGATGATGCGGGCAAGACCTTCAAGTACATGATCCTGGAGGGTGTATTGCCGGTCAGCAGCTACGAATCCGTCGTTGCGGTGAAGTCGGAGGGCGCGAACCAGACCAAAGTGGTCTGGCGGGGTGAGTTCAAGCGCAAGGACACCAGCGCAAACCCCGCTGCGGGGGCGACGGATGAGGATGCGACGAAGACCATGACCGCTGTCTATCGTGGCGGCCTCGACAATCTGAAGAAGATATCGGAGTAAGTATTCCGAAGGGCCAGCCGGCCGCGGTCCGGCTGGCCCGCGGCCTTGAGCAGCCGCCCGTATCACCCTTGGCCGCGTGCTGTGGGATGATCGCGGTCTCGTTCAATGGCGCTTTCATCTTGATTGCATTCACTGCTTTGCCTGCATCGTCGTGGCCGGACATTCCGCCGCCAGTTGCACCCCGCGAAGAGCGGGAAATCCGCCAACTGGGGCGCAAGCGCATCGACGCCTATGCGTGGATGAAATCCATTCCACAGTCAGGGTCGCGCATTCTGGACCTGCTGCCCTCGCCATTGCGCGAGCACTTGAAAGCGGAAATGGACTACGCGCAGGGCATTCTGCGCCCGCTGGGCCCCGAGGCCGGGCGCTTCCATCGGCGCATGGTGGAGCGGGCGTCCGAGATCAACGAGCCCTTGCCCGCTTCGTCCAGAGGCTGGCGCTACGACTTCAAGCTGCCGGCCGGCTGCTCGCACCGCATCTTCTGCCGCATGGGGCCGGACGGCGAAGAGCAGCTTCTGTTCGACGAGGCCGGCCGCGCCAGCGGCCATGCCTACTATCGTGCCACCGGCCACCAGCACAGCCCGGACGACCGCTGGTTCGCCTGGGCGGAGGACGTGGTCGGCGCGGATCGCCACCGCATCTGCGTGCTCGACATGGTGTCCGGCATCATCCGCACCGTGGTGGAGGCCGATGCCTTCGGCTACGGCGGCTTCACCTTCTCGCCGTCGTCCCGCCAGCTGTTCTGGATCTGGCGCGACGGACACAGCCGGCCGACGCGCCTGTACCGTTCGCCGGTCGAGGGCGGCGAGGCGGTGCTGGTCCATGAAGAGCATGATCCGGCGATTTTCATGCAGGTGGCGCGCACCGCGGCCGGCGGCTTCGTTGCCATGACGCTCGGCGGTCCGGATACGAGCGAGGTTCGGCTGATTGCCGCCGATGACGAAACCGGATCAGCGCGAATCGTGCGTCCGCGCCAGCGCGGCACTCGCTACGAAATCGACGAATGGGGCGATGAGCTGCTGATGCTGACGGATGCCGACGGCGCCATCGACCGCAAGCTGCTGAGCCTCGACCCGGTGAGCTTTGCCGTGCAGCGCGAGCTGGTGCCGCATCGAGCCGGCGTTCCCATCACTGCCGTGCTGCCCTTTGCCGAAGTGCTCGTGCGGCTCGAGCGGGCCGAGGGGCTGCAACGGCTGGTGCTGACCAACTCCGACGGCAAGGAGAGGACGGTCGAGTTCGACGAGCCGGCCTATTGCGTCGAACTCACACCGGCCCAGACCTATGCGGCCCGGCAGGTGCGCATCGTTCATCAGACGCCGGCCAGTCCGCCGCGCTGGATCGATGTCGATCTTGCCAGCGGTGTGTGCAGCGTCGTCGGACGGGAGCGCCTGAAGAGCTTCGACCCCGCGGCTTACCGGATTGAACGCCTGCACGCGCAGGCCGCCGATGGCGAAAGCATCCCGATCACGGTGCTGTCGCGCAAGGATGCCGCCTTCGAGACGGCGCAGCCCTTGCTGCTGACGGGCTATGGCGCCTACGGCATCGCCAGCGAAGCCCGCTTTTCCCTGCCCGCGACCGTGCTGGTGGACGCCGGCTTCCGTTACGCCATCGCCCATGTCCGCGGCGGATCGGAAAAAGGCGCGCGCTGGTATCGCGGCGGCTGCCGCATGAACAAGCGCAACTCGATGACCGACTTCATCGCCTGCGCGCAGCATTTGCTGGACACCGGCCATGCCGCGCCGGGGAAAATCGTCGCTCACGGTGTTTCGGCGGGCGGGCTGATGGTGTGCGGTGCGATGAACATCGCTCCGCAATCGTGGGCCGGCGTGATTGCGCAGGTGCCTTTCGTTGACATGCTCAACACCATGAGCGACGCCGATCACCCGCTGGTGCCGCTGCTGCGCCCGGATTGGGGCGATCCGCTCGCCGACCCCGAGGCCTATGACTGGATCGCTTCGATCTCGCCCTACGAGAACGTGAAGCGGGCGGCCTATCCGCCGCTGCTATGCACCGCCGGCCTGAAGGACGACCGCGTCCCTTACTGGGAGCCGGCAAAGCTGGTGGCGAACATCCGCCATCTATCCACAGGCGGCAATCCGGCCGTGCTGCAGCTGGACCCCGACAGCGGCCACCAGCAGAGCGACGACCTCGACCGCGAATTTGCCCAGGCGGCGTTGTTCTGGGCTTTCGCGCAGCATTGCGTGCAGCGGCCTGAGCCTGTTCAGGCTGCTTGACTCGCTGTCGTCACCGCCTGCTCGGTGCGCGCCTGCATGAAGGAACGTAGCGCGCAGAATGCCGACACCGCGAGGGCCGGAATCGCCGTTGCGGCGATCGCGTCCAGCATGCGGCCGTCGAACACCCGGTCGGACAGCGTGCCGGCCAGCAGCGGGCCGGCGGCGCTGAACACCGACACCACGAAGCTCCAGATCGCGAAGCTGCGCGCCCGAAGCGGGGCAGGGATCAGGTCCTGCAGCATGGTCGGCACCAGCGCATTGGCCGTGCAGGTGAGGAACAGGAATATCCCGACAATGAAGAAGGCCTGGTCGAGCGTCGGCGCCGAGGCCAGCAGCAGGATCGCCGGCACCGCCAGCATCACCGACACGCCCATGATCAGCGGGCGCACCGCGCGGCCAAAACGCCGTGCCATAACGCGATCCAGCAGCCCGGCAACGGGCAGGCAGCCGATGGTCGTCATCAGCACGATGACGCCCATCGCATTGCCGATATCGGCGGGCACCGCCTCGAACCGGCGTTCGAGCGCCAGCGCGATCAACTGGTTGAGCGCCTGCACGGCAACCAGCAGGCAGCCCGCGACGCCGGCGAACAGCGCAAGCGCCCGCCAGCGCTGCCGCAGGAAAAGCCGCAGCGATGCGGCCGCGGCGAGATCGGCGGGCGCGGTGCGGCGTGGCGGATCGGCGGTCAGGAGGCCGAGCAGCAGCAAGGGAGCGCCGGCAAAGGACAGCAGCAGGAAACCCTTGCGCCAGGCTTCGATGCCCAGCGGAATCAGTGCATCCGAGGTGGCCAGAATGGCGCCGCCGAAATAGAAGCCGCCGCTGGCGCCGAGCGCCATCAAGGCCGCGAAGCTGAGGTTGGCCAGCACGCGGTGCCGCTCCGGCGCCAGGTCCGGAATCATCGAATAGACCAGGGGCACCATCGCGAACTCGGTGATGCCCGCCGCCGAGCGGCCGATGAAGAACAGCGGGAAACTGGGTGCGAGCGCGCTCAATACCATCATCGCGGTCGAAGCCAGGATCAGGCACAGCAGCACGCGCTTGCGCGAAAAACGATCGGCGAAGCGCGCCAGCGGAATCGCCAGTGCACTGCCGACCAGCACGCCTGCGAGCCCCTGCAAGGCACCCAGCATGGCGTCACTGATGCCGAAGCTTTTCTGGATGGCAGAGAGCGATATGGCCTGGAGGCCCATATCGCTCATCTGCACGCCGGCGGTGATGCCCAGGAAGGCGACCGTGAACAGTGCCCGAAGCGTCCACGCCGAAGGGGCGTGGACGCCGTGGTCATGCGCTTTGCTCATCGGGCCGCCATTCGGCGCTGCGGAAGGATCAGTTCCACTGGTACTGCAACTGCACATCCACCGTCCGTTCGTTGCCGTAGTAGCAGTAGAAGTCGCAGCCGCTGACGTACTTCTTGTCGGTCAGGTTGCGGGCGTTGAGCTGCACCGCCCAGGCACGGTCGATCTGGTAGCGCGCCATGAAGTCGAGCAGGGTGTAGCTGTCGATGCGCTCGCCCGGGTAGTAGCGCTCATCCTCGGTCGAGCCGTTGTAGCGCGCGCCGGCCGCCAGCGTCAGACCCTGGCTGTTGGGAAGTTTTAGGCGATGGCTGAGCCACAGGCTGGCCTGGTGCTTGGGCAGCAGCGGCGTGCGGATGGTCTGGGTGTCGGTGACGTCCTGGCGCGAATGGTTGTGGGTGTAGGACAGCTTGAGCGCGGTATCGGGCGTCAGCTTGAAGTCGCCTTCCAGCTCCACGCCCTTGTTGGTGCGCTTGCCGGTCTGGGTCTGGATGTTGGAGGCATCCGAGACCAGCGCATTCTTCTCCTCGACGTCGAAGTAGGCCAGCGTGATGGTGCCGTCCAGCCAGCTCGGCTGCAGCTTGACGCCCACTTCCGACTGCTGGCCCTCATAAGGCCGGTAGGCCTTGCCGTAGCCGTCCACGCCGGCAACCGGCTTGAACGATTCGGAATAGCTGATGTAGGGCGAGATGCCGTTGTCGCCGATGTACATGGCACCGACGTTGACGCTGTTCTTGCTCTCGTCGTAGCTGGAGTCGGCACCATTGACGCTGCCGTCGTTCTTGACGCGGTCGTGGCGGAGGCCGGCATTGAAGTTCCAGTTCGCCCCCAGCCGAAGCTGGGCGGAGGCATAGACGCCGATTTGTTTCGAATCGATGTCGTAGGGCGTGCCCGTCACGGCGAAGGGCTGGCCGTAAACCGGTGCGAACATGTCCAGGGGCGGTACGTAGCCAAAGCCGTTGTTCCGTCCGGAGGTGTCGGATTTCAGATAGTCGATGCCGACGGTGGGCAGGATTTCCACGCTACCGTTCAGGCGCAGGCGGCCGCTGACGCGGTTGTCGATGTAGTGGGTCTTGGTCTTGCCGTCGGTGAAGGAGTAGCCGCGCCACAGTTCGCGGTTGCCGTCGGAGTTCCAGGCGAAGACGTTGATCTGGTCGAGATCCAGGTGGGAGAACTTGTAGTTCTGCGTGAAGGTCCAGTCGTTGGCGAACTTGTGGTTGAACAGCCAGCCTGCGCTGATCTGGGTGCGTTCGAGCTTGTCGACGCCGGGCTCGCCGACGTGGGTGCGCCGGTCGATGCGGCCGTAAGGCGTCTTGATGATGGTGCCGTAGGCTGGCAGGAAGCCGTTGGTCGGATTGCCGTCCTCGCGCTGGATGCTGCCCAGCAGCGTCAGCGTGGTGCGGTCGCTGAAATCGATGCTCAGGCTCGGAGCCAGGTAATGGCTCTTCATGTCGGTGCCGCGCTGCATGCCGTCTTCGTTGCGGGTCTGTGCGACGATGCGGTAATAGACCGAGCCGTCTTCGTTGGCCAGGCCGTTGTAATCGGCGCTGATGCCGCGGCGATCGCGCGTGCCGACTTCCGCGTTCAGTTGCAGCGATTCCTTCTTGTGCGGACGCTTGGTGATGAGGTTGACCACGCCGCCCGCTTCGGACGCGCCGAATACCAGGGAGTTGGGCCCCTTCAGCACTTCGACCGACTCGACGCCGAAGATCTCCGGCTTCCAGACGAAGAAGCCGTTCGGCGTCGTCGGCGTGCCGTCCAGCATCGTCGAGGCGTCGAAACCACGAATCTTGAACCACTCCACCTTGTTGTCGCCGCCGAAAGGCTCGCTGAGGATGCCGGCCTGGTACTGCAGCGCCTGGTCGAGCTTGCGCGCGCCTTGTTCCTCGATGGCCTTCTGGTCGATCACCGCGCTGGAGTTGGGGGCGTAGAAATCCAGGCTTTGCAGCTCGTCGACGGAGCCGACCACGGTCACTGCCTCCAGTGCCTGTGCCGAATCGCCTGCCGCTGCCTGCGCCTCAGAATTCCCCGATGCCGTTTTGAGCCCTTGCGCATGGATCGGCCCTGCCAGCCCCATGCTCCCCGCCGTTGCAAGAACGGCCCACATGATGGGTGTATACGTCAGTTTCCGCATGATTTTTTCTACCTACGGTTGATCGAAAAGGATGGTGTGGGGGAGGGCTGGTATGCCGTGTCCTCGAGGCCTGAGCTTTCGTCCTGCACAGCTTGCGGATTCTATATGTAATCGAGAATTATTTACAAAATCGTCAAAAAAAAGCCATATGGCAATGAACTGCATCAATCGGAATGGCTTGAAGCCCATGCTGCGTCGCTTCGGGCGTGAGGCGCTGACTTCTTCTTGGAGGAACAGGCAGGGAACGCAAGTTGGGCAATGGAGGCTCCATTGCCGCACAGGCGGGCAAGGTCTGGAATTTCAATGGCCTTGCCGCCTGGCATCCTGCGGTGCAATGCACGGGTGTTGTCGGAGGCAGCAACAATGCTGCCGGCGCGGTGCGCGCAAACGACGTGCTCCTGTTCTCCTCAGCGCAGCTCCCGCCTCAGCAGTGCAAAATGCTCCGCCCGCCGCCCCGCGCCGCGCTGGAATTCCCACACCGCCTGCCATTCCGGTGCGAGCGAGATCCGCTGCTGTGGAGCATCGTCCATCACCAGCAGCAGCGGGCAGGGCGTGCTGTCGTCGATGATGCGTTCGGTGCGCAGGCCGGCGAAATAGTAGAGCGAAGTTTTCACGTGCGCCGGCAGGCCGGTGGTGGCGATGCAGGCGCCGGGGCTGGTTTCGCGTTCGCCGGTGACGGCGATGTCGAGAGAGTGGACCATTTCGCGGTAGCTGCGGCCGTGGTCGAACCAGGGCATCAGCAGCACGACCGCCAGGCACCACAGCATGGTCAGGCCGATGGCCCAGTTCGCTGGGGCGCGTGAGCTGGAGCGCGGCAGCTTCCACAGCAGGACGATCCAGATCAGGCTGATCACAGCGCCGAGCACGGCCTGGAAGACAGGGTCGGGCAGCACGAAATCGGGAGCGTTGCGGGCGACGTGGCGGGCGAGGCCGGGCGGCCAGCCGGCGGACTGGGCGGACCAGGCGAGCCACACCAGGATGCCGAACACCGCCAGGCTCATCAGCGAGAACCAGTCGAAGGCATTGGCGGCGCCGCGCCGCAGGCTGGGTACGCCGCCGGCGGCGAGCAGCGCCATGGCGGGCAGGATGGGCAGTGCCGCGGCCTGGGAGAGGTCGCCGGCGGCGACGAAGACCGCGATCACGAGCAGGGCGCTCAGGCAAGGCAGCAGCCAGCGCAGATCGCCCAGCGTGCGTCGGCCGCGCCAAAGGCTCCACAGCGCGATGGGCCACAGCGGCCAGGTGAACCAGCCGAACAGTTCGAGCCCGCGGATGATTTCGCCCGATGCCAGCGGTTCAGTGGCGAGACGGGCCCATTCCGTGCGCAGCCACAGGCTCAGCAGCTCAGGCTGATTGAGATGGACGGCCAGCGGCCACAGCGCCGACAGCGTGAGGGCGAGGCACAAGCCCAGCAGCAGGGCGCCGCTGGCGCGCGGATTGCGGCATTCGCGGCTGAACAGCATGGTCAGCGGGAACAGCGGCGCGGTCAGCAGCAGGCCGCCAAGGCCGGTGGAGAGGAAGGCCAGCGCACTGCCGAGGCCGGCGAGCAGGGCGCCGCTGAGCGGGGAGTGCGGCACGCGCGACAGGCCGCGCAGCGTCACGGCGAGCATCGCCACCAGGGCGAGCAAGGGCTGGGTTTCGTGGGCGTGGAGGACGAGGCCGAGGGCGCCCAGCATCAGCAGCGCGCCGGGTGTGCGTGCCGGGCGGCCGTACAGCGCTTCCGCGGTGCGGGCGGAGAAATATACGCCCAGCGCGACGAAGAGCGCGCTCGCCAGGCGGGCGCCTTCGTGCAGCGCCAGAAAACTGCTGCTGGCCCATGCCAGCAGGGTGCCGGTCCAGTAATACAGCGGCGGATAGTCGGGCAGGGGTTCGCCAGCCAGCATCGGGAACAGCCAGCCTTCGCACTGCAGCATGCTCAGGATCGGCCCGAAATGGCGGGCGTCGTCGCCGCGCCAGGGATCATGCCCGGTCAGGCCTACGAGCAGGTAGAGACCGACCAGCAGTGTGATGCCGAGCGTGCCGTAGATGCGGCGCTGCAGCAGGGAGGGCGTTTCGGGTTCTCGAGTCATGCGCGCATTGTGGAGCGGAGTGCCCCGGCAGGCAAAGGCGGGGCTCGAAGCTGCTTCGAACTTCGGGCAGGGTCATGGTTTCAACGATAAAAAAAGGCAGCCGCAGCTGCCTTTTTTTGCGATGTGCCGTGGGCCCGGCTGGGCGGGAGGCACGTATCCGGCTGTGCAGCCGCGATCAGCTGGCGCGCTGGACGTTGCCGTACTTCTGGCGGAAGCGCTCGACACGGCCGGCGGTATCGACGATCTTCTGCTTGCCGGTGTAGAACGGGTGGCAGGCGGAGCACACTTCGACGTGGTACTCGGGCCGGCCGACGGTGGAACGGGTGACGAAGGTGTTGCCGCAGGAGCAAGTCACATTCACGTCGTTGTACTTCGGATGGATGTCCGCTTTCATGGTGTCTTCCTGATGCGCGCGGGCGGAGGTTGTGACCGCCCTGAGTGGTAAAGAGGCAGAATTATCCGCGACTGGGCAAGGGCTGGCAAGTGGAAATCGGCTTGTGGCCGCGACTGGATTAGAATTCCGCTCCCCGCGCGGCCTGCCGCGTTGCCGATGAGCCTTGTTTCAAGGAAGTACCTTTGCGCCTGCTGCTTGCCCCGATGGAAGGCCTGCTTGATGACGTTCTGCGTGCCGCGCTGACGGCGTCAGGCGGCTACGATCATGCGGTGACCGAATTCGCGCGCGTGTCGGGTACGCTGCTGCCCGATCGTTTTTTCTGCCGTATCGCGCCGGAACTGCGCAATGGCAGCCGTACCGAGGGCGGCACGCCGGTGCACGTGCAGTTGCTCGGCTCCGATCCGGTCTGCATGCATGACAACGCGGCGCGGCTGGCCAGACTGTCGCCGGCGGGAGTGGATCTCAACTTCGGCTGCCCGGCGCCGACGGTGAATCGCCATCGAGGCGGTGCGGCGCTGCTGAACGAGCCCGAACTGCTGAACCGTATCGCCGTCGCCGTTCGTGCCGCCGTGCCGCCATCGATTCCGCTCAGCGCCAAGATGCGGCTGGGCATCGACGATACGGGGCGGGCGATCGAATGTGCGCAGGCGCTGAGCGAAGGCGGCGCCGGCACGCTGGTCGTGCATGCACGGACCAGGGCCGACGGCTATCGCCCGCCTGCGCACTGGGAGTGGATCGCACGTATCGACGATGCCGTGACGGTGCCGGTGGTGGCCAACGGCGAAGTCTGGAGCGCGGCAGACTGGCAGCGCTGCCGGGCAGTGGCCGGCGTCGGCGATGTGATGCTGGGCCGTGGCGCGGTGGCGGACCCTTTCCTCGCCGCACGCATCCGCGCCGGCAGGCTGGAGCAGCCCGATGCCGAGGAGCGGGCGCACGAATGGGCTGCGCTGCTGCCGTTGATCGGCGCTTTCCGCGAGCGCGTCAGGCACAAGGTCGAGGCCAGACACGCGCCCGGGCGCATCAAGCAGTGGCTTCACCTGCTGGCGCGCAACTATCCGCAGGCACAACAATTGTTCGCGGCCATCCGCAGCCTGCGCACGCTGGCCGAGGTCGACGGCGTACTGCTGAGCCACGGTGTGCCGGCGCTGGCAATCAATCCATCGAGCATCGCATGAGCTACGCCAATTCCCGCATTCCGCAAAGCGCCCAGGACGGTATCCACGAACGCCTCGACGCGCTGGTACGCAAGCATCTCGCCGAGCCTTTCCGCAAGCCGGTCGCGCCTTACAACCGCGAAGCCTTCGATTTCAGCCTCGCCGGTTGGGACGGCAAGGCGCCGCTGATCCTGGACGCGGGTTGTGGCGTCGGCCACAGCAGCATCCAGATCGCGCGTGCCCATCCCGATCATTGGGTGATCGGTGTTGACCAGTCGCAGGACCGGCTCGAGCGCAGGAAGCCATACCCGGATGCACTGATGCCGCGCAACCTGGTGTTCGTCCGCGCAGACCTGGTCGATTACTGGCGCCTGCTCGACGAGGCGGGCCTGCGGCTGGCGCGGCATTACATCCTGTATCCGAACCCCTGGCCCAAGATCGGCCATCTGGCCCGGCGCTGGCATGCGCACCCGGTGTTTCCCTTCATCCCGCGTCTCGGCGGCGTGCTGGAATGCCGCAGCAACTGGGATGTCTATATCCAGGAGATGGCGGCGGCGCTGTCGATCGTGCTCGCGCGGGACGTGTCGTGGGAGAACTTCACTGCCGAAGTGCCGATCAGCCCGTTCGAGCGCAAGTACCGCGACTCCGGCCAGACGCTGTACCGGCTCGAATTCGACCTGCAAGCCGGGGCCTGTTGATTCGCTTGCCGTTCGGCGTGGCTTCGGCCACTCTTGCAGCCATTTCCGGAGAATTGCCATGACAGAGCCCCAGACCCCCGATTCACACAACCCCTGGCTGATGAGCGACGAGGATTTCGAGGCGCTCGAAGAAGTGCTGACTTCCGACATCGTGCCCGAGGACTGCATGGACCTCGAGATGCTCGACGGCTTCCTGGCGGGCGTGCTGATTTCTCCCCGGCCCATTCCGGCCGAACGCTGGCTGCCGGACGTCTGGTCCGCACATGGCGAGGAGGCGAGCTTCACGGGCGGCCGTGGATTGCAGCGCGCGATTCGCCTGGTGAAGGCCTATTACAACGAGATGGTGAGCACGCTCGGCCTCGACGACGATGACGAGGTCTGCTGGGAGCCTTTCTGCTTCGCCATCGCCGAAGGCGACACGCTGAAAGTCGGCGAGGAATGGCTGGAAGGTTTCGCCCAGGGTCTGGATCTGTGGCCGCAGGGCTGGGAGGAAGGCCTGGACGAAGAGACCGTCACCGCCGTGCGGGATACGCTGGACGAAGTACTGGCGCCGTGGGCGGAGGATGACGCTGGCGAAGCCGGCGAGGAAAAGCGCCTGGAATGGCTGGGTGCGCTCGGCGAAGCGGTCAACGACATCTATGCGCATTGGCGCGATGCCGGCCTTCCGGCACCGGCACTGCTCGAAGCGGATGCGCCGCGCCAGCCTGAAACCACCGGCCCCGGCCGCAACGACCCTTGCCCCTGCGGCAGCGGCAAGAAGTTCAAGAAGTGCTGCGGCGCGCTCGACGATGGCGGGGCAGCCTGACGACCACTGCACGCGTTGCGGCGCGTGCTGTGCCGCTTTCCGCGTCGATTTCCACCACTCCGAACTCGAGAGCGCCATGCCGGGTGGTGTTCCCGATGGCCTGACGGTGCCGGTCACGACCACGCTGGTGCGGATGCGCGGCACCGATGCCGCGCCGCCGCGCTGCGTGGCACTGGCCGGCGAGATCGGCACTGCGGTGCGCTGCACCCTGTATGCCAGCCGGCCTTCGCCCTGCAGGGATTTTGCGCCGTATGCGGCGCTGGGCATTGGCGAGGATGCCTGTGACCGCGCCCGCGCACGGCATGGCTTGCCGCCGCTGGGCTGATTGAATTTACGCAAATATTTTTGTCAGACGGCTGATAAAAAAGAGCTTTCGAGAGATTTTCGGGCGCTTTCCGTGGCGCTAGAATGCGCGCCTGCCGGAAGAACGGCAGCCCCGTGAATCCTCTTTCCACTGCCGAAAGCCCGAACATGGACGAGCCGAATCCCTGTATCACCTGTGGCATCTGCTGTACGCATTTCCGCATCTCGTTCTACTGGGCGGAGGCCGACGACGCGCCGGGAGGCTTCGTGCCGGCGGGGATGACCGAAAAGCTCAGCCACAGCATGCGCTGCATGAAAGGCAGCAACCAGGTGCCGCGGCGTTGCTCGGCCCTGTCGGGTACGGTGGGTTAACAGGTGTCCTGTACGATCTACGAGAACCGGCCGACGCCTTGTCGTGAATTCCCGGTGTATTTCGACGATGGCACACCGAACCCGAAGTGCGACGAACTGCGCGCGACGATCGGCCTGCCGCCGCTGCCGCATGCACCGATGCCCAACGCGCCTTCGCCCCACACGCCTTTGCCGAACGCCGCCTGATCAGCGCGGAAAGCCCACTGCGGCCAGCACCGCAAGCGGCCCTTCGGTGCGCAGGCGCTCGATCTGTCCGGGCGAGCGTACGAACAGCGAGCCGGCGTAGCCGAGCGAATTGACCGAAACGTCCTGCCATTTTTCCAGCCGTCTCGGCACCACCAGCAGCCAGTCGCGGTTCACGAGCAGGTTGTAGGGCGGCATCGGATCGGCCATCGGGGGCAGGGCCACGGCTTCGCAGGCGGCGGCGAAGGCGTCCTGCAGGGTCTGGCCGGCCGTCGCCGCATTGCACCAGTCGATGCCTGCCAGGCAAACGAAAGCATGGCGCCAGGGCAGGGTGCCGTTGTGCTGGGCGACACCGGGTGCGTCGACACGCAGCGGCCTGCTGAAGGCGGCAAAGCCGTCGTCGGCGCGCAGAGCTGCGTCCGGCACCCATTGCAGGTGCTTGTGCGCCTGGCTGGCGCCGGCGATGCGGCCGCCATTATAGAAGCCCAGACCGCCCTGCGGGCCGAGGACCGCTGCCAGGGCGCGGAAGTCGGCTGGGTTCAGTGGCGCCGTCTGGGCTTCGAAGGCGCGGGTCACGATCAGCAGGTGATGGTCGATGACCGGAAACTTGTTCAGCACGATGATGTGCTTGTCGCCGAGCGGAGTGACGGTCAGTGCGGGCTCGGGCGGCAGGAAGGGATTGAAGCTGGCTCGGCGCTCGCTGATGCTGGCGACGCGGGCCTGGTCCTTGAGCGCGAGCGAGGACACCCAGCGTACCGAGAAACTCAGCTCGCCTTCGGTGATCAGCGTGCTTTCGGTCGTGATCGGCTGCAGCGCGCCGGTCGCGAGCGCATTGCGGATGGTCTGGGTGGACAGGTCGAGCAAGGCGTCACTGCGGCAATCGAGCGGTGCGGCGGCGTGAAAACTGGTCATGAGAGGGCGGTACAGGCGACAATGCCGCATTCTGACATGAGCGGACGCAGGCCCGTATGGGCCGGCACCGCTCGGCCCTGGTGGAATTTTTCATGAGCATCTCCTTTGCCGTGCGCGGCGAGCACATCCAGCTCGATCAATTGCTGAAGGCCACCGCCCTGGTGGGTTCGGGCGGCGTTGCCCATGCC
Source organism: Thauera sp. (assembly GCF_047601425.1). Lineage (GTDB taxonomy): Bacteria > Pseudomonadota > Gammaproteobacteria > Burkholderiales > Rhodocyclaceae > Thauera. The sequence goes on from NZ_JASGJL010000001.1 coordinate 792,733, forward strand.
GTGGTCGAGGCCGGCGAGGTCAAGGTCGACGGCAAGGTGGAGAGCCGCAAGCGCGCCAAGCTGCGTCCCGGCCAGCGGGTGCAGTTCGGCGGCGAGGAAATCGTCCTGGTTGCCGGCGAGGATGCCCGTTGAACAGGGTGTGAATGCCGTTGGCGCAGTCCTCAGGGGAGCAGCGGCCTTGTCCGATTCCTGCCCTGCCGCGACAGCTTGCGCCAGATCCAGCCGCCCGGCAGGTCTTCGCCGCTCAGCAGCCAGGCGAGGGTGTGTTCGTAGGCGATGTTGAGCGCGAAGGCATCGCGGGCGCGGCGCCGGCCTGCCAGCAGCAGCTCGTCCCCCGGCCGCAGCGCGGTGTCGAGCGGCGGCATCAGCAGATGATCGTCATCGTCGCGTTCCAGGTAAAGCACTTCGCAGTCCAGCCGTGCGCCGGCTTCGGTTGCAGAGCGCAGCACTTGTTCTAGCGTGACGGTTTCGCCGCGCATCAGGCGTTGTTGCAGGGCCGGGGCGCGGCGCAGGTTGATGCGCTCGCTCCAGACTTCGGGCACTTGCCAGCCGAAGCGGCCGGTCAAGCGCTCGAGTTGTTCGGCACACCAGCCGTCGCCGTGGCCCTGGATGTCGCGCAGGAAAGGTTCGAGCAGCGGCGTGGCCAGAATGGCGAGGCATTCGTGGGCGATGATCTCGCTCGGCACGACGGTGATGTCCGATTCGAAAGTATCGAACAGCACCTGGTTCACCTGTAGGTTCTGGCGCAGGATCACGAACAGTTCCGGGTTCAGTTGCCGCGCGTTGACCGCGATCGCCAGGTTGTCGATGTCCGAACTGGTGGCGGCGACGATGCCGGTCGCCTGCTCCACGCCGGCTTCGAGCAGGGTTTCGGCGCTGCTGCCGTCGCCGTGTATCCAGCGGTGCGCGCCGTCGGGCGGTTCGATGCGGTCGATGATCGTCACCGGCAGCGCTTCCGCGTCCATCGCATCGACCATCCAGTGGCCGAAACGTCCATGTCCGCAGACGATCCATGCCCCGCGCGGCGGGTTGCGGTGGCGCTCGACGGTGGTGCCGGGCAGACCGGTCAGCCAGGCCAGCAGCTGCGAAGTGGCGGGGGCGCGAAGAGCGGTCGACAGCGTGTCGGAAAAGCGCTCGAAGGGGTTGATGATGTGACGGGTGCCGAAGGAGGCCATGTTGGCCGAAGTCGATCGATGTTCGGCGCGGCATAGCGCGGGCAGCTTCGGCGCCATCAGCCGGGTCGCGATGGCGATCGCGAGGTTGGAGGCATCGTCGTTGGTCAGTGCGATGATGCCGGCGCAGTGCGAGTGGGTGAGGCCCGCGTCGCGCAGCACTTCGGGGTTGGAGGCGTCGGCACAGAGTGCAGGCACGTCGGCGGAAAAACTGCGCAGGCCGATTTCGCCGACCCGGATCTCGTCGATTTCGACCACGACCGCCCGCAGCCGCATGCGGTCGAGCGCCTTGCAGATCAGGCGGCCGGTCTCGCCGTAGCCGCAGACGATGTAGAAGGGCTCGCGCAGGCGGCGCACCGCGCGTACGAAACGCTGGGCGGCGATCGCCTGCTGCAGGCTGCGGTCCGACAGCACGGCGAACAGCGTGCCGAGCGTGTAGGCCCAGCCGACCACCGACATGTAGATGCAGAACATCACCCACAGCCGCTGCTGCTCGGAGAAGGCATGCGGGACTTCGCCGAAACCGATGGTGGTCGCGGTGTAGCTCATGAAGTACAGCGCGTGGAAGAAGCTCAGGTGGCCGGGCTGGCCGTTTTCGTCGACGCCCGGCACCAGCGTGAGTCCGAGCACCGACACCGCCATGATGACGATCAGCAGCAGCAGCGGTGCGCGCAGCCGCCGCAGGATCAGGAAGAAGATGCCGTGGTGCCGTGCCAGCGGCCGCAGCTCTTTCATGCTCCGGAGTCAGCGCCGCTGCATGATCGTTTCGGCGATCAGGATCACAACCGAAACGAGGTTGGCGAGCAGGGCGCCGCCCGACAGCGACACCACGTTGGTCATGGCTGCGGCGGTGAGGCCGGTGCCGGCGACATGCACGGCGTAGCCCCATACCATGGCCGCGGCGATCAGCTGCAGGTCGGCGACCAGGCTGGTGGCCAGGTGGACGGCGCCGATCTGGGTGCGGTCGCCGAGCTTGAGCACCGTCGCGATCAGGCTCACCACCAGCGCGGCGAACAGTTCGTAGACGTCGTGATGCGCGGGGTTGTCGACCTCGCCGACGAAGAAGCCGAAGTTGAGCGTCGCGGCGAGCAGGATGAAGAAGCCGAAGATGACTTTCTCGAGGTTCATGGGCGAGGTTCTTCCTGAGCAGGGCTGTCACCGTCGATGTCGCCATCGACGTAGTACCAGAGGCCGCCTTCACGGATGAAGCGGCTGTTTTCGTGCAGGCGCCGGGCGCGGCCGCCGACGCGGTAGCGGGCGACGAACTCGACCGTCGCGCGATCATCGGCGGCCTGGCTGCGGGACAGGATTCTCAAGCCGATCCACCTGGGCGCCGGATTTTCATCCAGTTCGAGCGTCGCCGGGCGGGTGCCGGCGTGCCAGGTGCGCAGCAGGTAGGCCGCATCGCGCCGGCTGAAGGCGGTGTAGCGCGATCGCATCAGGGCTTCGGCGCTGCCGGCGGCGCTTTCGCCGGCGAGCAGCGGGCCGCAGCAGCGTGTGTAGGGCTGGCCCGATTCGCAAGGGCAGGGCGTCGTTTTCATCGGCTCGGGATGCTATACCTCAATCGAGGCCGCCATTCTGCTCCAAGGTGCCTGCAGGGAGTAGAATTGCTGCGCTTTTCATGCGGATACGATGTCTTTCTGCTGCGGTGCACCGCCAGTCTTATAAAAGACATATAATCCGCTCCGATCCGCGCGAGCGATCCCCGCGCGGAGCCCCGATCACCGCCACGAAAAGTGAGGAACTCACCGTGCTTGAAGCCTACCGTGCCCATGTTGCCGAACGCGCCGCTCTCGGTATCCCCCCGCTGCCGCTGAACAAGCAGCAGGTCACCGAACTGGTCGCCCTGCTCAAGAATCCCCCTGCCGGCGAGGAGGCTTTCCTCGTCGAGTTGCTGACCTACCGTGTGCCGGCCGGCGTGGATGACGCCGCCAAGGTCAAGGCCGAGTTCCTCGCCAAGGTCGCCAAGGGCGAAGAGGCCTGTGGCCTGGTGTCGCGCGCCAAGGCCACCGAGCTGCTCGGCACCATGCTCGGCGGCTTCAACATCAAGCCGATGATCGACCTGCTGGGCGACGCCGAAGTGGGGCCGGTCGCCGCCGAGGGCCTGAAGAAGACCCTGCTGATGTTCGACTACTTCCACGACGTCAAGGAACTGGCCGAGAAGGGCAACGCCAACGCCAAGGCCGTGATGCAGTCCTGGGCCGACGCCGAGTGGTTCACCAGCCGTCCGGAAGTCCCCGCCTCGCAGAAGCTGACCGTGTTCAAGGTCACCGGCGAAACCAACACCGACGACCTGTCGCCGGCACCGGACGCTTGGTCGCGCCCCGACATCCCGCTGCACGCGCTGGCGATGCTGAAGAACCCGCGTCCGGGCATCGAGCCGGAAGAAGCCGGCGTGCGCGGCCCGGTCAAGTTCCTCGAAGACCTCAAGGCCAAGGGCAATCTGGTTGCCTACGTCGGCGACGTGGTCGGCACCGGCTCCTCGCGCAAGTCCGCCACCAACTCGGTGCTGTGGTTCACCGGCGAGGACATCCCCTTCGTGCCGAACAAGCGTTTCGGCGGCGTCTGCCTCGGCTCCAAGATCGCCCCGATCTTCTTCAACACCATGGAAGACGCCGGCGCGCTGCCGATCGAGATCGACGCCGGCCAGATGGACATGGGCGACGAGATCGAGCTGAAGGTCGACCAGGCCTCCGGCAAGGTCACTGCGCTGAAGAACGGCGCCGTGATCGCCGAGTCGCAGCTCAAGACCCTGGTGATCCTCGACGAAGTGCGCGCCGGCGGCCGCATTCCGCTGATCATCGGCCGCGGCCTGACCACCAAGGCGCGTGAAGCCCTGGGCCTGCCGCCGTCGACGCTGTTCCGCCTGCCGCAGGCACCTGCCGACAGCGGCAAGGGCTTCTCGCTGGCGCAGAAGATGGTCGGCCGCGCCTGCGGCCTGCCGGAAGGCCAGGGCATCCGCCCGGGCACCTACTGCGAACCCAAGATGACCACCGTCGGCTCGCAGGACACCACTGGCCCGATGACCCGCGACGAGCTGAAGGATCTGGCCTGCCTCGGCTTCTCGGCCGACCTGGTGATGCAGTCCTTCTGCCACACCGCCGCCTATCCGAAGCTGGTCGACGTCAAGATGCACCGCGAGCTGCCGAGCTTCATCAGCACCCGCGGCGGCGTCAGCCTGCGTCCGGGCGACGGCGTGATCCACTCCTGGCTCAACCGCCTGCTGCTGCCCGACACCGTCGGCACCGGCGGCGACTCGCACACCCGTTTCCCGATCGGCATTTCCTTCCCGGCCGGCTCCGGCCTAGTGGCCTTTGCCGCCGCCACCGGCGTGATGCCGCTCGACATGCCGGAATCGGTGCTGGTGCGCTTCAAGGGCACGATGCAGCCGGGCGTCACGCTGCGTGACCTGGTCAACGCGATCCCGCTGTACGCGATCCGCCAGGGCCTGCTGACGGTCGAGAAGAAGGGCAAGAAGAACATCTTCTCCGGCCGCATCCTCGAAATCGAAGGCCTGCCCGACCTGAAGGTGGAACAGGCATTCGAGCTCACCGACGCCTCGGCCGAACGCTCCGCCGCCGGCTGCACGGTGCATCTGAACAAGGCGCCGATCGTCGAGTACATGAACTCGAACATCACGCTGATGAAGTGGATGATCGCCAACGGCTACGAGGACGCCCGCACCCTGAAGCGCCGCATCAAGGCGATGGAAGACTGGATCGCCAACGGCGAACTGCTGGCGGGCGACGCCGATGCCGAGTACGCCGCGGTCATCGACATCGACCTGGCCGACATCAGCGAACCGATCGTCGCCTGCCCGAACGACCCGGACGACGTCAAGCTGTTGTCCGAAGTCGCCGGCGACACGATCGACGAAGTCTTCATCGGCTCGTGCATGACCAACATCGGCCATTTCCGCGCCGCCGGCAAGGTGCTGGACGGCAAGACCGACATCCCGACCCGCCTGTGGATCGCCCCGCCGACCAAGATGGACGCGATGATCCTCAACGAGGAAGGCTACTACGGCGTGCTCGGCAAGTCCGGCGCTCGCATGGAGATGCCGGGCTGCTCGCTGTGCATGGGCAACCAGGCGCAGATCCGCAAGGGCAGCACCGCGATGTCGACCTCGACGCGCAACTTCCCGAACCGCCTCGGCATCGACACCCGCGTCTATCTGGGTTCGGCCGAACTGGCCGCAGTGTGCGCGCTGATGGGCAAGATCCCGACCGTGCAGGAGTACATGGCGCAGGTCGAGGTCGTCAACAAGAAGGCCGCCGACATCTACCGTTATATGAACTTCGACCAGATCGAAGAATTCCGCGCGGTGGCGGACACCGTCGAGGTGTAAGTCGAGGAAGCAGGGCGGGCGTAAGCCCGTCCGCCGACCGCAAAGCCCCCGTCCGGTTTCGTGCCGGCGGGGGCTTTTCATGCTGATGTCTCGGGAGCCGGGATGAGTGGAAAAGAAGACGTCGTCTGCGCGAAGGTCTGGCTCAAGCCCGGTAGTGAAGCGCGCGTCCGTGAATGGACGAGCTACATCAACGCGCATCGCAACGAAGCATTGCAGACCCTGCAGGAAGAAGGGGTGAGCATTGAATCGGTGTTTTTCGATGCCACGTCGGATGGTCCCTGCCTGATCTACTACATGCGTTCTGCTTCCGAGGAGCAGGCCATCGCCATTGCGCGAAAATCCACGCATGCCATCGATGCGTATCACAAGGCATTCAAGAGCGAGACTTGGCTGAAGGTCGAGCGCATGGAGTTGCTGGTGGATCTCTGTCGGTCATGATCTTGCTGCCGAGTGTCGTGACCAAGAGTGCCCGGTTTCGCGTACGCTGGGCTTCATACGGGCTGATACCAGTTTTACTGGCACGGCTTGGACCGCTGCAGACTCGCAGTTCATGAACTGCGAGCCTGTTTGGTACCCGCGCTTCAATCCCCCGGTTGGGCATTCACCGGCCCAAATTCCAGCGGCACCCATTCATAAGCCTCGCCTTCTTCACGCACATGGCCGATGCCGGGGAAGGGCAGGTGCATGCCGCCGACCAGCAGTTTTTCCTTCACCGAGCGGGCGAAGATCTGCTTGCGTGTCGCGATTGCCGCTTCGCTGTTGACGTCGAATTCGAGTGCGACCTCGGGCTGGGCGAACTGCACCGCATGGTTGTGCACGATGTCGCCCCAGATCAGCAGCTTGCGTTCGCCATTGCCGACGAGGTAGCCGCTGTGGCCCGGCGTATGGCCGGGAGCGGCGACGCTGGCGATGCCGGGCACGATGTCCTGGTCGGTGTTGAAGGTCTTCCACTGGCCGGCGGCACGGTAGGGGGCGGAGGCGTCGCGGGCCATCTTGAAGAAGGGCTGGGCATCCTGTGGGGCCTTGGCTGCCACTTCATCGTTCAGCCAGAAGTCGTTGTCGGCCTGGGCGGACCAGACTTCGGCATTGGCGAACACGGACTTGCCGTCGGCATCGATGAGCCCGTTGATGTGGTCGCCATGCAGGTGGGTCAGCAGCACGATATCCACCTGGGCGGGATCGTAGCCGGCGGCGCGCAGATTGCTGGTGACGTGACCGAGCGAGGGGCCGAACAGGTGGGCGGCGCCGGCGTCGACCAGCACCAGCTTGTCGCCCGTGTTGATCAGGTAGGCGTTGACCGCGGTCTGCACTTTCGGCGCCTGCAGGAAGTGGCGGGCGAGCAGGCGGTCGCGGTCTTCGTCGCGCAGGTTCTTCAGCAGGCTGGTGTCGATCTGGATCGGGCCGTCGTACAGCGCGGTGACCTCGATGCCGCCGAGCATCATGCGGTAGTAGCCCGGAACCTGGGTCTGGACCTGGGGGGCGGCGGCGGTGGCGAAGGCTGCGCCGGTGGCGATCAGTACTGCTGCGGCGCCATGCAGCAGCGGGCGGAGCAGGCGGGACGAGCTGTTCTTTTGCATCGGGTTTCTCCGGCGGGGTTTGAGTGTCGAGTATTCCATGGGCGTAGAGGTGCGCGGTGTCCGTTCAGGCGCCGGGCAGTTCCCAGGCTTCGGCGAGGATTTCGAAGGAGCGCAGGCGTGCGGCGTGATCGAAGATCTGCGCGGTGACGATCAGTTCGTCAGCGCCGGTTTCGGCGATCAGTTGTTCCAGGCCGCGGCGCACGGTGCCGGCGCTGCCGACCGCCGAGCAGGCGGTCGCTTCGTTCGACATATTGCCGTTCGGCCGGCGTCCAGCGCTGTTCCTCATCCAGTGCGGGCGGCTGCAGCAGGCCGCGCTCGCCGCGAGCGATGCCGCCGAAGCGGTTGCGCAGCGAGCTGAACAGGAGCCGGGCTTCGTCATCGGTGTCGGCAGCGATGGCGTTGGCGCCGACCATAACATAGGGGCGTTCGAGCGCTGCCGAGGGCCGGAAGCGGCTGCGGTAGAGGTCCACCGCGCGCAGCAGGAAGCGCGGCGCGAAGTGCGAGGCGAAGGCGAAGGGCAGGCCGAGGTGGGCGGCCAGTTCGGCGCTGAACAGGCTGGAGCCGAGCAGCCAGATCGGCACATCCAGTCCGGCGCCGGGCACGGCCTGCACTTTCTGGCCGGGCTCGGTCGGCTTGAGGTAGCCCTGCAGCTCCAGCACGTCCTGCGGGAAAGTCTCGTCGCTGTTGTTCAGGTTGCGGCGCAGCGCGCGCGCCGTCGTCTGGTCGGTGCCGGGCGCGCGGCCGAGGCCGAGGTCGATGCGGCCGGGGAACAGGGATTCGAGGGTGCCGAACTGTTCGGCGATTATCAGTGGCGCGTGGTTGGGCAGCATGATGCCGCCGGCGCCGACCCGGATGCGCCGGGTGTGCGCGGCGACGTGGCCGATGACGACCGCGGTGGCGGCGCTGGCGATGCCGGTCATGTTGTGGTGCTCGGCGAGCCAGTAGCGGTTGTAGCCGCAGCGGTCGGCGAGCTGGGCGAGTTCGCGCGTGTTGCGCAGTGCGTCGGCGGGTGTGCTGCCGGACGTGACGGGGGCGAGGTCGAGGACCGAGAGCGGGATGGCGGAGCGGGACATGGGGCAGCTGATAGAATCGCGGCCTTTCATTACGCCACAGCCCCCGATGACTGCCAAGCCGATCGACGTCGTGATCCTGACCGAGGATCGTTACGTCCACCCCGACCTCGACGATTGGTACCAGGCGCAGATCGCACGTGAGGACGGTTTGGTCGCCGCGGCCCTGCAGGCGCAGGGGCTCAGCGTGGCGCGGCATTCCTGGTCCGATCCGGCGGTGGACTGGCGTGCATGCGGCAGCCTGCTGTTCCGCACGACCTGGGATTACTTCGACCGCTTCGCCGAGTTCTCGCCCTGGCTGGACGCGGTGTCGGCGCAGACGCGGCTGTTCAACGACGCAGCCCTGATCCGCTGGAACATCGACAAGCACTACCTGGGCGAACTGGCGGCACGTGGGGTGGCGATCGCGCCGACGCGTTTCGTCGAGCGCGGCGAGGCGGCGACGCTGGCGTCGATCATGGCGGCGCAGGGCTGGGACGAGATCGTGTTCAAACCGGCGGTGTCGGGCGCGGCACGGCTGACCTACCGTGTCGATCAGGCCTCGCTGGCCGCTCACGAGCCGGTCTTCGCCCGTTGCGTGGCGCAGGAGGCGATGCTGGTGCAGCGCTTCGAGCAGGCCATCCTCGCCGACGGCGAGCTGTCGCTGATCGTGATCGACGGCCGCTGCAGCCATGCCATCCGCAAGACCGCACGAGCGGGGGATTTCCGCGTGCAGGACGATCATGGCGGAACGGTGCATGCGCACACTCCTTCAGCGGATGAGCGGGCCTTCGCCGAGGCGGCGGTCGCCGCCTGTCCGGTCCTGCCGCTCTACGCACGGGTGGATTTCGTCCGTGACGGTGGCGGTGGATTCCGGCTCATGGAGCTCGAGATGATCGAACCCGAACTGTTCTTCCGTTTCGATCCGCCAGCCGCAGACATGCTGGCTGCGGCGCTGGCCAAAAAGATGCGCTGAATCAAGGAGTTTTTTGCGCTGCAGCATCATGCTGCCAAGTGAAATCCGCGTGCGCGGGGTAGCGCTGCGGTTAGAATTGCAACATTTATCAGATTCCGAGGACTTGTGATGATCCGACGCACGCTGGTGTTCGCCGCTCTGGCCCTGTCCATGCAGGGCGCGATGGCCAAGGATTGGGACAGCATCCGTTTCGCCACCGAAGGCGCCTATCCCCCGTTCAACACCGTGGACACCAGCGGTGCCGTGCAAGGCCTCGACGTGGACATCTCCAATGCCTTGTGCGAAGAGATGAAGGTGAAGTGTACCTGGGTGAAGCAGGAGTGGGACGGCATGATCCCGGCCCTGCTGAGCCGCAAGTTCGACGCTATCTCGGCCTCGATGTCGATCACCGAGGAGCGCAAGAAACGCGTCGATTTCACCGACAAGTACTACGCCACGCCGCTCGCGCTGGTGGCGAAGAAGGGCAGCAGCCTGCTGCCCGAGCTGGATCTGCTGAAGGGCAAGCGCATCGGCGTGCAGCGCGGCACCGTGGCCGATGCCTTCGCCACGCGCTTCTGGGCTGAGAAGGGCGTGAACGTGGTGCGTTACGCGCGCCAGGAAGAGGCCTATCTCGACCTCACCTCCGGCCGCATCGACGCGGCGTGGGCGGATGCGCTGGTGGCCGATGGAGGTTTCCTGAAGCAGCCCGCGGGGGCCGAGTACACCTTCGTCGGCGGTCTCTACCACGGCCGTAGCGCCGAGGAGAAAGGCGTGATCGGCGAGGGCGTCGGCATCGCGATCCGCAAGCAGGATGCCGAGCTCAAGCACAAGCTCAACGCGGCGCTGGCGGCGATCCGGGCCAACGGCAAGTACGACGAGATCCGCAAGAAGTACTTCGACTACGACATCTACGGTGAGTGAATGCGGTGCGCGGACGCGCAGCATGAGCTGCGCGCCCGTTCGTCTCTCGTGGCGGCGGCGCCGTGCCTGCCGTCGTGGTGGCTGTCGGCCTGTTCCTGAGCGCTGCGCTCATCCCTGCCGGGCTTGAACGCACGGCCTTTCCAATGCTTCACGGTTATCTTCCTTCCCTTCTCGATGGTGCCTGGGTGACGCTGCGCGTGGCGGTGTTCTCGTTGCTGCTCGCGCTCGTCCTCGGCCTGCTCGGGGCCTCGTCGCGGCTGTCGCCCAGCCGCCTGCTGCGCCTGCCGGCGACCGCCTACACCACCATCGTGCGCGGTATTCCCGATCTGGTGATGATGCTGCTGGTTTTCTACGGCGGACAGATGGGCATCAATCTGGTGACCGACGCGCTCGGCATGGACTATGTCGACGTGAATCCCTTCGTCGCCGGTGTGCTGACGCTGGGCTTCATCTTCGGCGCCTATTTTACCGAGACCTTCCGCGGCGCCTTCATGGCGGTGCCGGCCGGCCAGCTCGAGGCCGGGCGCGCCTACGGCATGGGCCGCTGGCAGGTCTTCAGCCGCATCCTGTTCCCGCAGATGCTGCGCCATGCGCTGCCGGGCCTGGGCAACAACTGGCAGGTGATGCAGAAGAGCACCGCGCTGGTGTCGATCATCGGCCTGTCGGACATCACCTGGCTGGCCGACCAGGCCGGCCGCAGCACGCGCGAGCCTTTCCTGTTCTATGCCGTCGTGTGCGTGTTCTACCTGCTCATGACGGCAGTGTCCGGTCTGGTCTTCCGCTGGCTGGAGCGGCGCTATTCGGTGGGTGTGCGGAGGGCGCAGGTATGATCGAGTGGAGCCTGTTCGCCGAGAGCTGGCCATCGTACATGTCCGGCCTGTGGCTGACGCTGCAGCTCACCGTGCTGTCACTGGTTGCCGGCCTGCTGCTGGCGATTCCGCTCGCCGTGCTGCGGGTGTCCTCCAATCGCTGGCTGTCGGGGCCGGTGTGGGCCTACAGCTATTTCTTCCGCGGCACGCCGATGCTGGTGCAACTGCTGCTGATGTACTACGGCCTCGGCCAGTTCGAGTGGATCCAGGCGCAGTGGGATGCGGGCAGCGGATTCTGGCTGGTGTTCCGCGATCCCTACGGCTGTGCGCTGGTCACGTTCGCCCTCAACACCGGCGCCTACACCACCGAGATCATCGCCGGTGCGCTGCGGGCGATGCCGCATGGCGAGATCGAGGCCGCGCGCGCCTGCGGCATGAGCCGGTTCACGATGCTGCGCCGCATCCAGCTGCCCGGGGCGCTGCGGCGTGCGTTGCCGGCCTACAGCAACGAGATCATCTTCATGCTGCACGGCACGGCGATCGCCTCCACCGTGACCCTGGTGGATCTGACCGGCGCCGCGCGCAATGCCTATTCGCAGTTCTTCGCGCCCTTCGAGGCCTTCATCTTCGCCGGCCTGATCTACCTCGCCATCACCTTCGCCCTCGTCGGCCTGTTCCGCATCGCCGAGCGGCGCTGGCTTGCCCACCTGCAGCCGCGCAAGCCGCTGGGCAAGGGCGCCTGAGCCCGTTTCAAGGATCCGTTTTTTCATGACCCAGCTAACCGTCGAAGACCTGCACAAGCGCTACGGCGATCATGAGGTGCTGAAGGGCGTGTCGCTGTCGGCCGAGGCTGGCGACGTGATCACCATCATCGGTTCGTCCGGTTCGGGCAAGAGTACCTTCCTGCGCTGCATCAACTTCCTCGAGCAGCCCGATGCGGGGCGCATCAGCGTCGCCGGCGAGGAGATCCGCCTAGTGCCGGGCAGGGACGGGCATCTGAAGGTGGCGGACGCTAAGCAACTGCAGCGTCTGCGCACCCGGCTGGCGATGGTGTTCCAGCACTTCAACCTGTGGGCGCACATGACCGTGCTGGAGAACGTCATCGAAGCGCCGGTGCATGTGCTCGGCGTGCCGAAGAAAGAGGCGCTCGAGCGGGCGATGGCCTATCTCGACAAGGTCGGCATCAGCCGTTTCAAGGACAGCTATCCGGCCCACCTGTCGGGCGGCCAGCAGCAGCGCGTGGCGATCGCGCGGGCGCTGGCGATGGAGCCGGCGGTGCTGCTGTTCGACGAGCCGACTTCGGCGCTCGACCCGGAGCTGGTCGGCGAGGTGCTGAAAGTCATGCGTGGCCTGGCCGAAGAGGGCCGCACCATGGTCGTGGTCACCCACGAAATGGGGTTTGCGCGCGAAGTTTCCAGCCAGGTGATGTTCCTGCACCAGGGCCTGGCGGAAGAAAGCGGGCCGCCTGCGCAGCTCTTCGGCCAGCCGAAGAGCGAGCGCCTGCGCCAGTTCCTGTCGGGCAATCTCAAGTAGGCAGGCGGCGCAGCCAGAGCGCGAGCGCGCCGGTGCCCAGCACGCAGGTCCCAAGCAGCGCGGCGAGGCCGGGCCAGTGTCCGGCCGTCCATGCGGTGCCGGCGAGGCTGCCGATGACGCTGGCGCCGAGGTAGTAGCTCGACAGGTATAGCGCCGAGGCCAGCGCGCGCCGTTCGCCCGCGCGCCGTCCGACCCAGCCGCTGGCGAGCGCGTGGGTGGCGAAGAAGCCGAAGGTGAACACCCCCACGCCGCTCACGATCAGCCACAGCGGCTGAGCGAGCGTCAGTGCCAGTCCGGCGCCCATCACCGCGACCATGCGCCACGTCGCTTTCTGCCGGCCGTGGCGCTCGGCCAGGCGTCCGCTCAGGGCCGAAGCCGAGGTGCCGACGAGGTAGAGCAGGAATACCGTGCCGATCGCGGTCTGGCCGAGCAGGTAGGGCGGTTCCTGCAGACGGAAGCCGAGGAAGTTGTACAGGCCGACGAAGGCGCCCATGGCGAGGAAGGCGATCAGGAACAGCCAGGGCAGGCCGGGGTCGCGATAGATTGCGAGCGTGTCGCGCAGGATGCGCGCCGGTCTGGCGGAGCGCGGCTGGAAGTGGCGCGAGTCGGCCAGGCGGCGCCAGAACACCAGCGCCGACAGCAGGCCGAAGGCACCGATCACGGCGAGTGCCGTGCGCCAGGAGCCGAGATCGGCCAGCAGCGCGGAGACGAAGCGTCCGCTCATGCCGCCCAGCGCATTGCCGGCGATGTAGAGCCCCATCGCGCGGGCCTGGGCGTTGGCGGCGACTTCCTCGCCGATGTAGGCCATCGCCGCCGCCGGCAGCCCGGCGATCACCGCGCCGAGCAGCGCGCGCAGCACCAGCAGCGAGCGGAAATCGGGCGCAAAGGCAGTTGCCAGCGCCAATACGGCGGCGATCATCAGCGCCCATTTCATGATCCGCTGCCGGCCGAAGCGGTCGGCCAGCACACTGCCCGGGATCAGCATCAGCGCGAGTCCGGCAGTGGTGGTCGACACGGTCAGGCTGGCGCTGGCGGCGCTGACACCGAATTCGGCGGAGAGCAGTGGCAATAGCGACTGGGTGCTATACACCAGCGCGAAAGTGGCGAAGCCGCCGACGAACATCGCCAGGTTGGCACGGCGGTAGGAGGGTGTGCCGGCCTCGAGATGCGTGGAGCCGGTGAAGTCCGGCTCCTTGTTCATCGACTGCATGGAGATGATCGAAATGCTCGTGTTGCAGTGGCTTCAGGCCGCGAAGAAACGATGCCGCGCATCGGCGGGCAGCTCCATGCCGGTATTGCGCGCGCGCTGCAGCAGTTCCCAGTAATAGCGGTAGGAGGCGCGGTCGTGCAGCCGGCCGCCGTGCTGGATCGGGCCCCAGTCGGCGTCCTGGGCCGCGATCAGGATCTGGGCGGCTTCCTCGACTTCGGAGAAATCCGGCTGCATCGCGGCGACGATCGGCAGGATCTGGTTGGGATGGATGCTCCACATGCGCAGGTAGCCGAACTCGCGGCGCGCACGTTCGGCGTCGTGGCGGATGACGGCGACGTCCTGCAGCTCGGTGGTGACGTTGTGCGAAGGCACGACGCCGTTGGCGAGCGCGGCGGCGGAGATTTCGGTCTTGGCGCGGGTGACCAGCGGGTGTTCGAACTGGCCAGGGCTCTTCATCGCGCTGCCGGGAATGGCGCCGTGATGGCCGGAGACGAAATCCATCAGGCCGAAATCGAGCGATTCGACGCCGTCGAGCGCGGCGATCTCCCAGGCTTCGCGCAGCGCGCCGTGGGTCTCGACCAGCACATGCACCGGCAATGCGCGTGTGCTGCCGCAATCGGCCTCGATGCGGCGCAGTTCCCCGATCTGGGCGGCGGCATCTGCGGCCGAGCGCACCTTGGGCAGGGTGATGAAGGCCAGCCGCTGGCCGGCGCCGCGCACCAGGATGTCGAGATCCTGCTGCCAGTGCGGGTGGGTGATGTCGTGGATGCGCGCGCCGACGCGGCCGAAGTGGTTTTCGGCGCCGTTCACCACGGCCACCACCATCTGCGCATGTTCGGCCTCGGCGCCGGCGCGGGCGCCGTCCTCGCAGTCGCAGGTGATGTCGAACACCGGGCCGAGCTCCTGCTGCAGCTTGAGCGCCTTGAGCATCAGCTTCTCGGCGCCGGCATAGTGGTCGACCGCGGGCAGGGCGGGGAAGGGCTTTTCACCGGCGAACAGGACATCGGCAGGGTGCAGGCGCATGCGGGTTCTCCTCGAAGGCGGTGCGGCTGGAAAATGAAAACGGCAGGTAAAACAAAAAGGGCCACGGATTCTACCCCGTGGCCCGCTGCAGACGCGGCCCGCAGGCCGCGTTGCGGTCTTACTTCAGCATGTCGGCAACGGCGGCACGCTCTTCTTCGAGTTCCTTCAGCGTGGCGTTGATCTTGCCTTGCGAGTACTCGTCGATTTCCAGGCCCTGGATGATCTTGAACTGGCCGTTCTTGGCTTCGCAGGGGAAGCCGAACACGACGCCTTCGGGGATGCCGTAGGAACCGTCGGACGGCACGCCCATGGTGACCCAGTCGTCCGAACCCAGCACCCAGTCGCGCACGTGGTCGATGGCGGCGTTGGCGGCCGAAGCGGCCGAGGACAGGCCGCGGGCTTCGATGATGGCAGCGCCGCGCTTGCCGACGGTGGGCAGGAAGACGTCGTTGTTCCAGGCGTGGTCGTTGATCAACGCCTTGACGCTGTCGCCGTTGGATTCGCAGAAGCGGTAGTCGGCGTACATCGACGGCGAGTGGTTGCCCCACACGACCATCTTCTTCAGCGACGACACCGGACGGCCCGACTTGGCAGCCAGTTGCGACAGCGCACGGTTGTGGTCCAGGCGCAGCATGCCGTGGTAGTTGTTCGGGTTGGTGCGGCCGACCTTGATCGCGGCCGAACGGGCGATGTAGGCGTTGGTGTTGCACGGGTTGCCGACGACCAGCACGCGCACGTCTTCCTTGGCGTTCTCGGCGATGGCCTTGCCCTGCACGGTGAAGATCGCGCCGTTGGCGGTCAGCAGGTCGGCACGTTCCATGCCGGGGCCGCGCGGACGGGCACCGACCAGCAGGCAGACGTCGGCATCCTTGAAGGCGACGTTGGGGTCATCGGTGGCGACCATGCCGGCCAGCAGCGGGAAGGCGCAGTCTTCCAGCTCCATCATCACACCCTTCACAGCCTTCTGGGCCTGGGGCAGGTCGAGCAGTTGCAGGATCACGGGCTGGTCCTTGCCCAGCATTTCACCGCTGGCGATGCGGAACAGCAGGCTGTAGCCGATCTGGCCGGCAGCGCCGGTGACTGCAACGCGCATGGGGGCTTTGCTCATGTGAATACTCCCTCTATAAAAGAAGACGGTCGGTGATGGTGGTATCGAGAATTCGTGCCTCGGTTGCACGGAGCGGTGAATTCTGGCACATCATGCCGGACATTCGTGCCGCATGCATCAAGGGCGCGGAGATACTAAGAAGAAATCCAAGGGCTGTCAAATCTTGTCTTATGTCTTATATAAGATATAAGACAAGCTATGGACGAGTCTTTTTTTTTGTGATCAAATGCGCGCATGTCCCGGGAAGCCCCAACTTTCAGCCCTCTCTATCGCCAGATCAAGACCCTGATTCTTCAGGCTCTCGAGTCCGGCGAGTGGCGGCCAGGCCAGGCGATTCCTAGCGAGCAGGAACTGGCGGCGCGCTTCAGCGTGTCCCAAGGCACCGTTCGCAAGGCGATCGATGAAATGGCTGCGGAGAACCTGCTCGTTCGCAAGCAGGGGAAAGGCACCTACGTTGCCTCGCACAATGATCCGAGGGCGCTGTTCCGATTCCTGCGCCTGGTGCCGATGGATGGCGACCTGTCGCAGCCGCAGAGTGTGCCGCTGGATTGCTGGCGTGCCAAGGCCGGCCAGGAGGCCTCGCGCATGCTGGGCATCGAGCCCGGTGCGCCGATCATCATCGTCCGCCGCCTGCTGAAGTTCTCGACCAAGCCGGTGGTGATCGACGAGATCTACCTGCCCGGAGAGATTTTCCAGGGCCTGACGTCGGAAGTCCTGCAAAGCTGGAACGGCTCCCTGTACAGCCTGTTCGAAACGCGTTTCGGCCTGCGCATGATCCGGGCACAGGAGCGCATCCGCGCCGTTGCTGCCGACCGCAATGCCAGCGAGGCGCTGAAGGTGGCGGAAGGCACGCCCTTGCTGTCGGTCGAGCGGGTTACCTATACCTACGGCGACAAGCCGGTCGAATGGCGGCGCGGACTGTATTCGACGGCGGAGCACTTTTATCTGAACGAGTTGAATTGACGTAATGACGTGCCGGGCGAGGGCGCTATAATTACGAATTACGTATAACGGTGTACGTATTTTCGAAGTCGACGACGGATTTTTTCGTCGTGCATGCAAGAGGGGAGTCTTCATGTCAGAAGTGACTGTACGCAAACAGCGGCCGAAGCACTTGGCCGTGAATCAGATCCGGCTGCCGCTGCCGGGTATCGTCTCGATCCTTCACCGGGTCAGCGGCGCGGGCCTTTTCCTGCTGCTGCCTTTCCTGCTGTTCCTGCTGGATCGCAGCCTCGGCTCGCCCGAGACCTTCGAGACCTTCAGCGCGGTGGTCGGGCATCCGCTGGTCAAGCTGCTGCTGCTGGGTCTGCTGTGGGCCTACATGCACCACTTCTGTGCCGGCATCCGCTTCCTGCTGCTCGACATGCACAAGGGAACGGATCTCCAGGCCGCGCGCAATTCGTCGCGCATCGTTCTGATCGTGAGCATCGCGCTCACCGTGATCATCGGGGTGAAACTATGGTGAAGCGTCAACCTGTCGGTGCGCACTACGGCCTGAAGGACTGGATTGCGCAGCGTGCCACTGCGGTCTTCATGGCCATCTACACGATCATCTTCGCGGTCTGTACGCTGACTCTGCCCGAGTTCAGCTACGAGGCCTGGAGCGGTCTGTATGCCGGCGGCCTGTTCCGCTTCCTGAGCTTCCTGTTCTTCCTGTCGCTGTTCTACCACGCCTGGATCGGCGTGCGCGACATCTGGATGGACTACGTGAAACCGACGGGCCTGCGCCTCGCGCTGCACCTCGTCACCCTTTTCCTGCTCATCGGCTATGCCGGCTGGGCGGCTCAGATCCTTTGGAGGCTGTAAGCGTGAACGTCGCCAAGCGTACCTTTGATGCAGTCATCGTCGGCGCGGGTGGTGCAGGCCTGCGCGCCGCCCTGCAATTGTCCGAAGCCGGCCTGAAGACGGCCGTGCTGACCAAGGTCTTCCCGACGCGCTCGCACACGGTTGCGGCGCAGGGCGGCGTGGCCGCCTCGCTGGGCAACACCACCGAGGACAACTGGCACTGGCACATGTACGACACCGTGAAGGGGTCGGACTGGCTGGGCGACCAGGACGCCATCGAGTTCATGGTGAAGAAGGCCAACGAGGTCGTCATCGAACTCGAACACTACGGCATGCCCTTCGACCGTACCGACAACGGCAAGATCTACCAGCGCCCGTTCGGTGGCCACTCGATGAACTACGGCCAGTCGCCGGTGATGCGTTCCTGTGCAGCCGCCGACCGTACCGGCCACGCCATGCTGCACGCGCTGTACCAGCGCAACGTGCGTGCCAACACCCAGTTCTTCGTCGAGTGGAACGCGCTCGACCTGATCCGCAACAGCGAAGGCGACGTGCTCGGCGTCACCGCGATCGAGATGGAAACCGGCGAGGTCTCCATCTTCCACGCCAAGGCGACGATTTTCGCCACCGGCGGCGCAGGCCGCATCTTCTACAGCTCCACCAACGCCTTCATCAACACCGGCGACGGCGTGGGCATGGCCGCGCGCGCCGGCATCCCGCTGGAAGACATGGAGTTCTGGCAGTTCCACCCGACCGGCGTGGCCGGTGCGGGCGTGCTGATCACCGAAGGCGTGCGCGGCGAAGGCGGCATCCTGCGCAACGACTCCGGCGAGCGCTTCATGGAACGCTATGCGCCCAACCTGAAGGATCTGGCCTCGCGCGACGTCGTCTCGCGCTCGATGGTGACCGAGATCAACGAAGGCCGCGGCTGCGGTCCGGACAAGGATCACGTGCTGCTCGACATCACCCACCTGTCGCCCGAGACCATCATGAAGCGCCTGCCCGGCATTCGCGAGATCTCGATCCAGTTCGCCGGCGTGGACCCGATCAAGGCGCCGATTCCGGTCGTGCCGACCTGCCACTACCAGATGGGCGGCATTCCGACCAACTACAAGGGCCAGGTCGTGGTGCCGAAGGACGGCAACCCGAACGTGCCGGTGCCGGGCTTCTACGCCGCTGGCGAATGCGCCTGCGCCTCGGTGCACGGCGCCAACCGCCTGGGCACCAACTCGCTGCTCGACCTGCTGGTGTTCGGCAAGTCGGCTGGCGAGACCGTGGTCGAGGACTTCAAGGCCGGCAACCTGACGCTGAAGCCGCTGCCGGCCGACGCCGCCGACATGTCGCTGGCGCGCATCGCCCGTCTCGAGAACCAGAAGAACGGCACCGACGTGCATGAAGTGCGCCTCGCCATGCAGCGCACGATGCAGAAGCACGCCGGCGTGTTCCGCTTCAACGATCTGCTGACCGAAGGCGTCACCCGCATCCTCGAAGTGGCCGAGCAGTCGCTGCACACCGAGATCGGCGACAAGTCGAAGGTGTGGAACACCGCCCGTACCGAGGCGCTGGAACTGGACAACCTGATCGAAGTCGCCAAGGCGACCATGATCTCGGCCGAGGCGCGCAAGGAATCGCGCGGCGCCCACGTCCGCGACGACGCACCGGACACCGCAGAGAACCCCAACGGCCGCGACGACAAGAACTGGCTCAAGCACACGCTGTGGTACCGCGACGGCAACCGCCTCGACTACAAGCCGGTGAACCTGAAGCCGCTGTCCGACGACGTGGAACCCATCGCGCTCGCCAAGCGCACCTACTGAGCGCGGGAGAACAGACAACATGAGCAAGCGTACCGTTCATTTCAAGATCTATCGCTACGATCCGGACAAGGACGAGAAGCCCTACATGCAGGACATCTCGGTCGAGCTGGAGGCTTCCGACAAGAAGCTGCTCGACGCCATCGTCCGCCTCAAGACCAAGGACGACACCCTGTCGTTCCGCCGCTCCTGCCGCGAGGGCGTATGCGGTTCGGATGCGATGAACATCAACGGCAAGAACGGCCTGGCCTGCCTGACCGATGTCGACAGCCTGCAGCAGCCGATCACGCTGCGCCCGCTGCCCGGCCTGCCGGTCATCCGCGACCTGATCGTCGACATGACGCAGTTCTTCAAGCAGTACCACTCGATCAAGCCCTACCTGATCGACAACGACCCGCCGCCCGAGCGCGAGCGCCTGCAGTCGCCGGACGACCGCGAGGAGCTCAACGGCCTGTACGAGTGCATCCTGTGCGCGTGCTGCTCGACCTCCTGCCCGTCGTTCTGGTGGAACCCGGACAAGTTCGTCGGTCCGGCCGGCCTGCTTGCGGCCTATCGCTTCCTGGCCGACACCCGTGACCAGGACACCAATGCGCGTCTCGACAACCTCGAGGACCCGTACCGTCTGTTCCGCTGCCACTCCATCATGAACTGTGTCAACGTCTGTCCGAAGGGTCTGAATCCGACCCGCGCGATCGGCAAGATCAAGGATATGATGGTCCGTCGCGCGGTCTGAGGACGAGGTCGGCACATGAGCATGAACAGGGGGCGTGTCCGCTGGCAGTGTCGTCGGGCCTTGCTCGAGCTGGATCTTGTGTTCGAGCGCTTCCTGGAGCGGCATTTCGATCGTCTCAGCGACGATCAGATAGCGGATCTGGACGACCTGCTGCGTTGTGAAGACCATGACCTCTGGGCCATGGTCAATGGCAGCAAGGCATGTGAGAAGGACCGCTGGAAGGAGATGATCGGCCTGCTGCGTCAGCCCTGAAGCAGCAGGTATGATCACGATACGACAAGCAGTTAAACCGGCTAGTAGAAGGGACAATCTATGAGCACTGAACGCACTGCAACGCTGACCGTCGATGGCAAGACCGTCGAATTCCCGGTGATGACCGGCACCCATGGCAACGATGTCATCGACATCCGCACCCTGGGCGCCAAGACGGGTTTGTTCACCTACGATTCTGGTTTCCTGTTGACTGCGAGTTGCAAGTCGAACATCACCTTCATCGATGGCGACAAGGGTGAACTGCTGTATCGCGGCTATCCGATCGAGCAACTGGCCGACAACTGCAACTTCCTCGAAGTCGCTTATCTGCTGAAGAACGGCGAGCTGCCCAACGCACAGCAGAAGACCGACTTCGAAAGCATCATCAAGAATCACACGATGCTGCACGACCAGATGACCAAGTTCTACTCGGGCTTCCGCCGCGATGCACACCCGATGGCGGTCATGGTCGGCGTGGTCGGCGCGCTGTCGGCCTTCTACCATGACGCGATGGACTTTTCCGACGCGGCACACCGCAACATCTCGATCAACCGCCTGATCGCCAAGCTGCCCACCATCGTTGCGATGGCCTACAAGTACAACAGCGGCCAGCCGTTCATGTACCCGCGCAACGACCTCGACTACACCGCCAACTTCATGCACATGATGTTCGGTACGCCGTGCGAGAAGTACGAGCCGAACCCGGTGCTGGTGCGTGCGCTCGACGTCATCTTCACGCTGCACGCCGATCACGAGCAGAACGCCTCGACCTCGACCGTGCGTCTGGCCGGCTCCTCGGGCGCCAACCCCTTCGCCTGCGTCTCGGCCGGTATCGCCTGCCTGTGGGGCCCGGCTCACGGCGGCGCCAACGAGGCCTGCCTGAACATGCTGGAAGAAATCGGCGACGTCTCGCGCGTCGGCGAGTACATCAAGCGTGCCAAGGACAAGAACGACAGCTTCAAGCTGATGGGCTTCGGCCACCGCGTCTACAAGAACTTCGACCCGCGCGCCAAGCTGATGGGCAAGGTCTGCGCCGACGTGCTGGCCGAGCTGGGCCTGGAGAACGACCGTCTGTTCAAGCTCGCCAAGGAGCTCGAGAGGATCGCGCTGGAAGACGAGTACTTCGTCGAGAAGAAGCTCTATCCGAACGTGGATTTCTACTCGGGCATCGTGCAGAAGGCGCTTGGCATCCCGACCACCATGTTCACCTGCATCTTCGCCCTGGCGCGGACGGTGGGCTGGATCACCCAGTGGGAAGAGATGATCACCGATCCGGAATACAAGATCGGCCGCCCGCGCCAGCTCTACACCGGCGCAGCTCGGCGCGACGTACCGGCGATCGCACAGCGTCCGTAAGAGACGATGGAGAGGGGAGGGAGACATCGCCGAACCTGACGAACAGCGGGGTGAACGTGCGCGCGCGTTCATCCCGTTTTTCCATCCGGCCTGCGTTTCTCCGACTACCGCTTGACCTGCAAGCAGCGCAACAGTACAGAAAATACAGGTGGCTTTCACATGATGAAGCAACTCGAACAGACCTCGCACTTGTTCGGCTCGAACGCGCCGTTCATCGAAGAACAGTACGAGAACTACCTTGCCGATCCGAGTTCGGTTTCGGATGAATGGCGCAATTATTTCGACCAGCTGCAGAGCCAGCCTGGCGCCGTGGCGCGCGACGTCGCGCACGGCCCGGTGATCGCGGCCTTCGAGCAGATGGCCAAGCGCGGCCCGGTCCGCACCGTCGTCGCCGGTGACGGCGAGGACAAGCAGCAGGTCTCGGTGCTGCAACTGATCAACGCCTACCGCTTCCTGGGCAATCGCTGGGCCAACCTCGATCCGCTCAAGCGCACCGAGCGGCCGCAGATCGCCGAACTCGAGCCGTCCTACTACGGCTTCACGGAAGCCGACCTGTCGAAGACCTTCAACGTCGGCTCCTTCCACGGCTTCTCGACCGAGCGCGCCAGCCTGCGCGAGATCCTCGAAGCCCTGCGCCAGACCTACTGCAGCTCGATCGGCTCGGAGTACATGTACATCTCCGACATCACGCAGAAGCGCTGGATCCAGAGCCGTCTGGAGAGCGTGCGCGGCACGCCCAAGTTCTCCGTCGAGATCAAGAAGCGCATCCTCGAACGGACCACGGCTGCCGAAACGCTCGAACGCTACCTGCATACCCGCTACGTCGGCCAGAAGCGCTTCTCGCTTGAAGGCGGCGAGAGCGCCATCGTCGCGATGGACGAGATCGTGCGTGTGGGCGGCAGCCTGGGCGTGGCCGAAACCGTGATCGGCATGGCCCACCGTGGCCGCCTCAACGTGCTGGTCAACACCCTGGGCAAGTCGCCGTCGATGCTGTTCTCGGAGTTCGAGGGCAAGGCCGCTGCCGACCTCACCGCGGGTGACGTCAAGTACCACATGGGCTTCTCCAGTGACGTCATGACGCCGGGCGGCCCGATGCACCTGACGCTGGCCTTCAACCCGTCCCACCTGGAAATCATCAACCCGGTGGTGGCAGGCTCGGTCTATGCGCGCCAGATTCGCCGCGGCGACGCCGAGAAGGGCCAGGTCCTGCCGGTGCTGATCCACGGCGACGCCGCCGTTGCCGGCCAGGGCGTCAACCAGGAAATGCTGAACTTCTCGCAGACCCGCGGCTACGGCACGGGCGGGACGATGCACATCGTCGTCAACAACCAGATCGGCTTCACCACTTCAGATCCGCGCGACTACCGCTCTTCGCTGTACTGCACCGACATCTTCAAGATGGTCGAAGCGCCGATCTTCCACGTCAATGGCGACGATCCGGAAGCAGTGGCCTTCGTCACCGCGCTGGCGGTCGAATTCCGCCAGGAATTCAAGAAGGACGTGGTCGTCGATATCGTCTGCTTCCGCAAGCTCGGCCACAACGAGCAGGACGAGCCGATGGTCACCCAGCCGCTGATGTACCGCAACATCCAGAAGCACCCGGGCACCCGCAAGCTCTACGCCGACCGCCTGGTGGCCGAAGGCAGCATTGGCGCCGACGAACCGGAGAAGATGATCGCCGAGTACCGCGAGCACCTGGACCGCGGCGAGCTGCTGTACAACCCGGTGCTGTCGGGCCACAACCGCCAGTTCTCGGTGGACTGGACGCCCTTCCTGAAGCAGCCCTATACCGACGCCTCCGAGACCGCCATTCCGGTACAGGAGATCAAGCGTCTCGGCGAACGCCTGAGCACCGTGCCCGAAGGCTTCGCGCTGCATTCGCGGGTCAAGAAGATCATCGACGACCGTGCGGCGATGGCGCGTGGCGAATTGCCGCTCGACTGGGGCATGGGCGAGAACCTGGCCTACGCCAGCCTGCTCGCGCAGGGTTATGGCGTGCGCATCTCCGGTGAGGACGTCAACCGCGGCACCTTCTTCCACCGCCATGCGGCGCTGCACGACCAGAAGCGCGAGCGCTGGGACGAGGGCACCTACAAGCCGCTGGATTACATCCAGGACGGCCAGGCCCGCTTTCAGTGCTACGACTCCGTGCTGTCCGAAGAGGCGCTGCTGGCCTTCGAATACGGCTACTCGACCACCGAACCGAACGAGCTCGTCGTCTGGGAAGCCCAGTTCGGCGACTTCGTGAACGGTGCCCAGGTCGTCATCGACCAGTTCATCAGCTCGGGCGAAGCCAAGTGGGGCCGCCTGTCGGGTCTGGTGATGATGCTGCCGCACGGCTACGAAGGGCAGGGCCCGGAGCACTCGTCGGCCCGTCCCGAGCGCTTCATCAGCCTCGCGGCCGAGAACAACTGGCAGATTGCGGTGCCGACGACGCCGGCCCAGGTCTTCCACCTGCTGCGCCGCCAGATGGTGCGCCGCCTGCGCAAGCCGCTGATCATCATCACGCCGAAGTCGCTGCTGCGCCACAAGGAAGCGATCTCGTCGATGGACGAACTGGCCAACGGCCACTTCCAGACGGTGATCCCGGAAGTCGAGAACCTCGACCCGAAGAAGGTCAAGCGCGTGGTGCTGTGCCAGGGCAAGATCTACTACGAACTGCTGGCACACCGCCGCGACAACAACATCACCGATACCGCGCTGGTGCGTGTCGAACAGCTGTATCCCTTCCCGGCGGAAGCCTTCGCCAAGGCGATCGAGCAGTTCCCGAACGCCAAGGAAGTGGTCTGGTGCCAGGAAGAGCCGCGCAACCAGGGGGCCTGGTACTGGCTCGCTTCGCGTCAGCATCTGGTCAATGTGCTCGGCAAGCGCAAGCTGCTGCTCGTCAGCCGTCCGGCTTCGGCTTCGCCGGCGGTGGGCTACTACGCCAAGCACAACGAGCAGCAGAAGGCCGTCATCGAGCACGCCTTCGGCCCGATCCGCGACACCACGCCGCAGTCGCCGAACTGATGTCCCAGAACCGATAGAACGAATAGGGAGATAACTCCATGCTGATCGAAGTGAAAGTACCGCAGCTTTCCGAATCCGTTTCCGAAGCCACCCTCGTGTCCTGGCACAAGAAGGCAGGTGATGCCGTCTCGCGCGACGAGAACCTGATCGACATCGAGACCGACAAGGTCGTGCTCGAAACGCCGGCGCCGGCCGACGGCGTGCTGGTCGAGATCATCAAGAACAACGGCAACACCGTGACCTCGGGCGAACTGATCGCCCGCATCGACACCGAGGCCAAGGCTGCCGCCGGTGCCGCGCCTGCCGCCGAGCCGGTGCCGGCCGTGACCGCGCCGCCTGCTGCCGCTGCAGGCTCGTCGGCCGCCGGTGCCGCGAGCCCGGCCGCACGCAAGATCCTCGACGAGAAGGGCATCGCCGCTGCCGACGTCGCCGGTAGCGGCCGTGGCGGCCGCGTCACCAAGGGCGACGCCGTCGCTGCCCAGCCGAAGGCCGCTGCCGCTGCGCCTGCGCCCGCGGTGATCGCCGCCGTCGGCGACCGTCCGGAAGAGCGCGTGCCGATGACCCGCCTGCGCGCCCGCATCGCCGAGCGCCTGATCCAGTCGAAGAACGAAAACGCCATTCTGACCACGTTCAATGAAGTGAACATGGCGCCGGTGATGGCACTGCGCAAGCAGTACGGCGACAAGTTCGAGAAGGCGCACGGCGTGCGCCTGGGCTTCATGGGCTTCTTCGTCAAGGCTGCCGTGGCCGCGCTGAAGAAGTACCCGATCCTGAACGCCTCGGTCGACGGCAATGACATCGTCTACCACGGCTACATCGACATCGGCATCGCGGTCGGTTCGCCGCGCGGCCTGGTGGTGCCGATCCTGCGCAACGCCGAATCGATGTCGATCGCCGACATCGAACTCAAGATCGCCGAGTTCGGCCAGAAGGCCAAGGACGGCAAGCTGTCGCTCGACGACCTCTCCGGCGGCACCTTCTCGATCTCCAACGGCGGCGTGTTCGGCTCGATGATGTCGACCCCGATCATCAACCCGCCGCAATCGGCGATCCTCGGCATCCACGCCACCAAGGATCGTCCGGTGGCCGAGAACGGCCAGGTCGTGATCCGCCCGATCAACTATCTGGCGATGTCCTACGACCACCGCATCATCGACGGCCGCGAAGCCGTGCTGGGTCTGGTGACGATGAAGGAAGCGCTGGAAGATCCGGCCCGCCTGATCCTCGACGTCTAAACCATCCGAACCGGGGCGCGTTCCGCCGCAGGGTCTTCACCCGCGCGGCGGGGCAGCGCCCCGTTTTTCTGCAGGAGAGATGAATGTCCCAAGAATTCGACGTCCTCGTCATCGGCGGCGGCCCCGGCGGTTATGTCGCGGCCATCCGCGCGGCCCAGCTCGGCTTCAAGACCGCGTGCTGCGAATCCAACCCCTATGCCGACCCCAAGGGCGAACCCCGCCTGGGCGGCACCTGCCTGAACGTCGGCTGCATTCCGTCCAAGGCGCTGCTGCACACCTCGCACCTGTTCGAGGAAGCCGGCCACGGCTTCGAGAGCCAGGGCATCAGCGTCGGCACGCCCAAGATCGACGTCGAGAAGATGATCGCGCGCAAGAGCGGCATCGTCAACCAGCTCACCGGCGGCATCAAGGGCCTGTTCAAGAAGAACAAGGTCACGCTGCTGAACGGCCACGGCGCTTTCGCCGGCAGGGGCGACGCCGGCTGGCACGTCAAGGTCGGCGAGGAGCTGATCGTCGCCAAGCAGGTCATCGTCGCCACTGGTTCGGCGCCGCGCCACCTGCCGGGCATCCCGGTCGACAACAAGATCGTCTGCGACAACGTCGGCGCGCTCGACATCGATGCCGTGCCGAAGAAGCTCGCCGTGATCGGCGCCGGCGTGATCGGCCTGGAAATGGGTTCGGTGTGGCGCCGCGTCGGTGCGGACGTCACCGTGCTCGAAGCCATGCCCGACTTCCTTGCCGCTGCCGACCAGGACGTCGCCAAGGAAGCACTGAAGGTCTTCACCAAGCAAGGCCTCAAGATCAAGCTCGGTGTGCAGATCGGCGAGGTCAAGGTCGGCAAGAAGGGCGTCACGATCAACTACAAGGACAAGGACGGCGCCGACCAGAAGCTCGAAGCCGACCGCCTGATCGTGTCGGTCGGCCGCGTGCCGAACACCGCCGGCCTGAACCCGGAAGCCGTCGGCCTCAAGATCACCGAGCGCGGCATGATCGAAGTCGACGACCACTGCCGCACCAACCTGCCCGGCGTGTGGGCGGTGGGCGACGTGGTGCGCGGCCCGATGCTGGCGCACAAGGCGATGGAAGAGGCGGTGATGGTCGCCGAACTGATGGCGGGCCAGGCCGGCCACTGCAATTTCGACACCGTGCCGTGGGTCATCTACACCAGCCCCGAGATCGCCTGGGTCGGCAAGACCGAGCAGCAGCTCAAGGCCGCGGGCGTCGCCTACAAGGTCGGCAAGATCCCCTTCCTCGCCAACGGCCGTGCGCTCGGCATGGGCGACCCGACCGGCTTCGTCAAGATGCTGGCCGACGCCAACACCGACCGCATCCTCGGTGTGCACATCATCGGCGCCAACGCCTCGGAGCTGATCTCCGAAGCCGTGGTGGCGATGGAGTTCGCCGGCTGCAGCGAAGACCTGGCGCGCATCTGCCATGCCCACCCGACGCTGTCGGAAGTGGTGCACGAAGCAGCGCTGGCCTGCGACAAGCGCCCGCTGCACTTCTGATCGCGGCGTAGCACCACGAGGGGTGAGACGCGGGGGCTGCCTCGCACTCACCCCTTTTCCCGTCAAGCTCTCCCGGTTTCACCCATGCCCCATCGCACCCTCAACGTCCCCGAGCGCGGGATGATCGACGCCTACGAGGCCCAGCTCAAGGCGCGCGGCTTCAAGTCCGATCCCGCCCAGCGCGGCGCGGTGCAGCGCCTGCAGCAGCTCTACACCGAACTGGTGGGCTTCAAGGCCGCCCGCAGCGGTACGCTGCGCAAGCTGTTCGCGCGGCCGAAGTTGCCGCGCAGCGTGTATTTCTGGGGTGGCGTGGGGCGCGGCAAGAGCTTCCTGATGGACTGCTTCTTCGACTGCGTGCCCTACCAGCGCAAGCGCCGCGTGCATTTCCACGCCTTCATGCAGGAAGTGCAGAACGACCTCAAGCGCTTCAATAACGAGCCCGACCCGCTGCAGAAGGTCGCCGACCGCATCGCCGCGCAAACCCGCCTGCTGTGCTTCGACGAATTCCACGTCTCGGACATTGCCGATGCGATGATCCTCGGCCGTCTGCTCGAAGCGCTGTTCACCCGCGGCGTCATCTTCGTGATGACCACCAACTACCCGCCCGACGGCCTGTATCCGAACGGCCTGATGCGGGTCAATTTCCTGCCGACGATCGAGTTCATCAAGAAGAACTTCGACGTCCTCGAAGTCGATGACGGCACCGACTACCGCCTGCGCACGCTGGAAGCGCTGGAAATCTTCCTGGTGCCGCACGATGCCTCCGCCGAGCGCAAGCTCGAAGAGGATTTCGTCCGCCTTGCCGGCGGTCAGGGCGAGACCGGCGAAGTCGAGATCCTCGAGCGCAAGCTCAAGGTGGTGCGCAAGGCGCCGGGCGTGATCTGGTTCGACTTCGACACCCTGTGCCGCGGCGCGCGCTCGCAGAACGACTACCTCGAAATCGCGCGCGAACACCACACGCTGCTGCTGTCCCGGGTGCCGAAGATGTCGCCTGGCGAGGCGTCCGAGGCCAGGCGCCTGACCTGGCTGATCGACGTGCTCTACGACCATCGCGTCAAGCTCATCGTCAGCGCAGAGGCGCCGGCCTACGAACTGTATACCGAAGGCCAGAACGCGCACGAGTTCGTCCGCACCGTCAGCCGCCTGATCGAGATGCGCACGCGCGACTATCTGGCCGAGGCGCACCGGGTCGAGTAGGGAGGGGCGCAGCAGCAAGCTGGGTCGCATACGGAAACGCCCGGATCTTGCGATACGGGCGTTTTCTTTGCAGAGCGCGAATCCGTTGGCTACCGGCCAGCCGCCAGATTCGCGCGGTGCAGCCTCAGCTGCCGATCACGCCGCCGTCATCCTTGGTGATGATGATGGTCGCCGAGCGCGGTATCGAGCTGCCGCCCGCCGGCCAGTGGCTGTCGCCGTCCTCGCCCGGATGCTGGATGTTGATGAACATCGTCTTGCCGTCCGGGGTGAAGGTCTGGCCGGTCACCTCGCATTCCTTCGGGCCGACGAAGAAGCGGCGGATTTCCTTGCTGACCGGATCGGCGCACAGCATCTGGTTGTTGCCCTGGCCTGCGTATTCGCCGCTGTTGCTGTAGTTGCCGTCGGTCTCGATCCACAGCCGGCCGCCCGGGCCGAAGCCGAGGCCGTCGGGGCTGTTGAAGGTGTTGTCGGCGGTGACGTTGGCCGAGCCGGACTTCAGCTCGCTGCGGTCGGTGTATTTCACCGGGTTGCCGGCGAGCACGAAGATGTTCCATTCGAAGCTGGTCGCCTTCGGATCGTTGCCGGCTTCGCGCCAGCGCACGATCTGGCCGTAGCGGTTCTGCGCGCGCGGGTTGGCTTCGTCGGTGGTGCTGCGGCCGGAGTTGTTCGTCAGTGTGACATAGACTTCGCCGCTGTCCGGATGCACCGCGACCCATTCGGGGCGGTCCATCTTGGTCGCGCCGACCGCGTCGCCGGCGAGGCGGGCGTGGATCAGCACTTCGGCCTGGCTGGCGAAACCGGTCAGTTCCGGCGTGGCATTGCGGTCGAGCAGCACCCATTCGCCGTCGCCCATGAAGTCGCCGCTGACCGCACCGGCCTTGAATTTGGCGACATAGAGCTTGCCCGAATCGAGCAGGTTGGCATTGTTGCGGTGGTCGCCGGCCACGTACTTGCCGTCCGAGACGAACTTGTAGATGTAGTCGTCCGCCTGGTCGTCACCCATATAGACCACCACGGTGCCGTCCGCGGCGATTCGGTGGGCGGCGTTCTCGTGCTTGATGCGGCCCAGCGCGGTGCGCTTCTTCGGCGTCGATTCGGCATCGAAGGGGTCGATTTCCACGATCCAGCCGAAGCGGTTGCATTCGTTCGGCTCCTTCTTGTAGTCGAAGCGGTCGTGGAACAGCTCCCAGCCGTAGGCGGTGGCGCCGGAGGACAGGCCGTAGCGCCTCTGCGCGGCGCTGCGGCCGTCGCCGGCGATGGTGGTGCCGAAGTAGGTGTTGAAGTTTTCCTCGCAGGCGAGGTAGGTGCCCCACGGCGTCCAGCCGTTGCCGCAGTTGTTGAAAGTGCCGAGCGCGAGGGTGCCGCTGGGGTCGGCGCTGGTTTGCAGCAGCGCGTTGCCGGCAGCCGGGCCGGTGAGTTTCATCGGCGTGGCGGCGGTGATGCGGCGGTTGTAGCGCGAGCCGAGCTTGATTTCCCACTTGCCGGCGGCGTTTTTGGCGATGTGGATCACCGACACGCCGTGGGCGTTGATCGCCTTGTTGGCCTGGTCGAGCGTGGTGATGGTGGTGTCCTGGGTGCCGAACAGCCAGGTGTAGGTCGCGGCGCCGCTGGTGGTGACGTATTCGTGGTTCATCACCAGCAGGCCTTCGTCGCTGTTGCCTTCGGTCAGCGGGAAGAAGTGCATGCCGTCGTGGTTGTCGCCGACCTGGCGGGCCTGGGCGGCGGCATCGTCGAGGCCGTTCTGCCATGCCGGGTCGCCGGCGAACAGCGGCGTGCCCCAGGGCGCGAACACGGTGGCGGTATAGCCGGCGGCAATGCGCACGTCGTCGCCGGTGAAGACCGTAATTGCCTGGAAGCCGAGCAGGGGGCCCGGCTCCCGAGGCGTCTCGGTGATTTCGTCGTCATCATCGTCGTCACCGCCGTTACAGGCTGACAGCGAGCCGGCCATGAAAACGGCGGCCGACAGCCCCAGGCCGCTCTTCAGGAAGCCGCGGCGGCTGACGGCGCGTTCGACGACGGCCTGGAAGTGCTCGTTGTCGGAAGTGTTGCTCGGCAGGTCTTCGAGCATTTCAAGCTTGTTCATTGGCTTCGTTTCTCCAGGTTGGGGTCCAGCGAGCGGGGATTCTCGTCACGCTGCGTTACGGCACGGTGACGTTTTCCTTACCGGTGCGTGTTGCGGCTGCCGCGCGGGCCTGGACTGACACGTCTGCCGTCACCAGGTGAAGCTCAGGGTGCCGTCCGCTGCAGGGCGGGCGAGATCGGCGGTCATCGCACCGATCTGGCGTACCAGCTCGCGTTCGCCTCCTAGGGTGACTTCGCCCTTGCTCCGCCGATTGCCTGTCACTTCGACCCTGCCGCTGGCCGTCAGACGGTTGTGTTCGTTGCCGGCGAGTCCGATCCTCAGGGCGCCGGCGCCGGCATCGGCGTCGAGTGTGTAGCTTCCCAGACGCGCATCCGGCAGTACCTCGAGCGACAAGGCGTCCACCGAGAACCGCAGCCGACCGTCGCAGGCGAGCGCCCAGCTGCAATGTTCCAGGCTGCCGTCGGCGCGAAGCCTGCCGCTCCAGCCGAGGCGGGCGGCAGGATGAGGCAGGGTCCGCATCAGTGGAGCCAGCGGCAGGCCGGTACCGGGGAGTTCGAGGCCGAAGCCTCGTATCGAGACGGACAGCCTGGCGGGGGGCTGGCCGTCGATCGCGAGCGCCAGCACGAGCAGCCCCCGCCATGACTCGCCGAAGTCAACGCGCCAGGCGATGTCGGCCCAGGGGTGGAAATTGCCAGCCTCGCGCTCGACCAGCAGCCCGCTGCCGCGCCACAGCGTGCCCTCGCTGGAGCCCAGCCGGATGCGGCCTTCGCTCACGCGCTCCAGGCCGCGGTCCAGCAGCGAAGCCGGTGCGCAGGCGATGGCGAAGCCCAGCACCATCCCCGCCAGGCACAGCGCACGGATGGTCGGGGAAATCGCCAGGGCCCGCATCAGTGCGTGCTGCCGTCGCGATCGAGCACGGCGGTGTAGCGGCTGCCCGCTGCACCGTCGAACTGCATTTCCGCGACCCGCAGGCCGTACTCGGCGTGGATTTCTCCCAGCCAGGGCAGCAGCCGGGGGAGAGGGCCGTGGCCAGCGATATGGAAAGCCTGGTCGCCGCTGGCTTCGATGTCGACTTCCAGGCCATGCGAGGCGGCGCTGGCGTTCAGCACTGCGGCATCGGCAGCCGCGAGCGTGCGCGGCGCCTGGCGCAGGCGGGCGAGTTCGGCCGCATCGCCTTCCATGCGGGCGAGGCCTGCGGTGAGCAGCGGAAGCTGGCGGTCCAGGCGTGCGCGCTCGGCAAGCAGGCCTTCGGCACCGAGCAGCAAGGCGGCGGTCAGGACGACGGCGAATGCGGCGCGCAGCGCACGCCGTTCACGGAGAGACAGGCGCTGCGCGAGCGTGCGGCAGCGTTCGGCGACAGCGGAGTTCGTCAGCATCTTCATGGCGGCGTGGGCAGAATCCGGTTGAGGGCAGGCTTTCGTGGCGGAAATCGAGGTGCGAATGGAGGCCGTTGATGTGGGGCGGAATCAGCGTGCTGGAGACAGCAGCAGCCGGCCGCCGGCTTCCGCCTGCACATGGAAGCCGCGCCGGGTGAGGGCGGCGGCGGGCGAGGCTGGATTCGGCGCCGCCGGCAGCTCGGCGCTCAGGCGCTGTTCGCGGTAGCTGAAGACGGTGGGCAGGCTGCCGGTGGTCTCGACGACGGCGCCGAGCATCGACAGCATGTCGTCTTCGGCCAGTTCTCCCCGGATGCGGCGCGCATCGCGCAGTGCGCGCTGAAGCTGGCGTTCCGGCGCGACGGCGGGCATGCCGGGCAGGGCGCCGGCAAACACCCGTGCCTGGCGTTGCTCCAGCCGGGCGAGCTCGGTCCGGTCGGCGAACAGGCTGGCAATCGTGGCGATGCCGGCCAGTGCCAAGGCGCCAGCGGCGGTGAGGGCAGGCCAGCGCAGCCGGGTCCACAAGCCGGCGCCAGGACCGGCCTTGGGCGCGAAGCCGCCGTGCAGCAGCGTATGCGCCCGTGCGCTGCGTGCCCATACCGTAGCGAAATCGATGGGCTGCATGCCGACGCCGGTGCGTCGGGCAAGGGTGTCGCAACAGGCCGGCGGCAGCGGCGGCACGAAAGCGAGCTCGATACGCTGCGGCATGCGGCTGCCCGGGTCGGCAAGGGCGAGGGCCAGCAAATCGGCGATCGCCGCCGTCCGCCCGCCGTCGCTGCTGCCGTTCTTTTCATCCTCGCCGCTTTCAGGCTCTCCATCCTCGTCAGCGGAGTCAAGGCCGGGAGGCGGCAGATCGATGGCGATCGTGTCGCCGCCGCCAGTGCGCAACGCCATGCCGCGGCCGTCGCCGCTTGCCAGTTGCCAGCATTCGGCGCTGGCCGCGAGGCAGTCGAAGATGCTCACCGCGCGTTGCAAGGGCCGCTCGAGGGCGTCGAACTGGGCGCAGATCTGGCGCAGGCGGGCGGCATCGATCACCAGCAGCTCGAGTCGCCGTGCAGCCGGATTGATGCTGCCATGCGTCGCATCGCCTGGACTTTCACTGGTCGCGGCGCCGCTGCCCGAGGATTCGGCGATGACGGTGACGTGCTCGTGGTCAACGTCGCGCGCCAGCCGGGCTTCGAGCGCATAGGCGATCAGCGCCGGGCGGTCCTTGCGCTTGCCCGGCGGCACGGTGACGCTCAGCAGCCGGGTCTGGGCGCCGTCGAGGATGGCGACGTGTTCGTCCGCCGCCGGCCAGTGCCTGGGGGCGCTGCGGCCGTGCTGGCTGCTGCCGTCGCGCGTGTGCAGGCGCCACTCGCATTCGGGTATGCGCGGCCAGTGTTCGGGGATCAGCAGGGTGAGGCGGGACTTCATTCGTAGCGGTACCAGAGAAGAGTCGGCCAGTTCCGTTCGCGGTCGAGCAGCGCATGCAGGCGGGTCACGGCCTCGCCGTAGGCGGCGTGGATGTCGACGCGGAAGTAGCGGCTGCGTACGTCGAGCACTTCGCCTCCGGGCGGCACCGCGCCTTCGCCGAGGCGGGCGCGGAAATCGCCGGGATTGCGGTACCAGATGCGTTCGCGCTTGGCGGCGAGCAGGCGGGCCTGGTCGAGCGGAAGCCCTTCGACGACCGCGGCGAGCACTTCCGGCGTGGCGGTGTTGGCGTTGATCGGCGCGCCGGCGGGAAATGCGGCGAGATGGGGCGCCAGCGCGGTGACGATTTCGGCATCGAAACCCGGCAGGCGCAGAAGCTCATCGACGGCAGTCAGTAGCGGGCCGTATCTGACTGCCGTTTTACCGGCCGGTGTGGCGGCTGTTGGTGTGCGCAGATAGGTGTCGATCGCCTGCACCAGCCGCGCAGCGCTGCCCGCATCGCCGAGGACGAAGATGAACAGCCGTTCGCAATGTGTCCGTGCGGCCCCGTGCAGGCGCCGCGAGGGGTGCAGCGCATTGAGATCGAAGCGTCCCGACAGCTCGCTGATGTGGCCGCCGATGATGCCTGCGGCGGGGTCGCCGTCGATCGGCGTCGGCGGAATCCGGATCGCCCAGGCTTCGCCCGGGTGGTCGCTGCTGCTGTTGCGTCCGTCCTGCGCCAGCACGCTGCGCGCCCAGTCCACCGCGCCGAGGGCGAGCTGGCGCGACTGGGCCTGCTCGTGGCGGCCGGCGTGGATGTCGTAGGCGTGGCCGAAATCGGCGAGCGCAGCCGCCGCCAGCATCGCTGCCAGGCTGGTTGCCAGCAGGGCGAGGATGATGGCGGCGCCGCGCTGGCGTTTGCGCAGTCGCTCAGCGCAGCGCATAGGTCCGCACCAGGGTGCCGGCATCGGGCAGGTCCAGCTCCAGTGTGACCGCGGCGGGAAGCGGCGGCGCGGCGGGATCGTCCCGCAGCGGCCAGCTTTCGTGCCAGCGGCCCTCGTGCAGGAAGCGCCAGTGCACGGCATCGACGTCGCCCAGCAGCGTCAGCCGCTCGGGCGTGGAGCCGGAAGCATTGCCGTCCCATAGCCACCATTCGAGCCTGCGATCCGCGAGTGCAAGGCCGGCGCGAGTTGGCAAACCGTCCTGTCCGGCGAGGGGGGTGAAATGCAGCATGGCAGCGACGCCCGAAGGGCTGCCCGCCGCGCCATCGGCGTCCAGCCGCAGAGCGCCGGGGGCCGGCACGATCTGCTGCAATTCGTTGCCGATGCGATGGGCAGCGTTGGAAATTGCGTTCCAGCGTTCGAACTCGGCACCGAGATGCTGGCGCGCATCGGCAAGCTGGCTGGTGGCTTTCCAGGTCAGCACGCCCAGCACCGCGAACACGGCCAGGGCGACCATCACTTCGATCAGGGTCAGGCCGCGTTGTGCGGCGGTCGCGGTCTTCATCGCGGCGGCCTCACGGCGAAGCCGGCCATGTTTGCCAGCGGGGTGCCGTCGGCAGCGTGAACCTCGACTTTCACGCGGCGGAACAGCGGATTCGGCGTGCCGCTGACCGTTTCGGTCCAGCGGTAGCGCTGTCTTCCCATCATGCTGTCCCCGCGGCGCTGGCCGACGGCCGGCCAGGCCTGGCCGGCGCGCAGTTCGGCGAGGCGGTTTTCCGCCACCCAGGCCGCCAGCGTGTGCTCGCGCAGGCTGCCGGCAGCCGCGACGGTGCCGCCCATCGCGCGTGTCGCAGCGGTCAGCGCGAGGGCGACGATGGCGAGCGCGACCAGGGTTTCGAGCAATGTGAAGCCGGCGGCGGGATGTCTCATCGCGTTCATGCCGGCGGCCGTGCGGTGCCGTGCCGCACGCGGCCGGTGATGTCGCCGTCGAGCGTGTGCAGCGTGTTGCCGTGACGCAGTT
This sequence comes from Thauera sp., assembly GCF_047601425.1. Classification (GTDB taxonomy): domain Bacteria; phylum Pseudomonadota; class Gammaproteobacteria; order Burkholderiales; family Rhodocyclaceae; genus Thauera. The sequence goes on from NZ_JASGJL010000001.1 coordinate 828,134, forward strand.
GAAGGCGGTAGCTTGGCGGCCGGCTGCCGAAGACGATGCGGTGGTGCAGTGGCGAGGCGAGGGCGCGCTTGCCGTCGATGTACAGGCCTGCCCAGTCGAGGCCTTCGGGCAATCGTCTCGGTGCCAGCAGCGTATCGGTCTCCAGCGCGCGCCATTCGCCGTGGCGGTCGAGCTCGGCGAAGCGGTAGCCGTCGGCATCGAATTCGAGCGCCAGCCGATGGCCGCGGATTTCGGCGCGCGCGGCGGCGGTTTCCAGCGCGCGGCGCAGGTGCTCGACGGCCGCCTGCGGATCGTGCGCGCGCACGCTGTCGACCATCAGGCCGACGCCGCTGGCCGCGATGCCGAGCACCAGCAGCGTCACCATCAGTTCGACCAGCGTGAAGCCGTGCTGCTGCCTGGACATGGTTCGGGGCCGGCGTGCTCAGGGTTGCCAGGAGCCGATGTCGGCATCGAAGCCTTCGCCGCCGCTGCGGCCGTCCGCGCCCAGGCTCATGACGTCGACTTCGCCGTTGATGCCGGGGTTGAGGTACTGGTAGGGGTTGCCCCAGGGGTCGGCCGGCAGGCGTTCGACATAGGGTTTCCAGTTGTCCGGCAACGGCGCGATGGTCGGCCGCAGGACCAGCGCGTTCAGCCCTTGTTCGGTGCTCGGGTAGCGGCGGTTGTCGAGCTTGTAGAGCTTCAGCGCCTGCATCAGCGAGGCGATGTCCTGGCGGGCGGCGACGACGCGCGCTTCGTCCGGCCGGCTCATGACCCGCGGCACCACCAGCGCGGCGAGCACGCCGAGGATGACGATCACGATCATGACTTCGATCAGCGTGAAGCCGCGTGGTAAGTGCTCGCGGCGGAAAGGCAGGGCGGACGGGCGGCGCGGGATTGAAATGGCGGCAGGACTTGGGGTGGCGATGGACATGCTTACCTCATCAAGGTGTTGATTTCGATGATCGGCTGCATCACCGCGAGCACGATCAGCAGCACGACCGCGCCCATCAGCAGCAGCAGGGCGGGTTCGATCAGGCTGGTCAGCGTCGCGGTGCGGGCTTCGAGTTCCTGCTGCTGCAGGCGGGCGGCCTTGTCGAGCAGCGGCGCGATCTGGCCGGTGGCTTCACCGTTGGCGATCATGTGCAGCAGCAGCGGCGGGAAGGCGCGGGTCGCGGCCAGCGCGCGCGACAGGCCGACGCCTTCGCGCACCCTGCCGGCGGCACTGGCGATCGCCTGGCGCAGCGGGATGCGCTGCACCACGCGGCCGCCGGCTTCGAGCGCGGCCAGCAGTGGCACGCCGCTGCCGACGAGGATGGACAGGGTGCTGGCGAAGCGGGCGGCGTCGAGCGTACGCAGGTGGCGGCCTATCAGCGGCAGGCGCAGCAGCAGGCGGTCGACGCGCAGGCGGAAGGCCGGCTTGCGCAGCGCGGCGGCGAAGGTCAGGCCAAGCGCGCCCACGGCGGCGGCGAGCAGCGCGCCGTAGTGCTGGATGAAGGCGGACAGCGCGATCATGATCCGCGTCAGCGGCGGCAGGCTCTGGCGGCTCTGCTCGAACACGCCGACCACCTGCGGCACCACCCAGACCATCAGCGCGACGACGATCGCCAGCGCGACGATGGCGACCAGCACCGGGTAGATCAGCGCCTGCAGCGTCTTGCGCCGCAGCGCCTCGCTTTGTTCGAGATGGTCGGCAAGCTGCATCATCACCCGCGGCAGCTCGCCGGAGCGCTCGCCGGCGGCGACCGAGGCGCGGTACAACGGCGGAAAGGCCTTGGGGAAGCGTTCGAGCGCGGCGCTGAGGCTGTGGCCGGCGACGATCTCGCTGCGCACGCCGGCCAGGATCCGCCGTGCCGATTCCTGTTCGGCCTGCTCGATCAGCGCCGCCAGCGCATGTTCGGCGGTGAGCCCGGAAGCCAGCAGCGTGGCCCACTGGCGCGACAGCAGCGTCAGTCCGGCGGCCGGCAGGCGGGCGCCCCTGGCGCTGCTGCTCGTGCCGCTGCCGACCGGATCGGCTTGCAGCGGCGCGAGGCCGCGTTCGCGCAGCGCGGCACGGGCGGCGCGCGGGCTCTCGGCCTCGATCACGCCGCGCTGCTCGCGGCCCGAGCCGTCGAGGGCGCGGTACTGGAATGCGGCCATGCCTGAGCCCCTCTCAGTCGCGCATCACGCGCTGCAGTTCGTCGAGCGAGGTGGTGCCGGTGCGCACGTGGCGCATGCCGTCGTCCACCAGCGAGCGCGCGCCGGCAGCGCGGGCGGCGCGGCGCAGTTCGGCTTCCTGGCGGCCGTCGTGGATCAGCGCCTCGAGTTCGACCGTCGACCCGCATCAGTTCGTAGATGCCGATGCGGCCGCGGTAGCCGCCGTTGCCGCATTGGCTGCAGCCTTGCGCGCGCCAGTGCGCCAGCGCGTCGCCGAGGCCCTCGGCGGCAGCAGCAGCCAGCGTGTCCGGTGTCCTGCACGCCGGACACAGCTTGCGCACCAGGCGCTGGGCCAGCACGCCGCGCAGCGTGGAGGCGAGCAGGAAAGGCTCGACGCCCATGTCGATCAGGCGCGTCACTGCCGACGGGGCGTCGTTGGTGTGCAGCGTCGCCAGCACCAGGTGGCCGGTGAGGCTGGCCTGCACCGCGATGCGCGCGGTTTCCAGGTCACGGATCTCGCCGATCATGATCACGTCCGGGTCCTGGCGCAGGATGGCGCGCAGCGCGCGGGCGAAATCGAGTTCGATGCGCGGGTTGACCTGGATCTGGCCGACTCCGGGCAGGTCGAATTCGACCGGATCCTCGACGGTGACGATGTTCAGGCGGCTGGCGTCGAGCGTGCGCAGCGCGGCGTACAGCGTGGTGCTCTTGCCCGAGCCGGTGGGGCCGGTGACCAGCAGGATGCCGTGCGGCTGGGCGAGCAGGTCCTGGAAGGCGGCTTCGGTGTCGCCATCCATGCCGAGGGCGTCGAGGCCGAGCTGGCCGGCGGACTTGTCCAGCAGGCGCAGCACCAGGCGTTCGCCGTGGGTGGTCGGCAGCGTCGATACCCGCACGTCGATCTGCCTGCCGGCCAGGCGCAGGCCGATGCGGCCGTCCTGCGGCAGGCGCTTTTCGGCGATGTCGAGATTGGCCATGATCTTGATGCGCGAGGCCATCGCCGCATGCAGGCCGCGGTGCGGGTGGGCGATGTCCTGCAGCACGCCGTCGCGGCGCAGCCGCACCACCGAAGCCTGCTCGTAGGGTTCGATGTGCACGTCCGAGGCGCGGTCGCGCACCGCCTGCGCCAGCAGCGCGTTGATCATGCGGATGATCGGGGCGTCGTCCTGGCTGTCGAGCAGATCCTCGACCGCCGGCATCTCGGTCATCAATTGCTCGAGATCGACTTCCTGGCCGACGTCGGCGACCACGTCGGCGGCGTTGCGCTCGCCGTTGCCGTAGGCCTCGGCAAGCTGGGCATCGAACTGGGCGCGGGCGAGGGTGTGGAACTTCAGCGGCAGCGCCAGCACGCGCCGCGCTTCGGCCAGCGCGCCGAGGCCGGCATCCTCGCGCAGCGCGACTTCGGCATGGTCGGCGTGCAGGGCGCGGACCAGGATGCCGTGGCTGCGGGCGAAGCCGTAGGGCAGCGGGGCGGGGCTGCTCATCGTCGTTCGTCCGTGCCGGCGCTGCCGGTCGGCACCGGGCGGATCAGCAGTTCGGCCACCGGAGTGATCCGCGCCTCGACGATCGGCGGCAGTTCGGGCGGCGCCGGCTCGCCGCGCATCAGACCGTCAGCCGAAGCGCTCGCGCGCTGCTGGCCGATCACGTATTCGTAGCGCGACTGGCTCAGCGCGGCATGGCTGTCGCGGTCGCGCAGGATCACCGGGCGCAGGAACACCACCAGGTTGGTCTTGCTGCGCTTGCGCGTGCTGTAGCGGAACAGGCTGCCGGCGACCGGCAGGTCGCCGAGCACCGGCACTTTTTCCTCGCCGCCGGAATAGCTGTCCTCGACCAGGCCGCCGAGGGCGATGATCGAACCGTCATCGACCAGCACCATCGATTCGATCGAGCGCTTGGTGGTGACCGGGCCGTTGGCGGCTTCGGCGCTGCCGAGCAGGGCCGAGGCTTCCTGGTAGATCTGCAGCCGGATCGAGCCGCCTTCTGAAATCTGCGGCCGCACCTGCAGCGTGAGGCCGACGTCGCGGCGCTCGATGGTCTGGAAGGGGTTGGCCGGCGTCGTGCCGCCGCCGGTGTTGGTGTATTGGCCGGTGACGAAGGGCAGGTTGCGGCCGACGACGATCTTGGCTTCCTCGTTGTCCAGCGTGACGATGTTCGGCGTGGACAGGATGTTGGCGCTGACCTCGTTCTCGAGGAAGCGCGCCAGCACGCCCAGGCTGAACACTTCGCCGATGCCGGGAATGTTGACCCGGCCGCCGCCGATGGCGATGTTGAGGCCGTTGCCGGGCAGGCTGGGCGTGCCGCCCTTGGCGGTGCTGCCGATCAGCTGCAGCAGGTTGTTGCCGCCGTTGTTGAAAGCGGTACCGCCGATGACGCCGACGGCGTTGCTGCCGCTGCCGGACGAGCCGGCGCCGATCCATTGCAGGCCGAACTCGGCGGCGCGTTCGGTCGAGATTTCGGCGATCAGCGCTTCGATATAGACCTGGGCGCGGCGGCGGTCGAGCTGGTCGATGACCTGGCGCAGGTTGCGGTAGATTGCATCCGGCGCATTGATGATCAGCGCGTTGTTGATCGGATCGGCCTGTACCGCGCCGGAGCTTTCGCCCTGGAGCGGGGTGTTGCGCTGGCTGGCGGCCGTTGCCAGGCCTGCGCCGGTGGCGAGGCCGCCATCCGCTTCGGTGGATGTGGTGCGCGTCAGCGGTGTGATGCCGGTCGGGCTGTCCGTGCCGGAGCCGGTGCGCGCCTCGCCGGCGAGCGCGGCGTTCAGCGTCGCCGCGACCTGGCGGGCGTCGGCGTTGCGCAGATAGACGACGTGGATGTTGGCGCCGGCGCCGGGGCGGTCGAGCGAGGCGATCAGCTGGCGGATCGAGCTGAGGCGGCTGGGGTTGTCCACCCGCACCAGCAGCGCATTGCTGCGCGGCTCGGCCATGATGCGCGGTGCGTCCGGCCCTCCCTGCTGGCCGCCGCCAGCCTGTTCGCCCAGCAGCCGGGTCAGGATGGGGGCGAGATCGATCGCTGCGGCGTGCTGCAGCTCGAACACCGCGACGTCGCTCTGGCTGACGTCGATGGAGGAGATCACCGCGGCGATCTGCTCGATGTTCGATGCGTAGTCGGTGACCACCAGCGTGTTGTTCGAGGCGAAGGCGGTGACGGTATTGTTGGGCGACACCAGCGGCCGTACCACGCCGACCATCTGCGTCGCGGACTCGAACTTGAGCGGGAAGACCTGGGTCACCAGGCGGTCGCCGCGGGCGTCCTGGCCGCCGCGGCGGGCGGCGGACACCGGCGCGGCGTGCTGCTTGGCATCGGCCTCGGGCACGATCTTGATCACGCCTTCGCCTTCCACGGCGGTGAAGCCTTGCAGACGCAGCGCCGACAGCAGGATGGGGTAGCTGAGTTCGCGCGCGACCGGGGTGTTGGTGACGATGTTGAGCTTGCCCTTGACGCGCGGATCGATCAGGAAGTTGTGCCCGGTCAGGCGTCCGATCGCATGGATCACGTCGTCGATGTCGGCGTTCTGGAAATTGAGCGAGACCGGTTCGCCGCCGGCCTGCGGCCAGACCGCGGCGGCGTGCAGCGACAGCGCGCACAGACAGCAGGTCCGCAGCCAGCGCCCGATTGCCGAGCCGCTGGTGGTGTGCGGTGCGGTGGAAACATTGGTCTGTGCTTTGCGCGCTGAGGTCGGCTGCGGCGGAAGAAGCGTCGGGGGACAGGCAGGCATCGTGATTGGGGAAGAAGGGCTCAAGTCTTGTAGGTATCCGGAGTTCATGGCCTGGATGGGGCAGGGCCTGGCGTATCCGGGCCGGGCGCTTTGGCGAGGGGGAGTTCGACAGCCCGGCCATCACGTTCGAGCATGACGCGATCCGGGCGGATGCCGATCAGCGTCCAGCCATCCGCCATGTTTTCGCCGGCAAGAACCGTGTGACGCTGACCGTCGGCCATTTCGAACAGGGCGAAGCCGCGCTCGTTGCCGAAGCCCGTCGCCAGGCCGACCAGCGTGAATGACGGCGCGGCGGCTTGCGGCGCGGCAGGTGCCGGTGTGGAGGCGCCGCTGCCGGCATGGCGTGCGATCTTCGCCGCCACCTCGCGTGGATCGGTATCGTGCCGGGGCAGGGCGATCACCGGTGGCGTGCCCTGCCAGGCCCAGAATGCGCCGGCCGCGAGCCAGGCGACCAGGCTCAGCGCCAGCAGCCAGGCCAGCGCGGGCAGCCAGGCCGATTCCACCACTGCATTCCATCCGCGGTGGTCGCCAAGCCACTGCATGCCGTCTCCCGAGTCATTGTTGCAAGCACGTTTCTGTCACATTTCCAGACGGCTGGATCGTACAGAGCGGATATGAAGGAAATGTGATGGCGCCCGGGAGGCATCGGCTCGAGCGCGGTGATGTGTGTGCTGTCTGGATGTACAGCATGTTGTGCGCGACCGGACGGCGGTCCTGCCATACAATTGCCTCTTTTTCCCTCGCGACACTCATGACCGACATCGCCGCGGTGTTTGCCGAATCGGGGCCGCTCGCGGCCGCGATTCCCGGTTTCCGCGCCCGCCCGCAGCAGATCGAGATGGCACAGCAGATCGCCGAGGCGATCCGCGCCCATCGGGTGCTGGTGGCGGAAGCCGGCACCGGCACCGGCAAGACTTTCGCCTATCTCGCGCCGGCGCTGCTGGCGGGCGGCAAGGTCATCGTCTCCACCGGCACCAAGACGCTGCAGGACCAGCTTTTCAACCGCGACCTACCCACCGTGCGCGCGGCGCTGAAAGTGCCGGTGTCGATCGCGCTGCTGAAGGGCAGGGCGAACTACGTCTGCCACTATCACCTGGACCGCAATGCGCGCGACGGCCGCTTCCTGACCCCGCAGGACGCCGCCGACCTGCGCGCCATCGCGCGCTTCGCCCAGATCACGCAGAGCGGCGACAAGGCAGAATGCACCGACGTGCGCGAGGATTCGATGGCCTGGCTGGCGGCGACTTCGACCCGCGACAACTGCCTGGGCCAGGACTGTCCGAACAAGGAAGAGTGCTTCGTCATGCAGGCGCGGCGCAACGCGATGGAAGCGGACGTCGTCGTCGTCAACCATCACCTGTTCTTCGCCGACGTGATGCTGCGCGACGAAGGCATGGGCGAACTGCTGCCGGCCTGCAATGCGGTGATCTTCGACGAGGCCCACCAGTTGCCCGAGACCGCCAGCCTGTTCTTCGGCGAGAGCGTATCCACCGCCCAGGTGCTGGAGCTGGCGCGCGACACCCGCTCCGAGACGGTGGCCGCGGCGCGCGACTGCGTGGCGATGATCGACCAGAGCCGCAACCTGGAAAAGGCTGCGCGCGACCTGCGGCTGGTGTTCGGCAACGACAGCGCGCGCCTGTCCGCGACCCAGGCCGCCGAGCGCGAGGGCTTCGACGCCCAGGTCGAGGCGCTGGAAAAGGCCCTCGGCGAATTCCATGCCGTGCTCGAGACCCAGGCCGAACGTTCCGAAGGTCTGGCCAACTGCCTGCGCCGCAGCGAGGAGATGATGGAGCGCCTCGCGCGCTGGCGGAACCCGGAAGACAAGGAGCTGATCCGCTGGGTCGAGGTCTTCAGCCAGTCGCTGGCGCTCAACGGCACGCCGCTGCATGTGTCGGACGTGTTCAAGCGCCAGCTCGAAGGCCATCCGCGCGCATGGATCTTCACCTCGGCGACGCTGGCGGTCGGCAAGGCGGATTTCGGCCACTACTGCCGCGAACTCGGCCTGGCCTGGATGGACCCGCCGCCGATGACGTCGGTGTGGGGCAGCCCCTTCGACTACGGCGAGCAGGCGCTGCTGTACGCGCCGGCCGGGATGCCCGATCCGAATTCGCCCGACTATACCGAGCGCGTCGCCCGTGTCGCGCTGCCGCTGATCTGTGCCGCGCAGGGCCGCGCCTTCGTGCTGTGCACCTCGCTGCGGGCGATGCGGCGCATCCATGAACTGATCGTCGATGGCCTGCAGCAGAGCGGCGATAACCTGCCGGTGCTGCTGCAGGGCGAAGGTTCGCGCACCGAGCTGCTGGAGCGCTTCCGCCGCCTCGGCAACGCGGTGCTGGTCGCCAGCCAGAGCTTCTGGGAAGGCGTCGACGTGCCGGGCGATGCGTTGTCGCTGGTGGTCATCGACAAGCTGCCTTTCGCTTCGCCGGACGATCCGGTGCTGGCCGCGCGCGTCGAGCACATGCAGAAGCAGGGCCTCAGCCCTTTCATCCACCACCAGTTGCCGCGCACCGTCATCAACATGAAGCAGGGCGCCGGCCGCCTGATCCGCAGCGAGCGCGACCGCGGCGTGCTGTGCGTGTGCGATCCGCGCATGATCGAGAAGTCCTACGGCAAGGTCGTCTGGCGCAGCCTGCCGCCGATGCGCCGTACCCGCGTCGAGGACGAGGCGGTGGCCTTCCTGCACACGCTGCCGCCGCCGAAAGCGGGGGATTGAGCCCGCCGCCGTTGCCGGCTTCGTCTTTCCGATGTGCCACGCGGCAAACGGTCGGGCAGGGCAAGGGGAGGGCCTTTGTTTGGTATCCTTCCCCTTTGCCAAACCCGTCAGGCGGGCTTTTTGTCCTCGATGAAAGTATTCGGCTTTGCCGGCTGGTCCGGCTCGGGAAAGACCACGCTGGTCGAACGCTTGATCCCGGAATTCACCGCGCGCGGCTTGCGCGTGTCGGTGATCAAGCATGCCCATCACGGCTTCGATCTTGACAAACCGGGCAAGGATTCGTGGCGCCACCGCGAAGCCGGCGCGACCCAGGTGCTGATGCTGTCCAACGATCGCTGGGTGCTGATGCACGAACTGCGCGGCGCGCCCGAGCCGACGCTGGACGAGCAGCTCCGCCTGCTGGCGCCCTGCGACCTGGTGCTGATCGAGGGCTACAAGGCCGCGGCGGTGCCCAAGCTGGAAATCCATCGCCCGGCGCACGGCAAGCCGCCGCTGTGGCCGGAGAACCCGCACGTGGTGGCGGTGGCCAGCGACGTGCCGGCCGCAGCAATCGGCGTCGACTGTCCGCTGCCGCTGCTTCCGCTCAACGAGCCGGCTGTGGTTGCCGGCTTCATCCTGGATCATCTGGACCTGCAATGAACGGCAACATGCTCTCCTTCGAAGAAGCCCAGGAAAAACTGCTTGGCTTCGTCCGCCCGGTACGCGAGGTCGAAACGGTCAACACCATGATCGCCTGCGGCCGGGTGCTGGCGGCGACGCTGCATTCGACCATCGACCAGCCGCCGATGGACAACTCCGCAATGGATGGCTACGCAGTGCGCGCTGCCGAGGTGCCTGCAACGGGCACCCGCCTGCCGGTCAGCCAGCGCATTCCGGCGGGCAGCGTCGGCCATGCGCTGCAGCCTGGGACGGCTGCGCGCATCTTCACCGGCGCGCCCCTGCCCGAAGGCGCCGATGCGGTGGTGATGCAGGAGTTGTGTGAACACGACGGCGAACACGTCGTCATCAACACCGTTCCGGCCGTCGGCGAATTCGTCCGCCGCCGGGGCCATGACGTCACCGCAGGTGCCGAAGTGCTGCCGGCCGGCTTGCGCCTGACGCCCCAGGCGCTGGCGCTGGCGGCTTCGGTCGGCGTGGCGCAACTGCCGGTATATCGGCGCCTGAAAGTCGCGGTGTTCTCCACCGGCAGCGAACTGGTGATGCCGGGCGAGCCTCTGCCGCCGGGCGCGATCTACAATTCCAACCGCTTCATGCTGCGCAACCTGCTTGCCGGCCTGGGCTGCGAGGTCGAGGATTTCGGCATCATCCCGGACAGCCTCGCCGCCACCCGCGAAGCGCTGCGGCGGGCTGCCGAAGGCCACGACCTGATCCTGAGCAGCGGCGGCGTGTCGGTGGGCGAGGAGGATCACGTCAAGCCGGCGGTCGAGGCCGAAGGCAGCCTCGACCTGTGGAAGATCGCGATGAAGCCGGGCAAGCCGCTGGCTTTCGGCCGGGTGCATGGCGCGGCCTTCATCGGCCTGCCGGGCAATCCGGTGTCGGGTTTCGTGACCTTCCTGATGATGGTCCGTCCCTTCCTGCTGGCCAGCCAGGGTGCCAGCGAGATCCTGCCGCCGTCGCTGCTGCTGCGTGCCGACTTCGACTGGCCGAAGCCCGACCGGCGGCGCGAGTTCCTGCGCGCGCGCATGAATGCGCAAGGCGGAGTGGAGCTGTTCCGCAACCAGGATTCGTCGGCGCTGAACTCGACGGTGTGGGCCAACGGCCTGGTGGATATTCCGGCCGGTGCGGTCGTGGCCAGAGGAGCAGCCGTCCGCTTCCTGCCCTATGCCGAATTGCTGCATTGAGGATGAAGACGATGAAAGTGCTGTATTTCGCCAGCCTTCGCGAAGCCGTGGGCCGCGCCGACGAAGAACTCGAATTGCCCGCAGGCGTGGCGACCGTGGGTGATCTGCGCGCCCATCTGGCCGCGCGCGGCGATGGCTGGCAGGCGCTGGCCGAAGGGCGCAACGTGCGTGCGGCAGTCAATCAGCGCATGGTGAGTGCGGGCGAAGCGGTGGCGGCGGGCGATGAAGTCGCTTTCTTTCCGCCGGTGACCGGAGGCTGAGCCGTGCATACCCACATCAGCGTGCAGGAAGCGGATTTCGATCCGGGCGCCGAAATCGAGGCCTTGAGTGCTGGGCGCAAGGATGTCGGCGCGATGGCGAATTTCGTTGGCCTGGTGCGCGACGCCAATGACGGCAGCGGGGTGTCGGCGATGACGCTGGAGCACTATCCGGGCATGACCGAGAAGGCGCTGGGAGAGATCGTCGAGCAGGCAGCGCAGCGCTGGGTGCTGCTGGGCGTGCGTGTCATCCACCGGACCGGCCGGCTGGAACCGGGCGATCGCATCGTTTTCGTTGGCGTCGCCAGTGCTCACCGCGGCGATGCCTTCGCCGCCTGCGAATTCATCATGGACTATCTGAAGACCCGCGCACCGTTCTGGAAGCGTGAACAAACGCCGGCGGGTGCCCGCTGGGTCGAGGCGCGCGACAGCGATGACTCAGCGGCAGCGCGCTGGACCGAGACCGGGAAACAAGGCTGATCCCCGAAGCTGAGGGCGGGTCGGAGATTGGTAAACGAGAAACGGCGCCTCATCGGCGCCGTTTTCGTTGTCGCAGGCGTGCGCCTGGGAAACGGTATTACTTGCGGCCCTTCGGCTGCTGAGTGAAAGCCTGGAAGGCTTCGGTCGAGGCACGCGTCATCTGCTCGAAAGCGGCGCGGGTGGTGTCCATGGCGGTCTGCATGGCGCCCAGGGCGTTCTGATCGGAGATCGGCATGCCCTTGAACATCTTCTGCATGGCTTCGAACATGTCCTGGCTGCCGCTGGTGAGTTGCTCGCCGACCAGCTTGCCGAAGGCGGCCTGGGTGTTGGCGGTGATCTCGGCGATTTCGCGCGCGCAGGCCAGCATCTTCTCGGTGGTGTTCTGAGCGTACTGGGTGCGCAGGTCCATCAGCGACTTCGGGTCCTTGGCCGAGGACTGGGCCTTGGCATTTTCCACGCCTTCCTCGAACAGGGTCTTGGCGGTGGTGACCTGGATTTCCATGATGCGCTGCGAGTTCTCGATGGAGAGCTGAGCAAGGCGCATCGCAGCCTCGAGATTCTTCTTCTGGAGTTCGTTGAATTGATCTTGCTTGCTGGCCATATGTTTTCTCCACTCGCGATATGTAGTCTGAAATTTTCGCGAGGCGTCTCGTCGCCCTCCCGGAGCAATCTGAATCTGGGCCATGCTGCTGCCCAGCTTCCCCCGCCTCGGTGAGGACAATAGCACAGGCCATTCTGCAGTGCGTCGCAATTCAGGGGCCGGAAATGCAAAATCGTGATTAATGTTGCACCGCAGCAACACAGTGCAAAACGAAGACGCTCAGGTATGTAAGTAAGTGTTCAGTGCGGCCAGGTCAGCGCAGGATCGGCCGGTCAGGCAGGGTGTTTTCCCTGGCGGCGGACTCCTCGTCCGATGCCGGGTAGTGGCGTGCGAGTCTGGCGTGAACGCCGTCCAGCGCGAGCGCGAGTCCTTCTTCCAGATGGCCGGCATGCAGGCTCCTGCTGCTTTCCTTGACGACGGCCTGCCACTCCTCGTTCGGCACCAGGCGCGCGAGGCCGCGGTCGGCGAGGATCTCGAGGTGGTGCTCGGCCAGCGACAGGTAAATCAATACACCGTTGTTCTGCTCGGTGTCCCAGACCCGCTGCTTGCCGAAGGTGGTCAGGGCGCGGTCGCGCAGTACCTCGCCGATGGGCTCGCCATGCCGGAGCGCGCGCCACAGGTAGCGCAGCGGCAGGCTGGCTTCGATGCACAGACAGATCTGGCCGCTATGGGCGGATTCGCTTTCGGTGATCCGCGCTTCGAGCCGGGCGAGCCCATCGCTGCCGATGGCACGATGGGCGTCGTCGGCATCCAGCCACAAATGGCGAAACAGGTGTGTGAGCGTGTTCATTCACCACCTCCCCGAAGCACCGCCGCCGCCGAAGCTGCCACCGCCGCCAGAGCCGAAACCTCCACCAAAACCGCCGCCAAGACCGCCACGGCTACGGCCGCCGCCGCCCCAGATGATCGGTCCACCGCCGCGGTGAAAGCCGCCACCGCCACCGCCGCCGCCTCGACCGCCACCGCCGATGCCGAGCACGATCACGAACACCAGCGCCGCGATGCCGCCGAGCACGCCTATCGCCAGACTGCCGGTCAGCAGCTTGACGACGAAGCCGGTCACGCCGCCGGTCGCCACCGCGCCGAGCTTGCGGCCGAACATGCTGGTCAGGAACGAGCCTGCCACCGGCACGGCGATGAACAGCATCACGGCAAGGTCTTCCAGCGAGGGGGCATCGTTGCCGCGTTCGGCCGGGGCAGGGAGGGGCAGGTCCTCGCCGCGAATCCTTGCCATCAGGCCGTCGAGGCCGGCATCGATGCCGCCGGCGAAATCGCCCTGGCGGAAGGAGGGCGTGATCAGGCGATCGATGATCTGATGGGCAGCGAGGTCCGGCACTGCGCCTTCGAGCGCGCGCGCGACCTCGATCCGCACGCGGCGATCGTTCTTGGCCACCACCAGCAGAATGCCGTCGCCGACATCGCGGCGCCCGATCTTCCAGTTGTCGGCAACCCGCCAGGCATAGGCGGCGATGTCTTCCGGTGCGGTGGTGGGGACCAGCAGGACGACGATCTGGCTGCCGCGCTCGGCCTCGAAGCTGGCGAGCTTCTGCTCCAGTGCCTGTTGCTGGGCGTTGTCGAGCGTGCCGCTGCGGTCGATGACGCGGGCGGTGAGGGGCGGTATCGGCTGCGCTTGCTGTGCCTGGGCTGCCACGGGCCAGGTCAGGGCCAGCAATGCAAGCAGGAACAGGCGGGCAAGTAGCTGCCAGGCGAATGCGGCAGGCTGCGCCGCAGCGAAGTGCGTGGCCGGGCCGGCCTGCCGGGCGCCTGTGGTCATTGTGGCCTCGCCATGATCGTCACCCAGCCCTTACTTGCTGCCCTGGCCGGAGCTGCCGAAATCGACCTTCGGCGGGCTGGAGATCTCGGCTTCGTTGGCGACGCTGAAGCTGGCCTTGGGCGAGTAGCTGAAGATCATCGCCGTCAGGTTGGTCGGGAAGCTGCGAGCCAGCACGTTGTACTGCTGCACGGTGTCGATGTACTTGTTGCGGGCGACGGTGACACGGTTCTCGGTGCCTTCGAGCTGCACGCGCAGATCCTGGAAGCCCTGGTTGGCTTTCAGGTTGGGATAGTTTTCCGATACCGCGAGCAGCCGCGACAGGGCGCTGCCGAGCTGGCCCTGGGCCTGCTGGAAACGTTCCATCGCCTGCGGGTCGTTCATCATCTCGGGCGTGACCTGGATGGCGGTGGCGCGCGAACGCGCCTCGATGACGCGGCTCAGGGTTTCCTGCTCGAAACTGGCTTCGCCCTTGACCGTCTCGACCAGGTTGGGGACCAGGTCGGCGCGGCGCTGGTACTGGTTCAGGACTTCGGCCCAGGCCGACTTGGTCTGTTCGTCGAGGCGCTGGAAGTCGTTGTAGCCGCAGCCGCCGAGAGCAAGGCTGGCGCTGAGGATCAGGATGGCGGGAGCGCGGCGGGTGATTCGGGCGAGCATGGAAGGATCTCCTGGGGTGGGGTAATCCGCTTCGGGTTTGTCTGATTGAACTTTAGCAGGTCTGCCTCTACGCGGTCATGGCGGTTGCAGAGTGTGACGCATGCCGGCCGGTTTCTTGTTCTGCCTCAAGGTTTGCGGCCGAAGCTGTCCCTTAGCATTCGCCTCACTGCGTGACCGGCCGCATGCAAAGCCAAAGTCCGGAATACGAATCGAGGGAATCTCTGCCATGTTCGACAATGCCGTCCATCCTTTCGACGCCCGCGGCGTCGCCAAACGCTTTCGCCACGCCGCCATCTTTGGTGCCCTCGAGTCGCTGGAGGACGGCGAGACGATGCGCTTCGTCAATGATCATGATCCGCTGCCGCTGCTGAACCAGATCCAGCAGCGATATGGCAGCCAGGTGGCGATCGACTATGTCGCCCGGGAACCGGGCAACATCGTCATCGACTTTCGCATCCAGCTCGGCGCCGGCACTGAAGCAGCCCCGGCAGTGGCGGGTGCCGGAAGCTGCGGCGGCGGCAACGGTTGCGGCTGCTCCGGCGGCTGACAGGGCAACAGCTGCAGGGTGGTGGAATTCCGGGGGGATCAGAGCACCTTCTCGATCGCCTTGCGCAACTCGGGCGCGTCGGGTCCGACGCGGCTGGGAAAGGTTGCCACGACCTTGCCGTTGCGGTCGATGAGGTATTTGTGGAAATTCCAGCGGGGCTCTTCCGACTGGCGCGCGATCTCACGGAACAGCGGGTGGGCGTTCGGGCCGCGGACATGGATGGGCGCGAACATGTCGAAGCTGACGCCGAAATTCACGAAGCAGACTTCGGCCGCCTCGGCTTCGTCCTTGGCTTCCTGCTGGAAGTCGTCGGATGAAAACCCGGCAACTTTCAGGCCTCTGTCCTTGTACTGCCGGTGGAGTGCCTCCAGCCCCTCGAACTGGCCGGTGAAGCCGCAGTGGCTTGCAGTATTCACGACCAGCACCGCCTGCCCGTCGAAACGTCGGGCCAGGTCAACCGTCTCTTCCGAGTGCAGGCGGCGAAGCTGGTGGTTGAACATGGGGGCCTGCAAGGGCTCCTGTACGGCAGCTGTCTGCGCGAGGGCAGGGGCAGGCGCAACGAAGGCCGTGACGGTGATGGCCAGCGATGCAAGGATGGAGGCACGGTGGCTGACGGGCATCATTGCTTCTCCTCGGAAATGAGCGGTCGACCGCGGATTGCCGTCGAGGTTCGCTGCCGGGCACCCGTGGGTGTCCGGCAGCGATGGCGCCTCACGCGAAGCCGTGCCCCGATCTGCCCGCGAGGGTGCTTCAGAGCAGCGGCAGGCCGTCCTTCTCGCCGCGTTCATACACCACGTTGGCGCGGCCGACCAGCAACGGGTCGAGCGGCTTGATCGTGCTGATGTCCTTGTTGGCGTAGGGCAGCTTGTGCAGCACGTAGCGCAGCGCGTTGAGGCGTGCGCGCTTCTTGCAGTCGGACTTCACCACCGTCCACGGCGAATCTGCGGTGTCGGTGTAGAAGAACATCGCTTCCTTGGCCTTGGTGTAGTCGTCCCACTTGTCGAGCGAGGCGAGGTCGATCGGCGACAGCTTCCATTGTTTTAGCGGATGGCTTTCGCGCTCCTTGAAGCGGCGGCGCTGCTCCTCGCGGCTGACCGAGAACCAGAACTTGATCACGTGGATGCCGCTGCGCACGAGATTGCGCTCGAACTCCGGCACCTGGCGCATGAACTCGTTGTACTCGTCGGCCGAACAGAACCCCATCACCCGTTCGACGCCGGCGCGGTTGTACCAGGAGCGGTCGAACAGCACGATCTCGCCCGCAGTGGGCAGGTGCTGGATGTAGCGCTGGAAGTACCACTGCCCGCGCTCGATCTCGGAAGGCTTCTCCAGGGCGACGACGCGCGCGCCGCGAGGATTCAGGTGCTCCATGAAGCGCTTGATGGTGCCGCCCTTGCCGGCGGCGTCGCGGCCTTCGAACAGGATCACGACGCGCTGGCCGGTTTCCTTGACCCAGGCCTGCAGCTTCAGCAACTCCACCTGCAGGCGGTACTTCTGCTTTTCGTAGGCCTTGCGCGACATCAGGTTGCGGTAGGGATAACCGCCGCTGCGCCAGTCCTCGGCCAGTTCGTCGTCGGGATGCTGGTCGCCCCGGGTGAGTTTCGAATCGGTCTTCATCAGCGCGCGGCGCAGCATGTAGACGTCGTCGGGCGAGGCGCCGGCGAGGATCGCTTCGAGCGCTTGCGTGGCCTTGGCGGGATCGGTGCTGGTTTCGCGCTGCAGGATGTCGGTGAGCGCGACCAGCTTGGAGTCCTGCGCGCCGCTCGTCGCCTGATCCACCTCGAAATTCTCGATGCCTTCCGGGCTCAGGTCCGGGGCGATGTCTCCATTGCGGGCACTGCGTTTCGCCGGCGAGCCGGATTTGGCTGACGGGCGGGGCTGGGGCTTCGATTTCGTCTTCTGCCCGGTCGGCTGGCTGCCGTTCGTATCGGGGCTGGCGGCGGGGAGGGCTGCGTTGTCATGGTCTTTTGTCATGCGCGATCTCCATTGGATGATGATTCATTTTACGCCTCGTTCAGGCCGCTGATGGCGTGCCTTGAGGCGCACATGTGCCCCTTGAAGGGAGCGAGCGGCTAGAATTGCGGCCCCGAATCCGATGACGGCGCACAGATGGCGCCATGTAGAACATCATGCCCTTGAGTCCCGAGGCCCGTTCCCTGCTCGACATGGCCTATCGTGTCGGCGCGCCCAAGTTTCATGAGCTGTCGCCCGCACAGGCCAGACATTCCTTCCAGAAACTGCAGTTCGCCTTCCGCCCGGAGGCACCGGCCGTGGCATCGACCACCGAAGTGCCGATGGCGCGTGCCGACGGCAGTGCCCTGCTGTCGCGGCTGTATCGCCCGTTGTCCAGTTCGCCGCAGGACGTTCTGCCGCTGCTGATCTATTTCCATGGCGGTGGCTGGTGCGTCGGCGATGTCGCGAGCTACGACGTGCTGTGCCGCCAGCTTGCGAATGCGTCGGGCTGCGCGGTGCTGTCGGTCGAATACCGGCTTGCGCCCGAGCACCCCTTTCCGGCTGCGCTCGACGACGCCGCGCTGGCATTCGACTGGGCAGTGCAGCAGGCCGACCTGCTGGGCATCGATGCTGGACGCATTGCCCTGGGGGGCGACAGCGCAGGCGGCAATCTTTCCATCGTCACCGCGCTGTCGCGGCGCGACGCGGAGGTTGGGCCACGCTTTCTGCTGCTGATCTATCCGTCCACCGAGATCCTCAGCGAACGTCCGTCGCGGCAGAACTATGGCGAAGGCTATTTTCTTGATTTCGGCACCCTGCAGTGGTTCTTCGAGCGCTATCTGCCCGAGGGCAATACCGAGGACTGGCGTGCGTCGCCGATGCGCGCAGCGTCGCTTGCCGGCCTGCCGCCGGCGATGCTGATTTCGGCGGAGTTCGATCCGCTGGTCGATGACTGCGCCGCTTTCGCACGCAGCCTGCGCGATGCAGGCTGCGAGGTGGATTACCGCCAGGTGGATGGGATGGTGCACGGCTTCATCACGCTGGGAAAACTCTTTCCCCAGGCGGAAGAAACCGTGCAGGAAGCGGGCAGGGCGCTTGCCGCCGCGCTGCGGGCCGGGTGAGGGAGGCCGGCAGCCGGGGCTGGCTGGCGCGTCAAAAGGCGCCGGCCGGGATGGCTGCCGGCAGTGGGGGCGTCAGCTGCTGACGGCGGCGAGCATTTCCTTGCGCGTCGCCTCCGCCGCCTCGATCAGCGAATCGAGCTCGCTCCGGCCGTCGTTGCCCAGGCTGGCATCGAGCAGTTCGGGCCGCCGCCGGATGCCGAGAAGATCGGCGAACGGGTCCGGCGTTTCGGCAGCCAGCGTGGCCAGGAAAACGACATCGTCCAGCGTGCGCGGCGGCCACTCGATCGCTCCTTCGGCATCCAGGTTGACGGCCTGGATGATGTCATCGGGCAGCTCGAAGGCTTCGAGGACGGCCCGCTTGATCGGCTCGTCCCAGAGCATGACAAACTCGGCGAAACGCACGGTGTCGTTTTCGAGCGCGGAATAGTCGGCTGCCTTGGCCAGCAGGTAGAACTGGCCGATATTGACCATCAGTCCAGCCAGCAGCGCGGTGTCGGCGTTGTCCTGCGACAGGTGGCGCGAGAAGGCATAGGCCCATGAGGCGACGTCGATCGAGCGCATCCACAGGCCCGAGGCGATCAGGCGCATCCGCGGTGAGCGGTGGTCGCGCGCCAGTTGGTCGGCCGCTACGGCATAGGCGAGGCAGCGCAGCGTGGACAGGCCGATGCGCGCGATCGCATTGGCCACGCTGGTGACTTCCCTTTGATAGGGATTCAGCAGCAAGGAGTTGGCCATGCGCAGCACTTTGGCGCTCAGCAGAGGTTCGGCACGCACCAGCTCGGCGATGCTCTCGAGCGAGGAGTTCGGATCGTCGGCGAGTTTCTTGATGCGCAGGGACAGGTCGAACACCGTGGGAAAGCTGAGGTTGCCAGCCTTCAATTCGGAGTCCATGTCGGCGGCAAAAGCCCTGATCTGTTGTTCGAACGCTTCCATCGCGTGGATACCTGTCCCTGTTTGATGTGGATGCCAAGAGGCTTTGCCCGCCGTTTCCGGCGCGGTGCCTGTGCGAGCCCCGATTCTAGCCTGCATGGTGTGCCGGTGCGTGCCCGTCATGATTCTCGCTTATGCTTCGCGTCTGCGGAAAAGCCTGCCACTCCTCGCCGTCCGGCGTTCCGTGCCATTCGATCGATGACCATGAATCCTGAAATGCTGTGGGTGTTCGGGCTGCTCGCCCTGTGTGTCGGCTGCTTCGTCGCCAACCGGCCGCGCGTGGACGTGGTTGCGATCTGCGCCATGCTCGCCCTGGTGCTGAGCGGGACGCTGAGCGCGGGCGAAGCGCTGGCCGGCTTCAGCGAACCGAGCGTGATCCTCATCGCGGCCTTCTTCGTCATCGGCGAGGGCCTGGTCCGCACCGGCGTGGCCTTTCGTGTCGGCGACTGGCTGGTCGAGCGCGCCGGCAGCAACGAGAACCCGGTTGCTGGTGCTGCTGATGCTGGCGGTGGCGCTGCTCGGTTCGGTGATGAGCTCCACCGGCGTGGTGGCGATCTTCATTCCGGTGACGTTGAGCATCGCCGCGCGCATCGGCGCCGAACCGCGGCGCCTGATGATGCCCCTGGCCTTCGCGGCGCTGATGAGCGGCATGCTGACGCTGGTCGGCACGCCGCCGAACCTGGTGGTGAATGCGGAGCTGAGCCGTGTCGGGGAGGCGGGTTTCGGCTTCTTCGACTTCACGCCGATGGGCCTCGTGGTGCTCGGCATGGGCGTGGCCTACATGCTCCTCGTCCGCAGCTGGCTGGGCGGGCCGGCGTCGCCGCAGGCACCGGTACGGAGCCGCCGCCGGCGTCTGCGCGAACTGGCGGAGGACTACCAGTTGATCGACCGCGCCCGCCGCATGATGGTGGCGAACGGTTCGCCGATGATCGGCCGCACCCTGGGGGAACTGCAGCTGCGCTCGCGCTACGGCGCCAACATCATCGCCATCGAGCGCAGCCGCCAGTTCGGCCGCGTCATGCTGACCACCGCCGCCAATCGCGAGATCCTGGCGGGCGACATCGTGCTGGTCGATTGCGGCCGCGGCGAGGAGGAGACCGCGCGCTTCACTGAAGACATGAAACTGCTGCAGCGCGCCTTCCGCGATGACTATTTCGCCGAACTGTCGCGCGAGCTGGGGCTTGCCGAAGTGCTGATTCCGCCCGGTTCGAGCCTGATCGGCAAGTCCATCCTGGAACTGCGCATGCGCACCCGGCGCGGCGTGAACGTCATGGGCCTGCGGCGCAACGGCCAGTCGCTGGCCGACAACCTGCTCGACGAAAAGCTGAAGATGGGCGACACGCTGCTGATCGCCGGTACCTGGAAATCGATCCGCCTGCTGCACACTCAGGCGCACGACTTCCTGGTGCTGACGCTGCCGGCGGAGATCGACGAAGCCGCGCCCGCGGCGCGCAAGGCGCCCCATGCGCTGGCCTGCCTTGCGATCACCGTGGCCTTGATGATCAGCGGCGTGGTGCCCAACGTCATCGCCGCGCTGATCGGCTGCGTGCTGATGGGCGCGCTGCGCTGCATCGACATGGACAGCGCCTACCGCAGCATCCACTGGCAGAGCCTGATCCTGATCGTCGGCATGCTGCCTTTCGCCGCCGCGCTGCAGAAGACCGGCGGCATCGACCTGCTCGTCGGCGGCATGCTGTCGCTGACCGGCGAGGGCTCGCCGCGGATGGTGATGGCGGCGCTGTTCGGCCTGACCGCGGTGGTCGGATTGTTCGTGTCGAACACGGCGACGGCAGTGCTGATGGCGCCGATCGGCATCGGCCTGGCCGCCCAGCTCGGCGTGTCGCCTTATCCGTTCGCGATGACGGTCGCGCTGGCGGCTTCGGCGGCCTTCATGACCCCGGTGTCCTCGCCGGTGAATACGCTCGTGCTGGGGCCGGGCAACTACCGCTTCGGCGACTTCCTGCGTGTCGGCGTGCCGTTCACCGTGCTGGTGATGCTGGTCGTCATCGGCCTGCTGCCGCTGCTGTTCCCCTTCTAGCGCGGTGTCGACCGGGCTGGATCGTCGAACACGTAAGCGTCCATTGCCAGTGTCCCGTAGCGCACGTCGTCGGCGGCGATGCGCCGGGCCTGCCAGTCCTCGCCTGCCGCGCCCTGAGCGAACAGCAGCGGCAGCAGGTGCTCGTCCGTGGGATGGGCATGTTCGGCGTGCGGGGCACGGCTGCGATAGTCCAGCAACGCGCCGGTATCGCCGGCTGCCAGCATGGCGGCGATCCAGCCGGCGAAGGCCCGCACGTAGTCGTGCACAGGGCCGGGTTCGCGGCGCAATTCATGGAGATTGTGGGTCAGGCTCCCTGAACCGATGATCAGCACCCCCTGCTCGCGCAGCGGTGCCAGCGCGCGGCCGAGTTGCAGATGGTGTGCGGGCCCGAATCGGGGGTGCAGCGAAAGCTGGACGACCGGTATGTCGGCATCCGGGTACATGTGCATCAGCGGAACCCAGGCGCCATGGTCCAATCCGCGCTGCGGATCGGCCTGAGCGGCGATGCCGGCGGCGCCGAGTGCCTCCAGCACTCGTTGCGCCCAGGCGGGCGAGCCCGGCGCGGGATAGTGCAGTTCGTACAAGGGTTTCGGAAAGCCGCCGAAGTTGTGGATGGTCTCCGGGCGTTCGGCCGAGGTCACCGAGAGCCGCGCAGCCATCCAGTGGGGCGAGGCAATGACGATGGCTTCGGGGCGTGGCAGCTTCTCGGCCAGCGAACGCAGTTCGCTTCCGGCAATGCCGGGTTCGATGGCGAACATTGGCGAGCCGTGCGAGACGAA
Organism: Thauera sp.; assembly: GCF_047601425.1. Lineage (GTDB taxonomy): Bacteria > Pseudomonadota > Gammaproteobacteria > Burkholderiales > Rhodocyclaceae > Thauera. The sequence goes on from NZ_JASGJL010000001.1 coordinate 849,649, forward strand.
GAGGCTGGGAAGCCTGGGTGTGGACGATCTGGACATGTGGTGTTCCTGTGCAGTGCGAATGGCAGGAGGACTGCCTCGATGGCACCGATCAGCTTAAGCGGAGCGCGCTGCGGGATAAACAGCTTGGCAGATGCTTAACTGTTCCATTCTTGTAATCAATCAATGGGCAGGCACGTCGTGCCCGGGCCCGTCCGCTAGAATCCATGGCATCGGAAAATGGACACGCAGATGAACGACGAAGACTACATGCGCGCGGCGATGGAAGAAGCCCGCCGGGCCGGCGCCTGCGACGAGGTGCCGGTCGGCGCGATCGTGGTGCTGGACGGCGAGATCGTCGGCCGCGGCTTCAACCAGCCGATCGGCTGCCACGACCCCACCGCCCATGCCGAAATCATGGCCCTGCGCGATGCCGCCGCTCGGCTGGGCAACTACCGCCTGCCGGGCTGCGAGCTGTTCGTGACCCTGGAGCCCTGCGCGATGTGCTCGGGGGCGATCATGCACGCCCGCATTGCGCGGGTGGTGTTCGGCGCGCGCGACCCCAAGACCGGCGTTGCCGGCAGCGTGCTCGACCTGTTCGCCGAGACGCGCCTCAATCACCATGCCACGATCGAAGGCGGCGTGCTCGGCGAGGATTGCGGGCGCATGCTGTCGGACTTCTTCGCCGCCCGCCGCAACAAGACCATGGTGGCCTGAATGCAGATCCGCGTCGACATCGGCCGCCAATGCCTGGAACTGTTCGGCGACGACGGCGCCTGCATCCGCCGCTACCCGGTATCGACCGCGCGCAACGGCGCCGGCGAGGAAAACGGCAGCCTGCGCACGCCGCGCGGCCGCCACCGCATCCGTGCCCGCATCGGCGCCGGCGCGCCGTACGGCGCGGTGTTCCGCGGCCGACGGCCGACCGGCGAATGCTGGACGCCGGACTTCGCCGCCGCGCATCCGGGGCGTGACTGGGTGCTGAGCCGCATCCTGTGGCTGTGCGGCGAGGAGCCGGGGCGCAACCGCCTCGGCAGCGTCGATTCGATGCGGCGCTACATCTACATCCACGGCACCGGCGACGACCAGCCGATGGGCGTGCCGCTGTCGCACGGCTGCGTGCGCATGCGCAACCGCGACGTCATCGAACTGTTCGAACTGGTGCGGGCCGGAACACCGGTGGAGATTTGCGAATGAAGAACGTCGAGGACAGGGCCGGCGCGCTGCATATCGGCATCGTCGATTGGCCGAGCGCCCAGGCACGGGTGATGCCGCTGCGCATGCGGGTGTTCGTCGTCGAGCAGGGTGTGCCGGCCGAAATCGAACTGGACGAATTCGATCCGCAGAGCCGCCATGCCGTCGCCACCGGCGCGGACGGCAGCGTGATCGCCACCGGCCGCTTGCTGCCTGACGGCCACATCGGCCGCATGGCGGTGGATGCTGCCTGGCGCGGACGTGGCGTAGGCGGGGTGGTACTCGAAGCGCTGGTGGCGGAAGCGGGCGCGCGTGGCATGGCGGAGGTGCTGCTCAATGCCCAGGTGCAGGCACTGGATTTCTACCGTCGGCACGGATTCGAGGAATACGGCGAAATTTTCATGGACGCCGGCATTCCGCACCGGGCGATGCGGCGCTCGCTCACCGGGCGGCAGGGCGGCAACGCGTGAGCGGACAGCAGCACGACAGCCCCTCTGTCTGCGACTTCGGCGACCTTCGGTCGCTGCAGTTCGACGGCCTGACGGTGCAGAGCATGATGTCGACTACCTATCCCCATCTGCTGGCGCTGGACTACACGCGGGCGATGATGGGCTTCCTGCTGTTCCGGCCGCAGCCGCGCCACATCCTGATGATCGGCCTCGGCGGCGGTTCGCTGGCCAAGTACTGCCTGCATGCGATGCCGGAAGTCCGCTTCACCGCGGTGGAAATCAATCCCGAGGTGATCGCGCTGCGCGAGCGCTTCGGCATCCCGCCGGACGGCGAGGGCTTCCGCGTGATCTGCGCCGATGGAGCCGACCATGTGCGCGATTGCGGTGATGGCGATGGCGCGCCCGACGTGCTGCTGATCGACGGCTTCAATGCCGCCGGTTTGCCCGAACGCCTGGGCAGCGCGGCCTTCTACGCCGACTGCCGCCAGGCATTGGCACCTGGCGGTGTGCTGGCCATCAACCACTGGGCGGGAGACAGCCGCTATCCGGTCTACGCCTCGCGGCTGCGCGAGGCCTTCGACGGCCGCGTGCTGTCGATTCCGGCGGAAGAGGGCGACAACCGCATCAGTTTCGCGGCCGCCGATGCGGCCTTCCCGCCGTCGCGCGGCCAGATCCGCGCGCGCAGCGCGGCGCTGGACGCGATGCACAGCTTCGATCTCGGCAACATCGCCCAGCGCATGCTGGCGCGGCTCGAGCGCATGCCTGCGCGCCGGCCCGGCAGCGCGGACTGGCCGGCAGATGCTTCGGGCCGGTAGGGTGAAGGCGGGGCAAGCAAGTTCTGCCGCGCGGGAGCGGAGGGGGATGGGACGGCTTCGAGGTCGCACCAGTCACGTCTTGCCCTGCGCCGTGAAGCGATGAGTGACTTCGCTGCACACGTCGCCATGCGCATCCCAGGTCCATTCGCGCAGGCGGGTATCGCCCCGGCGATCGACCATCAGCAGGCTCGAGCAGCGCGTGCCGTAGCCCGGTGCGCGGATGAAGGCGGGTGACAGCCAGCGTTCCCATTCCAGGCTGACGCCGGTTTCCGGCAGATGGGGGTCGGGGGCCGGCGTGCTGTCGCGCAGCAGGGCCAGCGCGGTGGCGTCGTCCGGCAGCCGCGGCAGCATCGCGGCGAGCCCTTCACGCGCCTTCAGCAGCTTCGGCCAGGGCGTGTCGAGCAGATGGTTCGACAGGCCGTAGATGCCGGGTGTCAGCATCCTGACCGCGCCGGTGGCGCTTTCCAGCACGCCGAGGCGGTCGCCGTCGCCGACCAGCAGGTTGAAGGCGGCGTAGGCCGCGCTCTCGCCGGCGAGGCGTTTCAGCGTGGTCTCGGCATCGTCGGCCGATTCGAGCGCGCTGTGGACCAGCGCGCCGCGCGACGGCGCCCCTTCGATGTGGCGGCTGGGGTCGCGGTAATTGGTCAGCGCAGCGAAGCGGCCGCCGCGGCTCAGGCCCATCCAGGTGCCGCCGGCTTCCAGATCGCGGCCGGCGAGCAAGTCGGGTGCGTCGGGCCACCAGTGCGCGGGAGCGGCCGGGCGGGCAAGGTATTCGTCGCGGTTGGCGGCGACGACCAGCGGATAGTCGGGGTGGCTCTGCCAGGCGAAGACGATCAGGCACATGGGTTCAGCGCTCGCGAATGGATTCGGTAAAGCACTCGACATGGCGCACGCCGCCGTCCGCCAGCAGTCCGGCCAGCCGGTGCTCCAGCACGGCGGCGTCCAGCGCCTGCATGAAGGCGGCGCGGTCGCCGACGCCTTCGTAGATTTCCATCCAGGTCAGCGGGTCGTCGGCGCGCCGCATCAGCCGGCCCTCGATGCCGCTGCGCCGTGCCAGTCCGGTCTGCATCGCACGGACTTGCGCGGCTGCCGAGCGGGCGTCGGCATCGGGCCGCAGCCGGTAATACAGGTAGAGGTGCACTGTCTCGGCGGCGGCGCGCGGCGCGGCATCGGGCGTGTTCATCGCTTCGACATGGGCGGGTGTGGCTTGAGCAAGGCTCAGCCCAGCGAGTAGGGCAGGTCGAGCAGCGCCAGGCTCGGCCCATCGACGCTGCCGAGGTGGAGTTCGCCCGCTTCGGCGCTGCTGGTCTGCAGCACCGCAAGCGCCTCGAAGCCGCCGTCGGCCGCCGCTGCGGCATTTACGATCTTGCCGGCCGACTGATCGCCGAAGGCCGGCGCGTAGATGTCGGTGCCGGCGGCCGCTTGCGGTGTGCCGGACGGGGCGGCGACGCGATACATGCGCTTCTTCAGCTTGCCGAGGTATTGCGTGCGGGCGACGATCTCCTGGCCGGGGTAACAGCCCTTCTTGAAGTTCACGCCGCCGATCAGATCGTAGTTCAGCATCTGGGCGACGAACTCTTCCTGCGTCGGCTGGGTGATGAGCGGGATGCCGGCACGGATCATCGCCAGCTGCCAGGCGCCAGTGCCGGCCTTGACCGCGCCGGCCGCCTGCAGCGCGTCGAACAGCGCCGGTGCGGCATCGGCCGCCACTGCGACGATGAAGTTGCGCTCATCGAGGCGGACGCAGCGTGGGCCGCTGGTGCCGCCGGTCTCGTCGCCGCCGGCCTGTTTCATCGCCGCGTCCGGCACCGCGAGGCCGGCGCCGGCGAGCACCGCGCCGGCCTCGTTGCCGCCGACCCCGAGCAGCACCAGTGTTTCGCTGGCATCGGACAGCTTCACCTTGCTGCGCAGCACGTACATCGAGAACTTCTTCAGGAAGGCCGGCAGGATGTCGGCCGACAGCACCATCGAGTGTCCATCGGCCTCGGGCCAGAGCAGGAAGCTGGCGATCATGCGGCCCTTGGGTGAGTTGAAGCTGTTCCATACTGCGCTGTCGGCCGCCAGCTTCTGCACTTCGTTGGAAACCAGGTTGTGGATGAAGGCGGCGGAGTCGGGGCCGGCCGAGCGCACCGTGCCGAGATGCAGCAGCGGCACGACGATGGTGGCGTCGGCCACGGCGCGGGCTTCGGCAGCGGGATCGGCAAAGCGGAGGCTGTGGCCGGCGAGGTTGGCGCCCTGCTGGGCGAGGAAATCGGTCCAGGCGGTCATGTTCTTGCTTGTATGTTCCAGCGGGTTGGGGTGGGAGCGGCTGCGCCGGGCAGGCCGGCGGTGCGATGCAGTATTATAGGCGCCCGCCAAACGGCGGTCGCCCCTGCGCCCGCCATGGTCTTGTCGATCGACGATGAAACGTTTTCTGCTTCGTTCCGTGCTGCTGCTTGCGTTGCTGGCCGTCCTGGTGGCGGGCTTGGGCGCGTGGTTTGCGCATCGTCCGCTGACGTTGAAGAACGAAGTGGTGGATTTCACCGTGCCGCGCGGCCTGGGCATGCGCCAGGCTGCCAATGTGATCGCCGAGGCCGGCGTGGGAGTCGAACCCGGTGTGGCTGAGCTGGCTCGCCCGCATCGGCGGCCGGGCCAACTCCATCAAGGCGGGCAGCTACGAAGTCCATGCCGGCATCACGGCCTGGCAACTGGTGCTGAAACTTTCCGATGGCGACGTTTCGCAGGCCGACGTGCTGCTGGTGGAAGGCTGGACCTTCAAGCAGGTGCGCAAGGTGCTTGAAAGCCACCCCGAACTCGACCCGGATACCGTGGGCCTCAGCGATGCGGAAATCCTCGCCCGTATCGGTGCTGCCGAGCCGCACCCGGAAGGGCTGTTCTTCCCGGATACCTATCTGTTCGACAAGCGTTCGGGCGCGTCCGGCGTGCTGCGCCGTGCTTACCATGCGATGCAGCAGCGCCTCGAACAGGCCTGGGCCGTGCGCGATCCGGCGCTGCCGCTGAAGACGCCCTACGAGGCCTTGATCCTTGCCTCCATCGTCGAGAAGGAAACCGGCCGGGCCGAGGATCGCGGCCTGGTTGCCTCGGTCTTCGCCAACCGCCTGCGCATCGGCATGCCGCTGCAGACCGACCCGACGGTGATCTACGGCCTCGGTCCCGATTTCGACGGCCGCCTGCGCCGCAGGCATCTCGAAACCGATCATCCCTGGAACACCTACACGCGTGGCGGCCTGCCGCCGACGCCGATCGCGATGCCCGGCCCCGATGCCTTGCTGGCGGCGGTGAAGCCGCAGCAGAGCGAATTCCTTTATTTCGTTTCGCGCGGCGACGGCAGCAGCCAGTTTTCGCGCACGCTGGCCGAGCACAACCAGGCGGTCAACCGCTTCATCCGCAACGCCGGCAAATCCGGGAGCAAGCCTTGATTCGCAGCGAACAGCCTCCGCGCGGGCGCTTCATCACATTCGAAGGCATCGACGGCGCTGGCAAGAGCAGCCAGATCGCAGCCACCGTCGAACTGCTGCGCACGCGCGGCATCGAGGTCGATCAGACACGCGAGCCTGGCGGCACGCCGCTCGGCGAGCGGCTGCGCGAGTTGCTGCTGCATGAGCCGATGAACCTGGAAACCGAAGCCATGCTGATGTTTGCTGCGCGCCGCGAGCACCTTGCCGCCCGCATCGAACCGGCGCTGGCGGCCGGCCGCTGGGTGGTGTGCGACCGCTTCTCGGATGCCACCTTCGCCTACCAGGTCGGCGGCCGCGGGCTGGCGCGCGACAAGTTCGATGCGCTCGAAGCCTGGGTCCATCCCCGGCTGCAGCCCGATCTGACGCTGCTGTTCGACCTGCCGCCCGAGACCGCCGCTGCCCGTGTGGCCTCGACCGGCGCCGATCCCGACCGCTTCGAACGCGAACAGCGCGACTTTTTCGTGCGTGTCCGCGAGGCCTACCTCGAACGCGCCCGCCAGGCGCCGCGGCGCATCCGCGTGGTCGATGCGAATCGTGCCCCTGAGCCGATCCGTGCCGACATCGAGCGTGTGGTACGCGAGAGTCTGTTCCCATGATCCACCCGTGGATGCAGCCTGCGTGGACACGCCTCGTCGAACTCGGCGGGCGCTTGCCGCATGCGCTGCTGTTCGTCGGCCCGCCCGGCCTCGGCAAGCGCGAGCTGGCCGAGGCGCTGGCGGCGCGGCTGCTGTGCGACAGCCCCGCTGGCGACGGCCACGCCTGCGACTGCTGCGAGCCCTGCCAGTGGCGGCTGGCGGGCAACCACCCCGACCTGCATCGCGTGATACCTGCGGCGGATGCTGCGGCAGCCGGTGCTGCCGACGGCGCCGAAGGCGAGGGTTCGGAAGCGGCGCCGGCCAAGGAAGGCAAGGCCAAGTCCGGGCAGATCGTCATCGAGCAGATCCGCGAGCTGCAGTCGGCGCTGAGCGTCACCGGCCACCACAGCGCGAGGCGGGTGGTAGTGCTCGATCCCGCCGAAGCGATGAACGTCTTCACCGCCAACGCCTTGCTGAAGCTGCTCGAAGAGCCGCCCGCAGGCTGCGTGTTCCTGCTGGTGTCGTCGGCGCCGCGCCGCCTGCTGCCGACGATCCGCAGCCGCTGCCAGCAGTGGCCGTTCTCGCGTCCGGACGAGGCGGCGCTGGCGCAGTGGAAGGCAGGTGCGCCGCCTTCGATGCAGGCCTTGCTGGCGATCGGCGGCGGCATGCCGCTGGCAGCCGAGCGCATGGCCCAGCGCGGTGTCGATGCCTTGCTCGAACGCTTCGTGCGCGATGTCTCCAACCTCCAGACGGCGGATGCGCTGCGCATCGCCGGCCAGTGGGAAGCCTGGCTGAAGTCGAAGGAGGCGCTGGCGGCCGGCTTCGGCCTGCCCGAACTCGCCGACTGGATGCAGCGCTGGGTCAGCGACCTGGCGGCCTTGCGGCTGGGCGGCCGGGTGCGCTTCTTCCCGGCCCAGGAGGGACTGCTGTCGGCACTCGCCAGCCGCGCCAGCGTGGCCGCGGTGAGCGGCTGCTACAATGAGATCGCACAGATCCGCAAGGTGTCGCGCCACCCCCTGAGCCTGCGCCTGGTTCTCGAAGACATGTTGCTGCGCTATGCGCGCAGCTTCCCCGGAGCAAGAGGATGAGCAGCCAAGCCAAACCGCAGATGGCGCGCCCGAGCGTGCTGTCGCTGAACATCAACTCGAAATCCGCGCTGTATGCGGCCTACATGCCTTTCCTGAACAATGGCGGGCTGTTCGTGCCGACGCCGAAAAGCTACAACCTGGGCGATGAAGTCTTCATGCTGCTGCAGCTGATGGACGACCCAACGCGCCATCCGGTGGCGGGGCGGGTGGCCTGGCTGACGCCGCAGGGCGCACAGGGCGGCAAGACACAGGGTGTAGGCGTGCAGTTCTCGGACGACGATGCCAGCAAGGTGCTGCGCGGCCGCATCGAGCAGATCCTCGCCGGCCACCTCAGCTCCAGCCGGCCGACGCACACGATCTGAGCGCTGCCGACCTGATCCATTCTTTCCGGTTTTCCCGATGTTCGTCGATTCCCACTGCCATCTCGATTTTCCCGACCTGATCGCCCGCGAGGACGAAGTGCTCGCCAACATGGCGGCCAACGACGTCGGCACCGCGCTGTGCATCAGCGTCAAGCTCGAGGATTTTCCGAAGGTGCGTGCTCTGGCCGAGCGGCATCCGCATTTGTGGGCCTCGGTGGGCGTGCACCCTGACTACGCCGACTGCGACGAACCCGACGTCGCCCGCCTGGTCGCGCTGGCCGACCACCCCAAGGTGGTCGCCATCGGCGAGACCGGCCTGGACTACTACTGGCAGAAGGATGCGCCCGAATGGCAGCGCGAGCGCTTCCGCACCCACATCCGCGCCGCGCGCGAAACCGGCAAGCCGCTCGTCATCCATACCCGCAGCGCGGCAGAAGACACTCTGCGGCTGATGCGCGAGGAAAAGGCCGGTGAGGCCGGCGGTGTCATGCACTGCTTCACCGAAAGCCAGGACGTGGCCGACGCCGCGCTGGAGCTGGGTTTCTACATTTCCTTCTCCGGCATCGTCACCTTTCGCAATGCGAAAGAGTTGAAGGAAGTCGCCAGGCGCGTACCGCTCGACCGCCTGCTGATCGAGACCGACGCGCCCTATCTGGCGCCGGTGCCGCATCGCGGCAGGACCAACGAACCCGCCTGGGTCGTGCATGTCGCCGAGGAAATCGCCCGCCTGCGCGACGAACCGCTGGCCCGCATCGAGCAGGCCTGCACCGACAACTTCTTCCGACTTTTCCATCATGCACAAAGACCTGCCTGAATCCGCCATGCGCCAGAACCGCAGTCCTTCGGTCCGCCGCCTGCTCGCCGCGGCCGCCATTGCCACCTTCAGCCTGGGCGCAGTTGCGGCCGGAACCTTCGACGATGCGCGCAACGCTGCCGTGATGGGCGATACGAAAGGTCTCGCCAGGCTGATCGACGGCGGCATCGACCCGAACAGCATCGACGCCAACGGCAACACCCTGTTGATCCTCGCCGCGCGTGAAGGCCAGGCTGCCACGGTCGAAGCCCTGCTGCAGCGCGGCGTGCCGATCGACCAGCAGAACCCCAGCGGTGATTCGGCGCTGATGCTGGCGGTGCTGGGCGGCTACGACGACGTCGTCCGCGTGCTGCTGAAGGCCGGTGCGAAGGTGAACCACCCGGGCTGGGCGCCGCTGCACTACGTCGCCTTCGAGGGCCGCGAAGGCATGCTCGACGCCTTGTTCGCTGCCGGTGCCGACGTCAACGCCAAGGCGCCGAACCTCGCCACGCCGCTGATGCTTGCGGCGCGCAATGGCCACATCAAGGTCGTGCGCCGCCTGCTCGCCATGCCCGAAACGGATCTGAATGCGCTGAACGAGGCTGGCTTGTCCGCCGATGCGTGGGCGCTGCAGAACCGCAATACCGACATCGCAAAACTGATCGAGGACGAACGAAAGCGCCGGGGCCTGCCAGCGCCGTCGATGCGGATCACGATCGAATAAAGGAAGGAAGCATGAGCAGTCTGCCCAAATGTCCCGAATGCAGTTCCGAATACACCTACGAGGACGGCAGCAACTACGTCTGCCCCGAGTGTGCGCACGAGTGGCCGCAATCCGCGGAAGAAGCGGTTGAAGCCGCGAAGGTGTTCAAGGATGCCAACGGCAACCTGCTGCAGGACGGCGACAGCGTCACCGTGATCAAGGACCTGAAGGTCAAGGGCTCGTCGCTGGTGGTGAAGGTCGGCACCAAGGTCAAGAACATCCGCCTGATCGATGGCGACCATGACATCGACTGCAAGATCGACGGCATCGGCGCGATGAAGCTGAAGTCGGAGTTCGTGCGCAAGGCCTGAAGTTTGTGCCCCAAGTGCTCAAGGGATTCAGGCCCAAGAGCTGGGCCTGATCGAACCGGCGCAATACGACCTATCGCGGCTTACCCATTTCCGGACAGATAGTGCGTTCATCGAGGCGACGTCGAGGACTTGCGTTCCGATTCACGTTCTTGTTGTTGCAGTTCTTCCGCCGGAACATGAACCACTTGGCCATTTCGTACGATGACGATGCCGGTATCCGTTTGGATAGCCGTTTTGCGGGCTTGCTCTGCTGCTCGTCGTATGGCTGCCATCGAAGCGCGCAGATCGGGGTCTTTGGCGGTGGAAATGTCATTCGCAGTCATTGGCTTTCTCCCCATTCAAGTAAGGTAGGCTCCGCGCCGGCATTGTCGTACAAGGCCCAAGCGTTGACTTTGTCTTTGTAATGTTTCTCGAAGTTGTGCCGCCCTGCCACGAAACGGCGGCGGATCACAGCTTCCGGGATGTTGTGCCCGCCTTGGCTTACACGCTTTGCCACTCGTGCAATGGCTGCTTCTTCATTGGGCTTCCTCCGGCAGGAAGGAGCAGGCAAAGGTGGTTTTTCCCGCACCGTTCGGGCAAGCGATGATGATGATTTTCTTGCCCATCGGTTCGGCTCCTCACGCGCTTCAAACCGGCGGCAGGCTGCGCCAGCGGCGGATCGCGCGCTGGAAGAACAGGCTGTTGGGGACGTGCAGCGTGGTGTCGCTGCCGTCGGGCAGGCGCTCGTGCAGGGTGGTGTAGATCAGGTTGATGTCGGTCACCTGTCCCTTCAGCCCAGGCTTTTCGCCGTTCTCGATCACCTCGATGTGGTCGTGGAGGCGGAAGGGCCGGGTGGTGAAGATCAGCAGCGTGCAGAAGATGTTGGACAGCACGCTCCAGGCAGCGAAGAAGGCTACCGCTGCGACCGCGGCAAAGCCGGTGAAGGCGGTCCATAGCACCGTGCCGGAGACGCCGAAGCGGTCCAGGATCGTCAGCAGCGCACCCGCATAGATGATGAAGGCGATGCTGCGCCGACCGATCAGGATCAGTTCGGGCGGCAGGCTGTAGCGCTCGCCCAGGCGGCGGACGATGCGCCGCACAAGCATGTTCAGAACCCAGGCGGAGAGCAGGACCAGCATGACCTGCAGGCCGAGCGTGATGAATTCGAGCCAGGGGTGGAGCCATTCGGGAAGCAGGGGTTTCATCGAGGGCCGTTCGGTGGAGGGAGGTAGCAGGCAGGCAAGTTTAGCCCGGCCTGCCTGTGGGCGCAGGTGCTGGAGCCGACGTGCAGCGGAATCAGACACCGGCGATCCAGCCTTCCAGCGGGTCGACTGCTGCCGGCAGGCCGTAATGTGGTGGCCCCGCCTGTGCGCAGCGTGCTGCTTGCATCAGTGCCAGTGCGGCATCGAGGCGGTCGCCGGCGGCATCGTCGATCAGGCTTGTCTGTTGGGTTGGAGTGAGGCGCAATGCGAGGCCACCCGGCGTATTACCGGCAAGGAGTGCGGTAATGATGCGTGCGCGGGCATCCCGGCGTTCAAATGTCTGCTTGCGCTTCTCGTCGCTCTTGTAGGAGTCGCGGGTGATGCTGCGCGCGAGCAGGCCGGGATAGGCTTCTACGGCGATCCGTTGCGGATCGCCGGCGTGCAGGCCGGGTAGCGTGGCGCCGGCGGCGAGCAGGCGCGGGGCGCCCTCGAGGAACATCAGCCCGACCGGCGGATTCACCAGCTTCAGCGGACTGTGCGAGCGTGCCGGCAGGTCGGTGGTGCGGTGGGCGTAGCGCCGACCAATGGGGCGCGATTCACGGTAGGCGTCGAGTGCGGCGCGGAAGCCGGCCTTGCCGAGGGCGGCGCAATGGCGGACGAGCTCGGGCCAGTGTTGCTGCCAGCCGAGATCGACGACTGCTTCGCGCGGCAGGCCGAAGGGGAAATCGAAGGCGCCGAGCCAGGGGCCGGGGCGGGCGAGCAGGGCTTCGAAAGCAGCCCAGCCGTCGAAGGCTTCCAGGCCGGTCAGCTCGACCCTCGGTTCGGTCACCTCGCCCGCGAGGCGGCCGAAAGCGGCGGTGATAGGCTTGGCCCGGCGTGGCGCGGAGGTGAAGTTGACGCCGATCAGCAGTATCCCGCTTGCCCGCGCAGGCTTCAGTTCAGCGGCCATCGCGGAGCAGGCGGGCGGCGGTAGTGACGGTGTTGAAGTGGATGCTGACGGTGTCGTCGATCGGTTCGGCGTAACCGCCGGCCATTGCGATCGCCACCGGCACGCCAGCATCGCGGCAGGCGCCGAGCACGCATTCGTCGCGAAGCCGCAGGCCGTCGATGCTCAGGGCCAAGCGGCCGAGGCGGTCGCCGGCATAGGGATCGGCGCCGGCGAGGTAGATCACGAGTTCGGGGCGGGCGCGGGTGAAGGTCGTTGCCAGCGCCTGGTCGAGTGCCGCCAGGTAGACGGCGTCGCCGGTGTCGTCGGCCAGTTCGATGTCGAGGTCGCTGGTCTGCTTGCGGAAGGGGAAGTTCTTCGCGCCGTGCAGGCTGCAGGTGAAGATTTCCGGCTCGCCGGCGAGGATGGCGGCGGTGCCGTCGCCCTGATGGACGTCGCAGTCGATGATCGCCACGCGCCTCACCCGGCCTTCGGCGCGCATCGCCAATGCCGCGATCGCGGCGTCGTTGAAGACGCAGAAGCCGGAGCCGAAGTCGCGGTGGGCGTGGTGCGTGCCGCCCGCCAGGTTGGCGGCGCAGGCGCTGCCGCCATCGCCCGCCAGTGCGCTGCGGCAGGCGGCGAGCGTGGCGCCTGCCGAGCGGCGGGAGCGCTCGACCATCGCCGCCGTCCATGGGAAGCCGATACGGCGGACTTCTGCCGCATCCAGCGTGCCGGCGGTGACGCGTGCCAGATAGCCGGCGTCGTGAGCGCGGAGGATCTCCTCGTCGCTGGCGGCGAGCGGCACGGCGAAATCAGACTCGCCGAACTCGCCGCAGGCCAGCAGGCGGGCGCGCAGGCGCGAATATTTTTCCATCGGAAAGCGATGGCCTTCCGGCAGCGGCAGCACGAAGTGGTCGGCGTAGTAGAGCTGCATGGGTAGCTTCCGCGTTTCTATCAGGCAGCGCCGCGGCGGCGGAAGTCGCGCAGGCGGAAGCCGAGTGCGAACAGCGTGGCGAAGTAGGCTGCGGCACCGGCGAGCACCACGGCGGCCAGGCGCAGGCCGCGCTCCAGTCCGCCGATCTCGATCCACAGGGTTTCCGGACCCATGCCGAACCACAGCACCGCGCCCATCACCGCCAGCGCGGCCAGCAGCTTCAGCGCGAACAGCGCCCAGCCGGCTTGCGGCACATAGACGCCGCGCTTGCGCAGGCCATGGTAGAGCAGGGCGGCGTTGAGGCAGGATGCCAGCCCGATCGACAAAGCCAGCCCGGCATGGCGCAGCGGCATGATGAAGGCGAGGTTCATCAGTTGTGTGGCGATGAGCGTGAAGATGGCGATCTTGACCGGCGTGCGGATGTCCTGGCGGGCGTAGAAGCCGGGCGCCAGCACTTTCACTAGGATCAGGCCGGTGAGACCGACGCTGTAGGCCACCAGCGCGCTGCGCGTCTGCATCACGTCGCCGGCGCCGAAAGCGCCATAGTTGAACAGCGTCGCCACCAGCGGCACGGCCAGCAAGGTCAGGCCCAGTGCGGCGGGCAGGGTCAGCATCAAGGTCAGGCGCAGCCCCCAGTCGAGCAGCGACGAGAACTCGCCGGCCTTCTCGTCGGCGTGCAGCTTGGACAGGCTGGGCAGCAGGATCGTCCCCAGCGCCACGCCCAGCAGGCCGGCGGGGAACTCCATCAGGCGGTCGGCGTAGTACAGCCAGGACACGCTGCCGCTTTCGAGGAAGGAAGCGAAGATGGTATTGATCAGCAGCGAGATCTGACTGACGGAGACGCCGAGGATGGCAGGTGCCATCAGCTTCATGACGCGGCGCACGCCGGGGTCGGACAGGTCGAGGTCGAAGCGCGGCAGCATGCCGATCTTGCGCAGCGGCCGGATCTGCAGCGCGAGCTGCAGCAGGCCGCCGATGAAGACCGCCCAGGCCAGCGCCAGCACCGGCGGATCGAAATAGGGCACGGCGAACAAGGCCATGCCGATGAAGGCGATGTTCAGCAGCACCGGCGTGAAGGCCGGAATGGCGAAGCGGCTCCAGGTGTTGAGCACGCCACCTGCCAGCGCCACCAGCGACATGAAGAAGATGTAGGGGAAGGTGATGCGGGTGAGTTCGACCGTTAGCTCGAACTTGCCTGGATCGCCCGAGAAACCGGGGGCCGAGACATAGATGATCAGCGGTGCGGCCAGTGCGCCCAGCGCGGCGACGAGGGCGACGACCAGGCCGAGCACGGTGGCGACGCGGCTGATCAGCGTATGAGTGGCCTCCGGCCCCTGGCGGTTCTTGTACTCGGCCAGGATGGGTACGAAAGCCTGCGAGAATGCGCCTTCGGCGAACATGCGCCGCAACAGATTGGGCAGGCGGAAGGCGACGAAGAAGGCGTCGGTGGCCATGCCGGCGCCGAAGGCGCGGGCGATGACGAGGTCGCGCACGAAGCCGAGGATGCGGGACAGCAGCGTCATGCCGCTGACGGTGGCGAGGGCGCGAAGCAGATTCATGTAAGGTTTGAGGGCTGGGCGAGGCCCGCATGATAGCCGGCTGCCTTTGCAACTGTAAGCCGGAACAGTGGCGCCGCTTCGAGAAACATGCTTGCGTTACGTTTGATTGGCGGATAGAATCGCGGGCTTTCCAGAACCATTCATCAACGGAATCAAATTTATGGCCAACTCGGCACAAGCTCGCAAGCGCGCCCGCCAGGCAGTCAAGTCTCGCGCCCACAACGCCAGCCTTCGTTCCCGCCTGCGTACCGCGATCAAGGCCGTGCGCAAGGCCATCGTGGGTGGCGACAAGTCGGCGGCTCAGTCGGTCTTTCGCACCTCGATGAGCACCATCGACAGCATCGCCGACAAGAAGATCATCCACAAGAACAAGGCCGCTCGCCACAAGAGCCGCCTGTCCGCCGCCATCAAGTCGATGGCTGCCTGACCGGTGCATGATCTTTGCTGCGGCTCCGGCTGCAGCAAGCAAAAGGCGGCCTGCGGGCCGCCTTTTTGTTTTCAGTGCCAAGCCTTCAAAGAGGCGTGTCGCCGACCCAGTCGATCTGCAGGTCGTTGTCCTTGGCGAAGTTGATCATGAAGTTGTACGCCATTGGCTCCACGTCGTAGAGGGCGGCATCGACCAGCACGGTCTTGTCGCCTTTCAGCGTGCAGCCGGGGCGGACATAGGGCGAGTAGGTCATGCGGTTGTCGGCGCCGAAGGCCGACATGACGCCGCATAGCCGATCGGCCCAGTCGCTCGGGCGGAATTTCTTCCCGTCATTGGTGATGCCGACGATGATGAAATTTTCGATCTTGTGAGTCATGTATGCGCCCTGGCGGCAGAGGTGGTACGCCTGAGGCGCCGTCCTGCGGGCGGCGCCCAAAGCGCGGCGCATTCTAGCAGAATGTCGCCATCGACGGCGATTGGCGTGATATGGGCCTCCATCGGCAGCGCCTGTACAGGGTCGCCGGTTTTGGCTTAAGATTCCGCTTCATTTCTGCACGGCGGCACCTGCCGCCGTGCGCGTTTTCAGCTTCGTTCCGATCGAGGTTCCGATGTCCCATGTCATGAACACCTACGCCAGGCTGCCCATCGCATTCACGCACGGGGAAGGCGCCTGGATGTATGACGAGACTGGCAAACGCTATCTCGATGCCTTGTCCGGCATTGCGGTCAATACGCTGGGCCACAACCATCCGCGCCTGGTCAAGGCCATCGCCGAGCAGGCCGGCAGGCTGATCCACACCTCCAACCTGTACGGTATCCCGCTGCAGGAGAAGCTCGCCGACCGCATCGCCGAAAGCTCGGGCATGGACGAGGTGTTCTTCTGCAATTCGGGCTGCGAGGCCAACGAGGCGGCGATCAAGCTGGCACGCATGTACGGCAACAAGCAGGGCGTGGCGCTGCCGCACATCATCGTGATGGAGAATGCCTTTCACGGCCGCACCATGGCCACGCTGTCTGCCACCGGCAACCGCAAGGCGCAGGCCGGCTTCGAGCCGCTGGTGCAGGGTTTCATCCGCGTGCCCTACAAGGACATCGAGGCCATCCGCAGGATTGCCGCGCACGACAACAGCGTCGTCGCCGTGATGCTGGAGATGATCCAGGGCGAGGGCGGCGTCAATGTCGCCGACGAGACTTTCCAGCGCGAGCTGCGTGCCCTGTGTGACGACAAGGGCTGGCTGATGATCTGCGACGAAGTGCAGTGCGGCATGGGCCGTACCGGCAAGTGGTACGGCTGGCAGCATGCCGGCACCAAACCCGATGTGATGACCCTGGCCAAGGGGCTGGCTTCCGGCGTGCCGATCGGCGCCTGCGTGACTTCGGGCCGTGCCAAGGGGCTGTTCGGCCCGGGCAACCACGGTTCGACCTTCGGCGGCAATCCGCTGGCGTGCGCCGCCGGCCTTGCGACCTTCGACACCATCGTCAACGAAAAACTGATGGACAACGCAGTCGCCATCGGTGACCAGATCCGCAAGGGGCTGGCCGAAGCGCTGGATGGCGTTGCCGGCGTGGTCGACATCCGCGGCCGCGGCCTGATGATCGGCGTCGAACTCGAGCGACCCTGCGGCCCGCTGATGGCGCGCGCGGCCGAACAGGGCCTGCTGCTCAGCGTCACCTCCGAACGTGTGGTGCGTCTGCTGCCGGCGCTGACTTTCAGCGCGGAGGACGCCAGGGCTCTGGTGTCGATGCTGGCGCCGATGATTCGCGACTTTCTCGCGAACGGCTGAGGAATGCCGATGAGTTCGATCAAGCACTACCTGCAGTTCAAGGACTTCACCCGCGAGGAGTACGACTACCTCTTCGAGCGGGCGAAGTGGATCAAGGACAAGTTCAAGCGCTACGAACCCTACCACCCGATGTTCGACCGCACGCTGGTGATGATCTTCGAGAAGGCCAGCACCCGCACCCGCCTGTCCTTCGAGGCCGGCGTGCAGCAGCTCGGCGGCTCGGCGATCTACCTGAACACGCGCGACTCGCAGCTCGGCCGCGGCGAATCGGTGGAGGACGCGGCCCAGGTCATCTCGCGCATGAGCGACCTGGTGATGATCCGAACCTTCGAGCAACAGATGGTCGAGTGCTTTGCCGCCAACTCGCGAGTGCCGGTCATCAATGGCCTGACCAACGAATACCATCCCTGCCAGATTCTGGCCGACATCTTCACCTACATCGAGCATCGCGGCTCGATCGAGGGCAAGACCGTGGCCTGGATCGGCGACAGCAACAACATGTGCAACACCTGGCTGCAGGCCGCGGAGGTGCTGAACTTCAACGTCCATGTGTCGACGCCGCCGGGCTATGAAGTCGAACCCGAACGGGCGGGGCTGTACGGCACCGGCCACTTCGAGCAGTTCGCCGATCCGATGGGTGCATGCCGCGGTGCGCACCTGGTCACCACCGACGTGTGGACCTCGATGGGCTTCGAGGCCGAGAACGAAGTGCGGATGAAGGCTTTTGCCGACTGGTGCGTCGATGCCGAGATGATGTCGGTCGCTGCCGAGGACGCGCTCTTCATGCACTGCCTGCCGGCCCATCGCGGCGAGGAAGTCACCGCCGAAGTCATCGACGGGCCGCAGTCGGTGGTCTGGGACGAGGCCGAAAACCGCCTGCACGCGCAGAAGGCGCTGATGGAATACCTGATGCTCGGCCGCGTCGCCCCCAGGTAAGCCGCAAAAAAACAACGAGGCTCGCACGGGCGTGCGCGCCGGCAACACAGCAGGAAACAGGAAAACAGCATGAGCGACGTCAAGAAAGCAGTGCTCGCCTACTCGGGCGGGCTGGACACTTCGGTCATCCTGAAGTGGTTGCAGGACACCTACCAGTGCGAAGTGGTCACCTTCACCGCCGACCTCGGCCAGGGCGAGGAGCTCGAGCCCGCGCGTACCAAGGCGCTCCAGTTCGGCATCAAACCCGAGAACATCTTCATCGACGACCTGCGCGAAGAGTTCGTGCGCGACTTCGTCTTCCCGATGTTCCGCGCCAACACCGTCTATGAAGGCGAATACCTGCTCGGCACCTCGATCGCCCGTCCGCTGATCGCCAAGCGCCAGATCGAGATCGCCCGCGCCACCGGCGCCGACGCGGTGTCGCACGGCGCCACCGGCAAGGGCAACGACCAGGTCCGCTTCGAGCTGGGCTACTACGCGCTGATGCCGAACGTGAAGGTCATCGCGCCGTGGCGCGAATGGGACCTGCTGTCGCGCGAGAAGCTGCTGGCCTATGCCGAGAAGAACGGCATCCCGATCGAAATGAAGCACAAGCAGGGCGGCTCGCCCTACTCGATGGACGCCAACCTGCTGCACATCTCCTACGAAGGCCGCCACCTCGAAGATCCGGCGGCCGAGGCCGAGGAATCGATGTGGCGCTGGACGGTGTCGCCCGAGGCCGCGCCGGATGCCGCCGAATACCTCGACCTGGAATTCGAGAAAGGCGACCTGGTTGCGATCAACGGCACCCGCATGAAGCCGCATGAACTGCTCGCCAGGCTCAACGAGCTGGGCGGCAAGCACGGCATCGGCCGCCTCGACCTGGTGGAAAACCGCTACGTGGGCATGAAGAGCCGCGGCTGCTACGAAACCCCGGGCGGCACCATCCTGCTGAAGGCCCACCGCGCCATCGAATCGATCACGCTCGACCGCGAAGTCGCCCACCTCAAGGATGACCTGATGCCGCGCTACGCCAGCGTGATCTACAACGGCTACTGGTGGAGCCCCGAGCGCCAGGCCATGCAGGCGCTGATCGACCAGACCCAGCAGACGGTCAACGGTTGGGTGCGGGTCAAGCTGTACAAGGGCAACGTCATCGTCACCGGCCGCGACTCGAAGACCGATTCGCTGTTCGACCCGACGATCGCTACCTTCGAGGACGACCAGGGCGCCTACAATCAGAAGGACGCGCACGGCTTCATCCGCCTGAATGCGCTGCGCATGCGCATCGCGGCGAACGCGAAGACCAGGCGGCAGGGCTGAGCCCGGCTTTCGGCGTGCGCTGATTCGGGAGACGGATGATGGACGACATACTGATCTTCGGCCTGACCATGGCCGAGTTCGAGGATTATTCGCTCAAGTTCGGCCTTGCGGCGCTGATCCTGTACATGATGTTCATCATCTGGAACCTGGGCAAGGAGTCGAAGGCCGGCAAGTACGGCATGATGTGGATGTTCATCGGCCTTGGCGTCGGCTTCGTCGGCTTCGTCGCCAAGGGCATCATCCAGAAACTGCTCGGCATCGAATGAGGAAAGCATCTCCATGAGCATCACCGAAAAGATCGACGGCATTGCCGTCACCACCAAGGCCAACGTCTATTTCGACGGCAAGTGCGTCAGCCATGGCATCCAGTTCGCCGATGGCACGAGGAAGTCGGTTGGCGTCATCCTGCCGGCCACGCTGACCTTCAATACCGGCGCGCCCGAGATCATGGAGTGCGTGGGCGGCAGCTGCCGCGTGCGCCTGAAGGGCAGCGAGGAATGGAAGGCCTACGGTGCGGGCGAATCCTTCGACGTTCCGGGCAACTCGAGCTTCGACATCGAGGTGTCGGGCGAGCCCTACCACTACATCTGCCATTTCGGCTGAACCGAGCGGGACGAAGGGAAGCGATATGCCCTCATTCGACATCATGTCCGAGGTTGACCAGCCCTCGCTGCGCAATGCCGTCGAGCAGGCGAACCGCAAGATCGCCGGCCGCCACGACTTCAAGGGCACCAGCGCCAACATCGAGCAGGCCGACAAGCTGCTGACGCTCTACGGCGACAGCGATTTCCAGCTCGACCAGATCAAGACCATCCTGCTGCCGGAAATGACCAAGAAGAACGTTGACGTGCGCTGCCTGGACTACGGCGACGTGCAGAAGATTTCCGGCAACAAGGTCAAGCAGGAAGTGAAGGTTCGCGTCGGCGTCGATCAGGATCTGGCCAAGAAGATCGTCAAGTTGTCGAAGGACAGCAAGATGAAGGTGCAGGCCGCGATCCAGGGTGACGCGGTGCGCGTCTCTGGGGCCAAGCGCGACGTGCTGCAGGAGGCGATCGCGCTGGTGAAGAAGCAGATCGCGGATTTTCCGCTGCAGTACGGCAACTTCCGCGACTGAGCTCCGGCGGGGGAGCATCCCGCAAATCATCCTCAAGCGGCCGCATTTGCGGCCGTTATCGCTTGAAGCGCCCCATGCCGCATCCCGGCCGGCACCACAAACGTTTTGGAGTACAGATCATGGACGTTTCTTCCATCGCCGCCGCGGCCAGTGCCAATGCTGCTGCCGGGGTTCGGGCCGAAGCCTCGGTCAAGGTGCTGAAGATGGCGCTGGACATGCAGGCGGAGAGCGCCTTGCAGTTGCTGCAAGCGGTTCCGGCGCCGGCACAGCCGCCGGCATCGGCGGTGGGCAGTGCGGCGGGCGGCGTGGTGGATACCTGGGCTTGAGGCCTTTATATATGCGGCCGGATCACCTGCTCGCGTGTCCTTTCCACTGATCGGCCTGCCAAGGCTGTGAGGCGATTCTGAATCAAGGGCCGGACTTTGCCATTGCGCGGTCCTGCCCTTCCTTTTCTGGAAGCGCGTGTCAAATGCCACTGATCCCGTTTTCCGCTCCGTTCGTCTTCCAGTCCAGGCAGGGAGAGGCGGAAGAGAATACTGTAATGCTAGGTAGAAGGGACAACATCATGGGAAAGAACCAGGGTTTCACGTTGATCGAGATGATGATCGTGGTCGTCATCATCGGCATCCTGGCGGCGGTGGGGATACCGCAATACAGCACCTACATCCTCAAGGGCAAGCTCGCCGAGCCACGTGCCAATCTGTCGGAAATGCGTGTGCACATGGAGCGCTATTTTCAGGACAATCGACGCTACAACGGTGCCGCAGGCGTATGCGGGGTGGCGCCGGCCAGGCTTGCCGCAATCGGCGATCAGCGCTTCTTCGATTATGTCTGCGACCCGGGCAACGACGCATGGTCGCAGACCTACACCATAACCGCCACGGGGAGAGCCGGCCAGGGAACCGGAGGCTTCGTATTCACCATCGATCAGAACAACAGGAAGCGCACGACTGCCGTTCCTTCCGGTTGGACAGCGAACGCAACCTGCTGGGTCACTGGATCGGGGGGCGGATGCTGAACCTGCGCCGTGACGCCAGCGGCGTCACACTCATCGAGTTGATGATCGGCATCGCGATTCTCTCCGTGCTGCTGGGGATTGCCGTGCCGAGCTTTCGCACGTGGATACAGAACGGCAAGGTCCGCACGGCGGCTGAGTCGATCCAGAACGGATTGCAGATCGCACGTGTCGAGGCTATTCAGCGTAACAGTCCAGTCCAGTTCGATTTGCGTGATGGGGGGGCTGGCGGGGCCTGGGCGGTATGCCTCCAGCCCGATCCTGCCGGAGCCTGCCCGAGCCCGGACGATGCGAACACCATCCAGAGCCGCAGTGGCGACGAAGGTTCGTCCGCAGCCGTGACGGTCGAGATCGAAGAGGGCGCCGTGCCTGTGGTGTTCAATGCCGCGGGGCGAGTACGGGAGCCGGCGGGAGGTATCGAACTCCTGGTCGACACCTCTGCACTCACCGAGGCCGAAAGCCGGGAATTGCGCATCATCGTGAGTCCAAGCGGAAGCATCAGGGTCTGCGAAGCCAGCTTTCCGGCGGGTTCGACCGATCTGAGGGCTTGCCCATGAAGAAGCGAAACATGGCACATGCAGATTTTTGCGGCCGGGTGTCGCGCAAGCCGCAGGGCGGGATGGCGCTGCTCGAAGCCCTGATCTCCCTGCTGATCTTCTCGATCGCGGTGCTCGGCCTGATCGGCATCCAGGCCAACATGGTCACGAACACGACCGAGGCCCAGTTTCGCAGCACGGCCACGTACATCGCCCAGCAGAAGATCGGCAGATTCTGGGCGAATCCGTCCGGCGTGGTAAGGGCCGATCTGGTCGAGGCAGAAGAAGCACAGGAAATAGACCCGAATCTTCTTCCCTCGGGATATTCGACGGTGTCGTCTCCGGCGCTCGGCATGCTCAGGGTGACCGTGACCTGGGGCGTGAGTCAGGAAGATCATCGCAAACAGGTTTCAGATGATGATGAACCGCGATTCAACAATGTGACGATCGATGCGCGGGTCATGGAGTGGGATGAATGATCATGAATCGTCCGATGTGGAAAACAAGGCATTCCCGCCACGGCTTCACGTTGGTGGAAATCATGGTCGGCATGGTCGTGGGGCTGCTGGCCTTGCTGGTCGTCATGCAGGTGTTCGGCAGCTTCGAAGGGCAGAAGCGCATCACCACCGGCACGGCCGACACCCAGACCAGCGGCGCCCTGGCGCTGCAGGCCGTGCTGCGGGAAACACAGTTGGCGGGCTACGGATTCGCGCTCTTTCACCGGGGGGCCAATTTGCTCAATTGCACGACTGCGCTCAACGGCAGCACGATGGCCGGCGGCTTCAGCACGGTGCCGATCGTGATCGTGAACGGGGATGGGGCTGAAAACGATACGATCACGGTGCGCTATGGCGGATCGATGTCCGGCGGTATCGCCACCCAGATCACCCGGCGCGATGGCGACGTGCTTTCGGTCAGCAGCAATCTCGGCTGCCGGGTGGGCGACAGCCTGATCATGTCGAACGGCGGCGATACCTGCTATCTGCTTTCAGTCGAGGATTTGCCGGCTCCTGCGACCAACACCACGGAAATCACCCTCGATGCGGATGGCTACGCGGATCTCGAATCGCCGTTGCCTTCCGGCAGCCTGCCCGCGCCGGGTGATTCCCCGTGGTTTGCGTCGTGTCTTGGCCAATATCGTGAAGTGACATTCTCCGTTGCAGATGAAGGTGATCGCCTCCTGCGTAATGGTCAGGAGATTGCCACCGGCATCGTCAGTATGCAGGCCCAGTACGGGATTTCGGATTCGGCCGGGGATTCTGCAATCCAGCAGTGGGTCGACGCGACCGGAGACTGGGCCAACCTGGGCAACACCGATCGGCGCAAGCGGATCAAGGCCGTGCGGGTCGCGATCGTCGCGCGCAGTTCCTTGCGCGATCCAGAGCCGGTTTCGCAAGCCTGCAACCAGGCGACCGATCCGCCGACCGGTGTGTGCGCCTGGAAGGATGAAAGCCTGGGCGGCTTCGACTCGCCCGCTCCGGTCATCGACCTCTCCGGTGCTGCCGACTGGGATCATTACCGCTACAGGGTTTTCGAGACGATCATTCCCTTGCGCAACGTGGTCTGGGCGAAAGGGGCGATGTGATGCCGAAGAGAGAATTGCATCCGGCCCGCCCTGGGCCATACCGACAGCGGGGCGTCGTCCTGCTGATCACCCTGATTGCGCTCGTCACCCTGGCGCTTGCGGCGCTGGCGCTGGTGCGTTCGGTCGACACCAACATCATCGTCGCGGGCAATGTCTCGCTGAAACAGGCTGCGACCCTGACGGCGGACAATGGCGTGGAAACGGCGATCGAATGGATGAATTCCGTTGCGCCGGACACCTTTGAAGTCCACCGCACGGCAAATGCCTATTACGCGACATCCAGCGGGTTCGATCCACTGCTTGACGAAACCTGGGCTGCAGGAGGCGTGACGACGCGTGTTGCCACCGGAGCGGGGATCACCAACGGCGTCGACCTGTCGGGCAACCGCATCCGCTACGTCATCCAGCGCATGTGCTCCGAAACGGGGGTGCCGACCGTCGATATCTGCCTGCTGATCGAAGGCGCTGCGGAAGGCTACAGCCAGGGTGTCAGCACTGACCGCTCCGATCTGGGAAACGATGGCCTTGCCAGTCCGGTGTATCGCATCACGGCCCGGGTCGATGGCCCGCGCAATACGGTCAGCTATGTTCAAGCCTTTGTTTATTGAGAGCACATCATGAGAAACGTGACTCTGCGTGCGTTCACATTCCTGGCGAGCGTCGCTGCCGGCTTGATCATGCCGCAAATGGCAATGGCGGATGTCGTCGATCTGGCGAGGACGCCGCTGACGAATGCGGCCACGACCGAAGTAAAGCCCAATCTGATGTTCATCCTCGACGATTCGGGCAGTATGGATTGGGAGTTCATGCCTGACCTGGTGACGGATGGCAGCTATTGCAAGGGAACGAGTTCGGCCGGCACCAACTATCGCTGCTGCCGGGAGGCGACCGGGACCCAGGGCGGCACTGCGAGAGGAGATGGCGAGGCCTGCCAACCGACATCCTTGACAGCCCACAGAGGCATGCCGCCTTTTTATGCTTCGGGTTTCAACAAGAGTTACTACGACCCGACGGTGACTTATCGGCCGCCGCAGACATACGACGGGAATGAGGCAACGGACTATGGCGGTACCGACTCGGTGCCGCTGGATGGATACGGTATTCAGAGAACGGACACACTGAACCTGACGGGAAATTATCCGGATGTCGAGTGGTGTACGGATTCCGGCTATAGCGATTGCCTCCGCAATGGCGACTATATTTTGCCGGGCGTGGTCGGCGGTAAATCATATACTTGGCTGAGGGCGGCGAGAGCCACTGGCGGTACGGCACGATTTGCGGTCGGGCCTGTCGATTCGCCGAGTATCGAGCAACGGCCGACAGGGCCTTTCTATTACGTGATGCTGCCTGCCGAGTACTGCACGGACAACAATCTTGTCGATTGCGTCGAGGCCGGTGCTCCGACCGCGACGCATCGTGTGCCGGCAAAGTTGCGCTGGTGCCGGAATGCGAACCTGACGGATTGCCGTGCGACGCAGAATGCTACCTACAATTATCCGAGATACCCCACCGTCGTGACGAGTTCGGCCGTT
Source organism: Thauera sp. (assembly GCF_047601425.1). Lineage (GTDB taxonomy): Bacteria > Pseudomonadota > Gammaproteobacteria > Burkholderiales > Rhodocyclaceae > Thauera. Next base: position 874,263 of record NZ_JASGJL010000001.1, read on the forward strand.
TCGGCCGTGCCGAGCAGTACGGGAGTTTTCGGCGTGAGTGGCGTTTCGAGAAGCAATGCGACGGGTGCTGGAAGCGTCTGCAACGGAAAAACGAATGTCGTCACGGTCAACAGTATTCGCGTTGGCGGCATCGAGCTGCTGAGCGAATCACTGAAGTACTGCAACGCGAGCAATGATGCAAACACCCGGAACCGCGGCCTTGCGGATGCAATCGCGGACCGAATTTCCAATGGATTTTCGGCAGCACGCAGCGGCACTGCGAACATGGTCGTCACGGCGCCGGACGGGTCGTATAACGGGCAAAGCCTTGTAGCTTCCATGCTTGGCGCCTCCTGGGCGAATTCGGCGCGCATGAGCTTCAGCGGTGGGGTCGCCGCCAGCGCAATGGCATTCGTCCCCGGCACGTTCACGCGCATCGACATCGTGCCGGGCGTGACCTACGGCAATATCCTCAACGCCGAAGGCAGCATTCTGTTGGATCGTGGCCAGCGCAGCGACTGTGTGGCGGCGCCGAATTGCACTTATGCGGAAGAATTGCGCAATTTCGCCAACTGGTTCGCCTGGTACAGAACACGGATGCAGGCGATGAAGACCTCGGTCAGCCGGACCTTCGTCACGATCGACAGCACTTACCGTGTGGGTTTTCGCTCGCTGAACAACAACAACAGCGTCAATCTCAAGATCGCCAACTTCACCGGCAGCCATAAGGCAGACTGGTACGGCAAGCTGTTCGATGCCAGGCCCACCGGCGGCACGCCCTTGCGCAGGGCTTTGTCGGATGTCGGACGGATTTACGCGGGCAAGGGGAGCGGTACCACAGGCGCCGATCCCGTCCAGTATTCCTGCCAGCAGAATTTTGCCTTGCTGACTTCGGATGGTTACTGGAACGGGAACGGAGGGGGGAATCTGGCGGGGTCGGCCATCGGCAACGAAGATGGCTCCGGAACGCCTCGCCCGTATTACGAAGGGCCGACGGCAAGCTCGGGGAGCCTGGCCGATGTGGCGAAATACTACTATGAAACGGACTTGAGGACCTCTGCGCTGGGCAATTGTGCAGGGGCGCTTTCTGGCGAAAACGTCTGCACGAACAACGTTTTCACCAGCGGCGAGGACAATAATTCAAAGCAGCACATGACCACCTTCACTCTCGGCCTGGGTGTGGATGGAGAGTTGCGCTATCAGAGCGACTACAAGACCGCCGAATCCGGCGATTATTACAATATCCTGAAAGGCCTGGGCACGCCGCAAGCAAACTGGCCGGTTCCGCAGGCAGATAAACCCAGTGCGGTCGATGACATGTGGCATGCCGCGGTGAGTGGCCGGGGCACGTATTTCAGTGCTGGAAATCCTGCGGAGCTTGCCAGTGGCCTGCGCGACGCGCTCAGGGAAATCAGGGTCAAGGTCGGTGCGGGTGCGGCAGCGGCAACGAGCGCGCTTTCTCCGGTGGCGGGAAACAATTTTGCCTATGTCGCCAGTTTCACGACCGAGAAGTGGACAGGCAACCTCGAAGCGCGTGCAATCGACCTCACCACGGGAGAGGTCGGGCTCGAGCCATTACATTGCGTCGAGAACGTGACGTCGGAGTTCGGTTCCTGCTCGGGCACGATGGCAAGCAAGGTGGATGCGGAGACGGATATCCGGACCATTTACACGAGCGGCAGCGATGGCTTGGTGAGTTTCACCTATGACAACCTCACGTCCTCGCAGCAAGCATATTTCAACGCATCGGCGTTAAGTCAATGGGGTGAATTGACGACGGGGCAACGGGCACAGGCGACCGGCTCCAATCTCGTGAATTACCTCCGGGGACAGCACGGTTTCGAGATGCGCAGCAGCAATGCGGTGGAGCGGCAGGTGTTCCGCGCACGCGATGCGATACTGGGCGATCTCGTCGAGTCCACACCGATCTATGTGCAGAAGCCGAATTTCAATTACGCCGATCCCGGCTTTGTCTCTTTCAAGGCTGCACAGGAGTCGCGGGGCGGTACGGTTCTACGTCGGCTCGAACGATGGGATGCTGCATGCCTTCAATGCGGAGGGCCTCGGAGAGCGTTGGGCCTTCGTGCCCAGCATGGTCGTCCCGAACATGTGGCTGCTGGCCGATCAGAACTATAGTGCCTTGCATCGCTACTATGTGAACGGCGCACCCACGGTATGGGACATCTGCACGAGCAACTGCACGAGTGCAGGCTCGGCTGTCTGGAAGACAGTCCTGATCGGCGGTCTCAATGGCGGCGGGCGGGGTTACTACGCGCTGGATGTCACGAATCCGAATTCGCCAGCCTTGTTGTGGGAGTTCACGACCGACGACGACAACGACCTCGGTTACAGTTTTGGCGAGCCGATCGTGACCAAGCTCGAGGACGGTCAATGGGTCGCCGTGCTGACTTCCGGCTACAACAATATCGAAGGCTCGAATCCCGGTGAGGGTTTCGTATATGTGCTCGACGCCTGGACGGGTGCGGTGGTGCGCAAAATCGGCACGGACGTGGGAAGCGCAGCCACGCCCAGCGGCCTTGCACGCATCGTCGTCTGGACGGATGACCAGAATCGCAACAACACCGCGGGCTATGCCTATGGAGGCGATCTGCTCGGCAACGTCTGGCGCTTCGACCTGAACAGGGGAGAGGTCAGCGGGGAAAATCCGTTCAGGTTCGCACGGCTTTACGCGGATGAGGCGGCGACCGAACCCCAGCCCGTCACGACGCGCCCGACGCTGGGCAAGGTCAATGGCAAGCGCATGATCTTCATCGGCACGGGCAAATATCTGGAGGTGAGCGACCTCAGCAATCGTCAGCTTCAATCCCTGTATGGCATCAAGGATGATGACGCGAGCGCGACGCTGGTCAATCCACGCAATTCCCTTGTACGGCAGGAGTTCACCGAGACGACTGCCGCAGAGCGTACCGGCACCAACAACCCGGTTCCCACAAGCGAACGGGGATGGTATGTCGATCTGCCGGATTCCGGAGAACGGCAGAACGTTCCCTCCATGCTGGTGCGTGGTGTGCTCATCGTGCCGACGACGGTGCCGAGTACGACGGCTTGCGAGCCGGGTGGATACAGTTGGCTGAACTTCGTCAATTATCGTACCGGAGGGCAGTTGCCGTCACTTGGCTGGGTGTCAACACGCTTCAGCGCACCGATCGTGGGTATCAATGTCGTTTATGTTGACGGCGAACCGGTTATCTCGATCGTGAAAGGAGATAACCCGACCCCCGAACGTTCGCCTCAGCCGCCTTGGGAAAGCAGTGACGAGGGTTTTCAGGGAAGGCGGGCGGTATGGCGTGAAGCGATCGACGAATGAGGCTTGCCTTGTCTGAGGTGCCGCGCCTGATGGCGGCCGTGCTGGCGCTTGGAGTCTGTCTGGCCTCGAATACTGCGCAAGCCACTGGTGTCGGCCTGTCCGGCGTGTTCGGCAGCCGGGCGGTGATCGTCACTGACGATGACCGCTTGCATACGCTGCGTGTCGGGCAGGCGACGGCCGATGGCATACGGCTCGTTTCGGTCGGGGCGGATTCGGCGGTGGTGGAAATCGGTGGTGTGCGCCGAATGCTGCGGCTGGGAGAGCGGGTGGTCAGCGCGGCGTCGGAGGGCACTGCCCAGCGGGTGATGATCGAGGGCGATAGCCAGGGGCATTTCCTTGCGCAGGGCAGCGTCAATGGTGCGTCGATGCGGTTTTTGGTCGATACTGGTGCGACTGCGGTGTCCATGGGGGCGGCCGATGCCAGGCGGGCGGGGATCGATTTCCGCCAGGGGCGGCAGGTCTACAGCCAGACAGCCAATGGCGTGGCACCGATATGGATCGTCAAGCTGAACTCGGTGCGTCTCGGTGGCATCGAACTGGCGGGCGTGGATGCGGCCATCCACGAGGGCGACATGCCGGTGGTCCTGCTGGGCATGAGCTTTCTGAACCGCATGCAGATGAGCCAGGAAGGGAGTCGCCTGATACTGGAACGGCGTTATTGATCGACGGGAGGATGAGGTGAGTCTGGGGCAACACGCGGCGCCTGAAATCTGGTCCGAACCGCTGGATCGTCTGCGCACGATTTTGCAGCAGGCGCCGGGGCGGCCGGGGGGAGATTGGCCCGAGACGATGAATGGGCAACTTCATCGCCCCGCGGCGGTACTGGTCCCGGTCGTTGCCGGGCAGTCTGCGCCTGCGCTGCTGCTCACCAGGCGCACCGACCACCTCCATCACCACCCGGGCCAGATCAGCTTTCCGGGCGGGCGGGTCGAAGCGCAGGACGCTTCGCCGGTCGAGACGGCGCTGCGCGAAACGGAAGAGGAGATCGGCCTTGACCGCAGCCGTGTCGAACTGCTCGGCGCCTTGCCCGATTACTACACCGGCACGGGTTTCCGCGTGACGCCGGTGGTGGGGGTGGTGCACCCGCCATTCGAACTGCAACTGGATACTTTCGAGGTGGCCGAAGCTTTCGAAGTGCCGCTGGCGCATTTTCTCGACCCGGCCAATCATCTGCGCCACAGCTTGATGCACGAGGGCCGGGAGCGCCAGTTCCACGCCATGCCCTACAAGGATTACTACATCTGGGGCGCGACGGCGGGAATCATCATGTCCTTGTACCGTCTGTTGTCCGGGCAAGGCGGTCGGGTCTGAACCGGCACATGATGTGGCGCCATCGCGGTGCCCTCGGGGCCTGTGTTATCTTGGCAATATCCTGTTTGCGTTTCCACAGTAGTCCTGCATGACTCTTTTCGCCTTGATCATTGCTCTGCTCATCGAGCAGATCCGTCCGCTCCCGGTCGATCGCTGGGTGCTCCAGCCTTTGCGAAAGCTGTCGAGAAGCCTGCTCGAGCGTTTCGGTGACGGTCAGGCCACGCATGGACGGCTGATCTGGGTGGGTGTCGTGGTGCTGGGCTCGCTGTTGACGGCGGTGCTTCACTACCTGTTGTGGGAAATGCATCCGGTACTGGCGTTTGCGTTCAATGTCGTGGTGCTGTTTCTGACAATGGGCTTTCGCCACGAAGGCCGTTTCTTTTCCGGCATCCATCTGGCACTGCGGATGGGCGACATGGAGCATGCGCGTGCGCTGCTGTCGGAATGGCGGGGGCGCGACTGTGGCGAGGCGGATGCCAGCGAGGTGGCCAGGCTCGCCATCGAGCAGATTCTGGTGAGCACGCATCGCAGCCTGTTCGGTGTCGCCTTCTGGTTCGTGATCCTGCCCGGGCCGAGCGGCGCGGTGATGTACAGGCTGGCGCGCTTCTTTGCCGATGAGTGGGGCCATGGCGTCCAGGCGGAGTCCGGCGCCGGCCGGTTCGCGCGGCGCGCTTTCGAGCTGATCGACTGGCTGCCGGCATGGCTGACGGCGGCTTCGTTTTCGGTGGTGGGCGATTTCGAGGGTGCGATCTATTGCCGACGCACTCAGGCAGTGCTGTGGCCGGACAAGTCGTCGGCTATACTGCTCGCAAGTGGTGCGGGTGCGCTGGGCGTCAGACTCGGCATGCCTATCCACGAGTCCGGCGGCTTCGTCGACCGGCCCGAGTTGGGACAGGGCGACGAAGCGGACGCCGATCACATGCAAAGTACCGTGGGCCTGATCTGGCGGGCACTGCTGGTATGCTTGTTTCTGCTTGCTCTGCTCGGCTTGGCCGGGTGGGTGGGTGGATGATTTTTAGAACCCATAGGAGGGAGTGTGCATGGCAAATCGTGAAGTCGTTGTTCTGAGCGCTGTTCGTTCCGCTGTCGGCGGTTTTGGTGGCTCGCTGAAGGACATGGAGCCGTCCGACCTCGGCGCGGTGGTGATCAAGGAAGCGATCGCGCGCGGCGGAGTGGACCCCAAGGAGGTGTCGTTCGCTTCCGTCGGCCATTGCATCCCCACCGATGCCCGCTACGCCTACGTGTCGCGTGTCGCCACCATCAATGCCGGCATGTCGATGGACTCCGTCGCCTTCCAGGTGAGCCGTCTGTGTGGTTCGGCCCAGCAGGCGATCGTCAGCTCGGCCCAGGCGATCATGCTGGGTGATGCCGACTACGCCATCGGCGGCGGTGTCGAAGTGATGTCGCGCGCTGCTTACCTGCTGCCCGCCCTGCGCAACGGTGCCCGCATGGGCGACACCAAGGCGATCGATTCGATGGTTGCCGTGCTGACCGACCCGTTCGGTGTCGGCCACATGGGCATCACTGCCGAAAACCTGTGCACCAAGCATGGCATCTCCCGTGAGGACCAGGATGCCTTTGCGCTGGAGTCGCAGAAGCGTGCTGCCGCGGCGATCGCCGAAGGCCGTTTCAAGAGCCAGATCGTCCCGATCACCTTCGAAACCCGCAAGGGCCCGGTGGTGTTCGATACCGACGAGCATCCGCGCATGACTACCCTGGAAGCGCTGGCCAAGATGAAGCCGGCTTTCAAGAAGGATGGTACCGTGACGGCCGGCAACGCGTCGGGCATCAATGACGCCGCTGCCTTCCTGCTGCTGGCCGACGCGACCAAGGCGGTTTCGGCCGGCCACAAGCCGATCGCCCGCCTGGTGTCCTATGCCATCGCCGGTGTGCCGAACGACGTGATGGGCGAAGGCCCGATCCCCGCAACCAAGCTCGCGCTGCAACGCGCCGGCCTGACGCTGGACCAGATCGACGTGATCGAGTCCAACGAAGCCTTCGCGGCGCAGTCGATCACGGTCAACCGTGGCCTGGGTCTGGATTCGGCCAAGGTCAACCCGAACGGCGGCGCCATCTCGCTGGGCCACCCGGTGGGTGCGACCGGCTCGGTGATCATCACCAAGCTGCTGCACGAGCTGATCCGCACCAATGGCCGCTATGGCGTGGCCACGATGTGCATTGGCGGTGGCCAGGGCATCACCACGGTGTGGGAACGCGTGTAAGCGCAGCTTCCGCCCACGAAAAACCCGCGCTTGCCTCAGGGCAGCGCGGGTTTTTTATTTCCTGATATCTGGATGTCCGTAGGAGCGGCTTTAGCCGGCGGCGCCTAGCCGGGGGTGCCTAGCCGCGAACAGGACTGCGATCCTGTTGCCACGACTGCCATCGTGGCTAACGCCGTTCCTACGAGGAGGGTGTTTCCGCGTCCTGTTTCAGCTCGATCGATGCGGAGTTGATGCAGTAGCGCAGCCCGGTCGGCTGCGGGCCGTCCTCGAAGACGTGGCCGAGGTGGGCGTCGCACTGGCTGCAGAGCACTTCGGTCCGCACCATGTAGTGGCTATGATCGGCCGCGGTGGCGACGTTGTCGGGTTCGGCTGCAGTCCAGAAGCTGGGCCAGCCGCAGCCGGCATCGAACTTGTGCTCGGAGCGGAACAGCGGAGCGCCGCAGCAGATGCAGTTGTAGCTGCCCTTGTCCCAAGTGTTCCAGTATCGCCCGGTGAACGCGCGTTCGGTGCCCTTGTGGCGTGTCACCCGGTACTGTTCGTCGGTAAGCTGGGCGCGCCATTCGGCGTCGCTCCTGTCGATCTTGCTCATGCTTTCCGGTCTCCGTCAGTGGCTTGACCTGCGCTCAGTGCAGATGGCGGGGCATCTGCTCCATCTGCTCTTCCGGCATTTCGGCATGCACGGCTTCGCCTTCGGCGGAGGGGTACATCGGTGCGCCGCAGTCGTCGCAGTATTCGAGCGGGAACTGGTGGTCGAGGTGGATGACTTCGGTGAGGCCGCATTCGCGCAGCACTGCTTCGATCTGCGCGGGAATGTCGGTGCTGTCGTCTTCGGCACCGAGCAGCGGCCAGACCACCCCATGCACGATCTGGTCGTTTCCACGTACGCTGAAGCCGAGGCGATATTCCTCGAGATCCCGGTCCCAGAACGGGGCGATGACGGCACGCAGGTTGGCTGCGGGGACTTCGAGGGCTGTTCCCAAGTAGGCGACCGAGGCGCGTACCGAGTATGGGCGGCTGTCCTTGTCGGCAGCGCGGCTGGCGGCGAAGTAGGGTTCGGGCAGCACGAGATCGACGGCACAGCCGGGCAGCAGTGGGGTCAGACAGGCGCCGCCCTGGATACGCCATTGCTCGCGTGCGTTGTCGCGGCTGCCATCCCTTTCCTGCCAGCGGAAAACCGGTTTGCCGCGAGGTACGGCTGCAGCAGCAAGCAGGTAGCGGGTGTCGGAGAGGAACTGTGCCGTGTCCGGCATGCCTTCGGTATCGATGCGAAGGTCCGAATTGCTCATCGCCGCCTTGCCCAGCATCCTGGCGAACTCCGCCGTGGCGCAATAACCCTGCGGCAGTTGATCGGGGCTGAACAGGAAATCGGCGACGGCGAGGCGGGCTTCCTGGGCGAGGACGTGGGCCTGGAAATGAACGCGCAGATTGGCAAGTACTGCCGAGGGCACGGCGACCGCAGGGATGCGGTAGCGCGACCAGGCAAGGATGGGGGCAGCGATGAGAACCACGTCATGATCGTCGAAAGCGCCGGTGGCGCATTCGGCACGGGATTCGATGAAATCGGCCAGTTCGTCGTAGGCGCGCGTTTCGGTGCTGTAGAGGTGATCCAGCACAGCGTTGAGCGCCTCTTCTTCGTTGTTCTCGAGCTGCTCGTCCAGTGCGGTACTCAACTGCTGCTCCCAGTAGCTGTCCTCGACGCGGCTGGTCGATTCGGCAAGGCCGTTCGCCAGCCATGCCAAGTGTTCAGCGATGCGTCCGAGGCCGCCGCGGCGCTTGATGCGCGTTCTTTTCATGTGCAGTCCTGTTGCTTCCTTCGATGGCGCCCGTGTCGGGTGGCAGGCGCAAGGACGCCATTCTAGCCGAATAAGCGCAGGCCGCTGCCGACGGGCCGTGCTGTGTCTCAGAACGCAGGTCGTTCGACGCGCACGGTCTGGAGAATGGTGGCCGAGATTTCCTCGATCGACTTGGTGGTCGAGTCGAGCCAGCGGATGTTTTCGCGGCGCATCAGCTTCTGGGCGGCATCGATCTCGTAGCGGCAGTTCTCCAGCGAGGCATAGCGGCTGTTGGGGCGGCGCTCCTGGCGGATCTGCGACAGGCGCTCGGCGGCGATGGTGAGGCCAAAGAGCTTGCGGCGGTATTTGTGCAGTTCGCCGGGCAGCTTGTTGCGCTCGAAGTCTTCCGGGATCAGCGGGTAGTTGGCGGCCTTGACGCCGAATTGCATCGCCAGGTAGAGGCTGGTCGGCGTCTTGCCGGAGCGGGAGACGCCGACCAGGATCACATCGGCTTCCTCCAGTTCGCCGTTGCTGGACACGCCATCGTCGTGGGCCATGGCGAAGTTGATCGCCTCGATGCGGTGCTTGTAGTTGATGCTGTCGGCAATGCCGTGGAAGCGTCCGACAGCGTGCGTCGAGCGTTGGCCGAGTTCGGTTTCGAGCGGGCCGATGAAACGGTCGAACAAGTCGAGGAATAGCGCATCGGCGTTGTGCAGTGCCGCAACCGTGTCTTCGTTTACGAGTGTACTGAACACGATCGGACGTACCCCGTCGCTCGCCGCGGCTTCGCGGATCTGGGCTGCGCAGTCGATGGCCTTGTCGATATCGTCAACGAAAGGGGCGCGGACCTGACGGAAACTGCTTTCAGGAAACTGCGCAAGCAGGCTGTGGCCAAGGGTTTCAGCCGTTATGCCGGTACCGTCGGAAACGAAGAAGACGGTGCGGGTGGGAGTGTCAGTCATGATCGCTGCCTGTATTTGCTCGGAGTGAGACATGGTTGGCATTGGGGCAAACCCTGTCGTGCGGCAGAGCACAATAAAACGTTAAAATTGGATTTTGCTTTCTATCTCTCTTTTGTGGAAGGTCATCCATGACGCGCTACGTGCTTCCTTTCAACGAACTTCGCATGACCGACGTCGAAAAGGTCGGCGGCAAGAACGCCTCGCTCGGCGAGATGATCAGCCAGCTGCCTTCGAGCGTTCGTGTTCCGGGCGGTTTTGCGACCACTGCGGAAGCCTACCGCGAATTTCTGGCGCATGATGGCCTTGCCGACCGCATCAATGCCGCGCTCGACGCGCTCGACGTCGATGACGTTGATGCGCTCGCCAGGACCGGCGCCCAGATCCGCCAGTGGATCATCGACATCCCGTTCCCGGCCCAGCTCGAAGCCGAGATCAAGGCGGCCTACGACAAGATTACCGCAGAAGGAGAGGGCAGTTTCGCCGTCCGCTCGTCGGCTACCGCCGAAGACCTGCCGGATGCGTCCTTTGCCGGCCAGCAGGAAACCTTCCTGAACATCCATGGCTACGAGAACATCCTGCATGCAATGAAGGAAGTGTTCGCCTCGCTGTACAACGACCGCGCGATCGCCTACCGCGTGCACAAGAACTTTGCCCACTCCGACGTCGCGCTGTCGGCCGGAGTGCAGCGCATGGTGCGCTCGGATTCGGGCGCCTCGGGCGTGATGTTCTCGATCGACACCGAGTCGGGCTTCGACCAGGTGGTGTTCATCACCGCTTCGTATGGCCTGGGCGAGACCGTGGTGCAGGGCGCGGTGAACCCGGACGAGTTCTATGTGCACAAGCCCACGCTGGCGCAGGGCAAGCCGGCGATCATCCGCCGCAACCTGGGTTCCAAACTGATCAAGATGGTGTTCACCGACAAGGCCGTGGCTGGCAAATCGGTGCGTACGGTGGATGTGCCCGAGGCCGATCGCAACCGCTTCTCGCTGACCAGCGAGGACGTGCTGGAGCTGGCGCGCTATGCGGTCATCATCGAGAAGCATTATGGTCGCCCGATGGACATCGAGTGGGGCAAGGACGGCCAGGACGGCAAGCTCTACATCCTGCAGGCCCGTCCCGAGACGGTGAAGAGCCAGGATTCCGGCCTGGTGATGGAAAAGTACCGTCTGAAACAGTACGGCAAGGCCCTGACCCACGGCCGTGCGATCGGCCAGAAGATCGGTGCCGGCGTGGTCCGCGTGGTGGGCGATGCTTCCGAGATGAACCGCGTGCAGCCGGGCGACGTGCTCGTCACCGACATGACCGACCCGAACTGGGAGCCGGTGATGAAGCGCGCCAGCGCCATCGTCACCAACCGTGGCGGCCGCACCTGCCACGCCGCGATCATTGCGCGTGAATTGGGCATCCCGGCCATCGTCGGCTGCGGCAATGCCACCGACGTACTGAACGAGGGCGAATCCGTCACCGTGTCCTGCGCCGAGGGCGACACCGGTTACGTCTATCGCGGCAAGCTGGAGTTCGAGGTCATCACCACCGACATGGGCAACCTGCCCGAAATTCCGGTGAAGATCATGATGAACGTGGGAAATCCCGAACTCGCCTTCGAGTTCGCCCAGATACCCAATGGCGGCGTTGGCCTGGCCCGTCTGGAGTTCGTCATCAACAACATGATCGGCATCCACCCGAAGGCCATCCTCGACATCGGCCAGGTGCCCGCCAATCTGCGCGACGAGATCAACCGCCGCTCGCGCGGCTACGCGACGCCGAAGCAGTTCTTCATCGAGAAGCTGGTCGAAGGCGTGGCGACGATCGCCGCCGCCTTCTACCCGAAGCCCGTCATTGTGCGCATGTCCGACTTCAAGTCGAACGAATACCGCAAGCTGCTGGGCGGTGATATCTACGAGCCGGAAGAAGAAAACCCCATGCTCGGCTTCCGTGGCGCCTCGCGCTACATCGCGCACTCCTTCCGCGACTGCTTCGAAATGGAAGTGGCGGCGATGAAGAAGGTGCGCAACGAGCTCGGCCTGACCAACGTGCAGATCATGATCCCGTTCGTGCGCAACCTGGAAGAGGCCGAAGGCGTGGTCGATCTGCTGGCCGAGCACGGCCTGAAGCGCGGCGTGAATGATCTCAAGCTCATCATGATGTGCGAGATCCCGTCCAACGCCATTCTGGCCGAGCAGTTCCTCGAGTACTTCGATGGCTTCTCCATCGGCTCCAACGACCTGACCCAGCTCACGCTCGGCCTGGACCGTGATTCCGGCCTGGTTGCGCATGCGTTCGACGAGCGCGATCCGGCGGTCAAGCAATTGCTGTCGATGGCGATCCGTGCCGCCAACAAGCTCGACAAGTACGTCGGCATCTGCGGCCAGGGGCCGTCCGATCACGCCGACTTTGCCGAGTGGCTGATGGACGAGGGCATCCAGACCATTTCACTGAATCCGGATACGGTGGTCGATACCTGGCTGAAGCTGGCCGCGCATCGCGCTGGCTGATTCGGAAATTCAGCAGCTTGATATAGGGGCATTCGCCGATAGGCGAATGCCCCTTTTTCGTGCGCGCTTTGCACCAGGATTGAGCAGTTCTGCTGAATTCAAGTAGATACGTCAAAATGAAAAAGATGCTCTAGAATGGCCTCTCCTGAACAAGCATCGAAGGGGACACAATGAAGAAGCATCTGCTTGCGATTGCCATCACTGCACTGGCCGCCACCTCGACCATGGCGCAGACCGGTGACACTCTGGCGAAGATCAAATCTTCGGGCAGCATCACCTTGGGCGTGCGTGAATCCTCCGGCCTGGCCTATACCCTGGGCAATGGCAAATACGTTGGTTTCCACACTGAAATGGCGGAGAACATCGTTCAGGATCTGCAGAAGGAACTGGGCCTGTCGAAACTGAATGTGAAATATCAGCCCGTCACCTCGCAGAACCGCATTCCGCTGGTGGTCAATGGCACCGTCGATCTCGAATGTGGTTCCACCACCAATGACCTGAATCGCCAGAAGGAAGTCGATTTCGCCAACACCACCTATGTGGAGCAGGTACGCATCGCGGTGAGGGCGGATTCCAACATCAACGACGTCAAGGATCTGGACGGCAAGACCGTGGCGACCACCACAGGCACGACGTCGGTGCAGCTGCTGCGCCAGAACAAGCGTGCTGCAGGCATCCAGTTCAAGGACATCAATGGCAAGGATCACGCCGACAGCTTCCTGCTGCTTGAAACTGGCCGCGCCGATGCCTTCGTGATGGACGCCTCGATCCTGGCCGGCAACATCTCCAAGTCCAAGAACCCGAAGGGTTTCAAGATCGTCGGCGAGCCGCTTTCCACTGAGCCGATCGCGTGCATGCTGCGCAAGGACGATCCTGCCTTCATGAAGGCGGTGAACGACTCGATCGCCCGCCAGGTCAAGGACGGCACGCTCGAGAAACTGTGGGACAAGTGGTTCCTGCAGCCGATTCCGCCGACCAATACCGCGGTTGGCCTGCCGCTGTCCGACGCGACCCGCGATGCCTGGAACAACCCCGACAACAAGCCCAAGGAAGCCTACAACGAGTAAGCTTCGAGCCTGAAAACACCCTTTCCCGTGGAGGGAAAGGGTTTTTCGATGGATAGGGCCGCCCGCGCTGAGGGCAGTCCTATGTGCCATCGTTTCTGCACCTGAAAGGAAATCCTATGGCTTGGGATTGGCAGATGTTTTGCGAAGACACCCTGGACCGCACGGTCCGCGAGGGCTGTTTTGGCACCGATGGGGACATCACCTACCTCGACTGGATGCTGTCCGCATGGGGCTGGACGGTTTCCGTCTCCCTGCTGGCGCTGCTGCTGGCGCTGGTGGCGGGTGTGGTGATCGGCACCATACGCACCTTGCCCGACAACAAATGGGCAGTGCGCTTCGGCAACGCCTGGGTGGAGATTTTCCGCAACATTCCGCTGCTGGTGCAGATCTTCCTCTGGTACCACGTCGTGCCGGCCATCTTTCCGGCGCTGAAATCCGTATCGGGCTTCGTGCTGGTGGTGCTGGCGCTGGGCTTCTTCACCTCGGCGCGGATCGCCGAGCAGGTGCGCTCGGGCATCCAGGCGCTGCCGCGCGGCCAGCGCTACGCCGGCATGGCGATGGGCTTCACGACCTGGCAGACCTATCGCCACGTGCTGCTGCCCAATGCCTTCCGCATCATCATCCCGCCGTTGACCAGCGAGACGATGAACATCTTCAAGAATTCGTCGGTGGCTTTTGCGGTGTCCGTGACCGAGCTGACGATGTTCGCCATGCAGGCCCAGGAAGAAACGGGGCGCGGCATCGAGATCTATCTGGCGGTGACCGGCCTGTACATCGTCTCGGCCTTTGCCATCAACCGCATCATGACCTTCATCGAGAAGCGCGTGCGGGTTCCGGGTCTGGCTGCGCCAGGTGCGGCTGGAGGGCATTGAACATGGACCTCTCGTTCGATTTTTCCTTCTACAGTTGGGACCTGGTCACTAACTTCATTCTGAAGGGCTTGTATTTCAGCGTGATGTTGACGCTGGTGGCGACGCTGGGCGGCATCTTCTTCGGCACCTTGCTGGCGATGATGCGGCTGTCGGGCCGCAAGTGGCTGATCGTGCCGGCCACCATCTACGTGGACGGCATGCGCAGCATCCCGCTGGTGATGGTGATTCTGTGGTTCTTCCTGCTGGTGCCGCTGTTCCTCGGCGCGCCGATCGGGGCGGAAGCCTCGGCCACCGTCACCTTCATCGCCTTCGAGGCAGCGTACTTTTCCGAGATCATGCGCGCCGGCATCCAGTCCATTCCGCGCGGACAGGTGTTCGCCGGGCAGGCGCTGGGCATGACCTATGGCCAGAACATGCGCCTGGTCGTGCTGCCGCAGGCTTTCCGCAACATGCTGCCGGTATTGCTGACGCAGACCATCATCCTGTTCCAGGATACCTCGCTGGTCTACGCCATCGGTGCCTACGACATGCTCAAGGGCTTCGAGGTGGCGGGCAAGAACTACGGCCGTCCGATCGAGGCCTTCATCGCTGCCGCCGTCGTCTATTTCGTGATCTGCTACAGCCTGTCGTGGCTGGTGAAGCGGCTGCACAAGAAGATCGCCATCATTCATTGACCGGCGGTTCCCGTCCGGAAGAGGGTTTGTCCATGATTGAAATGAAGAACGTCTCCAAGTGGTATGGCAGCTTCCAGGTGCTTGAGGACTGCTCCACCCGCATCGAGAAGGGGGAGGTCGTGGTCGTGTGCGGACCGTCCGGCTCGGGCAAGTCCACGCTGATCAAGACCATCAACGCGCTGGAGCCGATCCAGAAGGGCGAGATCTGGGTCAATGGCACGCCGGTGCATGATCCCAAGACCAATCTGCCCAAGCTGCGCAGCCACGTCGGCATGGTGTTCCAGCACTTCGAGCTGTTCCCGCACCTGACGGTGACACAGAACCTGACCATCGCCCAGGTCAAGGTGCTCGGGCGCAGCCAGGACGAGGCCGCCAAGCGTGGTTTGAAGATGCTCGACCGTGTCGGCCTGATGGCGCACAAGGACAAGTTCCCGGGCCAGTTGTCCGGCGGTCAGCAGCAGCGCGTGGCGATCGCCCGTGCGCTGTCGATGGACCCGATCGTGATGCTGTTCGACGAGCCCACGTCCGCGCTCGACCCCGAGATGGTCGGCGAGGTGCTGGACGTGATGGTCAGCCTCGCCAATGAAGGCATGACCATGATGTGCGTGACCCACGAGATGGGCTTCGCCCGCAAGGTGGCCAGCCGCGTCATCTTCATGGACGTCGGCGGCAAGATCCTGGAGGACTGCACGAAGGACGATTTCTTCGGCAACCCGGATGCCCGCCAGCCGCGTACCAAGGACTTCCTGGGGAAGATTCTGCAGCACTGAGAAAGGCTGCGAAAAGAGCGATGCCTGCATGGGCGGCCGTGATTTACGGCCGCCCATGCCACATTCATCAGGCGGTTTGAACGGGCAGGCTGGCCGTGTCCATGGGCCGAGCCGCCTGGGCCATCAGAGCGCCTGGGCGGTGTTCTTCAAGGCGCCCGGGATGGCGGTGTCCTCGCCGCGCGTACGCCATTGGGCGAGATCACGGCTGCGTGAGGCGACGGCGCCTTCCCAAAGCTGGTAGGCATCTTCGCCCAGCATCAGTCGCACGGGCGCGGTGTCGCCGTCCACCATGTCGATGACCACCTGCATGCCCTTGACCGGGTCGCCCATCTGCTGGCCGTTCTGCGTGGCGTAGTACTCGTCCATGCCGGCGGTCAGCGG
The DNA here is from genome assembly GCF_047601425.1 of Thauera sp. Lineage (GTDB taxonomy): Bacteria > Pseudomonadota > Gammaproteobacteria > Burkholderiales > Rhodocyclaceae > Thauera. The sequence goes on from NZ_JASGJL010000001.1 coordinate 890,096, forward strand.
CGCGTAGTCGGCGATGTCCTGCGCGGCCTTCATGGCGGCGCTGCCTGCAAAGCCGGTGCGGAAGGCGCCGGGCTCGATCAGCGTCACGCGCACGCCGAAGGGCTTGACCTCGTGGTGCAGCGCCTCGGTGAAGCCTTCCAGCGCGAACTTCGAGGCGTTGTACAGCCCGCTGCCCGGGAAGGCCACCAGGCCCGCGATGCTGGTCAGGTTGAGGATGTGGCCCGACTTGCGCGCGCGCATCTGCGGCAGCACCTCGCGCGACAGCTCGGCGGCGGCGAAGAAGTTCAGCTCCATCTGCTGGCGAATCTGCGCGGAGGTGAATGCCTCCAGCGCACCGTAGGAGCCCGCGCCCGCGATGTTGGCCAGCACGTCGATGCGGCCGAATTTCTCCGCCGCGGCCTTGAGCGCGGTGGCGCGCGAGGCGGCGTCGGTCACGTCGAGCTGGAGCGCCAGCGCGCGGTCGCCATGGGCCGCCGCGATGTCCTGCAGCGGCTCCAGGCGGCGCGCGGTCAGCACCGCGTTGTCGCCCTTGGCAAGCACCAGTTGGGCCAGTTCCTTGCCGAAACCGGACGATGCGCCGGTGATGAACCATGTCTTGCTCATGGGGATGCTCCTTGAAAAAAATCAGAAGTTGATGCCGTTGTCCACCGTCAGCACACGGCCCGTCACCGCGCGCGACATGTCGCTGGCCAGATAAAGAATGGCGTTGGCCTGGTCTTCCGGCAGGGTCGCGGGCAAGTCCAGATTGCTGTAGAGCCCACCGTACTTGGCCATGCCCGAGCAGCCGCCCAGCATGTTGCCATCGAAGTAGCCGCGCGCCAGATCGGTATCGGTCGCGCCCGGCGCCACCGCGTTGCAGCGGATCTTCGTGCCCGCGAATCGGATGGCAATGTTGCGGGTCAGGTTGTTCACGGCGCCCTTGGTGGAGGTATAGGCCGGGCCGCACACGGGCAGTTCGCCATTGACCGACGACACGTTGACGATCACGCCTTCGTTGCGCGGCATGAAGTGCTGCACAGCCTCGCGGCAGAAGCGGAACACGCCGAGGTAGTTCACGTTCACCACCTGCTCCAGCACGTCGTCGGTGGTTTCCTCGATGGAGCACAGGTCGGCGATGCCCGCGTTGTTGACCAGGATGTCGACCTGGCCGAAGGTGGCGATGGCTTGCTCGAACACGTGTTTCGGCGCGGCACGATCGGAGGAATCGGCCACCACGCCGGTGGCCTTGCCACCTTGGGCGGTCAGCGCCTGCACGGCCTCGTCCAGCTCCTTTTGGCGGCGCGCGGTGATGACCACGTTGGCGCCCTCTGCGATGAACAGTTCGGCCGTGGCGCGGCCAATGCCTTTGCTGCCGCCGGTGATGATGGCGGTCTTTCCAGTCAGTAGTTGCTTCATGGTGTGAATCCTTGGGGTCAGGCGAAAGCGTTGATGCCGGTCAGTTGGGCCGACAGATTCCACAGGCGCTCGGCCTGTGCGGGGTCGATGGCGTAGCTGCGTACGCCGGTTTCGGTGGGCTGCGGGCTGTCGTCGCGCGCGGCCACGTCGCAGTCCTCGCAATACAGGCCGCCCTTGCCATCGAGCAGCGGCGAGGTGGCGGCCCACACCGTGGTGGCGGCGCCCTGGGGCGGGATCTTGAAGGTGGGGTCGATGACTTCGCCCTTGTCGTTGAGCCAGCCCAGCGCGTTCATCTCGCCCATGTCCATGTGGCGCTGCAGCGGGGTGTAGATCTTGCCGGGGTGCACCGAGAACGAGCACACGCCCTTGGCCTGGCCCAGGGTGTCCAGGTGCTTGGCGAACAACGCGATCGCGGTCTTGGACTGGCCGTAGGCCAGCCACTTGTCATAGCCGGTGTTGAACTGCACGTCGTCCCAGCGCATGGCGCAGTAGTGGTGGCCCATGGACGACAGCGACACAATGCGCGCGCCGGGCGCGATGGCGGGCCACAGCAGGTTGACCAGCGCGTAATGGCCCAGGTGGTTGGTGCCGAACTGCGATTCCCAGCCGTTGCCGACGCGGGTTTCGGGGTTGGCCATGACGGCGGCGTTGCAGACCACGATGTCGGCCTTGCGGCCGCTGGCGACAAAGCGCTCGGCGCAGGCGCGCACGCTGGTCTGGTCGGCCAGGTCGAGCTGATCGACTTCCACGTTCTGTACACCTTCGAGCGCCTTGCGCGCCGCTTCGGGATTGCGCGCCAGCACCAGCACCCGGGCGCCGGCACCGGTCAGGGCCTTGGTGGTTTCCAGGCCCAGGCCGGAATGGCCTCCGCTGATGATTGCGAGCTTGCCGGAGAGATCGATGCCGGCCAGCACCTCGGTGGCAGTGCTGTGAAAGCCGAAGCCGGAGTTCAGGGGTGTTTGGATATCTTGCATGGTGGTGTCCTCGTTCAGTGTTCACAATGGGTTTCTTGCCTTGATACCCATCCATGCCTTGAACGATATGCCTGATGGGGCGAACCATCCATGCTGAAGAGTACGGTTTTTTGTTGAGATCGTACGGGTCTGTGCAGATTCGGGAGGTATCGCCGCTCGCCGGCCCGTATTGCTGGAGCGATGCGTGCAGGGGAATGAGGTGCGATGGCCGCTCAGTGCCCCGAGGCCTTGGAAAACACGTTGAGGACGATCACGCCTGCAGCGATCAGCCCGATGCCGGCGATGCCTGCCAAATCGAGTTTCTGGCCGAACACGAGCCAGCCGATCGCGGTGATCAGGACGATGCCGAGCCCCGACCAGATGGCATAGGCGATGCCGATGGGAATGGTGCGCAGCGTCAGCGACAGGAAGAAGAAGGACACGCCATAACCGATGACCACGGCCACCGAAGGCAATAGCCGGGTGAAACCCTCGCTCGTCTTCAGGAAAGAGGTGGCGAATACTTCGGCCACGATGGCGACGATCAGGTAGAGCCAGTTCATGAATCTCCTCCCCGCGCTTCGGATGGATCAGGCCAGGCTATGGAAGGCGCAGAGTTTATTGCCGTCCGGGTCGCGCACATAGGCCAGGTAGAGCGAACCGGCCGGTGTCTTGCGCTCGCCCGGCGGGTCTTCGCAGGTGGTGCCGCCATTGGCCAGGGCCGCGGCGTGGAAGGCTTCCACCTGCTCGGGGCTGTCGATCAGAAAACCGATGGTGCCGCCGTTGGCGGCTGTGGCCGGCTGGCCGTTCAGGGGCTGGGCGACGGCAAAGATGACGCCCTTGTGCCGGTACATGATGCGTGGCGAGTTGAATACGATTTCCGCGCCGGGTGCGGCGCCGATGACGCCGAGGACGGCGTCGTAGAAGCGCTTGGCGCGGGTGAGATCATTGCTCCCCAGGGTGACGTGGCTATACATCGTTCATTGCTCCTCTTGCTGGTAAAAATCGTCATGGCTGCGCCTGGCGTAGCGCAGCCACACGTTGTCGCCGGGCAGTGTCTTCACCTCGATCAGCGAGAAACCCACCGGCGGCTGCGGCGGCATGTGTTCGCCGCGCTCGGAGAAGGTCGGCGTGCCGATGGCATCGTCCAGCACCGGGGCGATGACCAGGCTCAGCTCATCGACCAGGCCGGCGTTGAAAAATCCGCCGTTGACGATGGCGCCGCCGCCGAGAACCATGGTTTCCACGCCGAAGAGCGACTTGAGCTTGCGCATCGCCAGTTCGAGGTCGAGCTGATCCGTGCCGGCGAAGATGTAGGAAATGCCCTGCTGGCGCAGGTACGACACGTACTGGTCCGAAGCGCGCTCGCTGAGCAGTTCGATGATGTGGCCTGTGGGCCGATAGCGGTACTTGCCCAGCGGGCCGTATTCGCCGAGGGTGATCGAATTCTGTTTCCAGGCCAGCTTGCCGGACGGGTCGACGACCACGATGAAGTCCTTCAGTTCGGTGGGCGCCACCCAGTCCTCGCGCGGGCAGGTCGGCGCAGCCGGGTCGAAGACCGGGGGCTCCTCGCCGGCGAAGAACTCCATGGTCACGCGCCCGGCCAGCCAGGCCTGGCAGCCGAAGCTCATGTGCGTGTCCTCGTAGTTCTTCACCAGGTCGTAGCGTGCCGGCGAACTCATGTAGGGGCCGCGGATCTTCGCGTTCAGCGAGGTTTCCATGTGGCAGATGATCTTTGGCCTGTCCATGGCCCGTTCTCCTTTGCAGTGCAACTTACAGCTTGATTTCCTCGAACCCGGCATCGTCGAAGGCGGTGTCTTCGCCGCGTGCGCGCCAGCTGTTGATGTCTTCGAGGCGCTTGGCGATGGTGGCATCCCAGATCGAGTGCGCATCGCGGCCCAGCATCAAGCGCACGGGCGGTGCATCGCTGGCGACCACTTCGAGCATGCGCCGGGCGGCCTTGGCCGGGTCGCCCGCCTGCTTGCCGGCGGAGCCTTCGAGGTAGGTCTCGAACGGCTCGACCATGGGGCGGTAGGCCGCGATGCTGTGCACCGGGCGCATGTTCACGCCGCCGGCGAATTCGGTGCGGAACGCGCCGGGCTCGACCAGCGTGACATGGATGCCCAGCGGCTTGGCTTCGATCGCCAGCGACTCGGTCCAGCCCTCGATGGCGAACTTGGCCGCGCAGTAGGGGCCGGCGGCATTCATTGCCACCAGGCCGGCGATGCTGCTGACGGTGAGGATGTTGCCCGAGCCCTGTTTGCGCATCTGCGGCAGCACGGCGCGGCTCATCTCGGCGGCGGCGAAGAAGTTCAGCTCCATCTGCTCGCGCAGCTGCGCCAGGCTGAATTCCTCGCAGGCGCCGACCACGCCGCGGCCGGCGACGTTGGCCAGCACGTCGATGCGGCCGAAGCGCGCCAGGGTGTCGGCCACGGCCTTGTCGCGGGCGGCGGCGTCGGTGACGTCCACCGCCAGCGGCAGCACGCGGTCTTCATTGCCCTGGGCGATGGCCTGCAGGCGGTCCAGGCGGCGGGCGGTGATGACGGCGATGTCGCCGTTGGCGATGACGGCCTCGGCCAGGGATTTGCCGAAGCCGGACGATGCGCCGGTGATCAGCCAGACTTTTCGGGAGGGCTTGCTCATGATGTTCATTCCTTGAGAGGTCAGGGGTTTCAGCCGCCGATGGGCTTGATCTCAATGCCGTCGAACGAGGTGTTCAGGCCGCGCTCGCGCCAGCTGTCGATGTCCTCGATGCGCTTGGCGATGGTCTGGTCCCACAGTCCGTAGGCATCGGGGCCCAGCATCAGGCGCATGGGCGGGGCATCGCTTTGCGCGGCGGCGATGATGACTTCCGCCGCCTTGGCTGGGTCGCCGATTTCCTTGCCGGCGGAGGTTTCCAGATAGTTCTCCATCGGGCCGGTGACGTGACGGTAGGCTTCGAGGCGCTGGGCGGGGCGCACGTTGACGTCGCCCGCGAAGCCGGTGCGGAACGAGCCCGGCTCGATGAGGGTGACGCGGATGCCCAGCGGCGCCACTTCCGCCGCCAGGGCTTCGGTCCAGCATTCGATCGCGAACTTGCTGGCGCTGTACGGCCCGCAGCCGGGAATGGCCGCCAGACCGCCGACGCTGCTGACGGTGAGAATGCGGCCCGAGCCCTGCTTGCGCATCTGCGGCAGCACGGCGCGGGTCATCTCGGCGGTGGCGAAGAAGTTCAGCTCGAACTGCGCGCGCAGCTCGGCTTCGGAGAACTCCTCGGCCGCGCCCATCGAGCCGCTGCCGGCGACGTTGGCCAGCACGTCGATACGGCCGAAGCGCGCCAGTGTGTCGGCTACGGCCTTGTTGCGCGCGGCCGCATCGGTCATGTCCACCGCCAGCGGCAGCACGCGGTCTTCATAGCCTTGGGCCAGGGTTTGCAGACGGTCGAGGCGGCGGGCGCCGACCGCCACGTAATCGCCGCTGGCGATGACGGCCTCGGCCAGCGCCTTGCCGAAGCCCGACGAGGCTCCGGTGATCAACCAGACCTTGGGGGTAGTGCTCATGGTGATTTCTCCTGTATGTGCATGCCCGAAAGTGCCGGGGCTTGAATCCATGGCGGCCTTCGTGAAGCCCGCATCGCAATCGATGACTTGAGGATAAGCCGTGGTGTTCGTACGAACAATTCCTGATCGTGCGGATTGCTATTGCAATCGTACGAAGCCGGCTTGAGGACAGCTCCGCTCAGCCTTGCTCAGATGATGGTCAGGCCGCCATCGACCACCAGTTCGGCGCCGATGATGTAGGACGCGTCATCGCTGGCCAGGAACAGCGCGGCCTTGGCGATTTCCTCCGAGGTGCCGACACGGCCGATGGGAATGCCCTTGAGCAGGCTTTCCAGCATCTGCGGATCCTCGGTGAAGTGGGTGGCCATCGGCGTCTCGATCAGGCCGGGGTAGATGCCGTTGACGCGAATGCCTCGGCGGGCGAAATCCACCGCGGCCGCCTTGGTCAGATGCCGGCTGGCGCCCTTGGAGGCGCTGTAGCCCGGCGGCACGTCCGGGAAGACGATGATCCCGGCCGCCGAGGAGATATTGACGATGGCGCCGCTGCCCTGGCGCGCCATGTGCGGCGCGACCGCCTTGATGCCGTAGAACTGGCTGTTCAGGTTCACGTCCATGACGTGATGGAAGTCCTCGGCGGTGGCCTTGTCCCAGCTGCCGTCGCGCGGCCCCGGGGTGCCGGCGTTGTTGACCAGGATGTCGATTCGGCCATGGCGTTCCACGGTGCCGGCCACGACGGCCGCCCATTGATCCTGCTTGGTCACGTCGAGCACGGCCGACGAAGCCCGCTGGCCCTTGCCGGTGATTTCCTTGACCAGCTTGTCCATGTTGTCCTGGCGGTTGGCATTGGCCGTGACCACGACGGTGGCGCCCTCTTCAGCGAACACGCGGGCGATCACCGCGCCCATGCCGGTGCCGCTGCCGGCGCCGGTGATGATGGCGACTTTGTTCTGCAAACGATTCATGATGGCTCTCCGTTTCAATGTATTCGTACCCTGACTGCGGCTGCTTACCGTCTGAATTCGTGAGGCAGGCTGCAGGTATGAAGGTACGCATGAGAGGCCGTACTAACCATGCTTGAGGGTGCGGTCTTTTTTTGTAATCGTACGGAGTTGCTGGGCTGGGCTTGTCGGCTGGTACGGGGGGCGGCAAGCCGGCCTCGTTCGGCGATGGTCAGCGAAGGAGGCAGGGCGATGAAGGCATCAGGGAAAGGCAATTCTTCCCCCGAACGCCAGGACATCCTGAAGGCGCTGCAAGAGGCGATTGCCGATGAACTGGGCGTGAAAAGACGGCTGGGGGAGTGCATGGTCGGCCCGCGGGACGGCCGGCCGGAGCAGGACGATGGCCCGACTATTGAAGAGGCAAGGCCCGTCGGGAAACCCTGAAACGGCGTTTTTCAACGGCCTCGGGGGCACCGGCTGAGGTGGGGCAAGACCTCCCTCTTTCCCGGTGCTCGATGCCATATCCGCCGGAATGCGTCGGAGATGGAGTGTCGAGCTGAGCGCGCAGTGATGGGGTCCCATACCCGTGGGGAGAAGGGGGCGCGCCGTGCAGTGGCGCCTGCCCGGACAGTGTGGCGCAGCGGCGAGCGCTCAGGGCCTGGCCTGCCCCGCGATGGCAGCGGGAAACGCCGAACTGCTTGTCACCGCTTCCTCCCGCCACCAGAGGCGACCCGCGTGGGGGGCGTTCATGTCGATGCGTTCGCCCATCATCGGCGTGGCGACCTGCACGCCGCGCTCGGCGGCGAAGTGCAGGATCTGGTCGAAGGGGTCTTCCCAGACGTGCATGCCGAGGTCGAAGGTGCCGTTGTGGATGGGCAGCAGCCAGCGGCCGCGCAAGTCCTGGTGGGCCTGGACGGTCTCCGACGGCAGCATGTGCACATAGGGCCATTGCTCGTTGTAGGCGCCGGTTTCCATCAGCGTCAGGTCGAAGGGGCCGAAGCGTTCGCCGATCTCGGCGAAGCCCTTGAAGTAGCCGCTGTCGCCACTGAAGAACAGGCGGTAATCGTCGTCCTGGATGACCCACGAGGCCCACAGCGTGCGGTTGCCGTCGCTGAAGCTGCGCCCGGAGAAGTGCTGTGCGGGCGTGACCGTCAGGCGCAGGCCGTCCACTTCGGTGCTTTGCCACCAGTCGAACTGCCGGATCTTGTCCGGCGCGATGCCCCAGTCCGCCAGCCGGTCGCCGACGCCGAGCGGCATCAGGAACAGTGCCGCTTTTTCGCCCAGCGCCTTGATGGCGGCGCGGTCGAGGTGGTCGTAGTGGTCGTGCGACAGGATCACGGCGCGGATCGGCGGCAGTTCGTCGATCGAGATCGGCGGCGCGTGGAAGCGCCTGGGGCCGAAGAACTGCACCGGGGCGGCGCGTTCGGAGAACACCGGGTCGGTCAGCCACCACTGGCCGCGCAGCTTCATCAGCACCGTGGAGTGGCCGAGGCGGTACAGGCTGCGGTCGGGCGCGGCGTCGAGTTCGGCGCGGCTCAGGCGGTGGATGGGGACCGGCGACGAGGGCACCGTGCCGGCGGGCTTGTTGAAGAGGAAATTCCACCATACGCGCAGCGTGGATTCAGGCATGTCGCCGGGGCCGGGCGGGCGTGGGTTGTGGAAACGTCCATCACGCGATTGGGGCGAGGATGCGTAGTCGCCGATCTTGGGCTGCATCATGACGTAGGCGCTCCAGGCGATGAGTGCAATGAGGGCGGCGATGCCCGCACAGCGGAAAACGAAGGGCATGGGGTTGGGGGCGGAGGGAAAGCGGGTTCTTGGGGACTTGCGCGGCGCTGGGAGGGGCGCCGCGCAGAATGGGCGTCTTCAGGAGCCGAGGTGCTTCTTGTAGAAGGGCACGAGTTGCTCCAGCGCCTTGCCGGTGGGCTCGGGCTTGTCGTACAGGTCGTAGTGGCTCACGCCTTCGACGATCTGGATGCTCTTCTGGCTCGAGCGCGCGCGGCCGTAGAGTTCGAGGCCGTCGCGATAGGAGCCGAAGCCGCCCGGAATGCTGCCGATGACGATGTGCAGCGGCTGGGTCAGCAGCACTTCGGCAAAGTGGAAGGCGTCCCAGCCCACGGCCGCGCCGGTGCTGGTCAGGCGCAGCTTGTTGGGCGAGCCGGGCTGCTGGCCGCGCGGGGTGGTGTAGTAATCGACGGCCTCGACGATGTCGATGTTGTCCAGACCGGCTTGCGCACGTTCTGCTTCGGAGTCGGGGATATAGCCCACGATCAGCGGTTCGGCGCCGCGCGCCTCGGCGGTGCGCTGCCTGGCGATGGCGTCCAGGGTCTTGATCGCGGCGTCGGGAGTCATGTCGCCCTCGCGCATCAGGCGGCCATAGTTGGCGGCGACGACGGTGCCGACGGCCTTGAAGCGGCGATCGGTCATCGCCGCGCTGACGGCGTAGCCGCCGCCGCCGCACACGCCCAGCACGCCGATCTTTTCTTCATCTACGTAGGGCAGCGTGACCAGGTAGTCGACCGCGCTGCGGAAATCCTCGACGCGCGTGGCCGGGTCTTCGAGGAAGCGCGGCTCGCCGCCGCTGGCGCCCTGGGTGGAGGCATCGAAGGCGAGCGTGATGAAGCCGGCCCGGGTCAGCCCCTCGCCGTAGATGGCGCCGGAGGTCTGTTCCTTGCAGCTGCTGATCGGGTGGGCGCAGACGATGGCAGCGTATTTCTTGCCGGCATCGAAACCTTCGGGCAGGCGCAGCGTGGCGGCGACGTCCCAGCTACGGTTCTTGAACGTGACGGATTGCGTTTGGCTCATGAAATTCTCCTTGTGAGACGGTGTGCGGATTCCAAAGGGGGCAAGGCATCGAATGCGCATCCGGCATTCCATGGACGCTACGATACCGCTTGAGGCATGGACGAACCATGCTTCAAAGTGCGTTTTTCTTCTTCAGGAGTACGGATCCGATTACGGCTTCCTTCGCCGCCATCCCCTTGCTGCTCAAGCTTCGCAAGCAGGGCTAGCCGTGCCGCTGGAGGCGAGCCGGGGCCGCGTGGAAGACATGTGCCGGCTCTTGAGTCCTCGTTGCGGATCCTGCTTGCCGCCCGGTGTCCGGCATCCGGGATTCGGGATCCGGGCGGCACTCATGCTCAGAGCCTGGTCTTGAAGAAGGGGCCGAGCCTGGACATGGCCTCGGTCACCAGGTCAGGCTTGTCGTACAGGGCGATGTGCGAGGCGCCCGGCACAATGTGCAGGTGCTTGTCCTTGCTGGCGGCGCGGCGGAACAGGTCCTCGCTGATCCAACGCGTGCCAGCATCCTCGCCGGCGACGATCTGGATCGGCTGGGTCAGGAACAGGTCCACCAGGTGGAAGGCGTCGAAGGTGACGAGCTGCATCAGGCTGCGCGTGGGTGCGATGCTCGGCGAGGTGGAGCATTGGGCACGCGGCGTACGGTAGTACTCGACCGCTTCGGCCAGATCGGCGTTGGGCGCTTCTTCCGGTTTCTGCGGCACGATCGGGTAGTAGCCCGTTTCGGCGCCGTTGGCTTCCTCGGTGCGGGCCTTCGAAGCGCTTTCCAGCATCGCGAACGCGCCGGCGAGCTCATCGCGTCCTTCCCAGCCATTGCGCAGGATGGCGCCGTAGTTGGCGGCGCTGACGGCACCGACGGCCTTGATGCGGCGGTCGCCGAGGGCCGCGGTCACGGTATAGGCACCGCCGGCGCAGATGCCCATCGCACCGATCCGGTCACGATCGACATAGGGCAGGGTGGTGAGGTAGTCGATGGCGGCGCTGATGTCGCCGACACGGGCATGGGGATCTTCGAGCTGGCGCGGTTCGCCGCCGCTCTCGCCCTGGCAGGAGGCATCGAAGGCAATGGCAACGAAGCCCCCCGCCGCGAGTTTGCCGGCGTAGAGGCCCGAGGTCTGCTCCTTCACGCCGCCAGCGGGATGGGTGACGACGATGGCGGCGTAGCGCTTCTGCGAATCGAAGCCGGCAGGCAGGTGCAGGTTTGCGGCCATCTCGATCGGGCCGTTCTTGAATTTCACGGATTTCATCTTCGGTTGCCTTTTCAGCAGTTCTCCAGAGATGCAACGGTAATCCGTGCTTGACGAACGTACCATTTCCTAAAGTACATTTTTGTTTTTCGATCGTACAGGCTTGCCGATGGACCCTCTTTCCGACGTCCTCTCGCTGCTCAAGCCGCGCAGCCAGTTCTATGCGGGCCTGGATGCGGCCGGAGACTGGTCTTTCGACTTCCCTCCACACGAGGGCATCAAATTCACCGCGGTGATGCAGGGCACGTGCTGGGGCTACACGGATGACCTGGAGCAGCCGGTGCGCTTCGAAGAAGGCGACTGCTTTCTGCTCAATTGCGGGCGCCGCTTCGTATTGGCATCCGATCCCGGACTGCCGCCGCAGGATTCCGGACACATTCTCGACGCCGCATACCGCGACGGGATCGCCGTGCATAACGGCGGCGGCGAGGTATTCCTGATCAGCGGGCGCTTCGATTTCACCGGCAACCATGCCGCGGTGTTGTTCGATGCGCTGCCGGCCATCGTCAACATTCCCAAGGCATCGAGCCAGGCCGAGATCCTGCGCTGGTCGCTCGATCAACTCGTCGCCGAGTTGCACAGCCCGCAGCCGGGTGGTGCGCTGCTATCGACGCATCTGGTGCATCTGATGCTGGTGCAGGTGCTGAGGCTGTTCCTGGCATCGTGCGGCGAAATCCCCAAGGGCTGGTTCCTCGCGCTGACCGATCGCCAGATCAGCCCTGCGATCGGTGCGATCCATGCCGAGCCGGCCCGCCACTGGACACTCGAAGAACTGGCGCGGGTCGCCGGTGTATCGCGCACCGTGTTCGCGCAGCGCTTCAAGGCGCTGGTGGGCAGTACGGCGATGGACTACCTCGCGCGCTGGCGCATGCTGATGGCGGCGGACCGCCTGCGCGCGGGCAGCGAGAGCGTGTCGACCATCGCCTTCTCACTTGGGTACGAGTCTGAAAGCGCTTTCAGCACCGCCTTCAAGCGGATCATGGCCTGCTCGCCGACCCAGTACCGGCGCCAAGTCAAGGGCGCCGACGAGCGGCGCGAGTTGCTGCCGAGGGAGATGGCAGCGGCGTAGATCCGCAATGAAAAGCCCGGCCTCTTGCGAGTGCCGGGCTTTGCGTCTGCCGGTGCAGGGCGATCAGGCAACCGCGACCGGAATCTTGCCGATCCTGGCCTGCCACTCCTTCGGACCGGTGTTGTGCACGCTGGTGCCGTTGGCATCCACCGCGACCGTCACCGGCATGTCCTGCACGGTGAATTCGTAGATCGCTTCCATGCCGAGATCGGCGAAGCCGACGACGCTGGCTTCCTTGATCGCCTTCGACACCAGGTAGGCTGAGCCGCCGACCGCCATCAGGTAGGCGGACTTGTTGTCCTTGATCGCCTCGATCGCGACCGGGCCGCGCTCGGATTTGCCGATCATCGAGATGAGGCCGGTCTTCTCCAGCATCATGCGGGTGAACTTGTCCATGCGGGTGGCGGTGGTGGGGCCGGCGGGGCCGACGACTTCGTCGCGCACAGGGTCGACCGGGCCGACGTAGTAGATGACGCGGTTGGTGAAGTCGACCGGCAGCTTCTCGCCCTTTTCGAGCATGTCGGCGATGCGCTTGTGCGCGGCGTCGCGGCCGGTGAGCATCTTGCCGTTGAGCAGCAGGATCTGGCCCGGCTTCCAGGAGGCGACTTCTTCCTTGGTCAGGGTGTCGAGATTGACCCGGGTTGCGACGTTGGTGTCGGCTTTCCAGGTAACCTGCGGCCAGTCTTCCAGCCTCGGCGTTTCCAGCTTCGCCGGGCCCGAGCCGTCGAGGTGGAAGTGGACGTGGCGGGTCGCCGCACAGTTCGGGATCATCGCCACCGGCAGCGAGGCGGCGTGGGTCGGGTAGTCCATGATCTTGACGTCGAGCACGGTGGTCAGGCCGCCCAGGCCCTGGGCGCCGATGCCGAGCGCGTTGACCTTGTCCATCAGTTCGAGGCGCAGCTCCTCGACGCGCGTGAGCTGGGCACCGGAAGCGGCCTTCTCGCGCAGTTCGTGGATGTTGACCGGCTCCATCAGCGATTCCTTGGCCAGCAGCATCGCCTTTTCCGGCGTGCCGCCGATGCCGATGCCGAGGATGCCCGGCGGACACCAGCCGGCGCCCATGGTCGGCACGGTCTTGATCACCCAGTTGACGATCGAGTCGGACGGATTCAGCATCACCATCTTCGACTTGTTCTCCGAGCCGCCGCCCTTGGCCGCACAGATGACTTCGACGTGGTCGCCGGGGACGATCTCGTAATGCACCACCGCCGGCGTGTTGTCCTTGCTGTTCTGGCGCTTGCCGGCGGGGTCGAGCAGCACCGAGGCGCGCAGCTTGTTATCGGGGTGGTTGTAGGCGCGGCGCACGCCTTCGTTGATCATTTCCTGTACGCTCGACTTGGAATCCCACTGCACGTTCATGCCCACTTTCATGAACACGACGGCGATGCCGGTATCCTGGCAGATCGGGCGGTGGCCTTCGGCGCACATGCGCGAGTTGGTCAGGATCTGCGCGATGGCGTCCTTCGCCGCCGGGCTTTCCTCGCGTTCGTAGGCTTCGCCAAGCGCCTTGATGTAGTCGAGCGGGTGGTAGTAGCTGATGTACTGGAACGCATCCGCAATCGACTGAATGAGGTCTTCTTCGCGAATAATCGTCATGGCGCTTGGTCTCCGGGATGACATAGGGGCAGAATGCCGAAGTTGGATCGGAATTCGATCAACGGATGAATTTTAGCATCGCCGCGTACCGGCCACATCGCCGAAACGGCGCGGGGGCTTGTGTAAGTCCTCTGTAAGATACATATTCTTAAATGTGACGAATTCGGCGGTAGCCGGACGTGTGGCTACTGCAACCATTTCAAGGCCGGAACCAACCGGTCGTCGACCCGCAAGGGGTCAGCTTCAACCATATGGTCAGTTGAGGAGAGGTGAGCATGTCCAATGAGCAGCAAGTCCGCATTTACAACCCGTCCGAAGAGATGGTGAAGAACGCCGCGGTGTCCGGCATGGATGGATACCGTGCGCTGTGCAAGGAAGCAGAAGACGACTACGAAGGTTTCTGGGCTCGTTACGCCAGGGAACTGCTCGACTGGAAGGTGCCTTTCACCCAGGTGCTCGACGAAAGCGATGCGCCGTTCTTCAAGTGGTTTGCCGACGGCAAGCTGAACGTCTCCTACAACTGCCTCGACCGCAACGTGGAAAAGGGCCTGGGCGACAAGGTCGCGCTGATCTTCGAAGCCGACAGCGGCGACGTCACCAAGGTCACCTACAAGGATCTGCTGTCCCGCGTCAGCAAGTTCGCGAATGCCCTGCGCGGCATGGGCGTCAAGAAGGGCGACCGTGTCGTCATCTACATGCCGATGTCGATCGAAGGCGTCGTCGCGATGCAGGCATGTGCCCGCATCGGCGCCACGCACTCCATCGTCTTCGGCGGTTTCTCCGCCCAGGCCCTGCGTGACCGCATCGAGGATGCCGGTGCTGTTGCCCTGATCACCTCCGACGGCCAGCACCGCGGCGGCAAGGCGCTGCCGCTGAAGCCGATCGCCGACGAGGCGCTGACGCTGGGCGGCTGCGACACGATCAAGAACGTGATCGTGGTCAAGCGCACCGGCGGCGACTGCAACATCGTCGCCGGCCGTGACACCTGGTTCCACGATGCCTGCGAAGGCCAGTCCGAGACCTGCGAACCGGAATGGGTGGAAGCCGAGCATCCGCTGTTCATCCTCTACACCTCGGGTTCCACCGGCAAGCCGAAGGGCGTGCAGCACTCGACCGGCGGCTATCTGCTGCAGGCCGTGCTGTCGATGAAGTTCAGCTTCGACATCAAGCCGGAAGACGTTTTCTGGTGCACCGCCGACATCGGCTGGGTCACCGGCCACACCTACATCGCCTACGGTCCGCTCGCCTGCGGCGCCACCGAGATCGTCTTCGAAGGCGTGCCGACCTATCCGGATGCCGGCCGTTTCTGGAAGATGATCCAGGACCACAAGGTCACCATCTTCTATACCGCGCCCACCGCGATCCGCTCGCTGATCAAGGCTGCCGACAACAACCCGACGGTGCATCCGACCAAGTACGACCTGTCCAGCCTGCGCCTGCTCGGCTCGGTCGGCGAACCGATCAACCCGGCCGCCTGGCAGTGGTACTACGACAACGTCGGCGGCGGCCGCTGCCCGATCGTCGATACCTTCTGGCAGACCGAAACCGGCGCGCACGTGATCACGCCGATGCCGGGTGCCACGCCGATGGTGCCGGGTTCGTGCACGCTGCCTTTCCCGGGCATCCAGGCCGCGGTGGTCGATGAGACCGGCACCGAAGTGCCATGGGGCCAGGGCGGCATCCTGGTGATCAAGCGTCCGTGGCCATCGATGATCCGCACCATCTGGGGCGATCCGGAGCGCTTCAAGAAGTCCTACTACCCGGACGACTTCAAGGGCAAGCTCTACCTGGCCGGCGACGGCGCCATCCGTGACGCCGAGACGGGCTACTTCACCATCACCGGCCGTATCGACGACGTGCTGAACGTGTCCGGCCACCGCATGGGCACGATGGAAATCGAATCGGCGCTGGTTGCGCACGAGAAGGTTGCCGAAGCCGCCGTGGTCGGCCGTCCGGACGACGTCACCGGCGAGGCGATCGTGGCCTTCGTGGTGCTGAAGGGACCGCGTCCGACCGGCGAGGAAGCCGCCGCCGTGGTCAAGGAGCTGCAGAGCTGGGTGGGCCACGAGATCGGGCCGATCGCCAAGCCGAAGGACATCCGTTTCGGCGAGAACCTGCCGAAGACGCGTTCGGGCAAGATCATGCGCCGCCTGCTGCGCCAGCTGGCAAAGGGCGAGGACGTCACCCAGGACACCTCGACGCTCGAGAATCCGCAGATCCTCGAGCAGCTCAAGGGCTGAGGCGGTTTGGCCGAGCCGGGCCGCAAGAGCCCGGCCGGCACAGGAACAAGGGAAGGTCCGGCCATGACGCCGGGCGGGGGAGAGGGAGCGGCGTGCGTCATGCCGCCGTCCGTACGCGCGATGCGCCCAACCTGCCGCAAGAGCGGGGGGCGCATTCGTTTTTTGCCGGAGCGGTCATCATGGGAGGGGCATGATGCGCAAGGGACTTGCCGGGCAACGGCTGGTCGCGATGTTCATCGCGGGCGTCCTGCTGCTCAATTTTCCGTTGCTGTCGCTGTTCGACCGGCCCGTGACGCTGTTCGGGCTGCCGCTGCTGCACGTCTATCTGTTCGTGGTCTGGGGCGGACTGATCGCCGCCGTGGGCTGGATCGTCGAACGCGGCGCGCGCTGAGGGCAGACCGATGCTTCCGGGCTGGCTCATCATCGGCGCTTCGTTCGCCTACCTGCTGACGCTTTTCGCGGTGGCTTATTTCGGCGACCGCCGCGCCGACCAGGGGCGCTCGGTCATCGACAACGCCTGGACTTACGGCCTGTCGCTGGCTGTCTACTGTACCGCCTGGACCTATTTCGGCAGCGTCGGCCGCGCCGCGTCGGGCGGCATCTGGTTCCTGCCGACCTATCTCGGCCCCACACTGGGCATGGCATTGGGCTGGCTGGTGGTGCTGAAGATGATCCGCATCTCGCGCACCCACCGGATCACGTCGATCGCCGACTTCATCGCCTCGCGCTACGGCAAGAGCCACATGCTGGGCGGACTCGTCACCATCATCGCAGTGGTCGGCATCCTTCCTTATGTGGCGCTGCAGCTCAAGGCGATCTCGAGCGCCTATGCCTTGCTGGTGGAGGATGCCGGCAGCCCCCTGCCGCTCGGTGCGAACGCCGAGTGGTGGCTCGACAGCACGCTCTACATCGCCCTGACGCTGGCGGCCTTCACCGTGCTGTTCGGCACCCGCCACCTCGATGCCACCGAGCGGCATGAGGGCATGGTCGCAGCGATCGCCTTCGAGTCGGTGATCAAGTTGCTGGCATTCCTCGCCGTGGGCATCTATGTGACCTACTGGCTGTACGATGGCTTCACCGATCTCTATGCGCGGGCGCGCGAGCACCCCGGCCTCGCCAGCGTGCTGATCTTCGACAGTACCGGCAAGATCGGCTATGGCGGCTGGTTCGCGCATGTGCTGCTGGCGATGCTGGCGGGCATCTTCCTGCCGCGGCAGTTCCAGATCGCGGTCGTGGAGAACGTCAACGAACAGCACCTGAGGCGCGCAACCTGGCTGTTTCCGGCCTATCTGCTGGCGATCAACATCTTCGTGATCCCGATCGCGCTCGGCGGCCTGCTGCACTTCGGCCAGGGCAACGTCGATCCGGACACCTTCGTGTTGACGCTGCCGCTGGCGCACGACAACGCCGGGCTGGCGCTGTTCGTGTTCATCGGCGGCCTGTCGGCGGCCACCGGCATGGTCATCGTCGAGGCCATCGCGCTGTTGACGATGGTGTGCAACGACCTGGTGATGCCGATCCTGCTGCGCAGCCGCCGGCTGGGCCTGTCGGCGCAGCGCGACCTGACCCGCCTGCTGCTGGGTATCCGCCGCGGCGCGATCGTCGGCGTGCTGCTGCTCGGATACCTGTACTTCCGTCTCGCCGGCGAAGCCTACGCACTGGTCAGCATCGGCCTGATCAGCTTCGCCGCCGTTGCCCAGTTCGCGCCGGCCATGCTGGGCGGCATGTACTGGCGCAACGGCACGCGCGACGGCGCCTTTGCCGGCCTGCTCGCAGGCTTCCTGGTGTGGGCCTATACCTTGCTGCTGCCGTCCTTCGCCAAGTCCGGCTGGCTCGATCCGGCCTTTCTGGACAACGGGCTGTTCGGCCTGGCGTGGCTGCGGCCGGAGCAGCTGTTTGGTCTGGCCGGGCTCGACAACATCAGCCATGCGCTGTTCTGGAGCCTGTTCGCCAACATCGGCTGTTATGTGTTCGTGTCGCTGCTGCGTGTCCCGACCACGGCCGAGGCGGGGCAGGGTGCCTTGTTCGTCAATGCCTTCCGCCGTGGCGACAGCACGCCGGCGAGTTTCTGGCGCGGCCGTGCGGAGGTCGCCGACCTGATTCCGCTGGTCGCCCGCTTCCTGGGGCAGCGTCGCACCGAGGAGGCATTCCGTACCTATGCCCGCAGCCGCGGCGTGGACAGCATCGACAGGCTGAAGGCCGATCCCGATCTGGTCCACTTCGCCGAATCGCTGCTTGCCGGTGCGATCGGCAGCGCCTCGGCCCGCGTCATGGTGTTGACCGTGGTGCAGGAGGAGCCGCTGGGCCTGGGCGAGGTGATGGATATCCTCGACGAGGCCTCGCAGGTGCGGGCCTATTCGCGCCAACTCGAGGAGAAATCACGCGAACTCGAAGCGGCGACTGCGGAGCTGCGTGCCGCCAACGACAAGCTGAAGGAGCTCGACCGCCTGAAGGACGACTTCATGTCTTCCGTCACCCACGAGCTGCGCACGCCGCTGACCTCGATCCGGGCGCTGTCCGAGATGATGCTCGACGACCCCGACATCGATCTCGCCGACCGCCAGCGCTTCCTCGGCATCATCGTGTCCGAGACGGTCCGCCTGGGCCGGCTGGTGAATCAGGTGCTTGATCTCGCCAAGATCGAAGCGGGCCATGCAGAGTGGCACAACACCGACATCGACATGTGTGAACTGGTGACACATGCAGTCGATGCGACGCAGCAACTGTTCCGCGACCGTGCCGCCGAGGTGGTTCTCGAGCTGCCGCAAAGTGTGCCGGTCCTGCGCGCAGACCATGACCGCCTGCTGCAGGTGATGCTCAACCTGCTGTCGAATGCGGCCAAGTTCGTGCCGGCGGAAGGCGGGCGAGTGGTGGTGAAGCTGGCTGCCGATGGCAGCCGAATCCGGGTCGACGTGCGCGACAACGGCCCGGGCATTCCGCCCGAACTGGAAACGGTGATCTTCCAGAAATTCAGGCAAGGCGGCGATGAGCACTCGCGTCCGCAGGGCACCGGCCTGGGCTTGCCGATCAGCCGCCAGATCGTCGAGCACTTCGGCGGCCGCTTGTGGCTGGAGTCGCCCTCGGAAGGAGGGGCGTGCTTCTCGTTCGAATTGCCCCTGCCACCTGCGGCGGACGGCCAATGACATAGAATGGTGCAGGAGGGAGGAGAAAACATGGCCAAAAAGATCCTGATCGCAGACGACGAGCAGAACATCGTCATATCCCTGGAGTTCCTCATGAAGCGCGAGGGATTCGAGGTGCTGGTGGCGAACGATGGCGAGGAAGCGGCGCGGCGCATCCGCAGCGAGCAGCCGGATCTCGTCCTGCTGGACGTGATGATGCCCAAGAAGACCGGTTTCGAGGTTTGCCAGGAGATCAAGGCCGATCCGGCCATGGCGGCGGTCCGCATCCTGATGCTGACCGCCAAGGGACGGGATACCGAGGTGGCAAAAGGGCTGGCGCTGGGGGCCGATGCCTACATGACCAAGCCGTTCTCGACCAAGGAACTGGTGGAGAAAGTACGCAGCCTGCTGGGGGCCTGAACCATGTCGGCTCGCACGCGCTTTGCCCTGGCGATCGTCGTTCTCGGTCTGCTGATGACCGGTCCCTTCATCCTGACCGCGTTGATCGTCTGGCTGGAGACGCATGACGAAGGCCGGCAGCAATTGACCGAAGTGCTGCTGCCCCACTTGGGCGTCGGCACGATGCTGACCATCGTCGGCTTTGCCGCGGGCGTCGGCGTGCTGCGCATCCTGTTTCGCCAGTACGTGCAGGGCCTGCTGCGGATGGCGGAGAATCTGCGCCTGATGCTCGGTGCCAATCGCGGTTTCCGTGTCCAGCCCGAAGGGCCGCCGGAAGTGCAGATGCTGGCGAGTGCGGCGAATGAACTCGCGACCCAGCGTGACGAGATCTTCTCCGACGTGGAGGCGCAGATCGCGCGTGCCAAGGATTCGGTCGAGCAGGAAAAGAACCGCCTCGCCGCGCTGATGTCCGAGCTCACCCAGAGCGTCGTGGTCTGTAACCTGGATGGCCGCATCCTGCTCTACAACAACCGCGCCCGCATGCAGTTCCGCGCCTTGTCCGATGCGCCGGGCGTGGCCGGCGGCGGTGAACTGATCGGCCTTGGGCGCTCGATCTACGCCGTGTTCGAACGCAACCTGATCGCCCATGCGCTCGAAACCATCCAGCAGCGCCTCAGGCGCGGTGCAGCTCAGCCGCAGGCCAACTTCGTCACCACCACGCGCGCGGGCCAGCTGCTTCGCGTGCAGATGGCGCCGGTGCTGGCGGTGGCGAAGCCGCAGGGGGATGGCGGAGCAGCGGAGGAGACCGAGCGCACGCAGACCGGTTTCATCCTGATGCTCGACAACATCACCCGCAACTTCGAGACCGAGTCGCGCCGCGACCAGATGCTGCACAACCTGACCGAAGGCAATCGTGCGGCGCTGGCCAACGTGAGGGCGGCGGCGGAAATGCTCGAGTACGGCGATCTGCCCGACGAAATGCGCGACCGTTTCCGCAACGTGATCCGCGATGAGGTGCAGGGCATGAGCAAGCGCCTCAACGAGACGGCCGAAGCCTTCGCCGATTCGCTGAAGGCGCGCTGGCCGCTGGAGGAAATGCTCGGCGCCGACCTGGTGGCGGCGGTGCAGCGCCGTATCGAGCAGCGCATCGAACTGCGGACCAAGCTGGAGGAGATCGACGAAAGCCTGTGGGTGAAGGTCGATAGCTTTTCGCTGATCCAGGCGCTGACCTATCTGGCGAGCCGGCTGTCCGACGAGTTCGAGGTCCGCGAAGTGCGCTTCCGCCTTACCGGGGCCGGACGCCTGGTGCACCTCGACCTGATCTGGTCCGGCCAGGCGATGAGCACCGAGACGGTGATGAACTGGGAACTCGAGCCGATGCGGATCGAGGACGAGAGCAGCCCGCTGACGGTGCGCGACGTCATCGATCGCCACGACGGCGAGATGTGGCTGGAGCGCGAGAAGGTGCGCCACCGTGCTTTCTTCCGCGTCCTGCTGCCGGCCGCGGTGCCGCAGGAGCAGGCCGAGGCCGAGTTGTTCCTGCGCGGCGAGAGCCGGCCGGAGTACTACGATTTCGATCTCTTCGCCTGGTCCGAGAAATCGCACGGGATCGAGGACCGCCCGCTGACCGAACTCGTGTTTACGGTGTTCGACACCGAAACCACCGGGCTCAATCCCTCGCAGGGCGACGAGATCATCCAGATCGGCGCCACCCGCATCCTCAACGGCAAGCTGCTGCGCAACGAATCCTTCGAGCAACTGATCGATCCGCGCCGGCCCTTGGCGCCGGAGTCGGCTGAGATCCACGGCATCACCGAGGAGATGCTGATAGGCCAGCCCGCGATCGACACGGTGCTGCCCGCCTTCCATGCCTTCGCTGCCGATACCGTGCTGATCGCCCACAACGCCGCCTTCGACATGCGCTTCCTGCAGCTCAAGGAGGCGGCGACCGGCTTGCGCTTCGATCAGCCGGTCCTCGATACGCTGCTGCTGTCGGCCGTGGTGCATCCGAACCAGGAGTCGCACCGCCTGGAGGCGATCGCCGAACGGCTCGGCCTGACCATCGTCGGCCGGCATACCGCGCTCGGCGATGCCATCGTCACCGCCGAGGTGTTCCTGAAGCTCGTTCCGCTGCTGGCGGACAAGGGCATCCGGACCTTGCGTCAGGCGCGCGAGGCCGCAGAGCAGACCTATTACGCACGGATCAAGTATTGATGCATCACACCCCGGCCGGCGCCCTCGGGCGAAATGAATCGTGAGCGCCCAGTCGGCGTTCACGAGCCGGCTCAAGCGCTACTACGCCTGGTACACAGGCACCTTCCTGCTGTTCGTCGTCGGGCTCGCCATCGGCGAGCAGCTGGGCCTGCCGCAAGGAGTGATCGGGCACAGCTTCCTGTTCGTCACCATCGCCATCTACGCCGGCATCGGCGTCATGAGCCGGACCTCGAACGTGTCGGAGTACTACGTCGCCGGCCGGCGCGTGCCCGCATTGTTCAACGGCATGGCCACCGCGGCCGACTGGATGAGCGCGGCATCCTTCATCGGTCTGGCCGGAACGCTGTATTTCTCGGGTTTCGAGGGGTTGGCCTTCGTCGCCGGCTGGACCGGCGGTTTCGTGCTGGTGGCGCTGCTGATCGCGCCCTATCTGCGCAAGTTCGGCCAGTACACCATCCCGGATTTTCTCGGTGAGCGTTACCAGGGCAATCTTGCGCGCGTGGTCGGGCTGATCGCCACCGTGCTGGCCAGCTTCGTGTACCTGGTGGCACAAATCTACGGCGTGGGGCTGGTGACCAGCCGCTTTGTCAGCATCGAGTTCGAGATCGGCCTGTTCATCGGCCTTGCCGGCATCCTGCTGTGCTCCTTCCTGGGCGGCATGCGGGCGGTGACCTGGACCCAGGTCGCGCAGTACGTGATCCTGGTCATCGCCTACCTGGTACCGGTGGTGATCCTGTCGTACAAGCTCACCGACGTGCCGATACCGCAGGCAGTTCTACGGTGCGGTATTGCAGCAGATCAGCGAGCGTGAGCAGATCCTGTTCGATGCTCCCGACGAAATCGAGGTGCGCGCGCTGTACCGCCTGCGTGCCGAAAACTATGCCGACCGGATCGAGAGGCTGCCTGAGTCGCTCGAGCTCGAGCGCCGGACGATGATCGAGCGGCTCAATGCGTTGCGCCTGAGCGATGCGTCAGCGCGCGAGATCGCGCTGGCCGAACGTGCGTTGCGCGATTTGCCGCACACGCCCGGTGAAGCGAAACTGGTGTGGGAGAAGGCGCGTGCCGAAGCGCTCGAGCGGGCCAGGCCACCGCCGCGGCATGCCGAAGCGCACCCGGGCGAGACACCTGAGGAGTCCCGCATTGCGCGCAACAACTTCCTGGCATTGATGTTCGTGCTGATGCTCGGCACGGCGGGGCTGCCGCACATCCTGATGCGCTACTACACCACGCCGGGGGTGGCCGATGCGCGCAAGTCGGTACTGTGGTCGATGTTCTTCATCTTCCTGCTCTACGTCACTGCGCCGGCCTACGCGGTGTTCGCCAAGTGGGAGGTCTATCACAATCTCGTCGGCTCCAGCCTCGACATCCTGCCCGACTGGGTGATGTCGTGGGGCAAGGTCGGCCTGGTGAAGATCGAGGACCTGAACGGCGACGGCATCCTGCAGCTTGCCGAGCTGAGCCTGAACACCGACGTCATCGTGCTCGCCACGCCCGAGATCGCCGGCTTGCCCTACGTCGTATCCGGCCTGGTGGCGGCGGGCGGCCTGGCGGCGGCGCTGTCCACCGCCGACGGGCTGCTGCTGACCATATCCAACGCCTTTTCGCACGACCTCTACTACAAGGTGCTGCGGCCGACGGCCTCGGCCCACCGGCGGCTGGTGATCTCCAAGTCGCAGTTGCTGGTGGTCGCCGTGGTGGCGGCCTGGGTGGCCTCGCTGCGGCCCGACAACATCCTGTTCACGGTCGGGCTGGCGTTCTCGATCGGCGCCTCGGCACTGTTCCCGGCGCTGGTGCTGGGCATCTTCTGGAAACGGGCCAACCGCCCCGGCGCGGTCGCCGGCATGCTGGTCGGGCTGACGGTCACGGTGTTCTACATGGTGCGCACGCACGGTTTCTTCGGCGGCTCGATGGACAACGCCTGGTTCGGCATCAGTTCGATTTCGGCCGGCGTGTTCGGCGTGCCGCTCGGCTTCCTGACGATCGTCGTCGTCAGCCTGCTGACCAGGCCGCCTCCCGACGAAATACAGGAGCTGGTCGATTATGTGCGCTATCCGCAACTGCCGTCGGATACCCACAGAACGGGCTGAGGGCTTGAAGCGCGGACGATGCGCCCCACATAGGGTTCAGTTCAACGAATCCCGAGGATGGCTTCCATGCGCTTCGACAAGCTCACGACCAAATTCCAGCAAGCCCTCGCCGATGCGCAGAGTATCGCCGTCGGCAACGACCAGCAATTCATCGAGCCGCTGCACGTGCTGCAGGCGCTGCTCGAACAGGACGACGGCGGCAGCGTGTCGCTGCTGCAGCGCGCCGGCGTCAATGTTCCGCCGCTGAAGACCGCGCTCGGCAAGGCCATCGGCCGCCTGGCCAAAGTAGAGGGACACGGCGGCGAAGTCAGCATCGGCCGCGACCTCAACAACCTGCTCAACGTCACCGACCGCGAGGCGCAGAAGCGCGGCGACCAGTTCATCGCCAGCGAGATGTTCCTGCTCGCGCTCGCTGACGACAAAGGCGAAGCCGGCCGCCTGCTGAAGGAGCACGGCCTGTCGCGCAAGGCGCTGGAAGCGGCGATCGAGGCGGTGCGCGGCGGTGCCAGCGTCGGCAGCCAGGATGCCGAAGGCCAGCGCGAGTCGCTGAATAAGTACTGCCTGGATCTCACCGAGCGCGCCCGCAGCGGCAAGCTCGACCCGGTGATCGGCCGCGACGACGAGATCCGCCGCGCCATCCAGATCCTGCAGCGCCGCACCAAGAACAACCCGGTGCTGATCGGCGAGCCCGGCGTCGGCAAGACCGCGATCGTCGAAGGCCTGGCGCAGCGCATCGTCAATGACGAAGTGCCCGAGACGCTGAAAGGCAAGCGCGTGCTGTCGCTCGACATGGCGGCGCTGCTGGCCGGCGCCAAGTACCGCGGCGAGTTCGAGGAACGCCTGAAGGCGGTGCTGAAGGAGATCGCCCAGGAAGAAGGGCAGATCATCCTGTTCATCGACGAGATCCACACCATGGTCGGTGCCGGCAAGGCCGAAGGCGCGATGGACGCCGGCAACATGCTGAAGCCGGCGCTGGCGCGCGGCGAATTGCACTGCATCGGCGCCACCACGCTGGACGAATACCGCAAGTACATCGAGAAGGACGCCGCGCTCGAACGCCGCTTCCAGAAGGTGCTGGTCGAGGAGCCGACGGTGGAAGCCACCATCGCGATCCTGCGCGGCCTGCAGGAGAAGTACGAGATCCACCACGGCGTCGACATCACCGACCCGGCGATCGTCGCCGCGGCCGAGCTGAGCCATCGCTACATCACCGACCGCTTCCTGCCGGACAAGGCGATCGACCTGATCGACGAGGCCGCGGCGCGGATCAAGATGGAGATCGACTCCAAGCCCGAGGTCATGGATAAGCTCGACCGCCGCATGATCCAGCTCAAGATCGAGCGCGAAGCGGTGAAGAAGGAAAAGGACGAAGCTTCGCAGAAGCGCCTGCAACTGATCGAGGAAGAGCTCGAGAAGCTGCAGCGCGAGTACAACGACCTCGAGGAAATCTGGAAGGCGGAGAAGGCTAAGGTCGCCGGTTCGGCCCACATCAAGGAAGAGATCGATACGCTGCGCGCGCAGATGGCGGAATTCCAGCGCAAGGGCCAGCTCGACAAGGTCGCGGAGCTGCAGTACGGCAAGCTGCCCCAGCTCGAAGCGCAGTTGAAGATGGCGGAGCAGGCTGGCGACGGCGGCACGCCGAACAAGCTGCTGCGCACCCAGGTCGGCACCGAGGAAATCGCCGAGGTGGTGTCGCGCGCCACCGGCATTCCGGTCAGCAAGATGATGCAGGGCGAGCGCGAGAAGCTGCTGCACATGGAGGACAAGCTGCACGAGCGCGTGGTCGGCCAGGACGAGGCCGTGCGCCTGGTGGCGGACGCCATCCGCCGCTCGCGTGCGGGCCTGGCGGACGAGAACCGTCCTTATGGCTCCTTCCTGTTCCTCGGCCCCACCGGCGTCGGCAAGACCGAGCTGTGCAAGACGCTGGCGAGCTTCCTGTTCGATTCGGAAGAGCACCTGATCCGCATCGACATGAGCGAGTTCATGGAGAAGCACTCGGTGGCCCGCCTGATCGGCGCGCCGCCGGGCTACGTCGGCTACGAGGAAGGCGGCTACCTGACCGAGCAGGTGCGGCGCAAGCCCTACAGCGTGATCCTGTTCGACGAGGTCGAGAAGGCCCATCCGGACGTGTTCAACGTGCTGCTGCAGGTGCTCGACGACGGCCGCATGACCGACGGCCAGGGCCGCACGGTGGACTTCAAGAACACCGTGATCGTGATGACCTCCAACCTCGGCAGCCAGATGATCCAGGCCATGGCCGGCGACGACTACGGCGTGATCAAGCTCGCGGTGATGGCCGAGGTCAAGACCTACTTCCGCCCCGAGTTCATCAACCGGATCGACGAAGTCGTGGTGTTCCACGCCCTGGACGAGAAGCACATCGCCGGCATCGCGAAAATCCAGCTGCAGTACCTGCAGCGGCGCCTGGCGCGGCTGGACATGGAACTGGAGGTCACGGATGCAGCGCTGGCCGAACTGGCCGAGGCAGGCTTCGACCCGGTGTTCGGCGCGCGGCCGCTTAAGCGGGCGATCCAGGAGCGCATCGAGAACCCGCTGGCGAAGGCGATTCTCGAAGGACGCTTCGCCGCCAAGGATCGCGTAAAGGTCGATGCGCGGGACGGCAAGCTGCTGTTCGAGAAATCCTGATCCTGGCCCGGTACCCATGCCTGACGCCCATGGGGGCGTTCAGGCGTGGGCCATGATCCGGACCCATTCCGTGAAGGCGGCGGCATCCAGCGGCCGGGAGAACAGGTAGCCCTGCATTCGCGTGCATTCCCGCTCGGTGAGGAAGGCGCGCTGCTCGGCGGTTTCCACCCCCTCGGCGACGACGTCCATGCCGAGTGCGCGGGCAAGTGACAGCGCTGCCGTCGCGACTGCAGCGTCTTCGGGGTCGCCCGGCAGATCGGCAATGAAGGAGCGGTCGATCTTCAGCTGCTTCAGCGGCAGGCGCTTGAGGTAGGCGAGGCAGGAATAGCCGGTGCCGAAGTCGTCGAGCGCGAGCGTCAACCCGAGGTCGACCAACTGCTCGAGACGTTCAGAGAGGGCAGAGCCTGGATCCATCAGCGCGCTCTCGGTGATCTCGAGTTCAATCGCGAGCGGATTTGCGCCGGTTTCGGCGAGAATCGCCTCGACGGTGGCGACGAAGTTGCTGCGCTGGAACTGCAGCGCGGAGATGTTGATGGCGACCGTCAGTGCGCCGAGGCCTTGCTGGCTCCATTCAGCCTGCTGCCGGCAGGCTTCACGCAGCACCCATTCGCCGATCGGTACGATCATGCCGGAGTCTTCGGCAACCGGAATGAAAACCGCGGGAGGCACCATGCCGCGCTCCGGGTGCCGCCAGCGCAGCAGCGCCTCGCAGCCGACGACATGTCCGCTGGCGGTGTCGATCTGGGGCTGGTAGTGCAGCGCCAGTTCCCCTTTCCCGATCGCTCGGCGCAAGGCGTTTTCCAGCTTCAGGCGTTCGATGGCCTGCCGGTTCATCTCCGGCACGAAGAACTGGTAATTGTTGCGGCCGGCGGCCTTGGCGCCGTACATCGCGGTGTCCGCATGCTTCAGCAGCACGTCGATGCTGCTGCCGTCCTCGGGATAGATGGCGATGCCGATGCTCATCGACGGCCGCAGCTCGTATTCATTGATGACGATGGCCTCGCCCAGCACATCGAGAATCTTGCGTGCGACGGCTGCGGCGTCCTCGGCATGATTCAGCCTGGGCAGCAGCGCAACGAACTCGTCGCCGCCCAGGCGGGCGAGCCGGTCTTCGCCACGCATGCAGCTGTTCAGCCTGCCGGCCAGCGTGGCGAGAAGGCTGTCGCCGATGGTGTGGCCGAGCGAGTCATTGATGGTCTTGAAGTTGTCGAGATCGAGGAACAGCACCGCCATGCGGTCCCCGTGGCGCTCGGCCGAGGCCAGGGCGTCCCGTGCATGTGTGGCCCAGGCGCTGCGGTTGGGCAGGCCGGTCAGCGGGTCGTAGTGGGCGAGGAAATGGATATGGGCGTCGGCTTCGCGTGCGGCGGTCACGTCCTGGACGGTGCCGCGCAGGCGGGCCAGCATGCCCCCGCGCCATTCGCTTTCGATGCGGAACTGCAGGATCGCAGGTGGCACCGTGCCCGTCCGGCATTCCAGGGTCGTTTCTCCGGCTGTCTTCAAGAACTGCTCGAAACGGGTTTCGAGCAGGGGGCGGTCGTCGGGATGGAGTGCGGCCAGGATGTCGTCCAGCGAATGCAGCGTGTTCGGGTTGCAGCCGAGCAAGGAGTGGAGTTCGTGCGAGCAGCGCAATCCGTCGCGGCTGCTGAGGGTTTCCCAACTGCCCATGCGAGCGATGCGCATGGCTTCGGCAAGCGCGGTCTGCTTGTCGTAGAGGGAGGCCGTGGTGGCTTCGAGTTCGCGGGTACGGCTCTCGACCAGCGAGGCGATCCGTCGCGTGTTGCCGGTGGTGAGCAGCAGGAAGATGCCGAGCAGGCCGACACAGAAGAGTCCGATGGCCACCGTGCCCCATGCAACCCAGCTGCGCTGGGCTTCCAGATAGGCGTCGTCGATACGCAGGCGCAGCTCCCATGGCCGGCTGGCGAAGGGCAGCTCGATCGTCCGCGTCAGATGCCCTGCGATCCACTCGCCGGTGTCGCAGGCCGGTGGTCCGCTGAGCCTGACGGGCGGGCCGCCTGTGCCGTTATCCAGCATGCACAGCTCGATGCCGATCGCGCCGGCGCTGCTGCGCACGCTGGCCAGGGCGTCGTCCATGCGGAACGCTGCGGAGATCATGCCCGCCGGGCTGCCTGCATGAGCGGCGGGGGCGTACTTTGCCTGCTCGCTGGCGAGATAGATCACGACGCCGTTCTGATGTTCGCTTTCCCGCATCAGGCTGAAGGCCCCGCTCACGACCGGCTGGCCGGTCTGGCGCGCTTCGTGGACCGCCCGGGCGGTCGGCGGCAGCGACAAGGCATTGATGCCGAGCGTGCTCAGGTTTTGTGCGAACGGCTCCACGTAGATGATCGGAAAATATTCATCCGACCGAGGGGACGCGAAGGTATTGCCGCCGGCATCGCGGTCGAGAATGTGGAAGGCGGGCTGCCCGGGGCTGCTGGCGGCACGTTCGAACGAGGCCCGCTCTGCGTCCCGGACCATGGGGTTCCAGGTGAAGTTGTGTGTGCCCGGATAGCGCGTCAACCAGGGCGAGACGAAATCGCGGAAAGTCTCGCGGCTCAGCGTTTCTTGCGCACTCACCAGCCCCTTGAGGGCGAGGAGCATGTCGAGCTGGGCGTCGAGCCGCTTGCTGATCTGGCTGGCGATATGCGTGGTGTCGCGTTCGAACTGGGCCTCCAGGCGCATGCTCTCCCAGGCCGTGACGTAGCGGAATGCGAGGCCGAGGATGACGAGGGCGACGATGAACGGGACGGCCACACCGACCCGGCGGCCGCGCCAGTCGCTCGCCGGCCGGCCGAAGAAGGCGAACATCAGCGGCGCGGCGACGATGATGCCGATGGTGTCGCCGAGCCACCAGCTCCACCAGCTGAAGAACCAGTCCGGCACGGCCAGCTGTCCACTGGCCTGGAGCATGGGTATGGCGAGCGTCGGCGCCAGCACGGCCGTGAGCGGGGCGACGACGACGATGAAGCGCACGATCGGGCGGGGAGAATCGAGGCGGTTGGGGAAACCGATCGTCTTCTGTGCCAGCCACGCGCCTGCGACAGCCTGCAGCGTCACGGCTGCCGCCAGCATGCATTGCATGACCGGGGAGATGTCCGCGCCACCGTTGAGCAGCATCTGCTCGGCCATCAGCTCGACCGCGAAGGCGCCGGCGAAGACGGCAGGCCAGACGCCGAAACCATAGATTATCAGGGCGGACAGGGCGATGCCTGCGGGCGGAAACGCCGGTGATGCGATATCGGGCGGAACAGCAAGCTTGAGGGAAAGCCAGCCTGTCACGGCGTAACCGAGGGCGATCATGGCCAGCAGGCCCGGACGGCGGAAATGCGTGCGCGTTTGCATGCCGCCAGTTTAGTGGCTGCCGGCCATTCATTTCGAGTAGTGCGACACGCTTGTGCCGTTCGGAAGGCCGATTTTTCCCGGGATGCGATAAACTGCCGGCTTCCTGTTTCTTCAAATCCCCTGGCTTTCCACGGAAATCGAGATGTTCGAGGCTGTACGCAACAACAAGCGCATTGCGCAAATCATTCTGGCCATCCTTGTCGTGCCGTTCGCATTCTTCGGCATGGATGCCTATTTCAGCGATGCGCCGGGCGGAAACGAGGTCGCGGTCGTGGCCGGCAGGCCGATCGGCTCGCTCGAATTCGAGCAGGCGTTGCGCGAGCAGCAGGATCGCCTCCGTGCAACCGCCGGCGGCGAAGTCGATCGCGCTCTGCTCGAATCGGAAGCGCTGCGCCGCTCGGTGCTGGACAACCTCATCAATCGTCGCGTGCTGGCTCTGTATGCGTCGGACAATCGCTTCAGCGTCACCGCGCAGGAACTGCAGGAGACCATCGCCGCCGTGCCTTCCTTCCAGGAGAACGGCCGTTTTTCGCTCGAGCGCTACGAAACGCTGCTGCGCGCCCAGGGCATGAGCCCGGCGATGTTCGAAGCCGGCCTTGCGCAGGATGTCCGCATCCAGCATGTTTCGATGGCCGTCGGCGATGCCGGCTTCGCGCCGCTGTCGTCGGCCCGCCGCTTCCTCGCAGCCCAGCTCGAGGAGCGCACCGTCAGCGAATTGCAGCTGTCGGGCGCCAGCCTGGCTGCCGACCTCCAGGTCAGCGATGCCGAGATCGGCGCCTGGTATGAGGCCAATGCTGCACGATTCCAGCGTCCGGCGCGCCTGCAGGCGGAGTACGTGGTGTTCGATCGCGAGGCTGCGGAGAAGCAGGTCAGTATCAGCGCCGATGAGGTCAGGGCTTTCTACGATGGCAACCCCGAGCGCTTCGGTGCGGCCGAGGAGCGCCAGGCACGTCACATCCTGCTCGAGCTTGCGGCCGATGCCGATGCTGCGGAAGTCGAGCGGGTGATGAACGAAGCGCGGGCGATTGTCGAGCAGTTGCGCAGGAATCCCTCGGCTTTCGCGGAACTGGCGAAGGAAAAATCGAAGGACAGCGGCTCTGCCGCGCGCGGCGGCGATCTGGGGTTCTTCGGCCGTGGCGTGATGGTCGGGGCGTTCGAGGACGCTGCGTTCTCGCAGCAGAAGGACGAGATCGGCGAGCCGGTGCGCAGCGACTTCGGCGTCCATGTCATTCAGGTCACTGCCGTCAAGCCGGCGTCCACGCGGCCGTT
This sequence comes from Thauera sp., assembly GCF_047601425.1. Lineage (GTDB taxonomy): Bacteria > Pseudomonadota > Gammaproteobacteria > Burkholderiales > Rhodocyclaceae > Thauera. The sequence goes on from NZ_JASGJL010000001.1 coordinate 920,945, forward strand.
CGACGAGGTTCGTGGCGAAATCGAAGCCGAACTGCGCAGCCAGGCCGCGAGCAAGCTGTTTGCCGAGCAGGCCGAGCAGTTCGCCAACATGGTTTACGAGCAGCCGGACAGCCTGGCTCCGGTCGCCGAGGCGCTGAAGCTCGAGATCCGCAGCACCGACTGGATTTCGCGCAATGGCGGCAACGTGGGAGGCTATGGCAACGAGCGCCTGCTCGATGCCTTGTTCGCCGATGATGCGGTGGTGAATGCCCGCAATACCGAGGCGACCGAAGTGGCCCAGAATACCCTGGTCGCTGCGCGGGTGAAGGCTTTCGAAGCCGCGGTACAGCCGCCGCTGAATGAGGTGCGCGACCAGGTCGCGGCTGAACTGCGCCGCGAGGCAGGCGCAAAGCGTGCCCAGGAGCGGGGTGGTGCGATGCTGGCCGCGCTCGACAAGGGCGAACCGGTCGAGGGTAGTTTCGGTGCCGTGCGAAAGCTGCAGCGGGCTGCGCCTGGCCTGCCCGGTCAAGCGATGCAGGCGGTATTCTCTGCGCCGACGGCCAAACTGCCGGCCCATGTCGGCCTGGCACAGCCTAATGGCGACTACGTGATCTATCGCATCGAGGCGGTCGAACGTCCGCAGATCACCGACGGTGACGAGCGGGTCAAGGCCGTGGCCGAGCAGTACGGGCAAGTATTGGCCGAGCGCGATTTCGCCGCTTTCATCGCCGAACTGCGCAAGCGCTACGAAGTCCAGGTCAAGCTGGCGCCGCAAGCCCAGCAATGATCGCGGCGCCGGGCCGTGAGCCCATCAAGCAGAAAGGCCCCGCGGGGCCTTTCTGCTTTGGAAGCCGGCAAGGATGATTCAGGCCATCGGTTCCGGATTGCCCAGCGCGGTGATGTTGAAGCCGCCGTCAACGTACATGACCTCGCCAGTGATGCCGCTGGCGAGGTCCGAACAGAGGAAGGCGGCGGCGTTGCCGACTTCTTCGATGCTGATGCTGCGGCGCAGCGGGGCGTTGTGCTCGTTGAAGGCGAGCAGCTTGCCGAAGCTGCCGATGCCCGAGGCCGCCAGCGTCTTGATCGGGCCGGCGGACACGGCATTGACCCGGGTGCCTTCCGGACCGAGGGTGACGGCCAGGTAGCGCACCGAGGCTTCGAGGCTGGCCTTGGCCAGGCCCATGATGTTGTAGTTGGGCATGGTGCGCTCGGCGCCGAGATAGGACAGCGTCAGCAGCGCGCCGTTGCGGCCCTTCATCAGCGGCCGGGCGGCCTTGGCCAGCGCCGGGAAACTGTAGGCGCTGACTTCCTGCGAAAGGCGGAAGGCCTCGCGCGACAGGCCGTCGAGGAAATCGCCTTCGAGACAGTCGCTGGGCGCGTAGGCAATGGAATGCACCAGGCCGTCGAGGCTGTCCCAGTGCAGGCCGAGCTGTTCGAACAGGCCGGTGATCTGCGCATCGTCCTGGACGTCGAGCGGGAACAGCAGGCTGCTGCCGAAATCGGCCGCCATCTTGGTGACCCGTTCCTGGAAACGTTCATTCTGGTAGGTAAACGCGAGTTCAGCCCCTTCCCGGTGCATCGCCTTGGCAATGCCGTAGGCAATCGAACGGTTGCTGAGCAGGCCGGTGATCAGGATTCGTTTGCCGGCAAGGAAAGCCATTGATCCCACTCCGAATGACAAGCGTTCAATTATAGCGAAAACCCTGATGGCGACAGCGTTCTGTCGCCCTTGCAATTTGGATGGGGCCATTGGCGCAGGTGATGGAAGCAGTGGAAACCGGGCCAGATGGCCGGAGTGGCTCCGGGCGCTGCGATGGCCGGCAAAACCTGCCAGAATCGCGGCTGTCCTGATTTCACCGTCTGCCCGTGCCCCGTCTCCCGGTTCCTTCCGTGCGGTCGTCCTTGTGCGCCATTCCGCTCCGCCTGTTTCGCCATGCCTTCGCACGGAGCATGGCGGCCGCTGGCGCGCTGGTGTTGCTGGGCTGCTCGGGAGGGCTGAACGATCCTTATCCGGGCGCCGAACGCGGCGGGAACATCTTCTATACCGCCTTCACCGAGCGCCCCAAGCATCTCGATCCGGTACAGTCCTACAGCGAGGACGAAGCTGCCTTCCTGTACCAGATCGTCGAGCCTCCGCTGCAGTACCACTACCTGAAACGTCCATATGTGCTGGAGCCTGCCACTGCTGCGGAAATGCCTGGCGTGCGGCGCTACGATCAGGCCGGGCGTGAATTGCCTGCCGCCGCGGACGCAGCGAAGGTGGCACGCACGGTGGTCGAGATCCGCATCAAGGAGGGCATCCTCTATCAGCCGCACCCGGCCTTCGCCCTGAATGAGGATGGGACGCCACGCTATCTCGGCCTCACGGCGGACGATCTGCGCGGCGTCCGCGGCCTGGGCGATTTCGGGGAGACCGGCACGCGGGAACTGCTGGCGGCGGACTATGTGCACCAGATCAAGCGGCTTGCCCATCCGGGCCTGCATTCACCGATCTTCGAGCTGATGGCCGAGTACATTCCCGGCCTGAAAACCCTGCATGAGCAGCTGGTGGCTGCACAGAAGGCCGCGGCGGAGCAGGGAGGCAGTGCGCTGGACCTGGAGCGTTTCGAGCTGCCGGGCGTCGAGATGGTCGATCGCCACACCTACCGCATCACGCTGCAGGGCGCCTATCCGCAGTTCATGTACTGGCTGACGATGCCTTTCTTCAGTCCGGTGCCGCCGGAGGTCGACCGCTTTTTCGCCCAGCCCGGCATGGCCGAGCGCAACCTGACGCTGGACTGGTGGCCGGTCGGCACCGGCCCCTACATGCTGGCCGAGAACAACCCGAACGCGCGCATGGTGCTGGCGCGCAACCCGAATTTCCGCGGCGAGGCTTATCCCTGCGAAGGCGAGCCGGATGATGAAGAGGCGGGACTGCTGGCCGACTGCGGCAAGACCATGCCTTTCATCGACCGCGTGGTGTTCTCGCGCGAACGCGAAGGCATTCCGTACTGGAACAAGTTCCTGCAGGGCTATTACGACGCCTCGGGCGTGTCATCCGACAACTTCGACCAGGCGGTGACGATGACCAGCCAGGGCGACGTGGCGCTGTCGGACGAGATGGAAGCGAGAGGAATCAGCCTGCTGACTTCGGTGGCGCCGTCGATCTTCTACCTCGGCTTCAACATGCTCGATCCCTTGGTCGGTGCGGCCGGCTCAGGTGCGGCCGGCCCAGGTGGCGGGGCGAAAGAGAAGGGGGCTGGATCGCGGGAGAGCCGCGAGCAGGCGCGCAAGCTGCGGCAGGCGATCTCGATCGCGCTCGACATGGAGGAGTTCGTCTCGATCTTCCTCAACGGCCGCGGCCTGCCGGGCATGAGTCCGATTCCGCCTGGCATCTTCGGTGCGCGCGAAGGCCGCGAAGGCATCAACCCGGTCGTTTATGAATGGCAGGGCGACGACGAGAACGGCAGGCCGGTGCGGCGCAGCCTGGACGAAGCCCGCCGCCTGCTGGCCGAAGCGGGCTGGCCGAACGGCCGCAATGCGCGCACCGGCGAACCGCTGGTGGTGAACCTCGACACCACGCCGGGCGGCCTGGGCGACAAGACGCGTTCGGACTGGCTGGCCAAGCAGTTCCGCTCGCTGGGCGTGCAGTTCGTCGTCCGTCCGACCGACTGGAACCGCTTCCAGGACAAGATCAGGCAAGGCAATGCCCAGCTCTTCTTCCTTGCCTGGAATGCGGATTACCCCGACCCGGAGAACCTGCTGTTCCTGCTGCATGGCCCGCAGGGCAAGGTGAAATTCAGCGGCCAGAATGCGGCCAACTACGAGAACCCTGAATACGACGCCTTGTTCGAGCGCATGAAGGCGATGCCCGACGGCCCTGCGCGGCAGCAGGTGATCGACCGCATGGTGGCGATGCTGCAGCACGACGCGCCCTGGGTGTTCGCCTTCCATCCCAAGACCTATTCGCTGCAGCATGGCTGGGTGAGCAACCGCAAGACCGGTGCGATGGTGCGCGACAACATCAAGTACCTGAGGCTCGATATCGAGCGCCGCGCCGCCGCCAGGGCGGAATGGAACGAACCGGTGCTGTGGCCGCTGGCGCTGGTGGCGCTGCTGCTGCTGGCGATGGTCTCGCCGGCGGTGCTGCACTGGCGCCGGCGCGAAGTCGCCACCGCGGTGCCGGACAAGACGGGGGAGAAGCGCTGATGCTGGCCTATCTCGTCCGCCGCGCGCTCTACGCGATCCCGATCCTGATCGGTGTCAACTTGCTGACCTTCGTGCTGTTCTTCGTCGTCAATTCGCCGGACGACATGGCGCGCATGCACATCGGCGTCAAACGTGCCACACCGGAGGCGATCGAGCGCTGGAAGGCCGACCGGGGCTACGACAAGCCGATGTTCGTCAATGCCGATGCCGAAGGCAGCGCGCGCTTCACCGATACGATCTTCTTCGACAAGTCGCTGCGGATGTTCGCGCTCGAATTCGGCCGTGCCGACGACGGCCGCGACATCGGCCAGGAGATCCGCGACCGCATGGGGCCGTCGCTGGCGATCGCGCTGCCGACCTTCGTACTGAGTTTGTTCGCGTCGATCAGCCTGGCGCTGCTGCTGGTGTTCTTCCGCGCCACCTACCTGGATTTCTGGGGCGTGGTGATCTGCGTGGCGATGATGTCGATCTCCAGCCTGTTCTACATCATCGGCGGCCAGTGGCTGGTGTCCAAGCTGTGGGCGCTGGTGCCGATCTCCGGCTACGCGCCGGGGCTGGATGCGACGCGTTTCCTGATGCTGCCGGTGCTGATCAGCGTGCTGGCCGGCATCGGCTCCTCGGTGCGTTGGTACCGGACGATCTTCCTCGAGGAGATTTCCAGGGACTACGTGCGCACCGCGCGCGCCAAGGGCCTGTCCGAACTGGCGGTGCTGTTCCGCCACGTGCTGCGCAACGCGCTGATCCCGATCCTGACCGGCGTGGTGGTGGTGATTCCGCTGCTGTTCATGGGCAGCCTGCTGGTGGAATCCTTCTTCGCCATTCCGGGCCTTGGCAGCTACACCATCGATGCGATCAATGCGCAGGACTTCGCCGTGGTCAGGGCGATGGTGTTCATCGGCTCGGTGCTCTACATCATCGGCCTGATCCTGACCGACATCTCCTACACGCTGGTCGATCCGCGGGTGAGGCTGGAATGAGCGCGCCGATGAGCTTCCAGCCCGTGTTGTTATGGACCGACCTGCTGCTGTTCGTGCTGCTGGCGGTGGCGCTGCTCGCGATCGTCCACGTGCGCGGCGACGAGCCGCTGCGCGCGGCCTGGCGCAAGGTCGGCAAGCGCCCGACCGGCATGGCGGCGGCGATGGTGCTGCTCGCCTTCGTCTTGGTCGGAGTGCTCGACAGCCTGCACTACCGGCCGCTGCTGCCGGCGGCGCAGGCCGAGGCATCGGCTGCCCGAACCGAGGCCGGGAACGACACCAAGGCCGCAGACGCTGCCGAAGTCGCGACGGGAGCCGAATCTGCCGCAGCAGGCGGGCAGCCTGGGCCGGTGTATTCCACCGAAGTGCTGTCGGTACTGGATGCTTTGCTGGAACCCCTGCGCGCGCAGACCGAGAAAACCTATTCCGCGCCTTTCGCCTGGCAGCTCTACCAGCGCGAGGCGATGGAACTGCCGGACGGCCGCCAGGTGCGCGACTATCCGCGCCTGGTGCATGGTGCGGCCCACCTGCAGGAGCCGGAGGGCGAACGCGCCGCCGACGTCGCGGCGCGTGTCGCCAGCGGCGCCGGGCTGGCGGCGGCGGCCTGGCTGCTGTGCTTCGTCGTGCTCGCCACCATCGTGTGGCAGGGCAGCGGCCTGGGCTGGGGGCAGGTGGCGCTGGCGATGCTGACCGGCCACACCGTGCTGGCCTGGCGGGCGGCGCTGGTGACGCTGGCGGTCATCCTGCTGATCGTCGGTGTGTGCCTCGAACTGACTCCGCTGTACCACGTGCTGGGCACCGACAAGGTCGGCCAGGACGTGCTTTATCTGTCCTTGAAGAGCGTGCGCACCGCGCTGGTGATCGGCACGATCACGACGCTGGTGATGATGCCTTTCGCGGTGGCGCTGGGCATTGCCGCGGGCTATCTCGGCGGCTGGGTGGATGACGCGGTGCAGTATGTGTATACCGTGCTGAACGCGATTCCCGGCGTGCTGCTGATCGCGGCGGCGGTGCTGATGATGCAGGTGGTCATCGACACCCATCCGCAGTGGTTCGACACCGCGGCCGAGCGTTCGGATGCGCGCCTGCTGGCGCTGTGCTTCATCCTCGGCATCACGAGCTGGACCGGGCTGGCGCGCCTGCTGCGCGGCGAGACGCTGAAGCTGCGCGAGCTGGAGTACGTTCAGGCGGCGAGGGCTTTCGGTGTCGGCACGGCGGCGATCCTGCGCCGCCACATCCTGCCGAACGTGATGCACATCGTGCTGATTTCGCTGGTGATGGATTTTTCCGGGCTGGTGCTGGCGGAGGCGGTGCTGTCCTACGTCGGCATCGGCGTCGATCCGACGACGATCAGCTTCGGCACCATGATCAACCTGGCGCGGGCCGAGCTGGCGCGCGAGCCGATGGTGTGGTGGTCGCTGGCGGCGGCGTTCGTGTTCATGTTCGTGCTGGTGCTGGCGGCGAACCTGTTTGCGGACGTGGTGCGGGATGCGTTCGATCCGCGGCGTGGGTGATATTTCGTTTTTGGCAGCCTGCGGGAACGAACGGCGCTGACAGCCGTGCGGGGTATTCGCGGAAACTGCGAGGACTGTCCGAGCCCGGAGGGCGAGTTCTGTCTCAGCTGGAGCGAATATCCCGCGCGGATGTCGGAGTTGTTATGAACGGTAGGTGCCCTGTTTGACCGGAGCGCGGGGTATTCCTTCCGTGGGCTGCGGAACTCACCCTGCGGGCTCGGACAGTCCTCGCCCACTTCAGGAATACCCCGCACTCCGGTCAGCGTCGGTGCTGGCCTGCTGATCTGAAAAACCCTTGGATGGATGGCCTCATGCGAGAACTTCGTTTCGACAATCGCTTCGTGCACGAACTGCCGGGTGATCCCGTGGATGGTCGGCATGTGCGGCAGGTGCATGGCGCCTGCTACTCGCGGGTGGAGCCGACGCCGGTGCGGGCGCCGCGGCTGCTGGCCTGGGCGCCGGAGGTGGCGGAGCTGCTCGGGCTGAACGAGGCGGACGTGCGCGGTCCTGCTTTTGCCGAAATCTTCGGCGGCAATGTTTTGCTGCCGGGCATGGAGCCGTACGCGGCCTGTTACGGCGGCCATCAGTTCGGCAACTGGGCGGGGCAGTTGGGCGACGGCAGGGCGATCACGCTGGGCGAGTCGATCAGCCCGCAGGGGCAGCGCTGGGAACTGCAACTGAAGGGGGCAGGGCCGACGCCGTATTCGCGCCGGGCGGACGGGCGGGCGGTGCTGCGCTCGTCGATCCGCGAGTTCATCTGCAGCGAGGCGATGCACCACCTGGGGGTGCCGACGACGCGCGCCTTGAGCTTGGTGGCGACCGGCGAGCAGGTCGTGCGCGACATGTTCTACGACGGCCATCCGCGCCCCGAGCCGGGTGCGGTGGTGTGCCGGGTGGCGCCGTCCTTCATCCGCTTCGGCAATTTCGAGATCTTTGCCTCGCGCGGCGAGGAAGAAGTGCTGCGGCAGTTGATCGATTTCACCATCGACCGTGATTTTCCCGAACTGGCCGCGGCCGAACCCGATCCGGCGGAGCGCCGGCTGCGCTGGTTCGAGGAAGTGTGCCGGCGCACGGCGGTGCTGATGGCGCACTGGATGCGGGTCGGTTTCGTCCATGGCGTGATGAACACCGACAACATGTCCATCCTGGGGCTGACGATCGACTACGGCCCCTACGGCTGGATCGACGACTTCGATCCCGACTGGACGCCCAATACCACCGACGCCGGCGGGCGGCGCTACCGTTTCGGCCATCAGCCGCGCATCGCCCAGTGGAACCTGTGGCAGCTGGCGAATGCGGTATATCCGGTGATCCAGCAGGTCGAGCCGCTGGAGCGGGCGCTGGCGATGTATGCCGACGTCCACGAGGCAGAGAACTCCCGCATGACGCAGCAGAAGCTCGGTCTCGAAACCTGGCGCGAAGGGAAGGGCGGGGAGGAAGGCGAAGACGGGGCGCTGGTGGCGGAACTCCATCGCATCCTGCAGGCTGGCGAGATGGACATGACGCTTTTCTTCCGGCGCCTGGCCGGGCTGGATGCGGAGCGTCCCGATCGGGCGCATACCGGCGAATTGTTCGGAGACGTGTCCTACAGCGAAGAACGCCGGGCCGGTGTGGCCGAGGCATTCCAGGCCTGGCTCGAGCGCTACGCGGCACGGCTGCGCGAGGAAGGTGTGCCGCCGGCGTTGCGCAAGGCGCGCATGGATGCGGTCAATCCGCTCTACGTGCCGCGCAACTATCTGGCACAGCAGGTCATCGACCGGGCGGAGCAGGGTGATGCGAGCGGTATCGCGGAACTGCTCGATGTGCTGCGCCGGCCGTATGTGGAGCAGCCGGGGCGGGAGGCCTATGCTGAGCGCCGGCCGGACTGGGCGCGCCACAAGGCGGGATGCTCGATGCTGTCGTGCAGCTCCTGAGGCGGGCTGACCCCGAGGCTCACATCTGCGTGCGCATCAGGCGCTGCTTCTCGCGGTCCCAGTCCTTCTTCTTTTCGTCCTCGCGCTTGTCGTGCAGCTTCTTGCCCTTGGCGAGGCCGATTTCGAGCTTGATGCGGCCCTTGACGTAGTGCAGGTCGAGCGGCACCAGGGCGAAGCCGGCGCGCTCGACCTTGCCGATCAGGCGGGCGATCTCCTTCTTGTGCAGCAGCAGCTTGCGGGTGCGCACCGGGTCGTGGCGGACGTGGCTCGACGCGGTGGTGAGCGGCGCGATGTGCATGCCGAACAGGAAGATCTCCTCGTTGCGGATGATGACGTAGGATTCCTTGATGTTCGCCCGCCCGGCCCGGATCGCCTTGACTTCCCAGCCTTCGAGGACGATGCCGGCCTCGTGCTTTTCTTCGATGAAGAAATCGTGGAAGGCCTTGCGGTTTTCGATGATGCTCATTGCTCGATGATCCTTGGGCGGCGTCGCGCCGATGCGGTGCGCGGCCAACGGGCTGGTCCGCATGCGGTAGAATCGCGCATTTTAACAGCACGGCGCTGCCCGTTTCGCACCGTGCCCCGCTCCAGGTTGTTCATGGCCGACGTCAAGAAGCTCGTTCTGATCGAATTCACGCCCGCGCAGATGTTCGAACTCGTCGACCGGTGCGAAGACTACCCGCAGTTCCTGCCCTGGTGCGGCGGTGCAGACGTGCATCAGCGCACCGACACCGTCACCGCGGCGACGCTGCACATCAACTACCACGGCATCAAGGCGCATTTCAGCACCGAGAACACCAAGCGCTGGCCGACCGAAATGGACCTGCGCCTGACCGACGGCCCCTTCACCCACCTGGACGGGCAATGGCGCTTCACGCCGCTCGGCGATACCGCGTGCAAGGTCGAATTCAGCCTGCGCTACCAGTTTTCCAGCAAGCTGCTGGAGAAGGTGCTGGGGCCGGTCTTCAACCACATCGCCAATACCTTCGTCGATTCCTTCGTGAAGCGCGCGGCCCAGGTCTATCCGCGGGCCTGAGCATGGCGACGATCCGCGTCGAAGTGGCCTACGCCCTGCCGCAGCAGCAGGAGCTGATCGAGCTGCGGCTGGAAGAAGGTGCCACCGTGCGCAATGCGGTGGAGGCTTCGGGCGTGCTGCTGAAGTATCCCGACATCGAACTGGACAAGCGCAACAAGCTCGGCATCTTCGGCAAGCTCGCCAAAGCCGACACGGTGCTGCGCGACCGTGACCGGGTCGAGATCTACCGGCCCCTGGTTGCCGACCCCAAGGCGGTACGCAAGAAACGGGCGGAAGAAGGCAAGGTGATGACGAAGGGCGGCGGTCCGGCGGAAGAAAAGTCCGAAATCGCAGCCTCCTGAATCATCGGGAGGTTGCGCGCCAGGCGTTGCTGCGCCGGGCGCCGGCACTCCGCGGCTTTTTTCTTCAGCTGCAGTGCTGTTCGATCTGCTGACGCAGGCGTTCCGACTCGGCCGCACGGGTGGCGTCATCGATGAACTCGCGCTCGCCAGCGGCATTCATGCGTGCGATCCGTTGTCCTGAATCGAGTGCGCCCAACTGATTGCGCGCGTCAGTACAGAAGCGCTGGCGTTCGGCCTCGTCGGCTGTGCCTTGTGCCACCTTGGCGGCGGCCTCCGCCTCTGCTGCACGGCGCTGACGGAAGGCAGCGTCTGCGTCGGTGGCCTGTTGTCCGGCCGCGGGTTGCCCCGTTTCCCCGTCTTCGGCCTGCGGAGCGGGGGCAGGGGGCGGGGCGCCGCGCAGGGTCTTGACCTGGCCACTGGGAGGAGGGATGTCCGAATAATGTGTCCGCCCCTCCTTGTCCTTCCAGCTGTAGATTTCCGCGGCTGCGGGCAGCGCGGTCAGCACGGCGAGAACGAGAAATGCGGGACGAATCATTCAAGGACTCCGGAAGGCATGGCTTACATGCTGCGAGGGGCCTCTGTATAATACGGATTTGGTCGAAAGGATAAAAGCCATGCGAGTGATTCAGAAGGCGCTGACGTTCGATGACGTCCTTCTAGTTCCCGCCCACTCCACGGTTCTCCCGCGCGATGTGAGTCTGCAGAGCCAGATCACCCGGCGCATCCGTCTCAATATCCCGCTCGTGTCCGCCGCCATGGATACCGTCACCGAAAGCCGCCTGGCGATCGCGCTCGCGCAGGAAGGCGGTATCGGCGTCGTGCACAAGAACCTCACGCCGGCCGAGCAGGCGGCGGAAGTGCATAAGGTCAAGCGCCACGAGTCCGGCATTCTGAAGGATCCGATCACCATTCCGCCGACGATGACGGTCGGCGAGGTGGTCGCGCTGCAGCGGCAGAATCGTTTTTCCGGCGTGCCGGTCGTCGAGGGCGGCAAGGTCGTCGGCATCGTCACCAACCGCGACACCCGCTTCGAGACCAATCTCGACCAGCTCGTGTCGAAGATCATGACTCCGCAGGACCGCCTGGTCACCGTGCGCGAAGGCGCCAGCCTGGAAGAAGCACGCGAACTGCTGCGTGTGCACCGCCTCGAGCGCGTGCTGGTGCTGAACGACGCCGGCGAGCTGTGCGGCCTCATCACGGTCAAGGACATGATGAAGTCCACCGAGCACCCGTTTGCGGCCAAGGACGAGCAGGGCCGCCTGCGCGTCGCCGCGGCGATCGGCGTCGGTGCGGGTACCGAAGAACGTGCCGAGCGCCTGGCCGAGGCCGGCGTGGACATGATCGTCGTCGATACCGCCCACGGCCACTCGCAAGGCGTGCTCGACCGCGTCAATTGGGTCAAGAAGACCTTCCCGCACATCGAAGTCGTCGGCGGCAACATCGCCACCGCCGATGCGGCGCGGGCGCTGGTCGATGCCGGTGCGGACGGCGTCAAGGTCGGCATCGGCCCCGGCTCGATCTGCACCACCCGCATCGTCGCCGGCGTCGGCGTGCCGCAGATCACCGCGGTCGACAACGTCGCCAACGCGCTGGCCGGTACCGGCGTGCCGATGATCGCCGACGGCGGCATCCGCTTCTCGGGCGACATCGCCAAGGCGATCGCCGCCGGCGCCAACGTCGTGATGCTGGGCGGCCTGTTCGCCGGCACCGAAGAGGCGCCGGGCGAAACGGTGCTGTTCCAGGGCCGTTCGTACAAGTCCTATCGCGGCATGGGTTCGCTCGGCGCGATGGAGAAGGGCGCGGCCGACCGCTACTTCCAGGACGAGAACTCCGGCAACATCGACAAGCTGGTGCCCGAAGGCATCGAAGGCCGCGTGCCCTACAAGGGCTCGGTCGGCGCAGTCATCCACCAGTTGATCGGCGGCCTGCGCGCCTCGATGGGCTATCTCGGCTGCGCCGACATCCCGGCCATGCACGAGCGCGCCCAGTTCGTGCAGATCAGTTCGGCCGGCATGCGCGAATCCCACGTCCACGACGTGCAGATCACCAAGGAAGCGCCGAACTACCAGATCAGCTGATCGATCCGTTTCAAATATCCCAGGCGGCCGACAGGCCGCCTTTCCTTTTTCCGCCGTTCGACATTTTCCGCGCCATGGCCCACCAGAAAATCCTCATCCTCGACTTCGGCTCCCAGGTCTCCCAGCTCATCGCCCGCCGCGTGCGCGAGCAGCAGGTGTACTGTGAGCTTCATCCCTTCGACGTGTCGGACGACTTCGTGCGCAACTTCGGCGCCCACGGCGTGATCCTGTCCGGCGGCCCCAATTCGGTGTACGAAGCCGAGGACTGGCGCGCGCCGCAGGCGGTGTTCGAGCTCGGCGTGCCGGTGCTCGGCATCTGCTACGGCATGCAGACCATGGCCAGCCAGCTCGGCGGCAAGGTCGAGAGTTCGAGCCATCGCGAGTTCGGCTATGCCGAGATGCGCGCGCGCGGCCACTCGAAGCTGTTCGCAGGCATCGAGGACCGGACCAACGACGAAGGCCACGGCCTGCTCGACGTCTGGATGAGCCACGGCGACAAGGTCACCGAGCTGCCGCCGGGCTTCAAGGTCATCGGCAGCAACGACTCCACCCCGATCGCGGCGATGGCGGACGAAGCGCGCGGCTTCTACGGCGTGCAGTTCCACCCCGAAGTCACGCACACGATCAAGGGCAAGGAAATGATCGCCCGCTTCGTGCACGATATCTGCGGCTGCGGCCACGACTGGAACATGCCGGACTACATCGCAGAAGCGGTGCAGAAGATCCGCGAACAGGTCGGCGACGAGGAGGTCATCCTCGGCCTGTCGGGCGGCGTCGACTCCTCGGTGGCGGCGGCGCTGATCCACCGCGCCATCGGCGACCAGCTCACTTGCGTGTTCGTCGACCACGGCCTGCTGCGCCTCAACGAAGGCAAGCTGGTCATGGAAATGTTCGCCGGCCGCCTGCACGCCAAGGTCGTGCACGTCGATGCCACCGAACAGTTCATGGGCCACCTGAAGGGCGTCACCGACCCCGAGCAGAAGCGCAAGATCATCGGCCGCGAGTTCGTCGAAGTCTTCCAGGCCGAAGCGAAGAAACTGCCGAATGCGAAGTGGCTGGCGCAGGGCACCATCTACCCCGATGTGATCGAATCCGGCGGCGCCAAGAACAAGAAGGCGCACACCATCAAGAGCCACCACAACGTCGGCGGCCTGCCCGAAACCCTCGGCCTGAAGCTGCTCGAACCGCTGCGCGAGCTGTTCAAGGACGAAGTCCGCGAACTCGGCGTCGCCCTCGGCCTGCCGCACGACATGGTCTACCGCCATCCTTTCCCCGGCCCCGGCTTGGGCGTGCGCATCCTCGGCGAAGTCAAGCAGGAATACGCCGACCTGCTGCGCCGCGCCGATGCCATCTTCATCGACGAACTACGCGCCGCCGACTGGTACGACAAGACCAGCCAGGCCTTCGCCGTCTTCCTGCCGGTCAAGAGCGTCGGCGTCATGGGCGACGGCCGCACCTACGAATACGTCGTCGCGCTGCGTGCCGTGCAGACGCAGGATTTCATGACCGCGCACTGGGCGGAACTGCCGCATAGCCTGCTGGGCAAGGTCAGCAACCGCATCATCAATGAAGTGCGGGGGATCAATAGGGTGGTGTACGACATCAGCGGGAAGCCGCCGGCGACGATCGAGTGGGAGTGAATTTAGGTCCTTCGAGGACTATCGCCAGCTATCGGAAAAACTGACTTAACGTATTGATTTATAATAGAATACGTCACGTCAGCTATCGGAGGCTATCGCCGGCCAGCAAAACGGATTGACGGTAAGAACCGGAGGTCGGATTAAGACCCTCCCGTTTACTATTGAGATCAAACCGGTCTTTGACGGTAAAACGCTCCCTTGGAAAGCTTGTTTCATGCGGCTTTCCGGGCATCGACGGGTCTCCTGGCCCCTGACGGTAAAAGCCGTCACGAACAGGAGGAAAAACCTCGATGCTTACCGACACAGCCCTGCGCAACATGAATCATAAGTCATTTATTTATAAGGATTAAAACCGGGATTGGATGTACGTGACGGTATCGCCCGCCGGCACCGTCACCTTCCGCTACGATTACCGTCTCAACGGGCGCCGTGAGACGCTGACCATCGGTCGCTATGGCCCTGGCGGCATCTCCCTGGCGCTGGCCCGCGAAAAGCTGCTCGACGCCAAGAAGGCTGTCGCTGCAGGCCGTTCCCCGGCACTGGAGAAGCAGTGTGAGAAGCGCTGGCTCACCGCAGCCAAGAACTTCGGCGATGTGGCGCTCAAGTGGCTGGCGGACGCCAAGATGGCCGACAGCACGCGCGCGATGCGCAAGCACGTCGTCGACCGCGACATCCTGCCGGTGTTCAGGAGCCGGCTGCTCAACGAAATAACCGCTGATGACCTGCGGGCCTTGTGCAACAAGGTGAAGGCGCGCGGGGCGCCTGCCACTGCGGTGCATGTCCGCGACATCGTGAAGCAGGTCTATGCCTTCTCCATCCTGCATGGGGAGAGGGTGGACAACCCGGCCAACGACGTGGCGGCGGCCTCGATCGCCACCTTCGTGCCGAAAGACCGGGCGCTGTCGCCGACCGAGATTCGGCTGGCGTTCCACCAGTTAGAGTTCATCGCGACCTACCCGACGATCCGCCTGGCGCTGCGCATGGTCCTGCTGACCCTGGTGCGCAAGAGCGAACTGATCGAGGCCACCTGGAGCGAGACCGACTTCGAGCACGCGACCTGGACGATTCCGAAGCCGCGCATGAAGGGGCGCAATCCCGCACGTGGTCTATCTGTCGCGGCAGGCACTGGACATTTTCGTGGCGTTGCACATCTGCGCGGCGGACGCCTGCATCCGACCTACCAGATCACCTTGCCGGGAGACCTCGATGAGCACCTGGCTTGACCATTGGGATCGGCGCTACACGGACAGGGTGCGGCTGCTGGTCGAGATCCTGCCGGTGTTGGCCTCGGAGCCGGGCTTTGCACTCAAGGGCGGCACGGCCATCAACCTGTTTGAGCACGATATGCCGCGTCTGTCGGTGGACATTGATCTGGCTTGGCTGCCGGTGCACGACTATGCCGAAGATGCGAAGCTGATCGCTGAAGCGCTTGGGCGGTTGAAGGTGATGCCCGTCTCGGTGATCCGGATTGATGACCGGTATCTGGCTCAGCGCAACATCCCCAAGTCGAAAACGCTGGCAGGAAAGCGAATCGCACTTGTGGATTGCGGCATGATCGGCGGATATCTCTCGGACATGCTGGTCAAGGCCGGGGCAGGCTCATGCGGGGGGAAACTCACGCTAGTGGATTTTGACGGCTTCCTTCCGCAAAACATCGGACGGCATCGGCTCCCCGGGCTGATCGCCGAGGGGAAAGGTGACGTGATGATCACCGAGACCTACGAGGCGATGCACTATGCCAAGGCGCGATCCGCGCCTGCATGCGGCCTTCATCGAACGGCCGCTGACGCCGCCGAGCACGCTGGGCTTCATGCTGCCCACGGATGATGCGGATTATTCGCAGGTGATGGAGTTCGTCTGGGATCAGGTCGAGAGCCGCGGCGGGCTGGATCAGGCCGCGCAGAAGTGGTTGCGCTGACGGAGGTGTGGGGCGGAGGCGGCAATTCGCAGCTCCTGCGATGTTGCGCAGTTTTTGTACTGCATGCAGCCAGCACCATGCGGTAACATGGCTTCCGCTCCGGGGTGCGCGCCAGTGCTGAGATCCATACCCGAGAACTTGAACCGGATCATGCCGGCGGAAGAAGAGCTTGACCCTGACATGGCCGTGCATTGATACGGCGCGCTCGGGGCCCTTCGGAGCATCACGTCCCCGCTCTCGAAGGAAACTCCATGGACAAGGCCGCTCCGCTGCTTGCAGATCTGCTCGCTTTCATCGCGATGGATGGCTGCACCGATGAGCAGTTCGATCAACTCGCGCTGCGGCTGTTCGCCTACCAGTACGAATCCAACGCGCCGTTCCGCAGCTTCTGCCAGCGGCGCGGCGCCACGCTGCGCAAGGTGAAGACCTGGAGCGACATCCCGGCCGTTCCGATCGATGCGTTCAAGGCCATGGAGCTGCGCAGCGAACCGGCCTCGCCCGGCGAGCGCGTGTTCATGACCAGCGGCACCACCGGCCGCGCGGCGCGCGGGCGGCATTTTCATCCCAGGCTCGACGTCTATGATCTGTCGATGACGCGCAACTTTGCGCGGCGCTTCATGGGCGGGGCAGGGCGCATGGCCATGGGCATCCTGTTCCCCGACGAGCAGGCGATGCCCAATTCGTCGCTCGCGCATTACCTGGCGCTGGCGAAATCCGGGTTCGGCACCGCGGACAGCCGCTATTTCCTGACGCCCGAGGGCCTGGATCTGCCCGGGCTGTGCGCCGCGCTGGAGCAGGCCGAGCGGACGGGCCAGCCCTATGCGCTGCTGGGCGCCAGCTTCAGCCTGGTGCATGTGATGGATGCGCTGCGTGCCGAAGGGCGCAGCTTCCGCCTGCCGGCGGGCAGCCGCATCCTCGATACCGGCGGCTACAAGGGCCAGTCGCGCGAGCTGCCGCTGGAGGATTTCTACGCCGGCCTGGAAGAGCTGCTGGGCGTGCCGCGCACGCACTGCATCAACATGTACGGCATGACGGAGCTGAGCACGCAGTTCTACGACGACGGCAATGCCGTGCTGCCCTCGGTCAAGTCGGGGCCGCACTGGATCCGTTCGCGCCTGGTCGAGCCGGTCACGGGCCGCAGCGTGGCGCCTGGCGAGCGCGGCATTCTCGTGCACTGCGATCTGGCCAACTACAACTCGGTCACCACCATCCTGACCGAGGACGTGGGCCTGTGGGCCGAGGGCGGTTTTCTGCTGCTGGGGCGGGCCGAGGGCGCGGCGGCCAAGGGCTGCTCGCTGGCGGTCGAGGAATTCGTCAAGGCTGCGGCTGCATGAAGGTCGAACGGATCACGGCGGGCTGGCTACCCGGGCTGCGCGACGACGAGGTGCGGTGGCATGTGCTGCCTTTCGAGCATGGTGCCGAACCTGAGGGCCTGAGGCTCGAAGTATCCGTACCGGTGCTGACGGCCGCACAGATGCAGGCGCTGGCGCAGCGGGTGCGCGAGGCTGCGGACCGCCATCTGCGCGCGATGCCGATGGCCGAGATCATCGACGCGATCGACCGTGTCATTGCCCGCCTGCTCGACCGCAGCGATCCTTTCCGCCGCGAGGCCGAGGCCTGGCTGCCGGTGGTCAGCGGCTACGACGCGGACATGGTGAGGCTGGGGCTGACGGGTTTCTTCAAGACCTTCCGCGCCGCGCAGCTGCGCCGCTTCGTGGCCGAGGACTTTGCCAACCCCGCCGTGCTCGACGGTTTCCAGCCCGCAGCCAAGGGCGGCGCGGTGCGCGCCTTCGGCCCCGATCTGCTGCTGCATGTCTGGGCCGGCAACGTACCTGCGCTGTCGCTGTGGAGCCTGGTCTGCGGCCTGCTGGTCAAGGCCCCGAGCATCGGCAAGCTGGCCAGTGCCGAACCGCTGTTCGCCGGCTGGTTCGCGCGGCTGCTGGCCGAGGTTCATCCGCCGCTGGCGGAATGCCTGGCCGTCGTCTGGTGGAGCGGGGCGGGCGGCGATGCCAGCCTGGGCGCCGAGGGTGCGGCCGCGCTCTATGCACAGGCCGATACGGTGCTGGCCTATGGCGGCAACGACACGCTGGTTGCGCTGCGCCAACGCCTGCCGGTGACCGCGCGCTTTCTGCCGCACGGCCACAAGCTGGGCTTCGGCCTGGTCGGCGCAGCGGCGCTCGATACGCTCAAGGCGCCCGCGATCGCGCGGCTGGCGGCCTGGGACGTGATGCGCTACGACCAGCAGGGCTGCTATTCGCCCCATGTGTTCTACGTGGAGCGCGGCGCGCCGGTGCCGCCGCGCGCCTTCGCCGACTACCTCGCGGCCGAGCTGGCCAATCTGCAGCGGCGCTTTGCGCGTCGGCCGCTGGAGCTGGAGGAGGGCGCTGCCGTTGCCAGATGGCAGCAGGCCGTGGAGTGGGGCAGCGGCGATCAGGTGCTGATCGGGCCTGTGGATGCGCCCTGGAGCGTGGCCTACGGCGACAGCCTGCAAGCGCTGGCGCCGACTGCGCTGTACCGCACGATAAGCGTGGTCGGCGTGGATCGGCTCGATGAGGTGGTGCCGGTGGTCGCAGCCCAGCGTACGTTCCTGCAGACGGCCGGTATCGCGGCTTCGCCCGAGGAGCTGTACCGGCTGGCCGGCCTGCTGGGCGCGGCCGGCGTCACGCGCATCAGTGCCATCGGTTCGATGAGCATGCCCGAGGCCGGCTGGCACCACGACGGGCGCTTCAACCTGATCGACCTGGTGCGCATGATCGAGATCGAGCAATCGGCCGAGGCGGCGGCGCAGCCTTTCGCCCCGTATGCGGACTGAAGGCGCGATCGTGGCGTTTCTGGACATCGAAAAGGTGGTGTTCACCTATCCGGGCCGCGCCCCGGTGGTCGATGGCGTGGACTGGCGCATGCAGGCCGGCGAGTTCCACTGCCTGCTGGGTCGCAGCGGCTGCGGCAAGACCACGCTGCTCAAGCTGGCTGCGGGTCTGCTGAGGCCGCAGGCGGGGCGCATCGTGCTCCGCGGCGGCGAGTTGGCCTCACCCGGGCCGCAGGTGGGCTTCATGTTCCAGGCGCCTACGCTGCTGGACTGGCTGAGCGTGCTGGACAACGTGCTGCTGCCCGTGTCGCTGCAGCGCCGGCCCACGCCGCAGGATCAGCAGCGCGCACTGCAACTGTTGGATCAACTCGGATTGGCAAGCCATGCGCAACACCACCCGCGCCAGCTCTCGGGCGGCCAGCAGAGCCGGGTGGCACTTGCGCGGGCGCTGGTCCTCGAACCGCCGCTGCTGCTGCTCGACGAACCGTTTGCAGCGCTGGACGCGATCACACGCGCCGAGCTGCAGGACGATCTGCTGCGCACCTGCCGCGAGCACGGCACGACGGTGCTGTTCGTCACCCACGACATCAACGAGGCCGTTTACCTGGGCGACCGCATCGCGCTGATGCACGGCGGGCGCATCGTGGAAAACTGGACGATCACGCTGCCCGCGCCGCGCACGCAGGCCATGCGCCACGGCCCGGCTTTCAACGACTACTGCGCCCGCGTGCGCGCTGCCATGGACGGGGCCGGCACATGAGCCCGACGCCGATGCAGGCACGGCTGATGGCGGCCGCACTGTTCCTGGTCCTGCTGGGCCTGTGGGAGCTGGTGGTGCGGCAATGGGGGCTGTCGGCGCTGGTGCTGCCCGCGCCGTCGGCGGTGGCGCAGGCCTTGTGGTCGGGCCTGGCCTCGGGCTATTTCTGGCCGCACGTCTGGGCGACGCTGCAGGCCCTGTTCCTCGGGCTGGCGGCCGGCAGCATCGTGGGGCTGCTCGTCGGCATGGCGCTGGCCGAATCCGAGCTGCTGGAGCGTGTGCTCAAGCCCTATGTGGTGGTCAGCCAGGTCGTGCCGAAGCTGGCGCTGGCGCCGCTGTTCGTGCTGTGGTTCGGCTTCGGTTTGCTGCCCACGGTGCTGATCACGGCGCTGATCTGCTTTTTTCCGTTGATGGAGAACACGCTGACCGGCCTGCGCCAGGCCGATGCGCAGCGGCTGCAGCTGTTTCGCATGCTGGGCGCCACGCGGCTGCAGACGCTGCTGCGGCTGAAGCTGCCCATGGGCCTGCCCGCCATCCTCGCCGGGCTGCGCGTGGCCGTGGTGCTGGCCCTGGTCGGCGTCGTCGTGGCGGAGTTCATGGGGTCGAGCCAGGGCCTGGGCGCCGTGGTCATCGCCGCCCAGGGCATGATGGACACCACGCTGATGTTCGCGGCGCTGGTGCTCATCGCCGTCATCGGCCTGCTGCTGTACCAGGGCTGCCTTCTGCTGGAGCGCAGGCTGCTGCGCGCCCACGCCTTTCCCGCTTCGTCCCTGTCCGCTGCGTCTCCTCCGCGCTCGCGCGGCAACTCCTGACTGCCACAGGCAACTGCCATGCATACACCGATCCAGCTTCCGTTCATCTCCCGCCGCCGCCTGCTCGGCGCCACTGCAGGCCTCGCCGGCCTGATGCTTGCCGGCGTCGGCTCGGCCGCCCCGGCCCAGGGCAGGGTCCGCCTGGCGGGCTGGAGCAAGCCGATCAGCGAGATCACCAACATCCTCGCCGAGCCCGCCAAGGGTTTCTTCAAGGCCCAAGGGGTGGATCTCGCCTACCTGCCGGGCGCGGGCGGCGGCGACGCCATCCGCAACCTGCTCAGCGGCCAGGCCGACGTGGCCTTCACCGACCCCGGCTCCTTCTTCATGGCGCTGGACAAGGGCGAGAAGCTGGTCGCCATCTACGACATCTATCCGCAGAACGTCTTCAACGTGGTTTCGCTCAAGTCGGCGGGCATCCACGCGCCGGCCGATCTCAAGGGCAAGAAGATCGGCGTTTACAGCCTGTCCAGCGGCACGCGCCAGAACCTGCTGGTGATGCTGCACCAGGCCGGCCTGAAGGAGTCGGACGTAAGCATCGTCGTCACCGGCCTGCTCAACTTCGCGCCGCTGATGCAGGGCCAGGTCGATGCCACGGCCGCCACTGACACCGGCCTGGCCGTGGGCCTGCGCAAGGGCATCGGCGAGGTCGATGTGATGCACGTGCGCGACCACCTGAACATCTCCAGCGACATGTTCGTGGTGCGCGAGGACACGCTGCGCCAGCAGCCGGAGCTGCTCAAGGCCTTCCTGAAGGGCTACCGCGACAGCGCCGCCTGGATGATCGCCAACCCCGAGGAAGCCGCGACGCTGGCCGGCAAGTACGCCATCGACGGCACGCAGCGCGACATCAACCTCGACGTGATCCGCCTGCGCAACGCGGCCTCGCTGCCGGCGGTGGAGGGCAAGGGCCTGGGCAGCTTCGACCTCGAGGCGCTGCAGAAGGGGGCCGACGCCTATCGCGCGCTCGGCCTGGTGCAGCGCCGGATCGAGGTGGCGGAAGTGGTCGATACCAGCCTGCTGCCGGAGGCCTGACATGGACCAGGCATCTGGATTGAACCTGAGCGGCAAGGTGGTGCTGGTCACGGGAGCGGGCCGCGGCATCGGTGCGGCCATCGCCACCGCGTTTGCGCGCGAGGGGGCGACGGTGGCCGTCGAACTATCTGGCCAACGAGGAGGCGGCAGCCCGGACCGTGGCGGCCTGCCAGGCCGCCGGCGGCGACGCCTGGGCGGTCAAGGCCGACGTCGGCTCGGAGCCCGCCGTACAGGCCATGGTCGAAGAGGTCGCACGCGAGGCCGGGGGGATCGACATCGTGGTCAACAACGCCTTCAAACCCTATGCCTTCGACCCCGAACGCCGCAGCCGCTTCGACGACCTGGACTGGCGCGATTACCAGGTCCAGTTCGACGGCGCCGTGGGCGCGGCCTTCGAGGTCTGCCGCGCGGTGTTGCCGCATATGCGCCGGCGCACGCGGGGCAGCATCGTCAATATCGCCACCAACCTCGTCGAACATCCGGTCGTGCCTTACCACGACTACACCACGGCCAAGGCCTCGCTGGTGGCCTTCAGCCGCAATCTGGCCAGCGAGCTGGGGCCGGTCGGCATCCGCGTCAACTGCGTGGCGCCGGGCCTGGTCTATCCCACGCAGGGTACGCAGAACACCCGCGAGTCGTTCCGCGAATCGCTGATGGCGGCCACGCCGCTCAGGCGTCTGGCACGGCCCGAAGATGTGGCCGGGCCGGTGCTGTTCCTGGCCTCGGAGCTCAGCGGTTTCATGACCGGGCAGGTGCTGTTCGTGGATGGCGGCCTGGTGATGCGTTGACAACAGGTGGCGTCCCGCCGGCGTCGTCGCGCATCAGCGGAACGCCATGACTGCGATCACGCCCAGCGCGAGCAGGATCAGGACGGCGCCGGAAATCCGTTCCAGCCAGGGCAGCGCCCGTTCGAAGCGCTGCAGCACGCCCCGGTTGCCGATCAGAATGGCAACCAGCACATCCCATGACAGCACCACGCTGAACATCCAGATGCCGTAGATCGTCTTCCAGCCGGCGCTGGCGTGCGGGCCGGTCAGCATCGCTGCCAGGCTGGCGTAGAACAGGGCGTTCTTCGGATTGAGGATGCCTGACAGGAAACCCATGCCGGCGGCACGGAACCAGGCGGCGAGAGGCCGTGCAGCGGGCACGGCGTGCTTGCCTGGTGCCGGGACCTCGAGCGTGCTGCTGCCGGCGTGGCGCACGAACAGCACGCCGAGATGGATCAGCCAGGCGCACCCCGCCAGTTGCTGGACGCTGAACAGGGCACTGCCCGCCTGCAGCACAGCCATGCCGGCGAAGGCGGCGGCGATGAAGACGCCGTTGGCCAGTGCGATGCCCAGGCACACGCCGCCGGCGGTGCGCCAGCCGGCGGACAAAGAGGTCCGGGCAATCAGGAAGAAGTCGGGGCCGGGCGAGAGCAGCGCGAGGAAATGCGCTGCGGCGATCATCAGGAACTGCTCCATCGAGGGCACGCATGCGAGTTTTTTGCGCAGTGTGCTGACCGAAGGGGGTTCCGTATTGAAGGAAATTGCAGCTGCGGCGCTAGCTGCGGAAGCGGCCGGGCGTCACACCCGCATGCGCCTTGAAAACCCGCTGGAAGTGCGCTTGATCGGAGAAGCCGAGGCGCAGGGCCACGTCCGCGAGACTGTCCCCTTTCCGCATCTGGGCCCTGGCCAGGTTGATGCGCAGGTTCAATTGCCAGGCATGCGGGGTCATGCCGGTCACTGCACGGAAGGCGCGGATCAACTGATAGCGGCTCATGCCCGCCAGGCGCGCCAGTACGTCCAGGGCGATGCTGGCAGAAGGTGAAGCGCGCAGGCAGTCCAGTGTCGGTCGGATCTGCTCGGCCAGATGCGAGGGCACGTTCGGCGCGTCGATGCGCAAGCCCTGTTCGGTGTCGCTGTCGCCGATGAACTCGATCAACGCCGCCTCTTTGTCGTGTGCATCGGCGTCGGAGAACAGCAAGTCATTGAGCCGGCAGAAACGTGCATAGGCCGCGGGGGAAGTCACGATGCGTACCGGTTCGGCGTCGATCGCGCCGGCATGTGCGTACTCCCGGCGGACGGCCCGTAGCCAGTTCGCATCCAGATGCAGCATCTGGTAGCTCCAGGCCGTGTCGGCGGCAGGGTTGCAGGCATGCACGCGCTCGGCAGGCACGAACACCAGCGTGCCGGGGGACAGCTCGACCGGTCCGGCGTCGGCGCCGGTAAAGACGCTGCGGCCACCATCGACCGCACCGATGGAAAAGCTCGGATGGTGATGGGCTTTGTAGCAGGCGCGGCTTCGGCAGGCGCGGCGGCTTTCGGCGAAGGGCAGGGCCGGGTCGCGCCAGAAGGCCTGGCTTGGATTCTTATGCGGCATCAGGCGGTGCAGGGAGGCGATTCCCGGATGTGCCGCTGTCCGCAGGCGCTTCCAATGCCAGCAGCAAGGCGGAGAGGTGGGCGTCCAGTTCGGCAAGCGCAGCGGAGGGCAGCGCGGACAGAAGCCGGCGCTCGTTGTCGACGTGGACCTCGACCGCGCGGTCGATCAAGGCTCGTCCTTCGTCGCTCAACTGCACGAGCATGCTGCGTGCATCCTGTTCGTTGGGTACCCGCTCGATCCATCCTCTGGCTTCCAGGCTCTTGAGCCGATGGGTCATCGTGCCTGAAGTCACCATCAAGGCGGAAAACAGCTCGGTCGGGCTCAAGCGGTATGGCGCGCCGGCGCGCCGCAGCGCGGCAAGCATGTCGAATTCCCAAAGGCTCAGGCCGAAGTGGGCCAGTCCGGATTCCACGCGCTGTTGCAGCCGCAGCGCACATCGCATGATGCGTCCTGCAGGCCCCATCGGGCTGGCATCCAGATCGGGCCGCTCCTGCGCCCACTGTTCGAGGATGACATCCACTGCATCGGCCGGTCGCTGGCTGGTTCTGTGCATATGTCTTGATTTCAAGATAAATGGCGAGCACAATCAATATATCTCGAATTGAAGATAACTGCCATGGCCACCGTCCCTTCGAACAACAACTACTGGCGCGACGTCATGGTCACCGCGCTCGCTCCCATTGTCTGGGGATCGACATACATCGTGACCTCGGAGTTTCTGCCGCCGGATCGTCCCTTTACCGCCGCGCTCATCCGGGCATTGCCTGCCGGCCTGCTGCTGCTCGTGCTGACGCGCCGGATGCCTGTGCGCAGGGACTGGTGGCGTCTGCTGGTGCTGGGTGCACTGAACATCGGCATCTTCCAGGCATTGCTGTTCGTGGCGGCCTATCGTTTGCCGGGCGGGCTTGCGGCGGTGCTGGGTTCCGTCCAGCCGCTGGTGGTCATGGCATTGACCTGGGTGGCCGACAAGCGGTCACCGGCACAGGTCACCTTGTGGTCGGCCGTGGCAGGCATCGCGGGCATGGCCGTGCTGTTGCTGTCGCCGCAGACGGTGTTCGAACCCGTGGGAATCGCGGCCGCGCTGGCGGGCGCCGTATGCATGGCGACCGGCATCTGGCTGACGCAACGCTGGCGCCTGGACATGCCGGTGCTGGCGCTGATCGGCGGACTGATGCTCGTGCCGGTGGCCTGGCTGGCCGATGCACCCTTGCCGCCCCTGTCGCTGTCGCAAGGCGTGGCCTATGCGTATCTGAGCCTGGCAGGCGCGGTGCTGGCCTACGTGCTCTTCTTCCGCGGCGTCGTGCGCTTGCCGACCGTGGCCGTCGCATCGCTGGGTTTGCTCAGCCCGCTTACCGCGGTGGTGCTGGGCTGGATGCTGCTTTCGCAGTCGATGATCGGCATGGCCCTCGCGGGCCTGATGATCGTGCTGCTCAGCGTCTTCGCCGTGCAATGGACGACGGCGCGTACCCGGCGCTCTTCCTGACTCAAGCGCTGGAAGCCTGCGATCGATCTGTGCCGTTCTGATGCTGGATATGGGCGTCGCCCCATGACTTCAGTGCATGAATGACGGGAGCCAGCGTCTGCCCGTAATCCGTCAGCCGGTACTCCACCTTGGGCGGCAGGCGGCGCAGTTCGTTGAAGCGCAGCACCTGTTCGGTGAGCAGGCGATAGAGGATGACGCCTTTCCATTTGCCCCCGATCAGGTCGAGCGTGGCTTCGACCGTGCAGCCGGCTGCGCAGGCGATAGGCAAGATCGTGCTGTCGGACTGGTAGTGTCTGAATGCAGGCTTACCTGAGCTTGCGCAGGGCGCGCTGGCAGATGCGCCGGGTGGCGTCGGTCGGTGTGCCTTGCAGCCACTGGTCGCAGAGACCCTGCACCCAGGCGGGCTGATCCTTGGCCGCGTCGTTGAGCCAGTTGGCAACCGAATCCTGAACGTAGGTGGCCGGATCTGCGCGAAGCGGTGACAGGATGGGCAAGGCCTGTTCGGGTTCGCGCTTGAGCGCGGCAATGTGCGCACACCACACGCCGCGCGGACGCAGGGCTTCGCTGGCGAAGCGGCGCAGGCGTTCGGACGGCTCTGCCGTCCATTGCGCCAGTTGGGCGATGGACGTGTCCAGTTCCCGCACCAGATGCGGACGCACGGCCATCCAGGCCCATTCGCGCACGCCGAAATGTGCGTCGTCGGCCAGCGGTCGGATGGCGGCCAGGCGTGCTGCCACGTCCAGTCCGGATTGCGCACCGATCATGAAGCAGGCCCAGCCACGCACCGTGTCCGAGCCGTGCGAGCCGCATTGCGTGATGCCGGCCGCGCCCAGCTCTTCCAGCAGCACCTCGCCGATGCGGGCCATACGCTTGAGGATGCCCAGTTCACCTGCGGCATCGACGGCTTTCAATGCCCCGGGCGACAGATCGGGAAAGACCGCTCGCACCAGTTCGGACTGGTCGAGCGCCAGGCCCTCGGCCAGCGTGGCACTTTGCATCTCACCGCGCGACAGGGCCTGCAGCACCTCGTCGGGGATGTCGGCGGCGCGGGTCGCGCCTTTGCGGGGAGGGGCGGGTGTCATGCTGTTTGGTCTCCTGGACTCCCGGCCGCGTTGTCCGGCGAGGAGGCTCCTTGCTTGTTCCTAGATGCCGACAGCTTATCGCACTGGCTGGCAACTCATTGGGGCAGGGCTGTGTTCCCGAAACTCTCATTGTCGAAGTCTTGCCGCGGCGTGCTCGAGCCCCCCAAGGATCGTTTCGGCGACCTGCATGGAAAACCCTCGCGGCAGGCTGGCCTGAACCTCTTCGATGACGGTGGGCGTGCGAGCCAGGATGCTTTCGATGAGCTGTTCAGCAGAGGCCGCGTAGCCCGTCTTCTGAGCGGTGCTGTCGAAGTGGCGTCGCTGAATGCCGTGCATTTGGTAGTGCTTGTTCTTGCCGAGCAGAGCCATGGCGAGCCTGATGTCGCGCGGCGACCACTGGTTGGGGCCGTTGCCGAGCACCGGATAGGCGGACATCACATCGTAGAGCGGAGCCAGGTGGAAACGTCCGCGCGGCAGGATGCGGATGCTGAAATTCTTGGCATGGCCATCGGGCGCGCGCAACAGCCAGAAGAGGATCTGCGCGGCCATCACTGCCCGCATGTCCGCCTCGGCATGGACCGAGTGCCGCAGCGTGGCGAACAGCGCCTTCAGGCCCGGCCCGCCGTCGGTTTCATATTTGCGCAATGGGGTGCAGCCTTCCACCTGGCAGAAATCTTCCTGGGGCAGTCGCATCAGCCATTGACCATTGGGTGCGAGGCGTCGGTCGAAACGCTCGACGACGAGCACGCGTTGCTTGCCGAAGGTGGCGATGCTGGCATCGGCGACGTCGAGTCCATAGGCCTTGAGCAGCTTCAGGCACAGCCACTCGTTATCGACCGAGGTGGTGAAATCCGCCTGCCTGCCGCCCATCAGGCCCAGCGGCAGCTTGAAGATATGCGTGGTCGGCGTCGCGCCGTGAGGCTGGTGCCATTGCCCGTTCCACCACAGAAAGGCGGCTTTTTCCTGCGCGCCGGCCAGCGAAATGCGGAAATCCTCGGCGGAATCGCTATTGGCACCGAAGGCGCGTGGTGACACGGTTTCGATGAGATGGCGCTCGATGCCCTCATCGGACAAGGGCCGGCCTTCGGTGCGATCGAAGCCTTCCGGCTCTTCGTCCTCGCCGAGGATCTGCACCGCGCCCACGCAGTCCCGGCCGATGGCCTTCAGGAGGTCGAAGGGGTCGGTCGATGCCGTCCTGAAGCGCTCGGCGATGCGCTTGCGGATCGTATCGCTGTCGGGCAACAGGTTGTCGAACCAGTGAAGAACCTTGTCGCCCTTCAGGGGCATGTTCTCGACGTTGAAAGGCAAGGACAGCGACAGCGGGCGGCCCACTTCGGCAGCGATCCAGCGGCCGTCGTACTGCAATTCCATTTCGCCGCGAGCAGGGATGGTCCAGCGCCCGACGTGTACGCCGTTGCTCCAGATCGAAAGGGTGCGGCTGTGCGATTTGCGGCCCATGACTGGTCTCTTACCATTCCGTCTGCGAATCGGCGGATGCGGCGGCGCCACGCGGACCGAGAGAGAATTCGAGGCCGAGTGCGGCGCACCAGGCGAGCAGTTGATCGACGCTCAGCTCCTGAGCGTTCAGCTCCAGGTAGGAGACGCGAGACTGGCTCAAGCCGATGCGGCTTCCCAGTTCGGCCTGGGACAGCTTGCGGGCCTTGCGGGCGGACTGCAAGATCTGGCCAAGCTGTGACCCCGAGATCAGAACATGCTGAGTGGGCGACATGGAAATCATGTGTTGTCCAGTTAAATGAATAATAGCTGTAAATCAGTTAAACGAAAAATACCACTCATTCAGCTATTTCACCACATTGCAAGGCTGGCTGATGTGAGGATTATCGGAGCCGCTGACCCGTGACCTACCTGCTTGCCCTCGACCAGGGAACCTCCAGCTCGCGCGGCATCGTCTTCGACGAGCGCGGCCACATCGTCGCCCAGGCGCAGCAGGAACTGCCGCAGATCTACCCGCGCCCCGGCTGGGTGGAGCACGATCCGATGGAGATCTGGCGTACCCAGCTCGCCACCGCGCAGCAGGCGCTGCGGCAGGCGGGCATCGGTGCGAAAGACGTGCGCGCCCTGGGCATCACCAATCAGCGCGAGACCACGGTGCTGTGGAACCGCAGGACCGGCCGGCCGATGCACCACGCCATCGTCTGGCAGGACAGGCGTTCCGAGCCGATCTGCGCGACCTTGCGCGAGCAGGGCTGCGCCGAGCTCGTCCAGCGGAAGACCGGTTTGTTGATCGATGCCTACTTCTCGGGCACCAAGCTGCAGTGGCTGCTGGACAAGGTGCCCGGCGCGCGAGCGGCGGCCGAGCGCGGCGAGCTCGCTTTCGGCACCGTAGACTGCTGGCTGATCTGGCAGCTTACCGGCGGACGCCGCCACGTGACGGACGTCAGCAACGCCAGCCGCACGATGCTGTTCAACGTGCGCAGCAACCAGTGGGACGACGAACTGCTCGAGCTGCTGCGCATTCCGCGTGTATTGATGCCCGAGGTGTTGCCCTCCAGCAGCGATTTCGGCCGGACCGCGCCCGAGCTGCTCGGCGATTCGATTGCCATCGGCGGGGTCGCGGGCGACCAGCAGAGCGCCTTGTTCGGCCAGGCCTGCTTCAGCGCCGGCATGGCCAAGAACACCTATGGCACGGGCTGCTTCATGTTGATGCATACGGGCGGCAGCTTTCAGCGCAGTGAGAACGGCTTGCTGACCACCAGTGCGGCGCAAACCAGCCATGCCCCCGAATACGCGATGGAAGGCAGCGTGTTCGTCGGCGGCGCAGTGGTGCAGTGGCTGCGCGATGGGTTGCGTGCCATTTCGGCCAGCAGCGAAGTGCAGGCGCTCGCCGAAAGCGTGCCGGATTCGGGCGGCGTGATGATGGTGCCGGCCTTCACCGGCCTGGGCGCGCCGTACTGGAAGCCCGAGGCGCGCGGCACCATCACCGGCCTGACGCGTGGCACGACGCTGGCCCACGTCGCCCGCGCGGCGCTCGAATCCATCGCCTACCAGAGCGCGGCCTTGCTGCAGGCCATGAGCCGCGATGCCGTGGCCCAGGGCGGCAGCCCGGTCAGCGAGCTGCGGGTGGACGGCGGCGCCTGCGTGAATGATCTGCTGATGCAGTTCCAAGCCGACCTGCTCGGCATTCCGGTGGTGCGCCCGGCGGTGGTGGAGACGACCGCCCTGGGTGCGGCTTATTTGGCTGGGCTCTCGCGCGGCGTGTATGCAGGTACTGCAGAACTGGCGGAGCTCTGGCGTGCCGAGCGGCGCTTTCTGCCTACACTCGCGCACGACCAGGCCGAGGCGCTGATGGCGCGCTGGGAGCATGCGGTGGCGCAGGCGACGCTTTGAGCGCTTGCACCAGGTTGGTGATGGTTGGCGGGCTTGCGCGGCATTCTGGGGCGGCGTGGATGTTCGGCAACGCGTCCGGCCAGGCCGCTTCGATGCCCGTCACCATCGTGCGGCGGCCGGGAAGGGGAGCGCCGGACGCATGACTCAGACTGGCGGCATGCCTCGTACGGAGTGGAAGCTCGGGCTCCGTGGTGTTTGGGGCCGGATTTGCCGAGGGGTTTTCCCTAAATGCCGATTTGGCCCGATTTCAATACATTTGTGCCAAATTCTTGCAGGTATGGATATTGCAAGGGCCGAAGTGTTTTTCCCCCACCAGCCAGGAGTTCACATGTCTCTGACCCGCCGCCAATTCTCTGCTGCAGCCATCGCGCTCGGCCTTGCCGTGGCTTTCCCCGCACATGCGCAGGAGACGATCAACATGGGCGCCGTGCTGTCGCTCACCGGTGCCAATGCCACAGTGGGTGAGGATGTGCGCCGCGCCGTGGCGCTGGCCGTCGATAAAGTGAACGCCGATGGCGGGGTGCTGGGCAAGAAGTTCAACGTCATCATCGAGGACTCGGGCGGCAATGCCACCACGGCGCTGAATGCCGCGCGCAAGCTGGTGAGCGTGGACAAGGTGCCGGTGGTGATCGGCGAATACTCCTCGGGCATCACGCTGCCGATGGCGCAATACCTGGTCAAGGAGGGCGTCGCCCACATCAACATCGCCAGCACCAGCGTGAAGATCCGCGAACTGGGCGCGAGCTCGTTCAACCTGATCGGCCTGGAGGACAAGGGCAACCAGTTCTCGTCCAAGGACGCGTGGGACCTGGGTTACCGCAACGTGGTGATGATCGCCCCCAACAATGCCTACGGCCAGGGCGTGGTGCACGGCTTCAAGGAAGAGTTCGAGAAGCTCGGCGGCAAGGTGGTCGCCGAGGCGCTGTACACCGCGGGCCAGTCCACCTACCGCCGCGAGCTGCAGCAGCTTTCGCGCGCCAACCCCGACGCCTACATCTACACCGCCTACGGCCAGGAGTCGGCCGTGATCAACCGCGAGGCGATGGAACTGGGCTTGCGCGCCAAGCCCTTCTACGCGATCCTGATTTCGATGAGCCTGTCGGACACGCCGGCCGAGATCGCCAAGGGCCAGCTCGGCATGGAGGTGGGCAACGTCTATGGCGAGGTGGGCCAGGCCTACGCCGAAGCCTTCGCCGCCCGCCACAAGGAAGGCATGAAGACTTCCTACACCGGCTATGCCTATGACGCGGTGCTGATGACCGCTGCGGCGATGAACAAGGCCCAGTCCACCGACACCGCCGCCGTGCAGGCCGCGCTGAAGGAGATCGGCAGCGGTGGCTACGTCGGCGTCACCGGCCCGATCGTGTTCGATGCCGACCGCCAGCGCCTCGACCCGCCGTACGCCAAGCTCAAGTTCGACGGCAAGGTCGTTCCCCGCTGAACCAGGAATCGCCGCGAGCGGCGATTTCGAGCCGTGCCTTCCAGCGCCTGTCCGCCAGGCGCTGGAGGCTTCCGACTTCATAGCGCTTCTTTCCGCTCGCCATGCTCCAACTGTTCTTCGACACGCTCCTGCGTGCCTCGGATCTTGCGCTCGTCGCGCTGGGCCTGAGCACCGTCTACGGCCTGGTCAAGTTTCCCAACATCGCGCACGTGCAGTACGCCATGCTGGGGGCCTACGCCACCCATGTCTTCTTCTCGATGGGCGTACCGCTGCCGCTGGCGATCCTCATCGCCTGCATGCTTACCGGCTTACTCGCATTGGTCCTGCACCTGCTGGTGTTCCGCCGCCTGCTGCGTTCTGGGCCGGCCATCACCATGATCGGTTCGCTGGCGGTGGCGATGCTGGTGGTGGCGACGGTGCAGGGCTTTGCAGGCTCGTTTCCGCTGATGTTCAACCTGCCGATGACCGAGCCGGTGATGGTGGGCGACGTGCGCCTGTCGCATACCCAGATCTACGCCATGGTCACCACCGCCGTGCTGCTGGTGCTGTTCATGCTGCTGCTGTTCTTCACCCGCACCGGGCGCGCGATGCGGGCGCTGTCGACCAATCCGGCGCTGGCCGCCGCCTCGGGCCTGAATGCCGAGGGCATCACCCGCCTGGTCAACTTCGTCAGCGGCGCCATCGCGGGGCTGGGCGGCAGCGTGCTGGCGCTGTCGATCGGCGCGCACATCAACCTGGGGCACGACCTGCTGCTGCCGGTGTTCGCCGCCGCCATCCTGGGCGGGCTCGGCAACCCGCTGGGCGCGGTGCTGGGCGCGCTGCTGATCGCACTGACCGAGACGCTGGTGACCAACATCAACTTCGGTCCGCTGCTGGGCAAGCCCATCGCCTTCCTGCCGGTGTCCTACATCAGCGCGGGTTCCTTCCTGATCCTGCTGCTGGCGCTGCTGTTCAAGCCCTACGGTCTGTTCGACCGGGAGGTGCGCCGTGTTTGATTTCTTCATCGCCACCCTCACCATCGCGGGCATCTACGGCCTGATGGCGCTGGGGCTGAACCTGCAGGCGGGGGTGTCGGGGCTGCTCAACTTCGGCCACATCGCCTTCGCCGGCATCGGCGCCTACGGCACCGGCATCGCCGTCCAGGCCGGCTGGTCGCCGCTGGCGGGCGCGGCCTGCGGCGTGCTGGTGGCCATGGCCCTGGGCTGGTGCATCGCACGCCTGGGCCGGCAACTGGCGGCGGACTACTGGGGCATCGCCACGCTGGCGATCGCCGAGATCCTGCGCACCATCGCCACCAACGAGGACTGGCTGACCGGCGGCGCCAACGGCATCGCGGGCATTCCGTCGCTGTTCGAGGGCCTTGCCCGGCCCTGGAGCGCGCTGGCCTTCCTGGCCGTGGTGCTGGCAGTGCTGGCCATGTTCGCGCTGCTGTCGCGCCGGCTGGCCAACGGCCGCTTCGGCCGGGCGCTGCGGCTGATGCGCGAGGAGCCGCAACTGGCCGTATGCATGGGCTACGACCTGCGCCAGTTGAAGTCGCACGCCATCATGACCGGCGCCGCGGTGACCGCGCTGGGCGGCTCGCTGTACGCGCACTACATGAGCTTCGCCGGGCCGGATTACATGGTTGCGCCGGAAACCTTCCTGCTGTGGACCATGGTGATGATCGGCGGCCTGGGCAACACCGCGGGCGTCATCGTCGGCGTGGTGCTGGTGCAGGCCGCTTATGCGCTGGTGCCTTTCGCCAAGGACTACTTCCAGTTCAGTTCCGACCTCGCCGGCGCGCTGCGCCTGGGCATGATCGGCGCCATCCTGCTGGCCTGCCTGCTATGGCGCAGCCAGGGCCTGATCCCCGAAAAGCTGCGGAA
Source organism: Thauera sp. (assembly GCF_047601425.1). GTDB lineage: Bacteria > Pseudomonadota > Gammaproteobacteria > Burkholderiales > Rhodocyclaceae > Thauera. The sequence continues at coordinate 953,516 of NZ_JASGJL010000001.1, forward strand.
GATCCCATGACCGATTCATCGACCAACGCCTTCCTGGACATCCGCTCCGTCGCCAAGGCCTTCGGCGGCAACCAGGTGCTGAAGGACGTCAGCGTGCAGATCGCGCCAGACGAGATCGTCGGCCTGCTCGGCCCCAACGGCTCGGGCAAGAGCACGCTGCTCAACGTCGTCACCGGCTTCACCTCCGCCGACGCCGGCACGGTGCATTTCGACGGCCAGCGCATCGACCGCCTGCCGGCGCACCGCATCGTGCGTACCGGCATGGCGCGCACTTTCCAGCTGCCGTCGATGCCGACCAAGATGTCGGTGATCGAGGTCGCCATGGCTGCCGTCACCGCCCACCACGGCGTGTGGGACACGTTGCTGGGCACGGCCGGGGCAAGGGCTGCCGAACGTGCCGCGCGCGACAAGGCCGAGCATCTGCTCGAGGAATTGCTGCTGACGCCGGTGCGCGACCTGCCAGCTTCGGCCATCTCGGGCGGGCAGAAGAAGCTGCTCGGCATCGTCTGTGCACTGATGGCCGAGCCGCGCATGCTGCTGCTGGACGAACCCACCGCGGGCGTGCATCCCAATCTGCGCCGCGACATCGTCGCCGCGCTGCAGCGCCTGAACGCGCAGGGCATGACGCTGGTGATCGTGGAGCACGACATGCATTTCATCCGCGACGTGTGCACCCGCTGCGTGGTGCTGGACCGCGGCCACATCGTCGCCAGTTGCCGCCCGGACGAACTGGCCAGCAACGAGCGCGTGCTGCAGGCCTACCTGGGCACGGCAGGGGCCAAACCCGTTGCGATGGAGAACGCCGCATGATCGACATCGACAGCGTGGTGGCAGGCTACACCGCAGAGATCGACATCCTGCGCGGCATGACGCTGAACGTGCAGGAAGCCGAGATCGTCACCTTGCTCGGCCCCAACGGCTGCGGCAAGAGCACGTTGCTCAAGACCATCGCCGGCTTCCTGCTGCCGCGCAGCGGCACGGTGTCGCTGCGCGGCGAGGACGTCTCGCAGATCCCGGTGCACCGCAAGATCCGCCATTGCGGCCTGGGCTTCGTGCCTCAGACCGAGAACGTGTTCAGCGCACTCAGCATCCGCGAGAACCTGCAGGTCGGCGGCCACTACATGGACAAGGCCGACTGCGCGCGGCGCATGGAAGAACTCTGCACGCTCTATCCCGTCCTCGCCAGGAAGTTCGAAGCGCGTGCGTCGTCGATGTCCGGCGGCGAACGGCAGATCCTGGCGCTGGCGCGCGCGCTGATGCCGCGGCCCGGCATCCTGCTGCTGGACGAACCCTCGGCGGGCCTGTCGCCCAAGGTGCTGCACGAGGTCTTCGACGCCATCGTCCAGGTGCGCGAGCAGGAGCGCGTGACCATCCTGATGGTGGAGCAGAACGCGATGGAGGCGCTGCGCATCTCCGATCGCGCCTACGTGCTGTCGATGGGCACCGTCGCGCTCACCGGGCGCGCCGACGAACTGCTGCGCGACGAGAAGGTGCGGGAGCTGTACCTGGGAGGACGCGCGCACTAGGAATCGAGTTCTCCAGGGATCGTTCCATGCAGCGCCCATCCCTTGGCTGGCGGCCGATGGGCTGGCTGGTAAAGGAGCAGGCTGCCTCGTATCACGGGATCGAGGGATTCCGGCAGGGCAGGGGGAGGGGCAGCAGACCGTCGTTTCGCGCGATATCGCACGCTTACACTTTTCTCATATCCAGCAAAGCGGTTTATGCTTTCCCCATCGCTGTTGACGGCCGAGCAGTCCATGGAGTTCGAGGTTTCATTCCCCGCAGGGCACCTGGAAATCGCCATTCCCGGCCATCTCCCTTCATTCTTGCCGCCCTTGTCTATCGCCATCTTCCGGCTGGCTGCCGCCCGCACCGGAGCAGGGGCGCGCGCATGAACACCATCGTCCACGCGATCGAGGAAAGCTTCGCGGCCGTTCCGCTGCCGCTGCTCGAAGTCTGGGGCCGGCTCGGCTATTGGCTGGGCTTCGGGCTGATGCTGCTGGCCTTCGGCAGGTTCACGCTGCGGCCCGGCGGACGCTGGAGGCTGGGCCGGGAACGCCAGACCTGGAATACGAAGGCCTTCTCCAGCATTCCGCTGACCTTCGTGCTGATCATCCTGACCGGCTGGCTCGGTTCTTTCTTCGTGCTTGTGCCGGGGGCGCAGACTTTCGAGTCGCTGAAGGATCTGGTCGTGTTCCTGTGCATCGTGCTGTTCGGCTACCCGGCGCTGATCACGGTGCCGTTCGCCTACGGCCTGTCCGACCTGATCGAAGGTGTGCCGCCCGGTTTCCTGGTCGATTGGCTGCCCGGGTATTTCATCAATGCGGCCTGTTTCTGGGTCGCCTATCAACTCATCGGCAGGAACCCGGACTTTCGGCGCGCCCGCACCTGGGGCGCCTACCTGGGCTTCGTACTGCTGTTCCTGGCCATCGAGCCGGTGCTGTGGGGCCATCTCAGTGCGGCGCAGTTCACGCCGGAAATTTCCTACCGTACCGTCACGCCGGCGCTGATCTTCACGACCGGCGTCACCTGGGTGCTTGCACCGCTGATCATGCTGGCTGCGCTGCCGCTTGCGCGTCGATCGGGTTTCTTCTGGGCCGACATCGGCGGCCATGTGAAGCAGCGGTCGCTGGGCCAGAAGCAGTGGATCTGGGAATCCGGCCATGACCGGCAGGACACGGCGCCCGGCGCGGGGGAATCCGGCGTTCCGCTGCGCATGGTGATCCTCGCCCCCTTCATCGTGCTGGTGCTGTTGATGGTCGGCGCGACTGCCTACGTCACGCTGCGCAGCGCTGCGCAGGATGCGAACCGGCTGGCCGAGTGGCTGCATCAGGAAATCACCGAGAACATCGATCTGCGGCTGGACGAACAACTGTCGCGTCCGGGCGCGGTGGGCGACATCGCTGCCATTGCCGGGCTGCTCGGGGAACTGCCGGTCGCCGCGCACGGCCGCGCCTTCATCGTGGACCGGGCCGGCAGCCTCGTCGCATCGTCGGCGCCTGGCACGGATCCGGTGGTGGCCACGGCGATCGGCCATCTCGCGGGGGGCCTGCAGCAGCTTGCGCCGGATCACCAGTTCCGTTTCGTCCAGATCGACCCCAAGCCCCTGTCGCGTGAAACCTGGCTTGCCCGTGCCAAGGCCTATCAGGACCGCAGCGGCGGCCACGACGACTGGATCATGGTCACGGCCATGCCCGAGTCGTACTACCTGAGCGGCATCCAGACCGGCAACAGCCGCTCGGCCATGATCTTCGCGCTGGCCTTGTTGCTGTCGCTCGCAGTCGCCGCGGTGCTGGCCTCGAAGCTCACCGCGCCGATCCGCCGCATCTCGCGTGCCACCCGGGCGCTGGCCGCCGGCGACCTGGCCCAGCAGCTGCCGGGCAGCCCGCTGGAAGAAATGGACATGCTGGCCCGCTCCTTCAACGACATGGCCGAGCGCCTGAAGCGGAATTTCGACGCCCTGTCCACCGAAGTGGAGATGCGCACGCGCGCCGAGAGCACGCTGCAGCAGGCCCAGATCCAGCTGCTCGCCTTCAATGCCGAGCTCGAGCAGCGCGTGGCCCAGCGCACCTGGGAGCTGCAGGCCTTGAACCACGAGTTGGAGACGTTCTGCTATTCCGTTTCGCACGACCTGCGCGCGCCCTTGCGCGGCATCGCCGGCTTCACCGAGGTCCTGGCGAAGAACCATGCCGGCGCACTCGACGACAAGGCACGGGGCTACCTCGGCCGCGTGCAGGCCGCGACGAACCGCATGGGTGAACTGATCGACGACCTGCTCAAGCTCTCCCGCGTCTCGCGCGACCAGATGCAGCGCGAAACGGTCGATCTCAGCGCCATCGCCAACGAGGTGCTCGGCAACCTGCAGAACGCCGCCCCGGAGCGCGAGGCCGAGCTGTTCGTCGAAGAGGGTCTGGCGGCAGAAGGCGATCCGCGCCTGCTGCGCATCATGCTGGAAAACCTGCTCGACAACGCCTGGAAGTTCACCTCGAAGACGCCCGTTGCCCGCATCGCCTTCACCGCCGACAGCGAAGACGGCGCGCCGCTCTTCACCGTCCGCGACAATGGCGCCGGCTTCGACATGCGCTATGCGGACAAGCTGTTCGGGCCGTTCCAGCGTCTGCACCGCATGACGGAGTTTCCCGGCACCGGTATCGGCCTGGCCACGGTCCAGCGTATCGTGAACCGCCATGGCGGGCGCATCCAGGCCGAAGCCGAGCTCGGCAAGGGCGCGACTTTCCGCTTTTCACTATGAGATCGAGGGCATCGACCCATGACCGACAAGACCATCCTGCTCGTCGAGGACAACCCGGACGATGAAGAGCTGACGATCCTCGCGTTCGAGGAAAACCGCATCTCCAATGCCATCACCGTGGCGCGCGACGGTGCCGAGGCGCTGGATCTGCTGCTGGGGCCCGACCGCGAGGGCGGCAGCGTTTCGCCCTCCATCATCCTGCTCGACCTCAAGCTGCCCAAGATCGACGGGCTGGAAGTGTTGCGCTGCATCCGTGCCGATGAGCGCACCAAGCTCCTGCCGGTCGTGATCCTGACGTCCTCGCGCGAGGAGCAGGATCTGGTCTCCAGCTACAGCCTGGGCGCCAACAGCTACGTGCGCAAGCCGGTGGACTTCGCCCAGTTCATCGAAGCGGTGCGCCAGCTCGGCCTGTACTGGCTGCTGCTCAACGAGCTGCCGGCCGGAAAATCCGCACCATGACGTTGCTGCGTGCCCTCATGGTCGAGGACAACGAGGACGACTCGATCCTCGTCCAGGAGGCCTTGCGAAGTGCCGGCTACGACGTGCGTGCGCAGCGCGTCGAGACCGAGGACGATCTGCGCCACGCGCTGCGCAGCGGGCCGTGGGACATCGTGCTGTCCGACTACATGCTGCCGTCCTTCGATGCCCGGGGTGCGCTCGGTGTGATCAGGAACAGCGACGCCGGCCTGCCGGTGATCGTGATCTCCGGCACGGTCGGCGAAGACGTCGCGGTCGAGACGCTGAAGCTCGGCGCCGACGACTATGTGCTCAAGGAAAACCTGACCCGCCTCGTTCCCGCGGTGGCGCGTGCGCTCGATGCGGCAGAGAACCGGCGCCAGCAGAACCGGCTCGAGCACATGAAGACGCTGATCCTCGAGAATTCGCTGGATCTCATCTGTACGCTGGATACGCAGGGGCGCTTCCTCGAAGTCAGCGCCGCGGCACAGGCCATGCTGGATTACGAACCCGCCGAACTGATGGGCTCTCACATCGAGAGACTGATCCATCCCGATGCGCTGCGGCCCTTCCAGCACGAATTCCAGGCCGTGCTGCAGGGGCAGCGCATGCGTGATTTCGAATGCAGCTTCGTGCACAAGTCCGGCTGGGTCGTGTTCCTGACCTGGTCGGCCGTGCTGTCCCGGGACCACGGCGTGATCGTCTGCGTCGGCCGCGACGTCACCGAGCGCAAGCAGGCCGAGCAGCGCATCCGCTACCTTGCCACCCACGACGGCCTGACCGGCCTGCCCAACCGCAACCTGGTGCAGGACCGCATCCAGCAGGTCATTGCGCACGTGCGCCGCAGCGGCCGCCTGCTCGCGCTGCTGTTCCTCGATCTGGACCGTTTCAAGGTCATCAACGACTGCTACGGCCATCCGTTCGGCGACGCGGTGTTGAAGGCCGCTGCCAGGCGGCTGGCATCGCTGGTGCGCGAAGGCGATACCGTGGCCCGGCAGGGCGGCGACGAATTCCTGATCCTGCTGACCGATCTGCGCCAGACGGCGGATGCCCATGAGGTCGCACGGAAGATCGTCCAGGCACTGAAAACCCCGCTCGTCGTGCAGGGCCGCGAGGTTCACCTGACCGGCAGCATCGGCGCCGCCGTGTTTCCGCAGGACGGCGAATCCGCCGATGCCTTGATCGGCAACGCCGACGTGGCGATGTACCGTGCCAAGAGCCTGGGCCGCAACACCTGCCAGTTCTTCACGCGTGAAATGAGCATGGAAACGCAGCGTCGGGTCAATCTGGAAACCAGGCTGCACGACGCCCTGGCGCTGGGCCAGTTCCAGCTCGCCTACCAGCCCAAGGTGGATCTGCGCACCGGCCGAATCACCGGCTGCGAAGCGCTGCTGCGCTGGCACCATCCCGAACTGGGCATGGTGCCGCCGGGCCAGTTCATTCCGATTGCCGAGGATTCCGGCCTGATCGTGCCGATCGGCGACTGGGTGCTGCGTACCGCGTGTGCCCAGGCCAAAGCCTGGTGCGAGGCCGGACTGCCCCCGGTCACGGTGGCGGTGAACATCTCGGCGCGCCAGTTTCTGCAGCAAGACGTGGTTGACTGGGTGACGGGCACGCTGCACAGCACCGGCCTGCCGCCCGAACTGCTGGAACTGGAACTGACCGAGAGCCTGATCGCCCAGGACGTCGAGAAAGTCATCGCGACCTTCGGCCGGCTGCGCGACGCCGGCGTCAAGCTGTCGATCGACGACTTCGGCACCGGTTACTCCAATCTGGGTTATCTGAAGCGCTTTCCGGCCGATACGCTGAAGATCGACCAGTCTTTCGTGCGCGACATGCTGACCGACCCGGAGGACGCGACCATCGTGCTGGCCGTCATCTCACTGGCCCACAACCTCGGCTTCAAGGTCATCGCCGAAGGCGTGGAGACCGAAGCGCAGCGCGACTTCCTGAGCCGCAACCGCTGCGACGAGATCCAGGGCTACTACTTCAGCAAGCCGGTTTCGGCAGCAGCATTCGAGGATCTGCTGCGTGGCGACAAGCGCCTGCCTTGAATGCATTCGCCTGCTGATGAATGCCGCGCGTGAGCGACGGCAAGCGCGGCAGCCAGGGGAAGGGCAGATGCGCGGATAGCGAAGCCTGCCGGGTGAACGTCAGCGGGAACGTAGGCGCAGCAGACGGCTCCAATGCGCATCGCCACCTCCGCAGGGAGTTGCCCATGGCTCGCATCGCTCACATTGCTGCCGTTCTCCTCGCCGCCCTGATCGCGCCGACCGGTGCATCGGCGCAAGCCGCTGCCGACGTCGAACGCGACCGGCGTGTGCAGACCTTCCTCGACGAGCGTCGAGGCAGCTGGCGGGATCTGAACATACCCGAGATCGATGGACGGACGATGCACGAACTGATCGTCGACAATGGCTTTCGCAACGCCGTGGAGATCGGCACCTCGACGGGCCACTCTGGAATCTGGATAGGCTGGGCCTTGAGCAGGACCGGCGGCCGTCTGACCACCATCGAAATCGATCCGCGGCGGCACGGCATCGCCGTGGAGAACTTCGCCGCGGCGGGGCTGGATGGCGTCATCGACGCGCGGCTGGCCGACGCCCACGAACTCGTGCCGCAGCTGGAGGGGCCGATCGACTTCGTGTTCTCCGATGCGGACAAGGACTGGTACATCAACTACTTCGATGCGCTGTGGCCGAAGATCGCCCCCGGCGGCTGCTTCACCGCGCACAACGTGTCGATGAACCAGCGCGGCATCCGCGAGTTCCTCGACCACATCCAGCGCGTGCCGGACGCCGTCACCATGATCGACACGCGCAGCCGGGCGGGGCTGTCGATCACCTGCAAGCGGAAGCCGTAGCTCAATGGCCGTTCTTGTCGACTGGACAGATTACCCGTCAATCCGCTCATGTCCCCGGCGTTGGCTGCGCCGATACTTCCACGTCGCACGGAAGGCGCTTTTCCACCCGCATCAGGCCGGGTTCGCTGCAGGGGGCGATGCGCCATGTCCGTGCCGCGACCGTCGTCCTGCGTTGGGTGCGGTAGCCGGGCATCTGCAGCACCGCTGCACCCGATCCTGATTCTGCCTCCAGCAGGCGTCCGCTGACGTGCATGCCGTCGCTGAACTCCACCACCAGGTCATCGCCCGCCGAGAAGCTGGCGTCGCCGGGGGCGTCGAGCCGGCGCAGCAGAGCGCCGGGGTACAGGTGCGTGTTGTTGGCAGAGAAACGCCAGAGCATCGGAACCTCCTGTCGTGCCGGTCACCATTCGTGGACCGCCTTGCCTGTTACGTCATCATAGTCCGGGAATCAGCGCCGATGCGCGCTTGGGCCGAGCGTGCAGCGGATGCGTGAATACTGTATATTAAGACAGTTAAAGTGGTCTGGAGAGAAGCATGCGGATCAGCGCGATCCACGAGATGAATAGCGGGATGCATCAGGCTTGAGCACCCTGCCTGTCGCCTTGCCGGCATCGATGTTCCCGCCTCACCGCTACTACTACCTGCACAATTTCCAGCGAGCGCTGGCCTGGGTCGGCGAGCGCTACGACGATCTGCTGGATGAGGCCGGGCACAGCTTCCTGCAGCGGTTCGAGCAACTGCCCCAGCCTTCTCAGGCATTGATAGTCCGCCTGCTGATGCGCCGTGGACCGTGGTTCCGCGCGGACAGGCTCGCGTACGAGGAAATCCCGGACATCGGCGGCGCAGCCGGACCGCTGCTCGAACTCGGCTGGCTTGATGAGGATCAGCCGATGGGCCTGGATGAGTTGTTTGCGCTGCATACCAAACCCGAACTGCTGCGCCTGTTCGCGCGCGAGCCGATCCATACGGGGATGCGCAAGGCAGAGATGCTGGCGGCGCTGCAGGCCATTCATGCAGACCAAAAGAGCTACGCCGAATGGAACCCACAGGCATCGGCGGCGGCTTGGCGGGTGACGGTGGGAGAGATCTGCGAGCGCTTCCGGCTGATGTTCTTCGGCAACCTGCACCAGGACTGGTCGGAGTTCGTGCTGGCCGATCTCGGCGTGTTCCGCTACGAGACGGTGGAGTTCGATGCCGCTTCGCGCGCTTTCCAGTCGCGCGTGAACGTGGACCGCTATCTGGCGCTGCAGGCCTGCCGCCAGGCGCTGGATGAGGGTGTGGAGGCTGCTAGCCTGCTGCAGGCCGTTGCACAACATGCCTGTTCCAATCCCTGGCTGGAGAATCGCCGTGCAAAGGTATTGCTGCGCATCGGCCAGGCCTGCGAGAAGGCGCAGGATTGGGCGCTGGCCGAACAGGCTTATGCGTCATGCCCTTATCCCGGCGCGCGGCACCGGCGCATCAGGGTGTATGAGCGCATGGGGCGCTCCGCCGATGCCCTGGCGCTGGCGCTCGCCGCCCAGGCTGCGCCCGAGAGCGACGAGGAGAGCCAGCGTGTGGCGCGCATGCTGCCGCGGCTGCGGCGCAGCGTGGGGCAGGGCGGGCGTGGGCGTTCGGCCAGCCTCGCTTCCGAGGTGGCGCAGATGCGCATCGAACTGGAACTGGACTGGCCCGGCCAGCCGGCATCGGTCGAATTCGTGCTGAGCGAGCACTGGCACGGCGAATCCGCGCCGGTGTTCTATGTGGAGAACGCGCTGATCAATTCCTTGTTCGGCTTGCTGTGCTGGCCGGCGATCTTCGCGCCGCTGCCGGGCGCTTTCTTCCACCCTTTCCAGAGCGGGCCGGCCGATCTCGGTGCGCCGGATTTCGTCCAGCGTCGTGCGGCGCTGTTCGATGCCTGTATGTCGCGGCTCGACGACGGCAGCTATCGTGATGCGATCCGCCAGCGCTTTGCCGACAAGCAGGGGCTGCAGTCGCCGTTCGTGTTCTGGGGCACGCTGAGCGAAGAGCTGCTGGGGCTGGCGCTGGACTGCATTCCGGCCGCGCACCTGAAGCTGTTCTTCACGCGCCTGCTGCGCGACGTGAAGGCCAATCGCACGGGTTTTCCCGATCTGGTGCGCTTCTGGCCGGATGAGCGCCGCTACGAACTGGTCGAGGTCAAGGCGCCGGGCGACCGGCTGCAGGACAACCAGATCCGCTGGCTGCAGTATTGTGCTGGGCACGGCATTCCGGTCAGCGTCTGCCATGTGCGCTGGCGCGGGCAGAAGGCTGTGGAGGGGGTAGCGTGAGCTACACGGTGGCCGTGCGAGCGCTGTGCGAGTTCACCGCGCGCACGGGCGACCTGGACCTGCGCTTCACGCCTGCGCCCAGCGCGCTCGAAGGCATCGCCGGCCACGGCGTGGTGCGCTCGCGCCGCGGCGAGGGCTACGAGAGCGAGATCGGCCTGACGGGGGCCTACCGCGACCTGCAGGTGCGTGGCCGCGCCGATGGTTTCGATGCGCGGGCTGGGCAGGTCGAGGAGATCAAGACCTACCGTGGCCGGCTCGATGGCATCCGCGCCCACCACCGCGCGCTGCACTGGGCGCAGGCCCGCATCTATGGCCATCTGCTGTGCGAGGCGCGAGGATTCGAGCGCCTGCGTGTGGCGCTGGTGTATTTCAACGTCGGCACCGGCGAGGAGACGGTGCTGGCCGAGACGCAGGAGGCCGCGGCGCTGCGCGCCTTCTTCGAGGAGCAGTGCGAACGCTTTCTGGCCTGGGCGCAGGCAGAGGCGGCCCACCGCAGCGCGCGTGATGCGGCACTGGCGGCGCTGCAGTTTCCGATGGCGGGCTTCCGCACCGGGCAGCGCGAACTGGCGGTTGCCGTCTGGCGCTGCGCCAGCCAGCAGAGCGGCGGCCAGTGCATGATGGCGGAGGCGCCGACCGGCATCGGCAAGACCCTGGGCACGATCTTCCCGATGCTGAAGGCCGCGCCGGGGCAGGGGCTGGACAAGCTGTTCTTCCTCACCGCGAAAGGCACCGGCCACAACCTCGCGCTGCAGGCGCTGGCGGCGGTGGACAGGCAGTTCGCCGCGCAGGCGCAAGCCTTCCGCCTGCGCGTGCTCGACGTGCAGGCGCGCGACAAGGCCTGCGAGCATCCGGACAAGGCTTGCCACGGCGAGTCCTGTCCGCTGGCAGAAGGGTTTTACGACCGTTTGCCGGCCGCGCGTGCCGCAGCGATCGCCCAATCCCAAACTTGGGATGCGCCGGCGATGCGCGGCGTGGCGCTCGCGCACCGGGTCTGTCCCTATTATCTGGCGCAGGAGCTGGTGCGCTGGAGCGACGTCGTCGTGGCCGACTACAACTACTTCTACGACAGCACGGCGATGCTCCATGCGCTGACCGCGGCGCAGCAATGGAAGGCCGGCGTGCTGGTGGACGAAGCCCACAACCTGGTCGATCGCGCGCGGCGGATGTATACCGCCGAGCTGTCGCAGTTCGCGCTGGCCGATGCGCGCAAGGCGGCGGCCGGTGCGGCGCGCAAGGCGCTGGACCGGCTGCAGCGCTGCTGGAATGCGCTGAACCGGGCGCAGACGGAAGACTACAAGGCCTATGACGAGGTGCCGGATGAGCTGCTCGGTGCCCTGCAGCGCGCCATCGGTGCCATCGCCGACGACCTCGCCGACAAGCCGATCCCGCCCGGCGATCCGGTGCTGGGCTTCCATTGGGAGATGCTGCGCTTCCTGGCCTTGGCCGAGCAGATGGGTGGCCATGCCCTGTTCGATCTCAGCCTGGCGGCCGGCCATGCGGGGCGCCAGCGGACCCCGGCTTCGACGCTCTGTATCCGCAACGTGGTGCCGGCGCCGCACCTGCAGGAACGCCATGCGCTTGCCCACGCCAGCGTGCTGTTCTCCGGCACCCTGAGGCCGCAGCATTTCTACCGCGACATGCTGGGCCTGCCCGCGGACACGCACTGGATCGAAGCCGATTCGCCTTTCCAGGCCAGCCAGCTGGAGCTGCGGGTTGCAGGGCACATCTCCACCCGCTACCGCGACCGCGAGCAGTCGCTGCAGCCGATCGCCGAACTCATTGCGGATCAGTTCGCGCGCCGGCCCGGCAACTACCTGTGCTTCTGCAGCAGCTTCGACTACCTGCAGCGGGTGGCCGACACCTTGCAGCGCCTGCAGCCGGAACTGCCGGTCTGGCGGCAGACGCCGTCGATGGACGAGGCCGGGCGCAGTGCCTTCCTGGAACGCTTCACCGAGCAGGGGCAGGGCATCGGTTTTGCGGTGCTCGGCGGCGTGTTCTCCGAAGGCGTCGACCTGCCCGGACGGCGCCTGATCGGCGCCTTCGTCGCCACGCTGGGGCTGCCGCAGCTCAACCCGGTCAACGAACGCATGCGGCAGGCAATGGCGGCATATTTCGGCGCCGACAAGGGCTACGACTACACCTATCTCTACCCGGGCCTGCGCAAGGTGGTGCAGGCCGCCGGGCGGGTGATTCGCAGCGAGCAGGATCGCGGCGTGGTGTTCCTGATCGACGACCGCTATCTGCGCAGCGAAGTCCGTGCGCTGCTGCCGCGATGGTGGCGGGTGCAAGGCCGATGAAGGCAGCTCCGCTGCTCCGGGTGATCCATGGCTGCGATGGCGCCAGCCGGCGACATGGAATCCCGCCGCCGGCCGTGCTTCAGGCCTTCCGCCGCCAGTGCGGAAAATGCCAGCCCTTGAACAGCTTGCGCTTGTGCAGCGGCTCGAACATCGCGTCCGGCCCTTCGGGGTCGAGGATCTGGTTGTCGGCGATCCATTCCTCGGTGTCGCTGAGTTCAGGAATCTCGTAGTCGATCAGGGTCCGCCCCTCGCCGCGCAGATGGTCGATGGCGGCGATCAGCGAGCCGCGGCGTTCATGTTCCTCGGCAACCTTCTCCGGCTCCGTGCCCAGGTGCTCGGCGATGAGGTCGTAGCGGATTTCGGCGATGCGCTTTCGCTTTTCCTCCGCCTCGGCGCCATCGGCGGACAGGATCACGTCGCACTCGGTATCGAGCCGCAGCGAGCGGTTGTTGAAGTTCGACGAGCCGACGCGCAGGTAGTCGTCATCCGCGATCATGATCTTGGCGTGGACGTAGATGTCGGTACCGCCCTTGGTCCGCGGATGGTAGATGCGGAATCGGCCACGCTTGTCGATGCGATGGATCGCCTCGACGAGGCGGGCCCTGGCCGTATCCATCGCCATCGGTTCGAGCCAGCCTTCGGCGCCGACCGGGTTGATGACGACGATTTCCGGGCCGTCCTCCTCCGCCAGCCGCTGGGCGATCGCCCGTGCGATCTTGCGCGAGGCGAAGTACTGGCTCTCGGCATAGATCAGCCGCTTCGCCTGCGCGATCAGATCGATGTACATCTGCTCGATTTCATGTATCGCGTCCTCGCCGTCGAGCTCGGGCTTGGTACGTGCGATGCCGAGCCGGACGTCGTGGAAGCTGGGTTCCAGCCCCTCCGGCCAGCAGTCATGGGCGTCGTCGACCGGCATCAGGCGTTCATCCGAGGCTGCCAGCCAGCGGTCGCGCGCCAGATCGCCGATCGCGCGGGCGGCAGCGCCGTCGAAGGCGCTGGTCGCGTCATGCCAGGGCTCATAGGGTTTGCCGCCCGGATCGATGCGCTGCGGATCTTCGTCTTCGTGTTCACGCCGGTCCCAGCGGCACATCGTCATGTCGATGCCGCCGCAGAAAGCCAGGCAGTCGTCGATGACGACGATCTTCTGGTGATGCGAGCCGGCAAAGGGGTGGGCGGCGTCCAGCCGCAGCGTGATGCGGCGGTGCATCTTCCAGCGCAGGATGGTCAGCAGGGTCTTGCCGCGGAACAGCGCCTTGAAGGCGCCGGTGTCCCAGCGCAGCAGCCGGATTTCCAGTTCGCGCGAGCGTTTGGCCAGCCACATGACGAAATCGCCCAGGTTCGCCGGGCCTTCGTCCTTGCGATCGCCCAGGTCGATGCGGGCATCGAAATCCCAGCCGACCAGGAAGATGCTCTTGCGCGCCGCCAGCATCGCCTTGCGCGCGACGACGAAATAATCGGCCGCGTCGACGATGAAGGCGAAGCGGTCGGCCTTCTCGACCCGCCAGCAGTTCTCGCCGGGACGGAACAGGCTCCCCTCTTTGTTCTTCTCGCTCATGACATCCCCCAGTGCTCAACATGGTTTATGGATGGAGCCAGGCGCCGAGAACCTTCGTTCACCGGCCTTGCCCATGTACTACCACGAATGCCTGCCCGCGGGCCACCGGGGATATCCCGCGGAAAAGTCTGCTTGCATTGTTCCGTTCTGAACATGCGTTGCATCCCGCAGGGTGAGCCGCATGCGTGGCGAGGCGCAGCACGCTTCAGAAGAGTTGCGCGCTGAGTTGGTCGACCAGTGCGACGGGATCGACATCGGGTATGTCGAATTCGAGATCATCGAGCGAAAGATCGAAAGGCTCGCCTTCACGATACCTGACCGGGAAGCGCACGCCGAATTCGAGGCCGGAACCGAGTTCGAGGGCAGCGAGCTCGAAGCGCTCGTCGTACAGGCTGGCGCCGAGCGCGGTGACGGCGACATAGCCGGATACGTCGAAGCGGAAGCTGGGCTGGGCGTGAAGGGCCGCCTCGGCATCGATCTCCAGGCCCTGCGAGGGCATCCAGTCGATATGCACGCTTGCCTCGGCGGCACCCGAGATGCCCAGCATGCCGCCGATCTCCAGGCCACCGGTGGCGCTCGCGCCGGTGATGCCGAGACCGATACCGGCGCGGGCGCCCAGGCGCAGGCCGGCCTGGGCCGGCACGTTGAGATGGGCGTCGCCGGTGACGTGGGTGTTCTCCTCGTGCGAGGGGTTGTACTCGATGCCGATCCGTAGCTGATCGAACGCACCCGGGCCGACGCTGGCGTTGGCGCTCAGGTTGCCGCCCACTTCGGCGACGACGCCGGGGACGATGGGGATCTGCGTCGCCAGGCCGAACAGGCGCTTGTCGTATTCGAGCTTCGAGAAGATTTCGAGCTGGCCCGGCAGTCCGATTTCGCCCGACACGGTGACCTCGCCGTTCGGATCGAGCCGCAGGCCGGCCGTCCCCTGCAGCCATGGCGCGATGCGCACCGTCGCCGAACCGCTGCCGTAGACGATGATGGGCGCGCCGGGCGCCGCATCGCCGCTGGGCTGGCCGTCCTCACCGATGCTGCGGTTGGTCGCGCCGGCGGTGATCCGGCCCGACAGCATGCCGCGGCTGAAGGCGCCGCTGAAGCTGGCGTCGAAGGCGCCGTCGGCGTAGCTGACGGAGAGCTCGGAATCGACACCGGGAATGGCCGGCTGCGCCGTGCCGCTGGCCGAGACTTTCCATCCGCCCTCGGACTGTTCGCACTCGACGTGGATCGAGCCGGAGCGGATCGCCGGGTTGGCCGCGAGCCGGACGTCGCCGGCGATGTTCAGGCCGTTCTCGCCCTGCGTGATCGCGATCGAGGCTTCATCGACGCCGGGCACCGAAAGCGCCGCGCTGCCGGCGAAGGCCCAGCGGCCTTCCTCGACGCTGACGGTCGCGGTCGCGCTCTCGATGCCGCGGATCTTGTCCGGCGTGTCGATGCCTATGGTGCCGTCGGCACCGAACTGGCCGTTGCGCCACCAGGCCCGCACCCGGGCGCGATCGAACAGCGAGGGCTCGAAGGTGAAGCCGCCTTCGAACACGAGGCCGCCGGTCGTGGATGACGACGCGGCAAGCTCGCCGCTGCCCGCGCCTTCGATCGAGAAAAGAATCTGGCCGCCGACGCCCAGGCCGCGCATGGTCGAATAGAAGATGCTGACGTAGGCGTCGTCGATGGTGGTGCGCGGAATCGGCAGGCTGACCTGATCGGGGCCGTAATCGAGCGAAAACGTCAGGTCGCGTCCGCGCAGGCGCACGGTGATCGGCGCGTCGAGGATGGGAATCGACGGGGTCAGCGTGCCTTCGGCGGAGAGCTCGCCGTCTTCGGTCGATACGTTTTCGAACAGGACCGGACTGAGCTTGCTGTATTCGAGCTCGAGTGTGGGCAGGGCGGAAGGGTAGCCGCAATACTCGCCGTCACCGTTCAGCGAAACCGTGACCATGGGAGTCTTGGGCTGCCAGTCGGGAGGCAGATCCCATTTCGCCGACATCGAGCCGATCGGCCCTTCCGGGTTGCCCGTGTTGTCGGTCAGGCTGATCGCGGTGATCTCCAGGCCGGCCAAGGCGCGTGCCTGGCTGCGGCCGACCACCGGTGCGGCGCCGGGGCTGTGGCGGAAACGGCCGACGGTGATGCCGCCGGGGCCGGAAGTCAGGACGAATTCCTCGGCCGAGCCCTGCGCGTCGCCGTCCTCGGCCGGATTCGGTGGGCTCGCGGTGCTCAGCGGATCGGCGCCTTCGATCTCGGTCTTTGTCCACCAGGCCGAAGCGCCCGCAGCCGAGCCGGCGCCTGTGGCGGCGACGCTGGCGAACACGAGATCGTGCCGGCGCAGGAAGCTGGCGCGGTCAGGCCTGGGCTCGAAAGTGTCGAGGAAGGCATCGACCTTGCGGTAGATACCACTGCGTATCGTGCCGCCGGAACTCGAGTTCGACGGCTGGTCCAGAAGCTCCATGTTCTGGATGCTGTTGCCGACGCCGGAGCCCATCTGCCCGGAGACCTGCAGTTCGACGACGTGGTCGACCTGGAACTGCGCGATCTTCCTGCCGTTGCGATCCCAGCCGGGGATGCGCAGCAGGGTCTGCAGCTCGGACAGGCGTTTCGTCCCCGGCCGTGCGCCGCGATGCAGCTTGAGCCGGATGCGACCGCCGGCATCGGCAGGCACCGGGATGTTGCGTTCGCCGAGGCGTGCGCGGATCGCATCGGCGCCGACTTGCGCCTGACTGTTCCAGACGGAGCGCTGGTCGGCGCCGTCCCGGCCATAGCCATGCACGCGCTTGAGGTTGCCGGCCGAGGCAAGGCCGCTGTACAGCGGCAGGTGGCGCGACTTCACCGCCGGAATCTCTAGCCGCTCCAGTGCCTCGAGTGCGGCAGTGGTCCGAGCGCTTTCGTGGTAGCGGGTGGGCATCTCGGGTGCGATCGCACGCGCCAGCACGGCTGCCGCCTGTCCATCCTGCTGCACGACGTGGGCGAGTTCGTGGGCGAGGAGGTGGCGGCCGTCGGTCGAGTCCGGCGTGTAGGCGTCGGGTGCGACAAGGATGTCCCGTCCCGATGTGAACGCGCGTGCGCCCAGTGCGGCCGTCAGGCGCGCTGCCTCGGTATCGGTGTGGATACGAACGTCGGCGAAGTCGCGGCCGAAATAGGCCTCGAGTGGCGCACGCGCGTCCTTCGGCAGCGGCTCGCCGCGGCCGCGGCGAGCTTCGACACGGCTTGCAGCATAGGCGGGCAGAGCCGCAGCGGGCTGTGGTGGGGAGGACATGCCGGTTGCGGATGTGCCGGTCGCCGCAGTGCCGGCCGCGGATCTGGCATATGCGTGGGCCGATGCGGCTGGGTTTGCACTGTCGTCGGCGGCGGCTGCCGGAGCCCCTGGAGCGGGCGCCGACGACGGTGTCGGATCGGGTGTGCTGGCGGGCGCGACGGCGTCGGCATGCTGTTCGGCTTCGCGCTCGATGGCCTCGCCGGGTTGGCTGATGCGTGCGGGAGGCGAGGCATAGGCGGGCAGGGCAGGCGGCGCTGCGGCGACGGAAGCGGGGGGCGGCGTCGACGCCGCCGGCCGTGTCATGCCGCTGCGGGAGGCGGCAAGCGGCGCTTGCGCCGGCCGCTCGCTCGGCCGCCGTGCGAATCTAGGCGACGGCGTTTCCATCGCTGCTGTCCGGCTGCCCATGGGGGGCGCCGTCCGGTGCGCGCGGCGCCGGTGTCGGCCAGTCGCCCGGCGGCGACGGCGCGCCGCATTCCATCGCCACCTGCCATTTCGGCTTGCGCAGGCCCAGCGACCAGGGCGACTGTGCGGTGATGGTGGTCAGCGCGTTGTGGAAGGTGGCGTAGTGATGCGGCCTGACTTCGTTGCCGAAGGACATGATGCCGCCGTTGTGTTCCCGGATCGCCCCGGGCAAGGCGTTGCCGCTCGCATCGGTCATCGCCTTGACCATTTCGTCGTGGGCGACCGGGTCGCCGACGTCCGTACCGTCGACGACGTACTCGTCGTCGAGACCAAAGGCGTGGCCCCATTCATGCGCGGCGGTGATCATGCGTTCGCCGCCGTCGACGATCAGATCTACGCGGCGGTCGCTTTCAAGCTGGGGCCGGGCTTGATCGGCTTCGGTTTCGCCGCGCGGGCCGAGGGTCACGCGCGAGGCCATATTCGCAAATCCGTTGCTGGCAAGATAGTTGCGCACGGCTTGTGCCCGACGCTGCGACAAGGCCATGTTGTACGACTCGCTGCCCGAAGCGCTGGCATGGCCGACGATCTCGACCCGCACTTCCTGGTGTGCGGCATTGCCGGTTGCGCCGTTGAACAGCCTGATGAAAGCATCGAGCGTGGCCCTTGCCGGGGGTGTGAGTACGTCCGAATCGTGGCCGAAGTGAACGGACTCCCGCAGCAGGTCGACTTCTTTCGGGCCGGTCGTGGTGCTGGCGAGCCGCATCGTCTGGTCGTGTGCGTCGTCGTCATCGCCGCGGTTGACCTTGTGCGAGATGTCGTAGCTGCGCAGGCTCTCGCCGGTCGGCATCTTGTACGTCTCGGTCAGCATGTGATCGCCGGCTGCTTTCGCCCGGGCGCCGATGTCGAGCGTGATCCGCACGTTGACACCCAGCCAGTTCCAGCGCGGCTTGTTCAGGAAGAAGCTGTGGCGGCCGCCCCAACTCGTTTCGATCAAGGTCTTCAGTTCATCGATCCACGGCGTGCGTTCCGCCGGCGTCCATTGGTAGGAGGCGAGCGCGGCATTGCGTTGGGGAATGGGAGTCGCGTTCAGACGGGCGGCCAGCGCGGCAATGGCCGGGGTGGCTGGCAGGTCGGGATGCGGCACGATGGTGCCGCCGCTGACGACCAGCGTGTCCTTGAACTCGATTGCGACGCCCTGCGTGATGTCGAGCATTCCGTTGCCTTCGGCCGGATCCGCCGTGTATTGCGCATCGAAACCGCCGCGGCCGCCGGCGCCGATGATGGCTTGTGGCGCGGCCGGATAAGGGCCGGCCCTGGCCCAGTCCTCGGCCTCTTCGAGCTCATTCCTGCACGCCGCCATCGGATCGGCCGGTGCTCCGCTGCCGCCGAACAGGTCGTCCCACCAGTCGCGCTGCAGCTTGGGTGCGGCGCTCCGCGGGCCGCCGGCCTCGGCCTGCTGACCGACGTGGGCGAGTTCGTGGGCCAGCAGTTCCAGCCCCGCATCGCTTTCGGGCGCGTAGCTGCCGGTCGAGAAGTAGATGTCGTTGCCGACGGTGAAGGCGCGGGCGTGCATCTCCTCGCACATCGCCTCGGCTTCGGCGTCGGTGTGGATGCGGACCGCCGACAGGTCGCGGCCGAGCTGGGTTTCCAGCCTGGCGCGCAAATCCGGGTCCAGCGCGGCGCCCTGGCTGCGGCGCGCGGCGATGCGCTGCTCGGTGCCGGCCGGCGCGGTGTTGCCGGCGAGCGCATCGGCGCCGCCGCCGTGCCCGGTGTCGGCGGCTTTGCCGGTGTCCGCTGCTGCCGTCTCGTTCTTCTCTCCATCGGCCTTCGCGCGGAAGAGCTTCGGCGACAGCACATCCTTCTTCGGCGGCGTGATCGCGGGCTCCAGGCTGCCGCGCGGCGCCGCGCCGCTGCATGCCGGGCAGGCCTGCGTGCCGCCCGTCGGCGAGCGCAGCGCGCGGCGGACTTCGCCGGCGACCTTGTCCGCCTCCTTTTCCTCGGCATCCTGCGGATGGCTCACCGCCAGCTTGGCCTGCAGATAGCCCGGCGTGTCCGGCGCTGTCTTCGCCGTTTCGCCGGAGAGATCGTTCTCGGCCTGCCTGTCCTGCGGCTTCATGGCGCTGTCGCCGGGCGACCCCGCAGCCGGTGTGTTCTTCCCGGCTGCCTGCGATCCAGCCGCGGCGCTCTGCACCTTGCCATTGGGCGCGGGTGCCGGCTTGCGGCGCAGGCCTGGCGTCAGGCGGCTCATGATGTCCCCCTCGCATGCAGCAGTTGCGGCGGCGGACTGCGGCCGATCTTGCGGTATTCCTCGATCAGCGCGGCGACGAGGCGTTCGGCGGCGATCGGCGCCGGATCGCCGCCGTCGGCCGGGTCGAGCGCCGCGGCCTGCAGCACCGCATTGCGGATGTAGCCGCCGGGCAGCGTGCAGTAGCTCGCGAGCTGCCGGCACAGCGCGGCATCGGGGGCGCGGCGGCCGAGATGGGCGTGCCAGATGCGCAGGCGTTCGGCCGCGCCCGGCGGCGGGAACTCGATGATGGCGTCGAAGCGGCGGGTGAAGGCGGCGTCGATGCGGCCGCGGTTGTTGCTGGTCAGGATGACGATGCCGGGGTGCTGCTCGATGCGGGTGAGCAGGAAGTTGGTCAGCATGTTGGCATAGCGCTCGCCGGTCTCCTTGCCTTCGCCGCGGCGGCCGAACAGCGCATCGGCCTCGTCGATCAGCAGGATCACGTCCAGCGCGGCGGCCTCGTCGAGCAGGCGGCCCAGGTTCTTTTCCGATTCGCCGATGTACTTGTTCATCACCGCCGACAGGTCGACGCGGAACAGCGGTGCGCCGAGCACGCTCGCCAGCCGGCTCGCGGCCAGGGTCTTGCCGGCGCCGCTTTCGCCGCAGAACAGCGCGCGCACGCCCGGCATCGGCTCCGACAGGCTCGTTCCCAGTCCGTCGGCGAGGGCCTCGCGCTGGCGGCAGCGTGCGACCAGGGCGTCGAAGCGTTCGAGCAGTTCGTCGGGCAGCACCAGTTCGTCCGGCCCCACTTCGCGCGCAACCGGCTGGGCAAGCTGGCGCAGGCGCTCGCTGCCGAAGCCGCTGCGGGCGCGGCGCAGGTGGGCGAGCGACGGCGTCTCGCCGCGCACCCTGGCATCGAGGCGGATGCGCTCGGCCAGGCTGCGTACGGTCGGGCCGTCGAACAGCGCGTGGCCGGCGAACTGGTCCACGAATTGCTCCAGTCGTGCATCCGGGGGCGCTCCGCCATCCGGCGCGGCATCGTCGGCTTGCCTGTCCTCGGCGGTGAGCGCAGCGCGCCAGGCAGTACGGCGCTCCTGCGCGGAGAGCGGCGGCAGGTCGACCTCGACCAGCGCCTCGCCTTCGACTGCGCCGTCGCGTCCGGTGACGATCAGCATCGGCACGGCAAGCGCAGGGTGGGGAGGCAGCAGGTGGCGTTCGCCGGGGCCGAGTTCGAGCGTCAGCACGGGCAGCCAGCCGGCATAGCGGCAGGCTGCCGCCAGCGCGGGCCGGCTGCTCCAGGCCGCGGCTTCCAGTTGCAGCGGCGGGCGGCCCACCTCGGCGGCCAGCCGCGCGGCGGCGGCGAGGCCGGCGCCGCGGGCGCCGCGGAACACCACATGGCGGGTGAGGCCACTGCGCAGCATGTCGGCGAGCGAGGGCAGGCGCTCGCAGAAACGCTGCGGCAATACCGCCTCGCTCGGCGCCAGGGGCGCGGTGTCGCGCCAGGCGCTGACGTCGCCGCACAGCAGCGCCCACAGTTCGGGCACGGTCGCCAGCGTGCGCGTCGGCAGCGGGCCGTCGCCGACGATGTCGAGCACGCCGGCGCGCACCAGGCGGTGGTTGGGCAGGGCGAGCGGCGCCAGCGCCGCTCCGAACAGAGCTTCGCCGGCGGCGGCGATCAGGTGCAGGCCCGGCCGCAGCGCGCCGGGCGACTGCAGTTCCGCCAGCGCGAGGTTCAGCAGGTAGCTCGATTCGTTCTCGCCGCACAGCGCCAGCGCGAACCATTCGTGCAACTGCAGCTTCATGTCGGCCAGCAGGCGGCCGAGCGGGCCGCGCAACTCGGGCGCGATGTGCGCGAGCGCGAGGCAGGCGGCGCGCCAGTCCTCGCGCGGGGTGCCGAGCAGGGCGGAGAGGTCTTCGCCGGCCTGCTCGGCGGCCAGCGCGTCGAACACCGCCGAAGGGGCGCCGAGGCTGAGCCGGGCGAATTCGATGATCCCGGCATGGACGAAGGCGCGCGACAGGCGGGTGCCATCGGGTGGCGCTTCGGCCTGGGCATCGTGCAGTGCGGGCGCGTTCATGGCGTGAAGCCTCCGCGGTCGTAATGGAAGCGCACGACACAGCCGAGCCAGGGCAGCCAGCCCGGGTCGATGTCCAGGCCAGCGCGGCGGATATCGAGGCTGACGTCGGCAAGGCGCAGGTGCAGGTCGACGCGGCTGGCGGTGGCGCGCACCCTGGCCGGGCGCTCGACACGCAGCGCCGCCAGTGCGGCGTCGCCGTGGAAGCGGCGGGCCGCGGCGTCAACGGCGCCATGGCCAGGCCCGAGGGCCGCCAGCGCGGCAAGCGGGTCGCTTGCCGGGTCGAGGCCGCAGGCGTCCGCGAGGAAGGCCGCCAGCGGCGGGTCGATCGGGATCTCGATGCGCGAGGCGAGTCGCACCAGTTCGCGCCAGCCGGCGCGAGGCTCGGCGAGCGCTGCCCGCCATGCGCGCAAGGCGGGCAGGTTCAGCACGTTGAGCAGGAAGAAAAGGCCGCCGCTGCGGCTCAGGAAGTCATGTTCCACGGCGGGCGGAAGCGGCATGGTCGGTGCCGCGCTGGAGGAAAATGGAGGCGGCACAGGGGCGGAGACACTGGATGGTGCAGCCTCCGCTCCGTCCGGAGGCCCAGGTTCGGCCGGGCTTGCTGCCGTCGAGGCAGGCAGAGCAGCGGCCGGAGCCGTGTGGGGCGCTGGCGCGGCCGGCGCCACAGGCGTGGCGCTAGCCAGCGTGTGCGCGGCATCGCGCAGGCGCTCGCCCGCGTTCGCAGCGCCCAGCGTGGCCGGTGCGCTGGCCCACAGCTCGAGCACGGCCTGCAGCACGGTGCGAGGATCGTTCCGAGGCAGGCCGGCGGTGGCCTGCTCGGCGCCAGGCATCGCGTGCCAGCGAGGCGCCCGGGCTTGGTGCGTGCCGTCGGGCGCGCCCGTGAGGCCGGCGACGGTAGGAGAGACGGGTGATGGAGGTGGCGGCGTGCGGACGGCCACATCGGCAGCCGGGTTCGTCGTCGAGGAATGTGGTGTGCTCGATTCAGGCTGTGGATGGCCGGATGCGTCTCGATCCGGCCCGCTCTGCCGTGATGCCCGGCGCCCGCCCGGCGGCGCATCGAGCGCAGCGGCGATCGCAGCGCTCCAGCCGGTCGCGGTGCCGATGGCATGCAGCAGCACGCGGGCGGCCGGCGCATCGAGTGTGTGCCACAACGCAGGCAGCGCTGCGCGCAGGCCGGGGTGATCGAGCAGCGCGGGCAGCGCCAGCGCATCCTCCGTGAGCAGGGCGGCAAGCGCATCGGCCAGGCGAAGCGCCGGCAGCGCCGCGCGGTGGCGCCACAGCCAGCGCCGCGCGGCAGTGCCGGCGAGCAGGTCGCGGATGAGGCAGGCGCGGTAGTCGAGCGCGTCGCGAAAGCGCACTGCGTCGGCGCCGTCGGCGCCAGGGCTCCACGGGTCGGCGGCGCGGCGGGCGATCTGCGTGGCCGCGGCGGCCGCACGCGCCGGCAGTTCCGGCAGCGTGCCGCTGACGGCGACGCGGCGTACGACCAGGATCGCATCGTCGCCGGCCGCCGGCCAGCGGCTGCGCGCCAGCGCGGCCGGAAGTTCCGCGCGGGCGCGGGTGGCGGCGCCGGCAGTGCCGCGCACCACGACGCGGCCGAGGCGGAGATCGGGGGCGTTCATGCCTTCAGCCCCGGTTGACTCCGCTGATGCGCAGCGCCGTGCTCAGGATCGCGGCCGGCTCCCGTTCTAGGCGCGGATCGAGAATGCTGGCGACGGACGCAAGTGTGCCCTGCTCATCGTGGTCATCGACGCGCAGCGTGGCGATGACGCGCTGGCTGTCGTCGAAAAGCTGCAGCAGCGTACCCGGCGCGGCCTCGCGGTTCAGCGTCAGGCGCAGCGCGTCGCCGAGGCGGAAGCGGCCGGGGAGGGTCTTGATGCTGCCCTGGACGAGCTGCTGCGGGTCGTCGCTGGCGGCGAGCAGCAGGCAGGCACGCACGAGGTTGCGCATCGCGCTGCGCGCTGCGGCGGAGGCGTCGGTGTCGAGCTGGCGGAACCACCAGGCGACCAGTTCGACCAGCGTGCGTATGCCGTTGAAGTCGCGCTCCTCGGCGCTGGCGAGACCGGGCCAGCGTTCCGGGCTGTCCACCGCCAGGCGGTTGGCCTCGGCGGCCGTGGCCCAGTCGAGGCGGATGGACGGCGAAATGGCGCGCAGGCGGGCGAGCAGGCAGCCGGCGGCGGCGTCGAGGCGCTGGTGCAGCGCCCGCGCCGGCTCGCGCAGCAGCGGCGACGGAATCGCGAGCAGGTCGTCGAGCGCGAGGATCGCGCTGCCCTGGCGCTGCAGCTCCGTCAGCGCGGCGGCGTCGAAGGGGCGCATCGCGACTTCGCGCATCAGCGCGTCGTTCTGCTGCGCCAGTCCGGCGAGCACCGGCGTGGCGAAGGCGGCCGCCGCCGAGCGGTTCAGCTGCAGCGTGATCTTCTGCCGGCACGCGTCGACGAGGCCGGCGAGGACTGCCCGTCCCGGCAGCAGGTGGCCGAGCGGGCGCAGGTTTGCCCAGTCGCCGGCCGGGATGGCGTAGACCGCCTCCATGAAGGGCAGGAGTGCAGCCGGCAGCGCGGTCTCGCGTCCGGCGCAGCCGGGCACGAGGTCGTCCGGGCTCGACGGGCGCAGCTCCAGCGGATCGGGCAGCGTGCGGCCGAGCGGAGTTTCGCGCACCTTGACGTAGAACAGGCCGAGATGGCTTTCGATGACGCGGCGGCGCTCGGCATGGGCGGCTTCGATCTCGCGCCAGTGCTCGGCCAGCAGGCGCTGCGCGACGGCGTAGTCGTCGAGCGTTTCGGCGCGTTCGCGTTCGCGCACGTCGAGCTGGCGGATTTCGCCCGGGATGTCGGCCTCCAGCGCCGCGAGGCGGGCGCGCAGGTCGTCGGCGGTTTCCTGGTGGCGGCGGCGCAGTGCGACCAGTGCGCCGCGCAGCGCCTCGATCTTGCCGATGTCGTCGGCGATGGTCTTGCCGGCCGAGAACAGCGCCGATTCGTCGTTGTGCGGGGTGCCGTCGGGCCCGGTCTCCCCCGGCTTGGCGAGGGGGCGGTCGAGCCGGGGGCGCAGCAGCAGGCCCGCGGCAGAGTGGAGGTCCGGGGCGATGCGCAGACGGAAGGCGGGCGCTTCCTTGTCGTCGGTGATGACGCCGAGGCGGCGCAGTTCGGCCGGTTGCAGATGGTCGTCGAGGAAGTCGCAGATGCGGTCGATCAGCGACCTTGCCTCGTTCCGGCGTGTGTCGGCTTTGTTGCGCAGGTCGAGCAGGTCGCGCTGCACATTGAAGAAGCTGTCCCTGATCAGGTTGACGTGCGACAGCACGCCCTTGCCGGTGGAGGGGGCCTTGTTGAAAACGGGTTCGGTGAGCGGCTCCTTGGGCTGGGCGAATTGCAGCGGCAGCGTGCCGAGCGCGGCGAGGGGGCCGGCCGAGAGCATGCTTTCCTGCTGCAGGATGCCGGAGAGCAGGGTGTTGGTGGTGAAGGCGCCCGTCTGCTGTGCCGCCGCAAGCTTCGGTTCGTTGAAGTTCACCGTTCCGCTGGCGAAACTGTTGAAGAGTTCGCTCATTTCGGATTCTCCGTCCTGGCCACAGGGGTGAACTGGGCTGCCGTCGTCCAGCGCACCAGTTGCGCGCCCAGGCCGTCACCGGCCACGCCGCCCGCGAGCGCGCTGAAGGACACCGTCAGCGCATCGAACTGCTGGCGCTGCAGGCCGAGGAAGTCATTGACCTCTTCGAGCAGGCGGAAGCTCTGGTCCAGCGCGCTCTCCAGATGGCGGATGTCGTCGCGCAGCTTTTCGCGCTGGAACAACAGGCCGTCGCCGTCGGGCGCGGCGGGGGCGACGCCGCCGTAGCCGTCCGGCGCGGGATGCGGTTTGGCGCGGTGGCTGGCATAGGGTTCAGGCAGCGCTTCGGGCGGCAGGCTGCCGGCGCGGTCGCTGACGAGCTTGTTGCGATACTGCGCCGGATCGGGCGGCGGCGAGGCGATCAGCCGCGGCGCGCGCAAGGCCTTCAGCTGCGCGGCGGAAAGACCGTGGAACAGCACGTACCACTGCTGCTTCCATGCCTCGTATGCGCTGGCGGCCGTCTGCGCGCGGCGGAACAGCTCGTCTTCCAGGCGCGTGTCGCGCGGCGGCAGGTCGAACAGGTCGCGGCGGTAGTCGAGGTCGGGAATCGCCAGCAGCAGGCGGATGCGTTCGCCCAGGCCGTGGATCAGGTCGACGCTGCCGCGCGGCAGTTCGTCGGCGACGACGTCCTCGATCGTGCTGGCGGGCACCGGTGCCAGTTCGACTTGCAGGTCGGCCGGCAGGAAGGCCAGCGACGGCGCCCTGGCCGCCGGATCGCGCAGCAGCGCGGCGGGCAGTGGCCCGGCGGCCGGCAGGTAGTCGAGGCCGAGCAGTTCGGCGAGGGTCTGCGTCGGCGCGTCCGGCAGCGGCGCGGCATGTTCGCGCTGCCAGGCTTCGAGGGCCGCGACCGTGTGCGCGAGCAGGGTGTGGGCGGCAGCGTCCGGTTCGGCCAGCAGCCGGCCGGCGAGCGGATCGAACCACACCGGCAGCCGGTGGACGATCTTGACCAACCCCAGCGGCACCGCGCCGCTGTCGCTGCGGAACGGCGCTTCGCGCAGCAGGCGCACGCCGATGCGGTTGGCCGCGCGCGCCTGCGGCATCGCCATCAGCCGCGGGCTGCCTGAGATGCGCTGCAGGCCCAGCAGGCTGACGGTATCGATGCGCCGCTCGGCAAGCGGATCGGCTTCGCTGCGGGTGCACGGCTCCTGTTCGGCCCTGTCGTCGATCGGCTCGACCGCGCTGCGTATCGTCAGCAGAAAGAGGCCATCGCGCAGCGGGCTGTCCTGGTCGCGTTCGGCCTGCGCGGCGAGGTCGGCCCAGGCTTGGTCCAGCGGGTGGAACAGGCGGATCAACTGCCCCGCGGCGCCGACCGCCAGGCCCGGCTGCACGCGCACGCGGGTGTCTGCGCCGCTGCCGGAAAAGGCCGTGGCGAGGCCTTCGACGATGCCGGGCGCGAGGCTCGCCAGCAGCGGTGCGATGCGGTCGTCGACATAGGCCTGCAGGCGTTCGAACTCGCGCTCGCCGAGCGCGCGGCCGGCAAAGAGGTTCAACCGGCGCGGATCGCCGGCGCGCCGTTCCGGTTCGTGCAGGCGGATGGACGGCGGCACGCGCGGCAGCAGCGTCAGCGCCGGACGCACAGCCAGTGCGGCGAGCAGGCCGGGCGGCAGCAAGGATGACGAGGTGAGCAAGGAGCGGCGCGAAGAGTGGGGCGATACGAGGGCCATGATGTTCTCCTTGCCGTCAGCCGGCGAGCGACTCCCACAGCCTGATCTGGGCCGCGGCCAGTCCGTAGTTCTTGCCTTCGCTGACGAAGAACTTGGGCAGATCGACCGCGCTGCCGAGCTCGAACAGATGGTCGCGGAGTTTCTCCAGGAGCGCGGCATCGGCCCTGGCGATCGCCTGCATGCTCGGCCACAGCGCAGGATCCAGGCGGCGGTCGGCCAGGCCGGCGATCTGCGCCGCGGCGATGCGTGCTTCGGCAGCGGCGCCGATCAGCGCGTCGGCAGCGCCGGCGGCCTTGATGCCGGCTTCGTTGGCGCCGCGCGCGCGGGCGAGGCTTTCGAGTGACAGAGCGGCTTCGAGGTCGGGTGCGCGTGCGCCATCCTGCTTCAGCTTTGCGATTTCCGCGTCCGCCTTCTTCACCCGCTCCTCCAGCGCCGTGCGCTGTGCGTCCTGGGTTCTTGCCTCGCTTTCCGCCTTGTCGAGTGCAGCCCGCAGCTCTGCCAGGCTGCTGTTGCCCCTGGTCTCGCGCTCCAGACTGGCCTCGAGCCGGCTGCGGGCATCGGCGAGCTCGGCGTCGGCGTTGTCGCGTGCCTTGCGGATGTCGCCGATTTCCGCCTTCAGCTTGTCGATTTCCTCACGCGCGGCCTGCAGGTCGGTATCGGTGCCGCCGGCGGTTTCCAGCCTGATCCTGGCCTCCTTCAGCTCGGCTTCGAGCTGGGCGATCTGCAGTTTCGCGGCCTTCAACTGGGCGGCAAGCGTGGAGCCTTCCTTGTCCAGCCCGGTGGATCGGGCGCGTTCGTCGTCGAGCATCCTGGAAAGCTCGTCGATGCGCCGCTTCACGGTTTCGTCGATCGGCGATGCAGTGGTCTTCAGGCGCTCGATCTCGGCACGCGCGGCGTCGAGATCGGCTTTCAGCTTGTCGATCTGTGCGCTGGTGGCTTCGAGGGCGTTGGCGAGCACGGCGGCGTTGCGCTGGTCCGACTTCAGCGCCTCGATCTCCTTCCGCGCGGCCTCCAGTGCCAGCGCCAGGCGCTCGATCTCGGCCAGCGCGTCGGCCAGGCGCTGGTCGCCGCCGAGGGCGACGGCCTTCTCCAGTTCGGCGATGCGGATCTTCAGGCGTGCGGCTTCGGCTGCCAGCGCAGCGCGCGCTTCCTCGGCCGTGTCTGAGGCCTCGAGCGCGGCGTCCAGTTGGTCTTCGAGCCGGGCGGCATCTGGGGGCAGCGTCGCAGAGGGCGGCGGCAGCGTGGTGCCGAGTGCCAGCACGACGGCGCTGACGGCAGTTTCGGCGGTGCGCGGCGGGCGGCGCACGTAGAGGATTTCGTCCGGATTCGCCTCGGCCCAGATCGCGCGCCAGACGTCGGCGTCGGCGTCGATGCGGTGGATGGGCGGCTGCGGCAGCACGCGCAGCGCGAGGCGGTCCAGGCGCGCAAGGCGGCCGAGCGCGCGCGGCACGACCTCGGCCGGTGCTTCGAGCTGGCGGGCGCGCAGTGCGAAGGCCGCGTCGCTCATCGGCGCCAGCACCATCACGTCGCAGTCGGCGTCGCGTTCGAGGTCGATGGGGGCGAGATGGGCGGAATCGGCCAGCACCGCGGCCAGTTCGCTGCGGCGCACCGGCGCGATGCTGACCTCGAAATCCTTGGGGAAGAACTGCTGGCGGCCGTCGACCGGGTCGATCGAATCCTGCGGCAGCGAACCCCAGGGCGGCAGCACGCGGAAATACTGGCTGGCTGCGAAGGCGCCGCGCAGTCCGCTGCTGCGCCGCGCCGCGAATACCGCCTGCAGCAGTTCCTGGTAGTGTGCGGCGAGATCCTGCTGGACAGCGTTGGGGGTGTTCAACGCGCGCTGCGGCCGGCGCAGCAGGCCGCGGTCCAGCCACAGGATGCGGCCACGCTCGACGGCGAGCAGGCCCAGCGCCACGGCGTCGTCGGATGGCAGGGCAAGGCGTTCGCCGCTGCCCAGCAGCTCGCGCGCGAGGTTCGCGCGCACGGCGATTTCGTCCTGCTGTGGCAAGGGCAGGGGCAGCGGCATCAGGCGCAGTTCCACGCCCTCGGCCCAGGCCGAGACGTGCGGCGTGCGCGCCGCGGCGAGGTCCTTCGGATAGGCTTCGGCGACGCCGTCGATGGTCTCCGCATGCGTCAGCGCCAGCGCGTACAGGCCGCGGGCGTAGCTGCGGAAGCGGCCGTCGTTGAGCGTCGCGATCAGCCCGCTGTCGAGCAGGTCGATCGTCAGCGGTCCGCCGTTGAGCTGCAGCACGCGGCCGGACGGCGCGATCGCGATGCCGGGGGTGACTTCGACGACGTGGCCGGAGCGCAGGCTGGGCTCCAGCCCGCGCACGATGCCGGCGCCGAAGACCTGGCCGAGTTCGAGCAGGCGCTCGTCGAGGTAGATCTGGTCGCGGTTCAGGTCCGAGGCCTTCAGCAACTGGCCGTCGAAGTAGTTGGTGCGCGACAGCAGCGGGTCGATGCTGGAGATGCGTTCGCCGGCCGCGTTCGTCGTGCCGGCACGCAGTGGAGTGAAGCGTATGTTGGCCATGGCGGTTCCTTAGCTGCGGATCAGCCGGGCGAGGGCGGCGGCGTTGAAGAGGAAGGGGCGCACGAGGTTGTCGACCTCGATGCGGCGCGGGTTGACGACGAGGCCGGGCTCGGGGGCCGGCGGCGTGAGGCGGATCGCGATGCGTGCGAGCAGGGTGCGGGCGAGCAGCGCCGGATCGGTCAGGAAAGCCTGGCGGGCGAGCAGCGCCTGGTTGTCGTCGCCGAGTGAATGCAGCAGGCGGGCGCCGAGTTCCAGTTGCCCGCGCGCGGCACCGCTGCTGGCTTCGATGTGGCTGCGCTCGCGCTCGCCGAGTCTGTCCTCGATCTCGCCGAAGGGCCGGATGCGGGCATGGGCGGCGAAGAGGTGTTCGTCGTCGGCGACGTCCTGCGGGCGTTCGGCGGCCAGTTCGAACAGCACGCAGTCCGCGACCCGGCTGGGCTGCACCGGGTCGGTGCCGGCGTTGATCTCGGTCGCCAGCACCGGCTGCAGGCCGCTGGCGCAATCCTGGTAGCGCATCGTGACCTTGAGCCACAGCAGGTTGTCGGGCTCGGCATAGCCGTCGCGGATCAGCACGCCCCAGGCCGCCTCGTCCTCGAACTGGGCGGTGAGCCAGGCGCCGAGATCGACGCAGTAGGGCTCGGCGGCGCTGACTTCGCGGCCCAGGCCATCGACGCCGATGCCGGGGCTGACGACCAGGCGCACGCGCACGTTGTCGGTGTCGTTGCCGGGGTCTTCCGCGCGCATGCTCACGCGCAGGCCGGCCACGGTGCCGGCGCCGTGCAGCCAGTAGCCGTGGCGCGTCGCGCGGCGGCGGTGGTAGTCCTGTTCGGCACGTGTCGCTTCCAGCCCGAGCAGCATGCCGGGCTGGTGGCTCACCCGCTTCAGCGCCTCTTCGAAGCGGCCGTCGCTGGCGAGGCTGGCATCGCAGTTGTCGTCGGGCTTGTTCATGCCCTTCTCCTTTTTCGGTCCCTTACGGTCCTTCACCGGCGCTCGCGCCGACGGTCGTGGCATGCTCGGGGTCGAGCGCCACCGGGTTGTGCAGCAGATCGCCGCGGCCCAGGCGCGTGCGGTCGAGCACGACGCGGCCGGCCGGCGGCCTCGTTTCCAGCCAGGTGTCGATGCCGAGCAGCGGCGACAGGCCGAGTACGAAGGGGTGCTCGCTGCTGCGGATCGCCCACTGCACGGTCGCCGGCACCAGCGCCGGCAGGGCGTCGCGCACCACGGTCTGCAGGCTGCGCGCCGGACCGTGCAGGATCACTGTCAGGCGCCGCGAGGCTTCGTCGAAGAAGCGCTCGACCACGGCCGCCTCGCCCTGGCGCTCGGCCACTTCCGGTGCGAACAGGGCGAGGAATTCGCGCGCCGCGTCGTCCGACAGGATCAGGCTGTCGCCGACGATGCTGTTGCCCGACAGGCCGGTGCCGAGCGTCAGCGGATGGCCGCGGTCGTCCATGTCGATGCCGAGGATGGTCGCCATCGTGTGGCGCAGGCGGAAATGCTCGACCGGGATCACCGCACCGCGCGCGACCGCGCCGTCGGTCAGGATGTCGAGCGCCAGCAGCAACCCGCGGTAGCTGCCGTGCGCCTGCTGCAGCGCGCCCTGCGAGGCGAGCCAGCGGCGGCGTCGCGCTTCGGGCCAGTGGCCGGGCAGCGCCGTGCCGAGGAAGCCGGCCAGCCAGGGCAGGCGTTCGGCCGGTGTCGCCGTCGGATCGACGAGGATTTCGCTGGCGGCGATGCGGTCCTCGAGCGGCGTCAGCATGCCTTCGAAACTCGCCAGCAGGCGTTCGCGCAGGTCGGCGCCGTTGGCCGGCACGGTATCCGTGCCCTCTTGCGGCTGCGGACGTTCCTGTTGCTGGAAGTGGTCCGGCAGGTAGTTCGTCTGCCACGAGAAGCGCGGGTAGTGGATGCGCAAGGCGAAGATCGCCGGGCTGTGGCGGCCGTCGCCGTGCAGCGTGAGGCGCAGGCGCAGGTAGCGGCCACGCACTTCGCGCACCGCGCCGCTGCCGCGCTGGATCAGCACTTCGTACAGGCCGGCGTGGGGATCGTCGGGCGGCGCTCGGCCTGCTGCGAAGGCCAGCTCGGATGGCTGCGGATTCCGTACGCCTTGCGGCTGCGCGATCCATTCCTCGGGCAGGCGGCTGCGGTCGTCGCCCGCCTGCACGGCGATGTCGATGCGGCAGCCGGGCGGGATGCAGGCGTCGAGGTAGAGCCGGTCCCACAGCGTGTCCGGCATCGCCGAATCGAAGGTCTCGCTGAGCGTCACCGTGCCGGACGGCGCGAAGCGGGCCTGGGCGAGCCGGTAGAGGCGGAGCGGGCCATCCGCGCTCAGCGTGCGCGGCAGGCCATCGCGATGGCGAACGAAGCGGACCGCGGCCGGCAGCGCGGCTTCCGAACGGCGAGGCCAGCGTTCGGCGACGGCTTCGGCGCGGGCGGCCGTTCCGTTTCCTTCGCCATCCTCTTCGTCCGGCAGCACGAAAAGCGGGCAGTCGCGCTGCCGGCCGCGCCGTTCGCCTTCTTCGAACGGCAGCAACAGCAGAACACGGTTTTCGCCCAGTGCCTCGATGTCGGTGGCGAGCGGTAGTTCCGTCGGCAACGGGTGGATGCGGAAGGCGGCATCGGGCCCGGCGGCCAGCGGGCGGCTGAAGATCTGCATCCGTGCTGCGGTGTCTGCGCTGTCGGGGCGCTCGGCGAGGATGTAGAGACGTTCGCCGTCGGCAGCGAGGCCCAGCAGGCCGCGGTGCGGTGGCAGTTCAGCTTCCCACAGCAGGCGCAGCGGGTCGGGGTTGGCCTGAAGCGGCTCGAAACGTTCCGGGCGGCCGGCATAGGGCCGCGGCAACGGGGCGCCGCCGGCAAGTGCCAGCCGCGTTTCGCCGAGCAGCCAGATACGGTCGGCGCCAGTGCTTGATTCGACGCAGGCATGGCGTGGCGCGAAGGCCAGTGTGCAGTGCGTCTGCCAGCGCTGGCGCAGATGCACGACGGTGAGGCCGTGCGCATTGCCACCGTCGCTCCACGGCAGTGCGGCGAGGCCGCTGCCGCCGAAGGCGAGATCGGTGAAGCGGCCATGCGGTGCGTCCACCGGGTCCAGCACCAGGGAGGCGAGATCGGGCGCGCCGGTTTCGGCATCGTCGAGCGCGGCAAGCACTGTTCGCCATGCTGTCGGCGGCCAAGTGAGCGCGTATTCGAAGCGGTGTCCGTCGTCCGACAGGCGCCCGAGCTGGCCGTGGTCGTCGATCATCCATGGCGTCGCCGCGGCGTGGAGTTCGCGCGCACGGGCCGGCGGCAAATGCGGAATCCTGGCATCGTCCTGGCGCGTCAGCGTGAATGCGCGCTGCCCGGCGTCCCAGCTGCATTGACGGCTGGCGTTGCGGAAATCCGCGGCGCCATCGAGGAGCAGGAAGCGGGTGGCATTGCTGTTCATCACGGTGTGCTCAGCAGAGGTCGGGAACGATCGGCACCGGCACCAGCGCCGTGCGTGTGCCGCCACCCGGCTGTGCCGGACCGGGGCCGAAGCCCCGTGGCGGCGCGGGGCGGTCCTCGCCGGCGCTGATCGCGACGGCCATCAGTTCGGGAAGCTGGAAGTCCAGCAGCGGCAGTGCCTGCGCGGCGGCGAGCTCAAGCCAGACGGGGGCTTCCTGCTGCGTGTCCTGGTAGAACAGGCGCAGGGCGTTGACCGCTTCGATGCCGTCGACCCGTCCTGCCTGCGTGCGCAACTCGTTGATCTCGACCGCCTTGCCGCGCGGCCAGCCGGCGCCGCGCGGTCCGCCCGGCGGCAATGCCCACAGGTAGCGCAGCAATGTCCGTTCAACTTCGGCGTGTACCTGCTGCTCGGTGGCCGGATCGACGACTTCGAGCGATACCGCGACGGCGACCGGCACGAATTGCGGCGACAGCACGTACAGTTCGGTGCCGAGCATGCAGCGTGCCGACAGGTAGTCGTACACATCGGTCAGCAGACCCACCGTCGGCCGCGGCGCGGCGGCCAGCGCCTGAGGCGCGGGCGGCAGCACGAACACGCTGACGACGCCGGGCAGCTTGCGGCGCACCGCCTTCAGGCTGGTGCCGGGGAAGAAGCCGGCGACCGCTTCGGCGCGTGCCACCTGGTTGATCGGGTTGTCGCGCGCGAGCACGCCGTAGTCCTCGGCGGTAACGGCGCGGTCGCGATGGCTGAGAAAGGCGGGAATGCGGCGTTCGGCCTCGTCCAGGGTCTCGGCATCGACGCCGCCGCGTGTCGGCCATTCGTGGCGCAGCGCGAGGCGGGTGCTGCCGCCGTGGATTTCCTTGATGCTGTCGGGCGGCAGGTTGCCGCCGCTGCCGCCGCCGTGGCGATAGAAGGCCGCGCGGATGCGTGCGTTGGCGGGCGGGCGCCGGCCACGGATGCCGTCGCCGAAGCGCACGCCGCCGCTGGCCGCATCGACGGTGAAAACCGGGTCGTCCGGTCCGCTGCCGGCGAAATGCGCCACCCGTGTCCAGGGCTGGAAGGCGCGCAGGTGCTCGACATCGACCTGGACACTGTCCGGGTCAACGTCCGCATGCGGCAGGGCGAAGGCCTGGTCCGGGCGGCCGTTCCCGGCGCCGAGCACGATGTCGCGGGCAATGCCCTGGCCGATGACGTCGACCGCGTTGAGGCCGATGTAGCCGAGTTCGAGAACGGCTTCTTCGGTGCAGGAGACGCGCAGCCAGAACAGCAACTGGCCGGGGCGCAGCTCGGCGGGCGCTTCCGGCGGTGTGTCGCCGAAGCCGGCGAATTGCGGGTCCTGTGCGGCGGCGGCGCGCAGCAGCGCGGCATTGCGCGGCAGGCGCAGGCGTGCGACGCCGGTGCGGCGTCCGCCCGCCGAGCTGTCGGCCACGAGTTCGAGCGGCAGGTACTGCACCGTGCCGGGGGCATCGTCGGGGTCGGGCCACCAGGCGAGCTCCCAGTCCAGCTTGCGCGGCCGCAGGCCGGTGGCGAGTTGGCCTTCCAGTTCCGCCAGCGGCGCGAGGCCGATGTTGAGCACGATGCCGGCGAGATCGCGCCGCAGCAGATCGGCCTGGGCGATGAAGGCCGGCCTGGCGAGCACGATCGCGAGATGGAAGGCGCCGTCGCGCGTGCCGGCGGTGCTCAGGACGTCGCGCCCCGGCAGCAGGGTCACGGGACGGAAGGCGGCGGGCTCGACGCCGTACTGCGTGCGCAGCTGTTCGAGGCTGATGCCCTCGGCGGCGAGGGCTGCGTCGTCGAGCGTGCGCTTGACCAGGACGTGCAGCGCGAGCGGCGTCGGCTGGACTTCGCCGACGGTGGAAAAGCTCGTCGTGCCGGCCTTCAGCAGTGATTCGGCGGCGAGCAGCGGCGGCAGTGCGCGGCTAGTGGCGTCGATGCAGACGATGCCGCTGGCCGGGCGGGCGGGGCGGAGCGGAATCTGCAGCAGGTTCAGGAAGGCGCGGCGCTGGCGGTCCGGAATCTGGTTGGCGCGGTAGATGATGGTCTCGGTGAGCCAGGCGAAGAGGTCGACCAGGGCGTAGACCGGGTCGCCCGGCGCGAGCGGGGCCATTTCCGGCACGTGGCGGGCGAGGCGGGCCTGCAGTTCGGCGACCAGTTCGTCGAAGCGGCGGTCGTCCAGGTTAGGGACGGGAAAATGTGTGGGAAGCGGCATGTGTTCGGCTCCCTGTCATCCGGTCGTGATCTTCATGCGCCCAGTGCCAGCGCGAGCGAGATGACTTCGCGGCGGTCGTCGGCGAGCAGCCGGTAGCGCACTTCCAGATTCACGTGGGAAAGGCGCTCGCGGTCGGCCACGACGCGCACTTCGTCGATGCTCACGCGCGGCTCCCAGCGTGCCAGCGCGCGCCGGGCGGCGTCCGCGATCAGCGCACGGGTGGTTTCGTTGTTGGGGTAGTGGATGAAGTTGCGGATGCCGGCGCCGAAGTCCGGGCGCATCAGGCGCTCGCCCGGCCGCGTCAGCAGGATGTTGAGCATCACTTCGCGCACGCTGGCGTTGCCGCGGCGCCATGCGGGGCGGCCGTTCTCGGCAAGGCCGGCCAGCAGCGGAAAGCTCGTCAGCAGGGATTCCGGCGTCGGCATGTTCATTTTCCTTTCAGCGCTTTCAGGCACAGCCGGGGCAGGGCGAGGAAGGCCCAAGGCAGCCAGCCGAGAAAGAGATTCAGCAGGTTGATGACGACCATCAGCAGCAGCATTGCGCACAGCGTGATCGCCGGCAGGCTGAAGCCGAAGCTCCAGCAACTGCCCGAACGGTTGCCGGGGCCGCCTTCTTTCATGTCGATGCCGGGCTGGATCCTGCGCAGCACGTCGGCGAGCGATTTGGATGTGAGCATCGCGACGCCGCGCGGCAGGCCGCGTCTGAAATCGTCCAGCGAAGGCAGCACGATGGTGGTCGGGCGCTGCGCATCGGGGTCGAAGGGCGAAGCGACGCGGAACATCGGGCTCGCCGGCCCCCAGGCAACGCGTTCGCAGCCGCAGTCGTCGGCCCAGCGCACGAAGGGCACGGCGACGAAACGGTCGCCCTCCGTCTGGCCGTAGCGCGGCAGCGCCAGGCCATCGTCGAAGCGTACCTGGGCGCGGGCCAGGCGCAGCGCGACGAGGCTGCGCAGATCGGCGGCCTGCTGCTCGGAAAGGACGAGATAGTCGTTGCGCGTCTGGCTGCTGTTGCCGGCGGGCAAGGCAACCGAGCCGGGTATGGCGTCGTTGCGGGCAATCCGTGCAAAGAGCGCGATCAGGCCTGGCGCACTCCGGTCCAGCCATGCGAGTACCGTCTCGCCGGGGACCTGAACGAGACGAGATATCAGGCTGTCGTCGATGCGCTGCTCCAGCGCATGGAAGCGCAGCTTGCCGAGCAGCGTGCGCAGTCCGGCGTTATCGGCGTCGGCGGCGTCGTTGACCTGGAACCGCGCGACCAGCGTCTGCAGCAGTTCGATGAAGCCGGCGGTCGCGATGCCGTCCGTGACGAGCTGCCCGTCGCCTGCGCTCCACGTTCTTGCTCCCCTGCTGCCGAGCGGCCAGGCGTGTTCGAGGCCGAAGTCGGGCGCCTGGTCGCCGCCGGCCTGCGGCAGCGGCGTGTCGGCGGCTTCGCGTGCGCTGCCGCCCAGCGGCAGGTAGCCCCACAGCAGGGTGTGGCTGCGCACGGTGCCGTTGGCATCGCGGCGGCGGACCAGCAGCGGGTGCAGCGGCGTGACCTCCTCGCCCGAATGGGGCGGCTCGGGGAAGCGCCGCGGCAGCAGGCCGCGGGCGGTGAGGCGGTGCACGTCGTCCGGGTCATGGTCCGGAATCGGGTCGCCGCGCCAGCCCAGCGGCTGGCCGTCGGCGATCATCCAGCGCTGCGGCGGGCCGTCGGCCGGCATGCGGCGCACCACCATGCCGGCGCCGAGGATCTTCTTCGGATCGAAAGCCGGCGCGCCGGGGATCAGGCACTGCACTTCGGCGCACAGGACGTAGAAGCTGCGATGCATCGGCAGGCGCAGCGTCGGTTCGTTCCTGAAGCGGCCGAAACGGTCCTGGCCGAACCAGGGCTGCGCCGTCATCCTCGTCAGGCGGCCGCTGCGGGCGTCTTCGAGGAAGCGGGCGACGAAATCGTCGTCCAGGTAGCGGTGCAGCGTCGCACCGTCGCCGGCGCCGGCGAAGAAAGGCGCGGCCACGCGCGGTTGGTGCATGCCAGTCGTGCCGGCCGATTTCGCTGCGCGCCGGGCTTGTTCGGCCAGCAGGGCGTCTTCGACAGTGCTCACCATAGGTTTCCCGCTCCCGGCGAGTAGCTCGCCGACACGACCGCGTTGCTGATCAGGGTGTCACACTGCACGACACCGGAAAACTTGCTCATGCCGGCGTCGACCTTGACCATGCCGGCCGACACCGTGAGCATCGACGCCTCGATCTTCACCTCGCCGGCGCTGCTCACCTTGATGCTGCCGGGCGACATCTCGACCTTTTCCCCACCCTGCTCGACGGTGATCCTGCCGCCGCCCTGGTCGGTGATCGTGAGGTGGTTGCCGGCCGGCGTTTCGATGCGGACCCTGGGTTCCTGGTCGTCCAGCAGCACCTTGATGCCGGCCGGACTCTGGATGAAGTAGCGTTCTTCCACCGGTTCGGCGTCGCCGGGCTGGCTGCTGCCGCCGCTCCATACCGCGCCGAGCACGATGGGCAGCTCCGGGCTGACGAAGGCGATGATCACCTGTTCGCCGACGCGCGGCAGCAGGCTGATGCCGTAGCCGCTGCCGGCGCCCGGCACCATCACCGCTGCCCAGGTTTCCAGGCCGGTCGCCGGCAGGCGAAGTTTCACGCGGCCGCGGTGTTCAGGATCGGCGTTGTCGAGCACCACGCCGAGGTGCAACTCGTGCAGGGTGCCGGGGCTGTGGTGGGTGTTCATGGATTCCAGTCCGGACGTTCGACGCGCAGGCGGGTGGACAGGCCCTGGGTGTTGTCGAAGTGGTGCCAGCATTCGGTGATGCGGTAGCGGCCGGCCAGCCGCGGCGACACGCCGGCCAGCTCCAGCTCGCGCCCGGCGTCCAGTTCCGGGGTGCCGGTGCAGACGATCTCGCCGTGCAGGAAGCGCTGCGCGTCGCGCCGGAAGGCGCCGCGGGCCAGGGCATCGGCTTCGGCCTGCGAGCGTGGGTAGGGATGGGGGCGCGGCGAGCGGCCGTCCCAGCCGAGTTCGGCCAGCGTCGCCGCGGCGGTTCGGCCGGATGGCGACGGGGCGAGCGCGGAACTGCTGCCGTTCGCGTCGGCATCGGCCGCGAGGTTGTGGCCCGTGGCCAGCACTTCGCGGGGCTGGCGGTTGAGGTCGGCGACGATGCGCACGCGCTGGGCGTTGGCGGCAGGATCGACGCGTATCGGCCTGGCGTCGGCCTCTTCGGCGCGTGCGCGCAGGCGGCCGTCCTGCATGCGCAGCGGAATGCCATGCGGGCCCAGCAGGCGCAGCAGGAAGGCGAGATGGCTTTCGTTGTGCTGCAGCCAGTCGGCGCTGCCGGCGTCGACATCGACGTCGGCCTGCAGGCCGGCTTCGCCGGCGATCGCGCGCACGACCTCGCCCAGACCCTGGTTCTCGAACACGCGGCTGGCGCGGCTGCGCGCGAGCTTGTGCAGGGCGTCCTCGGCGAGGATCACGAGTTGCGGCGCACCATCGCCGTAGCGTTCTTCCAGCGCGGTGATGTCGCCGGAAAACACCGCGCTGTCCCCGGTCTCGCCGAGCAGAATCTCCAGCCGGCTGCCCAGGCGCAGATGCTGGAAGGCGAAATCCGGCGCGCCTGAGTCGCCCGGCAGCCAGTTGATCACCCGCAGTTCGGCGCTTGCCATGCCGCTGGCAGGCAGATGCACCGACAGCGCGAGCGCCGCCTCGCCCAGTGCGGGCAGCGTGCTGCCGTCGATGCGCAGGCGCGGACGGGCGCTGACGAAGGCGGGCTCA
The DNA here is from genome assembly GCF_047601425.1 of Thauera sp. Taxonomy (GTDB): domain Bacteria; phylum Pseudomonadota; class Gammaproteobacteria; order Burkholderiales; family Rhodocyclaceae; genus Thauera. The sequence continues at coordinate 992,328 of NZ_JASGJL010000001.1, forward strand.
GTCGATGACAAGGCGGGCCTCCCGTTCGCGTGCGATGGCGAGCAGATCGAACAGCGTCTCGCCCGGCTGGCCCTGGGGAGGGCGGACGTCGGCGCCGGCGTTCTGCGCGGGGTTCGGCTCGGGCTGAACTTCGGCCACGAGTTCATCGATGATCAAGGGCATCATCGGCCTCCGAAGGGAAGCAGCACGGCACCCGGCGGCGTGAAGCGCGGGTTGTCGAGCTTGTTGAGATCGGCCACGCCGCGCCAGTCGCGCGGGTTCCGGCCCGCTGCCTGCGCCACGCCTGCCGCGCTCTGGCCGCCGGCGGCAAAGCCCGGTCGGGCGGCGGCCTGCACGGCAGGATCGAGGTCGAACTGGTAGCGGTCCTCCTTGAAGGTCAGCGCCAGCGTCGCGCGCAGCGGGATGCCTTCCGGGGCGAAGAAATCGAGCGTTTCGGAATAGCTCGACAACATGCCGGTGAACTGGAAGCTGCCCCACTGGAAGCGGCAGCGTACCGGGGCCTTGGGGCGCTCCGAGCCGGCATCCTGCGGTTTCATGAAAGCTTCGGCGATGCGCTTGGTCAGCGTGCGGACGTCGGTGTTGGCGGCGACCGTCTCGCGTCTTTCCGCGCCCAGCTCGGCGGTGACGCTGGTGTCGAACACCAGTTCGACCGCGAGCGTGGATTCGCTCTTGTCCACGTATTGCGCCGCTGCGCCGCTGCCGCCGCTACCGCCCTTGTTGTCGGCCTTCAGGGTGTTCGACAGCGTTACGCGCAGCGTCGCCGGGTTGAACTGGACGTCGATGTGCTTGCTCTCGTCGGTCTCGACCTGATCGCCGTTCATCGGGATCAGCTTGGCGCGGGCGATCTGCATGGCGGGCATGGCTGTTTCCTCAGGCGCGCTCGAGTTCCAGGCCTTCGTGAACGAGCTGCAGTTCCTCGATGGCGACCTGGTTGGCCGTCGAGGACAGATCCGGCCCCTTGAAGCGGGTCGGCAGCGCGTTGGTGATGCGCCAGCGCAGCAGGGGCTGGTCGGGCTTCTCGGGGTGGAACACGTCGATGGTGCCGTTCATGCGCAGCGCGTGGTTGGACTGGCGGGTGGAGACGTCGAACCAGCGCCACAGGTCGGCCACCGCGGTGATGCCGCGCTTGAGGACGATGGGCGCGAAGGTCGTCGGGCCGGCAAGCTGCACCTCGCCCCAGTTGCGTCCGCCTTCCTTTAGCGCCTTGGGCGCCATCGTCGCTTCCAGCCCGCTGACTTCGCTGAAAGCGCCTTCGCACAGCAGGCCGCCGCCCTCGCCGTCGTACAGCGCGACGTGGAAGCGGAAGGGAATGAATTCGGCATGCTCAGCCATCGATCGCCTCGATCCGTGTGTCCGTCCCGCTGGCGTGGCGGTCCTGCAGGAAGGTGATGCGTATCCGGTCCAGCGGATAGGCGAGGGCGACTTCGATCTCGAAGGCCAGCGCCGATTCGGCCTGCGGCAGTTGCCGGATGCGGAAGGCGTCCTCCGGGCGGGCGCCGCGCAGCGCACCGGCGGCATGGAGCCGGCCGAAGAAGGCGCGCAGGGCGATTTCCGCTCGTGGGTCGCGTGGGTCGATGTCGAACGCGAGCCGTTCGCCCAGCGCGCGCAGTTCGCGCCGCAGCCAGCCCATGAAGCGCATCGCCTCGGCCGAGCGCCAGTGGCCCAGGGCGCGGGTGGCATCGTTCATGCGGTCGAGGTCGGCAGCGGGCAGGCAGGGCGTGCACAGCGTTTCGTCGTCCACCTGGAGTTTTCCGGCGCGCATCAGCAGTACCGTGACGCCAGGGTCGTCCCGCAGATCGGCCGCACGCTGCTGCGTGACCGGCGGCCAGGGCTGCAGCATGCCGGGCAGCGGACGCCCGCCGATCGAGCGCCACGCTCCGAAACGCTGGGCGACGCGCGCCTGCATGCCGGCGACGAGCCCGCAGGGCGAGCCGAGCTTGCGGTCGTCGCCGCGCAGATAGGGCCAGACGAACTGCAGGTGGCGCAGCCGGCGGAATCCGGCGCGGTCTTTGCGGCCTTTCGTGTTGCCGGCGTCCTGCTCCGTGTCAGGGTCGCTCTCGCCGCGCAGCAGTTCGAGGAATCGGGGCGAGGGCGTGGGCAGTTCGTCTTCGGGACGCGAGTCGAGCGGCAGTGCGAGCAGGCATTGCAGGTCCGGCCGCAGCCGCGCCAGGGCGTGCGCGATCTCGGCGACGATCTGATTCGGATCGACGGTTTCGTCCACGGCCGGCATCTCGTCCGGGTTGCGGCGTTCGCGGTGGGTGTCGTCGATTTCGGTGCCGCAGGGCAGGAAAACCGGCTCGGGGTTCGCCAGCCGCAGGCGCGGCACGTCGGGCAGCGCGGCGGGAACGAGCAGGCGTTCGAGGTCGGGCAGGGCGACGATGCCTGCGCGCGGCACCAGCAGCGCGTGCTCGAAGGCGCCCAGCGTGTCCGGCTCGACCAGATCGGCGCCGGGGCGCGGCAGGAAGGTGCCGATGCCGGCGCGCTCGGGAACGCGGATGATCCACAGCGTGCGGGTGTCGGGCGTGCCGGCGTAAGCATTGCTGCTGCTGGTGCCGGCGAAGAAATCCTGCACCGCCAGCGGCAGCCAGGCTGCCCGCCCGGCGAGGGTGCTGCGATAGCCGGTGTCGGTATCGAAGGCGAACGGAAACAGCGCCTGGAAATGGCCGAGCGAGCGGATCGGGATCGGCAGCCGGTACAGCGCGAGCAGGTCGGCATCGTCCGCAGCGGCCAGTTCCGGCCCATCGAGGAGCCGGCGCAGCCGCGCGATCTGCCTGGCGAAGCCCAGCGCCTCGATGTCTGCCAGCACGACGGCGTCGCGTGCGAGTCGCTGCCACTGCGCGCCGCCGTCGGGCGACGGGCAGTGGCCGATCATCACGACCTCGACGGGCGCAAGCCGCCCCGGTTCGGGGCGGGCGTCCAGTTCGATGCGGCGGTCGGCGAGCAGCATGGCTTCATTCCTGCTCGATGGTCTCGACGGACAGCACCAGTTCCTCGATGGCGACGTCGCCGCCGCCCTTGGCGGTCAGCGTCGGTCCGGTCCATTTGATCGGAATCGCGCCGCGCAGCTTCCAGGTCAGCACGGTTTCGCTGCGGTCTTCGGACTGCAGCTTGATGGCGATGTCGCGCTTGGCCTCGGAAATCTTGCCGATGCGGCCCAGTTCCAGCCATTCGTAGAGATTCTGCGCCCCGATCACGCCGCGCTTGAGCGTGACGTCGCCGGCCTTGTGGATGCCCGGTACCTTGCGCACGTAGTTCACGCGGTCGTTGCCGGCGCGGTATTCGGCGATCGTGACTTCGGCATTGAGGCCCGACACCTCGGAGAAGCCGGCGCGCACCTCGCTGCCCTGGCCGGGTTCGAGGTCGACGAGGAAGTTGAACGCCGAATATGGGGTTTCACGGAAAGTGGCCATGACTCTTTCTCCGGTTTTCAGGCGTCGGCGGTCTTCTGACCGATGCGGAAGATCACGAATTCAGCCGGCTTCAGCGCGGCGACGCCGACGAGGCACACCATGCGGCCGTTGTCGATGTCGTTCTGCGTCATCGTCGAGCGGTCGCAGCGGACGAAATAGGCTTCCTTGGGCGTGCCGCCGAGCAGCCGGCCGTTGCGCCATTCGTTGAACAGGAAGTCCTCGACGCTGGATCGGATGTTGGCCCACAGCGCCTCGCCGTTCGGCTCGAACACCGCCCACTGGGTGGACTTCTCGATCGAACGTTCCAGGTAGAGGAAGTAGCGCCGCACATTGACGTATTTCCACTCCGGATCGCTGGTCAGCGTGCGTCCGCCCCATACGCGATGGCCGCGTCCGGCGAAGGAGCGCAGCACGTTGATGCCGTTGGGGTTGAGCAGCTCCTGCTGGAAGGCGTTGATCTGCTGGTCGAAGCGCAGCGCGCCCATCACGATCTCGTTCGCGGGCGCTTTGTGCACGCCGCGGTCAACATCGGTGCGGGCGTAGATGCCGGCGATGAAACCGGAGGGCGGCACGGCGATGTCCCGCTGCCCGCCGGTCGGGTCGGGCGTGACGACCCAGGGGTAGTAGAGGGCGAGGCGGGAGTCGTCGAAATTGCCGGCGAAGGCGCGTACCTCGCTGATGCTCTGGTCCTTGCGTGAATCGACGAGGCCGATGCGATAGCGCATGCGGCGGCAATGCTTCTGCATCTCCAGCACGACGGCCTTGTGCACGTCCTCGCCGGAGGCAGCCGCTGCGGGCGTCATCACGATGGAGACGTCCTCGATGTCTTCGAGCGCCTTCAGGCCGGTGCTGCCCTTGACTTCGTCGGTTTTGCCGGCGTAGTCGATGGCCGCGGGTTCGCCGCCGTCCGAACCGCCTGCGAGCGTGATCAGGTAGCGCGGGCCATCGAGTGAAGTGGCCTGGGGCGTGATGGCTGCGGAATCGCATAGCGCGATCAACGCGCTCCGAATCTCTTCCTCGCTTGCTTCCTCGTTTGCTTCGGCTGGCTTGATGACGACCGAGATTGGCGAGCTCAGCGCTTCGGCACGGCGCTCGGGCTCGGCCGGCAGCGCGGCGGCAAGGCTTCCGGGGGCGATGGAGAGTTCGGCGTAGGTGTAGATGACTTCGCCGTCCTTGCCGCCGCTGCGCACGTCCAGGTCGAAGCGGCGCCGGTCGGGGTCGCGCCAGCGCAGCTCCAGCGTGTATTCGCCGGCCTTGCCAGGGAAGCGGCTGAAGAAGGTGACGATGCCTTCGGCGCTTTCGGCGTCGTCGGTGTCTTCGGGCGGCTCGGGATCCTCGGGCGGTTCGGGATCCTCGGGAGGCTCGGGCTCGGGAGGTTCGGGGGTTTCCGTGTCCTCGGCGCTCGTCCTGGTGCTGGCGGCCGTGGGCTGGGTCCCGCCAGCGGCCACGCGCACGACGAAAAGCTGCTTGCCGCCGTTGTCGAAGAAGGCCCGTGCCGCGTGCGCGGTGTAGTTGGGCACCGCGGCGCCAGCCGTGCCGATGGCCAGATCCTGCGCGTCGCCGTAAATGCGTTCGAACTCCGCATAGCTCGTCAACACCTCGGGCAGGCCGCGTAGCGGCCCGCTGCGAGTCGGCCCGATCAGTGCCGCGACGCTGGTGCCGACACCCTCGATGGATTTGTTGCGGAAACTCGTCTCCTCGACGAAGACGCCAGGTGCAAGGTACTCGGGCATGTCGCTTCTCCTTCGGGGGCGTTGCGTTTCTCGGGCGTTCAGGAAAGCCGCAGGACAAGGGCATCCCGTCCCGGGCTGGCAAGGGTGGAGATGCGCCCCGGCGCAATGTCCACCGCGAGTTCGGTCTTGAAGGCGCCGCCGCCGCTGCTGGTGCCGCGCACCTGTACTGCGGGCAGGGAGTCGGGATCCGTGCCGTCTGCTGCGGCCTGCAGCGTCAGCGTCGCGGGGTAGGTCTGCGCCGGTGCGTCCCGGGTCAGTGAGGGCAGGCGCTCGAGCGACAGGCGGAATTCGCCTCGTCCGTCGCTCTGGGCGATGAAGTCGAGCGGCTCCGCCAGCGGAGGCGTCACGCGCAGGGTCAGCAGTACCCACGGTATAGGCGTGCCGTCGTCCAGCGTGGTGCATCCGTGCAGGCCGCCGGCCGGGCCGAAGCGCGTACCCAGCGGCGAGCGGAACAGCCGCAGGCGGCGCCCGACACGCCCTCCGGCATCGAATGCGAAATGCCGCGGCAGGAAGAGGCCCTTGCGGTCGCGCACTTCGCCGGCGAGCGGGTACAGCGCCTCATCTGGCGGAGCGAGGTCGGCCGGTGTTGCCTCGCCGTCGACGAGCAGGCCCAGCTCCTCGGGCTCCCACCGCCACAGGGCGGTGCCGGCAGTCTTGTGGATCAGCTTCAGATCGCTTGGCCCCTGCGTGATGCGCACGTCGAGGTCCCGTGCCGGCAGCGTGCGGCGTGCGAGCGCCTGCGGGCCGCTCGCGTCCAGCCATTCGATGAAGTCGCTGGCATGCAGGACGAGGGTTTCGGCGATCATTGCGCTCACCCTCCGCCATTCACCGGAAAGACCAGCGTGCGCACCGGCGGCCCCTCGTCGGGGTCGATGTCGGGCGCGAGACGCACCGTTTTGACGAGATATGGGGCGGACAGGCGGTAGTCGCCGGGCAGGCTGTCCCACAGCCGCATCAGGTCTTCGGTGCTCATCTCCTCGGGCAGCACCTGCACGCTGTCCTCGTCGCCCCACGATGGGTCGGCAAGACTCAGGTCGGCGCTGGTGAAGGACAGGCCACCGCCGATGATGCGGATTGCCGTGGAAAGGAATTCGATTTCCTGTTCGGTGTGTGTGCACCAGGCGATCAGCAGCAGGTGCAGATTGACCGGCAGTTCGGGGCGAGGCAGGCGGCGGCCTTCGACGGCGGGGAGGTGGCGGTTGCGGCTGAAGGGGTCGACCGAGATGCGATGCAGGTACAGTCCCAGCGTGTCGGTGTTCGGCAGCGGCGTGCCCGCCAGCGTATGCGAGCCCAGAATCTCCACCTGCGGGTTGCCGCTCAGCCGGGCTGCCATGCGAATCGACAAGCGTTCGCGCAAGGCCTGCAGCACTGCGAGGATTCCGTGATGCGAGGCCAAGCTGTCCTCCCCCCGAAACGGGCGTGGGCTTGCGAGACGGTACGGCGTGAATGGGCTGAGCTTGCCCTGTCGGCGGCAGGATGACGTTCGAGAAAGGCAGGCAGTGCCGATGTGTGACAGGAAGTTACACTCTGATCGTAGTGCGGGAATGTCGAATGTCGAGATAAAAATATCTATTGAATTTGCGTCGATTCTGTTGCCATATGCATGATCTGCGGTCGGGGCAGCGAGACATGCTTGCGGAGCAACGGGATTTGAATGCTCCAGCCTTCGATCCCGCTGATGGCACGATGGCGGCAAGATCGCCCATGCCGATCGTTTTTTTGCCAATGGAGGTGGTGAATGGGCAGCAGGTTCTTTCGCTCCATGCTGTTCGGGAGTGCGATCCATTGCCTGATCGTTTTCAGCGTGCAGGCCGCTCCGCCCTTGCCGGCGCTGGGCGCCGACGCGAATGCGGTGACGGTGTCGGGGATATCGTCCGGCGCCTACATGGCGGTGCAACTGCAGGTCGCACATTCCGCGATGGTGAAAGGTGCGGGTGTGATCGCCGGCGGCCCCTACGAATGCGCCCAGGGCAGCGTCTGGCGCGCCCTCAGCAACTGCATGGAGCCCTCGACGCCGGCCAGCGTGCCCTCGGTGAGCGATACCGGCTCACGCATCCAGGCGCGGGCACGCGCCGGCCGCATCGATGATCCGGCAGGTTTGGCCGACGACAAGGTGTGGGTGTTCTCCGGCAGCGCGGATCGTACGGTCGAGCGGCCGGTGGTTGAACGGGCTGGTGTCTTTCTACCGCAGCCGCCTGCCTCAAACTGCCGTGCAGTACGTTCAATATGAGGGAGCCGGGCACGCGATGATCTCGGTTGCCGATCCGGCAGCGAATGCCTGCGAGACTTCGGCTCCGCCTTTCATCAACCGCTGCGGCGATCTCGATGCAGCCGGCGAATTACTGACTCATCTGTATGGTCCGCTGGCGCCGCGCGTGGACCGGCCGGCAGGAGAGGTGATGGCATTCGACCAGCGCGAATACACCGGCATCGCGCCGTTCGAGCTGAGCATGGCGGAGCAGGGCTATGTCTATGTGCCGCAGGACTGCCGCGCGGGTGGCTGCCGGCTGCACGTTGCGCTGCACGGCTGCCGCCAGACCGAAGGCGATATCGGCCGTCGCTTCGTCGACACGGCTGGCTACAACGAGTGGGCCGACGCCAACAGGATCATCGTGCTGTATCCGCAGGCGGCGGCGCGCAGCGGCCTGGCCTTCTGGTCGTGGCGCTGGGTCTACAACCCCAAGGGCTGCTGGGACTGGTGGGGCTACACCGGGCCGGAATACGCGACGCGCGATGGAAGCCAGATTCGCGCCATCCGCGCGATGCTCGACCGCCTCATCGAGCCCTCCAGGTAGTGGCGGGCAGGGCTCGGAGATGAGGCGGGAGTCGGGGGCAGATCAGGCCTGCATGTTGGCCGGGCGGTAGGCCTGGATGACCGGCAGCAACTGGCCGAAGACCTTCGGCGTGCCGGCGACGACGTTGCCGGTGGCCATGAAATCGGCCTCGCCCGACAGGTCGGACACCAGGCCGCCGGCTTCCTGGATCAGCAGCACGCCGGCCGCCATGTCCCACGGCGACAGGCCCATTTCCCAGAAGCCGTCGAGACGGCCGCAGGCGACGTAGGCCAGGTCGAGCGAAGCCGCGCCCGGGCGGCGGATGCCGGCGGTCTTCTGCGTCAGTTCCTTGAACATCGCCAGGTAGGCATCGACGTTGTCGAACTGGCGGAAGGGGAAGCCGGTGCCGATCAGCGACTCGTTCAGGCGGGTGCGGCGCGACACGCGGATGCGGCGGTCGTTGAGGAAGGCGCCGCTGCCGCGCGAGGCGGTGAACATCTCGTTGGTGTTCGGATCGTAGATCACCGCATGTTCGAGCACGCCGTTCTTCGTTTGCGCGATCGACACCGCGTACTGCGGAAAACCGTGGATGAAGTTGGTGGTGCCGTCGAGCGGATCGATGATCCAGTTGTACTCACTCTCGGGACCCGACTCGCCGGACTCCTCTGCTAGAATCCCGTGCCCCGGGAAGGCCTCGCGCAGCACTTCGATGATCGCCTGCTCGGCAGCGCGATCGACTTCGGTGACGAAGTCGTTGGGCGTCTTGCTCTGCACCGTCAGCAGGTCGAGCTGCGTGGAAGCGCGGTTGATGACGGTCGCAGCGCGGCGGGCGGCCTTGACGGCGATGTTCAGGGTGGGATGCATGCGGGATCTCGGTCAAAGAGCGGGGCTGCGCCGCGCTATCGTGCGCGCCGGCCCGGCGGAATTCGGAAAACGCGGAATTTTAATATGAATCGCCCCCTTGCGCTCGACCGTATCCGGGTCGTGCTGTCGCGTACCAGCCACCCCGGCAACATCGGCGCCGCCGCCCGCGCGATGAAGACCATGGGGCTGCGCCAGTTGTGGCTGGTGTCGCCGGCCGTTTTCCCCGACGAGGTTGCCACCGCGCGGGCGTCTGGCGCGGTCGACATCCTCGAGTCCGCCCGCGTGGTCGATACCCTGGAACAGGCACTGGCCGACACCGTGTTCTCGGCCGCGCTGACCGCCCGCCGGCGCGAGCTGTCGCTGCCGCGCCGGCATGCGCGCGAGGCGGCGCAGGAGATCGTCGCCCGTACCGTCGATGGCGAGGTCGCGCTGGTGTTCGGCAACGAAACCAGCGGCATGACCAACGAGGAAGTCGGCCTGTGCAGCCTGCCGGTGACGATCCCGACCGACGCCGAATTTTCCTCGCTGAACCTCGGCGCCGCCGTCCAGTTGCTGGCCTACGAGCTGCGCATGGCCGCGCTGCAGCTGCCGCCGCTGCAGGATCTGCAGGCCGAACCCGCGACCCATGCCGATTTCGAAGGCTTCATGGCTCACCTCGAACACGCGGTGACGCTGAGCGGCTTTCACGACCCCAAGAACCCCAAGCGCCTGCTGCCGCGCATGCGGCGGATGTTCAACCGCATCCGGCTGGAGAAGGAGGAAGTCGCCATCCTGCGCGGCATGCTGACGACCTTCGAGACACCGAAGCGGCGCAACTGAAAGCCCGCTGAACCGGGCCGCTGCCTGCAAGGAGGTCTTGGAGCGCGCGGCCGAAGGCCTTAGCATCTGTTGCCAACGAGGACAGGTGGACGGGCCCTGCAATGAACATTCTCTACGACGAGGCGATCGACGGCGCGCTCAACAAGGTCGATGTCGCCGATCTCTTTGCCGAGCTGCGCCGCAGCCTGCCCGATCTCCAGATCCTCCATAGCGAGGAAGACCGCCGCCCCTACGAGTGCGACGGCCTGTCGGCCTACCGCACGCTGCCGATGCTGGTGCTGCTGCCCGAGCGTGTCGAGCAGGTCGAAGCCATCTTGCGCATCTGCCACGCACGCCGGGTGCCGGTGGTGCCGCGCGGCGCGGGCACGGGCCTGTCGGGCGGAGCGCTGCCGCTGGAGCAGGGCGTGCTGCTGGTGATGGCGCGCTTCAACCGCATCCTCGAAATCAATCCGCAAGGGCGCTTCGCCTGCGTGCAGCCGGGCGTGCGCAACCTGGCGATCTCGCAGGCCGCCGCGCCCCACGAGCTTTATTACGCGCCCGATCCCTCGTCGCAGATCGCCTGTTCGATCGGCGGCAACGTGGCGGAGAACGCGGGCGGCGTGCATTGCCTGAAGTACGGGCTGACCGTGCACAACGTGCTCAAGCTCGAGATTCTCACCATCGACGGCGAGCGCCTGACGCTGGGCTCGGATGCGCTGGATTCGCCCGGCTTCGACCTGCTGGCGCTGTTCATGGGCTCCGAAGGCATGCTCGGCATCGTCACCGAGATCACGGTCAAGCTGCTGCCCAAGCCGCGGGTGGCGCGCGTGCTGATGGCGAGCTTCGATTCGGTCGACAACGCGGGCAGGGCCGTGGCCGACATCATCGGCGAAGGCATCATCCCGGGCGGCCTGGAGATGATGGACAAGCTCGCCATCCAGGCGGCCGAGGACTTCATCCATGCCGGCTATCCGGTCGAGGCCGAGGCGATCCTGCTGTGCGAGCTGGACGGCGTCGAGCTGGATGTCGCCGAGGACATCGAACGGGTGCGCGCAGTGCTGGACAAGGCGGGCGCGACCGCGGTCAGCCTGGCGCGCGACGAAGCCGAGCGGGTGAGGTTCTGGGCCGGGCGCAAGAATGCCTTCCCCGCCGTCGGCCGCATGTCGCCGGATTACTACTGCATGGACGGCACGATTCCGCGCAAGCACTTGCCCAGGGTGCTGCGCGGCACGGCCGAGCTGTCGGAGCGCTATGGCCTGCGCGTGGCCAACGTCTTCCATGCCGGCGACGGCAACATGCATCCGCTGATCCTGTTCGATGCCAACCAGCCGGGCGAACTGGAAAGGGCCGAGGAGCTCGGCGGCAGGATCCTCGAACTCTGCGTCGAGGTCGGCGGCACCATCACCGGCGAGCATGGCGTGGGGCGCGAGAAGATCAACCAGATGTGCGTGCAGTTCAACGCCGACGAACTGACTTTCTTCCATGCGGTGAAGGCGGCGTTCGACGCCGAAGGCCTGCTGAACCCCGGCAAGAACATCCCCACGCTGCGCCGCTGCGCGGAGAACGGTGCGATGCGTGTGCACCAGGGACAGATGCCGTTTCCCGAACTGGAGCGTTTCTGATGGGCATCGATACTCGGGATGCCGACCTCGGCGAGGAACTGCTGGGCCAGGTCTGCACGGCGCTTTCCACCGGCACGCCGCTGCTGATCCAGGGCGGCGGCACGAAGGCGTTCTACGGCGGGCAGGGCAGCGGCAGCTTGCTGGATACGCGAGGCCATCGCGGCATCGTCGAACTACGAACCGACCGAACTGGCCGTCACCGTCCGTGCCGGCACGCCCGTTGCCGAAGTCGAGGCCGTGCTCAACGGCGAAGGCCAGACGCTGGCTTTCGAACCGCCGCAGTTCGGCGGGCAGGCCACGGTGGGCGGCATGGTCGCGGCCGGGCTGTCCGGCCCGCGGCGGCCGTGGGTCGGCGCGGTGCGCGACTTCGTGCTCGGCTGCCGCCTCATCACCGGCCATGGCAAGCATCTGCGCTTCGGCGGCGAAGTGATGAAGAACGTCGCCGGCTACGACGTTTCGCGCTTGATGGCGGGCAGCCTGGGTTGCCTCGGGCTGCTCACCGAGGTGTCGCTGAAAGTCCTGCCCAAGCCGCGCAGCGGCTGTACGCTGCGGCTGGAGATGGATGTGTCGACGGCGCTGGATCGTTTCGCCGAATGGGGCCAGCAGCCCCTGCCGATCACCGCCGCCTGCCACGACGGCGAAGCGCTGATGCTGCGGCTGGAAGGAGGCGAGGGCTCGGTGAAGGCTGCGCGGGAAAGCCTTGGCGGCGAGGAGGTGTCGGCGGAGTTCTGGACGGCATTGCGCGAGTTTCAGCTCGATTTCTTCGCTGACCCGGCGCCGTTGTGGCGATTGTCGATGGCCAATGACAGCCGTCCGGACATGCCCGCCGGCGCTCAGCTCGTCGATTGGGGCGGTGCGCAGCGCTGGCTCAAGAGCTCCGCCGACAGCGGAGAAATCCGCCGCGCAGCGGCAGCGGCGGGCGGGCATGCGAGCTGTTTCACGCCAGGTGCCTGCGACAGCCCGCTGCACCCGCTGCCGGCAGCGCTGATGCGCCATCATCGCCAGCTCAAGGCGCAACTCGATCCGCAAGGCATTTTCAACCCCGGCCGCATGTACGCCGGGCTGTAACAGGCAGAGGCCAGGCCATGCAAACCAAGCTGAGTGAAGCCGCGCGCCAGTTGCCCGGCGCCGAAATCGCCGAAAGCGTACTGCGCGCCTGTGTGCATTGCGGCTTCTGCAATGCCACCTGTCCGACCTATCAGTTGCTGGGCGACGAGCTCGACGGCCCGCGCGGACGCATCTACCTGATGAAGAAGATGCTCGAAGGCGGCGAGTTCAGCGCCAGCACCCGCATGCACCTGGACCGCTGCCTGAGCTGCCGCAACTGCGAGACGACCTGCCCATCCGGCGTGCAGTATCACAAGCTGCTCGATGTCGGCCGTGCAGCCATCGACCTGTGGGCGCCGCGGCCGCTGGACGAAACCGCCCGGCGCACGCTGCTGCGCGGCACCCTGTCGCGGCCGACGGTGTTCAAGACGCTGCTGGCGGCGGGTTCTGTAGTACGGCCGCTGCTGCCCGAAACCCTGGCATCGAAACTCCCCCGGCGAAAACCTGCCGCCAGGCCACGCCCGGCACCGCGCCACGCCCGCATCGTGCTGATGCTGGAAGGCTGCGTGCAGCCCGGCCTGTCGCCCAGCACCAACGCCGCTGCGGCCCGGATGCTGGATCGTCTCGGCATCAGCGTCCGGCCGGTGGGCGAAGCCGGTTGCTGCGGCGCGGTCGATTTCCATCTCGATGCTCAGGAGGCCGGGCTGGAGCGCGCCCGCCGAAACATCGACGCCTGGTGGCCGGCGATCGAGGCGGGTGCCGAGGCGATCGTGCAGACCGCCAGCGGCTGCGGTGCCTTCGTCAAGGAATACGGCTACATGCTGCGCGACGATCCGGCCTATGCGACCAAGGCTGCGCGGGTCAGCGAACTGGCGAAGGATCTGGTCGAGGTGCTGCGCGCCGAACCGCTGGACACGCTCGGCGTGCCCGCCGGCAAGCGGCTCGCCTTCCACTGCCCCTGTACCTTGCAGCACGCGCAGAAGCTCGGCGGCGCGGTCGAGGCCGTGCTGGCTGGCCTGGGCTTCGAACTGACGCCGGTACCCGATGCCCACCTGTGCTGCGGTTCGGCAGGCACGTATTCGCTGACCCAGCCCGAGCTGTCGCGCCGGCTGCGCGACAACAGGCTGGACGCGCTCGAAAGCGGCAAGCCCGAACTGATCGCGACGGCCAACATCGGCTGCCAGATCCACCTGGACAGCGCCGGCCGTACGCCGGTGCGGCACTGGATCGAAATCGTTGACGAGGCCCTCGGCGGCTGACGACCGGCCAGTGTTGCGCACGAGGGTGAAGCCCGGTATAGTTCGCCCCCGTCGAGCAGCAGAACGCTGCGAGACAAAAGACGATAGGCTTGTTTCACCGGTGAAAGCCGGCAACGGCAAGGCGCGAATGGTTCTGGAAAACCCGCGCCATGCCGGATCGTCGAGATGCGGGAATAGCTCAGTTGGTAGAGCGCAACCTTGCCAAGGTTGAGGTCGCGAGTTCGAGACTCGTTTCCCGCTCCAGAATTTTCCCTATGGACCACCGCTAACGTCCATGGATGATTGAAAAAGGCCGGAAACTTCGCGTTTCGGCCTTTTTCATTTCCGATGGGAAATTGACGTCGTCAGTCAGCGTCAGCTTCGTTTCCATGTCGTCGGTCGCAGGCTTATTTTTTTTCGGATGCAGCCTTTTGCTTCAGGCGAACCGCCCTGGCCTCTTGGCAACGAACGAGCAGCAGGGCTGCGTGCTGGACCAAGTAATGGCGCACGTGGAGGATCAGCGTTGCCAAGATTTTTAGCGACGCCATTGCTTTCCTGCCGGCAAACCTGATGGCGGTGAGTATCCACGACGGCGGACGGACCGAGTCGTTTTTGAGCATTGCTCTTGAGGCGTTGGCCAGTTTTCCTCCGGCCAGAATTGCCACGATCAGGAAGACGAAGTAGCGTAGATTGTGTCCGCGCTCAATCTCGTGGATCCGCTGGTCGGATTTTTCCATGGATGCGTGAAACCGCTGAATTGCTTCTGCATAGTTGGGCGGTGGAAAGACCAGGGGTGCATCAAGATCCTGAATCGACAAAATGGTGTCGATCGGGATTTTCTGGCAGTGTGCCGGCTGCTGGCCCTGAGCGCAGGCCCAGTTGTTGAGCGCTCCAATCTGGCGCGCCAGCGCAGGATCGCTGGCGAGAGCAACAACCCAGCCGGGCGGCTCGATCCTTGCGCGCAGATTGTCTTTCATGTCCAGGTAGCCGGGCACGCCCCATTTCAACTCCGGGGCCAGCACGCACAGGGCGGGGGCAAGCTCCTCCATCCCGGGCCGGACGCACAGGACCTCAAGGCGTTCTGCTGCCGTTCGGAACAGCTGAAGGGTACGAACCATGCGGTCATCGGCGTGCGCCAGGTCCTCCTTGTACGAGGGAAGGCCGGCATCCACCACGAAGTACAGGGCGGCGATCAGACCAAGGGGGTACCAGATGTGGTCGTAGGCGTTTTTGAAGCTGTCTCTCTTCCACCGCGAGCTGAGCAGCAGGATGAGTGACCAGCCGCCGACCAGGCATATGAGCAGATTGGCCGCAGCCGACTCCATGCTGCCGGGGAAGCCTACGCCGAATCGGAATACATCCGGCCCCATGCCGCGAATGTCCGGCATATAGCCGAGCATACTCAGCAGTCCGGGGAGCAGCCACAAAATCAAGCCGGCATGGCCGACCCGTTTATTCAGGTAGAAGCAGGCGCGGATGTTCAGCAGGAACACGGCCACGAGGATGCCAGTGAGGATGATGGACAGGTTGACGACGCCCTTCGTCGGGTCCAGAACCAGAGGATGGAGGACGGCGCCGCCCACCTGCATCGGCGAGGAGTTCAAGTAGGTAAACAGCCTCAATCCCTCGAGGTTTTGCGCCAATCCCCAGGAAGCCAGGTGGCAAAGCATCAGATATGGCTGGAAGAACTGGAAAAGCATGAACGGCCTGTGGTGAGTATCTCGGCAAATGCTGTATTGCGGTAAGGACGCCATATAAATCGATTGCTGCCCCGATCATTGAATCAGCTCCTCACACCGAAAGCCACAAGGACCCGGAGTGCCTGAAGCGCATATGCCATGGAGTGGGGCCTTACATGGGATCTGGCTGGGAAAGCCGGTTGTTTGGCTGCAGCATGCCAGCGTTGACGGATCTTGGAGAAGCCGGGAAGCTCCGGTCAAACACGCAGCTTGAATTCGGCGACGCCAGGCGTCGAATCGAAGCCATGCTCGTTGGGGAAAAAGCCCCGGCACCGGTCTGATGCAGTTCGTGCTGCGGGGCGATGCCTGCAGATCCAGTGCCGAGGGAGTCGGCGTCGTGCCGAGTTACCGTGTGCTCAACCGTCCTGCGCACAGCACCGAGAGATGGACATGATCCGGTACATCCTGCTTGCCTGCCTGTGCTTCGTAGCCGCCTCGATGCTCGCGACCTGGCTCTACGGCATCTTCGCGATCCGCGTTCAGGGAGAAGCCTCCAACGCGCTGCAGGTACGGGACGGGCAGACGCTTCTCGACCGGCAGATCGGCGCGGCGACGAATGCGCACCCAGGCAGGAGTGGCCTGCTGCTGCTCGACGAGAACCTCGATGCCTTCGCCGCGCGTGCGCTCTCTGCGCGCAAGGCCGAGCGTTCGCTCGACCTGATGTACTACATCTGGCACGAGGACCTGACTGGCCATCTCCTGCTCGCCGAGGCACTGGCCGCGGCGGAGCGTGGCGTGCGGGTGCGAATCCTGATCGACGACATCGGCACCAGCCACAGCTGGGACGTGATGATCGCAACGGCCCATCACCCGCAGATCGAGATCCGCATCTTCAACCCGACCCGGGCGCGCACGAGCGGCCTGCAGCGCGGAATCGAAATGATGTTGAGGGCATACAGCATGACGCGGCGCATGCACAACAAGGCCTGGATCGTCGATGGGCGCCTGGCGATCCTGGGCGGGCGCAACATCGGCGACGAATATTTCGACGCGGCCGAAGACACCAATTTCCGCGACATGGACGTGCTGGTGATTGGGCCTGTCGTCGCGCAGACGGAGAAGGTGTTCGACGACTACTGGAACAGCGGCGTGGCACTGCCGATCGACAGGCTGTCGCCGCTCGAGGATTCCAAGGGCGCACTGGCACGGATTGCTTCCGGGTTGGGCGCCACCGTCAATGAAGCGGCAGCGCGCCCATATCTGCAGCGCCTCGCCGAACGGCTTTCGCTCATCGATCCCGAGGTGGAGCGTCCATACTGGACGGAAAGCGCCAGGGTCATCGCCGATCCGCCGGACAAAGTGCTCGGCAGGAATGGCGAGAACTGGCTGATGCACGAGCTGCTGCCGGTGTTCGAGGGCGCACGCGAGCGGCTCGAGATCACCTCGCCCTATTTCATCCCGGGAGAGCAGGGCACGGAGATCCTTGCCGCCATCGCCGCAAAGGGAGTGTCGGTTTCAGTGCTGACCAATTCCCTGGCCGCGACCGACGTGGCTGCAGTGCATGGCGGCTATGCGCGTTACCGTGTTCCGTTGCTGGAGGCGGGCGTCAGGCTCTGGGAGCTGCGCCCCGAAGCCCAGGACAGGGACTTCTCGCTGCGCGGATCGAGCAGCGCAAGCCTGCATACCAAGGCCTTCACCGTCGATGGCCACCTTGGCTTCATCGGTTCGATGAATCTCGATCCGCGCTCGACCTCGCTGAATACGGAAATGGGCGTGCTGTTCGATTCCGGGGCGCTGGTCGCGAAGATGGGGGAGGTCTGGCAACGGGAAACCGCCCCGTCGAGCAGTTATGAAGTCCGGCTGACGCCGGCGCGCAGCCTGGAGTGGAGCGCAAGCCGGGGAGGCGAGATCGTCCGCTATGAGCGGGATCCCGAGACGTCCTTGCTGCGCCGGCTCGCCGCGCGAATCATCGGCATGCTGCCGCTGGAGTCGCAGCTCTGATCCGCGGCTGACGGCGGCCGCCGGGTTGCCGGAAGCAGTGGCGCAGCGCCCGTTGTGCCCGCGGACAGCGGCGGGCAGGCATGGAGCTTCCGGCGGGCTATTTCCTGCACCAGTCTGAAGCGCATTGCTGCTTCCTTGCCCCATTCATGCACCAGAACGGCCCTCGCTCGAGCCCGTAAACACCGCTTTCCCCTTGTTTGCCGCCTGGCACGGTTCATGCTGAATTCACGTTATTCAAGTTACTTGAATTTTGTGAATACCGTTTGAACCACTCTCGCAAAGGAAGGCATATGAAACGGGGTAAACGCGTACTGGCGGCAACGCTGATCGGTCTCGTGCTCGGGGTGTCGGTCGGCCAGGCAAGCGCCGCCGACCTGCTCGACAAGGTCAAGGAAAAGAAGGTTCTGACGCTGGGCACCGAGGCGCAGTTCGCGCCGTTCGAGTACGTCGAGAACGGCAGGATCGTGGGCTACAGCGCCGATCTGCTGGACCTCGTCATGCAGGACCTGCCCGGCGTGAAGGCGGTGCGGCAGGACGTGCCGTTCCAGGCGATCCTGCCCGGACTGGCGGCGCGCAAGTTCGACTTCATCGTGACCTCGGTGACCGTCACCAAGGAGCGTGACGACAAGTTCGCCTTCACCGTGCCGATCGCCGAGGCCACGGTGGCCATTCTCAAGCGCGCGGACAACAGCGCGGTGAACGCGCCGGAAGACCTCAACGGCAAGGTGGTCGGCTCGCAGGCCGGGGCCGCGCAACTGCAGGTTGCGCGCGACTTCGACAAGCAGTTGAAGGCCGCCGGCAAGCCGGGCTTCAAGGAAATCCGCGAATACACCTCCTTCGATGAAGCCTATGCCGACCTGGTGGCGGGGCGCCTGGACGCGGTGACCCAGTCGCTGTCCAACCTGGGTCCGCTGGTGAAGGGGCGGCCCGACGTGTTCGCGGTGGTGCAGCCGGCCATCGGCCCCAGGACCTACTACGCCTGGGTCGGGCGCAAGGACGCGGATAGCGCCAGCCTGGTGAAGTTCTTCAGCGACGGCATCGGCAAGGCCAACACCAGCGGCAGGATGCAGGAACTGCAGCAGAAGTGGTTCGGCTTCACGATGGACGTGCCGGCCGACCACCTGCCCAAGCCCGAGATGTAAACCAGGGCGCGGAAGAGCTGCCATGTCACTCGCACAACGACTCTCGTCCTACATGGAGCCGCTGGCCTCGGGCCTGCTGGTCACCGCAGGCCTGTCGGCCACCGCCATCGTGCTGGGCTTCGGGCTGGCGTGCCTGCTGTACCTGGCTCGCACGCACCTGGCCAGGGCGGGACGCGCGGCGGTGGGGGTGTATGTCAGCTTCTTCCGTGGCACCCCCTTGCTGGTGCAGATCCTGATGCTGTTCTACCTGCCGGGCCAGATCGGCATCGACCTGAACCCGTGGGTGGCTGCCGTTGCCGTGCTGGCGATGAATTCGGCGGCGTTCCAGAGCGAGATCCTGCGCGCCGGCTTCGATGCGATTCCCGCCGGGCAGATCGAAGCCGCACGGGTGTTCGGCCTCGATCGCGCACGGATCTTCCGCCATGTGGAGCTGCCGCAGGTGGTACGGCTGACGCTGCCGGCGCTGGTGTCGGAGTCGATCGACATCATCAAGGGTTCCGCGGTCATCTCGGTGATCGCGATTGCCGATCTGATGCGGGTGGGCAAGCAGCTTTCCGCCACCACTTACCGGCCGCTGGAAGTCTATCTGTGCGTGGCGCTCGCCTATCTGCTGCTGACCAGCCTGGTTGCCTGGCTGGGCAAGCGTGCGGTCAGCGCCTCGACCTTGCGGAGCTGAGGCGATGGACTGGCAACTATTGATCGAGATCCTGCCGGCCTTTGCCGAGGCCACCGGCATGACCTTGCTGGTGTCCTGCGCCGCGGCGGTGCTGGGCATCGCCGGCGGCTTCGTGCTGAACATGGCGCGGGAGTTCTGGAAGGGCTTCCGCCCGGCATACGGGGTGTTCGTGTGGCTGTTCCGCGGCACGCCCTTCCTGATCCAGTTGTTCATCTTCTATTACGGCTTTCCGCAGATCGGCATCCGGCTGTCGCCGATCGCGGCGACCGTCATCGGCCTCGGCCTGTATGCCAGTGCCTACTTCGCCGAGATCTTCCGCCTGAGCTGGCAGGGCGTGCCGGCGGGGCAGCTCGAGGCCGCGCGCGTGTTCGGCCTGACGCGCTGGCAGGTACTGCGCCACGTCCAGGCGCCGCAGGCGCTGCGGCTGGCGCTGCCGATGCTGACCAACCAGTTCATCCTGGTGCTCAAGGAATCGTCGGTGGCTTCGATCATCACCGTGCCCGAACTGACGATGACGGCCGGCACCGTGGTCGCCGAGACCTTCTCCTACGTCGAGCCCTACCTGCTGCTCGGCCTGATCTACTGGCTGCTCGCTGCCACATTCAGCCGCCTGGGCCTGCTCGTCGAGCGGAGCCTGGGGGCTTCTTCTTCCGCCCTGGCGAGGAACTGACATGGAACACGTTCGCGTACCGATGATTTCCCTGCGCGGGGTCGGCAAGTCCTACGGCGCCCACCAGGTGCTGTTCGACTTCGACCTGGATGTGATGCCCGGTGAGGTGATCAGCCTGATCGGGCCTTCGGGCTCGGGCAAGACCACCGCCTTGCGCTGCATGAACTTCCTCGAAACCTACCAGCAGGGCGAGGTGCGCATCCGCGGCGCCCTGCTGGGCTATGACATCGCGGCCGATGGCCGCAGAACGCCGGCCAGCGAGCGCAGCATCGCCGAAGTCCGCGCGCCGCTGGCGATGGTGTTCCAGCAGTTCAACCTGTGGCCTCACCTGCGGGTGGTGGACAACGTCACGCTGGCCCTGACCGTGGCACAGCAGGTTCCACAGGAAAAAGCCAGGCAGCGCGCGATGGCGGCGCTCGAGCGGGTCGGCATGGCGGCCAAGGCGCAGGCCTATCCGCAGCAGCTCAGCGGCGGGCAGCAGCAGCGCGTGGGCATTGCGCGGGCGCTGGCGGTGCATCCGCAGGCGATGCTGCTGGACGAGCCCACCTCGGCGCTCGACCCTGAACTGGTCGATGAGGTGCTGTCCGTCATTCTCTCGCTCGCCCGCGACGGCATGACCATGGTGATGGTGACGCACGAAATGGGCTTCGCCGCCAGGGTGTCGGACCGTGTGGTGTTCATGGAAGCCGGCCGCGTGGTCGAGACCGGCGTGCCGGCGGAGCTGTTCCGCGCCCCCCGTACCGAGCGCCTGCAAGCCTTCCTGCGCACCTGGACGCAACGCAATGGCGCGACCCGGCTGGATCTGCCCGCCACGGCGGCGGAGGCACACGCATGAATACCGCACGACAGCACTCCGCCGGGCAGATGGCGGGTCCGGATCTGGCCCCGCCGGTGGATGCCGACATCCTTGCCCGGGCCATGGCCAGCGTCGATGGCGAGCGCTTCATCGCCAATCTGCAGCGGCTGGCGAGCTTCGGCGGCCGTGACGGGGAACAAAGTGCCGAGCGTGGCATCGGCGTCTGCCGCCAGGCGCTCGGCGCCGAGGAACTGCGCGCCAAGCAATGGCTGTGCGGGCTGTTTTTCGGCGAGGCTTACCGCTGGACCCAGGATGCCATCGGCAACCTGTTCCTGCGCCGCCGCGGCCTGGATGAACGCCTTGCACCGCTGCTGATCGGCAGCCACATCGATACCCAGCCCACCGGCGGCTGGCTGGACGGCGCCTACGGCGTGATGGCGGGCTACGAGCTTTGCATGGCGCTGGATACGGCCGGCGTGGACACGCTTCGCGGTATCGAGATCGCTGCATGGACGAACGAGGAGGGCTCGCGCTTCGCGCCCGGCGCGATGGGTTCCAGCGCTTTCGTGCGGCCCGAACTGCTCGAGACTTACCTCGAAGCCAGGGATGCCGGCGGCTGCAGCGTCCGTGCCGAAGTGGATGCGCTGCAGGCGGCCTTGCCCGGGGCCGGCATGGTCCCGCTCGGCCATCCGGTGCATGCCTACCTGGAGGCGCACATCGAGCAGGGGCCGGTGATGGAGGCCAACGGCACGACGCTTGCCGTCGTCGAAGCCATCCAGGGCGTGCGCTGGTACCAGGTGAAGGTCCGGGGCCGCAGCGCGCACGCCGGCACCACGCCGCGCGACGCGCGCCAGGATGCCTTGCTGGCCGCGGCGCAACTGATCACCGAACTGGACCGCAGGGTTCACGAACTTGCAGATGCGCGCCTGCGCTGGACGGTGGGGCAGATCACCGCCAGACCCGGCGCGATCAACACCATCGCGCAGGAGGTGGAGTTCAGCATCGACCTGCGCCATCCCGAGATCGAGGTGCTCGAGCGCATCGAGGCGGCATTGAAGCAGATGCTGGAAACGGCGGCTGGCGGAGGCTGCCGGACGCAGCTCGGCTGCCTGATGGCACGCAGCCCCACGCTCTTCCACTCCGCTGCGCTGGCGGCGGTCGAGGCCGGCGTGCGGGCCGCCGGCGAACCCTTCTGCACCATGACCTCCGGGGCGTTCCACGACGCCATGTATCTGGCCGATGCCTGCCCGGCGGCGATGCTGTTCGTGCCCAGCATCGGCGGCATCAGCCATCACCCCGACGAACACACACAACACATGCACCTGATTGCCGGTGCGCGTGCCCTGACCGCAGCGGCGCTGCATCTGGCTCGATGAGCCTTTTTCATGTCCTTGAAGGAAAACACCATGTCTTGCTGCCAGTACGCCAACGATTCCATCCCCGACAACAGCCAGGCGGTGGGCACCAACCCCAGCGTGGATAGCCCGATCTCCGCCGACGGCACGCCCGAGCTTGGCCGCCGCTACGAGATTCCCGCCCGCCAGGGCAGGGCAGTGCGGGTGGCGAAGGGACAGACCATCCGCATCGTCAATACCCATGGCACCCAGGTTTGCGACCTGTGGGCCTTCAACGCCGGGGACATCAGCGAGCATCTGTCGATGGAGCACATGCGCGCCTGGATCGACCGCATCAACCCGCTGGCCGGCGACATGCTGGTGAGCAACCGCCGCCGCCCGATCCTGAACTTCGTCCGCGACACCTCGCCCGGCGTGCATGACAGCCTGATCGCACCCTGCGACATCCATCGCTACCGCAATCTCGGCATCGTCGAATACCACGACAGCTGCGCCGACAACCTGCGCCTGAGCCTCAAGGCGATCGGCCTGGTCAGCAAGGAAGTGCCGGACTCGCTGAACCTGTGGATGAACATCCCGTTCAACGAAAAAGGCGAGATTCAATGGCTGCCGACGGTCAGCAGCCCCGGCGATGTGGTGGAATTCGTCGCCGAGATGGATTGCATCGTGGTGATGTCCGCCTGCCCGCAGGACGTCGTCGCCATCAACAGCAAGCAGCCGCAGCCGCTTCACTTCGAAGTCACGGCCTGACACCGCCAGGGGCGTCGGGCCGGTTTCCAGACCACAGGCTTATGACCACAGCAAAAGAACTGCCCTCGGAAAAGGAACTCATGGCCCAGCAGCTGGGCATGCGCATCCGCCATGTGCGCACCTGCAAGGGCGATACGCTCAAGACGGTGGCCGCGGCGGTGGGCTGCTCCGAGAGCATGCTGTCCAAGATCGAGTGCGGACAGGCCAGCCCCTCGCTGAACATGCTGCACCGCATCGCCGTTGCGCTGGACACCAACGTGGCCGAGCTGACCACGCTCGTTGCCGCGGTGGACAGCCCGGTGCAGAAAGGCGGCGAACGCCTGGTGGTGGATTTCGGCCACGGCACGCGCAAGGCGGGCAGCGTCAGGCTCGAACGCCTGATTCCGCCGCGGCGCGGCCAGTTGCTGCAGGGCGACATCCACATCCTCGCGCCCAGGGCCACGGTCAGCGGCAGCATCGCCCACCTGGGCGAGGAAATGGGCTACGTGCTGCAGGGCCGCCTGCGGCTGACGCTGGGTGAGGAAAGCCACGACCTGAAAGCCGGCGACTCGTTCTACTTTTCCAGCGAGACGCCTCACAGCTACATGAACCCGGGCGACGAAGTCGCCAGAATCCTGTGGGTCAATACCCCGGCAACATTCTGATTCCCATGGACGCCACAAACACCCTCGTGATGAACCAGCCGCGCTTTTGTGGCGTTCCGACCTTCATGCGCGCGCCGCAGGCCGCCGACCCGGCCGACTTCGACATCGGCCTGGCGGGCGTGCCCTACGATGGCGCGCTGACCTTCCGCCCGGGCGCGCGCTTCGGCCCGCGCGAACTGCGCAACGCGTCGTGCCTGATGCGCGCAATCAACCACGCCACCGGGGTCGATCCCTACCGGCTCGCGCGTGTGGCCGACGTCGGCGACGTGCCGTTCTCCCAGCTGTTCGACGTGCCGGCCGCCCATGCGCAGATCCGGGACTTCCTGCGGCCGTTCTTCGCCGCCGGCAAGAAGATGGTCATCGCCGGCGGCGATCATTCGATCACCTATCCGGTGCTGCAGGCGATTGCGCCCGCCGAACCGCTGGGGCTGATCCACTTCGACGCGCACACCGATACCTGGGACGAATTCGCCGGCTCCAAGTTCAGCCATGGTTCGCCCTTTCGCCGTGCCATCGAGGCTGGCCTGATCGATCCGCGGCGTTCGGTCCAGATCGGCATTCGCGGCGCGCAGAACACCGACGAGGGCTGGCGCTACTCGCTGGAGCAGGGCATGCGCGTGATCTTCATCGAGGAGGTCGTGTCGCTCGGCATCGCCGGCGTGATCGCGGAGGCCCGCAGGGTGGTCGGCGATCATCCTGCCTACCTGTCCTTCGACGTCGATGCGATCGACCCGGCCTTCACGCCCGGCACCGGTACGCCGGAGATCGGCGGCCTGGACACCCGCGAAGCCTTGCAGCTGCTGCGCGGCATGCGCGGGCTCAACCTGGTGTCGGCCGACGTGGTGGAGGTGTCGCCGCCTTACGACACCGCGGGCAATACCTCGCTGGTGGGCGCCACGCTGATGTACGAGGAATTGTGCCTGCTGGCCGAGGGCTGCCGCTGAACCGTGCCGCAGCAGGATGTTTTTCGTAGGGACTGGTGGATCGTGCCGCGCGTGCCGCCATGACGCGGCACGATCCACGCCGCATCCTCAGTGCGACACGAACAGCGGCAGCGGAGCGTGCGACAGCATGTGCCGGGTGACGCCGCCGAACACGGTTTCGCTGATGCGCGAGCGGCTGTAGGCGCCGAAGACGACGAGATCGGCCCGGTTGTGCCGGGCCTGCTCCTCGATCACCTCTACGACCGGGCGGCCGCGGGAGACGAGGCATTGAAGCTCGACCTGGACGCCATGGCGGGCCAGGTAGGCGGCGATGTCGGCGCCGGGTTCCTCGCCATGCACATCCCCCTGCCTGTCCGCATCGACGATCAGCAATTGCACTTCCTGCGCCCTGCACAGCAGGGGCATCGCATCGGCCAGGGCGCGGCGTGCCGGGCGGCTGGCGTTCCAGGCCACGGTGATGCGCTGGCCGAGCTTCTGGCCGGCCCAGGCATCGGGCAGGATCAGTACCGGCACGCCCGCACGGTGCAGAACCTGGTCGAGCGACCAGGCATGAGGGGCGCCGTGCGGTTCCGGATGGCCGATGACCAGCAGATCGCAATACAGCGCGTGCAGCAGCGATTCGCCTGCGGATTCGGTCGAGGCGATGACCCGCAGTTCCGTGTTGTCCGTGCCATGCCGGGCCGCGAATTTGGCCAGCAGCTGGCCGGCCCGGGATATGTGCGCGGCAGCGGAGGCGCTGCGCCGGGCGATGACTTCGCTGATCGCGGCGCCGCGGGCGAAGTGGTCGGCTGGCGGGCCTTCGTCGGCTGTGGCGGTCGTCATTGCGATCAGGTGCGCCTGCTGGTTGCCGGCGAGGCTGGCAGCAATGTCCAGTACGCGCAGGCCGGTTTCGCCGGTGTCGAAGAAGACGGCGATGTCCTTGAAGGTGTATGTCATGGCGTACCTCAGTGGGGTTGTGCAGCCGGCGTCTGCTCGGCCCTGGCAAGGGCATCCGCTCCAGGCCGCGGCCAGTCGCCGCCGAGTGCCTTGTAGAGCGCGACCAGATTGGTCTGGCGCGCCAGCCGGATGCCGACCAGGCTCTGCTGCGCGCTGTACAGCACGCGCTGCGCCTCCAGCACTTCGAGATAACTGGAAATGCCGTTGTCGTAGCGCTGCAGGACCAGCGTGCAGGCCTGTTGCGAGGCATCGACCCGGCGCTGCTGGGCGGCAAGCCGCGCGGCTAGCCGCGAGCGCACGGCCAGCGCGTCGGCGACTTCGCGGAAAGCGCTCTGGATCGCCTTCTCGTAGTTCGCCACGGCGATGTCGCGCTCGGCCTCCGCCAGTTCCAGGTTGGACTGCAGGCGTCCGCCGGTGAAGATCGGCAGGCTGACCTGGGGCAGGAAGCTCCACGCCCGGTTGCCGCCGTCGAACAGGCTGGACAGCGAGTCGCTGGCGCGGCCGATGCCGGCGGTCAGGCTGATGCTCGGGAAGAAGGCGGCCCGTGCCGCGCCGATGTTGGCATTGGCGCCGATCAGCACGTGCTCGGCGGCGAGGATGTCCGGGCGCCGCTGCAGCAGATCGGAAGGCAGGCCGGCGGGCAGCTCCTGCACCGCCAGCATGGCTTCGAGCGGCGCTTCCGGCTGCAGGTGCGCCGGCAGCGGTGCACCGAGCAGCAGTTCCAGCGCATTGCGGTCGGTTTCCACTGCGGTTTCGAGCGCCAGCACGGCATCGCGTGCGGTTTCCAGCTCGGTTTCGGCCTGGTGCAGATCGAGCTCCGAGGTGTTGCCCGCTTCGCGCAAGCGCTGCTGCAGTTCGCGGGCCTGCTGCCGGCTGTGCAGGGTTTCGCGTGCCAGCGCGAGCTGCTCGCCGTCGGCGGCCATGTTCAGCCAGGTGCCGGCAAGCTCGGTGATCAGGCCCAGGCGGGCGGCGCGCTGGGCCGCTTCGCTGGCCAGGTATTGTTGCAATGCCTGGTCCCTGAGGCTGCGCAGGCGGCCGAACAGGTCCAGCTCCCAGGCGCTGATGCCGAGCGTGGCGCTATGGACGTGGTTGGTGACGGCGCTGCCGCTGGGCGACACCGAGCCCGGCGTGCGGCTGGAGTTGCCGCTCGCGCCGGCGCCGAGATCGGGCAGCAGCACTGAACGCTGGATGCCGTACTGCGCACGCGCGCGTTCGATGTTCAGCGCGGCGACACGCAGGTCGCGGTTGTTCTCGAATCCCAGTTGGATCAACTGCCGCAGCTTGCCGTCGGCGAACAGCTCCTGCCAGGACAGTTCCCTCCTGGCTGCGTCGCCGTCACCAGCCGCTGCAGTGTCCGGCACCGGCCACTCGGCGGCGACCGGTGCGGCGGGCCGTTCGTAGTTCGGCGCCATGGTGCTGGCGCAGCCGCTCAGCAGCGCGGCCAGCAGCACCGGCAGCAGCAGGGGGCGGGGGAAAAGGCTGGTTTTCATCGTGCAGACTCCGCCGCGAGGGTGTTGCCATGAATGTCGGCCCGCGTGGCCCCGGCGGCCTGGTCGGCCGTGGGCGCCGGGGTTTTCTTCTTGAACAGCGAAGACACCACCACGTAGAACAGGGGGATGAAGAAGATCGCCAGGAAGGTGGCGGTGACCATGCCGCCGACCACGCCGGTGCCGATCGCGTGCTTGCTGCCCGCGCTGGCGCCGCTGGAGATCGCGAGCGGCAGAACGCCCATGGTGAAGGCCAGCGAAGTCATGATGATCGGCCGCAGGCGCAGCCTCGCCGCCTCGATCGCCGCCTGGGCCAGCGAACGGCCAGCCTTCTCGTGCAGTTCCTTGGCGAACTCGACGATCAGGATCGCGTTCTTGGCCGACAGGCCGACGGTGGTGAGCAGGCCGATCTGGAAGAACACGTCGTTCTCCAGGCCGCGCATCAGGGTCGCAAGCACGGTGCCGATCACGCCCAGCGGAATCACCAGCAGCACCGAGAACGGGATCGACCAGCTCTCGTACAGCGCCGCCAGGCACAGGAACACCGCCAGGATCGACAATGCGTACAGCATCGGCGCCTGCGAGCCCGACAGCCGCTCCTCGAACGACAGGCCGGTCCAGGCGACGCTGATGCCGGCGGGCAGCCCGGCGGCGATCTCCTCGACCGCCCGCATGGCGTCGCCCGAGCTGTAGCCGGGCGCCGGCTCGCCGAGGATCTCGATCGCCGGCACGCCGTTGTAGCGCTCCAGCTTCGGCGCGCCCTGGATCCACTTGCCGCTGGCGAACGAGGCGAAGGACACCATGTCGCCGTTGGCATTGCGCACGTACCACTTGCCGAAGTCCTCTTCGGTGATCCGCGACTGCGGCACGCCCTGGACATAGACGCGCTTGATCCGGCCGCGGTCGATGAAGTTGTTGACGTAGGAGGCGCCCCAGGCGGCGGTCATGGTGCTGTTGACGTCATCGAGGCTGACGCCCAGGCGGCGCGCCTTGGCATCGTCGATCAGCACCTGGTACTGCGGCTCGTCGGCCTGGCCATTGTGCCGCACCAGCGCCAGCGCCGGATGCCTGGCGGCTTCGGCGAGGAACTGGCCGCGGGCCGCCATCAGGTGCTCGTGGCCCAGGCCGCTGGAGTCCTGCAGGAACAGGTTGAAGCCGGTCGCGTTGCCCAGCTCCATGATCGCCGGCGGCGGGAAGGCCAGCACGATGCCTTCCTTGATCGTGGACAGACGCTGCATCGCACGCCCCTGCAGCTCGAACACGCTGCTCGCGCGCGCTTCCCAGGGCTTGAGCTGGACGAAGGCGAGGCCGGCATTCTGGCCGCGGCCGGCGAAGTTGAAGCCGCTGACGGTGAACACCGATTCGACGGTGTCGCCTTCGTTTTCCTTGAAGTGGCTGGTCACCTGCTTCAGCACCGCGTCGGTCTGGTCCAGCGTCGCATTGGGCGGCAGCTCGACCTGCACGAACATCGTGCCCTGGTCCTCGTCGGGCAGGAAGGAGGTCGGCAGTTGCGGGAACAGCGCGGCCAGCGCGGCGACGATCAGCAGGAAGGCCAGCATGTAGCGGCCGCGTCCGGCGATCACCCGGCTGACGCCGTTCTCGTAGCGCTGGGCGCTGCGCTCGAAGGTCCGGTTGAACCAACCGAAGAAGCCTTTTTTCTCGCCGTGTGCGACCGGCTTGAGGAGGGTCGCGCACAGCGCCGGCGTGAAGATCAGCGCCACCAGCACCGACAGCACCATCGCGGTGACGATGGTCAGCGAGAACTGGCGGTAGATCACGCCGGTGGAGCCGCCGAAGAAAGCCATCGGGATGAACACCGCCGACAGCACCAGGCCGATGCCGACCAGCGCGCCGGATATCTGGTCCATCGACTTGCGCGTCGCTTCCAGCGGCGGCAGGCCTTCCTCGACCATCAGGCGCTCGACGTTCTCGACCACGACGATGGCATCATCGACCAGCAGGCCGATCGCCAGCACCAGGCCGAACATGGTCAGGATGTTGATGGAAAAGCCGAAGGCGGCCATCACGCCGAAGGTGCCGAGCAGCACCACCGGCACCGCCAGGGTCGGGATCAGCGTCGCGCGCCAGTTCTGCAGGAACAGGTACATGATCAGGAAGACCAGCACGATGGCTTCGACCAGGGTCTGCACCACGCCCTTGATCGAGGCGCTGACCACCGGCGCGGTATCGTAGGGGTAGATCACCTTCACGCCGGGTGGCAGCGTGGGCTCGAGCTGGGCGATGGTTTCCCTGACCGCGTTGACCGATTCCAGGGTGTTGCCGCCGCTGGCCAGGCGCAGCGCGATGCCGGAGCTCGGCCGGTTGTCAACCATGGTGTTGAAGGTGTAGCTCTCCGACCCCAGGCCGACTTCGCCGACGTCGCGCAGCAGCACCTGCGAACCGTCCGGGTTGACCTTCAGCAGGATGTCGGCGAACTGCTCCGGCGTGCTCATCAGGGTCTTGCCGATCACGGTGGCGCTGAGGCCGGCCTTGTCGCCGGTCGGCCGGCCGCCGAGCTGGCCGGACGAGACCTGGACGTTCTGGGCGTCGATCGCCGCCATCACGTCGCTGGGCATCAGCTTGTAGTTGTTGAGCTTGAGCGGATCGAGCCACACGCGCATGGCGTTCTGCGCGCCCAGCACGAAGAAGTCGCCGACGCCCTTGGTTCGGGTGAGCGGATCCTGCAACTGCGACACGATCAGGTCGCCGAGCGCGTAGTTGTTCAGGCGGCCGTCTTCGGACACCAGCGCGGCCACGACCATGAAATTGACCTGGTACTTGACCACGCGCAGACCCAGCCGCTGCACCGTTTCGGGCAGCATCGGCGTCGCCAGCTGCAGCTTGTTCTGCACCTGCACCTGGGCGATGTCCGGGTCGACGTCCTGCTCGAAGGTGACGACGATCGTGACGCTACCGTCCGAGTTGCTCTCGGAGCGGATGTAGCGCAGGCCGTCGAGGCCGTTGAGCTGCTGCTCGATCACCTGGGTGACGGTGTCCTGCACGGTCTGCGCCGAAGCGCCGGGATACTGGGCCATGATGCCGATCGCCGGCGGCGCGACGTTGGGGTACTGGTTGACCGGCAGGGTGCCGATCGACAGCGCGCCGGCCAGCATGATGACGATGGCGATGACCCAGGCGAAGATCGGCCGGTCGATGAAGAATCTGGACATGGTCGTTCTTCCTTACTGGACCGCGGCGAGCGGGCCGTTGTCGGCGGTCGTGTCCGCCGTGTGCCCGGAATCGATCGGCCTGACCGAGGCGCCGGCCTGAATCCGCTGCAAACCATCGACGATCAGACGGTCGCCCGCGCGCAGGCCGTCGCGGATCAGCCACTGGCCATCGAGGCTGCGTTCGGTCTGCACCGGGCGCAGTTCAACGGTGTCCTCGTCGTTCACCACGTAGGCGATGGCGCGGCCCTGGCTGTCGCGGCTGACGCCACGCTGGGGCACCAGCAGCGCCTGCTCCTTGACGCCTTCCTGCAGCGAGGCGGTCACGAACATGCCGGGCAGCAGCACGCCGTCGGGGTTGGGAAAGACCGCGCGCAGCGTCACCGCGCCGGTGCTTTCGTCAACGGTGACTTCGGAGAACTGGAGCTTGCCCGGATGTGCATAGTCCTTGCCGTTCTCCAGCTCTAAGCGGATCTCTGCCTGGCCTTCGCCGGTGCTCTTGAGGCGTCCGCTGTCCAGGTCATCGCGCAACTGGAGCAGGGCCGCCGAGGGCTGGACGATGTCAACGTAGATCGGATCGAGCTGCTGGACGGTCGCCAGCGCATCGGCCTGGTTCGCCGTCAGCAGCGCTCCCTGAGTGACCGAGGAGCGGCCGATGCGGCCCGAGATCGGCGCGGCGATGCGGGTATAGCCGAGGTCGATGCGCGCGGTCTCGACGGCGGCCTTGGCCTGCAGGTATTGCGAGCGGGCATCGTCGTACTGCTGCTAGCTGATGGCGCGGGTCTTGATCAACTGCTCGTAGCGCCGGATCAGCGATTGCGCCGCGTCCAGGCTGGCTTGTGCGCGGGACAGCGCGGCCTGGTACGGCGCGGGGTCGATCCGGTAGAGCGGCTGGCCGGCCTTGACGTCGCTGCCTTCGGTGAAGGCGCGTTCGCGCAGGATGCCGCCGACCTGGGGACGCACCTCGGCGACCATATAGGGAACGGTGCGGCCGGGGAGCTGGGTCGACAACTGCACGCTCCGGGGCTGCAGTGTCATGATGCCGACTTCGGGCGGCGGGGGCGGTGCTGCGGTGACGTCCGCTGCCTTCTGGCATCCGGCCAGTGACAGGCAGGCTGCGACGATCGTGAGACCGCTTCCCAGGAGGCTTTTTCTGTTCTGTTTCATACAGGCGTTCATCCTTCGAATGGGTAAATGGGGGCTGGAGAAGATCGCGGTGACAGGTGGCCGCGAACTGCATCGGCACGGCACGCGGCGGCCTCGTTTTCTGATGTGGTATAATTTACCATATAAATGAAAATATCTACCACATATTGGGTGGGGAGCTTTTTTTATGTCTGATTTTTCCGAACACCGCGGCCGCCGCTCGGATGCCCGGGCCAACGACACGAAAGTGGTCGAAGCCGCGAGGAAGCTGATGGACGAGGACGGGCGGCTGCCCGGCATGCAGGCCATCGCCGACGCCGCCGGGGTGGGGGTGACGACGCTCTATCGGCGCTTTCCCACCAAGGAGCGGCTGGCGAGCCACATCCAGGCGCTGGATTTCTGCGATCAACTGGTGCCGGTTTTCGAACGGGCGCTGGCCGATCCGGATTCGCGCGCAGGTGTCAGGATGGTGGCGAAGGAGATGCTGATCCGCGCGGCCCACTTCATGCATCCGCCGAGCGGCGTCGCAGCGGTCTCGGTGGCGGACCTGTTCGACGCCTACCTCGAACGATTCCTGCCGTCGATGGTGCAGATGCTGCGCCAGGCCAAGGCGCGCGGCGCCCTGCGGGCCGACCTCGAGGAGGCGGACATCCCCCGCACCTGCGCGATCATGCTCGGCGGCATGGTGCTGCCCGAGCGCTTCAACGATGCGCCGGATCGCTATATCGCGCTGATCTTCGAAGGCCTGGAAAAACCGGGCGACACGCCGTTGCCGCCGCTCGGGCCGCCGCCGGGCCTGGCTTGAACCCGCAGGCGCGCAGCGCCTGGACTTGCAAGGACATCTTCCATGTCGAACAAACAACGCATCGTCGTCGTGGGCGGTGGCATCGCAGGCTTGGCGCTATCAACGCAGCTCGGCCAGCACCTCGGCCGCAGCGGCAAGGCCGAGGTCACGCTGCTGGACCGCAACGGCGCCCACGTCTGGAAGCCGATGCTGCATACCTTTGCCGCTGGAACGGCGAATTCCTACCAGCAGCGCATTTCCTTCGTCGCCCAGGCGGCGCGCTGCTCGTTCCGCTTCCTGCCGGGCGGCATGCAGGACATCGATCGCCAGGCACGCGAGGTGGTGGTCAGCCCGATCGTTTCCGCTCATGGCGAAGAAGTGCTGGGTGAACGCAGGGTCGGCTACGACGTGCTGTTCCTCGCCGCGGGCAGCAGGGCGAATGACTTCGGCACGCCCGGGGTCGGTGAACACTGTTTCTTCATCGACGACCTGCATCAGGCCGAGACATTCAACGATCGGCTCTATGCCGACCTGCTCCGCACCGCGGCGCTGGGCGAGCCGCTGACGATCGCCATCGTCGGCGCCGGTGCAACCGGCGTGGAGCTGGCGGCGGAGATCAGCCAGTTGCTCGACGTCGCGTCCAGCTATGGCGCCGGCGACCTGCGCCCGCGCCTGACGCTGACCCTGATCGAAAGCAGCCCGCGCATTCTCGCGGCCTTTCCGGAAGAAGTCGCCGGCGCCGCGGCACAGCAATTGCGGACACTCGGCATCGACGTCCGTACCGGCGTGCGTGTGGTTGGCGCCGACGCAAGCGGTTTCGAACTCGGCGATGGCTCGCGCATCGAGGCCTCGCTGCGGGTGTGGGCGGCCGGCGTCAAGGCGCCCGAAGCCGTTGCCGGCCTGCAAGGCTTCGAACTGACGCCGACCGGGCAGATCAAGGTGAAGCCGAGTCTGCAGACCACCACGGACGAGTGCGTGTTCGCGCTGGGCGACTGCTCCAGCCTGGTTCCCGAAGGGGCTTCGCGGCCCTTGCCGCCGACGGCGCAGGTCGCCCGCCAGCAGGCGATGCACCTTGCCCGGCACGTGCCCGCCTGGCTCGATGGCAAGCCCATTCCGCCCTTCATCCTGCGCGATCTCGGTTCGCTGGTTTCGCTCAGCCGCTACAATGCCTTCGGCACACTGGGGCGTCATGGCCTGTTCCGCAACCGCTTCATCAGGGGCCGCTTTGCCCAGCTCAGCCATGCCTTGCTGTACCGTCTGCACCAGGCCGAGCTGCATGGCCTGGGCCGAGCCGGCCTGATCTGGCTGTCGGATGCCATTTCTGCGACGGTGCGGCCGCGTATCCGCGTCGATTGAGCCGGGCCGCGACAGAGCGTCGTTCGAGGAGGGAAGAAGATGGCGGAACTCGTCCAATTGGTACATCTTGTAAGTGTCGGACTGGCACTGCTGCTGCCGTTGGCGAATCCGCTCACATCCATGACGCTGCTGCTGTCGCTGGGCAGGCGGCTGACGCCTCGTGAACGCCAGCGGCAGGTCACGCAAGCGGCTTTCTACGTATTCGGCATCATGATGGTGACCTTTTATGCCGGCTCCTGGATCATGCAGACCTTCGGCATTTCGATCCCCGGCCTGAGGATTGCCGGCGGATTGATCGTCGTCAGGATCGGCTTCGAGATGCTGTTTCCGTCGTCGCCCATCGACGAGGACATCCCCGAGGTCGAAGCGGTCTCGGAGCAGATCGCTGCCAGGGAAACGACCAACATTGCCTTTGTTCCCCTGGCGCTTCCCGGTACCGCGGGCCCGGGGACGATCGCCATGATCGTCAGCGGGGCCGCGACCATCGGGCCTTCGTCGATGGCCGGCTACGCGCCCTGGGCGCTGGCGGTGGCGCCGGTCATCGTCTTCGCATTGCTCGGGCTGCTGTTCTGGATCGTGCTGCGCTCGGCAGAGCGAGTCGTGGCTGCCATTGGCCGCGGCGGTGTCGAGGCCATCGCCCGGGTCATGGGCTTCCTTCTGGTATGCATGGCAGTGCAGTTCGTGATCAACGGCGTGCTCGAGATCGTGGTCGATCATTCGGCCGGTTGAGGCGATTTAGTTCTGACCGGCGGATCGGGCTGTCTGGCCCAGGCGGATCACACTGCCTATGACATCGATAGAAACTATTAAATTTTGTTGTTTGAATAAGTTTCCTAAAATTCAATCACCCATTCAGGCAATGGGGTCTATCGACCA
Organism: Thauera sp.; assembly: GCF_047601425.1. Taxonomy (GTDB): domain Bacteria; phylum Pseudomonadota; class Gammaproteobacteria; order Burkholderiales; family Rhodocyclaceae; genus Thauera. Next base: position 1,026,223 of record NZ_JASGJL010000001.1, read on the forward strand.
ACCAAGCAGCAGGAGTTCGCCATGAACGACGATACCAAGAAGTGTCCCGTGACTCATCTGACGACCGATTTCGGCGCCCCCGTCGTCACCAACCGCGACAGCCTCACCGCCGGACCGCGCGGCCCTCTGCTTGCGCAGGATCTGTGGCTGAACGAAAAGCTCGCCAACTTCGTGCGCGAGACCATTCCCGAGCGCCGCATGCACGCCAAGGGTTCGGGCGCTTTCGGCACCTTCACGGTGACCAGGGACATCACCTGTTATACCCGCGCCAAAATCTTCGGCGAAGTCGGCAAGAAGACTGAGATGTTCGCCCGCTTCACCACCGTGGCCGGTGAGCGCGGCGCCGCCGACGCCGAGCGCGACATCCGCGGCTTCGCCCTCAAGTTCTATACCGAAGAGGGCAACTGGGACATGGTCGGCAACAACACGCCGGTGTTCTTCGTCCGCGATCCGCGCCAGTTCCCCGACCTGAACAAGGCGGTCAAGCGCGACCCGCGCACCAACCTGCGCAGCGCCACCAACAACTGGGACTACTGGACGCTGCTGCCCGAGGCGCTGCACCAGGTCACCGTGGTCATGAGCGACCGCGGCATTCCGGCCAGCTACCGCCACATGCACGGCTTCGGTTCGCACACCTACAGTTTCTGGAACGCGAAGGGCGAGCGCTTCTGGGTCAAGTTCCATTTCAAGACCCAGCAGGGGATCAAGAATCTGACCGACGCCGAAGCCGGAGAACTCATCGGCAAGGACCGCGAAAGTCATCAGCGCGACCTGTACGAGGCCATCGAGCGCGGCGACTTCCCAAAGTGGAAGATGTTCATCCAGGTCATGCCCGAGGCCGATGCCGAGAAGTACCGCCTGCATCCCTTCGATCTGACCAAGGTCTGGTACAAGGGCGACTATCCGCTGATCGAAGTGGGCGAGTTCGAGCTGAACAAGAACCCCGAGAACTTCCACCTCGACGTCGAGCAGAGCGCCTTCTCGCCCGCCAACCTGGTGCCCGGCATCGGTGCCAGCCCGGACCGCATGCTGCAGGCTCGCCTGTTCAACTACGCCGATGCGCAGCGCTATCGCCTGGGTGTGAACCACCACCAGATCCCGGTCAACCGCGCCCGCTGCCCGGTGCATAGCAACCATCGCGACGGTCAGGGCCGGGTGGACGACAACTACGGCGGCCTGCCGCACTACGAGCCCAACAGCTTCGGCCAGTGGCAGGCCCAACCGCAGTTCGAGGAGCCGCCGCTGCGCTTGACCGGCGAGGCCAAGCACTGGTCCTACCACCAGGACGACGACAACTACTTCGAACAGCCGCGCAAGCTGTTCCAGTTGATGACGCCGGCGCAGCAGGAAGCCCTGTTCGGCAACACCGCCCGCGCCATGGGCGATGCCGAGGAGTTCATCAAGTTCCGCCACATCCGCAACTGCCACGCGGCGGACCCGGCCTACGGCGCGGGCGTGGCCAAGGCGCTCGGCATCGACCTGCAGAAGGCGCTGGCGTCGAAGCCGGACGACCCGATGTACGGCAACCCGCTGGTGCCGCTGCCTGCCTGATGTGAGTCAGGTTGCTCCGGTGCCGGCAGGCGCCGGGCGGCAGGCAGTTTGATGTGATGAAGGGCTTCGGGCAGCGTTTGCTGCCCGGAGCCCTTTCGTTTTGTGCGCCTCGTATGGGCACCACCTGCGGGACTGTACGTCAGGCGTTCGATCGGGATCCGACTGCCGCATCGACCCTGGCCAGAAGATCCAGGTGTCTTGCCAAGCTGTTGTGCGCCTACTTTCAGCGATGAATCGATGAGCATGTCCTGTAGCTTTGGTGGCGCCGATATCGCCTTTATTCAATCTTTACCCCATGACTAAAAATCATGGATAACGCTAAAAAGTCTCATTGCGGGCTTCCCGACCTGGGGAGCATGGCTGCAGGTAGTGGGCGTGGCCGGCGTGCCCACCTCACGCGGCCTGAGGATCAACAACTCCGCGGCAGTCCTGCAGGCCGCGATCGAAGGCCGGGGCGTGGCGCTCGCCCGCAGCGTGATGGCGCATGACGATCTGGCTGCGGGCCGGATAGTGCGCTTGTTCCCCGAAATCCGCTTTGCTTCCGAACTGGCCTACTACGTTGTGTACAGGCCTGAAAGCCGGGCTTTGCCGAAGCTGCAGGCATTCCGGGACTGGTTGCTGAGGGAAGCGGCGTTGGGCGGGCAAGGCCTTGTGAGTGCCTGATGGGCGCTTACAGCAGTTATTAGCCTTGCTGATTTATCAAGGCGGAGATTTTCGGGGAGAATCCCGGGACTCGAACAAGAGCCGCGTCAAGACCAAGGCTCGCATGATCTGCGCCCCGTGCGCTTACCCCAAGAGGAGTTCGCCAATGACACATCTCCAGGTCAATGGCCAGACCAGACAGGTCGAGGTGCCCGACGACATGCCCCTGTTATGGGCGCTGCGTGACGAGCTCGGCATGACCGGCACCAAGTTCGGCTGCGGCATCTCCGTATGCGGCGCCTGTATGGTCCATATCGACGGTCAGCCGGTGCGGGCCTGTGTGACGCCGGTCTCGGCCGCAGCCGGACGCGAGATCTCGACCATCGAAGGCATGGAGGCCGACCGCGTCGGCCGGGTGGTGCAGCAGGCCTGGCTGGAGAACAACGTCGCCCAGTGCGGTTACTGCCAGGCCGGCCAGATCATGACGGCGGTGAACCTGCTGAAGACCACCCCGGCGCCCACCGAGCAGCAGATCGACGATGCCATGAGCGGCAACATCTGCCGTTGCGGCACTTACCCGCGCATTCGCGCCGCCATCAAGCAGGCAGCGGGCCGCCTGGGGTCGGGAGGCCAGTCATGACCGCGACCGTCCGGCTTTCCCGGCGTGCCTTCCTGCAGGGCAGCCTCGGTGCGCTGACCCTGGCCGTCACTTCCGGCGGACTGGTCAGTTTGGCCCAGGCCGCCGATGCGCCGAAATATGGTGCCGATTCCATGCCCGGCGGCACGGTGGACGATCCGCTGGCCTTCGTCTCCATCGGCGCGGATGGCACCGTGACCATCGTCGCCCACCGGGCCGAGATGGGGACCGGCGTGCGCACCAGCCTGCCGATGGTGGTGGCCGATGAGATGGAGGCGCTGTGGGAGCGTGTGAAAGTGGTGCAGGCCGAGGCGAACGAGGCGCGCTACGGCAACCAGAACGTCGATGGCTCGCGCAGCGTGCGCCACTTCCTGATGCCGATGCGGCGCGTCGGGGCGGCGGCACGGCAGATGCTCGAAGCGGCCGCGGCGGCGCGCTGGTCGGTGCCGGTATCCGAGGTCAGGGCGGTGCAGCATGAGGTGCTGCATGAGCGCAGCGGCCGGCGCCTGGGCTTTGGCGAACTGGCAGCCGACGCGGCAAGGCAGCCGGTGCCAACGGCAGGTGCCCTGAAGCTCAAGGCGCGGGAGGATTTCCGCTACATCGGCAAGGACGCGGTGCGGCTGGTCGACCTGGAAGCGATCGGCAAGGGCGAGGCCGTCTATGGCATGGACATGCGCCTGCCCGGCATGGTCCATGCCGTGGTGGCACGCCCGCCGGTGGTCGGCGGCAAGCTGCGCCGCTTCGACGGCAGCAAGGCGCTGGCCGTGCCCGGCGTGCTGAAGCTGGTGGAGATTCCCGCTTTCCAGGGCGCGCCGGCCTTCCAGCCGCTGGGCGGCATCGCCGTGGTCGCGCGCAATACCTGGGCCGCCATCCAGGGCCGTGACGCGCTGGAAATCGAATGGGACGACGGCCCCAACGGCAGCTACGACTCCGTCGCCTACCGCCAGGAACTGGAAGCTGCGGCGCGCGTGCCCGGCAAGCTGATGCGCGACCAGGGCAATGTTGCGGAGGCCTGGGCGAAGGCGCCGGAGGCCGAGCGCCTGGCTGCCGAATACTACATTCCGCACCTGGCCCATGCGTCGATGGAGCCGCCGGTCGCCACCGTGCGGATCGAGGGCGGCCGTGCCGAAGTCTGGACCTCGGTGCAGAACCCGGCGGCGGCGCAGGCCGCCGTGGCCCGGCGGCTGAAACTCGAGCCGGGGAAGGTCAAGGTCAACGTGCTGCTGCTGGGCGGCGGCTTCGGCCGCAAATCCAAGCCGGACTTCGTCGATGAAGCGGCCATCGTCGCCCAGGCCATGCCCGAAGGCACGCCGGTCAAGCTGGTGTGGACGCGCGAGGACGACATCCATCACGACTACCTGCACACCGTTTCGATCGAACGCCTGGAAGCCGTCATCGACGGCGGTGGCCAGGTGCAGTCCTGGCTGCACCGCAGCGCCTCGCCGACGATTGCTTCGCTGTTCGTCGAAGGCGCCAAGGGACAGCAGATCACCGAATCGGCGATGTCGGCGATCAACATGCCGTACGTGATCCCGAACGTGCGGGTGGAAACCGCCGAAGTGGCGGCGCATGCGCGCATCGGCTGGTTCCGCTCGGTGGCGAACATCCCGCACGCCTTTGCGGCGCAGTGCTTCATCGCCGAACTGGCGCATCGTGCCGGCAAGGATCACCGCCAGTTCGCGCTCGAGCTGATCGGCCCGGCGCGCAGGATCGACCCGGGCATGATGGCCGACACCTGGAACTACACCGAGTCGCCCGAGCGCTACCCCTACGACACCGGCCGCCTGCGCGGGGTGATCGAGGCCGCGTGCGAGGGCGCCGGCTGGGGGCGGGCGCTGCCCGAAGGGCACGGCCTGGGCCTGGCTTTCTGCTACAGCTTCATGAGCTATACCGCCACCGTGGTCGAGGTGAGGGTGGACGCCGAGGGCGAAGTTCATGTGGTGGCGGTGGACATGGCGCTGGACTGCGGTCCGCAGATCAAGCCCGAGCGCATCCGCGCGCAGATGGAAGGCGGCGCGATCATGGGCCTGAGCCTGGCGCTTGCCAGCGAGATCAGCTTCGACAAGGGCAGGGTCACGCAGAGCAACTTCCACGACTACCAGGTGCTGCGCCACCAGGCCTCGCCGCGCGTGATCCGCACCCACCTGGTCAACGACGACCACGAGCTGCCGCCCGGCGGCGTCGGCGAACCGCCGGTGCCGCCAGTGGCGCCGGCGCTGTGCAACGCGATCTTCGCCGCCACCGGCAAGCGCGTGCGCAGCCTGCCGGTGCGCACGGTGGCATAGCCGACGTGCAGCAGGCGCCCACCGTGATCGTGCTGGCAGCCGGCCGGGGCGAGCGCTTCGCCCGCGCCGGCGGCCGCACGCACAAGCTCGATGCGCTGCTGGCCGGCAAGCCGGTGCTCGAGCATGTGCTGCGCAGCGTCGCTGCGTCGGGCCTGGCTTGCCATGTCGTGCGGCCTGTAAATGGCACGGACGGCATGGGCGATTCCATCGCCCGCGGTGTCGCGGCCACCCCGGATGCCGCCGGCTGGCTGATTCTGCCCGGCGATCTGCCGCTGGTCGGCGCCCGCAGCCTGCTGCGGGTGGCGGAGGGTCTGGCTTCACAGCCGGTGGTCGTGCCGTTCTGCGGCATGCAGCAAGGCCACCCGGTCGGTTTTGGCCGCGAATGCCGCGCGGCGCTGATGGCATTGGGCGATGATGCGGGTGCGGCGGCCGTCGTGCGGGCGCAACGGCAGGCGGGGAGGGTGCTGGATCTGCAACTGGACGACGAGGGCATCACACTGGACATCGACACGCCGGACGATCTGGCGCGGGCCGAGGCTTTGCTCGAAACCCGGGAGGCAAGCTGATGGAAAGCGTCGATGTGCGCGTGCTGCGCGCCGCGCGCGACTGGCATGCTGCCGGGCACCGGCTGATGCTGGCCACGGTGGTCAAGACCTGGGGCTCGTCGCCGCGCCCGCCCGGCTCGATGATGGCGCTGCGCGAGGACGGCCGCTGCATCGGCTCGGTCTCGGGCGGCTGCATCGAGGACGACCTGATCCACGGCTACACCACGGTCTACGATGGCCCGGGCATGCCGCGCTCGGCGCCCAGGCTGGTGCGCTACGGCGTGACTGCCGACGAAGCGCACCGCTTCGGCCTGCCTTGCGGCGGTACGCTGGAACTGCTGCTGGAGTTCGAACCGGATCCTGCCGCGCTCGATGAGCTGGTGCGGCGCCTGGAGGCGGGGCAGCTCGTCTGCCGGACGGTGAACTGCCGCTCGGGTGCGGCAATCCTGAAACCGGCCAGCGCGCCCGAGCCGCTGCATTTCGACGGCGACACCCTGTCCAGCACCTTCGGGCCGCAGTACCGGATGCTGCTGATCGGCGCCGGCGCGCTGGCCGAATACGTGGCGACGATGGCGCTGTTCAACGACTTCGCCGTGACGCTGTGTGATCCGCGTGCCGAACATCGGGACTCCTGGGCCGTGGCCGGCGTGTTTATCACCACCGAAATGCCCGACGACGCCGTGCGCATTTTTGCCCCCGACGCCCGCAGCTGCATCGTCGCCCTGAGCCACGACCCCAAGCTCGACGACATGGCCTTGCTGGAAGCACTGCACAGCCCGGCGTTCTACGTCGGCGCCATCGGCTCGCGGCGCAACGCAAACAGCCGGATGCAGCGCTTTATCGAACACTTCGACGAGATGGAAGCGTCGGTGCGGCGCCTGCATTCGCCGGTGGGCCTCTACATCGGCAGCAAGACACCCGCCGAGATCGCGGTGAGCGTGATGGCCGAGATCATCGCGGTAAAAAACGGGGCGGTGCCGGCGCGCAGGCTGTGTGTCGAATACGCCAGCGTGGAAAGCACCTAGCCGGGAGGGCAGCTCATCGCTGCATGATGGGCAGGCTGGCCAATGCTTCCCTGAGCCGCAGCATGTCCCAGGGCAGGAACTCCGCGATGCCGATGGCTGCTGTCGGCGAGTTTGGCGGCAGGCGTGTGGCGGATGCCCAGCTCCTGGATGATGCGGCCTTCGGCCTTGGTCCAGGCGCTCATGCCGGCGATCATCACGCGTGCCGGATGTTCAGCCACGCAAACGGCGCTAGGTCGACGAGACAGTCGCCGCCCAGTGTGACGATGCGTTCGGGCCGGTGGCGCTCGATGGCCGTGCGTGCGGCACGGGCCTGCGCCACCAGGGCAGTGCGGGCTTTGATGCCCTGCTCGAGCGGCAGCGGCTGCCCGTCAGCAGCGGGAACCTCCACCGTTTCTTCCGGCCCCGCGTGGGCGGGCGCCAGCCAGCGCAGCAGTTCGGCGCCGAAGCAAGCACTCGCCATGGCACCGTGTTGGCCTTGCTTCAGAGAACGCCAAAGAATTCCGCCATCCGGTCGAAGGGAATCTTGTTCACCTGGTCGTACAGGTCGACGTGGTTTGCGCCGGGGATGATCATCAGCTCCTTCGGTTCTGCCGCCGCTGCATAAGCGGTTTCGCTGAAGTAGCGCGAATGTGCCTTCTCGCCGTGGACCAGCAGGATCGGCCGAGGCGAAATCTCCCGGATGTGGCTGAGGATCGGCAGGTTCATGAACGGCAGCGGTGTGGTGATCGTCCAGGCGTTGCCGGAGTTGACCGAGCGCGCGTGGTAACCGCGCGGCGTTCGGTAGTAGTCGGCGTATTCGACCAGGAACTGCGCCTCGCCGCCATGCAGCTCGTTGTAGGGCGGCTGGTAGGAGGGTGTGCCGGCCTCCGCATCCTTCCAGCGCTGCAGGCTCAGTTGTTCCAGTATCTGCGCGCGCTGTTCGGGCGTCACGCTGTCGTTGTAGCCCCTGGACATCACGCGCGTCATGTCGTACATGGTGCTGGCGGCCACGGCCTTGATGCGCTTGTCCACCGCAGCGGCGCTCAGCGCCATGCCGCCCCAGCCGCAGATGCCGATGATGCCGATCCGCTCACGATCGACATTGGCTTGCAGGCCGAGGAAATCCACCGCGGCGCTGAAGTCCTCGACGCTGATGTCGGGTGAGGCGACGTTGCGCGGCTCGCCGCCGCTTTCGCCGGTATAGGAGGGGTCGAAGGCGAGGGCGATGAAGCCGCGCTCGGCCATGGTCTGCGCATACAGGCCGGAAGACTGCTCCTTCACCGCGCCGAAGGGGCCGCTGACGGCAAGCGCCGCCAGCTTGCCGGTGGAGTTTTTCGGCTGGTACAGGTCCGCGGCGAGGGTGATGCCGTAGCGGTTCCTGAACGTGACTTTCCGGTGCTCGACCTTGTCGTTCCTGGGGAAAGTCTTGTCCCATTCGTGCGTCAGTTGCATGCTTTTTGCCTCCGTGTTGGCTGCGGCCGCTGCCTGAGCCAGGCCCGAATGCGCGGCAAGCAGCGTGGCCGATCCTGCGAGCGCCGTATTCCGGATGAAACCCCGGCGGGAGTTCGGCTGCTCGGCGGTCGTGGTGCTGTTGGCGGATTCATTCATGGTGTTCTCCATCTTCGAAGTTGCGGGAATCGGGTCGTATGCGTGCGGCAAATGGCTGGCCTGCGATCATCGGTGCGCGGTCTTGCGTGCGGTCGCCACGGTCAGTACGGCGGAAGCCACCAGCAGCCCAGCGCTCACGATGAAAGTGCTGCGATGGCCGCTGTGGTCGAACAGCAGGCCGCCGACCACCGAACCCAGCGCGATCGACATCTGCACCACGGCGACGAACAGGCCGCCGCCCGCTTCGGCATCATTCGGGAACACCTTGGCGATCCATGCCCACCAGCCCACCGGCGCCGAGGTGCCGGTCAGCCCCCAGAGGCCCAGCAGCGCGACGACGGCAGCCGTCCAGCCGCCGAAAGCGACCAGCGCCACGGCGATCGCCGCCATCAGCAGCGGGATGACGATCAGCGTCTGGTAGAAGCCCCATTGCAGGATGCGGCCGATCAGCAGGGAGCCGATGAAGCCGGCTGCGCCGATCACCAGCAGGACCAGCGAGATCGCCGCGCCGTGCACGTCGGTGACCGTCTCCAGGAAGGGGCGCACATAGGTGAACAGCGAGAACTGGCCCATGAACAGCAGGCTGCTGGCCAGCATGCCCACGGCCACGGCAGGGCGCCCGAACAGGGTGAAGACCTTGAAAGCGTTGCCGATGCCGGGTGCGTGCGCGGCGGCGCGCATCGGCGGCAGCGTCTTCCATTGCCAGGCCAGCGCGATCAGTGCGACGGGAACCAGGCACAGGAAGGCGCCGCGCCAGCCGATGACGGTGCCGAGCCAGGCACCCAGCGGTGCGGCCACCACCGTGGCCAGCGCATTGCCGCCATTGATTACCGCCAGCGCGCGCGGCACCTGCTGGATCGGTACCAGGCGCATGGCGGTGGCCGCCGACATCGACCAGAAACCGCCGACGACCACGCCGATCAGCGCGCGGCCCAGCATGTAGGTGAAGTAGTTCGGCGCCAGTGCGACGATGGCGCCGGACACGCCCATCGCTGCGGTCAGGCCCAGCAGCAGGGTTTTGCGATTCAGGCTGCCGGCCAGCGCGGAAATGAACAGACTGGTCAGTACGGCGAAGGCGCCGGAGATGGCAATGCCCTGGCCTGCCATGCCTTCGGTGATGCCGAGATCGCCGGAGATGGGCGTCAGCAGGCTGACGGGCAGGAACTCGGAGGCGATCAGGGCAAAGGCGCAGATCGACAGGGCGAAGACTCCGCTCCATGAGGAGGGTTGCGCTGGCGTTTCGTCGGGGCGGCCCGCAGGGGGGTCGATTGCATTGCTGGTCGTACTGGTCATGAGGGGCTGGGGAGGATTGTTGTTCTACGTTTTGAATGGCGATGCCGCACAGCCCCCTGGGAGTGTGCGCGGCGATGGCAACGGATGGCGTCAGGGTTCGGCGCGCTCGATGCGCAGCTGATACGGCCCCGGCTGCGCCAGGGCGGACAGGCCTCCATCCACCTTGCCCAGCGGCAGCAGGCTGCGCGACCATGAGCGGCCCTCGATGAAGATCGCCAGGTTGCCCCAGGGGGCGTAGTGGGTCAGTTCGCCGGCCTCGGGCGCCATGCCTTCGGGAGCGCCCTGGGTGGAGAGCTTGCGCGGCAGATCCGATACGCGCTCGATGGTGGCGTAGTCCGTCATCGTCAAGGACAGCGGCAGCAGGGAGGCGAAATCCCTCGCAGTGGCGTTGTCGTACAGCGTGGCCGTGGCAACCCGTTCGCCGACGATCAGGCGGATTCTCATGGTGGATTCCTTCGAGGGGGCAGGGGTCGCGCCTGCCGGCGTCCGGGCAATCGAATTGCCCGAACCGCAGGCGGCCAGGAGCGCGCCGAGCAGCAGCGTCAGCGTTGCGCGCCGCGAGTGGAGGGCGGGAAACGGGGAGGCCGGGAATGACTTTTTCATGCCCTCCATCTTCCATCTCGATGCTTGCCGTGACTAGCTAATGAATCCTTAAAGACCTTATAAGGTAGGCTAACCAATAATCCTCGAAACACGTGGGAAACTGCGCCATGGCCAGACGCAACCTCAACGACCTCCTGTACTTCGTCGCCATCGCGCGCGAAGGCAGTTTCACCCGTGCAGCCGCTCATCTGGGCGTGACTCAATCCGCTTTGAGCCAGGCGATCAACGGCCTGGAGGCACGCCTCCGGATCCGGCTGCTGACCCGCACCACGCGCAGCGTCTCGTTGACCGCGGCGGGCGAACGGCTGTTGAACGCCATCGGCCACCGCTTCGACGAGATCGAGGCCGAGCTGGATGAACTGACCGAACTGCGAGACAAGCCGGCAGGGACGGTGCGCATCACCTGCGGCGATCACATCCTGCGGAGCACGATCTTTCCGAAACTCGCCCCCTTGCTGCGCGAGTACCCGGACATCAGGATCGAGTTCGATGTGAACTACGGCTTCCGGGACATCGTCGCGGACCGCTTCGATGCCGGTGTCCGCCTGGGCGACACCATCGACAAGGACATGATCGCCGTGCCCATCGGGCCGTCTTTGCGCTTGGCTATTGCTGCATCAGCCGAATATTTCGAGGCCCACCCCATCCCCAGGGAACCGCATGAGTTGCTGAACCACAACTGCATCAACATGCGGATGCAGAGCAGCGGCGGGATTTTCGTGTGGGATTTCCAGCGGCATGGGAAACGCTTGAACGTGCGCGTGGATGGACAGCTCATCTTCAACACTTCACCCAACATCGTGGATGCCGCGCTTGCCGGACTCGGCATCGCCAGTCTGCCCGAGGAGGAGTTCGCCCCGCACATCGACGAAGGCCGGCTGGTGCGCGTGCTGGAGGACTGGTGCGAACCGTTCCCGGGCTTCTTTCTGTACTACCCCAGCCGCCGGCAGCCGTCGCCGGCTTTCTCGCTGGTGCTCGATGCCTTGCGTTACGGCGGACCAAAGTCACACTCATGACAAAACACTGCCGGAGGCCTGCCCATCGGCGTGCGGCAATGGTGTAACCTTGCCCACACCGGAGCAGGGGTCGGACAAACATGCTTGTGAAGTTGCTTTCCATCGCGGTTCTTTCTCTGACGGCATCGGCTGCCGTCCTGGCGGCGCCTGCAGGCGGAGAATCCGCCAGCGAGGCCCTGCAGAAGGTGGACGACGCACAACGTGCCATGCTCGCAGAGGCGGGGCGCAAGGCTGCATTCTTCTGCGCGAACTGCCATGGCGAGCAGGGCGTCAGCCGCTATGGCGAAGTTCCCAACCTGGCAGGCCAGCACCCGGCCTACATCCTTTCCCAGATCGAAGCCTTCCTTGCGGGTACCCGCAAGGACGATTTCATGCAGGGGCTGATGAAGGTGCTGAGCGAGCGGGACAAGCTTGCCATCGCGCTGTACTACGCGTCATCTCCGGCGCCGCAGATGAAGGCCAGCGACGGCGCCGGCGCCAGGCTCTATGAAAAGCACTGTGCGCTTTGCCACCAGCCCGGCGCCGAGGGCTCCGAGTCCTTCCCGCGCCTTGCCGGCCAGCAGTCCGAATACCTGCGGATCAGCCTGCGGCGCTACCTGGCCCAGTCCGGTGAGCGTTTCTCCGCGCCGATGACGGCTGCGGTGGTGCAGCTGGGCGAGAAGAACATCAACGCGGTGGTGAACCATCTGGCCGGTACGCACGCCACGCCGAGCACCGGCAGTTCGGCCGCGCGTTGATCGCGACGCAAGGAGGCGGAAGTTGAAGCACAGCCCCGTGCCGCGCTGGCCTCCCAGCCATGTCCTGCCCGATTATGAGCAGGGCGGCATCTACGGTCTGGCACGCGATCTGCGGACCTGGCTGCATTCACCCCATGCCGGGCTCGCGCCGGCGGGAGTGGAGCCGGGCGAAGCAGCCGTCGTCGTGCTGCTGGTCATTGACGGCCTGGGCGCGAATTTCCTGTCGGAGCTTGGCGCAAGGTCTGCACTCGCGGCCCACTGCCTGCGTACGCTGACCTCGGTATTTCCCAGCACCACCGCCAGCGCCGTCACCACGCTGATGACCGGCGCCTCGCCGGCCGAGCATGGCCTGAATGGCTGGTTCATCCACGACCATCGTTTCGGGGGCGTGATTTCGCCTTTGCCGCTCGAACTGCGCGGCCGTGGGCCGCTGGCTCCCGGTGTCGCGGCACGTCTGTTCCGGGAAGATTCGATGTTCAGGGCTGCGCAGCGGCCCACGGTGATGCTTTCACCCAGCGAAATCGCCTTTTCGCCTTATTCCCGGCACCATGCGCACGGCGCGCGCATACGCCCTTATGACGGTCTGGCCATGCTGGAAGAGGTCCTGCTGGAGACCGTCGGCGAGCTCGGCCGGGAAGGCGGCGGTTTCATCCACGCCTATTACCCGAGCTTCGACGCGCTGAGCCATGCCTACGGCTGCCGCTCGCCTCAGGTGCAGACCTGCTTCGGCAGGATCGACGGCATGTTCGGGCGCCTCTGCGAACGGCTGGCGGGGAGCGGTACGCGCATCCTGGTCACCGCCGACCACGGCTTCATCGACAGCTCGCCGGAGCATACGCTGCAGGTGGCCCAGGACGGCGAGATGCCGAAGATGCTCGCCGCGCCCCTGTTCGGCGAGCGCCGGCTGGCGTTCTGCTCGGTGAGGCAGGGGGCCGAACGGGAGTTCGAGCGTTGGGCGGCGGAAACGCTGGCCGGGCGAGCGGTGCTGATGTCCGGTGCCGACTGCATCGGCGCCGGCTTGCTCGGGCCCGGGCCGCATCATCCCCGGCTGGCGGAACGGGTCGGTAGCTACCTGCTGCTGATGGAACCGGGCTGGACCATCATCGACGTGGTCGAGGGTGAAACGCCTCACACGCTGATCGGCGTGCATGGCGGCATGACCGCCGATGAGATGCGGGTGCCGCTGATCGCCGCGCACCTGTGATCGATGCAGGCCGGCCTTAGTGGACTTCGTCCTCGCCGGACGGCAGGGGGACGACGATGATGCCTTCATCGATCAGTTCTTCGACTTCCTCGGGCGAAGCCTGGCCACGGATGTTGCGCACTTCGGCTTCGCCATGATGGATGCGGCGCGCTTCCTCCGGCAGGCGGTCGCCGACGTTCTCGGCATTGCGGGACATGTGCCGGAGCACTTGCAGCACGTTCTCCACGACGGCTTCAGGCGGCAGGTCTGGCCCGGCCGAGGCCGGGGCTGCTGCCGGAGCCTGTCCGGCAGTCTCGCTGGAAGGCGCCGAGTGCCGCGTCAGCACGTAGGGCGCGCTCGGCAGGCGGCGAACCGCGTTGCTGCCACAGATGGGACAGCTCACGAGCTGGCGAGCGCGCTGTTCCTCGAAGGCATCCGCCGAGGCGAACCAGCCTTCGAAGCGATGCTCCTGGCTACAGCAGAGATTTAGAACGATCACGATGAGCGCATGCGGGTTGGGAGGCGCTCCGATGGCGCCGGCGAACCCTTCAGACCAACTGGATATGGAATGGTGCCCGGGACGGGACTCGAACCCGTAAGGCTTGCGCCGGCGGATTTTAAGTCCGCTATGGTTACCGATTTCATCACCCGGGCAGGGCTACGCCCGCAGGCGTGATGTGGTCAGCGCGGCTGCTCGGGCAGGACGATGTTGACCTCGAGCACATCCATGTTGTCCTGCTTGTCGAGCTGAACCTTGATGTCGTCGGGATTCACTGCGACGTATTTCGAGATCACTTCGATCAGTTCGCGCTGCAGCGCGGGCAGGAAATCGGCGGTCGGGGAGTCGCCTGCACGCTCGTGGGCGATCAGCAGAGACAGGCGGTTTTTGGCGATCTCCGCAGTCTTTTTCTTTTCGCCGAAGAGGCGGGAAAGGAAGGACATGTCACTTGCCTCCGAACAGGCGCTTGATCAGGCCGGGCTTTTCGTAGTTGACGAAGCGCAGCGGGCGTTCCTCGCCGAGGAAGCGGGCGACGACGTCGGAATAGGCCTCGGCGACGTCGGTGCCCTTCAGGTGGATTGCCGGCGTGCCCTGGTTGGACGCGTGCAGCACCGACTCCGACTCGGGAATGACGCCGATCAGCGGCACCCGCAGCAGCTCCTGCACGTCCTTGTAGGACAGCATTTCGCCTTCCTCGACGCGCTTGGGCGAGTAGCGGGTGATCAGCAGGTGCTCCTTGACCGGTTCGCCGCCTTCGCGCGCACGCTTGGACTTGCTCTGCAGGATGCCGAGGATGCGGTCGGAGTCGCGCACCGAGGAAACTTCCGGGTTGCTGGTGACGATGGCCTCGTCGGCGAAGGTCAGCGCCATCACCGCGCCGCGCTCGATGCCGGCGGGGGAGTCGCAGACGACGTAGTCGAAGCCCATGTGCTGCAGTTCTTCCAGCACTTTTTCGACGCCTTCCTCGGTCAGCGCGTCCTTGTCGCGGGTCTGCGAAGCCGGCAGGATGAACAGGTTCTCGCAGTTCTTGTCCTTGATCAGCGCCTGGTTCAGGCGCGCTTCGCCGTTGACGACATTGACCAGGTCATACACCACGCGGCGTTCGCAGCCCATGATGAGGTCGAGGTTGCGCAGGCCGACGTCGAAGTCGATCACCGCGGTCTTGTAGCCGCGCAGGGCGAGGCCGGAAGCGAATGCCGCACTGGTGGTGGTCTTGCCCACGCCACCCTTGCCCGACGTAATCACGATGACTTTCACGGTTTCCCCTTGTTCTGCTGTGTGGCTGCGTTCAGAAGGACGGCAGCGCTTCGATGTTTAGAGTGTTCTCGGCGCCGCTCAGGCGCACCTGTGTCGCGCGGCCGGCGATGGTCTCGGGAATGCCGCGCTCGAAGGTGCGGAACACTCCGGCGATGGAGACCAGTTCCGGGCCGAAATTGCTGGTGATGATACGGGCACGGTTGTCGCCCTGGGCGCCGGCGATGGCGCGTCCGCGCAACGGACCGTAACAATGGATGCTGCCGTCGGCGATGACTTCGGCGCCGGGGCTGACGCCGCCCACCAGCACCAGGTCGGCGCCGCGCGCATAGACCTGCTGGCCGGAGCGCAGCGGCCGGTCGATGAACATCGTCGCTGGCGCGGCCGGCTGCGGCGAGGCGGCGGGCGCCTGCGGCGCTGCTGCTGGCGGTTCGGGCGCACGTGCCGGGGCGGGCCGCTCGGCCGGCCGGGCGTTGCCGGTGGCCGCCGCATCGAGCTGGGCCAGGCCCGCACGGCGGGCGCCTTCTTCATGCTCGGGCGGGAGATTGAACACGCCGATCGGCTGCAGGCGATAGCGGCGCATCAGCGAATTCAGGCCTGCCCAGTCGATCGACGGCGGAACTTCGGGCAATGCGGAAAAATCGAGGATGACGGCTTCGCCATTGAAGAAATCAGGCATGCCGCCAAGCATCTTGTGCAGGGCATCGGCCAGCGCGGGCGGTTCGGCGGCCTGCAGCGTGGCGACGGTCGCGCCGAGCGTGGTGTTGCGGAACTGGACGGGCGCGGAGGCGGACATGGATGGAAGCTTCTTCAAAATCAAGGAAGTGTACTGATCGGCGTGCGATCGGGCAAGGCCGGACCGCGAGCCGCCAGGCTGATCGGCGGCCAGCCATGCAGTGCAGCGACGATGGGGGAGCTTCAGAGTACCCGCAGAAAGGCTTCGAGTGCCTCGAGTTCGGCCGGCGTCAATTCCAGTGGCTGCAGCAGCTCGGAAGTCACCGGAAACAGCGGATCCCCGGCTTCGGCGTCGTTGGCAGGGCGCGGCCGGGGCATGCCCGCGTTGTACATGTTGAGCACGCCGCTCAGGACGGGGAAGCGCCCGTTGTGCATCCATGGCCCGGTGTGTGCGACCTGGCGCAGGGCAGGCGTGCGGAAACGGCCGACGTCGGCGGCTTCGCGGGTGATTCCGTAGCGCCCGAGGTCTTCGTAGGAGCGGCCATACCAGGTCAGCC
The DNA here is from genome assembly GCF_047601425.1 of Thauera sp. Lineage (GTDB taxonomy): Bacteria > Pseudomonadota > Gammaproteobacteria > Burkholderiales > Rhodocyclaceae > Thauera. Next base: position 1,042,312 of record NZ_JASGJL010000001.1, read on the forward strand.
CCAGGTTGTGAAAGCGGTTGTCGCTGAGCAGGGGGCCTTCGTGGCAGGCCATGCAGCGCGCCTTGGTGCGGAACAGATGCAGGCCGAGAAGCTCCCGGTCGTCGAGCGCATCGTGTTGGCCACGCAGGAAACGGTCGAAGCGGGTTTCCGGCGGCAGCAGGGTGCGCTGGTAGTCGGCCAGCGCGCTGGCGATATTGTTCAGCGTGACCGCGCTGCCGCTTTGCCCGGCGCCGGCAGGGAAGGCCTGCGCAAAGGCTTCTGCGTAACCACTGAGAGCGGCGAGCTTGGCGGGGAGTTCGTCCAGCGGCATCGCCATCTCATCCGGATGGGAGATCGGCCCCAAGGCCTGTTCCTCCAGGCTGGCGGCACGGCCGTCCCAGAACAGGGCAGCGGCATGGGCGGCGCCCAGGATGGTGGGCGCGTTGCGCTTTCCAAGGCGGCCATCGTGCCCGGCAGATACGGGCTGGGTGTCGGCGAAGCCGTGAGCCGGACGGTGGCAGCTGATGCAGGCGAGCAGGTTGGAGCGCGACAGCCGGGGATCGAAGAACAGCCGCTCGCCGAGCGCCACGCGGGCAGGGTCGATGGCGGGCGGAGTCAATGCCGAGACCGGCGCCATCTCACGCCATACTTCACGGTCCAGCCCCTGTGGCCGGGGCCAGGTGCCGATGTCTGCCGAATAGAGCTTGCGCAGGCAGGCTGCATCCCAGCCGCCTGCCGAGGTGGTACAGGATGCGGCGGCAGAACTGCTGAGGAGCAGCGTCATCACGGCGCCGAGAGCGGCGGCTTGCCAGCGGCCAGGCACGGCGGGACGGAAAGTCGTGGAACTTGACGGCATGGGTCGTATCTTGCGGAAACGGAGAAAAGCCCGCACCCGCACAGGGCGGGTGCGGGCGTGAGGGGCAAGTCAGAAGCGGTAGCCGAATTCGACCCAGACCTGGCGGCCTTTCTCGTACACCGTTTCGCTGCCGCTGTCCTCGATGGCGTTGGCACGGTCGAGCACGTTGTCGATCGACAGCGCCACGAAGGCTTCCTGGCCGTCGCGTGTGGGAATGGCGTAGTTGATGCGCATGTCCCAGGAAATCGCCGAGCCGAAGGTATGCAGATCGTAATTGTCCACTGCAATGCCGTTGTAGTCGGCGCTGCCGTTGCGCACGAACTTGCGGTAGCTCCCGCGCCAGGTGAACAGGTTGCCGATGTCGAGCCGGGCGGCCGGAATCGAGGTGTTAAGCAGCAGCCTTGCGGCGTGCGGGCGGGCGAAGTTGTTTACCGGGCGTTCGCGGTACTGGATGAACTTGCCGTCGTAGCGCACCAGACGCTCGCTGTCCTGGCGCCGCGGGTCGGCGCTGCTGTCGTTGAATGTGTCCTCGTAGTCGTTGTGCGAGGTTTCGCTGCGCAGGCGGTCGATGCTGAACAGCAGGCTGCTTTCGGTGCCGGCGAAGCGCAGCGGGCGGACACTCTCCATGGTCAGCGACAGCGTGTTCGAGTCGGTGCGGCCGAGGTTTTCCCAGCGCCGGCGGATGTTCGAACCTTCGCGGTAATAGTGGATGACCACTTCGTCGCGCGATTCGCGCTTGACGTATTTCAGCCCCCAGTCGAAGCCGCCCCACTGCTGATTGAAGGCGAGCATTTTCTCGTCGCTGTAGGGCACCTTGATGTCGCCGTCACGGTAGAACTGCCAGGTGCCGCTCTGCACCGGCGTGTCCCAGTCGGAGATGACGCCGCCGACCACGCGGCGGTAGTGCGCCTCGGTCTGCAGCGACAGGCGCTTGGCCGTGGTGTAGTAGGTCATGAAGTTGCGGCTGTAGTAGCGGTTCAAGCCTGCTTCCAGCCGGGTCGTGCCATCGCCCCGCAAGTCCCAGAACAGCGCGCTGCGCGGCGACAGCGTGGACTCGGGCGCCAGGCTGTCGCCGTCGTAGCGGGCGCCGAGGCGCAGGCGCAAGGTGGGGACCAGGCGCATGTCGTCCTCGATGAAGAAGGAGCGGCCGTTGCTGTCCACATCGAACTTGCCGGCGTAGTGGATGATCCGGGAGTTCATGTACTGTCCCATGCCGGCGGCGCCGTTCCATGGCCGTGCCATCGAGCAGGTCTCGGTATCGATCGTGCCATTGGCGGTCATGCAGCTCGAGGTGTTCGGGTTGCGGCCGGCGGCAGTGTTCTGGTTGTACTGGACGTATTCCGTCTTGCGCTCGTAGTAGCGCTCCTGGCGCGACAGCTCCATGCCGGCGCGCAGCGTATGCCGGATGCCGGCCAGTTCGAACGGCTCCCATTCGGCCTTGAACAGATAGCTCAACGTGTTCTGGGCCTGCTCGACGTCGCCATAGCCGCCCTCGGAGCTGTTCCAGCTTGCGGACGTGCGCCGGCCCCAGTTCTTCTCGTCGGAATAACGCCAGTTCTTGAACACCGTGTTGTCGGCATCGCGCGAGCTTTCGTAATGGTTCCACTGCAGGCGGTGGCTCAGGCGCACGGCGTCGTGGCGGTGGCTCAAGCCCAGGTTGATGCCGTGGCCGCCGCTGATCATGCGGAATTCGCTGTCGCGGGTATTGGCGATGAAATGCTTGTCGTCGGACGGGGCATGGCTGAAGGCAAAGTCGGCGTCCACGTCCGGCGCCAGCGTCCAGAAGCCGCGCAGGTAGTAGTTGTCGGAGCTGCGGGTTTCCTTTTTCCTGCTGCTGTCGCCGGGACTGACGTAGCCGTCGTCGTAAGCCTTGAGCGGTATTTCCGAGCGCTTGCGTACCACGCTGGCGATCAGGCCGAGGTTTTCGCTCGGGCGGCCTTCCAGGCTCAGCCGCCAGATCTTCTTGTCGAATTCACGCTGCTGGCTGTCGCTCGTGGACAGCCCATACGACTCCTTCTGCGCATCGGTGAGCTTGTAGTTCATCCAGCTCGAACGCGCCAGCTCCAGCGACAGGCTGCCGCCGAAGTCGCGCTGCGGTGCGCAGGTTTCGGCCTCGATGACGCCGCCCGAGAAGCGCCCGTATTCGGCCGAGACGTTCGAGTCGTGGACCTTGATCTCGCACAGCAGGCTGGTGTCGATCGCGAGCCCCTGGCTGGACGAGGATGGCGTGCTGTTGTTGTTCGGATTGGAAGCGACCGGGTCGATGTCCGAGGAAATCGACATGCCGTCGAAGCGGAACTGGTTGTCGTAGAACTTGGCGCCGTGGATGCTGACTTCGGCCGGCGCCAGCTCGCCCTGGCGTCCGGTGTGGAACTGGTTGTTGTCGAACTGGATCGACGGAAGCACGCGCAATGCGGTGCCGATGTCGCGGTTGCCGCCGGCGAGCGCACCCAGGGTTTCGCGCCCGATGTTGCGGGTGCCGGCGGACTCGGGGGCATGCGTACTCGTCACCTGCACAACCCCGAGCGTCGTTTCCCCTTGGCGCTCGACTGCGCGCAGCACCCAGGTGCCGTTCGGCTCGCGCTGTGCGGCCAGGCCGGTGCCTGCCAGCAGGCGGGCAAAGCCTTCTTCGACGTCGTAACTGCCGTCCAGCGCCGTGCTGCGATGCTGGGCGACCAGCGCAGCATTGACCGACAGCGGCACACCGGCCTCGGTGGCAAAACGGGTCAGCGATGACGACAGCGTACCGGCGGGGATCGAGTAGTGCTGCCGGGGGGCGGCATGCTGGGCGCTTGCATGGCCCGCTGCGAGCAAGGCGGTGGCTGGCGGCAGCGTGGCAAGCGCCGAGGCAAGGGCGCGCGCCGCAGGGCGGCGAAAGAGGGCGGGCAGTGGAATCATGATGATGAACGCGGTGGTGAGTGGGTGTTCATCACGCATGCCGGGCGAGGCGCAAAAAAGGGAACCGGCGAACGGAAAAAATGGTGGAGCCGCGGCCTCAGCGCGCTTCGATGCGCCAGTGCTGGGCATCGATCCGGCGCACGCGCACCGGCAGGGTCTGCTGGATGGCGGCAAGATTGCGGCTGAAGTCACTGGCGGGCTCACGCATCGGATAGACGCCGACCAGGCGCAGCGCAGCAACTTCGTCGGCGACCTCGACATGCCCGGGCACGTAACGGGCGAGTTCGGCAATGAAATCGTCCAGCCTGCGGTCGTCCGCCACCAGCAGGCCGCGCGCCCAGCTTTCTCGCGCGGCCGCCGCTGGCATCGGGGGACTGCTCTCATGGCTGGAAAAGCGCATCTGCCGGCCGGCCGGCAGGATCTGAGCCGGCGAATCGTGTGGAGCCACTTCGACCTTGCCGTCGAACACTGCCACCAGGCAGGCGCCGTCTTCGATGCTGACGGAAAAGCGCGTACCGAGGGCGGTGAGGCGGCCATGCACGGTATCGACCACCAGAGGACGGGGAGGCTGCTGCGGGTCGGAGGCGCTGCGGATGAGCACTTCACCGACGTGGAGGGTGATGCGGCGCAGGCTCGGGTCGAAGTCGAGGTCGGCCGCGCTGCCGGTGTTGAGCCACATGCGGCTGCCGTCGGCAAGCTCCAGTTCGCGCACCTCGCCGACCAGGGTGCGCTCATCCGCGCGCCACGCCATGAGGCGGGCCTGCCAGTCGTGGGTCTTCAGCAAGCCATGGCCGAGCCAACTGCCGAGAACGGCGAGGCCGCCGCCTGCCAGCAGCTTGAGCGCCTGGCGGCGGCGAGGACGGGACAGGGCGCCGTGCGCGGTTTCGGGCGGTGCATGGCGGTTGAGCTCGGCGAAGGAGCGGGTGACTGCTTCGACCCTGGCCCAGGCCAGCCGGTGCTCGGCATCGGCGTCGAGCCAAGCCTGCCAGCGGTGCCGTTGATCCTCGCCGGCGGCATCGTCGTGCAGCACGGCGAACCATTCGGCCGCCTGCCGGAGAGCAGCGGCACTGGGGACTGGATCCGCCATGCCGTCCTGGACATCAGGCAGCATCCGGCCCGGCTCCATCGAGAGCGGTCACGCAGGCGAGCATGGCCTGCGCCATGTACTTCTTGACCATGCGTTCCGAGACGCCCAGGCGGACGCCGATTTCGCGGTAGCCCAGCCCCTCGAGCTGGGCGAGCAGGAAAGCTTCGCGAACCTTGGGCCGCAGGCCATCCAGCATGGTGTCGATGCGCAGCAGGGCTTCGACCGCCAGTGCTCGGGTCTCCGGCGAGGGCGCCTCGGCCTCTGGCAGCAGGGCGACCGCCTGCTGCCAGGCATGCTCGATGTCGCGCCGCCGCCAGTGGTCGATGAGCAGCGCGCGGGCGATCGTGGTCAGGTAGGCGCGAGGTTCGTCCAGCCCCTCAGGCTGCCGCCGCCCGCCGAGCAGGCGCAGAAAGGTGTCGTGGGCCAGATCGGCGGCATTGTGCGGACAGCCGCCCAGGCGTGCCCGCAGCCAGCCCAGCAGCCATGGGTGATGCTGCCGATAGAGGCTGGCGACCGTACCGGTGTTTGTCTCCACGATGCGTATTCAGTACATGCAGCCGAGCTGGCTGCATGCGGATGGCGGGCACGGCATCGAAGGGCGCGGCATGGGTGGCTTCCTGCAAACATTAATGAGAACTACTATTGTTTTGCATTTGGAAGCAAATGGTCAAGCCGGAGAAAGCCTGGTCATGGCTGCGCCGCTGGCGCGTTGACCATCAGTGCAGCGTATGCCCCTTGAACAGGGCATCGACAGCCTCGGCGTCGAAGCGGTAGGTGTGATTCGACAAGTCGTCATGCACGACGATTTCGCCGTGCTCGGCCAACAGGCCGCGCACTTCTTCCTCGCCCAGGCCACGCAGCATGGTGGCGACCTTGTCCGGATCGGCTGGCCAGTCGTGCGTGACGGCGCGGGCCTCGAACAGGCGCACGTTTTCCTCGGCGAACAGGCGGCGCAGGATTTCGGCCGCATCGAGGCCGAGCAGTTCGTCGTTGCGCACGGTGGCGGCAAGCTGCTGCACCCGCGACCAGCCGTCCAGATCCTTCAAGTCAGCGCCCGGCAGCTTCTGCACGAACAGCGCGACGGCGGCGTCCGCGCTGCAGGCCAGCCACAGCCCTGCGGGCTGTTGCTCGGACTGGGCGAGGTAGTGCTCGAAGACTTCGGCGATGCTGTCGCCCTCGAGTGGCACCAGGCTCTGGTAGGGCTGATCCAGGCTCGGGATGTCGAGTGACAGCTGCAGGCGGCCGTCGCCGACCAGCTCGGCGAGGCCGCCTTCGGCCGGCGCGCCAGCGGCCTTGGCATAGCCGCGCAGGTTCAGCGTCTCGGCACAGTCGATCACCAGCAGGCTGACCGGACCGTGGCCGCTGACCTGGAAGGTGAGCCGGCCGGGCTGCTTGAGGTTGCCGGCAATCACCACCGACACCGCGGCCATCTCGCCGAGCAGGCGGGCGACTGCCGCCGGGTAGTCGCGCCCGGCCTGCATTGCCTGCCACACGTCGGTCAGGTGCACGACGGCGCCGCGGATGTCGAGGTCTTCCAGCAGAAAGCGCTGGACATAGCTGGAGGGGAGGGCAGTGCTCATCGGGAGGCTCCGTTGAGAGTTCGACGCAAAGCGCTCGGGATCGAAGCCGACGAGCAGTTCACCGCCAGCGGTTTCGACTACCGGGCGGCGGATCAGGCTGGTGTTTGCCTGCATCAGCGCAATGGCGTCAGCGGCGGTGGCAATGGCCTGCTGTTCGGGCGAGAGCTTGCGCCAGGTGGTGCCGCGCTTGTTGACCAGCGCCTCCCAGCCGAGCTTCTCGCACCAGCTCGCCAGGGTGGCGGCATTGATGCCTGACTTCTTGTAGTCGTGGAAGTCGTAGGCGACCGCTGCGGCGTCGAGCCAGGCAAAGGCTTTCTTCATCGTGTCGCAGTTCTTGATGCCGTAAATGCGAAGGACCGGGCTGCCTGCGGCTTCGCGATGCTGTGTCGTCATGTCTTCGGGCTGTCCAAACTTCAAGGAGGGGCGGTGGGCGGATGGGCCTGCGTTGCCAGCGCCGCCAGCGGAGTGGCCGCGAGTGTAGCGCGCTCCCGAAGGGTGTGCACGCTTCGAGAATCCCCGCGATAAAGGCCGGGGCCCATGCGCAGCAATTCATCCTGTCAAGATAGATAAGATCGAATCCAGTTCAACCGTCTAGAATGCGGCCCACTTTCTCTTCCGGTGCTGATTCTGGGTTTGTCCTGCCTACAGCGTGCTACAGCGAATTGCTGGGATACTTCATCCGCGAATCCAGGGGCGGCCTGCTCGCGGGCGCTCATCGATAGAATGGCGTCGGCAGCCTAACAGGAAGAGGGTATCGTCCATGGCTACATCGTCCAGTCTTGCGCTCTCTGCCCTTGCGCTGATGGCCATCAGCCTGGGCGGCTGTACCTTCAAGAGCGATTCGGAATATTTCTCCGATCAGCGCAACCGTGCGCGCGAGCAGAACTTGCGCGACATGCGGTTGAGCACGCGGCAGACGCCGCGGGGTACGGATCTGGCGGGCGACGCCCTGGTTGCAGCACTGGCGGACAAGACCTTGGTGAAACGCTATCCGAACACATCCTTCGGCTCCGTGCGTGTTGACTACGTGGTGCGCCGCTACTTCGTCCCGGACGGCCGCCTCATCTTGAGCGAGGAGCCGTATTCCTTGCATTCGCCCAGCTGCTTCAAGGTCGAGCACCGCTGGCGCGTCGATGGCGAGCGGCTGTGCCTCCAGGAACCGCCTGCGCCTGAAGAGTGGAGATGCTATCGCTTGGCACGCGCAGCGGATGGCGAGCTGCAATGGTTCATCGACCGGCCTGGCGATGACTACGACGGGCTCATCACCATGGGCATCCGCGAGATTCTGGACGGCCCGCCGGGGAGTCCGGAATCTGCAGACGGTCGCAAGAAGGATTGAGCTTTCTTATTTGCTGCCGCGCGCGCGGGCGAAGGCTTCGGCCAGCGCATTGCCGGCGGCGGGTTTGTCCTGGCCGCGGCGAGGTGCGGACGTAGGACGGTCACGGCCGGCGCCGTGGCGATCGCCACCACGGCGGTCGATGCCACGAATGTCATGGCCGTCGTTGCGCTTCGGCGCGACTTCGTCGCCCAGGCGCATGGTCAGGGCGATGCGGCTGCGCGGGATGTCCACTTCCAGCACCTTGACCTTCACCACCTGGCCGGCCTTGACGACGCTGTGCGGGTCCTTGACGAAGGTATTGGACAGCGCGGAGATGTGCACCAGGCCGTCCTGATGCACGCCGATGTCGACGAAGGCGCCGAAGTTGGTGACGTTGGTGACCACGCCTTCGAGCTGCATGCCGGGCTGCAGGTCCTTCAGGGTCTCGACGCCTTCGCGGAAGCTGGCGGTGCGGAACTCGGGGCGCGGGTCGCGGCCGGGCTTTTCCAGTTCGGCCAGGATGTCCTGCACCGTCGGCAGGCCGAAGCGTTCGTCGGTGAATTCGGTGGGCTTCAGGCTCTTCAGGAAGCTGCCGTTGCCCATCAGCTCGCGCACGCTCTTCTGCACCCTGGCGATGATGCGTTCGACCACCGGATAGGCTTCCGGGTGCACCGACGAGGCATCGAGCGGGTTGTCGCCGCTGGGGATGCGCAGGAAGCCGGCGGCCTGCTCGAAGGTCTTGGGGCCGAGGCGGGGCACGTCCTTCAGCGCGTCGCGGCTGCGGAACGGGCCCTTGGTGTTGCGGTATTCGACGATGTTGCCGGCGAGCGTGGCGTTCAGGCCGGAGATGCGGGCGAGCAGCGGCACCGAGGCGGTGTTCACATCCACGCCGACGGCGTTCACGCAGTCCTCGACCACCGCGTCCAGGCTCTTCGCCAGGCGGCCCTGGTTGACGTCGTGCTGGTACTGGCCGACGCCGATCGACTTGGGATCGATCTTGACCAGTTCGGCCAGCGGGTCCTGAAGGCGGCGGGCGATGGAGACCGCACCGCGCAGGCTGACGTCGAGATCGGGGAATTCGCGCGCGGCGAGCTCGGAGGCCGAATACACCGAGGCGCCGGCTTCCGACACCACGATCTTGGTCAGCGGCAGCTCGGCGTGGCGCTTCATCAGTTCGGCCACCAGCGCATCGGTTTCGCGCGAGGCGGTGCCGTTGCCGATCGCGATCAGCTCGACCGCATGCTTCTTCGCCAGCGCGGCGATCGTGGCGATGGCGGATTCGCGGTCGCGGCGGGGTTCGAAAGGATAGACCGTTGCGGTATCCACCAGCTTGCCGGTGGCATCGACCACCGCGACCTTGACGCCGGTGCGGATGCCGGGGTCCAGCCCGATCGTGGCGCGGGTGCCGGCGGGCGCGGCGAGCAGCAGGTCCTTCAGGTTGCGGGCGAAGACGCGGATCGCCTCTTCCTCGGCGCGGTCGCGCAGTTCGCCCATCAGTTCCAGTTCGAGGTGGATCGAGATCTTCACGCTCCAGGCCCAGCGCACGGTGTCGGCCAGCCAGCGGTCGGCCGGGCGGGCCTGGTTGCGGATGCCGAAGCGGGCGGCGATGCGGCCTTCGCAGGGATGGGGCGCATCGGCGTCCGCGCGCTCGACGTCCAGCGCCAGCCGCAGCACGCCTTCGTTGCGGCCGCGCAGCAAGGCCAGTGCGCGGTGCGAAGGCATCGTGGCGATGGCTTCCTGGAAGTCGAACCAGTCGCGGAACTTGGCGCCTTCGTTTTCCTTGCCTTCGATCACGGTCGATCGCACCTGGCCGTGTTCGTGCAGGTAGCTGCGCAGTTCGCCCAGCAGTGCGGCGTCTTCGGCGAAGGCTTCCATCAGGATCTGGCGCGCGCCGTCGAGCACCGCCTTGGCGTCGGCGAAGCCGGCCTCGGCGTTGAGGTACTTGCTGGCTTCGTCCTCGGGCACCAGCGCCGGGTCGGCGAGCAGGGCCTCGGCCAGCGGGCCGAGGCCGGCTTCGCGGGCGATCTGGGCCTTGGTGCGGCGCTTGGGCTTGTAGGGCAGGTAGAGGTCTTCGAGGCGCTGCTTGCTTTCGGCATGCTCGATCTCGTTGCGCAGCTCGGCCGTCAGCTTGCCCTGTTCCTCGACCGAGGCGAGCACCGTGGCACGGCGGTCTTCGAGCTCGCGCAGGTAGCCCAGGCGCTCTTCCAGCGTGCGCAGCTGGGTGTCGTCCAGGCCGCCGGTGACTTCCTTGCGGTAGCGGGCGATGAAGGGCACGGTGGCGCCGTCGTCCAGCAGCTGGACGGCGGAAATGACCTGGCGCGGGGAAACGCCGATTTCTTCGGCGATGCGGTGTTCGATCGGAGGGAGCATTGTCTGAGGACGTTCGGGTGAAACGGAGGGCGGGATGGTGCAGCAAGCGGCGCGCCCCGACAAGCCTGAAGCAGGCTTCGCCTCGGCTGGGCGCAGATTCCTGCCCAGCAAAAAACACCCCGCATGCCTGGCGGGCGAGCAGCCGGGCACGCGGGGTGGGGAGGGTGAGCCTGTGTTTGGCAGCGTCCTTTCAGGACACTGCGCCGATGAAATTGGCCAGCTCCGGCGTGCCCGGTTCGGCGAACAGCTGCCTGGGGGCGCCGCTCTCGTGGATCAGGCCGTGGTGCATGAAGATCAGCTTGTTGCCGACCTCGCGGGCGAAGCGCATCTCGTGCGTCACCATGATCAGCGTCATGCCTTCCTCGGCGAGCTGCCGCACCACGGCCAGCACTTCATTGACCAGTTCGGGGTCGAGCGCCGAGGTGATCTCGTCACACAGCAGCACCCGCGGCCGCATCGCCAGTGCGCGGGCGATCGCCACGCGCTGCTGCTGGCCGCCGGACAGCTGGTCGGGGTAGGCGGAGAACTTCTCCGCCAGGCCGACTTTCAGCAGCATCTCCTTCGCGATGTCGCCGGCTTCGGCATGGGCGGTCTTCTTCACCACCTTCAGCGCCAGCATCACGTTCTCGCCCACCGTCAGATGCGGAAACAGGTTGAACTGCTGGAACACCATGCCGACCTTCTGGCGCAGCGTGCGCAGGTCGCCGAAACCGTCGTCGAGGGCGACGCCGTCGACCACCAGTTCGCCGCGGTCGATGCTTTCCAGGCCGTTGATGGTGCGCAGCAGGGTGCTCTTGCCCGAGCCGCTGCGGCCGATCAGCGCCACCACGTCGCCGGCCTCGACGTCGAGGTCGATACCCTTGAGCACGTGGTTGCTGCCGAAGGTCTTGTGCACGCCTCTGAGTTTAACGAGCGGCATGGTATTGGGTCTCCAGATGTCTGGCGTACAGCGAAAGCGGGTAGCACAGCAGGAAATAGGCGATGGCCACGAGGCCGAAGATCAGGAAGGGCTGGAAAGTGGCGTTCGCCAGCATCGAGCCGGTCTTGGTCAGTTCGGTGAAGCCGATGATCGAGGCCACCGCAGTGCTCTTGACCACCTGCACCAGGAAGCCCACGGTCGGCGCGATGGCGATGCGCAGCGCCTGCGGCAGCACCACGTGGCGCATCTGCTCGCGGTAGTTCAGCGCCAGGCTGGCAGAGGCTTCCCACTGGCCCTTGGGCACGGCCTCGACGCAGCCGCGCCAGATCTCAGCCAGGTAGGCACTGGTGAACAGGGTCAGCCCGACCGCCGCCGCCAGCCAGGCGGAAACGTCCACACCCAGCATCGACAGACCGAAGAAGATGATGAACAACTGCATCAGCAGCGGCGTGCCCTGGAAGATCTCGATGTAGGCCTTGCTCAGCATGGTCAGCGCGCGATTGCCGGACACCCTGGCGAACAGCACGATCAGCCCGGCGATGCCGCCGCAGACGAAGGCGATCAGCGACAGCGCCACCGTCCATTTGGCGCCTGAGGCCAGGCTGTCGAGCAGGGCCCAGATCGAAAACTGCGTCAGCATCGCTCACGCCCCCCTGGTCTGCGGCTTGCGCGCGACGATCACGCGGCGGCCGAACACGTTCAGCGCATGGCGCACCATCCAGGCCATTGCGAAGTACATCGCCGTCACCACCAGATAGGTCTCGAAGGCGCGGAAGTTGCGCGACTGGATGAAGTTGGCGGCAAAGGTCAGATCCTCGGCGGCGATCTGCGAGCACACCGCCGAGCCGAGCATGACGATGACGATCTGGCTCGACAGCGCCGGCCACACCTTCTGCAGCGCCGGCCGCAGCACGACGTGGAAGAAGATCTGCAGCCGGCTCATCGCCAGCGACTGCGCCGCCTCGATCTGCCCGCGCGGCGTGGCCTGGATGCCGGCGCGGATAATCTCGGTGGTGTAGGCGCCCAGGTTCACCACCACCGCCAGGAAGCTCGCCTGCCATTCGCTGATCTGCACGCCCAGCGAGGGCAGGCCGAAGAAGATGAACAGCAACTGCACCAGGAAGGGCGTGTTGCGGATCAGTTCGACGTAGGCGCCGAACAGCCAGTCGAACGGATGCAGCTTCCAGGCCCGGCACATGCCGCCGGTGATGCCGATGGTCGTGCCGGCCGCCGCGCCGACCGCCGCCATCGCCAATGTGAACGCCGCGCCCTTCAGCAGCATGTCGCCGTAGTCGAAGACCGCCAGAAAGTCGAACTGATAAGCCATGGCAGGGCGCGCCCGTCAGATGTTGTCCGGCAGCGGTTCCTTCAGCCAGCGCAGCGAGAACTCGTTCAGGCGGCCGTCGGCCCTGGCCTTGGCGATGATCGCGTTCACCTTGTCCAGCAGCGCCGTCTCGCCCTTGGCGACGCCGATGTAGCTGGGCGTGTTCTCGACCGCGAACTTGGCTGCCATCGGCCGCTGGCCGGTCTTGTCATTGACGGCGTTGGCGACGATGTTGCCGATCGTCACCAGTTCCACCTGGCCGGTCAGGTAGGACGCGATGGTGGCGTTGTTGTCCTCGTAGCGCTTGATGCTGGTGCCCTTGGGGGCGATGTCGGTCAGCGCCAGATCCTCGGTCGAGCCGCGGGTGACGCCCACGATCTTGCCGGCGAGGTCGGCCGGGCCGGCAATGGCGGCGTCCGGCGGGCCATACACGCTCTTGACGAAGGGCACGTAGGGTGCGGAGAAGTCGATGACCTTGGCGCGTTCCGGATTCTTGCCCAGGCTGGAGATCACCAGGTCGGCCTTGCCGGTGGTCAGGAAAGGGATGCGGTTGGTGCTGGTCACCGGAATCAGCTCGACCTTGACGCCGAGCTCTCCGGCGACAATGTTGGCCATGTCGATGTCGTAGCCCTGGAGCTTGAGGTCGGCGCCGAGCGAGCCGAAGGGCGGAAAATCCTGAGGGATGGCGATGCGGATGACCCCTGCTTTCTGTACCTTGTCGAGGGCGTCGGCCTGGGCCGTGAACGGCGTGGCCAGCATCAGTGCGGCAGCGGAGGCAAGGCCCAGGCGCTGAAGGAAGGAACGGCGTTGTGTTTTCATGGGTGACTCCTGTCGGGGGGAGGGGGACAGGAGTCATCAGCAGGAGTCGTGCCAGCCCGCGTTATGGCCGCAGGAGCATCGTTTCCGGGGCAACAGGCCGTGCTGCGCAAGGCCGTCGATGCACTGATCAGGTGAGCGGCGCGCAGCCGTGCCTGCTCATGGTGCGCCGCAGCGCCGGAAGTGCCCGCTCAGAGTACGACCAGCGTCTGCCGGCCCCACCAGCTTTCGCCAGGGGCAAGGCGTACCGGGGTATGCACGGCAGCGGCTTCGACGCAGAGCATGCGGCGGAAACCGTCGTCGGGCATATCGGCGATGGCGGCGCAGCGATCGAGCCAGGGGTTCCACACCACCACGTCGGTGAAGCCGTCGGCGTTGATGCCCAGGCTGCGGCCGTGTTCGCGCAGCAGCAGCGGGCGCTCGACCCGGCGGTAGATGCGATCGACCTCGGCCTCGACCAGCAGCGCGTCGCCGCTGTCGCGCTGGACGCGGCCGGCTTCGATCTGGTCGGTGTAGCTGTAGCCGTGGAGGCCTTCGAGACGGGCTTCCTCGACCTCGCGTACCGCCAGATAGGTGTGCAGCGCGGCGGTGAAATCGAAGCTTTCGCCGCCCGTGTTGTTCACCTCGAATTCGAGGTCGAGCCGGCTGCCCTCGACGAGGATGCTGAGTTCGCTGACGAAGGCGTGAGGCCAGTCCGTCTGCCCAATGTCGTCGTTGCTCAACTCAAGCGTGACCAGCGCGTAGTCGCTGCTGCTGCGCTCGGTCAGCACGCGCCAGTTCGCCGTGCGGGCAAAGCCGTGCCGCGTCAGCGGGCCGCGGTCGGAAAACTGCGGAAAGCAGACCGGAATGCCGCCGCGGATCGCCGTGCTGCCGTCGAACACTGCCTGCGGACTCAGGTAGAGCCGCTCTCCGCCATCCGGCGGCGTCCATGACAGCACCTGGCCGCCGAACAGGCTCACCACGGCGGCCGCAGCGTTGCCGGTGGCCAGCCGCAGCGCGGGCTGGCCGCGGAAGTCGATGCGTTCGATGCCGGCTGCCATCGTCATCAGTCCTGCAGCGACAGCACGCCGAGCTTGACCGTGTTGTCCTCGGGGTCGTTGCTGAGCACGAAGCCGAGTTTCTGCACGAACTTGAGCATGCGCTCGTTGTTCGACAGGAACACGCCGTTCATGTAGGCGATGCCGCGGCTGCGGGCGGTCTCGATCAGCACGCCCATCAGCTTGCGCGCGAGGCCGCGATGCTGCCAGTCGTCGGCGACGACCACGGCGAACTCGCAGGACTCGCCATCGGGGTTGACGGCATAGCGGCAGACGCCGATTTCCTTTTCCTGGCCATCGACTTCGAGCGTGGCGACGAAGGCCATCTCGCGGTCGTAGTCGATCTGGGTCAGGCGCGCGACCATCGCCGGCGGCAGTTCGCGCATGGTGTTCATGAAGCGGTAGTACTTGGTTTCGGAAGAGAGGCCGCGCACGAACTCGACTTCGAGTTCGGCGTCCTCGGGCTTGATCGGACGGATCGTCACGGTGGTGCCGTCCGGCACGATCCAGGTCTGGGTCAGGTGCGAGGGGTAGGGGTGGATCGCCATGTGGTCGTAGCGGTCCGCCGTCGGCGACACGTTGTCGACCACGATGCTGGCATCGACCGCGACCGCGCCGTTTTCGTCGACGATCAGCGGGTTGATTTCCATCTCGGTGATCCACGGCAGTTCGCAGACCATCTCCGACACCCGCAGCAGCACCAGTTCCAGCGCCGTCATATCGACCGCCGGCAGATGGCGGAACTCGCCCAGGCGGTGGTAGATCCGGGTCGAGCGGATCATGTCCTTGACCAGGTAGCTGTTGAGCGGCGGCAGGGCAACGGCGACGTCACGGTTGGCCTCGACCAGGTTGCCGCCTTCGCCGAAGGTGATCACCGGCCCGAACACCGGGTCGCGCTTGACGCCGACGACCAGTTCGCGGCCGTTGCGCTTCTGGATCATCGGCTCGATGGCGATGCCGTTGATGACCGCGTCAGGCTGCACGCGCTTCACTTCATCGAGGATTTCCTGATAGGTCGAACGCACCGCCACCAGGCTGCGGATGTTCAGGCGCACGCCGCCGACGTCGGATTTGTGCACGATGCTCGGCGAATCGATCTTCATCACCACCGGCAGGCCGATCTCGGTGGCGAGCACCATCGCCTCGGCAGCCGAGCGCGCCACCACGGTCTGCGCGATCGGGATGCGGAAGGCCGCCAGCAGCGCCTTCGACTCCATCTCGTTGAGCTTCTTGCGGCGCTCGGACATCGCCATCTCGATCACCAGCCGCGCGCTTTCGATCGAGGGCGGCGACAGGTGCGACAGCGAGGACGGCGTCTGCATCAGCAGCTTCTGGTTGCGGTAATAGGCCGAGATGTGGCTGAACAGCTCGACCGCGGGCTCGGGGGTACGGAAGTGCGGGATGCCCGCGGTGCTGAACTTGTGGCGCGACTCGGCGACCTGCTCTTCGCCCATCCAGCAGGCGACGACCGGCTTGTCGGCGGTCTTCTCGATCTCGATCAGGGCGTCGGCGACGGCGCTCGGGTCGGTCATGCCCTGCGGCGTCAGCATCACCAGCACGCCATCGACGTTGGGGCCTTCCAGCGTGGCCTTCACCGCCTTGCTGTAGCGCTCGGCATCGGCGTCGCCGAGGATGTCGATCGGGTTGCCGCGCGACCAGTTGGCCGGCAGTACCGCATTGAGCTTCTCCATCGTGCCTTCGGTGAACTCCGACAGCGGGATGCCGATGTCTGCAGCGCGGTCGGCGGCCATGATGCCCGGCCCGCCGCCGTTGGTGATCACCGCCAGGCGGTTGCCGCGTGGGCGGAAGTGCGAGAACAGCGCGTTGGCCGCGGCGAACAGCTGGCCGAGGTTGTACAGGCGGATCACGCCGGCGCGGCGCAGCGCGGCATCGAACACCGCATCGTCGCCGATCGGCGCCGCCGAATGCGACAGGATCGCGCGCGAGGCCTCGGGGTGGCGGCCGGCCTTGATCAGCAGCACCGGCTTGACCCGCGCCGCGCCGCGCAGGGCGCTCATGAAGCGGCGCGCGTCGCGGATGCCTTCGACGTACAGGAAGATGCTCTCGGTGCGCGGGTCGGAAATCATGTACTCCAGCACGTCGCCGAAGTCGATGTCGGACGAGGTGCCGAGCGACACGACCGCCGAGAAGCCGACGTTGTTCGGCTTGGCCCAGTCGAGGATCGCGGCACAGAGCGCGCCGGACTGGGAAATCAGGCCGATGCTGCCTTTCTGCGCGCTGGTGTGGGCAAAGGTGGCATTGAGGCCGAGCTGCGGGCGCATGATGCCCAGGCAGTTGGGGCCGAGCAGGCGGATGCGGTGGCGCTGGGCGGCGTCGACCACCTGGCGCTCCAGCAGTGCGCCGCGCGGGCCCGCCTCGGAAAAACCGGAGGACAGCAGGATCGCAGCCTTGACGCCGGCACGGCCACAACTGTCGAGGATGGCCAGCACCTTTTCCGCGCGCACCGCGATCACCACCAGATCCAGGCGCTGGGGCACGTCCTCGACCGATTTGTAGCAGGCGATGCCCCGCACCGAATCATGCTTTGGATTGATGGCGAAGAGCTTGCCCTTGTAGCCGGCGTCGAGCATGTTGCGGACCAGCACATCGCCCAGCGAACCCTCGCGCTCACTGGCGCCGATGATCCCGACCGAGCGCGGTTCGAGAAGCGGGGTGAGGTAGTGCGTTTCTTTCATGGCTGCAACCTGTTTCCGTAAATTGGCTGTCGCACCCGCCTGCCGTTCCAGGCGTCTGCAAAATTGATGTATTGACTTCGAAAATTATACTGCAGTGCACAAAATTCGTATCGTTGCCGACGATTAAAGCTCAAAACTGCATCCATGGGCGGGTACAGCGTCACGCTCGGATGTCATCGCCCGAGGGTGAACAGGAAGCGCGTGCCTTCACCCGGTTTCGATTCGGCCCTGATCGAGCCGTCGTGGCGCTGGACGATGCGCTGCACCGTCGCCAGGCCGATGCCCGTGCCGGGAAACGCCTCGTCATGCATGCGGTAGAAGGGGCGGAACAGGTTGCCCGCATGGCTCATGTCGAAGCCGACGCCATTGTCGGAAACGCAGAACACGCGGCGTCCATTGACGCGTTCGGCACTCAGGGCAATCCGGGCCGGGGTGCAGTGTGCGGTGAATTTCCAGGCGTTTCGCAACAGGTTGTCGAGCAGCGAGAAGGCCAGGGCCCGGTCGGCAATGACATCGAGCCCCTCGGTGATCTCGATCGAGACCTCGCGTCCGGGCTCCTCGGCCTGCAGTTCCTCGACGATCTGGTGGGCAAGTTCCGACAGGCTGAAGCTTTCCTTCTGCAGCGGCTGCCGCGTCAGCATGGCAAGATTGATCAGCGAATCGATCAGGTTCGCCATGCGTTCCGTTGCCTTGCGGATCCGCGACAGATGCGCCAGCGTGCGTACTTCGGTCTTGCTGCCGAGTTCGTCCTCTAGGATGCGGGCAAAGCCGTCGATGGCGCGCAGCGGCGCCCGCAGATCATGGGAGACCGAATACGAGAAGGCTTCGAGCTCGCGGTTCGAGGCTTCCAGCTCGGCCGTCCGCAGCCGCACGCGCGCTTCCAGTTCCTGGTTGAGGTTGCGCAGGCTCAGCTCGGCCACCTTGCGCGCCGAAATGTCATCCACCGTGCCGGTCAGGCCGCCTTCTCCCGGCTCAGTGTCCGGCGCCCGATGCGCGGTGACCTCGATCCAGCGGATCTCTCCGCTGCGGGTCCGCAGGCGGAACTCTCGCTCACAGTCGGCGCTTGAGCCGGCAATCAGATCTCCGCACAGCTGCATTGCGGCTTCACGGTCGTCGGGGTGGAGGAACTCGTGAAGCGGCTTGCCCAGGCTGGCCTCGACGGCATGGCCGCTGAGTTCCTGCCACACGCCGTTCAAGTAAGTGAGCCTGCCTTCGACGTCGGTGCGGAAGATGACTTCGCTGACCGATTCGAGCATGTCGAGGTAGAGGCGCTCGTTGGCCGAAGGAGCGGGCGCTGGTGCGGTGGCCATTGCGGGGGGTGTCGCAAGCGGTGCTGCGGGGCGGGCGCTCGCACGCCTGCGGCTGCCGAGGACATGGCCCAGTGCCACGCCGGCCAGCAGGCACAGGACGGGCCAAAGCCAGTTCTGTCCGCCCGCAGCCAGGTGCATGCCATCGGCTGCGAGAGACGGCGGGACGGCGAGCAATGGCGCGAGGCCCGCTGCGATGCGAGCAGGTGTCCGGGACTCCTTGTCCAGAGCGCGATCCATTGCCTTGTCGTAAACCACCAATGGGCCAGGCGGGCATGCTGGCGATGGCCTGAATCTATAGCACAGATCGCTTGCCGAATGCGATGGCATGTCGGCGCCACTCGAGAGTCATGACAAGCATCACTGTCGCCGGCGATGAGGAAGGCGCATTCGCTGACGGGCTGGTTAGAATGAGGCACGACTCGGGACAACTGGAATAACCCATGCACGACCTCCTGCACACCGCCGCGAGCACGCCTTCCAGCTGGGTGACGCGGTTCGCGCCGCTGATCGCTTCCGGTGGCGCAATTCTGGATTACGCCTGCGGCAGCGGCCGCCATGCGCGCTGGCTGGCGCAGCGCGGCTTCCGTGTCGAAGCGGTCGACCGCGACGGCATTGCGCTGCAGCTTCTGCAAGGCTTGCCCAAGGTCACCACCTGCGAGGCCGATCTCGAAGGCGAGACATGGCCATATGCCGGCCGCCAGTTCGACGCCGTCGTCGTCACCAACTACCTGTACCGCCCATACCTCGGCCATTTGCTGACGGTACTGCGGCCGGGCGGGGTGCTGATCTACGAGACCTTCATGCTCGGCAACGAGCGGTTCGGCAAGCCGAGCAACCCCGAATTCCTGCTGCGGCCGAACGAACTGCTCGAACGGCTGAGAGGGGACTGGACCATCGCCGCCTTCGAGCAGGGTGAAGTGCATGCGCCTCGCCCGGCCATGGTGCAGCGGGTGTGCGCGGTACGCGGACAGGCCGCAACGCTGGTGCTGCCCTGACCGCCAGGCGGGGAAACCTCGTCAGCCCTCCTGCATCGCGCCGGCATCAGCCCGGGCCGTTACTCAGTATCCGCCGTGCCAGCGCGTCGATGCCGGTTTGGCTGAGATCGTCGGTTTCCAGGCTTGGGGCATCGCCGAAGCCGGCGTAGTTACCGTGCTGCGAGCGGCGGTAGAGCGGGTCGTAATGCAGGTCGATGAGTTCTCCGAACAGCTCGGGCAGGGCCCGGGCCTCGGCAAGCGCATGCCAGTGCCCGATGGTTCTGCGGCTCTGCAATTCAGCCAGGCGGTCGATGTTGGCGCGCAGGCGGGTAATGTCGTCGCCGAGATAGGCGTAATCGCGCACCAGGAACTCGAGCCTCGCCTCGCGGCTGGCCTCGATGGCGATGCAGGGCGCGCGGCGCATCGCGAGGATCAGCGGCTCCGGCACGAAGAGCGCACCGATCTTGCGGCTTTCCGCTTCGACATACACCGGGCCGGCTGGATCGAACGCCGCCATCCTGGCCCACAATTGAGTCTCGAAATGCTTCTGCGCCGGTTGCGGGCGGCCGGGCAGGGCTCCGAGCACCGAGCCCTTGTGGGCGGCGAGGTCTTCGAGATCCAGCGTCTGCGCGCCGGCGCGCGCGAGCGCTTCGAGCACCCGCGTCTTGGCGCTGCCGGTGGGGCCGCAGACGACGCGCCAGCGCAGTGCCGAGGCGTGATGCGCGATCTCGCCGATGACGTGGTGGCGGAAGCTCTTGTAGCCGCCTTCCAGTTGATGGGCGTCCCAGCCCACCATGCGCAGCCACGACGTGAATGAGCCGCTGCGCTGCCCGCCGCGCCAGCAATACACCAGTGGCCGCCATTTTCTCGGCTTGTCCTTGAGATGGCCCTGGAGATGGCGGGCGATGTTCTCCGCAACCAGCGCCCCACCCAGCCGGCGGGCCTCGAAGGGGGATTGCCTGTACAGGGTGCCGACCGCGATGCGCTGCTCGTTGTCCAGCACCGGCAGGTTGACCGCGCCCGGGATGCGGTCCTCGGCGAATTCCGCCGGGCTGCGGGCATCGATGATCTCGTCAAAGCCGGACAGCTGTGCTACGGTCGCGACGCCTTTTCTCATGTTGTCGCAGGCACGTTCCGGCTATTCTCCGCGCGCCCGCTGCTCCTCTATCCGGATATGAACGAAATCAAACTCACGCAATTTTCCCATGGCGGCGGCTGCGGCTGCAAAATCGCGCCCGGCGTGCTGACCGAACTGCTGGCGACGATGCCGGCCGGCCTGGTGCCGCCCGAGCTGCTGGTCGGCACCGACACCTCGGACGACGCTGCAGTCTATCGGCTGAACGATCGCCAGGCGGTTGTCGCCACCACCGATTTCTTTACCCCGATCGTTGATGATCCGCGCGACTTCGGCCGCATTGCCGCCACCAATGCCTTGTCCGACGTCTATGCGATGGGCGGCTCGCCGATCTTCGCGCTGGCGATCGTCGGCATGCCGCTCGACAAGCTGCCGCGCGAAGTCATCGGCGAGATCCTAAAGGGCGGAGCGGAAGTCTGCCGCGAGGCCGGCATCCCGATCGCTGGCGGCCATTCGATCGACGTCCTGGAGCCGATCTACGGCCTGGTCGGCCTGGGGGTGGTCGATCCGGCCAAGGTCAAGACCAATGCCGGCGCGCGCGCCGGCGACGTGCTGGTGCTGTCCAAGCCGCTCGGCATCGGCATCCTGTCGGCGGGGCTGAAAAAAGGCCTGCTGTCGCCGCAAGGTTATGCCCGGATGGTGAAGTGGACCACGACGCTGAACCGTGCCGGTATCGCGCTTGCCGAGCTCGATGGCGTGCACGCCGTCACCGACGTCACCGGCTTCGGCCTGGCCGGGCACCTGCTGGAAATGTGCCGCGGCGGCAAGCTCGGCGCGGAAGTGCGCATCGATCAGCTGCCGGTCATCGACGAAGCCGCGGCGCTGGTCAGGGATGGCATCGCCACCGGCGCGTTGACCCGCAACTGGGCCAGCTACGGCAGCGGAGTGCGCCTGCCGGAGAACGCACCGGAGTGGCAGTGCAAGCTCGTCACCGATCCGCAGACTTCGGGCGGCCTGCTGATCGCCTGCGACGAAAGCATACTGGACGCAGTGCAAGCCGCGATCACAGCGGCACAAGGTGAGCCCGGCACGGTGATCGGCCGCATGGTGGCGGGCGAGGCGGCGGTGACGGTGGTGTGAGGCTTCACCTCTTGCCCAGCATCGGCTCCAGGCCGCTCCATACCGTATCCAGCACCAGCGGCTGGGCATCTGCCGCCGGGTGGATGCCATCGGCCTGGAAGCGCTCAGGCTGGTCTGCAAAGCCTTCCATCAGGAAAGGCACCAGCGGGACCTGCCGGGCCTTGGCGACGTCGTCGAAGACCTGGGCGAAGCGGCGGGTATAGGCAGGACCATAGTTGGGCGGCATCTGCATGCCGACGAGCAGCACCTCGGCGCCGGCTTCACGGGATGCGCTGATCATCGCCTCGAGGTTCTCGGCCATCAGCTGCGGCTTCAGGCCGCGCAGGCCGTCGTTGGCGCCGAGCTCGAGGATGACGATGGCGGGCTTGTGGCGTTCGAGCGCGGCCGGCAGGCGCGAGCGGCCGCCGGCGGAAGTCTCGCCCGACACGCTGGCATTGACGACGGTGTGGCGGAACCCTTTTTCCTGCAGCCGCGTCTGCAACAGGGTGGGCCAGGCCTCGCCGGGTTTCAGCCCGTAGCCGGCGGAGAGGCTGTCACCCCATACCAGGATGGTCGCCGCTTGCGCGGCGCCGACGAACAGCAGCATGAAAAAGAAGATAGCGATGGATCGCAGCGGCATTGAAATCTCCATTCCGGTCATCGAGGTCGAATCCCTGTCGAAGCGCGTCAGGGTAGCGGACGGCGAAGGTGAACTGCACATTCTGCAGGATGTCGGCTTCACCGTCGGTGCCGGCGAGTCGGTCGCCATCGTCGGCGCCTCGGGTTCGGGCAAATCGACGCTGCTGGGATTGCTTGCCGGGCTGGACGTTCCATCGGACGGTTCGGTCAGGCTGCAGGGCACGGACTTCTTCACCCTCGACGAAGATGCGCGCGCGGCGCTGCGCGGCGAGACCATCGGCTTCGTGTTCCAGTCCTTCCAGCTGCTGCCGGCGCTCACCGCGCTGGAGAACGTGATGCTGCCGCTGGAACTGGCCGGGATGCCGCAGGCGCGCGAGGCGGCCACGCAATGGCTGCAGCGCGTCGGCCTGGAAAGCAGGCTGCGCCACTATCCCAAGCATCTGTCCGGCGGCGAACAGCAGCGCGTCGCGCTGGCGCGGGCCTTCGCTCCCGATCCGCGCCTGCTGCTGGCCGACGAGCCGACCGGCAATCTCGACGCCGAAACCGGCCGTGCCGTCATCGAACTGATGTTCGCGCTCAATCGCGAAGCCGGCACCACCCTGATCCTCGTCACCCACGACGAGTCGCTCGCCCGCCGCTGCGGGCGCGTGCTGCGGATGACGGCGGGACGCTTGCGCGAAGAAGTGGCCGGCGAAGTACTTGCCGGCGGCTGAAGCGTTTCAGCCGAACAGATCGAGCACCCCATCCAGCCCGCTGTGTTCGATGCAGCAGTCCGCCGCCTGGCGGAGTGCGGGCTTTGGGTGAAAAGCGATACCGAAGCCGGCTGCGCTCAGCATCGGGATGTCGTTGGCGCCGTCGCCGGCGGCGATCACCTGTTCAGGCTTCAGGCCGAGTTCATCGCGGACGCGTTGCAGATGGCGGGCCTTGGCCTCGCCGTCGACGATCTCGCCGAGCACGCGGCCGCTCAGGCGGCCGTCGATCACTTCGAGTTCGTTGGCATGGGCATGGTCGAAGCCCAGGCGCTGCTTCAGGCGATCGGTGAAATAGGTGAAGCCGCCCGACACCAGCATGGTGCGGATGCCGGCGCGCTGCAGGCCTTTCATCAGCCGCTCGGCACCGGGGTTCAGTTGCAGGCGGTGGACGTAGACCGCTTCCAGCGCGCTTTCGGGCAGGCCGGCCAGCAGCGACACGCGGCGCGCCAGCGACTCGCGGAAATCGATCTCGCCCTGCATCGCCGCTTCGGTGATCGCGGCAACCTGGGCCTTCAGGCCCTGCATGTCGGCGATCTCGTCGATGCACTCGATGTTGATCAGCGTCGAGTCCATGTCGGTGACGAACAGACCGAAGTCGCGCAGCTGGCGGCCGTCGGGCACCCAGGCGTGGTCCAGCCCGCCTGCGGCGCAGGCCTGCGCCAGATCCGGATGGCGCCGGGCCGCAACCAGGCGGAAGGAACGGGGGGTGATCTGCTCGATCTCGCTCGCCCCCGTCAGCTTGGCGACGTTCTTCAGCGCAATGCTATCGACGTCCTCCGCCAATACGACGAGATTCATGCACCCGCTCCACGCTTGCCGGCCACTTCGCGCAGCATGACCGCGGCGTTGCGGATCATCTCCTCGGTGGTTTCCCAGCCCACGCAGGCGTCCGTCACCGAGCAGCCGTACTTGAGCTGCGACAGATCGTCGGGAATGGGCTGATTGCCGGCTTCGATGTTGCTTTCGATCATCAGGCCGACCACCGACTCGTTCCCTTCACGGATCTGGTGCATCACGTCCTTCATCACCAGCGGCTGGTACTCGGGTTTCTTCCAGGAATTCGCGTGCGAGCAGTCAACGACGATGTTCTTCGGCAGCTTGGCCTTGGCCAGCGCCTGTTCGGCCAGCGACACCGACACCGTGTCGTAGTTCGGCCGGCCGCCGCCGCCGCGCAGCACGACGTGGCCATAGCGGTTGCCGCGGGTGCGGGTGATCGCCGACTTGCCGTGGCTGTTGATGCCGAGGAAGCTGTGCGGGCTGCCCGCCGAGATGATGGCATTGATCGCCACGTCGAGGTCGCCGTCGGTGGCGTTCTTGAAGCCGACCGGCGTCGATAGGCCCGAGGACATTTCACGGTGGGTCTGCGACTCTGACGTGCGGGCTCCGATCGCCGTCCACGAAATCAGGTCGCCATAGTATTGCGGCGCGATCGGATCGAGCGCCTCGGTGCCTGTCGGCAGGCCGATCTCGCAGACGTCGAGCAGGAATTTGCGCGCGCGC
Organism: Thauera sp.; assembly: GCF_047601425.1. Taxonomy (GTDB): domain Bacteria; phylum Pseudomonadota; class Gammaproteobacteria; order Burkholderiales; family Rhodocyclaceae; genus Thauera. The sequence goes on from NZ_JASGJL010000001.1 coordinate 1,066,561, forward strand.
TCCATGCCGACGTCGATGCGGAAGGAGTCATCCATGAAGGGATCGTTGATGAAACCCTTCCAGCCGGTCGAGGTGCGCGGCTTCTCGAAATACACCCGCATCACCAGCAGCATCACGTCCGACACTTCATCGGACAAGCTCTTGAGGCGGCGTGCATAGTCGAGCCCGGCCACCGGGTCATGGATCGAGCACGGTCCGACGACGACGAAGATGCGCGGGTCCTTGCGGTCCAGGATATCCATCACCGCTCTGCGTCCGGCCACCACCGACGCCGCCGCCAGCTCGGTGAGCGGGATGCTGGCCTTGATTTCCTCGGGCGAGGGCATGCGATCGAAGGCGAGAATGTTGAGGTTTTCGGTCAGGGCGGTGGGCATTGCGGGAACTCCGATGCGCAGCTGGGGCGGAAAACCGCAAATTCTAACTCCCTGGAGTGGCCGCTGTACCTTCAGCCATCAAAATGCCGTTTGAGGAAAACAGGGTGTGGCAGCGGCCAATGGGTGTATAATGAGAAGCGTTATCATCTTGATGGCCTGATAAAGTCCTATCATGGGTATGACCGAAGCCGGCGCACCCGCGCATGATGTCGCAATGCTCTACCAAGCCAATCACCGCTGGCTGAGCGGCTGGCTGCGGGCCAGGATGGGCAACAAGGCAGATGCCGACGATCTGGCGCAGGACACCTTCATCCGCGTGCTGTGCGCACATGCCAACATGCAGATGGCACTGCGCGAACCGCGGGCCTACCTCGCCACCGTTGCCGGGCGGCTGCTGGCCAACTTCTACCGCCGCCAGTCGATCGAACGCGCCTATCTCGAAGTGCTGGCGACATTGCCGCAGGACGAAATCCCCTCGCTCGAAACGCAGGCGCTGATGAAAGAAGCGCTGCTGGAAATCGACCAGATGCTCGACGGCCTTGGTCCCAAGGTTAAACAGGCCTTCCTGCTCGCCCAGTTCGAGGAAATGCCGTATGCGCAGATCGCCGAACGCCTCGGCGTGTCGCTGCGTACCGTCAAGAACTATGTTGCGCGTGCCATGGTGCACTGCTGCGAGATGATGCCGTGAACGCGAGGGCCGTTTCGCGCCGGCATGAAAGGCGGAGCAGGGCATGAGTAAATCCTCCAGCCCCATCGAAGAGGCTGCCTTCTGGTATGCCTGTCTGCAGGCCGGAGATGCCACAGAACACGACCGCCTCCGCTGGCAGGGCTGGCTCGATGCCTGTCCATCCAACCGCCAGGCATGGGCGCGGATCCAGGAGGTTCGCAGCCTGTTCGACAAGGTTCCCGGCAAGCTCGTGTCGCCGGTGCTGTCGCAAAAGGCCTCGCGGCGTACGGTGTTGCGCGGTGCCGTGGTGGCGGCATGCGCCGGACTGGCCGGGGCCGAAACCTGGCGCCACCTGTCCTCGCCCGAACTGCACGCTGGCCTGCGCACCCGGACCGGCGAGCGAAGCCGGCATGTTCTGGCCGATGGCTCGCTGCTGTACCTCAACACCCGCAGCGCCGTCGATGTGGCGTTTGGCGCGGATGAGCGCAGTATCCTGCTGCGTGCAGGCGAGATCCTCGTCGAGACGCAGCCCGACAACTTCCCCGGTGCCGCACGTCCCTTCGTCGTGCATACCCCGCATGGCAGGGTGCGGGCATTGGGGACGCGCTTCGTGGTCAGGCTGCACGACGATCATTCCAGCGTGCAGGTGCTGAAGGATGTGGTCGAAGTACGCCCTGTTCTGTCGATGGCGAAGCCCGTTCGCCTGTCCGACGGGCAGGAAATCGTCTTCGACCGCCACGGCGCCGGTGCGCCGCACACCCAGCCTGCGGGGGCGGGCGACTGGCTGAATGGGCGGCTCAGTGTCGTCAGCATGCCGCTGCCGGATTTCATCGCCGAACTTTCACGCTACCGCGAGGGCTACCTGGGATTTGCTCCCCAGCTCGGACGGCTGCGCATATCCGGCGTGTTCCCGCTCGACGACACGGATGCTGCGCTCGCCATGCTGGCCGATGCCTTCCCGATCCGGGTGCAAACCTTCACCCGCTTCTGTACGAGAGTGCTGCCCGCTGCACAGCCCTGACGCAGCAGCGGAACACTTTGGCCCGTCCGCTGAGACGGCCGAATCAAAGGGCGGCGCGCCTCATCCACCTCTGTCGCCTTCGCTTGAATAATCGATCCATCCAGGTGCACTTTTGGCCTGGCTCGCGTGTCCTTCCAGTTGTAATAGTTCTCATTAACCCATGTCTTCACTGGAATCGCGATGCCTGGCCTAGCCCGACCCCGCAAGAAACATTTCTCGACCCGCCACTCCTCTGTCTTCGGGCGGCAGAATCTCCGCCTCAACACCACGCTGCTATGCATCCTGACGGCCTTTTTGGCCCCAGAGCCCAGCCACGCCCAGGCCGTCGGCACATCTCAGCAACAGGGTGTGCGCAGCTATGACATCGGTCCTGGGCCGCTCGCCGAGGTGCTCAACCGCTTCGCGCGCGAGGCGGGCGTATTGCTCTCCTTCGATGCCGAAGCGCTGCAAGGGCGGCATTCCAGCGGCGTTCAAGGCGAGCATGCGGTGGACGACGGCTTTCGCCGATTGCTCGCCGGAAGCGGCCTGCGTGCGGTTTCCACCGGAGCAGGCCGCTATGTCGTGCGCGCGGCGCTGTCCAGCATCTCGGGTGAAGACGACCCAGCCCGCAATGCGCGGGAACTGAACAGCGTTCTGGTCACAGGCGAACGCATGCGTGACGAGGTCGGCCACGACAACGTTTATGACAAAAACGTCACCACTGTCTACCAGGATCGTGAGCAGCTGCAACGCTTTCAAGCGACCAATCCTGGCGACGTGTTCAAGGGCATGAACGGCGTCTATAGCATGGACACACGCAGCAGCCAGGCCATCACGCCCAACATTCGCAGCATCTCCGGTGAAGGGCGGGTACCGCTGACGATCGATGGCACCGAACAATCGACCAACATCTGGCTGCACATGTTCGGCGCGGGCAACCGCAGCTATGCCGACCCGGCATTGTTCAGAAGCATCGAGGTGGAAAAGGGGGCATCGCTGAGCCGAGGCATCAGAAGCGGTGTCGGCGGGGCAGTCAACATCCGCACGATAGAACCCAGCGACATCATCCCCGCAGGTAAAAGCCTCGGCGTCGAAGTCAAGCTGGAAGCTTCCGGCAATAGCAGCAAGCCGAGCATCGACGTCAATTCGTATTTCGGTAAAGACTATCGTGACGTCCCCGGCGCCTATCGCTTCGACGGCACCAATGTAAGTATTCCCGCGCCGCCGCCGCGCAATAAAGGCGGCGGGGAGAATTTCAATTTCGACAGCCATTCCGGCATGGTGGCAGTGGCCGGGCGAAATGAAATGGTGGATTTCCTGCTGTCATACAGCGAGCGCCGGCAGGGCAACTACTATGCCGGTAAAAGAAATTCCAGAAAATATGCTGGCCACGACCCTTTTGACAAAAGCACCACCGACTCCTACGTCCCCAACCTGACCAAGCTCTACTACGCGGGTGACGAGGTGTTCAACACCGCCAGCGAAACCAAGACCACGCTGTTGAAAAACAACTGGTACCTGCCCAATGCACAGAAGATCGGTTTCCAGTTCATGCGCACCGACCTGGATTTCGGCGAAACCACCCCCGGGGATTCCGTGCTGATGTGGGCTTATCGAGAAGGAGCCGAGCAAGCCCGGCCCGATGATGACTGGGCATCCGCGCCGAGATTCGTGTTCGAAAAGCCGCATTCGGAGTTGAAGGTCGACCGCTACAAACTGGATTACGAGATCAAGCCTGAAGACTCGGACTGGGTGAACCTGGAAGCCAGTTTGTGGCACACCAAAACCACGGGCACGCGCCATCAGACGGGGATTGCTCCATTTGGCATCAATGCCGATGAGAAAACGACGAAAGATCTGGAGTTTTATGACTGGGCACTGGATCTGCTGGGGCCTGAAGCGATGGAAGGCTATCCGGTGCCGGAGCATGACGGCACCATCGTTTCCAACGGGCGCCAATGGACCAGCCATGACCGTACCGGCTTCGATCTCAGCAACCAGATGAAACTGGCGGACAATCTGCAGTTGATCGTGGGCGGCAGCATTCAGCGGGAAAAGCTGGATGACCGGGTGCAGAGAAACAATAGATCGAGCAATGGCGTGCTGCCGGATGGCGCTTCGATGCATACACTCACCGATTTTCTCGGCCCTCGCTCCGGCAAGCGCGAAGAATATTCGGCCATGATGAATCTGACCTGGCAGCCAACCGAGTGGCTTACGCTCACCGCCGGCGCCCGGTATATGCATTACTCCGGCAAGGATACCGGCACGGCCAAGCGCCGGGCGGCAAGAGAGGAAAAATTCGCGGCGCTTCGGCGAAAAACCGGAATGAAGCTGACGTGGGGGGAATTACTTACAGATGCAGAGCGCCAAGCTATCGACACCTTAAGCAAGAATGAGGTTGATACTTTTGTGGCTGCACAACCATATATTTCCGACTTTTACCAGTATGGCACTCGAACCCCGGAGGTCGATGCATGGCTGGCTGCCATACGGGCGGGAGAGGAGTTCACGAATGGACGAAGCATAACGAAAAATCCAGCGGGAGATCTCCTTTTTTGGAAGCATGAACTCATAGTCCCCATCAAGAATGGAAAGCCAGATTCAGCACAAAATCCGTTTGCGAATGGCGAACTGAATGCCGCTGAATCGGTGGAGCATGCGCAAGGTGTGGATAATGCACCTAAATATACAACGGCTGTTAATGACTACTATGTTTATGAACGGCTTGATGAGGGGAAGGCCTGGGAGGCTCCTCCCGAGCAGTCGGGGGATGCCTGGAGCCCGGTACTGAGTGCAACGGCAAGAATCACCGAATTTGGCAGTGCTTTCGTGCGCTATGCGCAAACCACCCGTTTCCCCAGCATCTTCGAATTGACTTCCAGCTCAATCGTTGATGGAGCCAACACGGAAGGCACGCTGTTGATAGATGGTGCCAGCAAGCCGGAGCGCAGCATCAATTGGGAAATTGGCTATACCCACAACCTGACCCAGTTTTTCCCTGGCATGGAGTTGGCTGATGCACGCATCAGCTATTACAACACCGAGATCAGGAATTTCATTGACAGGAACCGCTATCTCGACATCATCCAGTTCGACAAGAGGAAAACCAGCGGCATCGAGCTGCAATCTCGTTTCGACACCGGTCTGTTTTTTGGAAGCCTGGGTGCCACCTATCGGCTGAAGCAGAAGATGTGCGACAAAGACTATGCGTCAAGCATGGATCCTTATTACAACAGAATTCCACAATGCATGACCGGCGGCTTTCCTGATACCTATGGCGGAAGCAGCCTGCAGCCGAAATACTCCATCGTGATGGCGCTGGGCGGCCGACTGATGAACAGGCGTCTGGAAATGGGCTGGCGGGGCGTATATCACTCTGGTGCGGAAAACAAGCAACTGGATAGCCTGCTCGCCGTGAATACGGCGCCGCCTGGGCTGGATAATTTACCTCGTGATATGTGGTTTAGGGGCGGGCAGCATACCTTCTACTGGAAGCCGGTATTGTTGCATGACCTGTATGCCCGGTTCGAGGTGAGCAAGGACGTGCTGCTGAACTTGAATATAACCAACCTGACTGATGAATACTATATCGAGCCGATGTCCAAATCCTTGTTGCCCGGACCGGGGCGCACCGTTTCGGCGGGAGTAACCATCAAGTTCTAGTTTTTTCTTGTTTTTCGTAAAAAACAAGCTTTCCATTCAACTCAACCAAGAGGAAACTGAAATGAAGAAATCCATGATTGCCTTGTCGGCAATGGCATTGCTCGGCAGCAGTGCGGTACTGGCCGCATCGCCGAATGTGCAAGGCGGCAGCAGTAATTACGGCAAGGTTAGCCCATATGCGTCGAACCACGGAACGTTCGGCGGGTACAACTCCGGCCTGGATCTGAATGGTCACGGTAGCGCCATCGATTTGGCTGGCGGTCCAATCAACGGTTCGAATAACGCCATCGCTGCCGGCGGTAATGGCGGCATCATGAGGCCCGTGCATATGGGCATGCTTCCCTTGCCTATCGATGTTGCCCAGGTGTGGAAGGCATCGGCATCCAATGGTTCCGCCAAGTTCGTGATCAACAGTGTGCGCCAGATCACCACCCTGTCTTTCGCTCCGCAATTTGGCGGCCTGGTGATTGGGCAAGTGGCCGATGCCAGCGGCACGCCGCTGGCAGTGGGCAGCGGTGTTTATTTCGGCGAATGGGCGCCAAGGGCGGCAGGCACTCCGCCCACAAACAGCACCAATCTTAATATGGCCGATTCTGGCCGAACTGTTTGGTATGTGGGCGACAACGCAGTACAGAACACTCCCACTCTGACCAACGTAACCTACAACGTGATCGGTATCCGTGGTGTGGGCACTGCAGCCGACAACCTGCCGGCTGCACCCAAGCTGTACACCGGTGTGCTTACGGCCAACTATGGTAGTGGTAGCAGCAATACGCTGGTTGGCAACCTGAGCCGCGCGGGCGATACCAGCGTTCCCATCAGCGCTACCATCTATGGCAATGGTACGTTCAGAAATACTGCTGCAACGATCGAGGGGCGTTTCTATAACAATGCCGACGCACTGGCCGGCATCTACACCGGTGGCGGAACGGCTGCATCCAATATCGCTTTCGGTGGCAGCCGTTCGAACTGATGCCTGACCACTCTCCACTGGCGGCCACCAGCGGAGAGCGTCAGACGGGCGATTCCGGGTGAATCCTCATCCGGGCATCGTTTGGCACGGGCAGCACCTTCGGAGGCCGGTTCGCCGGCCTCCATTCTATTCCTTCCATCCTTGCCTGGAAAATCCGATGTTCCATTGCTTCAGGGCCCCGGGGTTCGCCCTGGCGGTTGCTTTCGTGCTGCCCGCCGCCTGGGCGGACGACGACGATACCCGTTTCCTGTTGGAGCAGACGCAGCGCGCGCTCGGGCAGAAGGCCAAGGCCGAGGCGGCACTGGCCGCGCCTCCGGGCTCGCTGCTGTACGAGGGCAAGGTGTACGAAGTCGGCAATACGCCGCAGGAGCTGGAGCCGGCCATCTACGTGGCGATCAACACCGGGCAGTGGACGCATCTGCCGGATTTCGTCTCGCGCTATCGCCTGCTGCGGGAGCACCGTCCAGCGCTGGTGGCGATGGCCGAAAGTCTGCTGGCGCGCTTCCGGGGTGACTATCCGACCGCCGTGCAGCGCATGCAGGACGCCAGTGCGCTGGAGCCCGACGACGCCCGCATTCGCCTCGAGCTGGCGCGGCTGTGGTTCGAGGACAACCAGGACAAACGGGCGCGTGCAGGCTTTGCCCGCGCACTCGAGGCCGGCCTGCCGCCAGATACCCATATGATGGTGCAGCAGTATCACCAGGCTTTGGACATCCGTGCCGGCTGGCACGGCACCGCAGCCGCGGGCTGGGGCTACAACGACAACATCAACCAGGGCAACGGCTACCGCCGCTGCATAAGCTACATCCCGATATGGAATATCTGCGAGTTCGAACGGGTAATGCCTGAGGCCATCGGTTCGCAGATGGTGAATTACGAGTTGTCCGCGCAGCGCCGCTTCAACCTGTGGGGCAACCACAACCTGCAGCTGCGTCCGCTCAGCTACGGCAACTACTATTCGCGCACCAATCCTTCGGACACGGCCATCGTCAAGGACTACAGCACCAACCTGGCGATCCTGCAGGCGGGCTATCAGTATCTGAACGCGCGCGACAACATTACGCTGACCCCTTACCTCGAGCGCTACTACCGCAACCGCCACAGCGAATACCTGGCGCATGGCCTGCAGCTGGAGTGGAGCCGTTCGCTGAGCCAGAAGTGGCAAGTGGGCACCAGCCTGGACGCCAAGCGCTACGAGTACACCTCGAAAGGGCAGCTGACCGGCGCGGACTACAAGCAGTACCAGTGGAGTCTGACGGCGAGCTTTTCGCCTCAGCCAGCAACTGCGCTGTATAGCGGGCTGGACCTGACGCGCAAGAAGTACGAGGTGGCGCAGGCCAGCAGCAAGGACTGGGCGGTGCGCGCGGGCGTCCATCACCAGTTTGCCGGCGAAGCGGGTCTGTTCATGAACGTGCTGGCCATCTACCGCGAGAGTCGCAGCGACGCCTTCGACGGTTTCCTGGGCGCGCGGCGGCACGACAAGCAGGAGATCTACATTGCCAGCCTGGGCGCCAGCGGCTGGAAGATCGCCGGGCTGGTACCCGAACTGCGCGTGCGCCACAGCATCAACCGCAGCAACCTGGACTGGGCCTTCGGCTTCCGCCAGACCGAGGCCAGTGTGATGCTGCGGCACAACTTCTGAACTTGCCGGGCAGCGTGGCTGGCCCGCTCCGGCGTCACCCCCGGCTTGAAATCGCCCGTCCTGCCGCGATCAGCAGCGACAGCATGTTCTCCTTGTCTTCCTCGCCCTTCCATTGCGGACGGGCGATGCCGATGTTGATCGCACCGACGACGTTGTTGCTCGAGTCGGTGATGGCGACGCCCAGCGCGATGTCGCCCAGATACAACTCGTCTTCCACGTGGGAATAGCCCAGGTCGCGGATGGTGTCCAGCCGGGCCAGGATCTGTTCGCGGTCATTGACCGTGTGGCGGGTGTACTTGATGAGGTTGGAACGGTCCAGGATGGCTTCGGCCTCGGGGCGGGGCAGGGCGGCCAGCATCGCCAGGCCGGACGAGGTGCAGTAGGCGGGCAGGCGAGTGCCCATGATGATTTCCGGCGAGAGCACGTAGCGGCTGACGATGCGCTGCAGGTAGACGATCTCGGTGCCGTCGAGGATGGTCAGGTTGACCGCCGCCTCGGTTTCCATGGCCAGGTGCTGCAGGTAGGGCATCGCCCGGCTGACCAGGTCGTTCGACGATATGTACTGGTGCGCCATCCGCAGGATGCCGGGCGACAGCTCGTACGACTTGCTGCGGGGATCCTTCCTGAGCAGGTTGAGCGTCACCAGCGTGTGGGTGAAGCGCTGGACCGAACTCATGTCCATGCCCGACTGCGCGACGATCTGGGTGAGCGTGAGCTGTCTGCGGCTGGGACCGAAGACGGCCAGGATCTGGAAGGCCTTTTCCACCGAATTGACGAAGAGCGGCGACGACCTGGGGTCGGCGGTCTTGCGCTTGCCCTCGGTGCCGGCGGCAGGGTCGGAGAGGGGGGAGGGCGGGGAGGCAGGTTTTCTTGGCATGGGTTCGGATGGCGCGTTCGTTCTCGATGCGTATCTTATTGCATAAAAATAAATAAATCTTGCTTGCGCACCACAAGCAGGCGCAATCACGCAACAGCTCACCCGATCGGTGCATTGGCAAGCTGCGTCAAATCGATTTTTCCGCCCGAGTGCCCTGTTTTCACTGGAGCCAAAAGCTGGCACGGCTCATGCTTTGGGTTTGCCGATTTCTCGAAAAATTCAGTATTTATTTAGTGAATAGAAATAATTTTTCTTGGGTAGCGGCCTGGGAGGGCTGTGTGTTTGCTTGAAACTCCTCGTTCAGGCCATTTTTTCTTGGTGATCAGCGCTCCTGGTTAGGGTATTCACTTATTTTCTATGGCTATCACACAGTTTTATATTTTATAAAAATACAGTTCTATCGGCGCAACGGAGAAGCCAGCATGACCACTTACCAATTCATCCAAACCGAGCAGCATGACAACATCGGCCTGATCCGGCTCAACCGCCCGGAGAAGCTCAATGCCTGGAACGGCGCCATGCGCGCCGAGATCATGCAGGCGCTGCGTGCCTTCAATGCCGACGCGGCGACGCGCGCCATCATCATGACCGGCGCTGGCGACCGTGCCTTCTGCGCCGGCCAGGATCTGGAGGAAGCCCAGCACTTCGACGAGACGGATTCCGAGGCCTGGATCCGCACCTGGGAGGAGTACTACGACACCCTGCGCAGCCTGGACAAGCCGCTGATCATGGCGCTCAACGGCACCGCCGCCGGTTCTGCCTTCCAGGTGGCGCTGCTGGGCGACGTGCGCATCGGCCACCCCGGCATCAAGATGGGCCAGCCCGAGATCAACTCCGGCATCGCCAGCGTCACCGGCCCATGGATCATGAACCTGGTCCTGGGCATGTCGCGCACCATCGAGCTGACCCTCACCGGCCGCCTGATGGATGCCGAGGAATGCCGCCACATCGGCATCCTGCATCATCTGGTGCCGCAGGATCAGGTGATGGCCCGCGCCTTCGAAGTGGCGCGCGAACTGGCCGCCAAGCCGCCCGTCACGATGCGTCTGGACAAGCAGCGCTTCCGCGAAATGAGCGAGGCGAGCTTCCGCGAGACCATCGACGCCGCGATCCGCATCCACGCCGACGCCTACAGGTCCGGCGAGCCGCAGCAGATGATGGCCGCCTTCCTGGCCAAGCGCCAAAAGTAAAGCCCGGACCCGCCGCTGATCCCGCCCTGGCGGGGCAGCGGTTTCACCAGCGGTGGCCCGCGGGCCACCTGCCGTCCCTGATCCCCAGACGTCTTGCGTCGATAGGAGTACGCCATGAGCAAAATTCTCGAAAGCAGTGACCGCCGTCAATTCCTGAAAGCCGCCGCAGGTGGCCTGGCGCTGGCCCAGGTCGCACCGCTCGCCTTCGCGCAAAGCAAGCAGCAGATCGTCGTGTCGGACCCGGGCGGCCCGTACACCGCCGCCTACCGCCGCGCCTTCTACGATCCGTTCGAGAAGGCCACGGGCATCAAGGTCGTCAACGTGGCCCGCGAAGCCCAGCCAAGCGCCCAGATCGGCGCCATCGTCAAGTCCAAGAACTACATCTGGGACGTCACGACGCTGACGCTGTCGGCCGACATTCCCTACCTGGAAGCGAACAACCTGCTCGAGCCCATCGGCCTGACGAATGCCGAGTTCCCCGACCTGATGCCGGATGCGATCACCCCGCACTGGCTGGGCGTGGATGTGTACGCCACGATCATGGCCTACCGCACCGACAAGTTCGGCGACAACGGCCCCAAGAGCTGGGCCGATTTCTGGAACGTCGAGAAATTCCCGGGCCGCCGCAGCCTGCGCCGCAACCCCATCGACACGCTCGAACAGGCGCTGATGGCCGACGGCGTGCCGGCCAGCGAGCTGTATCCGCTCGACGTCGAGCGTGCCTTCCGCAGCCTGGCAAAGATCAAGCCGCACATCAGCATCTGGTGGACCTCGGGCGCGCAAGCCATGCAGATCATCCAGAACGGCGACGTTGACATGGTCGCAACCTGGAACGCCCGCGCCCAGACCGCCATCGAGAATGGCGCGCCGGTCAAGATCGTCTGGAACGAAGGCCTGTACGCGATCGAGGGCTGGGGCATCCCCCGCGGCACGCCGCGCGCGGAGCTGGCCAAGCAGTTCGTGCGCTTCTGCGCCGATGCGCAGCGCCAGGCCGAGATCACCTCCGACCTGCCGTACGGGCCGACCAACACCAAGTCGATGCAGTTCATCGCCCCCGAACGTGCCGCGGTGCTGCCCAGCGCGCCGGACAACATCAAGGGCATGGCGTCGCCGAGCCCGCAATGGTGGGCCGAGAACAGGCAGGCGGTGACCGAGCGCTTCAACAACTTCCTGATTTCCTGAGCGCGGGGTCCTTGCCATGTTCAAGCTCGAAACCACCGGCCTGGCCAAGCGCTACGGCGACTTCGACGCGCTGCTGCCGACCGACGTGCAGGTGCGTGCAGGCGAGTTCCTGACCTTGCTCGGGCCGTCCGGCTCGGGCAAGACCACGCTGCTGATGATGATCGCCGGGCTGGTCACGCCGTCCGGCGGCAAGCTGCTCATCGACGGCAAGGATTCCACCTACGCGCCGCCGGGGGATCGCGGCATCGGCATGGTGTTCCAGAGCTACGCGCTGTTCCCGCACATGACGGTGCGCGACAACGTGGCCTACGGGCTGCGCATGCGCAAGGTGCCCGAACGCGAGCTGGCCGCGAAGGTGGAGAACGCGCTGGGCATGGTGAAGATGACGCAGTACGGGCATCGCTACCCGAAGGAGCTGTCGGGCGGGCAGCAGCAGCGCGTGGCGCTGGCGCGCTGCTTCGCCTACAACCCTTCGGTGGTGCTGCTCGACGAACCCTTGGGCGCGCTCGACAAGAAGCTGCGCGAACACATGCAGATGGAGATCCGCCGCCTGCACCACGAGCTGGGCTCCACCTTCATCTACGTGACGCACGATCAGGAAGAGGCGCTGACCATGAGCGACCGCATCTGCCTGATGAACCATGCGCACATCGAGCAGCTGGGCACGCCCATGGATCTGTACGACAGGCCAAGAACGCGCTTCGCCGCGGATTTCATCGGCCAGTCCAACCTGATCGACGGCCACATGCTGCCGACCGGGCAGTTCCAGGTCGGCCAGGCGACGATTCCTGTCCACCCGCAGGACGACGTGCCGGCCGCCGGCAGCGGGGCCACGCTGATGGTGCGCCCGGAGGCGGTCGAATTGGTCCCGCCCGGCGAAGGCTGGCTCACGGGCACGGTCGGCGAAGCCGTGTTCCTCGGCAGCGAGGTGCGTGCCGTGCTGACGCTGGACCAGAGCGACGACGCGGCCGCCGCCGCGACCTTCATTGCCCGCTGCGGCCGCGAGCGCCAACTGGCGCTGGGCGACAGGGTCGGGCTGCACTGGGATCTGGCGCGCTCGCGCGTGCTGAGCGCCTGAGCCCCGCAAGGAGATTCTCATGCAGACCACCGCCTTGCCGCCGGCCTCCGCGCCGCTTTCGCCGCAGCGCCAGTTCGCCCGGATCTGGCTGCCTGCCGTTCCCGCAATCGCCTTCCTGGCAGTGTTCTTCCTGGTGCCCGTGCTGCAGATCCTGTGGGGCGGCTTCGTCTCCGACGAAGGCAGCCTCGACACCTCGTCGTTCGAGCGGCTGGTGTCCGCACCCGTATACGTCAAGGTGCTGTGGACGACCTTCGGCATCTCGTTCGCCACTGCCTTGCTGTCGGTGGCCCTGGGCTATCCGCTGGCCTACCTGCTGAGCATGCTGAGCGAGCGCCGGCGCAACCGCTGGGTGCTGTGGATCCTGCTGCCGTTCTGGACCAGCTACCTGGTCAAGACCTATGCCTGGATGCTGCTGCTGTCCAAGACCGGCCTGCTGACCACGGTGGCGACGCTGCTGGGGCTGATCGACGGCAACGACACCCTGGCGCCCTCGCTGCTGGGCGTGCTGGTCGGCATGGTGCATGCCATGCTGCCGCTGGCGGTGCTCACCATCCTGCCCACGATGCAGGGCATCAACCGCCAGTTGAGCAGCGCGGCGGAAATCCTCGGTGCCGGCCGCGCCACCAACTTCCTCACCGTGTTCTTCCCGCTGTCGCTGCCCGGCGTGGCCGCGGCCGGCCTGCTGGTGTTCATCACCTGCCTGGGCTTCTTCATCGTCCCCGCGCTGCTGGGCACGCCGCGCGAATCGATGATCGCGCAGATGGTCATTTCCTCGGTGCTGGAACTGCTCGACATGCGCATGGCCGGGGCGCTGTCGATCCTCATCCTGGTGTGCTCGATCATCGTGTTCTATGTGTACGACAGGCTGGCCGGGCTGACCTCGCTGGCCGGCGAGACCAGCCAGAACGATGGGGGCGGGGCAGGCTGGTTCTCGCGGCTGGGCTATGCGCTGGGCGGGCTGCTCGACCGGGTGTTCGCCGCGCGCACCATCCGTGCGCAGAAGGCCAGCGTGCTGGTGGGCTACTGCTTCGCGGTGGTGGGTTTCCTGGTGCTGCCGATCCTGATCGTCATTCCCATCGCCTTCAACAAGACCGCGGTGGTGGCGTTCCCGCCCGAACTCTTCAGCCTGCGCTGGTTCCAGGATTTCCTCGACTCGCCGGTCTGGCATGCCGCGATGGTGCGCTCGCTGAGCGTCGGCGCCGTCACCGCGCTGCTGGCCGTGATCCTGGGCTTCGGCGCCACCTACACGCTGACCAAGGTGTCCTCGCGCTGGGTCAAGCCGCTGTTCGCGCTGTACGTGGCGCCGCTGATCGTGCCCCGCATCGTCGTCGCCATCGGCCTGCTGTACCTGTTCGCCAGCCTGGGCATGACCGGCAGCGACGTGGCGCTGGTGATCGGCCACACCGTGCTGGCCATCCCCTACGTGGTCGTGACCCTGGCAGCCGGCTTCCGCCAGTTCGACTGGCGGCTGGACGACGCGGCGCGCATCCTGGGCGCTTCCGGCTTCGCCCGCCTGCGCACCGTGCTGCTGCCGCTGCTCGCCGGCAGCATCACCTCGGCGCTGCTGTTCGCCTTCATCGTCTCGTTCGACGACCTGACCATCGCCATCTTCGTCAGCGGCGGCGTCAACACCACCCTGCCGAAGCAGATGTGGGACGACATCCAGCTCGCGGTATCGCCCACGCTGGCGGCGGTCTCCACGCTCATGATCCTGCTGATCACCCTGATCATCTTCCTGTCTTCGTACATCAAATCCAAAGGTAGCCGGTGATGACCCGACTTCAATACCTACCCCAGCGCATCGACAACGACCAGTTCGACGTCGCGCCGCTGCTCCACGCGGGCTTGCTGAGCGACGACCCGCATACCGTCATCGACTTCCAGGGGCAGCAGCTGTCGCCACAGGCCTTGCGCGCGGATGTCGCCGCCTTCCAAGCCTGGCTGGCGGCCGAAGGCTTGGAGAAAGGCGATCGCGTGGCCGTGATGCTCGGCAATTCGGTGCAGCACATCGCGCTGATCTACGCCATCGTGCTGTCGGGACTGGTCTGGGTGCCGATCAACACCAAGCTGCGTGGCGTGGGGCTCAAGTACATCCTCGAGCACTCCGAACCGACGCTGCTGATGCTCGACGACGAATTCGCGCCGCTGTTCGAGGAAGCCGGCGAACGCCTCGAAGGCAATGCGCGCGTGGTCAATGTGGCGCGCCAGGACTGGTCCGTCTCCAGCCGCGGCGGCGCCGTCGTCGGGGGCGGACTGGCGCTCACGCCCTGCGATGTCGGCGACACCCTGTGCCTGATCTACACCTCGGGCACCACCGGCGCGCCCAAGGGCGTGACCTTCACCCATCGCATGATGCGGATCGCCACCGAGGCGGCGATCCGCGTGGCCGACATCAAGGCCGGCGACCGCGCCTTCCTGTGGGAGCCGCTGTGCCACATCGGCGGCGCCCAGATGCTGTTGATGCCATTCCTGGAAAAGGTCACGCTGCTGGTGGTCGAGCGCTTCTCCGCCAGCCGCTTCTGGGGCCAGTGGCAGGACACCCGCGCCACCCATCTGCACTACCTGGGCGGGGTGCTGGACATCCTGATGCAGCTGCCCGAGGACGCCAAGCCGGCCGATGTACACATTCCCATCGCGTGGGGCGCGGGTGTGTCGGCGAGCAACTGGCAGCCCATCCGTGACCGCCTGGGCTGCGAGCTGCGCGAGTGCTACGGCATGACCGAATGCTCCAGTTTCGCCACGCTCAACGAGACCGGCAAGCCGGGTTCCATCGGCCGCCCCCTGCCGTGGATCACGCTCAGCCTGCTCGACGACAACGACCAGCCGGTGCCGGTCGGCGCGGCGGGCCAGATCGTGCTGGAAAGCAGCCTGGAAGGCACACTGCTGCCGGGCTACTGGAAGAACCCCGAAGCCACCGCCAAGGCGCTGCGCAGCGGCCGGCTCTACACCGGCGACATGGCGCGCCAGGATGCCGACGGCGACCTGTTCTTCATCGGCCGCGCCTCGGACAGCATGCGGGTGCGCGGCGAGAACGTGTCGGCCTGGGAGGTCGAGCGTGTATTCGCCGACCATCCCTGCATCGAGATGTCGGCCGCGATGGGCGTCAAGAGCGCCATCGGCGAGCAGGAGATCTTCCTGCACGTGAAGTTCAATGAAGGCCAATCGGTCGATTGGGCCGAACTGGTCGACTGGGCCAGGCCGCGCCTGGCGGCCTTCCAGCTGCCGCGCTATTTCATGAAGATCGAGCGCTTCGACCTCACGCCCAGCCAGCGCATCCAGAAGCACAAGCTGTCGCCCGATACGGGTACGGCATGGGATAGGGCAGCGAAATAGTTCTCCGCCCATCGCGCCGGACCCCATGTCCGGCGCGATCGCCATCCATTCTTCCCGCTTCCTTCCCGCAACCACTTCGCCTTCCCGAACCGCCGCGACATGGGGGCGCCCAGGCGGCGAGGCTTCTGCCAAACCCGTGCCGATCGGCGGCGGCCGGCCGGCAAGGCCGTCGGCGGAACGCAATGCTAGCGGGAATGCACCCCCAGCCGCGTGACGGCGGCAGGCTCCTGCGCAGCCACCGACAGCTCCGCCAGGATGCCGCACTGATCCACGCTGCTCGGGCTGCAGCAGCGCTGGCGCAGTTCCCGCAGTTGCTTCTCCAGTGCGCGCAACTCCCTGATCCGCGCCGAGACGTGCCCGATGTGGGCGTCGATGAGCGCATTGACGTTGGCGCAGTTTTCCGCGCCGCCATCCTTGACGCCCAGCAGCACACGGATTTCATCGAGCGACATGTCCAGGCTGCGGCAATGGCGGATGAACTGCAGGCGCTCCAGGTGGGGCGGCTCATAGCGCCTGAAATTTCCTTCCGTACGCGCCGGTACCGGAAGCAGCCCTTCGCGCTCGTAGTAGCGGATGGTCTCCACCGGCGTACCGGATGAGGTCGCAAGCTCGCCGATCTTCATGACGTTCTCCAGAAATCCACTGTCGGATTATAGGGCTTGACTCTTTAGTTGCTACAGGGTTTCCAATACCCGTCATCGAAACGGCTGGATCAGTTCGCCATGAGCACTTCAGACTCGAAATGCGCTCCGGACGCACAAGCGGGGAAAGCCCCCGACGCGTGTTGTGAACGACCCGCATTGCGTCCTTTCTCGCCTGCTGTCCCGCATCACAACTGCTGCGGGGACTGCACCGGCGAAGCACCCATCGCCTGGCCTGCCAGGCTGCGTGTCCGGCAGGAGCCGGCGTGCTGCGAAGGGCCGGCGGCTGGCGGCTCCTCCACAGGCGGTCACTGCCCGGACGATCACTGCTGCGCAGCGCCTGGCATCACCGTCGCCGCGCCTGCCATGGACGACGTCCAGGGAATGACCCTGCTGCGCATTCCGGCAATGGACTGCGCCGTCGAGGAGGGCCAGATCCGGCGCGCGCTGGAAGGCATGCAGGGCATCGCGCGCCTGCGCTTCGATCTGCCTGCCAGGGTGCTGGCGTTGGATGCGCCCGCCGGGACGATGGCGGCCGTCGTGGCCGCGATCGAGCGCCTGGGCTTCAAGGTGGAAACCCTGGCGGCACCGCCGCGCGCGGAGGACGTCGCCAGACGCCAGCGCACCGAGCTGCATCGCCTGCTGGCTGCACTCGCCGTGGCGCTTGCCGCCGAGATGTTCCACTTTTTCGCGCCCGAGACGCTGGTCTGGAAGCTGGCCGGCATGGGCGTCGCGGCTGCGGCCATCGCCCTGGCCGGCACGGAGGTCTTCCGCAAGGGCCTGTCGTCGCTGCAGCGCTGGCAGCTGAACATCAACGCGCTGATGAGCGTGGCCATCATCGGTGCCTTCCTGATCGGCCAGTGGCCCGAAGCCGCGATGGTCATGGCCTTGTACTCGCTGGCCGAGCTCATCGAGGCGCGTTCGGTCGAGCGCGCGCGCAACGCCATCGCCGGCCTGCTCGCGCTGTCGCCGCCGCAGACGGAAGTGCGCCAGCCCGACGGCAGCTGGATGCTGGTGGATGCGAAGGCCGTGGCGGTCGGCGCGACCGCGCGCGTCAAGCCGGGGGAGCGTTTCGCGCTGGACGGCCGCGTGCTCGCCGGACGCAGTGCGGTGGACCAGTCCCCCGTCACCGGCGAGAGCATCCCGGTGGACAAGGAGGCCGGCGACGAGGTCTTTGCCGGCACCATCAACCAGAGCGGCGCGCTGGAATTCGAAATCACCAAGCCGGCCGCGGACACGGTACTGGCGCGCATCATCCACGCGGTCGAGGAGGCCCAGGGCCAGCGTGCCCCCACGCAGCGCATCGTGGACCGCTTCGCCGCCGTCTATACCCCGGCGGTGTTCGTGATGGCCCTGGCGGTGGCCGTCGGCACACCGCTCGTGCTGGGCTGGCCCTGGCTGGAGGCGATCTACAAGGCGCTGGTGCTGCTGGTCATCGCCTGCCCCTGCGCGCTCGTGATCTCGACGCCGGTGACGGTGGTCAGCGGACTGGCGGCTGCGGCGCGCAGGGGCATCCTGATCAAGGGCGGCGTCCATCTGGAGCAGGCCCGCAAGCTGCAGGTCATCGCCCTGGACAAGACCGGCACGCTGACCGAAGGCCGGCCCGCGCTGGTGGCGCATCAAGTCCTGTCCGAGGCCTTGCCCGCGCAGCAGGTGCTGCGCATCGCCGCGAGCCTGGCCGCTCGTTCCGATCATCCCGTATCCAGGGCGATCGCGACCGGCCTGGGTGCCGAGCCGCTGAGCGTCGGCGACTTCGGCGCCGAACCGGGACGCGGCGTATGCGGTGTGGTGGATGGCCGGGAGTACGTGCTCGGCAACCATCGCTGGATTCATGAGCGGGGCCTGTGTTCGCCGGAACTGGAAGCGCTGATGCAGGCGCAGGAGGCCCAGGGCCGCACGCTGTCGCTGCTCGCCAGCGGCGACGATGCCCTGGCGCTGTTCGCGGTGGCCGACACGACGCGGGAAACGAGCCGCCAGGCGATCAAGGATTTGCATGCCCTGGGGGTGCGTTCGCTGATGCTCACCGGCGACAACCCTTCGACAGCGCAGGCCATCGCACGCCAGGTCGGCATCGACGAGGTACGGGCCAACCTGCTGCCGCAGGACAAGCAGCAGATCGTGGCGCAGTTGAGCGCCGGCGAGACCGTCGGCATGGTCGGCGATGGCGTGAACGATTCGCCGAGCCTGGCGGTCGCCGCCGTGGGCTTCTCGATGGGCGCCGCCGGCACCGACACGGCCAAGGAGGCCGCCGACGTGCTCATCATGAACGACGATCTCCGCAAGGTGCCCGAGACCATCCGGCTGTCGCGCAAGACCCACGCGGTGCTGTGGCAGAACATCGTGCTTGCGCTCGGGATCAAGGCCGTGTTCTTCGTCCTGGCCATCTTCGGCAATGCCACGATGTGGATGGCCGTGTTCGCCGACATGGGCGCCAGCCTGCTGGTGGTGTTCAACGGCCTGCGCCTGCTGAGGGGGGTGCAGGGCGGGGAGGGCAGTGCCTCCCGCCCGCAATGACTGCGCTGACAACACAGTTTTTTGTTTCCGTCCCTGCCGCTACAATCCGCCACCATGCGCCGCTGGCTCTCCATCCTTTTCCTGCTGATGCTGCCGCTCCAATTCAGTTGGGCGGCAGTCAGTGCGTATTGCCAGCACGAAACCGGCGCAGCGGCCGATCATCTCGGGCATCACGCCCATTCCCATCAGGCAGGCGCCGATGAAACCGCCGGCGGCGAAGGCAGTGGATTCGATCCGGACTGCGGCTTCTGCCATGCGGGCAGTTGCACGACGGTATTGTCGGCAGACCTGAGCGTCGTGCCTGCCAGCATCGTCGCCGTGCTTCCTGGCGGCGAGTTACGGACCTGGCTGCCCGCCGGGCTCTCCGCCGAGCCTGAGCGCCCCAAGTGGTCCCGCCCTGCCTGATCGGCAGGGCATCCCTTTTTCCTCGATTCCGTGCTTCGACCGTCTTGGACGGTGGTGCCGCGCGTCCGTCGCGGCCCGCATGATCGTGCCTTGCCGATTTTCCGTACCTCGTCCCTTGCGGAGAATTGGATGCTTCAAATCAAACGTATCGATTGGATCGCGGGGCTCTTGCTGAGCCTCGCCGCCGGCGGCGCCTGGAGCCAGGCGCCGCTGACACTGGAACGGGCTTTCGAAGCCGCCTGGGCGCGGCAGCCCGAAGCGCAGTCGTTCGACGCCGTGCAGGCGGCGGCACGCGCACGGCGGGAGAGCGCGGACGACTGGCTGGCCGAGCTGCCGGCGCTGGAAGTCGCGGGCAAGACGGATCGCTTCGACGGCAATCACGGTAGCCGCGAATACGAGATCGGCATCGCCATGCCGATCTGGCTGCCGGGCGAACGCGGCGGCATGGCCGGCCTCGCCGCGGCGGAGCTGAGTGCCGGCGAGAGCCGCAGCCACGCGGCCCGCCTGCGCACGGCGGCCGAGGTCAGGGAAGCGTACTGGGCGTGGCAGCGCGCCGTGGTCGAGGCCGAACTCGGCCGGAAACGGCTGGACAGCGCGCGCGAGCTGGCCGCGGATGTGGCACGCCGCGTCAAGGCAGGTGAACTGGCGCGCGCCGACCAGCACCAGGCAGACGGCGCCGTGGCGGCGGCCGAAGCGGCGGCGGCGGAGGCCGACAGTGCGCAGGCCGAGGCGATCCGGCAGTTGCGTGCGCTGACCGGGATCACGCCGACGCTGGATGCGGGCCACATGCCGCAGCCGGAGGCCTACCCGGGCCTGGCCGCAGCCGACGGAATGGCCGAAGCCTCGCATCCGGTCGTGGCCGAGCTGAGGGACAAGGCCGAAGTCGCGCGGCGCGCCATGCAGCTGGCCAACATCCAGGGGCGCGCGAACCCGGAGCTGAGCCTGACGACCACCCGCGAACGGGGCGCAGCAGGCGAAGACTGGGAGCAGACCGTGACGCTCGCCGTGAGCATTCCGTTCGGCGGCGGCTCGCGCCATCGTGCGCGTGTCGCCGAAGCCAATGCCGCAGCGATCGAAGCCGAAGCCCAGCTTTTGATCGAGCGCGAGCGTGTGCTCGCCGACCTCGATCTGGCGCAGGTACGCGTCGCATCGGCGCGCACGCAACTGACGGCCGCCGAGCGGCGCGCCCGGCTTGCCGGCGAGTCCCGCGGCTTCTTCCAGAACGCCTTCCGCCTGGGCGAGGCCGACCTGCCGACCCGGCTGCGCATCGAGCTGGAAGCGGACGAGGCCGAACGCCAGCTCGCCCGCGCCCGCATCGATCTGGCTGCCGCCATTTCCACCCTGCGCCAGGCCCTCGGTCTGCTGCCCCGATAAACGACAGGAATTCCCCACATGAAGATTGTCCATACCCTGGCGGCCTGGAGCATGGCTGCCGCGTTGGCGGGCTTTGCCGCCCCCGTCCTGGCCGGCCCAGGACACGACCATAACCACGGCGACGAGCCGGCCCAGATGTCCGGCCCGGCACTGCCGCGCTTCACCGCCGTTTCCGAGCTGTTCGAACTGGTCGGCGTGGTTGACGGCAGGAACCTCACCCTCTACCTGGATCATTTCGCCGACAACGCTCCGGTGCTGGAGGCGACCCTGGAACTGGAAATCGACGGCACGCCCGTCCCCCTCGAAACCCGCCCGGACGGGACTTTCGCAGCCGTGCTGGCCGAGCCGCCGGCGCCGGGCGTGCTGCCCGTGACTGCGATGGTGGTCGCCGGCGACGAGGCCGACCTGCTGGCCGGAGAGCTCGACATCCACGACGACGAGGAAGCACACGGCGTGGAGACCGCGGCAGACATGACCCGCTACGCCGGCTGGCTGGTGGCCGGCTTGCTGGTGCTCGGCGGCGTGACCCGGGCAGCGCTGCGCAAGGATGCTGTGGCCAAGCGCTCCGTCGGAGGTGCGGCATGAAGGCGAAGATCCTGATCGCCATGCTGAGCCTGGCGCTGGCCGGCACGTCGTGGAACGCCCTGGCGGGCCCCGGCCACGACCACGGCGACGAAGGCCCGCTGCAGGCCAGCGGCAATGGCCCGCGGCGGCTGCCGGACGGCAGCGTCTTTCTGCCCAAGCCTGCACAGCGCCAGATCGGCGTCCTCACGCAGCTGACGGAAGCCGGAGAGCTGCCACGCTCGATCGCGCTCGCGGGCCGCGTCGTCATGGACCCGAATGCCGGCGGCCGGGTGCAGGCGATGCTGGCCGGCCGACTGGAAGCAGGGCCGAAAGGGCTGCCTAGTGTCGGCCAGGCGGTGAAGAAGGGAGACGTCCTCGCCTACGTGCTGCCGTCGGCAGGGCAGATCGAACGTTCGAACCAGCTTGCGCAGCTGGCCGAGCTGCAATCGACCAGGACACTCGCGCAGAAGCGCGCCGAACGGCTGCAGGCCCTGGCCGATACGGTTCCGCGCAAGGACATCGAGGCCGCCGAAAGCGAACTCGCCAGCCTCGGCGCCCGCATGGCGGCATTGAATGCCGGACTCAGCAATCGCGACGTGCTGGCCGCGCCGGTTTCGGGAGTGCTGGCATCGAGCAGCGCGGTGGCCGGCCAGGTCGTCGATGCGCGCGAACTGATCTTCGAAATCGTCGATCCGCAACGCCAGCACGTCGAGGCGCTGGCCTACGACGCCGAACTGGCCGGGGACGTCGCGGGCGCGAGTCTCGCCGCCGGCGAACGGCGCGTGCCGCTGTCGTTCATCGGTGCCGCCCGCAGCCTGCGCGAACAGGCCTTGCCGCTGCGCTTCGCGGTCGATGACCGGGCTGCGCCTGCGCTGACGGTCGGCCAGCCGGTCGAAGTCATCGTGCAGACGCGCAGCACGCAGCACGGCGTGAGCGTGCCGGCGGCCTCGGTGCTGAAGAACCCGGCGAACCAACCCATCGTGTGGGTCAAGACCGCGCCCGAGCGCTTCGAGCCACGCACCGTGACCGTCGCGCCGCTCGACGGTGCGAACGTCGCGGTGACCTCGGGCCTCGCTGCCGGCGAGCGCGTCGCCACGCGCGCGGCCACGCTGATCAACCAGATTCGCTGACGGAGCGTCCGCACGATGTTCAAGTGGCTACTCGACAACAGCCTGGGCAACCGCATGCTGGTGATCATCGCCATCCTGGTGCTGATGGCTTATGGCGCGTTCACGCTCACGCGCACGCCGGTGGACGTGTTCCCCGATCTCAACAAGCCGACGGTCACGATCATGACCGAAGCGGGCGGCATGGCGGCCGAGGAGGTCGAACAGCTCATCACCTTTCCGCTCGAGACGACGATGAACGGCCTGCCCGGCGTCGAATCGGTCCGCTCGGTGTCGAGCGCGGGGCTGTCCTTCATCTACGTCACCTTCGACTGGAGCACCGAGATCTTTCTGGCGCGGCAGATGGTGTCCGAGCGCCTGTCGGCGATGGAGGAAGGCCTGCCCGAGAACGTGATTCCGCGCATGGGGCCGATCAGCTCGGTGATGGGCGAGATCATGCAGATCGCGATCCCGGTCGACACGGCGAAGAGCACGCCGATGCAGGTGCGCGAATACGCCGACTGGGTGCTGCGCCCGCGCCTGATGGCGATCCCGGGCATCGCGCAGGTGATTCCGATCGGCGGCGAAGTGCGCCAGTTCCAGGTCCAGCCGGATACCCGGCGCATGGCGGAGCTGGAGATTTCGCTCGACCAGCTGGAAGCGGCGATCCGCGGCTTCTCCTCGAACACCTCGGGCGGCTTCCTGGAGCTCTCCGGGCGGGAATACCTCATTCGCCACCTGGGTCGCACGTCCAGCCTGGACGACCTGAAGAACCTCGCCATCACGTCGCGCAACGGCCAGCCGATCCTGCTGCGCCAGATCGCCGAGGTCACTTTCGCGCCGGCGCTCAAGCGCGGTGATGCCGGCTTCGAAGGCAAGCCGGCGGTGATCCTCGGCATCCAGAAGCAGCCCACCGCCGACACCATCCAGCTGACGCGGCTGATCGAGGATGCGCTTGACGAGATGAAACGCTCGCTGCCCGAGGGCATGGAAGCGCCGGAGGTCACCTTCCGCCAGGCAAGCTTCATCGAGGCCTCGATCAGCACCTTGCAGGGCAAGCTGATCGCCGCATCCCTGTTCGTCGCGGCGATCCTGTTCTTCTTCCTCGGCACGCTGCGTCCGACGGTGATCGCGCTCACCGCGATTCCGGTATCGATCTTCATGACCGCGCTGGTGTTCAAGTACTTCGGCTTGTCGATCAACACGATGACGCTGGGCGGGCTTGCGATCGCGATCGGCGGGCTGGTCGACGATGCGGTGGTGGGCGTCGAGAACGTGCTGCGGCGGCTGAAGGAGGACAGGGCAAGGCATCCGACCCACCGCCTGCACCCGATCGAGCTCGTCGCACGCGCGACGATGGAAGTCCGCTCGGCGATCCTGTACGCGACCATCATCATCGTGCTGGTGTTCCTGCCGCTGTTCGCGCTGCCGGGCATGGAAGGCCGCCTGTTCGTGCCGTTGGGGGTGGCCTTCATCGTGTCGACGCTGGCCTCGCTGGTGGTCTCGGTGACGGTGACGCCGGTGCTGTCCTTCTACCTGCTGCCGCGGATGAAGTCGCTCGACCATGGCGATACACGCCTGCTGGCCTGGCTGAAAGCGCGTTACCGTGCAGCGCTGCAAGGCGTGCTCGATCGCCCGCGGGCGGCCGTCGCGGCCGGAGGGCTCGCGGTCGTGGTCGCCGCGGCCGCGGTGCCTTTCTTCCCGACGACTTTCCTGCCGCCGTTCAACGAGGGCACCCTGCTGATCGGCATGCGCCTCAACCCCGGCGTGACGCTGGCGGAATCCACCGAGCTCGCCCAGCAGGCCGAAGTGCTGGTGTCGCAGGTGCCCGAGGTCACGCACGTCGGCCGCCGCAGCGGCCGGGCAGAGCTCGACGAGCATGCCGAAGGCGTGCACGTCAGCGAACTGGACGTCGGCCTCCAGCCGGCAGCGGAGCTGACCCGCTCGATGGGGGAAATCACCGCCGACATCCGCTCGCGGCTGGTGAATCTGCCGGCCGCGATCTCCATCGGCCAGCCGATTTCGCACCGCATCGACCACATGCTGTCGGGCGTGCGCTCGCAGATCGCGATCAAGATCTTCGGCGAAGACCTCGACGTGCTGCGCGGCCAGGCGGATGCGCTGCAGGCGCGGCTGGCCGGCATTCCCGGCGTTGCCGACCTGGAAGTGGAGAAGCAGGTGCTGGCGCCGCAGATCAAGGTGCGCATCGACTATGCGGCGGCGGCCCGCTACGGCGTGCCGGCACCTCAGGTGCTGGCTGCGCTGCAAAGCCTGGTCGAAGGCGAGCGCATTACCCAGATCGTCGAAGGCGGCCGGCGCTTCCCGCTGGTCATGCGCCTGCCCGAATCCGCGCGTTCGATCGACGGTCTGGCGCAGATCCTCATCGAAACGCCGAGCGGGCATGTGCCGCTGTCCAAGCTGGCATCGATCGAGGACGGCGACGGTCCGAACCAGGTCAGCCGCGACGACGGCAAGCGCCGCATCGTGCTGTCGGCCAACGCGCAGCAGCGTCCGCTGTCCGAGGTCGTCGCCGACATCCGCGCCGCGGTCGCCGGCATGACGCTGCCGGAAGGCTACTTCATCACGCTGGGCGGGCAGTTCCAGGCGCAGGAGGAAGCCTCCCGCCTGGTCGGGATGCTGTCGATCGTGTCGCTGGTGCTGATGTTCGTGGTGCTCTACAGCCGCTACAAGTCGGTACGGCTGTCGGCGCTGATCATGGCCAACATCCCGCTTGCGCTGGTCGGCGCGGTCATCGGCCTGTGGCTGTCCGGCCAGCCGCTGTCGGTCGCGGCGCTCATCGGCTTCATCACGCTGGCCGGCATCTCGGTGCGCAACGGCATCCTCAAGGTCAGCCACTACATCAACCTGATGCGCATCGAAGGCGAGAACTTCGACCACGCGATGATCCTGCGCGGTTCGCTCGAACGCCTGTCGCCGGTGCTGATGACCGCGCTGGTGACGGCCTTTGCGCTGGCGCCGCTGTTGTTCGAGGCCGAACGGCCGGGCACCGAAATCCTGCATCCGGTCGCGGTGGTGATCTTCTCCGGCCTGATCAGCTCGACCCTGCTGGACACCTTCCTGACCCCCGCGATGTTTTGGCTCTTCGGCCGGCGCGATGTCGAGCGCCTGCTGGACGACCGGAACACCGAGGCATTCTGAGCGCAGTACCCCCCGACGACACACGACCCCGAAAGGAGCAGACATGAAACTCTCGAAATTCATTGCCATCGCCGCCCTGGCGCTTGCCGGACCGGCCTTCGCCGCCGACGACCACGGTCACGACCACGACCATCCGCACGAGCACGCAGCGCTGCACGGCGGCGTGCTGGCCGAGGCCCGCGGCCTCGACCTGGAGCTCGTCGCCGCGCCCGACCGCATCCGGCTTCACGTGCGCGACCACGGCACGCCGGTCGATGTCTCCAGCGGCAGCGCCAAGCTCACGCTGCTTTCCGCCGCCGGCAAGCAGGAAGTCGAACTGAAGCCGGCCGGCGACTACCTGGAAGCGACGGGCGCGTTCAACGTTGGCGCCGGCACCAAGCTGGTGGCCGTGCTCAGCCTGCCGGGCAAGCCGGCGGCGACGGCGCGCTTCTCGCTGAACTGAGAATCTGCCGCCGCCACGCGAGCACCGTGGCGGCGGCTCGACCGGAGACGGAAATGCAGATGAAATCGATGATCGGAGGCCTTGTCCTGGCCTGCCTCGCTGCCCATGCCGGCGCGGAAGTCGATGCGGACAAGTATCCGCGGGAAGCAGGCTGGCGTACGGGGACGGTGGTCGAGATCGGCCCGGCCCGGGCGCTGGAGCGGCCCTCGTACTACGATTGCCGGCGCGGCCCGGCTGCCGGCCAGGCGGATGAACCCTATGTCGTTGTCCGCCTTCCTGCGCAACGGCCGGCCCTATGCACGTGCCGCGCCTTTGGCAGCGGCAGATGCGAGCCTGCAGGTCGGCGACAAGGTCTACGTCAATATCGAGGACTGCGGTGCGGCGGTGGCGAAACGGGACTCATGAGTTCGCCCGGCGCTACAGCCACTTCGCCTTTCTGAACTGCCAGTACAGGAATCCGCCCAGCGCCGCGATCGTGGCCAGTGCCAGCGGGTAGCCGTATTTCCATTCCAGTTCGGGCATGTACTTGAAGTTCATGCCCCAGATGCCGGCCAGCGCGGTGGCGACGGCGAAGATGCCGGCCCAGGCGGCGAGGCGCTTGCTGATCTCGGTCTGGTCGACGGTGACCAGCGCCAGGTTGACCTGGATCGCGGTGGCGATGGTGTCGCGGATGCCGTCGAGCGAGGCGTTGATGCGGACGAGGTGGTCGAAGACGTCGCGGAAATAGTGGCGGCTCTTGCTGCAGACGTCGGGCACGCGGCCGCTGTGCAGCTTGCCGGCGGCTTCCATCAGCGGCGTGACGGCGTGCTTGAGCAGCGTGACCTTGCGCTTGAGGCGGTACAGGCGGCGGATGTTGGAGCGCGCGGCGCCCCTGGTGAAGATGCGTTCTTCCAGTGCCTCGACTTCGGTTTCGAGCTTTTCGATGTGCGGGAAGTAGCGATCCACCACCGCGTCCATCAGCGCGTAGAGCACATAGCCCGGGCCCTTGGCCAGCATCCGCGGCTCGCGCTCGCAGCGGGCGCGCACGCCGGCGAAGTCGCGCGGGCTGTCGTTGCGCACCGACAGGATGTAGTTGGCGCCGACGAAGACATGGACTTCGCCGATGTGCAGGCTGCCTTCGCGCTCGTCGATCAGATGCATCACGGCGAACAGGCTGGTGCTGCCGTCGTCGCCGTCGTTGTATTCCTCGACCTTGGGCCGCTGGTGGCCGTGGTTGGCGTCCTCGACCGCCAGTTCGTGCAGATCGAAGGTGCTTTTCATCACCGCTAGTTCGTCCGGCGTCGCGTCCTTCAGCGCAACCCAGACGAAAGTGTCCGGCCGCGCCAGGTAGTCGCCGATGCGCTCGACCGGCAGGTCGGCGAGCTTGCGGCCGTGCTGGTAGGCGGTGCAGTTGATGAGCATGGCGGCCTCCGGTCGGTCAGGCTTTCACCGCGTCGAGCAGATCCTTCACGGCCTTGGCGCGGTCCTTCAGGTTCGGCAGTGCGGCGCGGCGCACGAGCTTTTCCGGGCCGGCCATCTTGATGCTGCGGTCCTTCTGGATCAGGAAGATGACCTTGACCGGGTCGATCGGCGCGTCCTTGGCAAACTGCACGCTGATCTGGGCGTCGGAGGCATCGAGCTTCTGTACGCCGTAGTCCTTGACGAGCATGCGCAGGCGGTGGGTTTCGAGCAGCGCGGTGGTCTGCGGCGGCAGTTCGCCGAAGCGGTCGATCAGTTCTTCCTGCAGCGCGCGCAGGTCCTCGTCGGTCTCGCAGTTGGCCAGGCGCTTGTACAGCGTCAGGCGCTCCTGCACGTCGGGGCAGTAGTCGGTCGGCAGCAGCGCCGGGGTGTGCAGGTTGATCTCGGACACCACTTCCAGCGGCTGGCTGAGGTCGGGTTCCTTGCCGGCCTGCAGGTCCTTGACCGCGCGCTTGAGCATCTCGGTGTAGAGGCTGAAGCCGACCTGCTGGATCTCGCCCGACTGGTTCTCGCCCAGCACTTCGCCGGCACCGCGGATCTCCAGGTCATGCATCGCCAGGTAGAAGCCGGAGCCGAGGTCTTCCATCATCGTGATCGCTTCCAGCCGCTTCTGCGCCTGCGCCGAGGGCTTGGCGCCGGGCTGGGTCAGCAGGTAGGCGTAGGCCTGGTGGTGGCTGCGGCCGACGCGGCCGCGCAGCTGGTGCAGCTGCGCCAGGCCGAAGCGGTCGGCGCGGTTGATGATGATGGTGTTGGCGGTGGGGATGTTGATGCCGGTCTCGATGATGGTGGTGCACAGCAGCAGGTTGGCGCGCTGCTGGGTGAAGTCGCGCATCACGCGCTCCAGCTCGCGCTCGGGCAACTGGCCGTGGCCGACGACGATGCGGGCCTCGGGTAGCAGTTCCTCGAGGTCGTTGCGCATGTTCTCGATGGTGTCGACTTCGTTGTGCAGGAAGTACACCTGGCCGCCGCGCTTGAATTCGCGCAGCACCGCCTCGCGGATGGTGCCGCGGCTGGAGGGCTGCACGAAGGTCTTGATCGACAGCCGCTTCTGCGGCGCGGTGGCGATCACCGAGAACTCGCGCAGGCCTTCCATCGCCAGTCCCAGCGTGCGCGGGATCGGCGTCGCGGTCAGGGTCAGGATGTTGACTTCCGAGCGCAACTGCTTCAGCGCCTCCTTCTGGCGCACGCCGAAGCGGTGCTCCTCGTCGATGACGACCAGCCCGAGGCGCTTGAACTGCACGTCCTTCTGCAGCAGGCGGTGGGTGCCGATGATGATGTCGACCTTGCCTTCGGCCAGTTGCTGCAGGGCTTCGGCCTGTTCCTTGGCCGACTTGAAGCGCGACAGCTCGGCGATGCGCACCGGCCAGTCGGCGAAGCGGTCGGCGAAGGTCTGGTAGTGCTGCTCGGCGAGCAGGGTGGTGGGGCACAGCACGACCACCTGCTTGCCGTCCTGCACGGCGATGAAGGCGGCGCGCAGCGCGACTTCGGTCTTGCCGAAGCCGACGTCGCCGCACACCAGGCGGTCCATCGGCCGGCCGGACTTCATGTCGGCCACGACGGCGTCGATCGCGGACTGCTGGTCGAGCGTGGTCTCGAAACCGAAACCTTCGGCGAAGGCTTCGAGATCGTGCTGCTGGAAGTCGAAGCGGTGGCCGGGGCGCGCGGCGCGCTGGGCGTACAGCGCCAGCAGTTCGGCGGCGGTGTCGCGCACCTGCATCGCGGCCTTCTTCTTGGCCTTTTCCCACTGGCCGGAGCCGAGGCGGTGCAGGTCGACCGCTTCCGGGTCGGCGCCGGCGTAGCGGGTGATGACGTGCAGTTGCGACACCGGCACGTAGAGCTTGTCGCCGTTGCTGTATTCGAGGTGCAGGAACTCGGTGTCGCCTTCGCCGAGGTTCATGTGGATCAGGCCGAGATAGCGGCCGATGCCGTGCGACACATGCACCACCGGGTCGCCGACCTTCAGTTCCGACAGGTCGCGCAGCCAGCCTTCCATCGTCGCCGCCTTGCGGTTGTCGCGGCGCGTGCGGGTACGGGCGGTGGCGGCGTACAGCTCGGCTTCGGTGACGATCGCCAGGCCGGCCTCGGGCAGCAGGAAGCCGCTGGCGAGCGGCGATGTGCCGAGCGCGAAACGGACCTCGCTGTCGATGAAGGCGCCGAAGTCCGTCATCGCCTCGGGCTTCAGGCCGAACTCGGCGAGGAACTCGGCCATCGTCTCGCGCCGGCCCGGCGAATCCGCCAGCAGCAGGATGCGGCCGCCGCGCTGGTACCAGTCGCCGGCCTGGAAGGCTTTCAGCTTGTGCAGCGGGTCGGTGGCCTTGCGCTCGACCGACAGCTCGGGCAGCGGCCGGGCGATGGCCTCGCCGCCTTCGGCGCCGGCAACGGCGCCCAGCACCAGGCGGGGGCGCGCCTTCAGCGCGCCGAAGAAGTCCTCGTCGCTGAGGAAGAGCTGTTCCGGCGGCATCACCGGCCGGCTGCGGTCGCCTTTCAGCAGGTCGTGGCGCGAGCGGGTGTCGCGCCAGAACTCGGCGATCGCCGCCGGCACGTCGCGGTGCAGCAGCACCGTGGTGTCGGCGGGCAGGTAGTCCAGCAGCGTGGCGGTTTCGTCGAAGAACAGCGGCAGGTAGTACTCGATGCCGGCCGGGGCGATGCCGTTGGAGACGTCCTTGTAGATCGCCGCGCGCGTCGGGTCGCCTTCGAAGGTCTCGCGGAAGCGGCTGCGGAAGCGGGTGCGCCCGGCATCGTCGAGCGGGAACTCGCGCGCCGGCAACAGGCGGATCTCGGTGGTCGGATAGACGGTGCGCTGGGTGTCGGGATCGAAGGTCTTGATGCTCTCGACTTCGTCGTCGAACAGGTCGATGCGGAAGGGCAGCGGCGAACCCATCGGATACAGGTCGACCAGGCCGCCGCGCACCGAGAATTCGCCCGGGCTGACCACCTGGGTGACGTGGGCGTAGCCGGCCAGCGTCATCTGCGTCTTCAGCGCCTCGACGTCGAGGCGCTCGCCCTGCTTCAGGAAGAAGGTGTAGGCCGCCAGGTAGGACGGCGGCGCCATGCGGTACAGCGCGGTGGAAGCGGGCACCAGCACCACGTCGGCCTCGCCGCGGATGATCGCGTACAGCGAGGACAGCCGCTCGGAGATCAGGTCCTGGTGGGGCGAGAAGTTGTCGTAGGGCAGCGTCTCCCAGTCGGGCAGCAGGTGCAGCCGCAGATCGGGCGCGACCCAGCGGATCTCGTCCTGCAGGCGCTGGGCATCCAGCGGGTTGGCGGTGACGACGAGCAGCCGGCCGGCGCGTGCCGCCAGCGCGGCGACCGCCAGCGCATCGGCCGAGCCGGCGAAGGCGGGAAGCTCGAGGCGGGCGCCGGGCCTGGGCAGCGCACAGGCGGCGAGCAGGGGCAGCAGCGGATCGAGGGGGGAGGTGAGCTGGGAAGGGGGCTGAGGGGAGGGCATTGCACCGGTGTTGCGCGTTCTGAAGACGCGATTATAGAGAGTGCCCGGGCGGCCGTTGCCCGCCGCCTTCGTCCGCCAGCGGGTTTTTCGTCATGGAGCGGGCATTGCCTGCTGTCATTACGTTAACGTTAACGTAATTTTCGACACATCATCCCGCGAACGAAAACAAGAAGGGTGGTGCGCGATCATGCGGCCCCCCGCCCCCCAAGCCCAGGAGAACGATTCGCGTGCTTCACGACATCGACACCCGCGACCATTGGATCGAGGCCGGCGGCGCCCGCCTGTATGCACGTGAATGGTCGCCTCGCGGTTTGACGTCCCCATCGGGCCGTGATCGCACCCCGATCGTGCTGCTGCACGATTCGCTCGGCAGCGTGGAGCTGTGGCGGGAATTCCCCGCGGCCCTGTGCGCCGGCACCGGCCGGCGGGTGCTGGCCTACGATCGCCTCGGCTTCGGCCGTTCCGATGCGTATTCGGGCAGACTCCCGTTGGACTTCATCGCGGTCGAGGCGGAGACGGGCTTTGCGGCGCTGCTGCGGCAGCTGGAGATCGGCCGTTTCATCCTGTTCGGCCACAGCGTCGGCGGTTGCATGGCGGTGAATTGCGCCGCGCGCCATGCCGGCGACTGCGTGGCGCTCGTCACCGAGTCGGCCCAGGCTTTCGTCGAGGACCGGACCGTCGCAGGCCTCGAGGAGGCCCGCGAGCTGTTCAAGGATCCGGTCCAGCGCGAGCGGCTGGCGAAATACCATGGCGGCAAGGCGGAGTGGGTGCTGGAGGCCTGGATCGGCACCTGGCTCGACCCGGCTTTCTCGTCCTGGTCGCTGAGGCCGGTGCTGCCCAGGGTCGAATGTCCCGTCCTTGTCATCCACGGCGCGGAAGACGAGTACGGCAGCCCGCGCCAGCCGGAACTGATCGGCGCGCTTGCCGGCGGTCCGGCGCGCGTCGAGATCATGGCCGATACGCGGCATGTGCCGCACCGCGAACGCCCGGCGCAGGTCACCGGGTTGGTTTCACGTTTTCTCGATGGCGTCGCCTGAAGGCGGCGGCTTTCAACAATCCTGTCCGTTCCCGAGGTTCCTCGCATGAGCAGCTCCCTCCAGTCAGCAGTCGACGAAGTCATCAACAGCCGCTATTCCTGCCGTGCCTTCCTGCCGCGCGCAGTGCCTCGGGAGACGATTGCCGACATCCTTGCCGTGGCATCGCGCGCGCCGTCCGGCACCAACATCCAGCCGTGGAAAATCTGGGTCCTGACCGGCGCCAGCAAGGCCAGGGTGTCCGAAAAGATCCTTGCCGTATTCGATGATCCCGGCGAGGCCGCGACACACACCGAGCCCTATATCTATTACCCCAGGGAGTGGATATCGCCCTATGTCGAGCGCCGCCGCCAGGTCGGCAGGCAGCTGTACAGCCTGTTGAACATCCAGAAAGGCGATGCGCAGCGCATGCACGAGCAGTTCGCCCGCAACTACAAGTTCTTCGATGCGCCGGTCGGCCTGATCTTCAGCGTCAACAGCATCATGGAGCAGGGCTCGTGGCTCGACAGCGGAATGCTGCTGCAGAACGTCATGCTGGCGGCGAAGGCCCGCGGGCTGGATACCTGCCCGCAGGTCGCGCCGATCCAGTTCCACCGCATCATCAAGCAGGAGCTCGGCATCCCCGACAGCGAAACCCTGATCTGCGCGATGTCGATGGGTTATGCCGATCCGCAGGCGCCGGAGAATGCCCTGCGCACGGAACGCATGGCGCTCGACGAATGGGTCAGCTTCCGCGACTGAAAAGGGGGCGGCCGCGGACGGTCAGGCAGCCGGGCCGGCTCGATCCGTTGCGGTCCCGTCCGGAGCGGGAAGGTGGGCCAGCAGCCAGTCGCATGCTGCCTGCGCAGCATGCGTCCGGTGTTCCTGCCCGCCGCCGGCTCCATCGCCTGCCGGCAGGACGAGCCAGTCGTGCTCGCCCTGGAGCAGGGCATGGGCGGACGCCAGCATCGGCGCATCCGGGCTTTCGGGCACGACGATGAAGCGTGTCGGCGTACGAATGGCACGCAAGGGTGCCGCGCCAGCGAGATCGGCTCGCCCGCTGAGGCAGGCGATCGCAGTGAAGCTCTCCGGCGCACTGACTGCCGAGCGGATCGCGGCGGCACATCCGGTGCCGTCGGCGACGAGGCCGATCGGGAGGCCTTCGAGCGAGGGCTGATGCGTTGCCCAATCCACCGCGGCAAGAACTCGCTCGGTGAGCCGGGGGATGTTGAACGCAGCATCGGCATCGTGCAGCGCTTCGCGCGCGGTCAGCAGCTCGACCGTCATCGTCGCGAAGCCGGCCGCCTGCAGCGTCAGTTCCAGGGGGCCGGGTGCGCCGTCGGGCGAAGCCTGGTCCAGCGATCGGCCCGAGGAATGGATGCACAGCGCCAGCGCCCGCACGTCCGGTGCATGGGCAAGCATGCCGGCCAGCCAGTCGCCGTGTGCCGGGATGCTGAGCGGCGTGTGGCGCAGCTTCACGATGCGCTTCGCCAGGTACTGACGCCGTAGCGTGCCGCCATCAGCCCATCCACCGGGCGTTCGAGCGGAATGCCGGCTTTTTCCTTGAGCGCGGCGAGGAACAGCTCGGGCCGTGGCAGCTGAGCCCACATTGCCGGCAGCAGTGTGACGCCGCGGCAGCCGGCGAACAGCATCACCCCGTCCTGATGCGGACGCAATTGGCGAAGCAGGTCGGCCTCGTCGGCAAAATCGATGAACTCCGGCTCGTCCAGCAGCGAAACCTCGATGCCCGCCTGTGCGAATGCCGCCGCATCGAGCGCCGGAAAGCGCGGATCCTGGCAGGCGGCGATTGCGTTGGCGACCACGTCGGCCGCCAGCGAGCGGGTACGCCGCATGCTGCCGACGCTGCCGCGCATTTCGCCTGCCACCGTCAGCGTGACGAAAGTGGCGCCGCGCTCACCGAGTGCGGGATGGGCGTCGGCCACGGGTGCCGGGCCGAGTCCGAGATGGTGTGCAATGGCCTCGCGCGCCAGGCGCAGAAGTTGCGGACCGAGGTCGGCATCGGGGATGGCTTCGGTCCGGGGCTGGGCAAGTGGCATGGAAGGAAGTAGGGCGGATGGCAGGCCCTCGAATCATACCTCCACGCTTCGCGGAATGCGGCCCGGCGCCGCCGGGCGCGGTTAGAATGCGCGCCATGCAAAACACACAAGCCCGCCCCCGGGCCCGCCATTTCGCCATCGTGCCCGCCGCGGGCAGCGGCTCGCGCATGGGCGCTGAGCGGCCCAAGCAGTATCTGCCGCTGCTGGGCCGTCCTTTGATCCATCACGCCTTGTCGGTGCTGTGCACAGCGCCCGACATCGACAAGGTGTTCGTCGTGCTGTCGGTGGATGATACCGAGTGGTCCCGGCACGACTGGTCGGCGCTGGGCGCCAAGCTCGTGCCCTTGTTCTGCGGCGGCGCGACGCGCGCGGACAGCGTGCTCGGCGGCTTGCGTGCGATATCGAAGGAGGCCGCGGCATCCGACTGGGTGCTCGTGCATGATGCCGCACGGCCCTGCCTGGCGCCCTGGCACATCGACAAGCTGGTGCGCGAACTGGCGCATGACGAAGTGGGCGGGCTGCTGGCGGTGCCGGTCGCCGACACGCTGAAGCGCGCCGACGGCCATCGCCACGTTGCCGCCACGGTGCCGCGCGACAGCCTGTGGCAGGCGCAGACGCCGCAGATGTTCCGCTACGTGATGTTGCGCCGGGCGCTGGAGGGCGCATCCGGCGTCACCGACGAGGCCAGCGCGATCGAGGCCGCCGGCCTGCGCCCCCGCCTGGTGCAGGGCGACGCCACCAATCTGAAAGTCACCTATCCGCTCGACCTGCATCTGGCCGAGTGGATCCTGCAGAACCGCGAAGGAGCCAGGCAATGAGCGTTCCGTTCCGTATCGGCCAGGGTTTCGACGTCCATGCCTTGGTGCCCGGCCGGCCGCTGATCATCGGCGGCGTGACGATTCCCTTCCCGCGCGGCCTGCTCGGCCATTCCGATGCCGACGTGCTGCTGCATGCGGTCACCGATGCCCTGCTCGGCGCGGCCGGCCTGGGCGACATCGGCCGGCTGTTTCCCGATACCGACCCGCAACATGCCGGCGCCGATAGCCGCGTGCTGCTGCGCGAGGCCTTCGCCCGCGTGCGTGCCGCCGGCTGGCAGGTGGTCAACATCGACGCCACCATCATCTGCACTGCGCCGAAGATCATGCCCCATGCGCCGGCGATGGCCGCCAACATCGCGGCCGACCTGGATATGGACGCAGGCGCGATCAACATCAAGGGCAAGACCACCGAGAAGCTCGGCTTCACCGGACGTGGGGAAGGAATCGCCACGCAGGTCGTGGCCTTGCTGGCGCGCGCCGACGGGGCCGCCTGAAACGGCAGCGGGGCCGCGTGTCTGGCACGCCGGCCCCGCGCTCTGGGTAACGGCGCCGGGCATCGCACCCCTTGCGCCGTCGAGCCTCCTGGATGGAGGCTGTCGGAAATGAATCGGAATGGTTCAGATCGAATCGAGTGGGATGTCGTATCCGCTCAAATGAATCCTCCTCCGAAAACGCCGTTCATGCGGCATCAAAGATAGATCGCCGAAGCGAGCCGCTGGCTCAGTTCCGGCTCGGCCGTCTTGGTGTAGTCCTTTTCGAAGCGGTCGCTGATCAATTGCGCGGTCGGGCCGTCGATCACGGTGTTGAGCATGCCCATGAAAGCCGGCGGCGCGACCAGGATGGCGCGCTTGAAGGCGTTTGCCGCCCGTCCCTGGTACAGGGCCTGGGCGATTTCCTGGGCGAAGACCCTGGCTTCGTGCTGTTTCGGAAGTGTCTGTGGCTGCATCGATCCGCCACCGCCGTTGGCACCCATCGCGCCCGAGCGGTCGGTGACGAGTTCAGAGTTCTTCTGCCTGCTTTCCGGGTGGATCAGTTCCTTGACCAGCGTGAGTCCCTTGTTGGGACCGAGATTCGCATACAGCTTCGCCAGGCTGGCGTTGGCAACCAAAATCCAGGTTATTGCCATGAGACGACCTCCGTTAGCGTGAAAAGGATGACGTACCGTGTCCATGCACCGAGGGGACGTCGATGGCGCGGCACTCGTTCACCTTAGTCACTCGTTGCCATCCTGCCAAACCCATTTGGTATCACAGTGTGGAAGCACATTTCGATGAACGGATCGCGTTCCGCAAAGCGCCGCGGGCGCTGGCACGCGGCCAGATCCGAGCCTAGAAAATTCCCATGCCGAGCCCGGATGCCATCGCTTCTCCGAGTTCTTCGGCGGCATCCAGGTGTCCGGTGGCGATTTCCCCGCGTGCGATCAGCGCTTCGGCGACCTGTTTCCAGCCATAGCCTCTGGCGATACGCCCGATCTCGCGCACGGCTCCGGTACCGTCGTTGCCGGCGCTGACGAAGACGGCGTAGGGCAGGCCGACGAGCCTGCCTTCGCAGGGATAGTAGGTGCGGTCGAAGAAGTCCTTCAGCCCGCCGGACATGGTGCCGAAGTTCTCCGGGGTGCCAAGCAGCAGGCCGTCGCAGGCCAGCAGATCGTCGGCGCCGGCATCGAAGGCGCGCAGCAGCCGGGTGTCGACGCCGTCGATGCGGCGGGCGCCGCGCAATACCGCTTCGGCCAGCCTGCCGGTGTTGCCCGACTGGGTGTGATGAACGATCAGCAGGCGCTTGGCTGGTGCCATCCGCGTCCTCTCAACAGGGCTTCCCGCTGGGCGGGGTCGACGCCATAGAACAGGGCGAGTTGAGCGTACACCTGCGGAAAACGCTGCTGCAGCACATGGGGCGCTTCGAAGAACACTTCGGAAACGACGGCGAAGAACTCGCCAGGATGCTCCGCGCCATAGGGATCGATGTCGGTTTCCGCGCCGCTGTCCACTTCGTTGCAAAAATCCTCGAATGCCTGGCCGAAGGCGGCTGCCCAGGCGCGCCGCGACATGTCGGAGCGCAGCCGCGGCAAGCCATCGACACCGCCGTTCTCCATGTCGAGCTTGTGGGCGAATTCGTGGATCACGACATTGATGCCTGTCGGCTGTCCTTCGCTGCCGAACCAGGACAGCAGCACCGGTCCGCCTTCCCAGGCTTCGCCCAGCACTTCGTCCTCGTATTCGTGCAGCACGCCGGCCTCGTCGTACTCTCGCCGGGGAATGACGAAGTCGCCCGGGTAGACGATCACACCGACCCAGTCGCGATAGGCCTGCAACCCGATGTTCAGCACCGGCAGGCAGGCCTGCAGTGCGATGCAGAGCAGGATGTCATCGTCCAGCTCGAGCCCGTTGGCGCCGTGGAACTGCTTGCTGGCGAGAAATTCCAGCGCCATCTGGCGCAGCCGCGGCCGGTCGTCCGGATCGAGGTAATCGAGGAAGGGCAGCCAGGCCTCCACTCTTGCCCACTGCTCGTCAGGCACGGAGGTCGGTGGGGTGGCGAGGCCGAGCCAGCGGCGGATGCGTTCGAACATCGATTCAGCTCGACGGTTTGCGCGTGGTCAGGAAGATGCCGGCGAATACCAGCGCGATGCCGACGAAGTGGTACCACTGCGGCCGTTCGTCGAGGAAGATCGCTGCCAGGATGGTCGCGAACACCGGCATCAGGTGGATGAACAGCGAGCCTCGCGCCGGCCCGACCGCGGCGACGCCGGCGTTGTAGAACACGTAGCCGAGAAAGCCGGGAAAGATGCCGGTGTAGAGGATGCCGCCGATCGAGGCCAGGTTGAGGTTGATGTGCCGGCCTTGGGACAGCTCCCAGGCGTAGGCGGGCGCCAGCGCGAGCAGGCCGACCACGGTGAAGGCGGCCAGCATCAGCATCGGATCGACGCCGGCTGGGCGTTTCTGCAGGCCCACGGTGTACAGCGCCCATACCGTCACCGACACCAGCATCCACAGGTCGCCGGTGTTGAGCGTGAGGCCAAGCAGGGTTTCCAGGCTGCCACGGCTGACGATCGCCGCTACGCCGAGCAGCGACACCGCGACGCCGGCCGCCTCGGCACCGCTCAGGCGCCTGCCGAAGAACAGGAAGCCGAAGGCGATGGTGGCGATCGGGATGAAGGAGTTCAGCAGCGTGGCACTGGTTGCGGTGGTGTGCTGCAGGGCGAGGTAGGCGAAGGTGTTGTAGCCGCCGACGCCGAGCAGGCCGAGCACGACCACGATCGGCCAGGCTGCGCGCAGCTTGTCCCATTGGCCACGCAGGTGCGGCAGCGCAAGCGGGGCAAGCAGGGCGAATGCAATCACCCAGCGCCAGAAGGCGAGTGCAAGCGGCGGCACGTCGGCGCGGATGCCCCGGCCCATCACCATGTTGCCCGACCAGAAAAGGGCGGTGAGCGTGAGCAGGAGGTAAGGATTGGCTTTGAAACGGTGCATCGTCGTTCGGTCTGGAATCATGGAGGCGGCGGGTGCCACCGGCCGGGGATGATCGCACAGCACGGACTCAGGTGCGAAGATCGCATCGGCCACCGCTCCGTCAGCATCGGCATGCCGCATCTCAATACATTTCCCGCGGGCTGATCACACACTCGCCAGCCCTCCCGGTATGGGATAATCCATCGCCATGGTTTCCGTCACTCATGCCATCTCCCAGGGCGACACCGCCCCTCCGGTCAACATGCTCGCTGCCGGCCTGACGGTCGAAGAACGCGACAGGATCGAATCCGCCCTCGAATGGATATCCGAGCTGTACGAAGGCAAGGTGCTCGGTACCGGCGAGCCGGCCTGGACCCATGCGATCGGCACCGCGCTGATCGCGGCTTCGCTGAAGCTGGATGCGGACACGCGCATCGCCGCGCTGCTGTTCGCGGTGTGGGACGAAGTGGATGATCCTGCCGCAGAGATCGAATCACGCTTCGATGCCGACATCTGCCATCTGGTGCGCGGCCTGCACAGGCTCAACGGCCTGCGCGTGCTGACGCGGATGACGACCACCGCCACCGCGCCCGAGATCCGCGCCCAGACCGAAGTGCTGCGCAAGATGCTGCTGGCGATGGTCGAGGACATCCGCGTGGTGCTGGTGCGTCTGGCCTCGCGCACGCAGACGCTGCGCTTCTACACCGACCTGCCGGGCGACGCGCGGGTGGATGTGGCTCGGGAGAGCCTGGACATCTATGCGCCGCTGGCCAACCGGCTTGGCATCTGGCAGCTCAAGTGGGAACTGGAGGATCTTTCCTTCCGCTTCATCGAGCCCGAAACCTACAAGCGCATCGCCAAGATGCTCGACGAGCGTCGGGTGGAGCGCGAGCAGTTCATCCAGGATGCGATCGAGCGCCTCAGGACCGAGCTGGCGGCGGTCGGCATCAAGGCCGAGATCACCGGGCGGGCCAAGCACATCTACAGCATCTACAACAAGATGCGCAAGAAGCGGCTCGACTTCTCGCAGGTGTTCGACATCCGTGCGCTGCGGGTGCTGGTGGAGGAGGTCAAGGACTGCTACACGGTGCTCGGCTTCGTGCATCAGATCTGGCAGCCGATCAGCAAGGAATTCGACGACTACATCACCAAGCCCAAGGGCAACAACTACCAGTCGCTGCATACCGCGGTGCTGGCGGGCGATGGGCGCGCGCTGGAGGTGCAGATCCGCACCCACGATATGCACAGGCATGCCGAGCTTGGCGTTGCCGCGCACTGGCGCTACAAGGAAGGCACGCAGTCGGGTTCGGAGTACGACGAGAAGATCGCGCTGCTGCGCAACCTGCTGTCCTGGCGCGACGAGGTCACGGACTCCGCGCAATGGATGGAGCAGTTCAAGCGCGCCTCGCTGGACGACACGCTCTATGTGCTGACGCCGCAGGGCAAGGTGGTGGACCTGCCGCGCGGCGCCACGCCGATCGATTTCGCCTACCGCCTGCATACCGACCTCGGCCACCGCTGCCGTGGTGCCAAGATCGACGGCCACCTGGTACCGCTGAACACGCCGCTGGAAAACGGCCAGACGGTCGAGATCGTCACGGTCAAGGAGGGTGGCCCTTCGCGCGACTGGCTGGATGCGCGGCAGCACTACGTCAATACCTCGCGTGCGCGCAACAAGATCAAGCAGTATTTCGCCCAGCTCGACGAGGAAGACCTGCTCGTGCGCGGCCGCAGCTTCGTCGCCAGGGAAATGCAGCGTGACGGCCACAGCCAGGCCAACCTCGATGGCCTGGCCGAACGCCTCGGCTTCAAGAACGCCGAGGCGCTCTTCCTCGCCGCCGGCCGGGGAGAAGTGGGGCCGCGTTCGGTGCAGGTGGCGCTGCGCGAAGGCAGCACGCCCGCGCCGGAAGCGCCGGCCGAGCCGGATTTCGTCGTCAGCCGCAGCCGCTCGGGCGACAACTCCGACAAGATTCTGATCGTCGGCGTCGGCAAGCTGATGACCTCGCTGTCGCGCTGCTGCAAACCGGCGCCGCCGGACGCGATCGAAGGCTTCGTCACCCGCGGGCGCGGCATCTCGATCCATCGCGTCGATTGCCAGGACTTCCAGCTGCTGGCGCAGAAGCATCCCGAGCGGGTGATCTCGGCGGAATGGGGCGGCCTGGCCACCGACAGCAAGACGGCGCTGTACCAGGTTGACATCACCGTGCAGGCGATGGACCGGCAGGGCCTGCTGCGCGACATCTCGGAAGTGCTGTCGCGCGAGAAGCTGAACGTGATCGCGGTGAACACGCTGACCAAGAAGGGCACGGCCTACATGCGCTTCACGATGGAGGTCAACGGCATCAAGCAGGTCCAGCGTGCGATCACGCTGATCCGCGAGGTTTCGGGCGTGATCGACGCGCAGCGCAAGTAGCGCGCGCGGGGCTGCGCCGGCCTGAAAAAAGAACGGGGCCTGCTGCCCCGTTCGTCTTTTGCGCCGCCGCTTCAACTGCTCGTGGCCAGTTCCTTCAGCAGGATCAACTGCGCAGCACGGCGCGTGCCGCGCGGATTCCGGCGGCGGTAGCGGCCGTCCTGCAGCATTTCCCAGGCCTGGCAGTTGTCGCCGAGATAGGGGCGCAGGCCTTCCTTCATCACGCGCCGTTTCAGCTTCGGATCGAGCACCGGGAAGGCGATCTCGATGCGGCGGAAGAAGTTGCGCTCCATCCAGTCGGCGCTGGACAGGAACATCAGGTCGTCGCCGTCGGCATGGAAATGGAAGATGCGGTGGTGCTCCAGGAAACGGCCGACGACCGAGCGAACCCGGATGTTGTCCGACAGGCCGGACACGCCCGGTTTGAGCGCGCAGGGGCCGCGCACGATCAGGTCGATCTCGACGCCGGCCTGCGAGGCTTCGTACAGCGCCTCGATGGTTTCGGGCTCGAGCAGCGCGTTCATCTTGGCGATGATGCGGCCGCGGCGGCCTTCGCGGGCAATTGCCGCTTCACGCCTGATCGCTTCGACGACCTTGGGCTGCAGCGTGAATGGCGCCTGCCACAGGTGGCGCAGCTCGCTGGCGGTGCCCAGCCCGGTCAACTGCTTGAAGACGGTGGCGACGTCCTCGCCGATTTCCTGGTTGGCCGTCAGCAGGCCGAAGTCGGTATAGAAGCGCGTGGTGCGCGGATGGTAGTTGCCGGTGCCCAGATGCACATAGTGGCGCAGGCCGTCTTCCTCGCGGCGAACCACCATCAGCAGCTTGGCGTGGGTCTTGTAGCCGAACACGCCATAGACAACGTGGGCGCCGACCTCTTCCAGCCGGTTGGCCCAGCTGATGTTCGCTTCCTCGTCGAAGCGGGCCATCAGTTCCAGCACGACCGTCACTTCCTTGCCTTTCTGTGCGGCGCGCACCAGGTGCTCCATCAGCACCGAGTCGGTGCCGGTGCGGTACACCGTCATCTTGATCGCGAGCACCTGTGGATCGTCCGCCGCCGCGCGCAGCAGGTCGATGACCGGCGCAAAGCTCTGGAAGGGATGGTGCAGCAGCACGTCGTGATTGCGCAGCACGGCGAAGATCTGCCGCCGCTTGTCCAGCGGCTTCGGGATGCCCGGCACGAAGGGCGGGTACTTGAGGTCGGGGCGCTCCACCCAGTCGGGCACCTGCATCAGGCGCACCAGATTGACGATGCCCGGTGTGCGGTAGAGGTCGTCCGGCTCCAGATGGAAATGCTGCAGCAGGAAGGCGGCCATTTCCTTCGAGCAGCTGTCGGCGACCTCCAGCCGCACCGCATCGCCGTAATGGCGCTGCTGCAGCTCGCCCTTCAGCGACACCCGCAGATCCTTGACCTCTTCCTGGTCCACGAACAGGTCCGAATTGCGCGTGACGCGGAACTGGTAGCAGCCGAGCACGTTCATGCCCGAGAACAGTTCACCGACGTGCGAATGCAGCACCGAGGACAGGAACACGAAGGTGTATTCCTGTGCGCAGATCTCGCGCGGCAGCCGGATCACGCGGGGCAGGGCGCGCGGCGCCTGGACGATGGCGGCGCCGGAGTCGCGGCCGAAGGCATCGCGCCCTTCCAGCTCGACGGCAAAGTTCAGGCTCTTGTTCAGCACGCGCGGAAACGGATGTGCAGGGTCGAGCCCGATCGGCGTCAGCACCGGCATCACTTCGTTCATGAAGTAGTCGCGAATCCACTTCAACTGGGTTTCGGTCCATTCGCTGCGGCGCAGGAAGACCACGCCTTCCTTTTCCAGCGCGGGAAGGATGTCGTCGTTGAGCAACTCGTACTGATCCGAGATGATGTCATGCACCTCGTCGCTGACCCGTTCGAGCAGATCCCGTGGCGAAATGCCGTCGTGGCCGGTCTTGCGGCTGCCGAGGTGGATCTGCTCCTTGATGCCGGAGACGCGAATCTCGAAGAACTCGTCGAGGTTGCTCGAAACGATGCAGAGGAAGCGCAGGCGTTCGAGCAGCGGCACGGTTGGGTCGGCAGCCTGCGCAAGCACGCGGCGCTGGAAGCGCAACAGCGACAGTTCGCGGTTGATGAAATGGTCGGTGGGGTAGCTGCGATCGTTCTTCGGGGCGTACATGGCGATCCGGGTTCACGGGTGAAGGGTTGCTCCGATTATGTGACAGATTCGTTGCAGGATCATGACAGCGGCGAGCTCCGGCTGCTCGCGATGCATGGAATCACTGGCGGATGTGTTCGGGACAATATTTCTGCTGCAACGCAACGTAGCGCCGATGCTAAAATCCGCCGATCGGCCTCGTGCCATTCGTCCGGAACTCTGATGATGCACAACCTCATTGCAGCGATCGATCTTGGCTCCAACAGTTTTCGCCTGCAGGTCGGTCGTATCGTCAATGATCAGATCTATCCGCTGGATGGGCTGAAGGAAGCCGTACGTCTGGCCGCGGGCCTGTCTGCCGACAAGATTCTCGACCTCGATGCCCAGGAACGCGGGGTGGCGGCGCTGCGGCGCTTTCGCGAGCGCCTGCACGACTTCGATGCCGGCGCCGTGCGTGCAGTGGCCACCAATACGCTGCGCGTGGCCAAGAACTCGGCGGAGTTCCTGCTCCGCGCCGAAGCAGCGCTGGGCTTCCCGATCGAGGTCATCGCCGGCCGCGAGGAAGCCCGCCTGATCTACGTCGGCGTGGCGCACACGCTGCCCGACCCGCACAAGCAGCAGCTGGTCGTGGACATCGGCGGCGGTTCGACCGAGTTCGTCATCGGCAAGAGTTTCGAGCCCTTGCTGCTCGAATCGCGTTACATGGGCTGCGTGGGCTACAGCCTGCGTTTCTTCCCGAACGGCCGCATCGACAAGCGCGGCCTGAAGGAAGCCGAACTCACCGCACGGCGTGAGCTGCAGACCATTGTCGCAGCGTATCGCGAAGCGGGCTGGGAAGAGGCTGTCGGCTCCAGCGGTTCGGCCAAGGCCCTGGCTGAAATACTCGAGCAGAACGGCTTCTCCCATTCGGGGATCACCCGCGAGGGCTTGGAGCGTTTCCGGGCTGAATTGCTGCGCGCCGGCAGCGTCGACGCGCTCGACCTCGCCGGACTGAAGGGCGACCGCCTGCCGGTGATCCTGGGCGGCTTTGCCATCATGAGCGCGGTGTTCAAGGAGTTCGAGATCGAACAGATGGTCTTCTCCGAAGGCGCGTTGCGCCTGGGGGTGCTCTACGATCTGCTTGGCCGCTACCACCACCATGATCTGCGCGACGCCACGGTCAACGCCTTCGTGCGCCGCTACAACGTCGATCTGCGGCAGGCTCAGCAGGTGGCGGATACCGCATGCAATCTGCTGTACCAGGTCGAACCGGCAATGGCCGACCCGGAGAACCTCGACCGGCGTTTCCTGTATTGGGCGGCAATGCTGCACGAAATCGGTATTTCCGTTGCTCATTCCAGCTACCACAAGCACAGCGCCTACATCGTCGCCAACGCCGACATGCCGGGTTTTTCGCGCATGGATCAGGGGCGGCTGTCGCGCCTGGTTCTGTCACATCGTGGCAAGCTCGAACGGGTGGCATCGATAGACCCGAACAGTGTCGATTGGCTGCTGATCGCCTGTCTGCGGCTGGCGGTGGTCATCCATCGTGCGCGCGATGCGCGCGGCACTCCTCCGATCAGCATGCGGCGCGAAGGGCGCGGCTTCAGCGTCAACACGCCGCCTGGCTGGCTGCAGAAGCTGCCCTTGACGGCCG
Organism: Thauera sp.; assembly: GCF_047601425.1. Lineage (GTDB taxonomy): Bacteria > Pseudomonadota > Gammaproteobacteria > Burkholderiales > Rhodocyclaceae > Thauera. Next base: position 1,111,166 of record NZ_JASGJL010000001.1, read on the forward strand.
CGGCGCTGGATGAGGAACAGCGGCAATGGAATGCGCTCGGCAGGGGGCTCTATATCCGTTCGCCCAGCGCACGCAACGTAGAGGCCTGAACGAGACAGGCCATCCCTCGCCGGGAAGTTGGCTGCCGGCGCCGCGAAAGCAGTACCATGTGCGTCCGGTTCGACGTTATCGTCAACCGGACTTGAGCAAATGCGCCCGGCCGGGTTCGGCCGGCCAAGGTGGCATTGCACGCACATAATCGATCACGCAAGGAGACCTCATGAGCGCTGTTCCCGTTTCCAGTTCCGAGCCGATGCTGCTGCGCCATGACGATGGCGGAATCACCACACTGACGCTGAATCGTCCGAACCAGTTCAACTCCTTGTCTTTCGAGATGCTCGAGACGCTGATTGCGGCAGTCGACGAGATCGCCCGTGACGACAGCGTGCGCGTGATCGTGCTGGCAGGCGAAGGCAAGGCCTTTTGCGCAGGTCACGATTTGAAGGAAATGCGCGGCAACTACAGCAAGGATTTCCAGCAGCGGCTGTTCCGCCTGTGCGGCAAGTTCATGATGAAGCTGACCGAGTTGCCGCAGCCGGTCATCGCGCGCGTGCATGGCATTGCCACCGCGGCAGGTTGCCAGCTGGTATCGATGTGCGATCTCGCTGTGGCTGCCGACGTATCCCGCTTTGCGGTGTCGGGCATCAACGTCGGCCTGTTCTGCGCCACGCCGGGCGTCGGCCTGTCGCGCAACATGGGCCGCAAGGAAGCGTTCGAGATGCTGGTCACAGGCGATTTCATCGACGCTCATGAAGCCCAGCGCCGCGGGCTGGTGAACCGTGTGGTGCCGCTCGAGCAGCTCGATGACGAAGTCGGCCGGCTGGCGGCCTCGATCGTTGCCAAATCGCCGGTCGCGATCCGCATGGGCAAGCAGATGTTCTACAAGCAGCTCGAAATGGGCCTCGACGCGGCCTACCAGATGGCGGCCGAAACCATGGCCTGCAACGCCATGTGCGATGACGCGGCCGAAGGCATGGACGCGTTCGCCGCCAAGCGCAAGCCGGTGTGGAAAGGACGCTGAGCTCCTCGAAGCGGCGGCCGGCCTGGGCCGCCGTATTGGCAGCATGCTGATCGATACCCACATCCATCTCGACGCTGCAGAGTTCGATCCGGATCGCAGGCAGGCCATCGATGCCGCCCGGGGCGGCGGTGTCGCCGGCTTCGTCGTGCCGGCAGTCGAGCGGGCCAACTTCGATGCCGTGCGGGACGTCGCAGCGGCGAATGCCGATGCGTGCTTCGCGCTGGGCGTCCATCCGATGTACGTGATGCCGGCGCGGATGGAAGACATCGACGTGCTCGACCAGTACCTCGGCCAGGGCGGGGCGGTGGCGGTGGGCGAAATCGGCCTGGACCATTTCGTTCCCGGCATCGATCATGCGCGGCAACTCGATTTTTTCGTCGCCCAGCTCAGGCTTGCCCGGCGCCATGGGCTTCCGGTGATCCTGCACGTGCGCCGTGCGATCGACCCCATCCTCAAGCAGCTGCGGCGCATCGGCGTGCCGGGCGGTATCGCCCATGCCTTCAACGGCAGCAGACAGCAGGCGGATGCCTTGATCAACCTCGGTTTCAAGCTCGGTTTCGGCGGGACGCTGAGCTTCAGCGGCTCGACGCGTATCCGCGAACTCGCCGCTACCTTGCCGCTGGATGCGATCGTGCTCGAAACCGACGCGCCCGACATCCCCCCCGAATGGGCAAGGGGACAGCGCAACGAGCCGGCGCATCTGCCGCGCTATGCGGAGATTCTGGCTGAATTGCGTGGTGTCACGGTTGGAGAAATCACCGCAGCGACCGGTCGGAACGCAACTGAAGTCCTGCGCTGGCGTCCCGCTCAGGCCGTTGGTGCCTGAAGCCTGTCGGCTCCGGGTGCTGTCGCACGTGCGGTCGTGGATCCGGAGCGCGCGATCAGGTCGGCAATGTCGCGTTTGAGGCGGAGCACGTCACTGTCGAATTTTTCGTAGATCATCAGCGACACACCGAACACGTAGGCGTAGAGCAGCATGCAGCGGCTCGAGGCCTCTTCCATCGGCACACCGCAGGCCAGGAAGAGATCCCGGGCACAGCGCAGGCGGACATCGTCCACTTCGGCGACGATTGCAGCGGCCTCAGTGTCGCGGCGTGCCCAATCCCGCACGGCAAGCTCAATCATCATGCCGCGGCGGCTGCGGCTGGCGCTGTAGACATCGATGACGTGGTAGATCTGGGCAAGTTCATTGCCGGGTTGAGCTCTGGTCTGCTTGATGATGTCGCAGATCCGGCCTTCCTTCCAGTGCTGCAATATCGCCATCAACAGGTCGCGGCGATCGTCGAAGTGCCAGTAGAAGCTGCCTTTCGTGACCTTGAGCCGCTTGGCGAGCACTTCGACCCGCAGGCCGGCGATTCCCTCTTCGGCCATGACTTCGATGGCAGCGTTGATCCAGCTCTGGCGGTCGAGTTGGGTACGAGGTTTCTTTGCTGTTTTTTCCATACGGAATAGTATTGACGATTCTTTCTCCATACGCTACCGTATGTAAGGATGGCATGGAGCGGACCTTCAGTCACAGTCACGCAAGCGTGTCATGTCCATTAAGCAGTGACATAATCATCCACCCCGGTCGCAGTCGCCGGAAGATATTCTGACCAATGAAAGGAGCGCGGCAGAGTGAAGATTCTCGTACCCGTGAAACGCGTTGTCGATTACAACGTGAAGGTTCGCGTCAAGGCCGACGGCAGCGGCGTGGATATTGCCAACGTCAAGATGAGCATGAACCCGTTCGACGAGATTGCGGTGGAAGAGGCGGTTCGGCTGAAGGAAGCCGGGGTGGCCACGGAGGTGGTGGCGGTGAGCTGCGGCGTGGGGGCGTGCCAGGAGACGCTGCGCGCGGCGCTGGCGATCGGCGCCGACCGTGCGATCCTGGTCGAGACGGATGCCGAGCTGCAGCCGCTGGCGGTGGCCAAGCTGCTGAAGGCGGTGGCCGACAGGGAACAGCCGGCGCTGGTGATTGGCGGCAAGCAGGCGATCGACGACGACGCCAACCAGACCGGGCAGATGCTGGCGGCGCTGGCGGGCTGGCCGCAGGCGACGTTTGCCTCGAAGCTGGTGATCGCGGACGGCAAGGCGCAGGTCACGCGCGAGATCGACGGTGGGCTGGAGACGCTGTCGATCGCGCTGCCGGCGGTGGTGACGACGGACCTGCGGCTCAACGAGCCGCGCTACGCGACGCTGCCCAACATCATGAAGGCGAAGAAGAAGCCGCTCGACACGCTGAAGCCGGAAGAGCTGGGCGTGGACGTGGCGCCGCGGCTGCAGACGCTGAAAGTGGCCGAACCGCCCAAGCGCAGCGCGGGAGAGCGGGTGGCGGACGTCGCCCAACTGGTCGACAAACTCAAGAACGTTGCGAAGGTGATCTGAACATGGCCATTCTCGTCATTGCCGAACACGACAACCAATCGCTCAAGGCCGCCACGCTCAACACCGTGACCGCGGCGGCCAGGCTGGGCGGCGACATCCACGTGCTGGTGGCCGGTGCCGGCTGCGGCGCGGCGGCCGAGGCGGCGGCGAAGATCGCCGGCGTGGCCAAGGTGCTGGCGTGCGATGCGCCGCACTACGAAGCGCAGACGGCGGAGAACGTGGCCGAACTGGTCAAGGGCCTCGCGCCGAACTACAGCCACGTGCTGGCGCCGGCGACGCCGAACGGCAAGAACATGCTGCCGCGGGTGGCGGCGCTGCTGGACGTGGCGCAGATCAGCGACATCGTCGCCATCGAAAGCGCCGACACCTTCGTGCGCCCGATCTACGCCGGCAACGCACTGGCGACGGTCAGGAGCGCCGATGCGATCAAGGTCATCACGGTGCGCACCACCGCCTTCGATGCGGCCGCAGAAGGCGGTGCCGCCCCGGTCGAGGCGCTGGCGGCGGGAGCCGACCTGGGCGTGGCGGCGCTGGTCAGCCGCGAGCTGACCAAGAGCGAGCGCCCCGAGCTGGGCGCGGCCAGGATCATCGTCTCGGGCGGCCGTGGCGTGGGCAGCGGCGAGAACTACCACACGCTGCTCGAGCCGCTGGCGGACAAGCTGGGGGCGGCGCTGGGCGCGAGCCGTGCGGCGGTCGATGCGGGCTACGTGCCCAATGACTACCAGGTGGGCCAGACGGGCAAGATCGTGGCGCCGCAGCTGTACATCGCGGTGGGCATCTCGGGGGCGATCCAGCACCTGGCGGGGATGAAGGACTCGAAGGTGATCGTGGCGATCAACAAGGATCCGGAGGCGCCGATCTTCCAGGTGGCCGACTACGGCCTGGTGGGCGATCTGTTCGAGGTCGTACCGGAACTCACCGCGGCCGTCTGAGCTGACCGGTAACGGACAGCGTCCGCATGAATCTCGCAAGTTCGCTGTTCCCGGCGTCCTGGCACTGGATCATGCTGGCGCTGTCCGTGTTCATCCTGTCGAAACTGCTGCTGCGTGCGCCATGGCGTCGTCTGCAGAACGGGTCGCAGCTCAATCTGCTGCTCGGCTTCATCGTCGGGCTGATGCTTCTGTGGAGCATGCGGGCAGGAATAAAGCCCGGCTTGAGCCTGCACATGCTTGGTGCAATGGCTGCCACCCTGATTTTCGGCCCCTGGCTGGCGCTGCTGGCGCTGGCGGGGGCATTGACGGGAATCTCCTTGAACGGAGCGGTGGAGTGGAGCGCATGGCCGATCAATTTCATCCTGATGGCGGCGATTCCGGTGGCCATCGCGCACCTGATCCAGCGCGCCATAGAGCGCTGGCTGCCGGCCCATTTCTTCATCTTCATCTTCGTCATGGGTTTCGCCGGGGCTGCACTGACCGTCATGCTCCAGGGCCTGACCGCGTCGGCGGCACTGGCCGCGGCAGGTGCCTATCCTGCCGATTACCTGCTGGCGGAATACCTGCCTTATTTCCTGCTCCTCGGCTTTGCAGAAGCCTGGATCAGCGGTGCAATCGTGACTTTGCTGGTGGTTTACCGGCCGGACTGGGTAGCCGGCTTCGACGACAATCGCTACCTGATCAACAAATGATTCCAACAATCTGAGGGAGATACCGAATCCATGAGCAATTACAGTGCCCCGATTCGCGACATGCAGTTCGCGATGCGTGAACTGGCAGGTCTCGACGAAGTCGCCCAACTGCCCGGGAACGAAGAGGTTTCGATCGATCTGGTCGATGCCATCCTTGAAGAAGCCGACAAGTTCGCCAGTGGCGTGCTCGCGCCGCTGAACCGGATCGGCGATCAGGAAGGAGCCAGGTGGAAGGACACCGAAGTACATACCGCGCCGGGTTGGAAACATGCCTACGACCAGTTCCGCGAGTCCGGCTGGACGGCAATTGCCTGCGATCCCAAGTATGGCGGCCAGGGCCTGCCCAAGCTGTTGTCCACTGCGGTGATGGAAATGTGGAAATCGGCCAACATGGCCTTCTCGCTGTGTCCGATGCTGACCACCGGCGCCATTGAAGCGCTGATGCTGCGCGGCACAGACGAGCAGAAGGACATGTACCTGCCGAAGATGGTTTCCGGCGAATGGACCGGGACCATGAACCTGACCGAACCCCAGGCGGGCTCGGATCTGGCTGCCGTGCGCACGAAGGCCGAACCGCAGGGTGATGGCACCTACAAGATCTTCGGCCAGAAGATCTTCATCACCTACGGCGAGCATGACATGACCGACAACATCATCCACCTGGTGCTCGCCCGCCTGCCGGACGCGCCCGAGGGGGTGAAGGGCATCTCGCTGTTCGTCGTGCCCAAGTTCCTAGTCAATGCCGATGGCAGCATCGGTGCGCGCAACGACGTGCACTGCGTGTCGATCGAGCACAAGCTCGGCATCCACGCCAGTCCGACCGCAGTGCTTGCTTTCGGCGACAAGGGCGGGGCGATCGGCACCCTCGTGGGAGAGCCGAACCGCGGCCTGGAATACATGTTCATCATGATGAACGAAGCCCGCTTTGCGGTCGGCATGGAAGGCCTGGCGCTGTCGGAGCGCGCTTACCAGCACGCCCTGCAGTATGCGAAGGATCGTGTGCAGGGCACCGAAGCAGGCGTGCGTGGCGGCCCGAAGGTCAGCATCATCCATCATGCGGACATTCGCCGCCTGTTGATGAACATGAAGAGCAAGACCGAGGCGATGCGCGCACTGGCCTACGTGGTTGCCGCTGCCACCGACAAGGCCCACCACCATCCCGACGAAGCGGTCCGGGCGCAGAACCAGGCCTTTGTCAACCTGATGATCCCGGTGGTCAAAGGCTGGAGCACCGAGAATTCGATCGACGTGGCTTCGGATGGCGTGCAGGTTCACGGCGGCATGGGCTTCATCGAGGAAACCGGCGCTGCCCAGCATCTGCGCGATGCGCGCATCACGACGATCTACGAAGGCACCACTGCAATCCAGGCGAATGACCTGATCGGGCGCAAGATCGCGCGTGAGAACGGCGCCACCATTGCTGCCGTGATCAAGGTGATGCGTGGGGTCCAGGCCGAACTGGCCGCCGCGGGCGGTGACGCATTCTCTGCCATTGCCAGGTCGCTCGATGCAGGCATCGCTGCGGTGGAAGAGGCGGTCGCCTATATCCTGGCCACTTACGGCAAGGACGTGAAGGCCGCGTCGGTGGGTTCGGTCCCCTTCCTGAAGCTGCTGGGCATTGTCGCAGGTGGCTGGCAGATGGGCCGTGCGGCGCTGCTTGCCAGGCAGAAGCTGCAGGCCGGCGAGGGCGAGTCCGGCTTCTATCAGGGCAAGATCGTCACCGCGCGCTTCTACGCCGATCATGTGCTGGCGCAGGCACCTGGCCTGGCCTACACCATCGTCAATGGCGCAACGGCTGCGCTCGAGCTTACGGAAGAGCAGTTCTGACCAGCGGGCGGCCTTGCGGCCGCCTGCTGAAGCGCCAAAAGAAAGAGAGGCTGGATCACGATGATCCAGCCTCTCTTTCTTGCCTTCGAGGGCGGGCCGAAGCCCGCCATGCGAAGAGGGGGACTTACTCCACCTTGGCCTTGCTGCGCAGATCGAGCACATGCTTCTCGATCTTCTGCTGCTGCAGGCGTTGCTGCAGCTGCGGCTTGACCTCGCTGAGCGGAGGAGCCTGGGTCGTACGCACGTCATCGAGCTGGATGACGTGGTAGCCGAAGTCGCTCTTCACCGGCGTGGGAGTGAACTTGCCTTTCTCGAGCTTGACCATGGCTTCGGAGAAGGGCTGGACGAACATCGCCGGGTTGCTCCAGCCGAGATCACCGCCACGGTCCTTGGAACCGGGGTCGCGCGACTCCTTCGCGACCTCCTCGAAAGGCGTGCCCGACTGCAGCTTGGCGATGATCGCCTTGGCCTCGTTTTCGGTCTCGACCAGCACGTGGCGAGGCTTGTATTCCTTGTCACCCATGCGGCTCTTGATCGCGTCGTATTCCTTCTGGACCTCGGCGTCGGTGACCGGGTTCTTCTGGACGAAGTCCTGAAGATAGGCGCGGATCAGGATGGCCTGCTTGGCCAGTTCCATCTGGGTCTGTACTTCGGGCTTTTTGGCCAGCCCTTTGTTGCTTGCCTCCTGGCTCAGGACTTCACGGCGGACCAGTTCTTCGCGCACGGCGTCCTGCAGCTGGGTGCTGTCCTGCGCGCCCTGGGCACGTTGTTCGGCAAGCATCGCTTCTGCGCGCTCGGCCGGGATGGCTACGCCGTTGACCTTGGCCACCGGGGCAGCCGCGGTGGCGGGGAGAGCGAGAAAACCAGCCAGCATGGCGATGGCGAGGCGGCTCGGGAAGCGTTTCATCGATATTCCTTCAGGGGTGGGTTGCTTGGGTGGCCTCGTCGGCCGTCATTGCCTTGATGGCGAGCGCGTGAATGTCCTTTTTCATCATGTCGCCCAAGGCTTCGTAAATCATGCGATGGCGGGCCACCGTGCCACGCCCGGCGAAGGCATTGGCGACGATGCGCAGATCGTAGTGGCCGCCGCCGCTACGTGCGCCGGCATGGCCGGCATGCAGGGCGCTGTCGTCGCGGATATCGAGTTCGTCGGGCGCAAAAGCGTCGATCAGGCGCAGCCTGATCCGCTCCGCAACATCGGCGCTCATGGCAGGACCTTGCGGAACGGGCGTATGGTGGTTTTGGCGAAAACGCCTTCACGCACATAGGCATCTTCGGCCAGCCATTTTTCCGCGCTGGCCAGCGAATCGAATTCGGCTACGACGAGACTGCCGACAAAGCCGGCGGGCCCGGGGTCGGGCGAGTCGATCGCGGGCATGGGGCCGGCGAGCAGCAGGCGGCCTTCGTCCCTCAGCGCCTGCAGGCGGGCGAGGTGTTCCGGCCGCACTGCCATGCGCCGTTCCAGCGTATCGGGAGCGTCTTCTCCGATCAGGGCATAAAACATCAGTTTTTTTCCTCTTCGATATGGCGCGAAAGATAGAAGCCCTGGCCGAGCACGAAGGCAAGCATCAGGCCCATTCCGCCAAACAGCTTGAAGTTGACCCAGGCTTCCTCACTGAAGCTGTAGGCGACGTAGAGATTGAGCAGACCCATGGCGACGAAGAAGCCCGCCCAGGCCAGGTTCAGACGTGACCAGACATCGTCGGGCAGCTGTATCTGGGCTTCGAGCATCTTGCGGATCAGATTGCGCCTGAACAGCACCGCCGAACCAATCAGCACGGCGCCGAACAGCCAGTAGAGCGCGGTCGGCTTCCACTTGATGAAAGTGGGATTGTGAAAGAACAGCGTTGCTCCGCCGAACACGGTGATGATCGCCAGGCTCACCCAGAGCATGGTGTCGACCTTGCGGTGCTTGCCCCAGACGATCGCGATCTGCGCGAAGGTGGCGACGATCGCGACTGCAGTCGCGATCAGGATCGGTGCCTGCGAGATGTCGATGCCGCCACCCAGCCATTGGGCCGCAAACGCATGGGAGGCTTCGGGCTGGGCCCCGGCAAGCTTGTAGGCAGCGAAGAAGAGGATGACCGGAAGAAGGTCGAAGAGGAATTTCATGCGGTCGAATTATAGCGATAGTGTTCAGGACTGCCCGTTGCCGACCGTGTCAGGCGTCACGGCCGTACTTGCAGTTCCACTTTCTGACCGGTTGCGCATATGGTTCGCGAGCGACGAGAACGCGCCGAGCAGGCTGGCACGCAGCGCACCGTCGGCGATCTGCTCTTCGAGTGCCTGACGCATGCAGAGCAGCCATTCATCGCGCTCCTGGACGCCGATCGAGAACGGCAGATGCCTGGCCCGAAGAAAAGGGTGGCCGTAGCGCTCGACATAGAGATTCGGCCCGCCGAGCCAGCCGGACAGGAACAGAAAAAGCTTTTCTTCCGAACCGGAAAGATCTTCCGCATGCATCCGGCGCACACTCCAGGCCTCGGGAAGCGTGTCCATGAGTTCATAGAAGCGCCTGACCAGCTTGCGGACGGCAGCCTCGCCGCCCAGGCGTTCGTATGGCGTGGCGTTCGGTGGCAGGGCGGTATCAGTGGGCATGGGAAGGGCTGTCCTCCTGTGAGCCGTGCATTCTAGCGCGCGCGGTCGGGTTTCCATCTGTCGGCAGGCACAGGATCGCTCTGAGACCCCCGCCTTCGCGGGGCAGCAGATCCAGCCGACCGCCATGGGAACGCATCACACGTTCGACGATCGCCAGCCCCAGGCCGGCTCCCTTGGTGTTGCTCCGGGCTTTTTCGAGCCGGGTGAAGGGGTGGCGCATGCGCTCGACTTCGTCTTCGGGAATGCCAGGGCCCCGATCGGCCACTTCGATGCAGGCAAAACCTCCGTGCGGCCCGACCATGATGTCGAGCCGCTTGTCCTCTCCTGCATAGCGCAAGGCATTGTCGATCAGGTTGGCGAGAGCCCTGCGCAAGGACAGGGCACGCGCGTTGCATGTCAGCATCCCGGGAGTGTCGAGATGGAGATCGATCCCCCTCAAGCGATAAGGCTCGGCTATTTCGCGCACCAGTTGCACGATATCCACCGCTTGTGCAGGTTCCTGTGGTACGCCGCGGCCGAAGTCGAGAAACTGGCCGATGATCCGGTCCATCTCCTCGATGTCCGAAACCATCGCGATGACCTCGCTGTCCGGCGCCCCCGACATCTCGACCCCGAGCCTCAGGCGTGCCAGAGGCGTGCGCAGGTCGTGGGAAACGCCCGCGAGGATCAAGGCACGGTCCGCATCGGTTCTAGCGAGATCCCCCGTCATCTGGTTGAAGGCGTGGGCGACCACGGCAATTTCATGCGGGCCGGACTCGTCCAGCGGCGGCGGCATCTGTCCGCTGCCTACCAGCCTTGCCGCACGTGCCACCTGGCGCAGTGGTCTGCCCATCCACGAAGCGATCAGGTAAGCGCCGAGCATTGCGGCAAACAATGCGCCAAGCCCCCAGACGAGCCAGTCGAAGGTATCCGGGCTTTCGATCCGCTCGCCTGGCAGCATGACCCAGTATTCATTGTGCTGATCGACAGGATCGAGCCGGAAACTCACCCAGAAGCCTTCGAGCGTTTTCCAGCGCGAAGCGAAGCGTGTGTGGTTTCCCAATTGCCGGCGGACATCACTGGTGAGCAGCCAGTTCGGCCGGGTGTCGGGCAGGGGCTCCACCTCATCGGAGGCTTCGGCCGGGTAGATCCGGATGCCTTCGAGTGCGGCGAGCTCGATCAGCAGATCGGTTCTGCGCCCCGCATCGGCGTTGATCAGCGCGGTGCGGGTGAGATTGACCACCGAAACCACCATCTGCGCCACGTCGCGCGACCGGGCCGGTTCCTGGAAGTAACTGAATATCTGGGACCAGGCGCCGAGCGCCACGATCAGCAGCAATGCGACAAGCAGGAAAGTCTGCCAGAGCAGGGTGCCGGGCAGGCAGGCCTGCAGCAGGCGCATTGCCGTACGGGGCCGGCGCTCGGGGCGCTGCGTGGCGGACATGCCGCGCTTACTCGCTGGCAGCAGCCTTGCCTTCGCCGGATTCGTGCTTGACATCCTCCGGCACGAACACGTAACCGAAACCCCACACAGTCTGGATGAATCGTGGCTTGGCCGGGTCTTCCTCGACGAGTTTGCGCAAGCGGGATATCTGCACGTCGATTGCACGGTCGAAGACACCGTATTCGCGCCCTCTGGCCAGCTCCATCAGCTTGTCCCGCGACAAGGGTTGACGCGGATGCTGCAGCAACACCTTGAGCAGCGAGAATTCTCCCGTGGTCAGCTGGATTTCCTCGCCATTGCGCTCCAGCAGGCGGGTGCCCAGATTGACGCTGACGTTGCCGAAAGCGACGATCTCGTCTTCGGCAGTCGGCGCGCCGGGCAGGGTGTGCGGCTGCCGCCGCATCACGGCCTGGATGCGGGCGACGAGTTCGCGCGGATTGAATGGTTTGGCAATGTAGTCGTCGGCCCCCATCTCGAGACCAACGATGCGATCCACGTCGTCACCCTTGGCGGTCAGCATGATGATCGGCAGATTGTTGTCTGCGGCACGAAGCCGGCGGCAGATCGCCAGGCCATCCTCGCCGGGCAGCATCAGGTCAAGCACCATCAGATCGAAGTGCTCGCGATGCAATGCGCGATCCATCATCGGGGCATCGCTCACGGCTTTCACCGCGAAACCCTGCTCCTGGAGATAGCGGGACAGCAATTCACGCAGCCGGGCGTCATCATCCACCAACAGTACGCGGTAACGGGTCTTGAGGTTCATGGAATCAATCCTATCCTTCAAAACGAGAGCTTGCCAGTGTTGGAGAAGTGCCGGTGGCGAATGACCGGTAACGCTTCGTAAGCGCCCGACGACCGGGCAACACCGTTTTACAATGCACCAGCAGCGTGCGATGCGGAGGGGTGTCGCGAAGTTCCGGTTTATCGTATGTTTTAGCCTACGATCGAAGCGCAGAGCGCATTGATGGACATCCGATGACTCAGACGTTCGCCCCTCCAGTTCCGGTTTTCCGGCCTTCCGTCCTGCCGCATCATGGCCGATACGTGATGACCTGTATGCTGTCGTTCTGCTTGCTCAGCGCCGCGGGCATTGCCGATGCACGCACGCGCGGTGACGATTCCGGGTCGCCGAACGGCTCGATACCGATACGGGAAGGGAAACCCCACGACGGGTTGCGCGATCACATCATGACGATCTCCCATGAAGTAGGCGGCAAGGCGCAGCCGCCTCGCACCTTGGACACCGAGGAGCTCAACGCGATCCGCCGAGATGTGCGCGGCGCGTATCCGGAACAGTCCAGCCCCTCCAGAAACAAGAAGCCGCACTGAATCCCGCAGTCGGAGCCGGTAGAATACCGGCACCATGAAAATCCTCGCATTCGAAGCTTCTTCCGAACTGGCCAGTGTGGCGCTTCTCGTCGATGGAGCCATCGCCACTCGCCGAATCGAAGGCGCTTCTCGGCATTCGGCAGCCGTGTTGGGCCAGGCGCGCGAATTGCTGGCCGAAGCCGGGCTTTCCGTTTCCTCACTTGATGCCGTGGCCTTCGGTGCCGGACCAGGCGCCTTCACCGGGTTGCGGCTGGCCTGCGGTGTGGCCCAGGGGCTTGCCCTGGGAGCCGACCTGGGGATCGCCGTCATCGGCAGCCTGGACGCCATCGCACTGCAGGCCGGCGCTGAACGGGTATTCGTGGCAACGGATGCACGAATGGGAGAAGTCTATTGCGCCGCCTTCGAGACCGGTGAGAATGTGCTGCGGCCAGTATCTCCCATTCGCTGCCTGGCGCCCGAGGATGTCGAGTTGCCTCCCGGATGCTGGGCAGCAGCAGGCTCCGCCTTTCGCGTCTGGCCCGATGCCTTGCACACGCGTTTCAGCGATCAGCTTTCGGTCTGCATGGATGGTTTGACTGCACGAGCAGACGAAGTCGCCTTGCTGGGAGCAGCCTCCTCTGTGCGTGGTGATCTGGTATCGCCCGAAACCGCCGTGCCGATCTATGTCCGTGACAAGGTGGCGCTGACCACTGCCGAACGCCTGGCGCGCGGCGGGAGGGCCTGAGCATGGAGGAGCGCCACGAGTTCGTGCCCATGCAGGCCGGGGATCTCGACTGGATCGAGCCTCACGAAACCGCCTTGCACGCATTTCCCTGGAGCCGTGGAAATTTTCTCGATTCGCTGACTGCAGGCCATGGCGCCTGGGTCATGAAAGAGGAGGGCGGTATGGTCGCCTACGCCGTCGTGCTCGCTGTTCTGGACGAAGCTCATCTGCTCAACATCAGTGTCATCCGCAGTGCCCAGCGGCGTGGGCTAGGCCGGATCCTTCTCGAATGGCTGCATGGCGATGCGCGCAACAAGGGGGCGACCCAGTTCTTCCTCGAAGTGCGCCCATCCAATACTGCCGCCTTGTCGCTGTATCAGGCACTGGGCTACGAGCAGATCGGCTTGCGCAAGGCCTACTACCCGGCCGCCGTCGGCCGCGAGGATGCCATCGTGATGCGACGGGAGCTCTGAACGGATGGCCCCCCGCCTGCGCAGGCCAAGCTCCCGCCGTGATGCGATCATCCGCGAAATGGGCCTGGGCCCGATCTGGCGCTTGAGATCGGCAGCCTTGGAGGAGAGCGACGCAAACGCGGCTGTGGCGGAGATGCCGCCGCCTGCCGCTGCTCCGGCGGATTCTCCGGTTGCCCTGCGGCCCACCTTCATGCCTCCCGAGCGCTGGCCGGACACCCGGGCAGTGGGCGATATGACATCGAGCCGAGAGCGTGTCTCCCCGGCGGGCGTTGCGCATTCCGGCCCGGCAGCACTACGCGGCGAATCCCCGCGCGCGAGCCAGCCGGCCGCCAACGTCGGCGCCCCTGAGCGCTTGAAGCACATCGCCACGCTCGACTGGGATGCGCTGGAAGCGGAGATACGAAGCTGCCGGGCATGCGTTCTGTGTGAACAGCGCAAGCAGGCCGTCCCCGGCGTCGGCGACCGCGATGCCGACTGGATGTTGGTGGGCGAGGGGCCTGGACGCGAAGAGGACCAGCGCGGCGAGCCTTTCGTCGGCCAGGCCGGCCGCCTGCTGGACAACATGCTTGCTGCGCTGGAGCTTCAACGAGGTAGCAAGGTGTACATCGCCAATGCAGTCAAGTGCCGACCGCCACACAACCGCACGCCCGAGGCGGCGGAAATCGGTGCCTGCCTGCCTTATCTCGAGCGCCAGATCGAACTGGTGAGGCCGCGCTTGCTGCTTGCTCTGGGCCGTCCTGCCGCCCAGGCGCTGCTGAACACCGAAATCAGCATCTCCAGGGCCAGGGGCCGCGTCTTCGACTACAAGGGCATTCCCGTCGTTGTCAGCTACCACCCCGCCTATCTGCTGCGTAACCCCCAGGACAAGGGCAAAGCCTGGGCCGACCTGTGTTTCGCCCGCAGGCTGATGCAGGCAGGCGCAGCGAAGCAGGGCTGACGCTGGCGACTGGCCAGCGGGGTAGTGCGCCGTTCAGTGGTTGCGGTCTTCAAGCAGGGCAGCGCTGTCGAATTCGCGTTGATTTGCTTCATGCCGCAGCTTGACCAGTAGCATGGTGCCGGCGACGAACAGTCCGAACAGGACGATCACGGTATCGATCGAGAGCCCCAGCATGATCAGCAGCGCGTAAGTTCCGGTCATGATCAGGATGGACAGGTTCTCGTTGAAGTTCTGCACCGCGATCGAATGGCCCGCGCCCATCAGGATATGGCCGCGATGCTGCAGCAGCGCATTCATCGGCACCACGAAAAAACCCGCCAGCGCACCGACCGTCACCAGCAGCAGCATTGCTGCGTTGATGTTGGTGACGAAGATCATCGAGATCACGCCGACACCCATTGCAATGCCCAGCGGAATCACCCTCACCGACTTGCGCAGGGTCACGTAGCGCGCAGCGACGATGGAGCCTGCCGCGACCCCCAGCGCCACGACGCCTTGCATCATCGATGCCTGGGACAGACCCATGCCGAGGTTGTGCTCGGCCCACTTGATCACGATGAACTGCAGCGTCGCACCCGCACCCCAGAACAGCGTGGTGACGGCGAGCGAGATCTGCCCGAGCTTGTCGCGCCACAACAGGCGCAGACAGTGGTTGAAGTCGTGCAGCAGGTAAAGAGGGTTGCTCTTGAGCGGCTTGTGGTCGACGCCGGTGTCGGGGATGTAGAGATTGAAGATGGCTGCAATCAGGTAAAGCGAGCCGATGACGAGCACGGCCGCTTCGAAAGGCTTGTCGACCAAGGGCAGGCCAAGGGCCATCAGGCCATCGCCGACGTCGCCGAGGATCATGAAACCGCCCATCACCGTACCGATGATGATCGCACCGACGGTCAGGCCTTCGATCCAGCCGTTGGCCACGACCAGCAGGCGGTGGGGCAGGTATTCGGTCAGGATCCCGTATTTCGCAGGGGAATAGGCTGCTGCTCCCAGTCCGATCACCGCGTAGGCAAGCAGGGGATGGGCGCCGAGGAACAGCATCAGACAGCCGCCGATCTTGATCGTGTTGCTGATCAGCATCACCCGCCATTTGGGCATGGAGTCGGCAAAGGCGCCGACGAAGGCCGCAAGTGCAACGTAGGACACCGTGAAGAACAGCTTCAGGAGGGGCTCGTACTCCGATGGCGCAGCCATGTCCCGAAGCAGGGCAATCGCGACGATGAGCAGGGCATTGTCCGCGAGCGCAGAGAAGAACTGCGCTGCCATGATGATGTAGAAGCCAAGCGGCATCGTGAGTGTACCGGGCACCTGTGGTCGGGAATCGCGGTTTATAACATGGATGGACACCGGCTTGGGCTGCTGGAGTCAATCCAGCCCCAATGAGTGCACAGGACATCTGTCCAATATGGAGGGGTTTGTGATCTAATCCACGCAATAAATCATACTTATCTACACCATGGCAGACCGCAGACTCCAGGTATTCCATGCCGTGGCCAAGCACGGCTCCTTCACGCGTGCCGCCGAGCATCTCTACATGACTCAGCCGGCCGTCACCTTCCAGATCAAGCAGCTCGAAGAGCACTTCGATACGCGTCTGCTCGACCGCGGCCACGGCAAGATCACGCTCACGCCCGCGGGCGAACTCGTGCTGGCCTACGCCGAGCGCATCCTGGGTCTGTCTGCCGAGCTCGATTCACGCGTATCCGAGTTGACCGACGAGCTGGCGGGGCAGATCAAGATCGGCACCAGCACGACGATCGCGGCCTACTGGCTGCCAGAGGTGCTGGAAGGCTTCAAGCGCAAATACCCCAGGGTGCTGCCGCGCGTCGTGGTCGGGAACTCCAAGCTGACCGAGGACAGCGTTGCTGCACGCGACCTCGACATCGGTCTGATCGAGATCGTCACCGAGCAGAATGGCATCGAGCGCCGCAGTGCCGCCCGGGACGAACTCATGGTCATCTGCAGCCCGGACCATCCGCTGGCGAAGTTCGACAAGCTGACGGCCAAGGATCTCATCGGTCATCCTTTCATCGACCGTGATCCGGGTAACGGCATCCGCCAGATCGCCGATGAATTCTTCGAAGCCGCGGGCATTGCGGGAAGCGAAATCAGCCTGTGCGCCGAACTCGGCAGCCTGGCAGCGATCAAGCAGCTCGCGGCCGCGGGCCTGGGGTTCGCGATCGCGTCGGATCGCGCCATCAGGCGCGACGTTGCCGAAGGGCGGCTGGCCGCGATCCGCCTCGAGCCTCGCATCTACACCCCGCTCGAAGTCATTCTGCCCCGCGACAAGTTCCGCTCGCGCCTGATCACGGCATTTGCCGACTACGTCTGCGAGGAGTTCGTCCGGATGGCCGGCGGCACGGGCGCAGAGGGCTGATGGCAAAAGCAAGGACCGCTTTCGTCTGTAGCGAATGCGGCGGCCAGACAGTCCGCTGGCAAGGGCAGTGCCCGCAGTGCCAGGCCTGGAACACTTTGGTGGAGACCGCCATCACCGCCGGCCCGGCTGCCGCAGCGGGTGGCCGGTTTGCCGCGCTGGCTGGCGAGACCAGCCGCCTCAAGCCGCTATCGTCGCTGCAGCCGCGCGAGGAGCCGCGCCAGCCAACGGGCCTGGACGAGTTCGACCGTGTGCTGGGCGGCGGTCTGGTGGCGGGTGGTGTCGTGTTGATCGGCGGCGATCCGGGCATCGGCAAATCGACGCTCTTGCTGCAGGCGCTTTCGCATCTGTCCGGCATGCACAAGGTCGTGTACGTCAGCGGCGAGGAATCGGGCGAGCAGGTGGCTTTACGCGCCCATCGCCTGCAGCTGCCACCGTCCGAATTGCAGATGCTGGCAGAGATCAATCTCGAACGCATCCTCCAGGCCTTGCGTGAAGCCCGGCCACGCGTGGCGGTCATCGATTCGATCCAGACCATCTACTCCGAGGCCCTGCAATCCGCGCCGGGATCGGTCGCCCAGGTGCGCGAGTGCGCGGCACAGCTGACGCGCTTTGCCAAGCAGAGCGGAACCAGCCTGATCCTAGTCGGACACGTCACCAAGGACGGCACGCTGGCAGGTCCCCGCGTCCTCGAGCACATCGTCGACACCGTGCTGTACTTCGAAGGCGATACCCATTCCAGCTTCCGGCTGATCCGGGCCTTCAAGAACCGCTTCGGCGCGGTCAACGAACTCGGTGTGTTTGCCATGACCGAGCGCGGCCTGCGCGGCGTCTCCAACCCCTCCGCGATCTTTCTCTCCCAGCATGCCCAGCAGGTGGCCGGCAGCTGCGTGCTGATCACCCAGGAAGGCACCCGGCCGCTGCTGGTCGAGATTCAGGCCCTGGTCGATTCGGCGCAGAGTCCCAATCCCCGGCGGCTGTCGGTTGGCCTGGAGCCGACACGGCTGGCGATGCTGCTGGCCGTCATGCACCGCCATGCGGGCGTCGTCTGCTTCGACCAGGATGTGTTCGTCAATGCCGTTGGCGGCGTCAAGATCACGGAGCCAGCGGCGGATCTCGCCATCCTCTTCGCCATCGCCTCCTCGCTGCGCGATCGTCCATTGCGGCAAGGGCTGGCGGTTTTCGGTGAAGTCGGGCTCGCCGGCGAAATCCGCCCGGCCCCTCGCGGCCAGGAACGGCTGAAAGAGGCCGCGAAGCTCGGCTTCGATACCACCATCATTCCCCGGGCCAATGCACCGCGACAGCCGATCGAAGGCTTGAACGTGATCGCCGTCGACCGCGTCGAAGAGGCGCTCGAGCGGATGCGCGAACTGGCCTGAGCTCCGGGCACGCCCCTGTCGAACAGCCTCGTTCCGTTCATGCACGAGGGCTTGTGTTTACATGCAGACGCAATAATTCAAGCATAAATGCTTAGCATCCGTGTATTATTGTGCACCGCAAGGCACTGATAAATAAAAATTAGTCGCTTATTTTCATCTTTTTGGTTTTCATGTTTTTTTGACTGCCTGCTTGGGTTTTCCGGTGTTTTTCATGTTTTTGATAAACGCCGAAATTTTCATTTGGCAATCACTGTGGGTTCGGATAGGGCTGCTTAATGAAAGGTCAATGGCTGTCGTCATCATTTTCCGGGCTGTCGCCCGCCATGATCACCAACGGAAAATGGCTTGCACGAACGGGGGTGATCGCGGCTCTGGCGGGAACGCTGTCGGCATGTACGATCATTCCTGGTACTTCCGCCTGGGATATGCGGACAACGTCTTCAGTACCTCTGCCGGTCGTCGAGGGCGAAGCCCGCCAGGCAGAGCCTGTTCCAGACAACGTCACCGTCACCCCGATCACGGCCGATCTGATCATCGCTCAGGCCCGCAATGGCGAACCTGGATTCCGGGCGACACAATCCGGCGGCCGCACTGCAGTACGCCCATCGACCGTGCCCGATTTCGGTCTTGCTCATCAGGACTACGTGCTTGGCCCCGGCGACATCATCAATGTCATCGTCTGGGACCACCCGGAGATCACCATCCCTGCGGGCTCCTATCGGTCTGCGGAACAGTCCGGCACGCTGGTCGCCGATGACGGAACCATCTTTTTTCCATACGCCGGCACGCTCAATGTAGCAGGCAAGACTCCCCGCCAAGTGCGCGAAATCCTGTCTCAGCGCATGTCCAAGGTCATCGAGAATGTCCAGCTCGACGTGCGCGTCGTGGCCTTCCGCAGCAAACGTGTCTATGTCGTCGGCGAAGTCAGGGAGCCCGGCCTGCAGCCGATCAACGACATCAAGATGACGCTGGTCGAGGCGATCAACCGCGCCGGCGGCATCACGACCGAAGCGGACCACGGCAACGTGCTGCTCACCCGCGACGGCCAGACGTGGCGCGTCGATCTGCAGGCGCTGTACGAGAACGGCGACGTATCGCAGAACGTCGAGCTGCAGCCAGGCGACATCGTCAACGTGCCCGATCGCCAGCTCAACAAGGTTTTCGTGCTCGGAGAAGTCAAGGATCCCGGCTCGTTCGTCATGAACAAGCGCCGCACCACGCTGGCCGAGGCACTCAGTGAGGCTGGCTTCGTCAACCAGGTCACGTCCGACCCGAGCTGGATCTACGTGATGCGAAGCGACAATGGCACGTCCGAACTCTTCCACCTCAATGCGAGCTCGCCTGATGCGCTGCTGCTCGCCGAGGGGTTTCCGCTGCGCCCCCGCGACATCGTCTATGTGGATGTGGCCGCCGTCGCACGCTGGAATCGCGTCGTGAGCAACATTCTGCCCACATCGCAGATGCTCAACTACATCGGCGACACCCGTTACCCGCTCTTCAACGCCCGTCAGTAAGCAAACCGGCGACGTACGTCCCACAAACAGCGCTCCATCGTCTCCCCTTCAGGAAGTTCCACCCTTGGCTCGACAAACCCCGAACGCAGCTCCCGTCAACGAGGTTCACCGCAACCACGCGTCCAGCCAGCGCGACAAGGCCAACGATTTCATCAATCTGGGTGAAATCGTTGCCACCTTGCTCGAGTACAAATGGCTGATTCTTGCCATCACTGCTTTTGCGCTTGCGGTGGGTGCCTTCATTGCACTGGTGGCCACGCCGATCTACCGCGCCGACGCCATGCTGCAGGTGGAAGACAAAGGCAGGGCGAAGGGCGGCATCGCTGCGCTGCGTGACGTCGAAGCTGTGCTGGGGGATTCCACGTCGGTCTCGGCAGAACTGGAAATCCTCCGCTCACGCATGATCCTCGGCCGGGTGGTCGAGCGGCTCAACCTCACGATCGTCGCCCAGCCCAGGCATTTCCCGATCATCGGCAGCGCCCTGGCCCGTCGCCACGCCGGTAATGGCGAACCGGCTGAACCTCTTCTCGGCTTTTCCAGCTATGCCTGGGGAGGAGAGCGCATCACCATGCAAAGCCTCGAGGTGGCGCCTGAGCTTGTCGGATCGCCATTGACCCTCGTGGTGCAGGACGACAAGCAGTTTCAACTTTTCGATGAGGACGACCAGCTGCTTGCGCAGGGGCCTGTGGGGGTGCCGGTCAATGGCGAACGTGCCAGCCTGTTCGTGGCTGAACTCGTTGCACGTGCGGGGACTCGCTTCGATGTAGCGCGGCTCAGCCAGGCAGAGGCCATCGCCACACTGCGCGAGAACCTCGAGGTACGGGAGCGCGCCCGCCAATCGAACGTGATCGAGGTCGCGTTTACCAATCCGGATCGCGAGCAGGCCTCGACCATTCTCGGTGAAGTCCTCAATGCCTACGTGCGGCAGAACGTGGAATACCGTTCCGCGGAAGCCGAATCCACGCTCACCTTTCTCGAAGCCCAGTTGCCCGAGCTCAAGAATCAGCTGGATACGGCGGAAGCCGCCTACAACAGTTACCGCCAGAACCGTGGCTCCATCGACCTGACGATGGAAACGCAGACGATGCTCAGTTCCATCGTCAAGGTGGACAACGATATCGTCGTATTGCAGCAGAAACGCGACGAACTCCGTCAGCGCTTCACCTCCGAGCACCCTCAGGTTCAGGCTGTGGATTCTCAGATCGCCCGTTTGCGATCGCTGCGCAGCACCCTGGACAAGGATGTTTCCCGGCTGCCGGATACACAGCAGACCGCCCTGCGCCTGCACCGGGACGTCGAGGTTTCCACCGCGCTCTACACCAATCTGCTCAACAGCGCCCAGCAGCTGCGGGTCGCCCGGGCCGGTACTGTGGGCGATGTGCGGATCATCGACAGCGCGGTCACTGCGCGGCTGCCCATTGCCCCCCGCAAGGCACTCATCGTTCTGCTGGCGGGTGTGCTGGGTGGATTGACCAGCCTCGGCGTCGTCTGGGCGATTCGTGCCCTGCGGGTGGTTGTGGAGGATCCAGAAACCATCGAGCGTGAACTCTCGCTGCCGGTATATGCCACCGTGCCGGAGAGCAAGGCGGAAGAGGAGGTCGATCGCCGCATCAGGCGCGGCAAGGGCTCCGGCGAGTTGCTGGCTGTCACGCATCCGGACGACGCAGCGGTGGAAAGCCTGCGCAGCCTGCGGACCACACTGCATTTCGCCTTGCTTGGGGCCCATCGCGGTTCGGTGCTGATTACCGGCCCGGCCCCGGGGGTCGGCAAGAGCTTTGTTTCCAAGAATCTGGGGGCGGTACTGGCCCAAAGCGGCAAACGTGTCGTCATCGTCGATGCCGACCTGCGAAAGGGCCATATCCACAAGGAATTCGCACTGCCGCGCAATGGCGGGGTTTCGGAATTCATCACCAATGGCTTGCCGCTCGAATCAGTCGTGCATCAGACCGAAGTGGAAGGTCTGTCGATCGTCACGACCGGCCAGATCCCACCGAATCCATCGGAACTCCTGATGCATGAGCGCTTCGGTTTGCTGCTGCAGGAACTGGAGGCGCAGTGCGACGTGCTGATCGTCGACGCTCCTCCCGTACTTGCCGTTTCCGATGCCGCGATCATCGGCCGCCTGACCGGTGCCACCTTGCTGGTTGCGAGAGCGGGTCGCCATCCCATCGGCGAACTGGAAC
This sequence comes from Thauera sp., assembly GCF_047601425.1. Lineage (GTDB taxonomy): Bacteria > Pseudomonadota > Gammaproteobacteria > Burkholderiales > Rhodocyclaceae > Thauera. The sequence continues at coordinate 1,132,954 of NZ_JASGJL010000001.1, forward strand.
AGGCCGTCAAGCGCCTGGAGCAGGGCGGGGTGAATGCCAAGGGTTTCGTTTTCAATGGCCTGGATATGCAGCGGCAGCGACACCGCTTTGGCTATCAGGGCTATCAGTACCAATACAAATATTCAGCCTGACTATCCGCTAATCACCACCCATGGGCACTCCATCGACAAGTGCCCACCTGACGACACTGCAGCTTCAAAAGAGCGAGAGCATGCCTGAGTGCAGCCTCTCAGGGCGTGTTTTTCTTCAAGAAAATGGAGGGCCTCATGACGAATGGACTCATCGTTCTACTGCTGGCGGCCATGGTTTCTGCCATCGTCATACGAGCCATGATCGCACTGGCGCCACGCGCTGGGCTGATCGATCACCCCGGAGAACACAAGCAGCACGAGTACGTCACGCCCTTCGTCGGCGGCTTCGGGATAGTGGCTGCGATGCTGGTTGCCGTAACCATGCTGGTCAACCTGCATCCGGCGCAGCGGACCGCATGGATCTCGCTGCTGGTATGCGGTGGCATCATGTTTCTGGTCGGCCTCGCGGATGATCGCTGGAAACTGGGGTTCAAGATCCGCCTCGTGGTCCAGGCCGCGCTGGCCTTGCTCATGGTGTATGGCGGAGGCATTTCGCTGGACAGCCTGGGCAACGTGGTACATACCGGTAACGTCGCGCTGGGCATGATGGCAGTGCCATTCACCGTCTTTGCCACCATTGGCGGCATCAACGCACTCAACATGGTCGATGGCATCGATGGACTGGTCGGCACCATCGCAGGGATCACACTGCTGCTGATTGCCCTGATGACGGGTTTTGGCGGGGATGGCCCGATGCATCTGCTGTCGATGGCCTTGTTGGGCGGAGTCGGGGGCTTTCTGTGGTTCAACATGCGCCACGGCCGCCAGCACCGCGCCCGTACCTTCATGGGCGACAACGGCAGCATGGCCCTGGGGCTGCTGATCGTATGGCTTCTCATCGGCGTCACCCAGGGGGAAAACGCCCTGATCAGCCCGGTTGCGGCACTGTGGCTGTTTGCCATTCCGCTCATCGATACGCTCAGCGTCATGATGCGCCGCATGATGATGGGGCAGTCGCCATTCACGCCGGATCGTCATCACCTGCACCACTTGCTCCAACGCGCAGGCTTTCGCGTCGAGGACGTCGTGTCGTCCATCGGTTTGCTGCATCTCTTGCTGGGAGGCCTGGGCATCACCGCGCTACTCTGGGGTGTCCCCGAAAGCGTGATGTTCGCGGCCTTTCTGTGCCTGTTTGCCGTCTACGTTGCGGTTACGGCACGTCCCTGGCGTTTTGTGCCGGCATTGCGCGGCATTCATCGCTACCTGCATCTCACGCCTGCCGCCAACTATGGTGTGTTCTTCGACAACTGCTCACTCGAACATGTCGAGCAGATCAATGCGCTGGTCGCTCCGCAACTCTGCGAAAACACGGCTTTCCGGACCCGCCTGTATCAACGCAGGGAGGCCGATGGGAGCCCTGGCGCGCGATACGCCGTGGTGGAGATCATGCTGGAGGATGGAGATGCGTCCCTGACCCAGCAAGTCGAATATCTGCGTCTGATACGCGAGGCAATGCATCCGTATAACGGAGTCTATATTCGCAGCTATGTCCATCGAGACCCTTTCAACGATAGACGGATCAATCAGGGTGAGCCCGCGGTGGAGATGCGGTCCCGCAGCCGCCGGCAACGCAAGCGTGAGCTGCTGGAGGAGTCCTTCACGTATGTCGACCACGGCCAGATCCTAGATCAGGACGTCAGGCACAAGGATTCGAAGGATGAAAAACCTATCGGCGCCACTGATGCACTGATCGCAAAACACTGATTTTCAATATATTTCATATTAAAGCGGAGTGTCATCCATCATGACCATCCAGTCTCTCGAACAGATCAAACTCGCCATCATCGGCCTGGGCTACGTCGGCCTGCCGCTGGCCGTGGAATTTGCCAAGCAACGCAATGTGCTCGGCTTCGACATCAACCAGGCACGCATCGACGCGCTCAAGGGCGGCCACGACGCCACGCTTGAAGTCTCGGACGCAGAGCTTCGTGAAGCCACTGGTCTGCGCTACAGCGCCAATGCTCAGGAGCTGGCCGCGTGCAATGTCTTCATCGTCACCGTGCCCACGCCGATCGACGAGCACAAGCAGCCGGACCTGACGCCATTGGTCAAGGCCAGCGAAACCATCGGCAAGGTGCTCAAGAAAGGCGACATCGTCATCTACGAATCCACCGTCTATCCCGGTGCTACCGAGGAAGACTGCGTGCCGGTGCTGGAGAAGCATTCCGGACTGCGCTTCAACGCCGATTTCTTCGCCGGCTACAGCCCCGAGCGCATCAATCCGGGCGACAAGGAGCACCGCGTCTCCACCATCAGCAAGGTCACCTCCGGCTCCACCCCCGAGGTGGCCGATCTGGTCGATGCGCTGTACCGCCAGATCATCGTCGCCGGCACCCACAAGGCCGAAAGCATCAAGGTGGCCGAAGCCGCCAAGGTCATCGAGAACACCCAGCGCGACGTCAATATCGCACTGATCAACGAACTGGCCATCATCTTCAACCGCATGGGCATCGACACCGAGGCGGTACTGAAGGCGGCCGGCAGCAAGTGGAACTTCCTGCCGTTCCGCCCCGGCCTGGTCGGCGGGCACTGCATCGGCGTGGATCCGTACTACCTCACCCACAAGGCGCAGTCCATCGGCTACCACCCCGAGATCATCCTCGCGGGCCGGCGGCTCAACGACGGCATGGGCGCCTATGTGGTGTCGCAGCTGGTCAAGGCGATGCTCAAGCGGCGCATCCAGGTCGAAGGCGCGAAGATCCTGATCATGGGCCTGACCTTCAAGGAGAACTGCCCGGACCTGCGCAACACGCGGGTGGTGGACATCGTCAAGGAACTAAGCGAATACGGCATGGCGGCCGACGTGTACGACCCCTGGGTGGATCCAGCCGAAGCGGAACATGAATACGGCATCACGCCGATCCAGATCCCGGCGCCGGGTACTTACGACGCCATCGTCGTGGCGGTGGCACACGACCAATTCAAGGTGTTGAGCGACGAGGGTATTCGTGCCCTGGGGAAGCGCCAGCACGTACTGTACGACCTGAAGTACGTGCTGCCTCGCGACGCCGCGGATCTTCGCCTGTGATGCCGTGCTGGCGCCAGCGCTTCACTGGGAGCCAGCTTCCGTTATGCCAGAGCCTCTTCCGGACTGTTCGGTTTCTTATCCGGCCGATCCAGATCCAGTGAGTCCGATTCCTGCCCTAATTTTCACCATGAGTACCATGCACTACACTTTCAGCCGCATTGGCGGATGGCCCCACATTGCCGTGACGCGAGAGCAATTTGCCCAGATCATGCTGGATGACTGCATCGCGGCAAGAAATTCGTCTGGAGAACTCCTGCCGAAGCTCGCATTCTCGATGAATGCGCAAGCGCTTTCCTTGACCCGAACCGACAAGGTTTTCGAGGAGGCGATGGCTGAAGCCGACTACATCCAGGCTGATGGCCAGTCATTGGTTTTTGCTTCCAGGTATCTGTCCGACACTGCGCTCCCCGAACGCATTGCGACCACTGATTTTTTTCACGATGCTGCAAAGGTGGCTCAGAGGGAAGGTCTCAGTTTTTACATTCTGGGAGCCAGTGCCGAACAGAACAGCAAATCAATCGATACGATCAGAAAGCTCTACCCGGAATTGACGATTGCTGGCCATCGGCATGGTTACTTCGGCGCCTCCGAGGAGGATGAAATATGCCGGGAGATCGTTCGCTCGGGAGCAGATGTGCTGTGGGTGGGTCTGGGCAAGCCCAAGGAGCAGATTTTCTGCATCAGAAACAGGGAGAGGCTGAAGGGAGTGGGCTGGATCAAGTCCTGCGGTGGCCTGTTTGATTTTCTTTCCGGCAAGAACAGACGCGCACCGCTCTGGATGCAGAACGCAGGCCTGGAGTGGCTTCATCGAATGATGCTCGACCCTCAACGGCTGATCAAAAGAAATGTCGTGACCAACTCCCACGCCATCTACATCATGCTGACCGCATCAAAATGAATGCAGAATGAACCGCGCTGCAGACAGACAATTCGGGCCGAACTCTTCACTCACTTTGCTTTATGCCGGCGGTCTTCCCGTGCATGTGCGGAGAAGGGAGCTCTGAGCCATGACAAAGGACAGGCTGCTGCAGGCTCTGCTCTACCTGCCAATGCTGCTCCTGGCATTGACCGGCATTCTTTCGCCATACAAGTACAATCTTCTCCCGTCGAGCGCCATTCTTGAGCTTGCCTTTTTTCTCATGGCCTGCCTCATGGCTGGAGAATTGCTGCGATCTGCATCAGTATTTCTTTACGGAACGGCGGCATATGTCGCCATTTCCGCCATATGGAGCATAGGTTTTCGTGACATCCATGCACTGGACTTCCTTCTTGCATACAAGGCTTTTCTCTATGTATGTATCCTGTGCTTCTTCATGGGAAAGAGGTTTTGCTCCAGAGAATCTCTCATTGCCTTTTACTGGGCAATGCTGGGAGCTTTTGCAATAAAGTACGGCTATTCCATCTTGCTTGGACTGGACGCGAAAATGCGCTCGAGGCCAGGCCTGTTCGTCGAAAATAATTTCGAACTCGTTTTCATAATACTTCTCTTCTATCGACTTCGCCACTCCTTCAAGAACAGCTTTGTCGCATTCATTCCACTTTTCGCCATCGTATTTCTGTCCGGCTCCCGAAGCGCCATCCTTGCGGTTGGCGCCGTCTATGCATTCACCTTTATTCGCGAATGGAACGTACGGACCGTTGCGGCTCTGGTGGCAACGTTCGCCATTGCCGCAGTGGGATATGAACTGTTTCTGTCTCGTACCCAGGATGGCTTCGAAAACATCGATCGCTTCAAGTTCCTGATGGTTTTTCTCCATGAAATGCAAAGCCATGGAATGGCAGGCTACGTTTTTGGCACACCAAGAATCACGCCACTGAGTGCAGGATCCTGCGACATCCTGTCTTTTTACTCAGGCCTTTTCAGTTTTTCGGACGACTCGACGCTATGCTATTCGGTCATTCTTCATTCCTACATCCTCAGGGTGATCTTCGACCATGGCCTGATTGGCTTTGTCTTTCTGAATGTTTTCCTCCTTTACGGGGTACGAAAGGCGAACGGGGATCTGCGTGACTTTCTTTGTGTCGCCCTTGTCCTCATATTTTCAGGGCTGTCGGTTTCTTCGTTCAACAGCATTTTCTCTGCTCTTGCAGTAGCGTTGCTGTTTACCAGATTCTCCGATGACGAAAACGAAGAACAGAATGGCAACAGCTATGAGCCTGTCAAAAACATCAACTTCTGACCACGAGTGATTTTGTGCTGACCTACCGCAAACTGTTGAGCTTCCTGAGTGGCGGTGTTGCTGTTGCAATTTCAAGCCTAGTTATTGCCTTGCTTTTGCTGAAAGAGGATGGAGCTGAAGCCTTTGCCGTTTTCTCCCTGTATCAACTGACATGGACCTTCTCTCTTTCTGCATCGACCGCCATCCTGTTCAACCTCTGTGCTCAATTTGTGGTCTGAAGACGGTGAAAATCGAGAGCACGGAGTGAAATCTTATTTTCTTGCGAATACCCTTTATTCCTTTCTTGCCGCCTCACTGCAGGCGATCATTGTATACGCATCATCTTCCAGCATCACTGCCGCAATTGCTTATGGCTTGGCTACGGGTTTCGGCGTATTCAGATGGTTCATCAGATCCTTCATGAACATTGCTGGGGAGAACGATTACGTTGGTCGCTCCGATACGCTTTTTTCCATCTCCTCATTGAGCCTTGTTGGCATCTCCTATTTTTCCGGTTTTTTCTCTCTGGAGTATGTTGGTTTTTGCCTGGTCGCCGCAAATATTTTTTCGCTGGTTTTTCTGGGAGCCGGAACCTGGGGACCTTTTTTCCATGGACAGCTCAGTGCGGGGCTGGAGCCGTTTTGGGAAGGCTTCAGAAAAAGGGGCGGATATGCATGCATCGCGGCAGTATGCACGGACATTCTCAACAACTCATACGCCTACATCATCACCTTTCTATACGGAGCTGCAGCCTATGCACCAGTGGCTTTTGCCTATCTGCTGTACAGACCTGCGGTGCTTGCCTATTCGACGATAACGCCTCTGATCAGACCGCGCCTGCTTGGAATTCTGCAGAAGAAAGACCGTTCTGCGATCGATAGATTCACTTCCATTTATATCGCAGGCTTCTCGTCCCTCATCGTCATGAATGGCGTGGCAGGATACTTCCTGTCCCCCTTCATACCGGATTCCATGTCAGTTTTTGAGGGGGACAGGGGCGATCTGACGGCACTCCTGCTCGTTTTCGGCCTCGTTCTGCTCCTAAGGCTCAGTCGGACGGCGCTTTCCCTCATCCTGCAGGTTGGTGATCGCTACAGAGAGAATCTTCTCTCCATGCTGGTCGGGGCCATGGTGTATGGCTTCGTTGTTTTTTTTATGGGCATCAATGGTTTCAGCCCGATGTCGATCGTGGCTGCCATGAGCGCTGGCGAGGTTATAGCGGCAGGATTGATGCTTGTCGTTCGCCAGAAAATTTTTTCCGTCCTTTGATTCGAGGTTTCGCCGGTGCTGAAGAACGTTTTCAAACGCGGATTTGCCCTGCTTTTCTGCTGGCTTCCCGACAGGGCATATTGTTATCTCGTTTTCTGGGCCAAGTTCCATAGATTCCCCGATGTTTCGAATCCCAAAACATTTTCTGAAGCCATGTATTGGTACAAGCTTCATGGCGGGCTTCAACGCCTATCGGATTACGTTGACAAGATCAGGGTGAGGAATTTCGTCTCCAGGACCATCGGGCAGAGTTATCTGAATGACATCATTCATGTCTACGATGATGCCGATTCGATCGAATTGAGTGCCTTGCCCGATCGCTTCGTGTTGAAGCTCAATAACGGCTCCGGCTCGAATTTCATCGTTACCGACAAGCACAAAGCACAAGAAAGAAAAATAAGATCGATAGCCAGGGAATGGCTGAGTTCGGACTATTACCGCCTGACCCGGGAGCCTCAGTATAAAGAGGTCAAAAATAGGATTTTTGCAGAGAAATTTCTCGATGACGGTATTCGGGCGTCACTTCTGGATTACAAGATATATTGCTTCCACGGTGCGGTTAAAATGATCCAGGTCATCTCCGATCGGGATCAGGGCGTACTCAGACAGGCTTACTATGACTCTGAGTGGAACAGGCTCGAAATTAGAAGAGTAGGCTTTCCAAGCGGCGCCGATATTGAACGCCCCAAGGGTCTGAATGAGCTCGTCGGGCTTGCCCAGGCTTTGTCGGAACCTTTTCGCTTTGTCCGAGTGGATTTCTACATCGTCAAGGATCGAATCTACTTCGGCGAATTGACCTTTCTGCCTGCCAATGGAAATCTTGCGTTCGAACCTGTGCAGTTCGACGCGGAACTGGCACGCATCCTGATGGCTTGAGTTTCCCCTTCACCCTTTGCTTCTTTAAAGGAGAGCATTTTGAAACTGTCTATCTTTGGCACAGGCTATGTAGGCCTGGTAACCGGCGCATGCCTTGCGGAAGTAGGGCATAACGTCGTCTGCCTCGATATCGATCAGGGAAAAATAGATTGGCTCAATCAAGGCAAGCTACCAATATGGGAGCCGGGCCTGGAGGCCATCGTTGCACGCAATGTCGCCGAAGGGCGGCTTGCCTTCACCACGGATATTGCACGGGGCGTTGCCCATGCGCAGATTCAGTTCATCGCAGTGGGTACTCCGCCGGACGAGGATGGCTCCGCTGATCTGCAATACGTGCTTGCCGTCGCCGAAAGCGTGGCTCGCCATATGCAGGCTTACAAAGTCATCGTCAATAAATCTACCGTTCCGGTAGGCACTGCCGACAAGGTGCGCGAGCGCGTGTCAGCCGTTCTCGCCGAACGTGGAGCTGATTTGCCTTTCGACGTGGTTTCGAACCCTGAATTCCTCAAGGAAGGGGCGGCGGTGGGTGACTTCCTGAAACCCGATCGGATCATCATCGGCAGCGAAGCGGACAAGGCTCGTGCACTGATGCGCGAGCTATACGAGCCCTTCAATCGCAACCATGAACGTACGGTGTTCATGGATGTGCGCAGCGCGGAACTCACCAAGTACGCGGCCAACGCAATGCTTGCCACCAAGATCAGCTTCATGAATGAACTGGCCAACATGGCGGAAATTCTGGGCGCCGATATCGAAGAGGTCCGCAAAGGAATCGGCTCGGATCCGCGCATTGGCTATCATTTCATCTACCCCGGTTGCGGTTATGGGGGCAGCTGCTTCCCGAAAGACGTGCAGGCACTGGGTCGCACGGCGGATCAAATCGGCTACGAAGCACCTCTTCTCAAGGCGGTGGAAGCCGTAAACAATCGCCAGAAAGGAGTATTGTTCTCGAAGCTCGCTCGTCATTTTGGCGGCGCTGAGAATCTGGCGGGCAAGACGATTGCCATATGGGGGTTGGCTTTCAAACCCAACACCGACGATATGCGCGAAGCCCCCAGCCGGACCCTGATCGACGCACTCTGGGCTGCGGGCGCGAAGGTCAGCGCTTTTGATCCGGTGGCGATGGAAGAGACCCGGCGTATTTACGGTGCCAGGGATGACCTTCAATTGGCGCGCGACAAGTATGCTGCACTCGAAGGAGCCGATGCGCTTTGCATTTGCACGGAATGGCAGCAATTCCGTGCACCCGATTTCGATGAAATGCAGAATCGCCTGAAGGAAAAGATCGTGATTGATGGGCGGAATCTGTATTCGCCGCCTCGTCTCCGCGAAGACGGGTGGTCGTACTACAGCGTGGGGCGTGTCTGATAGAAGCCGAAGGGATGAGCAAGCGGGCCAAGCGGGCCCGCTTGCTGACTTTTCATTCCAGTCCGAATTCGAAGGTGCTGACAACGCGCAAGCGCTTGCCGATGGTACGCGAGCTGTCCATATCGCTGCCGTCGTCGTCCAGAATGCGGATGGCGCCCTGGTTCGCGCTTTTAAGCTGCCCGAGTCGAGCGCCGGCATCGGCGGCGAACTTGCTGGCTTGCTCACGTGCGCTGAGTGTCGCCTCTTCCAGTAGCAAGGGCTTGATGTCGTTGAAGCCGCGCAACTGATAGCGCGGCCATTCCCCCTGGCCATCTCCGCCGAGTTGAATACCGGCAGCAATCAGAGGGTCGACTTTGTTCGAGGCTGCGGCGACGGCATCGACCCGGGCAGATTTCACCGTAATCTGTCCCTGGCCATTGAAGCGCAGGGCGACGCGCTCAGGGCCGTATTCGCGTGCGAGAAGATCCTGCACCTGTAGCGGACGTATCTCGATTTCGGCATCCTCGAACCCCTGGCTGTGCAGGAAGGACACGATCTGCTCGCGATCTGCAGTCAATGCCTGCTGGACGGTACTGAACTCATCCGCGGCACGGCGAAAACTCAGGGTCCAGACGGCAAAATCGCTTTTGACATCGCGCTCGGCAAGGCCTTTGACGGTGATGCTGCGATCGGCCATGCGAAAGTGCTCGATGCCCTTTCCTACTTGAAAACCTGCAAATGCAACACCGCCAGCCAGCAGCAGGGCAGGGAGCACGCCAATTTGTGTTTCAGCCATGAGTAGAAGGTTCCCGTGGAGGAGGGCGGCCTTAAATCCTGGCAACCCATTGGTTGACGGCTTCGGAAATGATGTCGTAAGCCAGTTGGTGGGCTTCCCGAGGCTCACGGTAGGGGTCAGGCACTTCTGCCTTGGTCCAGTGGCCGAGCAGGAAGGTCTTGCCGCGTGTGGTCGGGTCGAGGTTGTTGGTGAAGTCGAGGTGATGCTTTTCCATGCCAAGGATGAGATCGGCCCAGCGCGTCAAACTCAAGATTGAGCTGTTGCGCCCGATGGACGCTTAGATCAATTTGGTGCAGACCAGCCACTTCCTGAGTAGTCTTGTCGGCAGCGTGATTGACAAGCGCACCAATACCGGCAGATCGGACGAGAACCTTCTTGCCCCTGGCCTGGGCTCGGTCGCGGATCAGCGCTTCAGCCAGCGGGCTTCGACAGATGTTGCCCGTGCAAAGGATGAGTATCTTTTCGAACATTGCGCTAGCGTAAAAAAACCGACACCCTCTGTCGAGGATGTCGGTTTCGGGATGTTACTGAAACGGCTCGATCAGGCAGCTTTCTTGCGACGGCGGACCGCTGCGAGACCAGCCATGCCCAGACCCAGCAGAGCAAGGGAGGCAGGCTCCGGAACTTGGGTTGCAGTAATTGCCAGGTTGTCGATGGTGAATGTGCCACCAATGGCATCATTGGGGGCGCCGTTGGGAAGGGTGCCGAAGAGATCCTTAAGGAGCTGTCCGGCTCCACGCCAGCCACCAGCATCTTCAGTGATAGCCAGTTCCACGGATGTATCGGTGATCCTGCCTGTGATACTGACATCACCATCGCCGTACTGATCACCGAACGAAACCCCCAGCAGGAGGCTCAGGAAACCGAGAATACCCTTGGTTGCAGCACCATCATAATTGCCGCTGAAATCGACGGTGATGGGCGAACTGATTGCTCCGCTGCCAAAAACCAGGGGGCGCTCACCTACGGGCAGGCCGTTGAGATTTGCACTGCCGGTAAACAAGGAAATGACGTTGTTCGTCGTCCGAGACTCATCACGGCCGTTAACAGAGGTGGTGACTGTAGCACCGCTTCCCAGCGAGCCGGGGCCGACGCTCACTTCATAATTCCCACTCGGGCCGGTGTTGACTACGCCGCCCCCACGAAGACCAGTGAAGCTGATCCTGTATTCGTTCGGATTGGTGTTAAACCCGGTAATGCCGAAATTGCCTGTGAGGCTATTGACTTGGCTTACGTAAGCAGCCGATGCTCCAGTGCTGAAGGTGGCAAGTGCCGCGGTAGCAGCGATGAAGGCCGTTTTCTTCATGAATGATTCCTGTCTGTACGTCACGGCTGGCGTATGGCCAGAGTGCGAAGGGTTAACGTCGTCGCAACGTGAAGGTCGCAAATCATTCTAAAGCAATATTCACACCAACTGGAGTAAATAGTTGAAGTAAATAAAACTTCTATGACTTTTTCAAAAAAATCGCAGCACAAGTGTAAAATATTCCGACAAATGGCTACTGAAGACCATGGCTACTCGCACGCTTTTACGCATGGGCGACCCCCGCCTGCTTGAACCAGCCGCCCCCATCACATCGTTTGGGACACCGGAGCTCGAGGCATTGATTACAGACATGTTCGATACCATGAGCGCAAATGGTGGTGTCGGCTTGGCTGCTCCTCAGATCGGCGTCAATCTTCAGTTGGTGATCTTCGGTTTCGAGCGTAGTGAGCGCTACCCTGATGCACCTGCAGTGCCGCGTACCATCCTGCTGAACCCGGAGATCACACCGCTGGATGGCGAAATGGAGGAGGGATGGGAAGGTTGTTTGTCAGTCCCTGGACTGCGCGGTGTTGTGGCACGTCATCAGCGCATCCGCTACCGAGGCTTCGATCCCCAAGGAACGCCCATTGAGCGGGAAGCAGAAGGCTTCCACGCCCGAGTGGTACAGCATGAATGCGATCATCTCGTCGGGATTCTGTATCCAATGCGAGTCAGCGACTTCACCCGCTTCGGGTTCACCGACGTGCTGTTTCCTGAGATGGCAGGTCACTGAGGTCGGTTCGTTGCTGCACTAAATGTACTAAACGATCGAAGAAACGGCCGATGGCCATCTCGACTCTCAATTGTGTGCAACGGAATCCGGCGTAGAAGGTGTTGTAGCCCCAGACACTTGAGTGGGCTGGATGCGTATATGCGTCGGCACCTTGCTGGTAAACAGCAACAGCGAGACGATGCCGAGAAACACGATCAATGCTGCGAGCGTGACCAGAACGTTGGTTTTCATGAGAGACATGGTAGCCAGACGTTCAGGTGCAATCCATGACGCTGTTCACGCTTGAGCACTGAATTTTCGTGCCGGGCGTCGAAACGAGGCGGCCCCACAGACATCGTTTCAGAGCATTCACAAAAACGCGATAATTTGTATTATGTCAACGTGGAAACGCAGGATCCGCAAGATCAAGGCTGCTTTCCTGGCTCTTCTCACTCCTTCGACGCGCTTACAGATGGCCTAGAGTGCCGACCCATGCCAGCAGCGAAGCCACGCCCCGGTTCCCTTCGACAAGGCCAGGTTCTCGACCTGGCCGAGTTGCTGGGTTCCGAGTGGGAAGGTTTCAGCCTGGCAGCCGATGGCCTGCAGCATCCAGCCTGGCGCCGGCCGTTCTCGTGCGGTGAGCTGAAAGCAATGTTCTGGCGCTGCCAACAGGTTGATATCCTTGAACATAATTTGTCCCGCATCGAGCTCGACGCCGAGCGCGCCACGGCCGACAAGGATGCAGCCGAGGAACGCGCCGACTGGTACCGCAGGCAGTTGATTTTGGAATCCCGGTTCGGTGCAATGCTGGACCGCTTGACCGCCTGAAACACATCCCGGTTTCGTCTGGCGCTGGCGCCCGCCAGTGAGACGACTTTCCCGACTCGCAGCAGCATCCAGTCCCGCTTCTTCCTTCAGCAGTCAGATGATTGACCCCGACCCCTCTGGGGCGCCCCTCTCGGGGCCGGTCCCCCGAGGGGACTCGCAACAGGGGGATGGTACACCCCGAGGGCCTACCGGCCGGGTTTCTCCGGTCATCGCCGCTTCACCGTCCTACCGCACTCCCTTCGTTCGTCGCCTTCGCTTTGTTGTCACCCCGGGCCGTCAGCCCGTCAAGGGTGAAATGAACGGGAACGGCCCCGCCCTTGACGTTCTGCCGTCCCGGGGTGCCACCACGCTCACGGCGACGAACTCAGGAAGTACGGTAGGACTCAGCCGAAGCTGTGACAACCGGAGAAGATCAAACGATCGGCTCCGAATCTAGGAACCCGGTCAGGAGGAAAACCATCATGGAATACATCGACATGAAGCCCACGTGGGGAGAATGGGCAAACATTTACAGACGCTTCGCCGAGTCTGGCGAAACAAGAGCCGTGCGCGAACTACGCTCCGACTTCGCCAAAGCGATGGCCGCAGCACAAGCAATGCAAGCCATCGCCGGCACGCTATCCAACGAGCAAGCCAACATCGTTGCAAAAACGATAACCGCCGAACTGACAAAGCAAGGTTTCTGAGGACAGAGCCATGATCCCGCGCGCCCTTCGCAAATCCGCTGAATTCCTGGCCCGTCAGCTCGCCCTCGCGCTGGACGACATGACCGGCATCATCAACAAGACCGTACCGAAAATGACACCAGCCAGCGCAATCAGAAAGGCGCGCAGGATGCTGGCCGAAGCACTGCGCCTGATCGACCGCAACAGCCCGGACGGTGCAGCCCGCGCCGGGCGTATGTTGCGCGATGTGGCGATGCCCTACTTCGGCACGGCCGATCTGTGGAAGATCGGAACCGCACTGTGCTGATGCTAGACTAACCGCAACGCAACAGGAGAACACCATGTCCGCATCCGTTGAACTCACCATCTTTCAGGCTTTGAAGTCGGCCGGGGTTGATGACGAGAAAGCCACCGCCGCCGCCGAAGCCGTAACAAAGGCCATCGACCAACGATTCTCACTTCATGCTGAACAACTCTTCACGAAGCGGGACGGCGCCGAACTCAAGGCCGACATGATCAAGGCCATCGCAGAGATGCAACGCTGGACGCTTGGCGCCATCTTCGCAGGCATGGCCGCCGTGGCCGCGATCATCAAACTTGTGCCGTAACCCAAGCTGTGACATACGTCACATAGGAGATGTAACAGCAAAACCTATCATCCGGGCATGAAAACACACGCCCTCGCCATCATCATCGCCGCTCTCGCATCAAGCGCCACTCACGCCCAAAGCAAGCCCGAGCACCCATCGTGCAAATCCCTGCGGCAGCAGGTTGAGAGCATCGACGCTCAGGCCCGCCAGCGATCCACTCAGAAACTCACAGATGAACGCCGCAAAGTAACGGACCGCATGTCCGAACTCAAATGCAGCTTCATGAGCCGCTAGATTTTTCGTGACCGTCACGACGCGCTAAGTCGAAATCCACGAAGTAGCCGCGCTCGACGAACTCCACGCACATCGCTCCCGGCACGTCCATCCGCGTGCCCTGCTGAGTGAAACACCTGCAACCCTTCCCGCGCCATTCAATGCACGCCGCAGGCACTGGCGCTGTCGTCGGCCTAGTGACTTCATCATAAATCGGCGCGGTATGCGGCAGGCCCGGGATTCGCGGCACGCGCGCCTCTACCCATCCAGCCAGCAAATCCGGCGGCAGCTCAGTATCTCGCTTGGCTTCACGTAGCTGCCGAGCCTCTACAGATGGCGCCACTGCATCGGTTTCGACCCGGTCGCCACCAATGCCACCGAACCAAGCATAAAACACGTAGCCCAAACCCGCCAGAATCAAAGGCACCAGCGCCAAGAAAATCGCCGCCTTCGGAACACGAGTCTTGTGTGTATGAATCGTGGCGCTCTTGTAGCTGCCAATGATCTTAGCCGAATACACGTAGCTCGACCGTTCGCTGCCGCTTCTGAACTTATGGCAATCCTCTTTAACTTGCGCCCAGAAATGAACGGTCGCCACCTTCGGCGCCATGCCGCGCACCAAATGCCGATGCTCTCCCGTAAGCCGACGCACATTCGAGTCGATCAACGTCGGTGCCTGCGTGATCAGGTAGATATCGAATCCACGATGACGATGCGTCTCAAACTCCACGACATGGCGCGGCACTTGAGCACCCACGCCGCGTGTCCTGTACGTACCCTGGCACTCGTCATGGACGATGATGGCACCATCCGGACACTCATACCATTTCTCTGCATCCTCCAACTCAATCCAGCCTTCGTACAGCTCGGGCTTCAGGATTTCGATGCCGTGATAATAAACGGTGCGCTGTTCCTTGATCGCGCGATCACGCACAATATCGAGCGTGTAGAGCGTTTTCCCTGCACCGGGCAAGCCTGTATTCAGATAAATCATTTCAGGCGCCCCACGTAAGTTCGGAACATCCTGAGCGATGCGATAGAAAGATAGCCGGAGATCAGAATATTAATCACGTCAAACAAGCCCGCATATACCGCTAGCTGCATCATTGCAGCGGCAAAGTTATGGCCCATGCCCGAACCGCCAGACCAGTTAAAAGCAGCACTGATTTGAGCAATGTCCTGAATCATGAAACTCACAACGGTTTCGATACCCTTGACCGAAATAAACGTAATGCCAAAAGCAACCAAAATCCGGCCGGCATTACTGACCACCGCACCAATCAGACCCGAGAGCAACGCGCCGATACCGGCTGTGACAACGAGGGGCAGCGCCATTTTCTTATTCCTTCACAACAAGACGAATCAGATTCATGTACGCGATGATATGCAGAAGCACACGCACAAAATCAGCGACAGAGCAGAGCGGCGAAGCGTCAATATCGATCGTTGCGCCGAGCACCTCTATCGGATCAATATGAATACATGCAGCAGCCACCGGCGCATCAACCCACTCCTTCTGATTCTTTTCCCATTCTTCACCTAAATCAAAATCCCCTGCCCCATCCTTGTTCAGTGCGCGCGCAGCATCTTCATCGCTGATGCCCTTTGCTGCGCCCATGTACCGATTGCCTGAAGCCACCGATTCCGCATCGTTTTCAATCGCCCGATCACGACACTTCCTTTCATGATCCATTCTCGCAATTGCACACATGATTGCATCGCCCTGGCACATAACATTTCCACCACACGACGCCCCCCATTTAGATTTACCATTGCCTTGATTATCACCATTACCATTCCCGTCACCATTACCGGAATTATTTCCGCCACCGTCACCACCATTGCCACCATCGCCAGAACCGCCACCATCACCACCGCCACCGCCTGAGCCCGATCCATCGTCACCGCCGCCCGTATCACCGCCGCCACCATCATCCCCGCCGCCTGTATCGCCGCCGTCATTCCCTCCGCCGTCGTCGCCGCCACCGGTGTCGCCACCACCACCATCATCACCACCGTCGCCGCCATCGCCCGAACCGTCGTCGTCCCTCGCGCACTGTCCAATCGAATTCATGCTCCATCCCGGATCGCACGGCGCCCGCTTCTTGCAAACCCGACCTGTCCAAACTTCACCACTACCGGGACATTCCTGCTTAGCGATACACGTCCAACCAACACCGCATTGATAATAAGGACTGCCATTAATTGCAGAACAATCAGGCGGCGCACCAGTCGGAGTGCAATCCTGTGTTTCCTCTGGCTCGCCTTCACCCTCGCCCACTTCACAACTCTGCCCAGTACCTACCAGCGGGCCATAATATTCAGAACCAAACTGAGTGTTTACTGATGCAGAAGCTTTATAACCACACCCACCAAAGCAAGTGCCAGTATAAATAGACCCTTCGTGACCAATCGTTTTACTTGCATCGCATGTCGGCGGCGGAGGCACCTCGCACCGCCCCGTCGTCGCATTGCGAACTTGCCCATTCGGACAATCCGGAACATTAACGCACATATTCTGAGCGCCATTCAACGATCCACCATAAGTACATTCCTTGGCGATATATACCCACACACCAAGATAATAAGCATTGGCAGCGTAATTTGGAGGTTTATTTGCAATGGTCCAACAATCACCACGAGATGACGTTAAATTCCTAACCTCAATATCCTGCCTATTCTGGGGATTACACGCACGAATAGCGCTCGGATAGCCATTCGGATCCCCAGTAGAAGCCTTCCAAACTGTATTAGGCCTGTAATCCGCAAAAGCCAGCATCGGCGCCGCAGATATGAAAGCACCAACCAGAAACCAAATCACGCGGTAAAAATTAGCCATGCCGCCCCCAGCGCTGCGATGATCACGAATTCCCCGCCCATTTCCGGAATCCTCCAAAAAGAAACGGGGTGCAAAACCCGGCATCCACCAAGTTCTGCACCCCGTTCAAACTACACGATCAGCCCACCTTACGAATCCAGCTGAACGCCTTCGCTCCATAGTGAATCACGAGAACCGCGCCACCCACGGCGGCAATCGGAACCGAAAGGGCTTCGATGGCGGTAACGATATCGGCGACATCCATTTTTAATACTCCTTTTCAACATTAGATTGAGACATCCGAGCAATTACCCGGAAGCCATATGCAAGCGCCCAAACCATCACAATTGCTGTACTGATCTGAGCACCATGCTCGGGTGTCAGCGCGAACGGCGACGAAACAACCGACTCACCGCTAACTAAAACGTAACCACAACCCGCCGCATTAGCCGGTTGAGGATCAACCACATAAACCGATCCGTCCGAAGAAATATCAACGCAAAGCATTACGGCAACAACTCTTCAAGACTGGCAATGTAAGACTCCGCGTCCTCAATCGATCCCGACAACTCTTCCGCCTCGGATTCAATCTCACTTAGCCGCGACCGCCACTCCTCAATACGCGACTGCATTTCCGCAATATCATCCTCAATACTTCCCATCACCACTTCTCCCTTTCAAGAAACTCATGAATCTCGAATTCACCCGGATCAAAGTGGTCGAATGCGGTATCCAGAGCCTCATCGATGTCATAGAGCCGCCCGGCCTTTGCGAACGACACGACGAAGCCCAATTCCTCAGACAGGAAAAGACCAGACCGCCTGTCCTGAATCACGTAGGCCGAGCGGATGGCGTTCATGCTGCGCTCTGACCCTTCACCGCAGCGACCGGCTTGATACTGACGACGCGCTGCTTTTGCTGCTTGCCAGTCGTGACGACTTCCATTTCAACTTCAGCCTCAAACGGGAACGGAAGATGCTTGATCTTCTGGTATTCGTCCGAGGTGCCCCAACCGAAGGCCTGCGTTGCGAAACCTTTCGCGGTGCCCTTCGTTTCGTCCAGGCCGATCTGGACATAGAGCGTGGTCTGATCGAAGGCTTGACCATCGATGGAATCCTTGAACATCTTGGCGCCGGTGATAGTGGCTTTCGTGGTGAATTTCATTGTTCGATCAACCTTTCAAAATCGTCCGTCATGGTGATGTTGCCCGCATCGGACGTATATGCGGCATCATGGATAAAGCCCGCGCAGAGGTCCGCAGCAGGAATAAGCGCCCATTTGGGCAGACGGCTTTCATCCTTAATTCGCTGAATCAGGTTGAATGCCTTTTCCTGTTCGGTTTCACCCTCTTCGAGATAAACCAGAAGCGCCAAGTCAGCACCCGCCACACGCGTAATCCATTCTTCTTTTTTGACTTGCGTGCAGACCTTTTCTTCTCGAATGGTCCGGACTCGGTTTTGCTCTTCGTCGATCCAGTTGAGTGCCGGGTATGCACCCGCGAGGTAGCATCCCGGGTTAATCAGGATGTCGAACGGAATCACACGATCCACGCTCTTCAGTTCCAGCTCCACCCGCACCCAGGGTGACGCCTTGTCGCCGAGCTGCTTGCCCTTTTCATAAACACGGAGAAACTTGCCGCTTGTGCGCTGGCCGACGTAGAACGACCTGCCCTTACCGTTGATCGTTTTCCAGTTGCCCCGATGCTCGCAGTCCGGATTACTTGGCGACTTCGGTAGGCGGAATCCACCATCGTCATAATCGGCATCAGCCTGATCGACGGTGTATTCGCCCTGGTAGCAGTCGTGCGCCACATCCACCCGTGTGAGCTTCGGATTGACGGCAACCATTTCTAGGAAGTGCTGCAGGCGGTATTGCCACCCCGCAGCTGCAGCCGCGAGGCCCGAGCCATTGATCATCACGAGGACCGTGTTTCGCTGGCCCCCATGGCAGACGAAACCGAAGCCCTCGCCGAGCTCATACGACTGGTGATAGAAGTTCCGACCCCGATCACATTGGCGGGTGATGCCGTAACCGAGGATGCGTTCCAGTTCGGCCGAGAACACGACCATGAGATCACGATCCGTAATCTGCATCCCGGTATCGAAGTTCGATGCCGTGGTTTCATGCACCGTGAAGTTGATCCAGTCGATGAACGCCGCCGAGCCGTTCAGACCTGTACGCTTCACGACTTGCTTGACCGTTCGATCAGACAAGACCAGATCGACATAGCCCGTGGGGATGATGGGCTCTCCCCACCGATGTTCCCCCCGTTTTACTGTGGGGGGGATGCGGCGCCGGCCGTCCGTGTCTCGTCCCTCGCCCCGCACGGCCGGCGCCGAAACCGCCCCCGACGAGATGCGCGCAAAGTCCTCAGCCGTCAGACGTGCAGACGCTTCAAGCTCGCTGGGAGACGGTGACGGGTGACGAAGACGTGCCATTACAAAACCCCTTCAAGCTGGCGCAGAATGTCTGCAGCACCGAGCGCGAAACCCGCGCAGAACATGAACCACGGGAAATACATCCCCAGAAACCAGTGGACCGTCGGATAACGACGACTCCACAGGAAAAACACATCGCTATGCACGAAACGTCGATACCAACTCAGACCTTCCAGGCTCTTGCGGTCGGAATCGTGATAGCCGCAGTAGCGGCAAGCGCGCTCCACCTCTTCATCAGGCAAAGAGGCATCACCAAAGGCGAAGCCGACATCTACTCCATCGCCACTTTCTTCACTCTTGCGGCCGGATGGATTGCATTCGCGCTGATCGCCCCATGAGCGGATACGGCTACTCGACATGCTTGATAGACTCAGAATTTTTCAGCAAGGAGGCACCCATGCCCTACGTCATCAAAATGGAAAATCAGTACGCAAGGCCAGGAGAAGACGGCGACATCGCATGGACACCCCACATCAGTAAGGCCGAAACCTTCGAATCCGAGGACGAAGCCCACGACACCGCCACATCACAAGGCTACGAAATAGGCGAATACACCGTGATTCGCTTGCCCGAACGCGCATAGACCGACTCGACCAGCTCCGCCGTGAAAACCATCGACGGAACACCATCACGGCAGAGCACATCACCTTCCCACTCACCGAAATCAAGAACCACCTTCGAGCGCACCCAGCCTTTGAAAGCCTCGCCGTCACCAAGATCAGCCTCAATTCGATAGCAATGCGCGCGCGCGTTTCCACTAACAAAACGCGCCAAACCCGCCCGATAGCCCGTGCAGGTGAAACGAAGCCGTGCGGCGCCTTCCTTCTCCGTAACCATCTGAGAACCCCTTTATTTTCGTCACCGGCTGGTAACTGAAGAGGATTGTTACCGACCGGTGACAAAGTTGTCAAGCGGTAACAGCTACACTAGGATCACGCAACTAGGAGGACTGCGACATGAACACAACGGAATACCTTGCCGCTGCAAAGCAACGTATCGGTGCCGAGAACAGCGCCGAAATGGCCACACGCCTTGGCGTAACACGCGCCGCTATGTCCCGATATGAGAGCGGCGAGCGCGTCATGGACGACTACACCGCCGCCCGAATTGCTGAAATTTTGGAAATCGACCCCTTGCGGGTCATCGCCCAAGCGAACGCCGAACGGGAAAAAGACGAGAAGCGTGCAGCCTACTGGTCAAGCATCGCCCACGCCGCAATGACAGCCCCTTCGCGTGCTTATGCAAATGGGGTTTGTATTATGTAAAGTTAAAGAACAGGCTCCGCAGGATCAAGACTGCTTTCCTGGTTCTTCTTTCGACTCGCTTCCAGACGAGTTGATGGGTTCCGAGTGAAGTGCGAGGACGGCCTGCAGGCAACGGTGCAAGGCACCCTGTCTGTCGTGCCGCGTCACCCCGTACAGCAGGCCCAACGTGCAGCACCAGCACATCCGGAGCCGAGCGGACCGCGCGTGGCAATGGTCGGCTCAAGCGCCAGCGAACAGATTGAACATCCCAACTGCGCCCAACTCCGGACACGTATCCGACAGATCGACGCACAAGCCCGGCAACGATCCACTCAGCGCCTAACCGACGAACGCCGTTGGACGCGTGAACGCATGTCAGAGCTGGAATGCAGCTTCATGGACTAGCACTGGCAGCTGAAAAACGCTGCGGGCACTCGTGCCGTTTCTTCAGTTGCCGCCCCACAGCGGGCCACAGCCCCCCCCTGTTTTTGACCGACCCAAGGCAGCGTTGGAAGACAATGTATAATGCGCCCCGCTTCACGGGCATTGCCTCATGCGGGGGTGGCGGAATTGGTAAACGCACTGGATTTAGGTTCCAGCGCCGCAAGGCGTGAGAGTTCGAGTCTCTTCCCCCGCACCACCACTCCCGGGCTGTTGCTGTTGCAACAACCCGGCTGTTTTCTTCACGACGAACTGCGCCCGTAGGTATCCTCGAAACGCACGATGTCGTCTTCGCCGAGATAGCTGCCGGACTGCACCTCGATGATCTCCAGCGGCACCTTGCCCGGATTCGCCAGCCGGTGCGTATGCCCCAGCGGGATGTAGGTCAACTCGTTCTCCGCAAGCAGGAAGACGCGTTCGCCGTTGGTGACTTCGGCCGTGCCCTTGACCACGATCCAGTGTTCGGCACGATGGTGGTGCATCTGCAGGCTGAGCTTGGCGCCTGGATTGACGACGATGCGCTTGACCTGGAAGCGCTCTCCTTCGTCGATCGAGTCGTACCAGCCCCAGGGGCGATAGACCTTGCGGTGGCTTTGCGTCAGGCTACGGCCTTCGGCCTTCAGACGGGCGACGACCTTCTTGACGTCCTGGGTGCGGTCCTTGTGCGCAACCATCACCGCGTCGGGGGTCTCGACGACGATCATGTCCTCGCAGCCGATCGCGGCGACGAGCCGGTCATTCGAGTGCACCAGGGTGTTGCGGCAGCCCTCGAACAGCACTTCGCCTCGGCTGGCATTGCCTGCCTCGTCCTTGCCGGACACGGCCCACAGCGCGTCCCAGGCGCCGACATCCGACCAGCCTGCCGACATCGGCACGACGACGCCCTTGCCGAGTTCCGGCGTGCCGGCCAGATGTTCCATGACCGCATAGTCGATCGAATCGCTCGGGCAGCCCTCGAAGGCGCCCTGGTCCACGCGGATGAAGTCGGCATCCGGCTTGCGGCCGCCGTAGGCTGCCTTGCAGGCCTTGGCCATGTCCGGGCGGAAGCGCTCGATGGCACGCAGCCAGACCGAGGCCTTCATCATGAAGATGCCGCTGTTCCAGAAGTATCCACCGCTGTCGAGGTAGCACCGGGCAGTGTCGAGATCCGGCTTTTCGACGAATTCGGCCAGCTCGCGCCCGCCGCCGACAGCCTCGCCGGCGCGGATGTAGCCGTAGCCGGTTTCCGGGCGGTCGGGCACGATGCCGAAGGTCACCAGCATGCCGTCGGCAGCCAGGCTGCCGCCTTGTGCGATGGCTTGCTGGAAGGCGGCAAGGTCGGTGATGACGTGGTCGGCCGGCATCACCAGCAGCACCGGGTCGCCTTCCTCCTGCGCCGCGAGCGCGGCCAGGGTCAGCGCCGGCGCGGTGTTGCGGCCGAAGGGTTCGAGCACGATCTGCGGCGAACGCACGCCGATCTGGCGCAGTTGCTCGGCGATGATGAAGCGGTATTCCTCGTTGGTCACGACGAGCGGACGGTGGTCAACCTCGCCGCCGGCGAAGCCGTCGAGACGGACCGCGGTTTCCTGCAGCAGTGAGCGCTCACTGGTCAGCGGCAGCAACTGCTTGGGGTGGTTCTCGCGCGAAGCCGGCCACAGCCGGGTGCCCGAGCCGCCGGAAAGAATGACGCTCTTGATGATCATGTCGTTGGGGCTCCAGTCAATGTGTCAAAAGTGGGTCGGCATCGAGGCCGATTTCAGCCGAGTTCGTCCAGCATGCGCGCCACGCCGTCGCGCCAGTCGGGCAGATGAAGCCTGAAACGCTCGCGCAGGCGCCGGGTGTCCAGGCGCGAATTCAGCGGGCGGGTCGCGGGGGTCGGGTAGCTGGATGTCGGGATCGGTACGATCTCGCGTACCGCCAGTGTCTTCCCGCCGCTGCGGGCGCGGTCGATGACGAAGCTGGCATAGCCATGCCAGCTCGTCTGCCCGCCCGCCGCGAGGTGATAGGTGCCGCCGAGACTGCGATCGCCCATGGCGCGGCGAATGGCGTGCGCGCTGACGTCGGCGATCAGTTCCGCGCCGGTCGGGGCGCCGATCTGGTCGTCGATGACGCTCAGGCGCTCGCGCTCGGCCGCCAGGCGCAGCATGGTGCGGGCAAAATTGCCGCCACGCGCGGCATGGACCCACGAGGTGCGGAAGATCAGGTGATCGCAGCCGCTGGTCCGGATTGCTTCCTCGCCGGCGAGCTTCGTCGCGCCGTAGATGGACAAGGGTGCCGGCGCATCGTCCTCGCGCCAGGGACGCTCGCCGCTGCCATCGAAGACGTAGTCGGTCGAATAATGCACCAGCAGTGCGCCGAGTCCGGCTGCCTGCCCGGCAAGCGCGCCGACCGCTTCCGCATTGATGCGGCGCGCGCGCTCCGCGTCGCTTTCCGCCTGGTCGACGGCCGTGTAGGCGGCGGCATTGACGATCAGGTCCGGTGCCAGGCGCCGCACCGTATCGGCCAGGGCATCGAGCCGTTCCAGGTCGCCGCACAGGCCGTCGCTGCCGTGGCGGTCGAGCGCGACCAGCTCGCCCAGGGGCGCCAGCGCACGCTGCAGCTCCCAGCCCAACTGGCCGTTCTTGCCCAGCAGCAGGATCTTCATGCCGCCTGCCTTCGCGTGCCGTAGTTGGCCGCGACCCAGTCGCGGTAGGCACCGCTCTGCACGTCCGTGACCCATTGCGGATTGTCGAGATACCACTGCACCGTCTTGCGGATGCCGCTATCGAAGGTCTCGGCCGGCCGCCAGCCCAGTTCGCGCTCGATCTTGCGGGCATCGATGGCGTAGCGCCGATCGTGCCCCGGGCGGTCACTGACGTGGGTGATGAGCCGTGCATGGCTGCCGTCGGCCGAGGGGCGCAACTCGTCGAGCAATGCGCAGACGCTGCGGACGATGTCGATATTGGTCTTTTCGTTCCAGCCGCCGATGTTGTAGTTCTCGCTCGGCGTGCCGCGCGCCAGCACTTCGCGGATCGCGGCGCAATGATCGGTGACGTACAGCCAGTCGCGCACGTTGAGGCCGTCGCCATACACCGGCAGCGGCTTGCCCGCCAGCGCATTGACGATCATCAGCGGAATCAGCTTCTCCGGAAACTGGCGCGGACCGTAGTTGTTCGAGCAGTTGGTGGTCAGCACCGGCAGGCCGTAAGTGTGGTGCCAGGCGCGCACCAGATGATCGCTGGCCGCCTTGCTGGCCGAATACGGGCTGTTGGGCTCGTAGGCCTTGGTTTCGGCGAATGCGGGGTCGTCGGCGCCGAGCGAGCCATAGACCTCGTCGGTGCTGATGTGCAGGAAACGGAAAGCGGCCTGCTCCGCCGCATCGAGCGACGCATGATGGGCACGCGCCGCCTCGAGCAGCGTGAACGTGCCTTCAACATTGGTGCGGACGAAATCGCCCGGGCCATGGATCGAGCGATCGACGTGGCTCTCGGCGGCGAAATGCACGATCGCACGCGGCCGGTAGCTGGCCAGCAGGCGGTCGACTAGGGCACGGTCGCAGATGTCGCCCTGCACGAAAACATGGCGTGGATCGTTTCGCAGGCTGGCCAGCGTCTCGAGGTTGCCGGCATAGGTCAGCAGGTCGAGGTTCAGGATGGCTTCGCCATCGTTGCTATCTTCGCCGGCAAGCCAGTCGAGGATGAAGTTGGCACCGATGAAGCCAGCACCGCCGGTCACGAGAATCAAAATCAAGCTCCGCTGCGATCGAATGGCGGGATTATCGCACCATCGAACCGGCGGCTACATGTTCAAGCGCTCTGCATAGCCGGTCATTTCGAGGTAACCCTGACCGATTTCACGTTCGCTGCCATCTTCCGCCTGCTCGGACAGGCGTACCGCCCCTTCCCAATACACCGCGCCGGTCGATGCGCTGCTGTCGAGCTCCTGGTCGTCCATCAGCGGGCGCAGGCCTAGCGTGCGGCCACCGGCCAGGTGCAGGCGCCACTCCACCGGGTAGCGTGTGCCGGTGCGCGGAGAGGTCCAGTGCCGCACCGGCTCGAAGCGCACTTCGTCGGGGGAGAAGGTCCGCGCCTGGCCCGCCGCATCGGCCAGCGTCCCGGAAGCCCACATCGCACCGCCCTCGCCATCGCGCATCTGGAACAGCATCAGCGAACCGCCGTCATGCAGGTTGATGCCGATCCAGTCCCAGCCGCGCGCGCCCTGCGGCAGGATCTCCGAGGACCATTCGTGATCCAGCCAGGCATGGCCGTCCACGTCCAGAACCTCGCTGCCTAGGCGCAAGCTGCCCGACACGCCGAGCTGCGGCCGGCTGTAGTAATGGCTGGCGTTGAGCGGGTCCGGCGCCTTCTGGCTGAAACCCTGGCGGCCATTCAACAAGGGCGGCCGGCGGGTGTCGAAGCGCAGTTCGAAGCCGAATTCCTCCGTCTCGATGCGGCTGTGGTAGCGATCGCCACTGCTCCCGTCCGTCTCGCCCCCCTCCTCCGGTTCCATCGACAGCGACCAGCCATCGATCTCGACGTCCGTCCGGCCGGTCGCGGCGCCTGCCAGGCCGGGCCAGGCCCGTGCCGAACGCTCGGCATGGAGCAGGCGGCCATTCACCGGATCGGCCACCGCGGCATGGGCGAGGATGAGCTGGCGCGGCGCGAAACGGCTGGGGTTGTCCTCGCCGATCAGGGTGCGCACCCGGAAGAAGGTGAGCTGGAAACCGCGCTCCGCGCCTGCGCCATCGCGCAGCCAGCCGGTGATGTACCACCACTCGGTACGGTAGTCCGGGTGGGCGCCGAAATCATCGGGGAAGACCAGCGGCCTGCCCGGCACCACGGCCGGGTAGCCATCGGCAGCCGGCGCGGATCCTGAATCCTGTGCATGAATTTCCGGTGGCAGGCACGATAGCAAGGCGATGGCGACGGCGAACGCACACAGCGAGCGTCGGGCGATGTCCGCTCCGAAGCGCCTCCAGATACCGCGCCACTGCCCAGCACGTCGTATCAGCATCGACACCTGCCCTCTCCTGCAACCATCTTCACACGTATCATCCAACCGCTCCGCCCGCTTGCACCGCCTCATTCACCAGTCGGCCTTCACCGCCTGCACCGCGGACCCTCGCATCGCCCGCACCCCGGCCAGCCGTGCAACCAGTGAGGCCAGCGACACCAGCACGGCGGCAAACAGCGCCAGCGCAGCCCACGGCACGGCCAGGTCCATGCTCCAATGGAAACTCTGCCGGTTGACCACCTCGATCAGGATCCATGCCATCGCCCCGCCCGCCAGCAAGCCGCAGGCCACGCCAAAGCCGGCGGTCAGCGCCCCTTCGGCTGCGATCAGGCGTCCGACCTCCCCGCGTGTGAAACCGAGATGGCGCAGCATGCCGAACTCGCCTTCGCGCGTTCCGGCCAGCGCGGCGAAGGTGGTGGCGATGCCGAACAGGCCGATCATCACCGTCACCGCTTCCATCAGGTAGGTGATCAGGAAAGTCCGGTCGAAGATCTGCAGCGTGGCGGCACGGATTTCGCCCGGCAGTGCGATGATCAGGCGCCCGGGGCCGAAGCGGGCGTTCAGCGCATCGGCCACCGCACCGGCATCGGCCCCCTCCTCGAGCCGGATCGCGGCGTCGTTGACGCGATCGTCGCCGGTCAGGGCGCGGTAGTCCGCCGGCTCGATCAGCGCCGCACCATACTGGCGCGAATAATCCCGCCAGACGCCGGCTACGACAAAACCCTGCTGGCGGCCGGCCAGCGGCAGCGTCAGGCGGTCGCCGACGCCCAGCCCCAGGCGATCGACGGCGGCTTCGGAAATCCACGCCGGCGGCAAGCCGCTCTGCCCCGGCTTGCCGCCGTCCGGGCGTCCGCTCGAACCCGCGACCAGCGGCAAGCCCCAGTTGCCGTCGACCGGGCGCGCCAGCAGGCTGAACACCGGCTCCTCGTCCGACAGCCGCAAATTCAGCAGCCGTGTCGTATCCACCGAAGCCACGCCCGGCACCGCGGCAATGCGTGCGAGCGCATCGTCATCCAGATAGCCGCTGGCCGCCGAGCTCGAAGCCCGCACATACAGGTCGGCCGGCAGCACCTGGGCCAGCCAGTCATCCACCGACACCCGGAAGGAGCTGACCATGATCGCCATCGCCGATGCCAGCGCCACGCTGGCGACCACGCCGGCAGCGGCCACCACGGCCTGGCCGGGCGTGGCCGACAGGCGGGCATGGGCCAGGCGCCAGATCACCGAGCGCGTCCGCCCCAGCAGCGGCAGCAGGCTCCGCGCCAGCGCAGGCAGGGACAGCACTGCCGCCATCAGGTTCAACGCCACCGCAGCATAGCCGCCGAGCGGAATGCCGCCGGCCGGCGGCAGCATGCAGGCGAGCCCGGCGCCTGCCGCCAGCAGCAGCGCCAGCGGCAGGCGTCTCCGCATATGCGGCAAGCCGGCGTACTGCGCTTCACCTGCCCTCAGCGCCCGGGCCGGTGCGACCTGCGATGCGGCCCGGGCCGGCAGCCAGGTGCCGGCGACGCCGGCCGCAACGCCCAACAGCAGATAGCCGGCGGCAAGCATCACATCGAACTGCAGCTCGGGTCGGGTGCCGCGGAAAAAACCTGCGCCCAGGTCGCCGCCGACCAGCCTGAAGGCCAGCGCGGCGAGCGCATGGCCAAGCGCCACGCCGAGTGCGCCGCCCACCAGCCCCAGCACCGCCCCTTCGGCCAGCAGCCCGCGCAGCAATTCGCGTCTTTCCATGCCGAGTGCACGCAGCAGGGCGAATTCCCGCCGTCGCCGCGCCACCGACAGCACCTGGGTGGAAAACACCAGGAACGCGCCGGTCAGCAACGCAATGGCCGCCAGCATCGTGAGATTGACCCGATAGGCGCGCGACAGCGCGCTCGCCTCGCCGGCCACAGCCTCCGGTACCTGCAGTGCCAGTCCGGGCGGCAGCAGCGGCGACAGCGCCAGACCTGCGGCTTCGGCACTCAGGCCCGGGGCGAGCTTGAGATCGATGCGGCTCAACACGCCGATGCGTCCGAACACCTGCTGCGCACCGCCGATGTCCATCACCGCCAGTTCGGTGCCGCTCAAGGGCAGTTCGCCGGCCAGACGCAGCTCGATCCCGCTGACACCGGACTGGACGGTCAGCACGCCATCCCGCAGCGCGGGCCCGGCCATCTCCCCGTTGCCCAGGCGCGACGGCAGCTCCAGGCGGGCACGGGCATCCGCGCTCACGAAGATGTTGCGCGGCTGCAGCCCGGCAAGACGGCCGTCGCCGCCCCCCAGCGCCGGGTCGGCCCGCGGCCGCAGCAAGGCCTGCATGCGGGCGACACGGAACATGTCGACACCGAGAATCTCCAGCGTATCCTCCCGCCCCGGCAGCCGTGCCTCGATGCGCAGCACCGGGCTGGCTTCGGCGATCTCCGGGCGCCTGGCGAGCACCGGATAAATGGCCTCGTCGAAGCCCTCGCGCGGTCCCACCAGTTGCAGGTCGGCTTCGCCCGCCAGCGTGCGCAGGCCGCGGCCGAATTCGTCGATCGCCGCACCGTGGATCAGTTGCACCGCCAGACCCAGCGCCACGCCGAGCGCGATCGCCAGCAGCGACAGCGCAGTCGCCAGGCGATGGCGCAGCAGGCTGGCGAGGAACAGCCGGCGCGAGGCCGCGCCCATCAGGCTCACTGGACTACCCTCCTGTCGCTCTGCGACATCCTCCCCGCGGGAAGATGAGCGCCCCCTTCGGATGGCCGGGCGGCGGCGCTCACACGCGCTCCGTGACGTCCGCCAGCCCCTGCGGCCCCAATTCCAGCACCCGGTCGGCACGTTTCGCGGCCAGGCGGGAATGCGTCACCAGCACGCCGGCGGCGCTGCCGGCCCGGATCTGCCCGAGCAGCAGATCGAGCACTTCGCCGGCCCGTGCCGGGTCGAGGTTGCCGGTCGGCTCGTCGGCCAGCACCAGCTTCGGGGCATGGATCAGCGCCCGCGCAATCGCCACGCGCTGCATTTCGCCGCCGGACAGGGTATGCGGCGCATCGTCGGCCCGCCGCTCCAGCCCGACGCGCGCCAGCATGGTCCGGGCGCGCCGATCGGCCTTGCGCTCATCGACCTTCAACAGCCACAGCGGCAGCGCCACGTTCTGCGCCAGCGACAGATGCGGCAGGATGTGAAAGGCCTGGAAGACGAAGCCGTAGGCCTGCCGCCGCAGCCGCGCCATCGCGTCGTCGTCCAGCCCGTCGATGCGTTGCCCGCCCAGCTCGACCTGCCCGCCGTCGAAGGGCTCCAGCCCGGCCAGGCAATTGAGCAGGGTCGATTTGCCTGCGCCGGACTCGCCGACGATCGCCACGCACTCGCCAGCTTCGACCTGCAATTCCAGGCCATCGAAGAGCAGGCGTGGAGGGGTGCCGGGAAGCGTCTTGCGCAGGGCGTGGGCAGTGAGCATGAGAGTGGATCGAGAAGCCGGAGCCCCGATTGTGTCATCGCGTCGGCAAAATTGCTGCGGCAGAGCCACGCGGATCGTCGCCCCTGCCGCCACGAATCCCCTGCGCCCAAACGAAGCCCCGGCATCGTCGCTGCTGCGGCACGTCCCGGGGACGGCGGCATTTCGCGTATATACTCCGCCCGCCGAGCCGCGTGGGGCCGCCTGCCCACAACGCGGCATCGCATCTTCTTCGCCAGGCATGCCGGTCGACCATTACGAGAACTTTCCTGTCGCTTCGCTTCTGCTGCCGCCGCGCCTGCGCGAGCCGGTCGAGGCCATCTATGCCTTCGCCCGCAGCGCCGACGACGTCGCCGACGAAGGCGATGCGCCGGCCGTCGCCCGGCTGGCCCGGCTGCACGACTACCGCCAGGCGCTGGAAGCCTGTGCGCGCGGCGAGGCCGTGCGCGACGCGAACCTGGCGCCGATGTTCGCGCGTCTGGGACAGACGATCGCTGCCCACGCCCTGCCGCTGCAGCCTTTCCGCGACCTGCTCGACGCCTTCGCCCAGGACGTCGGCAAGACCCGCTACCGCGACTTCGCCGAGCTGCGCGATTACTGCCGGCGCTCGGCCGACCCGGTCGGCCGCCTGCTGCTGCACCTGTATGCCGCCGCGACGCCGGACAATCTCCGCCGCTCGGACGCCATCTGCACCAGCCTGCAGCTGATCAACTTCTGCCAGGACGTGGGCGTCGATTGGCAGAAGCAGCGCATCTACCTGCCGCAGGACGACATGGCCCGCTTCGGGGTCAGCGAGGATGGCATCGCCGTCGGCCGCTGCGACGACCGTTTCCGGGCCCTGATGGACCACGAAGTGCAACGCGCCCGTGCCATGATGCTCGACGGCGCGCCGCTGGCGCTGGCCCTGCCCGGCCGCGTCGGCTGGGAGCTGCGCCTGATCGTGCTCGGCGGCCTGCGCATCCTCGAACGCATCGAAGCTGCCGGCCACGACGTCTTCCGCCACCGGCCGGTGCTCGGCAGGCCCGACTGGCTGCGCCTCGGCTGGCGCGCCCTGAACTACCGGAACATCGCATGAATCCGCACGACTACTGCCAGGACAAGGCCGCCAAGAGCGGATCGAGCTTCTACTACAGCTTCATGTTCCTGCCGCCCGACAAGCGCCAGGCGATCACCGCGTTGTACGCCTTCTGCCGCGAGGTCGACGACGTCGTCGACGAATGCCACGACCTGTCGCTGGCCCAGACCAAGCTCGAATGGTGGCGCAAGGAAGTCGCGCGCACCTGGGCCGGCAACCCGACCCATCCGGTCGGCCATGCGCTGAAGGACGTATTGCCGCGCTTCGCGCTGCCGCAGGAGCAGTTGCTGGAGATCATCGACGGCATGGCGATGGACCTGTCGCAGACGCGCTACCTCGATTTCAAGGGCCTGCAGCTCTACTGTTACCGGGTCGCCAGCGTGGTCGGCCTGCTGGCGGCCGAGATCTTCGGCTACCAGGACCGCCAGACGCTGAAATACGCCCACGACCTCGGCATCGCCTTCCAGCTCACCAACATCATCCGCGACGTCGGCGAGGACGCCCGCCGCGGCCGCATCTACCTGCCGATCGAGGACCTGCAGCGCTTCGACGTGCCGGCCAAGGACATCCTCGAGGCACGCCACTCCGACGCCTTCCGCGCACTGATGGCTTTCCAGGCCGAGCGTGCGGAAGGCTTCTACGACCAGGCCTTTGCCCAGTTGCCGGACATCGACCGCAAGACGCAGCGCCCCGGCCTGGTGATGGCGGCGATCTACCGCACGCTGCTGCGCGAGATCGCCGCCGACGGCTTCCAGGTGCTGGACCGCCGCACCTCGCTGACGCCGCTGCGCAAGGTCTGGCTGGCCGGCACCACCTGGTTCAAGGGCTGAGCGGATGAGCGTGCCGACCGTCTCGGTGATCGGTGCCGGCTACGCGGGCCTCGCCTGCGCGGTCGAACTGGCGCGCGCCGGCGTGCATGTCACGGTGTTCGAGCGCTCGCACACGCTGGGTGGGCGGGCGCGGGTGGTGGCCAAGGACGGCTGGCGGGTCGACAACGGCCAGCACATCCTGATCGGCGCCTACACCGAACTCACCCGCCTGCTGCGCACCACCGGCTGCTCGCCCAAGCAGCTCGCCCACCTGCCGCTGACCCTGCACGTGCCGGGCAGGATGAAGCTGAAGGCGGCGGCGCTGCCCGCGCCTTTTCATCTGGCCGTCGGCCTGCTGCGCGCCGAAGGCCTGAACTGGGCGGACCGGCTGGCGATGCTGCGCCTGATGCGCTGGCTCAAGAAACAGGGTTTCCGTTTGCCGCCCGAGATGACGGTCAGCGGCCTGCTGCATGAAACTCGACAGACGCCGACGCTGGTCGAACTGGTGTGGGAGCCGCTGTGCGTCGCCGCGCTGAACACACCGGCCGCCGAAGCTTCGGCCCAGGTCTTCGCCAACGTGCTGCGCGACAGCCTGGCCGCCTCGGCCAGCGACAGCGAACTACTGATCCCGCGCGTCGACCTGTCCGAACTGTTCCCGGTGCCGGCGGCCCGCTATCTCGCCACGCGGCGCGGCAAGCTGCGCACCGGCAACGCGATCGAGGCGATCCATCCGGTCAACGGCGGCTTCCGCCTCGAAGGCGACCCCGGCAGCCAGCCCTGGCGGCATGTCGTGCTTGCCACCGCGCCTTATCACGCCGGCGCCCTGCTCGCCTCCACCGGCCAGTGCGAGCGCCTCGCCGCGCAGATCGATGCGCTGCAGCACGAGCCGATCGTGACGGTCTATCTGGCACTGGGCAAAGGGCAGAAACTGCCCGAGCCGATGATCGGGCTGGACAGCGGCCCCACCGCGACACTGACCGCCAGCCCGGCGCAATGGGCTTTCGACCGCGGCCAGCTCGGCGGCCCGGAAGGGCTGATCGCGTGCGTCATCAGCGCCCACGGGCCACACGAGGCGTTGCCCCGCGACGAACTGATCCTGGCCACGCATGCGCAACTGGAACGGCAACTGGGCCGCAGGCTGCCGTCGCCGGAATGGTCGCAGGTCATCGTCGAGAAGCGCGCCACCATCGCCTGCCGGCCGGGCATTCTCCGCCCTGGCATGCGGACGCCGCTGCGCGGGCTGTGGCTGGCGGGGGACTATCTCGATTCACCCTACCCCTCCACCCTGGAGTCCGCCGTGCGTTCGGGCACCGCCTGCGCGGCAGCCATCCTGAACGAGCTGGGAATCAGGGCGAGCTGGCTGTAACGCGCCTGAACCGGCGAGCAGGACGCGGCCCGTCACTGGCGCCAAGGAGTCACGGCCTTCCGTCAGCCGCTTCGTTCAGCGTCCGTCACGACGTGGCACAGGATCGCATCGAGCATCGCCGCACCGAGGCGCTTGCTGCGCGCGCCATCCCAGCCGCACTCTTCATCTGGCAGGTTCGCGTTGTCCTTGAACGGCATTTCCAGTGTCAGCGACACGCAGCCGAAGTGGTTGGCAACCCATTTGCTGGCGAGCGTCAGCAGTTCCTCGCCGAAGCGGCCGGGCTTGTAGCCCTCCTTCGTCTGGAAATCGGGCGCGACGGCGGCAAAGGCCTCGATGAAACGTGCCTGCTGGAGCGCAGCCAAAGCGGTGAAACCGGGCACTTCCTCGGCGGTCGAGAAGAAGACGTAGGGCAGCGCCTCGTCGCCGTGGATGTCGAGAAACAGCGCGCAGCCGGTGCGCTGCATTTCTTCCCTGACCAGGAAGACTTCCGGGCTGGCGGCGGGATCGGGTTCGCGCCATTCGCGGTTGAGGTTGCGCCCGGCCGCATTGGTGCGCAGGTTGCCGCGCACCGCGCCGTCCGGATTCATGTTGGGCACGATGCAGAAGCGTGCCTGCTCGCGCAGAACGCGGGCGACCGCGTCGGCCGGATCGAGCAGGCGTTCGAGCAAGCCTTCGACGAACCATTCGGCCATCGTCTCGCCCGGATGCTGGCGGGCGATGATCCACACCGGTACCGCCTCGGAGCGGCCGACGGTGACGAGGTCGATGTCGCGGCCATCGACCGTAGTCCCGAGGGTATGCAGGCTGGCGCAAGGCGAGGCTTCGGCACTGGCCAGCAGTTCGAGATGGCGCTCGTGCGAATAAGGCTCGAAGTAAGCGTAGTCAGACGCTGTCGCGCTCGGGCCTGTGCTCGACGATCAACTGGCCGTCTTCGTAGCGCGTGGCGGGGATGCGGAACCAGTTGCGGCGGTCATAGGACGCAACGCAGCGGTAGCCCGGCCAGCCGTCCGGGTAGGCAGCCTGCGAGGCGTTCTCGAACACCAGGCGCAGCGCCCTGCCCTTTGCGCCCGTCAGGCGGAAATGGAACCACTGGCGGAACTCGGCGGCATTGTCGGCGCGCAGGCACAGGCGGATGTCACGCGGATCGTCGATGGAAACGACTTCGATCGCACCGGAATCGAAGCACGAACCGATGCGCAGGGAGGCGACTTCGCCCATCCCGTTCATTCCTCGCGCCGGCGGAACACCAGCCGGTCCTCGTCCGAGGCCTCCGCGGCAAAGGCATAGCCTTCGGCAGCGAAACGCTTGATCCCTTCGACGTCGTCGATGCGGTTCCGGATCAGATGACGGCTCATCAGCCCGCGCGCGCGCTTGGCGTAGAAACTGACGATCTTGTAGCGGCCGCCCTTCCAGTCCTCGAAGACTGCGCTGACCAGCCGGCCCTTGAGTTTGGCCGGCTTCACCGACTTGAAGTACTCGTCGGAGGCGAGGTTGAACAGGATCGGCTCACGCCCGGCGTCGGCCTCGGCGGCGAGCAGGCGGTTCAACTCGTCGGTGATGCGCTCGCCCCAGAAGGCATACAGGTTCTTGCCGCGGGCGTTTTCCAGCCGGGTGCCCATTTCCAGGCGGTAGGCCTGCATCAGGTCGAGCGGCCGCAGCACGCCGTACAGGCCCGACAGGATGCGCAGGCGGTCCTGCGCCCAGTCGAGTTCTTCGGGCGTCAGGCTGCAGGCGTCCAGCCCTTCATACACGTCGCCGTTGAATGCAAGGACGGCCTGCTTGGCGTTGTCCGGCGAGAACGGCCGCGACCACTGCTCGTAGCGCGCCGCGTTGAGGCTGGCAAGCGCGTCCGACAGCGACATCAGCTCCGCGATCTGGGCCGGCGAGCGCTCGCGCAGGATGGCGATGAGTTCGGCGGACTGGTCGAGGAAATCCGGCTGGGTGAAGCGCGGCGTGGTCGCCGGCGTTTCGTAGTCGAGCGCCTTGGCGGGGGAAATGACGAAAATCATGGGCGGATGAGGGCCAACAGTGAGAAGCGCCCAATCTTAGCAAACGGCGCGTTACATCACCGCGCGCAGCTGGCTGGAGAGTTCGTCGATGCGCTTGATCAGATTCATCTTGTTGTAGTGGCCGTGATAGGCACGCAAGGTGTTGATCATGAAATTGCGCGCCTTCTGCAGGCCCTGTGCCGATGCATGATCCAGTTCGGATGCTTCGGGTGGTGGCGGTGTTTCGGCGTGTGCGGGCGCCTCGGCGATGAAGCCTGCGTCGATCAACTGGTCCAGCGTGGTTGCAATATCGGGATCTGCTGCCAGGGCATGCAATTCGGCCCTGGATCGCTGTCCGTCGATCAGGATCAGCAGACGCCGCGCGCGCTGGCCGATGGCCCCGCTGCGATTGGCGATTTCAGCCACCCCTTGCGGGGTCTTGAAATAGATCGTCACTCCCCATCTCCTCGGCAATTGCGGCTTTCCGCCGTCTGACCGTGCATGCCGCAACGTATGTCGCGGACATGTACCTGCGAATAGCATCCTGCGCGGGGAAAACGGCTGTCAATCGCCGCCTTGGGAGGGATGTGATGCACTTAACGCACGCCGCTGCCGTGCCTGTTCGAACAGGCAGATCGCGACTGCCGCGGCAACGTTGAGCGATTCGGTCGTGTCCGCGATCGGGATTACCACACGCTCGGAGGCAAGAGCCAGCAAAGCCGGCGACAAACCCTGGCCTTCGGCGCCGAACAGCCAGGCCGTCGGGCGCGAAAGCTCGATGCCGTAGATCTCGCGCGCATCGGAGGTCAGCGCGGTAGCCAGCACCGGACCGGGGAAATCCCACAGCACCTGCAATGCATCCACGCGTTCACGGATGCGCAGGCCAAAGTGTGCTCCCATGCCGGCGCGCAGCACCCGCGGCGACCATGCGCCGGCACAGCCTTCGGTAAGCAGCACGTCACGCACTCCGGCTGCCGCCGCAGTGCGCAGGATGGTGCCGAGATTGCCGGGGTCCTGTACCGCATCGAGGACGATGACGTCGCTCGTCAGCCGATCCAGCGCGGCTTCTTCCGGCAGGCCGATGATGGCGACGATGCCGGATGGCGTGTCGACCGGGCTGATGTGGGCGAACAAGGCGTCGGGAAACTGGTAGCGCGGCACCTCGGCCGGGCAGCGCGCGAGCAGATCCTGTATTTCCGCACTGGCAAAGCCGCTTTCGGCGACGATGAGGCCTTTCAGCGGCTGCTGGCGCTGCAGGGCAGCATCCAGCAGGTGCGCACCATCGAGCAGCGTCTCGCCATGCTTGCGCCGCTCGCGCGCGGAGCTGGACAGCGCATGCAGGCGCTTGACCAGCGGATTGTCACGCGACGCGATCGCCTTCATCGTGCGGCGGCATCGAGCAGGCGCCGAACCGGCGCGAAGCTGCGGCGATAGAAATCGGCGACGCCATGCTGCTGCAGCGCCTGCAGATGGGCAGCCGTGGGGTAGCCCTTGTGTGCGGCGAGCCCGTATTGCGGCCACGACACGTCGAGCTCGCGCATGCCGGCGTCGCGGACGGTCTTGGCGAGGATGGAAGCAGCCGAGATCGAGGGCTCGGTAGCGTCTCCCCTGACGATGGCGCGCGCCGGATAAGGCAGCCGGGGGCAGCGGTTGCCGTCGATCAGTACCTCGGCCGGCGCCACATTCAGCCCTGCGACCGCCCGCTGCATCGCCAGCATGCTGGCATGCAGGATGTTGAGGCGATCGATCTCCTCGACGCTGGCTTCGGCCACCGCCCAGGCCATCGCCCGTTCGCGGATCTGTTCCGCCAGGCGTTCGCGGGCACGCTCGCTGAGCTTCTTGGAGTCGGCAAGGCCGTCGATCGGGCGTTCGGGATCGAGGATCACAGCGGCAGCGACGACCGGCCCGCATAAGGGGCCCCGCCCTGCTTCGTCCACACCACAGACCAGTGCCGGTCCCTGGCTCGCCGCAGCGGACATGAAGAGGTCCGCTGTCATCCGGACCTGCCCTCGAGGTATGGCAGGATGGCTTCCGCCGCCTTCTGCGCCGTGTCCTGGCGCAAGGTGAGATGCAATTCGGTGAAGCGCAATTCGAGCGCTGCACATCGGTCGGCGTCGTCCAGCCAGGCCTCCAGCGCCGCAGCGAGATTTTCCGGCGTCGCATCGTCCTGCAGCAGTTCGGGGACCATGCCTTCGTTGCACAGGATGTTCGGTAGCCCGACCCATGGCAGGTAGGCCATGCGCTTCATTAGGCGGTACTGCCAGTCGCCGATGCGATAGGTGATCACCATCGGCCGCTTCAGCAGCGCAGCTTCGAGACTTGCGGTACCGCTCGCGACCAGTACCGCATCGGCGGCCGTCATGGCCTCGACCGCATGACCGAACAGCATGCGGATGGGCAGTTCGGTCGCCTGATTGCGGCGCAGCGCTTCTTCGAAGATCACGCGGGTCTCGCGCGTCGCCAGCGGCACCAGGAAACCCAGCCCGGGATCCCGTTCGAGCATGCGGATCGCGGTGGCGATGTAGACGTCGGCCAGGTTGCGCACTTCGGACTGGCGGCTGCCCGGCAGCATCGCCACGATCCTGCTGTCCGGATACAGGCCCAGCAGTTCGCGCGCCGCAGCGCGGTCGGGGCACAGCGGAAACACGTCCGCCAGCGGATGGCCAACGTAGCTGACCGGCACGCCGGCCTGCTCGTACAGTGCAGGTTCGAACGGGAACAGGCACAGCATGCGGCTGACCGAGCGCGCGATGCGCTTGATCCGCCCGCCGCGCCAGGCCCAGATCGAGGGGCTGACGAAGTGGATCGCCGGAATGCCCGCGTCCTTGGTCTTGCCTTCCAGCCACAGGTTGAAATCCGGTGCGTCGACACCGATGAAGGCCGCCGGCTTCTCCTTGCGGATCTGTGCCAGCAGGCTGCGGCGGATGCCCGACAGTTCGCGGTAGCGCTTCAGCGCATCGACATAGCCATGCACGGCGAGCAGTTCGCAAGGCCAGCGGACGTCGAAACCTTCGGCCTGCATCTTGGGGCCGCCGATGCCGAAGAATTCGGCATCCGGCACGTACCGGCGAATGGCCCGGATCAGGTGGCTGGCAAGCAGGTCGCCCGAGGTCTCTCCGGCGACCATCGCGATGCGGACGGTCATGGCCTGGTGCTGCCCTCAGCGGACGATGCCGCGGCCGGAATCGGCGATGAACCCGGACAGCAGACCGGCTTCGGCATGCTCGGCGGCGATCTCAGCAACGCGCTGGCGTGCTTCGTCGAGCGTCAGGCCCGAGCGATAGAGGACCCGGTAGGCACGCTTGATCGCGGCAATGCCCTCGCTGCTGTAGCCGCGTCGCTTGAGGCCTTCGCTGTTGATGCCGTGCGGCTTGGCCGGGTTGCCGGCGACGGTGACGAAGGGCGGCAGATCCTGCAGCAGCACGGTGCCGACGCCGCAGAAACTGTGCGCGCCGACGCGGCAGAACTGGTGCACGCCGGTGAAACCGCCGAGGATCGCCCAGTCGCCAACATGGACATGGCCGGCCAGCGTCGCGTTGTTGGCGAAAATTGTGTTGTCGCCGACCTCGCAGTCATGCGCCACATGGACGTAGGCCATGATCCAGTTGTCGTTGCCGATGCGGGTGACGCCCGTGTCCTGGCTGGTGCCGACGTTGAACGAACAGTATTCGCGGATCGTGTTGCGGTCGCCGATCTCGAGGCGGGTCGGCTCGTCGCCGTACTTCTTGTCCTGCGGCTTGGCGCCGAGCGAGCAGAACTGGAAGATCTCGTTGTCGCGGCCGATGCGGGTATGGCCCTCGATGACGACGTGCGGCCCGATCCGGGTGCCCCCTCCGATCTCGACGTGTTCGCCGATGATCGAGTACGCCCCGATCGAGACATCTTCGCCGAGCCTGGCGCCCGGATGGACGATGGCGGTCGGATGGATCATAGGGTCTTCAGCGCACACATCAGGTCGGCTTCGGTCGCCACTTCGCCGTCGACGCGGGCGACCCCCTTGTATTTGTAGATGTTGCGCTTGCTATGGGTGATCTCGACTTCGAAGATCAACTGGTCGCCCGGCGCCACCGGGCGCTTGAAGCGCACGTTGTCGATGCCGGCGAAATAGACCACCGAGTTCTCGTCCGGCTTGACGCCCATGCTCTTGAACGACAGCACTGCCGCTGCCTGGGCCATTGCCTCGACGATCAGCACCCCGGGCATTACCGGATGGTGCGGAAAGTGGCCGGGAAAGAAAGGTTCGTTCATCGTCACGTTCTTCAGCGCGATGATGCGCTTGCCCTCTTCCATCTCGATCACGCGATCGATCAGCAGGAAGGGATAGCGGTGCGGCAGGTATTCGATGATTTCGTTGATGTTCATCATGAGCGTTGTCCCGGCGGCGGCGTCATGGCCGCCTTCATTGGTTTTCCAGGCTGCGGACGCGTCCGGCCAGTGCATCGAGATGGCGCAGGTGGGCGAAGTTGCGCACCCAGTCGGCGTGCGGCTGTACCGGCAGACTGGCGGTATAGACACCCGGCCGGGTGATCGACTTGCTGACCAGCGTACCGGCGGAAACGACCACGTCGTCGCAAATCGAGAGATGGCCGATGATGCCCGCCTGGCCGCCGATCATGCAGCGCGCGCCGATGGTGGTGCTGCCGGCGATGCCGACGCAGCCTGCGATCGCGGTATTCGCGCCGATGCGTACGTTGTGCGCGATCTGGATCTGGTTGTCCAGCTTGCAGCCGTCGGCGATCACGGTGT
The DNA here is from genome assembly GCF_047601425.1 of Thauera sp. Classification (GTDB taxonomy): domain Bacteria; phylum Pseudomonadota; class Gammaproteobacteria; order Burkholderiales; family Rhodocyclaceae; genus Thauera. The sequence continues at coordinate 1,172,236 of NZ_JASGJL010000001.1, forward strand.
CGTCGAGCGCGCCGCGATCGATCGTGGTGTTGGCGCCGATCTCGACCTCGTTGCCGATGACGACGCGGCCGACCTGGGGAATCTTCACCCAGCGCCCGCCCTTTTCACGGGCAAAGCCGAAGCCGTCGCTGCCGACGACCACGCCGGAATGGAGAATGCAGTCTTCTCCGATCACGCAGCCATGCTGGATCGTGACCCGCGCAGCGAGCCGCGTGCCGCGTCCGATGCGAGCACCACGGCCGATGTGGCAGCCCGCGCCGACGACGACATCCTCGCCGATCTCGACGTCCTCTTCGATCGATGCGCCAGGACCGATTTCGGCCGACAGCGGTACGCTGGAAGCAAGCGCGGCAAGCGCATGGACCCCCGGGCGCACGGCCGGCAGCGGGTTGAAGAGCTGGGCGACGCGGGCGAAGTAGAGATAGGGGTCGGCCGTGACGATGGCGTTGCGGCCGTTCAGCAGTTCCCTCGCGTCCGGCGCGACGATGACCGCCGCCGCCGCACTCTCGCGCAGTTTCGGCAGGTACTTGCGATTGGCCAGAAAGGCGAGATCCCCCTCCCCGGCCTGATCGAGCGTGGCCACCCGGCGAACGGCCACGCCGGAGTCGCCGAACACTTCCCCTCCGAGCCGCGTTACCAGTTCGTCGAGACGAAACATGCGGACGGCAGCTTACTTGGCGTCGGACAGGGCCTTGATGACCTTGTCGGTGATGTCGATGCGCGGATTGGCGTACACCGCTTCCTGGAAGATGATGTCGTAATTTTCCTTCTCGGCGATGTCCTTGACCGAGCGGTTCGCCTTGTCGAGCACCGAAGCCAGTTCCTCGTTGCGGCGCTGGTTGAGATCCTCGCGGAACTCGCGCTGCTTGCGCTGGAAATCACGGTTGAGATCGTTCAGCGCACGTTCCTTGTTGCGCCTGTCGCTCTCGCTCATGGTCGCGCCATCCCGCTCGAAATCTTCCTGCATGGCCTTCAGGTCGCGGGCCATGCGCTGGAGTTCCTGGTCGCGCTTCTCGAACTCCTTCTCGAGCCGCTGCTGGGCACGCACCGCAGGCGCCGCCTCGCGCATCACGCGGTCGGAGTTGACGAAGCCGATCTTGGTGTCGGCCACGGCAGCCTGGGACAGACCGATCAGCGCTGCGCCCACCAGGGACAGGGTACTAACTTTCACTTATGCCTCCGAATGAAACGTGTTTGGTGCAACGCTCAGAACACACTGCCGAGCTGGAATTGGAAACGCTGAATCTCGTCGTCCTTCTCTTTCTTGAGCGGATGGCCGAAGCTGAACTTCAACGGCCCGATCGGCGAACTCCACGCGAAGGCGAGACCCGTACTGTAGCGCAGGTCGTCGAACCGCATCTTCTGCTCCTTGCCGGTCGCCGGATCCTCCCCCCAGACGTAGCCGGCATCGAAGAAGGCGGATATGCGGAACGAACGGTCGGTGCCCGAGCCGGGCATCGGGAAGAAGAACTCGGCATTGGTGACGACCTTGCGCGTACCGCCGCTCGAGGTGATGTCGCCATCGCTATCGGTAAACTTCGGTCCCAGCGTGCCCTGGTCGAAGCCGCGCACCGAGCCGATGCCGCCGACGTAGTAGTTCTTGTAGAACGGCACGTCCTTGCCGCCGAAGCCCTTCGCATAACCGAGGTCGGCATTGAGCATCAGCGCATAGTCGCGGCCGATCGGGAACCAGTGCTGATACTGATAGCCCAGCTTGCCGTAGCGCAGATCGCCCACCGGCACGGTGACTTCGCCGTACAGGCGCTGATAGACACCCTTCCTCGGATAGATGAAGCTGTCGCGGCTGTCGCGCGACCAGCCGACCGAAAGCAGCAGGCTGCTGACGCTGACTTCACCGACGCCATCCGCTGCCTTCGAACCCTTGCAGCCGAAGTCCTTGCAGAAATCCTTGTACAGGACCGGGCTGTCCTCGTAGGTGGTGATCTTGGTATGGTCCGCAGTCAGACCGAAATTGATCTGATCGTCCTCGGCAATCGGCCAGCCCAGACGCAGACCGGCACCGGTCGACACCGTCTTGTAGGGCGATACCGTGTTGTAGTCGGTCGGGTCGTAGGTACGGTGGTACAGATCCCAGCCCAGGCTGACACCATCGACGGTGTAATAGGGATTGGTGAAGGATAGCGACAGCGTACGGCTAGACTTGCTGGTGTTGAGACCCAGGCTCAGCGCATTGCCGCTGCCGAACAGGTTCTGCTGCGAGATCGAGGCCGACAGCACGATGCTCTCGGAACTCGAGAAACCCGCACCGAGCATCAGGTTGCCGGTGGGACGCTCCTTGACCGAGAAGTTGACGTCGACCTGATCGGTCGTGCCCGGCACCGGCGGCGTCTCGACGTTGACCTCGTCGAAGTAGCCGAGACGGTCGATGCGCGTCTTCGAGCGGTTGATCGCCGCGGCGTCGTACCAGCCGCCTTCCATCTGGCGCATCTCGCGGCGCACCACCTCGTCGCGCGTCTTGGTGTTGCCGCCGACGTTGATGCGGCGCACATACACGCGGCGGCCCGGATCGACGAAGATCGTGAATGCGACTTCGCGCTTTTCCTTGTCGACCTCGGGCGCGGCATTGACGTTGGCGAAGGCGTAGCCTTCGTTGCCCAGGCGGTCGGTGATCGCCTTGGTGGTTTCCGTGAGGCGCTCGCGCGAGAAGGTCTCACCCGGCTTCAGCGTGGTCAGCGCAAGATATTCGGATTCCGGGATGATGAGGTCCCCGGTATAGCGCACCCCGGTCACCTTGTACTGCTCGCCCTCGGTGATGTTCACCGTGATGTAGATGTCCTTCTTGTCGGGCGTGATCGAGACCTGGGTGGAATCGATGTTGAAATCGAGATACCCCTGGTTAAGGTAGAAGGATCGCAGGGTTTCGAGGTCGGCCGACAGCTTCTGGCGGGAATACTGGTCGTTCTTGGTGTACCAGGTCAGCCATCCCGGCGTGGTCAGCTGCATCTGCTCCAGCAGATCGTCCTCATCGAAGGCCTTGGCACCGATGATGCTGATCTGGCGGATCTTGGCGACGTCACCTTCATCGACGTTGAAGTTGATGCCGACCCGGTTGCGCTCAAGCGGCGTAACCGTGGTCGTGACCTGGGCCGAATACTTGCCTCGCGACAGGTACTGGCGCTTCAGTTCCTGTTCGGCACGGTCGAGCAGCGAGCGGTCGAAGATACGCGACTCGGCCAGCCCTACTTCGCGCAGGCCCTTCTTCAGCGCGTCCTTGTCGAATTCCTTGACGCCGACGAAATCGATCTGCGCGATGGCCGGACGCTCATCGACGGCGACGACGATCACGTCGCCTTCGGTCTCGATGCGGACGTCACTGAAGAAACCGGTGGCGAACAGCGCACGGATGGCTTCGGCAGCCTGGGCCTCGTCGAAACGCTCGCCGACACGCACGGGCAGGTAGTTGAACACCGTACCGGCTTCGGTACGCTGGATGCCCTCGACCCGGATGTCCTTGACCACGAAAGGTTCGAATGCGAACGCCGGCGCAGCGGCGAATAGGGCCATGATGAGCCCGGGCAGGAGCTTGCGATTCATGCAGGAGTTCAGCCGGAAATGAGTCGGTTGATGTCGTTGTAGAAGGCGAAAACCATGAGCATCGCCAGAAGAACGAGACCGATCTGCTGACCGATCTCCATGATGCGTTCCGGAATCGGACCGCCCTTGATGATTTCGACCGTATAGTACAACAAGTGCCCGCCATCAAGCACCGGGATCGGCAGCAGGTTCAGCACCCCGAGGCTGATGCTGATGAGTGCGACGAACTTGAGGTAGTGGTCCAGCCCGAGTTGTGCCGTCTGGCCCGCGTAGTCGGCGATCGTGACCGGGCCGGAAAGGTTCTTCCACGACACTTCGCCGGTGAACATGCGGCCGATCATCTTCAGGCTCAGCACGCTGGTTTCCCAGGTCTGGCGCACCGCCTTGAGCAGCCCTTCGCCGATGCCGTAGCGCACCTCGGCAAACATCGACAGGCCGCCCTGCAGCGGCTCGGCCACACCTACGCCGATCCTTCCGATGCGGGCCCCACCTTCGACCTGTTCGTCCGGCACGATGTCCAGCACGAGCAGCCCGCCATCACGCTTCACGTCGAAACGAAGGCTGCGGCCGGCCGCGTCTCTCACCCTGGCGACCAGTTCGCCCCATGAAGAGATCGCCTCACCCTCGATCGCGAGGACTTCGTCACCGCTGCGCATGCCGGCCCGCGCCGCTGCGCCGCCCTCGGCAACCCTGCCGATGAGCGCGGGAATCTGCGGCCGCCAGGGCTGGAGACCGAGGCGAGCGATCAGATCCTGCTGCTGATCATCGATCGGCACTCCTCTGAGGTCCAGCCTGCGAACGGCGTCCCTGTCGTCCAGCGTACGCACATGGAGCTGCACCTCGCGGCTGTCCAGCGCATGGCGCAGCAGAACCCAGCGCAGATCCTGCCAGGAGCGCACGGCCTCATCATCCACCGCCAGCACGAGATCGCCATCCTGCACCCCTGCCGCCTGGGCGATGGCCGGTGTATCCGACAAGGCCAGGCGAGGCCGCAGCTCGTCGCTGCCGGTGACGAACAATCCCCAGTACAGCACCACCGCCAGCAGCAGGTTCGCCAGTGGCCCCGCAGCAACGATCGCGAAGCGGTGCCAGACGCTCTGCCGGTTGAAGGCCCGGTGCAATTCGGCCGGCGCGACAGGGCCTTCCCGCTCGTCCAGCATCTTCACGTAGCCACCCAGCGGAAAGGCCGCGAGCGCCCACTCGGTGCCGTCGCGGCCAGCCTTGCGCGACAGCAGCGGCTTGCCGAAACCGATCGAGAAGCGCAGCACCTTGACGCCGCACCAGCGCGCAACGAGGTAGTGCCCCAGCTCGTGGATCAGGATCAGCAGGCCCAACGCGAGCGCGAAAGGCAGGAGGTAGTCGAGCAAATTCATCTGGCTGCCGCTAGCGTGTCTATTTCCAGCCGTGCCTGCGCCCTCGCCTGCGCATCGGCGGCCAGCACGGCATCCAGCGAATCGACAGCGAAGTCGCCGGCGCGTTCCAGGCAGGGTTCGATCACGCGGGCGATATCCAGAAAGCCGATGCGGCGGCCGAGGAAGGCATCCACCGCCTCCTCGTTGGCCGCATTGAGCATCGCCGGCGCGGCGCCACCTGCACGCAGCGCCGCGAACGCCAGCGCCAGGCAGGGGAAGCGGGCCAGATCCGGGCGTTCGAAATCGAGCCGGGCCACTTCGAACAGATCGAGCGCACGCACCCCCGCTTCGATCCGCCCGGGCCAGGCCATCGCGTGCGCGATCGGCGTGCGCATGTCGGGATTGCCGAGCTGGGCGATGACCGAACCGTCGATGTACTCGACCATCGAATGGATCACGCTCTGGCGGTGAACGACGACCTCTATGATGTCGGCCGGCGCGCCGAACAGCCAGTGCGCCTCGATGACTTCGAGGCCCTTGTTCATCATCGTCGCCGAATCCACCGAAATCTTGCGCCCCATCACCCAGTTGGGATGGGCACAGGCCTGCTCCGGCGTGACACCGGCCAGCGCCTCCAGCGGGCTTTCACGGAACGGACCGCCCGATGCGGTCAGCAGCACCCTGCGTACCCCCGCGCGCCGCGGATCACGCGCATAGCCGGCGGGCAAGGCCTGGAAGACGGCGTTGTGTTCGCTGTCGATCGGCAGCAGGACGGCGCCGCTCTCGGCCACCGCATCCATGAACAACTGGCCGGACAGCACCAGCGCTTCCTTGTTGGCCAGCAGTACCTTCTTGCCGGCGCGCGCAGCGGCAAGCGCAGGGCGCAGCCCGGCGGCGCCGACGATCGCGGCCATGACCATGTCGGTTTCGGACGCTGCGGCGATTTCAACCAGCGCTTCAGTGCCGCACAGCACTTCGGTCCGACTGCCCGCCGAACGCAGCGCCGTCCTCAGCCGCGCAGCGGCTTCGGCGTTGACCATGACGGCGAATTCCGGCTCGAAGCGCAGCACCTGATCAAGCAGCTTGTCATCCTGGCGGTGCGCGCTCAGCGCGAAGACCGAGAAGCGGTCCGGATGGCGGGCAACCACGTCGAGCGTACTCTGGCCGATCGAACCGGTCGCACCCAGGACGGTGATGCGCTGGATGGCGTGTTGGGACATTGTCGTCGTGGATGCGATGGGAAAACAGGAAGAAGGCAGGGACGGCCGGGCCGCCCCGGTCATTGGGCGATCAACACCAGAAGCAGGGTGACCGTCGGCAGGGTTGACGTCAGGCTGTCGATGCGATCGAGGACACCGCCATGGCCGGGCAGGATGCTGCCGCTGTCCTTCAGGCCGGCCTGGCGCTTGAGCAGCGACTCGTACAGATCGCCGATGATGCTGACCGCCGTCCACAGCATGAGGACGAGTACGGCGGCAAACATGCTGTCGGGGAGGCTTCCCACTCGTACGCCATGCACGATCAGCCCGAAACACGTTACCGCGAGCACCGCGCCCACCGCCCCTTCCCAGGTCTTGCCCGGGCTGATCGCGGGCGCAAGCTTGTGCTTGCCGAAAGCGCGGCCGGAAAAATAGGCAGCGATGTCGGCGACCCACACCGTCGCCATCGCGATGAGCATCGTCCATGGGCCCATCGCACGAAGCTGGGCCAGCGCCAGCGCGGTGGGCACGAGCACGACGAAACCGGTGAGCAACGCCAGAACCGGGTCGGACAAGGGCCATTTGCGCACCAGCCACGACGGCGCCAGCACCAGCCAGAATGCCGCGCTGATGACGTAAAGCGGCGTCAGCCCGAGCTCGTATCCGGTCGGGAACGGGGAACTCAGGCCGACGACATGGCCGAGCAGCAGGCAGCTCGCGCCAAAAGCCACCGCCGTCGCCACTCGCAGCATCGGCGCAAAACCGGCCAGAGCTCCCCATTCCCAGGCCGCCACGCCGCACACCAGGGCGCAGAACACCAGCCAGCCTGCGGGGGGAAGGAAGAAAACGGCCGCGAGCAGGCCGAACAGCAGCGCGAACGCGGTGATGATCCGCGTCTTAAGCATGAGGCTGAACCCCCTGGTGGACGAGCTGTTCGCTGGTCCGGCCGAAACGGCGCTCACGCCCCTGGTAGGAGGCAATGGCGTCGTCGAGTGCTGCCGCATCGAAATCGGGCCACAGCGCATCGGTGAAATACAGCTCGGTATAGGCAAGCTGCCAGAGCATGAAGTTGCTGATGCGTTTCTCGCCGCCGGTGCGGATGAAGAGATCGGGCTCCGGCGCAAAACTCATCGACAAGGCCCCTGTCAGCTCTTCCTCGCTGAAGCCGTCGCGGCGCTCGGGATTGGCCCGCATCAACTGGGAAACCGCGTTGGCGATATCCCAGCGGCCGCCATAGTTCGCCGCCACGCACAGATTGAGCTTGGTGTTGCCGGCAGTCTTCTCTTCCGAGTCGCGGATGACCTTCACCAGTTCCGGATCGAAGCGGGACATGTCGCCGATGACTCGCAGGCGAATCCCGTTGTGGTCCAGGCGTGCGACTTCCTTGTTCAATGCCCGCATGAAGAGCTGCATCAGGAAGGAGACTTCATCGGCCGGGCGGCGCCAGTTCTCGGAGCTGAAGGCGAACAGGGTCAGGTACTCGACTCCGCGCTCCACGCAGGCCTTGACCACCGTGCGCACGGCCTCGAGCCCCCGCGCATGCCCGGCGACGCGCGGCATGAAGCGCTTGCGCGCCCAACGCCCGTTGCCGTCCATGATGATTGCAATGTGCCGCGGCACCGCAGACACATCCGGGATGTTCTGCGTAGAACTCGCAAACCGTCTGTCCGTCATTGTCCGTCTCCTGTCCTGCCCATGAGGGAAGAGCCGATCCGGCGGATCAGATCTGCATCAGTTCCTGTTCTTTCGCAGCGAGCAGCTTGTCGACTTCGGCGACGTACCTGTCGGTCAGCTTCTGGACGTCCTCCTCGGCACGACGTTCGTCATCCTCGGAGATTTCCTTGTCCTTGACCGCATCCTTGAGGTGCTGGTTGGCGTCGCGGCGCAGGTTGCGGATCGCGATCTTGGCGCCCTCGCCTTCCTGCCTGACGATCTTGGTCAGGTCGCGGCGGCGCTCCTCGGTCAATGCGGGCATCGGCACGCGCAGCATCTCGCCCATGTTTGCCGGATTCAGGCCGAGGTCGCTGTCACGGATGGCGCGTTCGACCTTGGGCAGCATCGGCTTCTCCCAGGTCTGCACGCCGATCGTGCGGGCATCGATCAGGGTGATGTTCGCAACCTGATTCACCGGCACCATCGAACCGTAGTACTCGACCATGACGTGATCGAGCAAGCCGACGTGGGCGCGGCCGGTGCGAATCTTGGCGAGGTCGGTCTTGAGCGCCTCGACCGACTTCTGCATCTTCTGCTCGGCGTTCTTCTTCAGTTCGGAAATCATCAGCACGTTCTCCAGGGCTCAGGAATGAACCAGCGTGCCTTCGTCCTCGCCCATCACGACGCGCTTCAGCGCGCCCGGCTTGAAGATCGAAAACACGTTGATGGGCAGCTTCTGGTCGCGGCACAGCGCGAACGCGGTCGCATCGAGCACGGCCAGATTGCGGCCGATGGCTTCGTCGAAGCTGATGCGATGGTAGCGCTGGGCATCCGGGTCCTTCTTCGGGTCGGCGGTATACACACCATCCACCTTGGTCGCCTTCAGCACGATCTGGGCGCCGATCTCGGAACCGCGCAGCGCCGCCGCGGTGTCGGTGGTGAAGAAGGGGTTGCCGGTACCGGCGGCGAAGATCACCACCCGCCCTTCTTCCAGATGGCGGATCGCGCGGCCGCGGATGTAGGGCTCGACGACCTGGTCGATGCGCAGCGCCGACTGCACGCGCGCCTCGACGTCGATGCGGCGCATCGCGTCGGCGAGCGCCATCGCGTTCATCACCGTCGCCAGCATGCCCATGTAGTCGGCAGTGGCGCGGTCCATGCCGGACGACGCGCCTTTCATGCCGCGGAAGATGTTGCCGCCGCCGATCACCACACCCACCTGGACGCCCAGACGAGAGATCTCGGCGATTTCGGAGACGATGCGGGTGACCACGTCCTCGTTGATGCCATAGGCGTCGTCCCCCATCAGGGCTTCGCCGGACAGTTTCAGCAGGATGCGCTTGTAGGCGGCGGACATGTGCTTCTCCTTACTGCTTGGCTGCGGCGGCAGCAGCTGCAGCAGCCTGTTGCTCGGCCACTTCGGCAGCGAAGTCGGTGACCTTCTTCTCGATGCCCTCGCCGACGATATACAGCGTGAAGCCAGCAACCGAAGCACCCTTGGCCTTCAGCAGCTGTTCGATGGTCTGCTTGCCGTCCTCGGCCTTGACGAAGACCTGGGCCAGCAGCGTGACTTCCTTGAGGAACTTCTGCACGGTACCGTCGGCGATCTTTTCCAGCATCGCTTCGGGCTTGTTGTCGGCACGGGCCTTCTCGATGGCGATGCGGCGCTCGGCGTCGATCAGGTCCTGCGACACGCCCGAGGCGTCGAGCGCCTTCGGCTTGGCAGCGGCGATGTGCATCGCGATGTCGCGGCCGAGCTGCTCGTTGCCACCGACCAGATCCAGCAGCACGCCGATCTTGGCGCCGCCGTGGATGTAGCTGTAGAGCTGACCCTTGGCTTCGACGCGGACGAAGCGGCGGATCGACATGTTCTCGCCGATCTTGCCGACCAGCGCGGCGCGCACGGATTCGACCGTGCCGTCAGCCAGCGGCAGCGCCGACAGCGCGGCGACGTCGGCCGGGTTCTTGTCGGCGACCAGCTTGGCGCTGTTCTGCACCAGGGCGAGGAAGTCGTCGTTCTTGGCGACGAAGTCGGTCTCGCAGTTGACTTCGACGATGGCGCCCAGCTTGCCGTCGGCTGCGATCTCGATGCCGACCACGCCTTCGGCCGCCACGCGGGTTGCGGCCTTGGTGGCCTTGTTGCCGAGCTTGACGCGCAGGATCTCTTCGGCCTTGCCCATGTCGCCGGCCGCTTCGGTCAGCGCCTTCTTGCACTCCATCATCGGCGCGTCGGTCTTCTCGCGCAGTTCCTTGACCATGCTCGCGGTGATTTCCGCCATGCTAACTCCTCGAATTTCGGCTATCGCCCGCATTGGCCCGGCCAATGCGGAACGGGTATTCATGATGACAAAAAAGGGCCCCTCGAGGCCCTCGCAAGCCGCGGATCAAGCCTGCTCTTGGGTATTCTCTTCCTCGACCTCGACGAACTCGTCGCCGCCGGCATCGACGATTTCCTGCAGCACCTGGCTGCGGCCCTGCAGCACGGCATCGGCCACGCCACGGGCGTACAGGCGGATGGCGCGCGAGGAGTCGTCGTTACCCGGGATCACGTAATCCACGCCTTCGGGCGAGTGGTTGGTATCGACCACGGCGACGACCGGAATGCCCAGTTTCTGGGCTTCGGTGATGGCGATCTTGTGGTAGCCGACGTCGATGACGAACAGCGCATCGGGCAGACCGCCCATGTCCTTGATGCCGCCGATCGACTTCTGCAGCTTCTCCATTTCGCGGCGCACGGTCAGCGCTTCGCGCTTCGACAGGCGCTCGATGGAGCCGTCCTCGATCATGGCCTCGACTTCCTTCAGGCGCTTGATCGACTGCTTGACGGTCTTGAAGTTGGTCAGCATGCCGCCGAGCCAGCGCTCATCGACGAAAGGCATGCCGGCACGGGCGGCTTCCTCGGCGATGATCTCGCGCGCCTGGCGCTTGGTGCTGACGAACATGATATTGCCGCGGTTGGCGGCCAGCTTGCGCACGAAGTCCATCGCTTCGTTGTACTTCACCATCGTCTTTTCGAGGTTGACGATGTGGATCTTGTTGCGCTGGCCGAAGATGTAGGGGGCCATGCGCGGATTCCAGAAACGGGTCTGGTGACCGAAATGGACGCCCGCTTCGAGCATCTGACGCATCGTGACTGACATGTGTTACTCCAGATTTGAAAGGGTTTGACCTCCGCCCCGGGAGCGCTCGGAAACACGCGCCGGCCGCCATCAGGCAACCTGCACGCGCCCTTGCACCTTGCCGGCCTGCACGCCTTCGGCGCACACACCGGACCCCATTCCGCAGGACGTGTGGATTTTTTGCCTGCCCATGCAGACAAGCCTGCGATATTAGCACGCAGAACCAGAGCCGCTCAAGGGTAGCCACCTTCCGCGTTTGCCCGCCAGCACCCGCTTGCGATACCTTTAAGCACTTTCCAGCCCCCAGCAGACAGATATCAAGATGAGCATCGTCCTCAAGACCCCGGAAGAGATCGAAAAGATGCGCGTGGCCTGCCGCCTGGCCGCCGAGGTTCTCGACTACATCACCCCCTTCGTCAAGCCCGGGGTCACGACCGGCGAGCTAGACCGCCTGTGCCACGACTACATGGTCAACGTGCAGCAGACGATCCCGGCGCCGCTTAACTACGCACCGCCGGGCTACACGCCTTTCCCGAAGTCGGTCTGTACCTCGATCAACCACCAGGTCTGCCACGGCATCCCGGGCGACAAGGCGCTGAAGAAGGGCGACAGCCTCAACATCGACGTCACCGTGATCAAGGACGGTTTCCACGGCGACACCAGCCGCATGTTCCTGGTCGGCGGCGAGGCTGCGGCCAGCATCGCCTCCCGCCGGCTGGCCCAGATCACCTATGAATGCATGTGGCTGGGCATCGCCGCGGTCAAACCCGGCGGCCACCTGGGCGACATCGGCGCGGTGATCCAGAAGCACGCCGAAGGCACCGGCTACTCGGTCGTGCGCGAATTCTGCGGCCACGGCATCGGCCGCAAGTTCCACGAGGAGCCGCAAATACTGCACTACGGCAAGGCAGGTACCGGAGCGGAGATCCTGCCGGGGATGATCTTCACCGTGGAACCGATGATCAACGCCGGCAAGGCCGCCATTTCCGCGCTGCCCGACGGCTGGACCATCGTCACCAAGGACCGCAGCCTGTCGGCGCAGTGGGAACACACCGTGCTGGTCACCGAGACCGGCGTCGAAGTGCTGACCCTGTCCGCGCACTGCCCGCCTCCGCCAGCCATCGCCGCCTCGCGCCTTGCCTGAGGAGCCAGCATGCAGGACGCCCTCAATGCCCGCCTTCAACCCTTGATCGCGGAAGCCCGGCAGCGGCTGGCCGAAGGTTCGGCCGCTCTCAGGGAGGCCTACCAGGCCCATCCACGCACATCGACGGTACTGAAGGGGCGCACACGGCTCGTCGATGCCGAGGTCGTCGGCATCTGGCAGGCCTGCGGCATGCCGGCCTCGGCAGCGCTGGTGGCTGTCGGCGGCTATGGGCGCGGCGAGCTGTTTCCCGCCTCGGACGTCAACCTGCTGATCCTGCTGCCCGGCCCGGCGGACATCGACATCCGCATCCGGCTGTCCGCCATGGTCGGTGCGCTTTGGGACATCGGACTCGAGATCGGCCATGCCGCACGCACCGTGGATGAATGCATCGAGGCCGCGGACGACGACATCACCGTGCAGACCAGCCTGCTCGAAGCCCGCCTTCTCACGGGCAACGCCTATCTCTTCAACTCGCTGGAAGAGCGCTATCGCGCCGCCCTGGACGTGAGCACCTTCTACAAGGCCAAGCTGCTCGAACAGGAACAGCGCTATGCGCGCTTCGACGACAGCCCCTATTCGCTCGAGCCGAACTGCAAGGACAGCCCTGGCGGCCTTCGCGACCTGCAGATGCTCGGCTGGATCGCCCAGGCCACCGGGCTCGGCCGCAACTGGCGCGACCTGGCCCGCCGCCGCCTGATCACCGGCGGCGAAGCCAGCGAGCTGCGCAGCGTGGAACGCTTCCTGCAGCACCTGCGGATCCGCCTGCACTATCTGGCCGGACGCGCGGAGGACCGCCTGCTGTTCGACCATCAGGAAAAACTGGCGCGCATCATGGGCATAGAGGCAACCGCCATTCGGCGTGCCTCGGAAGTGCTGATGCAGCGCTACTACGTCAATGCCAAGATGGTGACGCAGCTCAACACGATTCTGCTGCAGAACTACGGCACGGCGATCTTTCCCGGCCGCGGCGCCGCCATCGTCATCAACCAGCGCTTCCAGGCCGTGCGCGAACTGCTCGACATCCGCCACGAAGACGTCTTCGAGCGCAATCCGTCCGCGCTGCTCGAGTGCTTCCTGCTGCTGCAGCAGCGTTCGGAACTCAAGGGCATGACCGCACGGACCTTGCGGGCATTGTGGATCAACCGCAACCTCATTAACGCGACCTTCCGTGCCGCCCCCGCAAACCGCGCCCTGTTCATGCAGATCCTGCAGCAGAAGCGCGGCATCGTGCATGCGTTCCGACGGCTGAACGAATACGGCATCCTGTCGCGCTACCTGCCGGCCTGGCGAAGGATCGTCGGCCAGATGCAGCACGACCTGTTCCACGTCTATACCGTGGACCAGCACATCCTGATGGTGCTGCGCAACATACGGCGCTTCACGATGGGCGAGCATGCGCACGAATATCCGCTGATGACGCGTCTGATCCAGGTCTTCGACCGCCATTGGCTGCTGTACGTGGCAGCGCTGTTCCACGACATCGCCAAGGGGCGCGGCGGCGACCACTCGAAACTGGGCATGGTCGACGCACGTGAATTCTGCGTGCAGCACGAACTGGCACCCGAAGACACGGAACTCGTCGTCTGGCTGGTCGAGCATCATCTGACCATGTCGCAATTCGCCCAGAAGGAAGACATCTCCGATCCGGAGGTCATCCAGCGCTTCGCCGCCACCGTCGGCAGCGAACGCAGGCTCATCGCACTCTATCTGCTGACCCACGCCGACATCCGCGGCACCAGCCCCAAGGTCTGGAACGGCTGGAAGGGCAAGCTGCTCGAAGACCTCTTCTTCGCCACCCAGCGCCTGCTGCGCGGCGCCACGCCCCAGCAGGCACTGGGCATCGACGACCGCCTGGAGGACGCACGCCGCCTGCTGCGCTACCACGGCCTGCGCCCCGGCACCGAGGAACGGCTGTGGTCGGAGCTGGATGCGGTCTATTTCATGCGCCATTCGGCCGAAGAAATCGCCTGGCACACCCGGGTGCTGTACTTCCGCCCCGACACCGACGAACCCGTCGTCAAGGCGCGGGTGGCCGAGGACGAGCACGGCGTTCAGGTGATGGTCTTCACCCCCGACCAGAGGGAGCTTTTCGTCCGCCTGACCGGCTTTTTCGGCCGCCTCGGCTTCACCATCCTCGACGCCAAGGTGCACACCACCCGCCACGGCTACGCGCTAGACAGCTTCATGCTGCAGGATGCGGGCGGCGAGGCCAGCTATCGTGACGTCATCACGCTGATCGAACACGAGCTCACGGCCTACCTGGCCCGCCCGGATGCGCTCGACCGCCCGCAGCGGGGCCGTATGTCGCGCCATGTCAAGCACTTCCCGATCACGCCGCAGGTCAGCATCCGGGCAGATGAAGCAGGACGGCATTACATCCTGTCGCTTATCGCGGCGGACCGGCCCGGACTGCTCTTCGACATCGCCGAAACGCTCGCCAGCCATGGCATCCGCCTGCACACGGCAAAGATCGCCACGCTCGGCGAACGGGTCGAGGACACCTTCCTGCTGACGGGCACCGCGCTTGCGCAGGACGCCCAGCTGCTGCGCATCGAACGCGAATTGCTGGAGCGCCTGCAGGTCTGAGGAAGGGCCATGCCCACCCTTCCCCTCTGTGCGCTGCGTGGAGCGTCAGTGCCCCTTGCTGCTGAGGCGGTCCATCAGCGCATAAAGCACACCCGAGCACAGGAAGGTGACGTGGATGCCCACCATCCAGGCCAGATGGCGGTCGCTGAGGTTGTCGACGTTCATGAAGGCCTTCAGCAGCTCGATCCCCGAGATCGCCACGATCGAGCCGATCAACTTGATCTTGAGGTCGGAGAAACCGATGTGCCCCATCCAGTCCGGCCGATCCTGGTGGCTGTGCAGATCCTCCATCTTGGAAACGAAGTTCTCGTAGCCGCTGAACATGATGATGATCAGCAGATTCATGATCAGGGCGATGTCGACCAGCGACAGCACGCCGATGATCAGTTCGCCGCCGGTCGCCGTCATGATGTGGGCGAACAGCCCCCACACCTCCTTGGCGAACTTGACCAGCAGCACCAGCATTGCCAGCACCAGGCCGAAATAGACCGGCGCCATCAGCCAGCGGCTGGAGAACAGCAGGTGCTCGAAGTTGTTTTCCAGACGTTTCATGTCGTGCGCTCGCTGCTCCATCGGTTCCTGTCTCATGCTTGGCAAATCATTTCGAGAATGGCGCGGACGCGGGACATCGCCGTCTGCAGCGTGGCCTCGATGTCGTCGAAGACGATGCCTTGGGCGCTGTCCGAGCGCCCCGCTGCGTAATTGACCACGACGTTGAGCGCCGCATACGGCAATTCCAGTTCGCGCGCCAGCACCGCTTCAGGCATGCCGGTCATGCCAACGACGTCGGCGCCGTCGCGCTCCAGCCGATCGATCTCGGCCGCCGTTTCCAGCCGCGGCCCCTGAGTGGCGGCATAGACACCGCCATCCACCGCGCTCTCGCCGGCAGCCGCCGTCGCCGCGAGCAATCGCCGGCGCAGTTCCGCATCATACGGGTGGGTGAAATCGACATGCTTGACCGGCATTTCGCCGCCTTCGAAGAAGGTGCTGTCGCGCCCCCAGGTGTAGTCGATGATCTGGTCGGGCACGACCAGCGTGCCCGGCCCGAATCCGGCACGGATGCCGCCCACCGAGGCCACCGAGATGATGCCCCTGGCCTTCGCCTGCTTCAGCGCCCAGATGTTGGCGCGGTAATTGACCCGATGCGGCGGGATGGTATGGCCGTAGCCATGGCGGGCGAGAAAGACGACGGGCTCCGAACACAGGCTGCCGTAGGTCAGCGCGCCGGACGGCTCGCCATAGGGCGTGCGCACGACTTCGCGCCGCACGATGGCGAGATTTGAAAGCTGGGTCAGGCCGCTGCCGCCGATGATCGCGAGCATCCGCTTGCTCCGCTGAAAAATGGGCGCGGATTTTAGCATGCAGGCTCGACAAAGCATGCTGCGCCGCCGCAACGCATGTTAGAATCCTCGCCCTTTCAAAGACTTCCCGCCTCCATGTCCCGCGCCATCCGCAACATCGCCATCATCGCCCACGTTGACCACGGCAAGACCACCCTCGTCGACCAATTGCTGCGCCAGTCCGGCACCTTCCGCGAAAACCAGCAGGTCGCCGAACGCGTCATGGACTCGGGAGACATCGAGAAGGAACGCGGCATCACCATCCTCGCCAAGAACTGTGCGATCCAGTACGGCGACACCCACATCAACATCGTCGACACCCCGGGCCACGCCGACTTCGGCGGCGAGGTCGAGCGCGTGCTGTCGATGGTTGACAGCGTGCTGCTGCTGGTCGATGCCCAGGAAGGCCCGATGCCGCAGACCCGCTTCGTCACCCGCAAGGCGCTGGCGCTGGGGCTGAAGCCGATCGTCGTGATCAACAAGATCGACCGTCCGGGCGCCCGTCCGGACTGGGTCATCAACCACACCTTCGACCTGTTCGACAAGCTCGGCGCCACCGAGGAACAGCTCGACTTCCCGGTCATCTACGCCTCCGGCCTCAACGGCTTCGCGGTCGAGAGCCTCGACGACGAGCGCAAGGACATGCGCCCGCTGTTCGAAGCCATCCTCAAGTACGTGCCCTCGCCCGACATCGACGTCAACGGCCCGCTGCGCATGCAGGTCTGCTCGCTCGACTACTCCACCTACATGGGCCAGCTCGGCATCGGCCGCATCCAGCGCGGCCGCGTCCGCCCCAACCAGGAACTGGTCGTGATGTACGGCGACGAGAACCGCGGCAAGGGCAAGGTCAGCCAGGTGCTGACCTTCAAGGGCCTCGAGCGCTCGCCCGCCGATGTCGCCGAAGCCGGCGACATCGTGCTGATCGCCGGCATCGACCAGGTCAACATCGGCGTCACGCTGTGCGACCCCGACAGGCTCGACCCGCTGCCACCGATCGCCGTCGATGAACCGACGCTGACGATGAACTTCATGGTCAACACCTCGCCGCTGGCCGGCCGCGAAGGCAAGTACGTCACCAGCCGCCAGATCCGCGAGCGCCTCGAGAAGGAACTGCTGAAGAACGTCGCCCTGCGCGTCAACTACACCCAGGACGCCGACGTCTTCGAAGTCTCTGGCCGCGGCGAGCTGCACCTGACCATCCTGCTGGAAAACATGCGCCGTGAAGGCTACGAGCTGGCCGTCGGCCGTCCGCGCGTGGTGTTCAAGGAAATCGACGGCGTCAAGTGCGAGCCGTACGAGCTGCTGACCGTTGACGTCGAGGAAGAGCACCAGGGTGGCGTCATGGAAGAACTCGGCCGCCGCCGCGGCGAGCTGCAGGACATGCAGCCGGACGGCAAGGGCCGCGTGCGCCTCGAATACCGCATCCCGGCCCGCGGCCTGATCGGCTTCCAGGGCGAGTTCCTGACCCTGACCCGCGGCACCGGCCTCGCCAGCCACGTCTTCGACGACTACGGCCAGCTGGCCGGCGCCATGGCCGAGCGCCGCAACGGCGTGCTGATCTCGCAGAACAACGGCGACGCCGTCGCCTATGCGCTGTGGAACCTGCAGGACCGCGGCCGCATGTTCGTCAGCCCCGGCGACGCGCTGTACGAAGGCATGATCATCGGCGTGCATTCGCGCGACAACGACCTCGTCGTCAACCCGATCAAGGGCAAGCAGCTCACCAACGTGCGTGCCTCGGGCAAGGACGAGGCGGTCAACCTGACGCCGCCGATCCAGCTCACGCTCGAATCGGCGATCGAGTTCATCGCCGACGACGAACTGGTCGAGATCACGCCGAAGTCGATCCGCCTGCGCAAGCGCCACCTGCAAGAACACGAGCGCAAGCGCGCGGCGAAGGCCGCCGAAGCCTGAGTTTCCGGCCTCACCCCTGCAAACGCCCTTCCGGCCCGCCGCGAAGGGCGTTTTTCCTTTTGCGCCATGAACTACGGCAATCCCGCCGCTGTCAGGAAGAGTAGAACATCGCTGAACAAGCGCCTGGACATCGAGCCCCGCCCATGACGCAAGACGCCCGCCCCGCTCACGCTGGTGATTCCTCTGCTTCCCCGCTCCAGCCGGCCTCCGACTGGCATACCCTGAACCGCTCGCAGATCGAAGAAATCCTCGACACCGGAAGGCACGGCCTGAGCGACACCGAAGCCGACCGGCGCCTGGGCGTCTACGGCCCCAACCGCCTCGCACCCCCCAAGCGGCGCGGCCCGCTGATGCGGCTGCTGATGCAGTTCCACAACATCCTGCTGTACGTCATGATGGGCGCCGCCGTCATCACCGCGCTGCTCGGGCACTGGGTCGACACCGGTGTGCTGATGGCCGCGGTGATCATCAACGCCATCATCGGCTTCATCCAGGAAGGCAAGGCCGAATCCGCGCTCGACGCCATCCGCGGAATGCTGTCGCCACATGCGATGGTCGTGCGCGACGGCATGCGGCGGGAAATCGATGCCGGCGAGCTCGTGCCCGGTGATCTCGTCGTGCTGGTCTCCGGCGACCGCGTGCCGGCCGACCTGCGCCTGGTCTCGGTCAAGGAACTGCGCGTCGAGGAAGCCGCGCTGACCGGCGAGTCGCTGCCGGTGGAAAAAAGCACGGCCACCGTTGCCGCCGATGCGCCGCTGGGCGACCGCCACGGCATGGCCTATTCCGGCACCCTGGTGGTGTATGGCCAGGCCAGCGGCATCGTGGTGAGGACCGGCGCGGCCACCGAGCTCGGCAGGATCAACCAGATGCTGGCCGACATCCGCAGCCTGGCGACACCGCTGCTGCGTCAGGTCGACCGCTTCGGCCACGCCCTGGCACTGACCATCCTGGCGATGTCGGCAGCCACCTTCGTGCTCGGCACGCTATGGCGCGGCCACGCGCCAGCGGACATGTTCATGATGGTGGTGGCGCTGGCCGCGTCCGCGATTCCCGAGGGCCTGCCGGCAATCATGACCGTCACGCTGGCCCTGGGCGTGCAGCGCATGGCCAGGCGCAACGCGATCATCCGCCGCCTGCCGGCGGTCGAGACGCTGGGCTCGGTCACGGTGATCTGCTCCGACAAGACCGGCACGCTGACGCGCAACGAAATGACTGTGCAGAAGGTGGTCTGTGCCGGCCATGTGTTCGACGTCGGCGGCGTCGGCTATGCGCCGGTGGGCGATCTGAGCCTGGATGGCCGCATCATCGACCCCGAGCACTATCCCGCACTGTCGATGGCGATCCGCGCCGGCGTGCTGTGCAACGACGCCCGCCTGTGTGAAGAGGACGATCTCTGGCGGGTCGAGGGCGACCCGACGGAAGGCGCGCTGCTGGTGCTCGGCGGCAAGACCGGGTTCCCGCAGCATCTCGGCGATGAAGCCTGGCCCCGGTTCGATTCGATTCCCTTCGAATCCCAGCACCGCTTCATGGCCACCTGGCATCGCGACAGCGACGACATGCCGTGGATCTTCGCCAAGGGCGCGCCGGAACGGATCTTCGACATGTGCAATGCCCAGTGGGGTGTTGATGGCGAAGAGGCGCTGGACATCGACCACTGGCGGCGCATGGCGACCAGCGTCGCCGCCCAGGGCCTGCGCCTGCTGGCGCTGGCATGCAGGCGCGCCGCGCCGCAGGGCGAGTCGCTGGATTTTGCCGATACCGAATCCGGCTTCGTGCTGCTGGCCCTGGTCGGCATCATCGATCCGCCCCGCGAGGAAGCCATCCGCGCGGTCGGCGAATGCCACCACGCCGGCATCCGGGTCAAGATGATCACCGGCGACCACGCCGAGACGGCCCGCGCGATCGGCGCCCAGCTTGCCATCGGCGTCGGCAGGCCGGCCCTGACCGGCGCCGAGGTAGCGTTGATGGACGATTCCACGTTGCGAAAGGTGGCGATGGACGTGGACGTCTTCGCCCGCGCCAGTCCCGAACACAAGCTGCGCCTCGTGCAAGCCTTGCAGGAGCATGGCCAGGTCGTGGCAATGACCGGCGACGGCGTCAATGACGCCCCGGCGCTCAAGCGCGCCGACGTCGGCGTGGCAATGGGCCTGAAAGGCACCGAGGCCGCCAAGGAGGCGAGCGACATGGTGCTGGCCGACGACAACTTTGCCACCATCGCCACCGCGGTGCGCGAAGGCCGCGCGGTCTACGACAACCTCAAGAAGTTCATCCTGTTCATGCTGCCGACCAACGGCGGCGAGGCGCTGGTGGTCATTGCCGCGATCCTGTTCGAGCTGGCCCTGCCGCTGACCGCGGCCCAAGTGCTGTGGATCAACATGGTGACCTCGAGCACGCTCGGTCTGGCGCTGGCCTTCGAACCGGCCGAGCGCGGCATCATGAACCGCCCGCCGCGGCCGCCCGGCGAAGCGCTGCTGTCAGGCTTCTTCGTCTGGCGCGTGCTGATGGTGTCGGTGCTGATGATGGCCGGCGCCCTGGGCCTGTTCCTGTATGAACTCGACAGCGGTACCGGCATCGAGACCGCACGCACGATGGCGGTGAATGCAGTGGTCGCGGTCGAGATGTTCTACCTGGTCAATAGCCGCTTCATCCTCGCCCCTGCCCGCCTGAGCGGCAACCGCTACGTGCTGCTGGCGATCGCCGCCTGCATTCCGCTGCAGCTTGCCTTCACCCATCTGCCGGTGATGCAGGACATCTTCGGCTCGAACGGCCTGACGCTGCTGGAGTGGACCAAGGTGCTGGCCGCCGGCCTGCTGGTGTTCTGCGTCGCCGAGGTCGAGAAGTTCGTCATCCGCTGCACGCCGCTGGCAAGGCGCTTGAACCAGGTCTGAAATGCGGCACGGGGTGGAAGAGAAGCCAGGTTGCCGGCCTCTCCCCACCCCGTCCTCGATTGACGCTTCTTACTTGGCAGCCTTGGCGCTCTTCTGCTGCACGCCGAAGCGTTCACCGAGATAGTCGGCGAATTCGGCGCCGGTTTCCGGATGGCGCAGGCCGAATTCGATGGTCGCTTTCAGGTAGCCGAGCTTGGAACCGCAGTCGTAGCGTACGCCGTCGAACTGGTAGGCCAGCACCGCTTCTTCCTTGAGCAGCGAGGCGATGGCGTCGGTGAGCTGGTACTCGCCGCCGGCGCCGGGCTTCAATGCGCGGATGTGGTCGAAGATGCGCGGCGTCAGGATGTAGCGGCCGACGACGGCTTGGGTGGTGGGCGCTTCCTCGGGCTTCGGCTTTTCGACGATGCCGGTCATGCGCTGCACCTTGCCCGATTCGTTCTCGGTGCTGACGATGCCGTAGCTGCGCGTTTCCGAGCGCGGCACGTTCATCGTGCCCAGCACCGAGCAGCGGTGATAGCTGTAAACGTCGACCATCTGCTTCAGCACCGGCGTGCCGTCCTTGTTGTCGAGCAGATCGTCGGCGAGGATCACCGCGAAGGCTTCATCATTGACGATGTTGTCGGCACACAGCACGGCGTGGCCAAGACCCAGTGCTTCGGACTGGCGGGTGTAGATGCAGTTGACGCCTTTCGGCACCGTCTTGCGCACGATCTCGAGCAGTTCCTTCTTGCCCCGGGCTTCCAGTTCGGTCTCGAGTTCGTAGGCCTTGTCGAAGTGGTCCTCGATCGAGCGCTTGGTCCGGCCGGTGATGAAGATCATGTCGGTGATGCCCGCCGCGACCGCTTCTTCGACCGCATACTGGATCAGAGGCTTGTCAACAATCGGCAGCATTTCCTTCGGGCTGGCCTTGGTTGCCGGCAGGAAACGCGTTCCCATGCCGGCGACCGGAAATATTGCCTTGGTGATCTTCTTCATGCCTGCTTCACTCCGTTTCGAATCGTTCCAGTGAATCGTTGGTACCCGGCCTGACCGGTGCGCCCGGCATGATGCGCGAAGCGGTGCGCACCTGCATCAGGCATTTGTATCCGTTTTGCGCAGTAATTCATGCAGTCCATGCTCGTCAACGATGTCCACGCCCAGTTCCTGCGCCTTGACGAGCTTGGAGCCGGCTTCCGCGCCGGCGACCAGCCAGGTGGTCTTCTTCGACACCGAGCCCGCGACCTTGCCGCCCCGCGCCTCGATCAGCGCTTTCGCCTCGTCGCGCGTCAGCGTTGGCAAGGTGCCGGTAAGCACGAATATCTGCCCCGCCAGTCCGCCCTGCGGCTCCCGTTGTGGCTCGCTTTCCGGCCAATGCACGCCTGCCGCGCGCAGTTGCTCGATGACCTCGCAATTGTGCGGCTCACCGAAGAATTCGACGATCGAGCGGGCGACGATCGGGCCGACGTCCGGCACCTGCTGCAAGGCCTCGACATCGGCTTCCATCAGGCCGTCGAGCTTGCCGAAATACTTCGCAAGATCGCGTGCGGTGGCTTCGCCGACATTGCGGATGCCGAGCGCGAAGATGAAACGCGCCAGCGTCGTCGCGCGGCTTTTCTCGATCGCCGCGAGCAGGTTCTGCGCCGACTTCTCACCCATGCGCTCCAGGTTCGCCAGCGCAAGGATGCCGAGCCGGTAGATGTCGACCGGCGTCTTGACGATGGCGGCGTCGACCAGCTGCTCGACCAGCCTGTCGCCCAGGCCTTCGATGTCCATCGCCCGCCGGCCGGCGAAATGCAGCAGCGCCTGCTTGCGCTGGGCCGGGCAGAACAGGCCGCCGGTACAGCGCGCCACGGCCTCGTCCTCGCCCCGCACCACATGCGAGCCGCACACCGGACAGGCAGGAAAACGCTCCAGCAGACTGAAGCGCGGCAGTTCGCCCTGGCGCCGCTCGGCGACCGGCGCGACGACTTCGGGGATGACGTCGCCGGCGCGGCGCACGATCACCCAGTCGCCGATGCGCACGTCCTTGCGGTCGATCTCGTCCTGGTTGTGCAGCGTGGCATTGGTGACGGTGACGCCGCCGACGAAGACCGGCTCCAGCCGCGCCACCGGTGTCAGCGCGCCGGTGCGGCCGACCTGCACTTCGATGTCGCGCAGCAGCGTCACCGCTTCCTGCGCCGGATACTTGTGCGCCACCGCCCAGCGCGGCTCACGGGTGACGAAGCCGAGCTGGCGCTGCAATTCGAGCGAATTGACCTTGTAGACCACGCCGTCGATGTCGAAAGGCAGTGCATCACGCAGGCCGGCGATGCGTTCATGGAAGGCCGCCAGTCCGGCCGCGCCCTGCACCACCGCGCGGTGCTCGCATACCAGCAGGCCGAAGGCGGCAATGGCATCGAGTACGCCGGCATGCGTCGCCGGCAGCGCCCAGCCCTCGGTTTCGCCCAGGCCGTATGCGAAGAAGGACAGCGGCCGGCGCGCGGCGATCGCCGGGTCGAGCTGGCGGATGCTGCCCGCTGCGGCATTGCGTGGATTGACGAAGGTCTTTTCGCCGGCTTCGGCCTGACGCCGGTTCAGCGCCTCGAAGTCGTCGCGGCGCATATAGACTTCGCCGCGGACTTCCAGCACCGTGGGCGCTTCGCCATGCAGGCGCAGCGGTACGGCGCGCATCGTGCGGATGTTGCTGCTGACGTCCTCGCCGGTTTCGCCGTCGCCGCGGGTGGCGGCCTGCACCAGCAGGCCGTGTTCGTAGCGCAGGCTGATCGCCAGGCCGTCGAATTTCAGTTCGGCGGCGTACTCGACTTCGGCGTCGCCCTCACCCAGCCCCAGCTCGCGCCGCACGCGCCCATCGAAAGTCTGCGCGCCGCTGGCCTCGGTGTCGGTCTCGGTACGGATCGACAGCATCGGCACCCGGTGGCGAACCGGCGGGAACTGCGCGAGCGGCCTGCCGCCGACGCGCAGGGTCGGCGAATCCGGTGTGCGCAGTTCGGGATGCGCTTCCTCCAGCGCCTGCAACTCGCGGAACAGGCGGTCGTACTCACCGTCCGGCACCGTCGGCGCGTCGAGCACGTAATAGGCGTGGTCGTGGCGCGCGATTTCTTCCCGCAGCGCCTGGATGCGCTGCGGTACGGACACGGGCATTTCCATCACAGCGCGAACAGGCGCCGGGCCAGGGGGCCGCCGGCAGGCATGCCGTTCTCGGCCATGCGACCCTGGAACTGGCGAATCTGGCTGCGGATCACCTCTGCCGCCTCGGGGCCGATCGGCGCACGGTTGTCATCGACGACGACGCCCTTGCACAGGCGGGCGAAGTCACCGGCGATTTCGATCATGCGATCGAAGGCGGCGACGCCATTCCGCACGCAAGGCACGTCGATCACCAGGGTGAAGCCCTTGGTCGTCATGCCCTCGTCGATAAACTGGCCGTCTTCGAGATTGACGAGGGTAAACAGCGTCGAGCCATCGTCGGCGATCGCATGGAAACTGCCGTCGGCAGCCAGCGCCAGGTCGTGCCGGCGGGCAAGCTTCTCGATCTCCCGGCCATCGAAGGGGTGCTCGACGGCAACCACATTGACGCCGATCTGCACGTCGACGTCGGCGCAGAAGCGGTCGAGTTCGGTCGCCACACTCAGCGCTTCGCTGCGCGCCGGCACGCCCGGCGGCAGTGCCATCACCATGTCCGCCACGCGCTGCACGCCGCCGGAGAAACGCATGAAATCGGCCTCGCCGATCGAGCCGCGGCGGTCGACCAGTTGCAGCCCGACGCAGAACCAGTGGCACGCGCCGGCACTGTCCGGGCCGAGCGGGAACCAGACATTCTCGGCGTCGTTGAAGCCGAACCAGCGCACCGGCTTGGCCATGTCCGCCAGTTGCTCGGCCTGCGCCTGCCAGAGGAGCCGCACGTCGAGCGCTTCGATCGCCTCCAGGCGGATCACGCAATCGGTGCGCGGATCGAGCAGCGCGGGTGCTTCGGGCGCGGAGCGCATGATCGATGCCTCGCGCACCGGGCGTGGCGCCTGCACGGCCTCGCCGTCCTCATCGGCACCAGCTCCGTTGCCGATCCCGGGCTCCCGCCGTCCGGCGCGTTCGTCAACCGGGGCACTGCCGCGCGGCTCGAGCAAAACGTCGCGATGCTCGTTCGTGAAGACCTTCTCGGCCTTGTTGCGGTGCTTGCGTTCCTGCCACTTGTTGTAGCCGACGATCAGCACCACTAGGCCGAGACCTGCACCGATGAGGGCGATCTGAAGTTCGCTGTCCATAATAAGAGGGGTTCCCGAATTGCTTGTGTTCTTCAGGCTGCCGCCGGCTCGGCCAGGCGCAGCGCTTCTTCCATGTCCACTTCCACCACGCGCGACACTCCCTGCTCCTGCATCGTCACCCCCACCAGTTGCTGTGCGAACTCCATCGTGATCTTGCTGTGGCTGATGAAGATGAACTGGGTTTGCGAGGACATGCGCTTGACCATGTTGGCGTAGCGTTCGGTGTTGGTATCGTCCAGCGGCGCATCCACCTCGTCAAGCATGCAGAACGGCGCCGGATTGAGCTGGAACATCGAAAAGACCAGCGCAATCGCGGTGAGTGCCTTCTCGCCGCCGGAAAGCAGGTGGATGGAGGTGTTCTTCTTGCCCGGCGGCTGGGCGACGATCTGGATGCCTGCATCCAGGATCTCTTCGCCGGTCAGCACCAGTTCGGCCCGGCCGCCGCCGAACAACTGCGGAAACAAAGTGCCGAACTGGCGATTGACGGTGTCGTAGGTTTCCTGCAGCTGCTCGCGCGTCTCGCGGTCGATGCGGCGGATCGCGTCTTCCAGGGTGTCGATCGCCTGCAACAGGTCCTCGGTCTGGGCATCGAGATAGCCCTTGCGCTCGGACGCGCTGCGCAACTCATCCAGCGCGGCGAGGTTGACCGCCCCCAGCTCGGCGATCTCCCGCGCCAGCCGGGACACTTCGCGCTGCAGGCTGCTCTCCTTGAGGTCGGCAGTCAGCAGCGGCTGCAGCACGGCCTCGTCGGCTTCGACTTCGAGCAGGCGTTCGGAGAACTGGTTGACCGCCAGTTCACTGGCCTGCACCGCCAGCCGCAGTTCGGCGACGCGGTTGCGCAGCGGCGCGGCTTCCTGCTCGGTGCGCAGCCGCGTTTCCTCGGCCTGGCGCAGCCGGGCCGCGGCGTCTTCGAGCGCGTCGCGGCAGGCCGCGAGCGCGGCTTCGCGGCTGGAACGCAGGCCCAGCGCCGTCTGCAGCGCATCGGCGCTGCGGCTGTCATCGGTGGCTTCCAGTTCGGCGGTTCGCGTCTGCGTCTCGGCGACGGCGCGCTCGAACTGTTCGGCAGCCAGTTGCAGGTTGCGGCCGATGTCGTCGAGCTTGCCGGCGCATTCGCGCTCGGAGAACTTCGCCTCCTGCAGCTCGCGCGCCGCGGCCTGCTCCAGTGCGCGCGCCTCCTGCACGGCCCGCTCGCGCTCGCGCAGCACGTCCATCGCGGCATCGAGGCGCTCGCGCTGGACTTCGGCGAGTTCTTCGGCCCGCGCCAGGTCGCGTTCGGCGCGTGCTGCATGTTCGCGCTCGGTCTGTTCGAGATGCACCAGGTCTTCCAGATCGCGCGCCAGCTGGCCGTGGCGTTCCTCTGCGCGGCTGCGCGCCTGGGCGAGCTTGAGCACCTCGACCTGCTCCGCGTGGACCTGGGCCTGCATGCCCTGGGTGTCGCGCCGCAAGCCGTTGATTCGTTCCTGCAAGGCCGCTGCGGCCATTTCGGCAGCCTGCATGGCCTCGTAGGCGAGCGCGGCATCCTCTTCCAGCGCCGTCTGCTGCCCGGCCAGATGATCGATCTCGCGCTGGCGCTCGATGACGCCATGGGTGCGGCTGTCGGGTGCGGAGTGCGACAGCAGTCCCCGGCCCAGCATCTGGCCGCGGGCGCCGACCAGCAGCACGTCGGCCGGCAGTTCGCGGTGGCGCGGCAGCCAGTCGTCCAGGCGATCAACGCAATACACGCCACGCAGGAAGCCGGCGAGCAATGGCCGCAGCGCGGCATCGAGCACGTCGACTTTCGCCAGCAGCGGCTCCAGGCCTTCGCATGCCGAGGCGGGCGCCGCCGCGTCGTGCTCGCTGCCGAGCACGACTGCGAGCGATTCGGGCGGCACTTCATCCAGCAGCGCGTGCGCCGCAGCCGCATCGGGCGCCAGCAGCGCGGCCAGGCGCTCGCGCAGCACCGCCTGCAGCGCCGCATCCCAGCCCTCGGCGACACGCAGGCTGCGCCACAACGGCGGCAGGCCGTCAAGCCCGTGGCGTTTCAGCCAGTCGCCGAGCTTGCCCTGCGACTGCACCTTGGCCTGCAACTGCACCAGCGCGTCGCGGCGCGCACGCAGCTCGGTCAGGCGGCGCTGCACCGCGCGTTCGTGTTCCAGCGCGGCCTTCAGCGCGGCCTGCGCGTCCGGCATCTGCTGCTGCAGCTCGGCCAGAGTCTGCTGCTGTTCATCGAGCGAGGCCTGCAGGGCTTCGAGGCGGGCTTCGCGTTCGGCCAGGTCGCGCTCGTCCGGGCCGGCGATCGCGGCGCGCTCGCCTTCGATCCGGCCACGGCGCTGCTGCAGGGCATCGAGCGCCCGCATCGCGCTGGCGCGGTTGGCCTCCTCGACCCGGAGCTGCTGCTCGGTCTGCGCCAGTTCGCGGCGCGCCGTGACTACCGTGGCGTCCGCCGCCTGACGGTCCGACTCGAGTTCCGGCACCCGCCCGGCAATCTCGCCGTGCCGCTCCTCGGCCTGCTCGGCACGCATCGCGGCGTTGTCCGCCAGGCCCAGCCAGCGCTCGCGCTCCTCGATCAGCGCCTCGCGCCGCGCTTCCCAGTGGCCGCGGTCGAGATCGAGCTGCGCCAGGCGGGCTTCCAGGCGCTTGCGCGCTTCGCCCAGGTGCTGCAGTTCGGTTTCCAGCCGCGCCACTTCGGCGCTGGCGGCAAACAGGTCGCTCTGCGCCACATGCACCGACTCGGAGGCCTCGAAATGGGTTTCACGCGAGGTCTCGACCGCTGCTTCGAGTTCCTGCAGGCGCGCGCTGTCGGACTCGATGCGCAAGGTGGCGGCGTTCAGTTCCCCGCTCAGGCGGGCCTGCTCGGCCTGCGCCTCGTTGCGCTTGAGCAGCCACAACAGCTGCTGTTTCTGCACGTGGGCGGTGCTCAGGGCGTTGAAGCGCGCCGCGACTTCGGCCTGGGCTTCGAGATGGCCGATGCGCTCGCCCAGCTCCATGCGGATGTCGTCAAGGCGGGCAAGGTTGTCGCGCGCATCGCGCAGCCGGCCCTCGGTCTCCTTGCGCCGCTCGCGATACTTGGTGACGCCGGCCGCTTCTTCGAGAAAGCCGCGGATGTCCTCGGGCCTGGCCTCGATGATGCGCGAGATCATGCCCTGCTCGATGATCGCGTAGGCGCGCGGCCCCAGCCCGGTGCCGAGGAACAGGTCGATGACGTCCTTGCGGCGGACGTGCACGTTGTTGATGTAGTAGGTGGACTCGCCCGAACGGTCGAGCACGCGCTTGACCGATATCTCGTTGTAGCGCGACCACTGCCCGGCCGCCCGCCCTTCGGCGTTGTCGAACACCAGTTCGACACTGGCGCGCGACACCGGCTTGCGCGTGGTCGAGCCGTTGAAGATCACGTCCTGCATCGATTCGCCGCGCAGGGCCGAGGCGCGCGTCTCGCCCAGCACCCAGCGCACGGCGTCGATGATGTTGGACTTGCCGCAGCCATTGGGGCCGACCACGCCGACCAGATTGCCCGGCGTCAGTACCGTGGTCGGGTCGACGAAAGTCTTGAAACCGGCAAGTTTGAGCTTGGACAGACGCACGTCGGAAGGAAAGGATCGGTACTGGGCTGCAGAAGACGACGCAGGGCGACGGCGGGGACGAAGCGGCAGATGAACGAAATGAAACGGCTACCGGGCTGGAGCCGGCCATCCCGGCGAACTGCCGGCAAGGCCCGCCATGATACCATTTCCGGCCTTTCCGACTCAGTTGCGGCAAGCTGTCGCCGCGTGGATTTTGTGCCAAAGTGAATCCCTACCTCACCCGCCTTCAGCCCTACCCCTTCGAGAAGCTGCGCCAGCTGTTTGCCGGCATCGCACCGCCGCCGGACCTGAGCCCGATCCGCCTCTCGATCGGCGAACCCCAGCATCCGACACCCGAATTCATCCGCCAGGCCCTGGCTGACAACCTCGACGGCCTGTCCAGCTATCCGCTGACCCTGGGCAGCGATGCCCTGCGCGGCGCCATCGCCCACTGGCTGGAGCGCCGCTACGGCCTGCCGAAGATCGACCCCGCCACCCAGGTGGTGCCGGTGAACGGCACACGCGAAGCCTTGTTCGCCTTCGGCCAGTGCGTGATCGACGGCACCCGGCCGGGCGCCAGGGTGCTGTGCCCGAACCCCTTCTACCAGATCTACGAAGGCGCGGCCTACCTGGCAGGCGCCGAGCCGCTGTTCCTGAATCACCTGCCGGAAAGCGGCTTCGGCTCCGACTTCGACGCCATCGACGAAGCCACCTGGCGCGACGTGCAGTTGGTCTATGTCTGCTCGCCCGGCAATCCGACCGGCCGCGTGCTGTCACTCGACGAATGGAAGCACCTCTTCGAGCTGTCCGATCGCCACGGCTTCGTCATCGCTGCCGACGAGTGCTACTCGGAGATCTACTTCGACGACGAAGCGAAGCCGATCGGCGGCCTGGAAGCCGCCTGGCAGCTGGGGCGCACCGATTTCCGCAACGTCGTGATGTTCTCCAGCCTGTCCAAGCGCTCCAACGTGCCGGGCATGCGCTCGGGCTTCGTCGCCGGCGATGCGAGGATCCTCAAGGAGTTCGCGCTCTACCGCACCTACCACGGCTGCCAGATGAACCCGGCGGTGCAGGCCGCGTCGGTCGCGGCCTGGAACGACGAGCAGCACGTCGCCGAGAACCGCCGCCTGTACCGCGAGAAGTTCGCCCGCATCACGCCGATGCTGGCGCCCTGGCTGCCCGTCCAGCTGCCGGACGCGGGCTTCTACTACTGGGTGCGCACGCCGCTGCCGGACACCGAGTTCGCCCGCCGTCTGCAGGCTGAATATAATGTCACGGTTCTGCCGGGCAGCTATCTCGCCCGCGAATCCGGCGGCATCAACCCGGGCGCCGGATTCATCCGCATCGCGCTGGTCGCCGACACACACGAATGTGTCGAGGCGGCCGGACGCATCATCGATTTCTGCAAGAACCTCTGAGAGAGAAAACGCCAATGCAAGCACTGCAAAAGATCATCGACGACGCCTTCGAGAACCGGACCAGCCTGTCGCCCGCCTCCGCGCCCGCCGAAATCCGCGACGCGGTCGAGACCGTCATCGCCGGCCTGGATGCCGGCACGCTGCGCGTGGCGGAGAAGAAGGACGGCCAGTGGGTGGTCAACCAGTGGATCAAGAAGGCCGTGCTGATCTCCTTCCGCCTGCGCGACAACGAAATCGTGTCGGCCGGCGGGCTCAACTTCTTCGACAAGGTCGACACCAAGTTCGGCGGCTACACGCCCGAGCAGTTCCGCGCAGGCGGCTTCCGCGTGGTGCCGCCGGCCGTCGCCCGCAAGGGCAGCTTCATCGGCAAAAACGTGGTGCTGATGCCGTCCTACGTGAACATCGGCGCCTACGTGGATGAAGGCACGATGGTCGACACCTGGGCCACGGTCGGTTCCTGCGCCCAGATCGGCAAGAACGTGCACCTGTCCGGCGGCGTCGGCATCGGCGGCGTGCTGGAGCCGGTCCAGGCCGGTCCGGTGATCATCGAGGACAACGTCTTCGTCGGCGCCCGCTCCGAAGTCGTCGAAGGCGTCGTCATCGAGGAAAACGCCGTGCTGTCGATGGGCGTGTATATCGGCCAGAGCACCAAGATCTACGACCGCGAGACCGGCGAGGTCAGCTACGGCCGCGTCCCTGCCGGCGCCGTCGTGGTGCCGGGCAGCCTGCCCTCGGCCTGCGGCAAGTACAGCCTGTACTGCGCGGTGATCGTCAAGAAGGTCGATGCCCAGACTCGCGCCAAGACCGGCATCAACGAGCTGCTGCGCGGCGCCTGAGCCGATGGACCGAAACCCTTACTGACGGAGCATGGCCGGGGCATGATTTTCGACAGCCTTTTCCAGTTGATGGCGGACAAGAAAGCCTCGGACATCTTCATCACCGCCGGCGCCCCGATCCACATCAAGATCCAGGGCAACACGATGCCGATCAACCAGCAGGTCATGGAGCCGGCCATGATCCGCAGGATCGTCGAAGAGGCGGTACCGGCCGAAAAACTCGCCCAGTTCGAGCGCGAGCGCGAACTGAACCTGTCCTTCGGCCGCCGCGACCTGGGCAACTTCCGCGTCAACATCTTCTGGCAGCGCAATTCGATCGCAGTCGTCGCCCGCTACATCCAGAGCAACATTCCGGCCATCCATGATCTCGGCCTGCCCTCCGTGCTGGGAGACGTGGTGATGGAGAAACGCGGGCTGGTGCTGGTGGTGGGCGCCACCGGTTCGGGCAAGTCCACCACGCTCGCGTCGATGCTGGACCACCGCAACCGCAACCGCAGCGGCCACATCCTGACGGTGGAAGACCCGATCGAGTACCTGTTCACCCATCGCAAATCGGTGGTGAACCAGCGTGAAGTCGGTATCGACACGCTGAGCTGGAACGAAGCCCTTCGCAACGCGATGCGCCAGGCGCCCGACTGCATCCTGATCGGCGAGATCCGTGACAGGGAAACCATGCAGGCGGCGGTCGCATACGCCCAATCCGGCCACCTCTGCCTTGCCACGCTGCATGCCAACAACGCTTACCACGCGCTCAACCGCATCATCAATTTCTTCCCGCTCGAGAACCGGCAACTGCTGTATCTCGACCTCGCCGTCGCGTTGCGCTGCATCGTCTCGCAGCGGCTGGTTCGCAAGCCGGACGGCAGCCGCGTGCCCGCGGTCGAGATCCTGATGAACACGCGCCATATCGCCGAACTGATCGAGCGCGGCGAAATCAACGAAATCAAGCAGGCCATGGAGCAGAGCCTGGCGCCTGGCTGCCAGACTTTCGAGCAGTGCCTGTACGAGCTGTACAACGACAAGATCATCTCGCTGGAGGAGGCGCTCGCCAACGCCGACTCCCCGACCAACCTGCACTGGCTGATCAACAACGCCCAGATCGATGCCGCGCCCGCTGCCGCGCCAGCGCCCGATTCGCCGAGCCTGCTCAACCTCGAACCGAATGGCAGCAACGGTGCGTCGTTCCATGAATTCACATTGCACTCCGATCAGAACTGAGCGCAATTTCCCACTTCACCCCAAGAACACGCTGCATGCCCCAAGCCGACTCCCCGACGCTGGCCCTCGCCTGCGAACTCATCGCCCGCCCCTCGGTCACGCCCGAGGACGCAGGCTGCCTTGAACTCCTCGCCGAGCGCCTGCGCGCAGCCGGCTTCGAATGCGAACGCATCGACACCGGCGGCGTTTCCAACCTGTGGGCGCGCCGCGGCAGCCAGCGCCCCGTGCTGTGCTTCGCCGGCCACACCGACGTCGTTCCTCCGGGACCGGCGGATGCCTGGAAGACCCCGCCGTTCGAGCCGACCATCATCGACGGCATGCTCCACGGCCGCGGCGCAGCCGACATGAAATCCTCGCTTGCCGCCTTCGTCACCTCGATCGAACGCTTCGTCGCCGCGCATCCGGACCATCACGGCAGCATCGCCCTGCTGCTGACCTCCGACGAGGAAGGCATCGCCACGCACGGCACGGTCAAGGTGGTCGAAGCCCTGGCGGCACGCGGCGAACGGCTGGACTACTGCATCGTCGGCGAACCGACCTCGGTGCGCACGCTGGGCGACATGATCAAGAATGGCCGCCGCGGCTCGCTGTCCGGCACCCTGCGGGTCAAAGGCAAGCAAGGTCACGTTGCCTACCCCCACCTCGCACGCAACCCGATCCATGCTTCCGCCCCCGCGCTGGCAGAACTGGCCGCGATCGAATGGGACCAGGGCAACGAGTTCTTCCCGCCGACGACCTGGCAGGTATCCAACATCCACGCCGGCACCGGCGCCAACAACGTCATCCCGGGTACGTGCG
Organism: Thauera sp.; assembly: GCF_047601425.1. GTDB lineage: Bacteria > Pseudomonadota > Gammaproteobacteria > Burkholderiales > Rhodocyclaceae > Thauera. Next base: position 1,205,033 of record NZ_JASGJL010000001.1, read on the forward strand.
AAGTCATGTTCAACTTCCGCTTCGGCTCGGTGTCCTCGGCCGAGGACCTCAAGGCGCGAACCCATGAGGTGCTCGACCGCCACGGCCTTGACTACGAGCTCGACTGGCACCTGTCGGGCAAGCCCTTCATCACCGGCCGCGGCAAGCTGGTCGCCGCGCTGTCCGGCGCCATCTCCGACACCCTTGGCGTCACCACCGAGCTATCCACTACTGGCGGCACTTCGGACGGCCGCTTCATTGCCGACATCTGTGCCGAAGTCGTCGAGTTCGGCCCGGTCAACGCCACCATTCACCAGGTTGACGAGCGCATCGAAGCCTCGGCGATCGAACCGTTGTCCCAGGTTCTACGAACGCACCCTGCGCGCCCTGCTGGCCGCATGAGGCCATCCGGCCACGCAAAAACTAGGAATCGACACGCCCATGAAGCAACATCCGTCCGATCAGACACATTGCGACCACGAGCAGTGCGACTGCGAGCATGATCATGAGCACGATCACGGCCCGCTGGCCGAGCTGGTCACCGTGCGCGACTGGCTGCGCTATGCCGTCACCCGTTTCAACCGCGCCGGCATCTTCTGCGGCCATGGCACCAACGACAGCTATGACGAGGCCGTGTGGCTGCTGCTAGGCTCGCTGGCGCTGCCGCTGGACCGGCTCGAACCTTTCCTCGACGCCTGCATTCCGGCCGAGGAGCGCATCGCCCTGTTCGAGGCAATCGAACGCCGCGCCGACGAGCGCGTGCCGACCGCCTACATCCTCGGCGAAGCCTGGCTGGGCGACTTCCGCTTCACCGTCGATGAGCGCGTGATCGTGCCGCGCTCCTTCTTCGCCGAACTGCTGGAAGACGGCCTCGCCGGCTGGATCGACGACCCCGAGGAAGTCGGCAGCGTGCTGGACATGTGCACCGGCTCGGGCTGCCTCGCCGTGCTGATGGCACATGCCTTTCCCCAGGCTGACGTCACGGCCGCGGATCTGTCGGACGACGCGCTCGACGTTGCACTGCAGAACGTGACCGACTACGGCCTGGACACTCGCATCGAGCTGGTGCACTCGGACGTGTTCTCTGCCCTCGGCGGGCGCCGCTACGATCTGATCCTGAGCAATCCGCCCTACGTGACCGGCGACTCGATGGACGCCCTGCCGCCCGAATACCTGCACGAGCCGCACATGGCGCTCGCCGCCGGCGACGACGGACTCGACGTCGTACGGAAGCTGATTGCCGAAGGCGCCGAACATCTGAACCCGAACGGCCTGCTGGCCGTCGAGGTCGGCCACAACCGCGGCATCGTCGAGGAGGCTTTTCCCGACCTGCCCTTCACCTGGCTCTCCACCCGTGGTGGCGACGACATGGTGTTCGTGCTGAAACGGGAAGATCTTCCCGGCGGCCAGTCCTGAACACCGCCGACTGATCCAGGAGGGCCTTGAGCGATGAGCAACAACCGTCCTATCCTGCTCGTCGAGGACAACCCCGACGACGAAGCGCTTGCACTCCATGCCTTCAGCAAGAACCAGATCACCAATCCGGTGGTCGTGGTGCATGATGGCGCCGAGGCGCTGGACTATCTGTTCGGCACCGGCAGCTTCGCCGGCAACAGCGGGCCTCTGCCGGCCGTCGTGCTGCTGGATCTGAAGCTGCCGCGCATCGACGGCCTGGAAGTGCTGCGCCACATCCGCGCCGATTCGCGCACCACGCTGCTGCCGGTGGTGGTGCTCACCACCTCGCGCGAATCGCTCGACCTGCAGCAGGCCTACAATCTCGGCGCCAACAGCTACGTGCGCAAGCCGGTGGATTTCGAGCGCTTCGTCCAGGTCATCGGCCTGCTCGCCTGTTACTGGCTGGAAGTCAACGAAAGCAGCGACGCCAGCACGCGCAACGGCTACTGAGCCGGGCTGGGGCAAGACAAAAAACGGGCGCCACACGGGCGCCCGTCATGCACGGAACTCAGCCTACTTCGTCGATCCAGGCCTGCTGGATGCCTTCGAGGATGCGCTCGCCGCAGCGCTTGGGATCGTCGTCGAATTCGGGCAGTGCCATCACCCAGTTCATCAGGTCGACGAAATTGACCCTGGTCGGATCGACATCAGGCCTGGTGTCGGCCAGCTGGATGGCGATTTCCTGCACGTCGGTCCATTTCATTTCAGTGCTTTCCTTCGCGGGCCATGTTGATCGTGTAGCGCGGAATCTCGACGACCAGCGGCGTGTCGCCGACCTGGACCTGGCAGGACAGCCGCGACTGCGGCTCCAGGCCCCAGGCCTTGTCGAGCAAGTCTTCCTCCTCCTCCTCGGCGGGCGGCAGCGACTCGAAACCTTCGCGCACGATGACGTGGCAGGTCGTGCACGCGCAGGACATCTCACAGGCATGCTCGATGTAGATGTCGTTCTCGATCAGGCTTTCGCAGACAGACTTGCCCGGCTGGGCTTCGATCACGCTGCCGTCGGGGCAGAGTTCGACATGGGGAAGGACAATGATCTGGGTCATGATGGGTCAGAGTTCCAACTCGTTACCTTGTGGCCGGCCAGCGCGCTGCGGATGCTGTTGTCCATGCGGCGGGCAGCGAATTCGTCGGTGGCACGCGCGAAGGCGTCGATGCCGGTCTTGATGGCACGGTGGTCGCTGCCGGCACGCAGCACGCGCAGATGTTCGATCGCGGCGTCGATCGCGGCACGCTCGCCGGCGTCGAGCAGGTGGCCGTCCTTGGCCAGTGCCTGCTCGGTGGCCTCGATCACGCGCTCGGCCTCGACCTGCTGCTCGCGCAGCGCGCGCAGCATCATGTCGTCGCCGGCGTGTTCGACGCCGGATTTCAGCATTTCGGCGATCTCGTCGTCGGACAGGCCGTAGGACGGCTTCACCAGCACGCTCGCTTCGACGCCCGAGGACATCTCGCGCGCCGACACCGACAGCAGGCCGTCGGCATCGACCTGGAAGCTCACCCGGATGCGCGCCGCGCCAGCCACCATCGGCGGGATGCCGCGCAGTTCGAAGCGCGCCAGCGAGCGGCAATCCGCCACCAGTTCGCGTTCGCCCTGGACGACGTGGATCGCCATCGCAGTCTGGCCGTCCTTGAAGGTGGTGAACTCCTGCGCCCGCGCGATCGGCAGCGTGGAGTTGCGCGGCACCACCTTCTCCACCAGTCCGCCCATGGTTTCCAGGCCGAGCGACAGCGGGATGACGTCGAGCAGCAGCCAGTCGTCCTGTTCGGCGCGGTTGCCGGCCAACACGTTGGCCTGCATCGCGGCGCCGAGCGCAACCACCTTGTCGGGGTCGAGGTTGGTCAGCGGCTCCTGGCCGAAAAAGGCCGCGACCGCGCGCTGGATGTGCGGCATCCGCGTGGCGCCGCCGACCATCACCACGCCCTTGATCTCTTCCGGCGTCAGCCCGGCATCGCGCAGAGCCTTGCGCACTGGCGTCAGCGTCTTCTGCACCAGGTGGCGGGTCATGTCGGCAAACTCGTCGCGGGTGACGACGAGGTCGACCAGCTCACCCGAGCCGAGGCGCAGGTGGATCGGCGCCTCCTCGCAGGAAGTCAGCAACTCCTTGGCCTCACGCGCCTTCATCTGCAGGCGGCGGGAATCCTCCAGCGAAGGCGGTGCGATCGCGGCACGCTCGAGGATGGCGCAGAACAGGCGGTGGTCGAAATCGTCGCCGCCCAAGGCAGCGTCGCCGTTGGTGGACAGCACCTCGAACACGCCGCGCGACAGCTTCAGGATGGAGAGGTCGAAAGTGCCGCCGCCGAGGTCGTAGACCGCATAAACGCCTTCGGCGGCGTTGTCGAGACCGTAGGCGACCGCCGCTGCGGTGGGCTCGTTGAGCAGCCGCAACACGTCCAGCCCGGCCAGGCGCGCCGCATCCTTGGTCGCCTGGCGCTGGGCGTCGTCGAAATAGGCCGGCACCGTGATGACCGCCCCGACCAGCGCGCCGCCCAGGCTTGCTTCGGCACGCAAGCGCAGTTCGCGCAGAATCTCGGCCGACACTTCGACCGGACTCTTGACGCCCTGCACCGTGCGCAGCCGCAGCATGCCCGGACCGTCCTCGAAGTCGTAGGGCATGGTCTCGACGTGGGCGACGTCCTTGAGACCGCGGCCCATGAAGCGCTTGACCGAGACGATGGTGTTGCGCGGATCGGTCGCCTGCGCCTTCGACGCGCCCTGCCCGGCTTCGATGCTGCCATCGGCGTGATAGCGCACCACGGACGGCAGCATGGTGCGGCCGCTCTCGTCAGGCAGGCACACGGCAATGCCGTTGCGCACGCTGGCAACGAGCGAATTGGTGGTCCCGAGGTCGATGCCCACCGCAAGCCGATGCTTGTGCGGCTCGGTGGACATGCCGGGTTCGGCGATCTGCAACAGGGCCATCAGGGAATCCGTGCCTCTCGTTTTCAGCTTTCGAGCGCGAGCAGCGCTTCGTCGATCTCGTGCTGGAGTTTTTCGATGAACATCAGCCGGCGCACGGTGTCGGCTGCCTGGGCGTAGTCGTGGTCGGTGTCGAGTTGGCGCGCCAGTTCGCCGCGCACGTCGCGGGCGTGGCGCAGCAGGCGCATGTGCAGCTGTTCCAGCGCGTCGACTTCGCCCTCGTCACGCGCCTCCTCGACCGCTTCGCGCCATTCCATCTGCTCCATCAGGAACTCGGGCGACATCGCGGTGTTGGTTTCGGCGCCGACATCCACCCCGGCCAGTTCCAGCAGGTAGCGGGCACGGGCGAGCGGCTTCTTCAAGGTCTGGAAACCCTCGTTGACGCGCGTCGCCCACTGCATCGCGCGGCGCTTGTCGACGTCCGGCAGGTGAGCGTAGCGGTCGGGATGGACCTGGGACTGCAGACCGTGCCAGGCGGCTTCGAGGGCCGCCTCGTCCAGGGCGTAACTGCGCGGCAGGCCGAACAGGCTGAAATGGTCCTGCTTGAGATCGATGCTCATGCCGTCAGACGTTGAAGCTCTCGCCGCAGCCGCACTGATCCTTGACGTTCGGGTTGTTGAACCTGAAGCCTTCGTTCAGCCCTTCCTTGACGAAATCCAGCTCGGTGCCGTCGAGATAGGCCAGACTCTTCGGATCGACCACGACCTTGACGCCATGGCTGTCGAACACCAGATCCTCTTCCTGGGTGTCGTCGACGAATTCGAGCTTGTAGGCCATGCCCGAGCATCCCGAGGTCTTCACCCCGAGGCGGATGCCGAAGCCCTTGCCGCGCTTGGCGATGAAATTCGCCACATGGCGCGCAGCGTTTTCAGACAGGGTCACGCTCATGATCTTGCCTCCTGTTCGCGGCCGCTCAGGCCGGATGCTTCTTGCGATAGTCGGCGACGGCAGCCTTGATCGCATCCTCGGCCAGGATCGAGCAATGGATCTTGACCGGCGGCAGCGCCAGCTCCTCGGCGATCTGGGTGTTCTTGATGTCCAGGGCCTGGTCGATCGTCTTGCCCTTGACCCATTCGGTGACGAGCGAGCTCGACGCGATCGCCGAGCCGCAGCCGTAGGTCTTGAACTTCGCGTCCTCGATCACGCCGTCCTTGCCGACCTTGATCTGCAGCTTCATGACGTCGCCACAGGCGGGCGCGCCGACCATGCCGGTGGCCACGCCTTCCTCGTCCTTGCCGAAGGAGCCGACGTTGCGGGGGTTTTCGTAGTGGTCCAGGACCTTGTCGCTGTAAGCCATGATGTTTCTCCAGGGATTTCCGTCTTTGTTCTTTGGCGCTCAGTGCGCAGCCCACTGCACCGCGTCGAGGTCGATGCCTTCCTTGTACATCTCCCACAGTGGCGACAGTTCGCGCAGCTTGCCGATCTTGTTCCGCAGCAGCTCGATGGTGAAATCGACTTCTTCCTCGGTGGTGAAGCGGCCGATCGAGAAGCGGATCGAGCTGTGCGCCAGCTCGTCGTTGCGGCCCAGGGCGCGCAGCACGTAGGACGGCTCCAGGCTGGCCGAGGTGCAGGCCGAGCCGCTGGACACCGCGATGTCCTTGATCGCCATGATCAGCGACTCGCCTTCGACATAGGCGAAGGAAATGTTCAGGTTGTGCGGCACGCGCTGCTCGAGGTCGCCATTGACGTAGGTCGCCTCGATGCCGGTCAGGCCGTTCATCAGTTTGTCACGCAGCTTGCGGATACGTTCGTTCTCGCTCGCCATTTCCTCGCGCGCGAGGCGGAAGGCCTCGCCCATGCCGACGATCTGGTGAGTCGCCAGCGTGCCCGAGCGCATGCCGCGCTCGTGGCCGCCGCCGTGCATCTGCGCCTCGAGGCGCACGCGCGGCTTGCGGCGCACGTACAGCGCGCCGATGCCCTTGGGACCGTAGGTCTTGTGCGCGGAGAAGCTCATCAGGTCGACCTTCAGGCTGCCGAGGTCGATGGCGACCTTGCCGGTGGCCTGCGCGGCATCGACGTGGAAGACGATGCCCTTGCTGCGACAGATTTCACCGATTTCAGCGATCGGCTGCACCACGCCGACTTCATTGTTGACGAACATCACCGACACCAGGATGGTGTCCGGACGGATCACCGCCTTCAGCACCTCGAGGTCGATCAGGCCGTTTTCCTGCACGTCGAGGTAGGTCGCCTCGAAACCTTCGCGCTCGAGTTCGCGCACGGTGTCGAGCACCGCCTTGTGCTCGGTCTTGACCGTGATGACGTGCTTGCCCTTGCCCTGGTAGAAATGCGCCGCGCCCTTGATCGCGAGGTTGTTCGACTCGGTCGCACCCGAGGTCCAGACGATTTCCTTGGCGTCGGCTCCGACCAGCGCCGCGACCTGCTCGCGCGCCTCCTCGACCGCCTGCTCGGCTTCCCAGCCATAGGCGTGCGAGCGGCTGGCCGGGTTGCCGAAATGCTCGGTCAGCCACGGGATCATCTTCGCCGCCACGCGCGGGTCCACCGGCGTCGTCGCAGAGTAGTCGAGGTAGATCGGGAACTTCAGCATTGCATCTCTCCGCAGAGGGGTTGTCTTGTTATCAGGTTTCGAACGTCGCGGCTCAGCCCGCCACCGACGCCAGTGTTCTCAAATCTTCGACCACGCGCGACAGCGTGGCGACGAAACGCGCCACCTCGTCCGCCGTGGTCGTGCGCCCCAGGCTGACGCGCACCGCGCCGCGCGCCACCGCCGGATCGACGCCCATTGCCAGCAGTGTATGCGACGGCTCGGGCTGGGCGCTCGAGCAGGCCGAGCCGCTGGCGCAGGCAAAACCCGCACGGTCCAGCTTGCCCACCAGGGTCTCGCCATCGATGTTGTCGAAGGCGAAAAATACCGTATTCGGCAGGCGCTTCGCTGCCCGTGAAAACACGGTGGCGCCAAGCGTGGCCAAGCCTGCCTCGACTTCGCCGCGCAAGCCGGCCAGCCGCTCCGCTTCCGCCCCGCGGCGCGCGGCAGCCTGCTCGCAGGCCAGGCCGAACCCGACGATCGCGGCGACGTTCTCGGTACCGGAACGCAGCCCGCGCTCCTGTCCGCCGCCGGCGATCAGCGGTGCAAGCTCGACCCGCTTGTCCACCACCAGCGCACCCGCACCGAGCGGACCGCCGATCTTGTGCGCCGACAGCGTCATCGCATTGACGCCCAGCGCGCGGAAATCCAGTTCGATCTTGCCCAGCGCCTGCACCGCATCGGTGTGAAACCTGGCGCCCTGCTCGCGCGCTTCGGCCGCCAGCGCGGCAATGTCCTGCAGCACGCCGGTCTCATTGTTGGCCAGCATCACCGATACCAGCGCCGGTTTGGCCTGCAGCGCCACCGCCCAATCGGTGGCGTCGATCACGCCATCCGCGTCAACCGCGATTTCCTTCAGCGCCCAGCCAGCCCGCTGCATCTGCTTCGCCGGCTCCCGCACACAGGGATGCTCGATCGCACTGATGGCCAGCGTGCCTGGCCTCAAACAGGCAGCCGCACCTTTCAGGAACAGATTGTTCGCTTCCGAGCCACCGCTGGTGAAGATAACCTCGGTGGAATGTGCGCCGACCGCTGCGGCCACGCGGGCACGCGCCTCATCGACTGCCGCGCGCGCCTGCCTGCCGTACTCATGCCTGCTCGACGCGTTGCCGAAACGGATCGGCTCGGCAGCCCCCAGCCAGGGCAGCATGGCTTCGCGCACCTGCGGATCAAGCGGCGTCGTGGCGTTCCAGTCGAGATAGACCGGGGCAAAACTCATCCCGCCCCTCAAGCTGCCGCTATTTCGCGCGCTCGCAGGGTGGCGCGGCGGCGGATGTTTTTCAGGACCGCCATGTCGGCATCCGGCTTGATCTGGCGCTCGACGAGCGCACGCAAGGTCACCGAATCCAGATAGGCGTACATGCGTTTGTTCAGATTGGACCACAGATCATGCGTCATGCAGCGCTGCGCATCATGGCAGTTCTGCTTGCCACCACACTGCGTGGCATCCAGCGGTTCATCCACGGCGATGATGATGTCTGCCACCGTGATGTCGTCCATGCCGCGCACCAGGCGATAACCGCCACCCGGGCCACGCACGCTGCTGACCAGATCGTGGCGGCGCAGCTTGCCGAACAATTGCTCGAGATAGGACAGCGAGATCTTCTGCCGCTCGGCAATGCCTGCCAGCGTCACCGGACCGTCGTCCTGGCGTGCGGCCAGATCGATCATCGCCGTCACGGCGAAACGTCCCTTGGTTGTCAATCTCATCGCATCATCTCTCCGAAACCATTGAGCCGCCCGGGCAAGGACACCATGCATCCTGAATACCCGAACGTTTCGGTCAACTATACTTAACCCGACAAAAACGGTCAACTATATGGAGCGCTCACAATGGCTTCAATCCACCATCCGCGACAGACGGGAAGCATCGAAATCGTCCTTTGCCTCGATCGATGAATCGAGTTGCAGGCCTGCGGCCTCGAGCCGGGCGGCCATCGCCTGCAGGCGGCGGTCGGTTTCGACCGCATGATCCAGCAGGCCGTGCAGCGCCTTGGACACGGGGTCGTCCATGTCGCGCGTGACCCCATAGGCACTGAAGCCCATCTGCTCCGCCTTCTGCTCACGTTGCGCATCACGCTCGGCATCGATGACCCTGGCCGGATTGCCGACTGCAGTCGCGCCTGCCGGCACCGGCTTCACGACCACCGCATTCGAGCCGATCTTGGCGCCGTCGCCGACGGTGAAGCCACCCAGCACCTTGGCGCCGGCGCCGACCACCACACCCTTGCCCAGCGTCGGATGGCGCTTGGTGCCGCGGTACAGCGAAGTCCCGCCCAGGGTCACGGCCTGATAGATTGTGCAATCGTCGCCGATCTCGGCCGTCTCGCCGATGACCACGCCCATGCCGTGATCGATGAAGACCCGCCTGCCGATGACCGCGCCGGGATGGATCTCGATGCCGGTGAGAAAACGACTGATGTGGCTGATGAAGCGCCCCAGCCAGAACCATTGCCGACGCCACGCCCCATGAGCAAGGCGATGGAACATCAGCGCATGGATACCCGGGTAACAGGTCAGCACCTCGAACGTGGAGCGGGCTGCAGGATCGCGTTCGCGAACGCTGGCCAGATCTTCACGCAGATAGCTGAACATTTTGAGGCGAACTCCCGGATAAGTTGGACGAAAGGACGAAGCGAGGGAAGTCAGCTACAGCCCGAGGCCGAACCCGAATTCCCGACGATTTTAATCGACTTAGCGACAAACTTGAAACGGCCGCAGCACACTCCATCCACTCCGGCCGTAAACAACAAAAAGCCCGCACTCGGCGGGCTATATGCTTGAATCAACTGCTATTTATGGAGGCGCGACTCGGAATCGAACCGGGGTACACGGCTTTGCAGGCCGCTGCATAACCACTCTGCCATCGCGCCTTTAGGCTTGTGCGGCAAACCGTGGTCTGCCACCAGAATTTTTGGAGCGGGAAACGAGTCTCGAACTCGCGACCTCAACCTTGGCAAGGTTGCGCTCTACCAACTGAGCTATTCCCGCCCGGGAAAGAGCGCCATTATAGGCGGCGATTTCGTGCTGTCAAGCACGGAATATCCTTCCAACCTGCTCCACTACTTTTCGCCCTGCTCGGCCGTCAGCAGCGGAATGGCTCGCTGCAAGTAGTAGCCCATCGACCACAGGGTCAATGCAGCGGCCACGTAGAGCAGCACGTTGCCCAGTGTACGGACGTCGATGGACAGCAGCGGAGCGTCGTACAGCAGCAGCGGGATCGCCGCCATCTGCGCGGCGGTCTTGAGCTTGCCGATGTAGGCCACGGCCACGCTGGCGGACTTGCCGACCCGTGCCATCCACTCGCGCAGCGCAGAAATGGTGATCTCGCGGCCAATGATGATCACGGCGATGATCGCATCGACGCGCGACAGTTCGACCAGCAGGATCAGCGCCGCAGCCACCATCAGCTTGTCGGCGACCGGATCCAGAAAGGCACCGAAGGCCGAGGTCTGGCCGAGCGCGCGGGCGAGGTAGCCATCGAACCAGTCGGTGACCGCCGCAGCGGCAAACAGCAGAGTCGCAACCAGGTTCTTGCCGGGTACGGACAACATGCTGTCCGGCAGGTAGAACACGCCGACGAAGATCGGAATCAGTACGATGCGGGCCCAAGTCAGGGAATTGGGAATATTGAGTGGCATGCCGGTAGAAGAGCCGGGGCTGAAATGAAGATTGGCGCGAGTATATCAGTGCCCCCGCCAGGCTCGGGGAGAGGCATCCCGAGACCGGCCAACAACTGGTTACGGCCTGCAACGGAGCAACTCGCGTAGAGTGCCGCGCATCGCGGCAGCCGCAGCTGTTACAAAAAGCTCATGCCGACAGGCCCGCAACAGAGATCGCCTCGAGCAATCCCATCGGGGTAGGCCATGGCGCAGCAAACAGGCACAATGCTGGCTGCTTCCGCCCCTGCTCGCACGACTTCCCTTCGATGCATCGATGATCAGTTATCCGACCTCGCATCCCGCCCCCGCTGCATCCCCGGCCTGGCAGGCCTTGCTTGCCCATCGCGGGGAAATCGGCGAATGCCGCCTCAAACAACTGTTCGCTGCAGACCCCGCCCGCGCGGCACACATGCAGGCCGAGGCTTGCGGTCTGTTTCTCGACTATTCGAAAAATCTCGCCACCGAAAAAACCTTGTCACTGCTCTATGCCCTGGCACGCGAAGCAGACCTGGCCGGGCAGCGCGCGGCAATGTTCAGCGGCGACCGTATCAACGTCACGGAGAACCGCGCCGTACTGCACACTGCCTTGCGCCGGCCGGCAGACGACCAGGTAATGCTGGACGGCCGCAATGTCGTTGCCGACATCGCGGCGGTGCGCGAGCGTACCTACCGCTTCGCCGAAGCCGTGCGAGACGGCAACTGGCGCGGGTACGACGGGCGCGCCATCACGGATATTGTCAACATCGGCATCGGCGGCTCCGACCTCGGTCCGCTGATGGTCTGCGCAGCGCTGAAACACGACGCCCATCCGCGCCTGCGCATGCATTTCGTCTCGAATGTGGACGGTGTGCAGATCAACGACGTGCTGCGTACGGTCGATCCCGGAACCACGCTGTTCGTCGTCGCCTCAAAGACTTTCACCACCCAGGAAACGCTGACCAACGCTCATACCGCACGCAACTGGCTGATCGAGCACACAGGCAGCGAAGCAGCGATCCCCCGCCACTTCGTCGCGGTATCCACCAATGCCGACGCCGTTGCGAACTTCGGCATCGCCCACGACCACATGTTCGGCTTCTGGGACTGGGTCGGCGGACGCTACTCGCTGTGGAGTGCCATCGGCCTGCCCATCGTGCTGCAGATCGGTGCGACAGGTTTCGACGAACTGCTGGCCGGCGCACACGCCATGGACCGGCATTTCGTCAACGCGCCGTTCGAGCACAACCTTCCCGTGATCATGGCGCTGCTGGGCATCTGGAACGTCGATTTCCTCGGCGCCGCCAGTCAGCTCATCGCACCCTACCACCAGCGCCTGCACCGCCTGCCCGCCTTCCTGCAGCAGCTCGACATGGAATCGAACGGCAAATCTGTCGGAAAAGACGGGCATCCGGTGAATTGCCAGACCAGCCCGGTGATCTGGGGGGAATGCGGCGACAACGGCCAGCACGCCTATTTCCAGATGCTGCATCAAGGCAGCCAGCTCGTCCCGGTCGATTTCATCGGCGTACTGAAACCCGACGCTGGCCTGGAGCACCATCATCGCATCGCCTTTGCCAACATGGTCGCACAGGCCGAAGCCCTGATGTGCGGCAAAGCTGCGGAGGAAGCCGAAGCCGAAATGCGGGCCACTGGCCTCGCCGACGAGCGCATCCGCTCCCTGCTGCCGCATCGCATTTTCCCCGGCAACCGCCCCAGCAATACCCTGCTGATGGAGCGCCTCGACCCCTTCGCCCTTGGCGCGCTGATCGCGCTCTACGAGCACCGCACCTTCGTGCAGGGAGTGATATGGGGCCTCAATTCCTTCGACCAGTGGGGCGTGGAGCTCGGCAAGCAACTCGGCACCCGGGTGCTGGACGATCTCGCCGCCCCCGCCGATCTCCACCACCACGACACCAGCACTGCGGGCCTCATCGCCCTTTACCGCAAGTACACAACACGAGGGCAGCACGGCGGGGAGCCGGCTGCACGACACATGGAGCAGAAACACGCCTGATGAACAGTACGGTTTCCATCAAGTCAGCCGAAGAAATCGCGCTGTCGCGCGCCGCCGGCCACCTGGCAGCCGAAGTGCTGAGCGTCGTGGCGCCCCATGTCAAACCGGGCGTCAGCACCGAAGAACTCGACCGCATCTGCCACGACCACATCGTCGATGTGCAGGGCGCCATTCCCGCCAACATCGGCTACCACGGCTTTCCCAAGACCGTCTGCACCTCGGTCAATCACGTGATCTGCCACGGCATCCCCTCGCCCGCCAAGGTTCTCAAAAAGGGCGACATCATCAACATCGACGTCGCCATCATCAAGGACGGCTGGTACGGCGACACCAGCCGGATGTATTTCGTCGGCGAACCCGGCCCGCTGGCGCGCCGCCTGGTGTACACCACCTACGAAGCGATGGCTGCGGGCATCCGCGCCGTGCGTCCGGGCGCCACGCTGGGCGACGTCGGCCACGCGATCCAGACCGTGGCGCACCGTGAGCACTTTTCCGTCGTCCGCGAATACTGCGGCCATGGCATCGGCAAGATCTACCACGATGCCCCGCAAGTACTGCACTACGGCCGCCGCGGCGAAGGCCTGCGGCTCGAGCCGGGCATGGTGTTCACCATCGAACCGATGATCAATGCCGGCAAGCGCGGAGACCCGGACGCTGGCCGACGGCTGGACCGTCGTCACCAGGGACCACTCGCTGTCAGCCCAGTGGGAGCACATGGTGGCCGTCACGCCGGACGGTTTCGAGGTCCTGACGCCCTGGCCCGAAGGCACGGGCGACTACCCGACGATCTGATCCAGTCCGTCCGCCTGCTAAGATTCGGCCCCATCCGCGCTTATCGGGAGGCCGCCGCCTTCCTCTTGCGCTGCCGAATGCCAGGGCCCCAGACAGCAAGAAATGCAAAAGACATCGCCGCTCACCGAAGCCGAAATCGCCACCCATACGCCGATGATGCAGCAGTACCTGCGCATCAAGAAGCAGCACCCCGACACCTTGCTGTTCTACCGCATGGGCGATTTCTACGAGCTGTTCTTCGACGATGCGGAGAAGGCCGCGCGCCTTCTCGACATCACGCTGACCACGCGCGGGCAATCCAGCGGGCAGCCGATCAGGATGGCGGGCGTACCTTTCCATGCCGTCGAGCAATACCTCGCACGGCTGGTCAAGCTCGGCGAGGCGGTGGTCATTGCCGAGCAGGTTGGCGAGCCCGGCGCCACCAAGGGCCCGATGGAGCGGGCCGTCAGCCGCATCGTCACCCCCGGCACGCTGACCGACGCCGCGCTGCTCGACGACCGCCGCGATGCCTTGCTGCTGGCGGCCAACCTGCATCGTGGCGTGCTCGGCCTGGCCTGGCTGAACCTCGCCAACGGCGACTTCCGCCTGATGCAGTGCCCGACCGAAACCCTGCAGGCGCAGTTCGAGCGCCTGCGCCCGGCCGAAGTGCTGATCCCCGACGGCCTGGCGCTGCCCCTGCTCGACACCCTCGCGCCGACACTGCGCCGGCTGGCCGACTGGCAGTTCGACGCCGCGACGGGCACCCGGCTGCTGACCACGCATTTCGGCACCCGCGACCTGGTCGGCTTCGGCGTCGAAGACCAGCAGGTCGCGCTCGGCGCGGCAGCGGCGCTGTACGACTATGCCCAGGCTACCCAGCGCCAGACACTCGCCCACGTCACCGGCCTCGCCGTCGAGCGTGAGTCCGAATACCTGCGGCTGGACGCCGCCACCCGGCGCAACCTGGAACTGACCGAAACACTTCGCGGCGAAGCCTCGCCGACGCTGCTGTCGCTGCTCGACACCTGCATCACCAGCATGGGTTCGCGCTGGCTGCGCCATGCCCTGCACCATCCGCTGCGCGACCGCAGCGTGCCGGCCATGCGCCAGGCCGCGGTGGCGGAACTGGTGGAAGGTTTTTCCGCCGGCCTCGGCGAAGAGGCGGCCCATCATGGCGACGAGCGCAGCGGCCGCAACACCGCCGCCGTGCGCGCCGCGCTGCGCGGCGTTGCCGACGTCGATCGCATCACCGCCCGCATCGCGCTGCGCAGCGCTCGGCCGCGCGACCTGTCCGCCTTGCGCGAAAGCCTAGCCCGGCTGCCGGAACTGGGCGCCGCGCTGCACGGCTGCGGCACACCGCTGCTGGGCGAGATCCGCGACGCGCTGCAAATCGCCCCCGATGCGCTCGAACTGCTGCAACGCGCGATCGCCGCCGAACCCGCCGCGATGGTGCGCGACGGCGGCGTGATCGCCGCCGGCTACGATGCCGAGCTGGACGAACTGCGCAACATCCAGAACAACTGCGGCGAATTTCTGCTGGCGCTCGAAGCACGCGAGCGTGAACGCAGCGGCATCCCCAACCTGAAGGTGGAGTTCAACCGCGTGCATGGCTTCTACATCGAAGTCAGCCGCGCCAACAGCGAAAAGGTGCCGGACGACTACCGCCGCCGCCAGACGCTGAAGAATGCCGAACGCTACATCACGCCCGAACTGAAGGCTTTCGAGGACAAGGCCTTGTCGGCGCAGGAGCGCGCACTCGCGCGCGAAAAGCTGCTGTACGAGGCGATCCTCGACACCCTGGCCGGCCACATCCCGGTCCTGCAACGCATCGCCCGCGCACTGGCGCTGCTCGACGGCCTCGCCGCCTTCGCCGAAGCCGCGCTGCGCTACGGCTACGTCCGCCCGCGCTTCCGCGACACCCCGGGTGTGGACATCGCCGGCGGCCGCCATCCGGTGGTCGAGCGCCAGGTCGAGAACTTCATCCGCAACGACGCACGCTTGGCGGCCACCCGCCGCATGCTGATGATCACCGGTCCCAACATGGGCGGTAAATCGACCTTCATGCGCCAGGTGGCGCTGATCTGCCTGCTCGCCCACGTCGGCAGCTTCGTGCCGGCGGATGCTGCCGAACTCGGCCCGCTGGATGCGATCTTCACCCGCATCGGCGCCTCGGACGATCTCGCCTCGGGGCGTTCGACCTTCATGGTCGAGATGACCGAAGCCGCCGCCATCCTGCATGGCGCCACCGAGCACAGCCTGGTGCTGATGGACGAGATCGGCCGCGGCACCTCGACCTTCGACGGTCTCGCGCTGGCCGCCGCAATCGCCCGCCAACTGCTGGAAAGGAACCGCAGCCTGACGCTGTTCGCCACCCACTACTTCGAGCTGACCCGGCTCAATGCCGACTACCCCGAGTGCGCCAACGTGCACCTCGACGCCGTCGAGCACGGCCACCGCATCGTCTTCCTGCACGCGCTGGAGGAAGGCCCGGCGAGCCAGAGCTACGGGATCGAGGTCGCCGCGCTGGCCGGCATCCCCGCGCCGGTGATCCGCGACGCCCGCCGCCGCCTGCGCACGCTGGAGAACCGCGAGATCCACGCCGGGCCGCAGGCCGACCTCTTCGCCTCGCTGCCCGAGCCGGAAGCCGAGCCGCTGTCGCACCCGGTGCTGACCGAGCTCGCCGCCCTCGACCCCGATGCGCTGACGCCGCGCGAAGCTCTCGAGCGCCTGTACGCGCTGAAGCGCCTGGCTTCGTGAGCCGAGCATGAACACACCGATCGACATTTCCGAAGAAGCCGGCGTGCGCTACCTGCACTTCGGCTCGGACTGGGTGCAGGGCGCGATGCGCATCCGCAAGCCCAATGCGCTGGAGCTGGCCTACACCCGTGAGATGATGGCCGGCCTGCTGCTGCGCGATGGCCTCGCCGAGGACGCCGGCCATTGGCCGAAGAAGGTACTGATCATCGGCCTCGGCGCTGCCTCGCTGGCGAAGTTCGTCCATCACCACTGCCCGCAGGCGCGGATCAGGGTGGTCGAGATCGCACCTGCGGTGGTGGTCGCCGCGCGCCAGTTCTTCAAGCTGCCGGCCGAGGACGCGCGCTTCTCGATCCACATCGGCTGCGGCGCGCAATACGTGCTGGAAAAGGACGAGAGCTGGGACTACATCTTGGTCGACGGCTTCGACCGCAATGCCCGCGCCGGGGCGCTCGACACCCTGCCCTTCTACCAGGCGGTACGCTCGCGCCTGTCCAGCCAGGGCCTGATGGCGGTCAACCTGTTCGGCCGCTCGCGCGGCTACAAGGCCAGTCTCGAGCGCCTGCAAAAAGCCTTCGACGACCGCGTCGTCGCCTTTCCTTCCTGCGACAGCGGCAATGTCGTCGCCTTCGCCGCCGATGGCGAGCCGATCGAACGCCCGCTGGCCGAGCTGCGCGAGCGCGCCCGCCTGCTTAAAGCTGCAACCGGCCTCGACCTCGGCCCGACGATCACCCGCCTGGAGCAGTCAGGCAGCGTGCCGGGCGGCAGCCTGCTGCTATAGGCCGCCCGGCACGGCAACTCAGGCCGCCGCCGGCTCCTCGGGCGGCAGCCACAGGCACAGCCCCTTGTTGGCCTTGGCAATGTCGGCCAGCACGCTGTCGTGCGCCTGCAGCTCGTCGTCGGAAGCGCGCAGCACCTTCACCGCCACGCGTACCTTCGGTGCGCCACCTGCATCCACGGCGCGGTTGGCAGGCTCGTCGTCCTCGAGCGCCATGATCAGGCTTTCCTGGCCGCGAGTCATCGCCAGATAGACTTCGGCCAGCAGTTCCGCATCCAGCAACGCGCCGTGCAGCTCGCGGTGGCCGTTGTCGATCTCGTAGCGGTCGCACAAGGCGTCGAGCGAAGCCTTCTTGCCCGGGTTCTGCTCCTTGGCGAGCTTAAGCGTATCGATGACGCCTGCGCACAGGCGGTCGAGCTTGTCCCGTCGGAGCAGGCTCAACTCATTGTTCAGGAAGCCGACGTCGAAACTGGCGTTGTGGATGACCAGTTCGGCATCGCGGACGAACTCCTCGAAATCGGCGGCAACCTCGGCGAACTTGGGCTTGTCGGCGAGAAACTCCTCGGTGATGCCGTGCACCGCAACCGCCTCGGCATCGATGCCGCGCTCCGGATTCAGGTAAACGTGGAAATGGCGGCCGGTGAGGTTGCGGTTCAGCAACTCGACACAGCCGATTTCGATGACGCGATCACCGTTGCGCCAATCCAGGCCGGTGGTTTCGGTATCGAGCACGATCTGTCGCATGTTCTTTCCCTTCTTTCAGTTTTTTCTGGCCAGTCTCAGGAGTGGACGGCACCGCCGCTCTTGCGCACGGCATCCACGCCGCGCCGCGCCAGCGCATCCGCACGCTCGTTCTCCACATGGCCGGCATGGCCCTTCACCCACAGCCACTTGACCTGATGCTTTGCCTGCGCGGCGTCCAGCGCACGCCACAGGTCGGCATTCTTGACCGGCTCCTTCGAAGCCGTCTTCCAGCCGCGCGCTTTCCAGCCATGGATCCACTCCGAGATGCCTTTCTGCACGTACTGGCTGTCGGTATGCACTCGCGCCGTCACCGGCCGCTTCAGTGCCTCGAGCGCGCGGATCACCGCCAGCAGTTCCATGCGGTTGTTGGTCGTCGCCGGCTCGCCGCCCCAGATTTCCTTCTCGTGCGCACCCGACCGCAGGATCGCGCCCCAGCCGCCCGGCCCCGGATTACCGCTGCAGGCACCGTCGGTGTAGATATCCACTTCTTCCATCTATGTCGTTTTCCTCGTGCCGCCGTTGCGCTGGGCAACGACGGAAATTCGTTTGGCGGCCGCCTTGCGTTCGCGCCACTTGGGCGTGATCAGGCGCATGCCCTGCACCCGCTTCACGCCATGCATCAGATAGGCCCCGCCCAGCAACGGCCACCAGCGTGCGCCGGCCCGATCCATCCAGCGCAGGCGCTCAAGCCACGGCGCACTGGCCAGGGCCGGAACATGGCAGCCGGACTCGACCTCCTGCACCTCGAAGCCGAGCAGCTTCAGCCAGTCCTTGATGCGCATCGCCGACCGATACTGGCCCCGCCACGGCAGCACGCCGTCCCGACGCGCTGCCAGCCGGCGCAGGCCCCACAGGCTGATCGGATTCAGCCCGCTCAGCACAACGCTCCCTTCAGGCACCAGCACACGCTCCACCTCGCGCAGCACGCGATGCGGGTCGGCGGAAAACTCCAGCACGTGCGGCATCAGCACCAGATCGATGCTCGCGCTGGCGAAAGGCAGCTCGAACTCGTTCGCCAGCACCGCTGCAGCCCCCGAACGGGCGCAGGTGAAGCGGAAAGGCATGCGGTTGGCCGCCAACAGATCCAGCCCGGGCAAGCCGATCTGGACCGCCCGGTAGCCGAAGATGTCCGCCACCATGCGCTCCAGCTCGGTTCGCTCCCATTCGAGCAGGTACTGCCCCGGCGGCGTTTCCAGCCACGCGGAGAGATCGGGCATTGACATCGGCGACCAGACTTCCACAATTCGCGGATGGACATTATCCCTCTTCCCGCCTTCCGCGATAACTACATCTGGCTGATCCGCGACGGCCGCCATGCGCTCGTGGTCGATCCGGGCGATGCCGCACCGGTGCTGGCCTACCTGTCGCACGAAGGGCTGCAGCTTGCCGCCATCCTCGTCACCCACCACCACGCCGACCACGTCGGCGGCCTCGGCGCCTTGCTGGCACATGCATCCGTGCCGGTATACGGCCCGTTCAACGAACGTGTCGAAGGTGTCGGTCATCTGGTGGCCGAAGGCGACACGGTGCGCATCGATGTGCTGGATCTCGAGTTCGACGTGCTCGATGTCCCGGCCCACACCGCCGGCCACATCGCCTATGTCAGCCGCGGCACGCCGCCCCGCGCGCTGTTCTGCGGCGACACGCTGTTTTCCGCCGGCTGCGGCCGGCTGTTCGAAGGCAGTCCGCCTCAGCTTGCCTCAGCACTGGCCAAGTTCGCCGCCCTGCCCGGCGACACCCGGGTGTACTGCGCACACGAATACACCTTGTCCAACCTCGCATTCGCAGCTGCGGCCGAACCGCACAACCCCGAACGCGATGCTTACGCACAGCGCTGCAAAGCACTGCGGGCGGCGAACCGGCCTACGCTGCCGAGTACGATCGGACAGGAGAAAGCGATCAACCCCTTCCTGCGTTGCGATCAGGCGCAGATCCGTGACACCGTTGCCGCCCATTCGGGCATGCCCCCCGCCGACGCCGTTGAATGCCTTGCCGCCTTGCGCGCCTGGAAGGATACGTTCTGAAATTGACTCCCCGTCCCGCCGGTCGATAGACTTGCGGGCCCTATCGTCAGCGGCACAAGGCAGTCGCACGATCATGCCCAGACAGTTCGCCGCCCGCTTCGCCTCGTTCGTTACCAGCCTTGCCTGCATTGGCGCGTTTGCCATCAGCTCGCCCACCCATGCCCAGCAGGCGGCGCATGCAAGCACCGCTTCTCCGCCCGAAGTGGATGAAATCTCCGCTCCCGAGCGTGTGCTCACGCTCGACCTGACCCGCGATGCCAACGACATCTGGGACCGTATCCGCCGCGGTTTCGGCATGCCCGATCTGGACAGCGAACGCGTCGGCGACCAGCAAGCCTTCTACCTCAACCGGCCGGGTTTCCTGAAGCAGGTGTTCTCGCGCGGCGGCCGCTACCTGTACTACATCGTCGACGAACTCGAACGCCGCGGCATGCCCACCGAACTGGCGCTGCTGCCGATGGTCGAGAGCAGCTACAATCCGCTCGCCTATTCCCGCGCCCACGCGTCCGGCCTGTGGCAGTTCATCCCGTCCACCGGCAAGCAGTACAACCTCACCCAGGACAACTGGGTGGATGAGCGGCGTGACGTCATCGCCTCGACCAATGCCGCGCTCGACTACCTCCAGTACATCTACGAGATGCACGGCGACTGGCACCTGGTGCTCGCATCCTACAACTGGGGCGAAGGCTCGGTGCAGCGTGCGCTGAAGCGCAATGCCGAGGAAGGGCTGCCGCTGGAATACAGCCATCTGCGGATGCCGGACGAGACACGCAACTACGTGCCCAAGCTGCAGGCGATCAAGAACATCGTCGCCGAGCCGGAGCTGTTCCATTTCGAACTGCCCTACGTCGCCAACGAGATGCACTTCGTCTCGGTCGATGCGCCGATCGGCGTCGACCTGGCGACCGCGGCGACGCTGTCGGGCATGCCGCTCGACGAGTTCCTTGCGCTCAACCCCGGTTTCAACCGTCCGGTGACGACGATGCCCGGCCAGGCCTTCATCGTCCCCACCGACCGCGCACGCCAGTTGCGCGAAGGTCTGGACGAACTCAAGCGCAGCGGCAAGGGCTGGCGCCTGCATACCGTCGAACAGGGCGAACGGCTGGAGCAGATCGC
Organism: Thauera sp.; assembly: GCF_047601425.1. Classification (GTDB taxonomy): domain Bacteria; phylum Pseudomonadota; class Gammaproteobacteria; order Burkholderiales; family Rhodocyclaceae; genus Thauera. The sequence goes on from NZ_JASGJL010000001.1 coordinate 1,225,771, forward strand.
AGCCCGCCACGACCTGAACGTTGCCGAACTGCGGAAGATCAACGGACTCTCCGGCAGCTCGGTGAGCGCGGGACATACCCTGCTTGTACCCAGCGGCATCGACCCGGACGGCGCCCTGCAGGTCAGCAGCATGCTGCCTTTTGCCGCCGCTGCGACTCGCCAGCAAGGCCTGAAGATCGGTGGTTCGGGAGGCGGGCTCAAGGCCTCTGCCACCGTTCGCACGGCAGCTGGATCGAAAAAAGCCGCGGCCCCGGCGAAACCGGGCACCCGGAAAGCCACATCAAAAACCGCCTCGAAAGCCGCGCCAAAGAAGGCCTCGAAACCCGCGGCGAAAAAAACGCCCCAGGCCAGCAAGGCCAACGCCGCACCCCCACCCGCCAAACCCGCAGCGTCGAAGGCCGCACCCAAGCAGGCAGGCAAACCCGCAGCCAAGGCCAAGCCACCCGCCAGGAAACAGTAGCCGGCCTTCCGGGCTCAATCCCCCAGCCGCGGCCAATGGCAACGGAAGCGATGCCCCTGGCCGAGCTCGGTCACGGGTGGATAGCTGATGCGACAGACATCGGTCGCATGCGGGCAGCGTGGATGGAAATGGCAGCCCGACGGCGGATTCAACGGCGAAGGCAGATCGCTCACGACCGGCACCGCATCGCCGCTGGTTCCGGTTTCTTCGCCGATCCTTGGCACGGCGGCGAGCAAGGCCCGGGTATAGGGGTGAGCCGGCGCACGCAGCACCTTGTCGGCCGGCCCCTGCTCGACGATGCGCCCCAGGTACATCACCGCCACGTCGTCGGCCAGGTACTCGACCACCGCCAGATTGTGGGTGATGAACAGGTAGGCCAGGCCGCGCTCGGCCTGCAGCTCGCGCATCAGGTTCAGCAGCTGTGCCTGCACCGAGACGTCGAGCGCACTCGTCGGCTCGTCGCAGATGATCACCTGCGGCGACACTGCCAGCGCGCGTGCCACCGCGATGCGCTGGCGCTGGCCGCCGGAAAACTCGTGGGGATAACGCCAGCGCATGTCGGCAGACAGGCCGACGCGTTCGAGCAGTTCGTCGACACGCGCCCGGCGAATCTTCGGATCGGCTTCGACGCCGAGGGCGGCCATGCCTTCCTCGATGATGTCGCCGACGCGCATCCGCGGATTGAGCGAAGCGAACGGATCCTGGAACACCATCTGCACCACCCGGCGCATGGCCTGCAGCGCTTCGCCGCGATGCGCGGTGATGTTTTCGCCGCCGAGGAATATCTCGCCGGCTGTCGGCTCGATCAGCTTCAGCGCCGCCTTGCCGACCGTGGTCTTGCCACAGCCGGATTCGCCGACCAGCGCCAGAGTGCGCCCAGGTGCCAGGCTGAGGCTGACGCCATCGACCGCGCGGACATGCCCTGCCGTGCGCCGCAGCAGGCCTTTGCGCACCGGAAAGTGGACGCTCAGATCGTGCACTTCCAGAACCGGCGCAGCCGGGCGGGCCCGCCACGGCATCGCCTCCGGCTGCGTGCCGGCAGGCCGGTGATGCGGCGCGGCCACGCCTTCGTACAGATGGCAGCGCACCATCTGCTCGCCGACGCGGTGCCAGGCCGGCGACTCGTCGTCGCAGCGATCGAAAGCCAGCGCGCAACGCTCGGCGAAACGGCAGCCCGGGAAATCCCGGTCCAGCGTCGGCACCGCGCCGATGGGCGCATCCAGCGGCGCGCCTCTTTTCGCCGCGCCCGGCAAGGCCGCGAACAGCTTGCGTGAATACGGATGGAGCGGCGCGTGGAAAAAGGCCTCGCGCGGCCCGGCCTCGACCAGTTCGCCTGCGTACATCACGCCGACCCGGTGCGCCATGCGCGCCACCACGCCGAGATCGTGCGTGATCAGCAGCATGCCCATGCCGCGCTCGGCCTGGATCCGCACCAGCAGATCGAGCACCTGGGCCTGAATGGTGACGTCGAGCGCCGTCGTCGGCTCGTCGGCAATGAGCAGCTGCGGCTGCCCGGCGAGCGCCATCGCGATCATCACGCGCTGCTTCATGCCGCCTGAAAACTGGAATGGAAAGTCGCGCAGCCGCCGCGCCGGATCGGGTATGCCGACCGCTTCGAGCAAACGACAGGCCTCCGTCTCGGCCTGCGCGCCCTTCACCCCATGCTGGGCCAGCGCCTCGGAAATCTGGGCGCCCACGGTCATCACCGGGTTAAGGCTGGTCGAGGGCTCCTGGAAGATCATGCCGATGCGCCCGCCGCGCACGCTGCGCATCGCCGACTCCGGCAGGCGCAGCAGGTCTTCGCCGCCGAGACGGATCTCGCCACGCTCGATGCGGCCGCCGTCGGGCAACAGCCGCGTCAGCGCGAGCGCGGTCATCGATTTGCCGCAGCCCGACTCGCCGAGCAAGGCGAAAGTCTCGCCCGCGGCGATCATCAGATCCACGCCGTCCACCGGCCGCGCCGCGACGGCGCCACCGCGGTCGATGGCGACGGCGAGGCCGGAAACGGACAGGAGCGGCACGGCACCGCCGGGAGAAACAACGGCTGGCGCGGAAAGCTTCATTGCTGGCGTGGTCTGGCTAGGTCCGGGCCCGTGGCCGCAGACCGAAAAAAGGCCGCTGACGCGGCCTGGACACGATCAATGGTGATGTCCGCCCGCGCCGTGGACGTGGCCGTGCGAGATTTCTTCGGCGGAGGCTGCGCGCACTTCGGCGATGGTGACGTCGAACACCAGCGCAACGCCGGCCAGCGGGTGGTTGCCATCGACCACGACCTTGCCGTCGGCGATGTCGGTGATGCGGTAGATGATGTCATCCTCGCCGTCGTCGGAGGTGCGCTCGAAGCTCATGCCGACTTCGATGTTTTCCGGAAACAGCTTGGCGTCCTCGACCAGGATCAGTTCCTCGTCGTAGTCGCCGAAGGCGTCTTCCGGCTGCAGCTTGACCTGGAAGCTCTCGCCGACCTTCTTGCCATGCAGGGTTTCTTCCAGCACCGGGAAGATGCCGTCGTATCCGCCGTGCAGATACACCAGCGGGTGCTGGCCATCGTCGATGACGGCGCCGTCCGTGTCACGGACGGTGTAGTTGAGCGTCACGACGCTATTTTTCACGATTTCATTCTGCATTGTCGGCTTCCAGTTTCTTGACCAGTTCAAAAACCGCGGCCGCATGGCCACGGGGTGCTACATCATAGAACGCATGGCGGATCACGCCCCGTTTGTCGATGATGAAGGTCGAGCGCCGCACGCCCATCTTCTTCACGCCATCGACCTCCTTCTGCTGCCACACGCCATACAAGCCACAGACTTCCTTCTCGGTATCCGACAGCAGGCGGATCGACAGGCCCTCCTCGTCGCGGAACTCGGCGTGCGTCATGCAATCGTCAGGACTCACGCCGACCACGACGCAGCCGTGGCGGGCAAATTCGTCCTCGTGATCGCTGAAATCGGCCGCCTGCAGCGTGCAGCCCGGCGTCCGGTCGCGAGGATAGAAATAAAGAACCACATGATGCCTGCCCTGCAAGGATGCGAGATCGAAGACCTCCATGTCCGCATCGGGCAGGGAAAACGGGGGGGCGGTATCTCCGCTTTGCAGCATGGGCTCTCCCTGACGTGAGGCGGATTCTAGCCGAGACCCCCGGCGAACTCTACCGGGGCCGGGCTGGGATTCCGGTTGGGGCTGGACGAACATGGCACTCTCCTCCCTCTCTGTTTCTCTGTTTTATATTCTGTAACCGGAATCATAGATGCCCCCGGAGCGTCCGGCCACAAGCCGCGGGCCAAAGCCTGTGTACTATTCGCGCACTTGCGTCCTGCGCACGCCGCACGCATCCGGCCGCTGCAGCGTGGACAGGGGGCTCGAAGCCAACGCCGAAACTCCACCCAAGGCGGTTCCGTGATCTTCGCCCAGGCGGGTGGCGAGCGCATCGACGCGCCGCAGCTGATGAACATGGTGATCGGCGGCAAGACGCCGATCTTCAGCACACCAATACACCAAGGCACGCAGGCTGTGCGGATCAGCGGAACAGCCTGCGTGGAACCCACCACAGATAAAAGACCATGCCGAACAGCTCGACCAGGGATTGCACCACGATCACCACCGCAGCCGTCTCCCAGCCCGCTGGCAGAGCCAGCGCGAAAGGCAGCACGACGAAGGAGTTGCGCGTACCCAGGCTGAATGCGAGGGTGCGCGCCTGATCGGTCGGCAGGCCGAACAGGCGGGCCAGCAGCTTAGCGATCAATGCAACCGCCACCAGGAAAAACGCGCATAGCGGCACAACCGCCGGCAGCACGTCCAGCGTGCCAAGCACGACGCTCGCCTGTGCGCCGGCAATCAGGAACACCACCAAGGCGAGCAGCGGCACCGGCAGCCACGCCAGGCTTGAGCGGACGACTTCCCGTTCGCGCTTCGCCTCGATCCAGCGTTCCGAGATTGCTGCCAGCAGCAACGGCAGCACCACGACGGCGACCGCAGACCACATCTCGACGGACTCGAACGCGCCGGCAAGCTCGGCTCCCGCCATCAGCCACAGATAGACCGGCAACAGCAGCAGTTGCAGCAGCAGATTGACCGGGGTCACGGCAATGGCACGCAGCACGCTGCCACCGCCCAGTTGCGTGAAGGTGATGAACCAGTCGGTGCATGGCACGAGCAGCACCAGCAGAATGCCCAGCCTCAAGGCCGGGTCGGGCGGCAAGCATTGGACGAGCAGACCGACCAGCGCGGGGACGAGAACGAAGTTGCCCAACAGCACCGCCGAGATGAATCGATGGTCGCGCAGCGACGCCCCCAGATGCAGCAGGGGCACTTGCACGAAAGTCGCGTACAGCAGCAGCACCAGGCTCGGCCACAACAGCAGTTCGAGAAAGGAAGCCGTATCGGGCCGCACACTGCCGAGCAGCAAGCCAAGCAGGATCGCGGCCAGGTAGATCCAGACCTGATTGCGTTCAAGCGTCATTCGATGCACTGGTTTGCTCCATGGTCTGCCATCTCCTGCTCGTCTGAGGAGCACCGAAACTGTGGCTTGCCTGAAAAAAATGCAAGACGGGATTGGGCGGACAAGTCATTGATCAGCGTATCCGGGCAGAGGAATCGCTCGCCATCCACGAATAGCATTGGCATCAGGACGATTCTGAAATCCTGAGCGTCTTTATCAACAGCTCATACAGGCCATCCACGGCCTTCGAACCGCGTGAAGCCGTGCTCCGGTACGCCGACACTTCCATCGGCTCCAGCGGCCCCAGACCATGGGCGCTGCCCAGGATTTCCAGATGAGCCGGCGCACTGCAACGAGTCAGAGCGGCGACGGCCAGGCCACTCTCGACTGCGGCGATCTGCCCCGCCAGGCTCGAGCTGTTGTAGAACCACCCTGTAGCGGCGCCCCTGCAAGCCCAGCGAATTGATCGCGCTTCGCCTCGCCAGGCTCGAGCTCTCATAGACCGCGATGGGCAGAGGATCACGCCGCCAGGCATCGAACTGGGGCGATCCGACCCACACCATCGGCTCATGGAACAGCAAGGTACCGCGCCGGGCATGGTCCCGCGAAATCAGCGCCAGATCCAGTTCCCCCCTTTCGACCCGGGGGATGAGGGATGTCGATTGCTCGCAGTCCAGCTCGATCTCCACATTGCCGTGTCTTGGCGCGAAGCGTTTGAGGACTGGCGTAAGGTAGGTGGCAGCGTAGTCATCCGGAACCCCAAGCCGCACGCGGCCTGCCAGTTCCTCGCCATGAAAGGCCGTCTGAGCTTCGGCATGCAGATCGAGGATGCGCCGCGCGTAACCCAGCAGAACCTGCCCGTCGGGCGTCAGTTGATGCTGCCGCGGGCCGCGCACCAGCAGTTGCCGCCCGACCGCGGCTTCCAGCTTCTTGAGCTGCATGCTCACCGCCGACTGCGAACGATGCAGTTCCGGCGCGGCGCTGGACAGCGAGCCTGCATCCACGACTGCGACGAAGCACTTGAGCCAATCGACCTGCAGGTCCGGGTAGCTCATCTTGGCCCTTTCTATTCGGTTTTCGGATGACAGATAGCAGAATTATGCGCTTTTCGTCACGCCCTGCCTGGCGCATGCTGCCGGCCTGCATGCACTTCCGGCCACTTGCGGCCACCGCACGCAATCCATGCCACACACGTGAAGGAGGCCTGATTTGACGAGCAATGCTGCAAAGGCATACGAACCCGACCGCCACGAAATATGGTCCGGCTTCAGGCAGTTGCTGCCGATCTCCCTTTTCGTCGTCGTCTTCGGCCTGGCCTTCGGTCTTGCCGCGACGCAATCGGGGCTGGATGGCACCTCGATCGTCATCATGAGCACGCTGGTCTTTGCCGGCGCGTCGCAGTTCGCCGCACTGGACCTGTGGGGCGCGCAGGTACCGCTGATCCCGCTGGCCATCACCGTCCTTGCCGTCAACGCCCGCCACCTGCTGATGGGCGCCACGCTTTATCCCTGGCTTCGCCATCTGCCGCCGGCGAAACGCTACGGCATGATGCTCGTCGTCACCGACGCCAGCTGGGCGATGTCCATGCAGGCATTCGCACGTGGCGAATCGGGCATGGGGCTGTTGTTCGGCGGCGGCATCGCCCTCTGGCTGGCCTGGATACTGGGCTCCTGGCTGGGCCTTTATTTCGGCAACGCCATTCAGGACCCGGTGCGCCTCGGCCTGGACATGGTGATGGGCTGTTTCATGCTGGCGATGGCGATCGGTGGCCAGAAGAACCTGCGCATGTTCGCCATCTGGACAGTGGCTGCGGGGTCATCGCTGCTGGCCTGCCGCTATCTGCCGGAGAACAGCCATGTCGTCGTCGGCGCCCTGGCCGGCGGCCTGCTGGGCGCGATCTGGATGGAGAAAAAACCGTGAACATCGAGACATCGACCGCCGGCACGCTGATCATCATCCTGGTGATGGCCGCGGTGACGCTGGCCACCCGCTGGGGCGGGATCTTCGTCATGTCCTTCGTGCCCATCGGCCGCAGGGTTCAGCATTTCATCAGCGCCATGTCCGGCTCGGTGCTGGTGGCGCTGCTGGCACCGCTGGCTGTGAATGGCGACACCGGCGCGCGGCTGGCCTTGCTGGCCACCGCCGCGACGATGCTGCTGCTGAAGAAACCCCTGCCTGCGATCGCCGCTGGGATCGTCACGGCGGCCTTGTTCCGGCGGTTTTTCTAGGTTCGCCCCTGGTTCATCAGCCAAACAGCCTTATCCAGGCGAATCGCCCACCTCGATCCTGTGATTCCTGAGCCTGCTTCCCCCTGGCGCTGGGACCAGAAGTCAGGATGGTTCGAACGTGTCATTCAACACACCATCCAGCAAAAAAACATGGCCACACTCGGGGCAGACAAGATAATTGTCCGTGGCAATGCAGGCGTGATCGTAGCGATCCAGCATCACCGGCGTATGGCAACCCGGACAGTTCAGATGTGTAGGGCTTTTCATCATGACGTTTCCTCTTATACTGTATTTTCGTACAGCATCCAGAAAGGAGCAAGCTCATGAGGCGCCGAGACGTTGACCTCGAACTGCTGGACATCGACGACTCCATGGTCCAGCGCTGGCTCGAGACCCTGCAGCAGGAGCTGCCCTGGCTCGCCTCCAGCGCCGGCGTGAAGCCCTCTCCATCCTTGCTCAAGGCAGTTGGAACGAAGGCCTACATCAAGGCCGGCAACCTGCTCGAACTCACCGCCGAAGGCAGCTTCGGTAATCGAAGGTCGATCGTGATCGAGGGCGGGAACTGGTCGTGGCGCTGAGCCAGGCGGCGCTCGAGCCGTCAGTCGGCTTTCACGCCTCGCTCCTTCCATTCACGCTCGTCGCGGGGCTGCCCGAGAAGTCTTCACGCGTACACAACCGAGCCGCTTGAGCCTTCCGCTTGCCCGGCGGGCATGCGGGGTCGACAATCTTCTTGTCTGCATCGGGCAAGCTCCGGCAACGGACCACGCTCGAAACGCATCACCAAGGAGACGCTGCGATGTCCTCCATCAACTATGAGCCGGGCCCCGCTCTCCCGAAGCTGCCGGATCGCATGCGCGCGATGGTGCTCGAACGTCCTTTCGAGCCGCTGAAAGCCGTTGAACTGCCGCGCCCCATGCCGCAAGCCGGCCAGGTTCTGCTCCGGGTCGAAGCCTGCGGCGTCTGCCGCACCGACCTGCACCTGATCGACGGCGAACTGCCCGACCCCGTGCTGCCGATGGTTCCCGGCCACGAGATCGTCGGCCGCGTCGCCGCGATCGGCAGCGGCGTGCAGGGCTTCGGCATCGGCCAGCGCATGGGCGTGCCCTGGCTGGGCTGGACCTGCGGCCATTGCGCCTACTGCAGCAGCCAGCGCGAGAACCTGTGCGACGAGGCCCGCTTCACCGGCTACCAGATCCACGGCGGCTATGCGGAATTCACCCTCGCCGACGTGCGCTACTGCTTTCCGCTCGACGACACGCTCGATGCCGCCGAAGCCGCGCCGCTGCTGTGCGCCGGCCTGATCGGCTACCGGGCGCTGGCGATGGCCGGCGACGCGCGGCGGCTGGGCATCTACGGCTTCGGCGCCGCCGCCCACATCATCTGCCAGGTCGCCGTCTGGCAAGGACGCGAAATCTACGCCTTCACCCGCCGCGACGATGCAGCCAGCCGCGACTTTGCACGGACGCTCGGCGCCCACTGGGCCGGTCCGTCGGACGAGTTGCCGCCGCAGCCGCTGGACGCCGCGCTGATCTTCGCCCCGGCGGGCGAACTGGTGCCGGCCGCGCTGCGGGCGCTAGGCAAGGGCGGCAGCGTGGTCTGTGCGGGCATCCACATGAGCGACATCCCCTCCTTCCCCTACGGCATCCTGTGGGGCGAACGCCGCATCATGTCGGTCGCCAACCTGACCCGGCGCGACGGCGACGAATTCCTCGCCCTGGCTGCCCGCGTACCCGTACGCACCGAAGTGACGCGCTTCGCGCTGGCCGAGGCCAACGACGCCCTCGAGCGTCTGCGCCGCGGCGCGCTGCAGGGCGCCGCGGTGCTGATTCCCTGATGGAAGCGTAACGGCAAGCTTCAGGATGAGGCCGAAGCGGCGCCGGATTCGAACCGGATCATGGCGACCAGACAGCCCCCAACCGTTCCCATTGGAAACAACCGCCTCGACTTGCAGGATACCCACTCCAGCCACCATCACTCCAACAATCGGGCTTGCCGTTCTGCATCAACTGTTTAAAATTACAGCCATCCACAAGGAGGCTGTCATGACCGCCCGCAGCGAAAACCTCACCGCCCGCCAGCAGGAAATCCTCGATTTCATCCGCGCCACCGTCGAAAGCGAAGGCCGCCCCCCCACCCGCGCCGAAGTCTGCACCGCCTTCGGTTTCCGCTCGCCCAACGCGGCCGAAACCCATCTGCGCGCGCTTGCCGCCAAGGGCGCGATCCTGCTGGAAGAAGGCCGCGCGCGCGGCATCCGCCTGGCCGAGGCGCTGGGCCTGCCGCTGGTCGGCCGTGTCGCCGCCGGCAGCCCGATCCTGGCGGCGGAGCACGTCGAAACCCGGCTCCAGCTCGACCCCGCCCTGTTCTCGCCGCGCGCCGACTACCTGCTGCGGGTGCGCGGCATGAGCATGCGCGACGCCGGCATCCTCGACGGCGACCTGATCGCCGTGCATCGCAGCCCCGAGGCGCGCAACGGCCAGATCGTCGTCGCCCGGCTGGAAGACGAGGTCACCGTCAAGACGCTGCAGCGCAAGGGGCCGCTGGTCGAGCTGCTGCCCGCCAACCCCGACTTCGAGCCCATCGTCGTCGACACCCGGCGCGATCCGCTGGCCATCGAAGGCGTCATGGTCGGCCTGATCCGCCAGGATCACTGAGTTTCCCTTTTCCCTGCCGCACACCGGCGGATCACGCGGAGCATGCCGTGGCCCAGTTGCTCGAGAACCTGCCCGCCGGCCTCGTCTGGCAGGGCGCGCAACTGGCGCGGCCGCCCGGCGACAGCCTGCCCACCGGCTTCCCGGCGCTCGATGCGGAGCTGCCCGGCGGCGGCTGGCCGGCCGGTGCGTTGATCGAGCTGCTGGCCGAACATCCCGGCGTGGGCGAGTTGTCCCTGCTGCTGCCGCTGATGCGCAAGGCCGGTGCCGAGCGCTGGATCGCCTGCATCGCGCCGCCATTACTGCCTTATGCGCCGGCACTGGCCACCGCCGGCGTGCCGCTGCAGCGCCTGCTGCTGATCCAGCCCGGCACTGCGGCGGAAGCCCTTTGGGCGACTCGCCAGGCAACGGCCAGCGGCGCCTGCGCCCTGGTGCTGGCCTGGCTTGCGCAGCCCGACACCGCTGCGCTGCGCCGCCTGCAGCTGGCCGCCGAAGAAAGCGCCACGCCTCTGTTCCTGTTCCGCAACCGCGGCATGGCACGCCATGCCTCGCCCGCCCCGCTGCGGCTGGCCCTGGCGCCCACGGCCGGAGGGCTGCGCATCGACATTCTGAAGCGGCGTGGGCCGCCTGCCTCGCGCCCTGTGCTGCTGCGCTGGCACGACGCCGCCGCGACGAACGACACCTGTGCCGACGCGGCGGCCGAAGACACACCGCGCCTCGTCCTCGTCGGCTGAACGGCCATGTCGTGGCTCGCAATCAAGCTGCCTGAGCTTCCGCTGCAGGTTTTCACCCGCGGCCTGGCCGATGAAGACAGGCCGCTCGCTGTGGTCGGCACCAGCCGCCGTAGCGGCGGCCGCCGTGACGACGGCCGCCGCAAGCGCATCCTGGCCGCCAACGCTGCCGCCCGCGCCCAGGGCGTCTTTACCGGCCAGGCCCTGTCGGCTGCGCAGGCCATGTCGCCAACGCTGCAGCTGCAGGCCCGCCAGCACGCACGCGAAGCCGCCCTGCTGGCCGAAATCGCCTGCTGGGCCGGGCGCTTCACGCCGCGTATCAGCCTTGCTCCGCCCGACGCCGTGCTGCTCGAGATCGGCGCCAGCCTGCGCCTGTTCGGCGGTGTGGGCGCGATCCGCCGGCAAGCCCGCGAAGGCCTGCTGCAGCTCGGTGTCGATGCCCGCATCGCCTGTGCGCCCACGCCGCTGGCCGCCTGCTGGTTCGCCGCCTGCGGCCAGGAGCCGGCGGCAGGCAGCGACTGGCGCAAGGCGCTGGACGGCTTGCCGCTGTCCGTGCTCGGCAGCGGCACGGACAGCGGCGCTGCCGCCCCTCGCTCTGCCGCGGCCTGCTCCGCCGACACGCTCGAACTGCTCGACGGCCTCGGCATCCGCAGCATCGGCGCAGTGCGCACATTGCCGGCAGCAGGCCTCGCCCGCCGCCAGGCCCAGGCGGTCGGCCAGCTGATCGCCCGCGCCCGCGGCGAGTTGCCCGACCCCCGCCCCTGGTTCGAGCCGCCCGCACGCTTCTCGCACGAGTTGGCGCTGCCGGCACCGACCCATCACAGCGAGGCCCTGCTGTTCGCCGCCCGCCGGCTGTTCGCCAGCCTGTCGGCCTGGCTGCAGGCCAGGCATGCGGGCATCGACCATTGCCGCCTGTCGCTGGTGCATGAAGGCAGCGGCGAAACGCCGCTCGACATCGTGCTCGGCCATCCTTCCGACGATGCGGAGCACCTTGCCCTGATTGCGCGCGAGCGCCTGGGCATGCAGGCGCTGCCTGCCGAAATCTGCATCCTGCGCCTGGAGGCCGAACATCCGCTCGAACGCGGCGAGTACGCCAACGATCTGTTCGGCGCCCCCGGGCAGGCCAGGGATACAGCGTTGCGGCTGCTCGACCGCCTGCGCGCACGGCTCGGCGACAGCGCCGTGCGCCGCCTCGAACCATTTGCCGACCACCGCCCGGAAGCCGCCTCGCAGCCCTGCAATGAACAGGCTCGTGGACAGGCAGAGCCTTCTTTCACCCGAAACCTTCGCCCCCTGTGGCTGCTCTCCGCGCCGCGAGCAATCGACCCGCGGCAATACACCCTGCTCGGCAACGCCGAACGCATCGAAAGCGGCTGGTGGGACGAAGGCGACATCCGCCGTGACTACTACCTCGCCCGCCGCGGCGACGACAGCCTGTGCTGGGTTTTCCAGGATCTGACCTCGCCGGACGGCTGGTTCCTGCACGGCTGCTTCGGCTGACCGGATCGCCGCGCCAGGGAACCGTGTTGCGAACGTAGTACACTCCCCGGCACATTTTTCCCGGCCCGCCGGACAAGCACAGACATGCCTTCCCCCTCCTCGCCTCATTCCTCTCCCGCATCCACCGAGCTGCCGGGCGACCTCGCCCGCCGCCGCGCAAGGCTGGGCCTGCTCGCCTTCATCGTCGCGCTGCCGATCTCGTGGTGGCTGTTCAGCAATCTCGAACCGATCTGGGATCGGATCATGCCGCTCGAAGGCCTGCCCTTCATGGCAGGCGCCACGCTGCTCGGTGCGTCGCTGGCGATCGCCCCGCTGGTGGCCGGCATCGGTTTTTTCCTCGCGATCTGGTTCGGCGTGGACAGCGTTTACCTGCCCAGGCGCACGACCAGCGCCGCACTCGACAAACCCATCGTCGCAGTCGGCCTGCTGGTGTGGTTCTCGCCCGTGCTGGCCGCCATTGCCGCTGCCGGGCGCGGCCTGTATGAAGGCCGCATCCATTTCGTGCGCCCGCCGCGCGACTACTTCCTCGCCACCGATCCGATCGCCTTCTGGCAGGGCGTGGGTTTCTGGCTGATCATGGCCGTGCTGTTCGGTTTCCTCGCCTGGCGCTACTGGCGCCCGCGCCTGTTCCCCCACAGCGCGACGCAGGATTGAATTCCATTCCCGCCCGTCCCACGCCGCCCGCGGCACCGCCGGCGGCCTCAAGCATCGCCCGCCAGTTGCTGCACCACGCCTGGCCGGTGCTGGTCGCGCAGGTGCTGTCGATGGGCATGATGATCGCCGACACGCTGATCGCCGGCCGCTACGGCACGGCCGACCTCGCTTCAGTGGCGATCGGCAACGGGCTCTACATCTCGGTGGTGATGTTGCTGGTCGGCGTGCTGCAGGCAGTGGCGCCGACGATCGCCCACCATGTCGGCGGCGGGCGGACCGGCGAAATCGGGCCGGCCCTGCAGCAGGGTTTCTGGCTGGCGCTGATGCTGGCCGTGCCGGGCTGCCTGGTGCTCGGCCAGCCGGATGCCCTGCTCCGCCTCGCCCGCGTGCCGCCCGAGATTGCCGAAGGGGCCGGCGCCTACCTGCGCGCCACGGCCTTCGGCCTGCCGGCGGTGCTGCTCTACCGCACTTTCTACGCCTTCAACAACGCCGTCGGACGACCACGGGTGCTGATGGCCATCAGCCTGATCGCCGTTTGCGCGCATGTGCCGCTTGCCTGGTCGCTGACCCACGGCCTGTTCGCCTTCTCCGGCCTGCCCGCGCTCGGCGGCCTCGGCTGCGGCATCTCGACCGCCATCGTCAGTTGGCTGGGGCTGGGCTGCGGCCTGCTGCACCTGCTGCGCAGCCCGGCCTATCGCCAGTACGCGATCTTTTCACGCTGGCAGGCCCCGCGCCCGCGCACGATCGGCGCTTTGTTGCGCCTGGGCCTGCCGATGGGCTTTTCCACCTTCATCGAGATCACCTCCTTCACGCTGATCGCGCTGTTCGCCGCCCGCCTCGGCTCCGAGGCGGTGGCCGGCCACCGGGTGGTCGCCAACCTCTCAGCGCTGGTTTACATGCTGCCGCTGGCGATGTCGATCGCCACCCTGGTGCTGGTCGGGCAGGCCGCCGGCGCGCACGACTGGGCGCGCGCCCGCGCGACGGTGAAAGTCAGCCTGTGGCTGAGTTCCGGCTTCGCCATCCTGATCGGTATCGGCCTGTGGCTGCTGCGCGAGCCGGTGATCGGCCTGTCATCGACCGACCCGGCGGTACGCACGGTGGCGCTCGGCCTGATCGTCTACATCTGCATCTATCAACTGACCGACGCGATCCAGACCGTGGCCGCGCACGCCTTGCGCGGCTTCAAGGTCACGCTGCTGCCGATGCTGCTGCATACCCTGTGCTTCTGGGGCGTCGGCCTGGGCGGCGGCTACTGGGCCGCTTACCACGCCTTCGGCCGCGAGACGGCACCCAGCGTCGCCGGCTTCTGGGAAGCCAGCGTGGCCGCGACCGTGCTGGCTTCGATGCTGTTCGGCTGGTTGCTGACAAGGGTGATGGGACGCCAGCAGGCGTCCCAAGGCAGCTGAACCCCAGCCGTTCAGGCAGCCCGGCCCAACCAGCCCCGGCGCAGCTTCAATGCTCCGGCGGATGCCTTGGCCGCAAGCTTCAGGCTGATCTTGTCGACGACCGGCTCGCCCAATACCACGCTGAACATCATCAACTCGTCGCGGCGGAAAGCGTGAATCTCCGCTCCGTCGCCGGGCTGCCGGCGGGCCAGCATGTCGTCGAGCGCCTTGCCGCTGCCTAGCTTCAAGCCGTCGAGCGCGATCAGCACATCGCCTGCCGACAGCCCGGCCGCCTGTGCCGCACCGCCGTCATGGACGGTGGCGAGCCTGCATTCGCCATTGCCGGCCGCCAGCTTGATACCGAGCGACGGCGCCGCAGCCGTCGGCTCTGCCTGCCAGTCGATGCCGAAACCCCTCAGCAGCTTGGCCAGTGGCAGGTCGTCGGTGCCTTCGACCGTAGTCTTCAACCAGCGCGCCAGCTTTGGCCCCAATGTTTTGCCGCCGACTTCGCGCACAGCTTCGAAAATGCCTTCTTCCTCCACCCCCAAGCCGGTCTGGCCGTGGCGCTGCCACAGCAGGCGCATCACGTCGTCCAGGCTGATGCGACCGTCGCTGCCGGCGCGCAGTTGCAGGTCGAGCGCGAGCGCGATCAACGCGCCCTTGGTGTAATAGCTGACGATGGCGTTGGGCGCGTTCTCGTCCTGGCGGTAGTACTTGGTCCATGCATCGAAGGACGACTCCGCCACGCTCTGCTTGGTCCGCCCGTTGCCGCGCAGCACGGCGGAAACGGTCTTGCCGAGCAGGCCGAGATAGTCCTCGGGCGTGATCACGCCGCTGCGCACCAGCGCGAGGTCGTCGTAATACGAGGTGAAGCCTTCGAAGGCCCACAGCAGGCGGGTGTAGTTCTCCTGTGTGAGGTCGTAAGGTGTGAAGGCTGCCGGCTTGATGCGCTTGACGTTCCAGGTATGGAAATACTCGTGGCTGCACAGGCCGAGAAAGCTCTTGTAGCCGTCGGGCAGGCCTTCCATGCCCTTCCACGGCAGGTCGGCGCGGCTGCACAGCAGCGCGGTCGAAGCGCGATGCTCCAGCCCGCCATAACCGTCGCCCACCACCATGGTCAGGAAAGCGTAGTAATCCATCGGCGGCGGCGCGCCGAACAGCTTGATCTGCCATTCGCAGATCCGCTGCAGGTCC
Organism: Thauera sp.; assembly: GCF_047601425.1. Taxonomy (GTDB): domain Bacteria; phylum Pseudomonadota; class Gammaproteobacteria; order Burkholderiales; family Rhodocyclaceae; genus Thauera. The sequence goes on from NZ_JASGJL010000001.1 coordinate 1,241,006, forward strand.
TTGCACAGGCGCTCGAGGTCGCAATCGTGACGGCCGGTCAGCACCACGTCGTGGGTGGTGCCGGCGGCCTCGAAATGGCCTAGGGCGAAGCTGCCCATCTCGACCGGGTGATCGATCAGCTCGTCGTAGTCTGCGGCGCGATACCAGCCGAAACCGTAGGGCCGCGCCGCACCGACGACGCCGTGTGCAAGCGGCAAGGCGGTGGCGACTTTCCAGTCGCGGTATTCGGCGCCATCCGGCCGCTCGATGTCGACCAGGCAAGGACGATCGGTGCGCCCTTCCACCGCCAGGAACACGCTGGTGCCGTTGAAGAAGCCGTGGGTGCCGTCCAGATGGGCGGCGCGTACCGACAGATCCCAAGCATAGACCTCGTAGTGCAGGCAAAGCACGCCGCCGTCCGCCAGGGGCGCGGCACGCCAGCTGTGCTTGTCGAGCTTGTCGACCGGCCAGGGTTCGCCATCCAGCTCGGCGCGCAGTGTGACGATGTTGCGCGCGAACTCGCGGATCATGTAGCTGCCCGGAATCCACGCCGGCAGGCGGAAGACCTGGCCGGCCGGATCGGGATCGCGGACGGTGCAGCTCACATGGAAAAGATGGGCGCCGGGATTGGCCGGGCGGATACGGTATTCGACGGCGGGCAAGGCGGAAGGCATCGTGTCGCGGGTCCGGTTGTCAGCGGGATTGGCACGGGGCTCGAACCTTCGTGCGGAAAGCCCTGTATTTACCATCCTGCATCGCCCACGTCGACCCGGGCTGCCGCCGCGCGCGCCTCGCCTCGCAGCCCTCCTGTCCGCTGCTCCGGCTCCGTCGCCGCTCAGCCGCCAGCCGGACGCCGCTTCAGCAGCAGGCCGCTTTCGAGATGATGGGTATAGGGAAACTGGTCGAACACCGCGGCGGCAGCGATCCCGTGCGTATCGTGCAGCGCGGCGACGTTGTCGCGCAGCGTGGCCGGGTTGCAGGACACGTACAGGATGCGCTCGAAGCCGCGGGCAAGCGCGACCGTGGCCGCGTCCAGGCCGCTGCGCGGCGGATCGACGAACAGCGTCGAGAAGCGGTAGCCGCCGAGGTCGATTTCCTTCATGCGGCGGTATTCCCGCCCGCCCGCCAGCGCGTCGCTGATCTCGTCGCTCGACATCCGCACCATGGCGACGTTGCCGATGCCGTTGGCGTCCAGGTTGTAATTGGCCGCGCGCACCGAGGACTTGCTGACCTCGGTCGCCAGCACCTTGCCGAAGGCCGGCGCCAGCGCCACGGTGAAGTTGCCGTTGCCGCAATACAGTTCCAGCAGGTCGCCGCCGGCATCCGCCACCTGGCGGGAGGCCCAGCCCAGCATCTGCCGGTTAACGCCGGCATTGGGCTGGGTGAAGCTACCTTCGATCTGCTGGTAGCGCAGCGTGCGGCCGTCGAGCTCGAAGGATTCCAGCAGCCAGTCGCGGCCGAGCACGATCTTCTGCTTGCGGCTGCGGCCGATGAGCTGCACGCCGAAGCGGTCCGCCAGCGCCTGCGCCGCTTCCACCCAGTCGTCGCCGAGCGGGCGGTGGTAGATCAGGCTCGCCATCAGCTCGCCGCTGTGGGTGGCGAGGAACTCCACCTGGAACAGCTTGCGCTTGAGCACTTCGCTGTCCTGCAAGGCATCGCGCAGGCGCGGCATCAGTTCGCGGATCGGCTGCGCCGCGGCGGGGAAATCCTCGATCAGCACGACTTTCTTGTCGTCGCCGGCGGTCTCGAACATCGCATAGTCGATGCGCCCGCCGTGGTGCCACAGGCGGAACTCCGCGCGCATGCGGTAGTTCAGCGGCGCCGAGCGGAAGACTTCCGGCTCGGGCAGGCCGAAATCGGCGAAATCCCGCTTGAAGGCGGCGAGCTTGGCGGCCAGTTGAGATTCGTACTGGGCGGGGTCGATGCGGTCGGACGGCATGGCAGGCAGGGCGGTGGTGAGGGCGGAAGCCGAAGGGCGCAAGAGTATACGACGGCGGGCGATGCCCGGCCATGAACGGGAAAGGCGGATGAGAAAAGCCCCCACGCTCATCCGCTGCGCGGACTCGCTGCCCCCCAAGGGGGGTTTTTCGTCCTGGGGCGGCCCAAGACGAAAAAAAGCCCCGGAACGGGTTCCGGGGCGCAAGTGCCGACGACCGAGGAGACGGGAGAAGCCATCAGCATGAAAAAAGACGGGGCTGCGACCGGACCCTTGAGCGGTCCCGGCGCTTTATTCACCGGTGCCATCGGCCGCGCCCGCCGCGCGCCCCGCGCATACGCACTTCTGCATCCGGCCCAGCACCTCGAGCACGAGATCGCTTTCCGGCATGACCCGGCACGCCAGCACCACGCCCGCCGCGAGGTCTTCGGCGCCGACGTGCTGGCAGCTCATCGCCCGGCAGCGGTAGCGCCCCGCGGTGATGCGGATCTTGCACACGCCGCAGCCGCCGCCCCGGCAGCCCAGCGGAATGCCGCGCCGGCCGAGCCGCGCCATGCCGTCGAGCACCGATTCGTCGCTGCCGCAGGCATAGTGCTCGCCGGTGCCGGCGATCTCGACGTCGTGCCTCACGCGCCCCGGCCCCGCCGCGCTCACGCCGCGCCGTCCGCCGCCCGCAGCGCCCGCGCGCGCACTTCGTCGGCGCGCAGCTCGCTCGCCGGGCGGCCGCCGATCGCCCAGTCCTCCGGATGCACGCGGGTGCAGCTGCCCCTGACCAGCGCCCGCTCCACGCCCAGGATGTCGACGAGCAGCGTGGTGAAGCCGGCGAGCAGGCGCTGGCGCTCTTCCAGCGGCCGGCCTTCGAGGACGATGAAGTCGAACACCGGCGCATGCGGCCCGCCATCGCCGACCAACTCGCCGGCGACCAGAACGTGCGCCGGCGCGTGCCGCGTGATGAAGGCCCGCACCCGCTCCAGCGGCGCGCGCAGCACCTCGCAGTAGAGCGCGCAGGCGGCCTTCAGCAGCGCCGCTTCCTGCTGCGGCGTCGCCCGTCCTTCGACCAGATGGAAATTGACGACCGGCATGTGAGTCTCCTTGTCAGGCAAGCCCTGGCCCCGGGGCTCAAGGCAGCCCGCGCCGCCTTCCGGCGTCGAGCATGAAGGTGCTGCCGGTCATCGCGTCGGCTTCGGGGTCGAGCAGCAGGGCCACCGCCCAGGCCACCTGCGCCGGCGTCGTGAACGCGCCGATCGAGGATTCGGCGCGCATCTGCGCCATCACGTCCTCGACCGTGATGCCGCGCAGCACGGCGCGGTCGGCGGCGACGCGGTGCAGGCGTTCGGTGTCGGCCGGCCCGGGCGCGATCAGGTGGGCGGTGACGCCGGCCGCGCCGTGGGCGAGGCTCAATTGCCGCATCAGGTTGCCCAGCGCCGCGTTGGCGATGCCCGCGGCGGCGGCGTAGGCGGTCGGCTCCAGCCCGTAATGCCCGCCGATCGCGACCAGCCGCGAACCGCGCACCAGCCGCAGCTCGACCGCGCGCACCAGCCGCAGCATGCCGCCCACCTTGATGTTGACCGCATCCACGACCGCCGCCGCCGGCGCCGAGGCGATGCCGCCGGCCACGGCGACGCCGGGGCCATGCACCACCATCCGCACCGGGCGGTCGACGCTGGCGGCGATCTGCGCGACGGCTTCGTCGGCGGCGATGTCGGCGACGCAGGCGCGCACCTGCGGATGGCGCACAAGCAGCGCGTCGAGCACGGCCGCGGTGCGCGACACTGCCACCACGCCCAGCCCGCGATCGCACAGGCGCGCGACGATGTGCTGGCCGAAGGCGCCGGTCGCGCCGACCACCACGGCGAGTTCGGACGGTTCGCCGGACATCAGGCCGCACCCTCCAGCCCGCGCGCCTTGGCCATGGTCATGGCGGTATCCATGATCATGTCCTCCTGGCCGCCGATCATCTTCTTGCGCCCGAGCTCGACGAGGATGTCGCGCGCGGAGACCCCGGTGCGCTTGGCCGCGCGCCTGGCGTGCAGCAGGAAGGTGGAATACACGCCGGCGAAGCCCAGCGTCAGCGATTCGCGGTCGACCCGCACGAGGTGGTCCATCATCGGCACGATGATGTCCTCGGCGACATCCATCAGCTTGAACAGATCCACGCCGGTGTCCATGCCCATGCGCTCGCAGACCGCGGCGAACACCTCCAGCGGGGTGTTGCCTGCACCCGCGCCCAGCCCGGCCACCGAGCCGTCGATGCGGGTGGCGCCGGCCTCGATCGCGGCGATCGAGTTGGCGATGCCCATGCCCAGGTTGTGGTGGCCGTGGAAGCCGATCGCGGTCGCCGGGTCGAGCGCCTCGCGCAGCGCGGCGACGCGCGCGCGCACGTCCTCCGGCAGCATGTAGCCGGCCGAGTCGGTGACATACACCGTGTGGGCGCCGTAGGACTCCATCAGCTTGCCCTGCTCGGCGATGCCGGCCGGGTCGTTGAGGTGGGCCATCATCAGGAAGCCGGTGGTATCCATGCCGAGCTTGCGCGCGAAGGCGATGTGCTGCGGCGAGGTGTCGGCCTCGGTGCAGTGCGTCGCCACATGCACGCTGCGCGCGCCGGCGTCGAAGGCCGCCTGCAGTTCCTTCATCGTCCCCAGGCCGGGAATCAGCAGCACCGAGACCTTGGCCTGCTTCATCCGCGACGCCACCGCGGCGATGTATTCCTCGTTGCTCGCCAGCGCGAAGCCGTGCTGCAGCGAGTTGCCGCCCAGGCCCGCGCCGTGCGTCACCTGAATGTAGGGGATGCCGGCATCGTCGAGCGCGCAGGCGACCTTCACCATCTGCTCGACGCCGATCTGTTCGCGCTTGGCATGCATGCCGTCGCGCAGGCACATGTCGTGCAGGACGACCTTGCGGCCCTTCAGGGATTGCGTTGCGCTCATCACGCCACCTCCGTCGCTTTCAGCTTGATCTTTCCGGCCAGGATTTCCTCGGCGAACATCTCGGCGGTGCGGGTCGCAGCCGCAGTCATGATGTCGAGGTTGCCGGCGTACCGGGGCAGGTAGTCGCCCAGGCCCGCGACCTCCATGAACACCGAAACCTTGTTGCCGTCGTAGATCGGGCCGTTGACGAGCTTGTAGCCCGGCACGTACTGCTGCACCTCGCCGATCATCCGCAGGATGGAGTCGGTGATGCGGGCCTCGTCCGGCGCTTCGTCGGTCAGGCAGTAGATCGTGTTGCGCATGATCAGCGGCGGCTCGGCGGGGTTGATGATGGCCAGCGCCTTGCCCTTCCTGGCGCCGCCGACGCGCTCGATGGCGCTGGACGTGGTGTAGGTGAATTCGTCCAGGTTGGCGCGCGTGCCCGGCCCCACCGATTTCGACGACAGGCTGGCGACGATCTCGGCGTAGCCCACGCCCTGCACGCGCGACACCGCGTTGACGATGGGAATCGTCGCCTGGCCAGCGCAGGAGATCATGTTGACGTTCATCTCGACCCGGTCGGCATGCTCGCGCAGGTTGACCGGCGGCACGCACAGCGGCCCGATGGCGGCCGGCGTCAGGTCGATCATCATCACCCCCAGTTCGTTGAGCTTGCGGCTGTTCTCCGCATGCACGTAGGCGCTGGTGGCGTCGAAGGCGATCTGGATGCCGTCCTCCAGCACGTGCGGCAGCAGGCCGTCCACGCCTTCGGCGGTGGTCTTGAGGCCCATTTCGCGGGCGCGCGCCAAGCCCTCGGAGGCGGGGTCGATGCCCACCATCCAGACCGGCTCGAGCACCGGGCTGCGCTTGATCTTGTAGATGAGATCGGTGCCGATGTTGCCGGAGCCGATCAGGGCGCATCGAATCTTCTTCATGGGTTCTGCTCCTGCAATGCCGCGCGCCGCTGGCGTTCCGCGCGCTCGGCCATGGTCAGTCCGGCGACGAAGAACTCCTCCGTGCCGTGTTCGGTGATGAGGATGCGCACCGTCTCCGGGCTGCATCCCAGGCTGCGCGACACCGCCTCGGTGACGGCGCCGGCCACCGCGCGCTTCTGCTCGTCGCTGCGGCCCTGCATCATGTGCATTTCGATGATTGGCATCTGTCGTCTCCGGCTTTCCGCCCCGTTCAATCGACGAAGCGCATCGACACGCTGCCCAGTTCCTGGAAGCGCGCGACCACGCTGTCGCCCGGCCGCACGGGGACGGCCTCGGTGATGCCGCCGCTCATGACGAAGCTGCCGGCGGGCAGGGTCTCGCCCAGCTCGGCAAGGATGTTCACCAGCATCGCGACCGCGTCCGCCGGATGGCCGAGCACTGCCGCCGAGGCGCCCATGCCGACGATCTCGCCGTTCTTCTCCAGCACCGCACCGAGCGTGCGCAGGTCCAGCTCGTCCACCAGGCGGGCGCGGCCGCCGCCGACGAAGCGCGCCGACGAGCCGTTGTCGGCGACCACGCTGGCGAGGTCGAACTTGAAGCCGGAAAAGCGCGAATCGATGATCTCCACCGTGGGCAGCACGTAATCCGTGGCCTCGAGCACGTCCTGGCGCGTGCAGCCGGGGCCGGCGAGCGCCTTCCTCATGACGAAGGCCACTTCGCACTCGACGCGCGGATGGACGAGGTCGGACGTCGATATCGCGGCATTCTCGGCGCGCGCCATGCGGTCGGTCAGGAAGCCGATCGAGGGCACGTTGACGCCCATCTGGCGCATCTTCGCCTGCGAGGTCAGCCCGGCCTTCCAGCCCACGTGCCGGTGCCCCTGGGCGACGAAGCGGCGGCGCAGCTCGGTCTGCACGGCGTAGCCGTCGCCGATGGTCATGCCCGGGTATTCGTCGGTCAGCTTGGGAATGGCGCGGGCGCGCAGTTGCGCGCCCTCAACGCGCTCGCACAGGCGCACGACATCCTCGCGCGACAAGGTGATGTTCATGCTCATGCCGCGCTTCTCCCGGAAAATTTCACCCTGCAGCTGCCGAGCCCGCCGACGGTGCACACCAGTTCGTCGCCGTCGGCGACCGGCACCAGCGCCGACTGCGACCCCGACAGGATCACCTCGCCGGCCTTGAACGGAATGCCCAGTTCGCCCAGCGTGTTGGCCAGCCAAGCCACCGCGTTGGCGGGCGAGCCCTGCACCGCCGCGCCGACACCGGTCGAATGCAGCTCGCCGTTCTTTTCGAGCACCATGCCGGCCAGCGTGATGTCCAGCCTGCGCGGGTCGCCACGGCTGGCGCCGAGCACGAACACGCCGCAGGAGGCGTTGTCCGCCACGGTGTCCTGGATGCGGATCTTCCAGTCGGTGATGCGCGAATCGACGATCTCGAAACACGGCACCACGTAGTCGGTGGCACGGATCACGTCCATCGCCGTGACGCCCGGCCCCTTCAGGTCCTCCTTCAGCACGAAGGCCAGCTCGGCCTCCGCCTTGGGCTGGATCAGCGTGCCGAGGTCGATGGCCTCGCCCTCCTCATGCACCATGCCCGAGGTGAGCTGGCCGAAATCCGGCTGGAACACGCCGAGGAAATCCTGTACCGGCTTGCTGGTGACGCCGATCTTCTTGCCGACGATCGTCTCGCCGGCGGCGAGGCGGCGCTCGATGTAGCGCGACTGGATGCGGTAGGCATCCTCCAGCGCGATGTCGGGCTCGCGTTCGACGAGAGGCGCCACCGTGCGGCGCGCGCGCCAGGCGTCGAAAAGCTCGTCGCCCAATTGCCTGATCCTGCTTTCGTCCATGATTCGGCCTCAGAGCTTGACGCAGATGTTGCGCGTCTCGGTGTAGAACTCCAGGGAATGCACCCCGCCCTCGCGCCCGATGCCGGACTGCTTCGAACCGCCGAAAGGCGTGCGCAGGTCGCGCAGGAACCAGCTGTTCACCCAGGTGATGCCCACCTCGACGCGCGCGGCGACTCGGTGCGCGCGCGCCAGGCTGGTGGTCCAGATCGTCGTGGACAGGCCATACACGGTGTCGTTGGCGAGGCCGACGACCTCGTCCTCGGAATCGAAGGGGCGGACATGGCAGCACGGCCCGAAGATTTCCTCGCGCACCACGGCGGCGTCGTCGGCCAGGCCGGTCCAGATCGTCGGCTGCACCCAGGCGCCGCCGGCGAGTTCTTCCGGCATCTCGGGCACGCCGCCGCCGGTGACCACGGTGGCGCCCTCCTCCACCGCCTTGCGGTAGTAGGACAGCACCTTGCGGCGGTGCTCCTGGCTGATCAGCGGCCCGTAGTCGGCATCGCGCGCCTCGGGGCGGCCGTACTTCACCGTCTCGGCCCTGGCCTTGAGCGCCTGCACGAAGCGCGCGAAGATCGGCCGCTCGACATAGACGCGCTCGGTGCCCAGGCAGACCTGGCCGGTGTTGAGGAAGGCGGCGCGGAAGATGCCCTCGACCGCGGCATCGAAATCGCAGTCGGCGAAGACGATGCCGGCGTTCTTGCCGCCCAGCTCGAAGGAGACGTCGCGCATGCCCTCGGAGGCGGCCTTCATGATCGCCGCGCCGGTGCGCGTCTCGCCGGTGAAGGTGATCGCATCGACGCCGGCGTGATGAGTCAGGAATTCGCCGGCCGAGTCCGGCCCGAAGCCGTGGACGACGTTGTAGACGCCCTTCGGCACGCCGACGGCGTTCATCACCTCGCCGAGCAGCGCCGCCGTCTGCGGCGACTCCTCCGACGGCTTGACCACCACGGTGTTGCCGCAGGCCAGCGCCGGCCCCACCTTCCAGGTCATCAGCATGAAGGGCGCGTTCCACGGACAGATGACCCCGACCACGCCCTTGGGCACGCGGATCGCGTAGTTCAGCGCGCCCTGCCCGTCCGGCGTCGCCATGCGGAAGGACTCGGACGCTACGTTCTTGACGACGTCGGCGAAGACCTTGAAATTGGCCGCGCCGCGCGGGATGAACACATGGCGCATGACGTGGCCCGGCTGCCCGGTATCGGCCATCTCGGCGGCGACGAAGTCCTCGAAGCGGCGGGTGATCTCGTTGGCGACGCCATGGAGCAGGTCGACGCGCTGCTCCGTCGTCAGCGCCCCCCACTCGCCCACCAGCGCCGCGCGGGCGGCGCCGACCGCGGCCTCGACCTCGCCGCGCCCCGCCTCGGCGACCGAGGCGATGACGCGGTCGTCGAGCGGCGAGCGCTTGTCGAAGCGGCGGCCCGAGGCCGACGCCAGATATTCGCCCGCGATGAAATTGTCTACAAGACGCATGCTCCCCCCAGGTATGGATGTGTCACTCGTGCCGGCGGCGATACGCCTTGCCCCGACCTTCGAAAACGAGTCTAAGAAAGAAGAGAAATACCGTCTAATACTTTGTTATCTAATTATCGATACCTTTAAAGTATCGATTTGGCGCAACGAAAAGGGAGGCGCGGACACGCGCCTCCCCGCGCGCAAACCGGCTCAGATCGCCTTGAACAAGGGGCTGCGCACCTGCTGCGCATCGGCCGCCGAGATGAACTTCTCGGTGTAGATGTCGCGCTCGAACAGGCGCCCCTGCATCAGCGTGGTGATGCAGGCGTCGATCATCAGCGGCGGCCCGCACAGGTAGGCCTTGTGGCCGCGGAAGTCGTTGTCGAAAGCCGCTTTCGCCGCCTCGTGCACGAAGCCGCGGAACCCCGTCCAGTCCGTTCCTTCCGGCTCGTGCGACAGGGCCGGCACGTAGCGGAAGTTGGCATGCCTGGCGGCCAGCGCGACGAACTCCTCGTGGTAGTAGAGTTCCTCGCGGTTGCGCTGCCCGTAGATGAGCGCAATCGGCTGCTCGAAACCCTCTTCGAGCAGGTCCAGGATCATGGCGCGCGGACTCGACAGACCCGATCCGCCCGCCATGAAGATCAGCGGAACGCGCGCCGACTTCTTGACGAAGAAGCGCCCGTAGGGGCCGGTGATGCGCACCCGCTCGCCGGCCTGCATGCGCTCGTGCACGTAGGCCGTGCCTTCGCCGCCGGGCACGATGCGGATGTTGAGTTCGACCTCACCCGCCCGCGACGGCGCGCTCGCGATCGAGAACGCGCGGCTGCCGATGCCGCCGGGCAGCGCTAGGTTGATGTACTGCCCGGCCTGGAAGCGGATGCCGGCGGGCTCGTCGAGCGCGATCCACACGCCCTTGATCGTCGGCGTCAGCGTTTCGATGCGGCTGACGACGCCGTCGAAATCGCGCACCGGCAGGTTCTCGGCGTCCGGGTCCTCCTCGATCTCGGCCTCGATCACGAGGTCGCTTTCGGCCCGCGCACAGCACGCCAGGCACTTGCCCTCGTCGCGCTCGAAATCCATCAGCGCAAAGCTCGAGGCCTCGCCGTGATCGACCTCGCCGTCGCTGACCTGCACCTTGCAGGTCGCGCACAGGCCGTGGCAGCAGGCGTGGGGCAGGTAGATGCCGGCGCGCAGGGCCGCATCGAGGATGGTCTGCCCCGCCTCGATCTCGATCGTCTGGCCCAGCGGCTCGATGGTCAGTTCGTAGCTCATCCCTGCCCCTTCATGCGGCGGCCAGCAGGGTGTTCAGCCCGGGCGTGCGGAAGCGGAGCTGGTCCTTGTGGCCGATGCCGTTGCCGGCGAGGCTCAGCGACGGGTCCGGGACGAAGGGCTGGTTGTCCTTCAGCCACTCGACCTCGTTCCAGTCCAGCGCGGCGGCGTCGGGGTCGGCCTGCAGCAGCGCCGCGAGCGGCCCCCGCAGCACCTCGCAGAACGGCGTGGCCGGCGGCAGGCACAGCATCAGCGGCGCGGCGAACAGCAGGTGGTGGTCCCAGCTCAGGTACACGATCTGCTTGCCGCCGTAGTTCTCCACGCGGTCGCGGGCGACGCCGATGTATTCCTTCAGTGAGGTGACAGCCATTGTCAAGTCTCCTTGTGTTGGTGGGCGCAGGTCACAGGTTCGAGGTCGCGAGCCCGCGCCATTCGTCGAAGTGGCGCTGGTCCCGCGAACCGTCGTAGTCGCCGTTGTCGGCGCCGTCGCGCAGGCTGACCCAGTCCATCCACGCGGCGACGTCGCCGCCCAGCTCGCTGAACAGCGCCGGCATCGGCAGCCAGGCCTGGATGTACTTCTCGGGCTCGCGCTCGAAGATGTCCTTGCAGCCGTCGGAGCAGAACTGGTACTTCTCGCCCTTGTAAACCGTCTCGCGGTGGCAGGTCAGGGTCGGGTCGCCGGGCTCGGTGAACACGCACGGCAGTTGGCAGCACTGGCACAGCCTGGCCAGGCCGTAGTTCTTGAACGGCGTGCCGGCGGCCTTGAGCTTCTTGATGTGCGCCCAGCGCGGGCGGTAGTAGCGGTCGAAGGTGTCCGGGTACTTCGCCGACAGCCAGGCCATGTCGTCGTCCGACGGAATCCAGCTGTGGAAGGCGGTGCCGAAGCTCCACTGGTAGAGGCCGAGCATGAACTGGTGCGACATGTGGTCGATGGCCTGCTCGGCGTCGTCCCAGCCCTTGGGCGGGCGGATGCCGTAGCGCGCCAGGTCGCGGAACAGCGCGCCGCCGTTCTCGACGCCGTAGATTTCCCAGGCCTCGCGCCACGACATCACGCGCTTGGGCAGCATGTAGTCCATCATCGTGCTGACCAGGCCGAGCACGCGGAAGCCGCGCCAGAACCACTTGTCGATCCAGCCCTGCACGATCGGCAGGTTGTCCGGGTCCTGCTCGAGCATGAACTTGATGCACTCCAGCCCCAGCGTCATGTGGCGCGCCTCGTCCGACTGCGCGGAGAAACCGAAGGTGACGGTCGCCATGTCGCCGTTGTAGGCCGCGCCCGACATGAAGGGCACGAACAGCAGGTTGGTCAGCACGTACTCGAACGAGAAGCCGATCGCGATCATGAACTCGAAGGGCCCGGCCGACATCGCGTCGTCGAAGAACGAGCGCGCGACCGAGGTGTACCAGATGCGGTCGCGCGCGTCCGCGAAGGCATGGAAGCCGTCGTAGTAGCGGTTGTAGTTCGACATCGCATGGATCTGCGTCTGGGCGTGGCGGATCTCGTCGATCGCCTGCATCTGGCAGGCGACCTGGGTGCCGACGCCCGGAAACTCGCGGCCGATGCGGGCGAAGCCCTTGTGCGCGGCGTATTCGCCCGGGCTGATGGCCTGCAGGAAGATCTTCAGCGCCGACAGGTAGCGCGCATCGGTCAGGTTGAGGTGGCCGTTGTTCTGCGCATGGGCGTCGATGATGGCGTAGAACTTGCGCTCCTTCTCCGCCTGGTACTTCCAGTAGGCGTCCATCGTCAGGCGGAAGGGGTCTTCCCATTTGTCCCAGTCGTGCACCTTGATGCCTTCGTAGCGGACGTAGGGGAAGACGGCCTCCCTGGGCTGGTAGCCCGTCTCCCAGCCCAGGTCGCGGGTCAGAATGCGGTAGCGCTCCTTCATGCCCAGCTTTTTCCGGGCGGCTTTCATATCCATGGTGTTTGCCTCGCTCATTCGTTCCAGCTCAGGGTCAGCGTGTCCTCGTCCTCGTCCACGTTGCCCGAAAGGGTGATCAGGTTGATCTGCAGCTCCTGCAGGTCGTAGGCGCGCCCGAGCTGCTCCTCGATGGTCTCGCGGCGCACCACGAGCCGCCCCGGCGCATCGATCTTGACCATCGCCGGCTGGCGGTTGACGACCGCCTGCGGGTTGTCGATCTCGATGGCGTCGATGATCGGGCGGGTTTCCTCATTGGCCTGCAAGGCGATGAATACGGTGGACATCGTGTTTCCTCAGAAAGAGATTCCGGTCTTGTGGATGCGGGCCTTGAACGCGGCGATGTGCGCGGCGACGGCCTCGTCGGCGTCCGCGCCGAGCACCAGCTCGACGACCGGCACCAGCGCGGCGGCGGCGCGGTCGCTCCAGTGCGCCATCCAGCCCTGCAGGACCTCGCGGTTGTGGTCGGACTCGGCGGCCGCGGTCTTGAGCACCGCATCCACCCACTTGCGCGTCTCGTCGAACCACTCGGCCATGAACTGGGTCAGCATCGCCACCGCGCTCGCCCCTCTGGCCGACAGTTCGTCATCGACGATGCGGCCGTAGACCAGCGGATACAGCAGGCCGTCGAGCGCGGCGTTCTGCGCCACGAACAGCTCGAACGGGTCGCGCACCACCATGCAGTCCTCGACGTAGCGCCGCAGCGGCTGCCAGGCCGGGCCGTCGAGCCAGGCGGCCTTGCCGGCGTCGAGCGCGTCCACATCGCCCAGCAGCATGCCCAGGCGGGACAGGTACTGGGCGATGCCGAGGTTGTCCATCGCGTGGTACATGCAGGGCTGGGTGAAGGAGGTGCCGAAGCCGTAACCGCAGACGAAGGTGTTGTTCTGGTTTGCGCCCCAGGCCGCGTGGCGCAGCGGCACCAGCAGGCGCAGCGTGGCCTCGCGCAATTCGGGGGCCAGCCTGTCGGCCAGGCCGCGCGACTCGACGAAGGCGAAGTTGGCCTCGGTCGTGTCCTGCTGGCGCGCGCGCGTCAGGGTGTAGGTGCTGTAGTAGAACTGGCGCGGGTCCTTCAGCGCGTACCAGTCCCGCATGACGATGCGGGTGATGCCGGCGTCGTAGAGCTGCTGCTCCGGGTCCCAGGTCGGCCGGTAGTGCAGGTTCTCGGCGGCCTGGATGTCGTAGCTGCCTTCCTGGTAGCGCGACGCCGGCTTGTCGCCGAAGCGGCGGACCAGGTGGTCGAAGGCGTTGCGCTGCGGCTGGATGCTGACGGTGCGAAGGTCGATCTGCATGTTTTCCCTCCTGCGCCGCCCCCCGGGGGGACAGCGCCTGCTGTTCATCGGAATCGGATATGGGTGGCGTCGGCGAGCCGCCAGTCGAAGTCGTCGGGCGTCTTGCCGCCCGCGCCGCCGTCCGGCGGCGGCAGGAATTCCACCGCGTTGGCGGCGCAGAACTCGCTGAAGGCGTCGCGGCCCAGGATCAGCTCGACGAAGAGTTCGGGGTCGCCGATGGCGAAGTCGAATTCGACGAAGCCGTTCGGCCGTTCGCCGGTGACGCGCACGAAGCGCCGGGCGGTGTCGAAGGCCGGCGCCGCACTGGTTTCGGTGACTGCCATGGCAGCCGCCTCAGGTCACGACGGTGAGGAAGGTTTCGTGCAGCTTGCGCTGGACGTAGTCCAGCCCGCCGCCCGCGCCCAGCGCCTCGAAGGTCCAGGTCAGCGGCTCGTGGTCGGGATAGGGCTGGCGGTCTTCCTTGAAGGTCTCGAAGCGGTTGCCGGAGGGGTCCCAGGCATAGATGGTGCGGCCGCGCGTGACGCCGTGGCGGGTCGGCCCGATGTCCACCGGCACCTTGTGCATGGACATGATGTCGCCGGCGCGCAGCACGTCTTCCCAGCTTTCCATCAGGAAGGAACAGTGGTGCAGCTTGCCCGGCTCGGGGTACTCGGCAAAGGCGATGTCGTGCGACTTGATCGAGCAGTTCAGGAAGATGATCAGGTTGGCGTTGCCCTCGGGGTTGAGCACCCGCTCGACCAGCGTGAACCCCAGCACCTCGGTGAAGATCTTCTGCACTTCGCCGATGTTCGGCCCGTACAGCAAGGCATGGTCGAGACGCAGCGGCGCCATGCCGCGCTTGTTCTCGGGCGCCCACGGCGTCGGGTTGACCAGCCCGCAACCGTTGCCGACGGCGCTCTTCTTCGCGTACAGCTCGAACCAGTGCCCGGACGGCACCTGGAAGCGCACCCGCTCGCCGGTCTCCAGCAGGTCGCCGGCGGGCAGGCGCGTGGTGTCCAGGCCATAGGCGCGCAGCTCGGCTTCGAAGCGGTCCAGCGTGGCCTCGTCGAGCACCTTGAAGCCGATGAAATCCAGCCCCGCGCAGTCGGCTTCGCGCAGCACCACGCTGTGGTGGTCGATCTCGTCGCGGCATTTGAGATAAACCCGCCCCCCGGCGTCGCGCCCGGTTTCGGTCAAGCCCATGATGTCGCGGTAATGGCGAACGGCATCGTCGAGATTCATCACCCTGAGCTGCACGTGCCCCGGTCGCAGGACTCCTGTCATGGCCATCTTCTTGTCTCCTTGTTCAACGGTGGGTGCGGGCAAGGCGCCTGACCGATCCGTCAAGCATCAAACCCATTTATCAAACCTTCACCATTCTTTATGCAGAGACCGTGCCATGATCGGCAAGCTCATGTATTCATTGACGTTTCCATGAATTCGGCAGGAACCCCGCGGCGCCCGGCCTGACGCTTTGGTCCGCCCGCGCCGCCAGCCTGACGAAAACGTCACGGTGCAGCGCAGCAATGCCGCGGAGCCGCGCCGCCGCCGGTCGTCCTCGGCGCCTCCAGGCCACGGCAAGGCTCCGCCGCCGCATTCACTGAGGAACGAATCTGATCGAAGCTGAAAACCGGGCCGCGAATCGGAGGAGCACTGCCATGGAGCCGGTGGTTCTGTTCTACAGCTACGCGCACGGGTGCCTTCGGCGACGCGGTCGGCCCCGGCGAATTGCTCGCCCTGGTCGGCCGCACCCTGCAATCGGCCTGATGCGGCCCGGCGGCTGGGCCGGCCTTCAGTCCGCGCGTGCTTCCCCGGCCTGCTTCAAGCGGTAGGCAAGCTGGCGCCGGGTGATGCCCAGCAGGCGGGCGGCATGGGTGAGATTGCCCTGGGAGCGCTGCACGGCCAGGTTCAGCAGCCGCTTCTCGTGCGCATCGAGATCGAAGCCTTCCTCGTTCAGCAGCGTTTCGCACAGGCGGTCGCGGGCGGCATCGACGGCGCGGCAGACGCCGCCTTCGTGATCGACCGCCGCGGCGGCGCCGACCGCCGGCGCCCCGCCCGCGAACAGATGGTCCACCTCGATCCGCCCTCCGGCCGGCGCCAGCAGCACGCCGCGCTCGACGAGGTTTTCCAGCTCGCGGATGTTCCCCGGCCATTGGTAGCTCATCAAGGCCTGCATCGCGCGGTCGGTCAGGCCTTCGAGCGTCTTGTTGTACTGCGGGGCGAACTTGTCGAGCATCGCCGCGACCAGCAGCGGCACATCCGATTTGCGCTCGCGCAGGGGCGGAATGGTCACCGGATAGGTGGCGAGGCGGTAGTACAGGTCGGAGCGGAAGCGCCCTTGCGCGATCGCCTGCTGGAGATTGACGTTGGTGGCGGCGACGACGCGGACATTGACCTTGCGCGTCTTCTCGTCCCCCAGGCGCTCGACCTCGCCCGTCTGCAGGACGCGCAGCAGCTTCACCTGCGCGGCCAGCGACAGCTCGCCCAGTTCGTCGAGGAACAGGGTGCCGCCGTCGGCGCGCTCGAAGCGGCCGGCGCGGGACTGCTGGGCGCCGGTGTACGCCCCTTTCTGGACGCCGAACAGCTCGGCCTCGATCAGGTCGTTCGGGATGGCGGCGCAGTTCACGGCGACGAAAGGCTGTTCGCGGCGGTCGCTGTTCTCGTGCAGCCAGCGCGCGAAGACTTCCTTGCCCACGCCCGTCTCGCCCAGCAGCAGCACGCTGATCGGGCTGTTGGCGGCCTTGCTGAGCAGGTCGAAGGCGGCGCGGAAGCCCGGCGAACGGCCGACCAGCTGGCCGAGCTCCTTGCGCTCGCGCAACTGGCCGCGCAGCTCGACCAGTTCGGCCTCCATTTCCTGCAGTTTCCAGTCGAGGTTCTCGGGCTTGAAATGCGCCAGGTAGGGGTCGTCCCCCCAGGCCTCGGCCGGCTTGCCGACGATGACGCACTTGCCGTCACCCTTGCACAGGCAGTGCGTCTCGCGGAACACGATCAGGCGCTTGAAGAAACCCGTGACGTAACCGGAAGCGTAGCCCACCAGGGTCCAGCACGCGGCCTCGTGGCCGCTGCCGAACTGCTGCAGGTGGGATTCCGCCTCCCACGAATTGTCCCATTCGACCTCGCCGAAGAAGCTGCCCACCTCCCAGTCGATGTCGGCCCGCGTGATCGTCGCCCTGACCAGGCCCTCGAAGGCATGCAGCTCGGGACCGATGCGGAAGACGTCGTAGTTGTCGCCGCTGCCGTACAGCGTGGAGGCGAGGTCGGCGTCCTGCTGGCCGGAGACGAAGCCCATGCGCAGCAGCAAGCCCTGCGCCCGCCGCATGCCGAGGGAATCGAACAGTTCCTTGCGCAGCGCGCCCATCGCCCGCGCGTGCAGGAGCAGCATCCGGTTCTCGTCGAGCCAGATCTGCCCCTGATCGATATTGAACCGCAGCCTCGAACGCAGGTTGAACTGTTCGATGAGTCGTTGCTCTGCCATGTCCTCGCTCCGCATCCGGCTCTGAGACGCACCTCGCCGCCCGCATCGCGAGGGGGCCCGGCGCCGGCCGGTCTGTTCCAAGTGGCCTCGGCCGGCCACACGAGGCGCCACGTTACGCGACTGGCGCACCAAAGTGTAGAGGCCGGCAAGGCGCGGGCCGGCCTGAAGCGGCCTGCGCGCGAACCGCCGTATCCGATGTCAATACGTGGGGCGGCCGGCGCGCAGGTTCATCAGGCGCGAGAACAGGCGGCGGAAGGCCTCGTCCTGCGCACCCGCCTTGCCGAGCTCGGCGTTCTCGCGGAAGGCCAGCGCAATCTCCGCCCAGTCCTCGTCCCGCAGATGGCGGGCGGCGAGCGGCAGCAGCAGCTTTTCCTCGGTGTTCAGGTGGCGCCACTGCGCTTCGACGAAGCGGTCGATGTCGTCGCCCAGGCGGGTTCGTGCCCCGGCATCACCGCCGGCTTCGCTCAGGCCGGCCACGGCCTGTTCGAGTTCGGCCAGGCGGCGGGCGCCCTCGGCGTGCTCACGCTCGAGGTCGGCGATCAGCGGCCCGGCCTCGGCGCTACGCTGCCCGAGCCTGGCGAACAGGTGGCGTTCTTCCTTGGGGTGGTGGAGCCGCTCGGGAAAGGCGCGCAGGTAGTGGAGCAGCGACGCGGTCAGCGTGTGGTCGGTCTCGGCGCCGGAACGCAGGCGCGCCGCCTGTTCCCGCAGCCCGGCGCAGATCGCGGCGATGGCGCGGTGCTCGTCCTTGATGATGTTGACCGCCGCCGCGGCCGGCGTGCCGCGCACGTTGGCCTCGACCGTCGCCACCAGCACCGGCAGCGTGGCATGGGCCAGCACCTTCTGCGTCTGCGAGCCGATGATCAGCGCGCGCACGCCGCGCCGGCCGTGCGAGGCCATGTAGATCAGGTCGCAGCCGCGCTCGGCCGCCACGTCCAGGATCAGCTCGTAGGGCCGCGCGCCGGTGCGCGCCACGCCGTCGCAGTCGACTCCGGCGGCGCCGGCCGCGGCGACGGCCTTGGCCAGGATCGCGTTGGCCTCGCCCATCGCCAGCTCGGCGAAGGCCTGCGGCGACAAGGTCCGCGCCAGCGCGCCCTCGCCGCTGGCGCCGTAGTCCTCGCGCATGGTGAAGAAGGTGATCTTCGCCCTCAGCGCCGCGGCGAAGGCGACGGCCCGGGTGACGAGGCCCGTGCCCAGTTCGGAGCCGTCGAGCGGCACCAGCAGATGTCGATACATGTCCCGTCTCCTTCGGATCAGACCGCGATCGCTTGCTTCGGCCGCAGCAGGAAGTGCCCCAGCGCCGGCAGCAGGATCAGCGCCCCCAGCATGTTCCACACGAACATGAAGGCGAGCAGGATGCCCATGTCGGCCTGGAACTTGATCGGCGACCAGGCCCAGGTCGCCACGGCGAGGCCGAGCGTGATGCCGGTCAGCACGACGACCTTGCCGGTGAAGATCAGCGCGCGGTAATAGGCCTCGGACAGGCTCATGCCTTCCTTGAGCCGGGCCAGCGTCACCGTCATCACGTACAGCGCGTAGTCGACGCCAATGCCGACGCCGAGCGCGATCACCGGCAGCGTCGCCACCTTGACGCCGATGTTGAGCCACACCATCAGCGCCTCGCACAGCACCGAGGTGATCATCAGCGGCACCACCGCGCACACCACGGCCCGCCACGAGCGGAAGGTGATGAAGGCCAGCACGATCACCGCCGCATAGACCAGGAACAGCATCTGCACGTTGGCCTTGCGCACGACGATGTTGGTCGCCGCCTCGATGCCGGCGTTGCCGGCCGCGTTCAGGAAGCGCAGCTCGTCCGTGCCGTGGCGCGCAGCGAAGCCCTCGACCACGTCCACCACGCTGGCCAGGGTGTCGGCCTTGTGGTCCTTCAGGTAGGCATAGACCGTCAGCAGGTCGCAGTTCTGGTTGAACATCTCGCGCGGCGCGCGGGTGATGATGGCGTTGAGCATGTCCTGCGAGCGCGGGATCTCGAACCACTTGAGGCTGCCCTCGTTCATGCCGGCGTTGGCGACCTTGGCCAGGCCGGCGAGCGAGCTGGTGGCCTCCACGCCGGGCAGTTGCTGCAGCGCGCGCTCCAGCGCATCGACCGCCATCAGCGTGCCGTACTGGCCGCAGGCGTACTGCGGCGTCCTCACCATGACGATGTAGACGTCGCTGCTCGCAGCGTAGTTGGCGGTCATGAAGGCGTTGTCGCGGTTGTAGCGCGAGTCCGGGCGCAGCTCGGGGGCGCCAGGGTCGGTGTCGCCGATCTTGAGCTGGAAGCTGACCGCCAGGCCGAACGCGCCCATCGCCAGGCCGCAGGCCACGGCGACGGTGGCCCATTTGCGCCGGGTGAACAGGTCGAGGAAGGCCCAGAACGGGTGCTTGGCATGGCCGCCGTCGCCGGCCTCCGTCAGCTCGGCCGCCAGGCTGCGCTGGGCGGCGACCGGGCTGACGCCGGTGTAGGACAGCAGGATCGGCAGCAGCACGAGGTTGGTGAAGATCAGCACCGCGACGCCGATGCTAGCGGTGACCGCCAGGTCCTGGATGACCTGGATGTCGATCACCATCAGCACCGCGAACCCCACCGCGTCGGCCAGCAAGGCGGTGAGCCCGGCCAGGAACAGGCGGCGGAAGGTGTAGCGCGCCGCCACCAGGCGGTGGGTTCCGCGGCCGATGTCCTGCATGATGCCGTTCATCTTCTGCGCGCCGTGGCTCATGCCGATGGCGAAGACCAGGAAGGGCACCAGCACCGAATAAGGGTCGAGCTCGTAGCCCAGGGTCGGCAGCAGGCCCAGCAGCCAGACCACCGCGACCACCGAACACGCCACCACCAGCAGCGTGCTGCGCAGGCAGCGGGTGTACCAGAACAGCACCGCGGTGCAGATGGCGATCGCCACCGCGAAGAACACCATCACCTGGCGCAGGCCGTCGATCAGGTCGCCGACGACCTTGGCGAAGCCGGTGACGTGGATCTTCACCGTGTCCGACTCGTACTTGCCGCGCAACTGCTCGATGCGCTGCGACAGCGCGTGGTAGTCGATGCGCTCCCCGGTTTCGGCGACGACGTCCTGCAGCGGCACGAGGAGGATGCTGGAACGGTAGTTGGCGGCGACGAGCTGGCCGATCTCGCCGGAGCGCTCGACGTTGATGCGGACCTGCTCCAGGCTTTCCGGCGAACCGTCGTAGTCGTCCGGGATGACCGGGCCGCCGTCCAGGCCGTCCTCGGTGACCCCGGTCCAGCGCACCGCCGGCGCCCACAGCGACTTCATGTAGGGGCGGTCCACCCCCGGCATCAGGAACAGCTCGTCACTGAGCCTGCGCACGGTGTCGAGATAGGCCGCGCTGAAGATGTCGCCCTCGGTGGTCTCGACCGCGATTCTCAGGCTGTTGCCCATGCCGGCGAGCTGGCTGCGGTTTTCCAGGAAGTTGACGATGTAGGGATGGCTCGTCGGAATCATCTTCTCGAACGCCGCGTTGAGCCGCAGGCCGAACGCCTGCCAGGCCAGCACCACGGTCACCAGCAGGCAGACGGCGACGACGGCCAGGCGGTTGTCGAAGAGCAGGCGCTCGGGCAGCGAGCCCGAACGCGCATCGAATTCCGCGATGTCCGCGATCACGGCCTCGGCCGGAAGAGTATGTGCGACAGCCATTATCTGGATTCCACAGCAAGTCGAGCCGGTTCGACACGGCTCAGTCCGCGCGCGCCGGACAGCACGAGCGTCCCGTCGCCGCCCTGGGCGATGCCGGTGAGGCCGGCCGGGAAACTGCCCGCCACGGGCGTGAAGCTGCGTGCGCCATCGACGCTGCGCAGCAGGCGCCCGCTTTCATCGGCGAGCACGATGGAGCGGTCCGCCAGCACGCTGCCGCTGGTCAGCGTCACCGCCTGCCCCAGCTCGATCTGCCGCCAGCTGGCGCCACCGTCCGCGCTGCGCCAGACGTTGCCGCGCAGGCCGTAGGCCAGCAGCGTGTCGCGATCGAGCGCCAGCGCGCCGAACCAGGTTCCGGGGTAAGGGGTCTCGATCGCGCTGAAGCGCTGCCCGCCATCGAGCGACCTGAACAGCGCCCCCTGCTCGCCGGCGATGAGCACGTCGGCGCCGCTGGCACGGACCGTGTACAGGTGCTTGCCGCGCGGGTTGGGGATGCGTCCCGTCAAGGAATGCCAGCTCCGCCCGCCATCGCCGGTCGCCAGCGCGAGTCCGTAGGCCCCGACGGCGAAGCCGCGCTGCCCGTCCAGGAAGTGGACGCCGAGGAAAGGCTTGTCCGGCCCCTCCTCGACGAGGCGCTGGGCGTCGCGCAGCGCGCGGGCGGCGGCGTCGCCCGTATCTGCGTCCGCGCGGGCCCGGGCATCCTCGAAGATGATGCGCGCGACCTCGCGCCCATCGAGCCGACGCTGCCAGGTCTCGCCCCCGTCCGTGGTCTGCAGCACCACGCCGCCGTGGCCGACGGCCCAGCCGTCGGTGGAGGTGACGAAGTGGACGTCGGTGAGCGCGACGCTGACCGGCACCGCCCCGGCCTGGCGCCAGGTGCGCCCGGCGTCGTCCGACAGCAGCACGAGGCCGCGCACGCCGACGCCGACGAAGCGGCTGCCCGCCGCCGCCACGCCCAACTGCGGCGACTGCTGCGCGCGGACGTCGGCGCTGGCCGGCGCCTCGAGAAGGTCGGGCACGGCCTGCGTTTCGGCGGCCAGGACCATTGCCGCAGCCAGGACTGCAGGCAGAACGACGGCCGCGCGCGCAATGCCGCGCCGGCCTGGAACCCTGATGGACATGATTCGGAACCCGTGTCCTCACCGCGCCCCGGCCCGCCTGGTAGCGGGCGGCGGCGGCGAGCAATCTGAAAAACTGGGGAAGCGGCCGCCTCGCCGGCCGGCCCCGCGCGCATTCCGCGGCGGCGGCCGGCGGGCGCCGCGCAGGTCAGCGTGCCGCGTCGGCCGCCACCGCGTCGCCGGTGAAGTAGGTCTCCGCCTTGCGCTCGACGACCTTGAAGTCCTCGTCGTTGAGCGCCTGAATGACGCTCATCGTGCCCGCCTGCAGGTTGAAGACGGTGGCGGTTTTCATCAACGTGGCCGGAATCTTCGGCACCACGAAGGGCGTCACCTGGGTCGTGCGCCACAGCTTGCCCTCGGCGTCGTAGCCGTCGATCAGCGCGATCAGCCAGGTGTCCTCGTCGAGGTAGTAGCGACGCTTGGGCACCGCATGGCGCTTGCCGGCGGCGACGTTCGCCTCGACCACCCACACGCGGTGGCGCTCCCAACGCACCTGATCGGGGTTGAGGTGGTGGCGCGACAGCGCCTCTTCCAGCTTGGCGCCGACCAGCCCGTTGTTGTTGTACGGGATCAGCATCTCCTGCTTGCCCACCAGCTTCCACTCGAAGCGGTCGAGCTGGCCGAAGAAGCCCTGCACCTCGTCGAAGTAGTTGGCCCCGGAGGCGACGAAATCGGGCGTGTCGTAGGACACCGTCGGCGCCCGCCGCACGCGGCGCTGGCCGACGAGGTACTGCCAGGCCTGGCGCGCGTTCTTCTGGTCGATGCCGTCGCGGATCACCAGCGACTCGCCCGCCTTGAACGGCGGCTCCAGCGTGTTGAAGCGGAACATCGCGTATTCGCCGGACCATTTCTCGATGGTCGCGTCCTCGTAGTACGGCGGGTACTGGAAGGCGATCTCGTTGCGCGTGGCCAGCGTGTGCGAGCCGTCGGCGTTGCCGACGATGTTCTTGAAGCGGTATTCGATCGACGGCGCCTCGACGCGCAGCAGGAAGTTCCACATCACCTCGACGCCTTCCTTAGGGATCGGGAAGGGAATACCGCCG
The DNA here is from genome assembly GCF_047601425.1 of Thauera sp. Classification (GTDB taxonomy): domain Bacteria; phylum Pseudomonadota; class Gammaproteobacteria; order Burkholderiales; family Rhodocyclaceae; genus Thauera. The sequence goes on from NZ_JASGJL010000001.1 coordinate 1,263,798, forward strand.
ATGCAGCCTTCGAGCGAATAGCCGCCGTCCCTGGTGCTGCAGCGCGTCGCGTTCAGCGCGGTGTTGTCATAGACGCGCTGCGGCGCCGCCGCGGTGCGGTGCGTGGGGTAGACGTCCAGCCGGAAGCTGTCCGGGTACTTCTGCAGCAGCGCCTTCGTCCCTTCCGACAGCACGGCGTCGTGCTGCCCCATGTTCTGGGCCGTGACCTGGTACAGCGGCTTCTCGGCGGCAAAGATCTCGCCCGGGATGTCGCCCACCTTCCGGCCCTGCAGCGGCTTGGTGATGCCACCGTCCCAGGCCGGGATGCTGCCGTCGGCGTTGCCCGCCTTCTCGGCGCCCAGCGGGGTCAGCGCGCTCTTCAGCCTGGCGGCCTCGTCGGCCGTGACCGCCGCGCCGGCGGCCTGCGCCATCAGCATGGCGGCCGTCGCGGCCAGCGGCAGAATCTTGTGCTTCATCATTGTCGTCTCCTGAAATTCTCGTGTCCGGGGGTCAGAACGTGCGCTGGATCGATAGCGAGACGAAATCCCGGTCGCGGTGGAAGTTGTCGTACGAAAGCTCGGGCACCGCGGTGTCGTAGCTGATCACGGAGCCGCCCGCACCGAAGTAGCGCGTGTAGTTCAGGCCCGCCTGCCAGGTCCGCTGGTAGTCGGCCTTGACGCCGATGCTGAAGTTGCCGCCGCCTTCGGACGGGAACAGCACGCCATTCACCGAGGAGCGGCCGCTGAGGCCGTAGCTGAGGCCGATCAGCACCTGCAGGTCGAGCCCCGGCGCCACCTGGAAATACTCGGGCGTGAACACGAACTGGATCGCGCTCGCGCTGCGCGTGGCGAGGCGGTCCAGCTGGTGGGCGTTGTCGGTGATCTTCAGCCGCCGGTTGTAGGCGAACTCGCCGATGAAGGTCGCACCGTCCCACAGCGCGCTGCCGCCCAGCACGCTGATGGCCGACAGGTTGAGGTGCATCGTCCGGCCCTTGGGGAAGGCTGCGTCGTCGCCGCCGTCGGCCGTGGTGTCGCCCGGCAGGATCATCGTGATGCCGCTGCCCACCAGCGGCATGTTGTCGCGGAAGGACAGTTCGCCGGCGACGTTGGTCTCGCCCAGCAGGGTGCTGAAGCTGGCGCCCACGGTGCGGATGTCCTCCGCATAGACCATGATGTAGTCGCCGATGCTGCCGGGCTGGACGTTGACGCCCGGGCGCACGTAGAACTGGGGCATCTTGTCGTGGAACTGCGCGGCATAGAAGCCGTATTCCGAATCCCCGGCCTTGAAGCGGAGCTGCACCCCGCCCTGGCCGGAATCCTTCGCCTCGATGTCCTTGCCCCGGAAGACCTCCTGCCCCGGCCCGAGGATGAGGCGCTCGCCGCCCTCATCGACGAAGTCGGCAAAGCTGAAATAGCTGCCCGCCGCCGGCAGGCGCGACTTGCGCCATTCGGCCTGGTAATAGGCGCCGAACGTCACCTCGGGGTTGATCTGCAGCGTCACCGACACCTGCCCGACCGGGCGCGCGACCTCCTTGAACTGCGAGTTGGGCACCGACAGCGCGCGCGCCAGGTCGAGCGGCGTCTGCGCCCCGGCGATGCCGTTCGAGCCGAAGAACAGGCTCTCGCCGTAAAGCTGGGTGAGGCGCCCCGCCTTGAGGTTGAGGTTCATGCCGGCCGGCTCGAAGCTGCCATAGACGAAGGCATCCAGGAACTCGGCCTTGCGTCCGTGCAGCTTCTTCGTCGCCCGGGTGAATTCGTTGTAGCGCGCCGAGCGCTGGTTCAGCAGCGCGCCGCCGAGGGCGCCCGGATTGTCGTTCGACTCGTTGTAGACCTGGTCGTACCAAGCCGCCCCGCTGATGCGGAAGCCGTACTTGCGCATGTAGCGGAAATCGAGCTCGGACAGCAGGTCGAGCCGGTTCGAGACCAGCCCCCGGCCGAAATTCTGGTCGCCGTCATTGGTGTTCGCCTGCGGCCCGATGGAGTCGTCCGCCACGCCGCGGTCGATGCCGCTCACGCGCCAGCTCGCGCTGTACTTGACGGTGTTGTCCCAGCTCATCCTGATGTCCGGATTGCCGGTATCGATCTGAAACGCGAGCGCGGCGCCGGAGGCCGCAAGCCCCGCGAAGGCGCCGGCAACGGCACGACAGACGGATTTGATGCGAAAACGGGTGCGGCCGTGCGGGTGTGCCCTCTTGTCCATGCCTTCCTCCTCCAATCGTTATCTGGATCCCGGATCCGTATCCGACCTACCGGGATGGCACGAACCTTATAGAGCAGTCGAAATGCCGTCCAATACCGACTTATGGACCGATTAATACCTTTAAAGTATGATCATCCCGGATCGATACCGGAGAAAGCGCATGGACCTGCGCCACCTGAGATATTTCATCGCCGTCGCCGAGGAACAGAACATCGGCCGCGCCGCCACCCGGCTCCACATCTCGCAGCCGCCGCTCACCCGGCAGATCCAGCAGCTCGAAGAAGAACTGGGCGTCCGCCTGCTGAACCGCACGCCGCGCGGCGTCGAGCTGACCCAGGCCGGGGCGCTGTTCCTCGACGAAGCGCGCAACATCCGCGCCGTCGTCGAGCAGGCCACCGAGCGCACCCAGCGCGCGGGGCAAGGCAAGCTCGGGCGGCTGGACGTCGGCATCTTCGGCACCGCGATCCTCGACGCGATCCCCAAGCTGCTGCTGGCCTTCCGCCGCTCCTACCCGGAGGTGAAGATCGTCCTCCACACCATGAACAAGGGCGAACAGATCGAAGCCCTGCGCCAGCGCCGCATCACGGTCGGCTTCAACCGCATGCTGGCGCCGCTGCCCGACATCACCACCCGGCTGGTGGCCAACGAGAGGCTGCTGCTGGCCATGAGCCACACCAGCCCGCTGGCCGCGCAAGAATCGGTGCCATTCCCGGCGCTGCGCGATCACCCGCTCGTGCTCTTCCCTACCGGCGCGCGCCCGAACTTCATCGACAAGGTGATGACGCTGTGCCACGAAGCGGGCTTCGAACCCATCGTTTCGCAGGAAGTGAGCGACGCCATCACCGGCGTGGCACTGGCCGCCGGCGGCTTCGGGGTCTGCCTGGTACCGGAATCGACCACCTCGCTGGCCCTGCCCGGGGTGATCTACAAACCCCTCACCGGCCTGCCCGACCATGCCCAGGTCGATCTGAGCTGCATCTACCGCAGCGACGATCAATCCCCGATTCTCGAAGCCTTTCTCGGCACTATCGAGCAAATGCGTTCCACTCTTCAGTCAGGAGCGGCCTTGACGGAATGAGCCTGGCAATCAGCATGCGGGAGCACAAAACGAAAACCCCAGCCGGGACGGGCTGGGGTTTGGATTCTGGTGGGCGGTACTGGGATCGAACCAGTGACCCCTGCCGTGTGAAGGCAGTGCTCTACCGCTGAGCTAACCGCCCGATCCGGCGAAAGATTCGCGCGATCGGTCTGCGAAAGGAGGCGCTTGAGGCCTGGTGGGCGGTACTGGGATCGAACCAGTGACCCCTGCCGTGTGAAGGCAGTGCTCTACCGCTGAGCTAACCGCCCTTCCGCAAAGAGGGCGCATTGTAGAAGCCGCGCCCGGGCCCGTCAAGCCGGCTTTTTGCTGTCAGTTGAACATCCAGTTCGACAGCAAAGGCGAGCCCGGCCACAGCCGCGAATCCGCTTGCCACCAGTACGGCAGCAGCAGCGATATCCTTGGCGGCACCGACTTCGGGGTGCTGCTCGGGATGCAGGTGGTCGATCAGGGTTTCGAGTGCCGTATTGAGCAATTCAGCCATCAGTACAAAGCCCACCGCGAGCCCCAGGATCGCCCACCACACCGGCGCGGGCCGCGTGGCGAGCAGCACGGCCAGCATCCCGGCCGCGGCAGCCAGATGCGTACGGAAACTGCGTTCGGCGCGGAGCGTGCGCTTCAACCCCAGCAGCGCAAAATGCAATCGCCGGGAAAAGTGCTGGCCTTTCATCCGCGTTTTCCCCAAACCAGTTCGGCCACCATCCACCAGCCCAGAGCCCAGGCTCCGCCAGCCAGCCATCCCGCCAGCACGTCGGTCGGCCAATGGACGCCGAGATAGACTCGGCTCAAGCCCACGATGCCCGACAGCAAGAGTGCGGCCCCCACGATATAGCACTTCTGGACCCGCGTATCGGCGAGACGGATGAGCAGGATGGCGAGCGTCAGGTACACGGTGGCCGACATCATCGAGTGGCCACTCGGAAAGCTCGCACTCGTGACGAAATCACCATGCGGGATCACGTCCGGCCGCGGCCGCGAAAAAACCTCCTTGAGCAGCGTGCTGAGCAGTATCCCACCCAGCGCCGAAGCCAGCACGAACAGCGCCATGCTTCCTCGCCGGGACAACAGCAGGAACAGCACGGCCAGACACACCACCAGACTGAGCCCCAAGGTGCTGCCCAGCGCGGTGGCGTCGCGCATCATGGACTGTAGCCACATCGGCCCACCGCCATCGGGCTGCGGATGCAAGGCCAGCATGATGGTGCGATCCACGTCGAGGGTATCGCCCGCCGCCACTTCATGCGCAACCACGACGAAACCCCCGACCGCCAAGGCCAGCAGCACGACCGCGAGCGTACGGGGTTCCAGCCATGTGCGCAGAAATCTCATCTCCTCCCCTCCCGCCGATGCTGCGTTCGCCCCTGATACGGCAGCAGTCTGCCGCGCCGCCGCTAAAATGGTCAATCGATCAATGACAAGCGCGAGAGCAGCACTCTGCGTCGCTTCCGACCTGCCACGATTCCATGCACGACCTGAACGCCGACTTCATCCGCTGCGCCCGTCTCATTGCCGAAGCCGATGGGCTTCTCGTCACGGCCGGCGCCGGCCTCGGCGTCGATTCCGGCCTGCCGGATTTCCGCGGCAACGAAGGCATGTGGCGAGCCTACCCGGCACTCGGCAAAGCCCGCATGCAGTTCCAGGAGATCGCAAACCCGGCCGCCTTTCACGACCAGCCCCGGCTGGCCTGGGGTTTCTACGGCCACCGGCTGGCCTTGTACCGGCAGACCCAGCCCGGTGCCGCGTTCGACATGCTGCGGGAGATTGCACGGCACCTGCCACACGGCACTTTCGTCTTCACCAGCAACGTGGACGGGCAGTTTCAGAAGGCTGGTTTCGACCCGGATCGCATCGTCGAATGCCACGGCTCGATTCATCACCTGCAATGCCTGGAGCCTTGCAGCAGCGCGATCTGGCCTGCCGGGGATTTTGCCCCCGAGGTCGATGCCGACGCCTGCGAACTGCTCAATACTTTCCCCTCGTGCCCCCGCTGCGGCGCGCTGGCGCGCCCCAACATCCTGATGTTCGGCGACTGGGGCTGGATCGAAGACCGTTCGGCGGCGCAGCAGGCGCGGCTGGATGCCTGGCGGCACACGGTCGAACGCCTGATCGTGATCGAGATCGGCGCCGGCACTGCCATCCCGTCCGTCCGCCTGTTCGGCGAAAGACAGGGCGCGCCGCTCATCCGCATCAATCTGCGCGAAGCGGGCATGACGTCAGGGACGAAGGTGTGCCTGCCGCTGAGGGGCAGCGAGGCCATGAACGGCATCGTGAATGCCTTGCGCGAAGAAGGGTTTCCTGATGCCTGAAAAATTCACGCCTGTGGGGCACTGGCCCAACGGCGGTTTTGCCTTGCTCGGCGACGGAAAAGCGAAAGCCCGGGCACGCCGGGCTTTCGAATTGCTGACTGGCAGCGTGTCCGGTGGGTGCTGACGGGGTCGAATTTGTTATCCAACATACTGATTAAAAAAATATTTTTCAGTTCAAACTTTTGCATACCCCCACTTATACCCCACACTCCTCACGGCTAGCGTTTGCCCGAGTCCGGCACGCCGTTGAACTGCCGATGGCGGGCGAGTGTGTCAGCATTATTGCAGGGTGACATTGTAGGCGAAAGGCACGCCACAGCCGCCCTAGTCGAGAGGCCTGTAACACCCCCCGTCCCCTCTGCGCCGCACCCTACACCTATACGCCATATCGACTATCTCATTTCACGCTAGACGCTTTTTCGTTTAAGCTGAATCAAGATTAGTCGTTATCACGTATATAGAGTCCAGCATGAAGCCGCAACCGCGTATCCGCAACCCCGAGACGCTCGCCCTGCTGGGCAAGCAGTTGCGTCGTGCCCGCGAGGCAGCTGGCTTGGTCCAAAGCAATGTGAAGCACATGCGTCAGGGCACCGTATCGAAGATCGAAAATGGCCGCGAAGTCACGCTGGACACCTTTCTCACCTACGCTGCCTCGCTTGGACTGGAGGTCGCGCTGGTCCCGCTCGGGCAAGCCGCCCTGCTCCAGCCGACGATGCCTTCCGACGAACGGACCTCGACCGCCCCTGAACCGGCACCGATGGATCTGCTGACCGAATTCGATCATCTGAAGGACCCGCAATGAGTACCGTGCACTCACTGGAAGTGCGCTTGGGCGATCTGCGGGTCGGCTACCTGACGCACTACCCGGACGAAAAAACGATCTTCGTCGTCAGCGAGGATTTTATCGACCTCGGCCCCTCGCGTCCCATCCTCACGCTGTCTATGGCCCGCCCGGGCGAAGAGGCACAGACGCGGGCGCTGCTTCGCGATGAGCGCCACAAGTCCGCGTCGGTCAAGGCACCACCCTTCTTCTCGAACCTGCTGCCCGAGGGCGGCTTGCGTGCCCGCATCGCCGAGCGACTGAAGGTCCACGAGGATCGGGAATTCCTGTTGTTGACCGCGCTCGGGCACGACCTTCCCGGTGCCGTGGTTCTGGTGCCCACCGACACGCCTGACCATCTCCGCATGAAACACGGCCTGCCGGTCTCGCCGGCGGCCGACGAGCTGGCTGAACTGAAGTTCTCGCTCGGCGGCATGCAGATGAAGTTCTCGATGCTACGCCAGGGCGAGCGCTACACACTCAACACCGGCGGCAGCCTGGGCAACTACATCATAAAGCCGCCTTCCCGGGACTTCGAAGCCTTGCCACAGGTCGAGGCAGCAACAATGGAAACCGCCCGTGCCGTCGGCATCGACGTTCCAGAAGTGATGCTGCTGCTGCCGGAGCAGATCGACGGCCTGCCCGGTATGTCCGGCTACGGCCGCGGCGAACCGTTCTACGCGATCCGGCGCTTCGATCGCCCCGATGGCGGCCGCACGCACGTCGAAGACTTCGCCCAGGTCTTCAACCTGCGTCCTACCCAAAAGTATGGGCGGGTCAACTACGACATGATCGCGCTCACGCTGCTGCGCTACGCGGGTGGCCTGCCGGACCTGAAGGAAATGACCCGCCGTCTCGTGCTCAACGTCCTCTTGGGAAACGGCGACGCCCACATCAAGAACTGGTCCCTCATCTACGGCGATCCGACGCATCCGCGCCTGGCTCCGGCCTACGACCTAGTGTCCACGGTAGCCTACACTACCCATGACACATCGACCGCTCTCAACATGGCGGGCATCAAACGCTTCGACACGATCAGCCTGGACACCTTTGCCGCCCTGTTCGCCCGGATCGGGCTGCACGACCAAGTGCGTGACGACTTGCTGGAAGAAGTCCGCATCACGGCTCACCGTGTGCAGACCGCATGGCAAACCAACTTTGCCGCGGCCGGCGTGCCCGAGCACCTGACCCGTAAGGTCGAGGCACATATCCTGGCCAGCCGACTGAAGCAAGCATGAGCAAACTCACCCCATGAAAACTGCTCCAGCGTCTTGCCGATCGCTCAGGTGTGGCGCCCGTCGATGGACAGCTGCCCTCCTCACCCCTACTAGAAGAGACGACTCCCGCTAGTCTAGGTCTATGGCATGCAGGGCAGCCCATCCGCTCAGCGGCCGGCTTTCGGCCTGACCTGCCGGTGGCTTGATATGGGTAAAGACAGGCCGCAATGTGGCGGTCACCTGCCGTTCGGCCATCAGACGACGGCGAACGGCAGCTTCTCCATCCTGTGAACTGGAGCTACCGACCCGTTGCCGACATTGACAGCTATTATTCAGTCTTCGAGCTTTGCGCCAAGCCGGTAGTTCTCCGCTTGACAAATGGCCCTTCGAATTATTTTACGAGCTAATTTTTCAACTCTCTTTCCCGCACTCGTGATCGCCGTATCCCAATTCGGATGGTTATAGTTTCCAAGGCGGCTTGGCAATCCAAGATACTCCAAGTAAGAGCTGGTCTCAGTCCTCGCGTCGCCGGCGTGAGCCACCAAATGACGCAGTAGCTTCGCTTCGGTTCGTGGATGAGGCGAATGGGAACCGCCAGAGAAAGGCGGGTAAGCCTCTTTATCTCTGGTGTTCGGATATGACAATTCAATAATCTGGAAATGAAGCAGAACCCTAAGCGCAGAATCTTGTGCCTCAGTAGCCAGCGCCCAAAGCCGTAACTGCAGTGCCAGTGCGCCTGTCCAGGTAAGCGGGCGCACTTCCTTGGGCAGTGGTCCATGGACACGCCAACAGAGCGAAAGAGTCGCTGTTACCGTGCGCCGACACATCTCTGCCCGAAATTTCACGCATGTCAAGAACTGAATGCGATCAACCTCACGATCGATCAGAACCTGGGTAGAAGGATCCTCGTCTTCTGTTGACTCTACGGTGACATATATGCCATCAGGCTTTTTTAAGACACACATTGACGCTGGCAGCGAATTCTTCAGACGCTCAAAATTGAGATCGATGGGCTCTCTCTCTGGGACGAGACGAAAGGTTGTAGCCATGTGGTGTAATCTACCGTAGAGTTAATAGGCGCAGAACACGCGCATTGAACACTCGGAGCCAAATCTTTCATTTTCTCATTCATCACTGGCCGGACTCGACCCAACGCGGACATCGACGCTGATAGGAAGCCGTCGGCTAGCCGTCTGAATTCACCGGCCTGTGCAGCCTTTTGCTCAAGTCCGTTGAAATGATGGGCTTCGGCACCGTCATCTATGCAGGAAAGGCAAGAATTGCCTGAAACGAGGAATATCGAGTCCCGTTAATGCTAAAAACATCTCTCTCTGAAGTGAACTGCAGGCTTGCGTCATGGAGGTCAGCGACAAATTTTGCGAAGTACAAACCGAAGCCACTCCCCTTCTCTTCGGTCTTCTTCGCTTCCAATGCACGAAAGCCTTTGGTAACGATTTTAGCTAGCTCATCCTTTTCGATGACTGGTCCCATTGAGCTAATCTTGACATCAATGGACTTCTGATACTCCTCCACCGTAATCACGATTTCAGAATTACTTGGGGCGTACTTAACAGCGTTTTCAAGCAGCAAGAAAGGAAGAATATCGAAAACGGGATAGAATTCAGACTTCTTGCGCGACTGCCCATTCATAGATATACGGACACTCTTGTGACGCGCACGAGGAGATAGCATCTTTCTCGCCTTATCAAACTTTCCGTAAACACTTCCCGTTATTTTCCTCTCTGAAGAAAATGCCTCGGGATTGGTTTCAAAGTCAATTAAATCCAATCGAGCGCTAACCATCTGGGCGGTTTGAAGTATCGCTAGTGCTTGTTGCCTCGCATTATCGGCGTTCTGAGTGTTGAGCGATAACGCCGAACCTTCATTCTCTATCTGAAGGAGGCGAGTCAGCATCTCAGAGTTCGCCTTGATGACCCGATTGAACTCGCGCACTTCGTGCATCGTGTCTTTCAATACCTGCTTGAGGTCAGAAAAGTCTATGTCGTTCATCTTTATATTCGCACCCTGAATCAATCTACTATCCGGCTACGGTAGAGGAAAGAAGCCCGGTTAGCACGTCAGAGAAAAGCGAGCCAGCGAAGCTAAGCAGTCTTTGGGTTGTTTCATCAGCTAAGCCAGCACCAGTAATCTTCGTCGTTAACTTATTTCTGTCCCTTGTCGTTACTGCTTCGATAAAGGCTTGCTCAAGCAGAAGTGCTGCCCACAGTTCAAGCCTTGCCTCCTCCAACAAAAATCGGCGCATTCTGAGCCATCGCTGCTTTGGCTCTGCCATTACTGAAATAGCCTCATCAAGAACCTTCACCCACGCCTCTGTGTCCGCGTCCTTCTTAAGGCTGGTGTCAGCTACACGAAAATACTCATTGTATGTGGCATCAAAACGGAAGCCAGTGAAGGCAATAATATATTTTTCCGGAAAGGCCTTCCGAATTTCTCGGAAGAGATGGGCGCCCTCATGTCTTGATTTGAAGGTAGCTCCGACACCTTTAATGTCGCAAACTATCACTGGATACCCTGACACGAGATCGATTGCGGATATGTCTCTCATTTCATGAATTGAGAACCCGTGTGACGCCAGAACGTCTTTGAGAATGAAAGGCTGGTCATCGACCACGAGAACTTTCAGTCTCGATCGCGCAGAGGAGATGGCGATTTGTGTAGGCGCCAATTGGCCGAGAGGCTTTGGGCTTCCAATAGGAAAGAACATTTTAAAAATACTTCCTTTAATTTACCGGGCTGGAGAAAGTCCATCGAGACACCGAGCGTTCTTGTAGGGCGACCACCCGTCTGCGCAGCCTCGATCATCAAATCTTAGGGGGCAATTATCACAACTGTTTAGACCCTCAAAGCGGTTCAGGCATACTCAAAAGCTAGCGGTGCAACGAGCGTTCTGAATAATTATTTAGCATACACTGTTGCGCTAGTGGATGTCCGTTAGCAGCGCCAGCACTCAAAGGCAACTCTTGGCCGACAGCCGCAGTTGCCAGGATGGTAACCCAACGACTGCTTCGGCCGAGCACCTGCCCGTGGCGTGTCGCCACGAACAGCCGCTGTACTTTGTTTCCTGTCTTTCCGGCGACGATAGTTTGAACGTTGGCAGCGGGTCGATTCTGGCTGGTCACATCGCTGGACTGGATGGTCAAAAATAGGCTAACTGGTCATATATGGGCGTAATACGCAGCGCCTGCGCAGGTTCCCGCGAAACCACATCCGCGGCACAGGCGCGGCGCGCCAGACCATCGTGGCTGGGCATGTCCATTCACGATGGCTTCCCAGCGCACGGTCAGCTCGTCGACCTCATCGTCGGTGAGCAAGGCCACACGATGCGAGGTTCTGTGACCGGGTCGGCTCTGCATCACCACGTATCCGTGCCTGACGACCTGTTCGCCCGTCTGCCGCATGATGGCCGCGCGCTGGGCGGACAGTTCGATCACGTCGGAGAGATACGGGCGATCCAGCCGGCGGGTTTTCAGTTCGACCAGGATGATGACCTCTCTGCGGTCTCGATAGGCACGGCCAACCTTGGCGGTGAGCATCACCCGGCCGGGCGCCTTGAAGAGCTGCTCCGCATAAGCCAGCGTGGCACGCCGCAGTTCCCGGGGCATCCAGGCATTCTCAGGCTGCCAGCGAAGGCGATACGCCTACGCCAGCAGGACAACCGCGAGGATCACCGCGGCGGTCCATTCAAGCACGACGCCCTCCTTCGCGGCCGGCAATGCGATTCGCCCCCCACACGAAGGGGCGGAGCATCAGACGCACCGCCCCGATCAGCACGGGACGTCCTGCCAGCACACGGCACACACCCGGCGCGGTGCGGTAGTACGCCAGGATCAGGCCCCGGCCGATCGGCCAGGCGCGCAACACCAGATCGCGAAAGCGCCTCAGCACCATGACTTCCGAGCCTTCGCCGTACATCAGGGTCGCAATGAAGCACGGGCCTCTGGCGCCTGGATCCGACTCGGTCTCGCGCAGGAACCGGTAATGCTCGGCATCACCGCGTTGCTGCGCCGATCGTCGCTGGCCATGGAGGTGCTCGAACCGAACCAGTTGTTCGCACACCCCCATCTGCGCCAGTTGGGATGCGCTGACGGTGCACCCGGACCGGCGGCGCCCCCTGCACGCCTCGCTCACCGCCCAGCCCCAAGTCTGTCGCGCATCGCCCGCCAACGGCAGTATTCCCGGTCCATCATGAAATCGATCCGGGCCGCGACGCGCTGTCGGCGGGTTTCGGGAAACCTATACGTCGTCAGGGAGGAACACCGCCGATACGACCAGCGCATGCAGCCACCCCACCGCCAGCACGGTCAGGCGTCCCGGCGTGCGCCGACCAGGGGCCATGCGCTCACTCGATGATGGGCGCCGGCTCGCGATCCTCGAACGCGGACTGCACGGCCTCGACAACGCGCAAGGCCAGGGCCTCGTCACAGAGCACTGCATACTCCTTCACGAGCTTGCCCGAGACTCGCCATCCGTTCTCCTTGATCGACCGGATCATGCGCACGGCGTCCGGATCCGGCATCTCCAGCACGTCCTTGATGCGCCGCTGCGCGAGCTCGAACCGCAGCAGGACGCGAGCCTCGTCCGCCATCTCGTGCCGGATCGTGTGGGCGACGAGTTGGGCAGTATAGATCGCGTGCTCGGTGAGGTCCGGGTAGCGCCAGGCATGGTTGGCGTCGTCGTAGGCATCGAACACGAAGTTCGACCGCACGCCGTCTTCGTACGTGAGCATCTCCCCGAATCGGTGCGCGGTGTCGTATCGCCGCATGAAGGGGCGCGAGAACACCTCCAGCACCCGGTCGTAGCCGTGGCCGAACTCGCGCACGCCGGTGATGGTCGCCGACACGGGCAGGACCACACCGGCCGGAATGGCCTTGTCGCGCTGCAGCGTGTCGTTGATGAGGAAGCGGTGGATGCGTCCGTTGCCATCGCTCATCGGGTGGATGTAAACGAAACCGAATGCGATGACGGCCGCCCGCGCCAGCGCCTCCCGTCCGCGAGTCGCCTGCTCGAACGCCTTCAGGCCGTCCAGCACCGAAAAGTGGGGACCGATGTAGTGGACGATGTCGTCGCGAAGGCTTGCCTGACCGACGAAGACCGGCGATCGGCGCGTGCCGAGCCGAAGCGCCGTCTCGCCGAGGATGCCCTTCTGCAGCACGGTGAGACTGCCGATGCCGAGCGGCACTTCGAGCTTGCCGCAGTGCTCGGCCATGACGTGGGCAAACCGCTTGATGCGGTCGGTCTTGTCTGCCTCGTGCTCGATCAGGAAGCTCGCCCGTGACTCCTTGAGCGTGAGCCACGCCGCGGCGCGCATCAGCACGTCCTCGCCGAACTGGCGATCCAGTTCCACGATCGCACCGAACGGGTCGAACTGCAACGCCTGGCCGAGGGTCGGGGTGCGGCGGATGAGGGGGCAGAACGCAGGCGTACCCGGCAGGTTGTTGTTGATCCGCCAGCGCCGCTCCCGGACGGCCTCGGTGCGCGTCAGGTAGGCATCGGCGGACACCGCGTCAACATAGGTCCCGCCGCTCAGGTCCGGAACGTCCAGCCGGCGCCCGGTGAGCCACTCGTAGAAGAAGGCCGCACGGCGCGCATACTGGCCGAACGGTTCCGCCCTGCACCACTGTTCGAGCGGCTCCGGACCGCAGGCGGCAAACAGCCGCGCAAAGAATTCGAGGTGGATCTCCTCATACTTCAGGCCGAACTCGAAATGCCCCGCAAAGGTATCGGCCGGCCTGTAGACTCCCGGATACTGGTTCTGGATGCGCTCCGGCGACTCCCGCACCGAACGGGTGGTGCCGATGGTGGACTCCACGCGCAGGGGCTGTACCAGGACGATGCCGAACTGGGCCTCCAAGGCCTTGAAACCGATCCCCACGTTACAGAAATCCCCTTATGGTCATCAAAAAACGATGATGACCGGCCACGAAAAGAGAAAAATGATGACTGAAATGGTTACACAAACCCAATGAATAGCGAAGAAAAACGATGACGAAAAAGCCAGTCTTTCGAAAAATGATTAAAAAAACCTTGCGTCAAAGCGCCGCGGAGCTCCGATCCGCCCGGCCAGTGACGATGCCATAGCGAAAAACCTGGCCAGCGATCTGCTTGGCGCGGTGGGCGGAGTCGATCGCGCCTCGCACCTTGATACGCCTGAGCGTGCTCAACAGCTCCGGCGCCATGATCTCCGCGATTGGTCGAGCGCCCGATCCTCTCGCTTTGCGTGCATCGGCAAGCGCTACGTCAGGATAGCCTGCCGGGGCAAGCGTCTTGCGCTTGCCGTCGTAACGGTAGTCCAAACGCCAGAGTTTTCCACCTGTGGGCCGGATCAACAGATACAATCCGCGCTCGTCCGCGAGCTTGTAGGCCTGCGTCGTTCAGAGGCATCTCAGCACCCCATAAAGCGGTATACCGTCAAAGATAGCGCCGCTTTTGACGGTATGAGGTGCCACGGCCCGATCCTGCCTGACATAATGAAAAACCCGCAAAGCCTTTAGCGATGCGGGTTTCTGGTACTTCTTGCCACCGTGTGACAGTTGTTCTTGGTGGGTGCTGACGGGGTCGAACCGCCGACATTCGCCTTGTAAGAGTTTCGTATGACGTTAAAAATCAACAGCTTGAAAAAACTTCCGCCCGGATAAGGCACCCCACTACGGTAGGGCGACGTTCGGGGGAGCGCCCTGAATGATATTTCACTTCCCCGCTGTGGCTTCCGGGGCTGCGGTAGCCCCGACTGCGGCTCGAGCCAGCGCAAGCCCTGCATTGCACCGGGCTACAGCTTTATGCGCGCCGTTGCTCGTAATCCCAACTCGGTGCGCAGCATCGGCGGCGGCAAGGCCTTCGACGAGCACCAATCGGGCCACCTCCATCGAGTCGCCGCGCAGTCGTAGGAGCTGGCCAAGGGCCGCGAACTGTGGCTCGGTTAATGTTGTGCTCATAATCACACAATCAGCGCGGCTTTAACGACGCTACGCAGGAATGCCTGGGCGGTCTGCCCTGCTTCGGCGGCACGTGCTTTAACCATACGATGCTCGGTCTCTGTCAATTTGACCACGACCGCTGCATCAAGATCGACATTGTCGCCGTCAGACGGAATTGCAGCTTCAGCTATTGCGGCAGCGACTTCGCCAACAGTTGCGGATGCGCGGCCGATGCGTATCACGTCTGCACTTGAGTCATAGCGAACCCGACTTGCCGCTGATCCCGGTCGAGCACGAGCTATCTTCCGTACGCGGGCGTTTTCCAAAACTGCCTTTTGTTCAGTCGGGCTTCGGATCTTGTCTCCGTCAAACGCAAGCCGCGCTTGTGACGCGGTGAGCGTATATGCCGGGAGGTCTTCGGTAGTGTATTGCCCGTGGGAATCGACGGTCAGCACAGTAACCGGCCTCCCTTTCGCCAAGGCCTGCTGCTCTTCAATGGGCAAGCCAGCGAGACTACGAAGCACGGTGGGCATGCCAGCAAAGCGTACTACAGCCTCCGCATCCAGCCGACCGGAGGCAATCTGCGGAAGATAGACGGCCATTCCGGTGCGCAGATCGCTCAGGTCTTCACCACGCTTTTCCAGCTCTCCCCAAACCGAGGCCAGGTACGCGAGGTGGCGAGCGCTCATGGTGAGCGATAGGGCCAGTTCAGCCCGTAGTTCCTGCGTGCTGAGGTTGTTTAGCTCGTAAGGGGACAGCATCCCCTTGGGTTGCACCTTCACAATTTCATTCGTCATTATTTACACCCATGGAAGCTTCGATGCATTCAATGCCGGCCAGACGCATCGCATCGATGCGGTCGTGCCCCCCGACAAGGCTCCAGAATCGCCGCACGATCTCCCGCATTGCCAGCAGTTCGGCGTGGCTCAGCGCTCTGATTCTCTCAACCAGCAATGGCATGTCGTTCCCCCACTTTCCATCGTTCTCATGGCCATCGATCTCGGCCCATGCATATTTCAGCGCAGCGTCGTCATCAAGACGTCCATCGCTGAAAATGTCCAAAACGGCGGACCACTGGGTCAGGGTTAGTTTGGGCGCCAACGCAGCGACCATTTCCAGCCAGTCGGCGGCAATCTGATTGACCCGGCCGCTACGCTGTTGCTCAAATCCCACAAAGGCGGCGGTTAATGGCGGCCCTGCGTAGATCGTGTATTTTTCTGCCATGGCTGCTCCTACGTTTTTGGATTCCTGTGATCCAGCCTGCGCCCGGCGCGCAAGCTCATCGCCGATTGCCTGCATCCGCTCTAGCGCGCGCATGGCCCGTGCCGTGTAATAGATACGCACCTTCTCTTCCCTCGAGAGGGACGCATACCAGGCGCGACTACGGGCGCGTTCAGCCGCCCGCTGTTCGGGTGTCATCGCATCACGCTGCGCCTGACGCCTGGCTTTGTACTCAGCGGCGCGGATGGGGTCGGCTTTGATCGCCGCCCTCAGCCGTACATTTGCTTGTCGTTGAGCGGCGCGAATCTGAGCATCGAAGGCGGAATCCGACGCCCGCCGCTCGTGCAGGCGAGCCAGATACTCTTCACGCACTGCGCGCCATCGATCGGTATCTCGCTCAAGGTAGTACCGTTCGCGCTCTCGCTGTCGGTGGAATTCCAGGCTGCAGCGCTCGCTGCATGTCAGCGCACGCGGGCCCGCATCGAGCGGAATTTGATTGCCACAGACGCGGCACATGCGGTGCTTCCGCGCCTTACGACGGACCTCTTTCCGCACAGCCTCGTAAGCACTGTAGTCACGCTGCGCCGAACGGCGCCGATCCCGCTCTTCCCGGCATTCATCGCTGCAATACCGGGAGCGCGGATTGGCGCCCGGGGGCATGGCGCCCCCGCAGATTTTGCAGACGCGCGTCATGATTATGAGTTGATCCAGGATGCCTTTGCGGGCTTCCATGCCAACAGCACGCCGGATTCCGACTCTACGGTCAGCACCGTGCCTTGGAAAAGCTGGCTTCGGCTGGCAGCACGCTTCGCGCCAGTCAGATCCTTCGCCTCGACGATTTCCCCTTTACGGGTGCTGTTGAGGTCTTGCTTTTCAGTGATGATGAACTTGGCCATTTCTTTGCTCCTACACGCCCGGTATAGCATCGAGTGCTACCGTGGCTGGGGCCGGAATCTGCCGACTCAGATGGAACACGGTGCTGCATTCCATAAGCCTTATTATGGACGTTTAAACATCCACTGTCAATCATTTTATGCGACTTTTTGCAGATCCAGCCGCCACCACCCCGCCCAATCGCCGGACTCGATCTGCTCTGCACCCGGCATGCGGTGCCCGTCCAGGCGGTCCATGTACGCGACGCGATACCCCTGCTCGCCCAGCAGACGGACGATGAGGCGCAGGTGGCGCCGCGTGAGCCGGCCGTTGAAACCGGCGAGCTTGCAGACGTCTGCACTCATGCGCGTGACGTCGCCGATGGCAATGTACGGCGGACGATTGTCACGGGGCACATGATCGATCGCCCTCAGGGTGCCGCCGCGGTCTTCGTATGTGATAGCCACATAGCCGTCGTCGATCTGCTTGGAGGTCATGTCAATCCATTAAATGAAGCACCTGGCCGTCGGCCCGTCGATAATCTCGCCCGTTACCGGGTGGGCGCAGGCCCACCCCAGGTCAGCAGCGGTGACGCCTGATTTGTGCACCAGCTTGTACTGTTGCGGCGATGCGAGCATGAGCAAGTGAAGCTGACCATCGTCGAGATCGCGCACCCCAAGGCCCCAGCAGCGAGAGCCAAACCGAAGGGGCAGCACCTCAAATAGATTGTGAGTGGTGGGGAGGAAAATATCTGACACGTAACGGTCGATCATGCTGTCGCCCGTTACATTACGCAGCAGCCCGGTGCTCGCGACGGTTGAAACTCTGTTGAGTCCGCCGTCGAACACGCCTACCGCAAAACCCGTTGGCGCAATTTGCACATTGGGGAAATCGGGGATAACCGAACCATAATTCACCGCCCCGGAAACGCTGCCGACAGCGTAATTTACGGCGGTGGCGGAATACCCCTCACCCGGCAGAGTCGAGGATTCGTACGATTCCGTGACGCTATACAGAATGCTGACGCCATCCGCGCAACTGAGCGTGATATCGCCCGAAATTTCGACGGAGGTGATCGCTGTGTACCTTGTACTGCTGGCGCCCTCGAACAGGTGCAGGGACAAGTTGTGCGACGTCGTGACCTGGCCCGTGAAAACGACATCGACAAGCTGCAAATCGTCGTCGTTGTCGTAGTACGCCCCGACTAGCCTTCGGCCCTCGACGTTGTACGTTATAACCCCCGGCGGCATTGTCATGATGAGCCCCATCGACCATCCCGGCACAAACGGAGTGCCCGGCGGGAGGGTACGCGCAAAAACATCGCTGGTCGTGTCGCCGGGCAGGGCAACGGCTGGCGTTGTTGCGATACCGCCGCTTCCGTCGCCATGCCATAGCAAAACATCGAGGCTCTGCGGCGTGCTGCTGGTCCCTGAAATCAACGGTCGGACAGTTGCTTCCACATTCGGCGGCACGCCCTGCAGCTCGATCTCAGCCCCCCGGCTACCGATCGACGCCGAGGTGTGCTGTACGGGGTCAACCAACCCGTTGCTGACGAGATGCTCGAAGGCAATCGCCCCGTTTGTGCCGTATGACTCGGTGTAGTCGTATTGATGACTGAGCACGACTACACGATGCCCGCGGCTCGAAATCGCCTCGATGCATGCCCGGTACGGCCGGCCGTGCATCGAGGTATGAAACTCCCGGGCGCGGGTGATGACGTCGAGGCTCAGGCTGGATGGCACATCGATAGTCTGCACAACCTCGCCGACAGCCTGCCCGTGCTCGATGTGGCCGAATTTGCGGAATGTCAGCCGAAAAAACCGGGCGCCGTCGATGATGTTCCGAATCCGGACGAGCCAGCGGGCGCCGTCCTCGTCAACGTAAATCCATGCAGACTCCGGCGAGTTCGAGGGGAGCCTGCGCGCCAGCCGAGCCCCGTACATCCGCCGATTGGCACCCGAGATGATCCCGTAATCAAGCCAAGTTCGCCCGGCGGCGGTGTCGGCGGCGGCCTCTTCCGGCGAGACGGGCGGCAGCGGCGGCGTGCCGGGGACGCGCACGACGAATGAGTCTGTGCCGAATGGCGGCTCGCTGGGGCACGGGATCACGACACCGTCGGGCGTCGTGATGTTGCCAGTCTCCGCATCGTAGAGACCGTGCGAAGTGTCGCCGAATTTGACGACGCGGGAGAGCGGGTAGCGGGTGGGGCTGCAGCGGTTCATGGTTCGCCCTCGCCTGCGCCTGGGTCGGCGAAAATCATTTTCCCGTCGACCAGCGTGATCGATTCGATCGGCTCTTCGATGAAAGTCAGAATTCCGTTGACGCTGCGCAGCGGCCTCCCGGCGTGGTATGTGCGCAGGCTGGCATCGCGCTCTTCGAGCGTCACCCCTGTGCTGCCGCCGGATGCCGGCTGGCCGGTGCCAATGCCGCCCGGGCGCGCACCGACGGCGGGCTTGGGGATGAAATTCTTCCAGCCCGGCTCTTTTTTGAGCAGGCGGTCGATGGCGCGCTGCAGCTCGGACGAGGATGCGCGAGCCATGATCAGCTCTCGACGACGGGATTCGTCGCGAGGGACAGATCAGCATGCAGGCCGATCGGCAGGCCGCCTTGCACGGTGCGGACGTAGATCGCGAGCGCATTGGCGGCGCCGCTGGCGAGCGCGAGGCCGACATCGACACTCGCACCGCCGACAGCGGAATCGAGGCCGGCCGCGCTGAGCGCGAGCTTGACCTGCGAGGCGGCGGCGCCGGTGGCCGGGGTGGCGTCGATCGGCGCGATGGTGATCGCCGAGGCGCCCGGCGACGAGGACGCCTGCAGCGTCTTGCCGGACACCGGCGAACCGAAGTAGATGACGCGATCGACGGGGCCAAGCGTGGCGGCGATCGTGACGCCCTCGGTCTGAGGGCTGGTGAGCGCGGGGTCGTTGAAAAATCCCCAGGTAATGGTCATGGCAGGATCTCCAGCAGGTCGGTCGGTATCGCGACGGCGATCTCGGTGGCGGCGGTCAGCTCGCGCGGATCGCGGTCTTCGGCGGCCAGGTCGGGGGCCTGGATGCGCAACTGGTGGGGGTAGTACTCGACCCCCGACATCGAGCCCTCGTCGTTCGTCGAAAAGCCGATCATGGTTTCGTCGTCGAATGTCGCCGCGCCGGCGTTGCCGCCGACGAAGGTGTCGATGCGGCAGGACCAGGCCGACAGCGGCGGCCGGTAGCCGTCGGCCGGCTCGGCTGGCAGCGTCCATGCAGGCTGCGGGGCCGGGACGTTGCCGGGCATGCCGACGGCTAGCGTGATGTCCGAGACGGCGCGGCCGGAGCCGGTGTCGAGCACATGCTCGATTTCGACGATGGGCCCGAGTGCGCGCAGGCGCTCGGTTTCGAGCCGGATCGCAGTATCCAGCCAGAGGTCCGGCCGGCACGGCAGCGAGAAATGGACGCGGCCGGAGCGGCTGGCGGACCACAGCCGGACCCAGGCGCGATCGAGCAGTGCGCGCAGCAGCTCGTCGCGGTCGGCGAGGGTGGCACCGTCGGGCTGCCAAGCCACCGCGGCATCGCCGACGCCGAGTTGATCGGGCAGGTGCGGTGCGACGGTCGGGTCGCGCCCCCAGTCGGGCTGATCGAACTCCGCGTCCAGGCTGGCGCCGATCTCTTCCTCGACCGGCGGGCCGAGCTGGGCCTCGAGCTCGGGCCAGACGACCGTGACGGTGTAGTCGTGCGTGATGCTCTGCTGCCAGCGTGCGACGTAGCGGGCCGAGAAGCCGAGCGCCAGCGCGGGGGCGACGTCTGGCCGAATGATGTAGTACGCCCCATCCATCCCCGACTCATATTTCGGAATCGAGCTGTAGGAGGGCCTCGACGTTTGATACGTACCCGCACTAGGGTGCTCGATATCGAGGCGCGCGAGATCGAAGCCAGGCAGGCTCCCCGCCGCGCCCTCGACCATCGGCGTTGTCATCCAGAGCCGCGGCCCCTGCAGCATGTCGCCTGTGAGGTTGTGATACCACGGCAGGAAAAACGCCAGGGACTGCCGGTATTGCGCCTGCACGCCCCGATAGCGCAGCAGCGGGTAGCGGTACTGCAGCCGGCAGACGATGCGGGTGCGGAGCTGGTCGCGGCTGGGCAGATCGACCGACAGGCTGCCGTCGATCGTGTCCGCGGTACGGACGGTGAGCGTGCGCGCCGGGCTGCGCCACGGCAGCACGCGCGGCTGCTGGCGCACGTCCAGCGCCCAGGACGCGCCGACCGACTGGATGCGCTCGCCGAGGTAATCGAAGCTGTCCTTGGGATCGCCGAGGGCCGGATGCCAACGACCGCCGACCAGGCCGTCGATGATCGTGCGGGACGTTGCTGACCAGATTTCCTGCGCCTGGTCGGTGCAACGGCAGGAGATGGCACCGGTGGCGAGATCGACGGACGGCACATCGACTACGCCGGAAAACAGCAGTTGGATGCTACCGCCCTGCTCTGCGAATGCGATGCTGACCCGCTGCCCGACCAGCGCCAGCGGCGCCAGCGCGGCGACGGGCAGCCAGGCGATCTCGGCGACGCGGGCGGCGTCTGCGGCAACGGACACGCTCACCGGGCCGACCAGGCGCGCGGACACGTCGTCGGCACCGACCGTGACGAGCGCCGACCATCGGCCCGACGGCGCGGCTGCCCAGGCCGCGGCCCCGTCCAGGCCGCCGACGACATCGGCCGGCAGGACACGCACGGGCCATGCTGCGCTGGTGACGGCAGGCGCCGCGACGGTGATGGGCCATGTGGTGACGACCTGCTCGACGGGGACGGGCTGCACCGCCACCAGCCAGGGCGTGACGACGATCGGCGCGGCCTCGACGATGATGGGCCAGGCCGTTGTGACGAACTCGTCTTCCGGCTCCGGCGCACCACCCGATGCCGCGCTGGCGCCGATCGCGGCCAGGCCGATGGGCGACAGGCCGATGCTCATGAGTTGTAGCTGACGACCGCGCCGATGCGGCCGACCCACCGGAAATTATCGAACGATCCCGAGCTGACTGTGACTTCGATCGTGTCACCCGCGCTGGGGCCGGTTTTGATCGTGATCGACGCCTCGCCGCCGGTGGTGTCTCGCGTCACGGCGACAACGGGCGCACCGTCGAGCGCGACACCCGAGCCGTAGCGGACCACCGCTGAAACCTTGGCAGCATAGACATCGGTGTCGCTGGCGCCGATGACATCGATCTCCAGCAACGCGACACCGGCCGTGCCGGGCAGCCGCAGCCGCGAGGAGTTGGAATCCTGCAGCGTATCTGTCCATCCGTTGCCCGAGTACGTCTGCCCGACCCATGACAGCCGCGCAAAGTCGTATCCACCCTGGGCAACGACGGCGGATTTTTCCGTGCGGGCGCCGGGAAAGGCGAAACTCATTTCGCCTTGCGCCCGTGCGCCGGGGCATGCCACTGAAGACGATCCGACGGCCTGGGCGTTGTCGCCCAGCGCCACGCTGCCCTGCCCGGTCGCTTTCGCGAGACGCCCGAGGGCGACCGCATAAGCAGCAGCCTCGGCCCCGGACCCGAAGGCGACACCGCCATTGTTCGCGGTGGCGCCCCGACCAGCGGCGATGCCGCCGCTGATGACGGAGGGAGGAACAGAATCGAACTCCAGGCCGACGAGCACCCCGCATGCTGCCGAGACGACGCACGCGACATGCTTCGTGCCGGCGGTGAAATTGATCTTTGCGCCGCCGCTGCTGCTTGACTGCACGATGTTGCGGGCCAGCGTCCAGGTCGCGCCCGACTTTGTCAGCGTGCCGACGCCGATCTCCCACGCAGTGCCGGCCTCGTTGGCGACGCGGTAGGTCATGCGATCGCCGGTGGCGAAGCCGGCAGCGTCGAGCGATTGACGGCCGGCCAGGGCGGCGCCGAGCGTCAGGTTGCCAGTGCCGGTGGATGTGGTGGAGACCTCGACCAGGTCGCGGGCGATGTGGGGCATTCAGATTTCCTCGCAGGTGAGTTCCCACGTCGCTGCTGCGCCGGCGGCGTCGTAGCTCACTTGCACGCCGGTGATGGCATGCACAGTTAGCAGCGGATACCACAGCACCTGGTAGCCCGCCGCGCCGGGGATCGGCGTCAGCGTTGCGGTGTTGCCGGAAACGGCGACAGGCGTCGGCTTCAGCAGGCCATCGGACAGGACGGCCCAGCCGTAGGGCGGCGCGTCGGTGCGGCGCTCGGCGGGGATGTTGATGATGTTGCTGGCGGACTGGATCGAGCGCGCGGCGACGCAGCCGAGCGTGACTGGCTGCATCCAGTCGATAGCGTCCAGGCCGGGCGGGGCGACGCCCTGGGCGGACAGCGTCGTGCGCGTCTTGCGCCAGGACTGCTGCGGCACCGCGGCGCCGGCACCCAGGCGCAGCAGGGTGAAGCCGCCGAAATCCTCGTAGGTCTGCTGGATCTCGGTGTTGACGGCAAATGGCAACGTCTGGCCGTTGATGCTCAGCTCAACGCTCACCGGCGCCTCCCGACCTGCAGAGCAGCCTTGGTGAACATGCTCACGATCTTTTCTTCGATGCGCGCGTCGGTATATACCGGCACCTGCGAACCGTCCGGCAGCACCAACGGCCGGCCGGTGAGCGGCGGAAGTGTGGCTGGGCTGGGCGTTTCGACGCTGGGAATGGCGACGCGGGCCGCGAGCGGCATGCCGCCAAGTTCGCCGCCGTAGGCGAAGCGGGGCATTTCGCCGCGGTTGATGCGACGCATGTTCTCGTCACCCCACACGCGGACGGCCGGGCGCTGGATGACCCACTCACCGGGGGTGCCGCGATAGACGACGTGGTCGCTGCGATCGCCGCGGTTGGTGCCTGGCAGCGGGCCGCCGTAGGCGCGTGCGGGGGTATCACCGAGCAGGCGGCTGGTGGCGGCATCCGGGGTGACGGGGTCCACGATTACCGTGGGGATCACGATGGGGTTGGCGGCCAGCTTGGCTTCGAGGGCCGCGCGGAGCTGATCGGCGCTGGCTTCAGCGCCCGCCTGGTCGAAGCCGATCTCAAGCATCTTGAGATACTCGGCGTCGGCTACCGTCTGGGTGATCAGTTTCAGGAGCTCTTCGGCATGGGCCTGCTGTTTCTTGATGTTGGCGTCGGCTTCGCCTTCGAGGCCGGCGGCGGCCTCGTCCTGTACCTGTGCGATCTGTTTGGCGAGGTACTGCAGCACGTAGGCGCTTTCCTGGCCGGACTGATCGAGCTGCTGGACGATTTGCTTAGCGCGTTCGGCCTGCTTGATCGCGCCTTCAAGATCGCCGCGACCGAGGGCCCCCCTGGCTTGGGTGATCTGGTACTGGGCATCCAGGCCGGTTTTCTGCTTGCTGCCGCCCTGCCCCAGGCCTTCGGCGAATTCCTTGTTCGATTGCTTGAGCTGGGCGCGCCGCTTCTCGGCGGCTTCGCGGGCGCGCTGGGCGGTCTCGATGGCCTTGTTCGTTTCACGATAAGCCAATACCTGGGAATTCAGTTGAACCTGCAGACGCCCGGTTTCTTCCGCCTTGATTTGGGTGAGCTTGTTGGCATGTTCCCTGGCTGCGGCGAGCCTGTCTTCTTCTGCCTTGGCGATGCGGCGGCCGGCCTCCTCAATGTTTTCTGCGTCTTCGGTGAGCTTCTCGGCCAGGTCTCCGGTGCCTTGCGCAGCATGTTCGGCAGCATCGCCGGTCTTGGTGAACGCGGGGATCAACAGCGCCGCCGCGCCGAGCAGGAGACCGATCGGCCCGCCCAGCAGGCTCAGTCCTCGGCCGAGGATGCTGACAGCACCAGCGGCCCGCGTCATGGATGCTGCGGATGCAGTCGCTGCTGCAGCGGTGGCGGTCAGTTCCTTGCGTGCAACTGCAGCCGGCGCGCTGATGGCCATGGCCTTGCGGAGGGACTGCCAGGCAGCGGCATAGCTCTTGAGGGCGAAGAGCACGACCGGCCCGGCAACCGCGACCGACCCGAGCGCTGCGACGGTGGTCTGGATGCCATCCGGCAGGCGGTTGAAGGCGCCGATGATAGCGGTGATGCCCTCGAGCAGCGGCGTGAGCGAGGTAACGGCGAGGCCGACAGCAAGCTGTGTGTCCTCCAACGCAGAATTGAAGAGCCTGATGGAATGCTCAGGCGTGTCGGTCATAGTCTTGAATGCCGCCTCGGTGCTGCCGGCCTTGTTGGCCATTTGATCGAGGATGTCGGCGAACTGCCCAGCCTGGCCGCCCGTCAGCGCGAGGGCGGCGCTGAGGGCTTCGGTGCTGCCGAGCAGGATGGCGAGTTGGTCGGCGTTGCCGCCGGTGGCCTTCCGCATCTGCTCCAGGAAGCCGGCGAAGCCCTGCGCCTTGAGCGCGGCGAGGTTGTAGTTGAGGCCCAGTTCTTCGGCCAGCGTGGCCGCCTGCTTGCTGGGCTTGACCACGGCGGTGAGGATGGCCCGCACCTGGGTGATGGCCTCGGACGTTTCCACCCCGGCCAGGGTGAGCGTGGAGATGGCGGCCATCAGGTCGTCGAGGCTGGTGCCGGTTTGCGCGGCCAGCGGCGCCACCTTGCCGATGCCGGCGGCCAGTTCGTCAATGCCGGATTTGCCGGCCAGGGCGGCGACGAAGAAGGCATCGGACACGTTGGTGGCCGTACCGGCGGCCTCGCCGTAGGCGTTCAGGGTGCTGGTAAGGCCGTCTGCCGCCACGGCCACGTCGGTAATGCCGCCGATAGCCAGCTTGTTGGCAACCGTCAGCGTATCGACGGCGCGCCCCGTGTCGGTGATGCCGGCGGAGACGATGTCGTACAGTGCCTCGGCATTGCTGTTGAGGCCTGTGCCGAACTGCTGGTTGAGCTCGCGGATTTTAGCGCCGAGGCCGGGGATGTCGCTGGGGTTATCGACGTTGGTGCGGATTTTCGCCATGGCAGTGGAGAAGTCCACCGCCAGCTTTGTGGCCGGGCCGAATGTGCCCTGCAAGCCCTTGATCGCCACGGTGCCGGCCGTGAAATTCGCGGCGGCGTTGGCGAAGGCTTCGGAGGCGGATTCGCCCTGCTTGGCGAGTTCGCCCAGATCGGCGCCCGTGGTCTGGGCTTCGCGGCCCATGTCGCCGAGTACCTGGGTGGCGATCTGGCCGCGCTGCTCCATCTCGACCAGTTCTTCGCGCAGGCGGCGTTCGGCTTCGGCCAGACTCTTGGTATCGACGCCGGCCGCCTTCAGGTCGCCCCGCATGCGTTGCAGCGCGACCTGCTTGGCCTGCAGTGCAGCCTGCGCCTGCTGGACCTCCTTCCGTGCGCGGGAGAACTCCGACGTGAGGGCGCGGCTGGGGTTCTCGGTGTTTGTGAATTCACGCCCGAGCGCCTGAGCTTTGGCCTGGGCCTGCTCCAGCGCAGTGGCGGCTTCGCCGGTTTCGCGCTTGAGCTTGGCGAAGGCCTCGACCAGCCCTTGGGTGGATTCGATCTTGCGCAGTTCTTCGGCTAGCGCCCGGAACTTGGGCGCAAGCTCGCCGCCGGCTTCGGATAGCCGGTCGATTTCGTCCGCCAGCGATCGAACGTTGCCGTCGCCGGAGGTTTCGGTGTTGATGCGGAGGGTGACGTCCTGGTTTGCCTTCATGCGTTCACTTCGATTTTCCGCTGGCGACCTTGCAGGCGGTCATGAAGACCCGCCACGGGTAGGCCCAGACGCCCGCGCCGTGGCCGATCTGGGCGAGGCTCACGACGGCGCGTTCGAGCTCGGTGAGCTGTCGCTCGGGCGGCCGGCCTCGATGAGCCGTCCGAGCGCCTCGAAAAAATCCGCGTTGAGCGCCCGGACCTTGGCCCACACTTCGCGGATTTGCGAGGGCGTGAGGTGCTCGATGTCGGCCGGCTCGAGGCTGGTGAATACCGGCAGGTCGGCGGCGTCCAGGCCCTCGTGCAGCACCGCCAGCAGCGCGTCGCGGTCGCCACCAGCGACCACGGAGGCAAGCCACGCGCGAAACTCGCCGACGGTGAGCTCGCGCACGATGACGGACCGCAGCGTGTCGCCGTCGCCGATTGGCAGTACCTCGCGCAGGCCGATGCGGGTCTGCTCGGTCATACGCGCTTCTCGAGGAACATTCGCCCGAACTGGCCGAGGTTGCTGTCGGGCTTTTTGGTGGGATCGGCCAGGGCGCCGCCCTCGATTGGGAATTCGCCGGTTTCTTCCTGGATGAAGCCGAAGCCCGTCGTCGGCGACCAGCGAACGCGGTACCAGTCGCCCACCATGCGGGGGTTGCCTTCGGCAGCGGTGTTGACGCCGAGGAAGCGCACCCAATACTCGCGCTCGGCGGCCGACAGGAGCTTGATGGCCTTCACCGCAGCCGGGGTATAGCTGGCCGTGAAAGGGCCGACGAAGGGGCCGTTTTCGGTCAGATCGACGATTTCGATGGTGCCGCCCTTGGCGTCGAGGATGTAGTTGACGTCCTGTTCGAGCGTCTTCGGCGACCCGCTGGTGGAATCCTTGATCGTGACGGCGGAAACGTCGAAGGCGCCGAGCATCAGGAAGGCGCCGAGCGGCGGTAGCTCGGCGCTGTGGGTGATAGGCTCATCGACGATCGGGGTGACGGCCTGGGTGATGACCTCGCCACGTGTGAGCAGCGCAGCGACGTCCTCGTCCATCTGCACGAGCGTGGCCGACAGGTTGCACTTCATTTCCTTGGTTCGGCGAACCGCGAGGGCGCGCATGCCGGTGTAGTTTTCCTTGCGCTCGTAGACGTCCTCTTCCATCATCATTTCGAAGGATGGGGCATCGCCCTGCCAGATCATCGGCCCCGGCATGCCGTTGATGTTGCGGGGGGCGACGAGGAATCGGCCTTGTCCGGAGATGTATTCCAACATGCTGCTGCTCCTGTCTGATGTGTCGGATCAGTCTGGAGCAATGGCAACATGGGCGCCATTACATGGATGTCCTCTTGGGATCAGTGCTGGATAGCGGAAACGACCCCGTTCTCAAAATAAATGAATCGGTAACCGCCATCGCCGCCCATCACCCATTGCACTACCTCTCTCTGTGCCGTGGTCGTGGTATTGATTGAGCGCGGACTGGGCGTGTATGTGCAGGTTCTGACGAAGCGTTCGGTCATTCCAAGACGCAGTTCTACTGTCTCAGCGCTTCCGCACGCTCGCTGCCGCAGTTCGGCCATGCGCGCTCGGTATGCCTGATCCCTTTCGGCTCCCGCTTCTCGGGCGGCGTCCTGAACTTCCCAACGTGCATTCCGCTCGTCTTCTAATTTTTTTGCCCGCGCCGCGCGCTCTTGCGGAGATTCCTTTGAGGGCTGCTCTTTCTGAACGGGCCTTTGAGTCTGCTGGCGTTCCTGCCAACTTCGCCCAGCCGCGGGGGCGACATCGATGGTTTCTGCCTCCTCGCCACAAGGCTTGTCCGAGAAAACTGTTTTCCCGCCCTCGGAACACTTATAGACGTGGGCGTTACACGTCGATGCAAACAGCATCAATAAAAAGAATGCGATCCGGTTCATGGCGAGCCCCAAAAATATCCATTTTAGACGCTCATGGGTTCGCGAGGTTTTCCTGGAAGATCACCTCGATCGCCACGCCAGCCGCGACGATGTCGCTGCCGAATGACCGGGCATCGATGATGCGGCCGGTATAGGCGATGCGGGTGACCAGGCCGCCCAGGGTAAGATCGTCGGAGAAGATGGCGCGCTTGATGTCGGCGATCAGCAGCCGCGCGACGCGGTTAGGGTTGTCGGGGTCGCAGCGGGCAACTGCGTCGAACTGGAAAGGCTGGGTGTTGAGTGCCCAGACTCCGGCGGGCAGCCTGCCATCACGGCCCTTGGTTTCGCCGACGGTGTCTTCGGGCTCGATCATGACGACCGCGGGCAGCGACTCGGGGTCCAGTTGCTGCTTGCCCTCATAGACGTGCTTGCCGAGATCGGTGGCATAGCCGTTGCCGCGGGTGATGGTCATGAGCCGGGCACGCAGGGCCTCGGCGATCTTGTCGGCTTTGCTCATCTCCGGCTTCCGGTGAGTTCGTATTTCAGTTGGGAATTGATGGCGGCGGCCAGCTTGGTCTGGATGTCGCCGGTATTGGTGCTGGCCCAGCGGCGGAAGAGCTGGTCCGGGCTGGGGCCATACTTGTGCTCGATGGCACCCTTGGCACGGCCGACACGGATGAAGATGCCCATGCCGTTGCCGCCGTCGGCATTGCCGGCACGCAATGGCAACAGAAAGGCGCCGCGCATGGCCTCGCGGCTTCCTGCCCGCTTGACCTTGACTGAGACCCCGGCAGATTTTCGGCCCCAGGGTATGCCACGGCTGGGATCGCCGACGCTGCGATACATGTGCTTGACCGGCGCCGTGAGCTGGCGCGCTGCGAAGCGGGCAAGGCGGACGTGTCTCACGCGCACACGGATTTCCGCCTCTGGTTTGCTCTGTCGAGCCTTGCGCAATGACATCTGCTGGCCGATGTAGCTGGCCGGCAGGTTGATTTCGGCGGCGATACCGCGGCGGGCGGCCGTCATGGTAGTGCTGGCGACGGCATTGACGGCACGGTATTCCGCGCGGGCCAGCGCGGCCGGGATGTCGCGCACGCGGCTGGCGGATTGTTTGAGCGCCTCGACGCCGACGATGTTGATTTTCATCAGGCGGGCCGATCACGCAGGATCCATTCCTGCACGCGGGCATCGCCGCGCAGCATGGCGTCGAGCTCCCAGCAGCGGCCGCCGATGATGTCGAGCGGGTCGCCCTTGCGAGGCTGAACGCTGGCGCGCAGCGTGGCGGTGGTGACGAGCACGGGCACCTCGCCGTAACCGCCGACGGTCTCGACGTTTTCGGTAATGATGGCCTCGACGCACTCGCCCTCGCGCAAAACCGCCTGCTCGCCGAAATGGGCGAACAGGCGGTCATGCATGCGGGCGAATGCGGCCGAGGCCCGGGCCATCAGGTGCGCTTGAGGTGGATGATGGCCCGCGGCCGGGTGCAGATGGCGAGCGGGTTGGATTGCACCTGAATGTCGACGCCAGTGTTCATGCGCATGGCTTCGGTCTTCAGGTAGAAGGGCAGGCCCGGGGTGTTCACCGTTTCCATGTAGTCGGCCGGCGAATAGTTCGACCAGGAACATGTCCGGCACGCCTTCGGGCACCAGGATGGCTTCGTCGCTGGCGACGAAGGGCACGCCCGCGACGCTGCCGCGGTAGTTTTCCCAGGTGACGCCGCCGAACGTCAGGCCGGCGCGCACGTCGGTGCGCAGGACTTCGCCGTCGCGCCAGCGCTCGTACGAGGTCTTGAGCTCGGGGTGGGCGACGAAGTCGTCGAAGAACTGGTCACCGCAGAAGGCGCGGAAGCCGCTGACGTAGGAGGCGCCGAGCACGTCTTCGCTCTTGCGCTTGGCCTGCACCACCATCTTCAGCAGGTCGGTGGTGTCGACATCGAGGTTCATGTCGTGATCGATTTTTGCGACCTGGAACTTGTCATACAGGTCTTCGAGGACCGTTGTTCCGTCAGCATCGAGAATCAGCCCCTTCAGCGCCCCCATGCGATGAAATTCGATGGTGGTTTCGATATCGCGGCGATGCCGGCCGCCGATGCGCAGCACCTTGCCCTGCACGGTTTCGACTTCGGACTGCTGGCCGAAGGCGCGGGCGTTCTGGACCTCATCGGCCATCATGGCGTCGTCGCGCTTCAGGTGCTTGCTGCGGAATGCAACGGCGCGGCGGGCTCCACGCGGCCGGGTTTCACCGGGAGCGCCGCGCTGGCCGGCCTTGACCAGACGCAGGGTGTCGCCGTCGAGTTCGAACCAGGCGTCGGTGGTTTCGATGGGCTCGTTGCGGAACAGGCCGAGCTCGAGCAGACGAGTCGGCTGGAACGGCGCCTCGCTGATCGCGGCAGAGAGGGTGGTGACGCTGAAGGCGTCGTCGTTGAATACGTCCATGGTAGCCATGTGGGCTATCTCCTGTGATCAGCGGAAAATGATTTGCGCGGCGGCAAGGTCGATCTTGCCGGCGGCGTCGATGCCGGTGAGCTCGGCTTCCTTCACTTCGGCGTGGCGGAAGATGCCGACGCCGGGCGCGTCGCCATCGGTGGCGTCGACGCCGTCGTAGAGGACGGCGACGGCGGTGCCGAGGCCGGTGGTGGTGTCGGCGTTGCTGTACTTGCCGAACTTGCCGGCGTCGTCACCGGAGGTGATCTGGCCGAGCACCTGGCCTGCGTGCAGTACGCCCTGGCCTTCGGCGATGGTGATGAGTTCGCGGCTGATGGTGCCGTTGGCTTCGGCCAGCAGGAACTGCCCGGCGCGGGATTTTTCGGTGAGCATGTGTGGATCTCCTGGGGTTAGCGGACGTTGCTGTTGAGGGCCGCGTAGATGCTGTCGACCGACACGGCAGGCTTGGCCTGGGCCTGCGGGGCCTTGGCATCGGGGGTTGCACGCGGGTGCGTGTCGGTGTGGCGCGCATCAGCCTCGGCGGCCTGGGCGTCGATGAGTGCCTTGCGAACTTCGGGCAGCGACTTGCGGCCGCGGATGTAGCCGGCGGCCGCGTCGGCCACGCCAGCGAAGGCGCAGAGGTCGCGCACTTCGCGAGCTTCGGCGATGGCGATCTTGGCCTGGGCGGTAGTGGTGATGCTGCCGTCGAGCAGCCAGGCGGAAACGTAGTCACCCAGGCCTTCGGCGACGGCCAGGGCATTGACCTGGGCGGCAAAGCTGGCCGTTGCGGCGGCAGGCGGGCTCGGTTCGGGCTCCGGGGACGGATCGACGGGCGCGGGGTCGGGCTGCGGATCAGCAGCAGGTGCCGCGGCCTGCGCTTCGGCGCGGGCGAGGACGTCGGCCGGGATTTCGAGCGCCTGGGCAATGGCCTCCAGCGGGCTGGCAGCAAGCGCGGATGTTGCGTCGGGTTGCTCTCGGATTTCGATCACCGAGTCTGCCCAGCCCGCGGCGACGGCCTCGCGGGCTGTCATCCAGGTGTCGCCGGCGATGGCTTCGGCCAGTTCTTCGGGTGTCTTGCCGGTGCGGGCGGCGTAGGTCTCGATGATGCTGGCGTTGAGGACGCGCTCGGCCTCGGCGTCTTCGACCTCTTCGCCGTCTTCAGTGGTGATGGAAACGCCATGCACCATCATGCTGGCATTGGCGTAGATGCGGATTTCATCGGCGGCCATGGCGATGATAGTGCCGGCGCTGGCGGCAACGCCTTCGATGATGGCAACCACGCGAGCCGGATGGCGCTTGAGCGCGCCGTACATGGCGAGCGCTTCGCTGAGCTTGCCGCCGAACGACGTGATGCGGACGACGATCTCGTTGACCGAGTCGGCCGCCCACTTCAGTTCGTAATCGAGGCTTTCGATGGTGCGGCCTTCCATCCAGTCGCCGATGACGCCGTTGATTCGAATGGTGGCGCTGCGACCGTCGTCAGCAAGGTTCCAGGCGAACCAGGGTTTCTTTTTCATGGCTGGTTTCCGTTGATAATGGGGGAATCGTGCGCGGGATTGAATTTCGGCGCCATTACACGGATGTCCGGTTACGCGCAGGCGGCGGTCAGGGGCGGCACCACACAGAACGACACCGCCTTCCGCCGCCCACCCGCACTGGTGACGGTGTTGGTGACGACCCCCTGGCTGCCACTGATGAATGCCGAGGCGACCGCACCGTCATGCACCGCGAAGCGGTCGACGGTGATGTCGCCATCGGCCTCCCACGCGCTGCTGACGATGGGGTCGCCCTTGAGCAACGCGGAGTAGTCAAGCCCGTAATCGAGCTGGTCGAGCGGCCCCTGATAGATGACCAGGGTGCCGGCGGAAAGGCGAACGAAGGCGGAGCGGGTCATGTTGGGGTCTCAGCGAAGGGCACGACGTAGATGCGGATGGGACCTGGCACGGCGTAGATCCGGTGCGTCGGCGGGCGCTGGGCGTCGCCGATGGAGTAAGCGAGGCGAGCATCCTGCTGCGCCCTGCCCTGCACTGCGTAGGCCATGGGCGCATCCGTCTGCACGGTCAGGCCTTCGAGGATGCGATAGGCGATGCTGGCGTCCGCGGTGACGACCTCGCGCTCGAGGACGCGGTACGCGATACCGGCATCAGCCCGAGCCGCCTGCCGGACAAGGTAATGCGCAACCGCATCGGCGAACGCTGGCGAGCGGATGGCATAAGAGGCGGATGCAGACGTCTGCACGGCACCACGCACTGCATACCCGAGCACCACCTCCACGCCGACGGCGCCGGACACGCCGTACTGGATGGGGGCGTCGGCCTGGACAGCACTGGCCGACAGGACGGCATAGCGGATTTCGACATCGGCTGCGACCCGCCCCCGAGCACGGTACGAAACGGGCGCGTCTCCACGTGCGACCCCACGGATGGCCGCAGCAAGCACCGCATCGGCATGGACCGATCCACGCACGCGGTACGAGAGCTGCGCCTCGGCCCGCACGCCAGCACTGACCGTGTACGAGACCGCTGCACTCGCTTCTGCCGCCGCTCGGACACTGTATGCCAGCGCGGCAGAAGACCCTGCAACGCCTCGCACCGCATAGCGAATGTCGGCGCCGGACTGAACGCCACCCCGGATCCTGTAGCTGACCGTGGATTCCGCTTGCGCGGCGCGCCGCACCGCATATGCGAGGCCGGCGTCCGCGACAACCGTGGAGGTGGCGGCGCCGGTGTCGAAGAAACCAGGATCGAAGAAGCCGGGCGAGAAGAAGGCGCTCATGTTGTCACCAGGGCGTCATGAGCAGGGGGTGACGTTTGCGGCCTGCGGGGCTGAGCGCATCGGTCGGCGCGGGATCGCCATCCGTGCCAAATCCGACCGCAGCGATACGCACCCACCCCGAAGTATTCGAGCTGCCCATTGCGCCAAACCCGAAAAGGCCATCGGAGGTGATGCGGTTCGCAGCAGTGTCGGTCAGCGCGATGAAATCGCCAGGTTCATGTGTATTGGTCGCCCACACTTTCGCTCCGAACCGCACCAACGTCGGCTCAGTCTCAACTCTCACACGCATGCAATACACTGTTTCTGCGAGTAACGGAGCGGTGAAGTTTCCGAATCGCACAGATTCAGCGCCACCGACGCGTCGCCGAAGCTCGAACGCGGTATTGTCTCGGTGATGCAGCGCTTGATAACCTGTCGCCCCGGCAGCAGACGCTACGGTTCCTCGGAGCACCAACATCGGTATTGTGCCCGCCGCTACAGTCGAGTAGTAACGCATGTACATCTCTGAGACGCCGCTTGTTTTGGGCGCGTTCGGGATGTACGCAATTGCGCGGCGATTACCAGAATCGCGAAACGAGAGACACCCGCCGACGATTGTCGTCGCATCGGTAGTATCCCAGATGCGTACAATGCTGGACGGAAGCGGGCCATCGGGGAGGCCCGAGAAGTCGGCGAAATATTGCGCCATCATTCGCCCCATTGAACAGCCGCGACAACGTCCGCGACGGTCTGAGCGGCGTTGATTGCCGCTCGCATCACCTGGCTCTGCACATGAATCGCACCGCGCCACTGCAACGCAGCTACGCCGAATTCGATCATTTGCGCGGGCGTGAGCATATGCGTGATGTTTTCGAATACCGTCCAGGGCATCACCGGATCAACAACGCCCGCAGCATTGAGCGCGATAGCCCCCGTGGTCGATGCGGTGAGGTCCGACTTGACTTTATCCGTCATTTGATTGTGATGCGTGTCGCCGCTGGGATACAGATACGGCATCAGCCCACTTTGCCGCTCGTTGCGCTCGGCTTTGACGCGCTGCCACGCGAGTTCTTTAGCGGTTTCGGGGGATAGATCCTCGACAACCCAGGCAACCACATGGGGCACTCGTGACGTATCGATCTGCCGCGCACCCTGCTGCTGCCACCATTCGAGCGCCGGGCGGGTGACGGCGCAGCGGGCAATGCCGTGCTCTACCAGCTCGTCGTCCGACAGCCGCTCGGGGTTGATGATGTGCGGCAGCAATGTGCGTAGATTTGCGATCGGCTCGCCACCTGGTAGCGTGTAGTACATCATCGTCATGCCACAGTTCCTCCATCGCCGACCCAGCCGCCCGGCGTGCCGCGCAGTACGATGCAGTTCTGTGCATTCGCGGCATCGCTGAACTCCGGTGCTGAGCCGCCGATCCAGGTCACGCTTGTTACCGTGACGGCATGGCCGCCGGCGTTGTCGTTGGCGAAGATAAGCGTCAGGTGCTCGGTGGTGCCGACAGCAACAGACGGCAGCGTCAGTGTGACGTTGCCGGTCAGCGTCGCGGTCTGTACCGACCCATGCGCAAGGTCAATCGACACCGCGCCATTGATGCTGCCGAGTTCGTGCAGGGCACAGACGTGGTCCTCGTTCCACTGCGGTTCATCGATTACTGCCGTCGTCGTTTTGTGTCGTAGCCTCATGCCACTGTCCTCCCCTCGCAGTATTCGCCCAGCGTGCCGGGGCTGTACTGCTGCGGCGTCGGCAGCCCCAGCGCCTCGGCGCACCACTCGCTGCAAAACGCACCGAAGTCATTGCCGGGCCGGTTGAAGACCTGGCGCTTGATGAGATCGAGCCAGCCGTAGGGCTCGCCCTGGGTGCTCCGGAAATACCACTGGACCTGCTCGGCATCTGCCCAGGGCAGTTCGATGTAGTCCCAGTGCGCCGGATTCGGCTCGAGGCGCTTGGCCCGCACGCCGCCATCGCGCACGCTGGATGAGTACCAGATCTCGCCGATGACGAGCTCGCAGTGGCTGTACGGGCTCTTCGTCCACCAGCGGATGAGCGCGTTGCCGAGATTGCCTCGGCCCTTGTAGAGCGCGAGCTTCATGGTGGTCACGGGTTGGTGTCGCACTCGACGCGGATGAGTGCGGTGTCGAGGATTACCGTAGTGCCAGCGCCGACGGTGCGGCGTATCCAGATGGCGCGGTGTTCGCCGGGCAGGATGTCGCCAAGCACGATGCCGGTGCTGTAGTCGCTGGACACGACGAAGGCGACATCAACTGGCGCGGTTTTCTCGTCTGCAATGGTCTGCTCGGTAGCGCCGGCCGCGCTGGTGCCCACCCCGAGGTCGAATGTTGTAGTGGGGCTAGGGGTGTTCTCTTGCATCCATGCGCGTGTGCCGAGCATTGTCAGGGTAGCGTGCGCGTTGTGGATGTAGATGCAGCGGTACTCGACGTGCCCAGCGACGGCTTCGACGCTGGGCACGTCATCGAAGATCGACAGCGGCATGGCGGTGCCGGATTTGGCGCCGCCGAGCGAGGCGTTGGGGTCGGCGTTGGCGGCGCCGCCGGAGAGGCGGTAGATGATGTCGGGGGTGTCGATGGGCATGGTGATCAGTCCTCAAGGATGGCGGTCAGGCAGTCGTCGTTGATGGCTTTGCAGCGGGTGCACCAGGGGTAGCGGCGCGGGGTTGATTGGCACGGCCGATGGCGTCGACGAGCATGCGGAAAGCGTCAGGATCACGATTGCAGTCAAGACGCGCGGCGGATGCGATGACTTGTTCATAAGCGGCGGCCTCGGTCAGGTGACGAGATGCGGTCTGTGCGTCACGCGCTGCAGCCTGGGCGACGGCACGGGTTGTGGTGTCGAGCTGACGACGTGCAGCGTCGAGCGTGTCGGCAGCGGTCTGTACAGCGCCGCGGGCATCGCGCAGTTCGGAACGCGCAGCATCGCCTGTGCCCAAGCGGTAACCGCCCAGGCCACCCAGACCGAGCCCCAGCACAACGGCAACGAGAACAAAGCGGATCGAGGCCACATCACGCCCTCCCCGTGCCAGCCAGCGCCCGCGCGGCGGCTTTGGTCCGCTCGGCGCGGTCGGCGAGGCCGTTGTAGCCGCCGTTGATGCCCTTCGTGACGGCTCGGACGTCGTCGCGATCCGCCTGGGGGTTGAGGTTTTCGGTGTGCCAGTACCAGCCTGCCGACAGCGCTGCGTACAGCGGCTCTTCGAGCATCTCAGGGTGCGCAAGCAGATCCAGCCCCAAGCCGATGCCGCACTGGCGGTACCGGTCGCGGCCGGTGATCTGGATCAGGCCCCGGCCACGGTAGCGCCAGCCGTCGCCGCTCTTGACGGGGCCGTTGCCCATCCGATCGGCGTAGGTCAGGTTGGCGATGTCGGCCGGACGGAGGTGCAGGATGCGGGCGGTGGCATTGGGTGCGCCGTTGAGGGCGTAGCGCTGCGGCCAGGTGCGAGCCAGGCCTTCGGCCGAGTAGTTGAGGTTTTCGACGACGGCCGAGAAGCCGGCGGACTCGTGCGCGATCTGCGCCAGCCAGTGGGCGAGGCGCTGAGCGGTGTCGATGTGGTAGCGCTCGGCGGCGATGCGCAGCGGCTCGACGTACAGCGCGGCGTTGCGCTCGGTGGCGCCGAGGGCCTGCAGGACGGCGGCGGTGATCATGATGCCCCCCGATCGAGGCGACGCCGGGCGATTTCCTGCCCCCACGCCCTTGCCTTGTTGACGCCGTACAGGCTGATGACGGACGAGATCGCCCCGCCCCAGGCCGGGGCGAAGCCGAACTGAACGGCCAGGTAGGTGATGACGAAGCCGAGCGATCCGCACAGCCCGACTTCGAGCAGCTTGCGGATCCAGCGCGGTTCCTTGTCGTCGTACATGACCCGGAAGAAGGCGATGACGGTGCTGAAGAGCGCTGCGCGGACAGGCTCGGGGAGCGCGTCCCAGACGGCGAGCCAGAGGGTTGGGGATTTTTCAGGCATTGGCCTGTCCTTTTTGGGCTGTCGGAATCTGGAGCGTTCGTTCGCGCGCGGCATCCGCGGCGCGCTCCGCGTCGATCTGCTCGACGTCGTCGCCATTGGCGGCCACCACCCCGGTGCGGCTGCGGAAACCAGCGTCGACCTCCATCTTTTTGGCTTGGACGTCTTGCGTGGGGTGGATGTAGGGCCAGGCGTGAGGCGACCAGGTGCAGCGGCAGAACTCGGCGAGTTCGGTCTGTTTGAGCAGACCGGCGAGTACGGCAGCACGGCCGACGGTGTCGCGCACGGGCTGGCAGAACTGCGGGATGATGAGCTGCCACTGCTCCTGCTCGCAGGCGCGGCGGAACTCGTTGATGACGATGCGCAGGGTGCGGTCGGAGACGTCGCGGATGTCGCCGGTTAGCAGTTCGTAG
This sequence comes from Thauera sp., assembly GCF_047601425.1. GTDB lineage: Bacteria > Pseudomonadota > Gammaproteobacteria > Burkholderiales > Rhodocyclaceae > Thauera. Next base: position 1,301,414 of record NZ_JASGJL010000001.1, read on the forward strand.
GGCGTGCCGCCGCCGGCGGCAATGCCGAGGTGCTGCTGGCGCATGAAATCGGCGTAGTTGGCGCCGGCATCGGGCGGGCTGGAGAACTTGACGTCCTCGCCGGGTGCCAGTTCCTGGACGAGCCCGGGTTCGAGACCGATCATTGGCGCGCCGTCGTGGTCGGATTCAACAGGCTGGCCGGTGGCAGGGTCGATGATGGGGTCACTACCGGCCGGCTCGCGGGTGATGAAGGCGGCGTAGAGGTTGCTCAGCTCCTGCCGGAACACGACGGCGTCGTCGAGGTTGTCGACGCTGCGTTGGCGGGTCATGACCGAGACGTTGTTCGGCACGCCGCGCAGCGCGCCGGGGCGCGCGGGCTTGTAGATGTGCCGCATTTCGCTGGCGGGAACCCGGACCAGATCGGCATGGCTGACGGCGATGGTGGGACCATCGCCAGGGTGCTCACGGTAGCACCAGTACGCGGCGCGGCGACCGATGCGATCCAGTTCGATGCCCTGGCGGATGCGGTGCCCGATGGGCATGCCGGGCCAGGTGTCGGCGTCAAGTGTCGGCACCATGTCGGACTCGAGCAGTTGGACCTGCAGCGGGACCATCAGGCCGTCGTCGAGCCGGCGCGGGCGGAAGCGGACGAAGACTTCGCCGGCGGACTTGAGGGTTTCCACGGCGAGGGTCTGCTGACCGTAGAAGTCGAGCACCCCGTCGGCATCGGAAGATGTGACGAAGGCATCCCAGATCTCGGCGAAGCGCTGCTTGCGGGTCGCGGACTTGGATTCGGAGCGAGCGATGATGCCGACCCCGATCAAGTTGGTGGCCCAGACGCGAGCATTCGCGGCGCCGCTCCAGGTGTTGCGGGCGGCGTCGCGGGCGCGGTTGCGGATTGTGTTCAGGCCCGCGAGCGCGCGGTTGGGGCCGGTGCCGGGGGCGCGCCAGCCGCGGGTGCGGCGGCCGTGGCCGGCGGCATCGTATTGGGTACGGGCGATGAGGACGGGGCCGGCGGCGACTGCGACCGGCGCCGCTGCGGGCGCAGCGTGGGCGGCGTGCTTGGCGGCCTTGCGGGCTTTCTTGTTGCGCTTGCTCACCGGAAGCCCCTCCCGGCGTGGTACAGGCGGGCCGCGCGGCGCCGGGGCTTGCCGGCGGCGGCGGCGGCGTCTTCGGCTTTCAGGCGGGCGAGGTAGTCGCGGGCGCGGATGAGGTCGGAGACGGATCGATACTCGACGGTGGAGCCGTCCGCTTTGCGCACGAGCCGCTCGCCAAGGGCGATGGCGGCATTGAGGTCGTCGATATCGGTCTGGGGGATCGGCATGATTCGCTCAGTTTGCGTTTTTTGGCTTTTCGGCGCCCTTACGCGGATGTCCCTGCGGCTTTTTCTTTCGACCAGGGGGCAGCGTGAGCGGCAGCTGTTCCCAGTGCGCGCCCTGCTCTTCCGCTTTCGGCAGGTCGGGGGGGAGGAGCCCGAGCGTTTGAGCAGCCAGCCGATACCGCCGAATATGGCGGACGGATCGGCCGTTTTTTTCCTTTATCCCGTGGGCAATTGCTCTTTCCGAGAACCCCATCTTTGCCAGCTCTGCAACCTCGCGCATTTTTCGCAGCCGGAAAAACTCTTCGTTGCCCGGAATCCTGACCGTTTGCCCGCCGACCTCAGCGCATAGCCTGGCGGCCGCGTTGGCGCCAAGCAACAGAGTGAGCGCGTGCTGCGGGTGCGGCGTAGTTGGCACGTAGATGACCTGCCGGCCGAACACGGCGATCAACCGGCAGGCGGCAGAGAAGCCAAGCACGGCGCCTAGGTCTTCAGCGAATCCGTTCTCGTGGTCACCGATCATTTTTTGGCCTATCGGGCGAGGTAGCGAGACTGCGTGGCGCGGCGCGCCGGGCGGTGGCGGGGTTGCGTGGGCTGGTTCGTTGAGGCGGGAGGTGGCGCAGGCGCAGCGGTTGCGGCGGCGGCCGGCTGGGGGTGGTCGGCGGCTGCGGCGCCGGGCGGCTTGCCGGCCAGCGCGGCGATGCGCAGCTCGTCGGCGTCCCAGTCTTTGGCGGACTTCTTTTCGAGCTGCAGTTCGGGGTGTTGGGTGGCGGCCCAGGCATAGACCAGGGTGTCGAGTGGCTCGTTGCGGGCGGCGCCCTTGCGCTTGACGTAGCGGCCCTTGGCGGGGTCGAAGATTTCGGAGACCAGGCCACCGAAGTAGTCGTCGGACAGGCTGTCGGGGAAGCGGAAGTGCCGCAGGGCGGGGTCTTGCTTCTTCGGGTCGGCGGCGGCCTGCTCGACCAGATCCGCATCTGCGGCCAGGCGGCGGTACAGGGTGTGCTTGATGTTGACGGTGCCGACCGTCCAGGTGCGCAGCGCGTTGTCGGAAGTGTCGGCCTTGCCCTTGTAGGTGGTGTCCTCGATCTTAGGTTTGGACAGCGGCACGGCGTTGGCAGCCTTGGCGCCGAAGATGACCATGGGGCGGCGGATGAGCGCCTTGCGGGCGTAATCCTTGACGGCTTGGGTACGGTGGCCGCGGCCGTCGATGGCGGTGGCGCTGATTGGCAGCAGGAGGCCGGATTCGTGGCGGATGCCGCGGTTGATGAGGTCGGTGAGTTCGATCCAGACCTCGTCGTGCTGCGGGTCGCCGAGGATGACGACGTAGCCGAGGATGGCACCGCGGCGGTTGCGGCCCCAGCCGACGATCTGCACTTCGAGCCGGTCGTCTTGGGTATCGACGCCGGCGGTGATCCAGACGACGCCCCACGGCGCGACGCCGAGCGGGATCGGCTCGGCGCGGTCTTTGATGAGATTGGCGCGGACGTTCTTCAGGCTGCGCTCTTCCCAGGCGCGGGCGAGGCGGTCGTTGACGAAGGTCTTGAGCGCGGCGGGGTCGCCCTGGGCTTCGAGCCACATGCGGACGAGGTCCAGCCAGCGCGGGCCCATGCCGATCTGATAGTAGAGGCAGTTGATGTGGTAGCCGCGGATGCGCCGGCCGGGATGGGTCGGCACCCAGCGGGCGATGCCACCGGCCTTGGCGTCGCGCAGCATCTGGGTCTTGTGGTGTTCCTCGATGAGCGCGCCGCATTCCCGGCAGACGTACCAGACTTCCTTCAGCGTGTCGGCGGTGGAGCCTTCAGGCCAGGTGAGTCCTTCCCATTCCAGCGACTGCAGCTCGCCGCAGTGGGGGCACGGGACATTGTAAAGGCGCTGGTCGGAGCGCTCCCACAGATCGGTGGTGCGGCAGGCGCCGCGCACGCCAGGGGTAGAGACGTAGCCGCGCTTGTAGCGGGATGGGAAGGCGCTGGTGCGGCCTTCCAGCATCTTGAGGGGGTCGTCACCATCCTTGAGGCTGTTCGCGAACTCGGTGAGTTCGTCGACCAGCAGGTAGCGAACGGTGGTGGATTTGAGGCGTGCGGGGCTGCCGGCGTGCTCGACGTAGAGCTGGCCGCCGGCGAAGTCCTTGAAGTCTTTCTGGTTGGCGGCGTTGCGGCTGGCGGTGCTGGTGAGCACCTCGCGCACTTTGGGGGTTTCGTCGATCAGTGGGTTGAGCTTCTGGTTGATCCACTTGTTCATCGAAACTTCGCCCGGCAGGCAGACCATCAGCGGGCCGGGGGCATGTTCCATGATGTAGCCGACGGCGTTTGTTTCGACCTCACTCTTGCCGAACTGGATGGGGAACATCAGCACGATGTCCTGCACCGGGCTGCGTGCCGAGAAGCAGTCCATCGGCTCGCGCAGCGGCGGGTTGTTGTCGGTGCGCCAGCGGCCGGGCTTGGGGCTTTGCTTGCTGGAAAGGTATCGGTGTTCATCAGCCCACTCGGAGACGGTGAGTGCCTTGCGTGGGGCAACGGCTCGGGTGATGGCGCGCGCGACGGTGGCAACGGCTGTCATAGCTACCGAATACGGTTGAACAGGCGGCGCAGCGCATAGCTGCGGGCGAGACTGACGGCGGTGAAAATGAGGCCGATGGCGAGGTGCTGGCCGGCGCTGGCGTGCAGGCCGAACAGCGGGAAGACGGCGGCCTGGGTGGCCACGGCGATGCCGTAGCCGATGGCGACGTTGGCGATGGCTTCGAGGGCGGAGTGGCGGCGGGTTTGGGGCATGGGGCGGGCTCGGCAGGCTAGGCGGTTTGGGGCGCTTCGGGGAAGGGGTCGCCGGTTTCGGCGTGGATGGCGCGCTGACCGGTGAAGTTTTGCCAGCGGCGGACACCCACGTCGACGTAGTGGGGGTCGAGTTCCATCGCATAGCAGATACGGCCGCTCTGTTCCGCCGCGATGAGCGTGGAGCCGGAGCCGCTGAAGGGCTCGTAGATGAGGCCGCTGGGCGGGCAACTGTTGCGCATGGCTCGGGCCGGCAGCTCGACGGGCTTTTGAGTGGGGTGCTCGTAGCTGAGGCGGGGGTCGCGTTTCACCCGCCAGACGTCTGACGCTTCGTCCAGCGTGCGGCCTGAAAACCACATTTCCTTGCACCGGCCCTCTCCCTTCCAGCCGAAGTAGATGACCTCGAACTGGCTGTGGTAGTTGTTCCGGCGCAGAACCATGTTCTCTTTCACCCAAATGAGCATGGCGGGCGCACTGCGCAAGTAGGCGTCGAAAAGGCCGTAGTACATCTGGACGTTGGACGCGCCGCCGCAAAAGTAGAGGCGTGCGTGTTCCCGAGTCGCGATCTCGATCGCGTGCTTGAAGGCGATAGGGATTGCAGCCTGCGTGATGTCGCCCGCGATGGATTTTGACGCGGAGCTACCGACGTAGGCGACGCCGTAGGGCGGGTCTGTGAAAACCATGTCGGCACGCTCACCCCCCATCAGACGGCCCACGTCGCCCGATTTCATGCTGTTTCCGCACATCACCCGATGCTTGCCGAGTATCCACACGTCGCCCAGCCTGCTGATGGCGTTCGGGCGGGGTTCCGGCACGGCTTCGGCGTCGCCCAGCTCTTCCCCTTCGGCGCCGTCGGCGTCGAGCTCGCCCAGCAGGTCTTCGAGTTCGTCGGCGCCGAAGCCGGTGAGGTCAAGATCGAAGTCGAGCGCGGCGAGGTCGCGCAGTTCTTGCGCGAGCAGGTCGTTGTCCCAGCCGGCGTTGAGGGCGAGCTTGTTGTCGGCGATGACGTAGGCGCGTTTCTGGGCTTCGGTGAGGTGCGCGAGGCGGATGCAGGGGACTTCGGCCAGGCCGATGGAGCGGGCGGCCATGACGCGGCCGTGGCCGGCGATGATCTCGCCGCCCTGGTCGATGAGCACGGGGTTGGTGAAGCCGAACTCGCGGATGCTGGCGGCGACCTGAGCGATTTGCTCGGGGCTGTGGGTGCGGCTGTTGCGGGCGTAGGGGATGAGGCCGTCGATGGGCTGGTGTTCGATGGCCTGGGGAATGGTGGGCGTCATGCGGGGGTTTCCTTGGCGATCTTGTCGAAACGGGCGGCGAGGTTGCCGAGGGCGGCTTCAATTTCGTCGGCGAGCAGCAGGCGGACGCGGGCTTCGTCGGTTTCGGCGGCGAGGATGGGGGCGATGCTGTCGGGCAGGTTTTCGAGTTCGGTGCGGATCACGCTGGCGGCGTTGGCGATGGCGCTGCGGACTTCGTCGGCGGGCAGGAGCTTGCCGATGGCGACTTCGTAGTCGCGCTTGGCCGACATGGCGAGGTAGCGTTCTTTGACGGCGCGGGCGGCCTGGTAGGTGTTGCCGATTTTTTCGGCGCCGGCGGCGGCTTGCTGGACGGGGCTGGGGTCGGGGGCGACTTCGGCCGGCGTGCGGGCTTCGGCGTGGCGCTGGGCGACGTCGGCGCGGGCGGGGTTGCGGGTGGCTTCGATGCGGGCGACGGATTCGGCGACGCGGACGCGCTTGCCGTCATCGGTGAGGACGAGGCGGCCGTCTTTTTTCAGCGCGGTGATGTAGCTGGGCCGGAAGCCGAGGTAGTCGGCGAATTCCTTGAAACTGAGGGTGTCGGGCTGGCCGGCGTCGGTCATTGCTGCGGGCTCCAGGGCTGGACGTGGTCGAAGTCGCGCTCGAAGGAGCGGATGCCGTCGAAGAAGCCGCGGTAGAAGTCGGCCAGGCTGGTGTCGATGTGCAGGGCGGTTTGTTCGGCGCGGGGGTTGGTGTTGATGTTGGCGGAGGATTCGAGGACGTAGCCCTGCCCTGCCGCGTCGTAGCCGGCCATGATCTTGCTGTGGTTGCGGAACACGGCCAGCCGGCCGCCGTGGGCGTGCAGGACTTCGGCGAGCAGGACGTGCTCGTCGGGGTATTGGCTGGGGAAGATTTCGCCGCAGTAGGCGTCAACACGGCCGATGCGGCCTTCGAGCAGCCAGCGCTCGATCTGGGCGACGTCGTCGAGGGCCATGCACCAGGTGGAGAACAGCAGGTAGTCGAGCAGGGCACGGTCGAGCAGGAGCGTCAGGTAGCTGAGGCTGTCGATGTCGCCCTGGCTGATGAAGTGCCACGACGTGCCGGGTTCGAGCTGCTGGGGGAAGACTTCGGCCAGGGCCGCCGTGGATGCGGCGCGGCGGGTCGCCCGCCGGGAGGCGCGGCGCGTGGCCTGGACGTGTGCCTTGTGGTGCTGTTCGTGCACCAGGGCAGCGGTCGCGGCGAGGAATTCGTCTTCGAATAGGTCGGTCATGGTTTGGCGCCTTCCGCCTTCCTGGCCTTCAGGCAGGCTTCAGAGGCGTTGGAGAGGGTGACGGGTACAGCTCCGGGGCTGAGGGCGCCCAGCGGGCCGATACGGGCGTCACGCAGGCCCTCGATGAGGCCGAGGTGGTGGCAGGCGCGGGCAAAGGCGTGGAACTCGGGGAATTCCTGCCGGAGCCGGGCGTTGAAGGCTTCGACGTTCTCTTCGCTGCACATAAGGATTTTCGGCTGCTGCGTTTCTACTTCCACTTCTTTTCCTTTCAGGGAAGAAAACAAAGAAGTAAGGGGGGTGTGCGGCATGTGCGGCATGGTGTGCGGCATGGTGTGCGGCATGAAACCCGCGTAAACGCTGGGATGTGCGGTATGTGCGGCATGTTTACGCGTATACGTGAGGGGAAAACGCGCGCGCGTCGTGGGCGTGCTTGTTTTTTGGTCCACGTGCGCGGGCGTTTTTATGCCGCACATGCCGCACAGCCCAATAACGGCGCGGGTTTGATGCCGCACAGGTCGCCGCACAGGTTGCCGCACATGCCGCACAGAATTGGCCGAATTACGCATGCGCGGCCCCATTCCGGTCTCGCAGGGCATTGCGGAACGCGTCGATGTGATTGCCGATCCACATCGGCTCGGACATGTCGGCAGGCTTTTCGGGGTAGACGTTGCGCGTATTCCCGTTCTTTCCGGGGTGCTGCACGGGGATCATGCAAACGCCGTGGGGGCCGTAGGTCTTGTAGCCGTCCGACCAGCGCTTGCGGGCGATCTTCAGGCCATACTTTTTCTCGAGGATGTGGAGCAGCCTGGGCATGGGGGCCGCATGCACACCGATGGACGCGCTCCATGAGGTGTAGAGCTTGTACAAGTCCTGGCTGAGCACGACGATGCCGGGCTGAATGCCTTCGATGTCGCCGCGAATGAGCGTGAGCCAGAAGCGCACGGTGCTGTCGAGCCCGAGGCTGATCAAGTCGAGCTTGGACTTGGTCATCGGCGGCTTGGAATGGACGTGGAAACCGTCCAGCGGCAGGGTGAGCAGGTAGTGATGCAGCGCGGCCACCCCGCCGCTGTCGATTTCGCGCTGGACATCGAGGTAGAAGTCCTCGGAGAGCGCGTCCGGCGTCCAGATGACCAAGTGGCGGCGGTCGTCATCTTCGAGTTGGACTGGCTGGACCTCGTTGGACAGGAACACCAGATTCACGTGGTTGCGCTCGGGGTAGGGATTGACGAACTTCGGATCGACATAGACGGTGTCGCCGGTGATCAGATCCTTCAGCGCATTTTTGACGTGGTGGAGCTCCTTTCGCGCGATAACTTCCTCGGCCAGGATGTACAGCCGGCTGGCAAGCCAGGTGTTGCGCGTGCTCTCGATGGCGGACTGATTGATCGTCAGCGCGTAATTGCCGTAGATGGCGCCGACCGCCTTGAACAGCTTGCTCTTGCCGGTGCCTTGCTTGCCATGCACTACGACTGCCGATGCCATTTTGGCGCCGGGGTGCTGGATGGGATAGGCCAGCCACTTGAGCAGCCAGTCGTAGAACTTCGCGGGCGTTGGATTCTGCACTGCACAGATACCAGAGCAGTTCGAGCAGCCGTTCGCAGCCCCCCTGTTTCGGCACCGTCGGCCAGCCCGCATACACGTTGCAGATGACGGACTCGTCGGTGCCAGCGGGGTCGAAGCCGACGTTGTCGAGCATGCAGAACTGCCGATCGGGGGATTCCGTCCAGCGCGCGTAGACTTCGCGGCTGAGGGTGATGTTCTGCACGTCCTTGATCTTGACCAGCTTGTGCAGTTCGCGGTCGAAGACCACGTCGCCTTCGCCGTAGACGATGACGAAGCGTTCCAGCAGTTCGGCGATGCTGGTCACCGGCCGTACCTCGGGGACAGATGGCTTTCCCCCTCCCCCCCTTGGTTGTGCCGCCCCGCGGCGTGCCGGTGCGGGGGCAACCCCGGCGGCGGCCAGCCCTTCCTCGATCTGCGCCCGCACCGCGGCGAGGTTGGTGCCGGCGTGCAGGTCGTTCCAGTCGGTGATCTTGCGGGCGTGCTGGATCCATTGTTCGCGGCGGGCGGCTTCGTCCAGCCAGCGCGGCGCCAGCACGAAGCCGTTGACGGCGAGCGCGGCGGTTTCGGCGGCTTCGATGCCGGCGTTCTTGCGGCCGTGCAGCTTGCCGCAGCTCGGGCAGGATGGCGATTCGGCCACCACCAGCCGAGCCTGGCAGTCGCGCTCGCGGCATTTGGCGAAAGAATCGTCGTCGGCCAGCAGACCGATGCGGACGCGCTTGTACTTCTTGCGGATGGCCTGGGCGACCGGGCCGAGGTTGTTGGCGTCGAAGGCGATGGCCACGGGCAGACCGGTGGCGGCATGCACGCTGGCGCCGGTGGCGTAGCCTTCGGCGATCAGCACCACATGCTCGGGCACACCGCCCAGCCAGTGGAACTTGCCGACCTTGTCCATGCCCTGCGGCCAGTATTCCTTGTCGCGGCCGAGGCGTTCGATGCGTTCGCGGGAATGGGCGCGGGACAGGATGAACTGCAGGCCCCAGACGCGGCCGGCAGTGTCGCACATCGGGATGCAGAGCGCGCCGGACACGTCGGCTTCGTACACCTTGCCCTCGGCGGTCTCGTAGTCGATGCGCGTGCCGGCCGGCGCGAAGCGCACGCCGTGTGCGCTGACGCCCTTGCGGGTCAGGTAGTCGTGCTCGCCTTCCGGCGCCAGCTCGCCCCATTTGCGTTCGGCCTTCGCCGCCGCAGCTTCGGCCTGGGCATGGCGCAGGCCTTCAGATCGTTTCTTGTCGTCCTTCAGGCGGGCGCGCAAAGCGGCCTTCTGGTCATCGGAAAGCTGGCGGCTGCGCAGTTCGATCTTGCGGTAGCCGTTGTCATCGCCGTACCAGACGCCGTAGCTGCCGACCAGCACCTGGTCGCCGCCGTCGAGCGTGATTTCGTGCAGGGAGTACCAGCCGCGCTTCTCCGCGTCGCCTTCGACTTTGCAGCGGGTGAGCTTGCCGATGTTCAGGGACTCGAAAACCAGTCCCGCAGATTGAAGCTGCAGGATCACATCATCGTAGTTGGCTGCCATTTCAGTGTGTTCCGACCCCGCTACCTACACCGATTTCGAGCCTCTCCGTCCCCTTGTGCATGGCAGACGCGTAGGGGCCCCCGCCCTGGCTGATGCACCAAAAAAGTGCATTTGCTGAAATTTCAGCGGGTGAAATCGAATCGAGGGGGCGCCTCACACTCTCAAAGGGGCGCGGGGATTTGGTGGCGATGGTCATGTGATGGACATCCCCTGCATGCGCTTGCGGAGCTGCCAGTCGTCGCGGCAGTCGGCATTGCAGAAGGTCAGGCCTTCAGCCAGGAACTCGTCGCAGTTGTAGCAGCGGCCACACGGGACGGGTGATGATGCGGATCTCTTCCGGGCTGCCTCGATGGCCAGGGCGGTGTCGATCTGCTCGCGCTCGGCAGCAATGTCGGCGGTGTCGGGCATGGGTTATCGAACTCGTGAGATGAGGAAAGCGGCGTAGGCCACGACATCGAACAAGACATCCCGCGCCTGGGTGCGCTCGGCAACGCTTAGCGGCTTGCCGGTTGCCAGGCGGGCGATGGTGTCGTGCAGCTTGGCCTCGACCAGCGGCGGGAAGGTGGCGAAGGCCTGGGCCAGGTCACGGGGCGCGCTGACCTCGACAGCCCTGGGCGACCGCGAGATGGTGATGCAGTCGGCCAAGCTGGCGATCTCGGCCACGGCCTGCCGTGCGCCGGGGCCGAGGGCCTCGATGACCTGCAGGAACGTATGCACCGTGGGCGCGTGATCCCAGCGCGTGGGGCCGAACTGGTTGCGCAGCGTGGATTCGTTGCGGTCGATCAGATCGGCCACCTCTGCCACCCCGCTCTCGACACCGGGCGCGCAGAAGCGCTGCATGCACACGTACAGCGCACGCATCACCGGGGCGTACTCGACCTTGAGCCGTTCGCTGTGGGACGTGGGGCCGTCCAGGTCTTCAGGGGGGTGGGTCATTGGGAAACGCGCCTATGGTTGAAGGGCTGGCCTGCATACGATGCAGGCCAGGACGAAACGGGCGGCACGCCCCAGGCGGATAGAATGCGAGCTCTCACACATCACACTGTCACCACCGGAGCGCACCATGAGCTGGTACTACGAGTACGGCACCCCGTACGGAGATTTCCGCATCGAGCAGAAGCGCGTCGGCTGGGTGCCGACATTCGACGGCGAGCCGCTTTGCGGCGGCTACCACACACCGGACGAGGCGCTGGAATCCCTGATGAATGGTCACGCGGACACGCCCCCTTTCGGTTCGGCGGCATCGCTCGGCGTGTCGGCGGCCTTGGACGATTGGGACCGACTCAAGTAGTCGATGGCGTCGAGCATCTGCCCGAACTCTTCCTGCGGCAGGCGCATGCACACCGCCACGGCCCGCAGCGCGAGATAGCGCATCTGGTCGGGGGGCAAACGCATGCGAATGATTTCGCCGGTTTCCGTCTCGAAGGACAGCAAGACCGGCTTGTCGCCCTTGGCCAGCGCGTTGGACGTGCCACGCAGCCGGGCGAGCGGCGGATAGTTCTCGGCGTCGACGCATGCACCGTCGAGGATCGTCACTCTGTCAGCCTGGCCGGGATCCGGCTTCTTGCCCTTGAGCCAGTCGTTGAGCATCTGACTTGCGACATCAGGGTAGTGCACCGCGCGGTAGCTCTCCATCCAGGCTCCATTCGGGGCAAAGATCGAAAGCCGGTAGCCATGCGGGGTCACGTTGACCAGCGCTCGGCAGCCATGCCGGTCGTATTCGTCCCCTTGGTAGGGCGTCATGTCGAACGGCGCGGCGGGGCATATGCCGCTTTCAGCTACGCCGGCCTTCAGGCCGGTGGCGTGGGAATGCGGCATGTCAGGCGGACTCCTGAAGGTTGTTGTAGATATCGTCATATGTCACACCGATACCACGCTGGGAGGCCGTCTGAATGATTCGCCCCGCCACTGCTGGACTCACGGCTTGGCGCCCCGTTTCGATGTGCGAAACGCTGCCTTGCGACACCTTTATCGCCGCGGCGAACTCGGCCTGAGTCATCCCGAGGCGCTTTCGGATGGACGTGATTGCATTCATTTTTGGAATATTAGTCCGACTGTTTGAAAATATCAATAGTCAGGCTATTTGACTTGTTATCAGCCTGCCTAATAATCAGCTCATGCCAGCCCAACCCCTATCCCCAGAACAACAAGCCGACGCTGCGCGCCTAAAACAGATATTCGAGGCGAAGAAAAAGGGTCTTGGGCTTACGCAGGAGTCACTTGCGGCACGGTGCGGATGGGAATCCCAGGGCTCAGTGAGCCAGTACCTCAACGGCAAAATTCCTCTTAACCCTACGGCGGCCTTGAAGTTCTCGCAGCATCTCCATGAGCCGGTCGAGGCGTTCAGCCCTGATCTGGCGTTCGCAATTGCGCAGTTTCGCGAGTTGAGTGCTGGAGATCTCGTGTTCGGCGGCGACATACATCGGTATCCTCCGCCGACGCAGAGCGTGGTTGAGCTGCACGAGCCAGGAACAGACTTGGCCTCGGGATATGTCCGGCTTGAACATCTGTCACCACGTCCATCGATGGGCCACGGGCTGGTCATTGATGAGCCAGTGCATGTCGTCAGGCACCTCGATGTCCTTGAACGATGGCTACGGGACGAGGTGGGTTCACTCGACCCGCGGCGGATCAAGATTCTGACGGCCATAGGCCGTAGTAACCTGCCCAGCATCAAAGACCGCGACCTGGTCTTCGTCGACGTCGGGCAGCAGTACTTCGACGCACCAGGCTTTTATGTGCTCGATGTTGGCGGGCGATTCCTGCTAAAGAAAGTGTTACTCCAAGCCAGCGGTCACATCATCATCCGAAGTGACAACGTTGAAGAATTCCCGGATGAAGAGCGATACACGCTTGAACGGGCAGCCGATGAAATCACCATCAGCGGCAAGGTGCTTGCCTGGTGGACGCTGAAAAAAGGATGACGCCGAAAATGGAAGAAGCTGCACAGCCCAGGGGGCGACACCCTGCAGATCGCGACCATATCCGTGCCGCTATCCAGGACGGCAGCGGGCTTGAGGTGATCTACTTTGGTGGCTCTCATCCAGGCATGAAACGTATCATTTTCCCACGAGCGATCGTTGGGCACTTACTCCACGCCCACGACGACCGATCTTCGAGCTATCGCAGCTTTCGCCTCAACAAGTTGTTTACGTTCTCGCCAGACGATCCCGCGGAGTGGGTTCCGAAAGCCTTGAAGCACACCAAGATCGACGATCCGAGGGAATTCTTTTCTGCGTGGCACTATGTCATCCGCCCCGAACTGTGGCCGGCTCTGGGCGTCACGCTACGGGAGTACATTGACCCAGCGCCGACGAAACGAGCACGGGAAGCGGCACTAGCCAAGGGGCTGGACAAGAAGGCCGTGGCGCGCATTTCCGTGACCATCATGTGTTATGCGTCTGCCGGCCGGGATGCTATCGAATTCCACGAAGGCGACATCTTCTACGGACAAGGCTCGTCCGACCCAGCGTTACAAGTTCTACGTGTCGGGCGCTACCTTGAAGTGCATGCGATCGACAAGTTAACACCATCACGCAGCCCTTACCGCATAACTGCGGACGAATTCGCCGACTGGCTTGAAACAGGTGCTGTGCCTACACATGGGCGCATTGCGCCTATGGAGAGCGACGTCAAAGCCCTGTTCGACCACATGCGCTAGCCGCTACAGGTAATCCGCTAATCCGCCCGTGCATGAACAAGGCAGGTTGAGTTGTGGGTTAATTTATTAGTCCGACTATTGCAAAATACAAACAGTCGGGCTAATATTTGGTCACTGAAACGCTCCATAGACCGAAATCATGACCCCCACCGCGATCTCGAACGAAAAAGCCCCTGTCCCCGAAACGACCCTGCCCACCGGCCAAGTCGTGCCCGCCTTCCTGGTGGACCGATTCCACTTCTCCCGCCGCACCGATGGCCGGCCGTGGGTTCGCATCAACTACCACGAGGCCATCGCAGCCGCAGCTGCAGCCGGCGGCTACCTGATCTTCGAAACCCAGGCGCTGGCGATCGCCCATCAGATCGCCCAGCAGCCGGAGAACTGGACGGGCGGCGCCGTGGGCGAAGGGAAGATTTTCCAGGGCCTGCACGAGGGCACGGTCACCGAGGTGCAGTTGCCGGACTACGAGTCCGACGACCCCGAAGAGCGCCGCTGGCATGTCCTCGCGAACGGCGAGCGCATCTATGACTTCGCCGGGCACCTGTATTCCTGGGTGTTCGACGATGTGCAGGGACGCGTCGACGGCCTGGTTGGCCGAGCATTTGCCGACGACTCCCCGAGCATCGCCACCGCACCGCACGGCAGCATGGAGGAGGGCATGGGCTGGTATCCGCCTGCCGGTTGGAATTGGTCCGGCGGCGCCCTGCTCCGGGGCGGCTGCTGGTACGGCGACGCCGGCGCGGGCGTGTTCAGCCTCGGCCGCGACTGGCCCGGCAACCGCAACGGCAGCGTCGGCTTCCGCTGCACCTACCCCAGTCTCTGATCCCCGGTCCCGGGTCGCTGCGTAGCAGTGACCCTCCCTGCCCATTCCAGCATGGCGCCGAACGACATGAAAAGCACTGCCACCCTCAACCGCATGCAGATCCGCCGCCTGCAGCGCCAGATTGCCGAGCTGCTGTCCGAGCTCGATCAGGTCAGCAACCCGGAAATACCGCGAGGCCATCGAGAACCTGCTCGCGGAGCACCGCGCGAGCATTGCCTGGTGCGAGCGAGAAATTGCGCGCGAAGCTACCGCCGGGGTGGCGGCATGAGCCAGCGCATCCTCAGCTACACCACCGGCACCCGAACCGGCGGCGCCCTGTGTTTCAGCCTCCGGCCCGACATGTTTGAGGGAGCGCCCTTTGTGGACGGCACCGCCAGGTTCAACGAGGAAATCGGCTGCCTCGACGCCCCCCGCTGCCTCCCGGGCGGCCCTACGACCGTCGAGGACAGCTTGACGTTCAGGCACGTCAGCCAGCGGCTGATTCTGCGGCCTGACTGATGAACACCCTTTTTTTCCTGCTTGCGTGGCTCGCCATCGTCTTGATTGCGGCGCGCGTGCTCGGCTTCAACCACCTCGACGACGATGGAGCGATCGATGAATGACAACCTGATCCTGATTCCCGAAACCACCCTGTCCGACGGACGTGTGGTGCCGGCCTTCCGCGCGGGTGCGTACCACTGCAGCCGGGGTCCGGACGGTCTGGCGCAGATCACCGCCGAGGACACGCCCTGGGTGCGCATCAGCTACCACGAGGCCCGCGCGGCGTGCGCGGCGAGCGGCGGCACGTTGATGACCGAGAGCCAGGCCATCGCGCTGGCGCTGCACCTGGCCGACCAGGCGGAAAACTGGACGGGCTGCCTGTACCAGGGCCTGCACAAAGGGACAGTCGACAGCCCGATGCCGGGCACCTTCGAGCCGGAGGACCCGTGGGAGCGCCGCTGGCATGTCACCGCCACCGGCGATCGCATCTACGACGCCGGCGGGAATGTCCTGTCGTGGGTGTTCGACGATATCCAGGGCGACGAAAACGGCCTGGTCGCCCGCGCGTTTGATGAGAACTCCCCCAGCATCAGCGCGGCGCCCTTCCCGAGCCGCCAGCGCGGCATGGGCTGGTATCCGCCTGCCGGTTGGAATTGGTCCGGCTACGCCCTGCTCCGGGGCGGCTGCTGGGACGGCGACGCCCTCGCGGGCGTGTTCCGCCTCGGCGACGGCGGGCCCGTCAGCCGCGACGGCTTCGTCGGCTTCCGCTGCACCTTCGGCCTCTGATCCCCGGTCTCGGGTCGCTGCGTAGCAGTGGCCCGCCCAACAGGAGCACACCCCATGTTTTCTCGCATCCTCAACCTGATCCGCCGCGCACGCCTCGCGATGGCCGAATCCGACCTGCAATTCCTCGAGGCCCGCGCACCGATTGCGATCGAAGCGCAGCGCGAACTGGTGAGCCAGCGCCGGGCGGCCCTCGGCCTGCCGGCGATGCCCTGCGACGCCGAAACCGTGCGCCGCGAAGTCGAGCACCGTGCGAAGTGGGGTGCGGTGTGAGCAAGCCGACCCCAACCCTGCTCGAGCAGATCGTGCGCCACCTGGGCACGATCGATGACGCCACCTCCAGCACGATCGCCAAAACCCTGAAGCAGGCAGACTACCCGTCGCGCATCGTCACCGCACTGAATACGCTGCGCGCCGATGGCATCGTGGAATGCGAAGCCCGCAAGGGCAAGACCCTGCACTACTGGCTGGCGATGCCGCTGGAGCAGGCATTGACGATCGTGGCACCGGCGACGGAATCCGCCGGCATGACCTTCGACCTGCCGCCCAGCATCAAGCCCGGCACCCGCGGCGCCCAGATATGGCGCGCACTGCGCGGCGGCGCCCGAATGAGCGCCCGGGAACTCGCATCGGCGGTGCAATGCGCTACCGGCGCGCTCGACCCGCTGCTGTCCAGCCTGATCAAGGACGGCACGCTGGCCCGGGAGCGCCAGGGCAGCGTCTACAAGTATCACCTGCCGTGCAACACGGCACCCCAGCCGGCGGTGGGTCAAAACACCGGCAGCGACGCATCGGGTGGCTCTCCCGCCGTGACTCTCCCCGAGGGCGTCGCCGTCCATCCTCAACCCGCACCGGATGATGCTGCTCCCCCAGCATCTCCGGTTGCGGCGGACGATAGCCCGGCAACGGGCGAGGACATCGACGTGTGGCAGCGCCCGGAACTGCAGTACCTGGCCGACGAGGACTACGAACTGCCGGAACCCGACCCGAAGCTGCTGGCGAGCGCGAACCACTGGCTGTGCGAGCGGCTGGAGCGTGTTGCGTTCGTGCTGCGCGGCTGCGGCCTGCCGGAGCTGGCGCAAACAACCCGGTCCGATGATCTGCAGATGGCCACGGCGGCGCTGGCGGCGGCGCACCTTTTGTCGACCGCAAATGAGCGCGCACTCACCGCCGCGCTGAAAACGCGGGAGGTTGAGTGCGGCATGCTGGCCGCAGAAATCGACTGGGCACGCGAACATCTGCTGCCGCTGATCGATGACCCCGACGTGAGGTCTGGCGAAGTGGAGCCTGGCCTGGTCGAGCTGGCCTGCAATGCAGCGACTGCCCTGCACCGGCTGCGCGCCTCGCTGGAAAACGAAAAAGCCCTGGTCGCAAAGCTGGAACACTTGCTGCAGAGCAGCCGCGCCGAAGCCGAGCACCTGCGGCGACAGCTCGGCCAGGCCGACGCGGACATGGTGAATCACCCGCCGCACTACCAAGGCAAAGTCGAGTGCATCGACGCCATCGAATCGGCGCTGGGCGCGGTGGGCTTTGAGGCGTACTGCCGCGGCAACGCCCTGAAATACACGTATCGGGCTGGGAAGAAAGGCCCGGCCGACGAAGACCTGGCGAAGGCGAGCTGGTATCTGGCCCGCATCACGCCGCAACCCGAACCCACCACCACAGGAGCATGACCATGGCAGCACGCCCCATTACCGACACGCTGCGCCATATCGGCGGCGGCATTTTTATCGACATCGCCAGCGACAAGATGAACGAGCTGGTCAATGCGGTGAGCGATTCCGGCAAGTCCGGAAAGCTCACCCTCGACATCACCGTGAAGAAAGCGACCCGCGGCGGCGCCATGCACATCACCGGCAAGGTGACGATGAAGAAGCCTGCCGAGGAACCCATGGAAGCGATGCTCTTCGCGACCCCGGAAGGCAACCTCGTCGCCGACGACCCGAATCAAACCAAGCTCGATCTCAAGGTGGCGCCTGGTGCCACTGAAACCCCTGTTTCGAACCTCAAATCGGCCTAAGGACCTCAAAAATGAATGACACGAACGTTATCGAACTCGACTCCATGAGCAACATCGCGGAAACGCTGGCCCGCGAAATGAAGCAGCCGATTCAGATCGACTCGCCGGTGGCCGACATCTCCCGCGTGGCCCTGCCGCCGGGCTGGACCCTGAAAGAGACTGATGACGAAAAGCACGCGCATACCCCGCGACGCAAGTCCGCGAAGGTCAGCCTGCATGATGCGCCCAGCTTTATCGACTATGTCCGCCGTCACGGCTCGCTGGCATACAGCACGGTCTGGTGCGTTGCCGACTATGCGGCCGGAAACGTGAATTTCACCGCGATTCTGAACGACCATGGCGAACCGGCGGAAGAGCCGCAGTGGCGCGACCATCGGGCATCGTACATGCCCACGTTTTCGCAGGAGTGGGAGAACTGGGTCGGAAAGAACAAGAAGTCCTTCAGCCAGGCCGAGTTCGCGCAGTTCATCGAGGACAACCTGAAGGACGTGGCTGGCGCGGAAGGCCTGCCCACGGGCGCGCAGATGCTGGAAATGGCGCTGTATTTCGAGGCCAACCAGGATATGCGGTTCAAGTCGGCGATCAGGCTTCAGAACGGCGGCGTGCAGATGAGCTTCGTGCAGGACGACGACAGCC
Organism: Thauera sp.; assembly: GCF_047601425.1. GTDB lineage: Bacteria > Pseudomonadota > Gammaproteobacteria > Burkholderiales > Rhodocyclaceae > Thauera. Next base: position 1,319,457 of record NZ_JASGJL010000001.1, read on the forward strand.
AGACCCTGACCCGCATGCAGCTTTTCGAGCGCTTTGCGATCGGCATCCCGGTGTTCTGGGGTGGCGATGCCTACCGCATCGATGCCCGCCTGCGCTACCGCGTGCGCGACGGCAAGCTGACGTTCTGGTTTGAGCTGATCCGGCAAGACAAGACGCTGGAATCCGCCACCAGCACGCTGATCGAGCAAATCCGCACCGGCACTGGCAACCCGTTTTTCTTCGGCAATCCCTTCTCCAACTGATGCAGATGGCCCTTCGGGGCCTCTGCTTGCCAGGAATTCAGCATGAGCCAAATCATTCCGCAGGCCGACCGCAAGGGCGCGCAGTATTTCGTCCTCGACCTGACGCAGGACCCGTTCGCGCGTAAAGCGGCCAAGGCCTACGCCAAGGCCTGCAAAGACGAATACCCGCAGCTCGCGGCCGACATCCGTGCCCAGATCGACCGCGTGCGCCCCGGCGATATCATCGATGTGCCCGAAACAACCCTGCCGAATGGCCGTGTCGTGCCGGCGTTCCGCATCGATCGCTCCCACGCGACCCGCCGCGCCGATGGCCGGCCGTGGGTGCGCATCAACTACCACGAGGCTATCGCCGCCGCGGCTGCAGCCGGCGGCGCCCTGATCGCCGAAACCCAGGCGCTGGCGATCGCCCATCAGATCGCCCAGCAGCCGGAAAACTGGACGGGCGGCGCCGTGGGCGCTGGAAAGATTTTCCAGGGCTTGCACAAGGGCGCGGTCACCGAGGTGCAGTTGCCGGGCTACGAGTCCGACGACCCCGAAGAGCGCCGCTGGCATGTCCTCGCGAACGGCGCGCGCATCTACGACTTCGCAGGGCATCTGTTTTCTTGGGTGGCCGATGACGTGCAGGGCGACGAAAACGGCTTGGTCGCCCGCGCGTTTGCAGAGGACTCTCCGAGCATCACCACTGCACCGCACGCCAGAATGGAGAAAGGCATGGGCTGGTATCCGCCTGCCGGCCGGGACTGGTCCGGCAACGCCCTGCTCCGGGGCGGCTACTGGGACGGCGTCGCCCTCGCGGGCGTGTTCGGCCTCGGCTACGGCTGGCCCGCCTACCGCGGCGGCGACGTCGGCTTCCGCTGCACCTATCCCCTGCCTCTGATCCCTGGTCTCGGGTCGCTGCGTCAGCAGTGACCCGCCCATGAAAGCCACTCCCATGACTGATACCCAAACCCCCAGCGAAACCGAGCGCCAGCAGCTCGCCATCCGCCGCGTGCGCGGCGTGGAGCTGGGCCTGGGCACCGCCGACCCTAGCGCCGTGACCGCTGCGCGCATCGAAGCGCAGTACCCGACGCACCTGGTGCTGGTGCAGGCCGGCAAGTTCCTGCACGCCTACGACCGCAGCGCCTACGCCTTGCACGTCCTCAAGAAGTACCGGCTCAAGCTGGTAGGTGCGACGGGCGAGCCGCACATCCGCGCCGGGATGCCGGCGGGCAACTTCAAGCGTCGGCTGTGGAGCATGGTGGCGGAGTGCGGCATCCCCTATGTCGTCGCGCTCGGCACCCAGGCCACGGGGCACACGCTGTACGTGTCCGACCAGCCGACGGGCAACGCCGCGGTGCTTGCGGCGGTATCGCCGGACGTTGTCCAGCAGGTGATCGAAGACCTGCGCCAGCGCGAAGCCCTGAACACCGCCGCGGCGCGCGACTTGCTCGCCCAGCCCGACAACGCCGGATTCCGCTTGAAAGCCCACGCACAGGACCTGGACACCGCGCTGCTGCAGGACATCGTCAAGCTGCCCCGCGATCTGCGCAACACCTACGGCGAAAACCTGCGGACGGTGATGGCCCGGATCATGCTCGCCGTGTTCGCGTTCGGCCTCGAGGACAACAAGCCGGCGCTGCTGCGCGCGCTGTCGGCCGACGTCGATCTGCTGAAGCACCACATCGCTCAGGCCCCACGGCTCAGCCAGGTGCGCATCGCTTTCGAGCACCGCGCCGGTTTAGCCGTTGAGCTTGGCCGCCTAGTGGGCGGGCTGCTGCGTGCCTATGAGGCGCGGTCATGATCGGCGGGCGGATCGCTCTGCAACATCCGGCAACGCCCTGCTCCGGGGCGGCTACTGGAACGACGACGCCAACGCGGGCGTGTTCAGCCTCGACAACGACTGGCCCGACAACCGCAACGACAACGTCGGCTTCCGCTGACCCAAGGCACAACGGCCCGGACGGCGGCATGCCCGCCGGGGGGCTATCTCTTGGTCGAGCGATTCGCGGGGCGACAGCCCCGAAAGCACGGCACCACGCCCAGCCGGGAACCGCCGCAGGGCCTGCGGGCGCTGCGGCGGAACACGGCGGCAATGACATGAGGAAACAATGACCGCCCGCCAGTTGATATTTGATCTGCACGACAAGCTCATCGTCGACCTGTTCGCCGGTGGCGGCGGCATGTCGGTGGCGATGGAGATGGCCTGGGGCCGTAGCCCGGACATCGCCATCAACCACAACGACGACGCGCTTTCGATGCACCGCATCAACCACCCGCAGACGCGGCACTTCGTGGCTGACGTCTTCGAAGTGTGTCCGCGCGGCGCGACGCAGGGCCGGCCGGTGGGCTGGCTGCATCTGTCGCCGGACTGCACCCATCACAGCCAGGCTCGAGGCGGGCAGCCGCGCAGTGCGCGAATTCGCGCACTGGCGTGGGTGGGGCCTCGCTGGGGCGGGCAGGTGTTGCCGGACAACATCAGCCTCGAAAACGTCAAGCAGTTCCTGAAGTGGGGGCCGCTGATCGCCAAGCGCTGCCGCACGACCAGGCGCGTGATGAAGCTGGACGGCAGTATCGCCGCGCCGGGCGAGCGTGTGCCGGTGCAGCAGCAGTTCCTGATTCCTGATCCGAAGCGCGAAGGCGAGACGTTCCGGCGGTTCGTTCGTGTGCTCGAGTCGCTGGGCTATGTCGCGGATTGGCGCCTGTTAAAAGCCGCCAACCTCGGCGGGCACACCACGCGCGAGCGGCTGTTCATGATCTTCTCGCGGACGGGGCAGCCCATCGACTGGGAAGAGCCGACGCACTTCCAGCGGCCAGGCCGTGGGCAGCACCGGTGGAAGCCGGCGGCTGACTGCATCGACTGGTCGATTCCGTGCCCGAGCATTTTCGAGCGCGCCCGGCCGCTGGCCGAGGCCACGCTGCGGCGGATTGCGCGCGGCATCGTGCGGTACGTGCTTGAGAGCGGCGATCCGTTCGTTGTCAACATGGCCCACGGCGGCAAGGTCGAGGACATCCGCCATCCGATCAGCACCATCGCCACCGAGAAAGGCGGATGCCGAGCAGTGGTCGTCCCCACCCTAATACAAATAGGTTACGGCGAACGCGCAGGCCAGGCGCCGCGCTCGCTTGACATCCAGCAGCCGCTGGGCGTGGCGGTGGCCGGCGGCATCAAGCACGCCCTCGCCTGCGCCTACCTCATGCAGGCGAATGGCGGATTCAACACCACGCCCGGCCACGACTTGCGAGCGCCGATGAGCACGGTGACGAACACCGGCAGCCAGCAGCAGCTCGTGACCTGCATGCTTTCGGCAGAGTACACAGAGGGCGCCGAGCGTGTTGCTGCTTTCCTGATGCGCTACTACGGCGAAGGCGGCCAGTGGTCTGATCTGCGCGACCCGATGACGACCGTCACCACGAAAGACCGCATGGCCCTCGTGACGGTGACGATCAAAGGCACGCCCTGGCTGATCGTCGACATCGGCCTGCGGATGCTGGAGCCGCGCGAGCTGTTCCGGGCGCAGGACTTCCCGGAGAGCTACATCATCGACCGCGGCCACGACGGCCGGCGGTTTTCGAAGTCCGCACAGGTTCGGATGGTGGGCAACAGCGTGAATCCGCTGATGGCCGTAGGCTTCCTGCGCCGCAATGCGCCGGCTATGGCGGTCAGGGGGGCGGCATGACCACCTTCGCCACCCTCACCTCGCTCGACAACCTGCACGCCTGCTGGCTCCACGCCGCGGCCGGCAAACGCCAGTCGGTGCGCGTGCAACGGTTCGCACAGGATGCCCTGCACTACCTGAGCATCATCCAGCAGCGTCTGCGCGACCGGGCCTACCAGTTCGGGCCGTACCAGATCTTCACGGTGCGCGAGAAGAAGTGGCGCGACGTGGTCGACGCCCCGATGCGCGACCGCATCGTGCACTGGATGCTGTACCGCCACCTGCTGCCGACCTGGATGCCGCGGCTCATCCACGACACCTACGGCAACCTGCCGGGGCGCGGCTCGCATGCGGCAGTGGCGAGGCTGGCCGACTTCTGCCGGCGCCCGGCGGCCCGCTGGGCACTGCAGATGGACATCTCGAAATACTTCTACTCGGTGCGCCACGATGCGCTGCTGGCCCGCGCGTTGCGCTACCAGGGCGACCAGGACACGCGCCGGCTGATCGAGCGGCTGGTGCGGTCGTTTCGCACCGACGGCCGGTACGACGCCCTGTTCCCGCCGGCCAGCCCGTACCACGCGACGGCGGACAAGGGCATGCCGATCGGCAACCTGACCAGCCAGCTTTTCGCCAACCTCTATCTCGCCGACTTCGACCACTGGTCGAAACAGGAACGCGGCCTGCGGCTCTACCTGCGCTACGTCGATGACCTGGTCGTGCTGGGCGAAAGCCCCGCCGAGCTGCAGGAGCATGCCGAAGCGATCACCGAGCGGCTGGCCCGCGTGGGGCTGGTGATCCACCCGCGCAAGGTGCGCCTGGCGCCGACCGCCGCCGGCGTGCCTTTCCTCGGCTACGTCGTCTGGCCGGGGCATGTGAGCGCCGGGCACTACATCCGCAGCCGCTACCACCGCCGGCTGCGCCAGCACGAAACCACCGGCCGCGACTACAGCGCGGCGCTGACTGCCTACCGGGCGATGCTCGCCCACACCGGATCGACAAGGAGGACCCGATGAAACGCCGTGCCATGAAACTGCCGGCCTGGCTGCAACGCGGCATCGACCGCGCCGAGCGCGAGCGCCGCTCGAATGTGATCGCCCGACCGATGCGAAACTTGATGGACATGCTCAGCCGCGGCGAGGTGTACGAGATCGAGGGCCGGGCGGTGATGCCCATGCCCGAGGTCGACGAGCAGTTCGCCCAGAGGGCGGAGTGGTGCGAGATTGCCCCGGCGATCGACGGCTGGCGAGATTGCTGGGCACGGCTGGCGCCGGACATCAGCACCTACCACCTGGGCGTGCTCGCCGCCTGCCTGCGAGAGGACAAGCCCATCACCCCGCGCCTAGTCGAACAGGCCCGCGAGGAATTCGACCGGACGGTGGCGCGGATCATGGAGCTGCCTGATGGCGCGATCACCAGCGCGATCCGCACGACTGAAATCGCCTGGGAGTTCGAGAAGCTCGGGCAGGTGGCAGCATGACCACCTGCAATATCACTGAAGCTGCCCGCCTACTCAAGGTGCACGAGGAAACCGTGGCAGAGATGATCCGCACGCACAAGCTCCCGGCTGCCAAGATCGGCCGCGCCTGGGTCATGCTCGAGCGCGACGTGCTCGAGTACATCGAGCGGCAGATCCAGATGCAAACAGCCGAGCGGCTTGGCCGCAGGTCACCACAGATGCGCCGCCAGCGACGAGCCGCGTAACCGCAGGTAGCGCATGACCATCTTGTGCGTCTTGTGGCCCGTGATCTTCATGATCGCTTCGGCAGGCAACTTCGTCCGCTCGAAGAAGCGCGACGTGGCCTCGTGCCGCAGGTCATGCTCACGCAGATCCGGGCAACCAGCCGCGTCGAAGATGTCGGCGTACAGCTTCGACAGCCAGTTCGAGCGAATCTTGAGCTGGTATGGCCGGAAGTCGCCATCGAACCAAGGCCATAGCCATTGCTCACCCTGGCGCCGCTTGAGTTGCTCGCCCAGCACCCGCAGCGCCACAGATGACAGCGGCACTTCCCGGCTGTCGCCATTCTTCGTCTTGTCGAGCACGATCTGCCTGCCGCGTAGATCCACCTGGTCGCAGGCCAGCGTGTAGCGCTCACGCATCCGCATGGCCGTCTCGATAGCCAGGTCGAAATCCACCATCAGGGCGGCAGCGTCCTCGATGACCCGGGGCCGCTGCTTTCTCGCCAGCACCCCAGCAGAGATCACCACGCGGATGCGCTTCTCTTCGTCACCGTCGAGCCGCCGATCGCGCTCGATGTCCTCGCGGCGCGCCCCGGCCACTGCGGCGTCCTTCGCGTTGTAGGTCGCGTAGCCATCTGGCAGGGTGCGGAAGGGATGATCCGGTAAAGCGATCATCTTTCTACGGATCGCCCAGTCGCATGCCCGAGCCGTCGCACCAATCTTCGCCCGGATCGTGGACGGTGCGAGCTTGTCGGCCTGCTTCATCTCCGCAATCCACCCATCCACCCAGCCAGCGTCGATCTTCAGAACGGGCGTTGCGCCTTTCGTCGCCAGGACTGTGTTGAGCACTTCCTGATCTTTTAGCGACGGGTGGGCCTCAGTCAGGTATGCACGGATCACGCTACCAAGCGTCGAGGGCCTCGACTCCGGCCGGATGTCGGCGGGGATGATGCCCTGGTCGAGCAGCTTCTCGACGTTGCGGCAGAAGGTGTCGCCCTCTTCCTCGGTGTCGAAGGTCAAATAGACGGGCTTTTCGAGCAGCCCCGCCCGCTTGATGACGAACTCCCACCGTGCACCTTTCGGACGCTTCGATGCCATACACCCCTCTCGCCGCTTAGCGTCCGCCCCTGACTGGGCGAATCTCGGGTGGATGATAGCCTTTTTTGGTTGGAAGTGGCTGTGCTAGGCTGGGGTATAAGTAGGAAGGCCCGCTTTCGCGGGCCTTCGTTTTCGCTTAATAATCAAGCTCTTGTCTGGTGGGTGCTGACGGGGTCGAACCGCCGACATTCGCCTTGTAAGGGCGACGCTCTACCAACTGAGCTAAGCACCCGCGCTGAAACCGCCTTTGGCAGGCGGCCCAGTAAAGCCCGTCAGTTTACTGCATCTTTCAGGCCTTTGCCAGCACGGAATTTCGGGACTTTCGCTGCCTTGATCTTGATGTTCTTGCCGGTACGCGGATTGCGGCCGGTGCGCGCCGCTCGCTCACCGACATAAAACGAACCGAAACCCACCAGCGTGACGCTGTCGCCGCCCCTGAGGGCTTCCACCACCCCCGCGACGACTGCATCCAGGGCTCGGCCCGCCGTGGCCTTGGAGATTTCGGCCTGTGCTGCGATGACGTCGATCAGTTCTGCTTTGTTCACTTGAATCCCTCCGAAAGTGCACTGCGATGGGATGACGCTCACTGCTTATCCGCGTCGGTACGGATGTCCGCTACAGCCTGCTGTTCTGCCGATTTCCGGTTTTTATAGCGCGCGCACTTCGGCGGGTCAACGCGTGATACACCACATGACAAAGCCGCAGCGTGCATGACACACGCTGCGGCTTTGCTCAGGGGGCCGTTATCAACTACGCCCGGAGGGTCTGCCGGAACTCAGTGCGGCCGCTGGGCGGCGCCGACCGCGTCCGGATCGGCAGGCGCCACCGGCGCCGCCACCTCTTCGGGCAGCGGCTCGGGGCGCCGTTCCAGCGCGCGCTCGAGCACCTGATCGATCCACTTGACGGGCACGATCTCCAGGGCGTTTTTGATGTTCTCCGGAATTTCCGCCAGGTCCTTGACGTTCTCTTCCGGGATCAGCGCCGTGCGGATGCCGCCGCGCACCGCGGCCAGCAGCTTCTCCTTCAGGCCGCCGATCGGCAGGACTTCGCCGCGCAGCGTGATCTCGCCGGTCATCGCCACGTCGCAGCGCACCGGAATGCCGGTCAGCACCGACACCAGCGCAGTGCTGATCGCGATGCCGGCGGACGGGCCGTCCTTCGGGATCGCGCCTTCCGGCAGGTGGATGTGCATGTCGCTCTTCTGGTGGAAATCCTCGTCGATGCCGAGCGAGCGGGCGCGCTTGCGCACGACCGACAGCGCGGCCTGGATGGACTCCTGCATCACTTCGCCGAGCTTGCCGGTGGTCAGCACCTTGCCCTTGCCGGGCAGTTGCACCGCTTCGACGGTCAGCAGTTCGCCGCCGACCTCGGTCCACGCCAGACCGGTGACTTGGCCGAGCTGGTTCTGCTTCTCGGCGATGCCGAAGCTGTACTTGCGCACGCCGAGGAACTTGTCGAGATTCTTGGCATTGACGATGATCTTGCTGCTGCGGCTCTTGAGCACGAGCTGCTTGACCACCTTGCGGCAGATCTTCGAGATCTCGCGTTCCAGGCTGCGCACGCCGGCTTCGCGGGTGTAATAGCGCACGACGTCGCGCAGGGCTTCCTCGGTGACCGAGATTTCTTCCTGCTTGAGACCGTTGTTCTTGATCTGCTTGGGCAGCAGGTAACGCTGGGCGATGTTGACCTTCTCGTCCTCGGTGTAGCCGGACAGACGGATCACCTCCATGCGGTCGAGCAGTGCCGGCGGCAGGTTCAGCGTATTGGCGGTGGCCACGAACATCACGTCGGAGAGGTCGAAATCGACTTCGATGTAATGGTCCTGGAAAGTGTGGTTCTGCTCCGGGTCGAGCACTTCGAGCAGCGCCGAGCTGGGATCGCCGCGGAAGTCCATGCCGAGCTTGTCGACTTCGTCGAGCAGGAACAGCGGGTTCTTGACGCCGACCTTGCTCATGTTCTGCAGGATCTTGCCCGGCATCGAGCCGATGTAGGTGCGGCGATGGCCGCGGATCTCGGCTTCGTCGCGCACACCGCCGAGCGCCATGCGGATGAACTTGCGGTTGGTGGCCTTGGCGATCGACTGGCCGAGGGAGGTCTTGCCCACGCCCGGGGGGCCGACCAGGCACAGGATCGGCGCCTTGACCTTGTCCACGCGCTGCTGCACGGCAAGGTATTCGAGGATGCGTTCCTTGACCCGCTCCAGGCCGTAGTGGTCCTTGTCGAGCACCTTCTCGGCCTCGGCCAGATCCTTGCTGACACGCGACTTCTTCTTCCACGGCAGGCCGATCAGGGTGTCGATGTAGTTGCGCACGACGGTGGCTTCGGCCGACATCGGCGACATCAGGCGCAGCTTCTTGAACTCGGCCTGGGCCTTGGCGAGCGCCTCCTTGGGCATGCCGGCGGCCTTGATCTTCTTGTCCATCTCCTCGAGGTCGGCGCCCTCTTCGCCTTCGCCGAGTTCCTTCTGGATGGCCTTGACCTGTTCGTTCAGGTAGTACTCGCGCTGGCTCTTCTCCATCTGCCGCTTGACGCGGCCGCGGATGCGCTTTTCGACCTGCAGGATGTCGAGTTCGGCTTCGAGCTGGTTCAGCAGCTTTTCGAGACGCTCGCCGGTGTCGAACATCTCGAGCACGTCCTGCTTCTGTTCGAGCTTGAGCGGCAGGTGGGCGGCAATGGTGTCGGCCAGGCGGCCGGCTTCCTCGATGCCGGCCAGCGAGGTCAGGATCTCGGGCGGGATCTTCTTGTTCAGTTTGACGTACTGGTCGAACTGGGCAACGATCGCGCGGCGCATGGCCTCGACTTCGTTGGTATCGACCTCGGTCACCTTCACCGGCGTCACCTTGGCGACGAACAGGTGGCGCAGGTCCTCGACCGAGTCCACCCGCGCGCGGCGCACGCCCTCGACCAGCACTTTGATGGTGCCGTCGGGCAGTTTCAGCATCTGCAGGATGTTGGCGATGCAGCCGATGGAATAGAGGTCTTCGATCGCCGGCTCGTCCTTGGCAGCCGATTTCTGCGCGACGAGCAGGATGCTCTTGCCGGCTTCCATCGCGCTTTCGAGCGCCTTGATCGACTTGGGCCGTCCGACGAACAGCGGGATGACCATGTGCGGAAACACCACCACGTCGCGCAGCGGCAGCAGCGGCATTTCCAGTTGTCCGTTGGGGAGTTCAGCGGAACCCGACATTTTAATTTTCCTTATGAGAAAGGTCATACCCATGTATGGGCATGACCTGGAAATTCAAGCGACGGGGACGACCCACGGCTGGACGACGATCACACGGGTCCGCTTCACCGGTCTCAGTTGGCACCCGACACTTTCGGCTGCTCGGCGTAGATCAGCAGCGGCTTGCCGCCTTCCTCGATGGTCGCCTCATCGACAACCACCTTTTCGACACCGTTCAGCGTCGGCAGGTCGTACATGATGTCGAGCAGCGACGCTTCGAGGATGGAGCGCAGGCCACGTGCCCCCGTCTTGCGCCGGATCGCCTTGCGCGCCACCGCATGCAGCGCCGCCGGACGAATCTCGAGTTCGACGCCTTCCATCGAAAACAGTTTCTGGTACTGCTTGACCAGTGCGTTCTTGGGCTCGACCAAGATCTGGATCAGCGCGGCCTCGTCGAGTTCCTGCAGCGTGGCGACGACCGGCAGGCGGCCGATCAGTTCGGGGATCAGGCCGAACTTGATCAGATCCTCGGGTTCGACCTGGCGGAAGGTGTCGGTGAGGTTCTTGCCTTCCTTGCTCTTGACCTCGGCGCCAAAGCCGATGCCGACCTTCTCGGTACGGTTGCGGATGACCTTTTCCAGGCCGTCGAAGGCGCCGCCGCAGATGAACAGCACGTTGGTGGTGTCGATCTGGATGAAGTCCTGGTTCGGGTGCTTGCGCCCGCCCTGCGGCGGGATCGAGGCCACCGTGCCTTCGACCAGTTTCAGCAGCGCCTGCTGCACGCCCTCGCCCGAGACGTCGCGGGTAATCGAGGGGTTGTCGGCCTTGCGCGAGATCTTGTCGATCTCGTCAATGTAGATGATGCCCTGCTGCGCCTTCTCGACGTCGTAATCGCACTTCTGCAGCAGCTTCTGGATGATGTTCTCGACGTCCTCGCCGACATAGCCGGCTTCGGTCAATGTCGTCGCATCGGCCATCACGAAGGGCACGTCGAGCAGACGGGCAAGCGTCTGCGCCAGCAGCGTCTTGCCCGAGCCGGTCGGCCCGATCAGCAGGATATTGCTCTTGGCCAGTTCGACGTCGTCGTCCCGCGCCTCGACGTGGCGCAGGCGCTTGTAGTGGTTGTAAACCGCCACCGCGAGATTGCGCTTGGCCTGTGCCTGGCCGATCACGTACTGATCGAGGGTCTCGCAGATTTCGCGCGGCGTGGGCAGCGCACCCTTGATGCCTTCCGGATCTGCGGCGCCGACGATCTCGTCACGGATGATGTCGTTGCACAGTTCGATGCATTCGTCGCAGATGAAGACCGAAGGGCCGGCGATCAGCTTGCGCACCTCGTGCTGGCTCTTGCCGCAGAAGGAGCAGTACAGCAGCTTGTTGTCGCCGCCAGCCTTCTTGTCCGTCATGTGGGGGTTCTCCTGAATCAGGTGTCGTCGCGGCTGGTCAGGATCTTGTTGAACCAGCCCGTACTCGACCGCCGCCGCGGCTGACATGAAGTTGTCGCGGTCGGTGTCCTTCTCGATGCGCTCGAGCGGCTGGCCGGTGTGCCTGGCCAGCATCTCGTTCAGGCGCGAACGCAGGTAGAGGATTTCGCGGGCATGGATCTCGATGTCCGAGGCCTGGCCCTGGAAGCCGCCCAGCGGCTGGTGGATCATGACGCGCGAGTTGGGCAGGATGAAGCGCTTGCCCTTCTCGCCCGCCGCCAACAGGAAGGCGCCCATGCTCGCCGCCTGGCCGATGCACAGCGTGCTGACGTTCGGCTTGATGAACTGCATGGTGTCGTAGATCGCCATGCCGGCGGTGACCGAACCGCCGGGCGAATTGATGTAGAACGAGATGTCCTTGTCCGGATTCTCGGATTCGAGGAACAGCAACTGGGCGACGATCAGGTTGGCGGTCACGTCATTGACGGGCCCGACCAGGAACACCACCCGCTCCTTCAGAAGGCGCGAATAGATGTCGTAGGCGCGCTCGCCGCGACCGCTCTGTTCGACCACCATCGGCACCAGGCCGAGGCCGACCGGGTTCCAGTCGCTGCTGTGCTGGGGTGTTCCTTGCATCATTGGTCAGACCCTTTGCGGACTCAGGCCGCGTTGCCCATCAGTTCGTCGAAAGTCACGTCCTTGTCGGTGGTCTGGGCCTTTTCGCTGACCCAGGCGACGACATTGTCCTCGATCACCACGGCCTCGGCCTGGGCCAGGCGCTCGGGTTGGGCGTAGTACCAGCGCACCAGTTCGGACGGATCCTCGTAGCTCTGCGCCATTTCCTCGACCAGCGCGCGGACCTGCTCGGGCTTGGCGTGCAGTTCGTTGGTCTTGACCAGTTCGGCCATGATCAGGCCCAGGCGGACGCGGCGCTCGGCCTGCTCGGCGAACCAGGACGGATCGACCGGAATGTCCTTGGTCTTCATGCCGCGCATCTCCAGGTCGCGGCGGGCGTTTTCGGCCAGTTGCTGCGACTCGGACTGCACCAGCGCCTTCGGCACTTCGATCGGGGTCACGGCGATCAGCGCGTTCATCACCTGTTCCTTGACCTTGGCCTGGATGCGGCGCTTGACCTCGCGCTCGAGGTTGCCCTTGACCTCTTCGCGCAGCTTGGCGACGTCACCGTCGGCCACGCCCAGCGAACGGGCGAAGTCGGCGTCGATCTCGGGCAGCACCGGGCCTTCGACCTGCTTGACCTTGATCTCGAACTGGACGGTCTTGCCGGCCAGATCGGCAGCGTGGTAGTCCTCAGGGAAGGTCATGTCGAAAGTCTTGCTCTCGCCTGCTTTCAGGCCGGTAACGGCGGTCTCGAAGTCCTTCAGCATGGCACCAGCACCGATGACAAAGGGGAAGTCTTCGGCCTGGCCGCCCTGGAACACCTCGCCATCCTTGCGGCCGGTGAAGTCGATCACGACGCGGTCGCCTTCGGCAGCGGCACGGTCGGCGGCAGTGAAGGAGGTGCGTTGCTTGCGCAGCACGTCGAGAGTCTTATCGACTTCGGCATCGCCGACCGCCAGCGCCGGGCGTTCGATCTGCTGGCCGGCCAGATCACCGACGGCGACCTCCGGGTAAACCTCGAACACGGCGCTGAATTCCAGCGTGCCTTCGGCGGCGCCTTCCTTCGGCTCGATGCTCGGGTAGCCGGCCATGCGCAGGTTCTGCTCGCGCACCTTGTCGCCGAGGGCCTTCTCGACCGCGGCACCGACCGCTTCGCCGCGTGCCTGGCCGCCATGCGTCTGGGCGACGATCTTCATCGGCACCTTGCCCGGGCGGAACCCCGGCATCTTCACCGTACGCGCCATGCGCTTGAGGCGGGCATCCACCTCTTTCTCGATGTCTGCCAGCGAAACGGCGATGTCGATACGGCGCTCGAGCGCGCTCGGGGTTACCTGGTTCTGCTCCATTGGGTCGATCCTGAGAAGTCAAAAAAACCGTTCTCGCCGGCGTCGGCATGCATCCTGGACAAGGACGCACGCACACGTCGCCAGCGCAAACGCGTTGAACGAAAGGCGGGATTCTAGCACAGCGCCCGCGTCTCGCTTGGGGACCGGACAAGACCGTGACACCGGACACGAAAACCGCGTGGAAACACCGCAAAACAGGCGTCTGGCGCGGAACTCGCACCCACACGGAGCCTCTGATGCTACAGAGCTGGCCAGCGCGCAAGCGCGCCTGTGCTCACCCTCATACAGGCTGGATGCAGTTGGCAGGACACCGGGCGCGTATCATCAGGCACGCACCCCTCGCATCGATCGTCAGGGAGATTGCCATGTCCATCTTCAATGCTTACCAGGCCCGCTTCGAGGCGTCACGCGAAGAGGAAATGTCGCTGCAGGAGTATCTCGAACTCTGCCGCAGCGACCGCATGGCCTACGCCTCGGCCGCGGAACGCATGCTGGCCGCGATCGGCGAGCCCGAACTGGTCGACACCCGCCTCGACCCGCGCCGCTCGCGCATCTTCTCCAACAAGCTCATCCGGCTCTACCCGGCCTTCCGCGACTTCTACGGCATGGAAGAGGCGATCGAGCAGATCGTCTCCTACTTCCGCCACGCCGCGCAGGGTCTGGAGGAGAAGAAGCAGATCCTCTACCTGCTCGGCCCGGTCGGCGGCGGCAAATCCTCGCTGGCGGAGAAGCTGAAGTCGCTGATCGAGAGGATCCCCTTCTACGCCGTCAAGGGCTCGCCGGTGCATGAGTCGCCGCTCGGCCTGTTCGACGCCCAGGAAGACGGCCGCATCCTCGAGGACGACTTCCACATCCCGCGCCGCTACCTCGACACCATCATGAGCCCATGGGCGGTCAAGCGCCTGCACGAGTTCGGCGGCGACATCACCCGGTTCCGCGTCGTCAAGCTGATGCCTTCGGTGCTGCGCCAGATCGCGGTCGCCAAGACCGAGCCGGGCGACGAGAACAACCAGGACATCTCCTCGCTGGTCGGCAAGGTCGACATCCGCAAGCTCGAACAGTATTCGCAGGACGACCCCGACGCCTACAGCTACTCCGGCGGTCTGTGCCTGGCCAACCGCGGCCTGCTCGAATTCGTCGAGATGTTCAAGGCGCCGATCAAGGTCCTGCATCCGCTGCTCACCGCGACCCAGGAAGGCAACTACAAGGGCACGGAAGGCTTCGGCGCAATCCCCTTCGACGGCATCGTGATGGCGCACTCGAACGAATCCGAATGGGTCGCGTTCAAGAACAACCGCAACAACGAGGCCTTCCTCGACCGCATCTACACGGTCAAGGTGCCCTACTGCCTGCGGGTGTCGGACGAAATCCGCATCTACGAGAAGCTGCTGGCCCACAGCTCGCTGTCCGAAGCGCCCTGCGCGCCCGACACACTGAAGATGATGGCGCAGTTCTCGGTGCTGTCGCGGCTGAAGGAGCCGGAAAACTCCAGCATCTTCTCCAAGATGCGCGTCTACGACGGCGAGAACCTCAAGGACACCGACCCCAAGGCCAAGAGCTACCCGGAATACCGCGACTATGCCGGCGTCGACGAAGGCATGACCGGGCTATCCACCCGCTTCGCCTTCAAGGCGCTGTCAAAGGTGTTCAACTTCGACCACCGCGAAGTCGCCGCCAACCCGGTGCACCTGATGTACGTGCTCGAACAGCAGATCGAGGCCGAGCAGTTCCCGGCCGAGAGCGAAGCGCGCTACATGGGCTACATCAAGGAATACCTGGCGCCGCGCTACGCGGAGTTCATCGGCAAGGAAATCCAGACCGCCTATCTCGAAAGCTACTCGGAGTACGGCCAGAACATCTTCGACCGCTACGTGACCTATGCCGACTTCTGGATCCAGGACCAGGAGTTCCGAGACCCGAACACCGGCGAGATCCTCGACCGCGGCGCGCTCAACGACGAACTGGAGAAGATCGAGAAGCCGGCCGGCATCAGCAACCCGAAGGACTTCCGCAACGAGGTGGTCAACTTCGTGCTGCGCGCCCGCGCCAAGAACGACGGCCGCAACCCGAGCTGGACTTCCTACGAAAAGCTGCGCGCGGTGATCGAGAAGAAGATGTTCTCCAACACCGAGGATCTGCTGCCGGTGATCAGCTTCAACGCCAAGGCCAGCGCCGACGAGCAGAAGAAGCACCAGGACTTCGTCGACCGCATGATCGAGAAGGGCTACACCGAAAAGCAGGTGCGCCTGCTGTGCGAATGGTATCTGCGCGTACGCAAGTCGTCATGACCCCGTGTGGATGAGGTGCGCGCCTGCCATGGCGCGCACCATTGCCGGCTTCGGCCCGAGGAGGAGGCATGGTCCGCATCATCGATCGACGCTTCGACAGCAAGAACAAGAGCGCGGTCAACCGCCAGCGCTTCATGCGTCGCTTCAAGCAGCAGATCCGCAAGGCGGTGTCCGGCGCGATCGAGGGCCGCTCGATCCGCGACCTTGAGAATGGCGAGGAAGTCGCCATCCCCGCGCGCGACCTGTCCGAGCCTTCGCTGCATCATGGCAAGGGCGGAATCTGGGAGCAGGTCTTTTCCGGCAATGACCAGTTCGGCGCCGGCGACCTGATCAACCGCCCGCTCGGCGGCGGCGCGGGCGGCGCCGGCCAGGGCAAGGCGAGCAACGAGGGCGAGCACGAGGACGAGTTCGTCTTCCAGCTCTCGCGCGAGGAATTCCTCGACCTGTTCTTCGAAGATCTCGAACTGCCGCGCCTGGTCCGCACCCAACTGGCCAAGGTCACCGATTACAAGACCCAGCGTGCCGGCTTCACCGCCGACGGCGTGCCGGCCAACATCAACATCATCCGCTCGATGCGCAGCGCGCTCGGCCGCCGGCTCGCGCTCGGTTCGCCCTACGCCGGCAGGCTGCGTCAACTCCAGCAGCAGCTCGACGAACTGCTGGCCCGCTGCAATGGCGACGAAAGCTGCGAAGACGGCGACGAAGCCCGCGCGCTGCGCGAGGAAATTGGAAAGCTGCGCGAAAAGATCGAGCAGATTCCCTTCATCGAGCGCTTCGACCTGCGCTACAACAACCGCATCCGCGTGCCCTGCCCCACCACCCAGGCCGTGATGTTCTGCCTGATGGACGTCTCCGGCTCGATGAGCGAGGAGCGAAAATCCACCGCCAAGCGCTTCTTCATGCTGCTCTACCTGTTCCTGACGCGCAGCTACGAACACATCGAAGTCGTCTTCATCCGCCATCACACCGTGGCCAAGGAAGTCGACGAGGACGAATTCTTCCACTCGCGCGAATCCGGCGGCACCGTTGTATCCAGCGCGCTGCTGCTGATGCGCGACATCCTGCGCCAGCGCTACGCCAACGGCCAGTGGAACATCTACGGCGCGCAGGCTTCGGACGGCGACAACTGGGACAACGACTCGCCGCTGTGCAGCCAGTTGCTCGGCCGCGACATCCTGCCGTGGTGCCAGTACTTCGCCTACATCGAGATCACCGCCGGCGAGCCGCAGAACCTGTGGCGCGAATACGCCCGCATCGCCGACGAACAGCCCCACTTCGCGATGCAGCGGATCGAGTCGCCGGCCGACATCTACCCGGTGTTCCGCGAACTGTTCAAGAAGACGATCCTATGACGACCACGACTATCCGCAAGCCCGAGCCCCTGCCGCGCGGCTCGGAATGGTCGATCGAGAGCATCGACCGCTACCACGCCGAAATCGCCCGCGCCGCCGCCCACTACCGGCTCGACACGTACCCGGTGCAGATCGAGATCATCACCGCCGAGCAGATGATGGACGCCTACGCCTCGGTCGGCATGCCGGTGAACTACCACCACTGGTCCTTCGGCAAGCAATTCCTCGCCACCGAGAAGGGCTACCGCCGCGGCCAGATGGGGCTGGCCTACGAGATCGTCATCAACTCCAACCCCTGCATCGCCTACCTGATGGAGGAAAACACCCTGACGATGCAGGGCCTGGTGATCGCCCATGCCGCCTACGGCCACAACAGCTTCTTCAAGGGCAACTACCTCTTCCGCACCTGGACCAACGCCGACGCCATCATCGACTACCTGATCTTCGCGCGGAACTACATCAGCGAATGCGAGGAGCGCCACGGCGAGGAAGAGGTCGAAAACCTGCTCGACGCCTGCCATGCGCTGATGAACCTCGGCGTGGACCGCTACAAGCGCCCGCCCAAGCTCTCGCTCGCCAAGGAAAAACTCCGCCAGCAGGAACGCGAAGAATATCTGCAGAGCCAGGTCAACGAACTCTGGCGCACGCTGCCGGCGCACGACATCCATGCCCGCCCCGAACCGTCGAGCCGCTTCCCGGCCGAACCCGAGGAGAATCTGCTCTATTTCATCGAGAAAAACGCCCCGCTGCTCGAACCCTGGCAGCGCGAGATCGTGCGCATCGTGCGCAAGATCGCGCAGTACTTCTTCCCCCAGCGCCAGACCCAGGTCATGAACGAAGGCTGGGCCACTTTCTGGCACTACACCCTGCTCAACCACCTGTACGACGACGGCCTGCTCGCCGACAGCTTCATGCTCGAATTCCTGCAGTCGCACACCAACGTGGTGCACCAGCCGCCCTACAACGCCGCCTGGTACAACGGCATCAACCCCTACGCGCTCGGTTTCGCGATGTGGCAGGACATCCGCCGCATCTGCGAGCACCCGGACGACGAAGACCGCCGCTGGTTCCCCGAGATCGCCGGCAGCGACTGGCTCGAGACCTTCGATTTCGCGATGCGCAATTTCAAGGACGAAAGCTTCATCGCCCAATACCTTTCACCCAAGGTCATGCGCGGCTTCCGCATGTTCGCGGTGCTCGACGACGACCGCGAGCACAAACTGAAGGTCTCGGCCATCCACGACGAGGACGGCTTCCGCCACGTACGCGACGTCCTCTCCGACCACTACAACCTCGGCGCGCGGGAACCCAACGTACAGGTCTGGAACGTTGACCTGCGCGGCGACCGTTCGCTGACGCTGCGCCACCAGCAGCACAAGCGCCGTCCGCTGGGAGACTCAACTGGTGAAGTCATGAAGCACCTGGCCCGGCTGTGGGGTTTCACCGTGCGCCTGGAGACGGTCGGGACCGACGGCCAGGTCGAACTGACGGCCGAGATACGCAGCGCGAAGCGCCGCGCAGGCGACACCGGCTGACGCGCCCCGATAGACGGTTTTTGCCATTGGGCTTGTTTATCGCGGCCTCATTGACAATAATGATTCTCATTACTTTGACAATGATCCTGCGACGGCCTCATGCCTCCACATCTCGACCGCAAACAGCGTTGGCTCTGGGCCGCGATCCGCATCCGTTGCGCACTGCTGCCGGATGAGCCGCGCCTGATCCCGCACTACCTCGCCGAAGCCGATGCGCTGGTACGCCGAGCACGGATACCGGCCTGGGAAGCGTACTGGCGCGCAGCCGAACTGCTGGCCAGCACCGCCGCCGACCGCGCTCTGCCCAATCACTGGCGCCACCTGTGCCTCGACCATCTGCACCACCCCATGGCGCAACTGGCCGGCTGCGCCTTCAGTCCGCAGCAGAAAGCACGGCTGGCCGCTCTTCGATGGCGCATTGCCAATCTGGATCTGTCCTCATCTTTCCAGCTCGACAGTCCGGACCCTCCTTTCGACTGAGCGGTCTTTCCACAACTCACCTCACTCGAGGCGGCGCCAGCGAACGCCCGCCTCTCACTTCACCAACAGGAGCATCGCCCATATGAGCACACGCCAGGAATACGACACCTTCGGCCCGATCGACGTCCCCGCCGACCGCCTGTGGGGCGCGCAGACCCAGCGCTCGCTGATCAACTTCGCCATCTCCACCGAGCGCCAGTCCACCGAACTCATCAACGCCCTCGCCCTGGTCAAGCGCGCCGCCGCGCGGGTCAACCACGGCCTGGGCCTGCTGCCCGCCGAGAAGGCCGACGCCATCATCGCCGCCGCCGACGAAGTGCTCGCCGGCAAGCACCCGGACGAATTCCCGCTCGCCGTCTGGCAGACCGGCTCAGGCACGCAGACCAACATGAACCTCAACGAAGTGCTCGCCAACCGCGCCAGCGAACTGCTCGGCGGCGAACGCGGCGAAGCGCGCCTCGTCCACCCCAACGACGACGTCAACCGCAGCCAGTCGAGCAACGACGTCTTCCCCACCGCGATGCACGTCGCCGCCACGCTGGCAATCGCCCAGAAGCTGCTGCCGGCGCTGGCCCGGCTGCGCACCACGCTGGAAGACAAATCCCGCGCCTTCGCCGACATCGTCAAGATCGGCCGCACCCACCTGCAGGACGCCACGCCGTTGACGCTGGGGCAGGAAATCTCCGGCTGGGCCGCGCAACTCGCCCACGGCGAGCGCCACCTGCGCGCCGCGCTGCCACACCTGGGCGAACTGGCGCTGGGCGGCACTGCGGTCGGCACCGGGCTCAACGCGCCCAAGGGCTATGCCGAAGCCGTCGCCGCCGAGATCACCCGCCTCAGCGGCCAGGATTTCGTCACCGCCCCCAGCAAGTTCGAGGCCCTGGCGAGTTGCGACGCGCTGGTGCATGCCCACGGCGCACTCAAGACCCTCGCCGCCAGCCTGATGAAGATCGCCAACGACGTGCGCTGGCTCGCCAGCGGCCCGCGCAGCGGCCTCGGCGAGATCTCGATCCCGGAAAACGAGCCCGGCTCCTCGATCATGCCGGGCAAGGTCAACCCGACCCAGAGCGAGGCGATGACCATGCTCGCCGCCCAGGTCATGGGCAACGACGTCGCCATCAACATCGGCGGCGCCTCGGGCAACTTCGAGCTCAACGTCTTCCGCCCGATGGTCATCCACAACTTCCTGCAGAGCGTGCGCCTGCTCGCCGACGGCATGAACAGCTTCAACGACCACTGCGCCGCCGGCATCGAACCGAACCGCGCCCGCATCACCGAACTGGTCGAACGCTCGCTGATGCTGGTCACCGCGCTGAATCCGCACATCGGCTACGACAAGGCCGCGCAGATCGCCAAGAAGGCCCACAAGGAAGGCAGCAGCCTGCGTGAAGCCGCGCTGGCGCTGGACTACGTCTCGGCGGAAGATTTCGACCGCTGGATCGACCCCGCCAGGATGGTCGGCTGATCGAGGAAACCGGACGGCCAGCCGAAAGCCGGATCGGCGGCCGCTACCGGCCGGGCTATGGCATCGAAGCCCTGCTGACCGCCGTCGAACGCAGGAATCGCGCGCACGACGACACCGTGTATCGTCCCTCGAGCTTAGCCTTGCCCGACCTGACCGGCAGCAATTTCGCGGCCAGTTTCAGCTGCCGCTTCTGACCAGTGCCCCTCGGGCAACACAGCAGAAAGGATCGCCGGGGCGGCACGTGACCGCCCCGGTGTTTCAGCAGGTTCAGCGGCGAATAAGCCGCAACGGACGTTCACGCTGCACCGCAGCGCGCCTTACAATTTCCCCTTTACCTGACGGCGCGCCCATCATGTTCCTGTCCGCCCTACCGATCTACCCCGTCGCCGGCATCCGAGAAATCGAAGGCAAGCTCATCCCCAGCGCACGTCCGCCGCTGATGGAAAGGGCCGGCCGCGCCGCTGCCGAAGACGCGGTACGCCTGATCATGGATCGCCCGGGGCCGATCCTGATCGCCTGCGGGCCAGGCAACAACGGCGGCGACGGCTTCGTCATGGCCCGCCAGTTGGCTCAGGCCGGGCGCGAAGTGCAGGTCGCCTTCGCCGCCGATGCGCAGAATCTGCCCGCCGAGGCCGCCAAGGCCTACGCCGACTTCCTCGCCGCAGGCGGCCAGACCATTTCCGACCTGCCAGCGGCACCGGCACAAGGCTGGGCCCTGGTGGTGGATGCGATCTTCGGCATCGGCCTCAAGCGCGGCATCGAAGGCCGTTACGCGGCCTGGATCCAGACCCTGAACGCCCAACCTTCGCCGCGCATGGCGCTCGACGTGCCCAGCGGCCTCGACGCCGACACCGGCCAGCCACTCGGCACGACCTTTTGCGCCACCCACACGACGACCTTCATTTCGCTCAAGCCCGGCCTGCTGACCAACGACGGCCCGGACTACTGCGGCGACATCAGCGTGCAGCGGCTGGACATCGACGCACCGGCCTGGCTGCCCGCCGCCGGCCATGCGATCACGCCCGCGCTGTTCCGCAACCTGCTGGTGCGCCGGCCGCGCAACAGCCACAAGGGCCTGTACGGCGATGCCGGCATCCTCGGCGGCAATGCCGGCATGGTCGGTGCAGCGCTGCTGGCCGGACGTGCGGCCCAATGGCTGGGTACCGGCCGGGTGTATGTCGGCCTGCTCGATCCCAACGGCCCGGCGGTGAACTTCTCGCACCCCGAACTCATGCTGCGCCGCGCCGCGCAGCTCCCGGCACGCCTGAGTGCGCTGGCGGTGGGCCCCGGCCTGGGCACCGATGCCAATGCTGCCGCACAACTGGCCGCAGCCCTCGCCCGCGACATCCCGCTCGTGCTGGACGCCGATGCATTGAACCTGATCGGCAACGATGCCGCGCTGCAGAACCAGCTTGCCGCCCGGCAGATGCCGACCGTGCTGACACCGCATCCGGCCGAGGCCGGACGCATGCTGGGCATCGGCACTGCGGCAGTACAGGCCGACCGGCTGCAGGCCGCTCTCGCCATCGCTCGCCGCTACCGGGCCCTGACGGTGCTGAAAGGCTGCGGCTCGATCATCGCCACGCCCGACTGCCGCTGGTTCATCAATACCAGCGGTCACCCCGGCATGGCCAGCGCGGGCATGGGCGACGTGCTCACCGGCCTCGTCGCCGGCCTGCTCGCCCAGGGCTGGCCCGCCGAGTCGGCATTGGTCGCGGCCGTGCACCTGCATGGCGCAGCGGCAGATCGCCTGGCGCGTGAAGGCATCGGCCCGATCGGCCTGAGCGCCAGCGAAACCATCGTCGCCGCCCGCGGCATGTTCAACGGCTGGATCGTCGAAGCGCAGCAGGACACGAACCGCGACAACCAGCGTGATTCGCGCCCGTTGATAACGCTGGGCAAGCACTGATCCCGGCACCGCCGCCCCGGCCTGCCCCGGGCGCGATGCTAGAATCGCGCCTCCTGTCACCTGCCCGCTCACCGCCATGCTCTCTGAACAGCTTCGCGTCGAAATCCAGCGCAACATCGCCGCCTCCCTGGCCGAGGACATCGGCACCGGCGACCTGACTGCGCGCCTGATCGCACCCGATACCGAGGCCCGCGGCCGCGTCGTCACCCGCGAGGATGCGGTGATCTGCGGTACCGCATGGTTCGATGCCGCCTTCGCCGCCCTCAGCCCGGCAGCCGTCGTGGACTGGCGCGTCCGCGACGGCGACGTGGTCAAGGCCGGCGACGTGCTGTGCGACATCATCGCGCGTGCGCAAGTGCTGCTGACCGCCGAGCGCACCGCACTGAACTTCCTGCAGCTGCTGTCCGGCACCGCCACGGTGACGCGCCGCTTCGTCGATGCCGTGGCCGGCACAAGAGCCAGGATCGTCGACACCCGCAAGACCCTGCCCGGCCTGCGCCTGGCACAGAAGTACGCGGTCGCGATCGGCGGCGGCACCAATCACCGGGTCGGCCTCTACGACGGCATCCTGATCAAGGAAAACCACATCATCGCCGCTGGCGGCATCCGCGAAGTGGTCGAGCAGGCGCGCTTGATCGCCCCGTCGAATGTCTTCATCGAGGTCGAAGTCGAAAACCTCGACGAACTGATGGAAGCGCTGGATGCCGGTGTGAAGATGGTGCTGCTCGACAACATGAGCCTGGACGACATGCGCGAAGCCGTCGCCATCAACGCCGGGCGCGCTGAGCTGGAAGCTTCCGGCGGGGTCAGCCTGGAGCGGGTACGGGCCATCGCCGAAACCGGCGTCGACCGCATCTCGATCGGCACGCTGACCAAGGACGTGCGCGCGCTCGACCTCTCGCTCCGCCACGTCGAAGCCGAGGCCTGAGCCTCAGCCGATGGCCGACGACGACGCCAGCGCTTCCCTGCCGTCCTGGCCGATGGTGCCGGCCTGCTACGGCTGGCTGTCGCTCGACGCCCGCGGCCGCTGGCGCCTGAAGGGCGAAGCGATCTCCCATCCCGGCTTGATCGCTTTCCTGAATGCCAACTACTCCCACGACGGCGAAGGCAACTGGCTGGTGAACAACGGCCCCCAGCGGGTTTACGTCGCGCTGGAAAGTGCCCCCTGGGTGCTGCGACTGCAAACCGATGGCAACTTTCTCACTCATACCGGGCGTGCGGTAACAGCGACCAGCCCACTGCTGCTCGACGCCGAAGGGCGGCTGTTTCTCGCCACCGACGCCGGCCCTGCTGCGCTGGACGATCGCGATCTGGCGATGCTGCTGGGCGAAGTCCGCGACTCGGCAGGCGAAATCGCTGACGAGGAAGCCTTGACTGCGCTGATCTCGGGTGCAGTTGAGCCCCAACTGCGATGGAAAGGCCTGGCGCTGCAATCACTGGCTGAAGGACGGCAGGCGGCAGCGGATCGCCTCGGCTTCATCTACGATCCACAAGCCGAGCCGGCCTGACCCCCCTTCAAGCGCAAGCGGTACCGCGAGAGCGCCGCAGAGCCGGGACTCCACGGCGCTTGCAAGCTCAGACGCGCTCGGTGATGAAACCCTTCACCGCATCCACGTCCGGCGCCATCACCTCGACGCGCTGCGGCAGCTTTTCGATGCCTTCGAGGTCGGCGGGACGCTCCGGCTCGCGCCCCAGCGCCTCGACGATGGTTTCGGCGAACTTGACCGGCAGCGCGGTTTCCAGCACCAGCACCGGCACGCCGGCGGGGACTTCGGCGGCGCGCTCCCAGGCGACCTTGACGGCGTCGGCGGTGTGGGTGTCGATCATCACGCCGTACTGCTCGTAAACCTTGCGGATGGTCGCCAGGCGGTCGGCGTGGCTGCTGGCGCCCGAAGTGAAGCCGAAGTCGCCGATGCGGGCGAATTCTTCCGAGGCCGACAGATCGAAGGGACGGCCGGCATCGACTTCCGCCCACAGCGCGGCGACCTTCTGCGGCTCGCGCCCGACCAGGTCGAAGACGAAGCGCTCGAAGTTGGACGCCTTGGAGATGTCCATCGACGGGCTGGAGGTGACGTGGGTCTCGGCGGCCTTGCGCGGGCGGTAGACGCCGGTGCGGAAGAATTCGTCGAGCACGTCGTTCTCGTTGGTGGCAAGGATCAGCTTCGCCACCGGCAGGCCCATCTGGCGGGCGATGTGGCCGGCGCAGATGTTGCCGAAGTTGCCTGAGGGCACGCAGAACGCGACCTGCTCGTCATTGCTCTTCGTCGCAGCGAAATAGCCCTTGAAGTAATAGACGATCTGCGCCGCGACACGCGCCCAGTTGATCGAATTGACCGCACCGATTTTGTGCTTCGCCTTGAAGGCATGGTCGTTCGACACCGCCTTCACGATGTCCTGGGCGTCGTCGAACATGCCGGTGACGGCGATGTTGAAGATGTTGTCGTCCTGCAGCGAATACATCTGCGCGCGCTGGAAGGCGCTCATCTTGCCGTGCGGCGACAGCATGAACACGCGCACGCCGCGCTTGCCGCGCATCGCGTACTCCGCCGCCGAGCCGGTGTCGCCCGAGGTTGCGCCGAGGATGTTGATCGTCTCGCCGCGCTTGGCCAGCACATGCTCGAACAGGTTGCCGAGCAGCTGCATCGCCATGTCCTTGAAGGCCAGCGTCGGGCCGTTGGACAGCTCCAGCAAACCCAGCCTGCCCTCTTCCAGCCAGTGCACCGGCGTGATATCGCCGGCCTTGTCGCCCTCGCGCACGTGGCAGTAAACCTCGGCGGTGTAGGTCTTGTCGCAGATCGCCTTCAGGTCGGCCGGCGGGATGTCGGTGACGAACTTCGACAGGATGGCGAACGCCAGCTCGGCGTAGGAGAGATTGCGCCAGGCATCGAGTTCGGCGCGCGTCACCTGAGGGTAGGTCTCGGGCAAGTACAGCCCGCCATCGGGTGCAAGGCCGCCGAGCAGGATGTCGCAGAACTCGGGGTTGGCAGGCTGGCCGGCGTGGCCTCGGGTGGAGATGTATTTCACGGAGGAAGTCCTCGGAGACTGGGCTGGAATCGGACCGGACGAAGCATCCGGGCGCAAACATGCGATTTTAACGAATGCTGCGACGCCCGACATACCGTTGCAACCCTGTCAGACGGCTACAATCGCTGCGCTAAACGACAAAAACCGGAGAACACCATGAGTTTCGGCAACATCATCGGCCAGATCCTGCAGCAAGGCATGGCCAGCCAGAGCCGTTCGAGGCTCGATCACACCCTCGGTTCGTCCGGGCTGGGCGGCGCCGGCGGCCTTGGCGATCTGCTCGGCACCGTGCTGGGCGCGGGCGGCGGCGGTCGCGGCGCTGCGGGCGGCGGCCTGGCGGACGTGCTCGGCAGCGTGCTCGGCGGCGGCCAGGGTGCGGCGCGCGGCACCGGCGGGATGGGTGGCCTGGGCGACCTGCTCGGCGGCGTGCTGGGCGGCGCGGCAGGCGGCCGTGGCGGCGCCGGCGGCGGCCTGGGCGATCTGCTCGGCGGCATGCTGAGTGGCGGAAGCGGCGGCGCCAGCCGCGCCGGCTCGGGCAACCCGCTCGGCGGCACCGGCATGGCCATCCTCGCCACGCTGGCGATGGCGGCATTGAAAAACTGGCAGCAGAGTTCGCGTGCGTCGGCGGCGGGCTTCACCGCAGAAGTGGCCACGCCCCAGGCCGAAGCCGCGATGGTGGCAACGATGACCTCGCCCGAGACCGAACAGCTTGTGCTGCGCGCGATGATCTCGGCAGCCAAGGCCGATGGCGAGGTGGACGAAAGCGAAATCCAGCGCATCGTCGGCAAGATCAGCGAAGACGGCGTCACTGCGGCGGAGAAGCAGTTCGTCGTGAACGAGCTGCATCGCCCGCTGGATCTGGAGGCCCTGATCGCAGCCGTGCCCAACCAGGCGGTCGCGGCTCAGATCTATGGTGCCTCGCTGCTGGCGATCGACATTGACACCGAAGCCGAAGTGGCCTACCTGCGCCAGCTTGCGCGCGGGCTGGGACTCGATGGCGAGACCGTCGCCCGTCTGCACCAGCTCACTGGCGTGCAGGCCTGACGCAAAACGTTACCGCGGGCGCGATGCCTTGCCAGCGAGGGAGCATCGCGCACAGCTGTTTATCTTCTCATTGCCAGGAGCGCCCTCATGTCCGCATTGATCGAAGCCTTGCGCCGCCGGCTGCCCGCCGAACGCGTGATCACCGACGAACTGCGCCGCCTGGCCTACGGTACGGACGGCAGCTTCTACCGCCTGATCCCGGAGGTCGTCGCCGTCGTCGATAGCGAGGATGAGGTGCGCGAGGTCGTGCACCTCGCCAGCCGTCACCGCAGGCCGGTCACCTTCCGCGCCGCCGGCACCAGCCTGTGCGGCCAGGCAGTCACCGACGGCGTGCTGGTGCTGCTCGGCGAAGGCCTGGCATCCTGTAGGATCGCTGCCGACGGCAGCGCCGTGGAAGCCGGACCGGCCATCATCGGCGCCGAGGTCAACCGCCGGCTGGCGCCGCTAGGCCTCAAGATCGGCCCCGACCCGGCATCGATCAATGCCGCGAAGATCGGCGGCATCGCCGCCGACAACAGCAGCGGCATGTGCTGCGGCACGGCGCAGAACAGCTACAACACGCTGGCCGCGATCCGCGTGCTGCTGGCCGACGGCAGCCTGCTCGACACCGCCGATGCGGCCAGCGTCGCGGCCTTCCGCGGCAGCCATGCGACACTGCTCGAACGCCTGGCCGCGCTGTCCGCCGGCATCAGGGCCGACGAGGCGCTCTGCGCCCGCATCCGCAGCAAGTACAAGATCAAGAACACCACCGGCTACAGCCTCAACGCCCTGGTCGATTTCGACGACCCGGTGGACATCCTTGCCCACCTGATGATCGGCTCGGAAGGCACGCTCGGCTTCATTTCCCGCGTCACCTACCGCACCGTGCCGGAATACGCCCACAAGGCCAGCGCGCTGGTGTTCTTCCCCGGCATGGAGAGCGCCTGTCTGGCGGTGGCCGGTTTGAAGTCGGCGCCGGTGGATGCGGTCGAACTGCTAGACCGCGCTTCGCTGCGCGCGGTGGCCGACAAGCCGGGCATGCCGCCTGTGCTGCGCGACCTGGCCGACGGCGTCACCGCGCTGCTGATCGAGACGCGGGCGCCGTCCGCCGCGGAGCTGGGCGAACGCATGGATGCCGTGCTGGCCGAACTGGCTCGCCATCCGCTGATCGAAGCGCCCGCCTTCACCACCGATGCCACCGAGATCGCACGCCTGTGGAACGTGCGCAAGGGCACTTTCCCGGCAGTCGGCGCCGTGCGCAAGCCCGGTACCACCGTCATCATCGAGGACGTCGCGGTCGCGGTGCCCGACCTCGCCGCCTGCTGCCTGGACCTGCAAGCGCTGTTTGCCAAGCATGGCTACCACGAGGCGATCATCTTCGGCCATGCGCTGGAAGGCAACGTCCATTTCGTGTTTACCCAGGATTTCGGCATCGACAGCGAAGTTGCCCGCTACGCCGCCTTCATGGACGAGCTCTGCACCCTGCTGGTGGAAAAGTACGACGGCTCGCTGAAGGCCGAACACGGCACCGGGCGCAACATGGCGCCCTTCGTCGAGCTGGAATGGGGCGCGCAGGCCTATGCGCTGATGAAGGAGATCAAGCAGCTGTTCGACCCCGAAGGCCTGCTCAACCCAGGCGTCATCATCAACGACGATGCCGAGGCCCACATCAAGCACCTGAAGCCGATGCCTGCCGCCGGAGAGCTGTACGCGCCGGTCGATCGCTGCATCGAGTGCGGCTTCTGCGAGCCGCAATGCCCCTCGCACGGCCTCACGCTGTCGCCACGCCAGCGCATCGTCGGCTGGCGCGAGCTGTCGCGGCGCAAGGCGGCAGGCGAAGCGCCCGGCGAACTCGGCCAGGATTACCTCTACATGGGCCTGGACACCTGTGCCACCTGCGGCCTGTGCGCCACCGCCTGTCCGGTCGGCATCGAGACCGGCGCGCTGACCCGCGCGGTGCGCGGCGAGAACCTGTCCTCGGTCGCCCGCAAGCTGGGCCGCGTCGCCGCCAACCATTTCGGCGCCACCCAGGCGCTGGCCCGTACCGCCCTGAAAGCCGGCCATGCCGCCGAATCCCTGCTCGGCCTGCCGCGCCTCGCCAGCCTCAGCGGCGGCGCATGGAAAGCCGGCATGCCGCGGCCCCAGCCCCTGGGCCGCACCACCCGCGCCGACGGCGACAAGGTGGTCTATTTCCCGACCTGCGCCGGCCGCATGTTCGGCGCCGATACGCCGGAGGATGCGCTGTCGGCCACCGTGATCCGCGTGCTCGAACGTGCGGGCTACGCGCCGATCGTGCCCGAGGGCGTCAATGCACTGTGCTGCGGCCAGTCCTTCGCCAGCCGCGGCCTCGCCGAGGACGCCGAGCGCAAATCGGCCGAACTGGAAGCCGCGCTGCGCCTTGCCAGCGAGAACGGCCGCTACCCCATCGTGCTGGATGCCAGCGCCTGTTCGCTGCGGATGAAGACCTTCCTCGGCGAGCGCCTGCCGGTGTACGACCTCGTCGAGTTCGCCCACGACGCCCTGCTGCCGCGCCTGATGCTGGCGAAGAAGAACTCGCCGGTACTGGTGCATCTGAACTGCAGCGCGCGCCGCATGGGTTTCGAAGACAAGCTCACCCGGCTCGCTCGCGCCTGTGCCGAACAGGTGACGCTGCCGGCGGAAGTCAAATGCTGCGGCTTCGGCGGCGACCGCGGCTTCGTCGTGCCCGAACTGAACGCTCACGCGCTGCGCAAGCTGGGCGGCGATGTGCCGGCAGGCTGTTGCGGCGGCTACTCCAGCAACCAGACCTGCGAGATCGGCCTCACCGCCGCCACCGGCCTGCCCTACCGCTCCATCGTGCACCTGCTGGACGAATGCAGCCGGGAAGCGATGGAACAGGCCCGCTGCTGACGAAGCCATGCTGCGACGCATCGAGTCCATCGTCCGCTTCGTGCCGGACATCGAAGCCGCCGCGGCGTGGTACGCCGAGCTCCTGGGCGGCAGCCTGCGGCACGAGAATCCGCGCTACGCTTTCGTTCACGCGGACGGCATCACCCTGGGCTTTCACCCGGCGGATGCGAAATGTCCGGGCGGCGTCGGCGGCACCACGGTGTATTGGGAAGTGCCGGACATCGACGCCGCGATCCGTCATCTGGAAGCCAGGGGCGCCGTGCGGCATCGCGGCCCGATCACCACCGACTTCGGCGCCCGCGCCGCGATGCTGCTCGATCCCTTCGGCTGCACCATCGGTCTCAACCAGGGCAGTGCCCGCTCCCGCGACCTGATCCAGGGCGGCTGAGCGGGCAACACCTGGAGCATTCAGTCGGTTTCCAGCCGGAAGCCGATCTTCAGCGTGACCTGGAAGTGCGCGACCTTGCCATCGACGACGTGGCCGCGGGTTTCGATGACCTCGAACCAGTCGATGTGGCGGATGGACTGCGCCGCAGCCTCGATGGCGTTGCGAATCGCGGCATCGCTACCTTCACTGGACGAACCGACGATTTCGACGAGCTTGTAGAACGTGATCGGACATGTCTGCCTCCTGTTGGTGAGTTGATATTCAGGCATCGTCGTCATCACGGCCCTGCCGCGCCTCGAAACCCCGCACCGAGGAACGATAGGCACGGACGCCGAGCACGGCGACCGCGACGAGGATGCCGATGAAGACGATGAGCTTGAATGCCATGAAAGCCGGTCCTGTTTGCCGCCGGTACCAGCGGCCGCTGTGCATGTAAGCAGTGTAGCCGCGAGTCCGCAGAAGCGCTCGCGGCTCGGCGCCCCACACTCGGCGCGCCCGGCTTTCAGCCGGCGTTCGCCTCCAGCCAGGCCGCCCGCTCCAGCCAGCGGCTGGCCTTGTCCGCCGCGAGCCCGGGCGCGGCCGCGATGCGGCGCAGTGCCGCAGGATCGGGCCGGTGCGCGATCACCGTGTCCCAGTACTCGGCCAGCGTCAGCCAGGGGTTCGGCCGTTCGAGCAGTTCGATGCCGTCGCCGGCGCACAGGCGGCCTTCGCGCAGCACCCGGTAGTACCAGCCGGTCACCCCTGCAGCCTCGACGAAGCGCGAAGCGTCCTTCACTTTCAGCCGCAGATCGATCTTCCAGCACGGCGAGCGCGGCTGGCTGACCTGTACCTCGGCCTCACCGATGCGCAGCACGTCGCCGATGCAGACATCGTGTTCGGTCAGGCCGCGCGTGCTGAGGTTTTCTCCCAGCACTCCCGGCCCGACCATCGCCGCGCACTGCGGCCACTCCTCGGCCAGCAGCGCATAGTGCTCTGCCGGGTAATGATGCAGCGCCTTGTCCGGCCCGCCGTGGTGGCGCAGGTCGGCCTGCTCGTCTCCCTCCAGTCCGGTCGGGCCCAGCTGCACCGGGCCATCGACCGCCGACTTGAAGATTCCGCTGGCCTCGCCTTCGGGCAGCATCAGGCGCACGCGCCCGATGAAGACCTGATCGACCGTGCTCGTCAACGCTGCGCCTGCCATTTCCGTTCCATGCTCCGGGACAAAGGCGGTCAGCTTACCGGGGCCAGTCCACCCGCGCCAGCGGGCATCGGAAATGAAGGGGCGAAGGGACGTCTGGCCAGCACTAGGGAAATTTTCTTATACCCATGCCAATAGCGGGGAAATAAGCTGCCCGGCAAGTCAGATCGTCATGAGCCAAAGGGAGCTTTCCATGAATACGCGAGCGATCCTGCGAACCGCCTGCATCGGCTGTTCGCTGTTGCTGGCCTCCGCAGCCGCATCGGCCGACGCCGATGCGATCAAGCGCGGCGAATACGTTGCCCGCATGGGCGACTGCGTCGCCTGTCACACCGCGCCGGACGGCAAGCAGATGGCCGGCGGTCTGGCGCTGGAGACGCCGTTCGGCACGTTGCACTCCACCAACATCACGCCCGACAAAAAGGCCGGCATCGGGCAATACAGCTTCGAGCAGTTCGACCGCGCGATGCGCAAGGGCGTGGCCGCCGACGGCCACAACCTGTACCCGGCGATGCCCTACCCGTCCTACGCCAGGATGACGGAAGCGGACATGCGCGACCTGTACGCCTACATGATGAACGGCGTCGAGCCGGTCGAGCAGGCGAACAAGGAAAACGACATGCAATGGCCCTACAGCATGCGCTGGGGCCTGTCGCTGTGGAACGCCTTCTTCCTCGACGACGAAGCCTTCAAGCCCGATCCCGAGCAGTCCGAACAGTGGAACCGCGGCGCCTACATCGTGCAGAGCCTGGGCCACTGCGGCGCCTGCCACACCCCGCGCGGCTTCGCCTTCCAGGAAAAGACGATGAGCGACAAGGGCGGCACGGGAGACAGCTTCCTCGCCGGCGAAACCGTCGAAGGCTGGCGCGCGCTGAGCCTGCGCAACCTGTGGACGCCCGAGGACACCGCCGAACTGCTCAAGACCGGCCGCAACAAGCACGGCACGGTGTCGGGCAACATGGTGGACGTGGTGCAGCACAGCACCCAGTACATGACGGCCGAAGACCTGCTCGCGATGGGCGTCTATCTGAAGTCCCTGCCCCCGGGCAAGGACGACCTGCCGATGCAGATCGCCCGGGGCCCGGCGCCCAACATCGTGCCGCTGCCGGCCGGCATGGGCGCGGCACCGGAAGACGACGTGCCGACCACCATCTTCATCACCCGCGGCGGCCTGGGCTACCTGCAGTTCTGCGCCGACTGCCACCGCGCCAACGGCAACGGCGTGCCCAACGTGTTCCCGCCGCTGGCCGGCAACCACACGCTGCAGTCGCAGGACCCCGCGACCCTGGTCCACATCATGCTGACCGGCTGGCGCGCGCCGATGACCGAAAGCCACAAGCGCCCGCTGTACATGCCAGCCTTCGCCCAACTGGGCGACCAGGAAATCGCCGACATCCTGAACTTCACCCGCCGCAACTGGGGCCGCGGCGATGCGCGTGAAGTGCTGGCCAGCGACATCGCCAACGGCCGCAAGCACCTCGGCGCCAAGGGCATCAACGAGCGGCCGTTCGAGACGCCACGCCTGGCCGACATGCTGAAGGAACCGAACGCCGAACAGCTCGTGCTCGGCGCCCGCCTGAACATCGACTCCGCCCGCATGCTGCCCAACCACGTCGGCGCGGCGATGAACTGCGCAAGCTGCCACCTAAACGCCGGTACCGTCGCCGATGGGTCGCCCTATGTCGGCGTGTCGGCCTTCTTCCCCAGCTACGGCGCCCGCGCAGGCCGCGAAATCACCCTGGAAGAGCGCATCAACGGCTGCTTCCTGCGCTCGATGAACGGCAAGGCGCTGCCCAAGGAAGGCGAGGAGATGAAGGCCATGGTCGCCTACTTCGACTGGATGAAGCGCGAGACCAAGCCCGAAGACCGCGTCGAAGGCCGCGGCATCGGCAAGATCGACCGCAGCATCGTGCCGAACCCCGAGAACGGCAAGCTGGTTTATGCCGAGCAGTGCGCGATCTGCCACGGCGACGAAGGCGAAGGCATCAAGGACGCCAGGGGCCGCTGGGTCTACCCGCCGCTGGGCGGCGACCACTCCTTCAACATCGGCGCCGGCATGGCCCGCATCTACACCGCCGCGGCCTTCGTCAAGCGCAACATGCCGATCGCCTTCCACGACGGCTTCCCGCTCGGCCAGGGTGGCCTGACCGACCAGGAAGCGGTGGACGTGGCAGCCTGGTTCAGCCACTTCGACCGTCCGGACTTCCCGCCGAAGGTCAAGGACTGGCCCAAGGGCGGCAAGCCTTCGGATGCCCGCTACTGACGAGGGTTTGAGGACTTCTCCTGCGTGAGCTTGGGCCGGCGGAAACGCCGGCCCTTTTCATTCATGGGATTTCGCTTGATCCACACGCAATGCCTTGTCGAAATGCGTCGTGCCATCACCGCTTGCAAAGACCGTGAAGCCGGAGCCTTCCCAGAAGCTGATGGCTTCCGATCGATCGCTGCTGGCATGCAGGTAAAGCGTCTCGAAACCCAGGCGGCGGGCTTCGCTCTCGGCAAAGCTGCTCAACCAGCGCCCGAGCCGCTGCCCGCGATGCTTCCCACCGACATAGACACGCACCAGTTGCGCGACATTTCCGGCATCCGGGTAGCGTGCCGAAAAAGCAGCGGCCAGATCCGGCTTGCGGGCAAGGCAATACAATCCGGCAGTGGCGACGATCCCGCCATCAGCCGTCGTCAGGGCCCAGAACGCCCCGCGCTCATACGAACCGAACCATGATCCCGCACCTTCATCCGCCAGAAGATCGAGATCGGCATGCCAGTCGGCGCGATAGCCGGTGCCGTAAACCTCCTTGATGGTATCGAGACAAAACCGGCGCACCGCCGCACGCCGGCATTGCGGGGCAACGGGCACGAACATGCAGCTCAGGCCGGACGGCAGGCCCGTCTTTGTCGACATGGAAAGTCCTTCCATTCAGGCATGGATTCGAGCGCCCCCCTCGCCGCTCAGTCCAGCGCTTCGGGATCCGCGCGCAGGAAGAGCCGCGCCAGTTCGGCGGCAGAGGAAATACCGGCCTTCTCCATCACGTGCTGGCGATGGATATGCACCGTCTTCTCGCTGATGCCCAGTTCGGCGGCGATCAGCTTGTTGGGCAGGCCGCGCGCGACCAGGTGGGCCACTTCCTGCTCGCGCGGCGACAAGTGGGCAAGCGCGGCGCGGGCGCCGTCGCGCCGCTGCGCTTCGTCGAGCATCGTGGCACAGCGCTTGATGGCCTTGGCCACGGCGTCGATGATCGCCTGGTCGTCGAAAGGCTTCTCGATGAAATCGCAGGCGCCGCATTTCATCGCCTGCACCGCCATCGACACGTCGGCGTGCCCGGTCATGAACAGGATCGGCGCATCGAAGCCGCGCTCGCGCAGCACCTGCTGCAGCTCCAGCCCGCTCATCGCCGGCATGCGGATGTCGAGCAGCAGGCAGCAGGGATGCTCGGGACAGTTGCAGGCGCCGATGCCGGCAAGGAATTCCTCCGCCGAACCGAACAGCCGCACCGGCCAGCCTTCGGCCTCGAGCAGGAAGCGCAGCGAGCGGCACAGCGCGGGGTCGTCGTCCACGACGTAGACGACCGGGTTTTCAGTTTGAAGCGGCATGGCAAGGCAGGGAGAAGGAGAAGCGCATGCCGGACGGTATATTGCTTTCGGCCCACAGGCGACCCCCGTGTGCTTCGACGATGGTCTTGCAGATCGGCAAGCCGAGGCCAAGACCGTCCGGCTTGGTGGTGAAGAAAGGTTCGAACAGACGGGATTGCTGCTCCGCCGTCAGACCGCAGCCCTGGTCGATGACATGCACCAGCAGGCGCTTGTCGGCGGTTTCCAGGCGGATGGTGACGGCCTGGCGTTCCGGCGGCAGCCCTCGTCCGGCATCGATCGCGTTTTTGACCAGGTTCAGCAGCACCTGCTGGATCTGCGGTCCGTCGGCCAGCACCTCGCAACCGGGCGGCAGCTCGTTCTCGCAGACGATCAGGGGCGCATGCAGCAGCATGCCTTCGATCAGTTTGCGTGTACTGTCGGCCAGCGCCGGCATGTCCGCCGGCTCGCGCACCGCCGTACGCTTGCGCGCGAAGTCGCGGATGCGGCGCATGATGCCGCCGGCCCGTTCGGCCTCGCTGCCGATCTCGCCGCAGGCTTCGACCACCGCCGCGTCGGTCAGGCGGCCGTCGGCGTGCCGGCGCAGCAGGCTGCGGGCATAGTTGCCGATGGTGGTCAGCGGCTGGTTGATCTCGTGCGCCAGGCTGCCCGACAGCTCGCCGAGGATGGACAGGCGGGACAGGTGCTCCATCTGCTCCTGATGGCTGCGCACCCTCGCCTCGGCTTCGTCACGGGCGCGCAGCGAGGCGCGCAGTTCGGCGGTGCGGCGCTGCACCAGGTGTTCGACCCGCACCGTATGCACGCCCCAGGCGGTCAGCACCAGGGCGAGAACCAGCAAGGCGGGCCAGAAACGGCGCAGCAGGCCCGCCAGCGTGACATCGCGCAGATGGGCGTATGGACCGGTTCGCAGTTCGCGGTACAGCTCATGCACCGTCTGGTAGTCGGCCGGCACCGTCCACGCCATGCCGGTGTCGGCAGGCATCGACAGCAGGGCCTGGGCCACCTGCTTGGACAGGCTGTGCCCGATGCCGCGCGTCACCGCGATCGGCCAGTCCGGGTACAGCGGCGTGCTCAGGCCGCAGGGAAAAGCCGCCGCGGTGGTGTCCACGCTTCGGCGATCGCCGAGTACCCGGAAGTCCTCCAGCCGCAGCACGCCGCGCGCTGCGGCCTGCTCGATGAAGCAGCTGCGCACCACGCCGGCATCGGCTTCGCCGCGCTGCACGGCGGCAACGATGCGCATCATGGGCACGCCGAGGAAATGGATTTCCTTGAAATGCGACTCAGCGTCGATACCCTGCGCCAGCATCTCCCGCACCACCAGCAGGTAGCCGCCGAACGCGTCCGGCGCCATCGCCGCCAGGCGCTTGCCGCGCAGGTCGGCCAGCGTCTCCAGGTCGGCACGGTCGCTGCGGACGATCAGCGCTGAACCGGTCCCCTTGTCCGGTGACAGCGCCTGCGGGGAATCCAGCGTGGCGATCCGGCTCAGGCCGAACTCGTTCTCCATCGCCACGTAGTAGCCGGGGTTGGTGACGACAAGATCGACGCGCTGCTCACGGATCGCCGCGCGCAGGCTGTCGGCGTCGAAATGTTCGAGATTGAAGCGGTAGCCGGGAACGCGTTCGTTCAGGAAACGGGTCAGCGGCGCCCAGTCCAGCGCTGCTGCCAGTTCCCCCTGGTAGGCGAGGACGCCGATGGTGACGTCCTGGGGACTGCCGCCGTTTTCGGCCTGCACCGGGCCGGACAGCAGGCTGAAGCCGGACAGGATCAACAGACAGAGCCGAATGGCCCGCTGCAGCACGGCCTGGCCGTGAAGCCCGGCTGACGGCTGTCGCCGGTGCAGCCGCATCCCGCTGTAACCGCCGTCGTGCCACATCGGCTAGCTATCCGGCATTGAACGCTCGGACACGCCGAAAGCCGCGCTTCCTCCGCCTGCACCCATTCCCATGCCGCCGCCACCGCCGCCCCGGGCACCGCCCGCAGCCGCACGGCCGCCCGTGCCCGACGGCCGTGCGGGGCCTTGGGCAGGGATTGCCGCATCGGCCGGGACCGGCGCCAGATCCAGCGCCTGGCGGATGAAGTCACGCAGGGAGACGACCAGCTCGTCGGTATGGACGTGCTCACCGGCGACCAGCTGGCGGCTCGCCGCAGCGGCAAGGCGCACCTGTTCTTCGGTACCGAGCAGGATGACGTCGGACAGCGCCGCTTCCACCGCGTCCCGAATCCGCCGGGTGCGCTCGGAACTGGACGCCTGCTGCGCAGCGCTCTCGCCCTCGTCCTCCGCACCGGTTTCGCGACGAAGATCGCGCATGTGGGTGGGGTCGACGGTGAGCGTGCCGGTGAAGGAGCCACCCAGCGTCTTGTAGGCAGCGATCAGCGTCTTCAGGCGTTCGTTGATCTGCCGGTTCACCCGCTCACGCCGCTGCTGGATCGAGAACATCATGACCAGCCGGATACCCATGCTGATCAGCGTGAACAGCGCAAGGCCGATGACGGTCAGCAGCAGGTCGGGCCAGGAGGTGAAGTCGAAGAAGCGCACTTGCGTTCCGGAAGAGTCGTTATCGACGGAAGCACCGGCCTGGGCGCATCCACCGCCCGCATCGAAGCCCTGTCGCAGCCTGGCCGATGAACCGGCCACGGCTGCCGTTCCGCAAGCAGGACCTTACTGCAGCGCTTCCATCCTCAGGCGCGTGACCTTGCCCTGCACCACCGGCAGCGCCTCGATCCGGCCGATCGCAGCGTTGGCGTTGCGCTCGACGGTCTGGTGCGTGAGCATGATGATGTCGGTATGCGATTCGCCTTCCGCCGCTTCCTTCTGCAGCAGCGCTTCGATCGAGATGTCGCTGTCGGCCAGGATGCGGGTGATGTCGGCCAGCACGCCGGGCTTGTCCTCGACCCGCATGCGCAGGTAATAGGAAGTGACGACGTCCTCGATCGGCAGCACCGGCACGTCGCGTACCTGGTCGGGCTGGAAAGCGAGGTGCGGCACGCGGTGCTCGGGGTCGGAAGTGTGCAGGCGGGTGATGTCGACCAGATCGGCGATGACGGCGGAGGCGGTCGGCTCGGCGCCCGCGCCCTTGCCGTAGTACAGCGTGGCGCCGACGGCGTCGCCCTGTACCAGCACCGCGTTCATCGCGCCTTCGACGTTGGCGATCAGGCGCTTGGCCGGGATCAGCGTCGGATGCACCCGCAGCTCGACGCCCTGCTCGCGGCGGCGGGCGATGCCGAGCAGCTTGATGCGGTAGCCGAGCTGCTCGGCATAGGTGATGTCGACCGAATCCAGCTTGGTGATGCCTTCGACGTAGGCCTTGTCGAACTGCATCGGGATGCCGAAGGCGATCGCGCTCATGATCGTCGCCTTGTGCGCGGCGTCCACACCTTCGATGTCGAAGGTCGGGTCGGCCTCGGCGTAACCCAGCGCCTGCGCTTCCTTCAGCACCTCGGCGAAGGGCAGGCCCTTATCGCGCATCTCGGACAGGATGAAGTTGGTGGTGCCGTTGATGATGCCGGCCAGCCACTGGATGCGGTTGGCGGTGAGGCCTTCGCGCAGCGCCTTGATGATCGGGATGCCGCCGGCCACCGCGGCCTCGAAGGCCACCATCACGCCCTTCTTCTGCGCCGCGGCGAAGATCTCGTTGCCGTGCACCGCGAGCAGCGCCTTGTTGGCGGTAACGACGTGCTTGCCGTTCTCGATCGCCTTCAGCACCAGTTCCCTGGCCACGCCGTAGCCGCCGATCAGCTCGATGACGATGTCGATTTCCGGATCGCTGACGACCGCGAAGGCGTCGTCGGTCAGCCTGGCTTCGCCGCCGGTGACCTTGCGCGCAAGCTCCAGGTTCTTGTCGGCCACCGCGGTGATGCGGATCGGACGGCCCGCGCGGCGGGAAATTTCCTCTGCGTTGCGCTTCAGGACGGTGAAGGTGCCGCCGCCTACGGTACCGATGCCCAGCAGGCCAACATTGATCGGTTTCATGCAGTGTGTTCCGTGGTGTGTGAAATGTGTCGGTCGGGAGCGCCGCGCAGCATCAGGCGCTGCGGCGCTTGCGGTAGTTCTCGAGGAATCGGGCGAGGCGGCTGATGGCCTCGCGCAGGTCGTCCTCGTGCGGCAGGAAGACCATGCGGAAGTGCTGGTTGTCCGGATAGTTGAAGCCCGAGCCCTGCACCAGCATCACGCGGGTGGCGCGCAGCACTTCCATGAAGAACTGGCGGTCGTCCTCGATCGGATAGACCTTGGGGTCGAGCCGCGGGAACATGTACAGCGCCGCCTGCGGCTTGACGCAGGTGACGCCCGGGATCGCCGTGATCAGTTCGTAGGCGATGTCGCGCTGGCGGCACAGGCGCCCGCCGGGCTTCACCAGGTCGTTGATGCTCTGGTAGCCGCCCAGCGCGGTCTGGATGGCCCACTGGCCCGGCACGTTGGAGCCGAGCTTGAGGTTGGCCAGCATGTTCAGGCCTTCGATGTAATCCTTGGCATCGTCCTTCGGCCCGGAAATCACCATCCAGCCGGCGCGGTAGCCGCAGGAGCGGTAGGCCTTCGACAGCGAATTGAAGGTCAGCGTCAGCACGTCGGTGGACAGGCTGGCCATCGACGTGAACCTGACGCCGTCGTACAGCACCTTGTCGTAGACCTCATCGACCATCAGCACTAGGCCGTACTCGCGGGCGATCTGGACGATGCCTTGCAGCACGTCGTCGGGATAGATCACGCCGGTCGGGTTGTTCGGGTTGATGACGACGATGCCGCGGGTGCGCGGCGTGATCCGCGCGCGCATGTCGTCGAGGTCGGGCAGCCAGCCCTTGTCCTCATCGCAGCGGTAATGCACCGGCGTGCCGCCGGCGAGGCTGGCCGACGCGGTCCACAACGGGTAGTCCGGCATCGGCACCAGCAGTTCGTCGCCGTCGTTGAGCAGCGCGTTGGTCGCCATCACGATCAGTTCGCTGGCGCCATTGCCGAGGTAGATGTCCTCGAGGGTCACGCCCTCGATGCCGAGCTGCTGGGTGTAGTGCATCACCGCCTTGCGCGCGGCGAAGATGCCCTTGCTGTCGGAATATCCCGCCGAATCCGGCAGATTGCGGATCATGTCCTGCTGGATTTCCTCGGGCGCATCGAAGCCGAACGGGGCCATGTTGCCGATGTTCAGCTTGATGATCTTCTGGCCTTCGTCCTCCATCTGCTTCGCCGCGTCCACGATCGGGCCGCGCACGTCGTACAGCACGTTGTTCAGCTTGACCGACTTGCGGATCGGACGCGCGACGGCGGCGCCCGGCTCGGCCCTGGCGGCCGGTTCGGGGCTGGGCGTTGCGAGTTCGACTGGCTTGTCCGCTTTCATGACTGACCTTTTCGTGCAGGGAGGGAAGGACGGCGGGGAAGAATCCCGGGGATTTACCCCTTGCCGCAAAAGATTGTTATCTTAGCCGCGCTGCCGCACTGCGGCAATTTCCCGGCTCGCACACGAGGCTGCAATGAGGGCCGCATCGAATACCTCATCGAGGCAATGACAAGCGACGAACGATGAAGCTCTACCAGGACAGCAACGACAAGTTCAACGTCGTCACCGGTTATGGCGACGACCACGTGATGGTCAACAAGGTGCGCCACGACGGCAACCTGATCGTGACCGCGGACAGCATCCACACCGGCTGGGCCGCCACTGCCCGCGGCGACCTGGCCGCATTGACGGCCGACGACCTGGCGGCCGTGGCCGAGCTGCGGCCCGAGATCCTCATCGTCGGCACCGGCCGGCGCCAGCGCTTTCCCCCGCCCGCCCTGCTCCGCCCGCTGATCGAGGCCCGCATCGGCTTCGAATTCATGGATCTGCCTGCCGCCTGCCGCACCTACAACATCCTGGTCGGCGAAGGCCGCTCGGTCGCGGTCGCGCTGCTGTTCGACGCCGCGGACTGATCGTCTCCGCTTCGCCCGCATCCCGGCCCAGCGCTCAACAAGCCGCACGGCCGTCGCCGGGCGGACGATTGCGGGCGAAACCTCGCTCCGTTACCCTGCGTCGAAACCCAAGCACGCATGGCAGGGCCACCGCACCCCGCCACCAAGCACGGAATGCCTCTCTTTCCGCTGCGCCCGACACGCGAAGAACATACGGAGAACCGCATGAGCCTTGCCCCCGACTTCACCCTGGCCGCCACGGGCGGCCGCAGCATCACGCTGTCCGGACTGCGCGGCCGCAAGGTCGTGATCTATTTCTATCCGAAGGACAACACCCCCGGCTGCACCAACGAAACCAAGGACTTCGGCGCCCTGCATGGCGAATTCGCCGCCGCCGGCTGCGAAGTTTTCGGCATCAGCCGCGACAGCATCAAGAGCCACGAGAACTTCAAGGCCAAGCTCGAGCTGCCCTTCGAGCTGGTCTCCGATCCGGACGAAGCGGCCTGCGAAGCCTTTGGCGTGATGAAGCTGAAGAACATGTACGGCAAGCAGGTACGCGGCATCGAGCGCAGCACCTTCGTGATCGACGCGGAAGGCTGGATCGCGCGTGAATGGCGCGGCGTGAAGGTACCCGGCCATGCGGCAGAGGTGCTGGCCGTCGTGCAGTCCCTCTGATCCTCGGCGCCCAAGCGTCCCCTTCCCCATTCGAGTCCAGACCATGCCCCCGACCGCCAAGACCAAGGTAGCAAAAGCACAGGCCAAGACCCCGAAAGCCGCCGCGGCCACTTCCGCCAAGCGCGGCAAGACGGTGAAGAAAAACGCCTGCAAGCTCTTCGTGCTGGACACCAACGTGCTGATGCACGACCCCACCAGCCTGTATCGCTTCGAGGAGCACGACATCTACGTGCCGATCATGACGCTGGAGGAGCTGGACAACAACAAGAAGGGCACGACCGAAGTCGCGCGCAACACCCGCCAGGCCAGCCGCATGCTGGACGAGATCGTCAACACCGCGCCCGACGGCATCGACGAAGGAATCGCGCTCGACCTGCCCTCGCGCGGGCTGGCCACCGGCCGCCTGTTCCTGCAGACCGAGGCGATCGACGCCACGCTGCCCGCCGCCCTGCCGACCGCGCGCGGCGACAACCAGATCCTGGCGGTGGTCACCTACCTCGCCGAGCGCCATCCCGAACGCGAAGTCATCCTGGTGTCGAAGGACATCAACATGCGCATCAAGGCCCGCGCGCTCGGGCTGGCGGCGCAGGACTACTTCAACGACAAGGTGCTCGAGGACACCGACCTGCTGTACTCCGGCACGCGCGAACTGCCGGCCGACTTCTGGGAAACCCACGGCCGCGGCATGGAGTCGTGGAAGGAAGAAGGCCATACCTATTACCGCGTGGGCGGGCCGCTGGCGCCCGACATGCTGGTCAACGAGTTCGTGTACGAAACCGCCGGCGACAATCCGCTGCAGGCCTGGGTCAAGGAACGCGACGGCGGCAAGGTGCTGCTCGAGACCCTGGTGGACTACAGCCACCAGAAGAACAACGTGTGGGGCATCACCGCGCGCAACCGCGAGCAGAACTTCGCGCTGAACCTGCTGATGAACCCGGACATCGACTTCGTCACCCTGCTGGGCCAGGCCGGCACCGGCAAGACCTTGCTGACGCTGGCCGCCGGCCTCACCCAGGTGCTGGAAACCAAGCGCTACTCCGAGATCATCATGACCCGCGTGACGGTTTCGGTAGGCGAGGACATCGGCTTCCTGCCCGGCACCGAGGAAGAGAAGATGGCGCCGTGGATGGGCGCGCTGGAGGACAACCTCGACGTGCTCAACGGCACCGCGGGCGAAGGCGGCGACTGGGGCCGCGCCGCCACGCGCGACCTGATCCGCAGCCGGATCAAGATCAAGAGCCTGAACTTCATGCGCGGGCGCACTTTCCTGAACAAGTTCCTGATCATCGACGAAGCGCAGAACCTGACGCCCAAGCAGATGAAGACCCTGATCACCCGCGCCGGCCCCGGCACCAAGGTGGTGTGCATGGGCAACATCGCCCAGATCGACACACCCTACCTCACCGAAGGTTCGTCGGGTCTGACCTTCGTCGTCGATCGCTTCAAGGGCTGGGCGCACTCGGGCCACATCACGCTGCAGCGCGGTGAACGCTCGCGTCTGGCCGACTACGCTGCCGACGTGCTGTAAGGCATCGCCGGCGGGCGCGCAAACCGCCGCAGATTCGCGGCAGTTTGCGCGCGGACAAACCATTGTTGCGGCGGCCCCCTATAATCGGCGCACCTGACCGACGACAGAGCCGTCATGATCGCCAATGCCGCCGACCTGCTGGTGGGAGCCAGCACGGATTTCCTGCGCCACTTTTCGCCCTTCGACCGCATGGAGGCCGACGCCCTCGCCTTCCTTGCGGAACGTGCCGCGCTGGCCTTCCACCCGCGCGGCAGCGAGATCCTGACCCCCGAGATGGGGGTGCCGCGCCATTTCCACATCATCCAGCGCGGCAAGATCCAGGCCCGGCAGGCCGAACCTGCCGTGCTGACCGAATACACCAGCCTGCCGCTCGGTCCGGGCGAATGCTTCCCGATCGGCGCGGTTTCCGCCCAGCGCCCGTCAACCAATGCCTACGTGGCGATCGAAGACAGCTTCTGCTTCCAGATCGGCGCCGACGACTTCCTGCAGCTGATGGAGATGAGCCCGGCCTTCCATCTGTTCTGCACGCAGTACATCGCCAGCCTGCTCAACCAGTCGCGCCAGCAGCTGCAGACCACCTTCGCACAGCGGGCGGCCGAGCAGCAGACGATGACGACCTCGCTGGGCCAGCTGATCAAACACGAGCCTGTCTGCGTCACCGCCGACGTGCCGACGCGCACGGTGCTCGAACAGATGAATGCGCAGCACATCGGCTGCATCGCGGTGGTCGACCCCGAGCGCCATCCCATCGGCATCCTGACGCAGAGCGACCTGCTGCCGCGCGTGATCCTCGCCGCCTTCGACCTGGACAACCCGATCGGCGAGCTGATGACGGCCAACCCGCACCAGCTCGCCGTCACGGCTTCGGCCTACGACGCCGCACTGGCGATGGCCACGCACGGCATACGCCACATGCTGGTGGTCGACGCCGAAGGCCGGCTCAGGGGCGTCGTCTCGGAACGCGACCTGTTCACGCTGCAGCGCATCGGCCTGCGCCAGATCCGCGCCGGCATCGACAACGCGGCGGACATCGAATCGCTGCAGCGCGCGAGCAAGGACATCCGCCAGCTTGCCCTCAACCTCATCGCCCAGGGCATCGGCGCCGAACAACTCACCCAGTTCATCTCGACGCTCAACGACGCACTGACCCGCCGCATCATCCAGCTCGCGCTGGAGAACCATGACCTGACCGGCATCAATTTCGGCTGGATGGCTTTCGGCTCCGAGGGCCGGCACGAACAGACGCTATCCACCGACCAGGACAACGGCATCATCTGGCAATGCGCCGACTGGGAAAACCCGGTATCGATCCGCAGCAGGCTGATCGCCTTCGCCAGGGAGATCAACGCCAACCTTGCCCTCTGCGGCTTTCCGCTGTGCCAGGGCAACATCATGGCAAGCAATCCGGAACTGTGCCTGACACTCGACGAATGGAAGTCGCGCTTCGGCGCCTGGATCCGCGAACCCGACCCGGAAGCCCTGCTCAACGCCTCGATCTTCTTCGATTTCCGTGTGCTGTACGGCAACGAACGCCTCGGTGACCAGCTCCGCAGTTGGCTCAACAAGACCGTGCGCGGCAACGCCGCCTTCCTGCGCATGATGGCCGCCAATGCGCTGTCGGTGACGCCGCCGCTCGGCCGCCTGCGCGACTTCGTCGTCGAGGAGAACGGCTGCATCGACCTGAAGAAATCCGGCGCCCGGCTGTTCGTCAACGTCGCCCGCATCATCGCCCTGCGCATCGGCATCGACTCCAGCAGCACTGCACAGCGCCTGCGCCAGGCCAGCGGCAAGATGGGCGTATCCACCGACGAAGTGTCGGCGATCATCGACGGCTTCCACTTCATCCAGCTGCTGCGCCTGCGCTCCCAGCACCTCGAGACCGAGCATGGCGCGCCGGACGACAACCAGGTCGATCCCGACACCCTCAACGAACTCGACCGCCGCATCCTGAAGGAAGCTTTCCGCCAGGCGCGCAAACTGCAGATTCGCATCAAGC
Organism: Thauera sp.; assembly: GCF_047601425.1. Taxonomy (GTDB): domain Bacteria; phylum Pseudomonadota; class Gammaproteobacteria; order Burkholderiales; family Rhodocyclaceae; genus Thauera. The sequence continues at coordinate 1,363,855 of NZ_JASGJL010000001.1, forward strand.
TCGATTACCAGCTATGAGCTCCTGGATAAGCCGTTTTCTCGCCCCATCGTCCACAGAAGAGCCACTCTCGGACGAGGGTACCCTGGCCCTTCAGCGCTGGGCTGAGCAGGCGCCGGCCGACACCGGCACGGCGCATTTCGAGACCCGTTACGTGGTCGTCAACACCGAGGCAAGCGGCCTGGACGTCGACAGGGACCGGCTGATCGCCGTCGCCGCGCTGGCCGTGGACGGCGGCCTGCTCGCCCCACGCGACAGCTATTACGGCACCCTCGCGCCCAACCCTGCATCCACTCTGGCCGAGCTGCTTGGCGTGGCCGGCAAGGCGCCGCTGGTCGTGTTCAACGCCGCCCTCAACCGCAGCCTGCTCGAACACGCGTTCGACAAGCATCTGGGCATCGAGTCGGACGATCTGTGGATCGATCTCTACTTCCTGCTGCCCGCGCTGTTTCCGGAGCGCATCGAGCGCCCGGCAAAGCTCGCAGCCTGGATGGAGAGCTTTGGCATCGAGACCTTCCAGCGCCACCATGCCCTCGGCGACGCCTGGGCCATTGCCCAGCTGTTCCTTGCCGCGCAGGCCCGGGCCGCGGAACAGGGCGCGCATACGCCTCGCGCACTCGCCGAGGTCGAACGCAGCCAGCGGCAGTATCGCAACCGGCTGTAGGCGGAAGCGCCTACAGTGCTGCCCAAGGCTTTGTCCAGTGCGCATGCCACATGCTTGTTTACAAGCATGTTACATCTGCGTATATTCCGCCGAATGCAAATTCGCCCGTTCTTCCTCGTGCTGACCCTTGCCCTTTCGGGGGTCCAGACCGCGCACGCGGAGGAGCCCAGGCAGCAGATGATGGTGGATGCTGCGGCGGACGACGGCAGTGACTACGGTTCGGCCGCCGAACAGCTCGTCGATCAGGCCCTTGCATACCTCGGCGTACGCTACCGCTTCGGCGGCACCTCCCCCGAAACCGGCCTCGACTGCAGCGGCCTGGTATTGAACGTCTTCCGTAACGCGATCGGCTTCGACCTGCCGCGCACAGCCTCCGAAATGTCCCGGATGGGCGACAAGATCGGCCGGCAGGAGCTGAAGCCGGGCGATCTCGTCTTCTTCAATACCATGCGCCGCGCCTTCTCCCACGTCGGCATCTATCTGGGCGACGGCAAGTTCGTGCATGCGCCGTCGTCTGGCGGCAAGGTCCGCGTGGAGGCGCTTTCGAGCAGTTACTGGTCCAAGCGCTTCAACGGCGCCCGCCGCCTGGTCGACGAAGACAGCAGCACCGGCACGGACAGCTTCACCCCCCTCCGCTGACCTGATTCCGGCTTGCTCGGCCCCTTGCCGGATGTGCCCGAGCCATCTCCAGCAATACGTCGGAAAAGCAAAAGGCGCTCGATTGCCTCCCGCACGAGGCAATCGAGCGCCTTTTCATCGCATGTGGCCAAGCCGGCAGGCCGGCCGAGAGTCCGGCACCGTTCCTGCAAGCATCCTCAGTGTTTTTGTCGACACTTCTTTGCCACGGTGCACGTCGAACACTTCTCCGCCATGCGCTGGCCCAATGCCTGCTGCAGCGCGCAGGTCGAGCGCCTGCAGCACACGAACATCACACCTTCGCGGTTGGCGGCCTCACGGAAGCGCTGCATGACGTTGTGGCCGATGAAATCGGTAAACAGGATCACCATGCCGATTCCTGCCGGCAGGGAGCTGCTGCGGCGCTGGTGAGTCGTGTCCCGGCCACTGACATGGCCGGCGATGCGAATGCCGAAGTTCGACAGGATGTCGGGAATGTTGCCGAGACGGTCTGCGCCAACGAGAAGTGCGTCCATGTTCCAGATCCGATAGTTGCGAATGATTATCAATATTAAGACACGAAATCGGCCACTTTGCAACTGCGAACTCTTCTCGTTTAATATTCGGGCTTCAACGATAACCATGGAAGACTGACGCACATGATCAAGAAGGCCACTGTCGTCGCCCTGCTCTCCGCGTTCACCCTTGCAGCCCCGAGTGCGTACGCGGCTGACACCGAACTGAACATCTACTCAGCCCGCCACTACCAGACCGACGAAGCCCTGTACGGCAACTTCACCAAGCAGACCGGCATCAAGGTCAACCGCATCGAAGCCAAGGAAGACGAACTGCTTGAACGCATCCGCAACGAAGGCGCCAACAGCCCGGCGGACATCTTCGTCACCGTGGACATTTCCCGCCTTGCCGCTGCCGACCAGATGGGCATCTTCACGCCGGTGAAGTCGGCGGTGCTGGAAGAACGGATTCCGGCCAATCTGCGCACCGAGCGCTGGTTCTCGTTCTCGCAGCGCGCGCGCATCATCGTCTACAACCCGGAGCTGGTTCAGGCCGGGCAGGTCCAGACCTACGAACAGCTCGCCGATCCGGCGCTCAAAGGCAAGGTGTGCACCCGCTCGGGCAGCCACCCCTACAACCTGTCGCTGGGTGCCGCGCTGATCAAGCACAACGGCGAGGAAGCCACCGCCAAGTGGGCCAGCGGCGTGGTGGAAAACTTCGCCCGCGCGCCCAAGGGCGGCGACACCGACCAGATCAAGGCCGTCGCGGCCGGCGAATGCGGCGTGACGATCGCCAACAGCTACTACCTTGCCCGCCTGATGAATTCGCCTCGCCCGGTGGATCAGGAAGTGGTCGCCAAGGTCAAGGCGGTGTGGCCCAACCAGCAGACCTGGGGTACCCACGTCAACGTTTCCGGTGCCGGCATGCTGAAGACCGCTCCGCACAAGGAAGCCGCGGTCAAGTTCCTCGAGTACCTGGCTTCCGACGAGGCCCAGGCCTATTTCGCCAACGGCAACAACGAATGGCCGGTCGTGCCGTCGGTCAAGGTCGACAACGCCGCGCTCGACAAGCTGGGCGCGTTCAAGGCGGATTCGATCCAGATCGGGGAACTGGCCGACACCGTCGCCGACGCACAGAAGATCTACGATCGTTCGGGCTATCGCTGACAGACAGGACCAGCGGACGAACCCCGATCATCTTCGGGGCGTTCCTCGCTGACGGGCTTCGTGCTTCAGGGCACGAAGCCCGTTTCCTTTTCGCCCTCGGCCCCGCTGCTGCACGCCCGCCCCGCCAGCACCGCACGATTGCGGCCAGTACGCTTGGCCTCATACAGCGCCTCATCGGCGCGGGTGAAGATTTCGTCGAAGCCTTCTGCTTCAGGATCGAGCATGGCGACACCGATGCTCACGGAAAAGCGCAAGGGCCTGCCATCGACGATGGCCGGATTCGACTCGATCAGTTCGCGCAGCCGCCCGGCCGCGCGCAGCGCGCCCGCATCGCCCTCGATGCAGGGCAACAGGACGCCGAACTCCTCGCCGCCCAGGCGGGCGAACACATCGGCCTCGCGCAGATGGAGGGAAACCAGTCCGGAAAAGTGCCGCAACACCTCATCGCCGGCCGCATGCCCGTGTGTATCGTTGATGCGCTTGAAGTGGTCCAGGTCGAGCAGCAGCAGGCAGGCCTGCGAACCATGACGGCGTACCCGGCCCAGTTCGCCATTGACCATCTCGGCGAAATTGCGCCTGTTCCACAGACCGGTCAGCGGATCGCTGGTCGCCAGCAGCAACAGGCTCTCCTCCATCGCCTTGCGCGAACTGATGTCCTGATGCAGGCCGACGGCACGCATGGGCTTGCCTTCGTCATCCCGCTCCAGCACACGCCCGGAATCCTGCACCCACACCCAGCGGCCGTCGGCATGGCGGAGACGGTACTCAGCGCGGTAGGACTCGGTTTCTCCCCGCAGATGGCGTTCCAGCGCGGACTGGATGCCGCTCCAGTCGTCCGGATGCACGAGCACCTCCCAGGACGACACATCCGGCTCGAGCTCCTCGAGCTGCCGACCCAGCATGGATGCCCACAAGGGACTGAAGGACATCCTGCCGGACGGAATGTCCCAGTCCCACACGCCGAGCGAAGCGCTCTCCAGCGCCATCAGCAGGGCGCGCTGCTCCATCAGCGCCATGGGCGGCTCCCTGCGGCAAACGGCACGCAGAGCGCCAGAGCCCGGCGAATCGGCGCAAACCCGGGCGCTTCGCCGGCCGTGCGGGCCAGCGGAGCGGGGGCATGAGTGGGCTTCGTTGCAATCTGCATGTTTTCGCATCGTCCGAAAATGACGGGCGGGTCAAACCGGCAAAAGCGCCTCGCCGGCAAGAAATCTCCCGCGCGATTATCCTCGATGCGAATCAGCCGGGAAAGGCATCAGCATCACGCTCGTGCGCGTCTTCCTTGCAGCCAGCCCGGATCAGTCCTTTCGCCTGCCGCTCTTCAGGATCTGGCGCGACAGCACGATCATCGGCAGCAGGCCGACGACGACGATGGTCAGCGCCGCGGTCGAGGCCTCGGTCAGGCGTTCGTCGGCCGCCAGGGTGTGCGCCTGCGTCGCCAGGGTGTCGAAATTGAACGGCCGGATCACCAGCGTGGCCGGCAGTTCCTTCATCACATCGACGAACACCAGCAGCGCCGCCGACAGCAGGCTGCCGCGCAGGATCGGCACGTGCACCCGGCGCAGCGTCGCCCATTTGCCGAAGCCCAGGCTGCGCGCGGCATCGTCCATGCTGGGCGTGATCTTGCCCAGGCTGGATTCGACCGCATGCAGCGCCACCGCCAGGAAGCGCGCGAGATAGGCATAGACCAGCGCGGCGATGCCGCCGGTCAGGATCAGGCCCGGATTGACGCCGAACACCGCCTGCCAGCCCTGCGCCAGCCAGGCGTCGAGCCGCGTCACCGGGATCAGCACGCCGACCGCGATCACCGAGCCCGGCACCGCATAGCCGAGGCCGACGATGCGGTTCAGCGCCGCCGGCAGCGAAGACCGGGCAAGCCGCGCCGCGTAGGCCAGCACCACTGCCAGCACCACTGCGATCATCGCCGTCACCGCGGCCAGCACGAAACTGTTGCGCGCCAGCTGCAGGAAGCGCGGGCCGAACTGGGCATCGCCTTCGGCGAAGGCCATCTGCAGCAGCAGCCCGGCCGGCAGCAGGAAACCCAGCAGCAGCGGCATGAAGCAGGCGAAGCTCGCCAGCAGCCCCCAGCCCGGCGACAGGCGCTTGCGCGCCGGCGCGCCCTGCTGGCGCGAGGTGTTGTTGAAGCGTGCCCGCCCCCGGCTGGCGAACTCCAGGCTCAGCACGATGACGACGAAGGCCAGCAGCGCGGCGGCAAGCTGGGCCGCGGCGACGCGGTCGCCGAGCGAAAACCAGGCGCGATAGATGCCGGTGGTGAAGGTCTGCACGCCGAAATACGACACGGTGCCGAAATCGGCCAGTGTTTCCATCAGCGCCAGCGCCGTGCCGGCCACCACCGCCGGCCGCGCCAGCGGCAGCGACACGCGCACGAAGCAGGCCCAGGGCCCGAGCCCCAGCGAACGCCCCGCCTCCAGCATGCCGCCGGCCCGTTCCAGGAAGGCGGCACGGACCAGGATGTAGGCATAGGGATAGAGCACGAACATGAACATCGTCACCGCGCCGCCGACCGTGCGCACGTCGGGGAACCAGTAGTCGCCCGCGCGCCAGCCGAACAGCTCGCGCAGCCCGGTCTGCACCGGCCCGACGAACTGCAGGAAGTCGGTATAGACATAGGCCATCACGTAGGCCGGCATTGCCATCGGCAGGATCAGCGCCCATTCGTAGAATCGCCGCCCCGGGAAATCCAGCATCGTCGTCAGCCACGCCGTGGTGACGCCGATCGAAGCCACGCCCAGGCCGACGCCGAGGCACATCACCACGGTATTGACGACGAACTCGCCCAGTACCGTTTCGCTGAGATGCGTCCAGGTTTCGCTCGTCCCCCCCGTGAAGACGTTGGAGAACACCGACAGCACAGGTGCGGCGATCAAGGCCGCGATGATCACCGCGGCCACGGTCAGAGATGACCAGCGCAGGCCCGTTGCGGCCTGCCCTCCCTTGTTGTTCATTCGAATTCCGTCGTTGTCGGACCCGGGCTGCCGCCGTCTGGTCCCTTGCAGAAGAGGAGAATTATAATTGATCGCATTTGCTGCGCGTCGCAATGCAATAATCCACCCTCTCCATCGCCCGACAATCCGACATGGCCCATCTCCAGCTCACCGACATCGACCTCGCCTTCGGCTCCCACCGGATCGTCCGGAAGCTGTCCTTCAGCCTGGAAAAAGGCCAGATCGGCTGCCTGCTGGGCCCATCGGGCTGCGGCAAAACCACCGTGCTGCGCTGCATCGCCGGTTTCGAGAACGTCGCCGCGGGCGAGATCCGGCTCGACGGCCAGGTGGTCAGCACCGCCGGCGAGCATCTGCCCCCCGAACAGCGGCGCATCGGCATGGTTTTCCAGGACTACGCGCTGTTTCCCCACCTGACCGTGGCGGACAACGTCGCCTTCGGCCTGCGCAAGGAAAACGTCGAGGCGCGCAAGACGCGTGTCGGCGAGCTGCTGAAGCTGGTCGGCCTCGGCGACCAGGGCCGCAAGTATCCGCACGAGATGTCCGGCGGCCAGCAGCAGCGTGTCGCGCTCGCCCGTGCGCTGGCACCCCGCCCCAGCCTGCTGCTGCTCGACGAGCCGTTCTCGAACCTCGACGTCGAGCTGCGCGAGCGGCTGTCCCACGAGGTGCGCGACATCATCAAGGCCACGGGCACCACTGCCATCCTGGTCACCCACGACCAGCACGAAGCCTTCGCCGTCGCCGACGAGATCGGCATCATGCACGAAGGCCGCATCCAGCAATGGGACACGCCCTACAACCTCTACCACGAGCCGGCCAACCGCTTCGTCGCCGACTTCATCGGCCAGGGCGTGTTCGTCGACGGCCAGATGCTGGACGAACGCCGCGTCCGCATCGAACTCGGCGTGCTCGACAGCCACGTGCCGCTGTCCTGCGGTGAGCAGAAGGCATGCAGGCCCGACGAGCCGGTCGAGGTGCTGCTGCGCCCGGACGACGTCGTCCACGACGATGCCAGCCCGCTGAAGGCCGAAGTCCTGCACAAGGCCTTCCGCGGCGCCGACATCCTTTACACCCTGCGCCTGGCCAGCGGCGCCCGGGTGCTGTCGCTGGTGCCGAGCCACCACAACCATGCGATCGGCGAACGGATCGGCATCCGTCTGGACGCCGACCACGTCATCACCTTCCAGGACGCACGGGCAACCCAGGCGGCCTGAGCGCGGCATGATTCCCTGGCTGGACGGCCCGCCCGGTTTTCCGCCGGTCGAGCGCGCACTTCGAGAACCGAACGGCCTGCTCGCCGCCGGCGGCGGGCTGAGCCCGGAATGGCTGCTCGCCGCCTACAGGCAGGGCATCTTCCCCTGGTTCAACCCCGGTGAACCCATCCTGTGGTGGAGCCCGGACCCGCGCCTGGTGCTCGCGCCCGAGCAGATCCGCATCAGCCGTTCGCTGCGCAGGATCCTGCGCCGGCGCGATTTCGAGATCCGCTTCGACACCTGCTTCGGCACCGTCATCGACGCCTGTGCGGCGCCCCGCGCGCCCGGCCTCGGCACCTGGATCACACCGGAAATCCGTGCCGCCTACTGCGCCATGCACGAACTCGGCCACGCCCACAGCGTCGAAAGCTGGCGCGACGGCCGCCTGGTGGGCGGGCTGTACGGCATGGCGCTGGGGCGGATCTTCTTCGGCGAGTCGATGTTCTCGCTCGAATCGAACGCCTCGAAGGCAGCGCTCGCCCACCTCGCCCGCTTCCTGCACATGCGCGGCTATGTCATGATCGACTGCCAGATGACGACGGCCCACCTGTTGTCGATGGGTGCAGCCGAGATTCCACGCCGCCAGTTCAGCGACATCCTCGCGAATCACGCCTCGGCCGGCACCACAGCGGCCCGCTGGCCGGCGGACGCCGCGCAGCACATCGACTGGGGCTAGCAACACGGCAGGGAGCGAAGATGCAGAAAGACTACCCCTATGCCCTGATTCAGTTCTACGCCACCGCACCCTATGCCTGCTCCTACCTGGCGGGCCGCAATGCGCGCTCGCAGGTCGCCACCCCCGGCCACCTGATCGACACCCAGGTATACGGCGAACTGGTGCGGCGCGGCTTCCGCCGCAGCGGCGTGTTCACCTACCGGCCCCATTGCGACACCTGCCACGCCTGCGTTCCGGTGCGCATCCCGGTGAAGGATTTCCGCCCCGACCGCAGCCAGCGGCGCGCCTGGGCGCGCCACGCCGGACTGCGGGCAGTGGAACGGCCACTGGCCTTCGTCGAAGAGCACTACCGCCTCTACCAGCGCTACCAGGCCACCCGCCACGCCGGCGGCGGCATGGACCTGGACAACCGTGAGCAATACACCCACTTCCTGCTGCAGACCCACGTCGACACAAGACTGGTGGAGTTCCGCGAGGGCGATGCCCTGTGCATGGTCAGCATCATCGACCGCCTGGAGGACGGCCTGTCCAGCGTCTACACCTTCTACGAACCGGAGCTGGCCAGGGGATCGCTCGGTACCTACGGCATCCTGTGGCAGATCGAAGCCTGCCGCCGCATGGATCTGCCCTATGTGTATCTCGGCTACTGGATCGGCGAGAGTCCGAAGATGGCCTACAAGGCGCGCTTCCATCCGCTGCAGGCGCTGCGGGCCGGCCAGTGGGTGGCAATGGAAACCGTGACCGGAGGCGGTACCCCTCAGGCGTCCCGCCAGGCGCCCGACTCCGATGCCAGCACCCCCGGCACCATCGCCTGACACTCACCGAATCGCTACAATCCGCCGATGCTCTACGACATTGCCCGCCCCCTGCTGTTCTCGCTCGATGCCGAGACCGCCCACGAATACGCCATCCATGCCCTGAACCTCGCCGGCCGCGTGCTGCCCGCCGGCCAGCCCGAACCGGCCGAGCCGGCCGAAGTCATGGGCCTGCGCTTCCCCAACCGCATCGGCCTCGCCGCCGGCCTCGACAAGAACGGCGAAGCCATCGACGGCCTCGCCCGCATGGGCTTCGGCTTCATCGAGATCGGCACCATCACGCCGCGCCCGCAGCCCGGCAACCCGCGTCCGCGCATGTTCCGCCTGCCCGAAGTGCAAGGCGTCATCAACCGCATGGGCTTCAACAACCACGGCGTCGATGTGCTGCTCGCCCACGTCAGGGCAGCCAGGTTCCGCGGCATCCTCGGCATCAACATCGGCAAGAACTTCGACACCCCGATCGAGAATGCCGCCGACGACTACCTCGCCTGCCTCGACAAGGTCTATGCGCTGGCCAGCTACGTCACCGTCAACATTTCCTCGCCCAACACCAAGAACCTGCGCCAGCTGCAGGGCGAATCCGAACTCGACGACCTGCTCGGCCGCCTCAAGGCCGCCCAGACCCGACTGGCCGACAGCCACGGCCGCTACGTGCCGCTGACGCTGAAGATCGCCCCCGACCTCGACGAAGCCCAGGTCATCAACATCGCCGATGCGCTGCGCCGCCACCGCATCGACGGCGTCATCGCCACCAATACCACCATCGCCCGCGACAAGGTGCAAGGCATCCCCTACGGCGACCAGCAAGGCGGCCTGTCCGGCGCACCGGTGTTCGAGGCCTCGACCGCCGTCGTCCGCCAGCTCGCCACGGCACTCGCCGGCGAACTGCCGGTCATCGCCGCCGGCGGCGTGCTCAACGGCAGCAATGCGCTTGCCAAGCTGGACGCGGGCGCAGCCCTGGTGCAGGTCTACAGCGGCCTGGTCTATCGCGGCCCGGCGCTGGTGCGCGAATGCGTGCGCGCCACGCGCAACTGGAAAGCGCCTTCCGCCTGAACCAGGCGATCGCAGCCGGCTCAGAAGCTCGAGCCCGGCTGCTGCAGAAACTCGATTTCCTCGGCGCTGGACTCCCGCCCCAGGATGGCGTTGCGATGCGGATAGCGGCCGAAACGGTCGATGATGGCCTTGTGGCGCAATTCGAAATCGTGGCTGTCCTGCGGCGCCCAGCGCCCGAACAGGCGCTCTGCCTCCACGTGGATCAGCCGCGACTCGCTGTGCATGTACGGCATCAGCAGGAAGGCACGCTCGGCAGGCCCGAGCTCATCCAGCGCGCCGCCTGTGACGGCTTCCTGCGCCAGCACCAGCGCCATGCCGTCCTGTGCGAAAGCGCGCGGCGTGCCACGGAAGATGTTGCGCGAGAACTGGTCGAGCACGATGATCTCGGCCAGCCGGCCGTGGGCGCTGCCGCGCCAGCCATGGCATTCACCCCGCGCCGCGCTTTCCAGCAAAGCCCCGTAACGTTGGCGAAGCCAGGCATCGAAATCCGCCTCGACCTTCCACCACTGTGCCGGCTGGATGTCCTCGAACCAGAAATGCAGGATTTCCTCGTGCATGCTTGCCTCCTTGCCGTGAATCACATGACGGCACAGCTTACCCGGCCAAGCCGGCAGCAGGCCTGGTCGATGGCGCATCTTTTCATGGCCGCTCCAGAACCCTCGGCCCCGCTCCTTGGCTGCAACTGGCAATCAGGAGCTCAAACCCCGCCATTACGGTTTCTTCAGCAGTTCATGACTTCATCTTCACCAGCTCAGGGGTAATTTCGCCATCGCCCGGCAAATTTTAATGCGGTGAGGCAACGGTTTTCCGTGCCATCCAATTGACACGCCTGGCATGGAAAATCTATTCATTCCTCTCCCCTGGAGCTGCAGGTGATCCCTTTCAAGTCACGACTCGTGCCTGGAAGCCGCTGGGTTTTACTGACAGCGATGATCCTCGCCTCGTTTGGCGCCAGTGGCTTCTTCCTGCACGCCCCGTCGACACTCCAGAGTCTCGCGGAAAACTCCGATAGCCGGTCGGAGCTGCTGAAGAACTGGCGCAATGGCGATGTGATTGTCCTGGTGCGCCACGCCGAACGCTGCGATCGCTCCGACGCGCCATGCCTGTCTTCCGCCGATGGCATCACCGTTCGTGCCCGCTCCGTGGCCAGCGATCTCGGACACAGTTTCGACGCGATGGGACTCGCCAATACCGACATCGCCAGCAGCCCGTTGCTGCGTGCCCGACAAACTGCCGAGGGCATGTTCGGCAGCACTCCCGCCGAAGAGGAATGGCTGTTCCATTGCCGCGGCGCGATGCTCGCGCGAGCCCTGCGGTACAAGCAGCCTCATCGCAATCTGATCCTCGTGACGCACAGCGAATGCATCAGGGATCTCGAATCCGCGATGAGTAATCCGTATCCAGCCATAGCGGACTATGCGTCGTCCGTCTTCGTGATCGATAACGGCCGCGAAGCGCCTTCTCTGCTGGGCTACCTCGATGCCGACCAATGGCATGCGGTCGTTTCCACCCGTTGATACAAAAACCAAGGACTGCGGAATGTTTCCGGTTTCTCGTCGTCGTTTTTACCTGCTCAACCTCGGTATTCCGCTTTTCCTGGCCGCGCTGATATTCTGCATTTTCGATCTGACCAGTCTGGACGTATGGATCAGCAACCATCTCTACGATCCCGTCACCCAGACCTTCGTACTCCAGCACGACCGCACTTTCGAAAAGCTGACGCACAAGATGCCGCGGATCCTTCCGGACTCCATGGGCACATTGTCGATCGTCGGGATGATCCTCTCGCTCCTGTGGCCGCTGCTCCGGCGAGCAAGTGGAGGGCGGGAGATCGGGTGGCTGGAGAGTACCCGGCTGGCGCCGATGCTGCGCTGGTTTTCAGACCATCGCCGCGACTTTCTCTTTCTGGTGGTGTCGGTCGCGGTGACCACCGGGATGATCCATTATTTCAAGGCCCACACCAGTGTCTGGTGTCCTGTGCAGACCACGCTCTATGGCGGCGTAAACGAGCACCGAGAATGGTTCGAGACCTTCAATCTCCTGCATGACGTGGGCGGCGGGCGTTGCTGGCCGGGCGGCCACGCATCCAGCGGCTTCACGCTCATCGCGCTGTATTTTGTCGGCCGCCGTCACTGCTGGAAGTTCACCAGGCAACTATTCATCGCCGTCATGATCTTGGGCCTGATCTATGGCAGCACCCGCGTCCCGCAGGGGTGGCACTTCGTCTCGCACACACTCTGGTCGGGCGTTCTGGTGTGGTTGAGCATGTTCGGAACTGCGTTGGCATTCTACGGGCGTGAGCAGTTGAGCAAACCCTCATCGAACAAGCGCCACCTGCCGCATCAAGAACCGGCAGGAAGTTCTGCGTCGGCACGAGCCGCGGCCTGAAAACCCGGCGACGCGCCATTCGAGCGATTTATAATGCCGGCATTGCCCCATCCCTCCAATTGAAATGGGGTTCATCACCTGGCGTCTGCAGCAAGCATGGATTTCCATGGCCCTCCTCGCCACCAAGCGGCTGTTGAATGAGGCTTCCTGCGCCCACGATGAAAACCGCTGACCCCGCATTGCCGCGCGCCGGCTGGCGTGCCGTGCCCGGCAGTGTCTGGGCGCTGGGCTTCGTCTCCATGCTGATGGACATTTCTTCCGAGATGATCCATGCGCTGCTGCCGATCTACATGGTCACGGTGCTCGGCACCTCCGTGCTCGCCGTCGGCCTGATCGAAGGCGTCGCCAATGCCACCGCCTCGATGGCCAAGGTGTTCTCCGGCGCACTGAGCGACCGCTTCGGCAGACGCAAGCTGATGGCGGCCCTGGGCTACGGTCTGGCGGCAGTGACCAAACCGGTTTTCCCGCTGGCCGGGACACTCGACTGGCTGGTCGGCGCACGATTCGTCGATCGCATCGGCAAGGGCATCCGTGGCGCGCCGCGCGACGCGCTGGTGGCCGATGCAACGCCGCCGGAATTGCGTGGCACGGCCTACGGCTTGCGGCAAGCCCTGGACATGGCCGGTGCCGTTGCCGGGCCGCTGCTGGCCATCGGCCTGATGTGGCTCACGGCCAACCACTTCCAGACCGTGTTCTGGGTCGCCGTTCTTCCAGCCTTTCTCGCCGTGGGCGTGCTGCTGCTGTTCGTGCGCGAGCCGAAGCAGCCGGTGGTGGCGTCATCCCGGCCGGGCCCGCCCTTGTCCCGCGCCGCATTGGCACATCTCGGCACAGCCTACTGGTGGGTGGCCGGCATCGGCGTGCTGTCCTCGCTGGCGCGCTTCAGCGAGGCCTTCCTGATCCTGCGCGGCAGCGAAACCGGCCTTTCGCCGATGTGGGCGCCGCTGGTGCCGGTGCTGATGGCCGCGGCCTTCACGCTGTCGGCCTATCCGGCCGGGGCGCTCTCGGATCGTGTCAGTCGGGTGACGGTGCTGGCACTCGGCATGGGGGCCCTGATCGCCGCCGACCTGGTGATGGCCTTCGTGCCCGGACTGGCCGGGCTGGCCATCGGCGTGGTGTTGTGGGGGCTGCACATGGGCTTCACCCAGGGTGTGTTCAGCGCGCTCATTGCCGACAGCGCTCCGGCCGAATTGCGCGGCACGGCCTTCGGGGTCTTCCACCTGCTCACAGGGCTGGCGCTGCTGCTGGCCAGTGTGACAGCCGGGACGCTGTGGGATGCCTGGGGCTACCGTGGGACATTCCTGTGCGGGGCATCGTTCGCAGTCCTGACGCTGCTGGGCCTGGCCACGCTGCGCCGGCGTTCCTTCTTCCCCTCGCGGGGCGAGTAGATCGCCTCCGAGCAAGCACGCCCTGCCCTGCGCACCAAGAAACCATGGCTGGCTGCCCCAAGTACCGTCGGCCCCTCAATGCCGGCAGGCGGCAGCAAGATCGAGCGCGCCATCACGCACCGAGGTGTCGACGTCGAGCAAGCCGAGCACGGTGTGGAAGAGATTATCGTGCGATGCCGCTTGTGCTGTTTGGGCACGAAGGCATTCCTGGTCGAGGCGGTTGCGCGCAGCGAAGCCGGACGAGAACCACATCACCATCGGCACCTTGATCTGCTCGTCGGGGGCGATCGAATACGGCAAGCCATGCAGGTAGAGGCCGTTTTCGCCGAGCGATTCACCATGGTCCGAAACGTAGATCATCGCCGTGTCGTACTGCTTGTCCAACTCCTCGAGCAGATCGATGGTTCGCGCAAGCACATGGTCGGTGTAGAGCAGCGCATTGTCGTAGCTGTTGAGGATCTGCTCACGGCTGCATTTCGACAATTCGTCCTGATCGCATGAGGGCGTGAAGCGGCGGAAAGACTCCGGGTGGCGGCGGAAATATGCCGGACCATGATTGCCGAGCTGATGCAGCACCAGCACGAGATTGCCCTGCGCCTCGCGCAACAGCGCGCGGCTGCTGTTCAACCAGCGCCTCGTCCAGGCAACGGCCGTCGGCGCACAGGGCCGGCAAGGCAGCCGGATCAGGGCGCATGGACTCCACGCCATCGCAAACCCCCTTGCAGCCGGACTGGTTTTCGTTCCATACCACGCGCAAACCCGCATGCTTCAAGGTGTCGAGCAACGACTCGCTGCCGCGGATCGCGTCTTCGTCGTAGTTGCGCCGCCCCTGTACCGAGAACATGCAGGGCAGCGACACCGCGGTATTGGTGCCGCAGCTCGTAACGTCGGGGAAGTTGATCACGCCGCGCCGGGCCAGTTCGGGCGTGGTGTCGCGCGCTGCCGGGTAGCCCGCATTGCGGTTCAGGCCCCAATTGGCGGCACGTGCGGTCTCGCCGACGACGATCACGAACAGCGCGGGCTTGGCGGCCGAAGCCCAGCTCGCTCCGAGCCGGGCATCGGTACCGAGTGGCTGACGCGGCAGATTGGCGGCCTTCACGTCTTTCGTCAGCACATGCGCCATCGACCAGAGCGGTGCGGCAGGCGTGATGAGGTAGCGCACTTCCTTGGCATTGCGCATCTGCGCGGAAAAATCCTTGAACACGCTGCCGAGCGCAGCCACGGCGAGGACCAGGGCAAGCGCAACGGTCGCGGCACGGCGCAGCAGCGCGCGGCCTGGATGCAGGCGCCGCAGCTTCACGCGGGCAAGCACCACCAGCGCGGGCAGCGCGAATCCACCGACATGCAGGAACAGGCCGGGCGTCAGCAGCTCGCCGGCTTCGGCGACATCGGTCTGCAGCACGTTGCGCAACATGCTGGGGTCGAAATACACCCCGAAACGCTGGGCGTAGTAGCTCGCCACCAGCGCGACGAGAAGCAGCAGCACGAGCAGCGGCTTGGTGGTCCAGCGATTGAGCAGCGGCGCGATCAGCAGAAAATGCAGGGCTGTCAGCGCAGTGCCGACGGCCAGGACATAGGCGAGCGCCCCTCCGCCATCGCCTCGGCCGGCCAGCAAGGCCTGCCAGAAAGGCAGGTTGCAGACGAGAACGAAATACAGGCTGAAGCCAAGCAACAGGCCTTCGGACGAGACGGCCGGCCGCCAGTGTGCCAGGCCGCGCCAGCCTGGCGGCGGCGAAACATCGGCGGCAGGGCTGGGTGGGAAGGTAAACGACGGCGGGGCAAGAAAGGGACTCGATTCGGGCATGAGACCGCGCGGGATCGGAATGATCGGCGCAATCTACGCAGCAGCCCATCAGCAAAGCGTGATGCGGATGTGAGGAAAGCGTGAACTCGCCCCGGCACCACTCATCAGCACGCAATGGATCAGCGATACGCCATGCCGACGAGGCCAGCAAGCACCAGCGTACCGCGCCGCTCGCGCGATTTCTTCATGACTTCGTCGTATTCGGAGCCAGCCGCCAGCCGATGCTGTGCACGGTTTCGATGCCGTCGAAACCGTGCCCGGACAGCGCCTTGCGCAGCAGGTGCACCTGGCTGCGCAAGGCGTCGGCCGAAGGCGGCTCACCTTGCCACAGGTATTCCTCCAGCCGGCGGCGCGGCACTACCCGCCCGTCGTATCGCATCAACAGTTCGAGGATCATCAGATTCTTGCGCGTCAGCTTGATCTCCCGCCCATCGACGGTGATGACCTGCTCCGCCACCACATAGCGCAGGGGGCCGTAGTCGAGCACGAAGGCAGTATCGGAAAGCTGCCTGGAACGCCGGATCAGCGCCTTGCTGCGCATCAGCATTTCTTCCAGCGCAAAGGGCTTGACCAGGTAATCGTCGGCGCCGCTGGAAAAACCCAGCGCCTTGTCTTCCAGTGTCGAGCGCGCGGTCAGCACCAGCACGGGTATCGTCAATTGCAGCTCTTCCCGCATCTGCTTGAGCAGGCCATAGCCATCCATGCCGGGCAGACCGATGTCGAGCAGCACCAGATCATAGGGCTCATGCCCCAGCCGTTCGAACGCAACAGTGGCGTTCCGGGCTACACAGGCGCTGAAGCCTTCGCTTTCCAGCGCAAGAAGCAGATTCTCTGCAATAGCCAGTTCGTCCTCGACGATCAGGACGGTATAGGGAATCTGTTGTTTCTTGCGGGGAGGCATTGGTATCTCACGACAACTACGGGGAGCCCACACCAGATGTATCGGTAGGTCAGCGCTTTCGGGCAGGCTATTTGTTTCAGTGCATCTGGGCAGGCTATCAGTTCAAATGTGAAGAAAAGGTCAAATGCGATTGTTTCCCTATCTAATGAGTACTGTTTTCATTATTTTTTCGGTCTGCGTTTATTTTCAGCGGAAATTCGACGTACCGTTTTCTATTCTTGCGCTGTGCCTTGACCCGACAGATCAAACTCGCCTGCGCAGCTTCTGAATGCATATCGGACTGCCGCCCCTGGTGAGCCGGTGTCCCTTTTCTCCAGAATCCGCAAAGGAAGCCAGATATATATGAACCCCAAGGAAAGACCGATCGCGTCCGCCGCCACACTGCTGCCGCTGGAGACCTTTCAGCCGGCCTTCGGACGCTCCGTCCTGAGCGGAGTGGCGATTGCCGGCGCCATTGCCATTGCGCCGGCGGCCCATGCGCAGGGCACAAGCGGTGCCCAGGACCTGACGCTGGGGGAAGTCGTCGTCACCGGGACCAGCGATACCTACAAGGTGAATGAAGGCAGCGCCGCCACCCTGACCGCGCCGCTGCTGGATACGCCGCGCACGATCAAGATCATCACCCAGCGCGAGATCGAAGAGCGCGGCGCCACCTCGGTCGAGGATATTCTGCGCACCACCCCTGGCATCACGCTCGGCAGCGGCGAAGGCGGCACGCCTTTCGGTACGCGGCCCTACATCCGGGGCTTCGAGGCCGCGTTCAACATGGCCGTCGATGGGGTTCGCACGCGCGGGCGCACGACCTATGAAAGCTTCAACATCGAAACCATCGAAGTCAATATGGGTTCGGACGGCGTCACCGCCGGGGCCGGCTCGGCTGCCGGCAGCATCAATCTCAACTCCAAGGAACCGCGCCGGGGCGAAAGCTTCCACGATCTTTCGCTCATGTTCGGCAATGCTTCGCAGAAACGTGCCACCTATGACGGAAACTTCCCTATCGGCGAAGACCTGACCGCGCGCCTGAACCTGCTGTGGCAGGACTCGGACGTTCCCGGCAGCAAGCACGTCGAGGACAACAAGCGCGGCATCGCACCCGCGATTGCCTGGAACATCAGCAACGACAGCAAGCTGACCTTCAAGCTCCAGCACGTGGAAAGCACCGGACGCCCCGGTGGCCGCATGCCTTTTGCCAACGCGACCTGGAACAACAACCGCCATCTCGATGGCTGGAAGGACTACGGCTGGGGCACGCCCGACGATCCGTGGATGCCGCTCGAAAACGTCGACCGGGACAACTACTACGGGGTGCTGGGCCGCGATTTCCGCGAGTCGAACAATTCCAGCGCGAACCTGAAGTTCGAACACGCGCTGAACGACAAATTCCTGCTGACCACGGGCCTGTCCTGGCTCGAGACCGACGTCGAGATGGCCATCATGCGGCCCGCCGTCACCGTCTCGAACGGAAGGTTCGTGGTGAACCGCAACGGCAATGGCGGCTACCGGGCCTCCAAGCGCGCCACCGACACCGCCACCTTCAACACCAACGTCCACGGCCGTTTCGAGCTGGGCGGGCTGGAGCACAGCGTGTCCTTCGGCGTCGAGGTGGCGCGGGACCGGGTACGCAACGGTTCGACGACCACGACCGTGGCAACGCCCAACGGAACGCCGCTGTTCGATCCCGATCCTCGTCCCTCCTTCACCGTCACCGGCAGGTTCGGCCGGCTCGGCACGCCGGTGACGACCAGGACCAAGGCGCTCTACGCCTTCGATACCGTGAAGCTCAACGATCACTGGATGGTCAACGCCGGCTTCCGCGTCGAGAAGTTCGAGATCGACGACGGCGCACGGAACTGGGGCGACACGCTCAAGGACTACCAGGTCGGGATCATGTTCAAACCCCTGCCGAACGCGACCATCTATCTCTCCCGCAACACCACCTCGTCGCCGCCGGGCGCATGCGCCAACCAGGGCGGCAGCAACTGCCCGGGCGACTCGTTCAACGACTTCACCGTCAGCACCAAGGCCGAGGAAACCGAGAACACGGAGCTCGGCATCAAGTGGGATGTACTCGACGGCAAGCTGTCGCTGACGGCGGCCTTGTACAACACCGAGAAGGACAACGCGCGCATCGCCGACGAAGACGGCAACTACACGCTGAACGCCGGCAACCATCGCGGGCGCGGCTACGACCTGGGGGTGGCGGGGCAGATCACGCCCCGCTGGGCGATCACCGCCGGCTACACCTACCTCGACGCCGAGGAGAAGGACAAGGAAACCAGGAATGTACCGATCAATACCGCCGAACACACGTTTGCGTTGTGGACGACCTACGCGATCACCGACCGCTTCACGATCGGCGGCGGGGCCAACCACGTCAGCATGAAATACGTGAATCCGCAGAATACCTACGCAGTGCCGAAATACTGGCGCTACGATGCAATGGCGGCTTATCGGCTGACCAAGGAGGCCACGCTGCAATTGAATGTGACCAACCTGTTCGACGAGGTTTATTTCGACTCGTCCCACGTTGGTTCCTTCGCCACGCTGCAACCGGGCCGAAGCGTCACGGCCAGGCTGAATTACAGATTCTGATTTCCCTTTCGAAACCGGATGTCCGGGTGGCGGAATGCCACCCGGGCTTTCTCCGTAAACTCCGATATGTCCGAGATACGACAATAGGCGCAAACCCGATGATGCTGAGTCCGGAAACCCGCATGCCTTCCCTGGTCCATAACAACGACTCCACCGCCGCCGCCATCAATGCCGTGCGCAAGGCAGGCGTCTCCGTCACCGTGCCCCGTCTGGCGGTATGGACGGTGCTGGCCCAGGCCGACGAGCCGCTGCAGCCCTACGACATCCAGGCCCGCCTCACCGGGAACGGCGTCACCCTGTCGCTGTCGTCGATCTACACCGTGCTGAAGCGCTTCGTCGAAGCGGGTGTGCTGACGCTCCACGCCATCGACGCGGGGAAGTCCCACTACTCCCTGGCAGAAAAGGACTTCCGCCAGCACATCCACTGTGAAGAGACCGATCGCGACTACTGGCTTGCCGATCCCGAGTTAACCTGTGCCATCGAAGCATTCTGTCGCCGGCACGGCTTCGAGCTCTCCACCTATTCGCTGGTTGTGAAAGCCAAGCCGGTGAATCCAGCGACCTGAAACCTGCTCTGGGCGGCATCGCCAAGATCGTTCATGGCAGGCAAATCTCGGCAACCTGCCAGCCGAAGGTTCAACGCCACCCCGATCTGTTCCAGCTAGGCCAGGCTGCGCCTGATGTCCCGTGCCAATGGCGCACACTGCGCCGGCTCCAGGTTCGAAATCGTGATTCTCAGCCCTCGGATGGAGCCCTGGACCGACAGGCTGCTGCCGTGGCGGACCAGCCAGCCGCGCTGGGCCAGGGCGAGGGAAACCGCCTGGTCGTCGGTTTGCAGAGGAATCCACAGATTCAGGCCGTCCCCCCCGGCGAGGAAGCTGATGCCTTCTTCGCGCAGGGCTTGCTCCAGCATGTGCCGCCGCCGGGCGTAATCTTCCCGTGCCAAGGCCATCAGCTCGATGCTCTCCGGCCGGGTGGCGCCTGCTTCGACGAGGTCCTGCAGCAGATGGCTGACCCAGCTGATTCCCGGGGCCAGGCGCAGGCGCAACTGCCTGGAGGTCCTGGCGTCGCTCACCAGCGCGGCGACCCGGATGTCGGGGCCGAGCGCCTTCGAGAACGACCGCACCAGCGCCCAGCGGGCGGCATCGGCAGGAATGACCGAATGGTATTCACGGCGCGACAACAGGGCGAAGTGGTCGTCCACGATCACGAGCACGTCCGAATGCCTTGCCAGAACCTGTGAAAGCGCCCTCGCGCGCTCGGCGCTGAGGCTGCAGCCTGTCGGATGGTGCGCGCGAGGCGTCAGGATGACCGCCCGGGCGCCCTTGCGCAGAGCCTCCTCCAGCTCGTCGGCACGCATTCCCTCCGCATCGACGGAAACGCCCAGGGCCTGCATGCCGAGAGTGCGCAGGATGTTGATGATGCCGATGAAACATGGATTCTCGACCGCCACCTTGTCGCCCGCGACCAGATAGGCGCAAAGCAGGCGGTCGATGGCGTCGACCGCGCCATGCGTCAGATCGATTTCGAAATCCGCGGGGCAGTCCGGTCCCATCCATTGCCGGATGTACTCGAGCAGCCCGGCATTGACGGTCGGTTCACCGTAGAGCCGCGGCCTGTAGGGCCTGGTCCGCAATGCCGCATCGACGTCCGGCAACCAGACGGTATTCGGATTGCCGCAGGCAAGATCCGTCGAACGGCGTATCTGCCAGGGCGCCTTCCTGCTCTCGCGGCTCGTAATGGTTGCGAACGACCGTGCCGAGGCGTCCCTGCGACGCCGTGATGCCGCTCAATGTCAGGCGGCGGTACGCAGCGGCAACCGTGTTCCTGCCGATGCCGAGCGCTTCGGCCAGCTCGCGCACCGGCGGCAAGGCGTTTCCCGGCAGCAATTCCCCGGATTGAGTCAGCGCCCTCACACAGTCGAAGATTTCCGCAGAGGTCTTGCCGCGTATCAGCATGTTGTTCCGTGACGATCATCGGATTCGAATGGGACGGAATTCTGCCACGGCCCGGTGCCGCAAATGGAGCCG
The DNA here is from genome assembly GCF_047601425.1 of Thauera sp. GTDB lineage: Bacteria > Pseudomonadota > Gammaproteobacteria > Burkholderiales > Rhodocyclaceae > Thauera. The sequence continues at coordinate 1,384,670 of NZ_JASGJL010000001.1, forward strand.
GGCACATGGAGGAGTGCCCCAGGGTGGTCAGGCATCGGGGCCGGTGTCGCCCTTCTGCTGGAGGCGGCGATGCGTCTCCTCATCGTCCATGAGTTCGAACCACATCGCGTTGAGCACGGCGAAGGCCGCTGCCAGCGGCAGGCCGAGAAGCCAGGAGAAATACCACATGATCGTTTCCTTTCTTCAGGTTCAATATGAATGGCCCTGGCCCGTGGCGATCGCCACCGGGTTGACCTTGCCGCGCAGGATGCGATACACCCAGGAGGTGTAGGCCAGGATCAGCGGCATGAAGATCAGCACGCACACCAGCATGATGAACAGCGTCATGTGGCTGGACGACGAATCCCATACCGCCAGGCTGACGCGCGGGTCCAGCGACGAGGGCAGGATGATCGGAAACATCGCCGCGCCAACCGTGAGGATGATGCAGGCGATGGCGCCGCCGCTGGACAGCAGCGCCAGCCACTCCCTGCGGCCGCGCATGCCCGTCAGGCTGAGCAGCGGCAGCAGCACGCCGAGCGCGGGCAGCAGCCACAGCGCAGGCTGCGCACGGAAGTTGGCCAGCCACGCGCCCGCCGTCACGCTTACCGTCTTGGCCGCCGGATTGGATGGCCCGGCCGGATCGATGGCGCTGGTGATCTCGTAGCCCGGCACGCCGCCGATCACGATCCACGCGCCGGCCAGTGCGAACAGCACGCTCGTCAGCGCCGCGGCGATGCCGCCCCAGCGAACCGCGCGGACCAACACCTCGCCTTCGGTCTTGAACACCAGCCACGCCGCGCCGTGCATCAGCAGCATGAACAGCGACACCAGGCCGCACAGCAGCGCGAACGGCGTCAGCAGGCCGAAGAACGTGCCTTCGTACCAGATCCTCATGTCCTCGCCCAGGCGGAAGGGCACGCCCAGCAGCACGTTGCCCACCGCGACGCCGAACAGCAGTGCCGGCGCCAGCCCGGTCAGGCACAGCACCCAGTCCCAGGCGTTGCGCCAGCCCGGCTCCTCGCGCTTGCTGCGGAACTTGAAGGCCACCGGGCGCAGGATCAGCGCGGCGAGGATGGCGAACATCGCCAGGTAGAAGCCCGAGAACGACACCGCATAAAGCTGCGGCCAGGCGGCGAAGATCGCGCCGCCGCCCAGGATCAGCCACACCTGGTTGCCCTCCCACACCGGGCCGACCGTGTTGATGACCACGCGGCGCTCGACGTCGGTTTTGGCGGTGGCACGCAGCAGGCCCATGGCGCCGAGGTCGAAGCCGTCCATCACCGCGAAGCCGGCCAGCAGGAGGCCCAGCAGCAGCCACCAGACGACGCGCAGCGTTTCGTAGGAAATCAGTTCATGCAGGATCATGGCAAAGCCCTCCTCGCTCAGCGCGTGCGCGCCAGCTTTTCGATCATCGGCCGGTAGAAGCTCAGGTGCGGTTCGCTGACGTGCGGCGGCCCCTTGCGGATGGCCTTCAGCATCAGCTTCATCTCGATGACGAACAGCACGGTGTAGATCAGGATGAAGCCGGCGATCGTCAGCAGCAGCGTGCCGGCGCCCAGGTTCGACACCGCCATCGCGGTCGGCAGCACGCCTTCGATGACCCAGGGCTGGCGGCCCACTTCGGCGACGATCCAGCCGGATTCGATCGCGATCCAGGGCAGCGGGATCGACCACACGGCGAGCTTCAGCAGCCAGGGATGGGCGTCGAGCCGGTGGCGCGCCGACAGCACGAAGAAGGTGGCCGTCAGCAGGATGAAGAACAGACCCAGGCCGACCATGATGCGGAAGGCCCAGAACAGCGGTCCCACCGGCGGCACGGTATCCATCGCCGCCTGGCGGATCTGCTCGTCGGTGGCATCACGCAGGTCATCGACGTAGCGCTTCAGCAGCAGCGCATAGCCCATGTAAACACCCTTGTCCTCGAAGCGCTTGCGCGCCTCGGCGGGGATTTCCGCCTCGGAACGCGCGGCGCGGATGATCTGCAGCGCATCCCAGGCCTCGATGCCGTCGCGGATGTAGCCTTCGGCATCGTCCACGAGCTGGTTGATGCCGGGAATCTCCTGCGTCAGCGAGCGCGTGCCGATCAGGCCCATGACCCAGGGAATATGCACCGCATAATGGGTTTCGCGCGCCTCGCGGTCGGGGAAGCCGAAGGCGGTGAATGCGGCCGGCGGCGGCTCGGTCTCCCACATCGCCTCGATCGAGGCCAGCTTCATCTTCTGGTGCTCCGAGGACTGGTAGCCGCTCTCGTCGCCGAGCACCACCACCGACAGCGAGGCGGCTAGGCCGAAGGATGCCGCCACCGTCATCGAGCGCTTGGCCAGCGGCACATGGCGGCCCTTGAGCAGATACCAGGCCGACACGCCCAGTACGAACAGCGAAGCCGTCACGTAGCCGGCCGACACCGTATGCACGAACTTGGCCTGGGCCACCGGGTTGGTCAGCACGGCGAAGAAATCGGTCACCTCCATGCGCATCGTCCGCGGGTTGAAGGCCGCGCCGACCGGGTTCTGCATCCAGCCGTTGGCGATCAGGATCCACAGCGCCGAGAAGTTCGAGCCCAGCGCCACCAGCCAGGTGGCGACGAGGTGCTGCACCTTGGTCATGCGGTCCCAGCCGAAGAAGAACAGGCCGACGAAGGTCGCTTCGAGGAAGAAGGCCATCAGGCCTTCGATCGCCAGCGGCGCGCCGAAGATGTCACCGACGTAGTGGCTGTAGTAGCTCCAGTTCATGCCGAACTGGAACTCCATCACCACGCCGGTCGCCACGCCCATGGCGAAGTTGATGCCGAACAGGATGCCCCAGAACTTGGTCATGTCGCGCCATATGGTCCGGCCGGTCATCACGTACACGGTCTCCATGATCGCGATGACGATGGACAGGCCCAGCGTCAGCGGCACGAACAGGAAGTGGTACAGCGCCGTGATGGCGAACTGCAGCCGCGATAGATCGACGATGTCGAGGTCCATGAAAAAACTCCTTTGCTGCGGAATTTCAGCCTTGAATGTGGTCGGCGCGGGGCCTTCCGTCCGGTGAATCGGGTCTGAGCAGCGTCATCAGCGCTTCGTACTCATGCGTGCCGCGCACCGCCTGCCCGGTTATGCACCCGTTCGCGAGCAGGACCAGACGATCCGCCAGCCGGGCCTCGCGCTGCCAGTGCGTCGCCAGCAACAGCGTGCGTCCTGCGGCTGCCTGCGCAAGCCGCCCCAGCACGTCGGCCGCGGTGCCGGCATCCAGCCCTTCGGTGGCTTCGTCCAGCAGCCAGCAGCGGGACGGATGCAGCAGCAGCCGCGCCAGGGCCAGACGGCGTGCCTGTCCACCCGACAGGCCCAGGCCGCCTTCGCCCAGCATGGTGTCCAGGCCTTGCGGCAGCGCCTTGAAATCCCGCGCCAGCCCGGCGGCCTCGAGTGCGTTCCACAAGGCGGTGTCATCGGCATCCGGTGCCGCCAGGTGCAGGTTGCCGCGCAGGCAGTCGTGGAACAGTTCGGTGCGCTGGCCCATCCAGCAGCAGGGCTGGGCCGCTACCACCCCCGAAGCGGCCGGCAGTTCGCCCGCAATCACCGACAGCAGGCTGCTCTTCCCTGCTCCGCTGGCGCCGATCAAGGCGATGCGCTCGCCTTCGCGGATGTGCAGGTCGAGCGGTCCGAGGATCTCGCCTCGTCCCGCATGGGCGATCCTGACCCGGTCCAGTTGCACCGCCAGTCCGGCATCGGGCGGCACGCTTGCGCGGGGCGCTGGATCGTCGCCCTCCGCGACCGCAGCGCCGATCCGGCGCGCGGCCAGCCAGGTGCGGCCGGCTTCGGCCGCACCCCGGCGCAGTCCGGCAAAAGGCTCCATCGCCGACAGCGCCAGCAGGATGCCCAGCGCTGCCACCGCGAGACCGATCTGCTGCCGCTCCACCAGCCAGCCCATGGCGAGCAATGCAGCGCTCAGGCCCAGCGCGGACGCCAGGCCATAGGCCTGCGCGGCACTCGCCTCGGCCCGGTACAGCCGCTCGTCGGCCGCGGCGGCACGTGCATCGCAGGCCTGCACCGCGGCCAGTTGGGCAGGCAAGCGGCCGGCCATCAGCAGTTCGGTCTGACCTGCGACCAGGTCCACGCTTTTCAGGCGCAGGGTTTCCAGCGCCATGGCGCGGCGGATCGCGGCCTTGCGGGTGCGCAGGCCATGCCACAGCGCGATGCCCCAGCCGGCCAGCAGCAGCCACGCCAGGGCCAGCAGGCCGAGCCACCAGCACATCAGGCCGAAGGCCAGTGCGGACATCGATGCTGCGCCGAGTGCCGCGATGGCCGGCACCAGCAGGCGCAGGTACAGGTTGTCCAGCGCATCGACGTCGGCCGTCAGGCGCTGCAGCAGGCGGGCGGGACGCAGCAGCAACTGGCGCGCGGCCTGCGGCCGGGACCAGTGGCGGAACAGCTTTTCGCGCAGCGCGGCGAGCACGGCCAGCGTTGCGTCGTGGGTGACCAGGCGCTCCACGTAGCGTGTGCCGGTGCGGCCCAGCGCCAGCAGGCGGATGCCGGCCGAGGGCATGAAGACGTCGAACATCAATGCCGTGGCCGGCACCAGCCCGGCCAACGCGGTGGCGGCGATGAACCAGCCCGACAGGCCGAGCAGCGCCATGCCCATCAGCACGGTCGAGGCCGCCAGCAGTGCGCCGCCCAGCCACAGCCGGCGCCCGGCCATGGCATCCAGCGTGTGCAGCAAGCGCTTCAGGTCGTGGCGGCGTTTCATGCTGCCTTCCTTTCCGCCGCCGGTCGTTCATCCAGCGATGGCAGGTGGATCACCCGGTCCATGCGCTGCGCCAGACGGGCATCATGGGTCGCGACGATCAACGTGCGGCCGCGGGCGATGTGCAGCAGGCCGTCGGTGATCTGCTGCGCGGTCGCCGGGTCCAGGTGCGCGGTGGGTTCGTCGACCAGCAGCAGCCCGGCCTCCCGGTTCACCGCCAGCCGCGCCAGCGCCAGGCGCAGCACCTCGCCGCCCGACAAACCGCAACCGCCCTCGCCCAGGCTCGCGGCCGCACGCGCCTGCAGCACGGCGCCCAGCGCCGCCTGCTCGCTCGCGGCGCGGATCTCGTCTGCACCGATATGGGAACGCCCCAATGACACGTTGCGCTGCATCGAGGCGGCAAAGACGTGGGCACGCTGGCCCATCCACGCCATGCGCGAACGCAATGCCGCGGCGTTTTCGGCGTTCAGGGGCTGGCCGTCGATGCGTATCTCGCCCCGCTCCGCCGGCACCAGGCCCGCAAGCTGTGCCAGCAGCACCGACTTGCCGCTGCCGCTGGGACTCCACAAGGCCACATGCTCACCGGCTTCCACGCGCAGGCTCAGCAGCGTAAGGCGCGTTTCACTGCCGGGGGCACGGACTTCGATACCGGCGATCTCGACCTCTGCCGGCGCGGCGGACGGCGTGCCGCCGGCCTCGATGCTGCCGACGATGGGTGCCGCCTGGTGGCAAAGGCTCTCCAGGGCATCTAGCGCTGCCTCGCCGGCTGCGCGGTCATGCCAGACAGCGGACAGTTCGCGCAGGGGCTCGAAGAACGCAGGTGCCAGCAGCAGCACGAACAAGGCCTGGCCCAGGCTCAACTGCTGCCCCCAGGCGCCGAACGGCAAGGTGCCGAGCAAGTGGAAACCCACATAGACTGCCACCATCGCCACCCCCAGCGCGGAAAACAGTTCCAGCACGGCCGAGGACAGGAAGGCGATGCGCAGCACCCGCATCGTGCGCTGGCGAAGGGTTTCGGCGTGCTGGCGCAAGCTCTGGGCGGACGCGTCCACCGCGCCCAGCGCCCGCAGAGTGCCGAGACCGCGCAGGCGGTCGAGCATGAAGGCGTTCATGCCGCCCATTTCGGCCAGTTGTTCCTCGCTGGCGGCACGGGCGCGCCAGCCGACGATGGCCATGAACAGCGGAATCAACGGCGCAGCGAAGATCAGGATCAGTGCCGCCACCCAGCTCTGGCTGGCCACGGCGACGGCGAACACCAGCGGCACCACGCGCACGCGCCACATCGCAGCCTGGTAGCGTGCCAGCCACGGCACCACGGCTTCGGCCTGTTCGGCCAGCACGCTGGCGGCCTGGCCCGACGACGGCCGCGCCTTGTCCAGCGGCGAGACATGGGCCAGCACCTGCAGCGCCCGGACACGCAGTCGGCTCAATGCCGCACGCGCAGCACGATTGACGCGCAGCACGCCGGCGCCGTCGCTCCATGCCCGCAGCACGCCCAGCGCCAGCACACCGGCTGCCGCTGCCAGCAGGCGCTGCCTCGGCTGGCCGTCCGCCATCTGCTGCAGCGCCCAGGCGAGCAGTCCGGCCTGGGGCAGCCACAGCAGGGCCGCGGCCAGCTGCAGCAGCGCGCCGCAGCGGGAAGAAGTGGCTATGTCAGGATCGGCAGACGCATCCATGACCAGCTCTGTCGGGGTATGTGCGAGATGAACATGCGGTCCGCACCAGTCGGCATTCTGGCGATGCCGTTGCAAATGAAGATCCAGCCTCCGGACGGGTGGCGGCAGCTTGCGACTGTCACTCATCCGGTCATCGATCCGGGAGCTGCGAAATCCCTCCAGGTGGAGGCGCGGGCTGGAATCGAACCAAGCTGAACGGATCTGCAATCCGCCGCCTGGCCACTTTGCTACCGCGCAATTTTGTCACGGGACAAATAATATTATGATCCGAGTCAAATTCCGGAGCAAGGAAATTTCAGGCCGACGCAGCGGACGGCGCCTTGAGCGGGACCGGCTCGTGCGCCATGCTCCGGCGTGTCTGCACCAGATCGCGGGCATCGGCATGGCCGCCGGGCCGGCGCGAGGCGTCGTCCAGCCAGGCGGCCCGCTCCCCTCTCTATTCTTCGCTGGGCCGGATCGGCGGCCCGTCGGCAGTCTCTTCGTCATCGGCCGGCTGGCCGGCAATCAGGCAGGCAGCCAGCGCGGTGGCGATGCCGTCGGCCATGCGGGCGATGCGCGCGGAGTCGCGCAGCAGCATTTCCTCGTCGCGGTTCTTGATCACGCCGGCTTCGAACAGCAGCGCCGGCATCCGTGCATGGCGCAGCACCGCCAGGCCGTCGTAGTAATGCACGGCATGCAGCGGGTCGGCATAGGCGCGGCGGCGACCGTTCTTGTGGGTGGGCTCGAAGCCCAAACGCTGCAGGCGGGTGCCGATGATGCGGGCGCACAGGATGCTGCGCGCGGTGTCCGGGTTGTCGCGCGAGACGAACAGCGAATGGCCGGCGAAGTCGTCGTTGTAGTCCAGCGCCTGGCCTTGCCATTCCCAGGGCTTCAGTTCGAAGGCGTTGACCGAATCGTGGTGGATCGACAGCAGCAGGGCCACGCCTTCGGCGGCCTGCGGCCTGGCCTTGAGGCTCGGGATCAGGCCGTCCTCGTTGATCAGGCGCGCAGAAAAACCCCGCGCCTGCAGCGCTGCCACCACCTGGCGCGCAAGGTCGAGATTGAATTCGAATTCACTGCGTCCGCGCGCACTGGTCGCCCCTGGCGCGGCCAGGGTGTGGCCCACATCCACCGCGATCTCACCATCCGGCACCGCAATCGCCGGCAAGGCCGGCATCGCAAGCAAGGCCATGCAGGCGCGATGTGCGGCGGATGCCGCCCGCTTCATGTTCATCCCCGTTCTCCAGCCCAGTCGCCGCGCGCATTTCGGCCGCCTGGTCAATCTTGATTCAAATCATGGTTGAGGGACATCCCGCTCCCTACCATTCGCTCACCATCGGCACGGCCGTGGAATGTAGTCCCCCTGACCACTGACACCAATCCTGAAAACGAGACCAATGATGAGGAGTGCGCGATGAGCGGCATTTTCACAAAATCGATGGCGCGGAACATCTTCTATGGGGGGACGGTTTTCTTCTTCCTCCTGTTCCTGGCGCTGACCTTCGACACCGAGCGCGAGCTGCCATCGCGCGACAACTCGCACAACATCACCCCGGCAGTCGCCGCCGGCAAACATATCTGGGAAACACGAAACTGTATCGGATGCCACTCCCTGCTGGGCGAAGGCGCCTATTTCGCGCCTGAACTCGGCAACGTCTATGTCCGCCGCGGTCCGGATTTCATCAAGGCCTGGATGCAGGCAATGCCGACGATGGCGCCCGGCCGTCGTCAGATGCCCAATTTCAATCTGACCGACGAGGAGCTGGATCAACTCGTCGAGTTCCTGAAATACACCTCCGAGATCAATACCGCCAACTGGCCGCCGAACATCGAAGGTTGAGCCACAGAACCGCTGACGCAATAGGGGATCATCCATGCAATACAAATCACAAGCGGTCGCCATGCCCTACTTCATCGCGGCGATCGGTCTATTCGTGGGGCAAATCATCTTCGGCCTGATCATGGGCATGCAGTACGTCGTCGGCGATTTCCTGTTCCCGGAAATCCCGTTCAACGTGGCCCGCATGGTCCATACCAACCTGCTGATCGTGTGGCTGCTGTTCGGCTTCATGGGCGCGGCCTACTACATGATTCCGGAAGAAGCGGAAACCGAACTGTTCAGCCCGAAGCTGGCGCTGGCGATGTTCTGGATCTTCCTCGTCGCCGGTGCCGCCACCATCCTCGGCTACCTGCTGGTGCCCTATGCCACGCTGGCCGAGATGACGGGTAACGACATCCTCGCCACAATGGGGCGCGAGTTCCTCGAGCAGCCCTTGCTGACCAAGATCGGCATCGTCATCGTCGCCCTCGCCTTCCTGTTCAACATCACCATGACCTCGCTGAAAGGCCGCAAGACCGCCATCAGCATGGTGCTGCTGCTCGGCCTGTGGGGTCTGGCGATCTTCTTCCTGTTCTCCTTCTACAACCCGGTGAACCTGGTCCGCGACAAGTTCTACTGGTGGTGGGTGGTGCACCTGTGGGTGGAAGGCGTGTGGGAACTGATCCTCGGCGCGCTGCTGGCCTTCGTGCTGATCAAGGTCACCGGGGTCGACCGCGAAGTCATCGAGAAGTGGCTGTACGTGATCATCACGCTGGCCCTGGTCACCGGCATCATCGGTACCGGCCACCACTACTACTGGATCGGTGCGCCGGAATACTGGCAATGGTGGGGTTCCATCTTCTCCGCGCTGGAGCCGCTGCCCTTCTTCGCCATGACCGTCTTCGCCTTCAACATGGTCAACCGCCGCCGCCGCGAGCATCCGAACCGCGCTGCCGTGCTGTGGGCCCTGGGCACCGGCGTGATGGCCTTCCTCGGCGCAGGCGTGTGGGGTTTCCTGCACACCCTGGCTCCGGTGAACTACTACACCCACGGTTCGCAGATCACCGCCGCCCACGGCCACATGGCCTTCTACGGTGCCTACGTGATGGTCGTGCTCACCATCATCAGCTACGCGATGCCGATCCTGCGCGGCCGTGCCGCCAACTCGAACAAGTCGCAGGTGCTGGAGATGTGGGCCTTCTGGCTGATGACGATCGCGATGGTCTTCATCACCCTGTTCCTGACCGCCGCCGGCATCCTGCAAGTGTGGCTGCAGCGCGTGTCCGATACGCCGATGTCCTTCATGGCAGCCCAGGACCAGGTCACCCTGTTCTACTGGATGCGTGAATGGGCGGGCGTGATGTTCTTCATCGGCCTGCTGATCTACGTCATCAGCTTCTTCGTCAAGGGTGAGACCCAGCCCGCAAAGGCATGACGATGACCGGTGTCTCTCCGCAGTAACTCCTGGGCGACCAGGGGAAGGGGTTGGGGCGGCTTTGGCCGCCCCTTTTTTGGTCCACGATCCGGCGCCGCGAAGGCTTGGCCCTTGCCTGCCGCGCCACAGCCTGTACGATCGCTGCTTTCCGAGACATCCAGCACAGGAACCCGCACATGCAGACCCATGGTTATGCCGCCTACAGCAAGGACACGCCGCTGGCGCCCTACCGCTTCGAGCGCCGCGCGCTGCGGCCGAACGACGTCGCGATGGAAATCCTCTACTGTGGCGTGTGCCATTCGGACCTGCACACCGCGCGCAACGACTGGGGCAAGAGCCAATACCCGATCGTGCCGGGGCACGAGATCGTCGGCCGCGTCACCCGGGTCGGCGCCGGCGTCACCCGCTACAAGGTCGGCGACCACGTCGCCGTCGGTTGCATGGTCGACAGCTGCATGGAATGCGACCTGTGCCAGCGGGGCGAGGAACAGCTCTGCCGCAAGGGCTGCACCGGCACCTATGGCGGGCGCGACCGCATCACGCAGGAGCCGACGCAGGGCGGTTATTCCAAGCATCTGGTGGTGCGCGAGGAGTTCTGCCTGCGCGTGCCCGAAGGGCTGGATCTCGCCCGCGCGGCGCCGCTGCTGTGCGCCGGCATCACCACCTGGTCGCCGCTGCGCACCTGGCAGGCCGGCCCCGGCAGCCGCGTGGCGGTGATCGGCCTGGGCGGGCTCGGCCACATGGCGGTCAAGCTGGCGGTCGGCCTGGGCGCCGACGTCACCGTGCTGAGCCGCAGCAAGGACAAGGAAGCCGACGCGCTGGCGCTGGGCGCGCACCGCCTGCTGGTGTCGGCGGATGCCGAGGCGATGCGCGCGGCATCCAGCAGCTTCGACCTGATCATCGACACCGTGCCGGTCCGGCACAGCCTCAAGCCCTATCTGCCGCTGCTGGAAATCGACGGCACGCTGGTACTGGTCGGCCAGATCGGCCCGCTCGACGAATTGAGCACGGTGCCCCTGCTGTTCGGCCGCCGCCGCATTGCCGGCTCGCCGATCGGCGGCATCCGCGAAACCCAGGAAATGCTCGATTTCTGCGCCGAAAGGAACATCCTGCCGGACTGCGAGATGATCCGCATGGAGCAGATCAACGAGGCCTTCGAGCGCATGGAGAAGGCCGACGTGCGCTACCGCTTCGTGATCGACATGGCGTCGCTGGCCGACAGCGACTGATGGCGCTGCAGCTTCGCCGGCCGCCTGTTCTCCTTCATCCGTGTCGCCAGCAATGGAGGCCGGCACATCAACCGTTAGAATGCCGCCTCTCTCCAGATCCGCTCACCGGAAGCCGCCGTGTCCCGCACCATGCTCCACATCCCGCCCCGCCCGCAGCGCATCGCCATCAACGGCTACGGCCGCATCGGGCGCTGTTACCTGCGCGCACTGCACGAGGCCGGGATGGCGCAGCAGTTCCGGGTCGTGGCGATCAACGAACCGGCGGATCTGGCGAGCATCGCCTACCTGACCCGCTTCGACTCAACCCACGGCCGCTTTCCCGGCCGGGTCGAGACGCGCGACGGCCGGTTGCTGATCGACGGCCAGGCCATCGCGGTCTCGCATGCGAGCACGCCCGAAGCGGTCGACTGGACGGCCGGGGGTATCGACCTGGTGGTCGAATGCTCCGGGCAATACGGCAGCCGCGCCGAGCTCGAACGCTTCCTGCATGCGGGCTGCCCGCGCCTGCTGCTGTCGCAGCCGGGCAACAGCGCCGACGACGTCGACGCCACCATCGTGCACGGCATCAACGACGACAGCCTGCGCGCCGATGCCCGGCTGGTATCGAACGCGTCATGCACCACCAATGCCGCAGTGCCGGTGCTGGCCCTGCTGCATCGCGAACTCGGCCTCGAGAACGTGCTGCTGACCACGCTGCATTCGGCAATGAACGACCAGCCGCTGATCGACGGCTACCACCACGCCGACCTGCGCCGCACGCGCTCGGCGATGCAGTCGATCATCCCGGTGTCAACCGGCCTGGCGCGCGGCGTCGAGCGCCTGCTGCCCGAGCTCGCCGGCAAGGTGCAGGCCAAGGCCATTCGCGTGCCGACGCACAACGTCTCGGCCATCGACATGGTGCTGCAGCTCGCCGGCGATACCGACGCAACGCAGATCAACCATCTGCTGCGCGCCGCCGCCGAAGGCGCGTGGCGCGGACTGCTGGCATGGTCGGACGACCCCCACGCCTCGATCGACTTCAACCACGACCCGCATTCGGCGATCGTCAACGGCGGCCAGACCCGCATGATCGGGCCGCGGCTGCTCAACCTGGTGGTATGGTTCGACAATGAATGGGGCTTTGCCAACCGCATGGCGGACGTGACGCGGTATTGGCTGGGCAGCGCGGCCGAACTCCGCGCGGAAAGGCTCAGTTAACCACGATCAAGTTAATTCCATGCCCCGCTGCCTAGACTTCGGCGCATGGAACAGGACACTCTACCCGCTGCTGCAACGCCGTCGGACGCCACCGAACCCCGGCTCGCGGGCGATCTGGCGATCTGGTTCTTCATCCTCGCCGAGCTGCTGGCCTTCGGCGTGTTCTTCGCCGCCTACGCCTTCACCCGTGCCAACAACATCGAACTGTTCGACGCCGAGCAGGCCGCGCTGAACCGCAACGCCGGCGCGCTCAACACCGTGCTGCTGCTCACCGCCAGCTATTTCGTCGTGCGCGCGGTGCAGGCCGCCGAACACAGCCTGTCGCAGCCCTGCGCACGCTGGCTGCTGGCCGCGATCGCCTGCGGCGCCGGCTTCCTGGTGGTCAAGATGTTCGAGTACGCGGCTGCTTTCGAGCACAACATCAGCCTGTCGAGCAGCCCCTTCCACATGTTCTACCTGTCGCTGACCTTCTTCCACTTCATGCACGTGATCCTCGGCATGGTGATCCTGGTCGCGATGTGGAACGGCGCACGCCAGGGCCGCTACCGGCCGGGCGAGATGAACGGCATCGAGACCGGCGCCGCCTACTGGCACATGGTGGATCTGGTGTGGCTGATCCTGTTCCCGCTGGTCTATGTCATCCACTGAGGAGGTGAACATGAGCTCCGACGTACATGGCACGCCGCGGCGCGCCACCCTGCTGTGGGCGACGCTGATCGTCGCCACGCTGCTGACCTGGGGCATGGGCGCGCTGGGCGCCACCGGCACCGGCGCGATCGCCGTGCTGGCCGCGATCTCGTTCTGGAAGGGCGCGGTGATCATCCTCGACTTCATGGCCCTACGCCATGCGCCGGCATTGTGGCGCATGCTGGCGCTGGGCTGGATGGTCCTCGTCTGGGCGCTCATCGCCATCGCATACATCAAAGGAATGCCGTAATGAACATGGACAACCGCGCCGAGACGCAACAGCTCGACATCCCCTACTACCAGGCTGCCGGCGACGAAGTCGCGGTGTTCGAGCATGCCTGGAAGAACCGCCTGCCGCTGCTGATCAAGGGCCCCACCGGCTGCGGCAAGACCCGCTTCGTCGCCCACATGGCCGCCCGCCTGGGCCTGCCGCTGCATACCGTGGCCTGCCACGACGACCTCACCGCCGCCGACCTCGTCGGCCGCCACCTGATCGGCGACGGCAAGACCGTATGGTGCGACGGCCCGCTGACCCGCGCGGTGCGCGAAGGCGGCATCTGCTACCTGGACGAAGTGGTCGAGGCGCGCAAGGACACCACGGTGGTGCTGCACCCGCTGGCCGACGACCGCCGCATCCTGCCGATCGACCGCACCGGCGAACTGCTCGAGGCGCCGCCCAGCTTCATGCTGGTGGTGTCCTACAACCCTGGCTACCAGAACCTGCTGAAGGGCATGAAACCCTCGACCCGCCAGCGCTTCGTCAGCCTGCGCTTCGACTTCCCGCGCGCCGAGCAGGAAGAAGCGATCCTGATCGGCGAAACCGCCTGCCCGCCCGACCTCGCCCGCCGCCTGGTGGCGATCGCCGGCGCGCTGCGCGCGCTGAAGGACCGCGACCTCGAGGAAGCCGCCAGCACCCGGCTGCTGATCTATGCCGCACTGCTGATCAAGGACGGCATGGATCCGGTCGCCGCCTGCCGCGTCGGCATCGTCGAGAGCCTGACCGACGACCGCGAAGTCGCCGAGGCACTGATGGAAGTCGTGTCGGCCACTTTCGGCCGCTGACCCGAACGGCCATGTCAACCGAACGCCCCGATCCGCTTCGCCACGCCGTACCCGGCCCGCATCTCGCCATCGCCGCCGAGGCGCTGTTCCTGATCAACCTGATGCTGGCGCCGGGCCTGGCCTTCCTCGCATTGATGTTCCTGTGGGCCAAGTACCACAAGCATCCCGATCCGCTGGTACGCAACCACCTGCGCCAGACCGGCTGGACCTGCATCTGGGGCGGCACGCTGCTGGTGAGCCTGAGCGTCGCCATCTTCGTCCTCGGCGGCTTCGACAACCCCTGGTCGTGGGTGATCGGCGTGCTCTACTTCACCTTCGTCCATTCCGGGCTGATCCTGCTCGGCGTGCTCGGCCTGTCGCGCGCGGTCAATGGCAAGCCCTGGCGCTATCCGATCTTCGGGCCGCGCGAAGCGGATCTGGAGCGCTGAACCATGGAAGAAACCGTCGGCAAGCTCTGGCACCGCTTCATCACCCGCGCCGCGGGCGGGCATTTTCCGCAGGCCGCGGTCAGGCTGAAGGAAATCGAACGCATGACCGGCGTGTTCTTCCGCGCCCTCGGCGGCGACCCGGGCCTGCGCGTCGCCGCCGCCACGGCCGACGTGCATGGCGCGCGCCGCAGCCTGCTGTCGCGCATTGCCGGCAGCGACGAACGCACGGCCCGTGCGCGCATGGACGCCGTCACGCTGCGCCTGCCGATGGAGCTCGACGCCCTGCCCGAGCGCAGCCTGAACCGCGACCTCTACCTGTGGCTGGCCGCGCTTGCGGCCGCCAGCGGCCCGACCGCCAACGCCGAGGACGAAGCCGCGCTGGCCGAAGCCCAGGCCCGGCTCGCGCCGCTGCCCGAAGGCGCCAGCGCCGATCCAGCCACGCTCGAACTGCGCCTGAACCAGCTCGCCACGCTGCGCGCGCTGCTGCGCTGGCCCGGCCTGCAGCCGCGCTACGAGCGCCTGGTGGCCGCAGCCATCCAGCAGCGCATCGAGCCCGCCCGCCTGCCGCCGGTCGAAGCCGAACGCGAGAACCTGATCCGCCAGGCGCTGCGGCAGCCCGGCAGCGTCGCCGTCCTGCCGCCCTTGCCGCCCAAGGGCATGCCGCAGCAGCCGGTGCTGCTGTGGCTGGGTGACCTGATGCCGGGCGAGGCCGCCACCGCCCGCGGCGGGCGCGGCGCCGAGGCCAGCGCCAACGCACAGAACAAGCGCGACGAGCGCGAAACCGAGCGCCAGGCCCACCGCGTCGAACGCGTCGACCAGCCGCAGGAAAAGCACGGCCTGCTGATGATCTTCCGCGCCGAGAGCCTGCTGTCGGTGGCCGAATTCCTCAAGGTCAAGCGCAGCACCGACGACGACCCCGACGACAACGCCGCCGACGCCGCCGCCAACCTCGAACAGCTCGCGCTGTCGCGCGACGAGGAGCGCGTCGCCTCCAAGGTGCGCTTCGACCTCGACCTGCCTTCCGCCGCCGAGGACGACGTCGTGCTCGGCGACGGCATTCCGCTGCCGGAATGGGACTACCGCAAGGGCCTGCTGCGCGAGGACCACGTCCGCCTGCAGGAGTTCACCGCCTCGCCACACGACCCGCGCGCCGCACCGACGCCGCTGCCGCCCCACCTGCACCGCACCGCGCGCCACCTGCACCGCCAGTTTGCCGCGCTGCAGCCCGGCCGGCGCTGGCTCAAGGGCCGCATCGACGGCAGCGAGCTCGACCTCGACGCGGTGGTGCGCGCCGCCACCGACCGCGCCATCGGCCAGCATCCGTCCGATCAACTCTACCTGTCGCTGGAAAAGCGCGAACGCGACCTCGCCTGCCTGGCGCTGGCCGACCTGTCGCTGTCCACCGATGCCTGGATCTCGTCGGAGGCGCGCGTCATCGACGTCATCCGCGATTCGCTGCTGCTGTTCGGCGAGGCGCTGTCGGCCACCGGCGACGGCTTCGCCCTGTGCGGCTTCTCCTCGGTCAAGCGCAGCAACGTCCGCTTCCACCACCTGAAGACCTTCTCGCAGCGCTTCGACGACGCCGCGCGCGGCCGCATCATGGCGATCAAGCCGGGCTACTACACCCGCCTCGGCGCGGCGATCCGCCACGCCACCAGCGTGCTCGAAAAACAGGCCGCCGCGCGGCGCGTGCTGCTGATCCTGTCCGACGGCAAGCCCAACGACCTCGACCTCTACGACGGCCGCTACGGCATCGAGGACACCCGCGTCGCCGTCGTCGAGGCGCGCGGCCGCGGCATCGTGCCCTTCTGCGTCACCATCGACCGCGAAGGCGCCAGCTACCTGCCCCACCTGTTCGGCCCCGGCGGCTACGCGGTGATCCGCCAGCCCGACGAGCTTCCCGCCCGGCTGCCGATGTTCTATGCCCAACTGACCCGCTGACGCATGAGACCAAGGCCATGAATCATTGCGACATCCCGTGCCAGGAGGCATTGCGCGAGGCGAGCCCGCCTGCCGATGCGCCTCCCTTGACGCCCGAGGTCGAACGCCTGTGCCGGCTGCTGCGCCATGCCTCGCTGTTCCAGGGCCTGAGCTGTGAAGACATCGCCCGCTTCGCCCGCGGCGTGCGTGAGCTGAAGGCAGCCAAGGGCGAAATCCTGTTCCATCGCGGCGATGCCTGCACCGGCTTCCATCTGATCCTGTCCGGCCAGATCAAGCTCGCCTTCACCTCGTCCGAAGGCAACGAGAAGGTGGTCAACATCCTGCGCCCCGGCCAGAGCTTCGGCGAAGCGGTGATGTTCATGGACAAGCCCTACGTCGTGATGGCGCAGGCGCTGACCGACAGCACGCTGCTGCACATCGGCAAGCAGGTGTTCTTCGAGGAGATGGGCAGCGATCCGAAGTTCTGCCACAAGATCATCGCCGGCCTGTCGCAGCGCCTGCACCGCCTGATGGGCGACGTCGAAAGCTATTCGCTGCGCTCGGGCCGAGAGCGCATCATCGGCTACCTGCTGCGCGAGGAAGAATTGAGCGGCGAATGCAACGGCAGCGGCCGCGTCTCGATCCGCCTGCCCACCAGCAAGGGCACCATCGCCTCGAGACTGAACCTGACGCAGGAGCACTTTTCCCGCATCCTGCACGAACTGACCAGTTCCGGCCTGATCGAGGTCGAAGGCCGCACCATCCACATCCCGGACATCGAGCAGCTACGCGGCAGCCTGGATTGAGAACGGTCAGACTCATGCTTTCGAGCTGAACGGCACGGTTTGCGGTACACAACAAAAACCAGCCAAATCGGCTGGTTTTTGTTGTGTAGAACCAGGTGGGCCGCACAAACCCTTGACGCCCCCTCCTCAACCTGCCTTGCCATCCACCCTTGCCTTAAGCAGGAAGGGCGTGTAGCGCCACAGGTAGAGGCCGAAGCCGATCGCCCACAGCGTGGCCGCGGCATGGATGCCGCCGATCAGGCCGGCGGGAATCGCTGCCACGGTCAGCACGCGGGCCAGCGCGGCCAGTTGCACGACCACGTAGGCGGCGGTTTCGATCGGGCCGGCCACCAGCATGCGGCCGGTGTGGCCGAGCGCGGTGCGGGTGATCATGCCGATGATCAGGCCACCAGTGGCGCCGATCGCCAGCGCATGGACTCCCGCAGAGCGCGGCAGCAGTTCGAGCTGGGCGAAACCGGTCAGGGCCAGCCCGATCGGAATCCACAGGTAGGACAGGTGCAGGATCCACAGCAGCGGCACCTTACGCGTCGCCCACGGATTCCAGCCGCCGACGCGCAGCAGCTGCAGCACCGCGGCGGCGAAGGACACCACGGCGGCCCATGCCCCCGCCCCGGTCGCCCACAGCAGCAGCGCGATGCCGGTGGAAACGGCCGCGGCCCAGTCGAGACGAACGTCGCGCCACTGCTTGATGCCGCGGATCACGTTGAAGGTGAACATCGGAATCACCCGGCCGCCGATGATGGTTTCCAGCACCACGATCAGGCCCAGCGCGAGGTGCATCGCCGCCAGCGGATCGGCATCGATCAGTTGCAGCACCGCGAGGTGGAACACCAGGTTGGCCAGCGACAGCAGGCCGGGCAGCACGCCGACGAAGTAGTTGCGCTTGCTCTTGGCGCGGACCAGCACGCGCAGCAGCAGCGCGGCGGCCACCGGCAGGAAAGCGAGGTCGATCACCGCCACCCACGCGCCGCTGCCGAAGGCCATCGCCAGCCGCCCGGCGAGCCACAACGCGGCCAGGGCGGCCAACTGGCCGCCGGCCGGCGTGTCCAGCCCGGTCCAGTTGCGTGCTGCGGTGAACAGGAAGCCGATGATGACCGCCGCCGCGAAGCCGAAGATCATCTCGTGCGCATGCCACCACATGCCGGGGATCGGCGTCTGCAGCGCACCGGAATAGACCACCGCCCACAGCGGCACCGCAATCGCGGCGAAGGCCGCCGCCAGCAGGTAGAAGGGGCGGAAGCCGAGCGCCCACAGCGAGAAGGTGTCGGGCGGGATGCGTTTGGTGGTCGGTTCTTCGAGGGGGATCAGGGCCATGGTTTCAATCGTCGTTTGGGGAGATACGGGAGCACTCGTGCCGGCCTGACTTCGAGGCGATGACTGCGTTGCTCAGCCTTGCCGTGCCACGGCACTGTCTGCGGCTGCGCGCCTTGTCCTCGCCTCGAATGCAAACCGGTTTCAGTGGCTGGTGCCCTCTTCGCGTGTGATCTTGTTCCACACATTGTATTTGCCGACCGGTTTCCTCATCGGCAGGCGCTTCACTTCCTCGAGGGTCTGCGCGTCATAGACGATGACCGCGCCCTCGTCTTCCCACAGGCTGGCCAGCGCATAGCGGCCGTCGCGGGTGAATTCGATGTGGGCCAGGGTCTTGCCCGGTTCGCCGGTGATTTCCTTGACCACTTCCAGCGTCTGCTTGTCGATGGCCTGCAGGATGTGCTTGGCCTGCGGGCTCATCATCGAATCGACGAAAGCATAGCGGCTGCTGGCGTGGCTGCGCAGGAAGAAGCCGGGGCCTCGGGTGGGGATGCGCTTGATGACCTCCCAGGTCTTCATGTCGATCACCGTGACTTCGCCCGCCTTCAGGTTGGTGCTCGCCATCACCGTGCGCGGCTTGCCGTCGGTGCCGGTCCACTCCCAGGTGATGCCGGAACCCAGGTGCGGCATGCCGTCCAGCGGCAGGTCGGCGATCTTGCGGCGGATGTCGAGGTTGACCACCTGGCCGACGCCTTCGCGCGAGGCGCCCATCAGCTCGGCATAGTCCTGGGTGAAGA
This sequence comes from Thauera sp., assembly GCF_047601425.1. GTDB lineage: Bacteria > Pseudomonadota > Gammaproteobacteria > Burkholderiales > Rhodocyclaceae > Thauera. Next base: position 1,403,663 of record NZ_JASGJL010000001.1, read on the forward strand.
AGAAATCGTCCAGCACTTCCTGCAGCACGGTGCGGCGCGGGTTCAGGTAGCCGGGGATGAAGCTGCCCTCCTTCTGCGCATAGTCGTGGATGAAGCCTGTGGGAATGTCTTCGGCCGCCTTGGTGTAGCTGATCTCCCACACTTCCGGCACGTCCTTCAGCGCGGCGATGAAGGACTGGCGCGGCGTGGCGTCATACACCGCCGACACGCGCGAGCTGTGCTTGCCGTCGCGGTCGGTGGCGGCGATGGTCTTGACCAGGTTCAGGTCGCCGTCGAGCAGCACCAGCGTATTGGGCAGATAGTTGGCCACCGCGACGTGCTGGCCGTCCGGCGACGCGGCGACGTTGCGGGTGTTGATGCCCGCCCTCACCTCCGCCACCATCTTCAGGTTCCACAGGTCGTACTTGGTGATCCAGCCGTCGCGCGAGCCGAAGAACACGTAGCGCCCGTCGGCGGCGAACTTCGGGCCGCCGTGCAGCGCGAAGCGCGACTGGAAGCGGTGGATGGGTTCGAGCTTGTCGCCGTCCAGCACGCTGACGTGGTGGTCGCCGCCCTCGACGACGAGGAAGACGTTCATCGGGTCGGCATCGAACACCGGCTTGTCCGACAGCGTGGCCGGATCGACATGCCGGATGTAGGACGCGCGAATGTCTTCGTCGGTCCACCGCGGCGGCGGCTCGACCGGGCTGTAGATCCAGTCGACCAGCGCGGCAATCTCGTCCTTGTTCAACTGCCCGGCGAAGCCCAGCATCTGCGTCGCGGTGCGCCCCTCGGCGACGATCTTCAGCGCCTCGGGCTTGCGCAGGCGGGACAGGTTGTCCGGCAGCAGCGCCGGCCCCATGCCGCCGAGACGATCAGGCGCATGGCAGGCGGCGCAGTGCTGAGCGTACAGCGCGGAGACGTCGGGACGGGCCGCGTCGGCTGCGTTGCCGTCGCCGGCCGCCAGCATCGCGGCGCCGAACAGGATCGCGCCCAGCGACGTCTTCATCGCCGGACTGCCCCAGGACGAAAACATCCCCTCAATGGGCAGCGCCGCTGCATTGCTGCTAGCGCAGGAATTCTTTCTCATGCCGGCACCTTCGCGATACGCGTCCAGGGTGTGGTGACGACGCGCTCGCCGCCGCCGGCGAAGCCGATCTCGTCGTCGTCCAGATAACAGCCCGGATCTTCCGCCCACGGGTTGCCGGTGATCTGCGAGGCACGCACGCGCGAACTGCCGTTGCAGATGTCCAGGTAGCGGCAGCCGCCGCAGCGGCCTTCGAGCAGACGTGGATGCTGCTTCAGCCCGGCCAGCAGCGGGTTGTCCAGATCGTTCCAGATCTCGCCAAAGGCACGCTTGCGCACGTCGCCCAGCGGCACGTGCCACCACATCGTGTCCGGATGCACGATGCCGAGGTTGTCGATGTTGGCCACGTTCACGCCGCTGGCGTTGCCGCCCCACTGGCGCAGCTTGGCCTCGATGTGGGCGGCGCGCTCGGGGAAGCGGCGCTGCACCCACTGCAGCAGGAAAGGCCCGTCGGCATCGTTGTTGCCGGTGACGAAATCCTTCTCGATGCCGCGCCGGTGCAGCTCCAGACAGGTCTCGAACAGCAGCTCCATCGCCTCGCGCGTGGTGCGGTGGCGGGCATCGCCGGCACGGTTCTTGTTGCCGCGGCCGGCGTAGTTGAGGTGGGAGAAGTAGAACTTGTCGATGCCCTCGTCCTCGACCAGCTTCAGCAGCGCGGGCAGGTCGTGGGCATTGCCTTCGGTCATGGTGTAGCGCACGCCGACCTTGATGCCGCGCTCCAGGCACAGCCGGATGCCGGCCATCGAGGCCTCGAAAGCGCCCTGCTTGCGGCGGAAATGGTCGTGCGTGGCGCCGATGCCATCCAGGCTGACGCCGACGTAGTCGAAGCCGATGTCGTCGATCGCATCGATGTTCGAAGCGTCGATCAGCGTGCCGTTGGACGACAGCGCGGTGTAGAAGCCCATGCCCTTGGCGCGGCGGGCGATGTCGAAGATGTCCGGCCGCAGCAGCGGCTCGCCGCCCGACAGGATCAGCACCGGCACCCGCGCGGCCTTCAGGTCGTCCATGACCTTGAACACTTCGGCCGTGTTCAGCTCGCCGGGGAAGTCCTTGTCCGCCGAGATCGAGTAACAGTGTTCACAGGTCAGGTTGCAGCGGCGGATCAGGTTCCAGATGACCACCGGGCCGGGCGGATTGCGGCGCGGGCCGACGGGCGTGGGCTGATCGAGTTCGCGGATGAAGTTGGCGATGCGGAACATGGGGGCTCTCCTGATTGGAGCCCATTAGAGCCGAGCGCCCGGCGGGGAAAAATGACCAGCGTCAAGGGAAGGCCGGGTACAGGCCGCCGCCCCAGCCCTGCTCCCGCGATCAGCCGAGCAGGTCCGCCACCGCCTTGCCCATCACCGTCGTATCCGCCACGCCGCCCAGGTCCGGCGTGTGCGGGCCGTGCTCCAGCACCTGTTCGATCGCACGCAGAAGTTCCTGCGCCGCCACGCCGCAGGCGGGCTGGCGCTCGCCGAGGAATTCGAGCATCAGCGCCGCCGACCAGATCATGCCCACCGGGTTGGCGATGTTGCGGCCATAGATGTCCGGCGCGGAGCCATGCACCGGCTCGAACAGCGAGGGGAAACGACGTTCCGGGTTCAGGTTGGCCGACGGCGCGATGCCGATGGTGCCGGTGCAGGCGGGGCCGAGATCGGACAGGATGTCGCCGAACAGGTTGGACGCCACCACCACGTCGAAGCGCTCCGGCGACAGCACGAAGCGCGCCGACAGGATGTCGATGTGGTACTTGTCCCAGCGCACCCCGGGATGGCGGGCGGCAACCGCCTCCAGGCGCTCGTCCCAGTACGGCATGCTGATCGCGATGCCGTTGGACTTGGTCGCCGATGTCAGGTGCTTGCGCTCGCGCCGAGCGGCAAGCTGGAAGGCGTATTCGAGCACGCGGTTGACGCCGTGGCGCGAGAACACCGCTTCCTGGATGACGATCTCGCGCTCGGTGCCGCCGTAGATGCGGCCGCCGAGGTCGGTGTATTCGCCTTCGGTATTCTCGCGCACGACCAGGAAGTCGATGTCGCCCGGCTTCTTGCCGGCCAGCGGGCACGGCACGCCGGGCATCAGCCGCACCGGGCGGAGGTTGATGTACTGGTCGAATTCGCGGCGGAACTTCAGCAGCGAACCCCACAGCGAGATGTGGTCCGGCACGACCTCGGGCCAGCCGACGGCGCCGAACAGGATCGCATCGAAGCCCTTCAGGCGCTCGAACCAGTCCGGCGGCAGCATCTCGCCATGCTGCTGGTAGTACTCGGCGCAGGCCCAGTCGAAATGCTCGAACATCAGTTCGAGGCCGTGCCGCCGCTGCAGCACCTCCAGCGCGCGCATCGCTTCGGGCATGACTTCCTTGCCGATTCCGTCTCCCGGGATGACGGCGATCCTGAGTGCGGGCATTTCCTTGTTCCTTGTCTGGGCGGTCGATGATTCCGGCACATCCTAAGGTCCCGCAGGAAGCCGGACAAGCTGTCATGCCGGCAAGCAGGCCGGCGGCAAGCAGGCCGGCGGCAAGCAGGCCGGCGGCACCAGGACGGCCACGGCCGGACAGCCTCTCGCGGAGGGACAAGCCTCTTCCGCCGTCAATACCGCCCCGCCCTCGCTATACTCTCGCCACACATCCATCCACAGGGGAGACCCGTCGCATGAAGCTCGAAACCATCGCCGTGCATGGCGGCTATTCGCCGGAACCCACGACCAAGGCGGTCGCGGTGCCGATCTACCAGACCACGTCCTACGCCTTCGACGACACCCAGCACGGCGCCGACCTGTTCGACCTCAAGGTGGCGGGCAACATCTACACGCGCATCACCAATCCGACCAACGCGGTGCTCGAGGAGCGCGTGGCCGAGCTGGAAGGCGGCATCGGCGCGCTGGCGGTGGCTTCCGGCATGTCGGCGATCACCTACGCGATCCAGACCATCGCCGAAGCCGGCGACAACATCGTCTCGGCGACGGCGCTGTACGGCGGCACCTACAACCTGTTCGCCCACACCCTGCCCCAGTTCGGCATCGAAGTGCGCTTCGCCGACTCCGGCGACCCCGACAGCTTCGCCGGGCTGATCGACGGGCGCACCAAGGCGATCTACTGCGAATCGGTCGGCAATCCGCTGGGCAACATCACCGACATCGGCCGCCTGGCCGAGATCGCGCACAAGGCCGGCGTGCCGCTGATCGTGGACAACACCGTGCCCTCGCCCTACCTGTGCCGCCCCTTCGAGCACGGCGCCGACATCGTCGTGCATGCGCTGACCAAGTACCTGGGCGGCCATGGCAACTCGCTCGGCGGCGTGATCGTCGATTCCGGCAAGTTCCCGTGGGCCGAGCACAAGGCCCGCTTCCGCCGCCTGAACGAGCCGGAAGTGTCCTACCACGGCGTGGTGTATACCGAGGCGCTCGGCCCGGCGGCCTTCATCGGCCGTGCGCGCACCGTGCCGCTGCGCAACACCGGCGCGGCGCTGTCGCCGTTCAACACCTTCCTGATCCTGCAGGGCATCGAGACCCTGGCGCTGCGCATGGACCGCATCTGCGACAACGCCGTGAAGGTGGCGCAGTACCTGAAAGGCCACGCCAAGGTGGAATGGGTGAACTACGCCGGCCTGCCCGACCACCCCGACCACGCCCTGGTGCAGAAGTACATGGGCGGCCGCGCCTCGGGCATCCTGTCCTTCGGCGTCAAGGGCGGCATCGAAGGCGGCACCCGCTTCCAGGATGCGCTGAAGCTGTTCACCCGCCTGGTCAACATCGGCGACGCCAAGTCGCTCGCCTGCCACCCGGCCTCGACCACCCACCGCCAGCTGTCGCCGGAAGAACTGGCCAAGGCCGGCGTGACGACCGACATGGTGCGGCTGTCGATCGGCATCGAGCACATCGACGACCTGATCGCCGACCTGGAACAGGCGCTCGCCGCCGTGTGACCATCGTGCCGCCGTCCAACGGGATGGCGGCGCATTCGCCCCCGGCGCTCTGCGGAGCGCCGGCCTGAAGGATTCTCCCCGCGATGCTCGCAGTCGTTCAACGCGTCTCCGAAGCGCGCGTCGTCGTCGATGGCGACACCGTCGGCGAAATCGGCCCCGGCCTGCTCGCGCTGGTCTGCGCCGAACGCGGCGACACGCCGGCCGAAGCCGACAAGCTGCTGACCAAGCTCCTGAAGCTGCGCATCTTTGCCGACGACGCAGGAAAAATGAACCGTTCGCTGCAGGACGTCGGCGGCGGCCTGCTGGTGGTCAGCCAGTTCACGCTGGCGGCCGACACCAGCGGCGGCAATCGCCCCAGTTTCACCAATGCCGCCGATCCCCGGACCGGCGAGGCGCTTTACGAACATTTCGTCGCCAGGGCACGCGCCAGCCATGCCGGGGTGCAGACCGGCCGTTTCGGCGCCGACATGAAGGTCCGGCTGATCAATGACGGGCCGGTGACGATTCCATTGCGGATTGCGCCCCCCGCCTGAGCATCCGGTCAAAGCGCGACGTGTGAACTCACCCACAGGATCTTGGCGTCATCCGGGCCAGCGGACACGATGACATGGCCCATGGTGCTGTCGAAGTAGCAGGAATCGCCTTCCACCAGTTGCAGCGGCGCATAACAGTCCGTATGCACCATCACCGTGCCGCTCAGCACGTAGATGAACTCCTCGCCGTCATGGCGCAGCAGTTCCGGGAAATCGGCCGTGTCGTGCGCCTTGATCGTGGTCACCAGCGGGATGAAGCGCTTGTCCACGAGATCGCTGTGCAGGACCTCGTACTCGTACTGCCGGGTCCGGTGGAACACCCCCTGGTCACGCAGCGTGACGCTGCGCCGCGCATGCACCGCCGGCCGCTCCGGCCCGCGAAACAGCTCGCCGACCTCCACCTGCAAGCCCGAAGCCAGCGCGGCGATCTTCTCGTAGGTGGGCGACAACTGCCCGTTCTCGATCTTCGACAGCGTCGATACCGAAATCCCGGTGCGCTTGCTGAGCTGCTGCAAGGTCAGCCTTGCCGTTCCCCGCAGAACCCGTAATTTGTTGCCCAGCACGCTGACTTCGGTGCCGGGGGAAAGCGCCTTTGTGTTCACGTTTGTTGATCCGCTTGGGGGGCGCCCTGAAGACTAGGGTTATCCCTAATGTAAAGCCCTCAAGAACGCGAATAAATTCTCGTATAAGAAAATTATTTAAGAATACGAAGTTTTTTGATGATCCATCAAAACGCCCCCGAAGGGTACATGGTTATCCTCGATCAAGCCCAGACCCTCGAGCATCTTCCTTTCGATCGGCTCATTCCCGCGCTGGAACAGATGTTCGTCGAAGGCTGCAGCGTTCCGCTGCGCCACAACCATCCGATCGCCAATACCGCGGGCGAGCAGATCGGCACCCTGCTGCTGATGCCAGCATGGCAGCCGGGCAAGCGGCTGGGCGTCAAGACGGTATCGATTTTCCCCACCAACCAGGAACAGGGCCTGCCCGGCCTGCATTCGGTCTTCATCCTGTACGACGCCGGCACCGGCAAGCCGCTGGCCCTGCTGGACGGCGATGTCATCACCTCGCGCCGTACCGCCGCAGCCTCGGCGCTGGCCGCGCGCCGGCTCAGCCGGCCGGAATCGAGCACCCTGCTGGTGGTCGGCGCCGGCCGCGTCGCCAGCCTGCTGGCGGAAGCCTATCGTGCGGTGCGGCCGATCACGACGGTGCATGTCTGGGACATCCACCCTGCAAACAGCACAAGGCTGGTGCAAACGCTGCGCGAAGCCGGCTTCGACGCGCATTGCGCCGACGGTCTGGAACAGGCCGCACGCCAGGCCGACATCATCAGTTGCGCGACGCTGGCCACCGAACCGCTGATCCGCGGGCAATGGCTGCGGCCCGGCACACACCTCGACCTGATCGGCAGCTTCACCCCGGCGATGCGCGAGAGCGATGCCGAGTGCTTTCGCATCGGCACGGTCTTCGTCGATACCGAAGAGGCGCAGATGAAGTCCGGCGACATCCTCGAAGCCCTCAAGGAAGGCGGCTTTGCCACCGACCGCATCGCCGCCACGCTGCAGGATCTGTGCCGCGGCCAGCATCCGGGCAGGACGGCTGCCGATGAGATCACCGTTTATAAGGCGGTCGGCACGGCGCTGGAAGATATCGCGGCCGCCTCGCTGGCCTACGACAGCCATTGCATGGCGGCGTCCGCATGATTCCGCCCGTCCCGAAGATCCTCACCTGGCGAGTGCTTTACGAGGCCCACGCGCAGGCGCAGACTTGGATCGACGGGGCATATGCGGCCAGAAACCCTATTTATGCTGCATCGCGGCGCGCAAATGTCATGGCCTGACTCTTGCTTTCATCCCCCTTCTGTCCGAACCGCAGCGCTTCTTGCGCTGGCATGCCAGCGGGTTCGGGCAGACAAGACTTCCGTCGGCCGGACATGCCTGCAGACCGACGCGGAGCGCTTCCACAGCCCCCCACTCCAGCCCAGACACTCCAGGAGGATCACCACGATGTCCGGCAATCTCTATACATACACCGCATTGGCGCTGTACTTCGGCGCCATGCTGCTGATCGGCTACCTGGCCTATCTCAAGACCAGCGATCACGAGAGCTACATGCTGGCCGGTCGCGGCCTGCCGCCCTGGGTGGCGGCGCTCAGCGCCGGCGCTTCGGACATGTCGGGCTGGCTGATCATGGGCCTGCCGGGCGCGATCTACACCACCGGCCTGATCGAAGGCTGGATCGCGGTGGGCCTGTTCATCGGCTCCTACCTGAACTGGCGCCTGGTTGCCCCCCGGCTGCGCGCCTACACCGAGATCTCGCGCAACTCGATCACGCTGCCGAGCTTTTTCGAGAACCGCCTGCGTGACAACTCGCGCCTGCTGCGCAGCATCTCCAGCATCGTCATCCTGGTGTTCTTCACGCTGTATGCCTCGTCGGGCATGGTTGCCGGCGGCAAGTTCTTCGAGAGCGCCTTCGGCGGCAGCTACATGACCGGCATGATCCTGGTGACGGCCGTGACGCTGGCCTACACCCTGTTCGGCGGCTTCCTCGGCGCCTCGATGACCGACGTGGTGCAGGGCCTGATGATGGTGGTGGCACTGATCGTGGTGCCGGCGGTGGCGATCATGGCCGTCGGCGGCATGGGCGAAACCGCCGACCTGGTGACGACCGTCGGCGCCGGCAACCTGTCGCTGATCGGCGCGGGCCAGCATACGGCCGGTGCAGCCACGCTGATCATCATCTCAGGCCTGGCCTGGGGGCTGGGCTATTTCGGCCAGCCGCACATCGTCGTGCGCTTCATGGCGCTGCGCACGCCGCAGGAAGCCCGCAGCGCGCGGATCATCGGCACGAGCTGGCAGTTCCTGTCGCTCGCCGGCGCAGTCTGCAGCGGCCTGATCGGCATCGCCTATTTCAGCAAGTTCGGCAATGCCCCGGCCGACGCCGAAACCGTGGTGCTGCTGCTGTCGCAGGTGCTGCTGCACCCGCTGATCGCCGGCTTCGTGCTGGCCGCGGTGCTGGCGGCGATCATGAGCACGCTGTCGAGCCAGCTCATCGTCTGCTCGTCGGCGCTGGTCGAGGACATCTACCGCGCCGTCAAGAAGCCCGCTCCCAGCCAGCAGACCCTGATCATGCTCGGCCGTGCCGGCGTGCTGGCGGTGTCGATCATCGCCGCAGTGCTGGCGGTCAACCCCAGCGACAACATCCTTGGCCTGGTGGGTTTCGCCTGGGCCGGCTTCGGTGCCGCCTTCGGCCCGCTGGTGCTGCTGAGCCTGTACTGGCGCAAGCTCACCAACATCGGCGCCATCGCCGGCATGGTGTCCGGCTCGATCATGGTGTTCGTGTGGAAATCGCTGGGCACCGGCCTCTACGAACTGCTGCCGGCCTTCGTCACCAGCATGGTGGTGACGGCGCTCGTCAGCCTCGCCACCTACAAGCGCAACGAGGAAATCGAGCAGGAATTCACCCAGAGCTGCCAGGCGGTCGCCGCCCCCGCCGGCAACCGCGCCTGACCCCGCATCGGCGCCTGCGATCTTCGCAGGCGCCACAATGCCGGTGATGGAAGTGCCGGGGCCATCCGCCCCCGCTTCCAGCTCCGGCCAGAAGTCAAAGCCCCCCGAACATCAAGCCTTGAACCGAGGTTTCGCCATGCAAGCCAACCCATCGCTCACCTGCGCCGCCCCCTTTGCCGACATCACCCCGCATCTCGAACCCTCCCCCTTGCGCGCGGCCATCACCGCCGCCTGGCGCAAGCCCGAGACGAGCGCCCTTCCCTGGCTGCTCGACCAGGCCCGCCTGCCGCCGGCATTGGCCAAGCGCAGCCACGACCTCGCGCTGCGCATCGCCGGCGCCTTGCGCAACCGCAAGTCCAGCGGCGGCAAGTCCGGCCTGGTGCAGGGGCTGCTGCAGGAGTTCTCGCTGTCCTCGCAGGAAGGCATCGCGCTGATGTGCCTGGCCGAAGCGCTGCTGCGCATCCCCGACGTCGGCACCCGCGATGCGCTGATCCGCGACAAGATCAGCCACGGCAACTGGAAGGGCCACGTCGGCCAGAGCCCGTCGATGTTCGTCAATGCCGCCGCCTGGGGCCTGATGCTGACCGGCAAGCTGGTCGCCACCCATAGCGAAAGCGGCATGTCCAACGCGCTGGGCAAGCTGATCGCGCGCGGCGGCGAGCCGCTGATCCGCAAGGGCGTGGACATGGCGATGCGGATGATGGGCGAGCAGTTCGTCACCGGCGAGACCATGGCCGAAGCGCTGGCCCATGCCCAGGCGCTCGAAGCCAAGGGCTTCCGCTACTCCTACGACATGCTGGGCGAAGCCGCGCTGACGGCTGAAGACGCCAGGCGCTACCTGAACGACTACGAGCAGGCCATCCACGCCATCGGCAAGGCCTCGAACGGCCGCGGCGTCTACGAAGGTCCTGGCATCTCGATCAAGCTGTCGGCACTGCATCCCCGCTACGCCCGCGCCCAGGTGGAACGGGTGATGGCCGAGCTGTATCCGGTGGTGCTGAAGCTGGCTCTGCTGGCAAAACAGTACGACATCGGCCTGAACATCGACGCCGAGGAAACCGACCGCCTGGAACTGTCGCTCGACATGCTCGAAAAGCTCTGCCACGAACCCGGTCTGCAGGGCTGGAAGGGCATCGGCTTCGTCATCCAGGCCTACCAGAAGCGCTGCCCCCACGTCATCGACTGGCTGATCGACCTCGCCCGCCGCAGCGGCCACCGGCTGATGATCCGCCTGGTCAAGGGCGCGTACTGGGACAGCGAGATCAAGCGCGCCCAGGAAGCGGGCATGGAAGATTTCCCGGTCTATACCCGCAAGCCCTACACCGACGTGTCCTACATCGCCTGCGCACGCAAGCTGCTGGCCGCACCCGATGCGATCTACCCGCAGTTCGCCACCCACAACGCGCAGACGCTGGCCACCGTCTATGAACTGGCCGAACCGACCACCTGGCAGCCCGGCCAGTACGAATTCCAGTGCCTGCACGGCATGGGCGAACCGCTCTACGAACAGGTCGTCGGCCCGGTGGCCGAGGGCAAGCTCGGCCGCCCCTGCCGCATCTATGCACCGGTCGGCACGCACGAGACGCTGCTCGCCTACCTGGTGCGCCGCCTGCTGGAAAACGGCGCCAACACTTCCTTCGTCAACCAGATTTCCGATGACGGCATCCCGCTCGAGGACCTGGTGAAGAACCCGATCGAACAGGTCGAGGCGATGGCCGTCAAGGAAGGTGCGCTCGGCCTGCCCCACCCTGGCATCGCCGCGCCGCGCAAACTCTACGGCCCGGCACGCACCAACTCCGCCGGCCTGGATCTCGCCAACGACCAGGTGTTGCTGAAACTGTCCGAAACCCTGCAGGCCACGGCTGCCGGCAGTCTGCGCGCCGAACCGCTGATTGCCGCTGACCTGGCTGCATCCGCAGCAGCCACTGTCGAACCGGTGCTCAACCCATCCTGCCACGCCGACCAGGTCGGCACGGTGCGCGAAGCCAGCTCGGCAGAAGTCGAAGCCGCCTTGCAGGGCGCACTCGAAGAGGCGCCGCGCTGGGCTGCGGTGCCCGCAACCGACCGTGCCGCCGCCCTGCAGCGTGCCGCCGACCTGATGGAAGCGCAACTGCAGCCGCTGATGGGCGTGCTGGTGCGCGAAGCGGGCAAAACTTACGCCAACGCCATCGCCGAAGTCCGCGAGGCGGTGGACTTCCTGCGCTACTACTCGGCCCAGGTGCAGGCCCAGTTCGACAATACCACCCACCGCCCGCTCGGCCCGGTGGTATGCATCAGCCCGTGGAACTTCCCGCTGGCGATCTTCACCGGCCAGGTCGCCGCCGCGCTGGCCGCGGGCAACACCGTGCTGGCCAAGCCGGCTGAACAGACGCCGCTGGTGGCGGCGCGCGCGGTGCAGCTGCTGCACGAAGCCGGCATTCCGCGCGCCGCGCTGCAGCTGCTGCCCGGCCGCGGCGAGACGGTGGGCGCCCAACTGACCGGCGATACCCGCGTGCAAGGCGTGATGTTCACCGGTTCGACCGAAGTCGCGCGCCTGCTGCAGCGCACGCTGTCCCAGCGCCTGTCGCCCGGCGGCCAGCCGATTCCGCTGATCGCCGAAACCGGCGGCCAGAACGCGATGATCGTGGACTCCTCGGCACTGACCGAGCAGGTCGTCATCGATGTGCTCTCCTCCGCCTTCGACAGCGCCGGCCAGCGCTGCTCGGCCCTGCGCGTGCTGTGCGTGCAGGAAGAAGCGGCCGAGCGCTTGCTGACCATGCTCAAGGGTGCGATGGCCGAGCTGCGCCTGGGCAACCCGGAACAGCTGTTCAATGACATCGGCCCCGTCATCGACGCCGAAGCGCAGCAAGGCATCCAGCGCCACATCGACGGCTTGCGGAGCAAGGGACGCCCAGTCCACCAGCTCTGCCAGCGCGATGCCAGCGCCGACGAAGGCACCTTCATCCCGCCGACGCTGATCGAGCTGCCCGACCTCGCCGATCTCACCCGCGAGGTGTTCGGGCCGGTGCTGCACGTGGTGCGCTACCGCCGCGAGGACCTGCCGAAGCTGCTGGACCGGCTCAATGGCCTGGGCTACGGCCTGACCATGGGCCTGCACACCCGCATCGACGAAACCATCGCCCAGGTCACGGCGACGGCCCACGTCGGCAACCTCTACGTCAATCGCAACATCGTCGGCGCCGTGGTCGGGGTCCAGCCTTTCGGCGGCGAAGGCCTGTCGGGCACCGGTCCCAAGGCGGGCGGCCCGCTTTATCTGTACCGGCTGCTGTCGGCACGCCCCGACCCGGCCCTGGCCGCGCCCTTCGGCACGGTGTCGGCCATCCAGGCTGCCGCGGCCACGCCGGCGCTGCAGGAACTGTCGGCATGGTGCCGCAGCCAGAACCTGCCCTTCACCGCGCCGATGCCCTTCTTCAGTGGCGCGCAGTACGAACTGCCCGGTCCCACCGGCGAGCGCAACGTTTACCGCGTGCTGCCGCGCGAAGCCGTGCTGTGCCTGGCCGACGACGAGGGCGAACTGCTGGCGCAACTTGCCGCGGTGCTGGCCGTCGGCAGCCGCGCGGTCTGGCTCAAGGGCAATGCCCGGGCCGCGGCCCTGCATCGCCGCCTGCCGGCCGCCGTGCAGCAGCAGGTCGTGCTGGCGGAATCGTCCGCCGCCGCCGAATTCGACGCGGTGCTGCATCACGGCGGCGAAGCGGACCTGCGCCGTGTGCTGGCCGAACTGGCGGTGCGTCCGGGTGCGATCATCAGCGTTACCGTCCGCCAGGCCGGCGACGACACGATAGCGCTGGAACGGCTCGTCATCGAGCGCGTGACCAGCGTCAACACCGCCGCAGCCGGCGGTAACGCATCGTTGATGACGATGCAGTGATTTTGCAGCACCCGAGGTCACCCATCCAAAGGAGGAGGAAGACATGACTGATTCAGCCACGCCCGACCATTCGCCCCACGCCGGCAAGCGCATCGCGCCCAAGCACGCCACCCATGCCCTGCCGTCCTACCTGGACCCCGAACATCTCGGCCCCTGGGGCATCTACCTGCAGCAGGTTGACCGCGTCACGCCCTACCTCGGCCATCTGGCCAAGTGGGTGGAAACGCTGAAGCGGCCCAAGCGCGCGCTGATCGTCGACATCCCGATCGAACTCGACGACGGCACCATCGCCCACTTCGAGGGCTACCGCGTCCAGCACAACCTCTCGCGCGGCCCCGGCAAGGGCGGCGTGCGCTTCCACCAGGACGTGACCCTGTCCGAGGTGATGGCGCTGTCGGCATGGATGTCGATCAAGAACGCCGCGGTCAACGTCCCCTATGGCGGCGCCAAGGGCGGCATCCGCATCGACCCGCGCCAGTACTCGCAGAACGAGCTGGAAAAGGTCGCGCGCCGCTACACCAGCGAGATCGGCCTGATCATCGGCCCGACCAAGGACATCCCGGCCCCGGACGTGAACACCAACGAGAAGGTCATGGCCTGGATGATGGATACCTACTCGATGAACACCGGCGCCACCGCCACCGGCGTGGTTACCGGCAAGCCGATCGAGCTGGGCGGCTCGCTGGGCCGGCGCGAGGCCACCGGGCGCGGCGTGTTCACCGTGGGCGTGGAAGCGGCCAGGCTGACCGGCCTGTCCATCGAAGGCGCGCGCGTGGCGGTGCAGGGCTTCGGCAACGTCGGCGGCATCGCCGGCAAGCTGTTCGCCGACGCGGGCGCCAAGGTGGTCGCGGTGCAGGATCACACCGGCACGGTGTACCGCGACAGCGGCCTGAACGTGGATGCGCTGCTCGCCCACGTGCGCCAGAGCGGCGGCGTCAAGGGCTTCGCCGAGGCCGACTCGATGGCCGACGACGAATTCTGGGGCGTCGATTGCGACATCCTGATCCCAGCCGCGCTCGAAGGCCAGATCAACAAGGACACCGCCCCGCGCATCCGCGCCAAGCTGGTGATCGAAGGCGCCAACGGCCCGACCACGCCGACCGCCGACGACATCCTGCGCGAGCGCGGCGTGCTGGTGCTGCCCGACGTGCTCGCCAACGCCGGCGGCGTGACGGTGAGCTACTTCGAATGGGTGCAGGACTTCTCCAGCTTCTTCTGGACCGAGGAGGAGATCAACCAGCGCCTGGTCAAGATCATGCAGGACGCCTTCCACAGCATCTGGGAAGTGGCCCAGCACCACAAGGTCACGCTGCGCACCGCGACCTTCATCGTCGCATGCTCGCGCATCCTGCAGGCGCGCGAACTGCGCGGGCTGTATCCGTGATGTCTTCCTGCGAGGCAGCCCGCGTGACATCGCTGGGCTGAGCAGGATTCGGGCGTGCTGCCGGTTTCCGGCATCACGCCCGATCTTATTTCCCCACTCAATGATTCGCCCGGCACCGCAGAAGATGCTCTTTGGGTTTACAGTAGCCGCCCTCAGCTTCTCCGCTTCAACCAGCTCATGCACCCCGCCCTCCCACGCTTCCCCCTCTTCGCCGGTGCCCTGCTCGCTGCGCTCGGCGTCGCGTTCGGTGCCTTCGGCGCACACGGCCTGCGCAGCCTGCTCGACGCCAATGCGCTGACCTGGTGGCAGACGGCGGTGCAATACCAGATGTGGCATGCGGTCGGCCTGATCGCGCTGGGGGCGGCCCGGCTGCCGCGCAGCCTGCTGCCTGCGGCATTGCTGACGGCGGGCACCGTGATCTTCGCCGGCACGCTGTACCTGATGGCGCTGGGCGGACCGCGCTGGCTGGGAGCGGTGACGCCGATCGGCGGCAGCCTGATGATCGTGGGCTGGATCGTGCTCGCCTGGCAGGCGCTGCGAGGAGCCGGCCGCCGCTCCTGAGCGCCCCGGCCCCCTGGATCAAGTGTCCTGCTTCGGCGGCGGACAGGTTCCGAAGCAGCGGTCCCAGAAATCAGTCAGCGTGCCGAAAGCCAGGCTTTCGTCCTTGAAGTGATGCCAGGCGTGATGCTCGCGCAGATACGGCAGCCAATGGCCGCTCAACTCATGTCCATGCAAGCGCTGGTGCACGCTCTCCTGCATGATGTCGCCGAGCAGCAGGCCAGCCGAGAAAGGGGCCGCCAGGCTGTCCGGCCCCAGGACGAGCAAGGGCAGGCCGAGCAAGGCCAGCACCAGCCCCAGGCTGAATGCGACAGGAACCCGCAGCGGCTCCAGCGGCTTGTGATGATGCTGCAGATGCCACGCGGTAAATGGTTCGACGCCGTGCATGAAGAAGCGGTGCAGCAGGTATTCGACCAGCGTCCAGGCCGCCAGCCCGGCAAGCACCGCCAGCACCAGCACCCCCGTGCCGGCCGCCTGCGGCCACGTCAGCCAGACGGCGCCCAGACCAAGCGCCGGCAGGACCAGCGAAGCAGGAAACGGCAGCGCGACACGAATCCACCACGGCTCAGCCATCGTTCTCTCCCTCCGGCAGCAATTCCCAGGCGTAGAGCACGCCCGACTCGTTGAAGCCGGTGCCGGTCTCGGTGTCGTGCCACCAGGCAACGCCGCGGCCATCCCGGCCGTCGAAGCGCCAGGCGCGGATTTCGCCACTGCACAGCCGCACCGGATAGACCCGGCCCACTTCCAATTCCATGAGTCTTCCTCCTGCCCATTCTTTTGCATCATAGGCCTGCCGACGCATCCATGCGCCATCCAGGCGGCAGTTCCCGTGCATTCTTCGACCGCTGGCCCGGCCTGTGGTGCCGTCTTGCAAATACAGGACTAATTTAGTACAGTTTAAGCACGCCAGACAGCAAGGCCACCCCGGAGGCCCTTCATCATGCTACGGATCAGCAAACTCACCGACTACGGAACCTTGATCGCCACCCACATGGCGGCGACGCCGGCGCAGGTCGTCAGCGCCACCGAACTGGCCGACGCCCTCGGCCTCGGCCTGGCCACCGTCAGCAAGGTCCTGAAGGCGCTGGGGCGGCACGGGCTGGTGGTCAGCCAGCGCGGCACGCGCGGCGGCTACCTGCTGTCGCGGCCGCCCGATCAGATCAGCATCGCCGACATCGTCGATGCGCTGGAGGACCAGCCTTTCGGGCTGACCGAATGCAGTGCCGGCAGCGGCACCTGCATGCTGGAAACGGGCTGTCGCATCCGCGACAGCTGGCTGCGCATCAACACCGTGGTGCGCGAGGCCCTGCAGGGCGTGAGCATCGCCGAGATGACGCCGCCGCCCAGGTTTACCGACACCTCTTCCCCCGCCGGCCAGCGTGTGCTCGGCCCCGGCCGCCTGGTACGCCACCCGGGCTGAACGACAGGAGAAACCGAGATGAACGCCCCAAGCTCTGCCACCCCCTCCCCAGTCACCGCCCCTCCGGCGACCGCCTCTGCCACCACGCGCGGCGACGCCCTCGGCGCCTTCCTCGAACAGGACTACACGGCTGGCTTCGAGACCCGGCTCGAAACCGACACCATTCCCAAGGGCTTGTCCGAGGACATCGTGCGCACGATCTCGGCGCGCAAGGGCGAGCCGGACTGGCTGCTCGACTGGCGCCTGGAAGCCTATCGCCGCTGGCTGACGATGAGACCGCCGACCTGGGCCGCGGTGAGCTTCCCGCCGGTCGATTTCCAGGACATCGTCTATTACTCGGCACCGAAGTCGAAGAAGGACGGGCCGAAGAGCCTGGACGAAGTCGATCCCGAACTGCTGCGCACTTTCGAGAAGCTCGGCGTGCCGCTGCACGAGCGCGCCCGGCTGGCGGGCGTGGCGGTGGATGCAGTGTTCGACTCGGTATCGGTCGCGACCACCTTCCAGAAGGAACTGGGCGAGCACGGCATCGTCTTCTGCTCCTTCTCCGAGGCGGTGAAGACACACCCCGAGCTGGTGCGCCAATACCTCGGCAGCGTGGTGCCGCCGGGCGACAACTTCTATGCCGCGCTCAATTCGGCGGTGTTCTCGGACGGCTCCTTCGTCTTCATCCCCAAGGGCGTCAAGTGCCCGATGGAGCTGTCCACCTACTTCCGCATCAATGCGCGCGACACCGGCCAGTTCGAGCGCACGCTGATCATCGCCGAGGAAGGCGCTTCGGTCAGCTATCTCGAAGGCTGTACCGCGCCGATGCGCGACGAGAACCAGCTCCATGCCGCGGTGGTGGAACTGATCGCGCTCGACGACGCCAAGATCAAGTATTCCACCGTGCAGAACTGGTACCCCGGCGACAAGGACGGCAAGGGCGGCATCTACAACTTCGTCACCAAGCGCGGCGACTGCCGCGGTGCGCGCTCGCACATTTCCTGGACGCAGGTAGAGACCGGCTCGGCGATCACCTGGAAGTACCCGAGCGTGATCCTGCGCGGCGACGACTCGGTGGGCGACTTCCATTCGGTGGCGCTGACCAACAACCTGCAGCAGGCCGACACCGGCACCAAGATGATCCACATGGGCCGCAACACCCGCAGCACCATCCTCTCGAAGGGGATCTCGGCCGGCCGCGGCAGCAACACTTTCCGCGGCCTGGTGCGGGTCACGCCGAGGGCCGAAGGCGCGCGCAACTACACCCAGTGCGATTCGCTGCTGATCGGCGACCGCTGCGCGGCGCACACCTTCCCGACCATCGAAGCGCGCAACCCGACCGCCCGCATCGAGCACGAGGCCACCACCTCGCGCATCGGCGAAGACCAGCTGTTCTACGCGATGCAGCGCGGCATCAGCGCCGAGGATGCGGTATCGATGATCGTCAATGGCTTCTGCCGCGAGGTGTTCAAGGAACTGCCGATGGAGTTCGCGGTGGAAGCGCAGAAATTGCTGGGCGTGAGCCTCGAAGGCAGCGTCGGCTGAGTGAAACAGGGAGAAATGACATGCTGAAGATCGACAAGCTGCACGCCGCAGTGGACGGCAAGGCCATCCTGAACGGCCTGGAGCTCGAAGTGAAGGACGGCGAGGTGCACGCCATCATGGGCCCCAACGGTTCGGGCAAGAGCACGCTGGCCCAGGTGCTGGCCGGGCGCGACACTTTCGAGGTCACCGCCGGCAGCGTCGATTGGGACGGTATCGACCTGCTCGCGCTGCCCGCCGAGGAGCGCGCCCGCGCCGGGCTGTTCCTCGCCTTCCAGTACCCGGTCGAGATTCCCGGCGTCTCCAACGCCTATTTCCTGAAGGCGGCGGTCAACGCCGTGCGCCGCCATCGCGGCCTGTCCGAATACGATGCGATGGACTTCCTCTCAAGGGTCAAGGCCGAGATGAAGGCCGTCGGCATGCGCGAGGAATTCCTCTACCGCTCGGTGAACGAAGGTTTTTCCGGCGGTGAGAAGAAGCGCAACGAAGTGCTGCAGATGGCGCTGCTGGAACCCAAGCTGGCAGTGCTGGACGAAACCGACTCGGGCCTGGACATCGACGCGCTGAAAGTGGTCGCCGAAGGCGTCAACCGCCTGCGCTCGCCTGAGCGCTCGATGATCGTCATCACCCACTACCAGCGCCTGCTCGACTACATCGTGCCCGACCGGGTGCATGTGCTGTCGAAAGGCCGCATCGTGCGCTCCGGCGGACGCGAGCTGGCGCTGGAGCTGGAACAGCACGGCTACGGCTGGATCGAAAGCGGTGCCGGCGCCGCGCAGGCCGCGGGCGCGGCGGGAGACTGAGCCATGAATACCATCGATACCTGGGTCGCACGCCAGCGCGAGCGCGCCGCCACGCTGCCGGGCGCCGCGCTGCCCTGGCTGACCGGCCGCCGCCGCGACGCGATCGACAGCTTCGCCGCCGCCGGCTGGCCGACGAGCCGGCTCGAAGCCTGGCGCCACACTTCGCTCGCCTTCCTCGACCAGCAGCCGCTGGCGGCGCCGGAGGACGCGCCGCATCCGGCCACCACACTGGCGGCACTGCGCGCCGATTTCGACGACGGCGGCCACTGGCTGGTGTTCGTCGACGGGCATTTCGAGCCGGCGCTGTCGGTGAGGCCGCCGCTGCCGGCGGGCATCACGGTCAGCGCCCTGTCCGAGGCCCTGGCCCGCCGGCCCGAGGCGGTCGAAGCCGCCTTCGGCAGCGCCGCAGGGGATGACGCCGCCGTCGCCAGTCCGTACGCGCTCAACCTGGCGCTGTGCAGCGACGGTGCCTTCGTCCATCTGGCACCCGGCACGGCGCTGGAGCAGCCGCTGCACCTGGTCTTCATCGGCGCCACCGGCGCGGCCGACAGCCACCTGCGCAACCTGATCGTGGCCGAAGCCAATGCCGAGGCCAGCATCGTCGAACATCACCTCGGCGGCGGCAGCACGCTGGCCACCGTGGTCACCCGCGTGCAGGCGGCGCAGGATGCGCGCATCAGCCACGTCAAGCTGCAGCAGCAGGACGAACAGAGCATCCACCTCGCCGGCATCGAGGCCGAGCAGGCGCGCGGTTCGCATTTCGCCACGCATTCGCTGTCCTTCGGCGCCAGGCTGGCGCGCAACGACATCCGCACCCGCTTCGACGGCGAAGGCTGCGAGACGCTGTTCAACGGCCTGTACCACGTCGATGGCCGGCGCCATGTCGACCACCACACGCTGATCGACCATGCCCGGCCGCTCGGCACCAGCCGCGAGCACTATCGCGGCCTGGTGGACGGCAACGCCCGCGGCGTGTTCGCCGGCCGCATCATCGTCGCCCAGGACGCCCAGCGCACCGACGCGGTGCAGCGCTGCGACAACCTGCTGCTGTCGAAGATGGCCGAAGCCGACGCCCGCCCCGAGCTGGAGATCTACGCCGACGACGTCAAATGCGCGCACGGCGCCACCGTGGGCCAGATCGACGACAGCGCGCTGTTCTATCTGCGCACCCGCGGCGTGGACGAAACCCATGCGCGCCAGTTGCTGACCTACGCCTTCGCCGCCGAAGTGATCGAGCGCATCGCCCAGGACGCCTTGCGCCGCCACGCCCGCGCCGCCCTGCTGACCCGCCTGCCGGGCGGCGCCCTGCTGGAGGAACTGCTGTGAATTCCCCTGCCGACATCCACCCGGCGCAGCTCGACGTCGCTGCCGATTTCCCGATCCTCGCCCGCAAGGTGCATGGCCGCCGGCTCGCCTATCTGGACAACGGCGCGACGACGCAGAAGCCGCTGGCCGTGATCGAGGCCGAACGGCGCTTCTATCTGGAATCCAACGCCAACATCCATCGCGGCGTGCATTGGCTGTCGCAGCATGCGACCGAGCTGTACGACGACGCGCGGATCACGGTGCAGCGTTTCATCAATGCCGCGAGCGCCGACGAGATCGTGTTCACCCGCGGCACCACCGAGGCCATCAACCTGGTCGCACAGAGCTGGGGCCGCGCCGAACTGCGCGCCGGCGACCAGATCCTGATCACGGCGATGGAGCACCACTCCAACATCGTGCCCTGGCAGCTGCTGTGCGAGCAGACCGGCGCGGTGCTCAAGGTCGCACCGGTCAGCGATGCCGGCGAGCTCGACCTCGACGCCTTCGACGCCCTGCTGGGCTCGGACACCCAGCTCGTCGCCATCACCCACGTGTCGAACGCGCTCGGCAGCATCAACCCGGTGGCCGAGCTCACCGCGCGTGCCCATGCCGCCGGTGCGCTGGTGCTGGTCGATGGCGCCCAGGCCGTGGCCCACCAGGCGGTGGATGTGCAGGCCATCGGCTGCGATTTCTACGCCTTCTCCGGCCACAAGCTGTACGGCCCGACCGGCATCGGCGTGCTCTACGCACGCAAGCCCATCCTGCAGGCGATGCCGCCCTGGCAAGGCGGCGGCGACATGATCCGCACCGTGTCCTTCGAGCGCAGCACCTGGGCCGACGCCCCGCAGCGCTTCGAGGCTGGCACGCCGAACATTGCCGGCGCCATCGGCCTGGCCACCGCGATCGACTACGTGCAGGGCATCGGCCTGGCACGCATCGCCGCGCACGAGCACGCCCTGCTCGACTACGCCACGGCGACGATCGGCACGCTGCCCGGCATCCGGCTGGTGGGTACGGCCAGGGAGAAGGCAGGCATCCTGTCCTTCCTGGTCGATGGCATCCACCCGCACGACCTCGGCACCATCCTGGATGCCGAAGGTGTCGCGATCCGCGCCGGCCACCATTGCGCGATGCCGCTGATGAACCGCTTCGGCATTCCCGGCACCGCGCGCGCCTCGCTGGCGATGTACAACACACAAGTCGATGTCGACGCCCTGGCGGCCGCCATCGGCAAGGCCCAGAAACTGTTCGGAACCTGAAGGACGCCCCATGAACGACAGCGCCCCCGACCTGCGCGAGCTGTACCAGGAGGTCATCTTCGACCACAACCGCCAGCCGCGTAACTTCCACGCCATGGCCGACGCCGACCACCAGGCCGACGGCCACAACCCGCTGTGCGGCGACCAGCTCACGGTCTATCTGCGCATCGAGGATGGTCTGGTCAAGGACGTCAGCTTCGTCGGCCACGGCTGCGCGATTTCCACCGCCTCGGCCTCGCTGATGACGGAGGCCGTCAAAGGCAAGCCGGTGGCCGAAGTCGAAGCCCTGTTCCACGACTTCCACGCCCTGCTCACCGACGTGCCGCCCGACCGCGACTTCGGCAAGCTGGCGGTACTGTCCGGCGTGCGCGAGTTTCCGGCGCGGGTGAAGTGCGCCACGCTGGCCTGGCACACCCTGCACAACGCGATCGTCGGCGCCCAGGAGCCGGCCCGCACCGAATGACGGAGACGACCATGGGTGAACGCTATGCCGAAACCGAATCCCGCGTGCTGGCGCGCGACTGCGACGCCGTCAGCGTGCCCTGGGGCCAGCCCGAGACGCTGCCCGAAGGCGCTTATGCGCTGGTGACGCAGCGCCTGGGCGGTTCGATCACGGTGATGTGCGGCGGCAATCTGTACCGCATCGCCGAACGCGACGCCGCTGCGCTGGGGCTGGAACCCCAGCTGCCGCCACCGATGCCCGCACACGCCGAAGGCGAAGCCGATGCCGCCTCGGTCGAGCAGAACGCCTGGAAAGTGCTGGGCACCTGCTACGACCCCGAGATTCCGATCGACATCGTCAATCTCGGCCTGGTCTATGGCTGCACCGCCGAGCCGCTGCCCGACGGCGGCTTCCGCCTGGAAGTGCGCATGACGCTGACCGCGCCCGGCTGCGGCATGGGCACGCTGATCGCCGACGAGGCGCGCGAAAAGCTGCTCGAGATCCCCGGCGTCAGGGAAGCAACGGTCGAACTCGCATGGGATCCGCCGTGGAGCCGCGAAATGATGAGCGAGGCAGCGCGGCTGGAGATGGGTTTGTTTTGAGGCTGGACGGCGTCTTGACCGCCAAGCGATGCACACGTCGCCGCAGGAGCGGCTTCAGCCGGGGGGCGCCTAGCCGTGAACAGGGGCCTGATACCGCTTTCGCAGCTGGGCGCCCCCGACCTAAACCGCTCCTACCGGGAAATCTTCTTCATGGATCGGGCCAAAGGCGAAACCCATCCCCCTCGCATCAGCGCAGCGAAAACTGCACCTGTCCGCTGTCGCCGGCCGCCTCGACCTTGGGCTCGAGCACGAAGATGCGCTCGCCCGGCACGCCGCCTTCGCCAGCCAGCCAGTCGCGTACGGCCTGGGCGCGCCGCTGCGCCAGGGCACGCAGTTCGTTGTCGCCGACCGTGGCGTTGGCCAGGATCAGCGCCTCCATGTCGGCCACCGGCACATCCTTGGTCATGCCGATGAAGTTCTTCGGCTTCTTGAAATCGCCTTCGCGATAGGCTTTTTTCAGCAGCTCGCCATACTCTTCCGCGCCCACTTCGATGTCGTCGAGCGATGGTGCCTCCTGCCCCTTCGCCACCATCGTCTTGAGCTTCTCCGCCTTGACCATGTTCTGCAGCGATGCCTGCTTCAGGCCGTCGGTATCGACTGCCGGATCGGCACGGCCGGTGACGTCGAGCCTGAGCGCAGGCCTGTCGAGCAGCGCCTTGGCCAGGGTCGCAAGCTTCTCGTGCTCGGCGTCGGCGGGTGCGGCCGCCCCGGGCGCCAGATCCAGGTGCGACAGTTCCTCTCCTCCGCCCAGCACCGAACCGAGCAGCGCGAACGGCGAGGTGACCGCCTTGCCGATCAGGTTGAACAGCATCTTCATCGCCAGCCCGAACACGCTGAACTCGGGGTCGTCCAGCGTACCGCTGACCGGCAGGTGCAGGTCGATTTCGCCACGGCTGTTCTTCAGCAGCGATACCGCGAGCTGCACCGGCAGGTTCAGCGCGTCCGGGCTGTCGACCTTGTCGCCGAAGGTGAGCTGATCGAGGAAGATCTGGTTGGTGGCGGTGAGCTTGCGATCCTCGATCTTGTAGTTGAGATCGGCCGACAGCTTGCCCTTGGCGATGCCGTAGCCGACGTATTTGCCGGCGTAGCTCGACAGTCCGGTCAGTTCGAAATCCTTGACCGAGGCGAGGATGTCGAGATGCGCATCATGGCGGAAGGGATTCAGCTCTCCAGCGACCTTGACCGGCGCCGCCTTGTTGACCTTGCCGGTCAAGTCCAGCCTGGCAAGCGTGCTCGGATCGGTCGACAAACCGGCCAGTTCCCCTGCCATGTCGGTCAGATTGACGTCGTAGTTCGGACGGACGAAACGGTCGCTGAAGGCAATGTTGCCGCGCTTGATCTCGATGCAGTCGATACGGATCGGCGGCGGCGGCGCACTGGGCTCCGGCAGCTCCGCACTGCGCTGCCCTTCGGTCTCGCGCCGGCCGGTGTTGGCGAGCGACGGATCGGCGAACGGGTCAAGCGCCGAGGGCGCCGACGAGGGCGGCTGCGTCGCCGCCGCCGCTCCGCCGCCCCCCGCTTGATCACCGCCCTGTATTTCCCGCAGGTTCAGGCGCCCCTGTTCATCGAGAATGAGCCTAGTGTAGAAATCATCCAGGGTGATGCGCTGCACCGCCAGCGAGAAGGGCTCGACGTCGACATTGATGCCGCCTACGCGCAAGCTGCGCCAGCGCAGGAAGTCGGTCGCGTTGAGCTTGTCCACCGAGGCGAAATTGCCGACGCTGACGTCGCCGCGAAAGTTCGTCCGCATCACGCCGCCGCGCCCGGTGTCGAGCTTGAGCCGTCCCTGGGTCGTGACATTGCCGCGCGAAATCGCGATCTTGGTCTGTTCCAGCACGTAGGGCTGGACAGGCAGCAGGTCGATGCTGCGCGCATCGATGCGCAGATCGGCCTTCAGCGGCTCCAGTCCGAGACTGCCGCTCACGCCGAGCCGGCCATTGCGGTTGATGCGCGAGTCGAGCTTGAGCTGGCTGAGCGCGTCCTTGGCCGTCGAAAAACCATCCACTTGCAGGCCGATGTTGTCGACGGCCAGCACCACCGGCTTGTTCACCGTGCGGTCCTCGAGCCGTACCGACGCAGCCTGCAATGCGAACCTGTCGACGGCGACGACCCACGGCGCTTCCGCGGCCGGCTTGCCGCCCCTGGACTTGCCGGCTTTCTGGGCGGCGGTTTTGTCGCCGGGTTTCGCGGCCGGGCCGGTGATGCCGAGCAGGTCGATGTCGCCGTTCTTGAGCCGCACCACCGCCACGCTCGCGCCCTTGATGTCGAGCGCGGCGAGCTTGACGCTTTGTCCATCGAGATCGAGCACCGCCTCGCGCGCATCCAGTTCGGGCACCTTGAGCGCAGCGTCCTTTGCTCCCTTCAGCGCCAGGGCGAAATCGCGCACTGCCAGCGTATCCGCCTTGAGATCGATACGTGGCTCGCCCTTGCCGTCCAGTACGACGTGGTAGCGCACTGCACCGCTGAGCGTGCCGCCGCGCAATTCGCCGCCCGGCAAGGCTTCGGCCAGATAGGGAGCGTAGCGCGACGCCTGGATGGCCTCGAAGTTCAGCAGGCCGTCGAACTCGAAGGGCTCGAGGCGCAGGCGGTCTTCATGCACCAGCTTCTCGCCGGCATCGGTGACGTAGTCGAGCCGGATCTCGGCCGGCATCTCGGCATCGGTGGCGAGGTCGCGCAGGTCGAGGTTGATCGCCTCGATGCGGGTCTTGAAGGCTTGCTTCAGGCTGCGATCCTCGAAGCGCACGATGCCGTCACGGATCCGCGCGTGCGCAAGCAGGAAGTCGGGCTTTCCGGCCGCATCGGCCGTGCCCGAAGCCTCCGCCGCAGGCGTCTCGGCCTCGCCCTTCTGCTGCCTTGCCTTCGGCTTCGCCTCGGGTGCCGGCTCTGCGGTCGCCGGCAGCAGCTTGAGCAGGTTGATGCCGCCGTCCTCCAGCCGCACCAGGTCGATCTCGGGCTGCGCCAGCCGCAGGCGGGTGAAGTGCCAGCGGTTGATCAGCGGCTGCACGTCGGCGAACTCGAGTTCGAACTCGGGAATGTTCGCGACCGCCGTGCCGTCCTTGTCCAGCAACTGGAAAGCCTCGAGCTTCAGCGGTCCGCTCAGCGCGAGTTCGGGCTTGCCGTCCTCGGCCTGCCTGAAAGTCAGCTCGATGTTGCTGCTGAGCTGGGCCGACGGCAGGCTGAACGCTGGATCGAAAGGCGCATAGACCAGCCAGGGCGTGAGGTCGAACTTGTCGAGCACCACGTCGAGAATGGTGTCCTGCGAATCCGCAAAGGGCTTCAGCCGCGCCTTCATGTGCAGCGGGTTGCCGTCGAGCGAGGCCGACAGGCTGGGTTCGACGAAGACATCGACCTTCACCGGCAGGTTCGAGATGAAGGGCAGGCCGACCTCCAGGTCCGCCACTTCGTGCACCAGCCCTCGCGGCTTGTCGTCCACCCGGACATGGCCGCCGCTGATGCGGATGTTGCCGATCGAGAACAAGGCGCCGGATTCGTCGGCCGGCTCTTCCTTGTCGGCGAGCATCGCTTCGATCCGCTCGGCGACGTCGCTCCAGCTGTGGCGCCCGCCCTCATCGATGCCGACCTCGAGCCGCGGCCCGCTCAGCGCCACTTCATGCAGCACCACGCCGCGCTGTATCAGCGACTGGATCGGTTCGGCATTGACCCGCAGCGCCTCGAAGGCGAATGCCTCGCTGCCGGCATCGGCTGTGAGGATCTTCAGTCCGCGCACTTCGACCGTGGCGCTGAAGGGATTGAGGGCGACGCCGTCGATAGACACCGGCCGGCCGAGCGTCTCGCCCAGAATTTTCACGGCGTAGTGCTTGGCAACCGGCGGTACGGCAAGGAAGCCGACCGCACCGATCACGATCACCACACCCGCGGTCCACAACGCCGGGCGAAGCAGGCTCCGTTTGCGGAGCGGTGCGTTCGGACCGGTGGTGGTATCAGTCATAAATCACCCCAGCAAGCTGACATTCTCGATCTGTTCGTTGCGCCATCCGGCCGGCGCGTTTGCCGCCCGATGGCGCAGCGCGTATTCTGCGCCGCTTTCGACATTGCAGGTACCCACGTGGCGCACCCAGCCTCCTCCGGCCGCCAGCCGGCCGACCGCAGCTACGACGTGATCGTCATCGGCGCCGGTGCGGCCGGCATGATGTGCGCAGCCACCGCCGGCCAGCGCGGCCGCCGCGTGCTGCTCGTCGATCACGCCGAGAAGCTGGCCGAGAAGATCCGCATTTCCGGCGGCGGGCGCTGCAACTTCACCAACCGCCGCGTCAGCGCCGACAACTACCTCAGCCGCAATCCGCATTTCGTGCGTTCCGCACTTTCGCGCTACACGGCGGCGGATTTTATCGGGCTTGTGCAGCGCCACGGCATCGATTTCCACGAAAGGGATTGGGGCCAACTTTTTTGTGACGATTCCGCTCAGCAGATCATCGACATGCTGCGCAGTGAATGCGAGGACGGCCGCGTCGATTGGGCCATGCCGGCAAAGGTGCTGGAAGTGGCCCGCGGCGGCAGCGGTGCCGAAGGCTATCTCATCGACACCAGCATCGGCCGCTTTGCCGCCCCAAGCCTGGTCGTCGCCACCGGCGGGCTGTCGATTCCGAAGATCGGCGCCAGCCCGCTGGGCTACAGGCTGGCCGAGCAGTTCGGTCTGCCGGTGATCGCGCCACTGCCGGCGCTGGTGCCGCTGACGCTGCCGCCCGAGGCCTTGTCGCGGCTCGCGCCGCTGGCCGGCATCTCGCTCGAGGTCGAGGCCCGCTGCCGCGGCCCGGTGTTCCGCGAAGCCGCACTGATCACGCACCGCGGCCTGTCCGGGCCGGCCATCCTGCAAGTGTCGAACTACTGGCAGACGCAGGCTTACGGCGACGACGAGCGCGAGCCGATCGCGCTCGACCTGTTGCCGGACCTCGATACCGAACCCTGGCTGCTCGAACACGCCGGCGAGCGTACCCTGCTCGCCAACCTGCTGTCGGAGCGCCTGCCGCGCCGCTTCGCCCATGCCTGGTGCGAGCTGCACGGCTGGACGAAGCCGCTGAACGCCTTCCGCCATGCCGAGCTGCGCACCATCGCCGCCACGCTGTCGGGCTGGAAGCTGGCGCCATCGGGCACGCAGGGCTACGCCAAGGCCGAAGTCACGCTCGGCGGCGTGGATACGCACGCGCTGTCGTCACGAACGATGGAGGCGCGCGCCTGCCCCGGCCTGTATTTCATCGGCGAGGTGATGGACGTCACCGGCCACCTGGGCGGCTACAACTTCCAGTGGGCCTGGTCCTCGGGCGTGGCCTGCGGGCTGGCAGCCTGACCCGGCCGCGCCAAGCTGTCATCATCCACGCATGACTTCCACCGCACACCCCCTTCCGCTACGGCAGGATGCCCGCACCATCGGCCTGATCGGCCTGGCGCACGGTTCGTCGCACTTCTTCCACATGCTGCTGCCGCCGCTGTTTCCGTTCCTGATCGCGGAATTCGGCTTCAGCTATTCCCAACTGGGACTGCTGGTCTCGGTGTTCTTCGTGATCTCGGGCGTCGGCCAGGCACTGTCGGGCTTCCTCGTGGACCGAGTGGGCGCACGACCGGTGCTGTTCTGCGCGCTGTCCTGCTTCGTGCTGGCAGGGCTGGTTGCGGGCTCATCCGCCAGCTACGCCGGCCTGCTGGTGGCGTCGGTGCTGGCGGGCCTGGGCAATGCGCCCTTCCATCCGGTGGATTTCACCATCCTCAACAAGCGCGTGTCGCCGCAGCGGCTGGGGCACGGTTTCTCGGTGCACGGCATCTCGGGCAACCTGGGCTGGGCGACGGCGCCGGTGTTCATGGCCGGCATTGCCACGGCCACCGGCTCATGGCGCATCGCCTGCCTGTCCGGCTCCATGATGGCGCTGGTGGTGCTGATCATCATGATCTGGAACCGCGACGCACTCGACGATCGCCAGGGAACATCGGCAGGCCCGGCCGCGAAAAACACCACCGCTGCGGCCGAAGAACATCCGCTCGCCTTCCTGAAGCTGCCTTCGGTGTGGCTGTGTTTTTCCTTCTTCTTCTGGAGCACCTGCTCGCTGACGGCCATCCAGAGCTTCGCCAGCCCCACGCTGCAGCAGCTCTACGGCCTGCCGCTGTCGCTGACGGCGATGGTGGTGACCGGCTACATGCTGTGCGGCGCCGCCGGCATGGTGGTCGGCGGCTTCCTCGCCGCGCGCGTGGAACGGCTGGAGAAGAGCATCAGCGTATGCCTGCTCGCCACGGCCATGCTGCTGGCGCTGGTGGGCTCGGGCCTGCTGTCCGGCACGGCGGCGCTGGCGACGACGGCCCTGGCAGGCATGGGGATCGGACTGGCGGGCCCTTCGCGCGACATGCTGATCAAGCGTGCCGCACCGCCCGGCGCGACCGGGCGCGTATACGGCACGGTGTATTCCGGGCTGGATCTGGGTTTCTGCATCGCAGCACCGGTATTCGGGGCCATGCTCGACGCCGGCATGAGCTCGGCCATCTTCTACGGTTCGGCGATGGCGCTGGTGCTCGGTGTCTGCTCGGCGGGACTGGCGGGCCTCGGCGTCGCCGCGCGCGCCGCCCGGCAGCAGCGTGCTGCAGCCCGAGAGGGCTGATCGAAAAGGCCGCCGGCCTGTGGCGGCTCAGGCCCTGCTCCCGCCTTTTCCCGCACGTTTGCCCAGCAGCGGCAGGTAGCCGAAAGCCTGCAACAGCAGCAGCACGGCAAAGGCGAACTGCAGCGCTTCGGGCATCGCCCAGCCCCAGTTGCGCAGCAGATCGAGCACCAGGCCGATACCCCACTGCACTAGGAAAGCGCCGAGGAAGACCATCAGATTGATCGAGGTGCTGACCCGGCCGAACATCTCGCGCGGGAAATTGTTCGCTGCCGCCAGGTAGGACTGTGAATTCACGGCGGACAGCACGCCGAACAGGAACCACACCACCACGACCGGACCGACCCTGAACAGGATCGCCGCCAATACCAGCAGCAGGCCCGCATAACCGACCTGCAGCATGCGCAGAGGCTGCACGCCGCGGCGCGCCAGACGCACGCCGAACATGCCGATGGACAGCTGCCCGGTCAGCATGCCGAGATTCAGCACCAGCAGCATGCGGGCCGTTTCCGCTAGGCTCAGCCCTTCGACGTGCATCAGCCAGGGCACCGCCCACAGGCTCTGCAGCGCCATGAAGCCGCCGACGAAGAACAGCGAGGAGCCGGCGAAACGCAGGAAGGCAGGCGCGGCGAAAATATCCGCCACGCCCCGGACGATGTTTGCCAGGCTGAGCTGGCCGCCAGGCGACTCCTCGCGCGGCAGGTTGTAGAAGAGGCTGGCCGACGCCGCCAACGCAACGGCCGCGATGCCCCAGAACACGCCCCGCCAGCCAAGCAGCGGAAGCAAGGCCTCGAGCGGCGCGCTGGCAGTCAGCGCCCCCAGCGCGCCGCTGGCCATCACGTAGCCCGTCATCGAACTCTGCCGATCGGGCGGATACCACAGCGCAAAACCCTTCAAGGCGCCCATCAGGCAGGCCGACACGCCCAGCCCGATCAATGCCCGGCCCAGAGCGAGGCTGCCGATCGAATCGCCCTGTGCGAACAGCATCGCCCCCAGCGCGGTCAGCAGCAGCAAGGCGCTCTCGACACGGCGCGGGCCATAGCGGTCGAGCGCGATCCCGACCGGAATCTGCGCCAGCCCGAAGGCGAAGAAGTACATGCTGGTCAGCAGTCCCAACTGAGCGGCCGACAGCTCGAGCTCGCCAGTCAGCGCCGGCGAAATCACCGCATTGACCGTACGCAGCAGGTAGGACAGGTAGTAGCCCAGCGCAAAGGGCAGGAAGATCCGGCTCCAGGCGCCCGGCACAGCAGCATTCGACATGCCGCCTCCGGCGGAACGAAAAGCGCGATTGTGCCTGCGTGGCGCACGATTCCTCAAACGAATCGCAAGCGATCGCCTCGCCAACCATCGGCGGCGCCTTACCCGACTTGACTCGCATCAATGCCGGCCGACGGTCACGGCGGAGAATGGCCTCCATCCCATCGGAGCAGACCATGAGCACGATAGCCGAACTGATGACCCACGATCACCGCGCCTGCGACCACGATTTCGCCCGCGCGGAAACACTCGCCGCCCGCCATGACTGGCAAGGCGCAGGCGAAGCCCTGGAAGCCTTCGCCCACGGCCTGAGCGCCCATTTCGAAGCCGAGGAGCAGCAGCTTTTTCCCGCCTTCGAAGCCGCCACCGGCATGACCCAGGGCCCGACCCAGGTCATGCGCGGCGAACACGCCGACATGCGCGCCGCACTCGCGCGCCTGCGGGAAGCGCTGCAGGCACGCGACGCCGACGATTTCGCCGGCGAGGCGGAAACCTTGCTGATCATGATGCAGCAGCACAACATGAAGGAAGAGAACATCCTCTATCCGATGTGCGACGCCCGCCTCGCTCACGCAAGGGACGAACTCTGTAGCCATCTTTCCCAGGCACTCGCCGTGGAGCACGCATCATGAACACGAGCATCGTTGACGCCCGCGGTCTGGAACCTCCGGAGCCTTTCGAACGCGCCATGGAAGCGCTGGCCGACCTGCAGCCCGGCCAGCAATTCACCCTGCTGCTCGATCGCATGCCGCATCCGCTGCTGCGCATGCTCGACCGCGATGGCTACCGCAACGAGGTGAACATCCGCGACGATGGCGCCGTGGAGATCCTGATCGGCCGTCCATGAGCACTGCCGCGAGCAAGCCATGAGCAGCGCCAATCCGGGACTCGCCTATGAAGACACGCCGCCGCTGTCGGCGCCGTTGCGCTTCTTTCTGACCGCACCGCTGTTCGGCATCTGCGCAGGGCTGGTGCTGCTGTTCGGCGACGGTGTGCTCGATTCGCGGTGGACGCCCGGCGCACTCGCCGCCGTCCACCTGTTCGCAGCCGGCTTCATGCTGCAGGTGATGGTCGGCGCACTGCAGCAGATCCTCCCCGTTGTCGCCGGCATTTCCATCCCTGCAGCACTTGGCGTCGCAAGCAGCAGCCATGCGCTGCTCACGCTCGGCGCCGCCGGCCTTGCCGGCGGCCTCGCCTTCGGCATCCCGGACGCCATCATCGGTGGCGCCTTGCTGCTGCTCACCGGCATCGGCATCTTCCTCTTTGCCGCGCTGGCAGGCCTGA
This sequence comes from Thauera sp., assembly GCF_047601425.1. GTDB lineage: Bacteria > Pseudomonadota > Gammaproteobacteria > Burkholderiales > Rhodocyclaceae > Thauera. The sequence goes on from NZ_JASGJL010000001.1 coordinate 1,434,978, forward strand.
TCCGCTCGCCGTCGGTCAAGGTCACCAGCCACGCCCCTCGCGACCTGCGCCTGGCCATGATCGGCCTGGCAGTCACCGCAGTGCTCGGACTGGCACTCGCCTTCACCATCGGCCGTGGCAAGCCCCTGCCGATACCGCTGCCCGATGCCGTCGATCTGCATGCCGCATGGGGCTGGCTGGGCTGGGGCGGCATCCTGCTGGCTGCAACCAGCTGGGTCGTGGTACCGATGTTCCAGATCACGCCCGGCTACCCCATCCGGTTTACCCGCTGGTGGGCTCCTGCAGTGCTGGCCGGCCTGATCTTGTGGTTGACGGCCCGCTCGCTCGGTGCGGATGGCACGAGCATGATCCTCGGCATCACCCTGATGTTCGCCTTCTGTGCCTTCTCGCTGCTGACCCTGAGGCTGCAGTCGCGCACCCGCCGCAGCATGCCGGACACCTCCTTCCACGCCTTCCGCATGGCGATGATCGCGATGCTCGCCGGCATCGCCGCGCTGAGCCTCAACCTCGTCGACGATGCCGGCCACTGGTCGGTGCTCGCCGGCGTGCTCATCCTGCACGGCGGCTTCGCCGGCGCCATCAGCGCCATGCTGTACAAGATCGTCCCTTTCCTCGCCTGGCTGCACCTCACCCAGGCCGGCATCCGGGCCCCGAACATGAAAAAGCTGCTGCCCGACGCTCCTGTCAAACGACAGCTGAAACTCCATCTCGCGGTACTCGCCACTCTTTCCACCGGCGTGTTCGCGGCTGGTGCCGCGCGCCTTGCCGGGCTGTTGATGCTTATTGAATTCGGGTGGCTGATGCTCAACATGTTACGCGTTGTGCGTAACTGGCAGCACGCACGGGAAACATGAAAAATCCCGCAAAAGATGTTTGACGGCATGCCGGGACCTCTGTATAGTTCGCGGCTCTCGGGGTGTAGCGCAGTCCGGTAGCGCGCTTGCTTTGGGAGCAAGATGTCGGGGGTTCGAATCCCTCCACCCCGACCAGCTCACACCTCGATGCCCGCGGGAATCTGCCCGTAGCTCAACTGGATAGAGCACCAGCCTTCTAAGCTGGGGGTTGCAGGTTCGATCCCTGCCGGGCAGGCCAGGACAGGTTTTAGTGGCGGCATTAGCTCAGTTGGTAGAGCACTGGATTGTGGCTCCAGGTGTCACCGGTTCGATTCCGGTATGTCGCCCCATATACAGCAAGGGCTGTGGATACTGATCCACAGCCCTTTTTGTTTTGCATGTACATGGCTCTGCCGAGCCGGCCTGCGCTCGATTCACGAACATCCGGCGCATCCAACGATGACCTGCCTCGCCGGATGCGCCGATGGCCTTGATCAGCCCTCAGCCGGCCACACCTGACCGGCCATGCCTCAGCCGGCCGTACCTAACCGGCCGTACCCACCTTCATCTGGCTCTGCAGGTAGTTCGGCATGCCGACCATGTCGATCAGGCGCAGCTGCTGTTCGAGCCAGTGGATGTGGTCTTCCTCGGTATCGAGCAGCAGGAGCATCAGCTTCTCGCGCGTGACGAAATCCCTCTCCTGCTCGCACAGCGCGACGATCTCGCGCAGTTGCCGGATCACGGTGATCTCCATGTCCAGATCGTGCTTCAGCATCTGGGGCACGTCGCGGCTGGTGCTGGCCGGCAGGCGCTGGCCGAGATCGGGCGTGCCTTCGAGGAACAGGATCCGCTCGATCAGCACCTTCGCATGCGTGAGCTCTTCCTGATGCTCGTGGTAGATGCGATCGTAGAGATGCAGCAGGCCCATGTCGTGGTAGACGTGGGCATGGACGAAATACTGGTCCGAAGCCGTCATCTCGTAGGCGAGCATCTTGTTCAGTGCGTCGATGATCTTGGCGTTGCCTTTCATGGATTCTCCGTTTGGTCGTGTTACCAGGCAGTTCATCCCTGCCTTTCAGGAGGCCCCGCCTTAGAGGCCTGCCTCAAGGGGGCGGAGTCTGACTCAAGACAGGAGTTGGGTCAAAGAAAATTTTCCTTATCTGGCAATGCCTTAGAGAACGAGACGGCATCTCATTCACGGACTGCCCGGGAGGAACGCCTCTCATTGGCCATCCTCGCCGGCACCTGGCTCCTCATCGGCTGCTTTCGTTCTCCCACGAGGTGATTCACTGCATTGCAGGCAACAGACATCGACGGAACATTGGATTCTTCCCGGTGTCTGCCCGGTTCAGCATCGGTCACTGAGCACACCGGCCCCTCTGCATGGCATCTTTCATTCACGTCATTACCTGCCCCCGATGACAAACTCGCCCAAGCAGGCAAGCCTGACCGCGTTTTTCAATCTTCGGCGCGACGAAATCGTACCCGTGCTGCTGGCCGGCCTGTTCTTCTTCTGCGTACTGACGGCGCTGATGGTGCTGCGCCCGGCGCGCGACGCGCTGGGCATGCAGCGCGGCATCGAGACGGTGCGCTGGCTGTTCATGGGCACTGCGCTGGTGACCTTGCTTGCCAATCCGGTGTTCGGCTGGCTGGTCAGCCGCCTGCCGCGGCTGAAGTTCATCGCCGCGACCTATGTCTTCTTCGCGCTGAGCCTAGTCGGCTTCCATCTGTTGCTGGTGCTGGCGCCGGAAGCGGTCGGCATCACCAGCGGGCAGGTGTTCTACGTCTGGTTCAGCGTCTTCAACCTGTTCGCGACGATGCTGTTCTGGGCGCTGATGGCGGACCGCTTCACGCTGGAGCAGAGCAAGCGCTTTTTCGCGCTGATTTCGGTGGGCGGCACGCTGGGCGCGATCTTCGGCCCCTGGCTGGCTTCGGTGCTGGCGCGCCCGCTGGGCACGCCGGCGCTGCTGCTGGTGTCGGCCGGCTTCCTGATGCTGGCGCTGGGCGCGGCGTGGGCGGTGGCGCACAGCCAGCGAGCTGCCGGCGCAGGCGGCGCCGGGCAGGCGGAACGGCCGGAACATGCGGTCATCGGCGGCAGCGCATGGCAGGGCCTGAAAGCGGTGTTCGCCTCGCGCTACCTGCTCGGCATCGCGGTCTACGTGATCATCATGGCGGTGGTCGCCACCCTGCTCTACTTCACCCGCCTGCAGATGGTGGCCGCGCTCGGCGGCGACATGGACCAGCGCACGGCGCTGTTCGCCCGCATCGACCTGATCACCCAGGTCACGACCCTGGTGCTGCAGGCGCTGATCGCCGGCCGCATCATGGAACGCTTCGGCGTCCACCTGACGCTGATGCTGCTGCCGCTGACAGTGGTGCTGGGCTTCGTCGGCCTGGCCATCGTCGGCACGCTGGCGGCGCTGATCGTGTTCGAGGCCGCCTTCCGTGCCGTGCAGCGGGCGCTGACGCGGCCGGCGCGCGAGACGCTGTACACGGTCGTCAGCCGCGAGGACAAGTACAAGTCGAAAGCCTTCATCGACACTTTCGGCTACCGCGGCGGCGACGTGGCTGGCGCCCAGGTCGAGGGCCTGCTCGGGCGGCTGGGCATGGGCCTCGCCGGCCTGGCCAGCGTGGCGATTCCGCTGGCGCTGGCCTGGGCCGCGCTGGGGCTGTGGCTGGGGCGCGCCCAGCTGCGCCTGGCTGCGGAACGCGGAGCAAGCCTTCCTCCAGCCCCGGCCGCCGCGCCGGAAGAACCTTCCACGACAAGGAGTCCAACACCATGATCACACGACGAGACTGCCTCAAGCTTTCCGCCGCTGCGGGCCTGGCCCTGGCAGCCCATCCCCGGCTGCTGATGGCCGCCGAGGACAGCCGCAACCTGATCACGCGGACGATTCCCGGCACCAGCGAGCAGTTGCCGGCCGTCGGCCTGGGCAGCTCGGCATCCTTCTCCCGGATCGCCGGCGAAGGCAATGTCGAACGCGTGCGTGAAGTGCTGGAAGCCTTCGCGCGCGGGGGCGGCACGGTGTTCGATACCGCACCCGGCTACGGCGCAGCCGAGGAAGTGGCAGCCAGGATCGCGCAGGAAACCGGCCTCAATCGCAAGCTGTTCTGGGCCACCAAGGTGAACGTGGCCGGACGCGGCGGCGGCAAGGCGGATCCGGCCGCGGCCCGCGCCCAGATCGAGCAGTCGCTGGCACGGCTAGGCAATGATCGGATGGATCTGATCAACGTGCACAATCTGGGCGACGTGCCCACCCAGCTCGGCCTGCTCAAGGAATACCGCGATGCCGGGCGCGTGCGCTACATCGGTGTGACGACAACCTTCCCCGGCCAGTACGAAGAACTGGAACGCATCATGCGCAGCGAGCCGCTGAACTTCGTCGGCGTGGACTACGCGATCGACAACCGGGTGATGGAGGAGCGCATCTTCCCGCTGGCGCAGGAGCGCGGCACCGGCGTGCTGGCCTACCAGCCTTTCGGCCGCTCGCGGCTGTGGCAGAAGGTGGATGGCCATGCGCTGCCGGACTGGGCGGCCGAATACGACATCGCTTCATGGGGCCAGTTCTTCCTGAAGTACGTGATCTCCCACCCCGCGGTCACGGTGGCCACGCCGGCAACCAGCCAGGCGCGCAACGTCATCGATAACCTCGGTGCTGCACGCGGTCGCCTGCCCGATGAACCCGGCCGCCGCCGGATGTTCGAGCACATCCGGTCGCTATAGGAGAGATACCGCCCATGCCGCGCACGAAAACAATGCTTCTATACCCATAAAAATTTTTGTATTTGGAATTATTGCATTGCACAATACATCCCGCTAGTATTTGAACCGTCTCCTCCACCCTCCTCCTTTGGTGTGGATTTAAGCCCGGACTGCCAAACGTCCGGGCTTTTTCTTTTTGGCCCCCTCCCTCGCTGCCGGGCCTTTCTCAACGGGTGCCGGATGGCCCCGGGTGATTGCGATGTCACGCCCAGCAGCTTTCCAGCCCCGGCCGATCGGCTTGCTGCTACCCCCTGATTCTGCTATTAAGTCGCCTCTACCATTCACCAACCTACGGAAGTTGAGATTCATGGCTGACGATACCCTGCACAAGCAATTCCCGCCCTACGTTCCCGCCGCTGGCGAGGAATACATGAGCGAGAAGCAGATCGCCCACTTCCGCGAAATCCTGGGTTCGCTGAAGGGCGAATTGATGGAGGACATCGAACGCACCGTACACACGATGCAGGACGAAGCCACCGTTTTCGCCGACCCCAACGACCGCGCCAGCCAGGAGTCCGACATTGCGCTCGAACTGCGCAACCGCGATCGCGAGCGTAAGCTGATCAAGAAGATCGACGAGGCGCTCGGCCGGCTCAATGACGGCGAATACGGCTACTGCGACAGCTGCGGCGTCGAGATCGGCCTGAAACGGCTGGAAGCCCGCCCGACGGCCACCCTGTGCATCGACTGCAAGACGTTGGAAGAAATGCGCGAGCGCCAGGTCGCCAGGTAATCTCCAGGCAAGGACGGCTTGCTGCAGACGATAAAAAAGGACGCCACGGCGTCCTTTTTTGATGCTTGCTGCACCGCCGCAGCGGGCCAAAGCCCGCTGCCACGGTTCATCAGCCAGCGTTTTCGTTCAGCAGCGCCTTCATGCTCAGGCGGATCTTGCCGCGCTCGTCGGTCTCGAGCACCTTCACGCGCACGACCTGGCCTTCCTTGACGTAGTCGGACACATTGTTCACGCGCTCGTTGGCGATCTGCGACACGTGCAGCAGGCCGTCGCGGCCCGGCATGATGTTCACGATGGCGCCGAAGTCGAGCAGGCGCACGACCGGACCTTCATAGACCTTGCCGACTTCGACTTCGGCGGTGATCGCCTCGATCTTGGCCTTCGCCGCCTGGGCGCCTTCGGCGCTGACCGACGAGATCGTGATCTGGCCGTCGTCCTCGATCTCGATCACGGTGCCGGTTTCTTCCTGCAGGCCGCGGATCACCGCACCGCCCTTGCCGATCACGTCGCGGATCTTCTCGGGGTTGATCTTCATGTTGATCATGCGCGGCGCGTACTCGGAGACTTCGCCGCGCGAGCTGCCCAGCGATTCCTTCATGATGCCGAGGATGTGCAGACGGCCGGCCTTGGCCTGGTCCAGCGCGACCTGCATGATGTCCTTGGTGATGCCCTGGATCTTGATGTCCATCTGCAGGCCGGTGATGCCGTTCTCGGTGCCCGCGACCTTGAAGTCCATGTCGCCGAGGTGATCCTCGTCGCCCAGGATGTCGGTCAGCACGGCGAAGCGGTTGCCGTCCTTGATCAGGCCCATGGCGATGCCGGCGACGTGATCCTTCAGCGGCACGCCGGCATCCATCATCGCCAGCGAACCGCCGCAGACCGAGGCCATCGACGAAGAGCCGTTGGATTCAGTGATCTCGGACACCACGCGCACGGTGTAGGAGAAGTCCTCGGGCTTCGGCAGCATCGCCACCAGCGAGCGCTTGGCCAGGCGGCCGTGGCCCACTTCGCGGCGCTTGGTCACGCCGAAGCGGCCGGTTTCGCCGGTGCAGAAGGGCGGGAAGTTGTAGTGGAGCAGGAAGCGCTCCTTGTACTCGCCGGCGATGGCATCGATGATCTGCTCGTCGCGGCCGGTGCCCAGCGTGGCGACGACCAGCGCCTGGGTCTCGCCACGCGTGAACAGCGCCGAACCATGGGTGCGCGGCAGCACGCCGGTGCGGATCGTGATCGGGCGCACGGTGCGGGTGTCGCGGCCGTCGATGCGCGGCTCGCCGTTCAGGATGCGGCTGCGGACGATGCCCGATTCGATGTTGAAGAAGATGTCCTTCACTTCGGTGGCCGACGGCGGCGTGTCGACGCCTTCGCTCAGCGCCGCCATCACGCGCTTGCGGATCTCGCCCAGGCGGGTCGAGCGCTCCTGCTTGCTGGTGATGCGGAAGGCTTCTTCCATGTCGGCCTTGGCCAGTTCGGTGACGCGGGCGATCAGCGCATCGTTGCCCGCCGGCGCCTGCCAGTCCCATTCGGGTTTGCCGGCGATTTCGACCAGTTCGTTGATGGCCTTGATCGCGTTCTGCATCTGCTCGTGGCCGAACACGACTGCGCCCAGCATGACCTGCTCGGGCAGTTCCTGCGCTTCGGACTCGACCATCAGCACGGCAGCCTGGGTGCCGGCGACCACCAGGTTCATCTGACTGGTCTGCAGCTCGGTCGCGGTCGGATTCAGGATGTACCGGCCGTCGGCATAACCGACGCGGGCGGCGCCGATCGGACCGTCGAAGGGAATGCCCGAGATCGCCAGCGCCGCGGAGGCGCCGATCATCGCCGGGATGTCGGCATCGATTTCGGGGTTCAGCGACAGCACGGTCACGATCACCTGGACTTCATTCATGAAGCCTTCGGGGAAGAGCGGGCGGATCGGGCGGTCGATCAGGCGCGAGGTGAGGATTTCCTTCTCGCTCGGACGGCCTTCACGTTTGAAGAAGCCGCCGGGGATGCGGCCCGCGGCATAGAACTTCTCGACGTAATCGACGGTGAGCGGGAAGAAGTCCTGGCCCGGACGCGCTTCCTTGGCCGCCACCACGGTGGCCAGCACCACGGTCTCGTCCATGTTCACGATGACGGCGCCGCCGGCCTGGCGAGCGATCTCGCCGGTTTCCAGAGTGACGGTATGCGCGCCGTAGGCAAAAGTTTTCTTGATAGCGTTGAGCAAGGGAATTCCTTTAACGATGAATGCAGCGAACCACAACTGCGGGCGGCGGATGGAAGCATCCTGCCGCGGGAGAACCAGCCAGTGCTTGCGGGGGTGCAAACGGCACAAAGCCGGCGGTGCCGCGGAGGCACGCACCGGCTTTGTCGCTTACCTCGCCCTGACGGGCGCTGTCGGGCTGGTCATGGACGCAATTACTTGCGCAGGCCCAGACGCTCGATCAGGTTGCGATAGCTTTCGGCGTTGCGGCCCTTCAGGTAGTCCAGCAGCTTGCGACGCTGGCTGACCATCTTCAGCAGGCCACGGCGGGAGTGGTGATCCTTGCCGTGAGCCTTGAAGTGGGGGGCGAGCCCGTTGATGCGGGCGGTCAGGAGCGCAACCTGGACTTCCGGCGAACCGGTGTCGCCCTGGGCGCGCTGGAAGTCGGAGACGATCTGCGACTTGGATGCGGTATCAAGAGCCATGTGTGTCTTTACTCGTGTTTTTTCTGCCAATCAGAAGCGGGGGATTATACCCAAACCCGCGCCAGAAACTCAATCGATAATCATGCAGATGCGGCTGGCGCATCCGCCCCGGTGGCAATCAGGCGGCGCGCCGCCAGCTTGCCATCCTGCTGCCACTGGCCCAGGCCGAGGAAGCCCTGCGGCCCATAGACACGCACCAAACCTTCGGCACCCGTCTCGCCCAGCGCCAGCACCCTGCCCTGCAGCAGCCCACGCGCCTGTTCGGCGTCGAGCCGGCAGGCCGGAAACGAAGCCACCAGCGCATCGGCAGGTGCCAGCAGGCCGGTACGGGCCTCGGCCGGCTGTGCTTCCAGGGTTTCGAGCGTCACCGCATCGGCGACGTCGAAAGCGCCGATGCGGGTACGGCGCAGCGCGCACAGATGCGCGCCGCAGCCCAGCGCCGAACCGATGTCCATCGCCAGGCTGCGGATGTAGGTACCTTTGCTGCAGGCCACGCGGATGCTGAAGCGGGTATCGGCGAAATCGAGCAGTTCGAGCGCATGGATTCGCACCTTGCGCGCCTCGCGCTCGATCTCGATCCCTGCCCGCGCATATTCGTACAAGGCCTTGCCGTCGCGCTTCAGTGCCGAATACATCGGCGGCACCTGTTCGATGTCGCCGCGGAAGTGCTCGAGCACCGCCTCGAGCCGAGTCCGTTCGACCGCCACCGGCCGGGTCGCCAGCACGGCCCCTTCTGCGTCGCCACTGTCGGTCTCGATGCCCAGCTGGACGACGGCCTCGTAGGTCTTGTCGGCGTCGAGCAGCATCTGCGAGAACTTGGTCGCCTCGCCGAAAGTCAGCGGCAGCAGGCCGCTTGCCATCGGGTCGAGCGTGCCGGTGTGGCCGGCCTTGGCGGCATTGAGCAGGCGGCGCGCCGTCTGCAGCGCCCCGTTCGAGCTCATGCCCCGCGGCTTGTCGAGCAGCAGCACGCCATCGACGATGGTCCGGACGATCTTGCGTTGCACCTGCTTCGGGCGGCGCGGACGCTGCGCGGCCTGCTCCATCTCCGGCTCAGGACTTGCCGTCATCGTCCTTGCCGCTGTCGTCCCTGCTTTCGTCGAGATTGCGCGCTTCGTCCTCGCGCACCACTTCGTCGATCAGCCGGGACAGGCGCGAGCCTTCCTCCACCGAACGGTCGTAGTGGAAATGCAGCTCGGGAATGGTGTGGATACGGATGCGGCGGCCGAGCTCGCGGCGCAGGAAGCCGCCGGCCCGGCGCAGGCCCTTGAGGATTTCAGGCACGTCCGCCTCGCCCGTCATCGAGGTGAAGAACACCTTGGCGTGGGCGTAGTCGGGCGTGATCTCGACGTCGGTCAGGGTGATGAAGCCGACGCGCGGATCCTTGACTTCGAGCCGGATCAGCTCGGCCAGCTCGCGGCGGATCTGCTCCACCACGCGCTGGCTGCGGGAATACTCCTTGGGCATCGCTTACAGCGTCCTCGCCACTTCCTTGATCTCGAACACCTCGAGCTGGTCGCCTTCCTGGATGTCGTTGTAGTTCTTGAGCTGCAGGCCGCACTCGTAGCCGAACTTGACTTCCTTGACGTCGTCCTTGAAGCGCTTGAGCGATTCGAGCTCGCCGGTCCACAACACCGTGTGATTGCGCAGCAGGCGGACGTGCGAACCACGCTTGACCATGCCTTCGAGCACGTAGCAGCCTGCGATCGAGCCCACGCGGGAAATGGTGAAGACCTGGCGGATCTCGACCATGCCGATGACTTCCTCGCGCTTCTCGGGCGCCAGCATGCCGGACAGCGCCGCCTTCACCTCATCCACGGCGTCGTAGATGATGTTGTAGTAGCGGATATCGACACCGAAGGTCTCGGCCAGCTTGCGCGCGCCGGCATCGGCGCGGGTGTTGAAGCCGATGATGACCGCGCCCGAAGCCTGCGCCAGGTTGACGTCGGATTCGGAGATCGCGCCCACCGCGCCGTGGATGACGTTGACCCGCACCTCGTCGGTGGAGAGCTTCTGCAGCGACTGCACCAGCGCTTCCTGCGAACCCTGCACGTCGGCCTTGATGATCAGCGGCAGGCTCTTGACCTCGCCTTCCGCCATCTGCTCCATCAGGGTCTCGAGCTTGGCCGCCTGCTGCTTGGCCAGCTTGACGTCGCGGAACTTGCCCTGGCGGAACAGCGCGATTTCGCGCGCCTTGCGTTCGTCGGCCAGCGCGATCGCCTCGTCGCCGGCAGCCGGTACGTCCGACAGGCCGAGAATCTCGACCGGGATCGACGGTCCTGCTTCGTCGATCTGCTTGCCGTTCTCGTCCAGCATCGCGCGGATACGGCCGTAAGTGGCACCAGCCAGCAGGGCGTCGCCCTTGCGCAGGGTGCCGGACTGCACCAGCAGCGAAGCCACCGGGCCGCGGCCCTTGTCGAGGCGGGCTTCGATGATCAGGCCCTTGGCCGGCGCATCGACCGGCGCGGTCAGCTCCAACACTTCGGCCTGCAGCAGGATGGCTTCGAGCAGCTCATCGACGCCGGTCCCCTTCTTGGCTGACACCGGCACGAAGATCACGTCGCCGCCGTACTCTTCCGGCACCACGCTTTCGGCGATCAGTTCCTGCTTGACGCGCTCGGGGTTGGCTTCGGGCTTGTCGATCTTGTTGATCGCTACCACCAGCGGCACGCCGGCGGCCTGGGCGTGGTGGATGGCTTCGCGCGTCTGCGGCATGACGCCGTCGTCAGCCGCCACCACCAGGATGACGATGTCGGTCGCCTTGGCACCACGCGCACGCATCGCCGTGAAGGCCTCGTGGCCCGGCGTGTCGAGGAAGGTGACGACGCCACGAGAAGTCTCGACGTGGTAGGCACCGATGTGCTGGGTGATGCCGCCGAATTCACCCGACGCGACCTTGGCGCGGCGGATGTAGTCGAGCAGCGAGGTCTTGCCGTGGTCGACGTGGCCCATGACCGTGACCACCGGCGCACGCGGCAGCACTTCGACATCCTTGTGCTCGTCGTGCTCGTCGAGGAAGGCATCCGGATCGTCCAGCTTGGCCGCCAGCGCGGTGTGGCCCATTTCCTCGACGATGATCATCGCCGTGTCCTGGTCGAGCACCTGGTTGATGGTGACCATCGTGCCCATCTTCATCAGCACCTTGATCACTTCGGTGGCCTTCACCGCCATCTTGTGGGCAAGATCGGCCACGGTGATGGTCTCGGGCACGTGCACTTCACGCACGATCGGCTCGCTCGGCGCCTGGAAGTTGCTGCGTTCGTCGCTCTGGTGGCGGCCATGGCGACCGCCGCCCTTGCCGGCGCCGCGCCAGTTGTTGCCGCCCGTGCCCACTTCGCCACGGGTCTTCAGGCCGCCACGGCGCTTGCCGCCGTCCGCGTCGCGTGCAGGCGCACCGCGCTTGACATCCTTGGCGCCCGCCTTGTCGTCGGCCTTGGCCGGACGGTGCAGGGTGCCGCTGCCCGGCTTGGCCGCAGCGGGCTTGGCCGGCTCTTCCTGCTTCTTCAAGGCTGCAGCGACACGTGCTTCTTCCTCGGCACGGCGCGCGTCGGCAGCGGCACGCGCAGCGGCCTCGCGCTCCTGGCGGGCACGAAGATCGGCAGCCTGACGCTCCCGCAGCGCACGCAGACGTTCCTCATCGCGCCGGCGCGCAGCGATTTCCTCATCGCTGAGAATCTCGTTGATCGGCAGCGGCTTGGAACGCACCAGCGTGGTGGTGGTTTTCGTCTGTGCCGGTGCCGCGGCAGGCTCGGCAGCCGCAACAGGTTCAGGCTCGACTTCGGGCTGGGCGGCGACCGGTTCGGACTGGGCGGCCTGGGGCGGCTCGACCGCTGCAGGCTGCTCCGCCACCGGCGCTTCGGCCTCGGCCTGTACGGGCTCGGGCGAAGCCGGCTCCGCCGGTGCGGCGGTCTCGGCCACCGGCGCGGGGGTCGGCACTTCGATCTGCACGGGCGGCAGATCGGCCATCGGCGCCTCTTCCACGGCTTCGGGCATAGGCGTTTCGGCAGGAGGAGCTTCGGCGGCGACTTCGTCACGCTTGACGAAGGTCCGCTTCTTGCGGACTTCGACCTGCACGGTACGTGCACGGCCGGTCGAATCGGTGGCACGAATCTCGGTCGTCTGCTTGCGGGTCAGGGTGATCTTGCCCTTCGGCTCGGTATCGCCATGCGCACGGCGCAGGTACTCGAGCAGACGCGCCTTGTCCTGTTCGGTGAGCAGGTCGGCCGGGCCGGTTTTTTCCACGCCGGCACGCTTCAACTGCTCGAGCAGCACCGCGGCCGGCATTTTCAGTTCGCCGGCAAACTGGGTCACGCTCATGTTTTCCATTACTGCCCTCCCATCATTCCTGGAACCAATGGGCGCGCGCAACGGAAATCAGCGCCTTGGCTCTTTCTTCGTCGATCCCGGCCATTTCGACCAGTTCGTCGACCGCGAGGTCGGCGAGGTCGTCACGGGTGCACACACCCTGCTGGGCCAGTTTGGCGGCAAGGGACTTCTCCATGCCGTCGAGATTGAGCAGATCGTCGGAGACGTTCTCCAGCTGCTCTTCGGTCACGATCGCCTCGGTCAGCAACACGTTGCGTGCGCGGTTGCGCAGCTCGTTGACCGTCTCTTCGTCGAAGGCTTCGATCTCGAGCATCTCGGCCAGCGGCACGTAGGCGATTTCTTCCAGGGAGGAGAACCCCTCCTCGATCAGGATGTCGGCGATCTCCTCGTTGACGTCCAGCTTTTCCATGAACAGCGAACGCAGTCCCTGCTGTTCCTGAGCGGTCTTCTCGGCCGATTCCTGCTCGCTCATCAGGTTGATCGTCCAGGCGGTCAGCTCGGAGGCGAGCTTGACGTTCTGGCCGTTGCGGCCGATGGCGATGGCGAGATTGTTCTCGTCCACCACCACGTCCATCGCATGGGCTTCCTCGTCGACGACGATGGACACCACTTCGGCCGGCTGCAGCGCGGCGACGACGAACTGGGCCGGATCCGGCGCCCAGACGATGATGTCGATCTGCTCGCCGCCGATCTCGTTGCGCACCGCGGTGACGCGCGAGCCGCGCAGGCCGACGCAGGTGCCGATCGGGTCGATGCGCGGATCGTTCGACTTCACCGCGATCTTGGCGCGCAGGCCGGGGTCGCGGGCGCAGGCCTTGATCTCGAGCAGGCCGTCCTCGATCTCGGGGACTTCGAGCTCGAACAGCTTCATCAGGAACTCGGGCGCGGTGCGCGACAGGATCAGCTGCGGGCCGCGGGCGCCGCGGTCGATGCGCAGCAGGAAGGCCTTGACGCGGTCGCCGACGCGCAGATTCTCGCGCGGAATCTGCTGGTCGCGCGGCAGCACGGCTTCCATGCGGCCGACTTCGATGATGGCATTGCCGCGCTCCATGCGCTTGATCGCGCCGGAGACGAGGAATTCCTTGCGCTCGAGGAAGTCGTTCAGCACCTGCTCGCGCTCGGCATCGCGGATCTTCTGCAGGATGACCTGCTTGGCGGCCTGGGCGCCGATGCGGCCGAAATCGATCGGCTCGAGCTCTTCCTCGATGTATTCGCCGAGCTGCACGTCGGCGCGGACGTCGCGCGCATCGATGACGCCCATCTCGGCTTCGTCGTTGGTGACTTCCTCGTCGGGCATGACGACCCAGCGGCGGCACGAGGTGTAGTCGCCCGTTTCGCGGTCGATCGACACCACCACGTCGGCGTCGTCGTGGATGCGCTTCTTGGTTGCGGAGGCCAGCGCGGACTCCAGCGCGGCGAAAACGATGTCCTTGGCGACGTTCTTCTCACGTGCCAATGCATCAACAAGCAGCAGGATCTCGCGGCTCATCTCAGGAAAACCTCCACATCCACAGTCTCAGAATTTGGGTACAAGGCGTGCTTTCTCGATGTCCTCGAACGGCAGCAGCTGCTCGCCCTTCTCGGTCGTGAGCACCACGGCGCCATCGCGCACACCGCCGAGCACGCCGGCAAAATTACGTTGGTTGTCGATCGGCAGCGACAGCCGGATCTGCGCGTCCTCGCCGGCAAAGCGTTCGAAGTCGGCCAGCTTCTTCAGCGGACGGTCCAGGCCGGGCGAGGACACTTCGAGGCGGTCGTAGTCGATGTTCTCGACTTCGAACACGCGCTGGAGCTGGTTGCTCACCGTGGCGCAGTCGTCGACGGTGATGCCGCGCTCGATGTCGAGGAAGACACGCAGCAGACGCCCGCGCGGCGAGAACTCGATATCCACGAGTTCATAGCCGAGGCCGGTCACCACCTGTTCGATCAGATTCTCGATTCCTGCTCGCATACCTGTCTTCCGCTGCGCTGCCTTCGGATTGCCGCGCACAAATAAAAAATGGGCCTAACGCCCATCAACCCATCGCCCCTGTCCGGAACACGCCGCTGATAACAACATCAGGATGCTTCCGCCACGCGCCGCAAACCACCTGCAGACGCGAACGAACGGAGGTCATCCATCAAAGCCTTGAGAGTATAGCCCCAAAACCGATAGCCGGGCAAATTGCCGCAACGCAGCAACCTGTCCGGCTCCCGCGCGCCCACCCCATCCCCAGGGCGAAGCGTGCAGCAGGAAATCAGCGCGACACGGGCGTGGTCCGGTGCATCTTGGGCGGCCGCTTGTCGCGATCGCTCTTCTGCACCTGGCGCTGCGGCTCAGGCAGGCCGGCGAGCCGGCAAGCGTCGGCTTCGGGCATCTCCATCCACATGCCGCGCTTCAGGCGAGTGGGCAGCTCCACGCTGCCGTAGCGCACCCGCATCAGGCGGCTGACGGTCAACCCGACGGCCTCGAACATGCGCCGCACTTCGCGGTTGCGGCCTTCGGAAATCGCCACCCGGTACCAGTGGTTGGCGCCCTCGCCGCCTTCATCGCGCAAGGAATTGAACTTCGCGGGGCCGTCGGTGAGCTGGATGCCTTCGGTCAGCGACTCGACCTGCTCCTCGGTCAGCTCGCCCAGCAGCCGCACCGCGTATTCGCGCTCCAGCTCGTAGCGCGGATGCATCAGGCGGTTGGCGAGATCGCCGTCGTTGGTGAACAGCAGCAGGCCCGAGGTATTGAAGTCCAGCCGGCCGACCGCGAGCCAGCGCCCCTTGCGCAGCAGCGGCAGGCGTTCGAACACGGTCGGGCGGCCTTCGGGGTCGTCGCGTGAAACGATCTCGCCTTCAGGCTTGTGGTAGATCAGCACCCGCGGCGAACGCTGGGTGAAGCGCAGCGGCACCAGCTTGCCATTGACCTTGACACGGTCGCCCGGACCGATCTTCTGGCCGAGCGAAGCCGGCAGGCCATTGACCGAGATGCGGCCGGCGACCACCCAGTCCTCGATCTCGCGCCGCGAGGCGACGCCGGCCTGGGCCAGCACTTTCTGCAGGCGCTCCGGCTCGGTCAGCGTCATCGGCGCATTGCGGCCGCCGCCCTGCCCCTGCGGCCGGGGGCGAGCCCCCCGTTCACCGCGGTCCGGCACGCCGAGCGCAGACTTGTGCGCATCCGGCCTGCGGGCGGGATCGCCATCCCCGCCCTGCCGGCCGCCACGGTTTCCTCCGCGCGGCGCACGGGGGCCGCGCGGATCGGCATTGAGATGGGCGTTGGGGTCGCGCGGCTGGGCGTCCTCGTCGCGATCATCCTTGCGTGGAGCGCGACGGGGACGATCGAGAATCTCGATCGCGTCAGACTTCTTCTGCGGGGGGCGGAGCGGGCTGTTCGGTTTGCGAGGCATCGACAAGGTCCATGATTTTTTCGATCTCGGTCAGCGCAGGCAGCTCGGTGAGGCTGCGCAGACCCATGTCATCGAGAAAGCGCCGGGTGGTGGCGAATAGCGCCGGGCGGCCCGGCGTGTCGCGGTGGCCGACGACGTCGATCCAGCCGCGCGATTCCAGAGTCTTCAATATGTTGGGCGATACCGCCACGCCGCGCACGTCCTCGATGTCGCCGCGCGTGACGGGCTGCCGGTAGGCGATGATCGCCAATGTTTCCATCACCGCGCGCGAGTAGCGCGGCGCTTTTTCTTCCTTCAGCCGATCCAGATAGGGCTGGCAGTCGGCGCGTGTCTGAAAACGCCAGCCGCTGGCCAGTTGCACCAGTTCGATGCCGCGACCGGCTGCCGCCCATTCGGCGCGCAGCTCTTCCAGCAGCTTGCGCACCAGTTCCGGCCCGGGGTCGTCATCGAACAGCTTGCGCAGTTCGGATACCGGCAGCGGCGCCGGCGCGGCGAACAGCGCGGCCTCGATGACGCGCGACCAGGCTTCAGGCGTCGCGGGCTGCATCGGCCAATTTCACGTAGATCGGCGCAAAGGCCTCGTTCTGGCTCACTTCCACCAGTTTTTCCTTCACCAGTTCGAGCACGGCGAGAAAACTCACGACCAGGCCCGCCGTGCCGAGCTTGGCATCGAACAAGGCATCGAAGACGACGAAACCGCCGCCGCCGAGCCTGCGCAGGATGCCGGTCATATGCTCCCGCACTGAAAGCTGCTCGCGCCCGACACGGTGATGCTGGGTCAGGCGCGCGTTCTTCATGATCCGCAGCCAGGCAAGCTGCAGGTCGTGCAGGCTGACTTCGGGCTGGCGCTCGACCACCTTCTCGGCGACGAAGACGCCGACCCACTCGAAATCGCGCTCGGCCCGCGGCAGCGTGTCGAGCCGTGCCGCGGCGAGCTTCATGCGTTCGTACTCCAGCAGGCGGCGTACCAATTCGGCGCGCGGATCTTCCTCTTCCGCATGCTCGCGCGGCGGCCGCGGCAGCAGCATGCGCGATTTGATCTCGAGCAGCATCGCCGCCATCAGCAGATATTCGGCAGCCAACTCGAGATTGCTCGCCCGCATCGCATCGACGTATTCGAGGTACTGCGCCGTCAGCGGCGCCATCGGAATGTCGAGGACATCGAGATTGGCCTTGCGGATCAGGTACAGCAGCAGATCCAGCGGCCCCTCGAAGGCGTCGAGGAATACTTCCAGCGCGTCGGGCGGAATATACAGGTCTTTCGGCAGTTCGAGCAGCGGTTCGCCATAGATGCGCGCCACGTGCTCCAGCATCCCGGGCACCTCGACCGGCGCCAGTTCCAGCGGCAGGTTCATGTCTACATGCGCATCAGGAACTGATGATCGCGCCAAGCAGGTAACGGAAACCCGCGATCAGTGGCGACAACATCGCGGCAAACTCTTCCCGGAAGAACACTATGACCACGAGCAGGAAAGGAAGCCCATAGGGTTCGAGCCGGGCGAAACGCCGTGCTAGATGCATCGGCAGCAGGCTGAAGGCGATTCGGCCGCCATCCAGCGGCAGAATCGGCAACAGGTTCAGCACCATCAACATCGCGTTGATCTGCATGCCGGCATCGGCCATCTTCATCATCGGCAAGTCGTAGACACCCAGCTCGCCAGCCATCGCGAAACGGAACAGGATCGCCCAGCCCAGCGCCATGAGCAGATTCATGAACGGCCCGGCCGCAGCCACCCACAGCATGTCCGCCTTCGGCTTGCGCAGCCGGCCGAAATTGACCGGCACCGGCTTGGCCCAGCCGAACAGGACGGCACCGACGCCAAACAGGTAGCTCAGCACAAGGATGCCCCCCGGCACCAGGATCGTGCCCACCGGGTCGATGTGGCGCAAGGGGTTGAGCGTGATGCGGCCGGCCAGATCGGCAGTGGGATCGCCAAAATGGCGAGCGACATAGCCGTGCGCCGCCTCGTGCAGGGTGATGGCCAGGACCACGGGCAGCGCCCAGATCGCCAGCGTCGAAATCAGAGAATCCATGGAAGCGTCGGCAGCAAAGCGCGCATTCTAGCAGAGCGCACCTGCGCCCTCTTCAGTCCGCCAGGCCGAAGGGCTCCAGTGCGCCGCAGCCGGCACGCACCAGCTCCGGCGTACCGGAAGTCAGATCGATCACGGTCGTGGCTTCAGGGCCGCAGTAGCCGGCCTCGATCACCAGATCGACCTGTTTGCCCAAACGATCGCGGATTTCCTCGGCATCGGTCAGCGGCAGATCCTCATCGGGCAACAGCAGGGTCGAGGTCAGCATCGGACCATCGAGTTCGGCCAGCAGGGCCGAAACGACGACATGCTCGGGAATGCGCAGGCCGATGGTCTTGCGCTTGGGGTGCAGCACCCGGCGCGGCAGTTCCTTGGTGCCTTCGAGGATGAAGGTATAGGCGCCCGGCGTCGTCGCCTTGAGCAGCCGGTACTGGCTGTTGTCGACCCGGGCATAGGTGGCGATCTCGGACAGGTCGCGGCACATCAGGGTGAAGTGGTGGCGCTCATCGACGCCGCGAATCTTGCGGATGCGGTCGAGCAGGCTCGCATCCCCGACCGTACATGCCAGCGCATAGGCCGAATCGGTCGGCAGCACGACCAGCCCGCCGCCGCGGATGATTTCGGCCGCCTGGCGGATCAGGCGCGGCTGGGGCTGCTCGGGATGGAGGGAAAAGAACTGGGCCATGATTGTCGTGTTCTCAGATGAAGCGCGACCACACCGGCGTGAGGTCGGACGGAAGGGGATTGCAGCGGCCGAGATCGACCGGGCTTTCGTTCTCGCCGTGGAAGTCGGAAGCGCGCGAGGCGAGCAGGCCGCGGCGGCGGGCGACGGTGGCGAAGCGGCGCATCTCGTCTTCGCTATGGGCGCCGGAAACGACCTCGATCGCCTCGCCACCGGCAGCGATGAAACGGTCGAGCAGGCGCTCCATGTCGGCATTGGACAAGCGGTAACGCGCGGGATGGGCGATCACGGCGACGCCGCCGGCGCCACGAATCCAGCCCACCGCATCCTCCAGCGACGCCCATTCGTGGTCGACGAAACCAGGTTTGCCACGCACCAGGTAATGCTCGAACACCGTCCTGACGTCCGGCATCACGCCGCTGGCGACCAGATGCCGGGCGAAATGGGCACGGCTGACCAGCGCCGGATTGCGCGCGAAGCGGCGCGCACCTTCGAGCGCACCAGGAATGCCTGCATCGGCCAGCGCCTGGCCGATGCGTGCGGCACGCGCATCGCGCCCCATGCGGATCTGCTGCAGACCGGCGACGATACCCGGATCCTGCGGATCGATACCGAGGCCGACGACATGGATCGTCTCGTCGGCGAAGGACACCGAAACTTCCACGCCGGGAACGAAGCGCAGCCCCAGTTCGGCTGCAGCGGCCGCAGCGATGCCGAGGCCGCCGAGTTCGTCATGATCGGTCAGCGCAAGCAGTTCGACGCCGTTCGCCTTCGCCCGCGCGACAACGCCGGCGGGCTCGAGCCAGCCGTCGGACACGGTGGAATGGCAATGCAGATCGGCATTGAGTGCATGCAGTTCGGCAAGTTTCATCTGAATACTCCGGAAGGAGGCGTCATTGTCCATCGGACAGAAAAAACGCTTCGACGATCTCCGCGATCCGCCGAGGCTGGTCGTGATGCAGATTGTGGCCGGCATCCTCCACCCTGCGCACTTCGATCGATGAGAAACAGGCAAAGGCCGCTGCATGATCCTCGTCGCTGACGCCAATGCGTTCGCGCAGGTCGGCGCTCGCCGGCTCGATCGCCAGCACCGGCGCCGTCACCCGCCTCCAGCAGGCTTCGGCCTCGGCGCGGCGGTAGAGCACCGGATTCACCCGGCGATGCAAGGGGTCGCCTGCAATCCGCCAGCCCTTGCCCTCGTCCCGCTCATCGGCCTGGGCCAGTGCTTCGGCGAGCCACGCGGCGCGCCACGCGTCGAGGCGAGGGTTGTCCTGCCGCAGGCGCTCGGCGAGCGCTTCCCGGCTGGGATAGGCCCGCGGCCGCGGTACTTCGCTCAGCTCCCGCAGCCACTTCTGGTAGCGCCCGGGCGCCTCGGCGGCCGCGCGATCCGGCAGACCGAAGGCATCGAGCACGACGATGCGGCCAACCCGCGCCGGACGGATGCCCGCGTACATCAGCGCGATATTGCCGCCCATGCTGTGGCCGACGAGGCGTACCGGTGCCGTGTCTTCACCTTCGACCGCATGCAGGATCGCATCGAGGTCGGCAAAATAATCCGGATACCAGTAACCGTCGGCATGACTCCAGGCGCTGAGGCCGAAACCCCGCCAGTCGGGCGCGATCACATGCCAGTCGCCGGCCAGCTCATCGACCATGAACTGGAACGATGCCGACGCATCCATCCAGCCGTGCAGCAGGTAAAGCCGGGGGGCGCCCGCCCTGCCCCACTCGCGCAAATGCAGGCGCAGGCCACGTATATCGAGGAAACGGGAACGGGAATCTTTCATGGCGGAATGATAGCAAAGCCCCCGGCACGCCCCAGCAGCGACGATGCGAGCCTGCTCGCGTATCATCACCCGCTGGCCCGCCCAAGCCCCGACCGCAAGACCGATGAGCATTTCTCCGATCGCCGAGCTTCGTCGCTGCCCCACCTGCAACCGCTGGGGCGGCAAGCGCACGCTGGCAGAAGACGGCAGCACCGTCCATATCGACCCCGACAACAGTCGCGGCACCTGCAACGAAGGGCCATGGCACGGCAGCCTGCGCGGACCGCGCAATGCCTGTGGGCAGTGGCTGCGCTGGATCGAGATCGCAACCGGCAGCTGAGCGCAGCAGCCAGCCCTGGCATCAAATCCGCAGGTATCCGGAAGCCTACGACTCCGCTTCGCCCGCCGCCTCCTCGTCCGCGGCAGTTGCTGCGGCACGCTCGGCGTCGATCCGCGCGATCATCGCCGACCGCGATTCAGGCGTCTCCAGGCTGATGCGGCCGAGCACGCCATCGCGATAATCCTGCAGCAGGATCAGCGAAGCCTTTTCCAGGTCCAGGCCGCCGCCCTTGACCAGACAGCCTCGCCTGCGCCCGATCGCCTCCACCAGCGCCTGGGCGTCCAGCGACGACGGCTCGATGCGGTAGCGGGCCGCCAGCAATGCCGGATAGCGCTCAAGCAGGATGCCGCCGAGGAAGACTGCGACCTCTTCGTCGATGACAGCATTGCGACCGATCGCATGGCTGGCCGCCAGCATGTAGCCGTCAGGGTCGTAGTCGATCTTGGGCCACATCATTCCGGGCGTGTCGGTCAGCGTCATGCCCGGCCCCAGATCCAGGGTTTGCTGGTGCTTGGTCACGGCCGGCTCATCGCCGACCTTGGCCACCTTGCGCTTGAGCAGCGCATTCATCAGCGTCGATTTGCCCACATTGGGGATGCCCATGATCATCATCCGCAGCGGCTTGGTGCCGTCATCGCGATGCGGCGCGAGCTGGCGGCACAAGGCCGGCACGCGCGCAGCATCGGATGCGCTCTTGGCCGAGATCGCGACGGCCTTGACGCCCGGCTGGCGATTGTAGAAATCCATCCAGGCCCGGGTCGCCGCCGGATCGGCCAGATCGGCCTTGTTCAGCAGCTTCAGGCAGGGGCGGTTACGGAAGCGCCGCAGTTCGGAGATCATCGGATTGCTGCTGGCCTCGGGCAGGCGCGCATCGGTCACTTCGATAACGACGTCGATGGCCGCCATCGCCTCGGCCGCCTTCTTTCGCGCCGACGCCATGTGACCGGGAAACCACTGGATTGACATGCTTTAGCCCATCGCCTTTTTTTCTGGTGCGCGCATTATCCCATCGTGCCGGCTCTTTACGGCCTCTTTCCAAATCGGCGCATCATGCCGCGATTGATGCAATGCACAACAAATTCAAGCATCCTGCGCCAATTCCTCGCCTGCCCTCTTGAGCCAAGAATTTTTTCGCCCGGCACGCAAAATAAATTCCCCATGCTCCGGAAACGGTGTATCGTGCGGCTCGCAGTCGATTCAAGCAGTGGTTGTTCTGGTGGTTGTCCAGCGTGTTCTACAAGAACGCGTGCCGGTCTGATTCCTCTGGATTACGTTTCTTGATCGTTCCTGCATTTTGGGGCGCAAGCCCAGTCATTTTTTATATGGAACGCAAATGAGCACTCAAACCGGTACCGTCAAGTGGTTCAACGACGCCAAGGGCTTCGGCTTCATCACCCCGGAAAACGGCGGCGACGACCTGTTCGCCCACTTCTCGGAAATCCAAAGCAAGGGTTTCAAGAGCCTGGCTGAAAACCAGCGCGTCGAATTCGAAGTCAAGACCGGCCCGAAGGGCCTGCAGGCGGCCAACATCCGCCCGCTGTAATCGACACGGCGTCGCCGACGCCGAGCGATTCTGAAGAACGCGGCCTTGCGCCGCGTTTTTTGCTTTTCTGCCGCCAGACTGCGGCAGAGCCTCAACGCCCTCCAGGCGCGGTACAGCGGCATCGCGGCAAGCACGGCCACTGTCGATTCCCATCCCCGCCACACCCCTTTACTCCGCTTCACTCGTTTGCTGCGCCGGATTCGCCGATAATCGCGACTTCGCAGCATCGCTGCCCATTGCCGCCCGCGCGGCTCGACTGCCATGACCGACTCCGTTCCCAACGAATCTCCCAGCCCCGAGACGAGCGCCCAGGAGACGCTGCGCTTCACCGACCTCGACCTTCCTGCGCCCCTTCTGTCCGCGCTGGCCGAAGTCGGCTACGAAACGCCCTCGCCGATCCAGGCCGCCTGCATTCCGCAGCTGCTGGCCGGACGCGACATTCTCGGCGAGGCCCAGACCGGCACCGGCAAGACCGCCGCCTTCGCGCTGCCGATGCTGGCCCGTCTCGACCTGTCCGACAGCCGGCCGCAGGTGCTGGTGCTGACGCCGACGCGCGAACTGGCCATCCAGGTCGCCGAAGCCTTCGCCAAATATGCGCATCACCTGAAGAATTTCCACGTGCTGCCGATCTACGGCGGCCAGAGCATGGTGGTGCAGCTGCGCCAACTGTCGCGCGGCGCCCAGGTCATCGTCGGCACGCCCGGCCGCGTCATGGACCACCTCGAGCGCGAGAGCCTGAAGCTCGACGCGCTGAAGGCGATCGTGCTCGACGAAGCCGACGAAATGCTGCGCATGGGCTTCATCGACGACGTCGAATGGATTCTCGAGCACACTCCGGAAGAGCGCCAGACCGCGCTGTTCTCGGCGACGATGCCGAACGTGATCCGCGACGTCGCCCGCCGCCACCTGCGCGAGCCGGAGGAAATCAGGATTCGCGCCGCCACCGCCACGGTGTCGAAGATCAGCCAGCGCTACTGGCTGGTGCGCGGCGTCGACAAGCTCGACGCGCTGACCCGCATCCTCGACGCCGAGGAAAGCTTCGACGCCGCGATCGTCTTCGTCCGCACCAAGATCGCCACTGAGGAACTCGCCGACAAGCTCGCCGCACGCGGTTACGCCGCGGCAGCGCTCAACGGCGACATGACCCAGGGCCTGCGCGAGCGCGTGATCGAGCAGCTCAAGAATGGTGCGCTCGACATCGTCATCGCCACCGACGTCGCCGCCCGCGGCATCGACGTGCCGCGCGTCAGCCACGTCATCAACTACGACATCCCCTACGACACCGAAGCCTACGTCCACCGCATCGGCCGCACCGGCCGTGCCGGCCGCGAAGGCGTCGCGATCCTGTTCGTCGCGCCGCGCGAGACGCGCATGCTGAAGATGATCGAACGCGCCACCCGCCAGCCGATCACGCCGATCGCGTTGCCGAGCAGCGAGGAGGTGACCAACCTGCGTGTCGCCCAGTTCAAGCGCCTGGTAGTCGAAACCGCCGCCGAGCAGCAGTTGGGCTTTTACATGGATGTGGTCAACAACCTCGCCGACGAGAACGAGCTCGAGGTGCATGAGATCGCCGCCGCGCTCGCCTATCTCGCCCAGCGCGAACGCCCGCTGCAGATCGAGCAGAGCGGCCGCGGCTGGGATCTGGCCACTGCCCAGCCGGGCAGCGGCGGCCGGCCGCCGCGCGACGAGCATTTCACCACCGGTGCGCCGCGCGAGCGTGCGCCCCGCCCCAACCGCGACGAAATCCTCTCCCGCCGCCGCGCCTTCGCCGACGGCACGCTGGTGCGCTACCGCATCGAAGTCGGCCGCAACCAGGGTGCCAGCCCGAAGGAGATCGTCGGCGCGATCGCCAACGAGGGCGGCATCGAAGGCCGCTTCATCGGCCAGATCCATCTGTTCGACGATTTCTCCACCGTCGAACTGCCGGCCAACCTGCCCGCCGACCTGATGGACACCCTGAAGCGCACCCGGGTGCGGCAGATGCAGCTGAACATCCGTGCGCTGTCGGCCGCCGAAGCTGCCGCGACGCCGGAACGCCGCCGCCCGCCGCGCGAGGACCGCGACTGGCGCGACAACAGGCAGGAGCGCAAGCCAGGCGGTTTCGAGCGCCGCGAATCCAGGCCGGCAGGTGGCCATCCGAAAGGCGACTGGAAGACCCGGGAGCGTTCGTCCGACACCCAGCGCCCACCGCGCCCCGACGCCGGCGGCCAGCACCGCAACTTCAGCCGCCCCGCCGACACGCCGCGCCCGGCCTCCCATGGCGCGGGCAAACCCCGCAAGCGCAGGGAAGACTGAAGCACGGGCTGCACCCGGCCCGGGCGCCCCGCTTCGGCATCGGCACCCGGGCCGCCGAGGCGTTCAGTGCGCCCGCCGTCTACCCGACATGAAGGCCTGACCGAGCATGAGGCTGCAGCCCTGGCATCACATCACCACGGCCGGATTCACCCTGCGCGGGCAACACAGCCCGCCCTCCGGCCGCCCGGTGATCCACTTCCTGCACGGCAACGGCTATTGCGGGCTGAGCTATGCACCGATGCTGGAAATTCTGGCGGAGGATTTCGACCTCTTCCTGTCCGACGTCCAGGGCCATGGCGACAGCGACCAGGGCGGCCGTTTCCACGGCTGGAACCGGACCGCCGAATTCGCTGCCGAGGCCTGGCGTGCGCAGCGGACGCACTTCGGCGACGTGCCGGCCCATGCCGTCGGCCACAGCTTTGGCAGCGTCATCAGCTGCCTGATGATGGCCCACGAGCCACACCTGTTTTCACGCGCGGTATTGCTCGATCCGGTGCTGTTCCCTCCGGCGATGATCGGCCTGATGGCGATGTCCGACGTCGTCGGCCTGCTGTCGCGCAACACGCTGGCCAGCCGCGCGCGCAGGCGCCGCCACCACTGGCCGGACCGCACGGCCGCCTATCTCGGACTGCAGGAGCGCGGCATGTTCCGCGGCTGGCACAACGACGCGCTGCAAGCCTATGTCGACCACGCCCTGCGCGACAGTCCGGCAGGCGGCGTCGAACTCAAGTGCCGGCCCAGCCGCGAAGCCGAAATCTTCGGCTCCTATCCGCGCCGCCTGTGGTCCGCGCTGGCCCGGGTCGGCACCCCCACCATGGTGCTGCGCGGTGATCGCAGCTATCCCTTTGCCGCCAGGGGCATAACACGCTGGCGTGCCGGCAACCCTGCAATACAAGAACAATTGGTGGCGGGCGGACATTGCTTCATGCAGGAAGCGCCGGACGCGGCTGCAGCCGATATCAAGCGCTTTCTCTCGGCCGCTGGCTGAAACCGGTTGCTGGAAGCCAAGCCCTGCCCCGCATTCTTCAGTCACGCATACGGCCGCAGATACGGACAAGGAATCATCTGCCGCCCAGCAGAAAACGGGGTTCGATGGACACGGTATCGCGGCCATTGGTCACCCAGACATGGCCGTCCTGGATACTGAACTGCAGGCGCATCGTGCGCTCGGCGAGCTTCGCCAGTTCGCTGCTCGCCTCACGTGCCAGCTCAATGACCCTCAGCGAAGCTTGGCGTGCCAGTTTTTCACGCACGCCGTTCCACCACACCTCCAGCGCGCGGCCGTAAGCCAGCACGATCACCTCGCCTGCCCGCCCGCAGGCCTTGCGCACCCACTTCTCGTCCGGCTGGCCGACATCGATCCAGCACTCGATCGCACCGGTCAGATCCTTTCGCCACAGGTCCGGCTCGTCATCCACGCACAGACCCTTGCCGAAACCCAGCGCCGGATCGGCGAACAGGGCAAAGGCCAGCAGGCGCACCATCATCCGCTCATCGGTCTCGGACGGATGACGGGCCAGCGTCAGGCTGTAGTCGGCATAGTGGCCGCGATCCATGTCTGCGATCTGGATGTCGGCCTTGAAGATCGTCGCCTTCAGCGCCATCAGTGCACCTGCTCCGGCGGACGGCTGGCCTGCTGCCAGGCGATGACGGCACGCGCGGCATGTGCCATGACCCTGTCGCGCTGCTCCTGCGGCAGTTCGCGCGCCAGCGCGCCGAACAAGGCCTGGGTGGCTTCCTGGCCGACGCCTTCGGCCGCGAGGCCGTCGGCCAGGCAGCGGATCTGGATGAAGGCCAGCGCATCGGCCACCAGCCGCCAGCCGGCCAGCGGCATCTCGCGCGTCATCAGGCCGAGCAGGCGGCCGCCGAGCTGCGAGGCGAGGCGAAGGGCCTCGTCGCGGTTGTCGGTAGCAATGGACGAATGCCATAGCGCGAGATGGATGGCCCGCCGAAGTTCGACCTTGAAGTCGATGACGTTTTCCTCGGCCTGCCCAATGGCTTCGAACTGGCGCAGGAAACGCGCCTCGTCCTCGACCTGGAGTCCAGTCCGCAAGGCACCGATGAGTTCGGTCAGGCCGGGAATGGATACCAGGCCGAAGGCCTGGCTCCAGGCCACACCCCATTGATCCATGCCGGACAACAGCATGGCTCGCCGCAAGGCACAGGCTTCGCCTGCATCGCCTGCACAGGCCCAGTCATCCAGCTCCCGTTGCAGTTGGGCGACGCCTTTCAGGCGTATTTCGTCGCTTTCACCGACGCTGAGGCGGAACACACGGGCAAAGGCTTCCTGCGCCATCTGCGCGGCCTGGCGCTGAATCCCGCTGTCTGCATGGACAGCAAGAGGATCGGGAGGAATCGCGGCATCGTTCGCGCTCATGGGGCCACCGTCGTCAGAATTGGGCGCCCATTGTGCACAGCGATGCCACTCGAATCAAATCGGATCGCCTGCGTGCCGGCCATGCCAGCCCGCGGCAGCACTCAGGCGATGCTGCGCGCCGCCCACAACGACACCGGCGCGGTGCTGCCGGTGCGGTAACCGTTTCCCTCGACAGCCCCTTCGCGGAAACCCTGCAGCATGCGTTGCAGCGCCACTGCATCCTCTTCGGTGAAACCGCGCTTGAAATCGGTCAATAGCAGACGCGAACGGGTCATCCAGTTGCCCGGTGCATCGTCCAGCGCACACCATGCGGCGCTGCGGTGATCCGCCTCGTGCTGGGCGAGCCACAGCATCGCCTCCCGCTCGCGCAGGCCATGCAGTTCGGCACCGTTCTTGGGCAGCATGTGCGGCGTGGCGCCAACGATGCGGGGACGGATGTCCTCGGCGAAGCGGGCCACCAGTTTCTGCATCGAAAAAAGCATGCGCCAGTCCGACGCGATGATCACGCGCGCTTCTTCAAACTCCCGCAGCACCGCCTCGATCAGCGGCAGGCAGCGAAAATCCTCGACTTCGCCCCACGGGTGGGTCACGCCATCGAAGTCCATGAAGATGTATGTATTGCGTGTCATGTTGCACTCTCTCTGCCATTTGGGCGCACGGCTGCGGTTCTTAATTGCTGCAATGCAGAATATACTCCAATCCAAGGCGCCAACACCTGCCGCTTTCGTCACGAATCATTGAAAGAAAATCGTCGCATCGCTGCGGCACAATTGTTTTTGCAACGCACAAAAAAACTTTACTGCGAGGACTACAGCATGACGCCCATCATCAATCTGGAAGGTAAGGTCGGCCTGATCACCGGTATCGCCAACGAGAAATCCATCTCCACCGGTGTCGCCGAAGCCTGCGCCCAGGCCGGCGCCAAACTGATCATCACCTATCAGAACGAAAAGACCCGTGCCTTCATCGAACCGGTGATCCACCGCCTGGGCGTCGAAGACGCGTTCCTGCTCGACGTCACCAACCCCGAGACCATGGATGCGGCCTTCGCAGAAATCGAAGCGCGCCATGGCAAGCTCGATTTCGCCGTGCACAGCATGGCCTTTGCCAAGCGCGACGACCTGCACGGCCGCGTGGTCGATACCTCGGCCGACGGCTTCGCGCTGGCAATGGATGTATCGACCCACTCCTTCGTCCGCCTGGCCAAGAAGGCCGAACCGCTGCTCGAGAAGGCCGGCGGCGGCGCGCTGGTGACGATGACCTACCTCGGCTCGGAGAAGGTCATCCCCAACTACGGCGTGATGGGCCTGTGCAAGGCCGCGCTCGAGGCCGCCACCCGCTACATGGCCGCAGAGCTCGGCGCCAAGAACATCCGCGTGAATGCCGTATCGCCCGGCCCGCTGATGACGCGTGCCGCCTCCGGCATCGCCGGCTTCGATGGCCTGATGGCCGCAGCGGTCGAGCGCTCGCCGATGCACGCCCTGGTCACGCCCGAGGACATCGGTGCGCTGACCGCCTTCCTGGTATCCGACGCCGGCCGGCTGATCAGCGGCGGAGTGCATTTCGTCGATGCCGGATACAACATCATGGCGTAAGCACGGAGCATCACGATGCGCACCACGATCGACATCACCGCGGCCCGTACTCAACTCGGCCGAAGCAGCATCGTGCTGCCGGATCCCGTTCCGGCGCACCCGCTGCTCGATGGCAAGGAGGAGATCGGCCGCGGCGAATACTCGATCGTGCTCGACAAAGGCGACGGCGAACGGGTTTACAAGATCGTCAGTTCGCCTGCCGACTACTTTCTCTACACCGCGGACGACCGCCCGCGCGGCGAGCATTTCCCCGTCATCCACGCCGACCACGGCATCATCGGCCGCGCCCTGTCCGGCTATCCGCTGCATCTGATCGAGATGGAGAAGCTCTATCCGCTGGCCGAAGGCTCCCACGCAGCGGCACTTGCGCTCCGCCTGATCGACACCTACTGGTCGGCCTGCCAGCAATGGAACAAGCTCGGCGCCAACATGGGCCGGATCGCGCTTTACGACATGACGCTGAACCCCTTTGCCGCAAGCGACAACCTGAACAAGGCGGTCAAGGCCTTGTCGGATTTCGTCGAGGAATACCAGGTCCTGCCCGACATCCTGAACGCCAACAACCTGATGATGCGCAAGGACGGCACCCTGGTGTTCTCGGATCCGGTTTTCATCGCCTGAGCTGCCCAAACCCCTGCGCCGGGACGCTGGCCGACGATCCGCGTATCATGTAATGCCCCGCCAGCAGCGGCGCACATGGAACACAGCATGTCCCGACACGACCACGACGAGCACGAGGCAGCAGCCCCCGCGCTGCCCGACACGATCGGAATCGCACGCACGGGCGCCTTCGACGCCCCCGCCTTCGAGCGCGCGATCGACGACCTGCTGCGCGCCTGCGGCATCGATCCGCACTCCTCCCATACCGGCCGCACCGCGCAGCGCGTGCGCGAACTGTGGCAGCGGCGCCTGCTCGGCGGCTACGAGCTCGATCCGGCCGAGGTGCTGGGCGAAGGCTTCGCCGACGAGCGCCGCGACATGGTGGTGGTGCGCGGCATCGCGGTGCACGGCGTCTGCCCTCACCATCTCGTGCCCTTTCGCGGCGTCGCCCACGTTGCCTACATCCCTGACGGGCGCCTGCACGGCTTCGGCCGCATCGCCCGCCTGGTGGATGCGATCGGCCACCGCTTCACCTACCAGGAGTGGATGACACGCGACATCGCCGACGCGCTGCTGCGGCACGGCAAGGCGGCCGGTGCCGCCTGCGTGATCGAGGCAGAACAGCTCTGCCTGCTGCTGGGCGAGGACCGGCGCGGCGACGAGCGCGTCGTCACCCAGGCCTTCAGCGGGGAATTCGAGCGCTCGCCCCAGGCCCGCAGCGAATTCCTGAGGGCGATCTCGGGCTGAACCGCATCTCAGTGCGGATGCAGCACACGGATGCGATGCTGGGCGGTGTTGACAAGCACGACCTCGCGCCCTTCGATGACCACCGCTCCACGATAGCGGTCATCGCCTGACAGCGAATACTCGAAATCGAAACCTCGGCGCAGCACCACATGCCCTTCGTCGTTGCGTGCGAACCTGATGCCGTGGCCGACGACGGTCTCGTCCAGGAACTGCAGACCCTCGCGCAGGCAGGCGCGCCGCGCAGCTTCCAGTCCGGCCTCGCGCGCCTTCAGACTGTCGAACCAGAACCAGACGATGCCGCCGAGCCCCAGCACCGTCATCAGTTCGGCAAAGCTCATCTGCAGCGGCTGCCCGTGATCAGGGCAGCATCATGCCGCGGATCATGAAGAACAGCATCGCCGCCATCAGCGCCGACGCCGGCACCGTGATGACCCAGGCTGCTGCAATCCGCATCAGCTGCGAGCGTTTCACCAGCTCGCGACGGTAAACCTTGCGCAGGCCCTTGCGCTCGACCTTGGAGAAATGCGCCGGGTCTTCGGCCTTCTTCGAGCGCTGCTTGAGGTCGCGCAGCATCTCGCCCTTCTCCTCGATCGAAGCTTTCTCGAAGCGGGCGACAAAAGCCTCGATCGCAGCCAGATCGCCTTCCGGATGGTGGGCCTTGATCTCTTCCAGCATGCGGTCGTAGTTGCTCTTGAGATACTCACGCAGGAAGCCGACGCCAAGCACGCCGCCGACGGCGATATGCGTCGAACTGACCGGCAGGCCGAACTGGCTGGCAACGATCACCGTCAACGTCGCCGCCATCGCGATACAGTAGGCACGCATCTGGTCGAGCTCGGTGATCTCGCTACCTACGGTGCGGATCAGTTTCGGTCCGAACAGCGCCAGGCCGAGCGAAATGCCCAGTGCCCCGACCATCATCACCCAGGTCGGGATCGGCGCCGATTTGTGCATCGCCCCGCCGCTGGTGATGACATCGACGATCGCGGCAAGCGGCCCGATGGCATTCGACACGTCGTTGGAACCATGAGCGAAGCTGAGCAGCGCCGCGGCAGCGATCAAGGGCACGGTGAACAGGCGGTTCACGCTCTGCTTGGTATTGGCGAGCTGCATGCCGCGTCCGTTCATCGAGCGCCTGGTCAGCAGGAAGATCGGCACAGCGATCACCAGACCGTAGACCGCCGCCTCGCCGAAACCGACCGACCACACGCGGTTCAGCCCTTTCAGGATCAGGTAGGCGCCGAAAGTCCAGGCCATCAGGCCCACCAGCATCGGCACCATCCTGCGCGCTGCTGCTGCCATGTCGGACTGATAGGTGATGCTGCGCTTGACCAGGTACAGGAAGGCAGCCGCAAACACGCCGCCGAGCACCGGGGAAACGACCCAGCTGGCAACGATGTTGCCCATCGTCGACCAGGCCACGATACCCGTGCCTTCGGCCGCGATGCCGGCACCCAGCACGGCACCGACGATCGAATGCGTCGTCGACACCGGGGCGCCGACCGCCGTGGCGATGTTCAGCCACAGCGCGCCAGCCAGCAACGCTGCCAGCATGATCCAGACGAAGGTGTCGGAATCCGTGATGAGTTCGGGATCGATGATGCCGCTACGGATGGTGCCAACGACTTCGCCGCCGGCAATCAGCGCACCGGCGGCCTCGAAGATGGCAGCGATGACCAGCGCGCCGGCCAGGCTCATCGCCTTGGAGCCGACGGCCGGGCCGACGTTGTCGGCAACGTCGTTGGCGCCGATGTTCATCGCCATGTAACCGCCGACCATGGCCGCCATGACGAGGACCAGGCTGCCCTCGCCGCCGCCGCCGCGCATCGCGGCATAGAACATGACGCCGACGATGAAGAGCAGGCCGATGCCCAGGCGAAGCACTTCTCCCCGTCCGCGATGTGTTGCTCGTTCGATCTCGCTGATGTGTTTCAGGTCCACGCAGTGTGATCCGAAATGGAAAGGCGCCATTGTTTCAGAAAATCGACAAGCCCCCAAACACCTCGTGGGTCCCGTCCCCCTGGATCACGCTGCAGCGCAGCATCGGTGCAACACTGCCGGGACCGGCTTCACAGCCGGTCGTACTTGTCGGCCCGCCCTCGCGCCTTGTCGGCGGGATAGCGCTCGGCATTGATCGCCATCTTGCGTGCCGCGGCCTCCGCCAGGTCGATGTCCAGCACGTCGGCCAGGCGAACGAGATAGAGCAGTACGTCGGCCAGCTCTTCCGCCACCGCGCCACGCGCTGCGGCGTCCAGGCTGGCGGACTGCTCGGCTGTCAGCCACTGAAAATGCTCGATCACCTCGCCCGCCTCTCCAGCCAGCGCCATTGCAAGGTTCTTGGGCGTATGGAACTGGTTCCAGTCGCGGTCGGCGGCGAAACGGCGCAGTTCGTCGCGCAGGCCGTCGAGCCGGTCCCTGCTCGCCTGATCCGGTTTCATTCGATGCGGTGCTCCAGATCGAAACCGGCGCCATCGTCGACACCCAGGGCCTCCACCAGCCAGGGCATCATTGCTTCGAGCCGCTCGGGCAGCACCCACGGCGGATTGACGATGAACATGCCGCTGCCGAACATGCCGAAACCTTCGCGCGGCGGCCGGCGAACCGCCAGACGGACGTCGAGCCAGCTGCCTGCCCCCAGTTCCGCCAGCCGTTCCGGCAGCCTGCGCGCCTCCGGGCGCGCGAGCATCGGATACCACACTGCGTAGGTACCGGTCGGGAAGCGCCGCATTGCGTCCCTGAGGCAATCGACCACATGCCGATAGTCGTCCTTGACCTCATAAGGCGGATCGATCAACACCAGAGCGCGCCGTGAAGGCGGCGGCAACAGGCTCTTGAGCGCACCGAAGCCGTCCGCCTTGCGGCATTGCACACGCTCGGCCTCAGTCGCGAAAGTGCGGATCAGGGATTCGAAATCAGCCGGATGCAGCTCGAACAGGCGCAGGCGGTCCTGCGCCCGCGCGAGCGTCATCGCCAGCGCAGGCGATCCCGGATAGAAGGTCAGATGTCCATGAGGATTGAACTGCGCCAGCGCTGCACGATAGGCCGCGAGCGGTTCTGGCAGCTTCGTCCGGTTCCAGATTCGGCCGACGCCATCGACGTACTCGACGGTCTTGCCTGCCTGCTCGCTGTCGAGCGCATAGCAGCCACCACCCGCATGGGTGTCGATGTAGTACCAGGGCTTGTCCTTGCGGTTGAAATAGGACAACAACTCGAGCAGCAGGGTATGTTTCAGTACGTCGGCATGGTTGCCGGCATGGAAGGCGTGGCGATAACTGAGCATGAGGGGTATCCGTTTGCGACCCGCATGCTAGCACCACGCCGGGGGAAAGGGCCAAGGCCCGGCGGGTCGCACGGGAAATTCCCCGCCGGATCAGTGACATTGCAGAGCTTCGCGGTGTTTGCAGCACATGATGCGCTTGCTATGATGCGCCCCCCGAGCGCCGGCATCCGCCGGCAGGCAGAGAGAGCGAGAAAACGGATATGAGCATCTACGCGCTGGGCGACCGCACGCCCCGTTTCGGTGAAGGATCCTGGGTCGCCCACAATGCGACCGTGATCGGCGCGGTGGAGGCCGGCCGCGACGTCAGCATCTGGTACAACGTGGTGATCCGCGGCGACAATGATCCGATCCGGATCGGCGACGGCAGCAACATCCAGGACGGTTCGGTACTCCATACCGACGACGGTGTGCCGCTGACCATCGGCGCCGACGTCACCGTCGGCCACATGGCGATGCTGCATGGCTGCTCCATCGGCGATGGCAGCCTCATCGGCATCAACGCCGTGGTGCTCAACAAGGCGGTCATCGGCAGGAACTGCATCATCGGCGCCAACACGCTGATCCCCGAAGGCAAGGCCATCCCCGACCGCTCGCTGGTAGTCGGCTCGCCCGGCCGGGTGATCCGCCAGCTGTCGGATGCCGAGATCGAGCATCTTAAGTGGAACGCCCGCCACTATGTCGACAATGCAGCCCGCTACAAGACCGAGTTGCGCGCCATCGACCCGGCGACGGTACTCGGACAGCCACAAGCCTGAACGCGGAGCCTAAGCCGGCGCCTGGCCGCCGGCCCGGGCCAGCCAGACCACAGCAGCCAGCACGATCGCCCCGCCCAGCATCTGCAGCGGGGTGAACGCCTCACCGAGGAAGATCGCCGCCAGCGCGATCGTCACCACGGGCTCCAGCGTCAACAGCGTTGCCGCATCGGCAGGCCCCAGATGGCGGATGCCGATGAAGAGGCCGAGCATCGCCACCACGGTGCACACGATAGCGATCGCGAACACCGCCCCCCAGGCCGGCATCGTCGCCGGAAATGCCGGCTGCTGCCATCCGGCCAGCAGCGCGAACACGATCGCCGCGCCGATCATCACCACCGTGACGGCCGCCAGCGGATCCTCCTCGGCCAGGGCCCGGGCACCGACCAGGATGTAGATCGAGTAGATCACCGCTGCCGTCAGCCCCAGCGCGATTCCGAGCGGCTCGCCCGACATGCCGCCGCCCAGCGTCAGCGCGGTACCGAGCAAGGCAGCAAGCACCGCGAGCATTCGTCTGGCACCGAGCGGCCGGCGCAGGATTAGGGAGCCGGACACGGTGACGAGAAAGGGGTGGAGGTAGAGCAGCAAGGCGACCAGCCCGGCCGAGGCGTGATTGAGCGCCGAGAAGAAGCTCATCGACTGGCCGACGTAGCACAACCCGCCCATCGCCAGCAGCAGCGCCAGATTGCGCCCTTTCGGCCAGCGCCGCCCGGTCGCCAGCATGAGGCAGGTCAACAGCGCTGCCGCAATCACGAAACGCAGCAGCAGGACGGCGGTCACGTCCGCCCCGCCGGCGTAGGCCTGGCGCGCGAAAATCGCCATCGCGCCGAACGATGCTGCCGAAAGCGCGACACACAGGGTACCGACGAGCCGTGGGGTCATGATGCAGGCAAAAAAAGTGGGAAAGCATGCTCCCGTGCCATGCGGGGGTCAATCAGGACTCGCGCCGGCAAGCAGAACGCCGGAAACCGCCGGGCAATGGACACTTACACCCGCCCACCCCATCGGAGGGCGAATTGCGGTATACCGGAGCCCACGCCTACATCCTGTGTACCAATACGGAAACACATCGCACGGATACGCATCACCCCCATTCATCAAGCATCATTCCCGGGAGTTCGCCCATGTCTCTTCGCCTCTGGCCCAGCATCCTTCTTGGCAGCGCCCTCATCTCGCCGCTTGCCGCACCTGTCGCGCTTGCCGCGCCCGAGCAGGACGCCAGCCGACGGCAGACAATCGAGTTCTCCGCGAACGCGAGCCAGGCGGCGCCGAACGATCTCGGCATCGCCACGCTCTACGTCGAAAGCAATGGCAAGGACGCGGCCGCGCTGGCAAAGGAAATCAACCAGCGCATCGCCAAGGCGCTCGATCTGGCGCGCGGCTTTGCCAGCGTGAAAGCCCAGTCGGGCGGCGTGTCGACCTGGCCGGTATATGCGAAGAATGGCCAGGGAAAAATCGAATCGTGGCGCATGCGCTCGGAAATCCGTATCGAGAGCCGTGACCTCGGCGCGCTGTCGGAGCTGATCGGCAGGCTGCAGTCGGATCTGGCACTGTCGGGTGTCGCCATACAGCCCGCGCCGGAAACACGGCGCAAGGCCGAAGAGGAAGCCACCGTCAGCGCGATTCAGGCTTTCGAGCAGCGCGCAGCACTGATCGCCAGGACGCTCGGCAAGCAGTACCGCATCGTGCACATGTCGATCGGCGACAGCGGCGGCCTGCCGCCGATCAGATATCGCATGCAGGCGTCGGCGATGATGGCCGATGCGGCGCACGCACCGGCGCCACTCGAAGGCGGCGAGAGCGAGCTGGCAGTCAGCATCAACGGCCGTATCGAGTTGCTCGACTGAGTCGGGGCAGGTTTCCCCCCTTGCCCGCAATTGCCGGCTGTCGCGCTGGACGCGGCACGCCGGCTGCATTATGTTTGCGCGCATGAAACGCGCATCGACACCCGCTTCGCATCCGATGATTCTGCCAGGCATCCGTCTTGCCGGCATCGTCACACTCGCTGCAGCCATTCTTGCCGGCTGCAGTTCGACGCCCGCTCCCGGTCCGCCTTCGACGAGGGACGCCCCCATCACCCAGCCTCGCGACCAGGGCCGGTACTTCACGCTCGAGGATGAAGCCCATGCGCAGGAGATGGTGCTGTTCGCGCTAGGCCTGCTCGACACCGGCTACCGCTTCGGTGGACGCAACCCCGAAGCGGGCCTGGACTGCAGCGGCATGGTGGCCTGGATCGTCGAGAACATCAGCGGCAAGCGCCTTCCGCACAACGCTGCCCAGATCGCCGACCGCACGCGGCCGATCAAGGTCGATCAGCTCCAGCCCGGCGACCTGGTGTTCTTCAACACTCTGAAACGCCGCCATTCGCACATGGGCATCTACATCGGCGACGGCCGCTTCATCCATGCGCCGTCCAGCCGCGGCAGCGTCCGCGTGGAAAGGCTGGACAATCGCTACTTCGCGCCACGCATCGACGGCGCACGCACGCTGATCGCCTCGAACTGAGGCAGCACTCAGGCTTATTTCTGCGGGACCTGCACGTAGATTTCCTGCGGCCGGGTCAGGCCGAGTTCGAAGCGCGCCCGCTCCTCGATCGCCTCGTTGCCGGACTTGAGATCGCGCACCTCGGCATCGAGGCCGGCGTTGCGCTGCTCCAGCCTCAGGTTCTCGGCGCGCTGCGCCTGCAGCAGGCGGTTGACTTCCCATACCCGCAGCCAGCCGCCCTTCCCCAGCCAGAGCGGGTACTGCAGCAGGACGACGAGGGCGAGCAGGATCAGAATGGGCCAGCGCATGGAGAAGAAACGGTCAGTACAGGTGCGACAAAGGCCGGCGGACGAGCCGCCGGCCTCGGGCGTGCCTCAGGGCACGGGGTTCAGCGCAGGTTGTAGAACGCGCGCTTGCCCGGGTAGAAAGCGGTGTCGCCCAGATCTTCCTCGATGCGCAGCAGCTGGTTGTACTTCGAGATGCGGTCCGAACGCGACAGCGAGCCGGTCTTGATCTGCATCGCGCGCAGGCCGACGGCGATGTCGGCGATGGTCGAATCGTCGGTCTCGCCCGAACGGTGCGAGATCACCGCGGTGTAACCGGCCAGTTTGGCCATCTCGACGGCGGCGAAGGTCTCGGTCAGGGTGCCGATCTGGTTGATCTTGATCAGGATCGAGTTGGCGATGCCCTTTTCGATGCCTTCCTGCAGGATGCGGGTGTTGGTGACGAACAGGTCGTCGCCGACCAGCTGCACCTTGTTGCCCAGGCGCTCGGTCAGCACTTTCCAGCCTTCCCAGTCGCCTTCGGCCATCGCATCCTCGATCGACACGATCGGGAACTTGTCGCACAGCGTCGCCAGGTAGTCGGTGAAGCCTTCGGCGGTCAGCGACAGGCCTTCGCCCTTCAGCTCGTACTTGCCGTCCTTGTAGAACTCGGAGGCGGCGCAGTCCAGCGCCAGCAGCACGTCCTGGCCGGGCACGTAGCCGGCGGCGATGATGGCCTCCTGGATCAGGTTCAGCGCTTCCTCGGTGCCGGACACGTTGGGGGCGAAGCCGCCTTCGTCGCCGACCGTGGTCGGATAGCCCTTGCCGTCGACGATCTTCTTCAGGTGCTGGAAGATTTCGGCGCCGCAGCGCAGGGCTTCGCGGAAGCTGCCCATGCTCACCGGCATGATCATGCATTCCTGGATGTCGAGGCTGTTGTTGGCATGCTCGCCGCCGTTGATGACGTTCATCATCGGCACCGGCATCACCATCGGGCTGGAGCCGCCGAAATAGCGGTACAGCGGCAGGCCGGCTTCCTCGGCGGCGGCCTTGGCCACGGCCATCGACACCGCCAGCATGGCGTTGGCGCCCAGGCGCGACTTGTTGTCGGTGCCGTCGAGCTCGATCAGGGTGCGGTCGATGAAGGACTGGTCTTCGGCGTCGAGGCCGATGATGGCTTCGGCGATCTCGGTGTTCACGTTCTCGACCGCGCGCAGCACGCCCTTGCCGAGGAAGCGCGACTTGTCGCCGTCGCGCAGTTCGATCGCTTCGCGCGAGCCGGTGGACGCGCCCGAGGGCACGGCGGCGCGGCCCATCACGCCGGATTCCAGCAGCACGTCGGCTTCGACGGTCGGGTTGCCGCGGGAGTCGAGAATTTCGCGGGCGATCACATCAACGATTGCACTCATGTATTTGTCCTGTTGCAGTTACGGGATGATTCGAATCGATCACGCGGGGGCGTGAGCCGGCAGAAAGAATGCTCGCGCCCGCGAGCCGCCTTGTGGGCAGCGCTGCGCTATAGCGCTCATCAGTCCGTGCGGATACCGCAGCCCCCGAGCCATTTTCAGAGCGTCGTTTCGAGGAGGCCTTCGCGCTTGACCAGCGCGTCGATCTCCTTCAGCGTCGCCAGCAAGGCCTTCATCTTCGGTAGCGGCCAGGCATTGGGACCGTCGGACAGCGCCTTGGCCGGGTCGGGGTGGGTTTCCATGAACAGCCCCGCCACGCCGACCGCGACCGCCGCACGCGCCAGCACCGGCACGAACTCGCGCTGGCCGCCCGATGCCGTGCCCTGCCCGCCCGGCAGCTGCACCGAATGGGTGGCATCGAACACCACCGGACAGCCGGTGTCGCGCATGATCGCCAGCGAACGCATGTCGGAGACGAGGTTGTTGTAGCCGAAGGAGGCGCCGCGCTCGCAGACCATGATGGTGTCGGCGCCGCCATTGGCCTCGCGTGCCTTGTCGGCGACGTTCTTCATGTCGCCCGGGGCGAGGAACTGGCCCTTCTTGATGTTGACCGGCTTGCCGCTGGCCGCCACCGCATGGATGAAATCGGTCTGGCGGCACAGGAAGGCGGGCGTCTGCAGCACATCGACGACCGAGGCCACCACCGGGATTTCCTCGATGGTATGGACGTCGGTCAGCACCGGCAGAGCAAGCTGTTTCTTCACTGCTTCGAGCATCTTCAGCCCGGCATCCATGCCGTGGCCGCGGAAGCTCCTGCCCGAGCTGCGGTTGGCCTTGTCGTAGGAAGCCTTGAAGATGTACGGAATGCCCAGTTCGCCGCAGATCTCCTTCATCTGGCCGGCGATGTCCAGGCACATCTGCTCCGACTCGGCCACGCAGGGACCGGCGATGAGGAAGAAGGGCTTGTCGAGCCCGACTTCGAAGCCACACAGATTCATGCTTCGCTCCTTCAGGCGCTGGCCTGCTTGCGCGCGATCGCCGCCTTCACATAGGCGGTGAACAGCGGATGCCCCTTGCGCGGGTTGGAAGTGAATTCGGGGTGGAACTGGCAGCCGACGAACCACGGATGCACCTCGGCGGGCAGTTCGACCATCTCGCACAGGTCGGTGACCGGCGCACGGCCCGACACCACCAGACCCTTGCCTTCCAGGGCGGCAAGCAAGGTGTTGTTCACTTCGTAGCGATGGCGATGCCGCTCCATGACCTCGGCAGCGCCGTAGATCTCGCGCGCCAGCGTGCCTTCCTTCAGTTGGCAGAGCTGGCCGCCCAGGCGCATCGTGCCGCCGAGATCGGAGTCCTCGCTGCGCTTCTCGATCCTGCCGCTGCGGTCCTTCCACTCGGTGATCAGGCCGATGACCGGGAAGCGGGTGTCGGCTTCGAACTCGGTCGAATGCGCCCCTTCCATGCCGGCGACGTCGCGGGCGAATTCGACCACGGCAAGCTGCATGCCGAGGCAGATGCCCAGATAAGGCACCTTGTTCTCGCGCGCGTGGCGGATGGCCGCGATCTTGCCTTCGGTGCCGCGTTTGCCGAAGCCGCCCGGTACCAGAATGGCATCCATCGGCTTGAGCACGCCGCAACCTTCGCGTTCGATGTCCTCGGAGTCGATGTAGTGGATCTTCACCTTCGACTCGGTATGCATGCCGGCGTGGTTCAATGCCTCGATCAGCGACTTGTACGACTCGGTGAGATCGACGTACTTGCCGACGAAGCCGATATTGACCGTCTGCCTGGGATTCTCTAGCGCATGGATCAGCTTCTCCCACACCGACAGATCGGCCGCGCGGGCCAGGATGTCGAGCTTGTGGCAGACGATCTGGTCGAGCATCTGGTCATGCAGCATGCCCGGAATCTTGTAGATCGAGTCGGCGTCCAGGCACTCGATGACCGCTTCCGGCATCACGTTGCAGAACAGCGCGATCTTGCGCCGCTCGTCCACAGGAATCGAGCGGTCGGCGCGGCACAGCAGGATGTCGGGCTGGATGCCGATCTCGCGCAGTTCCTTGACCGAATGCTGGGTCGGCTTGGTCTTCAGCTCACCCGCGGTCGGGATGTAGGGCAGCAGCGTCAGATGGATGAAGCAGGTGCCGTTGCGGCCTTCCTCGAAGCCCATCTGGCGGATGGCCTCGAGGAAAGGCAGGGATTCGATGTCACCGACCGTGCCGCCCACTTCGACGATCGCGACGTCGGCGCCCTCGGCGCCACGCTTTACGTAGGCCTTGATCTCGTCGGTGATGTGCGGAATGACCTGCACGGTCTTGCCCAGATACTCGCCACGGCGCTCCTTCTTCAGCACCGACTCATAGATCTGGCCGGTGGTGAAGTTGTTGCGCTTGCTCATCTTGGCGCTGGTGAAGCGCTCGTAGTGGCCGAGGTCGAGATCGGTCTCGGCGCCGTCCTCGGTGACGAAGACTTCACCGTGCTGGAACGGGCTCATGGTGCCCGGATCGACGTTGATGTAGGGATCGAGCTTGAGGTGCGTGACCTTGATGCCACGGGACTCGAGGATGGCCCCCAAAGAGGCCGCCGCGATGCCTTTGCCCAGGGAGGACACGACACCGCCGGTAACGAAGACGTATTTGGTCATGGGAACAGCGCTGCGGGAAAGCGCGATGATAACCGATCCGTCCGATCTAAGTCAGCACGCCGGAACCCGCGGGCCACAGTCAACTGCGACAACCGCATTCATGCGCCTGTCAACGCAGACGGCAGACGGCCCATCTCCCCAGCCGGCATGGCCTGGAGTGGATGGGCAGGAGCCGTCATGCCTGCGGAGTACGCTCAAGCCTTCTTTTCGCAACCGATGCAGCGATAGATCACGGCGCCGAGCACCGCACCGACGATCGGCGCGACCCAGAACAGCCACAGCTGAGCCGTCGCCCAGTCGCCGACGAAGACCGCCACGCCGGTGCTGCGCGCCGGATTGACCGAGGTGTTGGTCACCGGAATGCTGATCAGGTGGATCAGCGTCAGGCACAGGCCGATGGCGATCGGCGCGAAGCCTTGCGGCGCGCGCTTGTCGGTGGCGCCGAGAATGACGATCAGGAACATCATGGTCATGACCACTTCGGTGATCAGCGCCGCCTGTAGGCTGTAGCCGCCGGGCGAATGCTCGCCGTAGCCGTTCGAGGCGAAACCGCCGGAAACATCGAAACCGGCCTTGCCGGTGGCGATCAGGTAGAGCACGCCGCCCGCGGCGATGCCGCCCAGGACCTGGGCGACGATGTAGGGGACCAGTTCCTTCGCCGGGAAGCGGCCGCCGGCCCACAGGCCGATCGAGACCGCCGGGTTGAGGTGGCAGCCCGAGATGTGGCCGATGGCGAAAGCCATCGTCAGCACCGTCAGGCCGAAGGCCAGCGACACGCCCAGCAGGCCGATGCCGACGTCCGGGAAGGCAGCGGCCAGTACCGCGCTGCCGCAGCCGCCCAGCACCAGCCAGAAGGTACCAAAGAACTCCGCACCATATTTATTCATGCCTTGATCTACTCCGTTGTTTTTGTTGGCGACACTGCCAGACAAGCGTGAAGGGGAAGGGGTTTCCCGCCTCCGCCGGAATGGACGTGCCAGCCCCCAGGCTGGTCCATCCCGCGCGAAAAAGGGAAAACCAGCCGAATCCTAGACGATTGGAAGGGCTCTGGCAAAGTGCGCACGCCCTGCCTGGGCAAGGCGTCCGCACCGCAACAAACAAGATCGATAGAAACTGGCCTTGCTCAGTATTCGAAAGATCGGCATCACATGCTGTATCGCAACATCCCAATCCTGAAGAATGATGTCATCAAATGACATTGACAACTTCGATCGAGCAATGCTCCTGCGGGCTCAGCGGATGAAATCCCGATTCACCTCACGGAAGAGTTCAGTGCCGCCACGCTGCAGCCACTCGAAAGCGACCATCTCGCGCGACACGATCTCGATGCCGTGGCTGCGCATGCGCGCAAAGGCCAGATCGCGGTTGGCCGGATCGCGCGAGCCGGCAGCTTCGGCGACGATAAACACCTCCTTGCCCGCCCAGCGCAGGTCGAGCGCAGTCTGCTGCACGCAGACGTGGGCTTCGGTGCCGCACATGACAACCTGGCGGCAGTCCGCCACTGCCGTGCTGGCCAGGCAGCCATCGGCCTGCGCCGAAAAGCACTGCTTGCCGACGTATTGCGCGCCGCCAGTAACAGCGCGCACCGAATCCAGCGTAGCGCCGATCTTGTCGGGGAAATGCTCGGTGACGACGATGGGCACGCCCAGGCGTTCGGCGACCTGCGCCAGCCAGACGCAGTTGGCCTCGACTGCATCCTTGTCGTGAATGAAAGGAGCAAGTTTCGCCTGCACGTCGATGATCAGCAGGACGGATTTCTCACGGTTCATCAACATGTCGCTCTCCAGGTCTCAGTCGGCCAATTCGCGGCGATCGCGGAAGTCGGCCAGCACTTCGGGATTGGAGAGCGCTTCCTGATTCTTGACTGGCCGGCCATGAACCACGTTGCGTACCGCCAGTTCGACGATCTTGCCGCTCTTGGTGCGCGGGATGTCCCCGACCTGCAGCACCTTTGCCGGCACGTGGCGCGGCGTGGTGTTGTCCGCGGATCGTCTTCTTGATGCGCTGCACCAGCTCATCGTCGAGCACCCGCCCCTCGCGCAACCTGACGAACAGCACCACGCGCACGTCGTTCGGGTTCTGCGGCGGCCAGTCCTGGCCGATCACCAGACTCTCGACCACTTCGTCGAGCTTCTCGACCTGGCGATAGATTTCCGCCGTGCCGATGCGCACCCCACCCGGGTTGAGCGTGGCATCCGAGCGGCCATAGATCACCACCCCGCCATGGGCAGTGATCTCGCAGAAATCGCCGTGGCACCAGACATTGGGGAAACGGTCGAAGTACGCGGCGTGATACTTGCTGCCGTCGGCGTCGTTCCAGAAACCCAGCGGCATTACCGGGAAAGGCCTGGTGCAGACGAGTTCGCCCTTCTCGCCCCTCACCGGCTGTCCGTCGTCGTCCCAGACGTCCACTGCCATGCCCAGGCCGCGGCACTGGATTTCGCCGCGCCACACCGGCAGTACCGGGCTGCCGAGCACAAAGCAGGAGATGATGTCGGTACCGCCCGAAATGGACGAAAGCTGCAGGTCGGCCTTGATCTCGCGGTAGACGTAGTCGAAGCCTTCGGGCACCAGCGGACTGCCGGTGCTCATCACCGCGCGCACGCTGTCGAGCCGGTGCGTCTCGCGCGGCTTGAGGCCGAACTTGGCGCAGGCATCGATGAACTTGGCCGAGGTGCCGAAATGGGTCATGCCTTCGGCGTCGGCATAGTCGAAGATGACGTGGTTGTCGCCGGCGAAGGGGGAGCCGTCATAGAGCAGCAGCGTGGCGCCGGCGGCCAGGCCCGACACCAGCCAGTTCCACATCATCCAGCCGCAGGTGGTGAAGTAGTAGACGCGGTCGCCCGGCTTGACGTCGCTATGCAGGCGGTGCTCCTTCAGGTGCTGCAGCAGCGCGCCACCGGCGCAATGCACGATGCACTTGGGCACGCCGGTGGTACCCGAGGAGTACATGATGTACAGCGGATGATCGAAGGGCAGCTGCGCGAATTCGATGTCATCGACGAAATGGAAAGGCGCGATGAAGTCGGCATGCATGCGCGCGTGCGGCACCTTCGACAGGTCGTGTTCGTGATGGACGTAGGGCACGACCACGACCCGCTCGACCGAGGGCAGCTGGCCGACGATCTCGCCGAGCTTGCCGAGCACATCGACAGTCTTGCCGCCATAGTAGTAGCCGTCGCAGGCCACCAGCACCTTGGGCTCGGTCTGGCCAAAGCGGTCGAGCACGCCCTGCACGCCGAAATCGGGCGAGGCAGAGGTGAAGATGGCGCCGATGCTCGTCGCTGCCAGCATCGCCACGACCGTCTCGGGCATGTTGGGCATGTAGG
The DNA here is from genome assembly GCF_047601425.1 of Thauera sp. GTDB lineage: Bacteria > Pseudomonadota > Gammaproteobacteria > Burkholderiales > Rhodocyclaceae > Thauera. The sequence continues at coordinate 1,478,811 of NZ_JASGJL010000001.1, forward strand.
CGGCGACGCGATCGCCTGCGACCACGCCCTGCTCGCGCAGCGCAGCGGCGAAATGGGCCACGGCACGATACAGTTCGCCATGGCTCATGCGGTTCTTGACGCGATCCTCGCCCCAGAACACCAGCGCATCATGGGCATCGCGCGAGCGCAGCAGGTTCTGCGCGAAGTTGAGCCGCGCTTCCGGGAACCATTTCGCCCCGGGCATCCGATCGCCATCGACGAGCACGCGCCCGCCGCGCGTACCGATGACGCCATTGCCCTCCGATCCGTCACCGTCCCAGACACTGAGCCAGAACTGCTCGGGCTGTGCGACCGACCAGGCATGCAAAGCCTCATGGTCAGGCAGTGAAACGCCCCAGCGCTTTTCCGCCGCGAGGCGGAAAGCCGTGACGTTGGCCGCAGCGATCCGCTCCGGCGAAGGTGACCACAAGGGTTTGTCGTGTCCGGAATTCATGATGTCTCCTCACTATCCAATTTTTGTTCGGGGTCGCGTTGCTTGTTTGTTGTTCTGCCGCCCCGGCACTCAGCCAGCAATACTGTCGAACAGCGCCCGGATGGCTTCAGGCAGAGGTACGGACTTGCCGGTGGCGTTGTCCATCCACACCGTCTTCGCCGCACCTTCGGCATAGAGCTTGTCCTGCCCTTCGACGAAGAGTTCATACCACGTCATCACGCTGGAACGGCCCGGCTCTCCCGCATACATCTTGATGACGAGATCGGCAGGATAATTGACCGGCGCAAAAAAGGTGCAGCTGGCGTTGATGATCACCGGCCCTGCCGTCTCTTTCGGGCTGACCGGAAACCCCATCTGCTCGATCCATTCACAGCGCGTCTGTTCGAAATAGCGGAAGTAAACCGTATTATTGACGTGGCCGTATGCATCCATGTCACCCCAGCGCACCGGCATGCGGGTGGTGTAGATAAGCTTCGCCCCTTCCTTCATGCTGTCGTCCCCTGTTGTTTGTTCGACTTGACCGGGTAATGTAACATACGCACCCGTATGTTTCGGCACGGCGGCGCCCTGCCTTTCACAAAGGTTAAACTGAACCGTTTCGTAGCTCGAACAAGAACCATACCTTCGGGAACAGGAGAACAGGATGGAACGCGAATCGATGGAGTTCGACGTGCTGATTGTCGGCGGCGGCCCTGCGGGGCTGTCAGCGGCGATCAGGCTCAAGCAGCTGGCGTCGGCCAAGGGCCAGGAACTGTCGGTGTGCCTGATCGAGAAGGCCGCCGAGATCGGCGCCCACATCCTGTCGGGCGCGGTGATGGACCCGCGGGCGCTGAGCGAGCTGCTGCCGGACTGGAAGGAACAGGGCGCGCCGCTCAAGACCGCGGTGACCGAGGACAAGGTGCTGTTCCTCGACGAGACCGGCGCGCGCCAGATCCCCAACGGGCTGCTGCCAGACTGTTTCGTCAACCACGGCAACTACATCGTGCGCCTGGGCAACGTGGTCAAGTGGCTCGGCGAGCAGGCCGAGGCGCTGGGGGTGGAAGTCTATCCGGGCTTCGCCGGCGCCGAGATCCTGTATGACGAAGCCGGTGCGGTGAAGGGCGTGGCCACCGGCGACATGGGCCTGAACCGCGACGGCACGCCCGGCCCGCACCACCAGCCGGGCATGGAACTGCACGCCAAGTACACCCTGTTCGCCGAAGGCTGTCGCGGCCACCTGGGCAAGCAACTCGAGGCGAAATACAAGTTGCGCGACGGCGCCGACCCGCAGACCTACGGCATCGGCATCAAGGAGCTGTGGGAGGTCAAGCCTGAGAATCACCGTCCCGGCCTGGTGGTGCACACCGCCGGCTGGCCGATGGACAGCGCCACCTACGGCGGCGGCTTCGTCTATCACCTCGAGGACAACCTGGTCGCGGTCGGCTACGTCGTCGGGCTGAACTACAGCAACCCGCACCTGTCGCCCTTCGAGGAGATGCAGCGCTACAAGACCCACCCCGAGATCCGCAAATATCTCGAAGGTGGCAAGCGGCTGCAGTACGGCGCCCGCGCCATCGCCGCGGGCGGGCTGCAGAGCCTGCCGCGGCTGATCTTCCCGGGCGGCGCGCTGATCGGCGACGATGCCGGCTTCCTCAACGCCGCGCGCATCAAGGGCAGCCACGCGGCGATCAAGTCGGGCATGCTCGCGGCCGAAGCGGCCTTCGAAGCGCTCGAGCAGCAGCGCCAGCGCGATGCGCTGACCGCCTACCCGTCGGCCTTCCAGGATTCCTGGCTGCACGCCGAGCTGCACAAGACGCGCAACTTCAAGCCCTACATGAAAAAGGGCCTGTACCTGGGCTCGCTGCTGTTCGGCATCGATCAGGTGCTGTTCAAGGGCAAGGTGCCGTGGACGCTGCACAACACGGCGGATCACACGGCGCTCAAGCCCGCAGCCGACTGCGCGAAGATCGACTACCCGAAGCCGGACGGCGTGCTGAGCTTCGATCGGCTCTCTTCGGTGTTCCTGTCGAACACCAACCACGAGGAAGAGCAGCCCTGCCACCTGCAGTTGAAGGACGCCACGGTGCCGATCACGATCAATCTCGCCAGGTACGATGCGCCCGAGCAGCGCTACTGCCCGGCCGGGGTGTATGAGATCGTGCGGGAAGAGGCCGGCCCGCGGCTGCAGATCAACGCGCAGAACTGCGTGCACTGCAAGACCTGCGACATCAAGGACCCGACCCAGAACATCAACTGGGTCGTGCCCCAGGGCGGAGAGGGGCCGATCTACCAAGGGATGTGACCAACGCCGACCGCGCGGAGCGTCATAGCCCCACGGCCATGGCCGTGGGGCTTTTTGCTGTCACCCCGAGTCCGCTGCTTGCCGTGGCGCATCGGTCTTCTTCATGATTCGAATCCTTGAACGACAAGGCGCAAATCAGACCATATCCGCCCGCCCCAGACCGGCTTTGTCCTACTCGGGTGCGCCGTCTTCAAGACGGCTCTGAACTGCACGGGACGCATCGTAGCTCCTGTGCCAAGCGACGAAATCATCCAGCGCCAGCGCCGGTGAAAAATGGAAACCCTGCAGGTGGTTGCAACCGAGCGAGGTGAGCACAGCCGCCGTCTCCGCATCCTCGACTCCTTCGGCCGTCACCATGACGCCCAGGCGATGGGAGAGATCGATGATCGACGAGGCAATTTCCCGGTCCCGCTCCGAATGCAGCAGATCGACGACGAAACTCCGGTCGATCTTCACTTCCTGCACCGACAGATGCTTGAGCCGGCTCATGCCCGAAAAGCCAGTGCCGAAATCGTCGATCGAGAGCTTGACGCCGAGCAGACGCAGCCGGCAAAGCACATCGGCAACGCCCTCCCGGGCATCATCGACCATGTCGGTTTCGGTGATTTCGAGACACAGCCTGTGGGGAGGCATGCCCCATGTGGACAAGGCCTGCCCGATGAGGTCGGGAACCTCGGCATCGTAGAGGTCAGTGGCAGACAGGTTGATCGACAGCGTGATGTCGAAACCCTCCGCATCGAGCCGCGCAAGCGCCTGGGCTGCATGCTGGAACAACCAGCGATTGAAGCGGTGGCGCATACCGAGTCTGTTGACCAGGCTGATCACCACGGGTGGCGCCACCCATTCGCCGGGCATCCGCTCCCAGCGCAGCAGGCCTTCGGCCGCATCGCATTCGCCGTCGCAGGCGCGAACCTTCGGCTGAAGGAAAAGCTGCAAGGGCCGGTCGCCGGCAAAGGCGCCATGCAGGTCGCGCTCGAGGATGGCGAGCCGCGGCGACGTCCGCTCCATCGCCTTGTCATATACCGCGCCCGCCTCTCCCCTTTGCCGTGCATCGAGCGCGGCGATTCGCGCCGACTGCACCAGATATAGCGGATCCTCGCCGTGATCCGGAGACACTGCTGCACCACAGGTAAACTGCACCGACAGCTCCAGGCCATCGAAATGGAACGGGAATTCGCTGAATATCTGCTCGATTTTCAGCATCGCCAGGGTCAGCACAGCCCTGCTCGACAGCGCCGGCAGCACGATCAGCCATTCTCCCTGGCCGAGGCTGAACAGGCTGTCGCCGCCCCTCAGCAACCGTTTGAGGATCGTGCCCACCTCGCTCTCCAGCTTGCGTCCCTGCTCGAATGACAGCCGGCAGATGGAGGCGTTGGGCTGCATGCCAACCGAAATCACCCCGAGTGCGGCACTTGACGGCGTGCCGTCCAGCGGATGGCACGATATTTCATTCAGGGCCGGCAACAAGCCGGGAGAGGTCAAAAGCGCCATCGGTCAGGCCAGGTAAAAATCGTTTGGGTCGATGCCGTAAGCAGTGGGCGGCAAGGCGCGGAGAATCCGGTAAGGCTCTCCGGCGGCCGTTTGCGGCTGCATGAGCAGATCCAGTATTCGCGGGAAACGCTCGACCGCCTTGTCCGGCCCGAGGATGACGATCACGCGCGGCTGCAGCCGCCGCACCTGGTTCTGCTGGATGACCACGGCCACCTCACCGGAATTGAGCTCCACCAGCGTCCCGATGGGATACAGCCCGATGCATTGCAGGAATTGATCGACCAGGGCGTCACGGAACAAGGTGTTGCGAAGCCTGTTGATCTCTTCCATGGCATGCTGGCTCGACACCGCTGGCAGATAGACCCGGTCCCGGGTCATCGCACAGTACGTGTCTATGAGACCGGCCATCTCTGCAGCCAGCGGAATGTTCATGCCCTTCAGCCCACGCGGGTAGCCACTGCCGTCGAAACGCTCGTGATGCGCCGCAATGATGCCGAAGACTTCAGGATCGACGTCCCTGCTGGCCTTGAGCAGTGCCAGCGTATGCAGTACATGGGTGCGGACATGCTTGAACTCACGCTCGTCGAGTGGCCCCGCCTTGGCCAGGATGTCGGGATCGATCCTGAGCTTGCCGATGTCCTGCAGCAGGCCCGCAAGCCCGAGTTGCCGCACGCCCTGAGTATCCAGCCCGATGAAGCGGGCAAACACCATGGCGTGGACCGACACGTTGAGCGCATGGTCATAGCTATAACGATCCGTACGCTTCAGGCGGGTCAGCCACATCAAGGCATCGGAGTTGCGCTCCACTCCTTGCGCCATTTCGCTCACAAGCCCTTGGAGGCGGTCTATGTCGATGTTGCCGCCAGCATCGATCGCCGCCTGGGTTTCCCGCAAGGCGCGATACACGTCATCCACGATCGGTGCGGAGTAAAACAGCTCGGCCTCGAGAAGGCTGCGGCCATCCACAGCCCGGACGCGCGGAATGCTGGGCCTGCGCTGGGTGTGTATCCTGCCTCTGAAGCTGCGCGCAACCGCCAGGAAGCGGGAAGCCTCCTCACGGCTGTCCCGCGCCTCCTCGACCACACCCGGACGGAGGCCCGGCCCCCTGAGAGGCTCGTCCTTCTCGGTCGCACGGGCGCGCTGGTGCTCACCAACCGAGCGGCTGCGGTCGATGACAAGCTGTTTGCAAAGGCGCTGCAAGGCTTCGACTTCGTCGGACGTCGTGACCAGAAAACCCTGCAGCATGAAAGGTGTCTCCACCCAGGGCCGGTCGATGTCAGCGACGTACATCCCGATCTGAACCTCGCTTGCCGGAATCGTGCTATTCAATCAAAGGCTCCATGAGCACTCTTTCGACGAAAGAGTGACTTCTCGATCGGAAACGCTTTAACGACAGTACGACAACGGACCTGAGTCCGGTTCAGACCCTGTATTCCCAGTTTGGGCAATGCAGGGCCGGCAGGATCACCGCTGGAAAATCAGCCCAGCCACATCCTCGCGTTGCGGAACATGCGCAGCCAGGGCGAAGCATCCGGGCTCTCCTCCACCATCCAGCGCGGCGCCCAGGACATCTGCAAGGTACGCGCCGTACGTTCGGGGTGGGGCATCATGATGGTGAACCGTCCGTCCGCCGTCGTAAATCCGGTCGCACCGCCTGCCGAGCCGTTCGGATTCGAGGGGTAGCGCTCGGTGGGCGAGCCATGACAATCAATATATCGCAATGCCATCAAAGCGCCCGTGCGATCCTGCTCGGTTGCGAACACTGCCCGGCCTTCGCCATGGCTGACGACGATCGGCATGCGGCTGCCCGCCATGCCCTTGAACAGGATCGACGGGCTGTCGGCGATCTCCACCATCACGAAGCGGGCTTCGAACTGTTCACTGCGGTTGCGGTGGAAGGTCGGCCAGGCCTGCGCACCCGGGATGATCGGCGCCAGGTGGGCCATCATCTGGCAGCCGTTGCAGACGCCGAGGGCGAAGGTATCGTTGCGGCTGAAGAAGGCTTCGAACTCGTCGCGCAGCTGGTTGTTGAAGAGGATCGATTTCGCCCAGCCCTGCCCCGCGCCCAGCACGTCGCCATACGAGAAGCCGCCGCAGGCCGCCAGCCCGTGGAAATCAGCCAGGTCGATGCGGCCGGCCTGCAGGTCGGACATATGCACATCGACCGGCGTAAAACCCGCGCGCTCGAAGGCAGCCGCCATCTCCAGCTGCGAATTCACGCCCTGCTCGCGCAGCACCGCGAGCTTCGGCCGAATGCCGCTGGCGATGAAGGGCGCGGCAACGTCCTCCTTGACATCGAAACTCAGCGACACCGAGAGGCCGGGATCGGTGGCATCGGCCAGGGCTTCGAATTCCTCGCGGACCGACTCGGGATCGTCACGCAGCATCGCGATGCGGTGGCTGGTCTCCGACCAGGCCTGCAGCAGCTCGACGCGGCTGGCTGCGAACACCAGCTTGGCGCTGCGGCGCAGGCGGATTTCGTCCATGGTGTTCGGCTCGCCGATGAAATGGTAGGCGAGCCCCGCCGAGCGCAGCAGTTCGGTGATACGCGAGCGGTCGTCGCGACGGATCTGCACCACCGCGCCGAGTTCCTCGGCGAACAGGCCTGCGAACAGGCGATCTTCGAAACGGCCCTTGAGCGTGTCGGGCTTCTTCTCCAGGCCATCGACGTCGTTCATGTAGGGGTCGTAGCAGACGGTGTCGAGCACCAGCGACAGGCCGCACTTGGCCGCGAAAGCCATTTCGCAGACGGCAGCGAACAGCCCGCCATCGGAGCGGTCGTGGTAGGCCAGCAGCAGATCGTCCGCGCGCAGGCGCTGGATGGCATCGAAGAAGGCCTTGAGCTGCACCGGATCGACGTCCGGCGCATGCTCGCCCACCGAGCCGTAGGCCTGGGCGAAAACCGAGCCGCCGAGGCGGTTCAGGCCGTTGCCGAGGTCGATCAGTAGCAGTTCGGTATCGACGCCTTCGGGCAGTTGCAGCTGCGGCGTGAGCGTGTTGCGGATGTCACGCACCGGCGCGAAGGCGGTGGTGATCAGCGACAGCGGCGCAACCACCTGCTTGTCCTGACCCTCGTCCTGCCAGGCGGTGCGCATCGACAGCGAATCCTTCCCGACCGGAATCGACAGCCCTGCCGTGATGCAGAAATCGGACACGGCCTTCACCGTGTCATAGAGCCTGGCATCCTCGCCGCGATGACCGGCCGCCGCCATCCAGTTGGCCGACAGCTTGACGTCGCCAAGCTTGTCGATGTCGGCGGCGGCGATGTTGGTGATCGCCTCGCCGATCGCCATGCGGCCCGAAGCCGGCGCATCGATGCAGGCCAGCGGCGTGCGCTCGCCCATGGCGAAGGCTTCGCCGCGATAGCCCTGGAAGCTCATCGCGGTGACCGCCACGTCGGCCACCGGCACCTGCCAGGGACCGACGAACTGGTCGCGCGCGGTCAGGCCGCCGACCGAGCGGTCGCCGATGGTGATCAGGAAGCTCTTGCTGGCGACAGCCGGCATCCGCAGCACGCGCAGGCCGGCTTCCTTCAGGTCGAAGCCGGTGGTGTCGAAGGGCGGCAGATGGACGGCGCGGCGCGACACGTTGCGCGTCATCTTCGGCGGCTTGCCGAGCAGCACCTTCATGTCCATGTCGACCGGCTTGTTGCCGAAATGGCGGTCGGAGACGGTGAGACGGCCGTCGGCCGTCGCCGTGCCGAGCACCGCGAAGGGGCAGCGCTCGCGTTCGCAGAAGGCCTGGAACATCGGCAGGCTCTCGGGCGCGATCGCCAGCACGTAGCGCTCCTGGGATTCGTTCGACCAGATCTCGCGCGGGCTCATGCCCGGCTCCTCGATATGCACCTCGCGCAGTTCGAAACGAGCACCGAGGCCGGCGTGGTCGGCCAGCTCCGGCATCGCGTTCGACAGGCCGCCGGCGCCAACGTCATGGATGGCGATGATCGGGTTATCGTCGCCCTGCTGCCAGCAGGCATCGATCACTTCCTGGCAGCGGCGCTGGATCTCCGGGTTGCCGCGCTGCACCGAGGCAAAGTCGAGATCGGCGGTATTGGTGCCGGTCGCCATCGACGAGGCCGCACCGCCGCCAAGGCCGATCAGCATGCCCGGGCCGCCGAGCTGGATCAGCAGGGTGCCGGGCGGGAATGTCGGCTTCTCCGACTGCTGGGCCTGGATGCTGCCCAGGCCGCCGGCGATCATGATCGGCTTGTGGTAGCCGCGCACCTCGCCTGCCACTTCCTGCTCGAAGCTGCGGAAATAACCCGCCAGGTTTGGCCGGCCGAATTCGTTGTTGAAGGCCGCCGCGCCGATCGGCCCTTCGATCATGATGTCGAGCGCCGAGGCGATGCGGTCCGGCTTGCCGTAGGCCTTCTCCCAGGGCTGGCCAAAATCGGGAATGTTCAGGTTGGAGACAGTGAAGCCCGCCAGCCCGGCCTTGGGCCGCGAACCGCGGCCGGTCGCGCCCTCGTCGCGGATCTCGCCGCCGGCACCGGTCGCAGCGCCGGGAAAGGGAGAAATCGCAGTCGGGTGGTTGTGGGTCTCGACCTTGGCAAGGATGTGGGTTTCCTCGTCGTGGTAGCGGAAGGCGCCGTCCGCATCGGGGTACAGGCGCGCGATGCGGGCACCCTCGATGATCGAGGCATTGTCCGAATAGGCGACGACCGTGCCTTCGGGATGGGCCTTGTGCGTGTCCTTGATCATGCCGAACAGGGATTTCTCCATCGGCCGCGCGTCGATCACCCAGTCGGCATTGAAGATCTTGTGCCTGCAGTGTTCCGAATTGGCCTGCGCGAACATCATCAGTTCGACGTCGGTCGGATTGCGTCCCATGCGGCCGAAGTTGTCGACCAGGTAATCGATCTCGTCCTCGGACAGCGCCAGCCCGAGTTCCCCGTTCGCCTGCTCCAGCGCAGCGCGCCCGCCCGCCAGAATGTCGACCGAGGTCAGCGGCTGCGGCTCGTAATGGTGGAACAGCGCTTCGGCCTCATCGACGGACCTCAACACCGACTCGGTCATGCGGTCGTGCAGCAAGGGCAGCAGCGCAGGATTGTCTTCCGCGCCGCGGGCATCGATCGTGTAGGCAATGCCGCGTTCGATCCGCACGATCTGGCTGAAGCCGCACTGGTGGGCGATATCGGTCGCTTTGGAAGACCAGGGCGAGATCGTGCCCAGGCGCGGCACGACCAGCTTCAGGACGCCCACAGGCTGCGCCGCCGTTGCAGGCCGCGCATCGAGCAGATCGGCCAGCCGCTCCAGTTCCTCGTTCGACAGCGGCGCCGATATCTCGACGAAATACCAGTGTTCGGCGGCAACAGCCCTGAGCCTGGGCTGAACCTCGGCGACAGCCCTGGAAAGACGTTCCAGACGGGAGGAAGAGAGCGCAAGGGCACCGCGTAGCTTGAGGATCGAAGTCATGTTCTTCATGAAGAGGAAGCGTGGACGAGCGGCCGGCAGCCACTCGATATCGAACCCCGGATTATACCCGAGGCACCGAAGCTCTCCGGACTGCAAACACCCCCGGTGCGCCGGCTCGCCGACAAGATGCTTCATTCATGTCCTGAGCTGTCAGATCGGATATATTGATGCCTCCCCGCGCCCCTTCCGAGACGCCGGGATCATTTGAACAGGAACTGAAACATGAGCGACAACACCCGGAATTTCGACGAACTGTACGGCCATAACTTCGAGGATCTCAGCGTTGGCCAGTCCGCGTCGATGTCCCGTACCGTCACCGAAGCGGACATCCTGCTGTTTGCCGGCGTGTCGGGCGACACCAACCCCGTCCATCTGGACGAAGAATTCGCTTCGAGCACCATGTTCGGCGGCCGTATCGCGCACGGCATGCTCTCCGCCGGCCTGATCTCCGCCGTTTTCGGCACCCGCCTGCCCGGCCCCGGCTGCATCTACCTGTCGCAAAATCTCAAGTTCAAGGCGCCGGTCAAGATCGGCCAGACCGTCGTCGCCCGCGTGACGGTGAAGGAACTCAAGACGGAAAAGCGCCGGGCCGTGTTTTCGACGGTCTGCACCTGCGGCGACACCGTCGTCATCGACGGCGAAGCGGAACTGCTGATCCCCGCCCGCAAGTAAAAAAACGGGGACGCCGAATACCCGGCGTCCCCCGTTTCAGTCAGCGCATGGCAGGCCCTGCCGCCAGTTTCAATCGGTGCCCTGCCCCAGCAGCACGCCGTTCACCTTCACTCCGTACAGATTCACGCCGTCGTTGGCGTGATAGCGCAGGCGGGTTTCCTCGATGGAGCCGTTCACCAGGCGCGGATCCTGCGGACGCTCGTGGCTGTTCATGAACGCAGCGACGTGCCAGGCTTCATCATCGGTCAGCGAACGCCCCTGCCCCAGCGGCATGTTCTCCTTGATGAAGGTCGCCGCGGTGTTGATGCGGTGCATGCCGGCCCCCCAGTTGAAGGAGTCCTTGCCCCACAGCGGCGGAAACACGTAGTCGTCCCCTGACTTCTGGCCCTCCCCATTGTCGCCGTGGCAGATCGCGCATTGCGTGGCATAGATCTCCTTGCCCCTTGCTATGTCGTAGCCTCCCTTCGGCTGCGGCACGTTCGGATAGGCCCGGCCCGGCAGTTCTTTGCCGGTCGGTGCGCCGGTGGACAGCCAGTAGGAATAAGCGGTCAGTGCATTCAACACATGGCTGTCCGCAGGCGGCGCCTCGCCGTTCATGCTGAACTGGAAGCAGCCCTGCATACGCTCTACGTAGCTGTTCACCTTGTCGTTCTTCGAACGGTAGGCCGGATACATCGGATAGGCCCCCCACAGCGGCGCGGAATCGGCCTTGCGCCCTTGCTCCAGGTGGCAGTTGGTGCAGTTCATGCCGTTGCCGACATATTCCGCCGCCAGGTTTCGCGTATCGACAAAGATCGCGCGGCCTTCTTTCACCAGTTTTCCGAAGGCGTTGTCCGGCAGTTCGCGCTCGGCGGGCGGAGTAAAGACAGCCTGAGCGGCGTGGCCATCGGCTGCGGGTTTGGGCACGAGTTGCGACTGATCGTCCATCGCGATGCCGGCGGCAAACACCGGCGTCGCGATACCCAATGCAATCAGGGAGGGGGCGAGCATGTTCTTCATGGCAGCGCTCTCCTCATTCGCTCAGGCTGGAAAAATAGGCCGCGACCGCGCTCACCTCTTCGTCGGTCAGGCTACGGGCGATATGCCCCATCAGTTCATTCGGGTCGTTCTTGCGCGAACCGTCACGCCAGGCATTGAGCTGCACGCTCAGATATTCGGCAGACTGTCCGGCCAGAGGCGGGAAGTGATCGCCCACGCCGACGCCACCCGGCCCGTGGCAGACGACACATTCAGGAATGTTGCGTTCCCAAGCTCCGCGCAACGCCAGCACTGCACCCGGAGAACCGGGAAAATCGACCCGGGTGACATGCTTGGTCTTCGGAGCCGGCATCGCCGACAGCATGGTTGTCACAGCCTTGATCTCCTCATCTCCCAGCGCACTGGCGATGGGGAGCATCACGGGATTGTTGCGGGCACCATTTTTGAAGTCGGTCAGTTGCTTGGCCAGCTAAGCAGCCGGCAATCCGGCCAGACGCGGAAAACCCGCAGGCCCCAGGCCCATGCCGTCTGCGCTGTGACAGGTGATGCAGGCGACCGCAGCCGGATCGCTCCCACCTTCGCTGTAGATCTTCTCCCCGTCGGCAGCATGGGAGGCGGCCGCCACGAACATTGCGCCCAATGCGGCAACAAGCGTTCGGCAGGTTTGCGGAGCGTACATGACGCATCCTCCTCTGTTCATGGACATTCATGCAGGTCAAACCATGTCTTTTTGCCGGACATGTCTGGATGTGCATGATTGAGGAGAAGCGCGCAGGGAACCATAAGAAATCGAGTCTATTCACAGACGATGCAAACTGTGATAGCCCGTATCCATTTTCCTTTTCCCATTAATGACGATGAACTAAATATTGCCACCCATCATGCAGCCACCTGACGGCCGCTTTTCCGTCACGCCCTGGTCAGTGTTCTTGGTGCGGAATGCGCCTGGGCGGTGCGTGCAGCCTTGGGTGGTTTGGACAATAGCCACACCTGCGGCCTTGGGTGATCTGGAGGTTGTTCTGTCCTGGTGCTGTAGACGCAAAAACGCCCGAACGTTGTACATGTTCGGGCGTTTTTTTGTGTGAGTTAGTCTGACGATGACCTACTTTCACGAGGGCGGACCTCACTATCATCGGCGCGTTTGTGTTTCACGGTCCTGTTCGGGATGGGAAGGGGTGGTACCACAAAGCTATGGTCGTCAGACTGTGACTTGTTCCCTGCGTGGGTTGCAGGGCAAAGGAGGAAGAAGTGTGTGTTGTGTGATTGGTGCGCGCGCTGCGCACGTTACGAGTTCTAGTGTGCATTCAAGGTTATAGGATCAAGCCACACGGGCAATTAGTATCGGTTAGCTCAACGTGTTGCCACGCTTCCACACCCGACCTATCAACGTTGTGGTCTTCAACGACCCTTCAGGGGGCTCGAGGCCCCGGGGAAGTCTCATCTTGAGGCGAGTTTCCCGCTTAGATGCTTTCAGCGGTTATCTCTTCCGCACATAGCTACCCGGCGATGCGACTGGCGTCACAACCGGTACACCAGGGGTGCGTCCACTCCGGTCCTCTCGTACTAGGAGCAGGCCCTCTCAAACTTCCAGCGCCCACGGCAGATAGGGACCAAACTGTCTCACGACGTTTTAAACCCAGCTCACGTACCACTTTAAATGGCGAACAGCCATACCCTTGGGACCGACTACAGCCCCAGGATGTGATGAGCCGACATCGAGGTGCCAAACTCCGCCGTCGATGTGAACTCTTGGGCGGAATCAGCCTGTTATCCCCAGAGTACCTTTTATCCGTTGAGCGATGGCCCTTCCATACAGAACCACCGGATCACTATGACCTGCTTTCGCACCTGCTCGACTTGTGGGTCTCGCAGTCAAGCCACCTTTTGCCATTGCACTATCAGTACGATGTCCGACCGTACCTAGGTGACCTTCGTACTCCTCCGTTACCTTTTGGGAGGAGACCGCCCCAGTCAAACTGCCCACCATGCACGGTCCCCGACCTGGATTCACAGGCCTGGGTTAGAACCTCGACGACACCAGGGTGGTATTTCAAGGATGGCTCCACCGGAACTGGCGTCCCGGTTTCATAGCCTCCCACCTATCCTACACAAGTCCCGTCAAAGTCCAATGCAAAGCTACAGTAAAGGTTCATGGGGTCTTTCCGTCTAGCCGCGGGGAGATTGCATCTTCACAAACATTTCAACTTCGCTGAGTCTCAGGAGGAGACAGTGTGGCCATCGTTACGCCATTCGTGCAGGTCGGAACTTACCCGACAAGGAATTTCGCTACCTTAGGACCGTTATAGTTACGGCCGCCGTTTACCGGGGCTTCGATCAAGAGCTTGCACCCCATCACTTAACCTTCCGGCACCGGGCAGGCGTCACACCGTATACGTTCACTTTCGTGTTTGCACAGTGCTGTGTTTTTAATAAACAGTCGCAGCCACCGATTCTCTGCGGCCCCTTCGCCCTTCGGATGTTCTCCTACAAGCTAACGGGGCATACCTTCTCCCGAAGTTACGGTATCAATTTGCCGAGTTCCTTCTCCTGAGTTCTCTCAAGCGCCTGGGTATTCTCTACCAGCCCACCTGTGTCGGTTTGCGGTACGGTCAGTTCTAGACTGAAGCTTAGAGGCTTTTCCTGGAAGCTGGGTATCAGTTGCTTCAGACCCGAAGGTCCTCGTTATCACGCCTCAGCTCAGCCCGGCGGATTTGCCTACCGGGCACGCCTACACGCTTGAACCACCTATTCCAACAGATGGCCAACCTAACCTTCTCCGTCCCCCCATCGCATCTAAAACCGGTACAGGAATATTGACCTGTTTCCCATCGACTACGCATTTCTGCCTCGCCTTAGGGGCCGACTCACCCTGCGCCGATGAACGTTGCGCAGGAAACCTTGGGCTTACGGCGAGGGTGCTTTTCACACCCTTTATCGCTACTCATGTCAGCATTCGCACTTCCGATACCTCCAGCATCCCTTACGAGACACCTTCGCAGGCCTACGGAACGCTCCCCTACCACGTGTCAAAGACACATCCGCAGCTTCGGTTCATGGCTTGAGCCCCGTTACATCTTCCGCGCAGGACGACTCGACTAGTGAGCTATTACGCTTTCTTTAAAGGGTGGCTGCTTCTAAGCCAACCTCCTAGCTGTCTGTGCCTTCCCACCTCGTTTGCCACTTAGCCATGCATTTGGGACCTTAGCTGGCGGTCTGGGTTGTTTCCCTCTTGACACCGGACGTTAGCACCCGATGTCTGTCTGCCGTATATCACTTTGCGGTATTCGGAGTTTGCTATCGCGGGGTAGATCGCAGTGACCCCCCCAACGATTACAGTGCTCTACCCCCGCAAGTGTCCGTACGACGCACTACCTAAATAGTTTTCGGGGAGAACCAGCTATTTCCGGATTTGTTTAGCCTTTCACCCCTATCCACAGCTCATCCCCTAACTTTTCAACGTTAGTGGGTTCGGACCTCCAGTACCTGTTACGGCACCTTCATCCTGGCCATGGATAGATCATCCGGTTTCGGGTCTACGCCCAGCAACTACGACGCCCTTATCAGACTCGCTTTCGCTACGCCTCCCCTATTCGGTTAAGCTCGCTACTGAACGTAAGTCGCTGACCCATTATACAAAAGGTACGCAGTCACCCCTTTCGAGGCTCCCACTGTTTGTATGCATGCGGTTTCAGGATCTATTTCACTCCCCTCCCGGGGTTCTTTTCGCCTTTCCCTCACGGTACTGGTTCACTATCGGTCGATCACGAGTATTTAGCCTTGGAGGATGGTCCCCCCATCTTCAGACAGGATTACACGTGTCCCGCCCTACTTGTCGCACGCTCAGACCCGCCACCGGCTTTTCGCATACGGGACTATCACCCTGTATCGTCGGACTTTCCAGACCGTTTTGCTAAGCTGATGGTTTAGTCGTGCAGGCTACTCCGCGTTCGCTCGCCACTACTTGCGGAATCTCGGTTGATTTCTGTTCCTGCGGCTACTTAGATGTTTCAGTTCGCCGCGTTCGCCTCCTCTGGCCTATGTATTGAGCCAGGGATGACCCTTGCGGGCCGGGTTTCCCCATTCGGACATCGTGGGATCAAAGCTCTATTGCCAGCTCCCCCACGCTTTTCGCAGGCTTACACGTCCTTCATCGCCTGTGATCGCCAAGGCATCCACCACATGCACTTAGTCGCTTGATCCTATAACCTTGGTGCCTCAATGAAGCACCCCTGTCACAGGTCGAACTCGTTTGTGCGGCCCAAACTGTGCTGACAACGCAGTCTGAGCCAATGCAATCACACAACTGCAGTACGCACCGGCTCGATGCGTACTACACTTCTTCCACTTTGTTAAAGAGCAAACCTCAAACCGGCTTCTCGCCGATCAAGAAGTCAGAGATGGTGTCTATCCAAACACCATCTCTGACTTCCCGAAACACACATGACCTGGTGGAGCTGGTCGGGATCGAACCGACGACCTACGGCTTGCAAAGCCGCCGCTCTCCCAGCTGAGCTACAGCCCCCTTGTCTCAAGCAAACTTGATTCGGAGCAACCTAAAACTCTGGTGGGTCTGGTTGGGTTCGAACCAACGACCCCCGCCTTATCAAGACGGTGCTCTAACCAGCTGAGCTACAGACCCTCTCATGCACTTCGAGGCTCTTCGCCTGAACAACCGATAAGTTGTGGATACTTGGCAACCATGACCTCTTTTCTCTTGAAAGGAGGTGATCCAGCCGCACCTTCCGATACGGCTACCTTGTTACGACTTCACCCCAGTCATGAATCTCACCGTGGTAAGCGCCCCCCCGAAGGTTAAGCTACCTACTTCTGGTGAAACCCACTCCCATGGTGTGACGGGCGGTGTGTACAAGACCCGGGAACGTATTCACCGCAGCATGCTGATCTGCGATTACTAGCGATTCCGACTTCACGTAGTCGAGTTGCAGACTACGATCCGGACTACGATCGGCTTTAAGGGATTGGCTCCACCTCGCGGCTTGGCAACCCTCTGTACCGACCATTGTATGACGTGTGAAGCCCTACCCATAAGGGCCATGAGGACTTGACGTCATCCCCACCTTCCTCCGGTTTGTCACCGGCAGTCTCACTAGAGTGCCCAACCAAATGATGGCAACTAGTGACAAGGGTTGCGCTCGTTGCGGGACTTAACCCAACATCTCACGACACGAGCTGACGACAGCCATGCAGCACCTGTGTTCTGGCTCCCGAAGGCACTCTCGCCTCTCAGCAAGATTCCAGACATGTCAAGGGTAGGTAAGGTTTTTCGCGTTGCATCGAATTAATCCACATCATCCACCGCTTGTGCGGGTCCCCGTCAATTCCTTTGAGTTTTAACCTTGCGGCCGTACTCCCCAGGCGGTTGACTTCACGCGTTAGCTGCGTCACTCAGTGCATTGCTGCTCCGAACGACTAGTCGACATCGTTTAGGGCGTGGACTACCAGGGTATCTAATCCTGTTTGCTCCCCACGCTTTCGTGCATGAGCGTCAGTACAGGCCCAGGGGGCTGCCTTCGCCATCGGTGTTCCTCCACATCTCTACGCATTTCACTGCTACACGTGGAATTCCACCCCCCTCTGCCGTACTCTAGCCTGCCAGTCACAAGCGCAGTTCCCAGGTTAAGCCCGGGGATTTCACGCCTGTCTTGGCAAACCGCCTGCGCACGCTTTACGCCCAGTAATTCCGATTAACGCTCGCACCCTACGTATTACCGCGGCTGCTGGCACGTAGTTAGCCGGTGCTTCTTAGTCCGGTACCGTCATCCACACCCTCTATTAAAAGATGCGATTTCTTCCCGGCCGAAAGAGCTTTACAACCCGAAGGCCTTCTTCACTCACGCGGCATGGCTGGATCAGGGTTGCCCCCATTGTCCAAAATTCCCCACTGCTGCCTCCCGTAGGAGTCTGGGCCGTGTCTCAGTCCCAGTGTGGCGGATCATCCTCTCAGACCCGCTACAGATCGTCGCCTAGGTGGGCCTTTACCCCACCTACTAGCTAATCTGACATCGGCCGCTCCAATCGCGCGAGGCCCGAAGGTCCCCCGCTTTCTCCCTCAGGACGTATGCGGTATTAGCACATCTTTCGATGTGTTATCCCCCACGACTGGGTACGTTCCGATGCATTACTCACCCGTTCGCCACTCGCCGCCAGGCCGAAGCCCGCGCTGCCGTTCGACTTGCATGTGTAAAGCATGCCGCCAGCGTTCAATCTGAGCCAGGATCAAACTCTTAAGTTCAATCCTACAAAGTACTCAAAATACTGACTTGCAGTATGAGCACCTAATCATTGTGAAACCGTGGCCGAAGCCACCGAGACCACAACCACCAAGCACCCACACTTATCGGTTGTTCAAGTTTTTAAAGATCCGTGCCGGTCAGCACAGAAGCGAGATTATGATCAACATCCAACAACCTGTCGAACCACCCGGGAAACTTTCTTCAACACAACAAAAAAAGAAAACCCGAAAAAAACCGCTTCCAAAACCAACCGCAACCCCCGCAACACCCGCCAAAATCACCCGGGCACCGCGAGAAAGATCGGCATTATAGACACTGAAACGGAAAGCACAAGCACAAAATGAAGCTCGCCCGAATTTTCCCGGCACACCGCCGTCGCAACGCACGCCTCCGGGCGGAGGCAGTACCCACAAGCACCGAGGAAAGGCGCTCACGATCGCGCCATCAACGTGAGTCATGCTGTTCACGCCATGCCGCGATGTGCTATCTTGCGCGCGACACGCGGGAGAGAACTCCCGACTCGGAGTCGCCGAAGGCGCAACCCCCCGGAACCGCTCAGGCAAAAGGACCGCGTGCGAAGTACAAGTCTGGAGAGCGGTGCGGGCGCCCGACGGCGTGACGCACCCACCGAAGGGGCACCGCCCGGATCTTTGCCGCACTCAACGTCCAGGAACATCTATCTATATATATAGATGCGCTTGACGCAGCGGCTCAGGGCGAAATCTCTCAGGTACAAGGGACAGATGGGGCGAATCCGGCACACTGGCCGCGTTCGCCCTTTTTCGTTCACGACTACCGGAGCCGCAACCATGAGCACCCCTTCCAGGCATACCCCGCTCCACGCAACCCATGTCGCCGCCGGAGCACGCATGGTCGACTTCGCCGGCTGGGACATGCCGGTCAACTATGGCTCGCAGATCGAGGAGCATCACGCGGTGCGCCGCGATGCCGGAATGTTCGACGTATCGCACATGCTCGCGCTCGACCTGAGCGGCCCAGACGCAACGCCCTTCCTGCGCGGCCTGCTTGCCAACGATGTCGCCAAGCTGAACGACACTGGCAAGGCCTTGTACTCCTGCATGCTCAATGAACGAGGCGGTGTCATCGACGACCTGATCGTCTATCGCTTCGGCGCCGACGACTACCGCATCGTTGTCAATGCCGGCACGGCCGACAAGGACGTCGCCTGGATGCGCACACGCATCGCCGGCACCGGCGCCAACGTGACGCTGACCAGCAGGCGCGACCTGGCGATGATCGCAATCCAGGGCCCGCAGGCAATCGAACGCGCCCGCACTGCGATTCCCGAGCTGTCCATACAGGACCTTCCCTCGGCGTTCAGCGCCGTTCGCGCCGGCGAGCTGCTGATCGCACGCACCGGCTACACCGGCGAAGACGGCCTCGAAATCACCCTGCCGGCAAGCCGTGCGGAAAGCATGTGGCAAACCCTCGCCGCCGCCGGCGTGAAGCCCTGCGGCCTGGGCGCGCGGGACACACTGCGCCTGGAAGCCGGCATGAATCTGTATGGGCAGGACATGGACGAGAGCGTTTCGCCGCTGGATTCCGGCCTGTCCTGGACCGTCGATCTGAAGGACGAAAACCGCGATTTCGTCGGCCGCGCCGCGCTGGAAGCCGTGCCTGCCAGCCGCCGTCTGCTCGGTCTGATCCTCGAGGACAAGGGCGTGCTGCGCGCCCACATGAAGGTCTTCACGGCTGCCGGCGAAGGCGAAACCACCAGCGGCAGCTTTTCGCCGACACTCGAACGCTCCATCGGCTTCGTCCGCGTCCCGCTTGCGACACAGGCAGGCGAAGACGTCGAAGTCGAGATCCGCGGCAAGCGGCTGAAGGCCCGTACGGTCAAGCTTCCCTTCGTTCGCAACGGCAAGCCGCTCGTCTGAGCATACACGCACCATTCCACGGGACCGGTCGCCAAACATCCGGTCCCTTCATTCGATCCAGTCCGGAGAACCTCTCATGAGCAACATCCCCAACGAACTGAAGTACACCAAGTCCCACGAATGGATCCGCGTCGAAGACGACGGCAACCTGACCATCGGCGTCACCGACCACGCCCAGGAGGCGCTGGGTGACGTCGTCTTCCTCGAACTGCCCGAAGCCGGCCGCAGCGTCAGCGCCGGCGAAGCATGTGCCGTGATCGAATCCGTCAAGGCCGCATCCGACATCTACGCGCCCGTCGCCGGCGAAATCATCGCCGCCAACCAGGACGTGGCCGACGCCCCCGAAAGCGTCAATGCCGACGCTTACGTCAACTGGCTGTTCAAGCTCAAGCCGGCCAATGCTGCCGATGTCGATGCCCTGATGGACGCCGCCGGCTACGCCGCCGAAATCGCCCAGGCCTGAACACCCACGCCCGAGTTTTCCGACCGACCATGACCGACTCCCTGCTTTCTGCTCCGCTCGCCCGGCTGGAGCAGCGCGATGCCTTCATCCATCGCCATCTCGGACCGAACGCCGACGAGGTCGCACGCATGTGCGCGACACTCGGCGTCGACAATCTCGACACCCTGATCGAGCAGACCGTACCCGCGGGCATCCGCCTCGAAGCGCCGCTGCCGCTCGCCGCGGCGACGCCGGAACACGAGGCGCTCGCCAGGCTGAAGGCCATCGCCGACCGCAACGTCGTCAACAAGTCCATGATCGGCATGGGCTATTACGGCACGCACACGCCGGCGGTGATCCTGCGCAACGTCATGGAAAACCCGGGCTGGTACACCGCCTACACGCCCTACCAGGCCGAAATCTCGCAAGGCCGCCTCGAAGCGCTGCTGACCTACCAGCAGATGGTGATCGACCTCACCGGTCTGGAACTCGCCAACGCCTCGCTGCTGGACGAGGCCACCGCTGCCGCCGAGGCGATGACGATGGCGCGCCGGGTGTCGAAGTCCAAATCGAACGCCTTCTTCATCGACGAAGCCTGCTTCCCGCAGACGATCGACGTGGTCCGCACCCGCGCCCACTATTTCGGCTATGAACTGGTGTTCGGCAAGGCGGAGGATGCCGCCCTGCACGAGGTCTTCGGCGCGCTGCTGCAATACCCGAACGCCCGCGGCGAAGTCACGGACCTGAGCGAAACCATCGCTGCGGCCAAGGCCAAGGGCACCGTCGTCGCCGTCGCCTCCGACCTGATGGCGCTGGTGCTGCTCAAGAGCCCGGGCGCCATGGGGGCGGACATCGCGCTCGGCTCGGCGCAGCGCTTCGGCGTGCCGATGGGCTTCGGCGGCCCGCACGCCGCCTTCTTCGCCACCCGCGAAGCCCATGTGCGCTCGATGCCGGGCCGCATCATCGGCGTCTCGAAGGACGCCCGCGGCAAGACCGCGCTGCGCATGGCGCTGCAGACGCGCGAACAGCACATCCGCCGCGAGAAGGCGAACTCCAACATCTGCACCTCCCAGGTGCTGCTCGCCAACATGGCCGGCTTCTACGCCGTCTATCACGGCCCGCAGGGGCTGCGCACCATCGCCGCGCGCATCCACCGCTTCGCCGCGATGCTCGCCGCCGGGCTGCGCGACGCCGGCTTCGACGCCGGCAGCAATGCCTTCTTCGACACTATCGAAGTCGACACCGGCCCGCGCACCACTGCCATTGCCGACGCAGCCCTCGCCGCCGGCTACAACCTGCGCCGGGTGTCGGACAGCCGCCTCGGCCTGTCGGTCGATGAAACCACCACCCGCGAGGACATCGCTGTCGTGCTGGGCTGCTTCGGCGCCACTACCGATGTCGATGCGCTCGATGCGCGCGTGGCCCAGGCCGGCGGCCGACTCCCGTCGGCGCTGCTGCGCGGCGACGCGATCCTGGCGCATCCGGTGTTCAACACCCACCACACCGAGCACGAGATGCTGCGCTATCTGAAGAAGCTGCAGAACCGCGACCTCGCGCTCGACCATTCGATGATCTCGCTCGGCTCATGCACCATGAAGCTCAACGCCACCAGCGAGATGATCCCGGTGACCTGGCCCGAGTTCGCCAACCTGCACCCCTTCGCTCCTCGCGAGCAGGCTGCGGGCTATCTCGAGATGATCGAAGGCTTGGCCGACTACCTGCGCGCCATCACCGGCCTCCCGGCGGTCTGCATGCAGCCCAACTCCGGCGCCCAGGGCGAATACGCCGGCCTGGTGGCGATCGCGCGCTACCACGCCAGCCGCGGCGATACCCAGCGCACGGTCTGCCTGATCCCGCGCTCGGCCCACGGCACCAACCCCGCCACCGCACAGATGTGCGGCATGCAGGTGGTCGTCGTCGATTGCGACGACAACGGCAACGTCGATGTCGCCGACCTGAAGGCGAAAGCCGAGCAGCACGCCGGCAGGCTCGCCGCGCTGATGATCACCTACCCCTCGACCCACGGCG
Source organism: Thauera sp. (assembly GCF_047601425.1). Lineage (GTDB taxonomy): Bacteria > Pseudomonadota > Gammaproteobacteria > Burkholderiales > Rhodocyclaceae > Thauera. The sequence goes on from NZ_JASGJL010000001.1 coordinate 1,500,723, forward strand.
TGTTCGAGGAGTCGATCCGCGAGATCTGCGCGATCGTCCATGCCCACGGAGGCCAGGTCTACATGGACGGCGCCAACCTCAACGCCCAGGTCGGGCTGACCTCGCCCGCCACGATCGGCGCCGACGTCACCCACATGAACCTGCACAAGACCTTCTGCATCCCGCACGGCGGCGGCGGGCCGGGCATGGGGCCGATCGCACTGGCGGCGCACCTCGCGCCCTTCATGGCCGACCACGTCGTGCAGCCGACCGGCGGCGCCGGACGGGCCAACCTCGGCCAGGGCGCCGTTTCCGCCGCGCCCTTCGGCTCGGCCAGCATCCTGCCGATCTCGTGGATGTACATCACGATGATGGGCGGCGAAGGGCTGAAGCGTGCCACCGAAGTGGCGATCCTCAACGCCAACTATCTCGCCACGCGGCTGCAGCAGCACTACCCGGTGCTCTACACCGGCAGCCAGGGCCGCGTCGCCCACGAGTGCATCCTCGACATCCGCCCGATCAAGGCGGCGACCGGCATCAGCGAGGTCGACATCGCCAAGCGCCTGATGGACTACGGCTTCCACGCGCCGACGATGTCCTTCCCGGTGGCCGGCACCATCATGGTCGAGCCGACCGAGTCGGAAGACCTGCACGAACTGGAGCGCTTCGCCGACGCGATGATCGCGATCCGCGAGGAAATCCGCCAGATCGAGAACGGCAGCTGGCCGGCGGACGACAATCCGCTGAAGAACGCGCCCCACACCCAGGCCGACTTCATCGGCGAATGGTCTCGCCCGTACTCGCGCGAGCAGGCGGTGTTCCCGCTGCCCTGGGTGGCGGAAAACAAGTTCTGGCCGAGCGTCAATCGCATCGACGACGTCTATGGCGACCGCAACCTGTTCTGCGCCTGCGTGCCGATGAGCGACTACGAAAGCGAAAGCTGAGTCAGGTAGAATCCGCGCCAGCCGTACCGAAGCCACGCCTCACCCGGGGCGTGGCTTCTTTTTTCAATGCCAAGCCGTGTCATTCCCCATCGCCCGCCCTGCCATGCCGAAGCTCCACGATGACCGCAAGCCTCTATGGCTCACCTTGCTGCTTTGCCACCTCACCCTGCTTGCCGGCCTGCTCGCATGGGTCGGCTGGCAGATCCGTCCGGTGCAGATGCACGACCTTCAACTGGCCGGCGGCGAGAAGCTGAAGTGCGTCTCCTACGCCCCCTACCACCGTCCGGGGCAGACGCCCTTCGATCCGGAACTACGCATTTCCCGCGAGCAGATCCATGCCGATCTCAGCGCCCTGGCCAGCATCACCGATTGCGTCCGCCTCTATTCGGTGAACCAAGGCCTGGAGCAGGTGCCGGAAATCGCACGGCAAGCGGGCGTCCAGGTTCTGCTCGGCGCCTGGATCGGCTATGACCGCGACAAGAACGCCGCCGAGCTCGATCGCGCCATCGAGCTTGCCAATGCCAATTCCGACGTCGTTCGCGCCCTGATCGTCGGCAATGAGGTTCTGCTGCGCCGCGAACGCAGCGAAGACGAGATGCGCGCCCTGATCCGCGAGGCCAAGTCGCGCGCCCGAGTGCCGGTCACCTATGCCGACGTGTGGGAGTTCTGGACACGGCACGACAGCCTGGCGCAGGAGGTCAACTTCGTCACCGTGCATATCCTGCCTTTCTGGGAAGACGAACCGGTCAACATCGAAGATGCGCTCGAACACGTTGCTGCAACCCGCAGGCACGTCGGCGAACACTTCGCCGGCAAGCACATCCTGATCGGAGAAACCGGCTGGCCCAGCCAGGGACGCCAGCGCGAGGAGTCACGCCCATCACAGGTGAACCAAGCGCGATATGTAAGGGAATTCGTCCACCAGGCCCATGCACAGGGCTGGGACTACAACCTGATCGAAGCCATCGACCAGCCCTGGAAACGCCGGCTGGAAGGCACGGTGGGCGGCTACTGGGGCATGCTGGACGCCTCGACGCTGGAGCCGAAATTTCCGTTCGCCGGCCCGGTGGCGGAGCGTTCCGGTCTGGGCAGTGTCATTGCAGGCCTCGCCGCCGGTGCGGCAGCAGGCCTGCTGCTGAGCCTTGGCACCGCCTGGGGCGGCTCCTTGAGGCGCGCAGCCCTGATCGTCCTCGGCGCCACGACTGGTCTCATCGCCGTGCTTCATGCCGAACACGCACACCTCGCCTACCGCGACGTGCTCGAATGGACGGTGCTTGGTGGCGTAGCACTGCTCGCCATCCTGTTCGCGGCATCCTTCGCCGCATGGCGTGGTAATGAAATACCCAGTGCCGAGCAGGCATGGCGGACGCTGCGCCAGCCCTCCACCAGCTTCTGGCCGGACGGAGCGCTTGGCTTGCTGCGCGGTCTGCTGCTGTTCGCAGCCGCCATCGCCGCCTTGCTGCTGTTCGTCAACGCCCGCTACCGCGACTTCCCCACCCTGCTCTATCTCGGCCCCGCTGCACTGCTCGGCGCGCTCGGCCGGGCACAGGCTGCGCATGGCCGTGCCGAGCGCATCTGCGCCGCCATCATCGCGGTCTCGGTGATCGGGCGCTGGTTAACCGAGCCGGCCAACCCCCAGGCCATCGCCTGGCTGGCCACCGGCCTCCTCCTCGCCCTGCCGCCGATCGCCCGTTCCCTGCCTGGGGCGGGCAAGCACCAGCAGTGACAGCAGGGCACCGACGGAGGCCGGGTCGTAACTGTAGAACACCAGTCCAGCCAGGCCGCTCAGCCAGCCGGCCCAGGCCAGCGGCCTCCAGCCCAGCACGAAAGCCAGCCCGCCGCAGGCAAGGCTGAACCAGCCCATGCGCTGGTCCATAAAACTTTCCACCAGAACAGTCTTGAACAGGCATAGGCCGCGATGCGCATCCGGCAGGGTGCAGTCGCGCGGCAACACCCCGTTTTCCAGCAGGCCATGACGCACTCCCCAGGCGAAAGCCAATACCAGCACAGCCGAAAGCAGGATTGCTGCAACACCATATTTGCCCAAATTATTCTGCCTCATCCCACCTTTTCCTTGTAAAACAGCCCTTCAGCCACAATCTCGCACGATGTTGCAAATTGGCACCGAATGCAGCTCGTAAGCAGCTGAAAACGTGCATAAAATGCCGGCACCCGGCATCTGCGGAAAGGTTTTCGACCATACCCCATGGCCCAGCCGAAAACATTTGTGCAACGCAACAGCCGTACTGGCAGACCACCACGCTTGGTGCAAACGCACGGGCTTTCCGTTTTTCAGCGTTTTACCCGTTTTTCGGCATCATCTCCACGCCGCTCAGGATTCGAACATGAAACAGGCCGCCTCACTCCTCTATCGCATCGCGATCGCCATCGCCATCGCTGCGGGAGTCGCGTTCCTCCAATACTGGATCTGGCAGCAATTCAACCGCGGCGCCGAATTCATCAGCACCAACCAAAGCATCAAGGGCTTCGCCTACAACGGCTACCAACGCGACCAGAGTCCGCTGAAAGGCGACTCTCCCACGCGCGATGAACTGGCCGCCGACCTCGACCTGCTCGCCCGCAAGTCGGATGGCCTGCGCACCTACGGCGTCACCGACATGCCCGAGCTGCTGGTGCTCGCCGGCGAGCGCGACATGAACGTCACTGCCGGTGCCTGGCTGGACCCCGATCTGGAAAAGAACGAGCGTGAAATCGAGGCCCTGATCGAAGCCGCGCGCAAGATGCGCCACGTCGAGCGGCTGATGGTCGGCAACGAATCCATCCTGCGCGGCGACCTGAAACCCGAGGACATCATCGGCTACCTCGACCGCGTCCGAAAGGCCGTGCGCAAGCCGGTGTCAACTGCGGAGCCCTGGCACGTCTGGCTGCGCTATCCGGAACTGGTCGAGCACGTCAACTACATCACCGTCCACCTGCTGCCCTACCACGAAGGCGTGCCGGCCGAAGCCGCTGTCGAATACGCCTTCCAGCGCTACGACGAACTGGCCAGGACCTTTCCGCGCAAGAAGATCGTGGTCGGCGAAATCGGCTGGCCGAGCAAGGGGCCGACCCTGGGTGCAGCAATACCCTCGCTCGACAACCAGGCCCGCGTCATCCGCGAGTTCCTTGCCCACCCCCGCACCCCGCGCGTCAACTACTTCCTGATGGAAGCGATCGACCAGCCCTGGAAAGTCGATGTCGAAGGCTGGGCCGGTCCCTACTGGGGTATGTACAACGCCGACCGCGAGCAGAAATTCGCCCTCGAAGGCGTCATCGAACGCGACCCGCACTGGTCGAAGAAGGCCATGAACGCGGCGGCACTCGCCATTCTGCCGATGTTCCTGGTGGCCTTCTTCCTGTCCGACTGGAACATCGCCGGCCGCATCTTCCTGGCCGGCCTGATCCAGGCCTGTGTGTCGACGCTGATCGTCGGCCTCAACGTGCCGGTCAACTACTACCTCACACAACGCGACCTCATCGGCCTCGGCCTGCTGATCAGCGCCACCATCCTGACCGCCGCGGTGCTGCTGTCACATGGTTTCGAATTCGGCGAGATGCTGTTCAAGAAGAAATGGCAGCGCCGCTTCATGCCGCTGCCGCCGCATGCCCCGGACGAACAGCCTTTCGTCTCGGTGCACCTGGCCTGTTACAACGAACCGCCGGAGATGGTGATCGCCACCATCGACAGCCTGGCCAAGATGAACTACCAGAATTTCGAAGTGCTGATTCTGGACGACAACACCCGCGACAAAGCACTGTGGAAGCCGCTGGAAAAACGCTGTGCCGAACTCGGCCCGCGCTTCCGCTTCTTCCATCTCGCCAACTGGCCCGGTTTCAAGGCCGGCGCGCTGAACTACGGCCTCAAGGTCACCGACCCGCGCGCCGAAGTGGTCGGCGTGGTCGATGCCGACTACGTCGTCGATCCCGACTGGCTGGCCAGCCTGATCCCGCACTTCGACAAGCCCGACGTCGCCGTCGTGCAGGCTCCCCAGGCCCACCGCGACTGGGAAGGCCAGCCTTTCAAGCGCATGTGCAACTGGGAGTTCGACGGCTTCTTCCGCATCGGCATGCACCACCGCAACGAACGCAACGCGCTGATCCAGCACGGCACCATGACGCTGGTGCGCCGCCTGGCGCTGGAAGAAGTCGGCGGCTGGTCGGAATGGTGCATCTGCGAGGACACCGAGCTCGGCCTGCGCCTGATCGAGAAGGGCTACGACACCCGCTACGTCGATCACATCCTCGGCCGCGGCCTGACACCGTCCGGCTTTGCCGCGATCAAGAGCCAGCGCTTCCGCTGGGCCTTCGGCGCGATGCAGATCCTCAAGGCCCACCTGCCGCACATGATCGGCCGCAGCAATCTCAATCTGGCGCAGCGCTACCACTTCCTGACCGGCTGGTTCGCCTGGCTGGGCGACGCCCTGCAACTGGTATTCGCCTTCGGCAGCCTGGCATGGACGCTCGGCATCCTGCTGTTCCCGAAGGCCTTCGGCCTGCCGGTGACTGCGCTGGCGTTGCCCATCCTCGGCTTCATGGCCTTCAAGGCCGCGCTCGGCCCGATCCTGTACCGCCGCACCATGGACTGCCCGTGGAAGGACATCCTCGGCGCCTCGATCCTGTCGGTGGGCCTCGCCCATGCCATCGCCCGCGGCGTGTTCGCCGGGCTGGTGAAGAAGAAGGGTGTGTTCGTCGTCACGCCCAAGGGCTGGCAGAGCGGCGGCGCACTTGCCTTCTTCAACCCGATCCGCGAGGAGATCGGCATGCTGGTGGCGCTGCTGCTCGGCGCCGCCACGCTGGTCGCCCAGCGCGGCATCGACAACCTGGAAACGCAATTGTGGGTCGGCATCCTGTGCCTGCAGTGCATCCCCTACGTCGCCGCGATCCTGTGCCAGATCGCCGCCTACATGCCGGAACGCCCGATCGAAGGCAGCACCGACGCCCTGCCTGCCAGCGCCTGAACGTCCGTGTCAGCCGGCTCAAGCGCGGACCTGCGCCGGCGGCGCGTGATTTCTACCCCTGCCACGGCGGCAGCCGGCAACCCACGGGCGGCAAGCTGAGCTCCCCGTAGGCAGGCAGGCCGCCCGCGGCGGGCTGCAATACCTCGCCTTCGATCAACGGCCGGATGTAGTCGCAGGCCGCTGCCGTGACGTGCAGGCCGTCGGCGCGCACGAAGGCCGCTGGCAGCGCACGCTCCAGGTTGGCGATGGCGGCGGCATCCTCGACACCGATTTCCCAGCGATAAGGTGCATCGCTGATTCGCCGGATCGTCGGAAAGCAGCCATTGCGCCCGTCGATCGCCATCTCGACCGCTGCCCGCCCGACCGCCAGCGCCTGCTCCCGGTCAACTGCCGACAACCAATGGCCGCCGGCGCGCTGCAGATAGTCGGGAATCGCCCAGTGGAACTTGTAGCCCAGGCGCTCATGGATCATGCGCGCAACGGCCGAGCCCGCACCGCCGAGCTGGACGTAGCCGCGCGAGTCGCGCGATTTCTCCATGATCAGGCTGCCGTCGGCGTTGCGGATGCCTTCGGCGACCGTGATCGCGCAATAGCCCAGGCGCTCGGTGACGCGCCGGACCTCGGCCAGGAACGCCTCCTCGTCGAAACCCGCCTCCGGCACCAGCACGATGTGCGGCGGCGCATCGGCGTCGCCGCCGGCGGCCAGCGCGGTCGCCGCCGCAAGCCAGCCGGTATTGCGCCCCATCACCTCCATCACGAACACGCTGCCACGGCTGCCGACCATCGAGCGGATGTCCAGGCCGGCCTCCAGCATCGAGGTCGCGAGGTATTTCGCCGCCGAGCCGAAACCCGGGCAGCAGTCGGTGCCGACGATGTCGTTATCCACCGTCTTCGGCGCACCGATGCAGGCCAGCGGATAAGCGCGCTCCTGCGCCGCGTCGCGCAGGCGCCCGACGACGTCCATCGAACCGTTGCCGCCGTTGTAGATGAAATGGCCGATATCGTGCGCGGCGAAGACTTCGAACAATCTGTCCATCACCCGCTTGCCGTCCGGAGTGTCGCCGGGCGGCAGATCGAAACGGCAGGAGCCGAATGCGCCGCCCGGGCGCAGCGACAGGCGCTGCAATGCCGCGTCGTCCAGCGCCGAGGTATCGATCAGGTCTTCCGCCAGCACGCCGAGAATGCCGCGATGGGCGGCCAGGACCTTGCCGATGCGTTCGGGATGGGCGCGTGCGGCGCCGATCACCGCACTCGCCGTGGCATTGATGACGGCGGTGACGCCGCCGGAATGAGCGTAGAGAAGATTCGATCGCGCCATGATGGAAGCAGCCAGATCTTGAAAGGCAAACAAAACGGCCGGTCCCACCGCGGGAGCCGGCCGTCAGGAATGTGGACTGCGCGTTTACTTCAGCGCTTCGAACGCACGCGCGGTGATGTCCTCGACCGCGCCCAGGCCTTCGATCTTGCGCACCTTCGGTGCCTTGGCGTCGCCCGCAGCCGCCCACTTGCTGTAGTACTCGACCAGCGGCTTGGTCTGGGCGTGGTAGACGTCGAGGCGCTTCTTGACCGTCTCTTCCTTGTCGTCGTCACGCTGTACAAGGTCTTCGCCGGTGACGTCGTCCTTGCCTTCGACCTTGGGCGGGTTGTACTTGACGTGGTAGGTGCGGCCCGAGGCCAGGTGAGCGCGGCGGCCGCTCATGCGTTCGACGATCTCGCTGTCGGGCACGTCGATCTCGAGCACGAAATCGATCGGCACGCCGGCCTCCTTCATCGCGTCGGCCTGCGGAATGGTACGCGGGAAGCCGTCGAACATGTAGCCAGCCTGACAGTCGGGCTGCTGCAGGCGGTCCTTGACCAGGCCGATGATGATGTCGTCGGACACCAGGCCGCCAGCGTCCATCACCTTCTTGGCCTCGATGCCGAGCGGCGTGCCGGCCTTGACCGCGGCGCGCAGCATGTCACCGGTCGAAATCTGCGGAATGCCGAACTTCTCCTTGATGAAGTTGGCCTGCGTGCCCTTGCCCGCTCCCGGCGGTCCCAACAGAATCAGTCGCATACACCCTCCCGAAGAAAAGAATATCGGCCGTGTGGCACGGCCACTTTGTTTATACGTTTATGCGAAACCCTGCGAAGTTATCCGACACGTGGCCGTCGGTCAAACCCCTTCGATGCGAAACGACTGCCTGACGCGCGCCAGATCCTCCGGCGTATCGACGCCAGCCGCCGGAGCGGCCGCCAGTTCGAGCACGCGGATGCGGTAGCCGTGCCATAGCGCGCGCAATTGCTCCAGCGCCTCCCAGTGCTCGATCGGCGACGGCGCCAATCCGGCATAACGGCGCAGGAAACCCACCCGGTAGGCATACAGGCCGACATGGCGCAGCATCGGCAGGCCCTTCGGCAAGCCAGCAGGCAAGGAATCGAATCCGGCGGCAAAGGCATCGCGTGCCCAGGGAATCGGCGCACGCGAAAAATACAGCGCCCGGCCGGCGGCGTCGCACACCACCTTGACCACGTTCGGGTTGAAAGCCTCGTCCGCCCCGGCCAGCGCATGCGCTGCAGTGGCGATCGCGGCTTCCGCATCCGCGCCCAGCACGGCAGCCACCGCCGACACGATGTCCGGGTCGATCAGCGGCTCGTCACCCTGCACGTTGACGACGATGTCCTCGTCGCTCCAGCCGCGCAGCATCGCCACTTCCGCAAGACGGTCGGTTCCGCTGGGGTGATCTGCGCGCGTCATCACCACTTCGCCGCCCGCAGCCAGCACCGCGTCACGGACACCTTCATGGTCGGTCGCCACCAGGACTTCCTGTGCGCCAGCCGCGGCCACACGTTCGAGCACGCGCACGATCATCGGCTTGCCGCAGATGTCCGCCAGCGGCTTGCCCGGCAGGCGGGTCGACGCATGGCGGGCCGGAATGACGATACGGAAGGAAGTGCTCACCTCGGGCGCTCCCGTCATGCGCGCAGGGCGTCAACTTCCTCGGCGCTCATCGCGCGCGCTTCCTCGTCGAGCATCACCGGAATGTCGTCGCGGATCGGGAAGGCAAGGCGGTCGCCCTTGCACACCAGCTCCTGCTTGCCCTTCAGGTAGTCCAGCGGCCCCTTGCACAGCGGGCAGACGAGGATTTCAAGCAGACGTGCGTCCATGCTCCAGTATCTCCAGAATGCGTTCGGCAGCGCCCGAACCGATTTGCGCCTCGACCGGGAACTCCCAGCAGTCTTCGGGCGCGAAAGTCCGGCATTTTACCGCATCCTTGGCCGTCATCAGGGTCGGCAAAACCTCGGCGAAAACCAGATCCGGCGGCGTGAAAACATGGTGGTCAGGAAAGGGATGTCGCAATACCACCAGGCCAGCAGCTTCGAGTTGCTCGAAAAAACGCTGCGGCCGGCCGATGCCCGCCACCGCATGCACGCGACGGCCACGCAGTGCCTCCAGCTCGAGGCTTCGGCGCGGTTCCCCGAGCGAGCGCAAGGCAGCCCCCCGCAACTGCATGGGGAACACCGGCACGTCACCAAGCACCGCAACCAGTGCCGGTGGCAGCACGCCATGGGCGATTACGACATCGACTTCAGCCAGGCGCCCGACCGGCTCGCGCAAGGGTCCGGCAGGCAGCAGCAGCCCATTGCCCAGAATGGCGGGATCGACCACGGCGATCTCGACGTCGCGCCCGAGGCGGTAATGCTGCATTCCGTCGTCGGCCACGATCACGTCGCATTCGGGATGCAGGCGCAGCAGTTCGCGTGCCGCCGCCGGCCGATCACGGCCAACGACGAGGGGACAGGCGCAGGTCGCGGCCAGCAGCACCGGCTCGTCGCCATAGACGGCTGGGTCGCCATCGGCCGGAACTTCGGCCACGCCCTCGATCCGGCCGCCATGCCCGCGGCTGACGATGCCGGGGCAATGGCCTGCTGCGCTCAATTGCGCGACCAGCCACTGCACCACCGGCGTCTTGCCGCTGCCGCCGACGGCGATGTTGCCGACGACGATCACCGGCACAGATAACTTCTCTGGCCGAGTCGTCTGGCGACGGTGCTGCGCCAACGCCCCGAACAGCCAGGACAAGGGCTGCAGCAGCCGGGCCGGAAAGCCGCGCCTGTGCCAGAAGGCCGGAGCCTGGGCCGCCATTGACCGTGCCCCCTCAGCGGCTCACTGTGCCGGAGCCTGGGTGGCGAAGGTCACGTGGCTGAAACCAGCGCGCTGGGCAGCCTGCATCACATCGATGACGCTCTGGTGCGCCGCCTTGGCATCGGCATTGATCACGATCACCGGCTCGGCGCCACCTCCCGGCGCAGCCTTGCCCAACGCCGCCGCCAGTGATTCGACGCTCGGTTCGGCGACCGGCTGGCGGTTCGACCAGCACTTCGCCGGCCGCAGTCACCGCGACGAGTATCTCGTTGGGCACGGCATCGACACCGTCCCCCTCGGCCGACGGCAGGTTGATCTCGAGCCCGGACACTTTTGAAAAGGTCGTCGTCAGCATCAGGAAGATGATGATGACGAGCACGACGTCGATCAGCGGGATCAGGTTGATCTCCGGCTCTTCACTGCGGCTGCCGCGGCGGAAGTTCATGCCTGGAGCCTCAGCCGCGCCGTTCGCCGTGCGCCACTTCGACCAGCTTCACCGCCTGCTGCTCCATGTCGATGACGAAGCTGTCGACGAGGGCGCGGAAGTGGCGCCAGAAGATCATCGCCGGAATCGCGATGATCAGGCCGAGGCCGGTGGTATACAGCGCGATCGAGATGCCCTGGGCAAGCTGGGCAGGGTTGGCGCCATTGACGCCCTGCGAAGCGAAGATGTCGATCATGCCGATGATGGTGCCGAACAAGCCCAGCAGCGGGCTGATCGCCGCGACTGTGCCGAGCGTGGTCAGATAGCGTTCGAGCTCGTGCGCGACCGCGCGCCCGGTTTCCTCGATCGACTCCTTCATGACCTCGCGAGAGCTGCTGACGTTGCGCAGCCCCGCCGCCAGCACGCGGCCAAGCGGAGAATGCGCATTGACGCGCTCGACCATCGCATCCGAGACGCCTTGCTTGCGCAGGTCGTCGAGCACGTTCTGAAGCAGCCCCGGCGGCACCACGCGAGAGCGCCGCAGGGAGACCGAACGCTCGATGATCAGCGCCAGCGCCACGACCGAAGCAAGAATCAACGGCCAGATCGGCCAGCCCACTTCCTGGATGATCGCGAACACGCTGGCAACTCCCCTTTTCCGCAAAGGCGGAACTTTAGCGCCCGCAAGCCGGCGGCGACAAGCAAGACACGCGTCGGAACGTGGAATATGTTCCGGTTCGTGCCTTGCCCGGGCTTTCATACGGAATATGCCAAACCGGCCTCCGCTCCGTTTATTCCGCTTTCGGACCGCCCGCCAAGCAATCCACAAAACCTGTGGATAAGTTTGTGGGTTTTTTCTGGATGTGGGCCTCAAAGCCCGTCGCAGCAAGCATCCAGACACTCCGATGAAAATTTGTGCAATATTTATTTTTCAATAAAAACAAATAGTTATTTAAACACCCCTTGTAGATCAAGGACTTGCTGCGCGGCACTTGACAGTCCGGCCACGCTGTGGATTCCGCTACAATCCGCGCTTCTCCGATCCTCCCTCACGCCCCTGGCGATGCTATTCGCATGACTGGAATGCTGTCCGCTCCGATACTTACGGTGTCCGCGCTCAACCGTCTCGCCCGCCAGGCGCTGGAGGCGGCCCTGCCGCTGATGTGGATCGGCGGCGAGATATCCAATCTCACCCGGGCGGCATCGGGCCACCTCTATTTCACCCTCAAGGACAGCGATGCACAGGTGCGTTGCGCGATGTGGCGCAACAAGGCCCAACTGCTTCCTTTCCGCCCCGAAAACGGCATGCGGATCGAAGTGCGCGCCCTGGCGACGCTGTACGAGGCACGCGGCGACTACCAGCTCAATATAGAGAGCGTCCGCCAGGCCGGCATCGGCAACCTGTTCGAGGCTTTCAACCAGCTCAAGGACAGGCTTGCAGCCGAAGGCCTGTTCGATGCCGGCATCAAGCGCCCCCTTCCCCGCTTTCCGCGCGGTATCGGCCTCGTCACCTCGCCCGCCGCCGCCGCGTTGCGCGACGTGCTGGTGACGCTGGCCAGGCGCGCGCCACATTTGCCGCTGGTGCTGTATCCCGCGCCCGTTCAAGGCGCGGACGCCGCGCCACGCCTTGTGCAGGCCGTCGCCGCCGCAGGCAGGCGCGCAGCCCGGGACGGCATCGACGTGCTGCTGCTGGTGCGCGGCGGCGGCAGCCTGGAAGATCTGTGGTCCTTCAACGACGAAGCACTCGCCCGCGCGCTGCGTGCTTGTCCGCTGCCCGTCGTCAGCGGCATCGGCCACGAGACCGATTTCACCATCGCCGACTTCGCCGCCGATCTCCGCGCACCGACTCCGACCGGCGCAGCCGAACTGGTCAGTGCGGGCTGGCACGCGGCGGATCAGGAGCTCGCCACACTCGGCCCACGGCTCGAGCGCGGCATCCAACGCCAGCTCGAAACCCTGGCCCAGCGCCTGGACAGGGCCTCGCTGCGGCTGGTACATCCGCGCGAGCGCCTCCGCCAGACCAGCACCGACCTCGATGCCAGTGCCGTCAGGCTGCAGCGGGCCATGAAGCATCGCCTCGAACAGGCCTGCTTCCGCCAGAGCACGCTGGCCCTGCGCCTGTCGCGGCAACAACCCGACCTGGCAGTGGCCTGGCGTCTCGGCGAGCAACTCGGCCAGCGCCTGCAGCACGCAGCGCAGGCAAACCTGCAGCAGCGCCGGACACGGCTCGAGACACTTGCCTCCCATCTGCAGCACCTCTGCCCGGAGTCCGTGCTCGCACGCGGCTATGCCATCGCCCGCGACAGCGAGGGCCGCGTTCTGCGCTCGGTCGGCGAGACCAGTGCCGGCATGGCAGTCGATGTCCAGTTGGCCGATGGCACGCTACATGCGCGCGTGACCGGAACCAGCCAGAAAGGCTGAAGCCACCGCGTGCCATCCTGACGAGCCCCGCCCTGAACGAGCCGCCTGGAGCCACCCGCGATGGGGCCCCAAGCGCCGGGACCGCTGGCGAAAGCTGACAGGTGTCCGCTCGTGCGCCTATGATGTCGGCCGCGAGCGTTTTCGCCGGACGCAGGCCCGGCATGATTTGTCGGGGTCTGCACGAGTTCTCAGAACACCTTAACAAGGAGAGATAAGCATGGAACACACCCTGCCCGCCCTGCCCTATGCCAAGGACGCCCTGGCCCCGCACATCTCGGCCGAGACCCTGGAGTTCCACTACGGCAAGCACCATCAGGCCTATGTCACCAACCTGAACAACCTGATCAAGGGCACCGAGTACGAAAACCTCGAGCTCGAAGCCATCATCAAGAAGGCGCCGGCCGGCGGCATCTACAACAACTCCGCCCAGGTCTGGAACCACACCTTCTTCTGGAACAGCATGAAGCCCAACGGCGGCGGCGAACCGAGCGGCGCGCTGGCCGATGCGATCAAGGCCAAGTGGGGCTCCTTCGACGACTTCAAGAAGGCCTTCCAGGCTTCCGCGGTCGGCAACTTCGGCTCGGGCTGGACCTGGCTGGTCAAGAAGGCCGACGGCTCGGTCGACATCGTCAACATGGGCGCCGCCGGCACTCCGCTGACCACCGCCGACAAGGCCATCCTCTGTATTGACGTGTGGGAACACGCCTATTACATAGACTACCGCAACCGCCGTCCGGACTTCGTCGCCACCTTCCTCGACAAGCTGGCAAACTGGGACTTCGCTGCGCAGAACTTCGCCTGATGCACCCCGGCCCGGCTTCGGCCGGGCAAGGCAGATACACGGAAGCGGCCTTTGCGGCCGCTTTCTGTTTTTGGGCCATCCCTCATGCAGGACACCGCGAATTCGACGGCCTCCCCATGCTCGACATCCTGTACCGCGACGAGTGGCTCGTCGCCATCGACAAACCTTCCGGGCTGCTCGTCCATCGCAGCCCGATCGCCGCCCACGAGGAACGCTTCGCCGTACAGCTGCTGCGCGACCAGCTCGGCCAGCGTGTCCATCCCGCCCACCGGCTCGACCGCGGCACCTCCGGTGTGCTGCTGTTCGCGCTCGACCGTGACGCCGCTGCCGCGCTCGGCAAGCAGTTCGAGGCCCATGCGGTCGACAAGCGCTACGTCGCCATCGTGCGCGGCCATCCGCCTGACGAGGGCCTCATCGACCATCCGCTGGTGAGACGCCTGGACCCCGTCGAGCGCAGGCCCGGCCATGGCGCCGGCCGGCGGGACGGCCTGCCGGAAGACGAGGAAGCCGATCCTGACAGTGCCGGCGGACCGGCAGGCAGCGAAATGGCCCTGCCTTCGCTGACGCGCTTCCGCCGCCTGGCGACAGCCGAGCTTCCGCATGCGGTCGATCGCTACCCCACCAGCCGCTACGCCCTGCTCGAACTGTCTCCCGAAACCGGCCGGCGTCACCAGTTGCGCCGCCACCTGAAGCACATCTCGCATCCGATCATCGGCGATGCCACTTACGGCAAGGGCAGGCACAACCGCCTGTTCCAGACCCTGTTCGGCAGCCGGCGCCTGCTGCTGGCCTGCGCCGGGCTGGGCCTGCGGCATCCCGTGAGCGGCGCCAGGCTGGACCTGCGATGCCGACCGGGCGGCGATTTCAGCGCCGTCTGCCGGGCGCTGGGCTGGGACGACGCGCTGCTGGACTGAGCCGTTGCCGCGCCGCCAGCCTCCCCCGCGCCGCGATTTCAGGGCACAATCGATCCTTTGCCGGCAACGCTGCGCTGCACAGGATGCCGGCATCTCCGCTCACTCACGCATATTCCAGGCACATCGATGAACCCGCTGCTCCAGGTACGCCAGCACGGCCAGCAGATCTGGCTCGACAATCTTTCCCGCACCCTGCTCAACGACGGCCTCCTCGCACGCTTCATTGCCGACGACGGCATTGCCGGGGTCACCACCAATCCGGCGATCTTCCACAAGGCGATCGCGGACGGGCGCTATTACGAAGACGACCTGGCCTTCCTGAAAGCACGGCCGATCAGCGCCGAGGCTCGCTACGAAGCGCTGGTGATTCCGGACGTGCAACGCGCCTGCGATCTGCTGGCGGCGCTGCACCGTGACAGCGGTGGCGACGCCGGCTACGTCAGCCTCGAAGTATCACCCGCACTGGCCCACGACGCCGCCGCAACGCTTGCTGCCGGCCTACGCCTGAAAGCCGCGGTGGACCGCCCCAATCTGCTGATCAAGGTCCCGGCCACGCCCGCCGGCATCGAAGCCATCGAGCAATTGATCGGCGCCGGCGTCAGCGTCAACGTCACGCTGATGTTCTCGCTCGCCCACGTCGAGGCCGTCGCCCAGGCCTACCTGCGCGGACTCGAACGCCTGCGCGCTGCCGGCGGCGACGTGACGCGCATCATGTCGGTGGCGAGCCTGTTCCTGTCGCGGGTCGACACCCTTGTCGACAAGCAGCTCGAGGAACTGGGCGGCTCGGCGCCGGGCTTGCGCGGCAAGAGCGCGGTCGCCACCGCCAAGCTCGCCTACCTGCGCTACCGCGAACGCTTCAACGGCCCCGATTTTGCCGTACTGCGCGAAGCCGGGGCGAAGCCGCAGCGGATGCTGTGGGCGAGCACCGGCACCAAGAATCCGGCCTACAGCGACCTGCTCTACGTCGAGCCGCTGATCGGCGCCGAAACCGTCGAACACCCTGCCCGACGCAACGCTGGATGCGCTGCGCGACCATGGCAAGGTCGCCGCCAACACGCTGGGCCAGGACATCGAGGATGCAGCGGCGCAGTACGCAGCGCTGGAACAGCACGGTATCGATCTGAATCAGGCAGGCGAGCGCCTGCAGCAGGAAGGCCTGCGGCAGTTCGAGCAGGCGTTTGCCGCCCTGCTGGAACTGACTGCCTGAAGACTGCCGACAGGATGAAGCCGGGCCTTTCGCGTGCTCAACGCGAAAGGCCCGGCTGAGTTTACCGGCTAGTCAGGAAGCCAGCGCCGGCACTTCCTTGCCGCGCATCAGCGTGGCTCGCGGCACGCCTCGATGGTCACCGGCAGCGCCGAGCAGTTCCTTCATGTCGAGGATCAGCACGATCTGGCCATTCGAGAGGGTTGTCACGCCGGCGACTCCCTTCGGCCGGAAATCGTCGAGCGACTTGATCACCGCGTCTTCGCGGCCGGCAAAGCTGTCGATGGCGAGGATGAAGGACAGTTCGGCAGCCTGCATCAGCACCCCGTACTGCGGCGCCCGCTCCTGCGGCCAGCCGAGCAGCGAGGACAGCGGCAGGATCTGCAGCACTTCACCGCGCACCACCATGGTCGCCTTGCCGCCGACGTCCTGGATCATCGCCGGGTCGATCGGCAGGATTTCGCGCACCATCGCCAGCGGCACGGCGAAAGGCTGCTCGCCCAGGCGCACCAGCAGCACCGGCAGGATCGCGAGCGTCAGCGGCAGGCTGATGATCAGCGTCGTGCCCTTGCCCTGCTGCGAACGGATCTCGATGCTGCCATTGAGCTTCTGGATGTTGGTCCGCACCACGTCCATGCCCACGCCGCGGCCCGACACGTCCGACACCTGCTCCGCCATCGAGAAGCCCGGCAGGAAGATCAGGTTGTAGCTCTGGCGCTCGTCCATGGTGCTGGCTTCCTCATCGGTGATGAGGCCCTTGGCCAGCGCCTTGCTGCGCAGGCGCTCGGCATCCATGCCGCGGCCATCATCGGCAACCAGAATGACGATGTGGTCGCCTTCCTGGCGCGCCTCGAGGCGGACGATCGATTTTTCCGGCTTGCCGGCGGCGATACGGCCGGCGCGGTCTTCGACGCCATGATCGACCGCATTGCGGACCAGGTGGATGATGGGGTCGGACAGATCCTCGATCATCGTCTTGTCGATCTCGGTCTCCTCGCCGACAAGCACCAGTTCGACATCCTTGCCGAGATTGCGGGCCAGGTCGCGGGCGATGCGCGGATATTTCTGGAACAGCCGGCCGATTGGCTGCATGCGGGTCTTCATCACTGCGTTCTGCAGGTCGGAAACCAGCAGATCGAGCTGGCTGACCGCGAGATCGAGCGCGTGCAGGGTCTCGGAATCGTTGCGGCCGCTGAGGATGTCGCTGCGCAGCGCATTGAGCCGGTTCTTGGTCAGGCCGATCTCGCCGGAGAGGTTCAGCACCTGATCGAGGCGCGCGGTGTCGACACGGATCGAGTTATCGCGCTGGCGCTCGTTGTCGCGCCGGCCGACCGGCCCGGAAACCCCCGGCTTGTCAGTGGCGCGCCGCCCGATCGCCGCCTTGATGACCTCTTCGGCAGGAGCCGGATTGACCGGCGCGACGACCGCCGGCGGCGCCGCAGTGCCAGGCTCGCCCGCAGGCTTGCCGGTCACGGCCGCATACAGCAGATCCCAGGCCGGCTCACCCGGCAACGGCAGGCCGACGCCTTCCGCCGGCCTGGCAGCGGGCTGCGCGATTTCGACCGCCTCTCCCGCCAGCGTGGCCTTAAGGCGCGCAATGAGATCGGGGTCCGCCGGAGGCGGCTGGGTGGCGCTTTCGAGAAAACCGAACATTTCACGCACTGCGGAGGTCGCTGCCAGGATCACGTCCATCGCTTCGGGCGTGATCGACAGCTCGCCATTGCGCAGCTTGTCGAACAGGTTTTCGGTCAGATGGCACAGGGTCACGAGTTCCGCTGCATTCAGAAAGCCGGCGCCGCCCTTGATCGTGTGAAAACCGCGGAAAATGTCGTTGAGCAGACTGCGATCCTCGGGCGAGCGCTCCAGATCGACCAGCTTGTTATCGACCCCGGACAGCAGATCCCCCGCTTCGATGAGGAAGTCCTGCAACAGATCTTCCATTCCCGCAAAATCACTCATGGTCTTCTTGCTCCACTCTTTCCATTGCGGACATGCGGTCTTCCCGGTCCGTCCTTGTGCAAGGCCCGCTCGTTGACAGGCAGGTCCGGCTCAGAAACCCAGGCTTTCGAGCAGGTCGTCGACCTGCTCCTGGTTCGTCACGATGCCGTCGCCCGCCTTGCCGTCGATGACCGGCCCGTTCATCAGGCTTCCTGCGCACTCGACCTTCACCGCCGGCGGAGCGGATTCGATCAGCACCTCCAGCAACTGGGCCTCGAGCGCCTGCGCGGTCTGCAGCACACGCTTGATGACCTGGCCGGTCAGGTCCTGGAAATCCTGCGCCATCATGATGTCCATCAACTGCGCACCGGTTGCAGCACTGTCCGTTTCGGCCTGGCCGAGAAAATCGCGCGTCTCGATGCTCAGCAGGCGAAAATCCTCGGGAGACATCCTGCCGGCGAAGACTTCGTCCCAGCGCGTGCGCAAGGCCGCCGACTTCTGCTGAATCCTGTCCTGCAGCGGCCGGGCGATGTCCGTGGCGTTGAGAACTCGGCTCGCCGCCTGCTCGGTCATCTGCGCGATGTAGTCCAGCCGCTGGCGGGTATCGGGAATCGCCTGTGCCGCCTGCTGCAGGCCGGCATCCAGCCCGAGTTCGCGCAGCGCATCATGGAGCTGGCGGGTCATATGGCCCAGGCGGTTGAAAACGACGTGGTCGCCGCCGGCTTCCTGCTGCTCCCCGGCTGCATCTGCCACGGGTGGCGCCGTCTCGGCCGACACTGCATCGAACAAGGCCTGAAGTTCGTCACTGTCGCCGGCTTCATCGGCTGCAGCCGCCAGTGATGCGGCCTTCGGCGCAGCGGCCGGACAAGCCTCGGCAGGCTGCGCGGCGATGCTGTCGAACAATGCCTGAAGATCGTCCGAGTCACCCGACTCGTCGAATTTAGGCTGTTTACTCATGTCCAGACTCCATGCTCGGGATACGCAAGCGTTCAGGTGATGTGCCCTTCGGCTGGGCGTTCCTGCTCTCAGGCGCCCTGGGCCGGGCGCCTCTATGGCGGGCATCCCTAAGCCGGGCGCCCCATCTTCTCGAAAATCTTCTGCAGCTTTTCCGCCAGAGTGGCGGCGGTGAAAGGCTTCACGACGTAGCCGCTCGCACCGGCCTGGGCCGCGGCGATGATGTTCTCCTTCTTCGCCTCGGCGGTGATCATCAGCACCGGCAGGTGCTTGAGCTGCGGCGTACGCCGGATCGTCTGCAGCAGCGTCAGGCCGTCCATGTTCGGCATGTTCCAGTCGGTGACGACGAAATCGAACTGCGCCGAAGTCAGCTTCTGCAGCGCGATCGCGCCATCCTCGGCTTCATCGACGTTGGTGTAGCCCAGTTCCTTGAGCAGGTTGCGGACGATCCGCCGCATGGTCGAGAAATCATCGACGACGAGAAATTTGAGTTTGGGGTCGGACATTCCAGGTTCTCCATTCATTCCGGCTCGGCTCAGGCTGCGCGGCGTGCACGCGCAAGCATCGGCCTCAGGGTTTCGGCAAGTATGTCAGCGTCGAATTTTGCCACGTACGCGTCCACCCCCACCCGTTTGCCCATCGCCCGATTGGCCTCGGACGACAAGGAGGAATGCATCACCACCGGAATTCCCTCGAAGCGCGCATCGGCCTTGATGTTGCGCGTCAGCACATAACCATCCATCTCGGGCATCTCGGCATCGACCATGATGAGGTCGATTTCCTCGGCGATCGCTCGGCCCGTCTGCTCCGCGTGGTCGGCGATGCTGACCAGCCGCGTCCATGCCTCGAGGCCGTTCTGCGCATATTTGTGGCGCACACCGAGCTTGTCGAGCACTTCGGTGATCTTGCGCCGCGCCACCCCGGAGTCATCGACGAAGAAGACATTGACCTCATGGCCATTGCCGATCGGTGCGATGTTGCCGACCACCGCATCCCCGAAGGTGTTGGCCAGGATGCTCTCGACGTCGAGGATCGACACCAGGCGGCCGTCCGGCAGCTCGGTGATCGCCGTGATGTAGGCGTGGTTGCCCCCCGACACGTTCTCGGGCGTGCGTACCTTCTCCCAATCGACGCGGATGATGCGGTCAACTTCCTCGACCAGGAAACCGAGCGTGCGCTTGCTGTACTCGGTGACCATCATCGACCCTTCCTTCAGCGTTCCGGGCTGGGCAACGCCGAGGATGCCGGCCAGCGACAGGACGGGAATGACGTTGCCGCGCAGCGAAATCAGGCCTTCGACACCCGTGGGCATGTTGGGCGTGCGGGTGATGAAAGGCGTCTTCGAGACTTCGCGCACCTTGAACACGTTGATGCCGAAGTGCTCGGTGGTGCCGAGCGAGAACAGCAGGATCTCCATGCAATTGGAGCCTGCGAGCTGCGTCCGGCTGACGACCGAGTCGAGCAGCGGGGATTCTTCCTGGGCAAGTTTCAGCATGGCAGCTCCTCAATCCTGCGCCCGGGGCGCGACACCTTCCTGAAGCAGCCGGCCCAGGGTCTGCGCCAGGCGTTGCGGCTCGAACTTGGGCACGTATTCGTCCACACCGACCGACAGCCCCAGTTGCTGGTTGGAGCTGCCCGACAACGACGAATGCATGATCACCGGAATGCCCGTGAAGCGGCGGTCGGACTTGATCTGCTTGGTCAGGATGTAGCCATCCATCTCCGGCATCTCGACATCCGTCAGCACCAGGCTGACGAGATCCCCGACCTTGCGTCCGCTGCTCTCCGCATGGGCTGCGGCCCGATTCAGCTCTTCCCACAGCTTTCTGCCATTGACGGCCGAGACATGGCGTACGCCCATGGCGTCGAGCGTCTGCTGGATCTGACGCCGCGCCACCGAAGAGTCGTCGGCGAAGTACACGACATGGCCATCGCCATCCGGTACCTGGACGATGTCCTTGAAGATGAACTCGTTGTCGTAGCGGGTCGTTTCGGACAGCACTTTCTCGACGTCGAGCATCATCACCAGCCTGTCGCCCGGCAGCTCGGTGACGGCAGTGACGAGGCCGCCCATGTTGGCGGTCAGCATCTCGGGCGGCACCCGCATCTGCGACCAGTCGAGGCGCAGGATGGTATCGACGGCCTCCACCAGGAACCCCTGGGTGTGGCCGTTGTACTCAGTGACGATCATGATCTCGCGCGGCGTCTCGACCTTCATGCCGATGTAGCGCGCCAGATCGACCACCGGCACCAGCGTGCCGCGCAGGCTCACCATGCCTTCGACCGAGGCCGGCATTTCGGGTGCGGCGGTGATGCTCGGCGTCCGCATCACTTCGCGCACCTTGAACACGTTGATGCCGAAGGTTTCGCGCCGCCCGGTACGGCCGTCGGTGCCGAGGGTGAACAAGAGGATTTCGAGCTTGTTCGTCCCGGCCAGCCGGGTACGCGCATCGATGTTCTTCAGTAGGTCGGACATGTTTCCCCCGTCTGGGGCAAGAATCGGTTATCGCATTTGCGACGGTATGGAGTCGATATCGGCCGGATTCGCCGGGACTTGAGCCTGCCCGCTCAACTCGGCGGAGACGGCAAGCCCTGCATCAGCCTGACCCCTTGCCCGGTCAACGGCATTGGGGCGTCGCCATCGATCTGCTCGCCCACCGATTCGCGGCTGTCACCGGTGCCAACGGCGACACCGGCCGTGCCGGTCTGGTTGCGAATCGCGTCTTCGGTCGATTTGTTCAGCACGATGATGCTGATGCGGCGATTGGTCGGATCATAGGGATCATCGCGATTGAGCGGGATGGTGTCGGCCAGGCCCACGACACGGACCATCTTCCCCGCCTCGAGCCCGCCCGCGACCAGTTCGCGGCGCGATGCATTGGCGCGGTTCGACGACAGCTCCCAGTTCGAGAAGCCCCGCTCGCCGCCGGCATACTGGGACGAATCGGTATGCCCCGACAGGCTGATACGGTGATCGACGTCATTCAGCGCCCCCGCGATCATGCGCAGCAGCTCGCGCGTATAGGGCCTCAGCTCGGCACTCGAGGAGGTGAACATCGGCCGGTTCTGCTCATCGACCAGCTGGATTCGCAGGCCTTCGGTGGTGATGTCCATCAGGATCTGATTCTTGAACTGGCGCAGGGAAGCATTGGCCTCGATGATCGCATCGAGGCGTCCCTTGAGATCAATCAGGCGTGCGCGCTCCTTGCGTTCGGCCAGCTTCTCGGCGCTGATCTCGGCTTCGCTCTTGCGCTTGCCACCCGCCGCGTCCATGTTGATCGAACGGGTGCTCTCGACGTCGCCGCGCCTGACCTGACCCACCGAGCGCGTCAGATCCTCCCCGCCGCCCGGAATCACGCTCGAACTGTCGCCCGTGCCATCCCCGCCTTCCATCGACAGCTTGATCGGATTCTGGAAATAGTCGGCGATGCCTTCGAGATCGCCCTGGGCGGTGGAGCCGAGCAGCCACATCAACAGGAAGAAGGCCATCATCGCCGTCACGAAGTCGGCATAGGCGATCTTCCAGGCGCCGCCGTGCGCCGCGCCGCCGCCCTTCCTGATCCGTTTGACGACGATGGGCTGCTGGGTATCGTCGCTCACGCCACGCTCCCTTCATGCCCTTGGCTGATCCGTGCTCGCATGGTTCAGCCCTTGCGGCTCTTGAGCTCCTGCTCGAGCTCGACGAAACCCGGCCGATCGGTCGAGTACAGCACCTTGCGGCCGAATTCGACCGCGATCTGCGGTGCATAACCGTTCATGCTGGCAAGCAGCACGACCTTGATGACCTGGTAGATCTTGCCGCTCTCCTCGACCTTCTGTTCGAGCTGGCCCGCGATCGGCGCCACGAAGCCATAGGACACGAGAATGCCGAGGAAGGTACCGACCAGCGCGCCGCCGATCATCTTGCCCAGCACCGCGGGCGGCTGGCCCACCGAGCCCATGACGTTCACCACCCCCATCACTGCGACGACGATGCCGAAGGCCGGCAGCGCATCGGCGACCTTGGAGACGATGTGGGGCGCCTGGTGCGCTTCGGTGTGATGCGTTTCGATCTCCATGTCCATCAGGTTCTCGATCTCGAACGCATTCAGGTTGCCGCCCACCATCATGCGCAGATAGTCGGTCATGAACTCGACTGCGTGATGGTCTGCGGTGACGCTCGGGTACTTGGAAAAGATCGGGCTGGAATCCGGGTTCTCGATGTCCCCTTCGATCGACATCAGGCCCTCCTTGCGGACCTTGGCGAGCAGTTCGTAAAGCAGCGCCAGCAGGTCCACATACATGGCCTTGTTGTACATCGAGCCCTTGAACACCGAGGGCAGCGCCCCCATCGTGGCCTTGATCGCCTTGCTGCCGTTGCCGGCCACGAAACCGCCGATCATCAGGCCGATGATGGCGAGATACTCCATCGGCACCCACAGCGCTGCGAGGCTTCCGTGCACCGCATAGGTGCCGAGCGAGGCGGCCAGGATGATGACATAGCCGATGATCAGGAACACAGCTCACTCCAAGATGAAGACGCTGCGGCACAGCCTAACCGCAACGGAATCCAGAACCCGTGATTTATATCGTCAGGCACCGGAAAAACTTGAATTTCCCCACCGGGGCTTGCCAGGCAGCATGAAAAAAGGGCTGCCCCGGCCTGCGGGCAGCCCTTGTTCGCGCCGCCCGGCCGGGCGGCAGATTCCTGCATCAGGCGGTCTCGGCGACGGCCCGATTGACCGGCTTGCGCTTGGCCACCGCCTTCGGCTTGGCCGTGCGGGCCTTCCCCGAACCGGATTTGCCCGCACGCGACGGCATGTTGCACAAGCCGCATACGTAGTCATGCACCGGGTCATGCGCATGAACGACGAAGCTGCCGCCGCACGAACGGCATGCCGCCATCTGCAGCAGATCGGCATCGAAGAAACGGACCAGGGTCCAGGCACGCGTCAGGCTCAGTGCCGGCTCAAGCGAAGTGGCCTCGAGGTGGTCCAGATAGAGGTGGTAGGCCTTGATGATGGCATCAAGGCCGCTCAACGCGGCCCGCTCGACATAGAAACGGTACAGCGCCATGAACAGCGACGAATGCACGTTCGGCTGCCAGGTCATGAACCAGTCGGTCGAGAACGGCAGCATCCCTTTCGGCGGCGAAACGCCACGCACTTCCTTGTAGATGCGCAGCAGCTTTTCGCGGCTCAGGCTGGTCTCGACTTCGAGCATCTGCATGCGCGCGCCGAGCTGCACCATTTCCACCGCACGGCGAATGTCGTTCGCCTCGTCGAGCACGCTCTTGTTCTTCATCTCAGTTCCTCAGGCCGCACCTTCGGCCGCCTTGCCTGCGGCGATGATCGCGGCATGCAGGCCGGCGCTCACCGCATCGCGCCCTTCACCCGCCATCAGGCGGGCAAGCTGGACATCATCGAAGCGGAAACACGGCACCAGCATCTGGCTTCCCGCCATTCTCACCAGTTTGGCCGCACTCATCGTCGCGATCAGTTCGGCCAGTTCGTCGCCGATGCCAAGCCGGAACATCGCCGTCGCCCGGTCGCTGCGCAGCATCTGCTGGGCAAGCATCAGATAAGCGAGGTTCAGTTCACGAATTTCGGCCTGGAAGTCGGGTCGTTCCATAAATTTCCAATCCCTTTCAGGGACGAACGGCATCGAAGTTAAAGTAAATTATTCGTAGCAGCAAGTTACAAAGCCACACCGGCAGCTAATCGGATAGCATCGGCGTTGCCCGGAAACAACAAAAAAGCATGCGGCCGGCAGTTCAGGAGGCAGGGCCGATCAACTGTGGCGCAACGACACAGTTGCGCCCACGTGCCTTGGCGAGAAAAGCCCCCTGATCGGCAAGCTTGATCAGCGTCTTCATCACCGGCATCGATTCATCCCGCACCGCCACGCCGATGCTGACCGAGAGATGCAGACGCGGACCACCCGTCTCGATTTCCAGGCTGGCCGCCGCTGCCCGCAGGCGCTCTGCGCAGGCAAGCGCCGCGCCCAGATCGGCATCCGGACAGATCACGACGAACTCGTCTCCACCCATGCGGCAGAGCACATCCTGCGCACGCAGCACGCCGCGCAGCGCATCAGCCACCTGGCGCAGGGCCATGTCGCCGACGTCATGCCCGTGCGCATCGTTGATCTCCTTGAAGCCATCAAGGTCCACGACCATCACCGCCAGGGGGCGATGGTGCCGCGCACATGCCGCCCACTCCATGTAGAGGCGATCGATGGCATAGCGGCGATTCGGCACGCCGGTCAACACATCGGTCATCGCCGCCTCCTGCAGGCGCCGGTTCGAAATTGCCAGTTCGGCAGCAAAATGCCGGAGCTCCTCGCGCTCGTGCTCGAGCCTCAGTTGCAGCAGAATCATGCGACGCCCCGTCTGCATCCGCAGCGCCAGTGCGCTCGGGCAGATCGGCCTGACGAGAAAATCGTCGGCCCCTGCCTCGGTGGCCTTCTTCAGCGTTTCTTCGTCCAGATGGTCGAGCAGCACCAGCAGATACATCGAGCGGCCGAAACGGGTGTCACGCAGGGCCCTGATCCAGTTGGCCCAGCAGCCCTCGCGCCCCCAGGCGACGACCATCAGTTGCGGCTGCAAATCGATCGCCCTTTCGATTCCCTGATCGTAGTCGTCCTCTTCGGTAATCAAAAAGGCAGCCGAATCCAGCGTCGCACGCATGCATGCACGCTCATCCTTGTTTGTGCCGATCACCAGCACGCGGACGGCCTCATCGTCCATGAACTCTTCGCCCGTACCGCCCGGGCGCTGTACGGCACGTTCCTGCGAACGCCGGGCAGTCTCTGCAGCCGGCGGTTCCCGTGTGGACGACAGCTCGGAAAACGCGGGCGCCGGCCTGGTTTCGAGCAGCAGCAATTTGCCCCACTCTTCCCATTCGCGTCCGACGTTCTCGCAGAGTGCGATGAAGTCGCCATGCGATATGCCCAGACGGCTCGACAGCCGCAACATCGTCAACATCAGGTTCGCATGCTCGGACTCGGGCGAGAGACATAGCTGCGCCATTGCCCGGGAAAGCACCAGGCACTGCAGCAGGCCCGCTTCACGGCTGGACTCGGCGAAGCTGACAAACTCCGGCGTTTCGTGACACCGCACCGGGGCGATCATCACCTCGGGCAGCCCCCAATCCGTCAGCATCGCAGCGCCGAGCTCGCAATGCGTCATGGCGAAGGCCTTCTCCTCGAGGTCAAGCTGGCCCAAGGTCGGCGTCACTGCGATTTCACGCAGCACGCGGCCGAACTCGACCGGATACAGCGTCGCCAGAGCCAGTTCGCCGACACGCGCAAGCAGGCCGAGACTGAAGGCTTCGTCGGCGGCGACGACACGCACGCGCAGCGCCAGCGCCTGCATCGACAGCGCCATCACCAGCGAAGAGGACCAGAAACGCTCGTAATCGAAAGTCTCGCAGGCGCCCTTGCGATAATTCGACAGCAGGGAAAAACCCAGCGCCATCGTGCGCACTGCGGGCAAGCCAAGCACCATCAGGGCATCCTGCACCGACACCACCGCGCGCTTGCTCGCGCCCAGCGAGGAGTTCGCAGCCTTGATCAGGCGCCCGACGAAGGCCGGGTCGCCCTTGATCGCCTGCGCAAGGTCGGCCATCGACACGTTTGGAGACTGGGTCAGCCGGATGATCGCGATCGCCACACCGCGGGGCGAAGGGAGATCGCCAGCCGCCTTGATCTGCTCGAAACGCTTCATGTCAATCGGCTGCTGCATGGATTCCTCGAGTGTTGTTCGATCGTCGGTGTGACTGAAGCATGGGGCACCTGCCTTCATTGTCCGCCGTGCCACCGGCAGGACAGCGGCAATGGGCCTATCGTGCGCGCCAAGGATACGTCGAATCCATATGCCGGACTGCGCAGAAAAGCACGCTAGAATCCAGAAAACTTCTTCCCTCGTCCATTTCATGAATTTTTGTTCGAACTGCGGCGCCCAGGTCGAAATCCGCATTCCGGCGGGCGACAGCCATCTGCGCCACGTCTGCCCGCAGTGCGGCACGATCCACTACCAGAACCCCAAGCTGGTGGTCGGCGCATTGCCCGAATGGGAAGACCGGATCCTGCTCTGCCGCCGCGCGATCGAGCCGCGCCACGGCTACTGGACCCTGCCCGCCGGCTTCATGGAAAACGAGGAGACGACCGCCGAGGCCGCCGCGCGCGAGACCGCCGAAGAGGCCTGCGCACGCATCGCGGTGGGCGATCTGTACACCCTGATCGACGTCCCGTACATCAGCCAGGTCCATCTGATCTACCGCGCCCGCCTGCTCGACCTGGATTTCCGCGCCGGCGAGGAATCTCTCGAAGTGGCGCTGTTCCGCGAAGAAGAGATTCCCTGGGATCAGATCGCCTTTCGCAGCATCGGCCTGACCCTGCGCCACTTCTTCGACGACCGCCGCCGCGGCCACTGGACCTTCCACAGCGCCAGCCTGGCGCCTCCGCCTGCTGCCTGACAGCCCGGCCTGAAGCCGGCGCCCGACCCCAGGCTTGAAGCCGCGTCGCCCCGCGGGCGATAATCCGCCGTTTATTTTCCCCGGCGGATCATGACCAGCTACATCTTCATCGTCATCGGCGCCGTCCTGGTCAACAACGTCGTCTTCGTCCGCATCCTCGGCCTGTGCCCCTTCATGGGCGTGTCGAAGAAGCTCGACACCGCGATCGGCATGGGCGCGGCGACCACTTTCGTGCTCACGCTCGGCTCGGGCTCGAGCTACCTGATCGACCATTACCTGCTGCAGCCCTTCGATCTCGGCTACCTGCGCACGCTGTCCTTCATCGTCGTCATCGCCGCCATCGTCCAGCTCACCGAACTCGTCATCCAGAAGACCAGCCCGCTGCTGCACCAGGTGCTCGGCATCTACCTGCCGCTGATCACCACCAACTGCGCGGTGCTCGGCGTGCCGCTGCTCAACGTCGGCATGAACCACGACCTGCTCGAATCGCTGCTGTTCGGCTTCGGCTCCTCGGTCGGCTTCACGCTGGCGCTGGTGCTGTTCGCCGGCATCCGCGAACGCCTCGACGGCGCCGACGTGCCGGTGCCGTTCAAGGGCACGGCGATCGCGATGATCACCGCCGGCCTGATGAGCCTGGCCTTCATGGGCTTCGCCGGCCTCGACCGCTTCCAGTGACCGAGAGACGCGACCGATGCTGACCGCCCTCCTCGTCATGACCGCCATCGCCCTGGTGCTCGGCGCCGCGCTCGGCTATGCCGCGGTGCGCTTCAAGGTCGAAGGCGACCCGCTGGTTGACAAGATCGACGCCGTGCTGCCGCAGACGCAGTGCGGCCAGTGCGGCTATCCCGGCTGCAAGCCCTACGCCCAGGCCATCGCCGGCGGCGAGGCCGACATCAACCAGTGCCCGCCGGGCGGCGAGGACGGCATCCGCAAGCTGGCCGACCTGCTCGGCCGCGAATTCAAGCCGCTGTCCGAAGAGCACGGCATCGAGAAACCCAAGGCCGTCGCCCTCATCGACGAGCAGACCTGCATCGGCTGTACGCTGTGCATCCAGGCCTGTCCGGTCGACGCCATCGTCGGCGCGGCCAAGCAGATGCACACCGTGGTCGCGCCGCTGTGCACCGGCTGCGAGCTGTGCCTGCCGCCCTGTCCGGTTCAACTGCATCAGCATGGAGCCGGTCGCCGAGACCGTCCACAGCTGGAAATGGAAGTACCCGGTGATCGACATCAGGAAAGCCGCATGATCGCCCGCCTGTTCAAGTTCCACGGCGGCGTCGCCCCCGAAGGCCACAAGGACGAGTCCGCCGGCACGCCGATCCGCCGCGCGCCGCTGCCTTCGCGCCTGATCGTGCCGCTGCGCCAGAGCACGCGCACGACCGCGCGCCGCTGCGTCGAAGTCGGCCAGAAAGTGCTCAAGGGCCAGCGCATCGGCGAGCCGGAAGGCAGCTTCGGCACCGCGGTGCATGCGCCGACTTCCGGCACCGTGGTCGATTTCGGCGCCTACCCGATGGCCCACCCCTCGGGCCTGCCGACGCGCTGCGTCGTCATCGAGCCCGACGGCGAGAAACGCTGGATCGAACGCCAGCCTTTCGACATCGACAGCGCCGGCCGCGATGCGGCGCTGGCCTGGCTGCGCGACTGCGGCGTCGTCGGCCTCGGCGGCGCGGCCTTTCCCAGCCATATCAAGCTCGGCAGCGGAGGCGGCGTCAACACGCTGATCCTCAACGGCGGCGAATGCGAGCCCTGGATCACCTGCGACGACCGCCTGATGCGCGAGCGCGCCGCCGAAGTGCTGGCCGGCGCCCGCATCCTGTTCCGCCTGATCGGCGCGCGCGAGCTGCTGATCGGCATCGAGGACAACAAACCCGAAGCCATCGAGGCGATGCGCGCCGCCGCCCGCGAGGCCGGCGACGAAGTGCGCATCCTGCCGGTGCCCGCGCTCTACCCGATGGGCGGCGAAAAGCAGCTCATCCGCACCCTGACCGGCATCGAGATCCCCTACGGCCGCTTCGGCGCCGAATACGGCGTGCAGTGCTTCAACGTCGGCACCGCCTATGCTGCGTACCGTGCCATCGAGCACGGCGAGCCGCTGGTGGATCGCATCGTCACCCTCACCGGCAACGTCGCCCATGCCGGCAACTGGGAAGTATTGATCGGCACCCCGATCGACGAACTGCTGGCGCTCGCCGAGCCGGCAGCGGACACCGACCGCTGGCTGATGGGCGGGCCGATGATGGGCTTCGCCCTGCCGCGGCTCGACGTGCCGGTGATCAAGGCCTGCAACTGCATCATCGCCGCCTCGCCGACGCTGATGCCGCCGCCGCCGCCCGAGCAGCCCTGCATCCGCTGCGGCGAATGCGCCCGCGCCTGCCCGGCCGAACTGCAGCCTTTCGAGCTGTACTGGTTCAGCCGCGCGCGCAACTTCGACAAGGCGAAGGCCTACCACCTGTTCGACTGCATCGAATGCGGCTGCTGCGCCTACGTCTGCCCCTCGCACATTCCACTGGTCGATTACTACCGCTTCGCCAAGAGCGAGATCGCCGCCGGCCAGCGCGAGAAGAACGCCGCCGACGAGGCGCGCGAGCGCTTCGAATTCCGCAACTTCCGCCAGGAGCGGGAGAAGGAAGAAAAAGCGGCCCGCTTCGCCGCCAAGGCCGCGGAGACCCGCGCCCGCACGGCCAGCGAAGCCGCTGCTGAAGCACCTGCGGCCAGTGCTGCCGCCGAAGCAGCAGCAAACTCTGCTGCGCCGGCCGCCGGAGTGCTGGCGACCGGAGCGCCCACCGCCGACGATCCTGCAGCCAAGAAGAAAGCCCTGATCGCCGCCGCGCTCGCCCGCGCCCAGGCCCAGAAGGCCGCAGCGGCCCCCCGCAACACCGCAGACCTCAGCCCCGCGACCCAGGCCGAGATCGCCGCCATCGAGTCCCGCCGCCAGCAGGCCGGCGCCAAAGCCGGAGCCACAGCCGAAAACAGGGGCGGAACTGCGGCGGCAGCGGTGGGCACCGAGAACACCCGCGCCGAAGACGAGGCCCGCTGACCCCCATGATCCACGCCCCCTACATCCGCAAACCGGCCAGCGTCCAGCGCATCATGGGCCTGGTGCTGCTGGCGCTGCTGCCCGGCATCGCCGCCTACGTTTACACCGTGGGCGCCGGCATCCTGGTCAATCTCGCCATCGCCACCTGCACCGCGCTCGCCGCCGAAGCGCTGGTGCTGGCCCTGCGCAAGCGCCCGGTGGCGATCGCCTTGCGCGACCTGTCGGCGGTGCTGACCGCCTGGCTGGTGGCGCTGTGCTTTCCGCCGATCGCCCCCTGGTGGCTGACGATGATCGGCGTGCTGGTCGCGATCGTGATCGCCAAGCAGCTTTACGGCGGCCTCGGCCAGAACCCCTTCAACCCGGCGATGGTGGCCTACTGCATGGCGATCGTCGCCTATCCGGCGCTGATGTCGCAGTGGCCACCCGTTGGCGGGATGGATTTCGGCACCCAGCTCGACCTGATCCTCGGCGGCGCGCGCGACATCGACGGCCTCACCGGCGCCACCGCGCTCGACGCCCTGCGCACCGGCCTGCATGCCGGCGCCGGCCCGGTCGACGTGCTCAGGCAGGGGCCGGCCTTCGGCTTCCTCGGCGGCAGCGGCTGGGAGTGGATCGCGCTCGGCTACGCCGCCGGCGGCCTCTTCCTGCTCGCTGCGCGGGTCATCACTTGGCACATGCCGGCCGCCTTCATCGCCACCCTGGCGCTGGTGTCCGGGCTGTTCTGGCTGTTCGATGCGGCCCGTTTCGCCTCGCCGCTGTTCCATCTGGCCAGCGGCGGCGCGATGCTCGCCGCCTTCTTCATCGTCACCGATCCGGTGTCCGGCGCCACCACGCCGCGCGGCAAGCTGATCTTCGCCGCCGGCGTCGCCCTGATCGCCTGGATCATCCGCAACTTCGGCGCCTATCCCGAAGGCATCGCCTTCGGCGTGCTGCTGATGAACCTGTGCGTGCCGCTGATCGACATGAAGACCCAGCCGCGCGTCTTCGGCCACCGCGGGGAACGGCGATGAGCACGGCCAATGACGCCCTGCGCACCTCGCTGCGCACCGCCGCGATCATGCTGGCCTTCACCGTCGCCTTCACCGCGATGATGGCCTTCACCTACGACCGCACCCGGCCGGCGATCGAAGCTTCGGCGCAGGAAGCGCAGATGCGGCTGATCGACGAGGTGCTGCCGCCGGACAGCTACGACAACGCCCTGCTCGACGATTACGTGCACCTCGGCCCCACGCCTGCACTCGGCCTCGACAAGGGCGGCAGGGTCTGGCGTGCGCGCAAGGCCGGCGAGCCGGTCGCGCTGATCGCCGAAGCCGTCGCCGCCGACGGCTACGCCGGCCGCATCTCGCTGGTGGTCGCGATCAACACCAACGGCCTGCTGTCGGGCGTGCGTGTCACCGAGCACAAGGAAACCCCCGGCCTGGGCGACTACATCGACCCGAAGAAGGACCGCCGCAAGGACATGCCCTGGATCGGCCAGTTCGCCGTGACCACCTGGCAGGAAACCGATCCGGCAAACTGGTCAGTGCGCAAGGACGGCGGTACTTTCGGCTACCGCACCGGCGCCACGATCAGCGCCCGCGCGGTGGTCGGCGCCGTCGGCCGCGCCACTGCCTGGGCCACGGCCCGCCAGCACGACCTCTTCACCGCCCCCGCCGGCAGCACTTTCGGAGCGCAGCCATGAACATCCAGCAATTCCGCGAGCTCACCCACAACGGCCTGTGGAAGCAGAACACCGGCCTCGCCCAGCTGCTCGGCCTCTGCCCCATCCTCGCCGTCAGCACCAGCATGGTGAATGCGGTCAGCCTCGGCCTGGCCACCATCCTGGTGATGGCGCTGGCCAACCTCGCCGTCTCGGCGCTGCGCGGCTACATCCCCTACGAGATCCGCATCCCGGTCTTCATCCTGATCATCGCCGCGCTGACGACAGTGGTGGACCTGAGCTTCAATGCGTATTTGCACGATCTTTACCTGGTGCTCGGCATCTTCATCCCGCTGATCGTCACCAACTGCATCGTGCTCGCGCGCGTCGAAGCCTACGCGGCCAAGAACGACCCGCTCACCTCGACCCTGGACGGTGTCATGATGGGCCTCGGCCTGGTCTGGGTGCTCGGCCTGCTCGGCGGCATCCGCGAACTACTGGGTGCCGGCACGCTGTTCTCCGGCATCGAAATGATCGTCCCCTCACTGTCGGCCTGGAACGTGTTCGGCGACGACTATCCCGGCTTCCTGGTCGCAATGCTGCCGCCCGGCGCCTTCATCACGCTGGGCTGCCTGATCGCCGCCTTCAACGCGATCAACGCCAAACTGGCCGAGCGTGCTGGCCAACGCCCACCCGCGGCGCCGGCCGGCACGGATGCCGAACCGGCCGGGGTGAACTGAAACCATGGCCCTGATGAAACGCGACGCGATCCGCGAATTCTTCCGCCGCCTGCACGATGCCAACCCGAGCCCGCAGACCGAGCTGGAATACGCTTCGCCCTACCAGTTGCTGGTGGCGGTGGTGCTGTCCGCCCAGGCCACCGACCGCAGCGTCAACATCGCCACCCGCAAGCTGTTCGCCGACGCACCGACGCCCGAGGCGATGGTGTCGCTCGGCGAAGCCAGCATTGCCGAGCACATCAAGACCATCGGCCTGTTCCGCAACAAGGCCAAGAACACCCTGGCGCTGTCGCGCCTGCTGCTCGAACGCCACGGCGGCGAAGTGCCGGCCGACCGCGACGCGCTCGAAGCCCTGCCCGGCGTCGGCCGCAAGACCGCCAACGTCGTGCTCAACACCGTGTTCCGCCAGCCGGTGATGGCGGTCGACACCCACATCTTCCGCCTCTCCAACCGCAGCGGCCTGGCCCCCGGCAAGGACGTCGTGGAGGTGGAAAAGGCCCTGATGCGCCGCGTCCCCAAGGACTACCTGCTCGACGCCCACCACTGGCTGATCCTGCACGGGCGCTACGTCTGTACCGCGCGCAGCCCGAAATGCGGCCAGTGCATCGTGCACGACCTGTGCCTGTTCCGCGACAAGACCAACTGACGCCCCCACGGCACAAACGAACCGAAGCCGGCAAGCAGGATCGAATCCTGCAGCCCGCCCCCCTCCCCCAGAACACCTCCCGGAGCCCCCATGTTCAACCCCAGCCGCGACCAGGTCCGCAACTTCTTCATCGAAAGCTGGCGCAAGCACCAGGCGCGCGAGGTGCTGACGCCGATGGAAACCATCGCCGCCGACATCATCGGCCATCATCCGGAATACCACGCCATCGTCGAAGACCCGGACGCCATCGACCGCGACTTCCCCCCCGAGGACGGCGGCATCAACCCCTTCCTGCATCTGTCGCTGCACCTGGCGATCGAGGAACAGCTCTCCATCGACCAGCCGCCCGGCATCCGCGCCGCCTTCGAAGCCGCCTGTGTGCGCCACGGCAACCGCCACGATGCGATGCACGACGCGCTCGAAAGCCTCGGCGAAATGCTGTTCAACGCCCAGCGCAACGGCACCCCGCCCGACGCCGCGGCCTACCTCGCCAGCCTGCGCAAGAAGGCCGGCCTCATCTGAACACCGCCCGCCGGCCCGGCTGGGTCGCCACGCGCCGGCATTTCATGCGTTAGCATGAAAAAGCAAACCAGCATTTCATCGTTCCGCCCCATGGGCCGGCAACGGACAATCGGGGCACATACAGTGCCCTCATTTGCCAGGAGAACCCACCCATGCCGCAGCACACCTCCGTTTCCCGTCGTCCTTCCCTACTGACCCGCCTGCTGCTCGGCGCCGCCACGGCCGGCGCGCTGCTGCCGGCCTGGGCCGCCGACCTGCGCATCGGCCTGTCGTCCGACGTCACCTCGCTCGACCCGCACTTCGTCAACATCGCGCCGAACATCGCCTTTTCCGACCACATCTTCGACACCCTGGTGAAGTCCGACGCCAGCGGCAAGCTGGTGCCGGGACTGGCGGAAAGCTGGCGCGCAGTGTCGCCGACGACCTGGGAGTTCAAGCTGCGCCAGGGCGTCGTCTTCTCCGACGGCACGCCACTCACCGCCGAGGACGTGGTGTTCTCGCTCGACCGTCCCGGCACGATCAAGAACAGCCCCGGCCCCTTCACCAGCTACACCAACCAGATCGTCCGCAAGGAAATCATCGACGCCCGCACCGTGCACCTGCACACCGCATCGGCCTACGGCCCGCTGCCGCTCGACCTGATCTCGATCTACGTGGTGTCGAAGAAGGCCGCCGAGAATGCCGGCACCGAGGACTTCAACACCGGCAAGGCGCTGATCGGCACCGGCCCGTTCAAGTTCGCCGCCTTCCGCAAGGGCGAAAGCATCGAGGTCACGCGCAACGAGCGCTACTGGGGCAGCAAGCCCGAATGGGACAAGGTGGTGTTCCGCATCCTCGCCTCCGACGCGCCGCGCCTGTCGGCGCTGCTGGCCGGCGACGTCGATGTGATCGAGAACGTGCCCGCCGCCGACCTCGCCCGGCTCAAGACCAACCCGCAGGTCACGCTCGCCCAGCACACCACCTGGCGCACGCTGTTCTGGCAGCTCGACCAGTTCCGCGACCAGAGCCCCTTCGTCGCCGACAAGGACGGCAAGCCGCTCGCCAGGAACCCGCTCAAGGACCTGCGCGTGCGCCAAGCGATCTCCAAGGCGATCAACCGCCAGGCGCTGGTCGAGCGCACGCTCGAAGGCCTGGCCGAGCCGGCCTCCAACATCAACGCCCCGGGCATCTTCGGCTACAACGACCGGATCCCGCTCGAGGCCTACGACCCCGAAGGCGCCAAGAAGCTGCTCGCCGAAGCCGGCTACCCCGACGGTTTCTCGCTGACCATCCACGGCACCGACAACCGCTACATCAACGACGAGCAGGTGGTGCAGACCGTCGCCCAGTTCCTCAACCGCATCGGCATCAGGACGCGGGTCGAGACCCAGCCGGTCGCCACCTACTTCGGCAAGGCGCGCGCGCACGAATACAGCTTCGCGCTGCTGGGCTGGGGCTCGCTCGCCACCGACTTCACGCTGCGCTCCATCGTCGGCACCATCGACCCCGACACCGGCTGGGGCAGCTGGAACTGGGGCAAGTACAGCAACCCGAAGGTGGATGAACTGGTGGCCGGCGCGCTGGCCGCGGTCGAACCGGCCGAGCGCGAACGCCTCGCCCGCGAAGCCGCCGGCGTCGCACTGGGCGACCTGGCGGTGATCCCCTCGCACCACCAGCTTGCCACCTGGGCGCTGCGCAAGGGCTTCGCCTACGACGGCCGCATCGACGAGTTCACCTTTGCGCATGAAATTCGCAGCACCCGCTGAACAGCCGCCGGCCTGCCATGACGGAGCCGGCGCATGATCCTGTTCCTGCTGCGCCGCCTGCTGCAGACCGCCCAAGTGCTGTTCATCATGTCGCTGCTGGTGTTCGTCGGCGTCTACGCCGTCGGCAACCCGCTCGACATGCTGGTCGATCCGCAGGCCACCGCGGCCGATACCGCCCGCGTGGCCGCGGCGCTGGGGCTGGACCAGCCGCTGTGGGTGCAGTACTGGCGTTTCCTCGGCAACGCGCTGCAGGGCGACCTCGGCAACTCCTTCCTGCACGGCACGCCGGCGCTGCAGCTGATCGTGCAGCGCCTGCCAGCGACGCTGGAGCTGGCCGTCAGCGCGCTGCTGATCGCGGTGCTGCTCGGCATTCCGCTCGGCCTGTGGGCCGGGCTGCGGCCGGACAGCTTCGGCGGGCGCACGATCATGGCCGGCTCGATCCTGGGCTTTTCGCTGCCGACCTTCTGGGTCGGGCTGATGCTGATCATGGTGTTCTCGGTGCATCTCGGCTGGCTGCCGTCCGGCGGGCGCGGGCCGACGCGCGAATTCCTCGGCCTCGAATGGTCGCTGCTGGCGCCCGGTGGCTGGCGCTACCTGCTGCTGCCGGCGCTCAACCTGGCGCTGTTCAAGCTCGCGCTGGTGATCCGCCTGACCCAGAGCGGCACCCGCGAGGCGCTGCTGCAGGACTACGTGCGCTTCGCCCGCGCCAAGGGCCTGCCGCCGCATCGCGTGGTCGGCGTGCACGTGTTGAAGAACATCATGATCCCGGTCGTCACCGTGGTCGGGCTGGAATTCGGCACCCTGATCGCCTTTTCGGTCGTCACCGAATCCATCTTCGCCTGGCCCGGCATCGGCAAGCTGCTGCTGGACTCCATCAACCAGCTCGACCGGCCGGTGGTGGTCGCCTACCTGCTGCTGATCGTGTTCATCTACACGCTGATCAGCCTGGTGGTCGATCTGCTCTACGCCGCGCTCGACCCGCGGGTACGCCTCGCCGGCGGACAGACGGCATGAGATTCAGCCGATGACGGCTTCCGCTTCTTCCTCCCCTTCTTCGTCCATCTCGCCCTCCCACCCGGGCACAGGCGGCTGGCGCACGCTGGTCCGCGCCTACGCGACCAGCCCG
Organism: Thauera sp.; assembly: GCF_047601425.1. Taxonomy (GTDB): domain Bacteria; phylum Pseudomonadota; class Gammaproteobacteria; order Burkholderiales; family Rhodocyclaceae; genus Thauera. Next base: position 1,537,295 of record NZ_JASGJL010000001.1, read on the forward strand.
CTGGCGGTCGCCGGGCTGGTCCTGCTGCTGGTGATCGTCGCCGCGGCGCTGGCCGCACCCTGGATCGCGCCGCAGGACCCTTACGACCTGTCGCAGCTCGACATCATGGACTCGCGCCTGCCGCCGGGCAGCACCAGCGCCGACGGCAGCCTGCACTACCTGCTCGGCACCGACGGCCAGGGCCGCGACATGCTGTCGGCGATCCTCTACGGCCTGCGCATCAGCGTCGCCGTCGGCTTCAGCGCCACGCTGCTGGCGCTGGCGCTGGGCATGTCGCTCGGGCTGGTGGCGGGTTATGCCGGCGGGCGCATCGATGCCTTCGTGATGCGTGCGGTGGACATCCAGATGTCCTTCCCGGCAATCCTCACCGCGATGATCCTGCTGGCACTGTTCGGCCAGGGCACGGACAAGATCATCATCGCCCTGGTCGCCTCGCAGTGGGCCTACTACGCCCGCACCACGCGCAGCGCGGCGCTGGTCGAAGGCCGGCGCGAATACATCGAGGCCGCCCGCCTGCTCGGGCTATCCACGCCGCGCATCCTGTTCCGCCACCTGCTACCCAACTGCCTGCCGCCGCTGATCGTCGTCGCCGCGCTGCAGGTGGCGGCGGCGATCGCGCTGGAAGCCACGCTGTCCTTCCTCGGCCTCGGCCTGCCGGTCACCGAGCCATCGCTCGGCCTGCTGATCTCCAACGGCTTCCAGTACCTGTATTCCGGCCGCTACTGGATGAGCGTGTTCCCCGGCGTGGCGCTGCTGCTGACCATCGTCGCCCTCAACCTGGTCGCCGACCGCCTGCGCGAGATCCTCAACCCGCGCCTGCAATCATCATGACAGCGATCCCGCCCTCCACGACCCACGGCACCGAACCGCTGCTGTGCGTCCGACACCTCAGCACCCGCTTCCGCAGCCGCGACGGCGAAGTGACGGCGGTCGACGACATCAGCTTCGAACTGGCGGCTGGCGAAGTGCTGGGCCTGGTCGGCGAATCCGGCTGCGGCAAGTCGATGACCGGCTACTCGCTGATCGACCTCGTCGATCCGCCCGGCTACATCGCCGGCGGCTCGGTACGGCTGAACGGCCGCGAACTGCGCGGCCTGCCGGCCAAAGCCTGGCGCGCACTGCGCGGCGACCGCATCGCGATGATCTTCCAGGATCCGATGCTGACGCTGAACCCGGTGCTGCGCATCGACACCCAGATGGTCGAGACCGTGCTCGCCCACCGCCGCATATCCCGCGCCGAGGCGCTGGCCCGTGCGCTCGACGCCCTCGAACGGGTCGGCATCCCGGCCGCGGCCGAGCGCCTGCGCAGCTACCCGCACCAGCTCTCCGGCGGCATGCGCCAGCGCGTGGCGATCGCCATCGCCCTGCTCAACCAGCCCGACCTGATCATCGCCGACGAACCCACCACCGCGCTCGACGTCACCATCCAGGCGCAGATCCTGTACGAGATGCAGACCCTGTGCCGCGAAGCCGGCACCGGCCTGATCTGGATCACCCACGACCTCTCCGTGGTCGCCGGCCTGGCCGACCGCGTCTGCGTGATGTACGCCGGCCGCATCGTCGAGCAGGGCAGCACCGCGCAGGTGCTGGAACGCCCCGCCCACCCCTACACCCGCGGCCTGCTCGACGCCACGCCCGCCGCCGCACTGGCGCGCGGCCACCGCCAAGGCGAGCCGCTGCGCCAGATTCCCGGCAGTGCGCCGCCGCTGTCGGCGCTGCCGGCCGGCTGCGCCTTCCGCCCGCGCTGCCCGCGCGCGGACGAAGCCTGTCTGCAAGTACCGCCAAGAGTCGAAACGGCAGACGGCCAGCAAGCGCTGTGCTGGCACCCGCTGTCGCCGGGCGAAGCCCTGCCCGAGGCAAGCACCGCCATCGGAGCGCAATCATGAGCACCCCGCCGCTGCTCGCCCTCCACGGCATCCACAAGCACTTCGGCCCCCGGCCGGACTGGCTGGAAAGCATCGGCATCCGCCTCGGCTGGCTGCCGCCGCCGGCCCGCGTGCACGCGCTCGACGGCATCGACGTCGACATCGCCGCCGGCGAAGTGCTCGGCCTGGTCGGCGAATCCGGCAGCGGCAAATCCACCCTCGGCCGCGTCGCCGCCGGCCTGCTGTCGCCCGACCGGGGCACGCGCCTATGGCACGGCAAGGAAATCGAAGCCACGCCGATCGCGGCCAACGGCATCCAGATGGTCTTCCAGGACCCATCCGCCTCGCTGAACCCGCGCATGCGGGTGGCCGAACTGATCGCCGAAGCACCGCGCACCCACGGCCTAATCACCCGCAGCGAACAGGCGGACTACGTCGCCGAGCTGCTGCGCCAGGTCGGCCTCGACCCCGGCGCGGCGGGCCGCTTCCCGCACCAGTTCTCCGGCGGCCAGCGCGCCCGCATCGGCATCGCCCGCGCGCTGGCGGTCAAACCCGAACTGCTGATCTGCGACGAGCCGGTCGCCGCGCTCGACGTCTCGGTGCAGGCCCAGGTGCTGAACCTGTTCGGCGAACTGCGCAGCCGCCTCGGCCTGACCTACCTGTTCATCAGCCACGACCTCGGCGTCGTGCGCCACCTGTGCGAGCGCGTCGCCATCCTCTACCTGGGCCGCATCGTCGAAAGCGCGCCGGCGGACGCGCTATTCACCGCGCCGGCCCACCCCTACACCCAGGCCCTGATCGCCGACGCGCCGACACTAAAGGCCGAGAAAAAACGCTTCGTCGCCATCCGCGGCGAACTGCCCTCGCCGCTGTCGCCACCATCCGGCTGCCACTTCCACCCGCGCTGCCCGCATGCCTTCGGCCGCTGCCGCAAGGAACGGCCGGTGTTGCGCGAGATTGCGCCCGGCCATCAGGCCGCCTGTCATCTGCACGACGGTCCCGCTGCCCTGTCCCTGCTGCCACCCTGACCCCAGGCTCCAGGCTCCAGGCTCCAGGCAGCCTGCATCGAGCAAGAAAGTAAAAACGGCACCCTCAAACAGGTGCCGTTTCTTCCAGCTCAGCCCCTCAGGCTTCACTTCTCACTGAATACATCCTCCAAGGTTCGCGCATCCAGGATGTTCTCGGCCCATTGTTCCAGCTCTACCGATTTTGCCTTGCGCAAGCGCTCATCCGTCACCGGATCAAGCGGACCGAAACGGCATGTAAGCTGCCGGATCAACACGGCGAGTTCACCTTGTTGCACACCCTCGCTGCGGACGCGTTCGCTCCAGGTCATCATGGTCTGCTTCTCCTGCGGGTACTGTTCGGCAAAAAGCTCACGCTCATTATCGGTAAGCCGGCTGTAGATGTCGATGAAGTCCATGTATTTGAGGCGCTTCTCCATGTCCGGTTCCAGTTCCAGCAGACCCCGGAAAGCCCAGGCGAAGACATCGACCGCAGCCTGTCTCACATAAGCCATGTTGGGCAGATTGAGCCGGGCGACGATGTTGTCACTGTCGCGGAACTGCTCGGCTGGCATCTCGTTCAGAATGCAGAACAGGTAGCGGAACGACAGAAAAGCATGATTCTCGCTACCCAGTTCCAGCCGCTTGCGGATACGCGCGTCTCCGCGCAAGAAAACCACCACGGGCACCACGCGATCGGTCTTGCACAGTTCGGCCAGATCGAGGCAGTAATGGCCGAGCCGGTGGATGGAGAAGCGTGCCGGATCACTTTCCTCTTCCAGCACGAACAGCAACGCCTCCCTGCGACCGTCGGGCCACCAGCAAAGGCACGTCCAGCTCGTGAAAGCGGTCGCCGAGGCGGTTCTTCAGTTGCTCCTGCCGGATCGGCGTAATCCGCACCGATTCGTCGATATGCATCGCTTCGTCCGGAGCAAAGAACGCCAGCGCCTGACGCGGATAGTCGAGGATCAGATTCTTGAAATTCTGGTCGTGACTGTTGGGAGCTGACATGGCGGCACTCCGGCTGGCGATGCCAGGATCATCATCACGCACTCGCTCGATGTCAATATCATTATTGGACGGATGCCCCACAGTGCCTTCGTCTCACCTTCGGCTACAATCAACCGTTTCCGGCAGGTCGTTGACTGCCGCCCGCCCGATGGAAACATCCGGCCCCCACAAACAAAACTGGAGATCACCCATGCCCGGACTGCTGCCCAACGTTGACCCCGATGGCCTGCTCGAATACTCGGTGGTGTTCACCGACCGCTCGCTGAACCACATGTCCCAGGCCTTCCAAGGCGTGATGCGCGACATCTCGGCGACACTGAAGAAGGTCTACAACGCCAGCGCGGTCGCGCTCGTGCCCGGCGGCGGCACCTACGGCATGGAAGCGGTGGCACGCCAGTTCGCCACCGGCAAGAAGACCCTGGTGATCCGCAACGGCTGGTTCAGCTTCCGCTGGACGCAGATTTTCGAGATGGGCGGCATCCCGGCCGAATCGGTGGTGCTCAAGGCCCGCCAGACCGGCAGCGGCCCGCAGGCGCCCTTCGCGCCGGCCCCGATCGACGAAGTCGTCGCCGCCATCCGCCAGCACCGCCCCGACTTGGTCTTTGCGCCGCACGTCGAAACCGCCGCCGGCATGATCCTGCCCGACGACTACCTGCGCGCCGTCGCCGACGCCGTGCATGAACACGGCGGCATGTTCGTGCTCGACTGCATCGCCTCCGGCGCCGCCTGGGTGGACATGCAGGCCTGCGGCATCGACATCCTGATCAGCGCACCGCAAAAAGGCTGGAGCAGCTCGCCCTGCGCCGCGATGGTGATGCTCAATACCACCGCGCGCGAACGCATCGACGCCACCACCAGCACCAGCTTCGCCGCCGACCTGAAGAAGTGGCTGCAGATCATGGAAGCCTACGAGGCCGGCGGCCACGCCTACCACGCCACCCTGCCGACCGACGCGATCGCCGCGCTGCGCGACGTGATGAAGGAAACCGAGGCCTTCGGCTTCGACAAGGCCCGTGACGCGCAATGGGAACTCGGCCGCCGCGTGCGCGCCCTGCTCGAATCGCGCGGCATCCGCAGCGCCGCCGCCGAAGGCTTCCAGGCCCCGGGCGTGGTCGTCAGCTACACCGAAGACGACGGCTTCAAGAGCGGCGCCAAGTTCATCGCCGCCGGCCTGCAGACCGCCGCCGGCGTGCCGCTGCAATGCGACGAACCGGCGGACTTCAAGACTTTCCGCATCGGCCTGTTCGGCCTCGACAAGCTGGGCAACATCGACCGCGCCGTGGGTAATCTGGAGCGGGCGCTCGACGCACTGGGTTGAGGATTCAACAGCCTTCGCCGACCAGCATCAGCGGCCGGCGAAGGCTGTATGACGGCGGGTTCTCAGCCGAAGCAGCCATTGGATACCACCCTGGCAACTGCAGCTGCCGGCCAGAAGCTGCAGTTCGAGGCTCCCAGTCAAATACCACCGGCAAAGCCGGTGGTTTGAGATTGTGAGCGCCTCAAAGGCGCCCATGAAACCGTGAGCCGCCCTTGGCGGCTTACCCCATCTCCAACTTCATCTGGTCGTAGCGCTCATCCTCATCTTCCTGCTTGCGGATCTACGCTCGAACCATGTGCTCATCCAATCCGACCGTCGATACAAAGTAGCCTCTCGCCCAGAAGTGCTCACCGGTGAAGTTCTTCTGACGACCGCCAAACCTGCGTGCGATCTGGATCGCACTCTTTCCCTTCAGGTACTCTTTCATCGTAAATCTCCTTCTCTTGGCAGAGACTAGAAATTCACCCCGACCGTCATAAAGGTCAAACCTTGGTCAGTCCCCCGGCAAAGCCGGGGGCTTACCCTCTATGAGTTAGGCCCCTCCACGCTTCGGCGGCCGAACGTAGAGTTCGACCGGGGACAAGAAATAGGAGCAACAAGAGGAATGCGCACGTACAGTCGGGTCGGCCACCTTTTAGGATGCACCGTTATTCCAACGTCGGCGAAGCCACCAATACGCAAATCTGGTGATTACTCCGTATTTGGTTCAACGTACAAAGGAGACCACGCGCGCGCCAGTGCGCGGAGTCAAACGGTTGCGCGAGTTCGAACCCAAACAGGAGCATCGGTTCACGCACCAATCAGGACGAATTGCTACCATTTGCGAGATCAAAGCGCAACAACCACTGTGCGGGAGTTCCGACGAAGATGGCAATGGGTATCGACTGCCAACCCTATCGGCCATACGCCCTCATGGCCCGCTCGTCGAGGCCATGGTTTGCCCAGTGAACATCAGGGCAACCAAGAGTTGTCTATCCAGACAATGCCAGCTTGGACGGTGCGCGACTTGAGGTCTCGGTAAGACTGACCCGCTCCCCAATAAGCTCGGCCAGTAACTGTCATCGAGCCGTCCGGTGGTCCCAGAAAACGCAGGGTCCTTCTGCCTGCGGCTGTTCCTTGGCGGCTCAAGACGACACCTTTAATCGTCTGCACGGGGCTGCCCTTTCCCGGTGAAAACGTGAGATCAAGCTGAACAGAATGGAAGGCACCTCCGCGCGCCGGATCGTCGCTGATCTGATTCTCGATCGAGAACGTCTGGATCGCTGAACCCGTCGCAGGAAGCAAGTACTTGAATGGATCTGCGCTGGAAAGCACATGGCGCAGTCCCGGGCCAGGCGCAGAACAAACCGAGGCGCAGTTGAGTGAAATTTCCTGCCCCGCGTTGACCCGAACAGGTGAACCAAGGACTCGAATGGAGTCGCCATCAATGAAATAATCAATGTCAACAGGGTGCACGAACGGATTTCGGAGCTTTCCGACGGCTCCCACCAACGAAAGATCTCCGCGAAACAGGCTCAAATTGGTAATCAACGGACTCTGGGGTACGCCGCCATGTCGCCAGCCGATGCTGACGTTCTTTCCGTACGTTTGCGTCAACTCCGCCATCGTCGCGACCAATGACGACTCTGGAATCCGAAGATCGATCGAAAACTCGCCTCCACCTGTTGGCGTAATAGATTGACTGATCAGGCCCGTGAGTTGCAAGTTGGGCGTGTCGAACTGAACATCATCGGAAATTTCCGTAACTTCCCTTGCCACGGGGAATTTCTTCTTCACGTACTCGAGGACACTGAGATCGGTCTGCAGTCGCACCAGAAACCGAAGCCTCACGTTCGCACCCTCTCGATCAGCGAAGCCGATGCGGACGCCGCCGTCCGTCTGAATGAACTGCGTCGAGAAAATATTTGGCAGTACCTGAACACGAAGTGATGCTTGGTCACGCACCAGTGTTGCCGTGAGTGGAGGCGCTCCCGGTCTAGGAATTTCAAGGCGCTCGATGACATAGTTGTTCAACAGCGCTTTTTCGATTTCAAGCAGTGCTTCCACACTCGCTGTAACCCCCGGCTCTCCGATAACAGTCTTAGGAGCCGAAGAGACGAGACTCTTCAAGCTGTTCTACGGTCGTGGCAGCTATGCCGTATTCACGATTGAGCAGATGCGATTTGGCGATGCCCGTCCCAGCCTGCAATGACTTGACGAACCAAGTCGCGACTTCCTTGCCGGGTAACGCACTCAAGAGTTCGTGAAAGGGCTTGACCGTGTCGAATTTCGAAACCTCGAGTTGAAGCGCCCGCGCTACGAGCGCGAACTCAGGCTCGGACCGAAGCCAGGCCTGGTATGAGCCCGTCAACTCACTCCACATAATGCTTGAGGATCCCGAGGCAACGGCTTGCACGGGATTCATTGAAGAAAATGAGCGGGCAATGGCGCGCAAAATCGGGGCGGGCACCGGGGTGTTGCTCGTCGCACCGCCCGAGATATCTTTCAAAAGAGCATCGATGTAGCCCGGAGAGTATTCAACTCGATTGGTAAAAACATGGACATTGCCGCGTTGACCATCAAACAGTGTGGCACCAAACGGGTTTACGCGTGCGCCATCTCGCTGAATAGAAAATGGCGCAGTCAAGCCATTCCCATCAGTGCGAACTCCGCTGACGACGATCGTTTCTGCGGCGATGTACACGTCTCCGGCCCTGGTGTTTTCGGCCGAGCCGGGCGAATACACGCCGTCCATCAGGAACGACGTGGCGGGCCCAATCTTGATCTCTCTGGCTAGAAAAACGATGTCAGATGTGCGCTGATAACCCTCGCGCGAGGGCATGAATGTCTGATCGGACAGATCCAGCCTATCGCCGACGAACATCACGGTCTTCACGTGGCGACCGTTGACATTGGAGTCTGCGATCTTGATGCGATCGTAGTTCTCGACGAGCCGAACAGGCCCTTCGAGTGCGCCTACGGTCTGCGCGTGTACATCGGAGGCGACAAGGAAGCCAAGGAGCAAAACAGCGAAAACCTTTGTGCCGCGTCCGCAGAACATGAACCCGCCCATAACCCCCCTTGTATATTAGATGTTGATACACCACACTGGGAACCATACCATGCCGCTAGGGAGGACGTATGTTATTACTAAGGCGTTGGATTGTCCCGGCTCTGCTCGCATCCGGCACTGCTATGAGCACTGGCGCAAACGCGCAGGCGAGTCTTGCGGCAGAGAACATCATCGATTCCGTCGCGTTCCAGTATCAGGACGCGACAGGTTCGCTGCAGGAGGTCAAAGTCACGGTGGTAAGAGACGCGCGCGAGGCCAATCAATGGTATTACGTGCCCAGTTCTCCGGTTCTTGTATCGACCAACGTCGGCAGCTCCGCGGTCCCAGTGTTTTCGCTGCTCCAATACGACTATCGGGACAGCACGAACACTCAAACGATCAAGCGGGCGGGGCTGCTGAATTTCGCAGTGCGGCTCTCACTGCCGCCTGAAGCCACGGCAGCACTGCAGAACACTCTCGTCTCGGAAGTGCGTAAGCGACAGGGGCAGATCTCCTCGGACAACGTACGCATTGCGGCTCTGCCCATTATTTCGGCCACAGTCTCGCTGTTCGCCAACGACGGGAACTTGGTCGGGACGGCGGAAGGCACGGGCGTCGCGCCTACGTTCGCGTCGCAGCACATGGCCTTCAGTGTTCCGTTGACGGAGGTTGGTGCACCAGTTTTTGATGCGCTTGTTCGCACACCCACGGGTATCCGCACTGCGGTGCAGTACAAGTATTACGGCCTTACGCCGCCAGCCGGATTCAAGGTAAAGCTCAACTACCGCAATGCGTTCGAGCACTACAGCAAGAACGAGCAGTTTCGAGCACGCGCGAGCTACTACGGTTTGTTTTCGGCGTCGGTCGCTTCTGAGCGGACCTCGATCCGCGAAGAACTGATCCGCTCGGGTGCCATGCAAGTCGAAATCATCGACGGCGCCAATTTCTCGATGGAGAAAGTGGATGCGTATCTTCAGCCGATCTTGAAACGCATCAATGATCAAGTTCTGGAAAACCAACGGCCCCCGGACAAGATCGATCCTGCTCGCGCGTCGCCGGGCTCCACAGAAGGTTATTTTGGCGGGGCCTCCTATTCCGTGGCAATGAAGAGCATGTCGTCCATCCGCACGCTCACTGAAGAAATCGATTTTCGGCAGCAATCGATCGTCGAAAGAGCGACTGTAGCTGAGGGCTTCATTGGCATTGGAAATTACCCGGAGTCCATCAAGTCGCAACTTTTCACCGCGGTTGATGGCGCCGCACAGCGAAGTGCGTATCTCGCGTTTCCAGAAGTCCCGCGCGGCCTCGCCCGGGTCGATCTTTCCGTCGCGTTGCAAGCTAGGGGAGAGACCTTCGCGCAGCGAACGTACGTGTACAAGCGGGATTCAGGATGGAAGGACCTGGCGTCCGGCAAGGATGCTGATCGGATCGGATTCTCTTTGGCATCTGTCGAGCAAAAGTACGGCGCTTCGGCGCCGAATGAAGGCAAGTTCCAGATTACGAAAGTGATTCGATCGGGTCAAGACGCGGTCAGCGTCGTGGAGTCGATTCCGACAAATATCGCGACGCAAGCCGTTGATCTTGAGTCCAGCATTTCAGGAATACGTCTTCGTCCCTCCCAGGTGGTTTTCACGCAGATGGGCGGGGATGTCCGCCGCGTGGTTGCCCGCGTCATCACTGCCAGCAAGAAGAAGGAGTACGTTTTCGAGGCTGTCAACGCGAACGGAACGTGGCAAGCGCCTTTTGACGAATTCTTCTTGCTTCCCCAGTCCGAAGAGGGCAAGAAAGCAGAAGTGCAAGTGGAGACAGTGTTTTCTTCAGGACAGGCAAAGATGAATTCGACCTCGATCACGCTTCACCGCGGTTTCTCGAATGTTTTTCTCGACGACTACAGGTAGCAGCCATGTCGAAGTATTTCCTAATTTGCGCGGCATTGTGTTGTGCTGCTCTTTCGGTGTATGCAGGCAATCTCGATCCGTACATCATGAGTCCAATGCCACATCCATTCTGCGGACTGAATTCGAACTTCCCATCGCCTCCGTCCTTACCTGAGGGTGCGCCGGCCGGCGCCAAGTTGCCAAATGGGATTCCATTCAAGTTTTGCAGGTCATTGATCCCGGGCTTCTCTGCCAACAAGGATCCTTTGCATCCCGGAAAAGATGCATTGATTGGATTGATCGCAGCGATCGGAAATGTTGGATTCGAGGAAAAGGTGACGAAGCCCATGAGCCCTCCTTTGACGTGCAAGATCACGCCGCCGGTCGGATTGGGCCCTATGAATCCGCCGCAAGACAGCAAGCCAGAATGCACTATGTCGGATTTGCAGTCGTTCTTGGACGAATACGAAAGGAAGCCAGAGGTGCGCGATTTCCGCAAGTTCCATTCGCTAGTTGACCGGATGAATTTGGATGACCCCGCCTCTGTAGCAAAGTTAAGGCAGGCGCACTCGGTACTGATCCTTTCGAACGGGAAAGCCACCTTCGGCGAGTTGGTTCAAATATTGGAGTAAGCATGAAGCTTGCCTCAATCATCGGCATATCGCTCCTGGGCTTCTCTTCCTTCCTTGCTTACGCGGTTGACATCACGAATCTTCCAACGCTTACGCTTGATTCGATTTCACTGACAGACGTTCTGGACCAGACAGTTCGCGTCAGTGTTCGCAGCGCTGGCTGCCCTGAAACAGCAATCGAATTAACGAAGGATGAGCTTCTTGCAAAACACTTCGTGTTCAGCTGGAGCACAGCAGCCCTTCTGGTTTTTATGTGAATTTTTGCTGAGAGGTTGGATTGGCCGGTGCGCAATCTAGCGAAATGGCATTTTTATTGTAATTTTGGGCGCGCGCGCCTGCGGAAACGCCCTGCATCGTCTGGCGAGAAGGCACACAGCGCGCGGTCAGCGCAGCAATCGCATCAACTGGTCGGCCGATAGTGCCAGGACACCGAACGAGAGTAGACGTGATTTTGAGCGGACCCACAAGATTCTTCTGCAAGCGTCTGAATATAAAAAGAATTACTGGGCAGGTGATCGAAAATCAATGACGTCCGAGTGTAGCAACCAGGGCAATCGCACCTTTATGTGACAAATTGGTCTTGGAAACCGGAATTTGCCCAAAATTTAAGCAACGATGGGCTCACAAGCATGCTGCGGAAGTCTCTAAGTAGTCGTGGCCCGTGTTCTGAATCCCGTGAAAAGGTCGGTTGTGCCTAAAAATCGTGCATTTTTACCTTTTTTCGAGCCATGCCATATAGGTGCGATTGCCCTGGTGTGGTGGCCCTGACAAGCTGAGCGACATCGACCGCATGATCGGACATCTGGAGCGGCCGCTCGACGCACTGGGTTGAACAATGATGCCCGAGGTCTACGGCCCCGGACGTTGCATGCACTGTAATTCAGCTCATCGTGCTCGGCGAGGCGACTCGTTTTTACCCAGGCATGAAATGAACGCCTTAGTACCGACCGCGAGCACGACGTCTGGTGACTTCGGCTGCGACAGCGGCATCCATTTCACTGAGACTGACCCGCGCGCGGCGAGGCTTGAGACAAGCAGCCACGTCTGCAATCTGGCTGCTGCTCTCCGGGTCTGGCAGTACACTTTCCGACGTTTCTTCCACCAATAGACTTGCCAAGGCAGCCTCATCCATACCCCGTTTCGCTGCCTGTTCACCTACGCGGTCGCAGAAGTCTTGGAATTTTTTGATGGGCATGGCGATATAAGCACTCGTCGTGGATACGTGATCCTGCTTGTTTTACGCGATGCGGTCAATTTAACCGAAGCACTCCAAGGAAGATCTGAGCAATTCGGTTTTTGTTCGCCGCTCCCAAGACAGCGGGAGCCCAGGGGTCTTTGGCGTCAAGGTCTTGCGATTCACTGGATGCCCGCCTTCGCGGGCATGACGGACTTGTTCAGACGTTCCCCAAATTCACCTTCATTACCCCCCCGCCCGCCGCAGCTCCCGCTGCTTCGCCAACACAAACAACACCGGAATCACCGCCAGCGTCAGCACCGTTGACGACACCATGCCGCCCACCATCGGCGCGGCGATGCGGCGCATGACCTCGCTGCCCACCCCGGTGCCCCACATCACCGGCAGCAGGCCGACGACGATGGTCAGCACCGTCATCATCTTCGGCCGCACGCGGCCTGCGGCGCCTTCCATCACTGCAGCGTGCAGTTCGGCGGCCGTGGGTTGGCGGCCTTCGGCGGCGCAGGTGGCGCACACGCGCTGCCATGCGTGGTCGAGATAGATCAGCATGATCACGCCGGTTTCGGCGGCGACGCCGGCCAGGGCGATGAAGCCGACCGCCACCGCGACGCTCATCTGGTAGTCGAGCCACCACATCAGCCAGACGCCGCCGATCAGCGCGAAGGGCACCGACAGCATCACGATCAGGGTTTCGGCCAGGCGGCGGAAGTTCAGGTACAGCAGCACGAAGATCAGCGCCAGCGTCACCGGGCCGACGATGGCAAGCCGTTCGCCGGCGCGCTCCATGTTCTCGAACTGGCCGCTCCAGGTGGCGTAGTAGCCCGGCGGGAACTGGACCTGCTCGGCCACCGCTTGGCGGGCGCGGGCGACGAAGGCGCCGAGGTTGCTCTCGCGGGTGTCCACATACACGTAGGCGGCCAGCATCGCGTTTTCGGTGCGCACCGACGCCGCGCCGCGCACGATGCGCACGTCGGCAAGCTGGCCGAGCGGCACCGCGCCGTTGGCCGTCGGCACCAGCACGCTGGCGGCGACGCGCTGCGGGTCGTCGCGCAGCGCGCGCGGGTAGCGCACGCTGACGTCGTAGCGCTCCAGCCCTTCCACCGTCGTCGTCACCCGTTCGCCGCCGAGCGCGGTGGCGAGCGCCTCCTGCAGGCGGTCGATGGTCAGGCCGTGGCGTGCCAGTTGGTCGCGGCGCGGTTCGATGTCAACGTAGTAGCCGCCGGCGACGCGTTCGGCGTAGGCACTGCTGGTGCCGGGCAGCGCGCGCACTGTGGCTTCGACATCCTTCGCCACCCGTTCCAGGGTTTCCAGGTCCTTGCCGAACACCTTGACGCCCACCGGCGTGCGGATGCCGGTCGACAGCATGTCGATGCGGGCCTTGATCGGCATCGTCCATGAATTGGCCAGGCCGGGGAATTTCAGCGCCGCGTCCATCTCGGCGATCAGCGCATCCACCGTCATGCCCGGGCGCCATTCGGATTCGGGCTTGAGGTTGATGACGGTCTCGAACATTTCCAGCGGCGCCGGGTCGGTCGCGGTGTTGGCACGGCCGGCCTTGCCGTACACCGACTCGACTTCGGGGAAGGTCTTGATGATGCGGTTGGTGGTGGCGAGCAGGCGCCCGGCTTCGGTCACCGACATGCCGGGCAGCGCCGCCGGCATGTAGAAGATCGCACCTTCGTTCAGCGTCGGCATGAATTCGCTGCCGATCTGGCGCGCGGGGATCAGCGTCACGCCCATCGCGACCAGCGCCAGTAGCAGGGTCGTCAGCCTGAAGCGCATCACCAGCGCGATCAGCGGGCGGTAGGCCGCCACCAGCACGCGGTTGATCGGATTGCGGTGCTCCGGCACGATGCGCCCGCGCACGAAGAACAGCATCAGCACCGGCACCAGCGTCACCGACAGCAGCGCCGCGCCGGCCATCGCCAGCGTCTTGGTCCAGGCCAGCGGCGCGAACAGCCGGCCCTCCTGGCCTTCGAGCGTGAACACCGGCAGGAAGGACACGGTGATGATCAGCAGCGAGAAGAACAGCGCCGGCCCCACTTCGCGGCAGGCGCCGATCAGCGTCGCCCGGCGTTGAGCTTCGCTGGCGTCCGCGCCCAGCGTCTCCAACCGCTTGTGGGCGTTCTCGATCATGACGATGGACGCATCGACCATCGCGCCGATGGCGATCGCGATGCCGCCCAGGCTCATGATGTTGGAGCCGATGCCGAGCGCCCTCATGCCGATGAAAGCGACCAGGATGCCCAGCGGCAGAGTCACGATCGCCACCAGCGCGCTGCGCACGTGCAGCAGGAAGACGATGCACACCGCGGCGACGATCAGGCTTTCTTCGAACAGCGTCCAGCTCAGGGTGTCGATCGCGCGCCCGATCAGGGTCGAGCGGTCGTACACCGGCACGATTTCCGCGCCTTCCGGCAGGCCGGCCTGGATTTCGCCGAGCTTGGCCTTGACCGCGTCGATCACGTCCAGCGCATTCTCACCGAAGCGCGCCATGACGATGCCGGACGCCACTTCGCCTTCGCCGTTCAGCTCCGCCAGGCCACGCCGCTCGGCCGGCACCTGCTCGACGCGGCCGACGTCGGCGATGCGCACCGGCGTGCCGTTCCCGGTCTTCAGCACGATGCCGCCGATGTCCTCGATGCCGCGCAGGTAGCCGCGGCCTCGCACCATGTATTCCTTCTCGGCCAGCTCGATGATGCGGCCACCGACGTCGCGGTTCGATTCGCGGATCGCGCGCGTGACGTCGTCGAGGGCGATGCCATAGCCCGCCAGCCGGAAGGGATCGACCGTGACCTGGTATTCGCGCACGAAGCCGCCGACGCTGGCCACCTCGGCCACGCCCTCGGCCTGGGTCAATTGGTAGCGCAGATACCAGTCCTGCAGGCTGCGCGTGTCGGCCAGCGACATGTCCTTGCCGGTGACGGCGTACTGGTAGACCCAGCCCACGCCGGTCGCATCCGGCCCGATCTGCGGCGCCACCCCCTGCGGCAGCCGCGCCGCCGCGGTGCTCAGGTATTCCAGCACCCGCGAGCGCGCCCAGTAGATGTCGGTGCCGTCCTCGAAGATCACATAGACGTAGGACGCGCCGAACATCGAGAAGCCGCGCACCACCCGCGCGCGCGGCACCGCCAGCAGCGAAGTGGTGAGCGGATAGGTGACCTGGTCTTCCACCACCTGCGGCGCCTGGCCGGGGAAGTCGGTATAGACGATGACCTGCACGTCGGACAGGTCGGGCAAGGCGTCGAGCGGCGTGTGCTTGATCGCGTACAGCCCGCCACCGATCAGGAACAGCGTCGCCAGCAGCACCAGAAAGACATTGCGCGCCGAGGCCTCGATTAGGCGGCCCAGCAGACCGCCTTCCGCCCGGTGGAGTTCTTCCTCCGCTCGGCGGCCTCCTTCCGTACCGCCGTCGGCTTCCAGACGGCCGCCAGCGGAATCCCGTGCCGAATCAGTCATGGCGATGCTCCGCCGCGCCCTGTACCGGCGAGGCGCCGACCGGCTCGATGCGGGTGACGACATACTCACCCGGCCCGCGCTCCTCAAAACGGAAGCGGATCGGCGTGCCCGGTACCAGGCCATGCACGAGATCGGGCGATTCGAGGCCGAACTCCATCGTCATCGACGGCCACTTCAGCGCCGGAATCGCTTCGTGGCTCAGCATGACGCTGCCGGTTTCGGCATCGAAATCCTCGAAGCTGCCTTCGGTGTCGTAGGCAGGCGGTGAGCCGGCCTCGCCTTCATCCGCATCGGCGAGATTCGACAGCGCCGCGCGCAGCTGGCTCTCGGAATCGATCAGGAAGCTGGCGGAGACCACGACCCGTTCGCCGTCCTCCGCGCCGTCGAGCACTTCGACGAAATCGCTGCCGCGCACACCCAGGCGCACCGGCCGCGGCGCGAAGCGCCCTTCGCCGAGCGCGACCAGCACCACCTGGCGGTCGCCGTCGTCGATGATGGCCGATGTCGGCACGGCAATACGCAGTGCATCGCTGCCGGTCAGGACTTCGACGCGGGCGAACATGCCGGGCCGTAGCGCGCCGTCCGGGTTGTCCAGCTCCAGCCGCACCTGGGTGCTGCGCGTGGCTGCATCCAGCGTCGGGTACAGATAGGCGACCCGCGCCTCGAAGCTGCGGTCGGGGAAGGCATCGAGCACGAGTTGCGCGGACTGGCCGACCCGCAGTTGCGCGAGATCGCGCTCGAACACGTCGGCGATCACCCACACTTTCGACAGATCCGCGATGCGGAACAGCGCCTCGCCGGCGGCGAAGCGCGCGCCTTCGACCGCGGTCTTCTCGAGCACGATGCCGTTGATCGGCGCGTGCAGGGTCTGGCGCGCCCCTGCCTGACCGGCCACCTGCAGGTTGCGCAGGCGTGAACGTGTCGCTTCGGCCAGGCGCGCGGCAGCTTCGGCCGCCTGCGGATCGGCCGCGCTTTCACGCTGCAGGCGTTCGGCGATGCGCAGTTCCTCGCCCGCCGACTGCAATTCCGGGCTGTAGGTGGAGAACAGCGGCTGGCCACGGCGCACGACGTCGCCGGTCGCCCTGACGTGCAGGTGCTCGATCCAGCCGTCGAAGCGCGGCGCGACGACGGCCTGGGCGCGCTCATCGACTTCGACACGGCCGCTCGCGCGCACCGGCTGCGACAGCGGTCGCTTCTCGACCACCGCGGTTTTCACCCCCAGCGTCTGCACCCGCGCCGGGCTGACTTTCACCACGCCTTCGTCGCCCGGTTCCTCGCCCGCATAGACCGGGATGTAGTCCATGCCCATCGAATCCTTCTTGGGCACCGGCGAAGTGTCAGGCAGGCCCATCGGGTTACGGTAGTACAGGATCTGGCGCCCCTGGCTGTCCGTCTGCGTCCCCGCCGCCCCGCTGGCGTGGCTCGTATGCCCGGCACCGTCATGCACGACCTGCCGGCTACCTGCCCAGTAGCCGCCGCCCGCCGCCAGCGCGCCGAGCACCACCAGCGCGGCAAGCCATCCCGTCCTGTTCACTTGATCTCTCCAGACAATCTCTCGATTTCGCTCAGCGCCAGGCGGGCTTCGACTTCGGCCTGCAGCACCTGCTCGCGCACGGCGATCAACTGCCGCTCAGCCTCGAGCACGCTGTCGAAGTCCACCTGCCCGCCGGCCAGCGCGCTGCGCGCTGCGTCGCGGGTGGCTGCGGCCTGCGGCACCAGACTGTCGCGCAGCAGGCGCAAACCGTCCCGCCCGCCGGTATAGGACGCCCACGCCGCGCCCAATCGGCCGGCGGCTTCATCGGCTGCCGCTTCGCGCCGCGCCTCGGCGGCAGCGAGCATGCGTTCGGCTTCGTATTCGCGAGCACGCCGGCTGCCCTGCTGCAAGGGAATCGTCACCTCGAACATCAGATCCCAGGACGAACGCCCTTCGTCGGGCCGGTTGTGGGTCAGGCCGATGCCGAAGTCCGGCAGGCGGTCGCGACGGGTACGATCCCGCTCGGCATGGGCAAGGCCGACGCCCTCTGCCGCGGCCATCACGGCCGGATTGAGGCTGCGCGCACGCTCGAAGCGGTCGGCCGCATCGCGCAGATCGGGCAGCGGGCCGGGTTCGGCCGGCGCTGCCAGCGGCGCATCGGGCCGGCGCGACAGCAGACCGTTCAGCGCCGCTACCGCGCCACTGCGGGCACGTTCGCGCGCCAGCAGCAGCAAGCGCTGCTCGGTGATCTCGCGCTGCGCGCGCAGCACCGCCTGCTGCGGCAGCAGGCCGAGGCGGTAGCGCGCCAGCGCCAGGGTTTCCAGCTCCTGCATCAGCGCCAGCGCATGACGCGCCAGCCCGAGTTCGCGGTCGGCTGCGTAATAGCGCAGCCAGGCGGCCTCGATCGCGGCCACGCGCTCGCTCCAGCCGGCATCGCGCACCGCGCCGGCCTGCCGCGCTCTCGCCTCGGCCGCCTTCACATCCAGATCGCGCTTGCCCCAGGCCGGCAGCGGCTGCACGATGCGGTAGCGCGTCTCGCCGACACGCTCCGGCAGCAGCGAAGCCGAGCGGCCGTTCATGGTGTTGGTGAAGTCCATCAGTTCGAGTTCGAAGCGCGGATCGGGCAAGGCTCCGGCCGCCTCGATGCGCGCCTGCGCTGCCTCGACTTCGGCGCGGTCGGCCGCATAGGCCGGGCTGTGCTCGCGCGCATAGTCGATCAGCCCGCGCGGCTCCGCGCCCAGGCCGGCTTCGTTCCCCGCACCAGTGTCTGCACTCAGCGCCGCCCCCGGCAACACAAGCGCCGTCACGGCCAGGCAGGCTGCGGCGCCGGCACGCAGGCCGGCCAGGACACGGGTAAACGCAGGCTTGCGAAGCCGGTTCATTGCAGACTCCGAACATGTCGAGCGCGGGCAGCCGGGCCACGAGAGTCCAGGCCGCAAGGGAGCGGACAGTGCTGCAGCTCAAGCATCTGGATGAAGTCGAACCCGGACATGGCGAAACCTCAGCGCAAGGGCTCCAGCTCGATCACGACGAGCTTGCCGTCGACCTTGTCGGCGATGAAGCGCACGCGATCGCCCGCCTTCAGACCTTCGAGCATTGCCGCATCGGTGACACCGAACACCATCGTCATCGGCTGCATGTCCAGCCGCGGCAGAGGGCCGTGGGCAATCGTGATCCTGCCGCCGGCGGCATCCACCTTGCGCACCGTGCCTTCGGAATGGTCGTCTGCCTGCTCGACGGCTGCCGCGCCGTGGCCGCCGTGGTGATCGTGCCCGCTCTGGGCCAGCGCGACGGCGGGCGCGGCCAGGATCAGCGCCGAGGCCAGCAGGGAAATTCGCAGCGAAGGAATGCGAAGCGCCTTGTCCATGTCTCTCTCTCCGTTGGATTGGGGATGAGCCGATGGTGCCCCGCCACCCCCGTCGACAAACTGACGCCAGGATTACATCTCTGTAATCTGCGGCCCGCGCGCCGCCGCACAGGGCACAATGCGCTTCAGTTCCAGCAACACGGCAAACCCGGCTCCACCCTGCCCCGATGAAGATCCTGATCGTCGAAGACGAACCCAAGACCGGCGATTACCTGCGCCAAGGTTTGGCCGAAGCGGGCTTCGTCGTCGACCTCGCCCGCAACGGGCCGGACGGCCTGCACCTGGCGCTCAGCGGCGACTACGACCTCGTCGTGCTCGACGTCATGCTGCCAGGGCTGGACGGCTGGGGTGTGCTGCAGACGCTGCGCAGCGGCGGGCGCGAGATGCCGGTGCTGTTCCTGACCGCGCGCGACAGCGTCGAGGACCGCGTGCGCGGCCTCGAACTCGGCGCCGACGACTACCTGGTCAAGCCCTTCGCCTTTTCCGAACTGCTCGCCCGCGTGCGCACCCTGCTGCGCCGCAGCCGCGGCAAGGAACCCGAAGTGCTGCGCGCCGCCGACCTCGAACTCGACCTGCTGCGCCGCCGCGCCCAGCGCGCCGGCCAGCGCATCGAGCTGACCGCCAAGGAATTCGCCCTGCTCGAACTGCTGCTGCGCCGCCGCGGCGAGGTGCTGCCGCGTTCGCTGATCGCCTCGCAGGTGTGGGACATGAATTTCGACAGCGACACCAACGTCGTCGAAGTCGCCGTGCGCCGCCTGCGCGCCAAGGTAGACGACGCCTTCGAACCGAAGCTGATCCGCACCGTGCGCGGCATGGGCTACGTCTGCGACGCGGGCGAGGCCGGCGATGCGGGCAATCCGGCGGAGCGCTGAACGATGCCGCTGTCGCTGACCGCCCGCCTCGCCCTGCTGTTCGCGCTGCTCACCGCCGGCCTGCTGATCGTGGTCGGCATCCTGCTCGGGCGCGCGGTCGAACACCACTTCGACGAACTCGACGCCCACGAACTGGCGGCCAAGCTGACCCTCGTCGGCAACCTGATCCGCGAAGGCGGCACCGAACCGGAACAGCATCTCGACGCCGCCTTCGCCGGCCAGGACACCGTCGGCCTGCTGCTGCGGGCGAGCGACGGCAGCGTGCTGCACGCAATCCAGCCCCGGGCCTTCACCGACGCACAACGCGCAGGCGCCGCGCTGAACGCGCGCGGCGAAACCTGGCACGAAGCCGGACGGGAATTCATCGGTCGCGAGATCGAGCTGGCGCCGGCCGACACCGACGGCGAGCCGCTGCGCGTCGCAGTGGCGCTGGACATCTCCCACCACGCGCACTTCCTCGACGACGTGCGGCGCGGATTGTGGCTCGGCATCTCGGCCGCGGCACTGGTCGCCGCGCTGCTCGGCTGGCTGGCCGCCCACCGCGGCCTGGCACCGCTGCGGCGGGTGACGAGCACCGCCCGCCGCTTGTCGGCCGACGGCCTGTCGCTGCGGCTGGACGAAGCCGGCGCGCCGGCCGAAGTGCGCGACTTCGTCGACGCCTTCAACGGCATGCTGGCGCGGCTCGAAGCCTCCTTCACCCGGCTGTCGGACTTCTCCGCCGACATCGCCCACGAACTGCGCACGCCGATCTCCAACCTGATGACGCAGACCGAAGTGGCGCTGTCGCGCGCGCGCAGCAGCGAGGCCTACCGCGAAGTGCTGGCCTCGAACCTGGAAGAGTTCGAGCGCATCGCCCGCATGGTCGGCGACATGCTGTTCCTCGCCCAGGCCGAGAACGGCCGCCTGCCGCGCCCGGTCGAGACCGTGCAGCTCGACGACGAGGCGCGTGCGCTGATCGAGTTCTACGAAGCGCTGGCCGAAGACCGCGGCGTGAACATCACGCTGGCCGGCCAGGCGCGTGTCACCGGCGACAGGCTGATGCTGCGGCGCGCGCTGTCCAACCTGCTGTCCAACGCCCTGCGCCACACGCCGGCCGGCAGCAGCATCGGCATCGCCATCGATAGCGACATCGGCGACGCGAACGAAGCCCCGGATGGCATGGTCACGCTGTCCGTCTCCAACCCCGGCGAAACCATCCCGCCCGACCAGTTGGAGCGCATCTTCGACCGCTTCCACCGCGCCAATAGCGAACATACCCGCAAGGGCGAAGGCGCCGGCCTCGGGCTGGCGATCACCCGCTCCATCGTGCTCGCCCACGGCGGCAACATCCGCGCCGCCTCGGCCGACGGCCAGACCCGCTTCACCCTCACGCTGCCGCGCGCCACCGCGGCGGGCGGCGTCTCCCCCTCTCACACAGGAGTTGCACCATGAACCCCGTCCGTTCCTCCCTGATCGCCCTGATCGGCGCCGCCGTACTCGGCCTGGGCGCCACCGGCATCGCTGCCGCAGCCGACGACGAAGTCACGATGTTCAAGGACCCGTACTGCGGCTGTTGCGGCAAGTGGGCCGAGCACATGCGCGAACACGGCTTCAAGGTGAAGGAAGTCATCTCGCAGGAGATGGACCAGATCAAGCACCAGGCCGGCGTGCCGCGCGCGCTGGGCTCCTGCCACACCGCCAAGGTCGGCAACTACATCGTCGAAGGCCACGTGCCGGCCGCCGACGTCAAGCGCATGCTGAGCGAAAAACCCGCCATCACCGGCATCTCGGCACCGGGCATGCCGATGGGCTCGCCCGGCATGGAAGGCCCCTACCCGGCTGATCGCTATGATGTGGTGAGCTTCGATGCCGAGGGCAAGACGGCCGTGTTTGCCAGCCACTGAGCACGGCTCGCGAGGCGGCCTCGCCGGACACTAGGTAGCCGGATCATCGCTAGGTGACCTGCCTGTACGTTCCGGAACGTTCCGCCTCATAAGCCTCCATGTTGGCCAGACTGAGCCGCAGCAGGGGGGCAGATACGTCTGCCGCCCGTGCACGAATCAGCATGTCGCCGATGATGTGCTCGTGCTCCGTCCTTCCGTTTCGTGCCATGTCGCGCAACATCGACGCCGTTCCCGTCGAGCCGCGTTCGGTCAAGGCGGATGTCATCTGCGTCATTGCATCAGGGCGCGGCGCATAACCGCAGGCCGAGGCCGTTGCGGTGCACTCCCCCAGCATCTCGCGCATGATTGCTTCACCTTCGGCCGACGCCAGAATTGCGCCGATCGGTGCGCGCATCAATGTCGTCATGCCGGCATAGGTGGCCAGGAAGGTGAACTTCTCCCACATCTCCTGCATGATGGCCGTGCTCAGGATCGGCGAGAATCCACCGCGCTCCAGGACCTCGTGCAAGGCTCTGGCCGCCTCATCCTGCCCGGCCGTTCGAGCGCCGATGACGAAACGTTGCAGGGAATTGAGGTGCTGGATTTCTCCAGCCTCGTTCATGGTCACGCCGATGTGACATAAGCCGCCCAGGACCCGCTCTCGACCAAATCGCGCATCGAGAATATCGAGTTGGCGAACGCCATTGAGCAGCGGCAGGATCACCGTGGATGGTCCGGCCGCCGGCGCGATGCTCTCCATCGCCCCCGCCAGATCGTATGCCTTGCAGGCCAGCAGCAAGGCGTCGAACGGTGAATCCGCCTCCGTCAGCACCTGGACGGGCACACGAAGATCGCCAAGCGGACTGTTGATGGCCAGCCCTTGCCGCACCAGAGATCGAGCACGCAACGGCCTGACCAGGAAGCTGACGTCAACGCCGGCTGCGGCCAGCTTCCCGCCGAAGTAAGCACCGATGCCGCCCGCTCCCAATACAAGTATCCTCATGGCGCCTCTCCTTGGGCTTTCTATTCTCTACTATAGTAGAGTTTACAGACAACGCAAGGCAGCAACGCGTTGCCAAAGAACGTGGCAACAGATAAAGCCCAGACGGTCAGAAGCGGAAACACATTGGCACAGCAGACAAAACCATCGGACACGCGTTGTCCATCGTCCGCCGGCGCAACCCATCTGGCAGGCAACCTGCGGCGCATGCGGCGGGACGCCAAGCTGACCTCGGATCAGCTTGCCGAGCTGTCAGGCGTCAGCCGGGCGATGATCTCGAAGATCGAGCGAGGTGTCTCGGTACCGACCGCGACCGTGCTTGGCAAACTTGCGGCGGCCCTGGAGGTCAGCCTTTCCCAGTTGCTCGGGTCACCGCGTCCCCGCACCCCCAGACTGACGAAGCTGAACGAACAAGCCGTATTCCGCGATCCAGAAACAGGCTTCGAACGCCGCTCGATTTCTCCCGTGCTCGAAGATGGCGGTGTGGACCTCGCCTTCAATGTCTTGCCCGCCAAGCGCTCGGTACGCTTCCCTGCCCATCATGGAGGCGTGGAAGAACATCTTTATGTCCATGAGGGCACACTGACCGTGATCCTGGACGAGACACCGTTCGTCGTCTCGGCTGGAGACACCCTGTTCTTCCCGTCCGATTGCATCCACGAGTTCCGCAACGAAACCGACGAGCCCACGAGATTTTTGATCGTCATCGACGATCGTTCCAAGCGATAGCGGCAACTCGGGTTCGGTATCAGCAAATACTTGATGTAGAAGGCGGTCCAAGGAAATCTTCAGGCGGCAAGGCCAGACATGGTTGCCTGGTAGATTTCCAGGTCTTCATCACTGAAACAGCAGAATATGGCCTGATTGATGCATGCTGACCGATGCACCAAGACAGTGCTGACCGCAATCCGGGATGCTTCAACTTTTGGATAACCGTAAATGCCTGTGCCGATACCCGGAAATACAATCGAAAGAATGCCAAGACTTCGGCCACGGCCAGGGAGTTCGCATAGCAGTCGGACAGCAGCGCAGGTTCTCCATCGTTTCCGCCACGCCATACCGGACCAACTGTATGGATGACGTACTTGGCGGGCAAACGATAAGCCTTCGTCGCCTTGGCCTGGCCCGTCTTGCAGCCACCCAACAATCTGCACTCATGCACGAGTTCCGACCCGGCAGCCCGATGAATTGCGCCATCCACGCCACCACCACCCAGGATCTGTATCGAGTCAATTTCAGCAGCAAAACCCGCTCGGACTGAATTGAACAAAAGAATGACTGGAAGCCAGCACGACGACCGTATCCCCCGATCAAATCCATTCAATCGAGATCAACAAGCGCCCAAACGCGAAATCACGAATGCAACCGGCTCTCCTATGAGCCTGGGATCACTAGAGTAGACAACATCCTCAACCCGGAAAATACCGCAATCGACAACTACAGGATCGACACCAATAATCTTGCCGAATGCACGGTACCGCCAACCTTGAATCTGCTCCAGCTTGATATGGCCCTCCGGATTTCCGGAGAAGATCGTCTCCCACTCTTCTTCGTCATCCAGACACTGACCAAATTCAAGCTCAAACTCTTGCCCAGGCTTTGGCGCTGAAGCAGCAACACTGAACTCGTCCATGACGCAGAAGCGCCGACCTTCAACTTCAATCACTGCTTCGAGGTAGGGGCCCTCAGTAGATATCAGCTTTGCTCTGACCATATGCAATCCAACCTGAGAATCCAAATACTACTTGTCGTTGCAGTGTCGCACACGTAATCAGCATCGCTTACTCACAGTACCCTCCGGTCGTGGCTCAAAGCAGTCTCCGCCGCCGCGCCCGCATGGATCGCCGTGGTGTCGAACAGCGGAACCGTCGCGTCCCGCGCGACCACCAGCATCGATATCTCCGTGCATCCCAGGATGATGCCTTGTGCGCCACGCTCGACGAGGCGTGCCATCACGCCCCGGTATGCTTCCCGCGACGCATCCTCGATACGGCCGAGGCAAAGCTCTTCGTAGATCACGCGATGCACGACACCGACGTCCTCCTGCTCGGGAATGAGCACTTCGATGCCATGGCGCTCCTCGAGGCGGCCGCGATAAAAAGCCTGTTCCATCGTGAAGCGGGTGCCGAGCAGGCCGATGCGGGACAAACCGGCCCTGCGGATCGCCGCCGCCGTCGGGTCGGCGATGTGCAGCAGCGGAATCTTCACTGCTGCCTCGATGGTGGGGGCAACCTTGTGCATGGTGTTGGTACATAACACGATGAAATCTGCACCGGCGCGCTCCAGCGCCTGTGCTGCATCGGCAAGCACAGCGCCAGCCGAGTCCCAGTCGCCGCAATGCTGCAGGCGCTCGATCTCGGCGAAGTCGACGCTGTAAAGCACGATCTTCGCCGAGTGCAGCCCGCCTAGCCGGGCCTTCACAGTTTCGTTGATCTGGCGGTAGTAGGGAACGGTGGATTCCCAGCTCATGCCGCCGAGGAGGCCGATGGTTTTCATCGGGATGGGACGGCACATGATGTCATGACGATCGTAGCCATGCGTATATGGACTCGATGCAGAGCTAGGCGGCTTTGCGCTGTTCGGTTGCCAGCCGGACAGCCAGTCCCGCAAGCACCGTTCCCATGACGTATCGTTGAGCAGCCAGCCAGCGAGGGCTGCGGGCGAACCACAAGGCCAGCCTGGCAGCGGACAGCGCGATGCACAGATTGACGGTGAAGCTGATGACGATCTGGGTGAGTCCCAACTGGACACTCTGCGCCAATACCGAACCGTGCTCCAGCGAGACGAACTGAGGGAAGATCGAAAGGTAGAAGACGGCGATCTTCGGATTCAGGAGATTGGTGATGAATCCCATCAGAAACAGCTTTCTCGGCGGGTCCACCGGAAGATCGCGAGCCTCGAACGGCGAGCGTGCGCCCGGCTTGACAGCTTGCCAGGCAAGATAAAGAAGATATGCCGCCCCTGCCCACTTGAGCGCTTCGTATGCGAACGGAACAGCCACGAAGAGGGCTGTCACGCCGATGGCGGCAACAAACATGTGCACCAGAAAACCGGCAATGACGCCGAACAGTGACAACACCCCGGCTCGCTTGCCCTGACAGATGGAGCGAGAGACAAGGTAGATCATGTTGGGCCCCGGCGTCAGAACCATCAGCAAGGCTGCACCGCCGAACAGCAGCAGGTCGTTCAATGGAACCATGATCGTCTTTCCGTGGGTTGCGCCGCAACGATCTTACAGGGAGTGGCTGCCGCAGGCACTCCCGTTCGCCGCCGATACGTGGGGATCAGACCGAGACCGGTTCAACCCCCCGCCGCCACCGTCCACAAATGCGCCGCAACCAGCGCACGCCACGGTGAGAAGGCTTCCAGCCATTGCCGCGTTTCCGTCTCGCCAACCACATCCTCCCGGCCAAGCAAGCGCCGCAGCCCACGTCGGACCGCGACGTCGCCATGCAGCGAAGCATCCAGCCAGCCGAAGCCACGCAGCAAGGCATAGTTGACCGTCCACGGACCGATGCCGCGAATCGCGAGCAGGCCGCTGCGGATGTCCTCGATCGGCAGGGTCTGCAGCCATTCGTCGAGCGGCAGCCGCTGTGCCACCTCTGCGCGGGCGAGTCCGAGCAGCGCATCGGCCTTGGTCTGCGAGCAGCCCGCTGCCCTCAGCGCGGCGGCATCGAGCTGCAGCAGGCTGGTGGCGTCCGGGTAGCAGATCAGCCCCGAGGAATGGCGCCGGTCCGCGGCCTGGATCAGCCTGCGGCGCAGCGCGACCGCGGCGACCAGGCTGATCTGCTGGCCGAGGATGGCCCAGCTCAGGGCCTCGAAGGGTGTCGCCACCTGCGGGATGCGCAGGCCGGCATTGCGCCGGATCAGCGGCCCCAGTTCCGGATGGCCGGCGTGGGTATGCTCGAAGGCCTCGATCGGCTGGTCAAGGCCGAGCATGTGGCGCACCAGGCGTTCGAATGCTGCCTGATCCGGCACGCCATGGCCCTCCCCTGTGGCTGCGCCGGCGGTGCCGGCCGCGTCGTCGATGATGCATTCGACCCGCACGTGACCATCTTGCAGCCCCCCGCCATCGACGACGTCTCCCTCGAAGCGGAAAGCCATGCAGGCCGGGCGCCTGGCCCAGACGAAGGCCTTGTCGAGCCCGAGCTCCGGGCCGCCGTCCAGGATGCGTTCGGCGATCTGTTGAGGATCGCGGCGGTGAAATGCGAGCACGTCCACCGTACGGAAACCCGCGGGCAACGGCAGGTGGGCGTGCAGGCGGGTCATGCCTCGACCTTCAGTTTGCTTATCCGCTGTTCGCGTGCGGCAAAGCCGATCCTGATCTCGCGCGCCCGCAGTTGGCCGCAGCCGGCATCGACGTCCTGCCCGGCGGAGCGCCGCAGCTTGGTCAGGATGCGGTGCTGATGCAGCCAGCGGGCGATGTCGGCGGCCTTTTCCCAGCTCGGCCGCCGGAATTCCAGGCCTTCCACGGTATTGAACGGGATCATGTTCATCACCGCGTACTTGCCTTCCAGCAGGCGGACGATGCCTTCGAGCTCTTCGGCACCGTCATTGATGCCGTCGATCAGCGTCCATTGGTACTGGATCGGATAGCCGGTGGCGCGTGCATAGGCTTCGCCGCGCTCGACCAGTTCTTCCGGCGTCATGCGCGGCGCGCGCGGCAGCAGGCTGGCGCGCAGGTCGGTGCGGGTGGTGTGCAACGACAGCGCGAGCGCGGGCTTGACCCGCATCTGCGGCAAGCGCTCGAACACGCGCGGATCACCGACGGTGGAGAACACCAGGTTCTTGTGCGGAATCGCGCCGTCGTTGCCCAGGGCTTCGATCGCCTCGACGACGTTGTCGAGGTTGTGGGCAGGCTCGCCCATGCCCATGAACACCACCTTATGCACCCGGCGCAGGCTGCGGGCCAGCGCCACCTGGGCGACGATCTCGGCGCTGCCGAGCTGGCGCAGCAGGCCGTCCTTGCCGGTCATGCAGAACACACAGCCCACCGCACAGCCGACCTGGGTGGAGACGCACAGCCCGTCGCGCGGCAGCAGCACGCTCTCCACGGTCTGGCCATCGGCCAGTTCGACCAGCAGACGCGAGGAACCGTCCTCGCCCGGGTGCTGCGAACGCAGGCACGCGAGCCCACCGAGTTCAGCAGCGATGTCCGGCAGCGCCTGGCGCACGGCGAGCGGCAAAAAGTGTTCAGACGGCCGCGGCCCGCCGTCAAGCGGCAGGCCTTGCAGCCAGGCCCGCATCAGGCGGTCTTCGTGACAGGGTTTGGCGCCCAGCCCCTGCAGGCGGGCGCGAAGATTTTCGATGCGCATGGGGCCCGCATGCTAGCACCGGCAGGCAGCGCCGTCAGTGCTTCGTATACAGCCCCTGCTGGGCACCGAACCAGGCGGCAAGATCGGCCATGTCCTGCTTGGACAGGGCCTCGACCTGCACCGCCATGATCGGATCCTTGCGCCGGCCGGCCTTGTAGTCGAGCAGCGCCTGCAGCAGATATTCAGGATGCTGGCCGCCGATGCGCGGGAAGGTCGGCAAGGGGCTGTTGCCGTCGGGGCCATGGCAGGCGGCGCAGACTTCGGATTTTTCCTTGCCACGCATCACGTTGCCAGCCGACTGTACCGGTGCGGATCCGGCTGCCGGAACGGCCGGCTGCGCACCGTAATACGCTGCCAGATCGGCCATGTCCTGCTCGGACAGGCCGCCGGCAATGCTCTGCATGGTAGGGTGGCTACGGTCGCCCGACTTGTAGACCTGCAGCGCGGCCATGATGTACTCGGGATGCTGACCACCCAGCCTGGGCACGGGATATACCGTCGGAAACGCGGTGCGGTAGCCTTCGATGCCATGACAGCCGATGCACATGGAATTCTTGCTTCTGGCAGCCTCGGCATCGCCTTCGACCGCCCCAGCAGGCAGAATACCGAGCGCAAGCGCCAGGCCGCAAACCAGATATCGTCTCTGCATTTCGAGCCCTCCGTCGGGGTGCTGCACAAGCCGTTTCCGGCCGTCCCCATCCATTCCTGCATCGTGCCTGCAGGAATGAAACGCAGCCCAGGGAGGAACGCGCAAGCCGGAGCTGCGGACGCGCCGCCGGTTTTCCGTAACGCTAGTCTTATAATCGCCGGGGAATAATCAGAGGAATCCCGCATGTCCACGCTGCGCTTCGAAGGTACGAGCGACTACGTCGCAACCCCCGACCTGATGCTGGCGGTCAATGCCGCCATCCGCCTGCAACGTCCGCTGCTGATCAAGGGCGAGCCCGGCACCGGCAAGACCATGCTCGCCGAGGAGGTCGCCGCCGCCCTCGGGCTGCCGCTGTTGCAGTGGCACATCAAATCCACCACCAAGGCCCAGCAGGGCTTGTACGAATACGATGCGGTGTCGCGCCTGCGCGATTCGCAGCTGGGCGACGACCGCGTCAAGGACATCGGCAACTACATCGTCAAGGGCGTGCTGTGGCAGGCCTTCGAGGCCGAACAGCAGACCGTGGTGCTGATCGACGAGATCGACAAGGCCGACATCGAATTCCCCAACGACCTGCTGCGCGAGCTCGACCGCATGGAGTTCCATGTGTACGAGACGCGGCAGACGGTGCAGGCGCGCAACCGCCCCATCGTCTTCATCACCTCGAACAACGAGAAGGAACTGCCCGACGCCTTCCTGCGCCGCTGCTTCTTCCACTACATCCGCTTCCCCGACCGCGACACCATGCAGCGCATCGTGGATGTGCACTTCCCTGCCATCCGCAAGCAGCTGCTGAGCGAGGCGCTGGAGGTGTTCTTCGGCCTGCGCGACATTCCCGGGCTGAAGAAGAAGCCCTCGACCTCTGAACTGATCGACTGGCTCAAGCTGCTCGTCGCCGAGGACATCCCGCCCGAAGCCCTGCGCAGTCAGGACGGCAAGATGGTCGTACCGCCGCTGCACGGCGCGCTGTTGAAGAACGAGCAGGACATGAGCCTGTTCGAGCGCCTGGTGATGATGGCGCGCAACAACCGCTGACGACGCAGGCATCGCATGTTCAAAGCCCTTCTCGACTGGCTGTTCGGGCGCCGCTCCGATGCAAAGGCAGCCGCGCCGGCGGCAGCCCGGCAGGCCTTCGAGCAGCTCAACCGCAGCGCGCCGCTGCGCGAGGCTGCCGGCGAGGAAATTCCGGGCGAGGACAGCACTGCCGTCATCACCTATCTGTGCCGCGAGGCCGTGCTGGGGCGCGACCAGCGCATCGCCGGCTACCAGTTCATGCTGCACGAAGGCACGCGCAACCGCATCCGCCACAGCAGCCGGCGGGTACATCATCTATACGCCGAAGTACTGGTACGCAACCTCGCCAGCGCCGGCATCGGCCAGCTGCTGGGTCACCGCCTGGCCTTCATCGAGGTACCGGACTCCTTCCTCTCCCACCCCTGCCTGGCCGAGCTGCCGGCAAGCAACATCGTCCTGATCCCGATGCCCCACGCGGCAGCCGATGGCCCGGGGATCGAGGCGCTGCGCGGCACGATGACGCAACTGCGCCAGGCGGGTTTCCGCTTCGGCCTGCCCGATCCGATGATCATCAGCGAATTCGTGCCGCTGCTGCCGCTTGCGGACATGATCGTGCTGCGCGCGCCGACCCTGGACGCCCGCCGCGGCATGCAGCTCGGCCAGATGCTGGGCAACACGGCGCCGCAGGCCCGTCTGCTGGTGCGCGACCTGCCGTCGCTGGAGGACTTCCGCTTCGCCTTCAAGCTGGGCGCCAGCCTGTTCCAGGGGCCGTTCATCACCAGCCGCGAAGACTGGAGCGAGCATGAACTCGGCCCGAACACCGCGCGCATCGCCACCCTGATCGGCCGCCTGCGCATGGACGGCGACACCCGCGAGATCGCTGCGATGCTCAAGCACGACGGCGCCCTATCGCTGCGCCTGCTGCGCTACGTCAATTCCGTGGCCAGTCCCCATGCCGAGCCCATCACCTCGATCGAGCACACCCTGGTGATGCTCGGCCACGACCGCCTGTACCGCTGGCTGGTGCTGCTCGCCTGCAGCACCGACGGCAGCAAGGGCCGTGCTTCCGCCATGCTCGAAACCGCGCTGGTGCGCGCCCGCATGATGGAGCTGCTGGCCGAAAACCAGCCGGTGGCACAGCGCGAATCGCTCTTCCTGGTCGGCCTGCTGTCGCTCGCCGACGTGATCATGGAAGTGCCGCTGGAGAAGGTGCTGGCGCCGCTGGCACTGGCCCCGGAAGTGCAGGCGGCGCTGCGCGACGGCCAGGGACCGCTGCGTCCCCTGCTCGAGCTTGCGATCGCCTGCGAACATGACGGAGGCGGCAACGAGGTGCTTCAGGCTGCCGCCGAACGCTGTGGCGTCGCGCCCGAACAGGCCACCCATTGCCACCTCCAGGCCCTGATGTGGGCCATGGACATCCAGCAGTGAGCACACGATGCTGATCGACTTCTTCCTGCACCTGAAGGCGCACAGGCTGCCCGTCTCCACGCGCGAGTTCCTGACCCTGCTCGAAGGCCTGCGCGACCACGTCTGCGGGCCGTCGATCGACGACTTCTACGTCTTCTCGCGCGCCTGCCTGGTCAAGGACGAATCGCTCTACGACCGCTTCGACCAGGCTTTCGGCGCCTACTTCAAGGGCGTCAGCGAGATCCCCGGCCTCGAAGCTGAACTGCCCGAGGAATGGCTGCGCGCGATGGCGAAGAAGCACCTGACGCCCGAAGAGCGCGCCCGGCTCGAAAAGCTCGGCTGGGACAAGCTGATGGACGAGTTCCGCAAGCGCTTGGCCGAACAGAAAGGCCGCCACCAGGGCGGCAGCAAGTGGATCGGCACCGGCGGCAGTTCGCCCTTCGGCAACAGTGGCACCCACCCCGAAGGCATCCGGGTCGGCGGTGACTCGGCCGGCAACCGCACGGCGGTCAAGGTGTGGGACAAGCGCGAATTCCGCAATCTCGACGATTCGGTCGAACTGGGCACGCGCAACATCAAGGTTGCGCTGCGCCGGCTGCGCCGCTTCGCCCGCGAAGGCGCGGCCGAAGAACTCGACCTCGGCGGCACCATCGCCGCCACTGCGCGCAACGCCGGCTGGCTCGACCTGATGATGCGGCCGGAGCGCCACAACGCGGTCAAGGTGCTGCTCTTCCTCGACGTCGGCGGCTCGATGGACGACCACGTCAAGGTCTGCGAGGAGCTTTTCTCCGCCTGCCGGCTGGAATTCAAGCACCTCGAGTACTTCTACTTCCACAACTGCGTCTATGAAGGCGTCTGGCGCGACAACCGCCGCCGCTTCAGCGAGCGCACCCAGTTGCTCGACCTCATCCACAAGTACGGCCCGGACTACAAGCTGATCTTCGTCGGCGACGCCACCATGAGCCCCTACGAGATCCTGCACCCGCACGGCTCGATCGAGCACATGAACAGCGAAGCCGGCGCCACCTGGCTGCGCCGCCTGCTCGACGCCTACCCTGCCGCCGCCTGGCTGAACCCGGAGCCGGAACGCCTGTGGGACTACCGCCAGTCGATCGGCCTCATCCGCCAGATCATGGGCGAGCGCATGTATCCGCTGACGCTGGATGGCCTTGCCCGCGCGATGCAGGGGTTGTCGCGCAAGACCTAGGCTGGCTGAAACCAGCGCAAGGCTGCCCACCGCCGACTGAGCCTAATCGCCCGCACTGCAAATGCCTCCCTGCCTCCGGCCCCCAAACGGGCCGGCTTTGAATTCGTTATATACAAGCGTATATTTCAATTCTTGACAGAATGTTGCAAAAGCCGGCAGCCAGCCGCTTTCATGCAGCCAGTATCGGCCGCGGATCATTCACCTGCCCGCGGCCCGGTACGAAGCGCCGCCATGAGCGCCATTTTTTTGCCAATCGTTATATACAGATGAATATTTCGATTCATCAGGGGAGAGTCCGGGACATGAAGAAGAAGCTGTTGTGCTGTTCGATCGCGATGTGTTTTCCGCTGGCCATCCCCAGCGCCGTGCAGGCCGCGCAGGACGAGCGCGTGTTCACGCTGGGCCAGATCACCGTCACCGGCCGTCCCGATGACGCCGGCCAGGCAGTCGGCACCAGCACCATCGATCGCGAGCAGATGGACGAGTTCGGCCGCGAGGACCTGCTCGACGCGCTCGACCTGCTGCCAGGCGTCAGCGTCTCGCCGGGCAGCGGCTCGCGCAACGAAGGCAACTTCCGCATCCGCGGCTACGACGCCTGGCGCGTGCCGCTGATGATGGACGGCATCCGGCTCTACCTGCCCTACGACAACCGCATCGACATCAGCCGCTTCCTGACCCCCGACCTGTCCGAGATCCAGGTCTCGAAAGGCTATGTCTCGGTGCTGAACGGACCGGGCGGCATGGGCGGCGCAATCAACCTGGTGACGCGCAAGCCGGTCAAGGCCTTCGAGGCCGAAGGCCGGGTGTCGATGCTGCTGGGCGAAGGCGGCCAGCGCGGCGGCATGACGTACTACGCCAATGTCGGCGGCAAGCAGCAGGACTGGTACTGGCAGGCCAGCTTCGAACAGCGCGACATCGACCACTGGCGCATGTCGCGCGACTACAAGTTGACCAGCATGGAAAACGGCGGCAACCGCAACCGTTCCGACTCGGACGACAAGCGGCTGAACCTGAAGCTGGGCTACACCCCCAATGCCACCGACGAATACTCGATCAACTTCGTCAAGCAGGAAGGCGAGAAGACGGCGATCCTGAGCACCCGCCCGGGCAACCGCGACCGCGACTGGGACTGGCCGAAGTGGGACGTGTGGAGCCTGTACTGGCTATCGCACACTCAGCTGTCCGACACCACCTACCTGAAGACCAAGGCGTATTACAACCAGTTCGACAACGAACTGATGATGCACAACTTCAATACGCTCAGCACCTATGACGACACCTCGTACGGCATCTCGCTGGAAGCCGGCACGACCTGGTTAGCCCGCAACACGCTGAAGGCCGCAGTGCATTACCGCAACGACCAGCACACCGGCCAGGACAAGGAATACTCGCCCTTCTTCCTCGCGCCCAAGCAGGACGCCGAGGAAGAAACCTGGTCCTTCGGTCTGGAAAACACCTTCCATGCCACCTCCCGGCTCGACCTGATCGCCGGTGTCAGCTACGACACCCGCGACACCAAGAAGGTGGAGCAGTTCACCAAGGGCGGGAACCCGGAGTTCTTCGAGTACGACACCAAGGACAAGTCGGCCTGGAACTACCAGGGCGCGGTCGTCTATCGCTACAGCGACACCGGCAAGCTGAATTTCTCGGCCTCGCGCCGGGTCAGCATGCCGACGATGTTCCACCGCTTCAGCTCGCGCTTCGGCGGCGCCACCTCCAACCCCGGCCTGAAGCCGGAAAAAGCGATGAACGTCGAACTGGCGCTGTCCGACAAGCTCGGCGACAACTGGTTTGGCGAGATCGCTTTCTTCCACAACAAGATCGACGACCTGATGCAAGGGGTGGACGTCGAATATCCGGCCGGCTCGAACCGCTTCTACAGCCAGAACCAGAACGTCGGCAAAGGCACCTTCAAGGGTGTCGAACTGTCGCTCAACGGCTTCATCAACCCGACGCTGGAAGTCGGCGGCAACTACACCTACACGCATAGCGACATCGACCTCGACCGGACGGCGACCAGCAGCACGCTGACCCGCAACGAAATCCCCCGCCATGCCGGCATGGTCTATGCCAAGTGGACGCCGACCGCACAGCTCAGCGTGATGCCCTACGTCGAGTCGGCAAGCAGCCGCTGGTCGCCCCACATCATGAGCGGCAACGCCGACGTGAAGACCGGCTCCTACACACTGGCGAACCTCAGGGTCGGCTACCAGGTGACGTCCGACCTCGACGTGTCGCTGACCGCGCGCAACCTGTTCGACAAGAACTACGAGCTGAAGCACAGCTACCCGGAAGAAGGCCGCAACTTCATGCTCACCGCGCGCATCCGCTATTGATGCACCGCGGCCGGCCCGGGCTCGATGTCCGGGCGGGCCGGCTTTCGATGCAGGAGCCTACGATGACAGCCACCACGACGCCCACCCCCGGCGCACGCCGGCCATCGCCGCCGGTCGCGGCCATCGTGCACAAGCGCGGCGACCAGGCCGACGAGTTGCTGGCGCGCTTCGCGCTCGATCTGCGCGACTCGGGCTGGCGGGTGCATGGCATCGTCCAGCGCAGTTGCGGGTCGCGCAAGGCTCATGCCGCGCTGGTCGAGCTCGACACCGGCCTGCACATTCCGCTTTACCACCACACCGGCCGCTGGCCGCTGCCGTGCAGCCCCAAGCCGGACGGCATCACCGCCGCCAGCCTCGCGCTGCGCACCGCACGAGAGGCTGAAAGCGATCTTGCGGTGGCCAACCGTTTCGGCGCGCTGGAAGCGCTCGGCGGCGGGCTGGCACCCGAGATGCTGGCGCTGATGAACACGGGCCGGCCGCTGCTGACGGTGGTCAGCAAGAGCTACCTGGCCGACTGGCGCGAGTTCACCGGCGGACAGGCGGCGGAACTGCCGCCCAGCCGCGCCGCGTTGGACGAATGGTTCATCGGCATCGCCTATGCGAGGCGCGCAGCCTGAGGCGGCGCATGACCGGCCGATGAAACGAAGAGACTTCCTGCGGCTTGCCGCCTGCGCCCCCCTCCTGTCCGTCGGCACGCTGTTGCCCCGCACTGCAGCAGCACGCCCCACGGCCGTAGACGGCATCTACTTCTTCGGCGAGCTGCCCGCCCCGGACCGCATCCGCAAGGTGTTCGTCACCGGTCGCCCCGCCTCGGTGCTCGTTCACACCCTGGTGCCGCACAAGCAAATGGGCTGGCCGGGTGAAATGTCCGGGGAAGCACTCGCCCTGCTGGCGCCGCAGTACCGCACGCTGCCGGCGCTGGGCCAGTTGAGCGGACGCGGCAGCACGGTGCCGATGGAGCGGCTGCTGGCGCTCGCACCGGACGTCATCGTCGATGCCGGCATGGTGAGCGAGCACATCCTGTCGCTTGCCGAGCGCGTCCATCAGCAGACCGGCATCCCCTACATACTTGTTAACGGGCGGCTGCGCGACAGCGCAAGCCAGCTACGCCACACCGGCCGCCTGCTGGGCGCCGGCGAACGCGCCGAAACCCTCGCCCGGCATGCCGAAACCGTGCTCACCGCCTGCCCGCCGGCCGCCACGCAGGGCAAGCCCAAGGTCTATATGGCGCGCGCCAACGACGGTCTGGAAACGCCATTGCCCGGCTCGGTCAACGGCGAGATCATCGAAGCCGCCTGCGCGGTGAATGCCGCCAGCAGCAACGACACCCGCAGCGGCAACCTGGCGCGGGTATCGCTGGAACAGCTGCTGGCCTGGAAGCCCGACTTCATCGTCACCCAATTCACCGAATTCGCCGCCCTCGCCCGCCGTGATCCGACCTGGAACAGCTTGCCGGCCGTGCGCGAGGGCCGTCTGTTCCTCGCTCCCAGCCAGCCCTTCGGCTGGCTGGACGTGCCGCCCAGCGTCAACCGCCTGATCGGCGTGCGCTGGCTGCGCGAGGTGCTGCGCAACGGTGGGCCGACGACCGACTGGATCGACGAGGCCGAGGAGTTCCACCGCCTGTTCTACGGCCACGTGCCGCCGCGCGAACTGCTGGTGCGCGCCATCACCCCTGCATGAGCGCCCGCGGCCTGCACCCGCTGGTCCTGATACTGCCGCTGCTGCTGGTGACGATGGCCGCACTGGTATCGGGCGCCTATCCGCTCGCCCTTGGCGATGCGCTCGCCGCCCTGTTCGCCGGCCCGGCGGGCGGCGGCGAAGCCGGCATCGTGGTGTGGAAGCTGCGCCTGCCGCGCATCCTCGCCGGCCTGCTGGTCGGCATGGCGCTGTCGGTGGCCGGCGCGGCCTACCAGGGCATGTTCCGCAATCCGCTGGTGTCGCCGGACATTCTCGGCGTATCGGCCGGGGCCGGGGCCGGTGCATCGATCGCCATCCTGCTCGGCTTGCCGATCTTCGCCGTGCAGGCTGCGGCCTTCACCGGCGGGCTGCTGGCGGTCGGCTGCGTCTATGCCGTCGCCAGCCGCATCCAGTACCGCGACCCGGTGCTGGTGCTGGTGCTGGCTGGCGTTGCCGTGGGCACGCTGTTCGGCGCCGCGATCTCGCTGACCAAGGTGCTGGCCGACCCGAGCGCGGAGCTGGCTTCGATCACCTTCTGGCTGCTGGGCGGGCTGAACGCGGTGAACATCGATGACCTTGCCGTCGTCGCGCCCTTGATGCTGTGCGGCCTGCTACCGATGTGGCTGCTGCGCTGGCGCATCAACCTGCTGACGCTAAGCGACGACGAATCGTCCACGATGGGCATCAACGTCGTCCGCCTGCGCCTCGCGCTGATTGCCTGCGCCACGCTGATGACCGCGGCGGCGGTGTCGGTCGCCGGCATCATCGGCTGGGTCGGCCTGGTCGTGCCACACGCCGCACGGCTGCTGGTCGGCCCCGAGTTCTCGCGCCTGCTGCCCGCCACTGCCCTGCTCGGCGGCGCCTTCCTGGTGGCAGCGGACACACTGGCGCGCTCGACCGCCAGCATCGAGCTACCGCTCGGCATCCTCACCGCGCTGGTCGGCGCGCCGGTCTTCCTGTGGCTGCTGGCGCGGAGCGGCAGACAGACATGAACACCATCCCACTCGATCCCCTCGCAGCCCAAACGGCGGAACACTCCCAGGCCGGCGCAAAGCCGGTGCTGGAAACCTGCGGACTCGCCATCGGCCATCACTACAAGCGCATCGGCGAAGGCATCGACCTGCAGCTCCACGGCGGTGAGGTGCTGTGCCTGCTCGGCCCCAACGGCAGCGGCAAGACGACGCTGTTCCGCACCCTGCTCGGCCTTTTGCCGGCGCTGGACGGCAGCGTCCGCATCGGCGGCAAGCCGCTGCCCGACTGGTCCCGCAAGGCGCTGGCGCGGATGATCGCCTACGTGCCGCAAAGCCAGGCCGTGCCCTTTCCCTTCACCGTGGCGCAGATGGTGCTGATGGGGCGCACGGTACATATCGGCCCCTTCGCCCAGCCTTCGGCCCACGACCGCCACGTCGCCGCGGATGCGCTGGAAACGCTCGGCATCGGCCACCTGGCGGCACGCTCCTGCATGGAAGTGTCCGGCGGCGAACGCCAGCTTGCGCTGGTAGCGCGCGCGCTGGCGCAGGAGGCCCGGGTGCTGATCCTCGACGAGCCGACATCCAGCCTCGATTTCGGCAACCAGTTGCGCGTGCTGGAGCGCATCGCCAGACTCGGCGAGCGCGGCATCGCGGTGCTGATGTCCACCCACCAGCCCGAACACGCGCTGCGCGTAGCCGACCGCGTCGCCTTCCTGAAGGCCGGCCGCATCGTGCTCAGCGGCGGGCGCGGGATCATCACCCCCGCCACGCTGGCCGAACTGTATGGCGTCGATGAAAGCCTGATCGCCGCCGGTGCCGCCTAGCCTGCCCGCGCCGCAGCCGGTATGCTCCCGCCCGTCCGAATCCCAAGAGGCAGAGCTCGCACATGAAAACCGACAACAAGGGCATCGAGCTGCAGGGCGCGATCTGGATGACGGTCGACGGCGCCAACCTCGGCGGGCCGGGCCGTATCGAACTTTTGTCGAAGATCGCCGAATGCGGCTCCATCACCGGCGCGGCCAAGGCCATCGGCATGAGCTACAAAGCCGCCTGGGACGCCATCGACGCGATGAACAACCTCGCCGGCGAACCCCTGGTCGAGCGCCAGACCGGCGGCAAGGGCGGCGGCGGCACCCGGCTGACGCGCCGCGCCGAGCAACTGGTGACCAACTTCCGCCTCATCGCCCAGGAGCACCGCCGCTTCGTCGACCAACTCAGCCGGCAGGCCGAAGGCATTGCCGACGATTACCTATTGATCAGGAGAATGAACATGAAGACCAGCGCACGCAACGAATTCCTCGGCACCGTCCGCGAACTGAAGCGCGGCGCCGTGAATGACGAGATCGAACTCGAAGTGACCGGCGGCCACCGCCTCGTCGCCATCGTCACCCACGAGAGCAGCGAAGGCCTGGGCCTCAAGCCGGGCGCCGAAGCCTTCGCGCTGATCAAGGCCTCGTCGATCATCGTCGTCACCGACGAAGCCGGCGCCCGCTTCTCGGCCCGCAACCGCCTGGCCGGCACCGTGTCGCGCGTGCAGCCGGGCGCGGTCAACACGGAAGTGGTGATCGACCTGCCCGGCGGCGGCAGCGTCGCCGCCATCGTCACCAACGAGAGCGCAACCAATCTCGGCCTCGCCGCCGGCAAGCCGGCCACGGCGATCTTCAAGGCATCGAGCGTGATCGTCGGCGTGCCTGCGTAAGCCGGACTTCCAACTCAAGCCTTGCTGCCGCGCCTCCGCAGCAGCAAGCCCCACATCGCCAGGCTGAACAGCATGCCGCCGGCCACCGTCAGCGCCAGCGGCGTTGCGCTGGCCCGCACGCTGTGGCCGACGATCATGCCGGCACCGGCCCCCAGCCCCATCTGGGCGAAGCCCATCATCGAAGCCGCTGCACCTGCCATCTTCGGATAACCGGCCAGGGCCAGCGCGGTCGCATTCGGCAGCAGCAGGCCGACCGCCATGGTCACGCCCCACATCGGCCCCATCACCGCCGCGGGATGATGCACGCCGGCCAGTGCGAGCCCGGCCAGCAACAGCCCGCTGGCCGCGCCCAGATAGACACCGCTGCGGATCAGCCAGTCCGCCCCCAGCCGCCGGGTCAGGCGCGCCGACAGCACGCTGCCGACGATGAAGCCGGTCACATTGACGCCGAATGCAAAGCCCATCTGCTGCGGCGACATGCCGTACATCTCGATGTAGACGAAGGGCGAACCTGAAATGAAGGCAAACAGCGAAGCGAAAGCGCCGCAGCCGGTCAGCAACGCCCCACGATAAGTACGGTCGGCCAGCAGTACGCCGTAGTTCGACAGCATGCGCGAGGGGCGGATCGCATGCGGGTCAGGGTGGCGGTTGGTCTCCTTCAGCACTGCCCACACCATGAAGCCGAGCGCCAGCCCGTACAGGGTCAACACGACGAAAGTGGAACGCCAGCCGAAACCGGCACTGAGCCAGCCGCCGAAGATGGGCGCGATCAACGGCGCGAGTGCCGTCGCCGTCAACACATGCGACAGCACCCGCGCCGCCTCGTGCGGGCCATAGACGTCGCGCACCACCGCCCGCCCGAGCACCGGGCCGACGCAGGCGCCAAAAGCCTGTACCAACCGCGCCAGGATCAAGGTGTCGATCGTCGGCGCCAGCGCACAGGCAGCCGACGACAGCACGAACAGCACCGCGCCCCACAGCATCACCGGCCGCCGGCCGAAGCGGTCCGACAGCGGTCCGATCAGCAACTGCCCCAGGCCGAAGCCCAGCAGGTACACCGACAGCGTCAGTTGGGCGCCCGCGGTGTCGGTGCCGAGCGCACGCGCAATCGCCGGCAGGGCCGGCAGGTAGAAGTCGGTGGACAAGGGGCCGATCGAAGTCAGCGCAACGATCAGGACGGCAAGCAGGACACTGTGTTGTACGGGCATCGAGACACCAAAAATGAAAGCGCCGACCCGCAGGCCGGCGCTTTCCGAATTATACGGACGGCACTGCCGTCCGCCCAGCCCGCTGTCGTCAGGCCGCTTTCGCCTTGAACACCTGGCGATAGCGGTGCAGCAGCGGTTCGGTATAACCGCTGGGCTGGGCGCAGCCTTCGAAGATCAACGCGCGCGCAGCCTCGTAGGCGATCGAGTCGTTGACGTTCGGCGCCATCGGACGGTAGGCCGGATCGCCCGCATTCTGGCCATCGACCACCGCGGCCATGCGGCGCAGCGTGGCATCGACCTGCTCGGCGCTGACGATGCCGTGGCGCATCCAGTTGGCGATGTGCTGGCTGGAGATGCGCAGCGTGGCGCGGTCTTCCATCAGGCCGACGTTGTTGATGTCCGGCACCTTGGAGCAGCCCACGCCCTGCTCCACCCAGCGCACCACGTAGCCGAGGATGCCCTGGCAGTTGTTGTCCAGTTCCTGCTGGCGTTCCTCGGCGCTCCAGTCGGCCTTGGCGGCGACCGGCACGGTCAGCAGGCCGGTCAGCAGCGCAGCGCGTTCGGCGGCGAGGTCGATCTTCTCCATCTCCTGCTGGATCGCGGCGACGTCAACCTGGTGGTAGTGCAGCGCATGCAGGGTCGCACCGGTCGGCGACGGCACCCAGGCGGTATTGGCGCCGGCCTTCGGGTGGGCGATCTTCTGTTCCAGCATCGCCGCCATCAGGTCGGGCATGGCCCACATGCCCTTGCCGATCTGGGCCTTGCCGCGCAGTCCGGCGGTCAGGCCGACCAGCACGTTGTTGCGCTCATAGGCCTGGATCCAGGTGCTGGTCTTCATGTCGCCCTTGCGGATCATCGGGCCGGCTTCCATCGCGGTGTGCATCTCGTCGCCGGTGCGGTCGAGGAAGCCGGTGTTGATGAAGGCGACGCGGCTCTTGGCGGCGGCGATGCAGGCCATCAGGTTGACCGAGGTGCGGCGCTCCTCGTCCATGATGCCCATCTTCATGGTGTGGCGCGGCAGGCCGTAGAGGTCTTCGATACGGCTGAACAGTTCGTCGGCGAAGGCGACTTCGGCCGGGCCGTGCATCTTAGGCTTGACGATGTACATGCTGCCGGTGCGCGAGTTGCCCTTGCGCTTGAGGTCGTGCAGCGAGATCAGCGTGGTGACGACACCGTCCAGGATGCCTTCGGGAATCTCGTGGCCTTCGCCGTCGATGATCGCCGGATTGGTCATCAGGTGGCCGACGTTGCGGATGAACAGCAGCGAGCGGCCGTGCAGGCGCAGGCTGCCGCCGGCCGCGGCGGTGTATTCGCGGTCGGCGTTGAGGCGGCGGGTGATGGTCTTGTCGCCCTTCTGCACTTCCTCGGTCAGCGTGCCCTGCATCAGGCCCAGCCAGTTGCGATAGACGACGACCTTGTCGTCAGCATCGACCGCGGCAATGGAATCTTCACAGTCCATGATGGTGGACACCGCGGCTTCCATGACCAGGTCGTTGATGCCGGCGGCATCGGTCTTGCCGATCGCGCCCTTGCGGTCGATCTGGACGTCGATGTGCAGGCCGTTGTTCTTCAGCAGCACCGAACTCGGTGCGGCGGCGTCACCCTGGTAGCCGAGGAACTTCTCCGGCTGCTGCAGGCCGACGGTGGAACCGTTCTTCAGCGTGACGGCGAGCTTGCCATCGACCACGGCGTAGGCGGTCGAATCGGCGTGCGAGCCACTGGCCAGCGGCGCGGCCTGGTTGAGCACGTTGCGGGCGAAGGCGATCACCCTGGCGCCGCGCACCGGGTTGTAGCCCTTGGTGATCTCGGCGCCGTCGGCCTGCGGGATCGCATCGGTGCCATACAGCGCGTCGTACAGCGAGCCCCAGCGGGCATTGGCGGCGTTCAGCGCGTAGCGGGCGTTCATGACCGGCACCACCAGCTGCGGGCCGGCCTGCGACGACAGCTCGCTATCGACGTTGGGTGTATCGACCTTGACGCCGCTCGGCTGCGGCAGCAGGTAGCCGATCGATTCGAGGAAGGCGCGATAAGCGGCCATGTCGGTGACCGGACCGGGGTTGGCACGATGCCAGTTGTCCAGCTCGGTCTGCAGGCGGTCGCGCTCGGCGAGCAGTGCGCGGTTCTTCGGAGCGAGGTCGTGTACCAGCGCATCGAAGCCTTTCCAGAAGGCGGCTACATCCACGCCGGTACCCGGCAGGGCTTCTTCTTCGATGAAACGCTTCAGATTCGCGGCCACCTGCAGGCGATGGCAGTTCACTCTCTCGGTCATGTTGTACGCACTCTCTGGCATGATTCATGGGAACCCGGGCGCAGCACTCATGCAACGCGGGCGACCGCGAGGATGCGACCGATTGACGCTCCGGTCAAGGCCAAAGCGCAAAAGTCCTATATAAGACCTGTGATATACCTGCCCGACCCGCCCGGTGGCAGGAAGTGATGCGCCTCGGCGGCGCGCAGGCTGACTCGCCCTGGAACACGGCAGCACGATGCGTGGCTGCGAGGTCTGCCTGAACGCCTGACGACCATCCCCGCCCCGCCCTAATCAGACAGCAGTTCGAAAGACGTCCGCCCGAGCACCTGGCCGTTGACCAGAATCTCCATTGCATGATGGCCCGGATAGTGAACCCGGGTCGTGAAGTTTGCGATGGACTGGCGCTTGCGGACCCGCTCGACGGCATTCCCGGCCAATTCCAGGAACTTCAGCTTGAAGACCTTGGGCGCGACGCTTCCTGATTTCTTCACGTAATGGATTGCGTAATCGATCACGAGGCGCTGCGCCTCGTTCGTCGTCGAGGACAGCACGAACTCCAGCTCGATCGATTGCCCCAGCCTGATAACCGGCGGTGAGACACCCAAGTCCGTGAGCTTTACCAGTGGCGCACCACCTGCGCCGATCACTGCAAGGGCACGGGGCTCCCCTTTCTTGATCAGACTCCGCAGCGCGTGCCTTGCGATCCATGCGGTGCCGGCATTGCCAAGCGGCCAGCGCTCGATGCGGTCCAGGACCCAAGCGGGATTGTCCTTGGCAATGTCGTTCAGATTGTTGGCAACCGACCGCCGAACGTAGAGGCTTGGATCGTCCTTGAGGGCATCGAGGATCGGCACGAGCGGTGACGGATCGAGCATCAGCGGCTTGATCCGGAACGACCACGGCAAGCGCGGCCGGCTGCCTTCGCTGGCCAGGCGGCGCACATGCTCGTTGTCATCGCGAGCCCACGCCTCCATGACCTTGAGCGTACGCGGGAGATCGCGCCGCAGAAAGTGGCGCACCGCAAACTCCGAGCTTCCGAAGCGCGTGAAAAACCTGAGCGCGTCCATCGACGTGTCGAAATCGTCCGTTCCATAAAACGCGACGTATTCGGGCAGAACCAGGGTGATGAACCTGTTGTTCAGACGCGGTGCCAGCTCGCGTAGCTTTGCGACATTCGAACGGAAATCTCCGGGCAGTGCTACATGCAGGCCTTCTGCCACGCGCTTCACACGGGCCATCAGGGAGAGTTGATCGAGGTCGCCGAAGCAGGCAAGGAAAGATTGCCGGTCGAATGCCGAAGAAACCTGCCCGGCCTCGTCCGCGAAGTGCTGAATGCACTGTTCGTCGAATATTTCCTTCAACGCCGGCGCTGC
Organism: Thauera sp.; assembly: GCF_047601425.1. Lineage (GTDB taxonomy): Bacteria > Pseudomonadota > Gammaproteobacteria > Burkholderiales > Rhodocyclaceae > Thauera. The sequence continues at coordinate 1,580,869 of NZ_JASGJL010000001.1, forward strand.
GTCTGCTGCCTGTCCGACCATTTGCATCCCTCATCGAATAACGAAACACATGGGGCACTTTCACACCGTCAGGACTCCTGGTCTGTTCCCGCGGCATCAGGAAGGCCAAGCATGTGGAAGCAGTCGATCAATCTTCCGCACGGGACAGGGACCGAATCACCGCGTTGACGCGAGAAGGCTCGGTGATCTCCGTCCATTGCAGATGAGAAAACCCGGGATCGTCACGAAGCGCCGAGAATTTGATTCTGTTCCTGGAGAAGGTCGTGAATGACCAAAGCAATACCGATTCCCTGGACAGGAAGGCCATGCGCAGTGACTCACGATTGCCGTTGAACAGCTCCGTGCGCCTGATGCCACGGCTTAGCGTGCGCCAGAACACCCGTGAGAACACTGTAGCGCGGCCGAAGTTGAGCCAGACGACGTGCGTGGCACGCGACCACAACAGTTCACGTACTGCGCTGTAGTTTCCGTCGGCCACCCAACGCTCACCCGCGGTGGCCTCACACACGGCGCGCCTGAACTCTTCAGGCGGCACGGCAACCCAGTCCGGCCCCCAATAGAGCCGATCGAGCTCGATGCATGGGCAGTTCCTGGCCTTCGACAAGGCATTGGCGAAGGCGGTCTTCCCCGATCCGCTTGTGCCGACAACGATGAAGCGCATGTTTCCCGGAACTCGGTGATCAAACCATGAGGCGTGCTTTTGAGGGCTCTTCGCATAGAGCGGTCAGGACAGGCAGCGTCCGGAACGCTTGCACAGCCTCAACGAAAAACGGCGGCACGAAACGTACCGCCGTCCGGGATACCGATGAGCCTGGCTTTCGCCGCAAGCTGCCGGCCCATCGGCAGATTCTGGAGCCCCCTCAAACAGGCATGTTCATGATGTCCTGGTACGCGGTGACCAACCGGTTGCGCACCTGCACCATCTGCTGGAAGGACAGGTTGGCCTTCTGCAGGTTGACCATCACGTCCTGGAGATTGACGTTGGGGTCGCCGGCGGAAAATTCCTGCGCCATCTGGCGCGCTTCGGACTGGGCCGCGCTGACGTCCTTGAGGGCGTTGTCGAGCACGTCGGCGAAGTTGGCGCCGCCCGCCACGGGCCCAGCCGGCTCCACAGGCTTGTTCTGTGCAGCCTGCGATACCGAGCGCAGTTCGCTCAACATCTGGTCGATTCCACGGGTGTCCATGTTCGCTCTCCGGTCCAGGTCTCCGGCCTTGTGATCTGTCTGCCGATCTTCGGTTCCCCGGCCTGTGTCGCTCTGTGTGTTGCTGTTCGACGTCAGTCTAGCAGAGCAAAGCCCGTGCCACCGCCGTCGAGTCCGCCCGCCGACTAGACGTCGTAGCCTTCGTCGCGATACTGCTGCAGCTTGTAACGCAAGGTTCGTTCCGAAATCCCCAGCTTTTCGACGGTTTTCTTGCGCGATCCGCCCAGTTCGCGCAGCGTGCCGAGGATGTGCTCGCGTTCGAGATCCTTCATGTTCGCCGGGCGGGTGGCCTGGGCTGCTGCGGCGACGGCCTCGTCGGTCTGCAGTGGCAACGGCTGGCTGGCGGCAAACATTGCCGCAGGCGCGGCAGGCGCCTTGCTGCTTGCTGCGGCAAAATCTGCCGACGGTGCAGGCTGCGCCGTCGGCACGGCGACACCGTCCCAATGCGGCAGACACAGGCGCAGCGTCTCGGCGCCGACGGTGTCACCGGGCGTCAGGATCAGCGCGCGCTGCAGGGTGTTCTCCAGTTCCCGCACGTTGCCCGGCCAGCCGTAGCTGGGCAGCAGGTTCTCGGCCTCGGCCGCCAGGCGGGCCTGGCGCTTGAGCCGGGCGGCGTGCTGGGCGAGGAAATGGCGTGCCAGCGGCACGATGTCGCCCGGCCGTTCGCGCAGCGCCGGGATCGCGATCGGGAAGACGTTGAGCCGGTAGAACAAATCCTCGCGGAAACGGCCCGCGGCGATCTCCTGCTGCATGTCGCGGTTGCTGGTGGCCAACACCCGGATGTCTAGCGCCACCGGCTTCTTGCCGCCGACGCGCTCGACCTCGCGTTCCTGCAGCACGCGCAGCAGCTTGGCCTGCAGGCCGAGCGGCATTTCGGAAATCTCGTCGAGCAGGATGGTGCCGCCCTGGGCCTGTTCGAACTTGCCCGGCTGCGCCGTCTGCGCACCGGTGAACGCGCCCTTCTCGTAGCCGAACAGCGTGGCTTCGAGCAGGTTCTCGGGGATCGCCGCGCAGTTGATGGCGATGAAGGGCCCGCTGCATCGCGGCGAATGACTGTGGATGTAGCGCGCGAAGACTTCCTTGCCGGTGCCGGATTCGCCGGACAGCAGCACCGTGGCGTCGGTCTCGGCCACGCGCCCGGCCAGTGCCAGCAGCTTGCAGGTATGGGGGTCTTCGGCGACGGTGTCCTCGGCGGCCGGCGGCAGCGCCGCGTAGCGCCGCACGTTCTCCAGCAATACTTCGGGCTCGAAGGGCTTCATCAGGAAGTCGCAGGCGCCGCCGCGCATCGCCGCCACCGCCTTGTCGACATCGCCGTAGGCGGTCATCAGCAGCACCGGCAGCTGCGGCTGGCGCAGGCGGATCTCGTGCAGCAGTTCGAGCCCGTCCATCGGCTGCATGCGCAGGTCGCTGACGACGAGGTTGAAGCGCTGGCGTTCGAGTTCGTCCAGCGCCGCCGGTCCGCCATCGACGCCGGTGACGCCGTGATGGGCCATCTCCAGCGTGAAGCACACGGCATCGCGCAGCGCGGCGTCGTCCTCGACGACGAGAATGTTCAATTGTTCGATCATGGCGGTGACGGCGATGAAGTCGGCTCTGCCGGCATCTCGAGCGACATCGGCAGGCTGAGGGTGAAGGTGGAGCCCTGGCCGGGCGCTGAACGCAGCAGGATGTCGCCGCCATGGCCACGCGCCACGCCGCGCGCAATGGCGAGGCCCAGGCCGGTACCTTCGGCACGCGTGGTGAAGAAGGGCTCGAACAGGCGCTCCTGCAATTCGGCTGGAATGCCCTTGCCCTGGTCGCTGACGGTGAAACGCACCGCGGCCACGCCCAGGCCGCTGTCGGCAGCCGGCACACTGGCGACCTCGAAGCGCACGCAGCCACCTTCCTCGCTGGCCTGGATGGCGTTCTCTAGCAGGTTCGTCAGCGCGCCGCCCAGCGCCTTGCGGTCGCCGAGGAGTTCGGTGTCGCCACAGCCGCAGTGCGCGTCGAACTCGACCTGCTTCGCCTTCGCCAGCGGCTCCAGCGTATGGGTCAGCTCTGCTGCCAGTTCGCAGACATGGAAGCGCTGCCGCCCGAGGCTGTCGCCACGGGCGAACAGCAGCATGTCGCGTATCAGCCGCTCCAGGTAGCGCAGGCGCTCCAGCGCACGGTCGGCGACGCGGCTGCGCTGCGCCGCATCGAGTTCGGGCTGGCGCAGGTTACCGGTGTATAGCAATGCCGCGGCCAGCGGCGTGCGCAACTGGTGCGCGAGGCCGGCGACCATCTCGCCCATCGCCGCGAGCCGTTCGTTGCGCTCGGAAGCCAGGCGCATGCGATGGGTTTCGGTGATGTCGTGCAGCAGCACGATGCGCTCGTCGCCTGACTCCAGCGCGGATTCGGACAGCGACAAGCGCCGCGGCTCGTCTGCGCTGCTGCCCTCGTCCGGCGCCGAGAGAGTGAACTCGCCCGGCGTTTCGGTGACTTGCAGGCGTGCCCACGCAACACGCCAGGCGGTGCCGACGAGCGCACCGCCGAACAGCGCCTCGGCCGCCCGGTTCACCTGGACGACGAGGCCCGCCCGATCGACGACGACGACCGCCGCCGGCAGCGCGCCCATCAGTACCGACAAACGCTCGGTAAGCTGCCCGACCTGCGCCTGCAGCGCGTTGTAGGCGGTTGACAACTCCTCGGAAGCACGGTTGAACAGCGCAAAGGCTTCCGCCAGCTGCGCGGCATCGAGCGGCGCTGCCGATGATTCAGGGGAAGGATGGCTGAGTTCCGTATTCACGCCCTGCACTCTAGTCATGGTGGGCGCTATCTTAGCCGGCAAACAGGCGGCAAAAAATGCCGCTATTTGCAGGACCGTCCTTGCCAGGGCCGCGTGACAATGCCCTCATCCGAAAAAGTGGACCGCCATCATGGCCGCTGCAGAGAACACCGCCGAGATGCCCATTGGAGGCATACCTGCCGGGGGAACGCCCGTCGGCAACGAACCCGCCGCCGAGCCCACTCGCCTGCAGCAGGCGCTGCAGAACATCAAGGCGCTGACGCAACAGCAGAAGATCGCCGCCGCTGCCGCGGTCGCGCTGACGGTTGCGCTGATCGCAACCCTGCTGATGTGGAACCGCCCGCCCGACTACGCGGTGCTGTATTCCAACCTGGACGAGCGCGACGGCGGCCAGGTCATCGCCACGCTGCAGCAGCAGAACGTGCCCTACCGGATGTCGTCCACCGGCAATGCGATCCTGGTGCCAAGCGCGCAGGTCCACGAAACCCGCCTGCGCCTGGCCGCGGCCGGCCTGCCCAAGGGCGGGCTGGCCGGCTTCGAGCTGATGGACGGCCAGAAGCTGGGCATCTCGCAGTTCAACGAGCAGATCAACTACCAGCGCGCGCTCGAAGGCGAGCTGTCGCGGACCGTGCAGTCGATCTCGGCGGTCGACAGCGCCCGGGTACACCTGGCGATGCCCAAGCAGACGGCCTTCCTGCGCGACGACCAGAAACCGACCGCGTCGGTCATGGTCAATCTGCGCCCCGGCCGCATCCTGGACGAGAACCAGGTCGCCGGCATCGTGCATCTGGTGTCGTCCAGCGTGCCGCGCATGACCGCCGAAGGCGTCAAGATCATCGACCAGAGCGGCAAGCTGCTGACCGAACAGTCCGACCCGCTGATGCGCGCCGGGCTCAACGCCAATCAGCTGCAGTACGTGCGGATGGTCGAGGAAGGCCTGATCGAGCGCATCGAGAACATCCTGGTACCGCTGTTCGGCAAGGACAATTTCCGCGCCCAGGTCACCGCCGACGTCGACTTCAACCAGGTCGAGCAGACTGCCGAGACCTACAAGCCCAACCCCTCGCCCGACCAGGCCATCCGCAGCCAGCAGACCACCGAGATCATCAACCCGCTGCATGGGCCGCAAGGCATTCCCGGCGCGCTCACCAACCAGCCGCCGGTGCCGGCCACCGCGCCGCTGAGCACGCCGCCGGTCCCTCCCGGCCAGCAGGGTGCGCAGGGTGTGATCAGCAGCAACCGCAGCGCGGTGCTCAACTACGAAGTCGACCGCAGCATCCAGCACGTCAAGCAGGCCGTCGGCCAGATCAAGCGCCTGTCTGTCGCCGTGGTGGTCAACAACCGCAGCGTTCCCGGCCCGGAAGGCAAGCCGACCCGGGTGCCGCTGAGCGACGAGGAAATAGCCCGCATCACCAACGTCGTGCGCGACGCCGTCGGCTACAACGCCGACCGGGGCGACTCGATCAACGTCGCCAACAACGCCTTTGCCCGCGATACCGGCGACGCTACGCTGCCGCTGTGGAAGGATCCCGAAATCGTCGAGCTCGGCCGCGAAGGCCTGAACTGGCTGCTTATCCTGATCGCGATCCTGTTCGCCTATTTCGGCGTGCTGCGGCCGCTGCTGCGCACCGTGATCCCGCCGAAGGAAAAACCCGCCAAGGATGCCCAGGCCGAAGCGGACCAGGATGGCGAAGCCGGCGAGGAGGACGAGGACGGCGTGATCGTGTCGCTGTCGGGCGAAGGCGAAGCCGACAGCTACGAAAGCCGCCTCGCCCAGGCCCGCAAGCTGGCGCATGATGATCCCAAGACCGTCGCCAACCTGCTCAAGGAATGGCTCGGCGTGGCCGAGGAGGGTCGCAAGTGACGACACCCGAAGAAGGGCTGGAGAAATCCGCCCTGCTGTTGATGACGCTCGGTGCCGACGAAGCGGCCGAAGTGCTGAAACATCTCGGCCCGCGCGAAGTACAGCGCCTCAGCATGAAGATGGCGAGCATGCCGCCGCAGTCGCGCAGCAAGGTCGAACCGCTGCTGGACGAGATGATCGAGCATTTCGCCAAGGGCGCATTGATCGAATCCGACGAGGAGCAGCTGCGCCTGATGCTGACCAAGGCGCTGGGCGACGAACGCGCCAGCCACCTGCTCTCGCGCATGGTCCGGGGCTCGGACACCGCCGGCATCGAAAGCCTGAAGTGGATGGACGCCGGCACGGCCGCCGACCTGATCAAGAACGAACACCCGCAGATCATCGCCACCATCCTGGTCCACCTCGAATTCGACCAGGCCGGCGAGATTCTCAAGCATTTCACCGATCGCCTGCGCAACGACGTGGTGCTGCGCATCGCCACCCTCGACGGCGTGCAACCCGCCGCGCTGCGCGAACTCAACGATTCGCTGACGCGCATGCTGGCCGGCGCGTCGACGGTGAAGAAGGCATCGATGGGCGGCGTGCGCCACGCCGCGGAAATCCTCAACTTCGTCGGCTCGACGCACGAAACCGCCATCATCGACAACGTCCGCGACTACGATCCGGAGCTGGCGCAGAAGATCCTCGACGAGATGTTCGTGTTCGAGAACCTGCTCGACATCGACGACCGCGGCATCCAGACCATCCTGCGCGAAGTCCAGTCCGATTCGCTGATCATCGCCCTCAAGGGCGCACAGCCGGAACTGCGCGAGAAGATCTTCAAGAACATGTCGAGCCGTGCGGCCGAGATGCTGCGCGAGGATCTCGAAGCCCGCGGCCCGGTCCGCCTGTCCGAAGTCGAGGCCGAGCAGAAGGAAATCCTCAAGATCGTCCGCCGCCTGGCGGAGGAAGGCCAGGTCATGATGGCGGGCAAGGGAGGCGACGATGGCTTCGTCTAAGCGCCAGTCCCTCCCGATACGGCCGAGGAGCGCTTCGTGAGCATTTCCCGCCACCAGGCGGTGGGCGCCTACCGGCGCTGGACGCCTGAGGATTTCGACGCGCCGGAGGAACTTTCGCCGCCACAGGAGGCGGAGCTCGCGCCGGCTGCCGCAATCGAATCCGGGCCCCTGCCCGACACGCCTGAGCCGGACTATGAGCTGCCGCCCGATCTGAAGCTGCCCACGGCGGAAGAAATCGAGCGCATGCAGGAAGATATCCGCAATGCCGCGCGCGAGGAAGGATGGCGCGAAGGCCATGATGCCGGGCTGGCAGCCGGCATGGCCGAAGGGGAACGCAAGGGCCATGAGGAAGCCAAGGCAAGAACCGAAGCCGAAGCCGCGCGCGTGCTGGCACTGGCCGACCAGCTCGAGCAATCGCTGGCGAGCATCGACCGCGAAGTCGCCGAGGAACTGATGGCGCTCGCCATCGAACTCGCCCGGCAGATGGTCCACAGCACCCTGCATCTCCACCCCGAAACCGTGCTCGACACCATCCGCACAGCCCTGCAGCAACTGCCGCAGGGCAACGCGCAGATCCGGCTGCATCCGGACGATCTCGCCCTGGTGCGTGAAAACCTGGGCGATCAGCTCGCCCAGGCCGGACACCGGTTGCAGGAGGATTTCGACCTGCAGCGCGGCGAATGCCGCATCGACACCCAGGGCGCGCAGCTCGACGCCACGCTGGAGACCCGCTGGCGGCGCGTGCTCGAATCGCTCGGGCGCGACCACATGCGCTTCTCCCCCGCCGATGCAGATCAGCGGCCGGCAAGCTCTGCCACATGAAGCACGGCAGCGACCTGTGGTGCGATTTCCTCGCCGACGGACGCCGGCTGGTGAGGGACACCAGCGCCTTCGAAGTCTCGGGCCGGCTGACCCGCATCAACGGCCTCGTCATGGAAGCCGCCGGCCTCAAGCTGCCACTCGGCTCCGGCTGCCGGATCCTGATCCCGGGCGGCGGCTCGGTCGAAGCCGAAGTCGTCGGCTTCAGCGGTGAAAAGCTGTTCATGATGCCGACCGACGACGTCTTCGGCCTGGCCCCCGGCGCCCGCGTGCTGCCAATGGAAGTGGGCGTGCCGCGGCTGGTGCCGGGCAAGCGCATCGGCCCTCGCCGCCGCGCCGCCGACCGCGCCAAGCACCTGCCGGTGGGCGACGCCCTGCTCGGCCGTGTCGTCGACGGCGCCGGCCGGCCGCTCGACGGTGCCGGCCCGCTGGCCACGCAGGAAACCCGCTCGCTCCAGGGACGAGCGATCAACCCGCTGTCGCGCGCACCAATCCAGCAGCCGCTCGACGTCGGCATCCGCGCCATCAACGCCCTGCTGACCGTCGGCCGCGGCCAGCGCCTGGGCCTGTTCGCCGGCTCCGGTGTCGGCAAATCGGTGCTGATCGGCATGATGGCGCGCTACACCGCGGCGGACGTCATCGTCGTCGGCCTGATCGGCGAACGGGGCCGCGAGGTGAAGGAATTCATCGACCAGAGCCTCGGCCCGGAAGGCCTTGCACGCTCGGTGGTGGTCGCTGCGCCGGCCGACACAAGCCCGCTGATGCGGATGCAGGGCGCAGCCTATGCGACCACGGTGGCGGAATATTTCCGCGACCAGGGCAAGCAGGTGCTGCTGATCATGGATTCGCTGACGCGCTACGCGATGGCGCAACGCGAGATCGCCCTGGCGATCGGCGAACCGCCCGTCACCCGCGGCTACCCGCCGAGCGTGTTCGCCCGCCTGCCGGCACTGGTCGAACGCGCCGGCAACGGCCCCGAAGGCGGAGGCTCGATCACCGCCTTCTACACCGTGCTGGCCGAGGGCGACGACCAGCAGGACCCCATCGCCGACTCCGCCCGCGCCATCCTGGACGGCCACTTCGTGCTGTCGCGCAGCCTCGCCGACCAGGGCCACTACCCTGCGATCGACATCGAGCAGTCGATCTCGCGCGCAATGCACGGCCTGGTCGGCGAAGATCATTTCGCCGTCGTGCGCCAGTTCAAGCAGTTCTTCTCGCGCTACCAGCGCTCGCGCGACCTGATCGCGGTCGGCGCCTACCAGCCAGGCGGCGACCCGGTGCTGGATTCGGCCGTACAGCTCTATCCCAGGCTCGAAGCCTTCCTGCAGCAAGGCATCCACGAGCGCGAAGCCTACGACGGCGCCCTGCAGAAGCTGGCGCGGGTATTTTCCGCCTGAACGTGATATTTCGCACAGACATCAGCCAGGAACGGCGAACGCCCACGGCATATGACGGCTAGAATTCTGGCGCCCTCTCCCCGCCTTCGGGGCGCGCAAACGACGCGATGCCACCCTCATGAGCCCCCGCTTCCATCTCCAGCCCCTGCTCGACCTCGCCCAGACCCGCACCGACGAAGCCGCCCGTCACCTGGGCGAGCTGCTGGCTGCCGAACGGGGCGTGGCACAGAAGCTGCAGATGCTCGAGGACTACCGGCGTGAATACAACGACCGCTTCGTCGAAGCCGCGCGCGAAGGCCTCAGCCCGGATGCCTGGCGCAACTATGGCGCTTTCATCGCCCGCCTGGACGAGGCGATCCTCGCCCAGCGCAAGCTGGTGGAACAGTCGCACCAGTTGACGGCGCAGGGCCAGCAGCATTGGCTCGACCAGCGCAACAAGCTCAAGGCCTTCGACACCCTCTCACAACGCCACCAGGCGGGCCTGGCCCGTGTCGAAGCCCGCCAGGAGCAGAAGATGGCCGACGAGCATGCCGCTCGTCTCGGCCGGGCCCATCGCGGCGTCAACGGCGACACCACCGACTGAAAGCCGGATGATTCGCCGAACGGCTTGCAAGCGCTGCGGCAACCGTTTCCCAGCGGCATGGCATGCCTCTTGCGTATAGAGCCCTGCTCATACCGTTCCAGAGGCTCCCGATCATGCCCGCAACCGTTCCGTCCTCCAGCCTGGCTCAGAGCCTGCAAGGCAAGCCCGCCCAAAAGTGGTCCGATCAGACAGCACTTGCCGGGCTCATCAGCCCCGGCAACCAGCAACCCCCTTCCTTCTCCCGTACGCTGCAGAATCAGTTGCGCGACTCGTCTGCCCAATCCGCCCAGTCCGCGCAGCCAAGCCCTGCGCAGGCGCGCACGACGCGCGAGAGCGAACGCAGCCCGCAACGCGACGCCACACGCGAACCGGAACGCCCCGGCACGCAGGCAGCCGGCCCGGCGGCCGAATCCCGCAGCAGCGAGGGCACTGCACGGCCGGACGATGCCGCCAGGGGAAGCGAGTCCCCGGGAGAGCACGCCGCCGCCTCGCGGCATGAGCAGGCGGCGGCGGTCGAGGCACCGGCAGAGACGCCTGCCGATGCGGCCGGGATTGCCGGCCTGCCGGCAGCGATTGCCGCTCTGCAGACCGGCAAGGCAAACGACGATACGGCCAGCACGGAACCCGCCGCAGATGACAACGCCGGCAAAGGACTTCAGAATGCCGGCCTGTTGTCGAAAGGTGACTCAAAGTTGGCAGACCCCGGCACGCAGGCCAACCAGGCTTCACAGGGACGATTGCCGGTCGCAGCCTTCATCGCCGACAAGGCGGCAACCGCTGCGCAGCCTCTGAAACCCGGCGGCGAGGACATCACGGTCCAGCAGCCTGCCGGCACCGGCGGGCATCATGGCGCCAACCTGCTCGGCGTACTGCGTCACACTCCGGCGCCGACTCCGCAACTGCCCGTCCAGACGCCGGTAAACCGGCAGGCCTGGGCCGAAGACGTCGGCGACCAGGTACGCTGGATGATCGGACGTGCCGAAAGCAAGGCCGAACTCGTGCTGACGCCGCCCAACATCGGCAAGCTCGAGGTGTCGATCTCGCTCAGCGGCGACCAGACCACGGCGCAGTTCGTCGCGTCGAGTCAGGCCGCACGTGATGCACTCGAGCAGGCGCTGCCCCGCTTGAGGGAGATACTGCAGCAGTCCGGCATCAGCCTGGGCCAGGCGGATGTCAGCACCTCCGAGGACCGTAGCGCGGGAAGCGGCGGACACGACAGCGGTGGCCAGGGACGGCACACCGGCGGCAGCGGAGCGACCGCGGAGTCGATCGGCAACGGCAGCCAGCCCGCAGCGTGGCTGCAGCAACATGACGGACTGGTCGACACCTTCGTCTGAAGCACTTGAATTGGGGCCGCTCTGCCCCACTTTTCGGCGCTTCGCGGCGTGCGATCTTCCGCAATAATTCAGGCAAGGTATCAGGAGATTTGCATGGCCAAGGCGCCAACCAAACCGGAGGCAACCGCAGAAGCCGCTCCCAAGGGCAAGAGCAAGCTGCTCATGATCATCGTCATCGTGCTGCTGCTCGTGCTGATCATCGTCGCCGGCGGCGTCGGCGCACTGCTGTTGCTGAAGAACAAGGGCAGCAGCGACGAGAGCGCGGCAGCGGCGACCACGGTCACCCCGTCCGCCCCCCCGCCGGCACCGGTGGTGGACCTGTCCAAGCCGCCCACTTTCGTGCCGCTGGACCCTTTCACCGTCAACCTGCGCCGCGAAGAAGGCGATCACTACCTGCAGACCGTGATCGTGCTGCGCGTCGCAGACGCCAAGACCGGCGAGGGCCTCAAGGCCTTCATGCCGGAGATCCGCCACCGCATCAACCTGCTGCTGTCGAGCCGGCTGCCTTCCGAGCTGTTCAACACCGAAGGCCGAGAACTGCTGGCGACCAGCATCGTCGATGAGGCCAATGCCGCGCTCGGTTTCCCGGTACAGACCGACGCCCGAGGCCGCACGACTTCGACCGGCCCGATCCAGGCCGTGCTGTTCAACTCCTTCATCATCCAGTAGCGGACGCGACCGCCATGTCCTCGGATTTTCTCTCTCAGGAAGAAGTTGACGCCCTGCTGCGCGGCGTGACCGGAGAATCCGACGAGCCCGAAGCCGCGGAGGAATCGACCGAAGGCGTGCGGCCCTACAACCTGGGCACGCAGGAACGCATCGTGCGTGGGCGCATGCCCACGATGGAGCTGATCAACGAGCGCTTCGCGCGCTACCTGCGCATCGGCTTCTTCAACTACGTGCATCGCAACACCGAGGTTTCCGTCGGCCCGATCAAGGTACAGAAATACGCCGAGTTCGTGCGCAACCTGGTGGTGCCGACCAACCTCAACCTCGTCACGGCCAAGCCGATGCGCGGCACCGGGCTGGTGGTGTTCGACCCCAACCTGGTCTTCCTCGTCGTCGACAACATGTTCGGCGGCGACGGCCGCTTCCATACCCGCGTCGAAGGCCGCGACTTCACGCCGACCGAGCAGCGCATCATCCAGGGCATGCTCGAAGTCGTGTTCACCGAGTACGCCAAGGCCTGGGCGCCGGTGTTCAAGCTCGAATTCGAGTACGTGCGCTCGGAGATGAACTCGCAGTTCGCCAACATCGCCACGCCGTCCGAGATCGTCATCTCGACGACCTTCTCGCTGGAGATCGGCGGCGCCCAGGCCGAGATGCACGTCTGCTTCCCGTACTCGATGCTGGAGCCGATCCGCGACCTGCTGTATTCGACGATGCAGAGCGACCACATCACCTCGGACCGGCGCTGGATCAAGCTGCTGTCGCACCAGCTGCGCTCGGCCGACGTCGAGCTGTACTGCAATCTCGGCACCGCGCGCGTCACGCTGCGCGACATCGTCGACATGCGCGTGGGCGACGTGATCCCGCTGAACGTGCCCGAACTGCTGCAGGCCCAGATCGATGGCGTGCCGGTGTTCGAATGCAGGCAGGGAACCAAGAACGGGCAATACGCCATCCGGGTGGAGCGCTTCCTCGCGCAGGAAGAAGAACCTTCGCCCTTGCTAGCTGGAGGCCAGAATGGCTGACGACAACCAGATTACCGACGACGACTGGGCCGCCGCGATGCAGGAACAGGCCGTAACGGAGGCCGCCCAGACCGGCGACAGCGAGGCCGACCGCGTCGCCGCCGAACTCGCCGCCGCGGCGATGGCGGATTCTCCCTACCAGGCCCGCCCGGCCAGCCAGATCTTCGAGGATTTCGGCGCCGGCAGTCCCGGCAAGGGTTCGCTGAACGACTTCGACATGATCCTCGACATCCCGGTGCAGATCACCGTGGAACTGGGACGTACCAAGCTGACGATCCGCAACCTGCTGCAGCTCGCCCACGGCTCGGTGGTCGAGCTGGACGGCCTCGCCGGCGAACCGATGGACGTGCTGGTCAACGGCACCCTGATCGCGCAGGGCGAAGTCGTCGTCGTCAATGACAAGTTCGGCATCCGCCTGACGGACATCATCAGTCCGGCCGAACGCATGCGCAAGATCCGGCACTGAACGCCTCCCTACCGTGCATCGACCAAACGCCCTGCGCCTCCTGCCGCTCCCGCTGCCCGCCTTCGCCGCCGATGCGCTGGCCCAGGCCCCGGCGACAGGCGGCACCCCTGAACTGGCCGGCAGCCTGGTCCAGATGCTGGGTGGCCTGGCCGTGGTCATTGCCCTGCTGCTCGCCAGCCTGTGGCTGATCCGCCGCCTTGCCGCACCGCGCGGCAGCGCGGCAGCCGCGATCGAGGTGCTGGGTGCCGCCGCCGTCGGGCCGCGCGAGCGGGTGGTGCTGGTGCGCCTGGGCCAACAGCTGCTGGTGCTCGGCGTGGCGCCGGGCAGCGTCACCCGGCTGCATGAAATGAAGGCCGAGGAATTGCCGCTGGCAGCGCGGCACGAGGCGTCCGGCCCGGAGAAGAGTTTTCCGGCCTGGCTTGGACAGGCCATGAAGCGGCAGGCGACGGAGCGCAACGATGCCGGCTGAGTACCGTCCGCGGCCGCAGGCGCAGCTGGCGCCCACACTTTGGCAGGCAGCAGCGCTGGCCCTGCTGCTGGCCTTCGCCTGCCTGCCGCTGCCCACGCAGGCCCAGGCCCTGCCCGCCATCACCAGCACCACCTCGACGGACGGCGGCACCACCTACAGCCTGACCATCCAGACGCTGCTGCTGATGACGCTGCTGAGCTTCATCCCGGCAATGGTGCTGATGATGACCAGCTTCACCCGCATCATCATCGTCCTGTCGCTGCTGCGCCAGGCCATGGGCACGCAGACCGCGCCACCCAACCAGGTGCTGCTGGGCCTGGCGCTGTTCCTGAGCTTCTTCATCATGGCGCCGGTCGCCGAGCGGGTCTATACCGAGGCCTACCTGCCGATGTCCGAAGGCCGGATCCAGTTCGACGAGGCCCTGCAGCGCGCCTCGGTGCCGATGCGCACCTTCATGCTGGCGCAGGTGCGCGAGCCCGACCTCGACCTCTTCGCCGGCCTGGCCAAGGTGCCGCCGGTGGAAAAAGCCGAAGACCTGCCGATGCGCGTCATCATCCCGGCCTTCGTCACCTCCGAAATCAAGACCGCCTTCCAGATCGGCTTCATCGTCTTCATCCCCTTCATCATCATCGACATGGTTGTCGCCTCGGTGCTGATGTCGATGGGCATGATGATGATGTCGCCGGTGATCGTGTCGCTGCCGTTCAAGATCATGCTGTTCGTGCTGGTCGACGGCTGGACGCTGCTGATCGGCTCGCTGGTGCAGAGCTTCGCGGTCTGATGCAAACAAGCGGGAGAAACCGGCCATGACCCCCACCACCGTCATCGAACTCGGCCGCCAGGCCGTCGAAGTCACCCTGATGGTGTCGGCGCCGCTGTTCCTCGCCGCGCTCGTCACCGGCCTGATCATCAGCATCTTCCAGGCCGCGACCCAGATCAACGAGATGACGCTGACCTTCGTGCCCAAGCTCGTCGCCATCTTCGTCACCCTGGTGCTGGCGGGGCCATGGATGATCACGCTGCTGACCGATTTCATGCGCCGCCTGTTCGAGTCCATCCCGGCGATGATCGGCTGAGCCCTCGGATCCGCCCGATGCTCAGCGTAACGGCCGCCCAGCTCGACGCCTGGCTTGCCGCCGCGGCCTTCCCGCTGGCACGGCTGCTCGGCCTGTTCGCCACCGCACCGGTCTTCTCCAACCGCGGCATGCCGGCCCGCGTCCGCCTCGCCGCCGGCCTGGCCATCGGCATCGCGCTGCTGCCGGCGATGCCGCCGATGCCCGAAGTGGCACCCGCCTCCGGCATCGGCCTGGCGATCTTCGGCCAGCAGATCTTCATCGGCATTGCAGTAGGCTTCATGATGCGGCTGGTGTTCGCCGCAGTGGATACCGCGGGTGCGCTGATCGGCATGCAGATGGGCCTGTCCTTCGCCATATTCTTCGACCCCGACGCCGGCGGCCAGACCGCGGTGCTGTCCGACTTCCTCAGCCTGATCGCCACGCTGCTGTTCCTCGCCGTCAATGGCCATCTGCTGCTGATCGAGGTGCTGGTGCGCAGCTTCGAATGGCTGCCGGTCGGCACCGAGGCCGTACGGGCCCAGGGCTGGGGCTACATCGCCCGTGCCGGCGCCGCCATCTTCGCCACCGGCCTGCTGCTGTCGCTGCCGGTACTGGGCATCCTGCTGGTGGCCAACATCTCGCTCGGCGTGCTGACACGCGCGGCGCCGCAGCTCAACCTGTTCGCCGTCGGCTTTCCGGTCACGCTCACCGCCGGCTTCATCGGCGTACTGCTGTTCATGACCAATTTCGCCCCGGTGCTGCAAAGCCTGTTCGAGCGCGGCTTCGACGAGATCGGCCGCATGCTCGAACTGCTTGCCCCGCTACCGCTGCCCTGAACCGGCTCTCACAAGGCCGGAAAGATGTTCGACCTCAGCAGCCGGATCTCGGCATTGGCGTAGCGATGCGCGAATGGCCGGGTCGATTCGATGCCTTCCTCGTAGTGCACGATCTCGTAGCCGGCGAAGCCGCCCGCCTCGGCCATCTCGCGGGCATTGCGCAGGAAGACCTGGCGCGCCTCGCCGTCACCGCCGGTGATCAGCGATTTCATGCGCAGCGCCATGCGCACGCGGCCGGCACCTGATTCGCGCACATCGATCCGCCAGGTCGGCGCCAGCGGATCGTAGATCGCGAAAGCCACCAGGGCACCGGCCAGGTACTCCATGTTGAGCATCTTCAGGTCGCGCAACATCAGCAAGCCACCGGCGATCGCCGCCACCGGAGCACCGTGATCTCCCGCCCATTGCTCGGCCCGCTGCAGCTTTTGCGACATCCCGTCCGAAACACCGGGCTCCTCGACCTGCGCGCCTTCGGGTTGCGCCGGCCCCGAGCGCTCGGGCTCGGGCGCCGATGCGCAGCCGGCAAGTGCAAAGCCAAGGACGGCAAGAATGGCGGAAAAGGCTCGCATGGCCAGCTCAGTTGAGGAAGTTGAACAAGGACAGGCCCGACACCCGCATGAAGGATTGCTGCGCCGCTTCCAGGTAGGTGCGCTGCTGTGTCAGCCGCGACAGTCCCTCGACCCAATCTTCGCTCGTCATGCCGGTCAGCCCGGTGATCACTTCGGTGTACTGGAGATTCAGGTCGCTGCCGAGAGACTGGAGACTCTCCGTTTCGACGAGCTGGGAGCCGATCTGGGCGACGACCTTGAGAATGTTTTCGTTGGCGCGGTCGATGTTTTCCAGGCCGAAAGCCACGGCACCGGCCGCCGTGCCCGCCGGCCCGGGCCGCTCCAGGGCATCGATCATGATGCCGAGATTGTCGAACATGTTGGTCGACGCGGAGAACACTTCGAAGCGATCGCCGTCTGCCGGCGGCCCGCTGCTGACGTTGAAGTCCAGGCCGACGAAGTTGGGCGAAGCCGGATCGCCGAGGCTGCTCAGATCGCTCAGGCCGGTCGCCACGGTGATCTTGTGCGCCACGCCAGGACGATGCTCATAGACGTCGTAGGCACCACCGTTGTACTCGATCTCGAAGCGCCTCCCCTGGCCTTCCGCATAGGGCGCACCAGTGGCGGGATCGATCGCCGCGGAGCCGCTGACCGCGGCCTCGCCGGTGTTCTGGGTACCGTTGCCGACATATACGGAATCGGTCAGTGTCCGGGTACGGGCGAACACGTCGGAGCCGGGCAGGCTCACCGGCATGAAGCGCGAAGCCGACACCTGCACGGTCTGCGTGCCTTCGTCACCGCTGTAGACGACCCCCGCCAGGTCGCCGCTGAACGGCTGCTGGTTGGAGCGATAGCCGGAGAAGATGTAGTCGCCCATGCCGTCCTTGGTGTTTGCCAACGCCATCAGGGCATCGAACTGGGCGCGCAGGTCGATGCCGAGCGAGCGCAGATCCTCTTCCTTGAAAGTCGGGTTGCCGGCCGCCACGGTCTTCTGCCGCATGTACTGCAGGATCTCTCCGACTCCGTCGAGCTGGCTCTCGAGCAGATTGAGCTTGTCCTCGGCATAACCGGTGTTGGCCATGAACTGGTTGTTGACACCTTGCGACTGGCCGATTTCGAGCGCGCGGGCCGAGGCGATCGGGTCGTCGGCCGGCGTCAGCACGCGGCGGCCGGTGGACAGCTGCTGCTGGGTGTGCAGCAGGCTGCCCCATTGCTGCTGGATCGAGCCGACGCCCTTGTCGTAGATCATGTTGGTCGAGATGCGCATGACGTTCTCCTGAATCTCAGCGCGCGATCGAAAGAACCGCATCGAACAGCGTCTGGGCCACGGACATCACCCTGGCCGACGCCTGATAAGCCTGCTGGTAGCGGATCAGGTTGGCCGCCTCCTCGTCGAGGTTGACGCCCGAGATCGAATCCCGCGCATCGGTGGCCTGATCCAGCAGCGCCTTTTGCGCCTTTTCGCCCACCTGCACCTCGCGGGTCTTGTTGCCCACCGCGGTCACCAGTTTCGCGTATGTCGCCTGGAAGGTCGCAGTCGCCTCGCCCCTGCCATCGGCCAGCATCACTTTGGAAGTCTGCAGGGCGCCAAGCGCAACCGCATTGCGGTTGTCGGCAACGCCGGCCTCGGTCGGGCTGAAGCCTACCTTGGTCGCCGCCGTCCATTCGCCCTTGGCGGTGAATTCGAAAGCGAAGTGTTCGAGTTCGCCATTGCCGCGCGTTGCATCGGCCGGATCCGACAGTGCCCGGAAACGCGCGCCGGCATTGTCCCGCGCGACATCATAAGTGGCCGGAGACACCCAGTTGCCGGTGGCTTCGTCATAGCGCTGAACGAGGTAGCCGCTCATCACCAGCTCACCGGCGGCATTCTGCGTCAGCTCGCCGGCCGGGAAGTTCGGCACGCCGTTGGCATCGGTGTTGCTGCCGTCGATGCGCAGTGTCCTGACGCCGGTGACGAAGTCCGACACGCCGCGGTCGCCCTGGCCGAGCGTCAGCGCGGCGCTGACCGGATCGCCGGCCGCGACCTTGCGCGGATCGGAGATGCTCACCGAAAGGTCACGCGCCGCGTAGCGCGTCGGCTGGATCAGCAGCCCCTGGCCCGGGATGTCGCCCAGCGATGGCAAGGTGATCTGCACGCCGTCCACGGTGAACATCTCCTCACCGGTCAGCGGATTCGTGTCTCGTGTCCACGACACCGGGTTGCCGCTCTGCGTCCTGATCTGCGGATTGCCCGCAGTGTCGAGATACAGCACGTAGTCCTCGGCATTCATCTTCGACTGGTCGACGATCTCGGCGGTCGCACCGGGAACGGCCGGCACCAGCGACGGCGTCGGCAGCCTGAAGAAATCCTGCCCGAGCGCGCCATTCAGGTCGATGCCGAGCTTGTGCTGGTCGTTGAAGGCCTTGGCAATCCCGGCCGCGATCAGGCCCAGATTGTTCTGCGCCATGTCCAGCGACTCGCGGCGGAAGGACAGCAGCCCGCCGAGCACACCGCCGGTCATGATGCGCTCCGGCAGGATGTTGGGAACGCCGGCCGCAGACATCAAGGCCACGGCCTTGCGCTGCGGGTCGTTCGGGTCCTGTACCGCACCCAACTGGGTCACGGTGCCGCCGACCACGATCCCCTGCCCCGAACCGACGAAGACGCTGATCGAGCCGTTGTCTTCCTCCACCGTCGACACTTTCACTAGCTTGTTCAGCTCGGCGATGAGCTGGTCGCGCTGATCGTGCAGATCGTTCGCCGCCACGGAAGGGCCACCGACCTGGGCCAGCATGATGCGCTGGTTCATGTCGGCGATCGCGCTGGAATACATGTTGATCTGCGCGACGGTCGATTCGATCTCGCCTTCGACGCCCTGGCGGACCTCGGTCAGCCGCGCATCCAGGGCCTGGAAGCGTGACACCATCGCTTCGGCCGCCGAAATCAGGGATTGGCGGGCGGCAACGCTGGTCGGGTTGGAGGCGACTTCCTGAACGCCGGCAAAGAAGCCCTCGATCACCGGCGACAGCCCTGCGGTCGAATCGGCGAGCAGGTTGTTGATCTGATTGATCTGTGTCTTGTAGGCAGCATATTCGGACACCCGCGTGCTGCTGGCGAGGATGCGGCCTTCGAGGAAGCGGTCGTAGGAACGGGTGACGTCGGCGATGCGGGTGCCCTGGCCGAAGAAGCCGACACCGGCATACTGCGGTGGGGCGTTGCTCTGGATCACCGTCTGGCGGTGATAGCCGGCAACCCCTGCATTGGTAACGTTATGGCCGGTGGTGAGCAACTGGGCCTGCGCGGCATTGAGGCCCGTCATTCCGATGTTCAGTAAGCCCGCCATGATGCTCGTCCTGATCTGCGATTGTCTGACATCAGATCAGCAAGAAGGGTGCCAGCCAAAAACCGGCAACCCGGCGGCAGAATCAGCCGATGCCGGCCAACACGGTGCGCAGCGTGCTGCCGCCAATGATGCGGGTCAGTTTGTCGGCGTACTGCGGATCGGTGGCATAGCCGGCATCCTGCAGGCTGCGGGCAAAACCGCCGGCCTCGGTCTGGCCGAGCACGCCCGCGTAGCGCGGGCTGCGCGTCATCAGTTCAGCATAGTCGCGGAAGGATTCCGCATAGGACGAGTACGAACGGAAACGCGCCGCCTCGGTATGGCTGCGGCCGTCGGCGTATTCGGTGACGCTGCGGTCGATGGTGTGGCCCCGCCAGCTCGAGCCGGCCTTGATGTTGAACAGGTTGTGGCTGGGACTGCCGTCGGCATGGCGCATCTGCTTCTCGCCCCAGCCGGTTTCCAGCGCCGCCTGCGCCACCATGAAAGCCGGCGGGATGCCGGTGCGCTTGCTGGCTTCGACGGCATGCGGCCAGACCTCGGCGACGAAGCCCCGCACCTTGTCCGACACTGCGCTGCCGGCCTCGCGCACGTGCTGAACCGCCTCCCTGAAGCGGGCCTCCAGCGTGCTACTGCCGGCCGCCGGTTCGCCGGCCGCCGATCCGGCTGCAGCCGCCGAAGCCGATGGAGTAGCGGTCTGAACCGGCACCGCGCGCCGCGCGGCGGCAGATATTGCCGCGCCGCGAATGACACCGGCAAGAGGCTCTCCGTTCTTGCCGCCCAGCCCCGTTCGCGCGAGCGCCGGCAGCGCATCCACGCCTCCCGCTGCAGCAGAGCCCTCATCCTTGCCGCCCAGTTGCCGGAACAACGTGTCCGCCAGGCCGGTACCGCGCCCCTGCGACAGGTTCAGCGCGAGCTGCTGGTCGAGCATGCTCTGGTACATGCGGGTCTGGTCGCTGTCGAGCAGGCTGTTCGATGGCGTGGCGTCGCGCATCGACTTCAGCAGCATCTGCATGAACAGCGCCTCGAACTGCTTCGAAGCCGCGCGCAAGGCCTCGTTCGATTGGCCATCCGCACGGGCAAGACGCTTCAGTTCGCCCAGTGAATTCGGGTCGAGCGCGTTGAGCTGGACGCCGGTGTTCATCTCAGATCACTTCGAGTTCGGCGCGCAGTGCGCCGGCGGCCTTCATCGCCTGCAGGATGCTGACCAGATCCATCGGCTTGGCGCCCAGCGCGTTGAGCGCCTTGACGACGTCGGCCAGATTGCCGCTGGCGCGAACGTTGTGGATGCTGCCGCCGTCCTGGCGGATGTTGACCTGGCCCTGGTTCTGCGCCGCAACCGTCGCCCCGCGCGAGAAAGGTGCCGGCTGGCTGACCTCGGTTTCGCTGTTGACGGTGACGGTGAGGTTGCCGTGCGACACCGCGACGTTCTGCAGCATGACGCGCTGGTTCATGACCACCGAGCCGGTGCGCGAATTGACGATGACCTTGGCGATCTGTTCGGCCGGCGCCACCCTCAGGTTCTCGATCTGGCCAAGGAATGCCACTCGGCGCGATACGTCCTGCGGCGCCGTGACCTGGATGCTGCGGCCGTCCAGCGCATGGGCCGAACCCGGCGCGACCGCATTGATCGCCTCGACCACCTTGCCGGCGGTGTGGAAATCGGCCTCGTTCAGTTCGACCATGATGAAGTCGCCCTGGCCGACCGAGGCAGCCACGCTGCGCTCCACCGTGGCGCCGCCGGGAATCCGGCCTGCCGCCAGATGGTTGATGGTCTGGGCTGCGCCGCCCGCCGCACCCCCTGCGCCACCAACGGCGAGATTGCCCTGGGCCACCGCATACACCTGGCCGTCCGCGCCCTTCAGTGGCGTCATCACCAGCGTGCCGCCACGCAGGCTCTTGGCGTTGCCGATCGACGACACGGTGACGTCGATCGCCTGGCCGGGCCGGGCAAAGGGCGGCAGGCTGGCAGTCACCATCACCGCGGCGACATTCTTCAACTGCATGTTGGTGCCCTGCGGCACGGTGACGCCCATGTTGCCCAGCATATTGACGATGCTCTGCTTGGTGAAGGGCGTCTGCGTGGTCTGGTCGCCGCTGCCGTCGAGGCCGACCACCAGGCCGTAGCCGACGAGCTGGTTCTCGCGCACGCCGGCGATGGTCGCCAGATCCTTGATTCGCTCGGGCGCGGCTTCGGCCGCCGAAATGAAGAAGATGCCGGCCGCCACGGCCACCACCAGCGCACGCGTCAGCAGGGATTGGAAGGCATTCATGTCTGGCCCCGGTCAGAAAGGCAGGATGGCGAGGAAGAAGCGCTGCATCCAGCCCATGGTGTTGGACTGGTCGATGACGCCGGTACCGCGGTACTCGATGCGTGCATCGGCGACCTGGATCGACTGCACGGTGTTGGCCGAGGTGACCGTGTTCGGATCGATCACGCCGGAAAAACGGATGAACTCGTTGCCCTGGTTGATCGCCAGCATCTTTTCGCCCGACACCAGCAGGTTGCCGTTGGGATAGACGTCGATGACCGTGACCGTGATCGTGCCGTTGAAGGCGTTGTCGGCACGCGCCGTACCAGTGCCGGTGAAACCGGAATCGACGCCGGCCTCGATGTTCAGGCCGTTCAACCCGCCCAGCGGCAGATGCGAGGAAGCGGTGATGCCACCGCCCATGCTCGATTCTCGCGTCGCACTGGTGTTGGCGCTCTTGGTCGCGGTGTTGCGCTCGACCAGATTGATCGTGATGATGTCGCCGACATGGCGGGCACGCCTGTCCTCGAACAGCGGGCGCGCCAGCGCAGCCTGGTAGATGGCGCCATTGGCCGGCGGCATGCCGGCGCGGCCGTCCGGGCGGACGCTCATCGGCTGATGCACCGCGGTCGGCGGCACGGTATCGATGGCGGCGCAGCCCGACAGCAGCGCCAGCACGGCGGCAAGCCAGAATGCAGACAGCGATTTCATGGCCGCACCCTCAGAGCTGGGTGAGCCGGCCCAGCATCTGGTCGGACGTGGAGATGGCGCGCGAATTCAGTTCGTAGGCGCGCTGGGTGATGATCATGCTGACCAGTTCTTCGGCAACGTTGACGTTCGACGCTTCGACGTAGCGCTGGTTGATGACGCCGGCGCCATTGGTGCCCGGCTCGGTCGGCGTGGCTTCGCCGCTGGAGCCGGTCTCGTAGAACAGGTTTTCGCCGGCGCTCTGCAAGCCGCCCGGGTTGATGAAGGTCGCGAGCTGGATCTGGCCGACCGGCTGCAATTCGACCTGGTTCGGCAGCCTGACGGTGACGGTGCCATCCTTGCCGATCGAGATGTCCAGCGCATCGGCCGGGATCTGGATGGCATCCAGCAGCGGGTAGCCGCTGGGCGTGATGACGTTGCCCTGGTTGTCGAGCTGCAGCGCACCGTCGCGGGTGTAGGCGGTGCTGCCGTCGGGCATCGCGATCTGCAGGAAGCCGTTGCCCTGGATCGCCAGATCGAGCGAGCCGCCGGTCTGCTGCAGGCTGCCCTGGGTGAACACGCGCTCGGTCGCTACCGGCCGCACGCCGGTGCCGATCTGCAGACCGCTGGAGATCTGGGTCTGCTGCGTGGTCTGAGCGCCGGGCTGGCGCATCGTCTGGTACAGCAGATCCTCGAACACCGCACGCTGGCGCTTGAAGCCGTTGGTCGAGACGTTGGCCAGGTTGTCGGAGATCACGTCCAGCGAAGTCTGCTGGGCATCGAGCCCGGTGCGGGCGGTCCACAGTGAGCGGATCATGGTGAAGTCCTCTGTTCTGCGTTGCCGTGTCGGCAGTCCTTGCCGGCACGCGGCGGCGATTGCCGCTTTTGCATGGAATCAGTCTAGGCCTTTGCCGGCCGCGACCATCCTGGGATAAACAACGCAAAAACCGTGCTAATCCAACACCGGGCGCGGCGGGCCGACGACGGCAGCCTCAGCGCGGCGCCAACACCTGAGCGGCGGCACGGTCGTTGGTCTCAGCCGTCTGCAGCATGCGCACCTGCATCTCGAACTGGCGGGCGAGCGAGATCATCTGCACCATCTGGTCGGCGACATTGACGTTGCTGCCCTCGAGGTAACCGCCTGCCACCCTCACGTTCTCGTCGGCCGGCGCGGGCACACCGCTGGCCAGCCGGAACAGGCCGTCGTCGCCACGCACCAGCCCGGCCTCGGGCGGATTCACCAGCTTGAGCTGGGCAACGATATTGACGATGTTGCCGTTGGGATCGATGGACGTCACCGAACCGTCGCGGCCGATGACGATCTCGGTATCGGGCGGCAGCGCGATCGGCCCGCCGCCGTCACCAACCACCGGCAGGCCTTCGCGGGTCTGCAGGATGCCGGCGGGACTCAGCGCGAGGCTGCCGTTACGAGTGTAGCCCTCGCTGCCGTCGGGCAGGCGCACGGCCAGCCAGCCCTTGCCTTCCACCGCGACGTCGTAGGGCCGGCCGGTGTACCGGATCGGCCCCGGCGTGAAGTCGTTGGCGATGCTGGCATCGACCGCAAACGAGCGGGAACGGAAGGCCTCGGTCTGGATTTCCACGCCGCGCAGCTTGTGCATCTGGGCGCGAAAGCCGGTGGATGAGGCGTTGGCGATGTTGTTCGACACCGCCGCCTGCTGGTTCATCGTGCCGGTAGCGCCGGTCATCGCGGTGTAGATCAGGCGATCCATGCTCTATTCCCCTTGCCCTCGTCAGCGCAGGTTGACCAGCGTCTGCAGGATCTGGTCCTGCGTGCGGATCGACTGGGCATTGGCCTGGTAGTTGCGCTGCTGGATGATCATCTGCACCAGCTCCTGGGTGAGATCGACGTTCGACTCCTCGATCTGGCTCGACGTCACCGTACCGAGCGCACCGGTACCGGGGGCACCGACCGATGGCTGGCCGGAATCCCAGGATTCGGCCCACAGGTTGTTGCCCAGCGAGGTCAGGCCCTGCGGAGAGGCGAACTCGGCCAGCGCAAGCTTGCCGATGGCCCTGGACAGGCCATTGGAATAGGTTCCCAGCAGCACACCTTCGGCACTGACCGACACCCCGCTCAGACGCCCGGTGGTATATCCATCCTGGCGCGGCTGGGTGGTCACGCCGAAAGCGCTGTTCCACTGCGTGGACCGGGTCAGGTCGAGGTCGAAGCTCAGTGCGTCGGCGCCGGTCCCGAGCTGGGCGCCGGTACGCTGCATGATGTTGGTGAACACCCCGTTCGTCGGATTCGAGATGTCGAGCGTGCCCATCGTGGTGAAGCGGATCGTACCGAGATTGGTCAGCGGCGTTCCCAGCGAAAGCGCCGGGTTTGCCGGGTCCGGTATGACGTCGCCGTCCAGACGCGCATAGACTTCCCAGTCGTTGGTGGGCGAACCGCCGGCAGACTGGCGCACGAAGTACAGGCTCATCATGTGCTCGTTGCCCAGGCTGTCGAACACCTTCATCGAAGTCGTGTTGTTGTAGCTGTCAACCGGGATATTGACCGCATCGAGGAAGTTGCCAATATCGACTGGCGGTGCGGCGTCGCGCGGATTCAGCGAGTTCGAGTCCAGATTGACGCCCAGCGACGCCTTGCCCGTTTCACGCGGGCTGATATAGCTCGTGTCGATGTACAGCGGCGACGGCTCTCCGGCAAAGACCGGCGGCGACGCGGTGGCGTCGAGCACGCCGAAGCCCGTCAGCTTGTCGCGCCCGGCGTTGATCACATAGCCGTCCTTGTTGACGTCGAATTGTCCGTTGCGGGTATAGGCGATGCTGCCATCGCTGAGCTGCATGCGGAAAAAGCCGTTGCCGTTGATCGCCATGTCGAGCGAATTGCTGGTCGGCGTCAGGTTGCCCTGGTTGAAGGACTGGGCAACCGCCGCCACCCTGCTGCCGATGCCGATCTGCAAACCGGATGAGCCGCCGACCATCGCCGAAGCGTACATGTCGGCAAAGATCGTGTTGCCCGCCTTGAAACCCACGGTGCTGGCGTTGGCGACGTTGTTGGAAACGACGTCAAGCGCCTTCGAGGAAGAATTCAGACCGCTGAGGCCTTGCTGGAATGCCATGATCGCTGCTCCGGATCAGAGAATCTGCTTGATGTCGTCGAACTTGAACAGGCCGAGGTCGCCCACCTGCAGGTCGGTACCCTTGGGACCGCGCACGACGCTGGTGACCTGCGCGAACTGCAGGCTGCGTGCCTGGACTTTCTCATCGCCGCGCGTGGCAGACACCGAGACGGTGTAGATGCCGTCCTCCGCGCGCGAACCGTCTTCCGCCATGCCGTCCCAGAAGAAGTTGTGGCTGCCGTCGTCGATGCCCTCGAACACCATCTGCTTGACCGGCAGGCCCGAACTGTCGGTAACCGTCACCGTCACCTTGTCGGCCTGGCCGTCGAGCTCGAAGCCGCCGATGCCGCCCTTTTCGGTCAGCACGATCTGCTTGCCTTCGACCAGCACGCCGCGCCCGATCAGCGCCGCGGCGTTCAGGCCCTCGTTCGACGCCTGTGCGTCGAAGAAGGACTGGACCAGCTTGTTGAGCCGCTCGATGCCATCGACGGTACTCATCTGCGCGAGCTGGGAAGTCATCTCCGCGTTTTCCATCGGGTTCATCGGGTCCTGGTTGCGAAGCTGCGTGGTCAGCAGCTTGAGGAAACGCCCCTGCATGTCCTCTTCCGCCTTCTGTACGGGCTCGCTGCGACCCAGCCTGGACAGAATGTCTTCCGCAGAGGTGGTGTTGGAGACGGTGGTGCTCATGGTTCTCTCCTGCTCACGGCATCATTTGCCGGACAGTGCCTACTGTCCGATCTGCAAGGTACGCTGTAGCAATGTCCGTGCCGTATTCATGATCTCGGCGTTGTTCTGGTACGAGCGCGACGCCGAGATCATGTTCACCATCTCTTCGGCCACATTCACATTGGGCATTTCGACGTAGCCGTCGGCATTGGCTGCCGGATTGCTGGGCTCATACACCATACGCATCGGCGCGGCGCTGTCGACGATCTGCGTCACCTGAACGCCGACCGCTGCGGGCCCGGCCATCTGGCGGGCAGCAAAGACGACCTGTTTGGCACGGTAAGGCTCGCCAGTCTCGGTGGTGACGCTGTCGGCATTGGCGAGGTTGGATGCCGTGGTATTGAGCCGCAGCGACTGGGCATTGAGCGCCGAGCCAGCGATCTGGAAGACGTTGAGCATGCTCATGATGGGACTCCTTACTGGCCGGTGAGCGCAGTGTTCATCGAGCGCAGCATGCCGTTGATGAAGGTCAGGCTCGCTTCGTAGCGCAGCGCGTTCTCGGCAAAGGCCGCGCGCTCGACGTCCATGTTGACGGTGTTGCCGTCGAACTGCGGACTGCAGCTCGGTGCGATATTTGGAGAAGGCATCCGCGCCGAAGGTCGCACCGCCGGCAATATGGCCCTGATGAGTGGTGTCGAGCGCGACGCCTGACAAACCGCCCCCCGGCGCCTTGCCCAGCGCATTGTCGAGCGCCGCCCGGAAATCGATGTCGCGTGCCTTGAAATGCGGTGTGTCGGCGTTGGCGATGTTCGAGGCCAGCAATTCCTGGCGGTGGGCCTGGAGATTCAGCGCCGTCTGATGGAAGCGCATCTGGTTGTCCAGCAGGGTCTTCATTGCCTTACCTCTCGATTACGGGCAGCACGCCTCCCGGCGGAGACGCGATATCCTTGGCCAGGATCACTGGCCAGCAAATACGCAGCTTTCATGCCAGTGATGGTAAGCCTCGCCCAACGGCCCTCCTATCCCGATAAGGCGGCGGAAAACCACCCAAATCTGCCGCTTGTCGACCCGACCGGCAAAACCTGCCGCGGACGCTTGCCGGCAAGCCCCCTCGCCGTCTGCTTGCCTCCATGCGGGCGCGCATGATGCAATCCGGCCATGGATCACCAGTTCCGCAGCCCGACTGCTCCCCGTTTCGCCAAGCTTTGCCGTGCCGGCCTGCTGTCACTGGTGCTGTTCGCAGCCCTCAGCCCTTCTCCCTCTGCCGCCCAACAACCCTCAGAGCCTGTCGAAGCCGCCGTC
This sequence comes from Thauera sp., assembly GCF_047601425.1. GTDB lineage: Bacteria > Pseudomonadota > Gammaproteobacteria > Burkholderiales > Rhodocyclaceae > Thauera. Next base: position 1,608,217 of record NZ_JASGJL010000001.1, read on the forward strand.
CGCAGCCTGCTGGAACGGGAAACCCTGGGACAGCCCGGCGAGGTACGGATCAACGTGCGCACCTTCGACCCGGCCAACCAGCTGCCCCCTTGCACGGCACTCGACGCTTTTCTTCAGCCTGGCACCCGAGCGTGGGGACAGCTCACCGTCGGCATACGCTGCGACGCCCCCACTGCGTGGACGGCATGGGCGCAGGCAACGGTGCAGGTCTTCGGCCCCTATCTCGTCACCACCCGCGCCATGCGCTCGGCCGAGGTGATCGGCGAAGCCGACATCGAAGTCCGTGAAGGCGAGCTCAGCGCCCTGCCGGACAACATCCTGTCCGCCCCCAAGCAGGCGATCGGCCATGTCACCCGCTTCGCCCAGGCAGCCGGTGCGCCGCTGCGGGCAGGCAGCCTGCGCCAGGCCGACGCCGTGCGCCGCGGGCAGACGGTGCCCGTGACGACGCGCGGCCCCGGTTTCACGGTGTCGGGCGAAGGTCAGGCCTTGAACGGCGCGGCAGCCGGCGAAAGAGTCCGCCTCCGGCTGGGCAATGGTCAGATCGTGCAAGGCACGGTACGGCCAGACGGCACGGTCGATGTCGAGTTCTAGATCACAAGGCCTTGTGGCGAAGCGTGAAATAAATCACTAAAGTTTTACGAAACGCGGCCGATTACCCATTCGTGTCGATGCGTTTCTGGAGAACATCATGAAAATCGAGAGTACGGGCAAAGCCTATGTCCCGTCGCAGGTGCAGGATGCCCGCGCGCCTGCGCAGCGCAGCAAGGCCCCGGTCCAGTCCGGCGGCGACAGCGTGCAGCTTTCCCCGCTGGCCACGCTGATGAAGAAGGCGGAAAGTGCGATTTCCGAATCGCCCGAAATCGACCAGAAGCGCGTGGATGAAATCCGCCAGGCCATTTCCGAGGGCCGCTTCAAGGTTGACGCGAGCCGCATCGCCGACGGCCTGATCGCGAGCGTCAGGGACATGCTCGGTTCGCGCGGCTGATCCGCAGCACGGTAACGGCGGTTAAGATTCGGCTTCACACGCACCGTAGCCAGATGGCACGCCCGACACCATGAACCAGCCCGTCCCGCCCGCCCCGTCCGCCGATCAGCAGCGCCTCGCCCTGCTGATCGAGGCAGAATCGATGCAGCTAGGCGAATTTCTTGCCATCCTCGAGCGCGAGGAAAATCTGCTCGTGGCAGGCGACATCGATGCGCTGGTCAGCATCGCCAACGACAAGAACGAACGCTACCGCCAGCTCCAGCGTCTGCACGACGAACGCACGCGGCTGCTGGCGCGGATGGGCCATGGCATCTCCGACACCGCCATCCGCAAGGTCTGCGCCAATCTCCCGCGCGTGCTTGCGCGCTGGGACGAAGTCATCGAGCGCGCACGCCAGGCTCGCGACCGCAACGCGCTGAATGGCCAGCTCATCCTCGAGCGCATGTCCAACAACCAGGCCGCGCTGACGGTGTTGCTATCCGCCGCCAACCACCCCCAGCTCTACGACGCCGACGGCCTCGCCAAGCCCACTGGCGGCGGCCGCATCCTCGGCAGCGCCTGATACCGCGCGCCTGCTACCGCGCGCCGTTACCACGCGCCTGAACATTCATCCAGTATCGGGCTCTGCTATCCTTGCACCCTTCGTGAAACCCGACGGGCCCGCAGCATGGCTGGCAAGCAAGACACCCCCAAGCAATACGACGAATCCTCCTTCCGCGTCCTGAAAGGGCTGGAGCCGGTGCGCGAGCGCCCCGGCATGTACACCCGCACCGACAGCCCGACGCACATCATCCAGGAAGTCATCGACAACGCCGCTGACGAGGCGCTGGCCGGCTTCGCGAAGAAGATCCACGTCAGCCTGCACCTGGACGGCTCGGTCACCGTGGCCGACGACGGCCGCGGCATCCCCGTCGGCCTGCATCCGGAGGAAGGCGTGCCGGTGGTGGTGCTGGCCTATACCCGGCTGCACGCCGGCGGCAAGTTCGACAAGCGCGAAGGCAACTCGGCCTACGCCTTCTCGGGCGGCCTGCACGGCGTCGGCGTGTCGGTTACCAACGCGCTGTCGACCCGCATCGAGGTCGAGATCAAGCGCGACGGCAAGATCCACCGCATCGACTTCGCCAACGGCGGCGAGGACATCGGCGCCGTCCGCATCGAAGGCGACTGCGGCCGCCAGACCGGCACCCGCGTGCGCGTGTGGCCGGACGCGAAATACTTCGAATCGCCTCGCGTGCCGATGCACGAACTCGAACGCCTGCTGCGCTCCAAGGCCGTGCTGCTGTCCGGCGTGTCGGTGCGGCTCGACGTCGAGCAGGCCGGCGGCGGCATGCAGTCCAAGACCTGGACCTACCCCGAAGGCCTGGCCGGCTACCTGAAGGAGCTTGCCGGCGACGTCGAGGCCGTCGCACCGATCTTCACCGCGGAAAAATACGCCGGCAAGGACGACAGCAGCTTCGCCCCCGGCGAAGGCGCGGCCTGGGCGCTGGCCTGGTTCGAATCCACCGTGCCGAGCGAGTCCTACGTCAACCTGATCCCGACCGTCAATGGCGGCACCCACGAATCCGGCCTGCGCGCCGGCGTGTTCGAGGCGATGAAATCCTTCATCGACCATCACACCCTGCTGCCGCGCGGCGTCAAGCTGCAGCAGGAAGACGTCTGCGGGCGCATGAGTTTCGTGCTGTCGGCCCGCCTGCTCGACCCGCAGTTCCAGGGCCAGGTGAAGGAAAAGCTCAACTCGCGCGAAGCGGTCAAGCTCGTCTCCAGCCAGTTGCGCGACCCCTTCGAAATCTGGCTCAACAACCACGTTGACGCCGGCAAGGCCATCGCCGAACTGTCGATCAAGCAGGCCCTGGCGCGGCAGAAGAGCGCGCAGAAGGTCGAGAAGAAGAAGACCTCGGGCGTCGCCGTGCTGCCGGGCAAGCTGTCGGACTGCGAATCCGAGGACATCACCGACAACGAGCTCTTCCTGGTCGAAGGCGACTCCGCCGGCGGTTCGGCCAAGATGGCGCGCAACAAGGAGATCCAGGCCATCCTGCCGCTGCGCGGCAAGGTGCAGAACTCGTGGGAAATCGATCCCGACCGCCTGTTCGCCAATGCCGAGATCCACGACATCGCCGTCGCGCTGGGCGTAGACGCACACAAGGCCGACAGCGTGGTCGACCTTTCCGGCCTGCGCTACGGCAAGGTCGTCATCATGTCCGACGCCGACGTTGACGGCGCCCACATCCAGACCCTGCTGCTGACCCTGTTCTTCCGCCACTTCCCCAAGCTGATCGAAAGCGGCCACGTCTATGTGGCGCAGCCGCCGCTGTACCGCGTCGACGTCCCCGCCCAGGGCAAAAAGCGCCCGCCGCGCCGGCTGTACGCGCTGGACGAAGGCGAGCTCACCGCCATCCGCGACCGCCTGGAGCAGGAAGGCTTCCGCCCCGACGCCATCGAGATCGGCCGCTTCAAGGGCCTGGGCGAAATGAACCCCGATCAGCTGCGCGAAACCACCATGGACCCCGCCACCCGCCGCGTGCTGCCGGTCAAGGTGCGCGGCGGCGCACTGCAGGACACCCTGAAGATGTTCACGCTGCTGATGGGCAAGGGCGAAGCCTCAGGCCGGCGGGCGTGGATGGAGGAAAAGGGCGACAGCGTCGAAGCAGACATCTGAATCCCGCCTCCGCCCGGAGGCGAATCTTGCCTGCCCGGATCGATGGTATATACTCATGATATCCATCAGACTCCAGCAGGAAAAAGACTATGGACACCGCCAAGCTCTTCATCAACGGCCGCAGCCAGGCCGTTCGCCTGCCCAAGGAATACCGTTTCGACGGCGATGAAGTGATGATCAAGCGCGTCGGCGACGCCGTCGTGCTGCTGCCGCGCCACGGCTGGCGCACCCTGTTCGACGCGCTCGACCAATTCGAGCCCGGCTTCGAACTGGTGCGCGAGCAGCCGGAGCAACAGCAACGCGAGGCGATCGCGCCATGAGGTACATGCTCGATACCAACATCTGCATCCATCTCATCAACCACCGCCCGGCCCACGTCCGCCACCGCTTCGAAGCCCACGCAATCGGCGACATCGGCATCTCGGTGATCACCGCCTGCGAACTGGCTTATGGCGTCGCCAAGAGCGGCTCCACACGCAACCGCGCGGCGCTGGAAAGCTTCCTGCTGCCGCTCGACATCGCCCCTTTCGACGACAGCGCAATGTGGAAATACGCTGCCCTGCGCGCCGAACTCGAACGCAACGGTGCGCCAATCGGCCCGCTCGATACCCAGATCGCTGCCCACGCCCTCGCGCTGAACTGCATCCTGGTCACCAACAACACCCGCGAATTCGCCCGCATCGGCGGACTCGTGACCGAGAACTGGGCCGAACCGCTGCTGCATGAGCCGCCTGCGCCGTGGCCAGCCGCATCATGATGGCCCAGGCTCAGCGCCAAGCCTGCTGCCATAGCCCATATTCGCCAGGCCTGATGCGATAGCGGGCGATGTTGCCTTCGTGCAGGCTCATCAATTCGGTTTCGACGATTTCGATGAAACGCGGGCGCTCAGCTTCCACCACCTTCTCCATTGCGCGGCGGCGAACGTGGGCAATGGCTGCCGGCTTGTTCAGGCCTTCCCGCACGACCTCCGCCACGATCTCGCGCAGCAGTCCGCGATGGAGCAGACGGAAAGGATCGGGCTCGCCCAGCGACTGGCGCACGGCGGAATAACGCGCGCAGGAACGCTTGTAGGCCCAGACGAACACCTCGCGCAGCAGTTCGACACGGTTGAGTTCGTAGATGCCGAGCATGGCGTTCACGTACGTCCGCTGCGGCACATCGACGAAGGACAGGGGGCAGAGATCCTGCCGAATCAAGGGAATATTGGCCGCGAGCCGTGACACCCGCTTATTCACGTCCTCGAAAGGTTGCAGATACGGCAGATGCACCATCACGAAGAAGGCTTGCTCGAACGGATCGTCGATGGCAGCGGCGGTATGCAGCACCTGGTCGAAACATTCCTCGATCAGTTGCGGCCCCTGCAGCGGGCGGAACACCGTACCGCCCACGCCGACCGCATGCGAGCGCAAGCGCCCACAGGCCAGCGGGTCGCCCAGCAGGTTGTCGGAAAGCAGCGCATGCAGGTTCAGGATGGTATAGCGGTCGAATCCGACATCCGCCGCACCTTCGACGAGAAACTCGATCGCCTCTTTGTGGTTCAGGATCATCTGCGCCTCGAGATCCCCCTTGCCTTCCGCCGCCATGCCCACAGCCAGCAGGCGTTCCGTTTCCAGCAGTGAATAGGTATTGCCTTCCAGGCGGCTGGAATTCCACGACAGATCGATGAGCAAGCGGTCGTAGAGCTTGCGCGCATAGGTTCCCGCAGGCGCCTCGGCCTCGGTCGAATGGCCCGCCGCCCCTCCTCTGCCGGCAGCACGCAGTTCCTCGCGTATTGCCGGCGGCAGATAGAAGGTCCGGTTGGGTAGGTAGGCATCGAGAAATTCACGCCGATACCCGACCGGCCGGCGCCTGCCAGGTGTTTGCCGCACGGCAGCTTCGATTTCGAGCGCAGCAGGCGACAGCGGAATCTCCGTCTCCCCGGTTTCGCTCACGCGAAGCGGCTGCATTCTGGTCCCGGCAAATACATAGGCACCCGGCAAATCCAGGCCGCTGGCGCTCCTGGGCGCGAAATAGCGACGCCCCTTGCGCTGGCCTTCCGCCCGCAGAGCGCCACACTCCACCAGTTGAGCAAGCCGGCGCTGCAGCGTGCGGCGTGGAGGCACATCCGGCAGTGCAGCCATGACGGCCTCGATGCCCCCGCCATCGGGCAAGCTGCGAACAGCATCGACAATGGCGCGAAGCTGGGGATCGGACGGAAGGCTCGGCATGTGCATCTGGCGCCATAAAATTATTTACGCCATTTTTACGCCAGCCTGGCGCAAATCACAAGCCGGACCATCGCAGGCTCGCAAACGGCAAGGCTGGAGCGCTGCCCCGGCACGGCTCACATCAGCCGACTCAATCAAACGGCCGGCAAGCGCTCCGCCTCCAGCGTCACATGCGACAGTTCATGGATATGGGTGAGCATAGCCTTATAGGCCTGCACTTCCTTCGGCGCCACCGAGGCAAGCGAGACGATCGCCGCGAAATGCCCTGGCCCGACCTGCCAGACGTGGATGTCGGTGATCCTGTCGCCGGTGGGCGCGAGCGCTTCCCTGATTTCCTCGCGCACCTCCTCCCCTTCGGGCACCGCGTCCAGCAGCACGCTGCCCGCGTCGCGGATCAGTCCCCATGACCAGCGGCCGATGACCAGCGCGCCAACCACGCCCATCAGCGGGTCGGCCCAGAGCCAGCCGTAGCTGCGGCCGAGCAGCAGCGCGACGATGGCCAGTACCGAAGTCAGCGCGTCGGCCAGCACATGCATGTAGGCTGCGCGCAGGTTGTTGTCGGACGCATGTGCATGGTGATGGCCGTGCCCGTCGTCATGGTGATGCGCATGGCCATGTCCGTGGTGGTGATGCGCGTGATCGTCCTTAAGCAGCCAGGCCGACGCCAGATTGACGACCAGGCCGAGCACCGCGACCAGGATCGCCTGGTTGAAGCTGATCGGCACCGGGTCGGCCAGCCGCAACAGGCTCTCCCAGCCGACCAGCAGCGCGACCAGCGCCAATACCACCGCGCTGGCGAAACCGGCGAGGTCGCCCAGCTTGCCGGTGCCGAAGGTGAAGCGGGCATTGCGCGCATGGCGGCGGGCATAGGAATAAGCCAGCGCCGTGATCAGCAAGGCGCCGGCATGGGTGGACATGTGCCAGCCATCGGCGACCAGGGCCATCGAGCCGTAAACGGTCCCGGCCACGATTTCCGCCACCATCATGACGGCCGTCAGTGCGATCACCAACCACACCCGGCGCTCGTTGCGATGGTGGTCTTCGCCAAGAAAGACGTGCTCGTGCGACGGCTGGAAATCTGCCGCAGCGGCATTCGGATGCGCGCTCATTTCAGGTAGGTCCGGATCACGTCGATCATCTCCTGCCCACCCGCACGGCGTTCATCCTCGGTTTCAGGCTCGATGACATGCTCGTGCAGGTGGCCTTCCATCACTTCCGCAGTCAGCCCGGTCAGCGCACCGCGCGCCGATGCAAGCTGCCGCAGGACTTCACCGCACGAGGCCTCCGCCTCCAGCGCCCGCTCGACACCATCGAGCTGCCCCTTGATCCGCCGGATGCGGGCGATCAGTTTTTCCTTCTGGCGGATGGTGTGCGACATGGCCGGCTCCGGCTGAAATATAGTGTAGGGGGCTATGCTACAGGACACAGTCGCCTGCCGCCAGATGGGCGAACGGCTCATGTGTCCAGGCCATCCCCCTTTCCCGTTCGGCCTCGTCGAACCGGAATCTCAACTCCCGCCAAATCTGCCCGGCGATTCGCATCCCGTCACGCACTCGGGGTAAGATCGCCCCCCTTTTCGCAGCATCAGCGCCCCGGCGTCCGGGGCCGCCTGGATCGATGAGCAACGACACTTCCGACCTGTTCGGCACCCCTGAACCGTCTGCCGACGCCAATGCAGCAACAGCCAAGCCCGATACTCCCGCAGCTTTGCCGCCAACTGACGCACCTGCCGGTGCCGGCCTGACGCCCCCCCCTGCCCCGCCCGCCGCACCTGAACCGGCAGAAGAGGACGACGGCACCCTGGCGCTCGACCGCTATGCCGAGCGCGCCTACCTCGCCTACGCCATGAGCGTGGTGAAGTCGCGCGCGCTGCCGCAGGTCGAGGACGGCCTGAAACCGGTGCAGCGCCGCATCCTGTACGCGATGAACGAGATGCGGCTGTCGCCCGGCTCCAAGCACGTGAAGTCGGCGCGCGTGGTCGGCGACGTGATCGGCAAATACCACCCGCACGGCGACAGCAGCGTCTACGACGCGATGGTGCGCGTGGCGCAGGATTTCTCGCTGCGTTATCCGCTGGTCGACGGCCAGGGCAACTTCGGTTCGCGCGACGGCGACTCCGCCGCGGCGATGCGCTACACCGAATGCCGCCTGACGCCGATCGCCGAGCTGCTGCTGTCCGAGATCGACCGCGGCACAGTGGATTTCGTCCCCAACTACGACGGCGCCTTCGAGGAGCCGAAGCTGCTGCCGGCCCGCCTGCCCTTCGTGCTGCTCAACGGCGCCTCCGGCATCGCCGTCGGCATGGCGACCGAGATCCCGCCGCACAACCTGCGCGAAGTCGCCGACGCCGCCTGCCACCTGATCCGCAACCCCGAAGCGACGCTCGACGAGGTGCTTGGCATCATCCCCGGCCCGGACTTTCCCGGAGGCGGCCAGCTCATTTCCTCGCCCGAGGCGATCCGCGACGCCTACGCTTCCGGCCGCGGCAGCCTGCGCCTGCGCGCGCGCTGGAAGATCGAGGAACTGGCCCGCAACCAGTGGCGGGTGATCGTCGAGGAGCTGCCGCACGGCGTGTCGGCCGCGCAGGTGCTGTCCGAGATCGAGACCCTGACCAACCCGCAGCCGCGCGCCGGCAAGAAGGATGTCTCGCAGGAGCAGAAGAACCTCAAGCAGCTCGTGCTCGGCGTGCTCGACACCGTGCGCGACGAATCCAGCGACAAGGCGCCGGTGCGCATCGTGCTGGAACCCAAGTCCAGCCGCCAGAGCCGCGACGAGTTCATGGCGGTGCTGCTGGCTCACACCAGCCTGGAGACCTCGGCCTCGGTCAACATGACGATGATCGGCCGCGATGGCCGGCCGCAGCAGAAGAACCTGGTGCAGATCCTGCAGGAATGGATCGACTTCCGCTACGTCACCGTCGAACGCCGCACCCGCCACCGCCTGGACGAGGTTGACCGCCGCATCCACATCCTCGAAGGCCGCATGATCGCCTTCCTGCACATCGAGGAAGTGATCCGCGTGATCCGCGAGTCGGACGAACCCAAGCCGGCGCTGATCGCCGCCTTCGGCCTGTCCGAAATCCAGGCCGAGGACATCCTGGAAATCCGCCTGCGCCAGCTCGCGCGCCTGGAAGGCTTCAAGATCGAGAAGGAGCTGGCCGAACTGCGCGACGAGCGCGACGGCCTGCAGCACATCCTCGACAGCCGCGCGGCGATGACCCGCCTGATCCTGAAGGAAATCCAGGCCGACGCGAAGAAATACGGCGACGACCGCCGCACCCTGGTCGAAGCCGTCGCCGCCGTGGCGCCCGCCGAGATCTCGGTGCCCGACGAGCCCGTCACCGTCATCGTGTCGAAGAACGGCTGGGTGCGCTCGCGCCAGGGCCACGGCATCGACCCCGCCGGCATCGGCTACAAGGCCGGCGACTTCGGCTTCGTCGTGATCGAGACGCGCAGCACCTGGCCGCTGATCGTCATCGACAGCAACGGCCGCGCCTACACCGTCAAGGTCTCCGACCTGCCCAGCGGGCGCGGTGACGGCGTGCCGATCACCACCCTGGTCGAGTTCCAGGACGGCGGCAAGCTGGCCCAGGTCGTCAGCGACGCACCCGAGACGGTCTGGCTGTTCGCCAACAGCGGCGGCTACGGCTTCCTGTGCAGCGTCGGCGACGCCACCAGCCGCCAGCGCGCCGGCAAGGCCTTCATGAGCCTGGAAAAGGGCGAGAAGGTGCTGACGCCGGCCAAGGCTCACGGCGACTGGATCGCCGCGGCGTCGGAGAACGGCCGCCTGCTGGTCTTCCCCCGCCCGGAGATGAAAACCCAGAGCGGCGGCCGAGGTGTGATCGTGATGGCGCTGGACGAAGGCGAAGCGCTGGCCGCGGTCGCCGTGCCGACCGACGACGCCGTACTTGCGGTCGAAGGCACGGGCCGTGGCGGCAAGGCCGTCACCATCGAGCTGAAACCTGCCCAGCGCGAGCCGCTGCGCCACCGCCGCGCACGCAAGGGCGCACCGCTGACGCCGAAAGTGAAGCCGGAACGGATGCGCTGAGAAGCTTCAGTTGGAGGGTGCCGCTTTCGCTTCGGCACCCGTAGGCGCAGGAGGCGTTGCTTCGGTATCAACCGCCCCGGCATTGGCTGCGGCCTCTCCCGGCAGGATCGAGCGGATCGGGTCGTCGGGCGACATGCGCGTCGGTCCGACAGGCGTCGGTTCGACGTCGCGCGCCTCAAGCAGGATGGTGACGCGGCGGTTTCGGCCCCTGCCCTCCTCGCTGGCGTTGTCCGCCACCGGACGCTGATCGGCGTAGCCGGCGACGCTCAGGCGGCCGGGCAGCACACCGCTGTCGACGAACAGGCGCGCGACGCTCGAAGCACGCACGGCGGACAGCTCCCAGTTCGACGGAAAGCGCGCGGAAGCGATCGGTGCGCTGTCGGTATGGCCTTCGATGGTGATCGGGAAGATGGAGGCCGTCAGCACCTGTGCCACCATGCGCAAGGCCTCGGTCGCAGGCACGCTCAAAGCGGCGTCGCCGGGGGCGAACAGCAGCGCGGCGTTGATGTCGATGCTGATGCCGAAAGCACCGTCGGAGACATTGACTTCGCCGGTCTTCGACATCCCGCCCAGCGCGCGGCGGATGTCGTCGGCCATGCTGCGCATCTGCGCGCTGGTCTGCTTGCGGCGGGCATCGCTGGCTTCCTGCAGGTCCGAGCTTGCCGGCGGCGCCGGCCGCACCACCGGCGCCATCGCCACCGGCGGCACGATGAACTGCTCGCCCCGCTCGGTGATGCTGAGATTGCGGAAGGCCTGGACGATCGAATCCGACACGACGCGGTACTTGCCCTCGTTGATCGAGGACAGCGAATACATCACGACGAAGAAGGCGAACAGCAACGTGATGAAGTCAGCGTAGGACACGAGCCAGCGCTCGTGGTTGTCGCGTTCTTCCGGCCGTCTGCGTCTGCGCGCCATGGCCTGCGGCTAGACCACGTAGCCCTGCATGCGGCTGGCGATGATGCGCGGGTTCTCGCCGTTGGCGATGCCGACGATGCCGTCGACGAACATCTCGCGCTGCGTCACCAGCACACCGATCTGCGCCGACAGCTTCTTGGCGATCGGCAGGAACACCAGGTTGGCGAAGCCCACGCCGTAGATGGTGGCGACGAAGGCGACGGCGATGCCCGCGCCCAGCCGCGACGGATCGGACAGGTTCTCCATGACGTGGATCAGCCCCATCACCGCGCCGAGGATGCCGATGGTGGGAGCATAACCTCCGGCCGCCTCCCAGATCCGCGTCGATTGCCGCAGCTTGGCCTCCCAGGCGTCGATCTCCACCTCGAGCACTTCGCGCAGGCGCACCGGATCGACGCCATCGACCAGCAGCTGCAGGCCCTTGCGCATGAAGGGGTCCGGCAGGCTGCCGATATGGTTCTCGAGCACCAGCAGGCCGTCCTTTCGCGCAACCTGGCTCCAGCCGGCGACCTGATCGATGATGCGCGAAGGATTGGTCACCGGCGGCACGAACACCCAGCGCACCATGCGCATGCCGTCAACGAAGGTGCGCAGCGGGCTCTGCAGCATCACTGCGCCCAGCGTACCGCCGATGACGATGAAGAAGGCCGTCGGCTGCAGCAGCGAGGACACATGGCCGCCTTCGAGCACCTGCCCGCCGACGATCGCGGCAAGTCCCAGCACGAGGCCGAAGACGCTGATCCTATCCATGGCGCGGTCCGGAAGTTGTCATCACGCCTGCTGCTTCTTGGGCGGCCGGCCTCGCCGCGCGGCCGCCGGCGCGTCGCCACAGAACACCGACGAGCGCAGCCGCGCCACCGCCTGGCTGTGGAGCTGGCAGACCCGCGACTCGGTGACGCCGAGCACGGCGCCGATCTCGCGCAGGTTCAGTTCCTCGTCGTAATACAGCGCCATCACCATCTGCTCGCGTTCTGGCAGCACCTCGATCGCCGACACCAGCCGCCGGCGCATGTCGGCATCTTCCAGCAGATCCAGCGGATTGCTGTCCTGCTGGGCGAGATGGCGCTCAAGGAAATCATCGTCCTGGTCGTGGCCGAAATCCTCGAAATAAACCAGTTGGTGCCCACGCGCCTCCTGCAGCATGTGCTGGTACTCGGCCAGCGGCACACCAAGCGATTCCGCCAGTTCGGTTTCGGTCGGAGCCCGCCCGTACTCCTGCTCGAGCATGTGGATGGCGGACTCGATTCGCCGCATGTCACGCCGAAGACTGCGCGGCAGCCAGTCGGCCTCCCGCAGGCCATCGAGCATGGCGCCGCGGATGCGCTGCACTGCATAGGTTTCGAACTGTGCGCCGAGCCCATCCTCGTAGCGGCCGATCGCATCGAGCAGGCCCATCATGCCGTTCTGGATCAGGTCGTCGACTTCGACGCTGGCCGGCAGCCTGGCCATGAGCTGGTAGGCGATGCGCTTGACCAGAGGCGCATAGGCTTCGACCAGATGGGCCTTGTCGAGATTACCTTGGGCGTCGTACATCCATTGGGCCTGTATTTTTCTGCGGCGCGATCCGGCCGGCATACCTGGATTGGAAGAGGGCTGCCGGCATTCTCCCGCACTGTCACAGGCATTACCAGCGGGATGCATCACACCGCCTCTCATGGTCAGGCATTCCGCAGGGACTTCGTCCGGCCTGCCGCCTCGATGTCGCGCATGAAGGCAGCGCTGGCCGCACGCGTCGCCGCAGCGGCATCGAAACGCGACAGTGCGGTCGTCAGGTCATCGTGTTCCACTTCGCCCAGCCATTCCAGCGGCAGCCCGACGTGGCGCCGGACCAGGGCATTCAGGCTGGCGAAGAAGCGTTCGGCATCGTCACGGCCGCGCGCACGGCAGACCGCGACATGGGCCGAGCCGGCACCGGCCGCTGCCAGTGCCTTGACGGTCCGGTAAGCCTCGGTGGCGCCGCTCGCAGTCGCCTCCACCACCAACAGGCGGCGCGGCGCGGCGGCGGCGAAAGGTGAAGGCTCGGCAGCCGTTTCGCCGTCGGCATGCACCAGTACGAAGCTGGCATGGCGGTGCAGGATGCGCAGTGCTTCCACCAGGCAGGCACGGCGCGCTTCGTCCAGCAGAGGCAGTGCCAGTGCGGCAGCCACTGCCGGTACCCGGCCGAGCAGGCCCGGCGAAGGCTGCAGCACATCGGCCAGCGTGGTACGGCCGTCGAGCAGTTGCAGCAGATCGGGGCCAGACGGCTGGCGCAAGACCGCGGCCAGCCCAGCCTCGCCTTCTACCTCGTCCAGGATCAGCACCCGCTCTGCATGGCCGGCAATGCGATGCGCGGCCAGCACTGCGTTGTGCGTTCGGCGGCGGCCGCAGGCATAAAGCGCCAGCACCTGGGGCGGCACGCGGCGGAACAGGCGCCTGAGCCCCGCCGCCTGGTCTTCGCGTCTGTCCAGCATTTCAGGCTCCTCCTGCTGCGGCCAGCAGCATTCCCGTCTCATTGGCATCCAGATGCCAGGGCGACTCGGCGCCCAGCCCACGCAGGGCACGATGCAGCAGGTAGGCCCGGTTGGGCAGATGCAGGTCTTCCGGCACCCGTTGGCCGTTGGTGAGGTAGCGGATCTCGAGCCGGTGGCGCACGGCGACGTCGAGTGCGGGCGCCAGGGAAGCAGCTTCATCCACCTTGGTGAAGATGCAGCCCGCCAGATCGTCGCCGGCATAGGCGCGCACGACGTCGTCCAGCGTGTCGCCACGCGCAGTGGCGTTCAGCAGCAGCAGGCGGCGGACATTGCCGGCACCGCTCAGCATCGCCGCCTGTTCGGCCACCATGCGGTCCCGCTGGCTCATGCCCATGGTGTCGATCAGCACCATGTGCTTGTTGCCCAGGCCGGCCAGGGTCTGGCGCAGATCTGCGGCATCGCGCACCGAGAACACTGGCACGCCCAGGATGCGGCCGTAGATGCGCAGTTGTTCCTGCGCGCCGATGCGATAGCCATCGGTGGTGATCATCGCCAGCCGGCTGGCGCCGTGGCGCACCACGCAGCGCGCAGCGAGCTTGGCCGTCGTGGTGGTCTTGCCGACGCCGGTCGGCCCCACCAGCGCGAACACGCCTCCCCGGTCGATCACATCGTCGTCCGAAGCATGGGCGCGCATCATGCGGTCGAGCATCGCCCCTGCGCCATCGCGCGCCTCGCCCCTGCTCGCCTCCTCGGGCACGGCTTCGGACAGCTTGCGTGCCGTGGCAGCGGAAAAGCCGGCTTCGAGCAGCTCTCCCATCAGCGCTGCGCGGGCCGGCGCCTGGCGGCGGGTCTCGCCCCAGGCGAAGCCGGCGAGCTGGCGCTCGATCATGCCGCGGATACCCGACAGCTCTTCCATCAGCCGGGCATTGGTTTCCTGCAGCTCCCGCATGCGGATGCCGGCGGAATCGTCGGCCGGCGCGGGAGCCGAAGCCGGTGCAGGGCGGCTGCGCATGGCGAAGTCAGCCGTCTCGATCCGCGGCGGCGAGAACGGCCTGATGACGGGCTGCGGTGATGCAGCAACAGCCGGCCGCGCCGCATTGCGCGCTGCATTCGCCGCCAGCGCGGACAGGCTGACATGGAAATCATCCTCGGCCGCCTCGGGTGCGAGTGCCCGCGGAGCCGGTTGAGTGAAAGGCTCGGGCGCTGCCGTCCTGTCGGCGGGCTTTGCCGCTGCCGCAGTCTTCCCGGCGGCAGCCGTGCGCCTGGCCATCTGAAGTGCGCCAACAGCCTCGCCCGGCAGCGCCAGGATCTCCACGCCACCATCGACGGCGCGGTTCGACAGCACGATCGCATCGGGGCCGAGCTCTTCCTTCAGCTCGCGGAGCGCTTCGCGGGCGGTGGGGGCAAAGTAGCGTTTGACGTTCATGGTGTTTCTCCAGGCAGCCGGACTTTGGCCGCAGCTTGAGGAGGATTATCCCGAGTCACGCATCTATTCCTTGGGTCGAATAAACCGCGTTTCCTCCGCTTATTCGATGTTCGGCGGGGAGGCCGTCAGCCGTTCTGCCCGATCATTGCAGTGACGCGGATGGTGCGGGATTCGGGCACTTCGTTGTTGGAGATCACCTTCAGCGAAGGCACGGCACGGCGCAGGAAGCGCGACAGCAGCATGCGCAGCTGCGAAGGCACCAGCAACACCGGCGGCAGGCCGATGTCTTCCTGGCGCTGGGCGATCTGCGCGGTCTGGCGCAGCAGCGTGTCGGCAAGGCCGGGCTCGATCGCGCCGCCCTCGCCGCCTGCGCTCATGGCCTGCATCAGGATGCGCTCCAGGCCAGGTTCCAGTGCCATGACATTGAGCTCGGCATTGCCGGGGAACAGGCCCTGGATGATCGCGCGGCCCAGCGCCTCGCGCACCTTGACCGTGAGCTGCACCGGATCCTGCGTGCGCGCCGCCTGCTCGGCCAGCACTTCGATGATGCTGCGCATGTCGCGGATGTTGACGCCTTCTTCCAGCAGGTTCTGCAGCACCCGCTGAACGGTGCCGACCGGCAGCAGCTTGGGCACGAGGTCTTCGATGAGCTTGGGCGCATCCTTGCCGACGTGATCGAGCAGCGCCTGGGTTTCCTGGCGGCCGAGCAGTTCGGCGGCATGGTTGAGGATGACGTGGTTGAGATGGGTGGCGACCACGGTGCTGGCGTCGACCACTGTGTAGCCCAGTGCATGCGCCTGCTCGCGCGCGCCCGAATCGATCCAGAACGCCGGCAGGCCGAAGGCCGGATCGGTCGTCTCGCGGCCCTGGATCGGTCCCGTCACGTGGCCGGGATTGATCGCCAGCAGTTGCCCGGGGTAAGCCTCTCCCGCCCCCACTTCAACGCCCTTCAGCGCGATGCGGTAGGCGTTGGGCTTGAGCTCCAGGTTGTCGCGGATATGCACCGGCGAAGAAAGGAAACCGACTTCCTGGGCGAACTTCTTGCGCAGGCCGCGGATGCGCTTGAGCAGTTCGCCGTCCTGGCCCTTGTTGACCATCGGGATCAGGCGGTAGCCGACCTCCAGGCCAAGCACATCGACCTGCGATACGTCGTTCCAGCTTGCCTCCTGGGATTCGGGCTGGGGCATCGCTGCCTGCGCCGCGGCTTCGGGCTCCGCCTCCACGGCCAAATCCTCGATCATGCGCTTGCGCCGCATCCAGGCCAGGCTGCCGAGCGAACCGGCCAGCAGCAGGAAGACGAGGTTGGGCATGCCGGGGATCAGGCCGAGCACGCCGATGATGCCCGCCGCCAAGGTCATCACCTGCGGATTGGAGAACAGCTGGCCGATCACGAGGCCGCCGATGTCGCCGTCGTCGCCGACCCGCGACACCACCAGACCGGCCGCCACCGAGATGATCAGCGCCGGAATCTGCGCCACCAGGCCGTCGCCGATGGTCAGCAGCGTGTAGGTATGGGCCGCGTCGCCGACCGCCATGTCGTGCTGCATGACGCCGACGAACAGGCCGCCGATGATATTGATCACCAGAATGATGATGCCGGCGATGGCGTCGCCGCGGACGAACTTGGAGGCACCGTCCATCGCGCCGTAGAAGTCGGCTTCCTGCGCGATCTCCTTGCGCCTGGCCTTGGCCGTTTTCTCGTCGATCAGGCCGGCGTTGAGGTCGGCGTCGATCGCCATCTGCTTGCCGGGCATCGCGTCCAGGGTGAAGCGCGCCGACACCTCGGCGATACGGCCCGCGCCCTTGGTGATGACGACGAAGTTGATCACGGTGAGGATCACGAAGACGACGATGCCGACCGCGGTGTTGCCGCCGACCAGGAAGCTGCTGAAGGCCTCGATGACCTTGCCCGCCGCATCCGGCCCGCCATGGCCTTCGAGCAGCACGATCCGGGTTGACGCTACGTTCAGCGACAGCCGCAGCAGCGTCGTCACCAGCAGTACGGTGGGGAACACCGAGAAGTCCAGCGGCTTTCTCGAATACATCGCCACCAGCATCACCATGATCGAGATCGCGATGTTGAAGGTGAAGAACACGTCGAGCAGGAAGACCGGCAGCGGCAGCACCATCATGGCCAGCACCATGATGATCAGGATCGGCGCGGCGAGCGGGCGCAGGTTGGCCGGGGTCAGCAGCGCGCGCAGGTTCAGGGTGGTGTTCAGGGCCATCGCTCAGTGACTCGTTCCGATGTTCGTTCCGGCATTCATTCTTCTGCGGCGCCGGGATCCATGCTCTCGGGCACCGGCAGATCGGCCGGTACCTCGGGCTGCAGGCCGCCCTGCTTCATCCAGGCGTCGAGCTGGTAGACGTAGGCCATGACCTCGGCCACCGCGGTGTACAGCGCGGCGGGAATCGCCTGCTCCAGTTCGCAATGCTTGTACAGCGCACGCGCCAGCGGCGGCGCCTCGAGCAGCGGCACCTCGCTGTCGCGGGCGATCTCGCGGATCTTCAGCGCCAGTTCGCCCCGGCCCTTGGCCACCACCACCGGCGCGCCCATGCGCTCGGCGTCGTACTTCAGCGCCACCGAGAAATGCGTCGGGTTGGTCACCACGACGTCGGCATTGGGCACTTCGGACATCATGCGGCGGCGCGCCATCTCGCGCTGCATGGCGCGGATGCGGCCCTTGATCTGCGGATCGCCCTCCTGCTCCTTGCTCTCGCGCTTGACCTCTTCCTTGCTCATGCGCAGTTTCTTGTGGTACTGCCAGAGCTGGAAAGGAACGTCCATCAGCGCCAGCAGCCCGAGGCTGGCGGCGATCAGCACCGCGGCGAAGATCACCGTGCCGGCAAAGTCCGCCATGCCGGCCTCGACCGGCGTCACCATCAGGTCGAGCAGGTGATCCTTGTTCGACCACAGCACCATCGACGCCACGCCGCCGATGATCAGCGACTTCAGGATCGCCTTCACCATCTCCATCAGGCCGTGCGCCGAGAACATCCGCCCCAGGCCCTTGATCGGGTTCATGCGGCCGAAGTTGGGCCCCAGCGCCTTGGGCGCGAAGTTCAATCCGCCGAGCACGACCGGCGCCACGACCGCAGCAATCAGCAGCGTCAGGAACAGCGGCATCAGCATCAGCAGCGCACCGCTCAACTGGCCGCGCAGCACCTCGAGCATCAGCGCAGCATCGAATACCGTCTCGCGTTCGAAGGCGAAGCCGGTGCGCACCACCGCGAGCATGCGCTCGGCCATCCAGCCGCCGAGCAGCCACAGCGACAGCACGCCGGTAATGGTGACGAGGAAAGTCGACAGTTCCCGCGACTGCGGGACCTGGCCTTCCTCGCGCGCCTGTTCCAGCCGTCGCGGTGAGGGGGCTTCTGTTTTCTCGAGATCGCTTTCTTCGGCCACGGCCGGCTCCATGTCCGCCCCGCCGCGCGGCAAAGGGCGCGGGCGCGAGGCGACATGTGCGGATTATCGGCTGCAGCCGGCAAGATCTGCCGGCCGAAAAAAGGCGGTAAAGGGCCGCTATTCGTCCCTTTCCGATACCGACATCAACGCCGGATCAAAGCCCCGAGGGCAGGCGGTCGAAGCCGCGCAAGGTATCGCCCGGCTTGATGCCGCGTTCGCGGAACCAGCCCAGGTTCATCTCCAGCGCAAAGCGCGCCGGCGCAGCGGCACAATGGTTGTCCTCCGTGTGCGGCTGCATGTCCTCGATGTTGAGGATCCTGCCCTGCGCGTCGATGAAGGCCACCGACAGCGGCAGGAAGGTGTTCTTCATCCACATGCAATGGGTCGCGTCCTGGGTGAATACGAACACCATGCCGTGCTGCACCGGCATGGCCTTGCGGTTCATCAGGCCAAGCTGGCGCATCTGCGGCGTGTGGGCGACTTCGGCCTCGATCCGGTACATGCCGGCACCCAATTCGACCAACGGCATCGCCGCATCCGCCAGCACGGCGCCCGACGGCAAAGCCATACCGGCTGCCAGCGCTGCCCTCCCGAAAACCGCCATCCGCATCATCCCTTCACTCCTTTGCCTGGGCCCTTGCCAGCGCGACGCATCTTACCCGCGCCAGCGCCGGACTGCGAACGCGGCGCCGCCGTGCGCGCCGTCCCACCTCCCGCTGCGCCACTCTCCCTTCGTGCCGGCTCCGCCGGCCCCCTGGCGACGGTTTTCCCGGCAGTTCGCCCCGCCCTTCCCGTCCTGCCCACCGCAGGCAGCCCCGGCACGACCACCTCCCGCCATTCTCCCGGCTGCAGGCCGTCCAGCTGCCACAGCCCGATCGCCACGCGGATCAGCCGCAGAGTCGGAAAACCGACCTTCGCCGTCATCCGCCGCACCTGCCGGTTCTTGCCTTCACGCAGCACGATCTCCAGCCAGGAGGTCGGTACCGTCTTGCGGAAACGCACCGGCGGGTTGCGCGGCCACAGCCACTCCGGTTCGGCCACCCGGCGTGCATCGCAGGGCCGGGTATGGAAATCGCCCAGATCCAGCCCGGTACGCAAGCGCGCCAGTGCCGCCTCGTCGGGCTCGCCCTCGACCTGCACCAGATAAGTCTTGGGCTGCTTGTGGCGCGGATCGGCGATGCGGTGCTGCAAGGCGCCGTCGTCGGTCAGCAGCAGCAGGCCTTCGCTGTCGGCATCGAGCCGGCCGGCAGCATAGACGCCGGGTATCGGCACATGGTCCTTCAACGTGGCCTGTCCGGGCTCGCCGGAGAACTGGCACAGCACGCCATAGGGTTTGTTCAGGAGGATAAGGCGGGGCATGGGCAGACTATGCCAGCATCACTGCCCTCGCAGCCAGCGAGTCGGCAGCGTGGCGAGCAGCATCCCCAATATGGCGATGCCGAGTGCAAGCAACTGGGTGCCGTCGAGCGTTTCACCCAGCGCCAGCACGCCGACCAGGGCGGCGGAAATCGGCAGCATCACGGTGAAGACACCGCTCTGCGCGGCGGGAATGGTCTTCAGCCCGGTCATCCACAGCCACACCGTCCACATGCAGGCGGCCAGCGCGTAGAACAGCAGCAGCACCCAGACATCGGCCGTGACGGCACCGAAGTCGAAACCCAGTGCAAGGTAGAGGCCGAAAGGCGTCGTCAGCACGAAGCCCCACAGGTTGATCAGGGAAGTGATGCGCTTGGCGCTGAGCTTGCCGGTGAGCTTCTTGCCGATCACCGCGTAGGAGGCTTCGCAGACCACCGCCGCCAGCAGCAAGGCCTTGCCCAGCAGCGCACGTCCGCCGCCGTCCTCGCTTGCTGCCGCGCCGGCTTCACCGCCATGCCCGGCCACCGCCAGCAAGGCAATCCCCAGCACCGCGCAGCCGATCGCCAGCCAGGTGCGCAAGCCGATGCGCTCTTTGAGGAAGCTCCAGCTCATCAGCGCGATGACGGCGGGGATCGAGGCCATCACCACGCCGGCGGTCAGCGCATTGGTCAGGCTGACGCCAGTGATCATGCAGATGGTGAACAGGAAGTTGCCGAGGAAGGATTCCAGGAACAGCAGACGGCGGGTCTGAGCGCTCATCGGCTCCTCATCGACCGGGCGCTTCAGCCAGCCCAGCATCGCGACCCCGCCGATGCCGAAGCGCAGCCAGGCCAGCAGCAGAACCGGAAACGTCGCCGCCAGCGGCTTGCTCAGCGCGACGTAGCTGCCGACGAGCGCCATGCTCGATGCCAGGCAGAGCATGGCGACGGGGCGGGATGCAGTAATCGAGGACATGAAGGATGATGAAGATGCCGGAGCAAAGCAGGCCCGGCAGGCAAAGGCAGCATTCTGCCATCACGGTCCCAGCCACGGCAGCACCCTGCCCCCGGCCCGCTCGGTCCTCCGGGCAGTCGCGCAGGCATGCCGCAGTGATGCATCATGTGTCGGACAAGGTGTCAGCAAGGAGCAGCAAACGATGGCAGGCAGACAGGACGTGGCGCGCTTCATCACCAATTACCGGGATGAGATGGACGGCGCGGCCCTGTACCGGGCGATGGCGGACGCCGAACCCAAGGCGGAGATTGCCGAAGTTTATCGGCGGTTGGCGCGGGTCGAGGAAACCCACGCCGAATTCTGGCGGCGGCGGATCGAACAAGCCGGCGGCCAGGTGCCCAGAGGCCTCGGCTGGCGCACGCGGCTGCTGATCTGGGCCAGCCGCCAGTTCGGCGCGCAGAGCGTGCTGCCACTGGTGGCCGACGACGAAGCGCGCAACCGCACGGTGTACGACAGGCAGCAGGAAGCGGCCGGCACTTCGCTGCCGGCGCAGGAACGCTCGCACGCACGCATGCTGTCGCTGCTGGCCAGCCGTTCCGGCCGCGGCTGGAACGGTGCGGTCTATTCGCGCCTGGAAGGCCGCCACGGCGCGGGCGCCGCCAACAACCTGCGGGCGATGGTGCTCGGCGCCAACGACGGCCTGGTATCGACCTTCTGCCTGCTGATGGGCGTGGCCGGCTCGGCCGCCAGCGTGCAGACCCTGCTCGCCACCGCGCTCGCCGGCACGCTGGCCGGCGCCTGTTCGATGGCGATGGGCGAATGGATCTCGGTCCAGAGCGCGCGCGAACTGCAGGAAAGGCAGATCGCCAGCGAAGCCGAAGAGCTGGCCGAAGTCCCCGCCGAGGAGCAGGAAGAACTGACGCTGATCTACCAGGCCAAGGGATTCAGCGCCGAGGAAGCAGCCCAGATCGCCGAACGGGTGATCAAGGACAAGGATTCGGCGCTGGAGACCCTGGTGCGCGAGGAGCTGGGCATCAACCCGGACGACCTCGGCGGCTCGCCGATGGCCGCCGCGGTCTCGTCCTTCCTGGTGTTCATCGTCGGCGCCCTGATCCCGGCGCTGCCGATGTTCCTGGTCAGCGACGACAATCTGGTGCTCGCCAGCCTGATCGCCTCGGCCACCGGCCTGTTCGCGCTGGGCGCGGCAATCGCAGTGTTCACCGGCAAGTACCCGCTGCTCTCCGGCCTGCGCCAGTTGGCGATCGGCCTGGCTGCGGCCGGCGTCACCTTCGGCATCGGCCACCTGTTCGGCGTCGCGGTGGGCGGCTGAGCACGATCCCGCTTCAGCCGCCTTTGCGCTACAGCGAACGCAGGAAGCTCAACAGGGCTTCCCGCTCGCTCCTCGACAGCGCCCTCACCACCTCCCTCGCGGAGGCCGCCTCGCCGCCGTGCCACAGGATCGCCTCCAGCAGGCTGCGGGCGCGGCCGTCGTGCAGGTATACCGCGCCGTCGCCGACGGTCTCGGCCAGGCCGATGCCCCACAGCGGCGCAGTGCGCCAGTGCCGCGGCCCGGCCTCGTAATCCGGCCGGCCATCGGCGAGTTCTTCGCCCATGTCGTGCAGCAGCAGATCGGTGTAGGGCTGGATGGTCTGCCCTGCAAGCGCGGGGAACGCCGGGAAGGGGCCGGTCTGCAGCTCAGGCACATGGCAGCCCGCGCAACCGGCTTCGGCGAACACCTGCTCGCCCCGTCGCACTTCGGGATCGGCGGCATCGCGGCGCGCTGGCACGCCCAGCGCGAAGTGATAGGCCGTCATCGCGTCAAGCGAGGCGGTGGACACTTCGGGATGTTCGGCGCTCACTGCCGCGCATTCCGCCTGCACCGGCGGGCAGTCATGGCGGGGAAACACGTCGCTGGTGATGCCCATGTCGCCGATCAGGGCCGCGGCGATCTGCTGGCGCACCGTGGGCTGATTGGCTTTCCAGCCAAAACGGCCCAGCACGGTCCGGCCGGCCCGTTGGTCGAACACCCGATTCGGCATCCCGGCCACGCCAGCGCCGGCTGCGCGCTGCGTCTCGGCGAGGGCAAGAATGTCGGCTTCCGGCACCGCTTCCAGCAGCCCCATGCCGACCAGCGGCGAAGCGATCCGCAGCGAGTGCATCGTTTCAGGATGCAGCGGCCCGAACGCCAGCTTGCGGAAATGCAGCACCGGCCGGCGCAGCTCCACCTGCTCGCCGTCGGCCAGCGTTTCGACATGCGTTTCCCAGCTCAGCGCGGCCACGCCTTCGCCGGGCACGCCCGGCACGCCGAACTCGTTGAATTGCTCACCATACGAGGGCTCGGGCTTCGGCCCGCCATGCACGCCGCGGCCACGGATCGACAGCCGCACGAGCATCGAGCGCATCGGCTCGAGTTCCGACGGCGGCGGCTCGCCCCGGCCGTTGCGCGGATGGCAGGACAGGCACGACGGCCGGTTGTAGGTCGGCCCCAGGCCGATCGCCAGCGGGTCGTCCGAGGGTGCGATCACCCAGGTCTGGCGCACCAGCCGCCGGCCGGACGACACCGCCGGCCAGACGGTTTCCGGCACCTGCGGCCACTGGATGTGCTCGAAGGCCTCCCGCCCGCGCTCATCGCTCGTCATCGAACCGCCGGCCGAAGGCGACGCGACCACGGAGGGCACGCAGAGCGCCGCGGCCGCCACGACTGCCACCGTCATGACGGCCGGGCACTGCCTCACTGTTGCACCTGGGCGAGCAGCTCCCGTGCCTGGGCAATGCGCTTGCGGGCGTCGTCCGTCCAGACCGCGATCAGCGCAGCACGCTCCGCGGTACTGTCGGGCGACGAGAACAGCGTGCGCAGTTCCGCATCGGCCTGGCCCACGGCATCCACCGGCACGCTCTCCAGCAGACGGCGGGCCTCGCCGACCCAGGCGTCATTTGAACCTTGCCGCTCGGCCGCGCGCAAGGCCTGCCATGCGTCGCGCAGCGCCTCATGGGGCGCCGTCAGCACGGCATCGAACAGCTCGGCGACAAGCCCCCTGCGCTTTTCGGTCAGCACGCTGTCGTAGGCCAGCGCATCGGTCGCGAACGGCTTTGCCGTGGTCCCGGGGTGTCCCTCGTAGGACGAAGCGCGCACCGGGAGACGGCGCACGTCGGCATGCCAGAGCAAGTCCTGCCCGGCGGGCGACAGCACGAAATCGACGAAGCGGCGTGCCGCCTCCGGATGCGGCGCCTCCGCCATGATGGCGACGTGCGCCGGACTGTAGGCGGTCTTGGGCGGATAGACGAAGCTCACCGCCTCGCCCGAGTTGCGGGCAAAGAAATCGATCGACATGCGGGCGGCGATGCGCCCCATGGACAAGGGGTCCGGCCCGTCGGCCAGCACGCTGCCCAGTTGCGCGTTGCCCGCGATGGCGCTCAGCAGGGCCCAGCCGCGCTCCCAGCCCTGGGCCTGCAGTACCGCTTCGATCAGCGAGGAGGCAAAGCCGGTGCGCGCCGGCGTTGGCAGCTGCACTTTACCGGCATACGCCGGAACGGCCAGGTCAGCCCAGTCCCTCGGCGGCTCCAGCCCGAGGGACTGCACGGCTTCGCGGTGATAGGCAATGCCGAAACCGGCCAGTTCGAATGCAGCGAAATGATCGTCCGGATCACCCAGCGGCACGCCGCCGACCATGCCCGGCAGATCAGGGTCGTCCAGTTCCAGCTTCGCCAGACGCCCTTCGTCGCGCAACTGGACGAAGTTGCCCGGCGACGGCGTCCAGTACACATCGACCTCTCGGTAGCCCCCCTCGCGCAGATAGGCCAGCCCGTCGCGCGACTGCCGCCACAACAGCTCCACCCGCATGCCTGGATTGGCCGCCTCGAAGGCGCGCTCGAACTTGACCGTGAGGGCCTCGGGATAACTCGTCAGCACGACGACACGATCGTCGGCCTGGGCATTCGTGAACAGACCGGCGGCAGCCAGCGCCACGGCAGCCGCACGGATCAGGCGGCGCAGCATGTGCTTCAATTTCGGCAGCATCATTTTCCTTTTGTGATCGAACAGCGCCAGCATCCGGCGCTGTTCCGGTATGTCCATGGAAAATCGTGAGGACTGAAGCAGGCCCCGTCAACTTCCGGTCTTGCTGCGCGTCGCCAGCCAGCACAGGATCGAGCCGGTACAGACCATCGCCGCGCCCTGCCAGAAGGCGAACGAAAGCGGCGCGCTGAGCAGCGCGGCGGCAAGCGCGGCGGAAAGCACCGGGATGAAATAGGACGCGCCGGCCAGGATCGTCACGTTGCCGTGCAGGATGCCGACGTTCCAGGCCGCATAGCCGAAGCCCATCGCACACGCGGCCAGCACGAGATAGATGATCGAGCGCAGGTTGAAATCCATCTCGCCGCCGCCCATTAGCAGGTATTTGACCCACAGCACGACCGCGACGAGGATGAAGAACAGCGTCACGCAGTTGTGCCCCTGGGCGATGCGCGCGGTCACGGTGCAGTAGGCGGCCCAGATCACCGCGCCCGAAAAGGCCAGCCCATAGCTCAGCGGGTTGTCCTGGACGTTGGCGATCATGCTGGCGATGTCCAGCCCCTGGTCGCCGCCCCCTTGGTCTCCACCCAATACCCAGCAGATGCCCGCCATCGACAGCAGGAAACCCGGCACCACCAGGAAGTTCGCCTTCTGCTTGTTGAACAGGATCGCCGACATCAGCGTGAAGGTCGGCCACAGGTAGTTGACCATGCCGACTTCGATGGCCTGCCGGCCGGTGTTGGCATAGCCGATGGACAGCGCGAGGCACAGCTCGTAGGACACGAACAGCAGGCTGCCCCACAACAGGTATTTCGGCGGCACCTTGCTCAGCTTGGTGAAGCCGACGCTGAAGACCAGGAACACCGCCGCGACGGTATAGATCAGCGCCGCGCCGCCGGTGGCGCCGAAGCTCTCGCTAACGCCGCGGATCAGGCCCACGATCGACGCCCACAACAGGATCGCGATGAAGCCGATGAGCGTTGCCTTGTTCTTGTTCTGCACGAACGTCCGAGAACCTGTCCGAATCATAAATCCATGGCCAGCATGACCAAGTCGTCCCTGATCTCCTTGCCGCCCGTCGTCCGGATACGCATTCCCGGCACAAGTCTGTGGACGACCTTGAAGCCGAGCTTCTGGTAAAAGGCGGCAGCGGTCTGTGTGCCAAGGTGAACGGTCGATACGCCCTGATCCCGCAAGAAGCGGAAAAGCTCCTCGGCAAGGAAGGTTCCCGTTCCCCTCGCTGCCTCGGCCGCGACCGTCATCGTCGCAAGATAGGCATAGCGCCTGCCGCCGCGATCATGGATGGAGCCACAAGCCCCGCCGTGGAGGCGGCCCTGGCTGTCCGTCAGCTTCAATATGAATGCGGGCCTTATCTTTTCGTCCGCCTCGTTCACAGCTTCGACATAGAGCGTAAGGCCTCTTTCCGTTGGCATCGGATCGAACGTGAAAGCATAGGTGTGATCCGGCCCGGCAGGCATGTCGATGAGAATGGGATTGAAGCCCGCCGCCACGAGAGACGGTCCGACGAGGTCGCCAAAGGTCGTCAGCACCACAATACGAGCAAGCGCACGTCCTGCCGAGGCCAGGCTATCGGCTTGAGCTGCGATATACCGCGCGGCCTCGCCGATGAACCCCTTGTCCGATCGGTCCGAGATGTCCGGATAGTGGATCACAACGGAGGGGTGGACTCCGAACTCGGCCTCGCGCCGAAGAAACAGCTCGAAGATCGCAGCGGCTTCATCCTGCATCCTTTGCGGCGATACGTCGGCCAGGGTCAGTCGGTCGAACCGCAAGTCGAAATTCTCGACGTCCACATTGTGCATTCCAGCTTTTCCTGGATTTTGTCTTCGCGTGGAAGGCCGTGTCACCGATTCGTGGGGCAATCGGCAGTCTGGCGGAGGCGGTGAGATTCGAACTCACGAGGGGCGTAAACCCCTGACGGTTTTCAAGACCGTTGCATTCAACCGCTCTGCCACGCCTCCGCAAGAGCGCGCGATTATAGCACCGGGCTGACGGTGCGCCGTTTCAACTCGTCACATGACCGGCATGCTTGCCTCGGGCCTCGGCTGGCAGCTCTCCTGCACCCCAGCCCCCTTCCCTGTGCCGACGCACCGCACCGGCAGCCGCAGCAGCCCGCGCAGCGCGGCATTGCCATTCCACCGCGGCTCGGCATCGGTCAGCCGCAAACCGGGCCAGCGGCGCATCAACGCGCGCAGCGTGATGTCGGCTTCGAGCATCGACAGGCCGGCGCCAATGCAGACGTGCGGGCCGCTGCCGAAGGCGAGATGGCTGCCTTCGCCGCGGGCGATGTCGAAGCGTTCGGGCTCGGAGTAACGCGCCGGGTCGCGGTTGGCCGAGCCGATCAGGGCGATGACCAGCTCACCACGGCGCAGGGTATGGCCGTGCATCTCGATTTCGCGGCTGACGCGGCGGCCGGTGTATTGCACCGGGCTGTCGTAACGCAGGATTTCGCGTACCGCTGCGTTCATGCCGTCCGGCTGCGCGCACAGCGCCTGCCATTGGCCGGGATGCGACAGCAGCGTGAACAAGCCATTGCCGAGCAGGTTGCGAGTCGTTTCGTGGCCGGCGAACAGCAGCATCGCGCATTGCGCGAGCAGTTCGCCATCAGCCCGCACCAGGCCCTGCTGCTCGGCCTGCACCAGACGGCTGACGAGATCGATGCCGGGCTTGCGGCGGCGGGTTTCGATCAGGGCGTCGAAATAGCGCACCAGTTGCATCAGGCTGCGCTGGGCGTGCTGCAGTTGTTCCATGTCGGGCCGGACGGCGCCGATGAAGACCGCCAATTCTTCCGACCAGGCGATGAATTGCGCTTCGTCGGCACGGCTGATGCCGAGCATCAGGCCGATGACACGCGAAGGCAGCGGCCTGGCGACCATTTCGATGAAGTCGAAGCCCTGCTCGCCGTCCAGGCCATCGAGGATCTCGTCGGCCAGGCGCTCGATCTCGGGTGCAAGGTCGCGGATCGTCGCCGGATGAAATCCACCCAGCATGGCCCTGCGCAGCCGGGTGTGATCGGGGGCGTCGAGGAACACCATTGCCCGCGAGAACAGGCGCTGGAAGCGATCCAGGCCGCCTTTGCTCCGGGCCGCCGCATAGCCTCCGCCATGCGCCGCGTCCAGCCCTTCCGTGCGCTTCACCCAGCCGCCGGTGCGCTGCGACGAGAAACGCTGGTCGCGCAGCACGCGCTCGACGTCCTCGTGCCGCGTCACCAGCCACGCACCCTGGAAGAAATCCTCGCACCAGTGCAGCGGCCCGGCCTCACGCAGGGCGCGGTAAGCAGGATAGGGGTCGCGCAGGAAGCCGGCATCGAAGGCCGGCAGGCCGGCGTTGGCCGCCGTGTTCATGCGGCGCCCTGCCCCTCGATGCGCATGTCGAGCCGGTCGAGCAGGCTGCGGTCGCGGCCTGTGCCGGGGTTGGGCGTGGTCAGCAGGTGGTCACCGTAGAAGATGGAGTTGGCGCCCGCCATCAGGCACAGCGCCTGCAGGGCTTCGTCCATTTCCTGGCGCCCGGCCGACAGGCGGACGTAGCTGGCCGGCATCGTGATGCGCGCCACCGCGATGGTGCGCACGAACTCGAAGGGGTCGATCGGATCGACGTCGGCCAGCGGCGTGCCGGGGATCGGCACGAGGTTGTTGATCGGCACCGATTCGGGCGGCGGCTCGAGGTTGGCGAGCTGGGCGATCAGCCCGGCTCGGTGGGCGCGGGTCTCGCCCATGCCGACGATGCCGCCGCTGCAGACGTTGATGCCGGCGGCGCGCACGTTGCCGAGAGTGTCGAGACGGTCCTGGTAGGTACGGGTGCCGATGACCTTGCCGTAGTACTCCGGCGCGGTGTCGAGGTTGTGGTTGTAGTAGTCGAGGCCGGCATCCTTCAGCGAATGGGCCTGGCCTTCGTCCAGCATGCCGAGCGTCATGCAGGTCTCGAGGCCGAGCGCCTTCACTTCGCGCACCATCGTCGTCACCCGCTCCATATCGCGCGGCTTGGGCGAGCGCCAGGCCGCGCCCATGCAGAAGCGGCTGGCGCCCTGGGCCTTGGCGGCGCGGGCGGCTTCCAGCACCTCATCGACCGGCATCAGCTTCTCGGCCTTCAGGCCGGTGTCGAAGTGGGCGGACTGCGAGCAGTAGCCGCAGTCCTCGGCGCAGCCGCCGGTCTTGATCGACAGCAGCGTCGACAGCTGGATCTCGCTCGGGTCGAAATGCTGGCGATGGACCTGCTGGGCACGGAACACCAGTTCCATGAAAGGCAGTGCGAACAGGGCTTCGACCTCTTCGACGCGCCAGGCGCCTGTGGCCGCCGGGGCGGGCTGGGGTGCGGTACGGCGCAGGGCGTCGGGCGACACGGTGGCGACAGTGGTCATGGGTTCTCCTTGAGAGCGGAATCGGAATCGAACAATCGGTGCAGCGCAGGCACGTTCAGATAAGGGGCGATGGCTTCGGGCGTCGCTGCCGGCAGGCGCGGCACCAGGCCCAGGCAAGGCGCGCTGCCCAGGCCGACGGCCAGCGCATCGAGCGTCGCGGATACCTGGGCCATCGCCGGGTTGACGGTGTTGGCCACCCAGCCGCACAGCCGCAGCCCGCGCGCGCGAATGGCTTCGGCAGTGAGCAAAGCATGGTTGATGACACCCAGACGCAGGCCAACCACCATCAGCACCGGCAGATCGAGGTCACGCGCCAGGTCGGCGCTGTCCCAGCCGCCGACGGCATCAAAAGGCACGCGGAAACCGCCCACGCCTTCCACCACCACCCGGTCGCAGCGCGCAGCCGCAGCCTGGATGGCCGCCAGTATACGGCCGCGATCGATGTTGCGGTCTTCGAGTGCGGCAGCGACGTGCGGCGCGCAGGCGGCGTCGAACTGGTAGGGCGCGATCTCATCGGCGCTCAGCGCCACGCTGCTCACGGCACGCAGCGCATGGACGTCCTCGTTGATGGACTCGCCGTCGATCTGGCTGGTGCCGGCGGCGACCGGCTTCAGCCCGGCGACACGCAGCCCGGTTCTGCCGAGCAGGCCGACGATGGCGGCGGCGATGGTGGTCTTGCCGATCTCGGTGTCGGTGCCGGTGATGAAGATGCCTTGCACGGGCGGGTTCATGGGGTGGCTCCTTGGGCGACAGGGCACATTGCCAGCGCGCTTGCAAGGGCCTCGCACAGCCGCTCGACGTCGTCCGGCGTATGCGCCGCGCTCAGCGTGATGCGCAGCCGCGCGGTATTGGCCGGCACCGTGGGCGGGCGGATGGCCGGCACCCACAGCCCGGCGGCGTCGAGCGCCGAAGCCAGTGCCAGTGCGGCGGCGTTGTCACCGACGATCAGCGGCTGGATCGGCGTGGCGGAATCGGCCAGTAACCAGCCGCGACCGGGATGGCGGGCGATCAGGGCGGACAGGCGCTCGCGCAGCGTGGTCGTCAGCGTGGCGAGCCGTTGCCGCCGCGCGGCGCCCTCCTCACCCGCGATCAGCTTCAGGCTGGCGCTCAGCGCGTGGGCCAGCGCAGGCGGCATCGCGGTGGTGTAGATGTAGCTGCGGCCGCCCTGCACCAGCGCATCGACGACCGCCGGATGGGCGGCGACGAAAGCGCCCGCCACGCCGGCGGCCTTGCCGAGCGTGCCCATGTAGATCAGGCGCTCGCTGCGCAGGCCGAAATGCGCCAGCGCGCCCTCGCCGTTCGGACCGAGCACGCCGAAACCGTGGGCGTCGTCGATGATCAGCCAGGCGTCGTGGCATTCGGCCAATGCCAGCAGTTCGGGCAGCGGCGCGACGTCGCCGTCCATGCTGAACACCGCGTCGGTGACGATCAGCCGGATCGGCTGCTCGCAGTCGCACAGCATGGCATCGAGCAGATCGAGGCGGCCATGCGGATAACGCCGCATCCTTGCCGCCGCGAGCAGGCCGCCATCGACCAGCGATGCGTGATTGAGCTTGTCGGCGAAGATCGCCGCCTGCTCGGCGCCGAGCGTAGTCAACAGCGCCAGGTTGGCCATGAAGCCGCTGCAGAACAGCAGCGCCGCCGCATCCGGCACCCAGGGCGACAGCAGTTGCGCCAGTTCGCCTTCGAGCCGGGCGTGGGCCTGGCTGTGGCCGGTGACCAGGTGCGAAGCGCCGCTGCCCGCGCCCCAGCGTTGCGCGCCTTCGGCCAGCGCGGCGGAGATGTCCGGGTGGCTGGCGAGGCCGAGGTAGTCGTTGCTGCCGAAGTTCAGCAACCGGCGTACACCGCCCTCGCCGCTGTCGACGGTCTGCAAGGGCGCGCAGGGCGAGGCAGCGATTCGGCGGCGGCGCAGCAGCGCCGCGGCCTCGCGCTCAAGCCGTCGCCGGGTCAGATGCGCCAGCAGCATCGCTACTCCGGGTGGGGGTGCCGTCTGCCAGCACGTCGTCGAGCGTCGCCCGCACCCGTGCCGCCAGCCAGGCGGACAGATCGTCGTCGAGCACGTAGGGCGGCATCAGGTACACCGTGCGGCCGATCGGCCGGATCAGCAGTTCGTGGCGGCGCCCGGCGAGATGGAAACGTTCAGCGAAGCGCTCGCCGGCCCATTCTTCACCCACGTCGAAAGCCCAGATCATGCCGCGCCGGCGCAGGTGCTCGATGCGCGGATCCTCGGCCAGCGGCGCCAGCGCAGCCGTCAGCGCCTCGGCGCTGGCCCGGTTGCGGACCAGCACGTCTTCCTGCGCGAAGCGGTCGAGCACCGCCAGCGCCGCGCGGCAGGCGAGCGCGTTGCCGGTGTAGGAATGCGAGTGCAGGAAGCCGCGCGCGACCTCGTCGTCGAGGAAGGCTTCGTAGACCTCGTTCCGGCTCAGCACCAGCGACAGCGGCAGGTAGCCGCCGCTGATGCCTTTCGACAGGCAGATGAAGTCCGGCCACAACGGCGTCTGCCCCTCGCCCGCCGCCTGCTCGAAGGCGAAGAAGCTGCCGCTGCGGCCGCAGCCGACGGCGATCTCGTCGGCGATCAGATGGACGTCGTAGCGCTCGCACAGCGCACGCAGGCCGCGCAGGTAGGCCGGGTCGTACATCGCCATGCCGGCGGCGCACTGCACCAGCGGCTCGACGATGAAGGCGGCGATGTGTTCGTGGCGGGCTTCGAACAAGGCACGCACCTCGTCCAGCGCACGTTCGGCGACGTCGGCGGCGGTCTCGCCTGGGCCGGCCTGGCGGGCATCAGGCGAGGCAACGATGTGGGACCGCAGCAGCAGCGGCGCATAGGCGTCGCGGAACACCGTGACGTCGGTCACCGCCAGCGCGCCCAGGGTCTCGCCGTGGTAGCCGTGACGTACGCAGACGAATTCGCGCTTGCTGTCGCGGCCGCGGTTGCGCCAGCAGTGAAAGCTCATCTTCAGCGCGATCTCGACCGCCGAGGCGCCGTCGCTGGCAAAGAAGACGTGGCCGAGCACGCCGCCGGTCAGCGCCGACAGGCGCTCGGCCAGCTCCACCGCCGGCGCATGGGTGCAGCCGGCCAGCATCACGTGCGGCAAGGTTTCGAGCTGGTCGCGCAGCGCGGCGTTGATGCCCGCATCGGCGTGACCGAAGAGGTTCACCCACCACGAGCTGTTGGCGTCGAAATAGCGCCCGCCGGCGTAGTCGTACAGCCACGGCCCCTGACCGCGCGCGATCGGCAGCGGCGGCACCGCCTGCAGGCGCTGCATCTGGGTGCAGGGATGCCACACCTGGGCGATGCTGCGCCGCTGCCAGGCGGCCTGCTCGTCACGCACGGGGCCGCTACCGGAAGCAGTGCTGCCACGGGCCGGGAAATCGGGGTCGGGGGAACGGGACGCCATGCCCTCTTCGTCCATAATTATGAATCACAGGCCGTGATTGTTTCAGTTGCAGGCCAAAATGAAAAGCCTTCAGCCCTGTTCGCCCAGCTCGAAAAGCGCAATCGATTCGACATGCGAGGTCTGCGGGAACATGTTGGCGATGCCGGCACCGCGCAGCACATAGCCCTTTTCATGTACCAGCACCGCCGCGTCGCGCGCCAGCGTGGCCGGGCTGCATGACACGTACACGATGCGCGGCGGGCGCTGCAGCGGGCTGACCGCCTTGACCACCGCGATCGCGCCTTCGCGCGGCGGGTCGATCAGCAGTTTGTCGAGCGGCCCGAGCGCCGCGAGGCTGTCCTCGGTGGCCTCGAACAGGTTGGCGGCATGGAATTCGCAGCGTTCCGCCAGGCCGTTGGCCGCGGCATTGGCCCGGGCGCGCTCGACCAGCGCCTCGCTGCCCTCCACCCCCACCATCGTCGCGCCGCGGCGCGCGATCGGCAGGCTGAAGTTGCCCAGGCCGCAGAACAGATCGGCGATGCGCTCGCCCCGCTGCGGATCGAGCAGTTGCATCGCGCGCCGGATCAGCAGGCGGTTGATGTGTACATTGACCTGGGTGAAATCGGTGGGGCGGAAATCCATCCGCACGTCGAACTCGGGCAGGGTATAGGCCAAGCCGGCGCCGCCCTGCGGGTGCAGCGGCGCGGCGGTGTCCGGGCCGCCGGGCTGCGCCCAGGCCTGGATGCCGTGGGCATCGGCGAACGCGGCCAGCGCACGCCGGTCGCCCTCGCTGAAGGGCAGCAGGTGGCGGAACACGAAGGCAGTCGCGGTATCGCTGACGGCGATCTCGATCTGCGGCACACGGTCGGCGATCGACAGTCTGGCGATCAGGCGGTGTAGTTCCGGCACCAGCGCGGAAATCGCCGGTGGCAGCACCGGACAGGACTGCATGTCGGCGATGTGGCTCGAACGCTTCTGGTGGAAGCCGACCAGCACCCCGCCCTTGCTCGGCACCACGCGCACGGTCAGCCGCGCACGATAGCGGTAGCCCCAGGCCGGACCGTGGATGGCCGGGTAAATGACCTCGGGCTCGACCTTGCCGATGTGCCACAGCGCGTCTTCCAGGATGCGCTGCTTAGCCGCGGCCTGCGCCACCGGATCGAGATGCTGCATCGAACAGCCGCCGCAGGTGCCGAAATGTATACAGCGCGGCTCGACCCGCTGCGCGCTCGCCTTCAACACCCGCGCCGTTTCGGCCTGGGCATAGCGCGGCCGCTCGCGCAATACCGTGTATTCCACCTGCTCGCCGGGCAGCGCGCCTTCGATGAAGACGGCCTTGCCGTCGACATGCGCGATGCCACGGCCTTCGTGATCCAGCGATTCGATGACTGCTGCCGACATGGGGATTCCGCCAAGAAAAGTGGCGCGATTCTACCGCGTCCGGCCCCCCGCTTCCTGCGCCTCCTGCCACCTCTGTCGCGGCCACCTCCGCAGCAGCGCCAGTACCCGGCGGCGCCCGGGCCTATAATCCGCGCCATGAATCTGCCTACTCATTTGCCAACTCATTTGCCAACCCTCGAAACCCTGCTCGGCGGCCTGTCGGCGCGCGAGTTCCTTGCCGAATACTGGCAAAAGAAACCCCTGCTGATCCGCCAGGCCGTGCCCGGCTTCCAGGGCGTGCTGGAGCGCGACGAACTGTTCGAGCTTGCCTGCGACCCCGACGTCGAATCGCGCTACATCCGCCTGCCCGCCGACGGCCTCGAAGGTGAATGGACGCTGGAGCACGGCCCGCAGAGCCGCGGCCGCCTGCGCGGCAAGAAGCAGCCCTGGACGGTGCTGGTGCAAGGCCTGAACCTGTGGGTGCCCGAAGGCGACCGCCTGCTGCACTGCTTCGACTTCATCCCGCAGGCACGGCTGGACGACCTGATGGTGAGCTACGCCGTCGATGGCGGCGGCGTCGGCCCGCACTTCGACAACTATGACGTGTTCCTGCTGCAAGGCACGGGCAAGCGCCGCTGGCAGATCGCCGACCAGGCCGACCGCACGCTGATCGAAGGCGCGCCGCTGCGCATCCTGAAGAACTTCCAGCCAACCGAAGACTGGGTGCTGGAGCCCGGCGACATGCTCTACCTGCCGCCGCACTGGGCGCACAACGGCATCGCCATCGGCGAATGCACCACCTACTCCATCGGCTTCCGCTCGCCCACCGCGCAGGAACTCGGCACCGAATTCCTCGGCTGGCTGCAGGAGCGCATCCAGCTCGACGGCATCTATGCTGACCCGGGTCTGGAACTGCAGCAGAACTCGGCAGAGATCGGCAGCCGCATGGTCGACCAGATCGAACACATGCTGTCCGGCATCCGCTGGACGCGCGCGGACATCGAGGAATTCGTCGGAACCTATCTCACCGAGCCGAAAGCCCACGTCTTCTTCGATCCGCCCGAGGAAAGCCTGAGCCGCAAGGCCTTCGAGCGCGCAGTGCGCAAGCACGGCTTCGAACTGGATGCCCGCAGCCTGCTACTGTTCTCGGCCGCGGGTTTCTACCTGAACGGCGAGTTGGTTGAATTAGGGACGGAATTCGGGGGGGAATCCGCCCCCGCGCTTGGCGACATCATCGCCCGCCTCGCCCATCGCCGCGCACTGCCGGCGGATGATTTCGCCGGCAGCCCGACCAAGTTGCTGGACTTGCTGTACGAATGGTACGAAAACGGTTTCGGCAACCCTGGCGCCTGATCCAAAGCACCGTCGTGCCATCGGTTGCCAACGACATCCCAAGCGGCGCGATACCGCAGCCAAAACGCCAGTCTCGCGGCCACCGACACGGACAGATGAACCGCGTGCTTCGCCTTGCCAAGGCAATCTGCGACGCCATGCAGTCGGGCATCCGGAACCGATCGCGGCCATGCGTGACGGAAAAATACGCTCACATTTTGCGACGCAACATCCGACACGGATTTTCCTTGGCTGCGTGCTAGACTTGCCGCGCTTCAAGCCGTGACCGCTACACCCATGCCACTGGCTGCCCTGCAGCCGGCGGCACTCAACTCGAAAAAGGAAAAAAGCAATGAAACAATCCCTTCTCGTCGCCGCCCTCGTTGCCATCGCCGTTTCCGCTTGCGGCAAGCAGGAAGCGCCCGCCCCTGTTTCGACGCCCGCTCCGAGCGTGCAGGAACAAGCCAAGGAAGCTGCCGAGCACGCAGTGGAAGCGGCGAAGGAAGGCGCCGAAGCCGCGAAGGAAAGCGCTGGCGAAGCCGTCGATGCCGCAAAGGAAAGTGCCGCTGAAGCGGTCGATGCGGCCAAGGAGACCGCTGCTGACGCGGTTGACGCCACCAAGGAAGGTGCGGCCAATCTTGTTGACGCTGCCAAGGAACACACTGCCGCCGCCGTCGATGCAGCCAAGGAAGGTGCGGCTGCAACCAAGGAAGCCGCGGGCGAGGCTGTCGATGCGGCCAAGGCTGCCGCCGAAGCTGCCGTCGAAAAGGCCAAGGAAGCCACCAAGTGATTTTCACAGTGGCATGATGCAAAAAAGCCGGCTGATGCCGGCTTTTTTGTGCCCGATCGTGCCATGGCATGGCCACGGCACGATGGCCGGTCAGCGAAGCTCGTTGTGCAACAGGCCAAGAATGCGCTTGGCCGTCTCGGAGGTGTCGGCGCCGCCCTCGCGGGTGAGCACCGTGACCAGCGAGTCGCTGCCCTGGCCCTGCACGTGCAGGCGGTATTCGCTGCCGCCCTGCGCCGGCTTGTCGTCGCTGCGCCAGAAGGCCAGCTTGGACAGGAAGCCCTTGTCATCGGTCTTGTTGTCGGCCTCGGGATCGACATAGCGCACGAAGTACAGGCCCTGGGCGCGGTCGCGGTCTTCGACGGTGAAGCCGATGCGGTCCAGCGCCAGGCCGACACGGCGCCAGGCGCGATCGAAGGACTCTTCCATGACCAGACGGGCCTGGCCATCTGTACCGGAGGCAATGCGGGCGCGTTCTTCGCTCGGTGCGCTGGTCAGTGCAGCTTCGGCGCGCGCTTCTTCTGCGCCGAGGTGCACCATCAGGCGACGCAGCATTTCAGCCTCGAGCTCGGGGTCGGCCGGGCGCGGTTGCCAGATCGTCGAGTCCTTGGCTTCGTTCGGATAGATTTCCATCATGCCGCGGTGGCTGACGTAAATCTCGACCGTGCCGTCATCCTTGCCCTGCTCCAGGCGGGTGCGGAACTTGTCGCGCTCGGGCGTGGAGAACAGGCCGTCGAACACCTTGCCGATCGTCGAACGCAGGAAGTCCTGCGGGATCTTGGCGCGGTCTTCGGCCCAATCGGTTTCCATGACGCCGATGTCCGGGCTGTCGATGTTCAGGATGAAACCGAGTTCGAGCCAGAAATCCTTGATCTGCGGCCACAGCTCGTCCGCCTTGCCGGCAACGACCAGCCAGCGCTGGCTGCCGGCACGCTCGATGCGCATGGTGTCGGGCGCGGCAAGCACTTCCGGCCCGGTGGATGCGGCCGGCTGGTCGGCACGGTCCGCAGTGTAGGCGGAATAGGTCGCCACGCCTCGCGGCGTGACGTCGGGCACGGCGAAGCGGTCGTCGCGCGTGGGCGCGGTCAGGTCCGGCGGAATCTCGAGCGGCCGCTGCATCTGCTTCGCACCCTTGTAGTCGATGCGTTTGGATTCGAACAGCGTGGTCGAGCAACCGGCAAGCGCCACGGACAGCGCGATCAGGGAAACGGGAGTGCGCATGGAGCGATTCATGAAGTTCCTGCGGAAAAAGGTTCGGATCAGACCCGGATGCCAGCCTTGCGCATCGCCTTCAGCACGCGCTCGTGGCAGGGCTCGGTCAGTTGCGTCAGCGGCAGGCGGATGCCGTCACCGATCAGTCCCATGCGGGCGACCGCCCACTTGACCGGAATCGGATTGGCTTCGCAGAACAGGTCACGGTGCAGCCCCGTCAGCGCAGCATTGGTTTCGCGCAACTTGCGCATGTCGCCCGCGGCAGCGGCGGCGCACAGTTCGTGCATCGCCCGCGGCGCGACGTTGGCCGTCACCGAGATGACGCCGTGGCCGCCGAGCATCAGGAAGGCGGCCGAAGACATGTCGTCGCCGCTGTACAGGGCGAAGCCTTCGGGCGCGCGTTCGACCAGGTCGCAGGCACGGTCCAGATTGCCGGTGGCGTCCTTGATGCCGACGATGTTCGGCACTTCGGCCAGGCGCAGGGTGGTGTCGTTGGCGAGGTCGGCAACGGTGCGGCCCGGCACGTTGTACAGGATCAGCGGCAGGTTCAACCGATTCCGCGATGGTGCGGAAATGGCGATAGAGGCCTTCCTGGGTCGGGCGGTTGTAATAAGGCACGACCGACAGATGGGCAGCGGCGCCGGCCTGCTTGGCGAACTGCGCCAGTTCGACCGCCTCGACGGTTGAATTGGCGCCCGTGCCGGCAATGACAGGCACTCGTCCTGCCGCATGCTCGACCGTGACACGAATGAGTTCGCAGTGTTCTTCGACATCGACGGTGGGCGATTCACCGGTGGTGCCGACGATGACGATGCCGTCGGTGCCCTCGTTGATGTGCCAGTCGATGAGGTTGCGCAGACGGGGATAATCGAGGCTCCCGTCGTCGAGCATGGGCGTGACGATTGCGACAAGCGATCCGGTAATCATGGCGTTGGCCAGAGCGTTAAAAAGTTGATTCTAACCGATCGCCGGCCCGCGGCCAGTGCAGCGCGCATTTTTGCGCGCACGCACCGGGGACGGGAATGTTTGTGAATATTGCCGGCTCACAGATCGGCGAGCGCCTTGACGTGCGCCACGACCGAACGTGCCAGCGAGGACAGCGAATAGCCGCCTTCGAGCAGGGACACGATGCGCGTGTGGCCGCAGGCCTTGGCAACGTCCTTGATCTGCTGGGTGGCCCAGATGTAGTCCGCCTCGAGCAGCCCCATCGAACCCATGTCGTCCTCGTAGTGGGCATCGAAGCCGGCGGAGATGAAGATCATCTGCGGATTGTGGGCTTTCAGTGCGGGGACGACCTTCTCGCCGAAGGCCTCGCGGAAGGCATCGCCGCGGGTGCCGGCCGGCAGCGGCACGTTGCACATGTGGGCCGGCGGGTTGTCGGCGCCCGAATAGGGATAGAAGGGGTGCTGGAAGATGCCGCCCATCATCACGCGCGGGTCGTCGCGGAAGATGTCCTCGGTGCCGTTGCCGTGGTGTACGTCGAAATCGACGATGGCGACCCGCTCCAGTCCGTGCGCCTCGAGCGCATGGCGGGCGGCGATGGCAACGTTGTTCATGAAGCAGAAGCCCATCGCCTTGGCACGTTCGGCGTGGTGGCCGGGCGGGCGCACGGCACAGAAGGCGTTCTCGATCTCGCCGGCCATCACCATGTCGGTGGCCATCACCCCGGCGCCGGCCGAGCGCAGCGCAGCCTTCATGGTGCCCGGGCTCATCGCGGTGTCGGGATCGAGGTGGCGGATGCCATGCTCGGGAACACTGCCGAGCAGATCGTCCAGGTAGTTCTCGGGATGGACCCGGATGATCTGCTCACGCGTGGCGACGGGCGCATCGAAGAAGGAGACGTACATGTCCAGCCCCGACGCGATCAGGCGGTCGTTGATCGCACCGAGTCGATCAGGACATTCGGGGTGCATCGCCCCCATGTCGTGCAGCCAGCAGTCGCGATGCGTGATGAACGCCGTTGTCGTCATACTCTCCCCTTCTCCAGCATTGAACGTCGTGTCCGCCCCTCGATCGGAGGCGGCTCGGTTTGTCACCCGGCCTTGCGTCCGGCCCAACTCGGCGTGAACCGTGAAGCGGCTCCGCCGGTCAATGTGCTTTTGTCACCTATTATCACCGCTTCGCGGTCAATTTCACAGTGCTCCCGAAATGCCCAATCCCCATGTAGAACGCCTGCTGGAGGCGGCGAACCAGATCATTCTCGGCAAGGAGCACGAGCTTCGCCTCGCCTTCGCCTGCCTGATCGCACGCGGGCATCTGCTGATCGAGGATGTGCCCGGGGTGGGGAAAACCACGCTCGCCCACACGCTCGCCCAGTTGATGGGTTTGCAGCTTCAGCGCATCCAGTTCACCAGCGACCTGCTGCCGGCCGACATCATCGGCGCCTCGATCTTCGACCGCGACACCAGTTCGTTTCGCTTCCACCCTGGCCCGGTGTTCGCCCAGGTGGTGCTGGCCGACGAGATCAACCGCGCCACGCCCAAGACCCAGAGTGCGCTGCTCGAAGCGATGGAAGAACGCCAGATCACCGCCGACGGCCACACTTTCGAGCTGCCGGAACCCTTCTTCGTCATCGCCACGCAGAACCCGGCGCATCAGGTCGGCACCTTTCCGCTGCCGGAAAGCCAGCTCGACCGCTTCCTGCTTCGCATCCGCCTCGGCTACCCCGACCCGATGGCCGAACGCGCCCTGCTGACGGGTGAGGACCGGCGCAGCGTGCTCGAACGGCGCACCCCGGTCATCGGCCCGTCGGAGCTTGCAGGGCTGCAGCACACGGCCCAGACCCTCCACGTCGCCGACCGGCTGATCGATTATGTGCAGGCCCTGCTCGGTGCAACCCGGCACGATACGGAACTGGCGACGGGGCTCAGCCCGCGCGCCGGACTCGGCCTGCTGTCGGTCGCCCGCGCCTGGGCCTTGATCGACGGCCGCGACCATGTGCTGCCTGAGGACGTGCAGACGCTGTTCCCGCATGTGGCCGCCCACCGCCTGCATCTGACCGGCGATGCCCGCCCCATTCCTGCGGCCACCCTCACACGCCTGGTCCGGTCGGTGGCGCTGCCCTGAACCACATGTCGGCAGCCGGCACACCAACACCTTCTCCACCTGCACTGATCCGCCGCTGGCTGCCGCGCCGGCCCGGTGGGCCCGAAACCAGCCCGCTCGAACTGGACAGCCGCCGCATCTATGTCCTGCCCACCGCCGGCGGCCTGACCTTTGCAGTCGCCTTGCTGGCGATGCTGGTGGCATCGATCAACTACAGCCTGAGCCTCGGCTACGGCTTGGTCTTCGCACTGGCAGGCGCAGGACTGGCCAGCATCGTGCACGCCTGGCGCAACCTCGTCGGGCTGCGCATCCAGCCCGGACGCAGCGATCCGGTGTTCGCCGGGGAAACCGCCACGCTCCGTTTCATCATCGACAACCCGCGCAAGGCGCGCCGCCCCGCTTTGCGCCTGAAGCTGCATGACGCGGAAGCCGCTTTCGATCTCGGCCCGGCGCAGACACTGGTGGTCGGAGCCACCTGCGCAGCCGGGCACCGCGGCCGGCTGCAGGCCGGACGTACCGTCATCGAGACCCGCTGGCCGCTGGGGCTGATTCGTGCCTGGAGCGTTTTCGACGTCGGCGCCGGCTGCATCGTCCATCCGGCACCTGAGGCGGATGCACCACCCCTGCCCGCAAGCCCGATGGAACAGGGCGGCGGCAAGCCCTCACCCAGGGCCGGTGACGACGACTTCGCCGGCTTGCGCCCACACCAGCGTGCGGACTCTCCCCGGCACGTTGCCTGGAAAGTGCTCGCGCGCGGCGGCCCGCTGATGACCAAGCAGTTCGCCGCCGAGCAAGGCGAGGAACTGGCACTGGACTGGGCCGAACTACCGTCCGAACTCGGCGTCGAGCAACGCCTGTCGCGCCTCTGCGCCTGGCAGCTGGAAGCCGAACGCAGCGGCCGCCCCTGGTCGCTGAGCTTGCCGGCGACGAGCGTGCCGCGCGGCAGCGGCGGCGGCCATCTGTTCCGCTGCCTGGATGAGCTGGCTCTGTACGAAGGGCAGGACGGGGCGGACGCAACATGATTGCCGGCTGGCTGAAACAGCGTGCAGCTGCACGCCGATCGGCGAGTAGCGGCAGCGCGCTCGACCGCCGCCAGGGCACCTGGCTGCTCGGTGCCGCCGCATTGACGATGGCTCCGCACGCAAGCTGGCTGCCGCTCTGGATCACGGGACTGTGTGCCATGCTGCTGGCCTGGCGGGGCCTGTTGCTGTGGCATGGCCGCCAGGCGCCGTCGCAATGGCTTCTGTTGCCACTGACCGTGGCCGCGGCAGTCGGCGTGCGCGCCGAGTTCGGCCACTTCTTCGGCAAGGACCCGGGCGTGGCACTGCTGGCGCTGCTGCTTGGCCTCAAGCTGCTCGAGATCCGCGCTGCCCGCGATATCCGCTCGACGGCGATGCTGTGCTTCTTCCTGCAACTGGCGATCTTCTTCGAGGACCAGGGCTTTCCGGTCGCCGCGCTCGCGCTGTGCGCCAGCGTTCTTACCCTCGCAGCCCTGGTCGCGCAGACCGACCCGAACGGCCGTGGCGGCGAACACCTGCGGATGGCGGCAACCCTGATCGCCCAGGGGCTGCCTTTCATGCTGCTCCTGTTCCTGCTGTTCCCGCGTATCGAAGGCCCCCTGTGGGGCATGCCGGCCGATGCCTTCAACGCCCGTACCGGCTTGTCGGAATCGATGAGCCCCGGTTCGATCAGCGCCCTGAGCCAGTCGGCCGAGATCGTCTTCCGGGCCCGCTTTGCGGATGAAATCCCTGCCCGCCGACAACGCTACTGGCGCGGCCCGGTGCTGACACGCTTCGATGGCCGCAGCTGGCAGGCCGAGCATGCGCAGGAAGCGACGATGCCCTTTCACCCGGCGGACGGCAAACGCGTCGACTACTCCCTGACCCTGGAGCCCCATGGCAAGCGCTGGCTGCTGGCGCTCGACTTTCCCGCCGCCACGGGTCCGGCGCTGCGGCACACCAGCGACTTCCGGCTGCTTGCCACGCGGCCGCTCCAGTCACGGGTCCAGCATGAGCTGAACGCCTACCCGAGAGCCGTTGTCGGGCTCGCCGAAACGGAAGCGGTGCTGGCCACTGCACGGCAGCTGCCGCCCGGCTTCAATCCGCGCACGCAGGCGCTCGGGGCACGGCTCGCGAACGATGCTGAATCACACGAACAGATCCTGCAAAGAGCCATTTCGCACCTGCAGGACGCCAGCCTGCTCTACACCCTCCAGCCGCCACTGCTCGGTCGCGACAGCGTGGACGAGTTCCTGTTCGACAGCCGGCGCGGCTTCTGCGAACACTTCGCCTCCGCCTTCACCGTGCTGATGCGCGCCGCAGGCGTGCCGGCGCGCGTCGTCACCGGCTATCAGGGCGGCGAAATCAACCCGATGGATGGCCACCTCGTCGTCCGCCAGTTCGACGCCCATGCCTGGAGTGAAGTCTGGCTCGCCGGCCGCGGCTGGGTGCGCGTCGACCCGACCTATCTCGCTGCACCCCGCCGCATCGACGACGGCCTCGCCGCCGCGCTGCCCGCCGGCGAAGCCCTGCCCTTCA
This sequence comes from Thauera sp., assembly GCF_047601425.1. Taxonomy (GTDB): domain Bacteria; phylum Pseudomonadota; class Gammaproteobacteria; order Burkholderiales; family Rhodocyclaceae; genus Thauera. Next base: position 1,650,664 of record NZ_JASGJL010000001.1, read on the forward strand.
GCCTGCGCGCCCAGTACGACTGGCTGCGAAACATGCGCTTGCGCTGGGAAGCCCTGTCGAACGCGTGGAACCAGCGCGTTCTTGGCTACAATCCGGAACGCCAGCGCGAACTGCTGTCCCGTCTGGGCTTCGACCCCGACGATGCGTGGCGCCTGGCCGGCGTACTGGCCGCCGCCACCTGCATGCTGTTCCTGTGCCTGTTGCTATGGACCAATCGCGCACGACGCGGCAGTGAGCCGCTCGACCAGGCCTGGCAGGCATTGAGCACCAAGCTGGCCAGCCGCGGCCTCGCGCGCCACCCCTGGGAAGGGCCGCATGACTACGCACAGCGGGTTGCGTCGGCCATTCCCGAACTCGCCGCCGCGGTGCAGGCAATCGGCGTTGACTACGCCAGCCTGCGCTACGGCCCCCATTCCGACAGCACGCGCGTTGCCGCGCTCAGAAAAAAGATCGACGCTCTCCGATTGCCATGAAACAGCTCCTGCATTTCCGCGCTGGACCCGCCACGGACAAGACCAGAAACCGGATCGTGTCCGTCCTGATCAGTGCCAGCCTGTCGGCGCTGGCCGCGCTGCCAGCCACTTCAGCACTGGCTTCCTATGCCGAGCGCGACGATGTTCGCGCCTTCACCGATGAACTCGTGGCACGCCATGGCTTCGACCGGGACGCCGTCACGGCAACACTGGCGCTGGCCCGGCACGAGGCCAGCGTGATCCGGCTGATCACGCCGCCTGCACGCAAGGGAGTGCGCTCGTGGCAGAACTATCGCGCCCGTTTCCTCGACCGCAGCCGCATCGACGGTGGCGTCGCATTCTGGAATGAGCATGAGGTGGAGCTCGAGCGTGCGTCGAAGCAGTTCGGCGTGCCGCCGGAAATCATCGTCGCGATCATCGGCGTCGAGACTGTATACGGCCGCCACACCGGCAACTACGAAACCCTGTCCGCGCTATCCACCCTCGCCTTCGACTACCCGCCGCGCGCGGACCTGTTCCGGCGCGAACTCGAAGCCCTGTTCCTGCTCGCCCGCGAACAAGGCCGCGCGCCGACGGACTACTACGGCTCCTACGCCGGCGCCATCGGCTATCCCCAGTTCCTGCCCAGCAGCGTGCGTGCCTATGCGGTCGACTTCGACGGCAACGGCCACATCGACTTCGACTCCGACCCGGTCGATGCGATCGGCAGCGTCGCCAACTACCTGCACGTGCATGGCTGGCAGCCAGGAGCAGCGATCGCCGAGCGCGCCCAACTGGCAGCCGACACGGACGCCGCGGCCCTGGTCGCCGCAGGCATCGAGCCGGTGCTCGAGCCCGATGCACTGCTCCAGGCCGGCGTGAAGCCGCTGCACGGCGACAGCGCCGCTGGCACAGCCACCCTGGTCGATCTCGAAACGCCCGGCGCAGCGACGGAATACTGGCTCGGCTATCGCAACTTCTACGTGATCACGCGCTACAACCGCAGCAGCTTCTATGCGATGTCGGTGTTCGAACTGGCCGAGGCGCTGAGCCAGCGCCGCCTCGTCGAGCGCATCAGGGCCGAACGGCGAAACTGATTCAAATCAAGGAACGGCGCGGCGATTCCTCGTGAACTCAGGCGGCCCACAGCTTCCGCCTGCAGACACACGTGACCTCCTCGCCACTGAAGCCCGCCGCCGTCCGCCTGTCCGACGTCTCCGCGGCCATGTCCACCGGCTGGCGGCAGTTCTGCGCCATGCCGGCCCTCAGCATCGGCTATGCGGCGGTTTTCGTCGTGCTCGGTGCAATCCTGTTCTGGGCGCTCGAGTCGATGTCGATCGCACCGCTCAGCCTGTCCTTCGCCGGCGGCTTCATGCTGATCGGCCCTGCGCTGCTGGCAGGTTTCTTCTCGCTGTCGGACGGTCTGCGCGCCGGCCGCCGCCCGGCGGCTGCCGATATCTGGCGCGGCTTCGCCCGCATGCCGCGCGGCGGCTGGGTCGTCTCCTTCGTCTGCGCGCTGCTGTTCCTGATCTGGATCACCGACGCGGGCACGCTCTACGGCTTCATGGTCGGCCGCGAACCCACCCGGCTGGCTCACCTGCTGCAGGGCGACGAGGCCGTCTACCGCTTCGTGTTCTTCAGCTCGATCATGGGCGCAGTACTGGCCTTCATCCTGTTCGCAGTCTCAGCGTTCTCGATCCCGCTGATCTACGATCAGCGCGCCAATCTCGTCTCCGGTGTCGTCGCCAGCGTCAGGGCGGTGTTCGGGCGCTTCGGCGTCATCATGGCGTGGGCCTGCCTGCTGGCCGCAGTGACCATCGTCAGCGCCGTACTGCTGCCGCTGATGCTCGTAGCGCTGCCGGTGATGGCCTACGCCAGCCGCGAACTTTACTTCAGGGTTTATCCGGTGGACGGCAGGCCTGACTGATCAGGCGGGAATCGGCGCTCACAGCAGGGCGTCGCGAGAAATACCGTAGCGCTTGAGGATACGGCGCAACTGGTTGAGTGCTTCGAGCTGGATCTGGCGCACGCGCTCGCGGGTCAGATCGAGACGCAGCGCCAGTTCTTCCAGCGTCAGCAGTTCGCATTCGTCCATGCCGTAACGGTGGCGGATGACGAGCCTCTGCTTGTCCGACAGCATCTTGATCCATTCGCGCACCAGACGCTCGAGCTCGGCGAAATGAATCTGCTGATCCGGCGCCAGCACCTGCTCGTCGGCCAGCGATTCACCTATCGACAGGTTCGGGTCGATGTCGAGCGGCGCATCCAGCGAGGCCGTATGTTCGCTGAGCTGCAGAATTTCCCGCACCTCATCAACCGTCTTGCCAAGCCTGCAGGCGACCGCCTCCAGCGAAGGTTCGCCGATGGCGCCGTCGGTGCAGCGCTGGGCGCGCAGCACCTGGTTCAGTTCCTTCACCACATGCACGGGCAGGCGGATCGTGCGCGACTGGTTCATGATCGCGCGTTCGATGTTCTGGCGTATCCACCAGGTCGCGTAGGTGGAAAAACGGAAGCCCCGTTCCGGGTCGAACTTCTCGAGGGCATGCATCAGCCCGAGATTCCCCTCCTCGACCAGGTCGAGCAGAGGAATGCCACGATTCAGATAGTGTTTGGCGATGTTGACGACGAGCCTGAGATTGCGCTCGATCATCGTCTGACGGGCATCGAAGTTGCCCATGCGCACCAGGCGCGCCAGCCTGAGCTCTTCTTCGGCGGTCAGCAGCGGATTGGCACCGATCTCGTTGAGATAGAGCTGGGTGACATCACTGAAGAAATCGCTTTCCTTCGCCTGCGAAACCGCAGTGGCAAAGACCTCGACCTCGGGGGGAAGATCCGGTTCATGGCTTTCGAAATCATCGAGGCTTACCGGGTCTTCCATGTTTCCCCCTGTCGTCAGCGTGCGGGCAGGTATTTCGTCGGGTCGATTGCCTTGCCCTGCTTGCGGATCTCGAAATGCAGCTTGGGGCGATCGGTTTCGGAACTGCCCAGTTCGGCGATCTTCTGCCCCTGGGTAACCTGGTCGTCTTCCTTCACGAGCAGCTTGTCGTTGTGCGCATAGACCGAGTTGTACTCCTGGTTATGCTTGATGACAACAAGCTTGCCATAGCCGCGCAGCCCACTTCCGGCATAGACGACCTTGCCCGCCGCCGCCGCATAGACCGGGTCGCCGACATTGCCGCCGATATCGAGCCCCTTGTTGGTCGCTTCGTTGTATGCCGCAACCACACGCCCGGCCGACGGCCATTGCCATTCGCCGGTGGCAGCCGTTGGCGGCATCTCGGGTGCTGGCGCCGGCTGCTCGGGTACGGGCACCGTGGGAGGCGTGGCGGTACCAGAACCAGGAGCCTGCGAATACGGTATCGATCCACCCAGCGGCCCCTGCTTCAGCGGCGGCGCAGCCGGTTCGACGCTGCCTGGCATCGGAATCGGTTGCGCCACCGCACCTTCACCGATCGGAATGACCGTGGCACCGCCGTCCTGCGCCACATCGGACGGGCCGACACGCAAGGTCTGGCCAACCTGAATCTGGTTGGGATCGGTCAAATTGTTCCAGCGCACCAGATCCGGCAACGTCACGTTGTGCTGGCGTGCGATGCCGAGCAGGGTTTCACCCTGCCTGACCACATGCATGCCTGCCGGCACTGCTGGCACGGAACCAGTAACAGGCGGCGCACCGTTGCGATCGCGTACCGGTGCGTCATATGTCGAGGCGCACCCCGCCAATACCGCGCTTGCCAGCAGGGCTGGCATCAAACCAAAACGAGTCTGCATGTGAATAGCTAATTTCATTCCGTACCTGCGAGCAGCGGTACGAAGCGTACCGCTTCATACCAGCTTTCCCGGAAAACGTTACCTTGCCGCTCGACCAGCAGCAATCGCTGGTCGGCCCCTCCCACCGGTACGATCAGACGCCCACCCGGCGCGAGTTGCGACTTGAGGGCCGGCGGCAAACCGATGGCCGCGGCCGCGACGATGATGCTGTCGAACGGAGCCGCTTCAGGAAGACCCAGACTACCGTCCGCAAGTTTCAATCTGACATTGGGCAGGCGCAGCGGGCGCAGGTTGGCCCGCGCCCGATCGAGCAGCGGACGGATGCGCTCGACCGCATAGACTTCGGTCGCCAGCTGGCTCAGTACGGCCGCCTGATAGCCACAGCCCGCCCCGACCTCCAGAGTCCGCCCCAGCTCCCGTCCGGCTCGCAGCAACTCGATCATTCGTGCGACGACGAAAGGCTGCGAAATCGTCTGCTGGAAGCCGATCGGCAGCGGCGTGTCGTCGTAAGCGCTGTAGCCCAACCCTTCCTCGACGAACATGTGGCGCGGCACGTTCTGCATCGCCGCCAGCACCCGTTCGTCACGAATGCCCTGGGTACGAAGGCGCTCGACCATGCGCGCACGCGCGCGCATCGCCTGCCCAGCGTCGGCGCTGCGCACGCTCACCGCTTCAGCCAGTCGAAAACCGGCGCGATCTGGCCGGTGTGGGTAAGGTCGATCTGCAGCGGCGTGACCGACACGTAGCCATTGGCCACGGCGTGGAAATCCGTGCCCTCGCCCGCATCGGCCGCTCCGCCGGCTGCGCCGACCCAATACACGGTTTCGTTGCGCGGCGTCACGCTGCGCACCACCGGCTCGGCCTTGTGGCGCCGGCCCAGCCGCGTCACCTTGATCCCCTGCAGGCGCTCATAGGCGACGTCCGGCACATTGACGTTGAGCAGCATCGGCTGCGGAAAGGGATCGCGCATGAAACGCTCGGCGAGGTCACGGGCAACACGCGCGGCAGCGGTGAAATCGGCCGCCGACTTGCTGACCAGCGACACCGCGATCGACGGCACGCCGAGCAGGAAACCTTCGGTCGCCGCCGCGACGGTACCCGAATACACCGTATCGTCGCCCATGTTGGCGCCGTGGTTGACACCTGACACCACCATGTCGGGCAGATGATCAAGCATGCCGGTCACCGCGAGGTGCACGCAGTCGGTCGGCGTGCCATTGACATGATAGAAGCCGTTGGCGGTGCGGCGCAGCGACAGCGGACGGTCCAGCGTCAGCGAGTTGCTGGCACCGCTGCGGTCGCGCTCGGGCGCCACCACCGTGACCTCGCCGATGGTGCCGAGCGCCTCGGCGAGCGCCGCAATTCCGGGAGCGAAATAACCGTCGTCGTTACTGACCAGAATGCGCATCTGAAACCCATGGAAAGCGCCGCGAGCGCGGCCTGAAGACGCGAAATGTTAGCACAGCGGTCCATGCGCCCGAATCTGCTGGCATGAAAAACAAAAAACCGGCCTGAGCCGGTTTGTTTGATTGGTCGGGGCGGCGGGATTCGAACTCGCGACCCCTTGCACCCCATGCAAGTGCGCTACCAGGCTGCGCTACGCCCCGACACAAGCCGCCATTATAGCAGCGATTTCAGGATTTACCAGTTTTTTGAAACTGGCATCCTCAGGCGCGCAAATCCGCGAGCAAGGCCTTCACATCGGCACGGACTTCGGCCACCAGCGCGCGGTACTGGTCCGCCTCGATCCTGCTTTCCTGCTCCTGGATCGCGCTTTCGCCCAGGCGGTTGCGCGCGCCGGAAATGGTGAAGCCTTCCTGGTACAGCAGTTCGCGGATGCGCCGGACCAGCAGCACTTCGTGGTGCTGGTAGTAGCGCCGGTTGCCGCGGCGCTTGACCGGCTTGAGCTGGGTGAACTCCTGCTCCCAGTAGCGCAGCACATGCGGCTTGACGCCGCACAGTTCGCTCACTTCGCCGATGGTGAAATAACGCTTGGCCGGAATCGGCGGCAGCGGTTCCGCGCCGATTTCAGGGTTGCTTGCTTGCATCGCTGAGTTGCTCCACGGCTGCCTTGAGTTTCTGGCTGGCATGGAAAGTGACCACCCGCCGCGCGGTGATCGGAATTTCCTCGCCAGTCTTGGGATTGCGTCCGGGGCGCTGCGGCTTGTCGCGCAACTGGAAGTTGCCGAAGCCCGACAGCTTGACACTGTCGCCGCGCTCCAGTGCCGTCCGGATCTCCTCGAAGAAGCCCTCCACCATGTCCTTGGCTTCGCGCTTGTTGAGACCGACCTGCTCGAACAGCAACTCGGCCAGTTCCGCCTTGGTCAGCGTCGTCATGTCAGCCTCCTGCTCCACGCAGGCGGGCACCGAGCACGGTTTCGGCCTGCTTCACCAAACCTGCCATGACGGCATCCACTTCGGCGTCTTCGAGCGTGCGCTGAGTATCTTGCATCGACACCCTGAAGGCAAGGCTCTTCCGGTCGGGCTCGATGCCCCTGCCCTGATAGACGTCGAACAGGGTGATTTCCCGCACCACCGCCGGCGCCGCCTGGCGCAGCGTGTCGATGACGCGCTCGGCAGTGACGTCGGTGCCCAGCACCAGCGCCAGGTCGCGCACCACCGCCGGCATGCGCGAGATCTCGCTGTAGGACGGCATGCGCGCGCGCAGCACGGCATCGAGCTCGAGCTCGAACACCACCGGCGCGATGCTAAGGTCGTAGCGCTGCACCCACACCGGATGCAGTTCGCCGATGACGCCGATCACGCGGCCATCCAGCGACACGCTGGCGGCGCGGCCGGGGTGCAGGGCCGGATGCGACAGGCACACGAAGTTTGGATTGCGCGGCGCGAGCAGGGCCTCGACGTCAGCCTTGATGTCGTAGAAATCGACCACCCGGCTGCGCTCGCCCCACTGCTCCGGCAGCACCGAACCAGCAGCGAGGCCGGCGATGCGCATCGGCTGGTGGAAGCCGGTCACCGGCTCGCCGTCGGCCTTGCGCTCGAACACGCGCGCGACTTCGAACACCCGTACGCGCTCGGTCTGGCGCTTGCGGTTGGTGGCCATGGTATCGACCAGGCCCGCGATCAGGCTGGAGCGCATCACGCTGAGCTGGCTGGCGATCGGGTTGGCGAGACGGATCGGGTCTTCGTTGGCGCAGAAATCGCGCTCCCAGGCTTCCTCGACGAAAGCGAAGTTGACCACTTCCTGGTAGCCACGCGCGGCCAGCAGATGGCGCGCGGCCCATACCGGGCGGGCGTGCTCGGTACTCGGCAGCATCATCAGGCCGCCTTGCGGCGCCACTGCGGGAATGTTGTCGTAGCCGTGCAGGCGGGCGAGCTCCTCGACCAGGTCGACTTCGATCTCGATGTCGAAGCGCCATGACGGCGGCGTGACGACGAAGTCCTCGGCGTCGCGCCGGACGTCCAGATGCACGCGTTCGAGCAGCGACTGGATCGCGGCATCGTCGAGGTCGATGCCGAGCACGCGGCGCGCACGCGCGGTACGCAAGCGTACCGGCTGGCGTGCCGGCAGCTTGTCGGCAGCAAGTGCTTCCTCGACCGGGCCGGCTTCGCCGCCGCAGATGTCGATGATCAGTCGGGTGGCGCGCTCCAGTGCGCGGCGCGGCAGTTCGAAATCGACGCCGCGCTCGAAGCGGTGCGAAGCGTCCGAGCCGAAGCCGTGGGTGCGTGCGCGGCCGGCGATCGCATCCGGCGCGAAGAAGGCGCTTTCGAGGAAGACTTCGCTGGTTTCAAGGGTGATGCCGCTGTCTTCACCGCCCATGATGCCGGCCAGCGCCAGCGCGCGGGCTTCGTCGGCGATCAGCAGCGTGTCGGCAGCCGGCGACACCGTATGCTCGTTGAGCAGCAGCACCTGTTCGCCTTCGCGCGGGTAGCGCACGTGGATCGCACCCTGCAGCTTGGTGTTGTCGAAGGCGTGCAGCGGCTGGCCGAGTTCCAGCATGACGTAGTTGGTGACGTCCACCAGCGCGCTGATCGAGCGGATGCCGCTGCGCGCCAGGCGCGTGACCATCCAGTCCGGCGTCGGCGCCTTGGCATCGACGCCGCGCAGGATGCGGCCGCAGTAGCGCGGGCAGGCCTCCGGCGCGTCGAGCACGATGGCGCGGCGGGCGTCGTGGCTGGGTGCGACCGGCGCGACTTCGGTCTTGCCCAGCGCGCTGCCGGTGATCGCCGCGACTTCGCGCGCCACGCCTTCGAGGCTGAGGCAGTCGGCGCGGTTCGGCGTCAGCTTGATCGTGAACAAGGTGTCGTCGAGGCCGAGGTAGTCGCGGATGTCGCGGCCGACCGGCGCATCCTCGGGCAGCGCGTACAGGCCGCCGTGGTCTTCCGACAGACCCAGCTCGCGCGCCGAGCACAGCATGCCGAAGGATTCGACGCCGCGCAGCTTGGCCGCCTTGATGGCGAAGTCGCCCGGCAGCACGGCGCCGACCCTGGCGCACGGCACTTTCATGCCGGCGGCGGCGTTCGGCGCGCCGCAGACGATCTGCAGCAGTTCGCCGGTGCCGGTATCGACCTTGCACAGCTTGAGCTTGTCGGCGTTCGGATGCTTTTCCGCCTCGACGATCCGGGCCACGACCACGCCCGAGAAGGCGGGCGCGGCCGGCTCGGCCTCTTCCACTTCGAGGCCGGCCATCGTCAGCAGGTGGCCGAGTGCGTCACTGTCGAGTTGCGGATCGACGAAGGTCCGCAGCCACTGTTCGGAGAATTGCATGATTCGATTACCCGGAAGAATTCGATGAGGCAGGCGCCGCCGATGGGCGCGCTGCCGGCACTGGTCAGCGGAACTGGCTCAGGAAGCGCAGATCGCCTTCGAAGAACAGGCGCAGGTCGTTGACGCCGTAGCGCAGCATCGTCAGGCGATCCGGTCCCATGCCGAAGGCGAAGCCGGTGTAGCGCTCGGGGTCGATGCCGCCGAAGCGCAGCACGTTCGGGTGGACCATGCCGCAGCCGGCGATCTCGAGCCAGCGGCCTTCGAGCGCACCGCTCATGAAGGCGACGTCGATCTCGGCGCTGGGTTCGGTGAAGGGGAAGAAGGACGGCCGGAAGCGGACCTGCAGGTCGTCGATCTCGAAGAACTTGCGCAGGAAGTCGGCGATCACGCCCTTGAGGTCGGCGAAGCTGACGTTCTCGCCCACCCACAGGCCTTCGGCCTGGTGGAACATCGGCGAATGGGTCGCATCGGAGTCGACGCGGAACACCCGGCCCGGCGCGATCACGCGCAGCTCGGGCATGGTGTCGTGGTCCTTGTAGCGCTCGACGTGGGCCTGCATGGCGCGGATCTGCACCGGACTGGTGTGGGTGCGCAGCAGCACCTCGTCCTGGCCTTCGAGGTAGAAGGTGTCGTGCATCGAACGCGCGGGGTGGTTCTCCGGCGTGTTCAGCGCGGTGAAGTTGTGCCAGTCGGTTTCAATTTCAGGGCCGTCGGCGGCGATGAAGCCGATCGAGCCGAACAGCTGCTCGATGCGTTCGAGCGTGCGGCTCACCGGGTGCAGGCCGCCCGGCGTCACGCCGCGGCCGGGCAGCGTCACGTCCAGCGCTTCGGCGGCCAGCTGGGCCAGCAGCGCGGCTTCGCGCAAGGCGTTGCGGCGCGCTTCGAGTGCGGCCTCGATCGCGGTCTTGGCGGCATTGATGGCCGCGCCGGCTTCACGCCGCGCATCGGGGTCCAGCTTGCCGAGCGACTTCAGCCGTTCGGTCAGCGAACCGCTCTTGCCGAGATAGCGTGCCTTGGCCTGTTCGAGATGGGCGCTGTCGGCCGCCGCGGCGAAATCGGCGGCTGCCTGTTGAACCAGTTGATCCAGGTGTTCCATATCCGTGCCCTGCCGGGTTGCGATGTACTGCAAGTGCTGTGAGTGGCCGTGCAAGCCAGATTCAGAAGAAAAAAAAGGAGGCCAGGCCTCCTTTTTTCGGACTGCGTCGAATTACGCAGCGAGTTTGGCCCGGGCCTGTTCGGCAATTGCCGCAAAAGCGGGCTTGTCGAACACGGCCAGGTCGGCCAGCACCTTGCGGTCCACTTCGATCGCAGCCTTCTTCAGGCCGTTCATGAAAGTGCTGTAGGTCAGGCCCAACTCACGCGCGGCGGCGTTGATACGGGCGATCCACAGGGTACGGAACTGGCGCTTGCGCTGACGGCGGTCGCGGTAGGCGTACTGGCCGGCCTTCATCACCGCCTGCTTGGCGATGCGATAGACGTTTTTGCGGCGGCCGCGATAACCCTTGGCCTGGGAAAGGACTTTCTTGTGACGAGCGCGGGCGGTTACACCACGTTTAACGCGAGGCATTGCGGTCTCCTATCAAGCGTACGGAAGCATGGCGCGAATCAGCTTTTCATCGGCAGCATGAACTTCGGTCATGCCGCGCAGCTGACGCTTCGCCTTGGTCGTTTTCTTGGTCAGGATGTGGCGCTTGAACGCCTGGGACCGCTTGATCCCACCACTCGAGCGGACCTTGAAGCGCTTCTTGGCGCCGCTCTTCGTCTTCATCTTGGGCATTGCTGAGACTCCATGTTTTTGGATGACACCAGGTAGCGCCGATAAGCCCCGACGCATTTCCATACCCGGCACCACTTGTTTTCCGGCGGGCGGCTTTTGCTGCCCGCCGGTCTTGCCCCTTGCGGGGCAAATTCTTAGAAGCTTGGTGCTTCTCTCAGTGCTTCTTTTTGGGCGCGATGACCATGATCATCTGGCGCCCTTCCATCTTCGGCATCTGCTCGACCTGACCCAGTTCCTCCAGGTCGGCCTTGACGCGTTCGAGCTGACGCAGACCGAACTCCTGGTGGGCCATCTCTCGGCCGCGGAAGCGCAAGGTCACCTTGCACTTGTCGCCTTCTTCCAGGAAGCGCTTCAGGTTGCGAAGCTTGATCTGGTAATCGTTCTCGTCGGTGCCGGGGCGGAGCTTGACCTCCTTGACCTGCACCTGCTTCTGCTTGAGCCGGGCTTCGTGGGCCTTCTTCTGTTCCTGATACTTGAACTTGCCGAAATCCATCAGCTTGCAGACCGGCGGTGCGGCCATCGGCGCGATTTCGACCAGATCCAGCCCGGCCTCTTCGGCCATGTTCAGGGCTGTGTTCAGGGACACGATTCCGAGCTGTTCGCCTTCTTCACCGACCAGCCGGACCTCGGGCGCGTTGATCTCCCTATTAACGCGCTGCTTCTTCTCTTGAGCGATGGTTCAACTCTCCACGAAAACCAAAAATCAGACCGTGCCGGCCTTCGCTTCAACTTCGCGAAGCCAGCGTTCGATCAGCGAATCGAGGGACATTTGGCCAAGATCCTGGCCACCCCGGGCACGCACGGCCACCAGGCCAGCCGCCTTTTCCTTGTCGCCGATGACGATCTGATATGGCAGCTTCTGCACGCTATGTTCGCGGATTTTATAGTTAATCTTTTCGTTGCGCAAATCGGCTTCGACGCGGAAGCCCGCTTTCCTGAGCTTTGCCGCGGCTTCGGCGGCATAGTCCGCCTGCCCTTCCGAAATGTTCATGACCACCGCCTGCACCGGCGCCAGCCACAAGGGCATCGCCCCGGCGTGGTTCTCGATCAGGATGCCGATGAAGCGCTCCAGCGAACCCAGCACCGCGCGGTGCAGCATCACCGGCACCTTCTTGGTGTTGTCCTCGTCAACGTACTCCGCGCCGAGGCGCACCGGCAGGTTGAAGTCGAGCTGCAGCGTGCCGCACTGCCATACCCGGCCGAGGCTGTCCTTCAGCGAGAACTCGATCTTCGGCCCGTAGAAGGCCCCCTCGCCCGGCTGCAGCTCGTAGGGCAGGCCCTGCGCATCGAGTGCCGCCGCCAGCGCCGCTTCGGCCGCATCCCACTGCTCGTCGGTGCCGACGCGCTTGTCCGGCCGCGTCAACAGCTTGACCTGCACGTCGTTGAAGCCGAAATCGGCATAGACCTTCTGCAGCAGGCGGATGAACTCGGCCGATTCGGCCTGCACCTGGCTCTCGGCGCAGAAGATGTGCGCATCGTCCTGCACGAAGTTGCGCACGCGCATGATGCCGTGCAGCGAACCGGACGGCTCGTTGCGGTGGCAGGAGCCGAATTCGGCCATGCGCAGCGGCAGGTCGCGGTAGCTCTTCAAACCCTGGTTGAAGATCTGGATGTGGCACGGACAGTTCATCGGCTTGACCGCGTAGTCATGCTTCTCGGACTGCGTCGTGAACATCAGGTCGCCATACATGCCCCAGTGGCCAGATTTTTCCCACAGCGAGCGGTCAACGATCTGCGGCGTCTTCACTTCCTGGTAGCCGTGCTCGCCGAGCGTGCGGCGCATGTACTGCTCGATCTGCTGCCACAGCGTCCAGCCCTTGGCGTGCCAGAACACCATGCCCGGCGCCTCGTCCTGCAGGTGGAAGAGATCGAGCTGACGGCCAAGCTTGCGGTGGTCGCGCTTTTCGGCTTCCTCGATCATGTGCAGGTAGGCGTCGAGATCTTCCTTCTTCGTCCACGCCGTACCGTAGATGCGCTGCAGCATCTCGTTCTTCGAATCGCCGCGCCAGTAGGCGCCGGCCAGCTTCATCAGCTTGAAGACCTTGAGCTTGCCGGTCGAAGGCACGTGCGGGCCGCGGCACAGGTCGATGAAGTCGCCCTGGCGGTACAGCGAGACGTCCTCGTTTGCCGGGATGGAGGCGATGATCTCGGCCTTGTAGTGCTCGCCAATGCTCTTGAAGAACTCCACCGCCTTGTCGCGCGGCCACACTTCGCGCTCGACCGGGATGCTGCGCTTGGAAATCTCGGCCATGCGCGTTTCGATCGCGGTGAGGTCTTCCGGCGTGAAGGGGCGCTTGTATGAGAAGTCGTAATAGAAGCCGTTGTCGATCACCGGCCCGATCGTCACCTGGGCATCGGGGAACAGCTCCTTCACCGCATGCGCCAGCAGGTGGGCGGAGGAGTGGCGGATGATGTCCAGCCCATCCTCGTTCTTGTCGGTGACGATCGCCAGTTCCGCGTCGGTATCGAGCCGATGCGACAGGTCCACCAGCCTCCCGCCGACGCGCCCGGCCAGCGCGGCCTTGGCAAGCCCGGCGCCGATGGACGCCGCGACCTCGGCAACGGTCACCGGATGGTCGAAGCTGCGGACGGAACCATCGGGAAGCGTGATGTTGGGCATGGCTGTGATCTCTGGCAGTGTCTGCCCGGCGAAATCGCGGGTCAGGATACGAACGAAAATTGTGGACGAAAAAAAAGCGCGGTCTAGGCGCGCTTTTTTCTCTAGCAGACTAACAAGCGGAGCCGACCTGTTCAGTTTCCGGCCTGAGTGGTAGTTCGGAACATGTCATCGACTCCAGAATCTTGGTAGGCGCGATTGGATTCGAACCAACGACCCCCACCATGTCAAGGTGGTGCTCTAACCAACTGAGCTACGCGCCTGCTGAAGACCCGCATTATAGGCACTCATAAAAACTTGTCAAAGTTTTTTTGCAGTGCACACGAAAAAACTACTTCTTGAGTCGGCTGACGATGAACAGGATCACGATCGCGCCGACCACCGCGCCGATGAACCCTGCGCCTTCACCGGCATGATAGATACCGAGCGCCTGCCCGCCATAGGTCGCCACCAGCGAACCGGCGATACCGAGCAAGGCGGTCATGATCAGGCCCAGACCATCCTTGCCGGGATGCAGCAGGCGGGCGACGAGGCCGACGATCAGGCCGATGAAGATTGTAGCGATGATGCCCATGTGACTCTCCTGTTATGGGGTGAATACGTCGATGCGCGTGATCGGGCCAAACCGCGTTTCGCCGACCGCGTCTGGCCAACCACATCAGCCCTGCGGCCAGGCCTCCAGAAACTGCTTCCAGTGCGGCGCCTCGAGCCGTCCGAGCGATTCTCGCACGACTTCGACTTCGTCCGCCCAGGCCTTGGCGTCGAGATGTCCGCGCATGCGCTCGAAGCGTAGATAGACAAGATAGGTATTGACCACGTCGGTCTCGCAATAGTCGCGGATCTCGGTCGCGCGCCCTTCCTGCCAGGCCTGCCACACCGCCGAGCCGTCCATGCCGAGCTTGCCCGGGTAGCCCATCAGCTTGGCGAGGTCGTCCAGCGGTGCGCTGGCGCGCGGCTGGTACATCGCCAGCAGGTCCATCAGGTCGAGATGGCGGTTGTGGTAGCGGCCGATGTAGTTGTTCCACTTGAAGTCGCGCGAATCGTGGTAATCGCCCTCGCCCTGGTCCCAGTAGCGCGGCGCCGTGACGCCGTGCAGCATGCCGCGGTAATGCAGCACCGGCAGGTCGAAGCCGCCGCCGTTCCACGAAATGATCTGCGGCGTGTAGCGCTCGACGCCGTCGAAGAAGCGCTGGATGATCTCGCCTTCGCCCGCGTCCGGTTCGGACAGCGAAAACACGCGGAAATGCTGGGCGTCGCGCAGCACGCAGGAGATCGTCACCACCCGCTGCAGGTGGTGCGGCAGGAAATCGTTGCCGTGGCTGGCACGCCGCTGCTGGAAAGCCCATTCCGCCGCTTCGGTGTCGGACAGTTCGGGCGGCAGTTCGTACAGGTTCCGGATGCCGGCGACGTCCGGAATGGTTTCGATGTCGAAGACGAGAACGGGCATTACTTCTTCACCCAGCCCCCGCTTCGCTGCACCCACCAGCCGGCGGGGGCACGGTCGATCCAGCGCTGGGCGAAGGTGCTGCGGATGTCGGCTTCCCACTCCGGGTGCTGGTTGGCACGCGCGACTTCGCGGTACAGCGCGCTGCGGTCGGCGTTCTCCGCCGCCACCAGCGCATTGACGCTGCCGCGCTGCGCCAGCGGCACCGCCGATGCGTCCCGCAGGGCGACGCTGCCGTCGGCTGCGAGGCCGATCGCACCCGAGGCATATAGCGGCGCAAGCTGCCCATGGCGCTTCTGCATGGACAATTTCAGCGCGGCGATCGCCGGCGTGTCGATTTCGAGATTGCCCTGGGCCTGTACGGCAAAAGCCATCATGCAGCCCAGCAGGCCGGCCATCAGCCAGCGCATCCATCCCGGAACCCCGTGACCTGCGTTCATTGCCCTGCCCCCTGCTCTGCCGGCGCCGCCTGCGGCGGCTGGTTTTCACGTGTCTGCCAGACCTCGTCGATGATGCGGTCGGCGGCCTTTTCCGCGGCGGCGGCCGGGAAATAGATGTTGATCGTCACGCAAGCCGACGCAGCAAATGACAGGCTGCCCGCAAACAGCAACGATCGGATACGAAAGAATGACATTCAGTCCTCCTGCAGGACCCGGCGCCTGCCGGCCTGAATCAGTGCAACTCGGGCGAGACGTTGTTCTCGATCACACGCCGGATCCGGTCAACCAGCTCCTGCCAATCGACGCGGCGATTGTAGCCGATGACATCCAGCGCCGGGATGCCGCCGCCACGCACGATGGGAAAGCCGCCGTCCGGCCGCTCGCGGCCAGCGATTCCGCTCATCTCGCAGACACCGTTGACCAGCGTGCAATGGAAACCCAGCTCACTGTAGCCGAAAGTGTCGAACACGCTCAGCACGCCGCGCTGCAGCGCGGCGATCGCGCCGCCACCGCCCAGCGCGCCGATGTTCTGCACTGCCCGCTGGCTGATGCGCCGGCGATAACTCCCTGGGCTGCTGGCAAGCCGCAGATCGAACGCAACGGGTCGCCAGCCGGCCAGTTCCAGTTCCCGTACGTCGGCATCGACATAGCCGCTGATGCTGCCGAAGCTGAAGGTATCGGTGAGCTGTGACAGATCCAGATGGCGGGCCTCGACGTCTGCGCGCAGATGAGACGCGACGCCGAAAGGCTCGTTGACGCGTAAACCGGTCGCCTGCAGGTAGCCATCGAACACCGAAACCACCAACGCGCCATCCAGCGCGATCTCGCCCGTGCTGACGCGCATCCCCGGTAGCGAGGCGGACAGGGTGCCCGACATCGTCGGCCAGCCGAGCGCCCCGGTCAGCAAGGCCACCGACAACGGCTCGACGACCACGCCACCCTGCCCCCGCCAACCCTCCTCGCCGTATTCGAGCGTCAGGCCATCCAGGACCAGGGCGCCGTCGAGCAGCGGAATGCGTATCTGCTCGAACGCAAGCTGTCTACCATCAAGCAAGGCGTCAACACCGAAGGCGCCAAGTGACAGGGCCTCCCAATGCCCGCCCTGAACCTGGAAGCTGGCACGCGTCGGCGCCAACGCCGACCAGGGCAGATGGCCCGACAGCGGGCCGAAAGCCAGCACACGCCCACGGGTTTCGCCGACTTCATCCGCACCGGCGAGGCTGACGCCGGCTTCGTCGAAAACCAGATCCAACGAGAGCAGCCTCCCGTCCTTGATCTCGGCTCCCGCACCGACATGGCCGGCAAAGCGCAGTCGATCCGCCAATGCCGGCGCCAGCATCGGCGTGATCCAGTGTGGGCCTAGAATCGCGAGGTCGCCGCGGGCCAGCGACAGCGTGAGGTCCCGCAGCGCCCACGGGGCAAGCGCAAGGCGGGCGGTCAGGATGAGCCGATCGACACCCTCGAGTTCCAGCATCGCCATGTTCAGCACGAGCTCTTCGTCGTTCAGCCGGCCTTCCGCGTGCAATACCGGCCCTGCCTGCAGGTAAAGCGGATGCAGGTAGGCTTCGCCCCCCTCCCAGGCCAGCCGCCCCTGCCAGTCCCACCCCCCCGCCAGGGTTTTCGCCATCAACTCGAGTGACAGCGCCACGTTTTCGGCCGCCTGCAGTCCATCCGGGCTGGCAAAGCCGGCGTCATGCAGTTGCGCCTTCAGGCGCAGCGTGTCATGCGACCCTGCATCGCCGGCCTGCTGCCACGCCAGCGTGGCATCGATGCGTCCCTTGGCTGAATAACGCTTCAATTCGGCCACGAGCGCTGGCGAAACCATCTCCGCGAGGATGGCCAAGTCCTCGCCCAGTTCTTCGATATCGAAGCGTTTCAAGGCAGCTTCGAGCTGGCCTCCACCGTCATGGTGAATCTCCACAACCGCAGCCGACGACAGCCGAAGTTCGGCATCGAAAGCATAGGTCAATGGATCGAGGCGGAAATCGATGCTCAGGGGCAGGCGCTGCTCACCGACGCGGACTTCACCGCTCTTGCAGCGTATCTCCGGGTATGGGGCATTGGCCTCGGGGCAGCGCAGATGCAATCCACGCCAGTGCCGCCCGCCCAGTACCAGGTGAGCAATGCGCAGTTCCGGCGCAGCCCTGCCGGCCGTGAACTGCAGCTCAATGCCGTGCACCGACAGCCCGGGGGCGCGTATGTCGCCGATCGACAGCAGGATGCGTTCGATACCCTGTACCGGCAGTGCTGCCGCCAGCATCAGCAGGATCAGGCAGCAGCGGGCGACGACTCCTGCCGCCGTGGCCCGCAGTGCCCTCTCAGGCCGGAAACACGCCCGTCGAACAGATAGCGGTCGCCACGGTCGCAGACAATGGACACGATCACCGCATTCTCGAGCTCGGCGGCCAGCCGCAGCGCGACGTGCATCGAGCCACCGGAAGAGATGCCGGCAAAGATGCCTTCCTCGCGCGCCAGCCGGCGGGTCATTTCCTCCGCCTCGGCCTGGCTGACGCGTTCGACGCGATCGACCCGCGGACGCTCGAAGATCTTCGGCAGATAGGCTTCCGGCCACTTGCGGATGCCCGGAATCTGCGAACCCTCTTCCGGCTCGCAGCCGACGATCTGGATCTCGGGGTTCTTTTCCTTGAGGAAGTGCGAAGTTCCCATGATGGTGCCGGTGGTGCCCATCGAGCTGACGAAATGGGTCACGCGGCCGCCCGTCTGCTCCCAGATCTCGGGGCCGGTGCCTTCGTAATGGGCGAGCGGATTGTCCGGATTGGCGAACTGGTCGAGGATGATGCCCTTGCCTTCGTCGCGCATCCTGTCGGCGATGTCGCGCGCCATCTCCATGCCGCCGGACGTCGGCGTCAGCACCAGTTCGGCGCCGAAGGCGCGCATCGTCTGGCGCCGCTCCACGCTCTGGTTCTCCGGCATCACCAGGATCATGCGGTAGCCGCGCATCGCCGCCGCCATCGCCAACGCGATGCCGGTATTGCCGCTGGTCGCTTCGATCAGCGTGTCGCCGGGCTTGATCTCGCCGCGCGCCTCGGCACGCATCACCATCGACAATGCCGGCCGGTCCTTGACCGAACCAGCCGGGTTGTTGCCTTCGAGCTTGGCCAGGATGACGTTGTTGCGGCCGGCGTTGATGCGTTTCAGCCTCACCAGCGGGGTGTGGCCGACATAATCTTCCAGCGTCTTGAATTCCATGTGTCGGGGTCTCGGAATGAGGCAGGTGGCTGCTTCAGGTCGCTCAGGGCGTCAGATCGAATTCTTCGGTTCGCCGCGGCGGGTAGGTTTCCCAGCCGCCGCAGGCCGGGCAGCGCCAATGGAACTGCCGGGCCTTGAAGCCGCAGGCGTCGCAGCGATAGCGCGCGACCTTGCGGGTATGGCCATGGATCAGTTGCTTGATCAGTTCGACGTCGCCGCGCTGCTCGCTCGGCACCGTCAGCAGCGCGGCTTCGAGCAGCTTGTCCAGGCCCAGCAGCGTGGGGTTGCGGCGCAGTTCCTCACGCACCAGGTCGTAGGCCGCCTGCGGGCCCTGCTTGTCCATTTCCCAATGGAAAAGCTCGTCGAGCAGATCGAGCGAAGCATGGCTGTCGAGCCAGGCGCGCAGCAACTGGTGCCCCTCTTCCAGCCTCCCCAGGCGGCCATAGGCATCCATGATGCGCTCGGCGGCCAGAGCGAGATAGACCGGGTCCTGATTCTCGATCCGCTTCCAGGCCGTCAAGGCGTCCTGCTCCCGGCCCTGTGCAGCGCAGATGTCGCCACGGATCAGGCTCGCGCGCACGCAGCGCGGATTGACCGAGAGCGCCGCCTCGACGTGGCGCTCGGCCTCATCCTGCTTCGAGTTCGCCAGCGCAGCCGACGCCAGTTCACAATGGAAGTTCGCCACTTCGGTCCGCCACATCAGGCTTTCGTGGCCCGGCAGCGCATCAGCCACTTCGATAGCCTTCGCCCAGTCCTTCTCCTGCTGATAGATCTCCAGCAAGTAGCGCAAGGCCAGCGCATCGGCGCGCGTGCCGCGCAGGCGGACGAACACCTCTTCTGCACGGTCGAGCAGGCCGGCCTTGAGGAAATCCTGGCCGAGTTCGCCGAGCGCCTGCAGGCGCTGCTCCTCGCTGATGTCCTCGCGGTCGACCAGCAGTTGGTGGATGCGGATCGCCCGGTCGGTCTCGCCGCGGCGCCGGAACAGGCTGCCGAGGGCGAAATGCAGTTCGATCGTCTGCGGATCGATGCGCACGGCTTCGACGAAGGAGTCGATCGCCTTGTCAGGCTGCTCGTTGAGCAGGAAATTCAGCCCGGACAGATAGGAGCGCGGCAGCGCCCGCGACTCCTGAACCACCTGGCGGATGTCGATACGGGCGGCGAGCCAGCCCAGCGCAAAGAACAACGGAAGGGCCAGCAGCCACCAGAGTTCGATTTCCATGGGACGGCAGAACGCTCAGGAAAGGCCGGGCATCTGGATGTTCAACTGCCGGTTCGGCCGCATTGGCCGTCCGCTCGCGTTCAGCGCGTTCCCGCTCCAGTTGACGACGAAGCTGGGATATCTCGCGGCGCTGGCGCAGCAGTGAAGCGAAAGTCGCGGTGACCCCCAGCAAGGCGCCCGCAGCAAAGCTGACGAGGATGACGAATACCAGGGGAAGCTGCCACTGCCCGCCAAAGAAGAAGTTCAGGGTCGCCAGATGATCGTTCTTGATCGCGAACCCGAACAGCAGGATGAACAGCAGGAGGCGGATGAACCACATGATTGCGCGCATGGCGCCATTATCACCGAGCACGCGGCAAAAAAGAAGAAAGGCGGCCATCGGGCCGCCTTCCACTACTGCATCTGTTGCCACTCGCAAGCCTGGCTTGCATCCGATCGCCGCGCGGTCGATCGCCCGTTGGTGGCTGAACTCACCAGCCGAATCCGGCCCAGCTGCTCAGCCAGCGAGGTCCACGCGCTCGCGCAATTCCTTGCCGGCCTTGAAGTGCGGCACGTACTTTTCCGGCACGTGCACCTTCTCGCCCGACTTGGGATTGCGTCCGACGCGGGGCGGACGATAGTTCAGCGCGAAACTGCCAAACCCGCGGATCTCGATGCGATCCCCGCGCGCAAGCGCGTCGGTCATCGCATCGAGGATCATCTTGACCGCGTAATCGGCATCCTTTGCGACCAGTTGCGGAAAACGCTCCGCAAGCTGGGCGATCAGCTCCGATTTGGTCATGATCTGCTTGCTTACTGCTTCTGCTCGTTCAGCTTGGCCTTCAGCAGCGCACCCAGGTTGGTCGTGCCGGACGCGGCGGAGCTGTCGGAAGCCAGCTTGTTCATGGCTTCGTTCTGCTCGGCCTGATCCTTGGCGCGGATCGACAGGTTGATCGAACGGGTCTTGCGATCGACGTTGATCACCATCGCCTCGACTTCGTCGCCTTCCTTCAGCATCGTCGTCAGGTCATCGACGCGGTGGGCAGCGGCCTCGGAGGCGCGCAGGTAGGCTTCGACGTCGTCACCCAGCGAGATCACGGCGCCACGCGCATCGACCGACTTCACGGTGCCGCGCACGAGGGTGTTCTTCTCGTGGGTGGCGATGAAGTTGGTGTAGGGGTCGCCTTCCAGCTGCTTGATGCCCAGCGAGATGCGCTCGCGCTCGACGTCGATCGCCAGCACCACGGCTTCGACTTCGTCGCCCTTCTTGAAGCGGCGCACGGCTTCGTCGCCCTGCTCGCTCCACGACAGGTCGGACAGGTGCACCAGGCCGTCGATGCCGCCTTCCAGGCCGATGAAAACGCCGAAGTCGGTGATCGACTTGATCTGGCCGCGGACCTTGTCGCCCTTCTTGTGGTTGATGGCGAAATCGTCCCACGGGTTGGACATGCACTGCTTCATGCCCAGCGAGATGCGGCGGCGGTCTTCGTCGATCTCGAGGATCATCACTTCGACTTCGTCGCCCAGCTGGACGACCTTGGTCGGATGGATGTTCTTGTTGGTCCAGTCCATTTCGGACACGTGCACCAGGCCTTCGATGCCCTGCTCGACTTCGACGAAGGCGCCGTAGTCGGTGATGTTGGTGACCTTGCCGAACAGGCGGGTGCCTTGCGGGTAGCGGCGCGAGATGCCGACCCACGGATCTTCGCCCAGCTGCTTCAGGCCCAGCGAGACGCGGTTCTTCTCCTGGTCGAACTTGAGCACCTTGGCTTCGATCTCGTCACCGACGTTGAGCACTTCGCTCGGGTGACGGACGCGGCGCCAGGCCAGGTCGGTGATGTGCAGCAGGCCATCGATGCCGCCCAGGTCGACGAACGCACCGTAGTCGGTGATGTTCTTGACGATACCCTTGATGACGGTGCCTTCCTTGAGGTTGGCGAGCAGCTTCTCGCGCTCTTCGCCCATCGACTCTTCCAGCACGGCACGGCGCGAGACGACGACGTTGTTGCGCTTGCGGTCGAGCTTGATGACCTTGAATTCGTATTCCTTGCCTTCGTACGGCGTGGTGTCCTTGACCGGACGCATGTTGACCAGCGAGCCCGGCAGGAAGGCGCGGATGCTGTTGGTCATGACGGTCAGGCCACCCTTGACGCGGCCGGTGATGACGCCCTTGACCAGCGAGCCTTCGTTGAGGGCCTTCTCGAGGTCGTTCCAGGCGGCGATGCGCTTGGCCTTCTCGCGCGACAGGCGGGTTTCGCCGAAGCCGTCTTCCAGCGCGTCGATGGCAACGTGGATGAAATCGCCGACGTTGACTTCGAGTTCGCCGCGGTCGTTGCGGAACTCGTTGACGGGAACATAGCTTTCGGACTTCAGGCCGGCATTGACGACGACGAAGTTCTGATCGATGCGCACGACCTCGGCGGTGATGACTTCACCGGTGCGCATTTCCTGCAGGGCAAGGCTTTCCTCGAAAAGAGCGGCAAAGCTTTCTTCAAAGGCGGGGGTGGCGTTGGACATGAGGGATAAATCCGGGACCGCCGTGCGACGGCAAAAAAGTGAGATTAAGAAAAAACGCGCCTGGGTTCGCACCCCTGCGCGCGGCACTTCAACCGGCGGCCAGCCCCCGATCCCGCACGAGATCGAGCACGAAAGCCACGGCACCCTCGACGTCCAGTTCGGTCGTATCGAGCAGCACCGCATCCGGCAACTTCACGAGCGGCGCAACGGGCCGTGCCGCATCGCGCGCGTCACGTTCCCGAAGGTCGTCCAGAAGACTTTGCATGTTAGCAGGCAAACCCTTTTCGATCAACTGCTTATAACGGCGCCCGGCACGCGCCTCGGCCGTCGCGGTCAGGAAGACCTTGAGCTGCGCATCCGGGAATATCACCGAGCCCATGTCGCGGCCGTCGCCGACCAGCCCGGGCGCCACACGATAGTCGCGCTGACGGCCGAGCAGCGCTTCGCGCACCGCCGGCAGCACCGCGACCTTCGAGGCACCCGCCGAGCAGGCTTCGCTGCGGATGTCGGTGGTGATGTCATCACCGCCGAGCAGCACCCTGCCATCCTCGAAGCGCGCCGGCAGGCGGGCGGCGATCGCGGCGACGCCCGCTTCGTCGTCGAGCGCGACGCCAGCGCGCGTCGCCGCCAGCGCGACGATGCGGTACAGCGAACCGCTGTCGAGCACCTTCCAGCCGAGCGCGGCGGCGACACGCTCGGCCACCGTGCCCTTGCCCGATGCCGATGGGCCGTCGATCGCGATCACCGGCACCAGCCGCGTCACCGTGGCGAAAGCATCGAAATAGCCGGGGAAGGTCTTGTTCACGCACTTCGGATCGTTGATCCGCACGCGGCAGCCGCCCAGGCTCACGAGCGAGAAGCACATCGCCATGCGGTGGTCGTCGTAGGTATCGATCGCCGCCGGCAGCAGGCGCGCGGGCGGCGTCACACACAGGTAGTCCGCGCCCTCCTCGATTTCAGCGCCGACCTTGCGCAGTTCGATCGCCATCGCCGCGATGCGGTCGGTTTCCTTGACCCGCCAGCTGGCGATGTTGCGCAGCCGGCACGGACCGTCGGCGAACAGCGCGGCGACCGCCAGCGTCATCGCCGCATCCGGGATGTGGTTCAGATCGAGATCGAAAGCCTTCAGCACGCCCGATTCGGGCGCCGAGGCCTCGATCCAGTTGTCGCCCATGGTGATCCGCGCGCCGAGCTGCTCCAGCGCCTCGGCAAAACGGACGTCGCCCTGGATGCTGCTGCGGCCGACGCCTTCGACCCGCAGCGGCCCGCCGCCGATCGCACCGGCAGCGAGGAAGTACGAGGCGGAAGAGGCATCGCCTTCGACGAACACCGTGCCCGGGCTGTGATAACGCGCACCGCCCGGCACGACGAAGCGCTCCCAGCCCTGCTGCTCGACCTCGACGCCGAAGCGTGCCATCAACTCCAGCGTGATCGCGATGTAGGGCTTGGAGATCAGTTCACCGACGACTTCGACCGTGGTCTGCACCCCGGTCAGCGGCAGGGCCATCAGCAGCGCGGTGAGGAACTGGCTGGAAACGTCGCCCCGCACCCTGACCACGCCGCCCGGACTGATCGACGCCGGCTTGATGTGCAGCGGCGGATAACCTTCGTTCGCGGTGCAGGCGATGTCGGCGCCGAGCTGACGCAGCGCCTCGACCAGATCGCCGATCGGACGCTCGTGCATGCGCGGCACGCCCGACAGCCGGTATTCGCCGCCGGACAGCGCCAGCGCCGCGGTCAGCGGCCGGAAGGCGGTGCCGGCATTGCCGAGGAACAGCTCCGCGGCCTTGACCGGAAACGGCCCACCGACGCCATCGACCGCGTAATCCAGCGTATCGCCCTTGCGCTGCCAGCGCACCCCGAGCGCCTGCAGCGCTTCCAGCATGCGCTCGACGTCGTCGGAGGACAGCAGGTCGCGGATCTCGGTGCGGCCTTCGGCCAGCGCGGCGAGCAGCAACACGCGGTTGGAGATGCTCTTGGAGCCGGGCAGACGCACGCTGCCGCTCGCGCCCAGCATCGGAGACAGGTCGAGGAATTCCATGTTTCGTCTCTACAAGCAGGCCCCGCGTACGGGACGAATCCCGGGCCGGCTGACAGTCCGGCCCGGTCGATGAGTCATTCCGCCGTCTGCACCGGCAGGCCTTCGGCCCAGGCGTTGCGGGCGCGCCGGGCGCGGTCGAAGACGGTTTCGAGTGCATTGCCATCGCCCGCCGCGAGCATCTGCCGCAGGCTGGCCAGTTCGCCGAGATAGGCATCCAGTTCGGTCAGCAGCGCCACCCGATTGGCGACGCAGATGTCGCGCCACATTTCCGGATGGCTGCCGGCGATGCGGGTGAAGTCGCGGAAGCCGCTGGCCGCGTGCGAAAACAGCAATTGCGCATTGTCGCGCCGAGCCAGGTCGTCCACCAGGCCGAAAGCAAGCAAGTGCGGCAGGTGGCTGACGGCGGCGAACACGCGGTCGTGGTCCTGCGGCGTCATGTCGACCACACTGGCGCCGCAGGCCAGCCAGGCCGCCCGCACCAGTTCGACCGCATCGGCCCGGCTCTCGGGCAGCGGCGTCAGCACCACCTTGCGCTTGACGTAGAGATCGGCAAAGGCGGCATCCACGCCGCTCTTCTCGGCACCCGCGATCGGATGGGCCGGGACGATCTGCGGCAGCTGCGCACCGAAGTGGCGATGGATGGCTTCGATCACGTCGCGCTTGGTGCTGCCGGCATCGGTGACCACCGTCCCGGCGCCCAGGTGCGGCGCCATCGTCGCCATGATCATATCCATCTGCCCCACCGGCGCGGCGAGCAGCACCAGGTCGGCACCGGTCAGCGCCGAGGCCCAATCATCGGCGATCTCGTCGATGACACCCAATTCCAGTGCGCGCTCCAGCGGCTCGCGCCGCCGGCCGATGCCGACGATGCGGCCGACCGCCCCGGCACGCCGCAGGCCGAGCGCGAACGAGCCGCCGATCAGGCCGACACCGCAGATGACGAGCCTGCCGATCAGCGGCGCAGTCCTGCGGCCTTCCATCAGGCCAGCGCCCGCTTCAGCGCAGCAATGAAGCGCGCGTTCTCTTCCGGCAACCCGATCGACACCCGCAGCCAGTGCGGCATGCCATAGCCGGCGATCGGCCGCACGATCACGCCCTGCTGCAGCAAGGCGCGGTTGACTCCGGCAGCATCACCGACCTTGAAGGTGACGAAGTTGCCTGCCGACGGAATCCACTCCAGCCCCATCGCCACGAAGGCATCGGTGAGCTGCTGCATGCCGCGCCGGTTCAGTTCCGCCGACTGCGCCAGGAACTCCTCGTCAGCCAGCGCCGCTTCGGCCGCCGCCAGCGCGACGCTGGAGACGTTGAAGGGCTGGCGCACCCGGTTCATCAGGTCCGCCACCTCGGCATTCGCGACGCCGTAGCCTACCCGCAGTCCGGCCAGGCCGTAGGCCTTGGAGAAAGTGCGCGACACCAGCAGGTTGGGAAAACGCTCGATCCAGGCAATGGCATCGTAGCGCTGCGCCGGCGCCAGGTATTCGGTATAGGCCTCGTCGAGCACCACCAGCACGTCTCGCGGCACCTTGTCCAGGAAAGCCTCGATGTCCTTGCCGGGCAGGAAAGTTCCGGTCGGATTGTTGGGGTTGGCGATGAAGACGATGCGGGTATCGGGCGAGATCGCTGCCGCCATTGCATCCAGGTCGTGGCCGAAGTTCCGCGCCGGCACTTCGACGCCGCGCGCGCCGCGCGCCTGCGTCGCCAGCGGATAGACGGCGAAAGCATGCTGGGCATACACCGCCGAACACCCGGGGCGAAGGAAAGCCTGCGAGGCGATCTCGAGGATGTCATTGGAGCCGTTGCCGATCACCAGTTGTTCGGGCTGCACCTCGAGCTTGCGGCACAGCGCCGCCTTCAAGGCGAAGGCGCCGCCATCCGGGTAGCGCGCCAGATCGGTCAATGCAGCGCGCGCCGCATCGCGGGCGCGCGTGCTCATGCCCAGCGGATTCTCGTTCGATGCGAGCTTGACGATGCTGGACTCGGCAAGCCCCATCTCCCGCGCCAGCTCGGAGATCGGCTTGCCCGGCTGGTAGGGCATGATGGCGCGGATATGGTCCGGGGCACGGCTTGCTACGCTCATGGCTGTCTCCTTGATGGCACGTGGCCTCGTTCGTTGAATGCCTGGATTCAGAGTGTCAGATCGCGGCGATCGGATAGGAGCCGAGCACCTTCAGGAAAGCAGCACGATTGGCCAGTTCCGCAAGCGCGGCGGCGACTTCGGCATCATCGCGATGGCCGTTGATGTCGGCGTAGAACACGTACTCCCACAGGCCCGACTGCGCAGGGCGCGACTGCAGCTTGGTCATGTCCACACCGTGGCGCGCCAGCGGCTCCAGCAAGGCATGGATCGCTCCCGGCCGGTTCGGCGCCGAAAACACCAGTGACGTGCGGTCGCTGCCCGAAGGCCCGGCGTCATGGTTCGCGATGACGAGGAAGCGCGTGGTGTTGTTGGGGTTGTCCTCGATGTTCGGGGCCAGGATGTTCAGGCCATACAGCTGGGCTGCCGCCTCACCCGCGATCGCGCAGGACTCGGCGTCCTCGCTCGCCAGCCGCGCCGCCTCGGCATTGCTTGCCACCGGGATGCGCGGCAGGTGCGGCAGATTTCGATTGAGCCACTCGTGGCACTGCGCCAGCGACTGCGCATGCGAATACAGGCGCTTGGCGGCGCCGATGCCATCGGCACGCGACATCAGTTGCTGATGGATGCGCAGCCTGACTTCGCCGCACACCTTGACCGGACTCGCCAGCAGCAGGTCGAGCGTGATATTGACCGCGCCTTCGGTCGAATTCTCGACCGGCACGACGCCGTAATCGACGTTGCCGGCTTCGACCGCGCGGAACACGTCCTCGATCGTCGCCATCGGCATGAAGCCGGGCGCGGAGCCGAACTGCTTGCGGCTGGCGCTCTCGGAAAAAGTCCCGGCCGGACCGAGATAGGCAACGCGCTGCGGATGCTCCAGCCCCAGGCAGGCCGACATGATCTCGCGGAAGATGGTCTTGACCGAATCGGCCGGCAACGGCCCCTGGTTGAGTTCAGCCAGACGGCGCAGCACCTGGGCTTCGCGCTCGGGACGGTAGAACGGGGGCTTGCCCTGCTTCACCTCGCCCACACGCTGTGCACAGCGCGCACGCTCGGACAGGCGGACGAGGATTTCCTCGTCGAGGCGGTCGATTTCGTTGCGCAGCTTCAGCAGTTCGTCGCTCATGCTCGGTCCTTCGATTCAAGCCTTGCGCGCGGCAAAGTCGCGCATGAAGTCCACCAGCGCCTGCACCCCGGCCAGCGGCATTGCGTTGTAGATCGACGCTCGCATGCCTCCGACCGACTTGTGGCCCTTCAACTGCATCAGGCCGGCAGTCTTCGTCTCGGCCAGGAAAGCGTCGTTGAGGCTCTCGTCCTTCAGGAAGAAAGGCACGTTCATGCGCGAACGGCAGGCCGGATCGACGCGATTTTCATAAAAATCGCTGCCGTCGAGGAAGCCGTACAGCAGTTCCGCCTTGGCGATGTTCTGCGCTTCCATCGCCGCCACGCCGCCCTGGCGCTTGATCCACTGGAACACCAGGCCGGCGATGTAGATGCCGTAGGTCGGCGGCGTGTTGTACATCGACGCGTTTTCGGCCACGGTCCTGAAATCGAAGGCCGCCGGACAATGCGGCATCGCGCGGCCGAGCAGGTCTTCGCGCACGATGACGATGGTCAGGCCGGCCGGGCCGATGTTCTTCTGCGCGCCGCCGAAGATCAAGCCGTATTTCGACACGTCGATCACGCGCGACAGGATGTGCGAGGACATGTCGGCCACCACCGGCACTTCGCCGCGGCCGATCCGTGCCAGATCGGGCTCGAAGGGATATTCGACGCCGCCGATGGTCTCGTTGGTGCAGGTGAAGACATAGGCCGGATCGGCCGACAATTTCCACTCCGCCATCGGCGGCACCGTGGTGAAGCCGCTCGCCGCCGAGGTGGCGGCGATATTCACCTGGGCGTACTTGCGCGCTTCCTTTTCAGATTTCTGCGACCACGAGCCGGTGACGACGTAGTCGGCCACCTGCTTGTCGCCGATCAGGTTCATCGGGATGATCGCGTTCGCCGCGATCGCCCCGCCCTGCATGAACAGGATGCGGTAGTTGGCCGGCACGGCCAGCAGCTCGCGCAGGTCGGCTTCGGCCTGGGTGGCGATCGAGGTGAACTCCTTGCCGCGGTGGCTCATCTCCATCACACCCATGCCCGAACCCTGCCAGTCGAGCATCTCGTCGGCGGCCTGGCGCAGCACTTCCTCGGGCAGCACAGCCGGGCCGGCGCTGAAGTTCCATACGCGGCTCATCAGGCCTCTCCCTGTCCGTCGGCAGCAGGCGCATCGCCCTCGCCGCCGTTGCCATCCTGCGCATCGCCGTCGGCCGCGGCACCCGGCTCGCTCTCGGCGCCCTCGGCTTCATCGGGCTCACGCATGCTTTCGTCGGACTCCGACTCCGCCACCTTCTCGATGCTGGCGAGGAAAGTGCCGTCATCGAGATTGATCAGGGTCACGCCCTGGGTCGAGCGGCCCATCTCGCGGATGCTCTCGACGCTGGTGCGGATCAGCACGCCGCCGGTCGAGATCAGCATCACCTCGTCGGCCGGCTCGACCAGCACCGCGCCGACCAGCTTGCCGTTGCGGTCGGAGGTCTGGATCGCGATCATGCCCTTGGTGCCGCGGCCGTGGCGGGTGTATTCGGCCACCGGCGTGCGCTTGCCGTAGCCGTTCTCGGTCGCGGTCAGCACCGACTGCGACTCGTCCTTGGCCACCAGCATCGCGATCACGGCCTGGCCGTCTTCCAGCATCATGCCGCGCACGCCGCGCGCTTCGCGGCCCATCGGGCGCACGTCGGTCTCGGCGAAGCGCACTGCCTTGCCGGCGTCGGAGAACAGCATCACGTCGCATTGGCCGTCGGTGATGGCGACGCCGATCAGGTGGTCGCCGTCATCCAGATTGACCGCGATGATGCCGGCCTTGCGCGGGTTGGAGAAGGCCGACAGCGCGGTCTTCTTGACCGTGCCTTCCGAGGTCGCCATGAAGACGAAGTGTTCCTCGTCGAATTCCTTGATCGGCAGCACGGCGGTGATCTTCTCGCCTTCGACCAGCGGGAACAGATTGACGATCGGCTTGCCGCGCGAGTTGCGCGTGCCTTCGGGCACTTCGTACACCTTCAGCCAGTAGCAGCGGCCGCGGCTGGAGAAGCACAGCACGGTGTCGTGGGTGTTGGCGACGAAGAGATGGTCGATGAAGTCCTCGTCCTTCATCGAGGTCGCCTGCTTGCCGCGGCCGCCGCGGCGCTGGGCGCGGTAGTCGGCCAGCGGCTGGCGCTTGAAGTAGCCGGTGTGCGACAGGGTCACGACCATGTCTTCCGGCGTGATCAGGTCCTCGATGTTGATCTCGGCGGTGTTCATCACCAGTTCCGAGCGGCGCGGATCGCCGAACTGGTTGCGGATCGCGCTCAGCTCCTCGACGATGATCGCGGTGATGCGCTCGGGGCGGGCAAGGATGTCGAGCAGGTCGGTGATGATGTCCATCACTTCGCGGTACTCGCCGACGATCTTGTCCTGCTCCAGCCCGGTCAGGCGCTGCAGGCGCAGTTCCAGGATGGCCTGGGCCTGGGCCTCGGACAGGCGATAACCCTGCGCCGACAGGCCAAACTGCGCATCCAGCCCTTCCGGCCGGTAGCTGTCGGCCATCGCCCGCGACAGCATCTCCTCGACCAGCGGCGAGCGCCAGGTGCGCTCCATCAGGCCGCGCTTGGCATCGGCCGGCGTCGGCGCGGCCTTGATCAGGGCGATGATCTCGTCGACGTTCGACAGCGCCACCGCCAGGCCTTCGAGGATGTGGCCGCGGTCGCGCGCCTTGCGCAGTTCGAAGATGGTGCGGCGGGTGACGACCTCGCGCCGGTGCTCGAGGAAGCACACCAGCATCTGCTTCAGGTTCAGCAGGCGCGGCTTGCCATCGACCAGCGCCACCATGTTCATGCCGAAGCTGTCCTGCAGCTGGGTGTGCTTGAACAGCTTGTTCAGCACCACCTCGGGCATCTCGCCGCGCTTGAGCTCGACCACCAGGCGCATGCCGGACTTGTCGGACTCGTCGCGGATCTCGCTGATGCCTTCGATCTTCTTTTCGTTGACCAGCTCGGCCATGCGCTCCTGCAGGGTGCGCTTGTTGACCTGGTAAGGCAGCTCATCGACGACGATGGCCTGGCGGTCGGTCTTGCCGATCGGCTCGAAGTGGGTGCGCGCGCGCATCACCACCCTGCCACGGCCGGTGCGGTAGCCTTCATGCACGCCGTGCAGGCCGTAGATCAGGCCGGCAGTCGGGAAATCGGGCGCCTTGACGATGTCGATCAGCGCCTCGATGTCGGTGTCCGGCTCTGCCAGCAGCTTCAGGCAGGCGTCGACGATCTCGCCCAGGTTGTGCGGCGGGATGTTGGTCGCCATGCCGACCGCGATGCCGCTCGAACCGTTGATCAGCAGGTTTGGAATGCGCGCCGGCATGACCAGCGGCTCCTTCTCCGAGCCGTCGTAGTTCGGCCCGAAGTCGACCGTCTCCTTGTCGATGTCGGCCAGCAGTTCGTGGCCGATGCGCGCCATGCGGATTTCGGTGTAGCGCATCGCCGCGGCGTTGTCGCCGTCGACCGAACCGAAGTTGCCCTGGCCGTCGACCAGCATGTAGCGCAACGAGAAATCCTGCGCCATGCGCACGATGGTGTCATACACCGCGGTGTCGCCGTGCGGATGGTATTTACCGATGACGTCGCCGACGATACGCGCGGATTTCTTGTAGGCACGGTTCCAGTCGTTGGACAGCTCGTGCATCGCGAACAGCACACGGCGGTGCACCGGCTTGAGGCCGTCGCGCGCATCGGGGAGCGCGCGGCCCACGATCACGCTCATGGCGTAATCGAGATAGGAGTGCCGCATCTCCTCTTCGAGGCTGATCGGCAGTGTTTCCTTGGCGAACTGGGTCATGCTCGAAGGCGGCATAAGCCGCTTGAATCAAAAACGGTCAATGCTACCACGAGCCCCCTCTCTCGACCGAACTGCAGTCGCAGAGCCGTCAAAGGAGCGGTACACGGGGACGACGGGCAAAGGGGCGCGCAACATGCGCCGGAAAATCACGCGCCAAAAACAATCCAGGGGCTCGCAAGCATGTCGGCAGGGCATCAGACGCCCCCTCTCATGCAAAAAGGGGGAGCACGGCACGCGCTCCCCCTTCATCCTGCCATGCCGTCCGGAGCCGCATCGGGCCCGAACGGCAAACGGCCGATCAGAACTTCAGTTCGCCCTTCATCACTGCCCAGTGGCCGGGGAAAGAGCAGAAGTAGGTGTACTTCTGGCCGGCAGCAAGCTTGGAAACATCGAACGTGACCGAATCGGACTCGCCGCCACCGATCAGCTTGGTATGAGCGACGATGCGCGCATCGCCGTCATTCAGGTAATCCTTGGCAGGGCCTGCCTTGGCACCCTCGGCAGCCAGATCCTTGACGTCGGCATCCTTCGCCAGCACCCAGTTGTGGCCCATCGCAGCCTTGGCCAGCTTGCCGGTGTGCTTCAGGGTGACGGTGAACTGCTTGCAGCTCTTGTTGACCACGATTTCCTTGGCGTTGAACTGCATCATGTCGTTGCCTTCGATGGTGGCCTCGCAGGCAGCCCAGGCCGGGGCGACAGCGGCAGACAGCAGGACGCAGGCAGCAACTTTCTTCAATTTCATCGATATCTCCTATGGCTTCCTGACTATCAGGAACACATTCAACAACATTGACACAGGCAAACGCCAAGCATCACTTGACGTCCGGAAGGACGCGGACTGGGCGGGCCACTCCTCCTCCAATTCCGGCGGGGGCTATTGTGCGCCAGCACGCAGCCTGCCGCAATGGCTGCCTCCCGAGCAAAAATTTCCTCTTGAAATCGAACCGCTCGCCCCAACATGACGGCGAGGAACAGTCATCAACAGGGAGCAAGAACCCATGCAGGACCCGAGCCAGAATCCGAACGCCATGCCGGAAATCGAACAGCAGACCGCTCCCGCCGGAGATGCTCCGGCCGCAGAAGACAGCAAGGCGAGCGCGCTGGACGCCCTGGAAGAAAGTCTGCGCCAGGCCGAGTTGAAAGCCGCCGAACACCACGACGCCTGGCTGCGCGCCAAGGCCGAGACCGAGAACATCCGCCGCCGCGCGCAGGAAGACATCGCCAAGGCAGGCA
Organism: Thauera sp.; assembly: GCF_047601425.1. Taxonomy (GTDB): domain Bacteria; phylum Pseudomonadota; class Gammaproteobacteria; order Burkholderiales; family Rhodocyclaceae; genus Thauera. The sequence continues at coordinate 1,683,078 of NZ_JASGJL010000001.1, forward strand.
AGTTCGCTGCCGAGAAGTTCGCCGGCGCGATGCTGCCGGTCAAGGACAGCCTGGAAGCCGCGCTCGCGGTGGAAAACCAGACCCTCGAGAACCTGCGCGAAGGCGTGGAGCTGACGCTCAAGCAGCTCGTCGCCGCCTTCGAAGGCGCCAGCCTGGCGGAAGAAAATCCGCTCGGCCAGAAGTTCGATCCGAACAAGCACCAGGCGATCAGCGCCATCGAGGCGGATGCCGAACCCAACACCGTCGTCACCGTGCTGCAGAAGGGCTATCTGCTCAACGAGCGCGTCATCCGCCCGGCACTGGTGATGGTCGCCAAAGCCAAGGCACAGTAAGGAATCTGCGCGCGGCGGCTTGAAACCGCGCCGCGCCGCCCCATATTCGAACCAGACCGGACGGCCACGCCGCTCCCTCACCTCATTCAGACACAAAGGAACTTTCATGGGCAAGATCATCGGCATCGACCTCGGCACCACCAACAGCTGCGTTTCCGTGATGGAAGGCGGCAAGCCGAAGGTCATCGAGAACTCCGAAGGCGCGCGCACCACCCCGTCGGTGGTCGCCTATGCCGAAGACGGTGAAATCCTGTGCGGCGCGCCGGCCAAGCGCCAGGCCGTCACCAACGCCAGGAACACCCTGTTCGCGATCAAGCGCCTGATCGGCCGCCGCTTCGAAGAGAAGGAAGTGCAGAAGGACATCGACCTGATGCCCTTCACCATCGCCAAGGCCGACAACGGCGACGCCTGGGTCGAAGTGCGCGGCAAGAAGATCGCGCCGCCGCAGGTATCGGCCGAAGTGCTGCGCAAGATGAAGAAGACCGCCGAAGACTACCTCGGCGAGGAAGTGACCGAAGCCGTCATCACCGTGCCGGCCTACTTCAACGACAGCCAGCGCCAGGCCACCAAGGACGCCGGCCGCATCGCCGGCCTGGAAGTCAAGCGCATCATCAACGAGCCGACCGCCGCCGCGCTCGCCTTCGGCATGGACAAGAAGCCGGGCGACTCCAAGATCGCGGTGTATGACCTCGGCGGCGGTACCTTCGACATCTCGATCATCGAGATCGCCGACCTCGACGGCGAGCACCAGTTCGAAGTGCTGGCGACCAACGGCGACACCTTCCTCGGCGGCGAGGACTTCGACCAGCGCCTGATCGACTACATCGTCACCGAGTTCAAGAAGGAACAGGGCGTCGACCTCAAGAACGACGTGCTCGCGCTGCAGCGCCTGAAGGAAGCAGCCGAAAAGGCCAAGATCGAGCTGTCGTCCGGCCAGCAGACCGAGGTCAACCTGCCCTACATCACCGCCGACGCCTCGGGACCGAAGCACCTGGCGGTCAAGATCACCCGTGCCAAGTTCGAGGCGCTGGTCGAGGATCTGGTCGAGCGTTCGATCGAGCCCTGCCGCGTCGCACTGAAGGATGCCGGCCTGAAGGTGTCCGACATCGACGACGTGATCCTGGTCGGCGGCCAGACCCGCATGCCGATGGTGCAGGAGAAGGTCAAGGCATTCTTCGGCAAGGAGCCGCGCAAGGACGTGAACCCCGACGAAGCCGTGGCCGTCGGCGCCTCGATCCAGGGCGGCGTGCTGCAGGGCGAAGTCAAGGACGTGCTGCTGCTCGACGTCACCCCGCTGTCGCTCGGCATCGAGACCCTGGGCGGCGTGATGACCAAGCTGATCCAGAAGAACACCACGATCCCGACTAAGGCCTCGCAGGTGTTCTCCACCGCCGACGACAACCAGAGCGCAGTGACCATCCACGTGCTGCAGGGCGAGCGCGAGATGGCTTCCGGCAACAAGAGCCTGGGCCAGTTCAACCTGTCCGACATCCCGCCGGCACCGCGCGGCATGCCGCAGATCGAGGTCACCTTCGACATCGATGCCAACGGCATCCTGCACGTATCGGCCAAGGACAAGGCCACCGGCAAGGAGAACAAGATCAAGATCCAGGCCAACTCCGGCCTGTCGGACGACGAAGTCGAGCGCATGGTGCGCGACGCCGAGGCGCACGCCGAGGAAGACAAGAAGGCGCACGAGCTGGTCGACGCGCGCAACCAGTGCGACGCGTTGGTGCATTCGACGCGCAAGGCGCTGGGCGAGTACGGCGACAAGCTGAGCGACGACGACAAGGCCAGGATCGAAGCCGCGATCAAGGATGCCGAAGAGGCGATCAAGGGCTCCGACAAGGACGGCATCGAAGCCAAGAGCCAGGCCCTGGCGACGGCCGCGCAGAAGCTGGGCGAGCAGATGTATGCCCAGGCCCAGGCCGAAGGCGGTGATCAGGCTGGCGCCGGCGCCCAGTCGTCCGGCGGCAAGGCCGACGACGCCGACGTGGTGGATGCCGAATTCACCGAAGTGAAGGACAAGAAGTAATCGTCGTTCTGGCGAATCCTTCGTGGCCGAGCCCCGCCGGAGCCTGCTCCGGCGCCGGCTCGGCCTTTGCTTGAGACCAGACTGAGCGAAGCACCATGTCCAAAAGGGATTACTACGACGTACTCGGCGTCAACCGCGACGCCGGCGACGACGAGATCAAGAAGGCCTACCGCAAGCTGGCCATGAAGCACCACCCGGACCGCAATCCGGACAACAAGGAAGCCGAGGAGAAGTTCAAGGAGGCCAAGGAGGCCTACGAGATGCTCTCCGACGCGCAGAAGCGGGCCGCCTACGATCGTTACGGCCACGCCGGCGTTGACCAGTCGATGGGTGGCGGCCAGGGCTTCGAAGGCGGCTTCGCCGATGCCTTCGGCGACATCTTCGGCGACCTGTTCGGCGGCGGCCGCGGCGGGCGCTCGAACGTCTATCGCGGCGCCGATCTGCGCTACAACCTCGAGATCACGCTCGAGGAAGCCGCCCGCGGTGCCGAAAAGACCATCCGCATCCCCACCGTCGAGGAATGCGGCACCTGCCACGGCAGCGGCGCCAAGCCCGGCACTCAGCCGAAGACCTGCCCCACCTGCAACGGCCACGGCCAGGTGCGGGTGCAGCAAGGTTTCTTCTCGATCCAGCAGACCTGCCCGAAGTGCCACGGCAGCGGCAAGATCATCCCCGACCCCTGCCGCGACTGCAGCGGCGCCGGTCGGGTCAAGAAGCACAAGACACTGGAAGTGAAGATCCCCGCCGGCATCGACGAAGGCATGCGCCTGCGCCACGGCGGCCACGGCGAACCGGGCGTCAATGGCGGCCCGCCGGGCGATCTCTACGTCGAGATCCACATCCGCAAGCACGCCGTGTTCGAGCGCGACCATGACGATCTGCACTGCGAGATGCCGCTGAGCTTCACCACCGCGGCGCTCGGCGGCGAGATCGAGATCCCGACGCTGGAAGGCATGGCGCGGCTGAAGATCCCGGCCGAGACGCAGAGCGGCAAGGTCTTCCGCTTGCGCGGCAAGGGGATCAAGAACGTGCGCAGCCAGGTGCATGGCGATCTGCTCTGCCATGTCGTGGTCGAGACGCCGGTCAATCTCACCGAGCGCCAGAAGGAACTGCTGCGCGAATTCGAGGAGATATCCAGCGGCAACGCCGACCGCCACAACCCGAAGGCCAAGTCCTGGATGGACAAGGTGAAGGATTTCTTCGGCACCTGAGCGGCCGCGACGATGGGCCTCGCCGGCCCATCCGCTCGCACGGCTCTTCCGGCGCGCCTGTCCAGGCATGAAAATGGCCTGCCATCCGGGAGATGGCAGGCCATTTTTTCGTCATCGGGGCTGCTCCGCCCCGACAGGACACCGCTCAGGCGCGGCGCCAGGTCGTGCCGCCCGCACCATCCTCCAGCACGACGCCGGCTTCGGCCAGTTCGGCGCGGATACGGTCGGCTTCGGCGTAGTCCTTGTTCTTCTTGGCTGCCGCACGTGCGGCGATGCGTGCTTCGATCGCCGTCGCATCCAGCCCGTCGGCATCCGGTGTTCCCGCCTGCAGGAAAGCCACCGGATCGCGCTGCAGCAGGCCGAGCACCGCGCCCAGCGCCTTCAGCTGCCGCGCCAGTCCCGGCGACACGCTGCGATTGACCTCGTTGGCCAGCTCGAACAGCACCGCCATCGCTTCGGCGGTGTTGAAATCGTCATCCATCGCCGCGCAGAAACGCTTCGCATGGGCTTCGTCCCAATCGACCTCGCCCTCGCCTTCGGCCGGCACGTTCTTCAAGGCCGTGTAGAGCCGCGTCAGCGCGCTGCGCGCATCCTCGAGATGCGCATCCGAGTAGTTCAGCGCGCTGCGGTAATGGGCGCGCAAGATGAAGAAGCGCACCACTTCGGCGTCGTACTTCTGCAGCACTTCGCGAATGGTGAAGAAGTTGCCGAGCGACTTCGACATCTTCTCGTCATCGACACGCACGAAGCCGTTGTGCATCCAGTAATTGACGAAGGCGTGGCCGTGCGCGCCTTCGGACTGGGCGATCTCGTTCTCGTGGTGCGGAAACTGCAGGTCCATGCCGCCGCCGTGGATGTCGAAGTGGTCACCCAGCAGTTCGGAACTCATCGCCGAGCATTCGATGTGCCAGCCCGGACGGCCAGCGCCCCAGGGCGAATCCCACTTCACTTCGCCCGGCTCTTCGACCTTGGCGTGCTTCCACAGCACGAAGTCGAGCGGATCGTTCTTGTCCTGCGCGACATCCACCCGCTCGCCGGCCCGCAGCTCGTCGAGCGACTTGCCCGACAGCTTGCCGTAGCCGTCGAACTTGCGCACCGCATAGCAGACGTCGCGGTTGGCGGCGACGTAGGCCAGGCCTTTCTGTTCGAGGCGCGAGATCAGGCTCTGCATCTGGACGACGTAGTCGGTGGCGCGCGGCTCGTGGTCGGGGCGCAGCACGCCGAGCGCATCGGCGTCCTCGTGCATCGCGGCGATGAAGCGGTCGGTCAGCTGGCGGATCGACTCGCCGTTCTCCTGCGCGCGGCGGATGATCTTGTCATCGATGTCGGTGATGTTGCGCACGTAGTTCATATCCAGCCCGCTGGCGCGCAGCCAGCGCGCCACCATGTCGAACACCACCATCACGCGCGCGTGGCCGAGGTGGCAGAAGTCATACACCGTCATGCCGCACACATACATGCGGACCTTGCCGGGTTCGATCGGGGTGAAGGCTTCCTTGCTGCGCGTCAGGGTGTTGTAGATGGAAAGCATCGGCGGATGGAAAAAACGGAGGGGAAGATCGGTTGAAGGCCGGATCGGCGGCAGCGCAATTGTGAGGGGGGGGGGCTTGTTGCTAGAATCCCGCGTCACCCAGGCGCCGGGCCGGCAGTCGAAGGCCGCAAATATACCACGGCCGCAATGCCTGCCATTTTCCCGGCCGCCACCCATCCGGCCCCACGGCCGCGCACCGGAGATTCCATGAAAAAGCACCTGATAGCCTTTGCCGCGCTGGCATCGACCGCCCTGACCAGCCTCGGCGCCCTCGCCGCCAACCCGATGGTCGAACTCAAGACCAGCCAGGGCGAGATCGTCGTCGAAGTCTTTGCCGACAAGGCGCCCAAATCCGCCGAGAACTTCGTCCAGTACGTCAAGGACGGCTTCTACAACGGCACCGTGTTCCACCGCGTCATCGACGGCTTCATGGTCCAGGGCGGCGGCTTCGACGCCGACATGAAGCAGAAGAGCACCCGCGCCCCGGTCGAGAACGAAGCGAAGAACGGCCTCAAGAACGAGCGCGGCACGCTGGCGATGGCCCGCACCGCCGATCCTCATTCGGCCAGCTCGCAATTCTTCATCAACCTGGTCCCCAACACCTTCCTCGACTATCCCTCGCGCGACGGCTGGGGCTATGCGGTGTTCGGCAAGGTCGTCAAGGGCATGGACGTGGTCGACAAGATCGCCAAGGTGCAGACCGGCAATCGCGGCTTCCACCAGAACGTGCCGGTCGAGGCGGTGATCATCGAGAACGCCAGCGTGCTCGAGAAAGCCCCGGCAAAGAAAGCGGGCAAGTAAGCAAGCCTCGCATCCCCAACAATTTTCCCCAGGAGCAAGCACATGGCAGTCAAGCTGCACACCAACCACGGCGTCATCACCCTCGAACTCGACGCCGACAAGGCGCCGCAGACCGTGGCCAATTTCATCGCCTACGTCGAAGCCGGCCACTACGACAACACCATCTTCCACCGCGTCATCGACGGCTTCATGATCCAGGGCGGCGGCTTCACCCCGGGCATGGACCAGAAGCCGACCGGCGAGCAGATCAAGAACGAAGCCGACAACGGCCTCAAGAACGAACGCGGCACCATCGCCATGGCCCGCACCCAGGCGCCGCATTCGGCCACCGCGCAGTTCTTCATCAACGTCGCCGACAACGACTTCCTGAACTTCCGCTCGCCCGACCTGCAGGGCTGGGGCTACTGCGTGTTCGGCAAGGTCAGCGACGGCATGGACGTGGTTGACGCGATCCGCAAGGTCAAGACCGGCTCCAGCGGCTTCCACCAGGACGTGCCGAAGGAAGACGTGGTCATCGAGCGCGCCGAAGTTGTCTGACAGCCAGGCCGATCAGCGGGTCCCCGGGGACTCGCTGGCCCGCATGCCGGCAGCCTTCCATGCGAGGCTGCCGGCATTGTTCATTTCGGACCTGCACCTGGCCGAGGACGCGCCCGACACCGCCGAAGCCTTCATCGAGTTCCTTCAGGGGCCGGCTCTCGAGGCCGCCAGCCTGTTCATCCTCGGCGACCTGTTCGAATACTGGGCGGGCGACGACGATCTCGACGACGCTTTCAATCAACGGATGTGCGCCGCCATCCGGGCCGTCTCGGACGCGGGTGTCGCGGTATTCTTCATTCGCGGCAATCGCGACCTGCTGGCTGGCGACGGTTTCGCCCTGGCCGCCGGCCTCACGCTGCTGCCCGACCCCTGCCTGGTCCGCTTCGGCCAGGCTGCGGATACGCCCGCCCTGCTGCTGAGCCACGGCGACGTGCTATGCACCGACGATCTCGCCTATCAGGCCTATCGCCGCCAGGTCCACGACCCCGCGTGGCAGCGTGGCTTCCTCGCCCAGCCGCTGGCCGCGCGCAAGGCCTTCATCGAAAGCCTGCGCCGGAAGAGCGAAGCCGCCAAGCAGACGAAAGCCATGGAGATCATGGACGTCAATGCCGACGCGGTCGCCGCGCTGTTCCATACGGCTGACGCCGCGGTGCTGGTGCATGGCCATACCCATCGCCCGGCACGCCATGTCCATGCCGTCGATGGTCGGCAGCGCATCCGCTGGGTGCTTGCCGACTGGCACGGCGAACCGCGCTGGCTCACCTTCGACGGCCGGCAGTTCACCACCGAAGCCGGCACGCCGGACTGAGTAGATACTGCTACGGTAGTTCCGCTTCGTCGGTCCGAGTTCCGGAACTGAAAACGGCGAACGGGGCATTCGCCCCGTTCCTATTGGTTGCCGATCACTTCCCGGCCGTCAGATGCCTTCTGCATGAGGCGCCCGCTGATCGGGCCACTCTCCTCAGGCTTGAAGGCCTCGCGCCAGATCCGCCTTCAAATCCTCCACGGCTTCCAACCCCACCGCAACGCGCAGCAGGCCGTCGCCGATACCTGCCGCAGCGCGCGCCTCCGCCGTGATGCGGCCGTGCGTGGTCGTCGCCGGATGGGTGATCGTGGTCTTGGTATCGCCAAGGTTGGCGGTGATCGACATCAGGCGCGTCGAATCGACCACTCTCCATGCCGCCTCGCGCCCGCCCTTGACGTCGAAGCTGACGATAGCGCCGCCGGATTTCTGCTGGCGCATCGCCAGTTCGTGCTGCGGGTGCGACGGCAGGCCGGGGTAATACACGCGGGCCACGCCCGGCTGGGTCTCGAGCCAGCGGGCCAGTTCCAGCGCCGCGGCCGACTGCGCTTCCATGCGGATGCGCAGGGTTTCCATGCCCTTCAGGATCACCCAGGCGTTGAACGGCGACAGCGTCGGCCCGGCCGTGCGCAGGAAACGGAAGACTTCTTCGGTGATCACCTTTTTGCCCGCCACTGCGCCGCCCAGCACGCGACCCTGGCCGTCCAGGTACTTGGTCGCCGAATGCACGACGACATCCGCGCCGAGTTCCAGCGGACGCTGCAGCGCCGGTGTGCAGAAGCAGTTATCCACCGCGAGGATCGCACCGGCATCATGCGCGATTGCCGCCACCGCAGAGATGTTGACCACTTCGGTCAGCGGGTTGGACGGCGTCTCGACGAAGAACAGCCGAGTACGCGGCTTCACCGCCTTGCGGTAGGCCTCGAGATCGGTCGCCGGCACGAAGCTGGTCTCGATGCCGAACTTCGACAGGATGTTGCCGAACAGCTGCTGAGTGGCGCCGAACAGGCCGTTGGAGGCAACGATATGGTCGCCGGCCTGCATGGTCGCCATGACCAGCGACAGGATCGCCGACATGCCGGATGCCGTCGCCACGCAGGCTTCGGCGCCTTCGAGCGCGGCGAGCCGCGTCTGCATCGCGGTCACGGTCGGGTTCGAGAAGCGGGCGTAGACGTTGCCTTCTTCCTCGCCCGAGAAACGCGCCGCAGCCTGTGCCGCATTCTCGAACACGAAGCTCGAGGTCAGGTACATCGCTTCGCCGTGTTCGCCGAACTGGCTGCGTTCGATGCCGGAGCGGATTGCCAGCGTGTCCGGATGGAGCTTGAGGTCTTCAGGGAGCGTCATTGCAGTTTGAGATATCGGTTCAGTTGTCAGAGCCGGAGGCAAGATTGAGGTCGAGCTGCCCCCCCTCGTCGTCATGGAGGTCGCCCTTGGCGGGCTTGTCCTCGCCGCGCTGATTCTCGACGCCATTCAGGTATTCGGCAGTGATGTCACCGGTCACGTAGCAGCCGTCGAAGCAGGACGTCTCGAAGAAACTGAGCGAAGGATTCAGCGCCCGAACCGACGCCTTCAGGTCGTCCAGATCTTGGTAGATCAGGCCGTCGGCACCGATCTCGCGGCAGATTTCCTCCTCGCTGCGGTCCGATGCGATCAGTTCGCCGCGCGTCGGCATGTCGATGCCGTAGACGTTGGCATGGCGCACCGGCGGCGCCGCCGAGGCGAGATAAACCTTCCGCGCGCCGGCTTCCCGCGCCATGTTGACGATCTCCTTGCTGGTCGTGCCGCGCACGATGGAATCGTCGACCAGCAGCACGCTCTTGCCCCTGAACTCCTGGTGGATGGTGTTCAGCTTCTGGCGCACCGATTTCTTTCGCGTCGCCTGCCCCGGCATGATGAAGGTCCGGCCGATGTAGCGGTTCTTGACGAAGCCTTCGCGGAACGGCAGCCCCAGGCGCTCGGCCATCTGCAGGGCCGACGGCCGGCTGGAGTCCGGGATCGGGATCACGACGTCGATCTCGACGTGCGGCATCGTGCGCTTCATCTTGTCGGCGAGGTATTCGCCCATCTTCATGCGCGACTCGTACACCGACACGCCGTCGATGATCGAATCGGGCCGCGCCAGGTAGACGAATTCGAACATGCACGGCGCCTGCACGGTCTGCTCGGCACACTGGCGGCTATGGAAGTTGCCATCGGTATCGATCAGCACCGCCTCGCCCGGCGCGACGTCGCGCAGCAGCTTGAAGCCCAGCACGTCGAGCGCCACCGATTCGGACGCCACCAGCCATTCGGTACCGGCTTCGGCCTCGTTGCGGCCGATCACCAGCGGACGGATGCCATAGGGGTCGCGGAAGGCGAGCAGGCCGTAGCCGGCGATCATCACCACCACGCCATAGGCGCCGCGGCAGCGGCGATGGACACCGGCGACGGCACGGAACACCGCCTCCTCGTCGAGCTTCAGGCCGTTACAGGCCGCCTGCAGCTCGTGCGCCAGCACGTTCAGCAGCACTTCGGAATCGCTGCTGGTGTTGATGTGGCGCAGGTCCGACAGGAAGATCTCGCGCTTGAGCGCGTCGGAATTCGTCAGGTTGCCGTTGTGCGCCAGCAGCAGGCCGAAAGGCGAATTGACGTAGAAGGGCTGGGCCTCCGCGGCGTTGTATGCAGAGCCCGCAGTCGGATAACGAACGTGCCCGATGCCCCAGTTGCCTTCGAGATTGCGCATGTTGCGCGTGCGGAACACGTCTCGCACCAGGCCCGAGCCCTTGTGCATGTGGAAACGCCCGCCTTCGGCGGTGGCGATGCCTGCCGCATCCTGCCCGCGGTGCTGCAGCACCTGGAGGCCATCGTACAGAAGCTGGTTCACCGGAGAGGTCGCGACGACCCCGAGAATTCCGCACATGAGGATTTCGCCTATCTGAATCGAATCTTGTCGGCCACCACTTCGGGCAGCCAGGGTTTGGCGGCAAGAACCGCCGTTTCCAACGGTGGCGAGAACAAGGCCTGCGACCACCAGGGCTCGCGGGACAGACCGGCGAGCCCGCCGATCAGCACCACCACCAGCGCCACCAGCAAGCCACGCGCGATGCCGAACAAGGCACCGAAGAAGCGATCGGTCGCGCCCAGGCCTGCAGCGCGCAGCAACTGGCGCAGCAGGTAGCGGACCAGCGCCACCAGAATCAACACGCCCACGACGACCAGTGCGCCGCCTGCCACCTGCCGCCACAAGGGTTCGGCAATGAACCCGGCAAAGACCCAAGCCGCCTGTTCGTTATAGCGCCAGGCAGCGAAAAGCGCGAGCACCCAGGCGGCCACGGCCATGACCTCGCTGACCAGGCCACGCCACATGCCCACAGCCGCGGACAAGGCCAGGATGCCGAGAAACACGTAGTCGAATACCGTCATGCGGAAGCAGTCAGCGCGGCGTGATCACGGTACTGTAACCCAGCGCCCGCAGTTGCTCGGCCATCTTGTCGGTGGCGCTCCTGCCGGTGACGGGGCCGACGCGCACGCGCGTGACGTTGCCGGCCTTTTCGGTATAGGCCGCAAAGCCCTGCTTCTTGAGATCGGCAGCAACGCGCGCAGCCTTGGCTGCATCGCCAAAGGCACCGATCTGCAGGACGAAGGTTTCGCCCTTGGACGCCTGGGCCTTCGGCACTTCGCGGCCTTCGATCGCTGCACGCGCGCGCGCGGCTTCGGCCGCTTCATCGGCAGCAGGCCGTGCCAGTGCAGGCTTGGGCGCTTCGGGCTTCGGCGCCGCAGGCCTCGTGGCAGGAACGGCCGGCGATCCGGTGGCCGGCAATCCGGCGGCCGGCACCTCTGCCCGGCTTTCGGGTTTCGCCGGCGCAGGCGGCGGCGCTTCGACGACCGAAGGCGGCGCCTGTTCCTCCGGCGCAGGCGTGGCTGCAGCCGCGAGTGCAGGTTCTTCCGCAGCCGCATTCGGACGCTGGCCGACAGCGGCATCGCGGTCCGGAATCGTGATCTGGATGTCGCCGCTGACCGGATGGGGCTCCTGCTCCATCATCATCGGCAGAATGATCGCAGCCAGCAGCGCAAGTGCGATCGCGCCCACCAGCCTGCGCCGGGCACGTTTCTTTATATCGAGGTTTTCTGCGTCGCTCACGAAACGATCTCGTCAGTGTCTGCCCGCTTTCACCACGTCGAGCACTTCGGCAACGGTCAGGAAGGAGCCGAAGGCCACGATTCTATCACCCTCCCCCGCCTCCTGCTGCGCCGCAGCATAGGCATCTTTCGGCGAAGGGAAGCAGCGGATGCCGGCTTCGACGCCTGCCATGTGCAGGCGCAGCGCCAGCTCCTCGGCCTTGAGGCCGCGCGGACCGGGCAGATCGGCAAGCAGCCAGTGATCGATCCGGCCCTTGAGCCGCGCCACGACACCTTCGACGTCCTTGTCACCAAGCATGCCAAGCACCGCCCAGGTTTCCGGATGAAAGCCCATGCTTCCCAGATTCTCGGCCAGCACGCCCGCAGCCTGAGGGTTGTGGGCAACGTCCAGCACCACCGCCGGACGGCCCGGCAGGACCTGGAAGCGGCCGGGCACCTCGACCAGCATCAGCCCCTGGCGAATGGCCTGCATCGACACGGGGATGCGCCCACGCACGGCATCGAGCACCGTCATCACCGCAGCAGCGTTGAGCAGTTGGTTGGCGCCGCGCAATGCCGGATAGGCGAGGCCGCCGCGCTTGACCAGCGCGCCCTGCGCCGGCGGCGCCTGGTAGCGCCAGTAGCCCCACTGCTGGCGGTCGCCGCCGAAGCCGAAATCGCGGCCGCTGATCCACAATTGCGCGCCGATCGCCTCGGCATGGTCGAGCAGCGTCGCCGGCGGTTGCGGATCGCCGCACACGGCGGGCCGACCGGCACGGAAGATGCCGGCCTTCTCGAAGCCGATCGCTTCCCGCGTGTCACCGAGGTAATCCATGTGGTCGAGCGCGATGCTGGTCACCAGCGCACAGTCGGCGTCGAACACATTCACCGCGTCCAGCCGGCCGCCCAGGCCGACTTCCAGGATGACGACGTCCGGCGCTTCCCTGCGGAACACTTCCCAGGCGGCCAGCGTGCCGTGCTCGAAGTAAGTCAGCGGCGTGTCGCCACGGGCGGCCTCGACCGCATCGAAAGCCTCGACCAGCACCCCGTCGGCAACCTCCCTGCCATCAACGCGGACGCGTTCGTTGTAGCGCAGCAGATGAGGCGAGGTGTAACAGCCGACACGATAGCCTTCAGCCAGCAGGACGGCCTCCAGCATTACGCAGCACGAACCCTTGCCATTGGTCCCGCCCACCGTGATCACCAGCGCATCGGGGTCGGGCCCGAGCGCAGCCCGTACCCGCGCGACACGCTCCAGCCCGAGCTGGATGGTCTGCGCATGGCGCTGCTCGAGCAGTTGCAGCCAGCCGGCCAGCGTGTGCGGCAAGACGGCAGCGGACGGAGAAACCATCAGGCAGCCGAAGCGCTGGGCTGACGCAGCAGCAGTGTCAGCAAGCGAGCCAGTTCCTGCCGCATCTCGCGGCGATCGACGATCAGGTCGATGGCGCCCTTCTCCAGCAGGAATTCTGCGCGCTGGAAACCTTCCGGCAGCTTCTCGCGCACCGTCTGCTCGATCACGCGCGGGCCGGCAAAACCGATCAGCGCGCCCGGCTCGGCAATGACCACGTCGCCCATGAAGGCGAAGCTGGCCGATACGCCTCCCATGGTCGGATCGGTCAGCACGGTGACGAAGGGCAGCCGGCGCTCGGCCAGACGCGTGATCGCCGCCGTGGTCTTGGCCATCTGCATCAGCGAGAACAGGCCTTCCTGCATGCGCGCACCCCCCGATGCGGTGATGCAGAGGAAAGGCACACGCTGTTCATAGGCGGCCTTCGCGCCACGAACAAAGCGTTCGCCGACCACCGAACCCATCGATCCACCGAGAAATTCGAACTCGAAGCAGGCCACCACCACCGGCACGCCGCCGATCAGGCCCTGCATCACGACCATCGCATCGGCCTCGCCGGTATCCGAGCCCGCTGCCGACAGGCGCTCGGGATATTTGCGCGAGTCCTTGAACTTCAGTGCATCGACCGGCCGTACTTCGGCACCGATCTCGACGCGCCCTTCGATGTCGAGCAGCATGTCCAGCCGCTGCCGCGCGCGCAACCGGTTGTGGTGCCCACACTTCGGGCACACGCCCTGGTTGCTGTCGAGGTCGGAACGATAGAGCACGGCTTCGCATGCGCTGCACTTGCTCCACAACCCTTCAGGAATCGTCGATTTGCCGCGCCCAGCACTGTCGCTGCGCTTGATCTTCGGCGGCAGCAGTTTCTGCAACCAACTCATGATTTCACTCCTGTTGCCGGCTCGATGGCATCGAGCGCTTCGCGGATGCCGCGCATGAAGACGGTGACGCGTGCGACGGCTTCGCCCTTCGGGGCCTGTTCGATTTCCTCGATGATCCGGCTGCCGATGACGACCGCGTCGGCCACGTCACCGATGCGCCGGGCGCTCTCGGCATCGCGGATGCCGAAGCCGACGCCGACCGGCATGCCGACCGCGGCACGGATCTGCGGAATGCGGCGCGCCACCTCGTCGATATCGAGCTTGCCGCTGCCGGTCACGCCTTTCAGCGAGACGTAGTAGATATAGCCGCTGCCCGCCGCGGCAACATCGGCGAAACGCTGCTCGGTCGAGGTCGGCGCCAGCAGGAAGATCGGATCCAGCCCCGCGGCCTTGGCCGCGCGGGTGAAGCCGGCACATTCCTCGGGCGGGTAATCGACCACCAGCACGCCATCCACGCCTGCTTCGCTGGCCGCGGCGACGAAGTTTTCGACCCCCATGGCTTCGATCGGGTTGGCGTAGCCCATCAGCACCACCGGCGTATCCACGTTCTCGGCGCGGAAGGCGCGGACGGTCTCGATCACCTTGCGCAGGCTCATCCCCTGCTCCAGCGCACGTTCCGATGCACGCTGGATGGTCGGGCCGTCGGCCATCGGGTCGGAGAAAGGCACGCCCAATTCGATGATGTCGGCGCCGCCTTCGACCAGCGCACGCATCAGGGGCAGCGTCAGCGCAGGCTCGGGAAAACCGGCGGTGACGAAGGGAATCAGCGCCTTGCGGCCTTCGGCCTGCAAACGCTGGAAAACGGTCTGGATTCTTGACATGTCAGGTCTCGATCACGCAGCGGGCCGCAAAGCGGCCCGGAGGAAGTTCAGAACTGGATGCCGGAACGTTCGGCGACGGTGTGCATGTCCTTGTCGCCACGGCCCGACAGATTCACCAGCAGGATCTTGTCGCGCGGCAGCGTCGGCGCCAGCTTGGCCGCATGGGCCAGTGCGTGCGAGGACTCCAGCGCCGGAATGATGCCTTCGTAGCGGCACAGGTCGTGGAAGGCCTGCAGCGCTTCGGCATCGGTCGCGGCGACGTACTCGGCGCGCTTCGAATCCTTCAGCCAGGCGTGCTCCGGCCCGACACCCGGATAGTCCAGGCCGGCGGAAATGGAATGCGTCTCGATGATCTGGCCGTCCTCGTCCTGCATCAGGTAGGTACGGTTGCCGTGCAGCACGCCAACGGGCGCATCGGTGGTCAGCGGTGCCGCATGACGCCCCGTTTCCAGGCCGTCGCCCGCTGCCTCGACCCCCACCAGGCGCACGCCTTCGGCGCCGATGTAGGGATGGAAGATGCCGATCGCGTTGGAACCGCCGCCGACGCAGGCGATCACGTAGTCGGGCTGGCGTCCGGCCATCTCCGGCATCTGCACCAGGCATTCCTTGCCGATCACGGTCTGGAAGTCGCGGACCAGCAGCGGATAGGGATGCGGGCCGGCCACGGTGCCGATGATGTAGAAGGTGTCGGCCACATTGGTGACCCAATCGCGCATCGCTTCGTTCAGCGCGTCCTTCAGGGTCTTCGAGCCGGACTCGACCGGCACCACGGTGGCGCCGAGCAGCTTCATGCGATAGACGTTGGCGGCCTGGCGCTTGACGTCCTCCGAACCCATGTAGACGACGCACTTCAGGCCGTAGCGTGCGGCGATGGTCGCGGTGGCGACGCCGTGCTGCCCCGCGCCGGTCTCGGCGATCACCCGCGGCTTGCCCATGCGGCGGGCGAGCAGCGCCTGACCGATGCAGTTATTGACCTTGTGTGCGCCGGTGTGGTTGAGGTCTTCGCGCTTGAGATAGATCTGCGCGCCGCCGAGCATCTCCGACCAGCGCTTGGCGTGGTAGATCGGGCTGGGACGGCCGACGTAGTGCTTGAGCTCGTATTCGAACTCGGCCATGAAGGTGGGGTCGGCCTGGCACGCGGCATAGGCCTCGCGCAGCTCGGCCAGTGCCGGCATCAGGGTCTCGGCGACGAAGATGCCGCCATGACGGCCGAAATGCCCGCTCGCGTCGGGAAACTGGTAAGGCGTGTCAGCCATCTGCTTGTCGAACTCCATCGATGAACGCGGCGATCCGGGCCGCATCCTTGATTCCCTTGCCGCTTTCGACTCCGCTCGACACGTCAACCGCCCACGGACGCAGGCGCCGAACCGCATCGGCGACGTTGTCCGCATCGAGCCCGCCGGAAAGCACGAGCGGCCGCACGAACCCGTCGGGAATGAGCGACCAGTCGAAAGTTCTTCCTCCGCCGCCATAGCCCTCGACGAATGCGTCGACGAGGATTCCGCTGGCGCGCGGATGCGAAGCCGCGAATTCTACCAGATCGACCCCCGGCCGCATCCTTGCAGCCTTGATCCATGGCCTGCCATGGCCAGCGCAATCGGCATCGGTTTCGTCGCCGTGGAATTGCAGCAACTGCAGCGGCACTCGCTCGAGCACGGCCCGGATCTCTTCCCGAGAAGGATTCACGAACAGGCCGACGGCGGTGATGAAAGGCGGCAGCAGAGCAACAAGCTCGGCCGCCTGATCGATGCCCACTGCGCGTAGACTGGGCGGATAGAAGACGAAACCGATCGCATCGGCGCCAAGTTCGACGGCGGCACGCACGTCCTGCGGGCGGGTCAAACCGCAGATCTTGATTCGGGTACGGGGCATTCAGATGAGGGGGAGCTGAGGCAGCGCGATGATACGCCCATCGCCTGGGAGCGGCCAGCGCGGCGGATAGGCCACGCCGCACAGGTACAGGCCGTCCGGCGCAAAGGTGGGCGCGGCGCGGCTGCGGTCGCACGCTTCGAGCAGCGTCCGCATCCAGCTCGCCGGATAACGCCCCTTGCCGACATAGACCAGCGCCCCGACCAGGTTGCGGATCATGTGGTGCAGGAAACCGTTGGCACGGAAATCGAACAGCAGGTACTCGCCCTGGCGGGCGACGCGGGCTTCATGCATGACACGCACCGGCGTCTTCGACTGGCAGCCGGCAGCACGGAAGGAGGAAAAATCGTGCGTGCCGACCAGGCATTCGGCCGCCTCGGCCATCCTCAGCTCGTCGAGCGGCACATGGAACCAGCCGACGCGCCCGGCCAGCATCGCCGGCCGGGTCGGGCTGTTGTGCAGGATGTAGCGGTACTGGCGCTCCACGGCGAGAAAGCGGGCATGGAAATCCTCATCCACCTCAACCGCCCAGCGCACCACGACCGCAGGCGGCAGCAAGGCATTGACGCCACGCACCCAGGCCGTCATCGGCCGTAGGGCATCGGTGTCGAAATGGGCGACCTGGGCGCTGGCGTGGACACCGGTATCAGTGCGTCCGGCGCAATGCAGCCGCACCGGCCCGGCGGCGATCTCCGTCAAGGCCTGCTCAAGCACGTCCTGTACCGTGCGGCCGTGCGCCTGGCTCTGCCAGCCACAGAAAGCGTCACCGGCATACTCGATGCCAAGCGCTATGCGGCCCATGGCAGCCCCAGCAAGAATACCGCCAGCCCCAGCAGCCCCAATGCAGCGGCAATGGCAGCATCCAGCAATCCCATGCGCTCGCGGACGAGCCTGACTGCTTGCAGCTCGCCACTGCCATCGTCGTCGCGCAGCCAGTCCTTCCAGTTCGTCGCGCTGCCGCGGGGCGTGGCCTCGACGAAGCGAAGCACCAGCATCAGGCGCAGGGCCAGATCACCGGCACGCAGGCCGATCACGGAAAAAGGACGGCTCAGGCTGTAGAGCCCGCCGACCAGGCGCTCAACCGGCAGACGTTCGAGCAGCAGCGCCACTGCGCACACCACCGCGACCAGACGCCCGGCATGGACCAGGGCCAGCAGCATCCCCTCGCGGCTGGGCGAGAGCTGTGGCCAGGGAGCGAATATCGCCTCGCCCGGCGTGAACCAGCCGAACAGCAGCACGATGGCGAACATCAGCACCCGTACCCGGCGCAGCAGGCGCAGCGCCCGGGCACGGGCGAAAGCAAGCGCAAGCGCCAGGCTGGCGGCGGCCACCCATGCCAGCGCCGCGGGGGGCAGGAACTGCACCGACGCCACACCGGCAAACCACAACGACAGCAGAAGTCCTGAATGCATGCCTGTAACAAGGAAGCCCCCAGCGGGAGCGAAGTGGAAGCAATATTTGCTTGAGGCGCGCTAGCCTGGGCGCACATTCTGCCCGCTGACGCTTCCTGCGGCAAAAAAGACGCGCCGCCGCAGAGCGGCGACTCTGCGGCGGCGCATCCGGACTCACGCTCAGGAAAGGCGTGCAATCATCTCGCGGGCTGCCGCCTGCTGCGTCGCGGAGCCCTCGCGCAGCACTTCATCCAGCAGTTCGAGCGCACCTTCCTTGTCACCCATGTCGTCATAGGCACGCGCCAGTTCGAGCTTGGTTTCCACCTCATCACCGGAAGGAGCCATATCGGCATCGAGCGTGTCGATCGAGCCGAAATCAACCTGGGACTGGCCAAGCTGCGTCGCTTCGATCGAGATCGGCACGGTCTTCCCTTCACCGGCCGAAGAGGTATCGAAGTTGTCAAGATCCAGATCGATCGAGGTCAGATCGAGACCCGCAGCACCTGATGCCGGCGGCGATAGCGGCGTATCGATGTCGAAATCGAAATCCAGCAAGCTGCTGTCGAAGCTTGTCTGCTCGATATCGACGACCGGCGCGGGCGTATCGTCCACTTCTGGCTGCGGGCTGCGGTTCGGCAGGCGTCAGATCGAGATCGGGCAGCTCGAAGTCGAGCGCGGACGCCAGCCCCACGTCCTCGGCAGGGCCCGAATCCGAAGGCACATCAGGCACGGTCGTGAGGCCTGCTGCGGCGCTGGTGGCACTGTCCGGTTCGTCGATCTCGAGATCGAAAGTCAGCCCTGCATCCTGCGGCGCTTCCGCCAGGGGCATCTCTGTCGGGGGCTCGTCGTCCAGATCGAGTTCGAAATCGATCACCCCGGTATCGAGCCCTCCGTCGGTTTCGGTCTCCGGCGCAGAAACGTCGGCAGCAGCTTCGATCGCAGCCAGGGTCTGCACAGGATCGGGCAAGGCGTCGTCGCCTTCCTTGTCGCCGCCCAGCTGGCTCAGGTCGCCAGGCACCATCCAGGTATCGCGCATCTGCGACTGGCTGGGTGCAGTCGGCAAGGAACTGGTGAAATCGAGATCGGCCAGTGATGCAGGCTCGGAAACCGGCACGGCCGCGGATTCAGCGATGGGGCCGTCGGCCGGCGCCGGCACCTCCGCCGCAGCAGCCGATCCGGCGGCGCTGGCAAGCGCAGCGGTTGCCGCCGCGCCCGCCGCAACACCCAGGGGCAGTTCGGTCGGAATCTCGCTCTCACCCGATTGTTCGGCATACAGGGGATTCTCGGCATCCAGCTTGCGGCCCATCGCCGCAGCCTTCTCCCAGTCGCTGCCCTGGCCGCCTGACTGCGCGAACAGCTCGGAGGCAACCGTCTCGAACTGGCGCGCATCCTTGCGCTGCGCATAGATCTCCAGCAGCTTGAGGTGAATGGCGGTACGCGACGGATCGGCCTTCAACGCGTCCTGCAGGATCTCCTCCGCCTGCACGTCGCGGCCATATGCCATGTAGACATCCGCTTCCGCGACCGGATCGACCCCTTCGTCGGCATCGATCGCCGACAGCCCGGTCTGACTGAAATCGGTCTGCATGATGCTGCTGGCACCGGTGTCGACACTCTGCCCGCCCGTCGCCGCGAACACGCTCTGTCCGCCCTGGGCCAGCTCGCTGACGGCCTCCGGCGCAGGGGCAACAGCAGCCTTGCGCCGATTCCGCAACTTGAGGCCGGCATAGCCGAGCAGCAAGGCCAGGATGCCGCCACCTCCTGCGATGACGGAGGGATCTTCCATCATCGACTCCATGAAGCTCGGCTCGGGCGGGGGCGGCGGTGGTGGAGCCCTGCGCACCGGCCGCTTCGGCGGCGGCGCGGCCGCTTCCTGTGCAGTGGCAGGCGGCGTGTCGCTCGCTTCAGCGGGCTTGGCATCGGCCACTTCGGCGGCATCAGGCTTGGCAGCCTCCGCGCTGGCGGCTTCGGCCGAAGCCGCCGCATTCTGAACTGGCTCGGCTGGCTGGGAAGCCGCTTCCGGTGCAGCTGCTGGCGCCTCGACCACGGCAGGCGTAGCCGCCACGGCCGCCGGCAGCTGTGGTTCGGGCGCGGCTGCCGGCGGCTGCGGCGTGGCCGACTGCCCGGCCGCCGGCGGCGCCCCCTCCGCCTCCTGCTGAAGCTGGGCGAGCGGCGCGCTACGCAATTCGAGCAGCTTCTTCATGTCGTTGATGCTCGCCTCGAGCTGAGCCAGCCTGGCATTGGCCTCTTCCAGCGCCCGCTCGCGCGCGGCCAGCTCTTCCTCCAGTGCCTGCAGGCGTCCGCTGGCATCGGCAGTGCCTTCCTGCGGCTGGCTGCGGGAAATCCTGACCTGGTCGCCACTATCGGCTGCCGCCTGCGGCTCTTCGACGCGCGGCACGATCCTGCCTGCACTCTGCTGTCCGGCCTCGGCCTGCTGCGCCGGTGCGCGGCGGGCTGCAGCGCCCGCCAGTCCGCGGCGATAGGCATCGAAGTCGGCCGAATGGACGCGGATTTCGCGCCGCGCCTCGGCAGGCGCAATGCTGCGGGCTGCATCGGCATCGGGCATGGCAAGCACTTCACCCGCGCGCAGGCGATTGATGTTGCCGCCATCGAAGGCATTGCGATTGGCCCGGTACAGCGCCACTAGCATCTGGTCGAGTGTCACGCCCGGCAGCGCATTGGCACTGGCAATCCGGTTCAGGGTATCGCCGCGGCGAACCGTGTAGGAATCGACCGGCACTCGCGCAGCAGGCGCCGGCACCGGCCGTGCCGACGCTTGGCGAGCTGCCGCGGGCATGGCGGGCATCTCGACGGCAGCCGCCAGCGGCTGGGGCGCAGTCAGATCGACCGGATCGAGCAGGAAAGTGTATTCCCGCGCAACACGGCCATTGGCCCAATCGAGTTCAACCAGGAGGTTGACAAAAGGATCATTGATCGGCCTGTCGCTGGACAGGCGAACGACAGGACGGGATGCCCGCGCATCGACGCTGACCCGGACTGCTGCGGCCGCGGCAGAGTACGCGATGCTTGCACGCTGGAAAGCTTCGGGCGGCGCGATTCTCGCAGTCAGCGATTGCAATTCCTGCGCAGTCGCATTGATCTGGATTTCAGCGCGCAGAGGCTGGCCCAAGCCGCTGAAGACGTTGATCTGCCCGAGGCCGGCCGCCTGGGAACCCAGCGGAATCGAAGCGACAGCCAGCGCGATCAGGGATGCCTTGAGCGAGGTTTTCATCTTGGTATTCAAACTGCATTTCCCCCGAAAGCCGAGCTTTTTTCGTCAAAAAGCATAGTGGTTTGGGCTAGGAATCTAGCATTTTCCCGAGCATGCCGCAGCAATCTGTAACGATTTGCCGAGCATCCACCGTGACTTAGTTCCGCGTAAACGACAGCTTCGGCAAAAAATGAAGGGGGCCGCAGCCCCCTTTGCCCGATCGTGCGGAACGTACCGCTCAGCGCTCGACGAGAATGCGCAGCATGCGGCGCAGCGGCTCGGCAGCGCCCCACAGCAACTGGTCTCCGACGGTGAAGGCACCGAGATAGTCCGGCCCCATCGCCATCTTGTGCAGGCGGCCGACCGGCACGGTCAGCGTGCCGGTGACGGCGGTCGGCGTCAGTTCGCGCTCGGTGATCTCACGCTCGTTGGCCACGACCTTCACCCACTGGTTGGCGCCGGCGATGATGTCGCTGATCTCGTCGAGCGGCACGTCCTTCTTCAGCTTGATGGTCAGCGCCTGCGAATGGCAGCGCATCGCGCCGATGCGCACGCACAGGCCGTCGATCGGGATCGAGCCCGGGGTGCGGAACGCCGGGTTGCCGAGGATCTTGTTGCACTCGGCGCCGCCCTTCCATTCTTCCTTGCTCTGGCCGTGCTCGACCGGCACATCGATCCACGGGATCAGGCTGCCGGCAAGCGGCGTGTTGCGGAAGTTCTTCTTCGGGAAGGCGTCGGAACGCATCGTCTCGGCGACCTTGCGGTCGATGTCGAGGATGGCCGAAGCCGGATCAGCCAGCAGATCCTTGACCGAGTCGTGGATCGTGCCCATCTGGCTGATCAGTTCGCGCATGTTCTGCGCGCCGGCGCCCGAGGCCGCCTGGTAGGTCATCGCCGAGATCCATTCGACCAGACCGTGGCGGAAGAGGCCGCCAAGGCCCATCAGCATCAGCGACACCGTGCAGTTGCCGCCGATCCAGTTGCGGCCGCCCTTGTCCAGCGCGGCGTCGATGACGTTGCGGTTGACCGGGTCGAGGATGATCACGGCATCGTCATTCATGCGCAGCGCGGACGCGGCGTCGATCCAGTGGCCGTTCCAGCCGGTGGCGCGCAGCTTGGGGAAGACTTCCTTGGTGTAGTCGCCGCCCTGGCAGGTCACGACGATGTCGCAGCTCTTCAGCGCGTCGATGTCCGTCGCGTCCTGCAAGGGCGCAGCCGCTTCCTTGCCGCCAAAGGCCGGCGCCTTGCCGCCAGCGTTCGAGGTGGAGAAATACACCGGCTCGATGAAGGCGAAGTCGCCTTCTTCGACCATCCGCTGCATCAGCACGGAACCGACCATGCCACGCCAGCCAACCAGACCGACTCGATTCATGTTCATCACTCTCAGCAAAAACGTTTTTTTCGAAGAATCCGTTCGGACTCGACAGCTTACAGGGCCGCGAGCACCGCGTCGCCCATTTCGCGCGTACCGACCCTTTGGGTGCCCGGCTCGTAGATGTCACCGGTGCGCAGGCCTTGCGCGAGCACCTTCTTGACCGCGTTCTCGATGCGCTGTGCCGCTGCTTCCTGATTGAAGGTGTAGCGCAGCAGCATCGCTGCCGACAGGATGGTGGCGAGCGGGTTGGCGACGCCCTTGCCGGCGATGTCCGGCGCCGAGCCGTGCGACGGTTCGTACAGGCCCTTGTTGTTGGCGTCGAGCGAGGCCGACGGCAGCATGCCGATGGAGCCGGTCAGCATCGAGGCTTCGTCCGACAGGATGTCGCCGAACATGTTGCCGGTGACCATCACGTCGAACTGCTTGGGCGCGCGCACCAGTTGCATCGCGGCGTTGTCGACCAGCATGTGGCTCAGTTCGACGTCCGGGTAGTCCTTGGCGACTTCCTCGGCGATGTCGCGCCACAACTGGGTGCATTCGAGCACGTTCATCTTGTCGACCGAGCACAGCTTCTTGCCGCGCTTCTGCGCCGCTTCGAAGGCCACCTTGAGGATGCGGCGGATTTCGTACTCGGCGTAGATCATGGTGTTCCAGCCCACGCGCTGCTGGGTGCCTTCAACTTCGCGGGTCTCGATGCCGCGCGGCTGGCCGAAGTAGATGTCGCCGGTCAGTTCGCGCACGATCAGGATGTCAAGGCCGGCAACGACCTCGGGCTTCAGCGAGGAAGCGTTGGCCAGTTCGGGATAGAGGATGGCCGGGCGCAGATTGGCGAACAGGCTCAGATCCTTGCGGATGCCGAGCAGGCCGCGTTCCGGACGCTGTTCGCGCGGCAGGTTGTCCCACTTCGGGCCGCCGACGGCGCCGAGCAGCACCGCGTCGGCTTCGCGCGCGAGCTTCTGCGTGGCTTCCGGATAGGGCGAGCCGGTCGCATCCACGGCGCAACCGCCGAGCAATGCTTCTTCCATCTCCAGCCCGAGGTCGAGCGCGTTCAGCACGCGCACCGCCTCTGCCATGATCTCCGGACCGATGCCGTCACCCGGCAGCACGCAAATCTTCATTCCGTCTTCTCTCCTGTTGGCCCGCGCCGTCACGGCTCAGGCAAAGTAATAGGGGTGCTCGGCGCGCCTACGTTCTTCGTATGCCTTGATCTTGTCTGCGTGGCGCAGCGTCAGGCCGATGTCGTCCCAGCCGTTGAGCAGGCATTCCTTGCGGAAGGGATCGATGTCGAAGCCGATCGCCTTGCCGTCCGGACGGGTGATGCTCTGCGCCGCCAGATCGACGACCAGGCGATAGCCTTCATTCGCCTCGCACTGGCGGAACAGCTCATCGACTTCGGCCGCATCCAGCTTGATCGGCAGCAGGCCGTTCTTGAAGCTGTTGTCGAAGAAGATGTCGGCGTAGCTCGGCCCGATCAGCACACGGAAGCCGTAGTCCTCAAGTGCCCAGGGCGCGTGCTCGCGCGAGCTGCCACAGCCGAAGTTGTCGCGCGTCAGCAGGATCTGCGCGCCCTGGTAGCGCGGCTGGTTGAGCACGAAGTCCGGGTTCAGCGGACGCTTGCTGTTGTCCTGGCCAGGCTGGCCGACGTCGAGATACCGCCATTCGTCGAAAGCGTTGGGTCCGAAGCCGCTGCGCTTGATCGACTTCAGGAATTGCTTGGGAATGATGGCGTCGGTGTCGACGTTGGCACGGTCGAGCGGCGCGACCAGGCCGTCGAGCTTGGTAAATGGATTCATTATTTCACTGCCCTCTGGATGGCTTCGCCACCCTTTTCGATATCCTTGCCAATGCCATGCACGATGTTGCAGGCGCCGAGCGACAGCCCGGCAAGCACGGCGGCGAGGACCATTGCTGCTCCTCTCATCGGGACACTCCTGGCGAACGCGCGGCTCAGCCGAGCTGGCGCACGTCAGTGAAGTGGCCGGTCACCGCGGCCGCCGCGGCCATCGCCGGGCTGACAAGATGCGTGCGGCCGCCGGCGCCCTGCCTGCCTTCGAAGTTGCGGTTCGAAGTCGAGGCGCAGCGTTCGCCCGGCTCCAGCCGGTCGGCGTTCATCGCCAGACACATCGAACAGCCCGGTTCACGCCACTCGAAGCCGGCAGCGGTAAAGACCTCGTGCAAGCCTTCCTCTTCGGCCTGGCGCTTGACCAGCCCGGAACCCGGCACCACCAGCACGCGCTTGACGCTGTCCGCCTTGCGCCGGCCCCTGGCCACTGCGGCCGCTTCGCGCAGGTCCTCGATGCGGGAGTTGGTACATGAACCGATGAAAACCTGGTCGACGGCGATCTCGGTGATCGGCGTGTTCGGCTCCAGCCCCATGTACTTCAGCGCCCGCTCGATGCCCTCGCGGCGAACCGGATCGGTCACCGCAGCCGGATCGGGCACACGGCCATCGACCGTGGTGACCATTTCGGGCGAAGTGCCCCAGGTCACCTGCGGTAGGATGTCCCCGGCCTTCAGTTCGACGACCTTGTCGAACTGCGCGCCTTCGTCGCTCTTCAGCGTGCGCCAGTAGGCCACCGCCTGCTCCCAGGCCTCGCCCTTGGGCGAGAACGGGCGATCCTTGAGGTATTCGATGGTGGTTTCATCCACACCGACCAGACCGGCGCGCGCGCCCGCCTCGATCGCCATGTTGCAGATCGTCATGCGGCCTTCCATCGACAACGAACGGATCGCGCTGCCGCCGAACTCCATCGCGTAGCCGGTGCCGCCGGCAGTGCCGATCCTGCCGATAATCGCCAGCACGACGTCCTTGGCGGTGACACCCTTGCCAAGCTGGCCGTTGACCTTGATCAGCAAGGTCTGCGACTTCTTCTGCAGCAGGCACTGCGTCGCCATCACGTGCTCGACTTCGGACGTGCCGATGCCGTGCGCCAGACAGGCGAAGGCGCCGTGCGTTGACGTGTGCGAATCGCCGCAGACGACGGTCATGCCTGGCAGCGTGGCGCCGTTTTCAGGGCCGATGACGTGCACGATGCCCTGGCGTTCGTCCTTGAACGGGAAGTAGGCCAGCGAGCCCACTTCGCGGATGTTGGCGTCCAGGGTCTCGACCTGCTGGCGCGACACCGGATCCAGGATGCCCTTCTCCCAATGGTCGGTAGGCGTGTTGTGGTCGGCGGTAGCGACGATCGAGCTGATCCGCCACGGCTTGCGCCCGGCCAGCTTCAGTCCTTCGAAAGCCTGCGGGCTGGTGACTTCGTGCACCAGGTGGCGATCGATGTAGATCAGGGCCGTGCCGTCTGCCTCTTCATGGACGACGTGGCTGGACCAGAGCTTTTCGTACAGGGTTTGCGCTGCCATCCCAAGTATTCCGTACAAAAGAGATTGATTATTTCACAAAGCTGCCGGGGCAGGCCATAGCCGGCCGGCCTCACGACCATTCAGCGCCGCGCCGCCTGGTACAACGGCATGACCCGCGCCGCGTATTCGCCCAGGTCGCGCTGGCGGGTGCTGTGCGACGGGTGGGTGGACAGCCACTGCGGCGGCGAGCCGGACGACTGCGCGGCCATCTTGTCCCACAAGCTGACCGCAGCCCGCGGATCGTAGCCGGCACGCGCAGCCAGTTCCACGCCCATGCGATCGGCCTCGGTTTCATGCTCGCGCGAATTCGGCAGCTCGAAGGTGACCTGCGCCACCTTGCCCATCAGGTCCTGGCCCACCTGCCCGACGCCGAGCACCGCGCCTGCCACCGACAGGCCGATGCCGGTCGCCATCGACTTCGAAATCTGCTCGCGGGCATGTTCGCGCAGAGCGTGGGCAATCTCGTGCCCCATCACCGCAGCAATTTCGTCGTCACTGAGCTTCAGGCGATCGATCAATCCGGTGTAGATCGCCATTTTGCCGCCGGCCATGCACCAGGCGTTGAGATCGTCGGAGGTCAGCACATTGACCTCCCAGTTCCAGGCCGGCGCATCCTTGCGGAACACACCGGTCTGCGACGTCAGCCGGCCAACGATGCGCCGCATGCGCTGCACCGTGGCCGCGTCGCGGTTCAACGCATTCTTGCTGCGCGCTTCGTTCATCACCTGCTGATACTGCTTGCTCGAGGCCTGCTCGACCTCTTGCGCCGACACCATCATCATCTGCGAACGCTGCACACCAACCGCGCCGCCCTGCGTGGTCTGCACCGTCTGGCAAGCGACCGTGATCGTCGCCGCCAACACGGCCGGCAACAGGCTTCCGTATATGGATTTCATGTCTTCACCACCTCCAGGCACATACCGATTCAGAAACTCCGCACCTCGTTCTGCACGGACGCAGGCCAGCCGCGCACAAGCCAGACGAGCCCCAGCAACGCGAACACGGAGCCGAAGGTGAAAGTCCACTCCGGCCCCGGATTGTCCCAAGTGTAACCACTGAACAAGGCCCCCAGCATGCCGCCGGCGCCGAATGAAATGCTGCCGTACAGCGCCTGTCCATGCGATTGGAGTCGGCCGGAGAACCATCGGTTCACCACTGCGATCGCTGCAGCGTGATAGGCACCGAAAGTCACGCCATGCAGCACTTGGGCGAACAGCAGCACCGGCAGGCTGCCCGCCCCCCAGCCAATCAGCACGAAGCGGAGCACCGCGCAGGCGAAGGCAAACACCAGGATGCTGCGCAGGCTGAAGCGCCGCGTGATGCGCGGCATCAGCATGAAGACGATGATCTCCGCCACCACGCCCAGTGTCCACATCCAGCCGACCAGTGCCTTGTCGTAGCCCGTGCCGACCAGATAGATCGAATAGAAGACGTAGAACGCACCGTGGGCAGCCGACATCAGGAAGCAAGCGCCCAACAGCGCCCTCACTTCGCGCCTCCGCAGCACGTTGCGCAAGCTCACCGCCTCATGTCCTGCCTGCACCGGTGCCACGTCGGGGACAAAGAAGGAACACAGCAGCACGCCGGCAAGGATCGCGGCCGCAACCCACAACACCGATTCGATGGCGACATGATCCAGCGCTTGCCCCAGCACCAGGACTGCGACGATGAAGCTGACCGACCCCCATACCCGCACGCTGCCGTAGCGGTGCCCTTCCGCCCCCAGATGGGAGAAAGTCAGCCCTTCGATCAGCGGCAACGCCGCACTCCAGAAGAAGGCCATCAACGCCATCGCCGCGAGCAGGCCGCCGAACCCGGTGGTCATGAAGAAACCTGTGAAACCGGCCAGGCTCATCAGCGCGGACAGCCGCAGGATCGTCACCCGCTTGCCGAAGCGCTCGGCAAGCCGGCTCCACATGTAGGGCGCGACGATGCGCATCAGCTGCATCATCGACATCAGCAAACCGATCTGCGCCGCACTCAGCGAGATCGACTGCAGGTAGAGCGCAAAATACGGCGAGAAGGCGCCGACAAAGCCGAAGTAGAAGAAGTAGTAGGCCGACAGGCGCCAGTAGGGAAACATGGGAGATACCGTCTTGCACATCCTGAACCGCCGCAACTACCTTATTCGAGCGGCTTCAGCCCGGGAGTGCCGAGCCGAGAAGACAGCGTTCGGGGCGGCAACATGGCCATGTTCGCGGCCCGGCCCGGGCTACAAGTCAACCGTTCACGCGATCATTCGAAGAACACCGACAACCGAGACGACAGCTACCCGGCTGCCCCTGCAAGCGGGCTTTTTCGCTCCGGCCAGCCCGGGCTCAGCGCGGCGAGGGCAGGCGCTGCTGCCCTCCGGGCGCCAGCGCGGCGATCTTCGGCGTCGCCGTCGTCACGTCCGCGCACTGGGCGCGATGGCGCAGTGCGTGGTCGATCAGCACCAGCGCCAGCATGGCCTCGGCGATCGGCGTCGCGCGGATGCCGACGCAGGGGTCGTGCCGGCCATGGGTATTGACGGTCAGCGGCTCGCCGCGGCGGTCGATCGAGCAGCGGTCGAGACGGATGCTGGAAGTCGGCTTGATCGCGATGCTGGCGATGATGTCCTGCCCGCTGGAAATGCCGCCCAGCACGCCACCGGCGTTGTTCGACAGGAAACCCTGCGGCGTCATTTCGTCGCCGTGCTCGGTGCCGCGCTGAACGACCGAAGCGAAGCCGGCGCCGATCTCGACGCCCTTGACCGCGTTGATGCTCATCATCGCGTAGGCGATGTCGGCATCCAGCCGGTCATAGACCGGTTCGCCCCAGCCCACCGGCACGCCGCTGGCAACCACGTCGATGCGCGCACCGATCGAGTCGCCCGACTTGCGCAGTTCGTCCATGTAAACCTCGAGCTGCGGCACGATGCCGGCATTGGGCGCGAAGAAGGGGTTGCGCTCGACTTCGTCCCAGCTCACGAACGGAATGTCAATCGGGCCAAGCGCCGTCATGCAGGCTCGGATGACGACGCCGTAGCGCTCCTTCAGCCATTTCTTCGCAATCGCACCGGCAGCGACCCGCACAGCAGTTTCGCGCGCCGACGAGCGGCCGCCGCCGCGGTAGTCGCGGACGCCGTATTTCTGCCAGTAGGGGTAGTCGGCATGGCCGGGACGGAAGGTGTCGGCGATGTTGCCGTAGTCGCGCGAGCGCTGGTCCTGGTTGCGGATCAGCAGGCCGATCGGCGTGCCGGTGGTGTGGCCTTCGAACACGCCCGACAGGATCTCTACTTCATCCGGCTCGCGGCGCTGGGTCACGTGCCGCGAGGTGCCGGGCTTGCGGCGATCGAGTTCGGCCTGGATGTCGGCTGCGCTCAGTGCCAGCCCCGGCGGGCATCCATCGACGACACAGCCGATCGCCGGGCCGTGCGATTCGCCGAAGGAGGTGACGGTGAAGAGGGTACCGAGCGTGTTTCCGGACATGGACTTCCTGCCTGATCAGCACAAAAAGGAAAAGGGATGGGACGCGAGTCTAGCACGCGCCCCATCCCCGTCAGTCGCTGCACCCCTGCGGGCGCGCGGGAGTCAGTGGAAGAAACCTTCCAGCCGCTCGAACACCTCGTGCTCGGCGCCGTGGCGGCGGACGTTCAGCACGTCCTCCAGCTTCTCGACCTGGCGCACCATCTGCTCCAGCCGGTGATCGTCGAACACCAGCAGCCAGATGCGCGAGCGCTTGCCGTCGGACACCGGCATGCACAGGATGCCTTCGACGTTGAAGGCACGGCGGGCAAAGAGATTGCAGATGTGGCTCATCACCCCAGGGTGGTTGTTCACATCCAGCTCGAGGACGACCTTGGCGCAAGCAGCTTGCGGCAGCGGGTCGGCAACCTGTTCGATCATCATCAGCCTCCGATCATTTCGGTGTTGGCGGCACCCGGCGGCACCATGGGATAGACGAATTGTTCGCGATCGATCGTCGCGTGGATCAGGCACGGACCGGGCTCATTGAGCGCCTCGGCCAGCGCCGCGCGCGGATCATCTGCCTTATCGAGATCGATCGCCGGCACACCGAAGCCCTCGGCGATCTTGACGAAATCAGGCTCGACCCGGTAGCGCGAGGCGAACCGGCGCTTGCCATAAAACAGCGTCTGCTGCTGGTACACCAGACCGAGCGCATTGTTGTTCATCAGCACGATCTTGACGTTGAGGCCCTCCTCGGCCAGCGTCGCGAGCTCCTGGATATTCATCTTGAAGCTGCCGTCACCGGTGAAGCACACCACCGTACGCTCCGGCTCGGCCAAGGCGGCACCCATCGCAGTCGGCAAGCCGAAACCCATCGTCCCCAGCCCGCCCGAGGTCAGCCACTGGCGAGGACGGCGGAAGGGATAGGCCTGGGCAACCCACATCTGGTGCTGGCCGACGTCGGTGGCGATCGCCGCCTCGTCGTCGAGCGCATCGGCCACTGCCTTGATCAGGCCGTAGTGACTGCGCGGGTTATCGATGTCGGGAAACTGCATCGGGTAGCGCTGCTTCAGTTCTGCAACCTTGTCCAGCCAGTCCGTACGCAGGGCCGTCTTGACGCGCGGCAGCAAGGCTTCGAGCGCCTCGGTCACGTCGGCATGGATGGCGACGTGGGCATTCTTGATCTTGTGCAGTTCCGAGCGGTCGACGTTGACGTGCACAATCTTCGCATTCGGGCAGAACTGCGCGGCACGGCCGATCGCGCGGTCGTCGAAACGGGCGCCGACACAGATCAGCAGATCCGCTTCCTCGAGCACGAAGTTGGTGTAGCGGGCGCCGTGCATGCCGAGCATGCCGACCGACAGCGGATGGTCGATCGGCATGGCGCCAAGCGCCATCAGCGTCATTGTCGTCGGCAGGCCGGCCTGTTCTGCCAGTCGCACGGCCAGTGGCGAGGCCCCGGAATGGATCACGCCGCCCCCCAGGTAGAGCACCGGGCGTGAAGCCTCGTTGATCATTCGCGCCGCCTCCTCGACGGCCGCCAGATCGAGCTGTGGCGGCATGTCGGCCACAGCCGGCAGGGGCAGCTCCTGAACTTCGACGCTCTGATTCTGGACGTCCTTCGGCACGTCGATCAGCACCGGGCCAGGGCGGCCGGACATGGCGATGCGGAAGGCATCGGGGACGACCTTCAGCAACTCCTCGGCAGAACGCACGAGGAAATTGTGCTTCGTGATCGGCACCGTGATGCCGTAGATGTTGACTTCCTGGAAAGCATCCGTGCCGATCATCGATTGCGGCACCTGGCCTGTGATGATCACCATCGGAATCGAGTCCAGGCAGGCGTCGGCGATCGCGGTGACGAGGTTGGTCGCGCCAGGGCCGCTGGAAGCGATGCACACTTGCGGCACACCAGTCACACGCGCCATGCCCTGGGCCATGAAGCCCGCGCCCTGCTCATGGCGCGCCAGCACATGGCGGATCTGGCTGCTGGCCGACAGGGCATCGTAAAACGGCAGGATGGCGCCGCCAGGCAGGCCGGCGACGGTCTGCACGCCCTGGCGTTCGAGAAGGCGCACGATCAGTTGCGCGCCGGTGAGTTGAGTCATGATGTTCTCCTTCTTCGTTTCAGCGACATCACCGGCGAGCTCGAGAATGCAAAACCCCCGCCGGGCTTGCGCGCCGACGGGGGTTTGGAATCCTGCAGTTCGAGTGTTCTGTCCCGTTACGACGCGCGCATGCCTACGCCTACTACACGTACGGCTACTACTACGGCGGAGAAGAAACGGGAAACGGGACGCATGGTGGCTCGAAATGAATTGCGCTTCGAATGAAACCACGAACACGCCTGCAACACAAGCGCTTCGTGAGCCAAAAACCTCGGCATCGGTGTACCAGATCGCACACGCCCCATCTCATGCCCGCCCATCGCGCAATTCCCGGCGCAGAATCTTGCCGACGTTGCTCTTTGGCAGTTCGTCGCGGAACTCGATCCGGTGAGGCACCTTGTAGCCGGTCAGGTTCTGCTGGCAGTAAGCGATCAGTTCCTTTTCCGTCAGGTTCGGATCCTTGCGCACGACGAAGACCTTGACCGTCTCGCCACTGCGCTCGTCGGGAACCCCGACCGCAGCAACTTCCATCACGCCCGGATGGCCGGCGACGACGTCCTCGACTTCGTTCGGATAGACGTTGAAGCCCGACACCAAGATCATGTCCTTCTTGCGATCGACGATCGAGATGAAGCCCTTGTCGTCGATCACCGCGATGTCGCCGGTACGCAGGAAACCATCCGGCGTGAAGGCGCGTGCCGTCTCCTCGGGAAGCTGCCAATAGCCCCGCATCACCTGCGGCCCGCGCACGCACAGCTCGCCGCGCTGGCCGACAGGCTGCTCGACGTCGGCATCGTCGCGGATACTGATCTCGGTCGATGGCACAGGCAGGCCAATGGCGTGGTTGAACTCGGGCAGATCGAGCGGATTGATCGTGACCGCAGGCGATGTCTCGGTCAGGCCATAGGCTTCGACCAGCGGGATCCCGGTCACCTTGCGCCATTTCTCGGCGACGGCCTGCTGCACGGCCATGCCGCCGCCGAGGGCAACACGCAGGTTCGAGAAGTCGAGCCTGGCAAAGTCGGAGTTGTTCAGCAAGGCGTTGAACAAGGTATTGACGCCTGTGATGACGGTGAACTTGTGCTTGCCCAGCTCCTTGACGAAACCAGGGATGTCACGCGGATTGGTGATCAGCACATTGACCGCGCCGATCTTGAAGAAGGTCAGGCAGTTCGCCGTCAGCGAGAAGATGTGGTACAGCGGCAGTGCGGTGATGATCACTTCCTCCCCCTCTTTCACGAAGGGGGCGATCCAGGCATGGGCCTGCTGCAGATTGGCGATGATGTTGCCGTGGGTCAGAATCGCGCCCTTCGCCTTGCCGGTCGTTCCACCCGTATATTGGAGGAAGGCGATGTTCTCATGCCCAAGTTCCACCGGCAGCAGGCGATGGCGCCCGCCTCGCGCCAGCGCATCGCTGAAGCGCACCGCGCCGTCGAGACGCCAGGACGGGACCATCTTCTTCACTCGGCGGACGACGAAATCGACCAGCATCGACTTCGGGAAACCCAACATCTCCCCAAGACTGGTGACGACCACATGCTTCACCGGTACCTGCGCACGCACCTGTTCGAGCGTATGGGCGAAATTCTCGACGATGACGATGGCGTCTGCACCCGCATCCCGCAACTGGTGCTCGAGTTCCCGCGCGGTGTACAGCGGATTGACGTTGACGACGGTATAGCCCGCACGCAGGGTGCCGAACAGTGCGACAGGATACTGCAGCAGATTGGGCATCATCAGTGCCACACGGGCACCGGCAGGCAGCTTCAGCTCCCCCTGCAGATAGCCGGCGAACTGCGCCGACAGGCGATCGAGCTCGGCGTAGGTGATGCCCTTGCCCATGCAGATATAGGCCGTGCGCGATGCGAAGCGGCGCACGCTCTGCTCGAAGAGATCGACCAGCGAACGGAACTCACTGGTGTCGATTTCGGCAGGCACGCCGGCAGGGTAGCTTTTCAGCCAGATCTTATCCACGGTATCTCCTCCTTTTGTTGGAAAAAAGCGGGTCGAACCAGGTTCGACCGGCCGCCCTCCCAAGGCGTCGGGCGGGAGCCCGTGGCCCCGCCTTCCATTCCAACTGCCATCCCGCCCCTGTTATGTGCTGCGGAGCGTGGATGCCGCGTACCTGAAGCGGTACGCATCGGAGGGGCAACGGCACAAGGCCGCTGCCGCTCTGGGGCTGCTCAGCCCCTCGCCTGTTTCAGCCCTCCTCTTCCTGTGAAGGCCAATTGCGGATGTAGTTCTTCAGCATCCGGTTCTCGAAGCTCTGCTCCTCAAGCACTGCCTTGGCGACGTCGTGGAAACTGACCACGCCGAGCAGGGTCTGCCCGTCCATCACCGGCAGATAACGCTGGTGATGCTCCACCATCAGGCGCCGCAGTTCGTCCATTTCCATGTTCGGCGACGCCGTCAGCGGATTGGCGATCATGACGTCCTCGATGGCGAGCGACTGCCAGTCTGACGCACCGCGCCGCACCCCCTGCAGGACTTCGCGGAAGGTCAGCATGCCGACCATCTGGCCACGCGAGAAGACCACGAGCGAACCGACGTCCTGCTCGTCCATGATTTCCACAGCCTCAGCGACACTCTTGTTCGGCGCAATGGTGAACAACACCTTGCCCTTGATCGCGAGAATTTCGCTAACCAGCATCTCGTCTCCCTGAGGATCATTCGCGTCATCGATGCGCCATCTTAGAGCATCGGCCGATGGCGGGGAAGGCACCCGGCCGCGCACCCCTGCGGCTCAGCGCTTCAGCTCGCCCAGCTTGCCCTTGACCTGCGCCCATTCCTCGGCATCCGGCAGGGAGTCCTTGCGTTCGACAATCGGTTTCCATTGCTTTGCAAGCTCGGCGTTCAAGGCGATGAACTGCTGCTGATCCGTCGGCACATCGTCCTCGGCGTAGATCGCCTCCACCGGGCATTCAGCCACGCACAACGTGCAGTCGATGCACTCCTCGGGATCGATCACGAGGAAATTGGGCCCTTCACGGAAGCAGTCCACCGGGCAGACATCGACGCAGTCGGTGTATTTGCAACGGATACAGGATTCGGTCACTACGTAAGCCATCACTCTCTCCAGCCAGAATCGGCCTCACCCATCGGCAGGCCGCAGCAAACGACAATATAGTGCAGCCGTTTGCGTTTTCACCACGCTCCACGCACGGAACCTCGTTTTCGGAGCATCGATTCTCTTGACGCGCGCCGCGTCATAGCATAAGTTTCGCCGAAATTCTTCGAGAGAAGGCTCTCTGCTTCTCTCCAGGCTAGGCGACTCTGCCTGCCCTGACCCCTCCATACCCGCAGTACCCCACGAGGCGCCTCTGCCTCGTCCATACCCGCCACCCTGATGTGAGGAATCATGAGCGAGCATATCCACTATGTGACCGACGGCAACTTCGACACTGAAGTGCTGCAGTCCCAGACCCCCGTCCTGGTCGATTACTGGGCCGAATGGTGCGGTCCGTGCAAGATGATCGCCCCGATCCTGGACGACGTCGCCAAGGACTATGCCGGCAAGCTCAAGGTTGCCAAGCTCAACATCGACGAAAACCAGGACACGCCAGCCAAGTACGGCATCCGCGGCATTCCCACGCTGATGCTGTTCAAGAACGGCAACATCGAGGCGACCAAAGTGGGCGCCCTTTCCAAATCTCAACTGACCGCCTTCATTGACAGCAACATCTAAGCCGGACCAGTCTCCGGCCCGTTCTCGCGGGGCTTCGCGCGCTCGTCGCCGCGGCGCGCGCAACCGCGACGGTAATCATCCCTCCCAGAATCCGCAGATCGAAGACGACCTGTTCGACGTCGAAAATGCCGGCGAGGAAAACTCCACGCCGCGCGACGCCAACGTCCCTGCCCTTCACCTGTCCGAGCTCAAGGCCCTGCACGTCAGCGAACTGCTGCAGATGGCCATGGAGAGCGGCGTCGAAGGCGCGAACAGGCTGCGCAAGCAGGAACTCGTCTTTGCGCTGCTGAAGAACCGTGCTCGCAAGGGCGAACCGATCTGTGGCGATGGCGCACTCGAAGTGCTGCCTGACGGCTTCGGCTTCCTGCGCTCCCCCGACACCTCGTATCTCGCCGGCACCGACGACATCTACGTCTCGCCATCGCAGATCCGGCGCTTCAACCTGCGCACCGGCGACACGATCGAAGGCGAGATCCGCACGCCGAAGGATGGCGAGCGCTACTTCGCGCTGACCAAGCTCGACCGCATCAACGGCCGCCCGCCGGAAGAATGCAAGAGCAAGATCCTGTTCGAGAACCTCACGCCCCTGCACCCGCAGGAATGCCTGAAGCTCGAACGCGACGTCCGCGGCGAGGAGAACATCACCAGCCGCGTGATCGACATGATCGCGCCGATCGGCAAGGGCCAGCGCGGCCTGCTCGTCGCCCCGCCCAAGAGCGGCAAGACAGTGATGCTGCAGCACATCGCCCATGCGATCACCTCCAACCACCCGGACGTCAAGCTGATCGTGCTGCTGATCGACGAGCGCCCGGAAGAAGTGACGGAAATGCAGCGTTCGGTGAAGGGCGAGGTCGTGGCCTCGACTTTCGACGAACCCGCCACCCGCCACGTCCAAGTCGCCGAGATGGTGATCGAGAAGGCCAAGCGCCTGACCGAGCACAAGTACGACGTGGTGATCCTGCTCGATTCACTGACCCGCCTCGCACGCGCCTACAACACCGTGGTGCCGGCTTCCGGCAAGGTGCTGACCGGCGGCGTCGATGCCAACGCCCTGCAGAAGCCCAAGCGCTTCTTCGGCGCCGCGCGCAACATCGAGGAAGGCGGTTCGCTGACCATCATCGCCAGCGCCCTGATCGACACCGGCAGCCGCATGGACGACGTGATTTACGAGGAATTCAAGGGCACCGGCAACATGGAGCTCCACCTCGACCGGCGCATGGCGGAAAAGCGCGTGTATCCGGCGATCAACGTCAACCGCTCGGGCACCCGTCGCGAAGAGCTGCTGCTCAAGCCGGATGTGCTGCAGAAGGTCTGGATCCTGCGCAAGCTGCTGTACGGCATGGACGACATCGACGCGATGGAATTCCTCCTCGACAAGATCAAGGCCACCAAGAGCAACGGCGAATTCTTCGACGCCATGCGCTCCGGCCGCGGTTGATCGGCACCGGCCTGCTTCGCCAGAGACGAACGCCACCCCTCGGGTGGCGTTCGTCTTTTCCCGGCAAGACAATCGCGGCGCCCGCATCTGCACCGCGCAGGCCCGCTCAGGAATAGTCGAAGAAACCCTTGCCGCTCTTGCGGCCGAGGTAACCGGCTTCCACCATCTCCACCAGCAGCGGTGCCGGACGGTACTTGGGATCCTTGAAACCCTCGAACAATACCTGCATCACCGCCAGCTCCACATCGAGGCCGATCAGGTCGCACAACGCCAGCGGACCGATCGGGTGATTGCAGCCCAGCTTCATCGCCTCGTCGATCTCGGCGGCCGTCGCCAGGCCTTCACCGAGCGCGAAGACCGCTTCGTTGATCATCGGGCATAGCATGCGATTGACGACGAAGCCCGGGCTGTTGCGCACCTTGACCGGCGTCTTGCCCAGCACCGCGGCAAAGGCTTCGACCTTGCCGTAGGTCTCGGTACTCGTCTGCAGGCCATTGATCAGCTCGACCAGCGCCATCATTGGCACCGGATTGAAGAAATGCATGCCAACCACCTGGCTCGGCCGCTTGGTCGCCGCTGCCAGCTTGGTGATCGAGATCGAAGAGGTATTGCTCGCCAGGATAGCATCGGGCCGCATCGCCGCGTCGAGCCTGGCGAACAGGTCGAGCTTCAGTTGCAGGCTCTCGGTCGCCGCCTCGATGACCAGATCGCAGTCTCCGAGCGCATCCACAGAGGTTGCCGTACTGATGCGCGCCATCGCCGCATCCTTCTGCTCGGCGCTCAGCTTGTCCTTCTTGATCAGGCGGTCGAGGCTCGACGCAATCGTCGCCAGGCCGCGTTGCACCTGCGCGTCACCGATGTCCATCATCACCACATCCAGCCCCGAAACCGCGCATGCCTGGGTAATGCCGTTACCCATCGTTCCCGCGCCCACCACACCGATCTTGCCGATACTCATCGTCTTCCTTCTCCAGTCAGGACTCTACTCACGCAATTTCCGCCCAGCTGCGGAATCCATACTGCCGCGTATGGAATAAGACTCTAGCGGATAAATCACGT
Organism: Thauera sp.; assembly: GCF_047601425.1. Taxonomy (GTDB): domain Bacteria; phylum Pseudomonadota; class Gammaproteobacteria; order Burkholderiales; family Rhodocyclaceae; genus Thauera. The sequence goes on from NZ_JASGJL010000001.1 coordinate 1,720,396, forward strand.
CGATGCCAGCATGAACAACGCATCAGCATACCCAACTGCCGGCGGAAAGCGGCCTCCAACATCTTGATGAGCGCATGAACACCAGCGCACAGCCCCCGATCCGGGAGTGGATAGAAAAAAGCCCTTGTCCATTTCTGAACAAGGGCTTTCTGATATGGCGGAGTGGACGGGACTCGAACCCGCGACCCCCGGCGTGACAGGCCGGTATTCTAACCGACTGAACTACCACTCCGCACTGACCTGCACCGGCATTCCTGCCAGTTCTGCCTTTCAGCCACTCGGGCTGAAACGCCTTGTATGGCGTCCCCACGGGGATTCGAACCCCGGTTATCGCCGTGAAAGGGCGGTGTCCTAGGCCTCTAGACGATGGGGACTGCGGTACTGCAAAACTACTTCACTTCGTTTGGTGGAGGTAAGCGGGATCGAACCGCTGACCTCTTGCATGCCATGCAAGCGCTCTCCCAGCTGAGCTATACCCCCACAGTGAGCCGGTGATTATAGCAACCCCTGGAGCTCTTCGCAAGATTCTCGGCCTTTGAAAATCTTGCTCGAGCATGGCCCAAATGAAACTGGCGGAGTGGACGGGACTCGAACCCGCGACCCCCGGCGTGACAGGCCGGTATTCTAACCGACTGAACTACCACTCCGCACTGACCTGACCGGCATTCCTGCCAGTTCTGCCTTCCAGCCACTCGGGCTGAAACGCCTTGTATGGCGTCCCCACGGGGATTCGAACCCCGGTTATCGCCGTGAAAGGGCGGTGTCCTAGGCCTCTAGACGATGGGGACTGCAGTACTGCAAAACTACTTCACTTCGTTTGGTGGAGGTAAGCGGGATCGAACCGCTGACCTCTTGCATGCCATGCAAGCGCTCTCCCAGCTGAGCTATACCCCCGTCACCGAAGAGCGCGAATTATAGGATGCAGATTTCGGTCTGTAAACACCTATTTCAACATCAAGCCTTCTTTTCTTTCACCGCCAACACCTTGCCCGGATTCATCAAGCCGCTAGGGTCGAAAGCCTGCTTGATCGCCCTCATCATGTCGATCTCCACTGGCGACTTGTAGCGCGGCAACAGATCGCGCTTGAGCTGCCCCAGCCCATGTTCCGCCGAAATGGAGCCGCCAAGTCCGGCGACGAGATCGTGCACGATCCGGTTCGCCTCGGGAGTCAGGGAGATGAACTCCTGGTTGCCGGCAGCCTCGGGTTTCGACAGGTTGTAATGCAGGTTGCCATCACCAATATGGCCGAAGGCCACAATACGTACATCGGGCCAGGCAGCCTGCAGGGCGGCTCGGGCGCGCTCGAGGAACATTGGGATGCGGCTCACCGGCACGGAGACGTCGTGCTTTATGCTGAAGCCTTCTATCCGCTGCGCCTCGGAAATGTTCTCGCGCAAGGCCCACAAGGCATGTACCTGGGCAAGGCTGCCCGCGATCACGCCATCGATCGCCAGCCCCCGTTCGACGGCGAGGGCAAGCGCCTTTGCGAGCCGATCGTCGAGCGACACATCGGAACTGTCCGAGAGTTCGAGCAACACACTCCATTCCGCCCCGGAAGGCAATGGCGCCCGCATGCCTGGAATATGCGTCAGCACCAGATCGAGCGCACTGCGGCCGACCAGTTCGAAAGCCGTCACCCGGTCGCCGCACGTGTCGCGCATCAAGCCGAGCAGACCAACCGCCGACTGCGGGTCCGGTACCATGATCCAGGCCGTCGAGCGGCTGCGTGTGGCCGGAAACAGTTTCAGCACCGCGGCAGTGATCATGCCCAGGGTCCCTTCCGCTCCGACGAAAAGCTGCTTCAGATCGTAGCCGGTATTGTCCTTGCGCAAACCGCGCAGGCCATCCCAGATGCGGCCGTCGGGAAGCACCACCTCCAACCCGAGCACGAGTTCACGCATGTTGCCGTAGCGCAGAACCTGCACTCCACCAGCATTGGTCGAAAGATTGCCCCCGATCGTGCAACTTCCCTCGGATGCAAGCGACAGCGGAAACAGCCGGCCCGCAGCGGCAGCTGCCTGCTGGACCGCCATCAGGGTACATCCTGCTTCCACCGTGACGGTATTGTTGTCGGCATCGATGGCACGGATGCGATCGAGACGTCGCAGGCTCAACACCACCGCACGCCCATCGCACACTGGCGTCGCACCGCCGCACAAACCGGTATTGCCGCCCTGTGGAACCATCGGCACATCCATCGCAGCGCACTGACAGACCACGTCCGCAAGCTCTTGGGTCGTCGCCGGCAACACCACCGCGCGTGCAGTCCCTTTGTAACGTCCACGCCAATCGACAAGGTAAGGAGCCATATCGCCCGCATCGGTGAGCACATGGCTGTGACCGACGATCAGCCGCAATTCCTGAATGAACCCGTCCATGTTCAAGCTCCGGTTCAGCGTCCCACGCAGGCATGGCTGCCGGCCATCCGGCGATATTCAATCGGCGTCGTGGCCCAATACATAGCGCAGCAGGGGCCGCATGCGCATCACCGCCGCTTCACCCTCGGCGAGCGCTTCCGCTGCGCGGTGGTAATCCATCAAGCCAAGTTGGCCGACACGCGGCGAAATCATGACGTCTGCCGGCTCCCCTGCCAGGCGGCTGCGCGCAATCCGCACCTGCATGATGTTGATGCTCGAGCTGATGACGGATATCAGCGACGGAGCAGCCTCGTCAGTGCTGCCAATGCCATTGCCGAAGCCGAGCCGCGACAACAGGCGCTCGCTCCAGCCCGCTTCGGTTTCTTCGGAGGGAGTCGGTTCGATCGCGGCACGCTGGAAAGCACGGCCCACCATGTCCGAGCCGAGATCGACAGCAATCACGATATCGGCTCCCATCGCCCGGCACAGCGACACCGGTACGGGATTTACCAGGCCGCCATCGACCAGCAACCGCCCTTCGTGCATCACCGGCGTCATCAGCCCGGGCAAGGCGATCGAGGCCCGCACGGCCGCGGAGACACTGCCTTCCTGCAGCCAGATTTCCCGCCCGCTCGTCAGTTCGGTGGCGACGCAGGCAAAGCGCGTTTCCAGTTCGGAAAAGTCCCGATCGACGAAGTTGCGCTGGAAGAAACCGATGAGCTTGTCGCCCTTGATCAGCCCACCTCGCAGCGACACGTCGAGCAGCGAGACAACGTCCTGCCATTTGAGCGTTTCCGCCCACTGGGTGAGCTTGTCGAGATCGCCCGAGGCCGCTGCAGCGCCGACGAAGGCGCCGATCGAGCAACCGCAGATGATCCGGGGCCGAACCCCCTCCTCCGCCAGCGCTCGCAGCACGCCGAGATGCGCCCATCCGCGCGCCGCGCCGCTGCCCAGCGCAAGGCCGATGACCGGCTCGTGCCGGTGGAGCGGCTTGACGCGCGGCTTGACCGGCGCCTGCGGATCAGGCTCATCCATGGCGGATCACCCTGACGCCGGCCACAACATCAGTCGAGCCGCTCGGCGTAGAGATCGTGGACATCGCAATCGGTGATCCGCACACGGACGAAGTCGCCTGTCGCGAGGCCTTCGGCATCCGGGACGATCACCAGGCCGTCGATCTCCGGCGCATCGCCCGGCGACCTGGCCAGCGCGCCTTCCTCGTCGATGTCGTCGACCAGCACCGTCATCTCGCGGCCGATCCGCGCTTCGAGGCGCTGGGTGGAGATGTCTTCCTGGAAATCCATCAGGCGCGCGCGGCGCTCCTCGCGCACCTCGTCCGGCACCGCACCTTCCAGCTCATTGGCTGCCGCCCCTTCCACCGGGGAATAAGCGAAGGCGCCGACGCGGTCGAGCTGCGCTTCCTCGAGGAAGTTCAGCAGCATCTCGAAATCTTCCTCGGTCTCGCCGGGGAAGCCGGTGATGAAGGTCGAGCGGATCGTCAACTCCGGGCAGATGCTGCGCCACTTGCGCACGCGCTCGAGCACGTTCTCGGCATTGGCCGGGCGCTTCATCGCCTTCAGGATGCGCAGACTGGCATGCTGGAAAGGCACGTCGAGATAAGGCAGGATCTTGCCTTCGGCCATCAGTGGAATCAGTTCGTCCACACTCGGATACGGATACACATAGTGCATGCGGATCCAGATGCCGAGCTCGCCCAGCGCCTTGGCGAGATCGTAGAGCTTGGTCTTCAGCGGCTTGCCACCCCAGAAGCCGGTGCGGTACTTGACGTTGACACCGTAGGCCGAGGTGTCCTGCGAAATGACCAGGATTTCCTTGACGCCGGAAGCGGCCAGCGCCTCGGCCTCGCGCATCACCTCGTGGATCGGGCGGCTGACGAGATCGCCGCGCATCGACGGGATGATGCAGAAGGTGCAGCGGTGGTTGCAGCCTTCGGAAATCTTCAGATAGGCGTAGTGCTGCGGCGTCAGGCGGATGCCTTGCGGCGGCACCAGGTCGGTGAAGGGGTCGTGCGGCTTGGGCAGGTGCTTATGCACCGCGTGCATGACCTCTTCGGTGGCATGCGGACCGGTCACTGCCAACACCTGGGGATGGGCCGCCAGCACCACGTCATCCTTCACCCCCAGACAGCCGGTGACGATGACCTTGCCGTTCTCGTTCAGGGCTTCGCCGATGGCATCGAGCGACTCTTCCACTGCGGCGTCGATGAAGCCGCAGGTGTTGACCACGACGAGATCTGCGTCGTCATAGGAGCCTGTGATGGCATAGCCCTCGGCGCGCAGCCGGGTCAAAATGTGTTCGGAGTCGACCGTCGCCTTCGGACAGCCGAGCGATACGAAGCCGACGCGCGGCAGGTCCGAGGTCTTGAAAGTGCTCATGCTTGATTGGCCTGTCGGGGTCGGCGCAGGACGAGCCTGCGCAAGCGTGTCTTATCTGTGTGAGCCGCTCTTGTCCGAAGCCGGGCGGCCGGAAGGCGGGGTTTCGTCGCTCTGCACACCGTAATTCGGGAACTTGAAGCCGGTGAACATGTTGCGTGTCTGGCTTTCGAGCTGTTCCTGCATCTGCTCGAACATCTTCTTGGACTGATCGACGTAGGCGCCCATCATGCTCTGCAGCGCCGGCCCCTGGAAATTGAGGAACTGGGCCCAGAGATCCTGGCCGACCGGGCTGTTGTCGCCGTAGATGGAACGTGCCTGCTCCTGCAACTTGCCCTGCATGTCGGTGAAGGCCTTGATGTTGTTCTCAAGGTACTTGCCCATCATGCCCTGCATGGCATTGCCGTAGAAGCGGATCATGTGCGCCAGCAGGTCGCTGGTGAACATCGGCGCCCCACCCGCCTCTTCTTCCAGGATGATCTGCAGCAGGATGCTGCGCGTCAGATCCTCGTTGGTCTTGGCGTTGACGACCTGGAACTCCTCATGATTGAGGACGAGTTCCTTGACGTCGGCAAGCGTGATGTACGAACTGGTGCGGGTGTCGTACAGACGGCGGTTCGGATATTTCTTGATCAGGCGCGACTGCTCGGGCATTTCCCCATCTCCTCGGCGGTGGCCACTCCGCTCTTTGGTCTTGAATGTCAACTTCGATTATATCGCGCTGCGAAAACGAAACCCCGCCTTCCGACGGGGTTCCGTGATTTCGCGCATGACACGGTGCAGCATCAGCACATGTGCAGGCCACCGTTGATGTTGATGGTGGCGCCGGTGATGTAGCCAGCCTTGTCGGACGCCAGGTAGGCGCACAGGTCGCCGATTTCGTCCGGACGGCCCAGGCGCTTCATCGGCACGGTGTCGATGATGCTCTGACGGATGTCGTCGCGGATCGCCATGACCATGTCGGTGCCGATGTAGCCGGGTGCGATCGCATTGACCGTCACGCCCTTGGTGGCCAGCTCGGCCGCCAGGGCCTTGGTGAAGCCCAGCACGCCAGCCTTGGCGGTGGAATAGTTGGTCTGGCCGGCCTGGCCCTTGACGCCATTGACCGACGAGATGTTGACGATGCGGCCCCAGCCGCGCTCGGCCATCTTGGCGGACACGTGGTGGGTGACGTTGAACAGGCTGTTGAGGTTGGTGTTGATCACCGCATCCCACTGGTTCTTCTCCATCTTCGGGAAGAACTTGTCGCGGGTGATGCCGGCGTTGTTGACCAGCACGTCGATCGGGCCGACTTCGGCTTCGATCTTGGCAACCATCGCGGCGCAGGACTCGTAGTTGGAAACATCACCTTCGGCGGCGACGAAATCGAAGCCCAGGTCGCGTTGGGCAGCCAGCCAGCCATCCTTCTGGTCGAAGTTGGGCAGGCAGTTGGCCACGACCTTGAAGCCATCCTTGGCCAGCGATTGACAAATCGCGGTGCCGAGACCACCCATGGCGCCGGTGACGAGAGCGATTTTCTGCGACATCATGAAATCCTTCTGGATCTGTTTGCGTGACCGAGAAACCATCGCGAAACACGATCCGGACGGACCCCTCGGCGTTCTTGCGGCAGCGCATCAGCTGCTTTGCCATGGCATTATAACTATTGCCAGCAAATTTTGCTGCAACGCAATACGCCCAGGAATGGTGCGCACAATGAAAAGCGGCGCGCCCCGCAAGGGACGCGCCGCCTGTACATGGCGAACCGCAGAAGCGGATCAGAACATGTGCTGACCGCCGTTGATGGAGATGTTGGCACCGGTCACGAAGGCTGCCTCTTCCGAGGACAGGTAAGCGACCAGACCGGCGATCTCTTCCGGCTTGCCCAGACGGGACACCGGAATCTGCGGCAGGATCTTCGAGTCGAGGATCTCCTGCGGAATCGCCATCACCATCTTGGTGCCGATGTAGCCCGGCGAGATCGTGTTGACCGTCACGCCGTTGCGCGCCACTTCGAGCGCCAGCGCCTTGGTGAAACCATGCATGCCGGCCTTGGCGGCCGCATAGTTGGTCTGGCCGAAAGCACCCTTCTGGCCGTTGACCGACGACACGTTGATGACGCGGCCCCACTTGCGCTCGACCATGCCGTCCATGACCTGCTTGGTCATGTTGAACACCGAATCGAGGTTCGTGCTGATGACTGCATCCCAGTCGGCCTTGCTCATCTTCTTGAAGGTCATGTCGCGGGTGATGCCCGCGTTGTTGACCAGCACGTCCACCGGACCGACTTCGGCAGTCACCTGCTCGATGCAGGCCTTGGCCGAATCAAAGTCGGCGACGTCACAAGGGTAGGCCTTGAAGCCATAGCCCATGTTGTTCATCGTTTGCAGCCATTCGGCCGCCTTGCTGTTACCCGGCGAGTGGGTGGTGACGACCTTGTAGCCCAGTGCCGCAAGCTTGATGCAGATCGCTTCACCCAGACCGCCCATACCGCCAGTGACCAATGCAACTCTCGACATGAATTTCTCCTCTCCCTAATGGGTTTCTTATGGGGGCGGGTGGAACATGGACCGGGCAGCGCCCTCCCCACTCACTGCGGTCCCGTTGATCAACAACGCTCAGGCGCGCTCCTTCACGTAGCGCCCCGGCGCCGGCTCGATCGGCTCGTACTTGGTGCTGCCGAGGCGGCCACGTGCGGCAACCTGCTTGCCGCCATGCTGCCCCAGCCACTCGATCCAGTGCAACCACCAGCTGCCCTTCTGCTCGCCGGCTTGCTCCAGCCATTCGTCCGGATCGGTCGGCTTGCTCTCCGCCGTCCAGTAGCTGCGACGATTCTTCGAGGCCGGATTGATCGCCCCGGCGATGTGGCCGCTGGCGCCGAGCACGAAGGTGGTGTCGCCGCCGAGCAGGTTGCGCGCCAGATAGGCACTCTTCCACGGCACGATGTGGTCTTCGCGCGCGGCCATCAGATAAGCCGGCATGTCCACCTTCGCAAGGTCGATCTTTTCGCCCAGCATCTTGAGCTTGCCGGGAACGCGCAAGTTGTTCTCGAGATACATGTTTCGCAGATACCAGGCCAGGAACGGACCAGGCAGGTTGGTCGAATCGGAGTTCCAGTAAAGCAGATCGAACGCCTGGGGCTTGTTGCCCTTCAGGTAGTTGCCGACGACATACTGCCAGATCAGGTCGTTGGCACGCAGCGACGAAAACACATTGGCCAGTTCCTGACCGCGCAGCACTCCGCCCTTGCCGATCGTGGCTTCGCGTGTCGCGACACTCGCTTCGTCCACCAGGCAGCCGATCTCGCCGGCATCGGCAAAATCGAGCAGCGTCGTCATCAGCGTCAGGCTGGCGACAGGCTCTTCGCCCCTGGCACGCGCCACCGCCAGCGCAGAGGTGAGCAAGGTGCCACCGACGCAGAAGCCGAGCACGTTCGGCTTCTTGACCCGCGTCACCGAACGCACCACCTCGAGCGCCGTCAGCGGGCCCTTCTCGAGATATTCGTCCCAGGTATGGTGGCCACCGGATTCTGGCCGCGGATTCTTCCACGACACCAGGAACACCGTGAAACCCTGTTCGACGATGAAGCGAACCAGGGAATTCTCCGGCTGGAGATCCATGATGTAGAACTTGTTGATGCAGGGCGGAATGATCAGCAGCGGCACTTGCGCGACCTTCTCGGTCAGCGGCGAGTACTGAATCAGCTGCATCAACTCGTTCTCGAAAATCACCGACCCCGGGGTCAGCGCGAGATTGCGCCCGACCTCGAAGGCTTCGTCGTCGGTCATCGAGATGCGCCCCTTCTCGAGGTCGCCGAGCATGTTGCGCACGCCGCGCGCGATGCTCTCGCCCTTGGTCTCGATCGCGGTCTTGATGAACTCGGGGTTGGTCGCGGCGAAATTGGTCGGCGACAGCGCCTCGATGTACTGCCGGGTCAGAAATTGGATGCGTGATTTCGCGCGTCCGTCCGCGATCGGCAGCGCATCGGCCATCTCCTTGAGGAAACCGGCATTCAGCAGGTAGGCCTGGCGGACGTAGTCGAAAACGGGGCTCTCGGACCACTCCGGCGCGTTGAAGCGGCGATCACCCGGCTCAGGCCGCACCACCGGTGCAGCTTCGCCGTCAGGCTTGCGCGAAAGCATCGACGACCACAGCGCCACATGCTTTTCGGCGAACGCCTGCTGCATGCGCGCCATCTCGGCGGACTCCGGCATCGGCAGCTTGGGTACTGCAACACCCGAAGAGTCCTGCATCGCAACCTGCTGGCGCGCCAGCGCATCGAAGAAATTCTGCGCCATGGCCTGACCAGCTGCCAGCATTGCCTGCATGCCTGCCGTCAACTGACTGCCTGCGGAATCCGACATTCTTATCTCCTCTATCCACGGGCAACGGAACGCCTGTGGGTTTGCCTTGTTATCAGCGCCTGACTACCTCGGACGACCCGAACGGTAGAATGGCGCCATGTACCTTATCGCAATCGCCTGGCTTTATGTCGCGCTGCTGGCAAGCATCACCGAAAACACGGTCGTCGGGGGCGTGTTGACCTTCATTTTCTTCGGCCTTGCTCCAATGGCGTTGTTCTTCTGGCTGTTCGGAACACCGACCCGGCGGCGGCGACAGCGCGAGCGGGAATCGAGAGGGCTCAACGATAGAGCCGAATCGGACGCCGATCAATAGCCAGCGCTCAGCCACGCCTGCAAAAATGATCTAAGCCGGCGGCTCCAGCCAGACGAGCGTGGCAAAACGCCCTGTCTGCCGGTCCCGCCGATACGAGTAGAAGCGCTCCGGGTTCCCGACCGTACACACTCCGCCACCTTCGATGCGCTCGACGCCCGCCGCCAGCAGACGCTGCCGGGCCAGCATGAACAGATCCGCCAGCCATTTGCCCGGCGTCCGCGCCTGGACGAAAACCTGTGCAGCTTCGGGATTCATGCTCACGAACACCTCACGCACTTCGTCACCGACCTCGAAGCTGCCGGGCCCGATCGCAGGCCCGAGCCAGGCCCGCAAGCGGGCGGGCGGAACCGCCATCTTTGCGATCGCAGCCTCGAGCACACCGCCTGCCAATCCCCGCCAACCGGCATGGGCTGCCGCCACCACCGAGCCATCGTCGTCACAGAACAGCACCGGCAGGCAGTCTGCGGTCATGACGACACAGACCCGTCCCGGCTCGCGCGCCACCGCAGCATCTGCAACCGGCACGCCAGCCACAGGCACGTCCGCGTCGGCCACCGCACAGCCATGCACCTGCGACAGCCACAAGGGCTCGGCAGGCAGCATTTCCCTCAACATCGCGCGGTTGCGCGCAACCGCCTCCGGCTCGTCGCCGACATGCTCGCCAAGGTTGAAGCTGTCGTATGGAGGCAAACTGCAGCCGCCGAGGCGCGTGGTCAGCAAAGCCCGCACGTTGGCCGGCATGGACCAGTCGGGCCGGATCACGCCTGGAAAGGCGCCTGTCGACGAACCGCTCATGCTTCTGCCTTCACGCGTTTCAACAGCGTGGCGAAATCGGCTGCCATCGGCGCCTCCCACTGCATGAACTCCCCACTGGCCGGGTGTACCAGGCCGAGCTGGAAAGCATGCAGCGCCTGACGCACGAAGCCTTCGCATGCCGGATCGGGCAAGCGCCGCCCCCCATAGACCGGGTCACCCACCAGCGCATGGCCGATGTGCGCCATATGCACCCGTATCTGGTGCGTGCGCCCCGTTTCGAGCCGGCACTCCACCAAGGTCGTTCTTGCGAAGCGTTCGACCACCGCGTAATGGGTCAGCGCCGGACGCCCATTGCCGACCACCGCCATGCGCGTCCGCTGCGTCGGATGCCGCCCGATCGGCGCGTCGACACTCCCTCCCGAATGGAGCACGCCCTGCACCAATGCCCAGTAGTGCCGCGTCACCGTGCGCGCCTGCAACTGGCGGACCAGATCGGTCTGGGCCTGCAGTGTCTTGGCCACTACCAGCAGCCCGCTGGTGTCCTTGTCCAGCCGATGCACGATGCCGGCACGCGGCACTTCCGCCACCGCCGGGGCATGATGGAGCAAGGCATTGAGCAAGGTTCCGCTCCAGTTGCCGCTGCCCGGATGCACCACCAGCCCGGCAGGCTTGTCGATCACCAGCAGGTGCGCATCTTCGAACACCACCTGAAGCGGAATGTCTTCGGGCTGTTCCGCTCCTGGTGTGGGCACCGGCGCAGCATCGACTTCGACACACTCGCCGCCATGCACCTTGCTGCGCGCATCGGGAGACGCGCCATCGACGCGGATGCGCCCATCCTTCAGCCAGGCCTGCAGGCGGCTGCGGGAATGCTCGGGGAAAAGCCGGGCCAGAGCCTGGTCCAGCCGCAAGCCAGCCAGATCGACGGGAATCATCTGCACTACGGGCAGGTTCGACTCGTCGGCTGCTATATAATCGGCGCGTTCATTCAAGCGAGTTTCTTCGATGGCCAGGTTCACCCTTGGAAGTGTAGCGGGAAAAGCAGCGCTGATCGGCGCGCTGATGCTCGGCGGCTGCGGTCTGCTGCCCGAACAGGTCGATGAGACGACCGGCTGGAACGCCCAGCGACTCTACTCCGAAGCCAAGACCTCGATGTCCGAAGGCGCCTACGACCGCGCCATCCAGATGTTCGAAAAGCTCGAGGCGCGCTATCCCTATGGCCGTTATGCGCAGCAGGCCCAGATCGAGGTTGCCTACGCGTATTACAAGCAGGGCGAACAGGCACTGTCGCTGGCCGCGGCGGACCGCTTCATCAAGCTTCACCCCAACCACCCGAACGTGGACTACGTCTACTACCTGAAGGGGCTGGTGAACTTCAACGAGGATCTCGGCCTGCTCGCCGGCCTGTCGCGCCAGGATCTGTCCGAACGCGACCCCAAGGGCGCTCATGAAGCCTTCGAAAGCTTCCGCGACCTCGTCACGCGCTTCCCGGAAAGCCGCTACGCGGACGACTCCCGGGCACGCATGCAGTATTTGGTCAATTCGCTCGCTGCCCACGAAGTCCACGTCGCGCGCTACTACTACAATCGTGGCGCCTATGTCGCCGCGATCAACCGCGCCCAGACGGCCGTAGCCAACTTCCCCCAGGCGCCCTCCAACGAAGAGGCGCTGTTCCTGCTGGTCAAGAGCTACGACGCGCTCGGCATGACCCCGCTGCGTGACGATGCCGACCGGGTGATGCGCACCAATTTTCCCGATAGCGTTCTACTTCTCCGGCGGCCCGGAGAGCGACAAACCGTGGTGGCAGCTCTGGTAAGCCTTCGGGCTGGATGAAGGCGGGCACAACCCAGGCGCCTGGCCCTTCCATCGATCGGAGCAGGCCATGAGGTGGATTTATCTGGCTATCGCCATCGTCGCCGAGGTGATCGCCACCTCATCGCTGAAGGCGAGCGACGGTTTCACCAGGCTGTGGCCCTCCGCCTTGTCGGTAGCCGGCTACGGCCTGTCGTTCTTCTTTCTGTCGCTGACGCTCAGGACGGTCCCGGTCGGAATCGCCTATGCGATCTGGTCTGGCGCCGGCGTGGCGCTGATATCGCTCATTGCATGGCTGATGTTCGGGCAGAAGCTCGATGCTGCAGGCCTGATCGGCATCGGGCTCATCGTTGCCGGCGTCATCGTGCTCAACGTATTCTCGAAAACCGGCAGCCATTGAACTTCACTCCCCGACGCCTGCGCCGGGGTACCGCGACTCATTCAGCTCAACGCAGCAGTTCCGGCGGGATGGCGCACACCGGGATCGGATTGATCTTGTGCTGCATCGCACGGTGCAGGCGGTCGTAGATCTCGAACACTTCGCGCTCGCGACCGCTGAAATCCTCGGCACGGTGGCCGTCATGCACCGACATCGCCCATTCCAGCTCAGGGTAAGTAGCGCCCATCTGCTCTTCGTCGGTCCTGTCGGTATCCCACAAACCATCGGTCGGCGCCGCATCCTGGATGCTCTGCGGCACGTCCAGCGCCCTGGCCAGTTCATAAACCTGGGTCTTGAGCAGATCGGCAATCGGGCTGATGTTGACGCCGCCATCACCGTACTTGGTGAAAAAACCGACGCCGAAATCCTCGACCTTGTTGCCGGTACCGGTCACCAGCAGGCCATGCTGCTGGGCGTGGTAATACAGCGCAATCATGCGCAGGCGGCTGCGGGCATTGGCCAGCGCCAGATGGGTATGCGGCTGGCTCTCGTCGTCGATGCCGACAGCACGGACGAAGGCATCGAAAGTGCCGCTCAAATCGACCCACTGCTCTTCCACATTGCTGTAGCGCCCTCTCAGCTGCCCGATGTGCTCCTGGGCACGGCTCACCTGGTCCGCCTTCTGGCGGATCGGCATTTCCAGCACCAGGGTTTGCAGTCCGGTCCTGGCGGCCAGCGTGGAAACCACGGCGGAATCGATGCCGCCCGACACCCCCACCACGAAGCCGTTTACACCAGCCTTGACCGCATAGTCCCTCAGCCACCGGACGATATGGTCGATCACCGCCGTCGTCTGCATGATTCATCCCCGTCGATAGAATTGTGCACGGCAGCAATATACTGCCATTGCCGGCTGCCTGGAAAGAATGGCGCGGCGCCTCCGGCATCGATGCAGCAAACAGCGGGAAATCAGCATCGCATCGACAACCCAAAAAAAGAGCGGCCCGAAGGCCGCTCAAGCTGCTGTCTGCATCCGCGGCGCCAGGCACCCCGACACAGTGAAACTCATTCGGTAAACGGCAGGGGCTGCATGCCGAAACCTTCATCCAGATCGCGGATCTGCAACAGAAGCCCATCCAGCTCGTTCTGCAGGCGCTGCAGTTCCTCTACCTCGAGAAGACGAAGCCCTTCGACCAGCACACCCCTCGCCGGCGACGGCGCTCGGCCGAGCATGGCCTCCCCTTCGTCGGTGAGGTACAGCCGCACCACCCGCTGGTCGGCACTGGTGCGCTCCTTGCGGATCAGGCCGCTGGTCTCGAGGCGATCGACCATGTTGGACGCCGTTCAACTGATGCAGCGCCATGCGCTTCGCCAGTTCCCCGACGCGCAGCCCCGGCGCCTCGATCAGCTCCTGCAGCACCCACAGCTGTGCCCCCGTCACACCACTCTGCCGCTCGATCCATTGGGAATGCCGCTGGGCAGTCCGGATCAGAACCCTGAAACGCTGAAGAACCGACAGCGGTGTCGCCGGAGGCGCGGGTTTCTTTGTCTTCTGTTGCGTTTCCGCCATTTGAATCTTGCTCCAACTATATTTGCCTGAATCAGTATTGTCAAAATTACTGTAAAACCGCACGCTCGCGCCCCGCATGGTAGCGATATCGTCCACCTTCCGCATGATGGGGATGTCGCATCGCCGCATCATGTAGCCGACACGCCACTCCCCCACTGCCCGAACATGGACACGCCGCAGTCCCCTCCCCCTTCCGATACGCGCACCCCCCTCTTATCGAATCCGTTTCGCAGCCTCGCCCGTGGTGGCCGCCGCTATGCATTGCCCTGGCTTTCCATCCGGCGCTGGCACAAGCGCCTGCTGCTGGTCGGCGCGGCACTGTTCGCGGGCCTGATCGCAATCGGCTTCGCACTCGGCGCCGACACGGCGATCGAAATCCATTCGCACATCATGAAGGAGCGGCCCTGGCTCACGCTGCTGGTCGCACCGGCGGGCTTCGCCGCGGTGGCGTGGATTTCGCGCAGATTTTTCCCCGGCACCGAGGGCAGCGGCATTCCCCAGGCAATTGCCGCATCGCAGTCGGACGACCGCAGGGTGCGGCGGCAATTCCTGTCGCTGCGGATCGCCCTGGCCAAGGTCGTACTGACCCTGGGCGGCCTGCTGTCGGGCGCCTCCATCGGCCGTGAAGGGCCGTCGGTGCAGGTCGGCGCATCGGTGATGCACATGCTGGCAAAACGCCGGCGCATCGCCTCCAGCCGAGATCTGATCGTCGCCGGCAGCGGCGCAGGCATCGCGGCGGCATTCAACACCCCGCTGGGGGGCATCATGTTCGCAATCGAGGAGATGTGCCGCCACCGGGTGTTCCAGGCCAACAGCACCACGCTGACCGCGGTGATCTTCGCCGGCCTGATGTCGCTGGCCGTTCTGGGCAACTACACCTATTTCGGCCGCACCCCGGCGGCGCTGAGCTGGCCCGACGGCATCTGGCCGGTACTGGCCTGCGGCATCGCCGGCGGTCTGCTGGGCGGCGGTTTCTCTCGCCTGCTGATCGCCTCGGTACGCGGCCTGCCGGGCAGGCTCGGCGCGTTCGCGCAATCGCGCCCGGTCGCCTTCGCCGCCGCCTGCGGACTGGCGACAGGCATCATCGGCCTCGCCAGCGGCGGCATCACCTACGGTACGGGATACGCCGAATCCAAGGCTGCGCTCGAAGCGTCGGCGGCGCTGCCGATGCTGTTCTTCGCCATGAAGCTGGCCGTGATCTGGCTGGCTTTCGTCTCACGCATTCCGGGCGGAATCTTCGCCCCCGCGCTCGCGGTCGGCGCCGGCCTGGGTTCGGACATTGCCGCCCTGCTGCCGGGCGGCACCGAGGTTGACGCCGCCATCATGGTGCTCGGCATGGTGGCCTTCCTCGCCGCGATGACGCAGACCCCGATAACGTCCTTCGTCATCGTCATGGAGATGACCGCCAACCACGAGATGCTGCTGCCGCTGATGGCGACCGCCGTGGTTGCCCACGGCGTTTCACGCTCGGTGGCGCCGGTACCGCTCTACCACGCCCTCGCCTACCCCATGCTGCGGCGGGCCGAGGGGCGGGTGTCTCCCGCCGCCCCGGCAAAAGACGCTTAGCGGATACCCGCGCGCTGGATCAGCGCCTGCAGTTCGCCGACGATGCCGCGGCGGAACAGCAGCACGCAGATGACGAAGATCACGCCCATGATCACGGTGACCCACGAGCCCACCGAATCGGCCAGCTCGGTCTGCAGCGAGACGATGGTGGCTGCGCCGACCAGCGGGCCGAGAATGGTGCCCAGGCCGCCGAGCAGGGTCATCAGCACCACCTCGCCCGACATGTGCCAATGCACGTCGGTCAGGGAGGCAAGCTGGAACACCAGGGTCTTGGTCGCACCGGCCAGGCCGGCCAGCGAAGCCGACAGCACGAAGGCCAGCAGCTTGAACTTGGCCACGTCGTAGCCCAGCGACACCGCGCGCGGCTCGTTCTCGCGGATCGCCTTCAGGATCTGGCCGAAGGGCGAATGGATAGCGCGGTAGATGATCGCAAAGCCGATGCAGAACACCGCGAAGACGAAGTAGTACATGGCGATGTTGTTCGACAGGTCGATGATGCCGAACAGGTGGCCGCGCGGCACGCCCTGCAGGCCGTCCTCGCCGCCGGTCGCCTTCCACTGCAGCACGATGAAATACACCATCTGCGACAGCGCCAGCGTGATCATGGCGAAGTAGATGCCGGTACGCCGGATCGCCAGCACGCCGAACACCCAGCCCAGCGCCCCCGCCGCCAGCGTGCCGCCGATGACGCCGACTTCGGGCGTCACGCCGAGATCGCGCACCAGCATGCCGCAGATGTAGCCCGCGCTGCCGAGAAAGGCCGCATGGCCGAAGGACAGCAGGCCGACGAAGCCCAGCAGCAGGTTGAACGCGCAGGCGAACAGGCCGAAGCAGAGGATCTTCATCAGGAAGGTCGGGTACATCGCGAACGGCGCCACCAGCCCGATCACGAACAGCACGCCGAACAGCAGCGGCGTGGCGCGGGCGAACATCGAATTCGTATTGTTCATCTGTCTCTTTTCCCCGGTTCGCTCAAGCTGCCTTGCCGAACAGCCCGGCCGGCCGCACCAGCAGCACGATCACCATGATCACGAACACCACCACCGCCGAAGCCTCGGGGTAGAACACCCGTGTCAGGCCTTCGATCAGGCCGAGGCCGAGGCCGGTCAGGATCGACCCCATGATCGAACCCATGCCGCCGATCACCACCACGGCGAACACGACGATGATCAGGTTCGCCCCCATCAGCGGATTCACCTGATAGACCGGCGCCGCCAGCACCCCGGCAAAAGCCGCCAGCGCAACGCCGAAGCCGTAGGTGAAAGTGATCAGCAGCGGCACGTTGATGCCCAGCGCCTGCACGATCTGAGGATTTTCTGTACCGGCGCGCAGATAGGCGCCGAGCTTGGTCTTTTCGATGACGAACCAGGTGCCGAAGCACACCGTCAGCGCCGCCACCACGACCCAGCCGCGGTAGATCGGCATGAACATGAAACCGAGGTTGACGCCGCCCTGCAGCGCTTCAGGCACCGGATAGGACTGGCCGGAGATGCCGTACTGGTCGCGGAACAGGCCTTCGAAGATCAGCGCCAGACCGAAGGTCAGCAGCAGGCCGTAGAGATGGTCCAGCTTGTACAGCTTGCGCAGCATCGTGCGCTCGATCAGCACGCCGAGAGCGCCGATGACGATCGGCGACAGCAACAGCGCCACCCAGTAATTGACGCCGAACTTGGTCAGCGCGATCCAGGCGACGAAAGCCCCCATCATGTACTGCGCCCCATGGGCGAAGTTGATGATGTTGAGCAGGCCGAAGATGATCGCCAGGCCGAGGCTGAGGATGGCGTAGAACGAGCCGTTGATCAGGCCGACGAGCAACTGGCTGCCGAGCAGCGCACTGGGGACACCGAATATTTCCATACGAGACTCCCGCACCGGAACGGGCACTCCGTTCCGGTGCGCAGCGAAATGCGGTTCTTTCCGCGATCAGATCACTTCTTGACAAGCGGGCAGACCGATTCGGACAAGGGCAGGAAAGCCTCCTCGGCCGGAATCGTCGCGCGGATGTGGTAGTAGTCCCACGGCCCCTTGGATTCGGCCGGCGTCTTGACCTGGGCCAGGTACATGTCATGCACCATGCGGCCATCCTCGCGGATACGGCCGTTCTTGCCGAAGAAGTCCTTGATCGGCGTCTTCTTCATCTGCGCCATGACCTTGCCCGCATCGTCCGTGCCGACGGCATTGACCGCGCGCAGGTAATGCAGCACCGACGAATACTGGCCCGCCTGCACCATCGTCGGCATCTTCTTGTGCTTGTCGAAGAAGCGCTTCGACCAGGCCCGCGTCTCGTCGTCGAGATCCCAGTAGAAGCCGGTGGTCAGGTACATCGTCTGCGCGGCCTGCAGGCCCAGCGAATGCACGTCGGAGATGAACAGCAGCAGGCCCGCCAGTTGTTGCTTGGGCGTGATGCCGAACTCGGCCGCCTGCTTGATCGCGTTGGTGGTGTCGGCGCCGGCGTTGGCCAGGCCGATGATCTGCGCGCCCGAAGCCTGCGCCTGCAGCAGGAAGGACGAGAAATCCGACGCCGGGAAGGGGTGGCGCACCGAGCCCAGCACCTTGCCGCCGTTGGCGACGACGACCGCGGACGAATCCTTCTCCAGCGACTGGCCGAAGGCGTAGTCGGCGGTCAGGAAGAACCAGTTCTTGCCGCCCTGCTGCGTCACCGCCTTGGCCGTGCCGTTGGCCAGCGCATAGGTGTCATAGGTGTAGTGCACGGTACGGTCGTTGCACTGCTCGTTGGTGATCGGCGTGGACGCCGGGCCGCTCATCAGCGCGATGCGGTCCATTTCCTTGGCGATCTTCATCACCGCCAGCGCGGTGGAGGTGGTCACCAGCTCGGTCACGGTGTCAACGCCGTCTCGCTCGAACCACTGGCGTGCCCTGTTCGATGCGACGTCGGCCTTGTTCTGGTGGTCGGCGGACACCATCTCGATCTTGAACGCCGGCTTGGCCTCGGCGATGAAATCGTCGATCGCCATCTGCGTGGCAACCACCGTGCCCGGCCCGGCCACGTCGGAATACGTGCCCGACATGTCGGTCAACACCGCGATCTTCACCGCATTGCCGGAAATCTGCGCGCTCGCGGCACCGGACAGCATTGCAAAAGCGGCCGCGCAGGCCAGGGTCGTCAGCTTCTTCATCTGCATCGTGGTCTCCCGTCTCTTCCTTCTCGGTTGTGATACGCAGGGCTGGGCAGAATTCCGCTCAAACCCCAAGCGTCTGGTGCAACCAGTCCATCTTGCCGGGCAGTTCCTCGGCGCTGATGGTGGCAATGATCTCCCCGTGCTCCAGCACGTAGTGGCGGTCGGCCAGCGGCGCGGCAAAACGGAAGTTCTGCTCGACCAGCACGATCGTGAAACCGCGCGACTTCAACTCGATGATGACTTCGCCCAGCTTCTTGACGATGACCGGCGCCAGCCCTTCGGTGATCTCGTCGAGCAGCAGCAGCTTGGCCCCGGTGCGCAGCACCCGCGCCATCGCCAGCATCTGCTGCTCGCCGCCGGACAGCTTGGTACCCGGGCTGTTGCGGCGTTCGAGCAGGTTGGGGAACATCCTGTAAATCTCATCCACCGACATCCCGCCGCTGGCCACCTGCGGCGGCAGCATCAGGTTCTCCTCGCAGGACAGCGACGCGAAGATGGCCCGCTCCTCGGGCACGTAGCCGACGCCATAGCGCGCCATGCGGTGCGTCGGCTCGGCGATCACTTCCTTGCCATTGACCATGATCGAGCCGCTGCGCCGCCCGACCAGGCCGAGGATGGACTTCAGCGTCGTCGACCGGCCCGAGCCGTTGCGCCCGAGCAGGGTCACGCATTCACCGCGCGCCACCTGCAGATCGATGCCGTGCAGGATGTGGGATTCGCCGTAGAAGGCATGCAGATCGTGGATCCGCAGCATTTCGGGGTGGGGATGGAAAGCGCTGGTCATGTCTGCGTTCGCAACGGATCAGTGGTGGGCATCGTTGATGTCCTCGGAGCCCACATAGGCTTCGAGCACCTTCGGATTCTTCGACACCTCGGCATAAGGCCCTTCGGCCAGGATGCTGCCGCGGGTGAGCACGGTGATGCGGTCGCACAGGTTGGAGACCACCGACAGGTTGTGCTCCACCATCAGGATGGTCCGGTTGGCCGATACCTTGCGGATCAGGTCGACCACACGCGCAATGTCCTCGCTGCCCATGCCCTGGGTGGGCTCGTCAAGCAGCATCATCTTGGGCTCGAGCGCCAGCGTGGTGGCGATCTCCAGCGCACGCTTGCGGCCGTAGGGCATCTCGGCCGTCACCGTGTCGGCAAAGCCGGCCAGGTCGACCGATTCGAGCAATTCCATCGCCCGGTCGTCGAGCACGCTGAGCGACTTCTTCGAGCGCCAGAAGTGGAACTCCGTGCCCAGCGAGCGCTGCAGGCCGATGCGCACGTTCTCGAGCACCGTCAGGTTCGGGAAGGTCGCCGAGATCTGGAACGAGCGCACCATGCCGCGCCGCGCGGTGGCCACCGGCGCCTCGCGGGTGATGTCCTGGCCTTCGAACAGGATCGTGCCCGAGGTCGGCGGCAGGAATTTGGTCAGCAGGTTGAAGACCGTGGTCTTGCCCGCGCCATTGGGGCCGATCAGGGCGTGGATATGCCCCTTCTGCACTTTCAGGTCGACATTCGACACGGCGACGAAGCCCTTGAACTCCTTCGTCAGGCCGCTCGTTTCGAGGATGAACTCGCTCATGTTCCGTTCCGGGAGGCCGCCGCCGCGACTGTCGCGGGGGCGTGTTTGTTCTTGCGCATCAGCTTATATCTTTTTTTTATAGTTCGGCAATTTTCCTTCAGGCGCCCACCCAGGCAAGCGTCGTTTACCCCGATTGCGTACCGCCTGCGCCGGGCAGCGGCACACCACCCCTGCACGAGCCATGTACCGCCGCCACGGCCAGCAGGGCTCCACAAAAGCAAAACGCCTTGCTGATGACAGGCATCAGCAAGGCGCCAGCTTCGAACATTGCGGCTCAAGCATCCGGTCAGTAGCGCTCCGGCACGTACATTTCCGCGGGCACGGGATGGCGGATGTAGTCCGGGTTATAGACGCGCGGCGGCAGCTTGACCTCGGGATATGGAATGGCCTCGTAGGGAATCTGCCCCAGCAAATGGTTGATGCAGTTCAGCCGCGCCTTCTTCTTGTCCACCGCCTGCACCACCCACCACGGCGCCTCGGGGATGTGCGTCCGCTCGATCATGGTTTCCTTGGCCTTGGTGTAGGCTTCCCAGCGGCGGCGCGACTCCACGTCCATCGGGCTCAGCTTCCACTGCTTCAGCGGGTCGTGGATGCGAGCCAGGAAACGCGCCTCCTGCTCGTCGTCGGTGATCGAGAACCAGTACTTGATCAGGCGGATGCCCGAACGCACCAGCATGCGCTCGAATTCCGGCACCGAGCGGAAGAATTCCTCGTACTGGTCCTCGTCGCAGAAGCCCATCACGCGCTCGACGCCGGCGCGGTTGTACCAGCTGCGGTCGAACAGCACGATCTCGCCGCCGGCGGGCAGGTGCGTCACGTAGCGCTGGAAATACCATTGCGTGCGCTCGCGGTCGTTGGGCGCAGGCAGCGCAGCCACTCGGCACACGCGCGGATTCAGGCGCTGGGTGATGCGCTTGATCACACCGCCCTTGCCCGCCGAATCACGGCCTTCGAAGATCACGACCACCTTCTCGCCGCTGCGCTGCACCCAGTCCTGCAACTTGACCAGTTCACCCTGCAGGCGCAGCAGTTCACGGAAATAGGTCCGCCGGCCCAGTTCGCCCGCCGGCGCATCGTCGTCGATGCCCAGGGCTTCGAGCACGCTGGCGTCGCCCAGGCGCATGTCGTCGATTTCCTGTTCGAGCTCTTCGTCGTAGCTGTCGAGGACGTCGAGCCCGATGCTGCGCAGGACTTGTTCATTGCGGTTGAAATCGGCGCGGTCTTCCATGGTTGGTGTCCGTATGCAGGAAGGCAGCAGGCTACAAGGCGATTGTGTCGGTTGTGTGACGCAGCCCCGCCTTCTTCACCGCCAGAACCCCCGTAAAATCAGCAATGAAGAAACCCTCGCTCCGGTCCATGCCCGTCAAATACGCATGCCGGACCGCTCAAGACACCCGGAACCACATGAACCACCAAACCCTGTCGTCCTTCATCTGGTCAGTGGCCGACCTGCTGCGCGGCGACTACAAGCAAAGCGAATACGGCCGCGTCATCCTGCCCTTCACCGTGCTGCGGCGGCTGGACTGCGTGCTCGAAGCCACCAAGCCCGCGGTGCTGGCCGAGTTCGAAGCCAAGACCCGCGCCGGCCTGAACCCCGACCCCTTCCTGCTGCGCAAGGCGGGCCAGAGCTTCTACAACACCTCACCGCTGGACCTGGGCAAGCTGCTCGGCGACCAGGACCACATCCGCCAGAACCTCTACGCCTACATCCAGGCTTTCTCGCCGGCGGCGCGCGACATCTTCGAGCGCTTCGACTTCCACACCCAGGTCGAGCGCCTGGCCAAGGCCAACCTGCTCTACCTCGTCACCGAGAAGTTCGCCAACATCGACCTCCACCCCGAAGTGGTCGACAACGCCAGCATGGGCCTGGTGTTCGAGGAACTGATCCGCAAGTTCGCCGAAATCTCCAACGAAACTGCCGGCGAGCACTTCACCCCGCGCGAAGTCATCCGCCTGATGGTGAACCTGCTGTTCATCGAGGACGACGACGTGCTCACCCCCGGCAACGCCGTGGTGCGCACCATCTACGACCCCACCGCGGGCACCGGCGGCATGCTGTCGGTGGCCGGCGAGCACCTGCAGCAGCACAACCCGCAGGCGCGGCTGACCATGTACGGCCAGGAACTCAACGACGAGTCCTACGCCATCTGCAAGGCCGACATGCTGATCAAGGGCCAGGACGTCGCCAACATCGTCGCCGGCAACACCCTCAGCGACGACGGCCACGCCCAACGCAAGTTCGACTACATGCTCTCCAACCCGCCCTTCGGCGTGGAATGGAAGAAGGTCGAAGAAGGCGGTACGCCAGGAACACGAACAGAAAGGCTTCGACGGCCGCTTCGGCCCTGGCCTGCCGCGCGTATCCGACGGCTCGATGCTGTTCCTGATGCACCTGCTGTCCAAGATGCGCCCGGCGCAAGACGGAGGCAGCCGCTTCGGCATCGTGCTCAACGGCTCGCCGCTCTTCACCGGCGGCGCCGGCAGCGGCGAAAGCGAAATCCGCCGCTACGTGCTGGAAAACGACCTGGTGGAAGCCATCATCGGCCTGCCCGCCGACATGTTCTACAACACCGGCATCGCCACCTACGTCTGGATCCTGTCCAACAGGAAACCCGCCGCCCGCCGGGGCTTCGTCCAGCTCATCGACGCCAGCGGCTTCTGGCAGAAATTGCGCAAGAGCCTGGGCTCCAAGCGCAAGGAAATGAGCGACGCCCACATCGCCACCGTCACCCGGCTGTTCGGCGACTTCACCGAAGCCGAATGGATCACCGTGCTCGACGCCGCCGGCCAGCCCGTGGGCGAACCCCAGCTCATCACCGAGGCCGACACCCCGCCGCCCGCCCTCGAAGGCGGCCGGCTCAAGCGCGTGCCGGTCGCACGCATCTTCCGCAACGAGGAATTCGGCTACACCACCATCACCGTCGAACGCCCCCTGCGCGACGAAGCCGGCAACGTGGTGCTGAGCCTCAAGGGCAAGCAGAAAGGCAAACCCCAGCCCGACAGTGCCCTGCGCGACACCGAAAACGTGCCGCTCGCCGAAGACATCGGCGAGTACTTCCGCCGCGAAGTGCTGCCTCACGCGCCCGACGCCTGGATCGACGAGGCCAGAAGCAAGGTCGGCTACGAAATCCCGTTCAACCGCCACTTCTACGTCTTCGAGCCGCCGCGCAGCCTGCACGTGATCGACGAGGAACTGAAGGCGGTGTCGGCCAACATCATGCGGATGCTGGGAGAACTGGCGGAATGACGGACTACCTACACATCCTCAACACGCTGGACGAGAACGAGCGCCTGGAAGCCAAGCGCGGCAGCGAGATCGGCCCCTCCGTGCTGGAAACCATTTGCGCCTTCGCCAACGAACCCGGTTTGCAGGGCGGCATCTTGTTGCTGGGCATCGTGCGTGACGAAGCCGACCCGCAGTCCGCCTATGTGGCAGAAGGCGTGGCGCAGCCCGATGCCCTGGGTGCCAGCCTCGCCACCCAATGCCGCGAGCAGTTCAACCTGCCGGTGCGCGTACACATCGCCAGCGAACAGATCAACAGCAAGACCGTGCTGGTCGTCACCGTGCCCGAGGCGCAGCCCGGCGACAAACCCGTCTTCATCAAATCACGCGGCCTGCCCAGGGGCGCATTCCGTCGCGTGGGCAGCACCGACCAGCAATGCACCGAAGACGACCTGCTGGCCCTGTACCAGGCGCGGCAGATCGAAGCCTTCGACACCACCGTGATGCCCGACGCCACGCTGGCCGACCTGGCCCCCGAAGCCATCGACGACTACCGCAAAACACGCGCCAGCGCCAACCCCGACGCCGAGGAACTGCGCTGGAGCGACGAAGACCTGCTCGAATCGCTGGGCTGCGCCCGCCGCAGTAAAGACAGCAACGGCGCATTGCAGCCCACCCTTGCAGGCGTGCTGCTGTTCGGCAAACAGCAGGCGCTGCGCCGCCTGCTGCCCACGACGCGCGTGGACTACATCCGCGTGCCCGGCAAAGACTGGATACCCGACCCCGAGCGCCGCTTCGACTCGCTGGAAATCCGCGACTACCTGTTCCGCGCCATCCGCCGCGCCCTGGCCGCCGTGCTGGACGACCTGCCCAACGCCTTCGCCCTGGCCGAAGGCGACGCCCAGCGCACCGACACCCCGCCCATCCCCCAGCGCGTGCTGCGCGAAGGCATCGTCAACGCGCTGATGCACCGCAGCTACCGCAGCCACGCGCCCATCCAGATCATTCGCTATTCCAACCGCATCGAAATCCGCAACCCCGGCCACTCGCTCAAACCGCCGGAACACCTGGGCGAACCCGGCTCGGTGCCGCGCAACCCGCGCATCGCCGCCGTGCTGCTGGACACCAAATTCGCCGAAGCCAAAGGCAGCGGCATCCGCGTGATGCGCGAAATGATGGTGGCCGCCGGGCTGGAACCGCCGCTGTTCGAGTCCCAGCGCGGCAACGACAGTTTTGTGACCCGCTACTACTTTCAGCACTTTCTCAATGAAGAAGCCGTGCAATGGCTGAGCCGCTTGCGCGGCCTGCAACTGAGCGACGAAGAAGCCCGTGCACTCGTGGCCGTGCGCGAGCAGGGGGCCATCGACAACGCCATGTACCGCGAACTGAACCGCGTGGACACCCTGACCGCCAGCCAAGCCCTGCGGCGGCTGCGCGATGCCGGGCTGCTGGAGCAAAAAGGGCGCGGCGCGGCCACCTACTATGTGCCGACGGCGTGGCTGCTGGCGAAAGACGAGGCGGCGGGGGGCTTATCCAGTAAGCCTGATGGCGGCTTATCTAGCAAGCTAGGAGGCTTATCATACCAGTCTGAGGGTTTATCTAGCAGGGTCGAGGGCTTATCTAGTAAGGCTGAAGGCTTATCTAGTAACCCCTTGTGGCAGGCATTGCCACCCGGCTTGCAGGCCCAAGTTGCCGCCTTGGGGCAACGCGCCTCACGTGATCAAGTCCATGACGCGCTGATTGCCTTGTGCAGACACCGCTCCTGGCAAGCGGTTGAGCTGGGCATTTTGTTCGGGCG
Organism: Thauera sp.; assembly: GCF_047601425.1. GTDB lineage: Bacteria > Pseudomonadota > Gammaproteobacteria > Burkholderiales > Rhodocyclaceae > Thauera. Next base: position 1,745,617 of record NZ_JASGJL010000001.1, read on the forward strand.
CAACCCCGCCTATCTGAGCACGCAATACCTGCGCCCGCTGGTTCATGCGGGTGTGCTGGCCTACACCATGCCGGACATGCCCAGCCATCCGCATCAAGCGTATCGGGCTGTGGAAGGAGAAAAGGCATGAGTTTGCCGAGGTATGGGGGGTACAAGGACAGCGGGGTGAAGTGGCTTGGAGATTTACCAAACCACTGGCAAATCGTTCCACTTTGGACGCTTTTCCGGCGCACAAAGCGAACCGGATTTGATGGCGAGCAGTTATTGTCTGTTTATCGCGATCATGGCGTTGTGCCGAAGGCCAGCCGTGATGACAACAACAATAAGCCATCTGACGATCTCTCTGTTTATCAATTGGTTGAGCAGGGCGACCTTGCTATCAACAAGATGAAGGCATGGCAAGGCTCTGTTGCCATCTCGGAATACCGAGGCATCGTCAGTCCTGCGTATTTCATTTATGAAGCGACGCATGGTGAAGATTCCCGTTTTCTGCATTACCTGCTTCGGTCTGCACGCTACATCACCGGCTATCTCTCCATATCCAAGGGCATTCGCGTCAATCAATGGGATTTGGAGCCTCAGTACCACTCTCGCATGCCCGTGCTGCTGCCGCCAAAGGACGAACAAACCGCCATCGCCACCTTCCTCGACCACGAAACCGCCAAAATCGACGCGCTGATTGCCGAGCAGGAAAAACTCATTGCCCTGCTGGCCGAAAAGCGCCAGGCCACCATCTCCCACGCCGTCACCAAAGGGCTCAACCCCAACGCCCCGATGAAGGATTCCGGTGTGGCGTGGCTGGGGGAAGTACCGGAGCATTGGGGGGTGACAAGGTTGAAATTCGTAGCCAATGTCCAGACAGGGATTGCCAAAGGCAAAGATGTTGCTGGCAAGGAAACGATCACAGTGCCATATCTCAGGGTCGCTAATGTCCAAGATGGATTTCTTGCGTTGAACGATGTTGCGACGCTGGATATAGAACCAGATCAGTTGAATAGATACCGCTTACTTCCGGGCGATGTCCTCATGAATGAAGGTGGCGACTTTGACAAACTAGGTCGAGGTGCTATATGGCATGGTGAAATTACTGATTGCATCCATCAGAACCATGTTTTTGCAGTCCGCCCCTATGCTGTTCATTCGGAATGGCTGAATCAAATTACTAGCGCGGATTACGCGCAGTTTTACTTCATGGGGCGTTCTAAACAAAGTACGAATCTAGCCTCGATCTCTTCATCGAACATCATGGAGCTACCAGTGCTGTTTCCACCAGATGAAGAGCAGACGTTAATCTTGAGATTCCTTCATGCAGAGATGGAAAAGCTCGATTCTTTGAGAAAAGAAGCGTTGTGTGCTGTTGATTTGCTCAGAGAACGCCGCTCTGCCCTTATCACCGCCGCCGTCACCGGCCAGATCGACGTCCGCAACGTAGTCCAAGAGATTCCCGCATGAGCGATATCCAGCTTTTCCGGCTCCAGAACGACACCGCCACCGAACTGACCGCCTCGGCGGCGCTGCTGGAGCGGACATACCAGGAGGGGTGAGCTTTCATCTCCTCACCACACCACCGATAAACACACTGGACTCGGAGAAAGAATGTCCACTTCACCCTCCCGAAGAAAGCAGTCACGCTGGAACCGCCGCCAGCGCAAGAAGCACCATGCAGGCGAGTTTCAGGAACTCAGCTTTTCGTTCTGGTTGCGCTTTGAACCGGCATTGACGGAAGACCAACTGGATGCCTTCATTGACGCAGCCATCGACATGTTCGAAGCCAACGACCTCTATATCGGCGGGCTGGGCGGCAGCGCACCGACCTTGTTGACCAGTGGGATCGTCGTCGCCGGCAAAGGCTCCGTCACCGAAGCGCAACGCCAGACCGTGCTGGCCTGGATGCAGGCATGGCCGGGAACGGCACAGGTCAAGGCGACCGAGTTGCGGGATGTCTGGTACGGGGATTTCGACGACTTCGATACTGAAGACGCCACTTGAGTTCTATCAACAGGCTGTCTTGGGCTTCCAGCAAGGGCATCTTCGGCCTAAGACAGCAGCCGCTCCCTTATGAGACTTGACGTTCACCACATATATTAATGAGACTTAGTCGATGAAGTGGAAGGTAGAACTGCGAAACATCTCAGGGGATAGACGACTACTTGCGGACGTTCTAAGTAAGCTGTCAATCACTCTGATCGGCGATAATCAAGACACCTACTTCACGGGCACAGTTTTGGACCGCCTTGAGACCCCCTCAGATGTACGCAAGTACGCTTCGAGGCTACAACTTATCGTCCATCATGCATCCACCTATGAGCCTCGTATCAATCTTGGCTTCAAGATAGGTTGCATAATGGAAACAATGCCTTGCGGCCCCGATAAACAGCACTACTTCCTGAAGATCCGTGACGCTGTTCATACACAATATGTCACAAGGGCCGCACTGACCGTAACGCCCGACGAAAGTATTTCAGTAGAAGAGCGCCAGCTCATGAAAGAGCAATGCGCTGAACGGGAATATCAGGAACGTCGTCTTATTGCGGCAAATCGGATTGTCTCTGCGGCAATTGACAACCGAGCGTATACAGCTCAAAGGCTACTGGCTGGAGATCTATTGCCATTGTCTCTTGGGCATATTGCAGATCTCATCAAAGATGATCTTGGCTCGCGAATAACTGACCTTGCATCAAATAATGAGTGGAAGCGATTTTATCGATCCATCAATCATCCAGATGTTTTTGGCGAAAACGCCAGACACATTGTTTCAAAAGATGATCCACCGCCAAACCCCATGACATTGTCCGAAGCGCGTAATTTCATTCACAGGGTCACGGAAAAATGGCTGGCAGCCAAAACTGCCTCAATGGGCGTGTAAAAGTGATGCGTTTACGCCCGGCATTCTGGTCAAACCCAACTCTCGACTGTTCGTGAGGGAAAGCACGCACGATCTTACCAACAATCACACGCCTGCAAACTAAAACACCTGATATCTCTGCCATGAGCCTTCACCACGAACACCACTTCGAAGCCGAAATCTGCACCCATCTCGCAGCCAACGGCTGGCTCTACGCCGAAGGCGACTCTGCCCTGTTCGACCGCGGCACCGGCCTGTTCCTGCCCGACCTGCTGGCCTGGATGGAAGCAACCCAGCCCGAGAGCCTGCAAGGCCTCACCAAAACCCACGGCACCGCCCTGCCCCGGGTGCTGGCCGAGCGCGTGCGCAAGAACCTGAACGAGCGCGGCACGCTGGACGTGCTGCGGCGCGGCGTGGAAATGGTGGGCCTGCGCGAACCGCTGGTGCTGGCGCAGTTCAAGCCGGCGCTGGCGATCAACCCGGCCATACAGGTGCGCTATGCCGCCAACCGGCTGCGGGTGCTGCGGCAGGTGTGCCACTCGCCGAACAAGCCGAAGGATGCGCTGGATCTGGTGTTGTTCCTCAACGGCATCGCGGTGGCGACAGCCGAGTTGAAGTCCGACTTCACGCAGAGCGTGTTCGATGCGGTGGATCAGTACCGCTTCGACCGTCACCCGCAGCCGAAAGGCGGCGTGATGGAACCGCTGCTGGGTTTTCCCGGCGGAGCGCTGGTGCATTTCGCGGTGAGCCAGTCGGAAGTGATGATGACGACGCGGCTGGCCGGCCCGGCCACCACTTTCCTGCCCTTCAACCGCGGCAATGCCGGCGGTGCCGGTAACGCACCGAATCCGGACGGTTTCGCCACCGCCTATCTGTGGGAGGAAGTATGGGCGCGCGATAGCTGGCTGGACATCCTGCACCGTTATCTGATTGGCAAGCGCAACGACAGGAAGCAGCTCGAACGCGTGATCTTTCCGCGCTACCACCAGCTCGACGCCACCCGCAGACTGGTGGCGGACGTGCTCGCGAGTGCCAACGCCGGCAGTCCCGGCCGGCGCTACCTGATCCAGCATTCGGCCGGTTCGGGCAAGACCAATTCCATTGCCTGGAGCGCGCACTTCCTCGCCGACCTGCACGACGCCGGACACAACAAGCTGTTCGACAGCGTGCTCGTCGTCTCCGACCGCAATGTGCTGGATGCGCAGTTGCAGGAAGCCATCTTCGACTTCGAGCGCACCACTGGCGTGGTGGCCAGCATCACCGGCGAGCACGACAGCAAGAGCGCCCAGCTTTCGCAGGCGCTGAAGGACGGCAAGAAGATCATCGTCTGCACCATCCAGACCTTTCCGTTCGCGTTGCAGACGGTGCAGGAACTGGCGGCCACCGAAGGCAAGCACTTTGCGGTGATCGCCGACGAGGCGCACAGTTCGCAGAGCGGCGAGGCGGCGGCCAAGCTCAAGCAGTTGCTGTCGGTCCAGGAATGGGCCGAGTTGCAGGACGGCGGCGAAGTCGATACCGAGGCGCTGCTGGCGGCACAGATGGAGGCCCGCGCCGGCGCCAATGCCGGACTGACCTACGTCGCCTTCACCGCCACGCCCAAGGCCAAGACGCTGGAGCTGTTCGGCCGCCCCGGCGCGGACGGCCTGCCGGAGCCCTTCCACGTCTATTCGATGCGCCAGGCCATCGAGGAAGGTTTCATCCTCGACGTGCTGCGGAATTACACCAGCTACAAGCTGGCCTTCAAGCTGGCGCACGACGGCCAGGAGTACGACGACAAGCAGGTCGAACGCAGCACGGCAATGAAGGGCATCATGCAGTGGGTGCGGCTGCACCCGTACAACATCGCCAGCAAGGTGCAGATCGTCGTCGAGCACTATCGCGAAAACGTGCAGCCGCTGCTGGCAGGGCGCGCCAAGGCGATGGTGGTGGTGGGCAGCCGCAAGGAGGCGGTGCGCTGGCAGAAGGCCATCCGCGCCTACATCGCCCGGCGCAACTACCCGCTGGGCGTGCTGGTGGCATTCTCGGGCGAGGTGAATGACGCCGAGAGCTATCCGCAGGCGGTGAGCGAGACGAGCAGCGAACTGAACCCCGGCCTGAAGGGGCGCGACATCCGCGAGGTGTTCAAGGAGCCCGACCACCACCTGCTGCTGGTGGCCAACAAGTTCCAGACCGGCTTCGACCAGCCGCTGCTGTGCGGCATGTATGTGGACAAGATGCTGGGCGGCATCCAGGCGGTGCAGACGCTGTCGCGGCTGAACCGTGCCCATCCGGGCAAGGACACGACCTACATCCTCGACTTCGTCAACGAAGCCGGCGACATCCTGAAGGCTTTCCAGACTTACTACGAAACCGCCGAACTGGAAGCCACGACCGACCCAAACCGGGTCTACGACCTGCGCGCCAAGCTCGATGCGACCGGCTGGTACGACGAGTTCGAGGTGGATCGCGTGGCCAAGGTCGATCTGGACCCGCAGGGCACGCAGAAACAGCTCGACGCCGCCATCGCCCCGGTGGCCGACCGCCTGCTCAAGCGCTACAAGGCCGCGCAGCAAGACAAGACCGCTGCCGACGAGAAAGGCGACATCCAGGCCGCCAAGGCTGCCCAGGACATGCTCGACGCCCTGTTGCTGTTCAAGAACGACATGGGCGCCTTCGTACGCCTGTATGCCTTCCTGAGCCAGATTTTCGATTACGGCAACACCGGCATCGAGAAGCGCTTCCTGTTCTTCAAGCGCCTCATCCCGCTGCTGGAATTCGGCCGCGAGCGCGACACCGTGGACCTGAGCAAGGTCGTGCTGACTCACCACACACTGAAGAACCGCGGCACCCAGCCGATGGCGCTGGACCAGGACGGCCGCTACCCGCTGCCGCCGATGGACGCGGTCGGCAGCGGCTCGGTGCAGGAAAAGCAGCAGGCCTATCTGGCGGAAATCATCCAGAAGGTGAACGGCCTGTTCGAAGGCGAACTGACCGACGACGACCAGCTCGTCTACGTGAATGGGGTGCTCAAGGGCAAGCTGCTGGAAAACGACACCCTGGTGCAACAGGCCGCCAGCAACAGCAAGGAACAGTTCGCCAACTCACCCGACCTGAAGGACGCCCTGCTGCACGCCATCATGGATGCGCTGGAGGCGCACCAGACCATGAGCACGCAGGCGCTGGGGTCGGAGCGGGTGCGCGAGGGACTGAAGGACATCCTGCTCGGGCCAGCGCAGCTTTATGAGGCATTGCGGGCTCGGTCGGGTGCGGAGCCAAGTACTCGTCAAGTGTCGCCTTGAAGGCAACGATCGTCGCCTTATGGGCAACACTTTGGACGCCTTCGATCTGCTGTTTTCCGCCAACCGCCAGCATGAACCGGCGGATCCGGGCAGAAAAAAAGCGGCGAGGCCCAAACCCCGCCGTTTCTGCATCTACCTAGCCGCTATGGCCTATCGGCTGCAGCTCACTTCCCGCTCATCGCCATCATCAACTGATTGATGCGCTTGACGAAGGTCGCCGGGTCGTCGAGCGTGCCGCCTTCGGCCAGCAGGGCCTGGTCGAACAGCACCGCGGCCCAGTCGTCGAAGTTCCTGTCTTCGTACTTCAGGCGCAGCACCGCCGGGTGGCTGGGGTTGATCTCGAGGATCGGCTTCGACGCCGGCGCCTCCTGGCCGGCCGCCTTCAGGATGCGGGCCAGGTTCATGCCCAGGTCGTGCTCATCGGCCACCAGGCAGGCGGGCGAGTCGGTCAGGCGCAGCGTGACCTTGACGTCCTTGACGCGCTCACCCAGGCTAGCCTTCATCTTGTCGAGCAGTTCCTTGTACTCGTCGGCGGCCTTCTCGGCTTCCTTCTTCTCGGCCTCGTCTTCCAGCGCCCCCAGGTCCAGGCCGCCCTTGGCCACCGACACCAGCGGCTTGCCGTCGAACTCGCTGAGGTTGCCGGTCACCCATTCATCGACGCGGTCGGACAGCAGCAGCACTTCGATGCCCTTCTTGCGGAAGACTTCCAGGTGCGGACTGTTCCTGGCGGCATTGAAGGTTTCGGCGGTGACGTAGTAGATCTTGTCCTGGCCTTCCTTCATGCGGCCGATGTAGTCGGCAAGCGACACCACCTCGTCGGCGGTGTCGAGCCGGGTCGAGGCAAAGCGCAGCAGGCCGGCGACCTTTTCCTTGTTGGCGAAGTCCTCGCCCACGCCTTCCTTCAGCACCTTGCCGAAGGCCTTCCAGAAGCTGGCGTACTTCTCCCTGTCGGCTTCGTCCTCGCTGTTGGCGAGGCTTTCGAGCATGCTCAGCACCTTCTTCGTGCAGCCGGCGCGGATGGTGTCGATGTCCTTGGATTCCTGCAGGATCTCGCGCGACACGTTGAGCGGCAGGTCGGCCGAATCGACCACGCCGCGGATGAAGCGCAGGTAGGTCGGCATCAGCTTCTCGGCATCGTCCATGATGAAGACGCGCTTCACGTACAGCTTGATGCCGTGGCGGGCGTTGCGGTCCCACAGGTCGAAGGGGGCGTTCTTCGGCACGTAGAGCAGGTTGGTGTATTCGTGGCGGCCTTCGACACGCGAATGGGTCCATGCCAGCGGTTCGTCGAAATCGTGCGCGACGTGCTTGTAGAACGCCTTGTACTCATCGTCGCTGATGTCGTTCTTCGACCGGCTCCACAGCGCGCTGGCCTGGTTGACCGTCTCGTCCTCGTCGCTCGGCACCTGCTTGCTCTGCTCTTCGTTCCATTCCTCCTTCTTCATCACGATCGGCTGCACGATGTGGTCGGAGTATTTGCGGATCAGGCTCTTGAGTTTCCACGACGACAGCAGGTCGTCCTGGCCTTCGCGCAGGTGCAGGGTGATCTCGGTGCCGCGGGCGGGCTTGTCGATCTGCTCGACGGTGTAGGCGCCGGCTTCGTCGCCGGCCATCGAGCATTCCCACTTGACGCCCTCGCCCGCGGGCAGGCCGGCGCGACGGGTCAGCACGGTGACGCGGTCGGCGACGAGGAAGGCGGAATAGAAGCCGACGCCGAACTGGCCGATCAGGTTGGCGTCCTTCTGCTGGTCGCCGGTGAGCTTGCCGAAGAATTCGCGCGTGCCCGACTTGGCGATGGTGCCGAGATGGGCAATCGCTTCGTCGCGGCTCATGCCGATGCCGTTGTCGGCGATGGTGATGGTCTTGGCTTCGGCATCGAAGCCGATGCGGATCTTCAGTTCGGCGTCGTTCTCGTACAGCACGCCGTTGTCGAGCGCCTCGAAGCGCAGCTTGTCGCAGGCGTCCGACGCGTTCGAGACCAGCTCGCGCAGGAAGATCTCGCGGTTGGAATACAGCGAATGGATCATCAGGTGAAGCAGTTGCTTCACTTCGGCCTGGAAGTTGAGGGTCTGGGAGGCGGTTTGCGCTTCGGACATGTTGCTGAGGCTCCGTCTGGGTTATTCGAACGAAGCCCTAACTGGGGACGGGCAGGCCGGATTTCAAGCCTGCCCTTCGCATCAGCATGCGCTCACACCCTGAAACGCGCCACCATCTGGTTGAGGTCCAGCGACAACTGCTCGAGCTGCTCCACCGCCGACACCGCGGAATGCATCGAGACATTGGTGCCTTCGACCATCTGCGCGATCTGCTCGACTTCCTGCGCGACTGCCGTCGCCGCCATGCGCTGCTCGGTCGTCGCCTCCGCCACGCAGCGGATCTGGCCCAGCGCCCCGGCCGCACTTTCGGCAATCTCGCGCAGCGACTCGGTGACGTCGAGTACCAGCGCCATACCGCTCCCCACCTGCGTCGACACGCGCGACATCACGTCCACCGTCCCTTGCGTTTCCTCCTGGATGCCGGCGACATCCTGCTCGATCTGCACCGTCGCGACGCTGGTGCGCTCGGCCAGCTTGCGCACCTCGTCGGCCACCACGGCAAAGCCGCGGCCCTGCTCGCCGGCGCGCGCGGCCTCGATCGCGGCATTGAGCGCCAGCAGATTCGTCTGCGCCGCGATCTCCTTGATCACCCCGGCAATGGCACCCACTTCGTCGGTACGCCTGACCAGTTGCTGGATACGTTCCCTGGCCTCATCCACCGTGGCCGAGATCGCCTGCATCTCGCCCCGGGCATGCTCCGCCTTCGCCGCGCCCTGCCCCGCGAGATCGGCCGAATGGGTCGAGTTGCGCTCGGCGCCAAGCGCGTTCTCGGTGATCTGGCCGATGCTGACCGTCATCTCCTCGATCGCGGCGGCGATGGCGGCGGTGGCGTCCGACTGGCTTTCGGAGGCTTTCGACACCGAGCGCGACACTTCCAGAATCTCGTGCGAGTTGCCTGCCACCTGCCGCGCGCTGTGCCCGACCTCACCCATCATCCGGCGCAGCTTGTCGAGCATCGACGACAGACAGCCCAGCAGGCTGTCGCTCCCGCCCGCCACCTTCACCTCGATGCTCAGGTCGCCCTCCTCGGCACGCTGCATGATCCCGCTCGCATAGGCGGGTTCGCCGCCGAGCTGGCTCGTCAGGCTGCGGCCGACACGCCAGGCGACCAGCACCAGCACCACCAGCACGGCCACGACGATGCTGCCGAAACGCAGCGCCAGGGCGTTGAACTCGTGATCGACGTCGTCGACATAGACCCCGGTACCGACGATCCAATCCCACGGCTCGAACATCTTCACGTAGGACAGCTTGGGCTGCGGCTCGGCCTCGCCCGGACGCGGCCACCAGTAGTTGACGCTGCCCTCGCCCTGGGCATTCGCCACCCGCGCGAACTCGCGGAACAGATGCTTGCCCTTGGGGTCGGTCTCCGCCCCCATGTCCTTGCCTTCCAGTTCGGGGCGGATCGGATGCATGACGATGCGCGGCGTGCTGTCGTTCAGCCAGAAGTATTCGTTGCCGCCATAGCGCAGCGCCTTGAGCGCCGCCTTGGCAGCGGCCTGCGCCTGCTCGCGGCTCATGGCACCGGAAAGCTCCAGCCCATGGAAATGGGCAATGAGGCCGTGCGCCACCTCGACATGCCCGCGTATCGCACGATCGTAGCCAGCCTGCGTCGCCCTCCGCCCCTCAAGCAGCGCATCGCCCGCCAGCACGATCAGGCCCGCCAGCGCAATCGCCAGCACCAACATCAGCCGGCGCGCGACCGGCATCGATTTGAGCGACATGATCATCCTGCTCCTACATGAACGGTTTCCATGGCAGGGGCATCACGGCACCCGGCCCGCGCGCATTGTCGCCACGGGCAGGATGGTTTTTTCAGCCGAAAAATCAAATTTCCCTGAAAAGGCCCCGCCACCGGCACAGTTCCGCCAACTGCATCACGGTGGTCTGCTGCGACACCCACTGCCGCTCCATTTGTCGGCAGAAAATCACAAAGCTTTAGGGTCGGAAGTACCACCGCCTCGGCGCTGCCATGGCGTGCTCAGGCGTAGCGAATCTCCACGATCTCGATCTCGCGCATCCCGGCCGGACTGTGGAAGCGCACCACGTCGCCGACCCGCGCCTTCAGCACCGCGCGCGCCAGCGGGGAGATCCAGCTGATGCGGCCCTGCATGGTATCGGCCTCATCGACGCCGACGATCTGCCAAGTCTGCTCCTCATCGGTATCGAGGTCGCAGAAGGTCACCGTCGCACCGAAGAAGACCTGCTCCAGCTCCTGCTGTCGCTCCGGATCGACCACCTCGGCGCTCTCGATGCGCTTGATCAGGAAGCGGATGCGGCGATCGATCTCGCGCAGCCGCTTCTTGCCGTAGATGTAATCGCCGTTCTCGGAGCGGTCGCCGTTGCCCGCCGCCCAGGCCACGGTCTCGACCAGCTTGGGCCGCTCGATACGGACAAGCTGGTCCAGTTCGGCACGCAGCGCGTCATAGCCGCGCCGCGTCATGTAGTTCTTGCTGCCCGCCGGCAGGCGCAGCGCGGGCGCGAGTTGCTCCTCGTCATCATCCCCGCCGTCGTTTTCCTTCACGAACGCCTTGTTCACCTCGTCCTCCCTCCATGAAGCCGGCAAGCGGTGAATGATAAAGAATTGCGCCGGCAAAGGCAGTCCGGCCCGGCGCATGGTTGTCAGCGCATGGCCCTCCGCATACCATCGGCGAACCCGCCGTCCAGCCCACCCGCGCTTCTACCCGCCACGAGCGCCTTTCCTGCGGATCGACCATGAGCGACGAAACTTTCGAAGATGTCACCAGCCTGCATCGCCGGCTCGACGAACTGCGCATCGAACACCAGGACCTGGACGACGCGATCAAGCGCCTGGCCCAGCTGCCGCTCGGCGACGAACTGATGCTGCGCCGGCTGAAGAAGCGCAAGCTCATCCTCAAGGACCGCATGGCCGCCATCGAACGCCTGCTGGAGCCGGACGAGCGCGCCTGAGCCGGCGCCCGCCCTTAGCCCCTTCCCTCCTTCCTGTCCCTCTGCCCACGCCACTACCGATGAAAGAACTCGAACTCCAGGGCCAGCCCGTCGCCCTCCACGAACACACGCCCGCGAGCCATTCGGAAGCGGCCCCCTGGCTGCTCATTCATGGCGCGGGCCACGATCACGGCGTATGGAACGAAGTCGCAGCCGGGCTCGCCGCGAACGGAGAACGCGTGCTCGTCCCCGATCTGCCCGGGCACGGCGGCTCCGGCGGCAGCCCCTTGCCCGACATCGACGCCATGGCCCGCTGGGTGCTCGCCCTTGCAGGCGCGCTCGGCCACCAGCGTATCCGGCTGTGCGGCCACAGCATGGGTTCGCTGGTCGCCCTCGCCGCCACGGGCCAGGCACCGGCGCGCATCGAACGGCTGGCGCTGGTCGGCTGCAGCGTGCCGATGCCGGTTTCCTCCTTCCTGCTCGATGCCGTGCAGAACGAACCCGAGCGCGCCTTCTCGCTGATCAACAAGTTCTCGTTCGCGCCAGCCGAAACCCTCGGCGAAGCCCGCCGCGCCGAACTCGAGGCCGCCAACCTGCAGCGCATGCGCCAGCAGGGCGCACATGTCCTCGGCAGCGACCTGAACGCCTGCAATGCCTGGCAGGACGGGCTGGCCGCCGCTGCCCGAGTGGCCTGCCCCACCTTGCTGGTCAGCGGCGAACTCGATCGCATGACGCCCGCCGATGCGGTAAAACCCCTATTCGATTTGCTTGAAAAGGAGCTTTGCAATGCGCGTATGATCGTGCTTGCCGGTGCCGGCCATTCCATGATGAACGAAGCACCCGCCGGTCTGGTCGATGCCTTACGGGGGCTGTAGCCCACGACAAAACAAATATCGCGCCCCCGTCTCATCGCCGACGCCCCGACAGGAGAGAGACATGGCACGACAAAACGATCCCCTGCCCGCAAGCGGGCAGGACAATCCCGCCCTTCCCTTCCCGACCATTCGCGAGGTTTCGCCCGGCGCACCGCTGCGCTGGATCGCCCAGGGCATCGGCGATCTGAAAGCCTGCGCGATCCCCAGCCTGTTCTACGGTTTCTGCTTCGCCGGCACGGGCCTGCTGCTCACCATCACCCTCCGCCATGCCTACGAATACGTCGTGGCACTGACCTCGGGTTTCCTGATCCTCGGCCCCTTCCTTGCCATGGGCCTGTACGAAATCAGCCGCCGCCGCGAACGCGGCCAGGCCTGCGAGCTGCTGCCGACACTCACCGTATGGCGGCGCAACGCCGGCAACATCGGCTTGTTCGCAGTAGTGCTGGGTGTTCTATTCCTGCTCTGGGCACGAGCTTCGATGGTCGTCTTCGCGCTGTTCTACAACAGCGAAATGCCCGATCTTTCACATTTCGTCAGCCAGGTGCTCAGCCTGGAGAACATCGAATTTCTCGTCGCCTACTTCGGCGTCGGCATGGTCTTCGCCTTCCTTGCCTTCGCCGCCAGCGTCGTTGCCGTCCCGCTGATGCTCGACCGCAACCAGGACGCCATCAGCTCGATGCTGGCCAGCTTCTCGGCACTGCTGCGCAATCCCGGCACGATGCTGTTGTGGGCCTTCATGATCGTGCTGCTGACGCTGCTCGGCTTCCTGATGTTCCACGTCGGCCTCATCGTCATGATGCCCATCATCGGCCATGCCACCTGGCATGCCTATCGCGACCTGATCGAGCCGTGATAGACGTCCGGCCGGGCGGAATTCAGTCCTCCCTCAGTCAGCCAGTTCCAGCACCACGGGCTGGTGGTCCGAAGCTGCAGTATCGGCCAGCACCTCGACCGCTTGCACACGCGGGGCCAGATCGGCGCTGACGAAGAAAAAGTCGCAGCAAAAGGCATGGTCCGGCCAGTCGGCGCCGTGCAGGCCCACGCTCGGCGGGTGCGGCTGGCCGGACCGGCAGACCGGCCACGCATCACGCCATGCCGGCACTCCGCCGCCGATCGACGCCTGCATCGAAGCATGCTCCTCCGAACCCGGCTCGCAGTTGAAATCGCCGCACAGGATCGCCGAAGCCGGGCGCGGCCAGGCGGCAAAGCAGGCGCTTCCGCCATTCTTTGCGGGCGCCGGCGCAGCCGCCTGAACGGCGGCCTCCGCCTGCAGCGCACGCAGGGCGGCAATCTGCGCCCGCCGCTGCCGCTGCGAGTAATACTCCAGATGCGTCGTCATGAAGCGCAGCGGTCCGCTCGCCGTACCCACCACCGCCTCCACGCAGAGCCGCTGCATCGACGGCACGCTGTCGTCCGCAGGTGCCGGCAGCATGTGGCGGAACACCTGCCCCACCGGCAGGCGGGACAGCAGCAGATTTCCGAACAGCGCCCGTCCGCCTCTCGCGGCGGGAACATCGAGCGCGGCGCCGAACACCGGCGTATGGCCCTCGAACGCCGCAGCAAGGAACGCCACTTCGTCCTCGCCTCCGCCGCCCGGCAGGCCGTCGAAATTGCACGCGACCTCCTGCAGGCAGATCACGTCGAAAGGCCCGGCATCGCGGATTGCCGCCACGATCCGATCGAGATCGACCACCCCGTCGGCACCGCGGCCCCACTGTATGTTCCAGCTCAATGCTCTCATCTCGCAACCTCATAGCACCCGGGCCACCGGAATGCAAAGGGTGATTTTGCCCGCGCGCATACCCTCGATGTAAGCCTTTCGTCGACGCCGCATCTGGCCTCAATCGCGGATAATGGCCACTTGCGTCACGGAGCACCCCATGCATTCAGCACAGGAACTGGCCAGCCAGGTCGAATCCCTCACCTCGCTGCCCACCGTCTACGAGCGTATCCGCGAGCAGCTGGAATCTCCCACCGGCTCGGTATTCGAAGTCGCGCGCCTGGTGTCGGCCGACCCGGCGCTCACCGCGCGCCTGCTGCGCCTGGTCGAACAGCGCGATGTACGGCTACCGCGCCGAGATCGACAACGTGACGCATGCCGTGCAGATCCTCGGCCTGCAGCAGGTGCATGACCTGGTGCTGGCAATGTCGCTGCATGCGGTCTTCGCCGGCATCCGCCCGGCCCAGCTGGACATGAAGCGCTTCTGGCGCGACAGCGTGCTGTGCGCCCTGGCGTCGCGCACGATCACGCACCGCACCGGGCGCCCAGGCCTGGAGAGGATGTTCGTCATCGGACTGCTGGCCGACATCGGCCATCTGGTCCTGTTCCAGACCACCCCGCTGCTCGCCGACGCGGCCCGGCAAAGCGCGCTGCAGACAGGCGAGCCCCTGCATCTGGCCGAGCGCCGCAGCGTCGGCTGCGACTTTGCCGAAGTGGGCGCGGCCCTGATGGACCAATGGCGCGTTCCCGGCGCCTTCGCCGGTGCCATCGGCACCCAGACGCTGCCGAAGCTGGGCGGCGAACATGCGGGCGACGCTGCCACGCTCAACCTGGCGCGCGCCATCGTCGAAGCCGACGTGCTGGGCGAATCGAGCGCACAGACAGCGGGACGCGTCGATCCTGCGGTGTGGAAGCTGCTCGGCATCGGCCCCGAGGTGATCGCCACGATCCGCGAGGAAGCCGAGCTCAATCTGGCGGCCTGGCTGGCACTGTTCTTCCCGCCACGGCCGTACTGAAAACACCCTGCCCGCGCCCCGGCCAGGCGGCGCGGGCAGGATATGCCCGTGTCACAGGGCCATCAGCACCGACTTCAGCTCGGTGTACTGATCGAACACCGCCCGTCCCATCTCGCGGCCGATGCCCGACTGCTTGAAGCCGCCGAACGGCATCGAGTTGTCCAGCACCGTATGGCAGTTCACCCACACCGTGCCCGCCTTGATCTTCGGGATCAGCCGATGCACCCGCGTCAGGTCGTTCGACCAGATGCTCGCCGCCAGACCGTAGGGCGTGTCGTTGGCGCGGCGGGCGACCTCGTCCAGGTCGTCGTACGGCATCGCCACCACCACCGGACCGAAGATCTCCTCGCGCACCACCCGCATGTCGTCGTGCGCATCGACCAGCACCGTCGGCTTGACGAAGTAGCCCCCGCCCCCGCCCGTCTCACCGCCGACCGCGGCGCGCGCCCCTTCCTCGAAGCCGCTGCGGATGTAGCCCATCACCCGCTCCTGCTGCACCGCCGACACCAGCGGGCCGAGCTGGGTGTCGGGGTCCAGCCCGGCGCCGACCTTCATGCCGGCGGCGATGTTCGACAGCCCTTCGACCACCTGGTCGAACTTCTTCTTGTGCACGAACAGCCGCGAGCCCGCGGTGCACACCTGACCGGAGTTGAAGAAGATGCCGTGCGCCGCGCCGGCCGCCACCGCGTCGACGTCGGCGTCGTCGAGCACGATCATCGGGCTCTTGCCGCCCAGCTCGAGCGAGATGCGCGTCATGTTGTCGAGCGCGGCCTTGCCCACCAGCTTGCCGATCTCGGTCGAGCCGGTGAAGGCGAGCTTGTCGATGTGCGGGTGCGAGGACAGCGCTGCCCCGGCGACGTGGCCCAGGCCGGTGACGACGTTGAACACCCCGGCCGGGTAGCCCGCTTCCTGCACCAGCTCGGCCAGGCGCAGCGCGCTCAGCGGCGTCTCCTCGGCCGGCTTGAGCACCATCGTGCAGCCGCTGGCCAGCGCCGGCCCCATCTTCCACGCCGCCATCAGCAGCGGGAAGTTCCACGGGATGATGGCGCCGACCACGCCCACCGCCTCGCGCCGGGTGAAGCCCCAGAACTCGCGCTCGCGGATGATCGGCACCGAGGGCTGCATGGTCTCGCCGCCGATCTTGGTCGCCCAGCCCGCCATGTAGCGCAGCGAATCGACCACCAGCGCGACGTCGGCGAAGCGCGCCACCGCCACCGGCTTGCCGTTGTCCAGCGCTTCGAGCTCGGCCAGCTCCTGCGCGTTGGCCTCCACCAGCTCGGCCAGCTTCATCAGCAGGCGCTCGCGGTCGACCGCCCGCATGGCCGCCCAGTCGCCACCGTCGAAGGCCTTGCGCGCCGCGGACACCGCACGGTCGATCTCGGCCTTGCCGCCGGCCGGCACCTTCGCAAAGGCCTGGCCCGTGGCCGGGTCGAACACGTCCAGCGTCAACCCGTCGCTCGCCTCCAACCACTCCCCGCCGATCAGCATCCGTTGCCGCTTGGCCACGAAACGGCGCGTGGCCTCGGTGACCGGCATCTTCATCGTATTCACGTAATCCTGCATCGTTCGTCTCCTGTTCACCGCACTCGCTGCATCGTCACTTCGTCGGCCGGACCGCATCGGCGGTGCCGAGAATGAAGGCTTTGATCTTTTCCACCTGTTCTGCGGTCAGCTTGCCGGTGAAATCAGGCATGCCGCGCGACATGAACGGTCCCTTGAACACGAACTGGTCGAGATGGCCGATGGTTTCGGCAGTCGAGTAGCCGAGGTTGGGAATGCCGCCGCCCTTGTCCACACCCGGCACGCCGTGGCAGAAAACGCAGTTCGCCACGTACAGCCCGGTCCCTTCAGCGACGTCGTCAGGGTTGTACTTGACGCCCGACACCAGGTTGTTGAGCTGGTACTCGACGAAGGGCGGCATCTCCGCCTTGCCGCCCAGCGCGAAGGTGTACACCGTGCCCGGCGTGCGCCGCTCCGAGGCCCGCGCGAAGTTGCCGTATACCCCGCCCCAGCCCACCGCGATGGTAACGTACTGCTTGCCATCCACCTCGTAGGTCACCGGCGCGGCGATCACCCCGGTACCCATCGGCGCCGACCACAGCTCCTTGCCGTCACGCGCGTCGTAGGCCAGCAGGCGCGCGTCCGCCGTGCCCTGGAACACCACGTTGCCGGCCGTCACCAGGGTGCCGCCGTTCCACGGCGAGACGTGCTCCTTGCGCCACACTTCCTTCTGCTGCACCGGATCCCACGCGATCAGACGGCCGAAAGGCTGGCTGGTGGGCGGCTGGGTGTTGACCAGCAGGCCCAGGTTCCAGCCGATGCCGGCCATCGCCTGGCCGGGCTGGGCCTGGTTGTAGGACCAGTTCTTGTCCTCCTGCAGCACCAGCGGAACGTTCTGCGCCGGGAAGTAGGCCAGCCCCGTCTGCGGGCTGTAGGACATCGAGTGCCAGTTGTGCGCACCGAAGGGGCCGGGAATCGCATCGAAGGGCTTGTCCGGATCGCGCGCCGCCGGGTTCTCGATCGGACGGCCGTTCTTGTCGTAGCCGGTCGCCCAGTTCACCGGCACGAAGTTCTGCGCCGAGATGAACTTGCCGTCGGTACGGTTGACGACGAAGAAGAAGCCGTTCTTGGGCGCGTGCAGGATGACCTTGCGCGCTTTGCCCTCCAGCTCGATGTCGGCCAGGATCAGATCCTGGGTCGAGGTGTAGTCCCAGGTGTCCCCCGGCGTCTGCTGGTAGTGCCAGACGTACTCGCCGGTATCCGGGCGCAGCGCGACGATGGAAGCGGTGTAGAGGTTGTCGCCGCCGGCCGGGCTGCGCTTGCGGTGCGACCACGGCGAGGGGTTGCCGGTGCCGATGTACATCAGGTCCAGCTCGGCGTCGTACACCATCGAGTTCCACACCGTGCCGCCGCCGCCCGCTTCCCAGTACTTGCCGGCCGGGTCCCAGGTCTTGGCCGCAGCCGCCATCGAGGCATCCTCGAACGGCAGCGACGGATCGCCCGGCACCGCGAACCAGCGCCAGGCCTGCTCGCCGGTGTTGGCGTCGTAGGCAGTGATGTAGCCGCGCACGCCAAGCTCCGCGCCGCCGTTGCCGATGATGACCTTGCCCTTGATGACGCGCGGCGCGCCGGTGATGGTGTAGGGCTTGCTGTCGTCGATCAGGGTGTTCCTCTCCCACAGCTTCTTGCCGGTCTTGGCATAGAGGGCGATCAGCCGGCCGTCGAGCGAACCGACGAAGACCTTGCCCTCATGCACCGCCACGCCGCGGTTCACCACGTCGCAGCAGGCATCCTTGCCCTTCGCACGCGGCACTTCGGGGTCATAGGTCCACAGCCGCTCGCCGCTGCGCACGTCCAGCGCATGCACGACGCTCCAGGGTGCCGTCACGTACATCACGCCATCGACGACGATCGGCGTGGCTTCGACGCCGCGCGACGACTTCAGGTCGTAGGACCAGACCAGGCCGAGCTCCTTGGCATTGTCCGGGGTGATCTGGGTCAGGGGGCTGAAGCGCGTGCCGGCGTCGTCATAACCATGCGTGCGCCATTCGCCGCCGGCAGCG
Source organism: Thauera sp. (assembly GCF_047601425.1). Classification (GTDB taxonomy): domain Bacteria; phylum Pseudomonadota; class Gammaproteobacteria; order Burkholderiales; family Rhodocyclaceae; genus Thauera. The sequence continues at coordinate 1,763,920 of NZ_JASGJL010000001.1, forward strand.
AAAGACATGGTGCTCAGAACCAGACAGCTCAGGCCCAGCAGCGTCCGTTGAATGCTCTTGCGCTTCGGGATGGCCTCCTGCCGTTGGCGCGCAAATGTCGTCGTCAACATTTTGTCTCCTTCCTTTTCTTGTCTCTCTGGTACAGCACTTTGCAGCAGCGCCCCGGATGGGCGCCGCCAATCACGGCCTGCAGCGGCTCAGAAGACCTTCAGCACGCGCAGGTTCAGGCGGTCGTCCTCACGCAGGCCATTGCGCACCGAAATGTCGCGGCCGTAGCTGGCCAGTAGCTGCACGTCGGGCGCGACGAACCAGCCGGTACCGATGCTCACCTTGGTCGTGCGCTGGCGATCGCCCTGATCCACGCCCGCAACCTCGGTTTCGCCGCCGATCGTGTGCGACACGCCCAGGCGCAGGTCCCAGGCGTCCGACATGTGGTAGCGCAGATAGCCCTGGAACTGCATCGACGCCTTCTGCTTCATCGTCGCCCGCGCCGGGCCAAACTTGTCGTTCTTGCCATACACCATGACGTCGCCCGCCAGGTCAAGCGTCACCTTGTCCGCCAGCTTGGTGATGAAACCGGCCTGCAGCGCAAACTTCCACCGGTTTTCGCCGATGTTCAGCGCATCGTCGTTGTCGTACTTGCCGGTCGGAACGTACAGGAAGGGGGTCACGCCGAAATACGTGCCGGTCTCCGGCCGATTCACCAGCCACACCGTCGCCGCCAGGATCAGGTCGCCCACGCCGCTGGCGCTGCCGGCCGCCGACAGGTCGTCCTTGCCTTCCAGCCGGCCGAACGGCAGCAGGAACTGCGGATCGACGATGAAGCCCCCGATCTCGGTGAAATGCACGCCGCGCAGGATGCCGATGTGCGAATCCAGCCGCGGATCGCCCGCCTGCTTGTGGCCCCGCGCATACGCCGCGTCACGGGTCGCGTACTGGTAGTAACCCATCAGCAGATTGGTGCCGGCCGGCAGCGCCGTGTAGTCGCCCGCATCCACATCGACCGCATGCGCCTGCGGCGCCGCCAGCATGGCACACAGTGCCGCCGCTCCGCCAAGACCGCGCCAGCCGTTTCGACGCATCTGCGCCGCCCCCTTGAGTGGCTTCATTTCCTTGTCTCCGATGATAGTAATATTCGGCGGCCGCCTTTCAGCATCGCGGGGCCGGCCTGCCCACCACTCCGGGCAGACGGACAAAATGATGCAGAAGCCGTGCCAAAAGAATAAAAATCAAAAATAACAATAGGTTGAATAAATTTTTGCCAACCTGGACAACAACAGGGCGCGCGCACTGTATCGATTCAAGTCAGCCTGCTTCCGGCCACTGGATCGAAACGCAGCAGCCCCGACACAGGAGGAGACATGGAGCTTGTCCGTACGGATTTCGATAGCAGGGTGCTGCATGCACGCCAGTTGCTGCGCGAAGGTCGCGATATTCCCACCAGCCTGGTCGCGGACGAAGTGCAGCGCTCCTGGTCACGCTCGCTCAAATACGGCCTCAGGGAGCACGACCGGGTCCTGTTCGACCCGGTTTCGGCGGCGCAGCAGCGCCGTCTGGACGACGCCCACCGCGTACTGCTCGACCATGCCGCCCCCGAATTGCAGCGGCTGTTCGCCGCGCTGGACAACGCCCATTGGGTGATCGCCTGCCTGGAGGCTCGCGGCACCGTCATCAAGACGCTGGGCGGACAGAATCCAGCCCTGCGCGACATCGCCAGCGTTCTGCGCCCCGGCCTCAACCTCAGCGAAAACCTGATCGGCACCAATGCCCCCGGCTGCGCGCTCGAAGAGCGGCGGCCCGTGATCGTGCGCGGCGGCGAACACTTTCTCGAAGAAGTACACATGTGCGCCTGCGTCGCGGTGCCGATCTTCGACCCCTCGGGCGATCTGGCCGGCGTACTGAACGCCTCGCGCCACCATCACGCCCCTTCCATCGGCATTCTGGAACCGCTCGCCCTCACCGCACGTGCGATCGAGAACCGCATGGTCAACGCCTTGCCGAACGCGCTTCACCTGCGCCTTCACTACAGCGCGGAACTCGTTGACACGCCGATGTGCGGCCTGCTCGCCCTCTCCCATGACGGCCGCCTGCTCGGCGCCAACCCGCTGGCTCGCCAGCTGCTGGAACTGGACATGCTGCCGGGAGCCGAGCAATGTGCCCAGAGGGTATTCCAGTGCGGCCTGGGTCCGCTGCTCGACATGCTGCGCAAGCATGGCCGCATGCCGGCCCCGTTGCACAGCCACAACGGCGTCCTCCTCCACGTGTGCCTGACCGAGGCTCCCCATCCTCGCGCCTTCGCCGCCCCATCGCAGCGACCGGCCGCAGCAGGCAGGGGGCCCAGCGTGCCGCATGCGGCCGGCACGTCCATGCCATCGATGCTGGCCGACCCGAAGCTGAGCCTGCGCGTCCATCAGGCCGAACGCGCCTTCGCCCGCGGCATTCCGGTGCTGATCAACGGTGAAACCGGTACCGGCAAGGAAGTCCTCGCCCGCCACCTGCACGACGGCGGCCCGCGCGCCTCCGGCCCCTTCGTCGCCATCAACTGCTCGGCGATCCCGTCCGGCCTGATCGAATCCGAACTCTTCGGCTACGACGACGGCGCCTTCACCGGCGCGCGGCGCGGCGGCATGGCCGGGCGCTTCGAGCAGGCCAATGGCGGCACCCTGTTCCTCGACGAAATCGGCGACATGCCGCTCGAGCTTCAGGCCCGCCTGCTGCGCGTGCTGCAGGAACGCACGCTGACGCGGCTGGGCAGCAGCCGCAGCATCGCGCTGGACTGCTCGGTGATCTGCGCCACCCACCGCGACCTCGCCCAGCGCGTCGCCAGCGGCGCGTTCCGCGAAGACCTGTATTACCGCATCAACGGCCTGCGCGTCACCCTTCCCGCGCTGCGGGAACGCAGCGACCTTGACGCGCTCATCGACCACTTCCTGGCGCGCGAAGCTGCGCCCGCGACGCTCGCCCTGGCTCCCGCCGCACGCGACTGCCTGCACCGCCATGACTGGCCGGGCAACATCCGCGAACTGCAGCAGGTGCTCCGCCTGGGCGCTGCCCTGGCCGAAGGCAGCATCGAACTCGCCCACCTGCCGGCGGAACTGACCGAAACCCTCGCCCCGGCCTGGCCCGCCCACGAGCCGGACCCGCTCCTCGACGGCAAGGCGACCTTGCAGCAGACCGAAGCCGAGGCCGTGCGCGCCGCCTTCCTCCGCCATGGCGGCAACATCTCGGCCACCGCGCGGACCCTCGGCATCGCTCGTGCCACCCTGTACCGCAAGCTGCGCAGCTTTGGCCTGCTCTCCGATTCCGATCAGGCTTGCTGACCAGCCCCAGGGCGCTGCGCGGGCAGCACAGGCGCCCAGCGAGCCCTGCCCGCATCGCGGTCCGGCGATGCGGGCAGGAACATCAGCGGCTCAGAAGACCTTCAGCACGCGCAGGTTCAGGCGGTCGTCCTCGCGCAGGCCATTGCGCACCGAAATGTCGCGGCCGTAGCTGGCCAGCAGCTGCACGTCAGGCGCGACGAACCAGCCGGTACCGATGCTCACCTTGGTCGTGCGCTGGCGATCGCCCTGATCCACGCCCGCAACCTCGGTTTCGCCGCCGATCGTGTGCGACACGCCCAGGCGCAGGTCCCAGGCGTCCGACATGTGGTAGCGCAGATAGCCCTGGAACTGCATCGACGCCTTCTGCTTCATCGTCGCCCGCGCCGGGCCAAACTTGTCGTTCTTGCCATACACCATGACGTCGCCCGCCAGGTCGAGCGTCACCTTGTCCGCCAGCTTGGTGATGAAACCGGCCTGCAGCGCAAACTTCCACCGGTTTTCGCCGATGTTCAGCGCATCGTCGTTGTCGTACTTGCCGGTCGGAACGTACAGGAAGGGGGTCACGCCGAAATACGTGCCGGTCTCCGGCCGATTCACCAGCCACACCGTCGCCGCCAGGATCAGGTCGCCCACGCCGCTGGCGCTGCCGGCCGCCGACAGGTCGTCCTTGCCTTCCAGCCGGCCGAACGGCAGCAGGAACTGCGGATCGACGATGAAGCCCCCGATCTCGGTGAAATGCACGCCGCGCAGGATGCCGATGTGCGAATCCAGCCGCGGATCGCCCGCCTGCTTATGGCCCCGCGCATACGCCGCGTCACGGGTCGCGTACTGGTAGTAACCCATCAGCAGATTGGTGCCGGCCGGCAGCGCCGTGTAGTCGCCCGCATCCACATCGACCGCATGCGCCTGCGGCGCCGCCAGCACGGCACACAGCGCCGCCGCTCCGCCAAGACCGCGCCAGCCCTGCTTCGCTCCCTTGAATCTCTCCATTTCCTCGTCTCCGATGATCGTATTGTTCGGCAGCCGCTGCCCGGCGTCGGACAGCCGGCCTCCATCCCCTCTTGATCACAAACCGTGCCAAAAAAATAAAACACGGGAAAACATATGGTTACGAAAACAACGGCACATCCAGGGCTGGCGAGGCGGACAAACTGTGCCGTTTCGGAGCAAGGCGGCGGCAGGCGCTGAGCCGATACGTATCACCTGCACGGAGCAGAATCACCCGTCCCGAGCAGGCTCGATACGCCTGAAACCCACTGTTTTCGCGGCTTTCAGGGCAAAACACAGCCCCATTTCCACTACTATATGTAGTGTTTCAATTTTCAAGGCGACACAAGTAAAATAAACAACTATTTGATTTTATTGATTAAATTTTTTTTGATCTTATCCTGTTTCCGCGCTATTCTTCAGTCCGAATCCAGACCTACCGTCAGACCCACTTACGGATGAAGAAAAACACCATGAGCGAGACCACCAGCGCAGCCGTCCACAGCGCCGCCAAACCCAGTGCCGCCAATCTGCCGATGCAGGAAATCTCCGGCGAAGTGCTCGTCGAGAAATACGCCAAGGGCGGCGAGCAATCCATCGCCGAAGTGCGCCAGCGCGTCGCCCGCGCGCTGGCCGCGGTCGAAGCCGAGGATAAGCGCGCCTACTGGGAAGCCAGGTTCCTCGAAGCGCAGGAGAAAGGTTTCGTTCCCGCCGGCCGCATCAACAGCGCCGCCGGCACCACGCTGGCCGCCACGCTGATCAACTGCTTCGTCCAGCCGGTGGGCGACTCTGTCACCGAAGCGATCGACGGCCGCCCCGGCATCTACACCGCGCTGGCCCAGGCCGCCGAAACCATGCGCCGCGGCGGCGGCGTCGGCTACGACTTCTCGTCGATCCGGCCCAAGGGCGCGCTGGTCAAGGGCACGGCCTCCAACGCCTCCGGCCCGGTGTCCTACATGCGGGTGTTCGACCGCTCGTGCGAAACCGTCGAATCGGCCGGCGCGCGCCGCGGCGCCCAGATGGGCGTGCTGCGCTGCGACCATCCGGACATCGAGGAATTCATCCACGCCAAGGACCACGGCGACCTCACCAACTTCAACATCTCGGTCGGCGTCACCGATCCCTTCATGCAGGCGGTCGAAGCCGACGGCGACGTCGAACTGACGCACAAGGCCGAACCCACGACCGAGCTCAAGGAAGCCGGCGCCTACCAGCGCGACGACGGCCAATGGGTCTATCGCAAGGTGCGCGCCCGCGCGCTGTGGGACCAGATCATGCGGTCCACCTACGACCACGCCGAGCCGGGCATCCTGTTCCTGGACCGCATGAACCAGGACAACAACCTGTACTACTGCGAGACCATCGAGGCCACCAACCCCTGCGCCGAACAGCCGTTGCCGCCCTACGGCTGCTGCTGCCTGGGCTCGATCAACCTGACGCCCTTCGTCAAGAACCCGTTCGGCGACAAGGCCGATTTCGACTACGCCGGCTTCGGCAAGGTGGTCGACGTCTCCATCCGCATGCTCGACAACGTGCTCGACAGCACCCACTGGCCGCTGGATCAGCAGCGCGCCGAAGCCGCCTCCAAGCGCCGCGTCGGCCTCGGCTTCACCGGCCTGGGCGACGCCCTGATCATGCTCGGCAAGCGCTACGACACCGCCGAGGCACGCGAGGAAGCACGCAAGATCTCCGAATTCATGCGCAACCGCGCTTACTTGGCCTCGGCCGAGCTGGCCCGCGAGCGCGGCGCCTTCCCGCTGTTCAACGCCGACCTCTACCTGTCCGGCGGCAACTTCGCCTCGCGCCTGCCGGCCGAGGTCAAGGACAAGATCCGCAAGCACGGCATCCGCAACTCGCACCTGCTGTCGATCGCGCCCACCGGCACGATCAGCCTGGCCTTCGCCGACAACGCCTCCAACGGCATCGAACCGCCCTTCTCCTACACCTACACCCGGCGCAAGCGCATGGCCGACGGCACCTTCAAGGAGTACGCGGTCGAGGACTACGCCTGGCGCCTGTACCGCCACCTCGGCGGCAACGTCGAGGCCCTGCCGCCGTCCTTCGTCACCGCGCTGGAAATCTCCGCGCAGGCGCACAAGGACATGGTCGCGGTGGTCGCCCCCTACGTCGACACGTCCATCTCCAAGACGGTGAACGTGCCCGAGGACTACCCCTACACCGAGTTCGAGGACCTCTACCTCACCGCCTGGAAAGCCGGCCTGAAGGGGCTCGCCACCTACCGCCCCAACAGCGTGCTGGGTTCGGTGCTGTCGGTCACGCCGACCAGCGAGCAGAAGCAGCCGCACGACGTCGAACTGTCCGACGCCAACCGCCGCCTGTCGATCAAGAGCCTGCCGGCGCCGGTGCTGTCCAGCCTGCGCTGGCCCGGCCGCCCCGACATGCCGGACGGCAACATGGCCTGGACCTACATGCTGAACACCCCGACCGGCGACTTCGCCCTGTTCGTCGGCCAGGTCGGCAACAACGGCGGCAGCTTCCCGTTCGAAGTCTGGGTCAACGGCGCCGACCAGCCGCGCGGCCTGGGCGCGGTGGCCAAGACCCTGTCGATGGACATGCGCGCCAACGACCGCGGCTGGCTCAAGCTCAAGCTCGAAACCCTGGCCCGCACCGTCGGCGAAAAATCCTTCGAGATGCCCTTCCCGCCGCACGGCGAGAAGAAACTCTTCCCCGGCACCGTGTCGGCCTTCGCCCAGGTCGTGCGCTACCGCTGCGAAGCGCTGCACGTCTTCGACAAGGAAGACGAAGCCAACCCGGTGCTCGACACCCTGTTCAGCCTCGAAGAGCCCAAGACCGGCACCGACGGCACGCTGTCGTGGACGGTGGACCTCTACAACCCGGCCACCGGCGAAGAGTTCGTGCTCGGCCTGAAGGAAATCACCCTGCCGGACGGCGTCACCCGCCCCTACTCGGTGTGGCTGTCGGGCAACTACCCGCGCGCGCTGGACGGCCTGACCCGCATCCTGTCGCTCGACATGCGCGTCATGGACCCGGCTTGGATCGGCATGAAGCTGCGCAAGCTGCTCGACTACCCCGAGCCGCTGGGCGACTTCATGGCCTTCATCCCCGGCACCAAGCGCCAGACCAACTACCCCAGCACGGTCGCCTACCTCGCCCAGCTCATCATCCACCGCTACGCCATGCTCGGCGTGCTCGACGAGCGCGGCTACCCGACCCGCGAGATGGGCATCCTGGAGTCGCCGCGCGACGACAGCGAGCCGAAGCTGATGCAGGGCGCGCTATGCACCGAGTGCGGCAACCATACGGTGATCCGCAAGGACGGCTGCGATTTCTGCACGGCGTGCGGGGCGGTGGGGACTTGCGGTTGAGGTGAGGCGCAGGTTGGCACAGGCTGCGTGGATTGACGCATGAGCTGCGCCCCGACAAGCCCAAAGACCCGGCTCCAGAGATGGAGCCGGGTCTTTTTACTCATGCCTTCAGCCGCAGATGCACAAATCTGAAGTCAGATTCCTTTGGACAGCAAAGGCTCCACGGCTTCAGCCACAGCCCTACCGAGGATCAGGTGCTGCTCGAGGTCGAGATGGACACCGTCCACCTTGCTCGACGTGGTAACGCTGCCGGCATCGAAGAAGTGGCAGTTCGTCTCCTCGCACACCTTGCGATAAGCAGCGGCCAAGCCGACACATTTTGCTTCGCCGCCTTCGAACTTCGGCGCGATCGGCCCCTTCGGCGTCTGTATTGCCGGGGGCGCCACGACAAGGATGTCCGGCACGGGCATGCCAGGTTCGATGGGAGCGGAACGAATGGCAGAAATCAAAGCAAGAATGCCCTGGGACGAATGCCATGCGTTGTGTTCGTGCATGGACTGGAAGTCGTTGGTTCCCAGCATCAGCACGACCAGTGCCAGCGGCGAATGGATTTCGATCAGCTGCGCCAGGCCGGCAAGGCCGTTTCGGCCCGGCTTGAACGGATCGTCCCAAACTGTGCGCCTGCCGTTGAGGCAGTCTTCGATGACGCGAACTTTCCGCCCGGAGGCGCCGAGGCTGGTTTCCATTACGCCCGGCCAACGCTGCTCGAAAAGCAGGCGCTTTCGCGTCGTGGGAATGATTCCCCAGGAGAGGGAGTCCGCATAGACAAGTATGTGCTGCATGGCTGCACCTCGGGTACTGGAAATTCATCATACCTGAGCATGGAGAAGCCCCAGCAGATCCCATACGCTGGGGGAAATCACCAAGCCATGCGCAATCTGCCCGGCTTCAATGCTCGTTTTCGATGTTGAGGATCCTGCCCAGCCCCAGGAAGTAATTGGCAAAGGCCAGCACCGCGGCCGTCACCGCGATGTAGATCACCGACAGTGCGGCCAGCGTCGGATCGGCGAACTCGCGCACGTAGTTGTACATGGACACCGGCAGCGTCTGCGTCTGCTGGGTGGTGATGAACAGCGAGGCGGTGAATTCGCTGAAGGACATGATCGCGGCGAACAGCCAGCCGCCGAACAGCCCCGGCGCCAGCAGCGGAATGGTCACCGTCAGCAGCACCTTCAGCGGCGGCGCGCCGAGGCTGGCGGCAGCCTGCTCCAGGCGCTCGTCGAGGTTTTCCATCGACACATACACGCTGCGCAGCACGAAGGGCAGCACCAGCATCACGTGGCAGAGGATGACGGTGCCGTAGCTGCGGTTCAACTGCACCTGCGACACCAGGATCAGCAGGCCCAGCCCCAGCGTGAAATGCGGCACCACCAGCGGCGAATGCAGGATGGTCAGCAGCAGGCGCTTGCTCGGGAATTCGGTGCGCTTGACCGCGATGGCCAGTCCGGTGCCGATGACCAGCGCCAGGAAAGACGCCCAGCCCGTCACCACCAGGCTGGCATGGAAACCCTCGCGGAAGTCCGGATAGGTGAACACCCGCGCGAACCAGGCCAGCGAATACGACCCGGGCGGGAAGCTGATGATGGCTTTCTCGTTGAAGGCCGCCACCGTGACCACGACCACCGGCAGCAGCACGAAGGCCAGCAGCAGGACGAGCAGCGCGGGGCCGGCGATGCGCAGCGGCAAGGGCAAGGCGCTTTGGATGCGACGGCTCATGTCAGTGGCCTCCCATGGCCTTGAGGGGACGGGTGAGGAAGCCCAGGGCGAGAAGCGCGGCTGCGGTCAGGACGAGGCCCATGATGCTCAGGCTGGCGGCGAGCGGGAAGTTCATCGACGAGAAGCCGAGCTGATAGACCAGCGTGGAGACGGTCGGCACGCGCCCGCCGCCGATCATCTGCGGCGTGGCGAAGGCGCTGAACGTCCAGGCGAAGGACGTCGTGATGCTGGCCAGGATGCCCGGCATGGACAGCGGCAGCGTCACCGTCAGGAAGGTGCGCACCGGCCCGGCGCCCAGGCTGTGGGCGGCTTTTTCGTAGTCGCGGTCGATGTGGGAGATGGCCGTGGCCAGCATCAGCACCACCACCGGAATGGTGACGTGCACCAAGGCCACCAGCACGCCCAGGTGGGTGAACATGAGTTCCAGCGGCCACTCGATGATGCCGAGCGAGCGCAGCATGCTGTTGATGAAGCCGTTGCTGCCCAGCACCGCGATCCACGAGTAGGTGCGCACGATCTCGCCCAGGAACAGCGGCGTGATGGAAACGACCAGGATGAAGGACTTGATCGCGCGGTTCTTCACCCGCACCAGCGCATAGGCCAGCGGGTAGCCGGCCAGCAGCGAGAAGATCGTGGTTTCCACGCTCAGCAACAAGGTGTTGGTGAAGGCATCGACGTAGATCGACTTGCCCATGCCCTGGAAGTTGGCCAGGGTGAAGCCGCCGACGTCGAGCGAGCCCGGCACGAAGGCCCGGAAGCTGAACTGGAACACCGCCGCCAGCGACACGGCGATGCTCACCGCGATGAACACGGCCGGCCATACCAGCCAGGTGCGTAGTTGGGAACCCATGGGTAAAGAAGCCTATTCTGGTCGTGGATCTTCCAGTACCTGCACCCGCAGCACGGGCCGCAGGCGCAAGCACTGTTCAAAGCGCAGACACCATCAGTTCATGATGTTTTCGGTGAACCACTTGCGCCAGTCGGCAGTCTTTTCCGCGCGCAGCTTGTGATCGATCACGATGGTCTGCGTGTCCCATTGCTCCTTGGTGGTGAACACGCCGGGCAGGCTGGCGTCTTCCGGCGACACCGTGGCGTTGTCGACCACCGGACTGGCCTTCTTGTAGGCGACGATCTTGGACTGCACCTCGGGCGACAGCGCGATGTCCATGAACTTGTAGGCCAGATCGACCTTGGTGCTGCCCTTCATGATGCCCATGGTATCCACGCCGAGCACGGCGCCCTCCTTGGGCATCGCCACCTTGATGTTCACGCCCTGGCCGGCCATGTGATAGGCATTCATCGACAGCAGCACCTGCACCGGCGTCTCGCCGCTGGCGATGAGCTGCTGGCCGTTGGCGTCATTGGTATAGAAGGCCTTGAAGTTGGGCTTCAGCGCCTTCAGCTTGTCCTGGCCCTTTTCCCAGGTGGCGGCATCGCCGCCGGACAGCAGGGCGGCAACGGCGATCAGGTGGCTCGGATCGAAGTCGGGCGCCGCGATCCGGCCCTTGAGCGCCGGGTTCCACAGATCGTTCCAGCTTTCGAACTTGACGCTGGACGGCACGATGTCGGGCCGGTAGCCGATGGAATAGACATAGGCCCAGCTGCCGATGTGGTAGTCGCTGATCCGGGCGGCGTCCACCAGATGGCTGTAATTGGGAATCCTGCTCGTGTCCAGCTTCTCGAACAGGCCGCCGTCGATATACAGCCAGCCGATGTGCGAAGTCGTGAAGGTGATGTCGCTTTCGGGCCTGGACGCGAGCTTGGCTTTGTTCAGGCGGTCGATGGTGCCGCCGGTGATGTATTTCACCGGCACGCCGGTCTGGCGGGTGAATTCCTTGCCGATGTTTTCCTCGATCAGGTCGCGGAAGCTGCCGCCCCAGGTGCTGATCACCAGTTCTTCCTGCGCCCAGGCTGCGCTTGCGCCGATCGCGGAAGAGAGCACACACATTGTCAAAAGCTTGCGAATCATTTCAGTACCCTCTGTCGGATTGAAAATCAGGCGCCACGAAAAGTCGTCATCCATGGCAGCTTGCGGATCTGCCCGGCCATTCCTGCCGGATCACGAGGCCCGATGATGTAAAACCCGGGCCACCCAGCCAAGTAGCCTTTTCTGTAGGGGGGCCTCACATTTTTCTAGGCCTGCCCGAAAGCTCGGCCACCCATGCGCCGGCAAACGGAGCAGGAATTTCCTGAATGGCCCCGCCGGAAAAAACAAATGGCTCCTGCGCCGCTTTCGATCGACGATGCGGACTCCTTCAATTCGCCCGTCGCCGACCATGAAACACACCCGCATTCGCCCGTTCAATACCAGGCAGACCTATCCGGAACAGAAGCTCGACAACGACCTGTGCCAGGCCGTCGTGGCGCGCGGGCGCATGGTTTTCCTGCGCGGCCAGATCGGCCAGAACCTCGACACCTCGGAGAGCGTGGGCATCGGCGACGTGACGGCCCAGACCGAACAGGCGATGTCCAACATCGCGATGCTGATGAAGGAAGCCGGCGGCGAATTGCAGGACATCTGCAAGATCACGATCTACATCGTCGATCCGCGCTACCGTGAGGCGGTCTATCTGGTGGTGGGCCGCTGGCTCAAGGGCGTGTTCCCGGTGTCGACCGGTATCGTGGTATCGGCGCTGGCGCGGCCCGAATGGCTGGTGGAGATCGACGCCACCGCCGTCATCCCGGACTGAGCCTTCGACGTCCCTCCCCTGCTCCCGCCCACCGCCCCGGATCAGACGCCCATGACCTTCTCCATCATCGCCCGCTGCCCCGCGAGCAGCCAGTTCGGCGCCGCCGTGGCTTCGTCGTCGCCGGCCGTCGCCTCACGCTGCATCCGCGGCCGCAAGGGCGTCGGCGCAGCCGCCAGCCAGAACATCACCGACCCCGATCTCGGGCCGCTGGCGCTGGATCTGATGGCCGCCGGCCACACGCCCGCAGAGGCCGTGCAGCAACTGCGCCAGCGCGACCACATCGATTACCGGCAGTTGATGGCGATCGACGCCGGCAACCCGCCGGTGGTATTCACTGGCGCCAAAGCCCTGGGCACGCTGGCCAGCGCGACCGGCACGCATGCGGCCTGCGCCGGCAACATGCTGGCATCACGGGATGTGCCGCAGGCCATGCTGGCCGCGTTCGAAGCCGCCGAAGGATCGCTGGCCGAGCGGCTGATGCAGGCCATGCTGGCCGGCCAGGCAGCCGGCGGCGAGGAAGGCCCGGTGCATTCCGCCGGCCTGCTGGTTTATGGCGAGGAGAACTGGCCGATCGTGGATCTGCGGCTGGACTGGGTGGAAGAGGATCCGGTCGGCGCGCTGTACGGCGTATGGAAGGTGTACGAGCCGCAATGCGCGGCCTACATCACCCGCGCCCGCGACCCGCGCGCGGCGCCCAGCTTCGGCGTGCCGGGCGACCTGTAGCCATGCTACCGTGGGCTCCCGCGCCGAAGCATCGGCGCCCTACCCGCCCCCCGGCATTTCCAGATCCAGTCCATGCTCAACCGCATCTCCCTGCGCCAGATGGAGTATTTCGTGGCGACGGTCAAATACGGCAGCATTGCCGCGGCCTCGACGCAGATCCACATCTCCTCGCCTTCCATTTCGGCGGCCATCGCACACATCGAGGCCGAACTCGGCGTCCAGCTCTTCGTCCGCCATTCGTCCAAGGGCCTGGGCCTCACGGCCATCGGCGGCCTGATCCTGAACCATTGCGAGGATCTGCTCGAACGCTCCTCGCGCCTGTACGAGATCGCCTCCGATTCCAGCGACGCCATCCAGGGCACGCTGCGGGTGGGCTGCTTCCAGCCGCTCACGGCAATGATCGCGCCCGAAGTCCTGTTCGGCTTCTCACGCGCCTTTCCCATGGTGGACATGCACATGGAAGAAGGCGACCAGGAAACGCTGATCAGCAAGCTGCATGCGCTGGAAATCGACCTCGCCATCACCTACGACCTGCAGCTCAACGACGACATCCGGTTCGAGCGCCTGGCCACGCTGCCGCCCTACGTGCTGGTCAGCGAGCTGCATCCGCTGGCCCAGCAGTCGGCGGTGACGCTGGAAGAGCTCGCGCCCCTGCCGATGGTGCTGCTGAACCTGCCGATGAGCCGGGACTACTTCACCTCCATCTTCACCAGGGCCGGCGTCACGCCCAACATCGTCGCGCGCTCGCGCTCCGAAGAGGTGGTGCGCTCGATGGTGGCCAACGGCATCGGCTATGCGCTGTTCAACGTGCGCCCCAGATCCAACATATCGCTGGACGGCAAGCGCACGGTAAGGGTGCGCCTGGCCGGCGACAACCGCCCGATGCAACTGGGCCTGGCGACCTACAGGCCGATGAAGCAGTCGCGGCTGTGCAACGTGTTCATGGAACGCTGCCGTGCCTACATCTCCGATCACTACATCCCCGGCATGAGCGCGGCCAGCTTCTACGATCCGCACGTCGTGCCGCCCGAGCAATGAGCCTCTGACTTGCCCCCATGGAACACCTCCCCGCCTCCCCCAGCATCGCGCTGCTGCGCGAACTGGTCGCCTTCCCCTCCGTCTCGCTGACGCCGAACGACAAGCTGATCGAACGGGTGCAGCAGATCCTGAAGGAAGCCGGCATCGATTCGATCCGCGCCCCGGATCCCGACGATCCGACGCGTACCAACCTGTTTGCCAGCGTCGGCCCGCAGGGCGTGCCGGGGCTGCTGCTGTCCGGCCACACCGACGTGGTGCCGGTGGCGGGCCAGCCCTGGACGACACCGCCTTTCGAGGCGACCGAAAAGGATGGCCGCATCCATGGCCGGGGCACGGCGGACATGAAGGGATTCGTCGCCTGCGCCGTCATCGCCATGGTGCGGGCCGCCGGCCGGCCGCTGAAGCGGCCGCTGCATCTGGCGCTGTCCTTCGACGAGGAGCTGGGCTGCGTCGGCGTGCGCCACCTGCTGCGCTGGCTGGAAGGCAGGCTGCCCGCGCCTTTCCTCTGCGTCGTCGGCGAACCCACGCTGATGAAGATCGGCACCGGCCACAAGGGCAAGGCCGCCTGGCGCGCCGTCTGCCACGGCCAGGCCGGCCACTCCGGCCTCGCGCCGCGCTTCGTGAACGCGGTGCACATGGCGGCCGACCTGGTCGCCGCGCTGCGCGACGTGCAGCGCGAACTGGCCGCCAGCGGCCCGCGCGAGGACGGCTACGGCGTGCCCTACAGCACGGTGCACGTCGGCACCATCCAGGGCGGCCGGGCGCTGAACATCGTGCCCGCCGAATGCGAACTGAGCTTCGAAGTGCGCAACGTGTCGGCCGACGATCCCGAAAAGATCCTGGCACGGGTGATGCAGCGCCTGGCCGAGCGCACGGCCGCCGAGGCAGCCCATCCGGATGCGGCGCTGCCCGAAGTCCGGCTGTCCAACAGCTATCCCAGCCTGAACACGCCCGAGGACTCCGCCGGCGTTGCCCTGCTGACTTCCCTGCTGCCGCCGGGCACGCCCTGCACCAAGGTGGACTATGGCACCGAGGGCGGCCTGTTCCGCCGCAGTTGGCACGACACCCAGGTGCTGGTCTGCGGCCCAGGCAGCATCGAGGTCGCGCACAAGGCCGACGAATATGTGGAAGTCGCCCAACTGGAAGCCTGCGACCAGTTGCTGGCCGGGCTGGTCGATCACCTCTGCGCCTGAGCGGAAGGCAAAAAGCCGCGGCGCCTCAGCGCAGCAGCAGGATGCCGTCGTCGACCTGCTCGATGTCCGTCCGACCGCAGAAGGCCATCGACAGATCCAGTTCGTTGCGGATCAGCTCCAGCGCCGCCGCCACGCCCTGCTGGCCGCCCGCGCCCAGGCCGTACATCATCGCCCGGCCGATGTAGGTGCCGCGCGCGCCCAGGGCGACGGCCTTGAGCACGTCCTGGCCGGAGCGGATGCCGCCGTCCACATGCACTTCCACTCGATCCCCCACGGCGTCGAGCACCGCCGGCAGCGCGCACAGCGAAGCCGGCGCGCCGTCGAGCTGCCGGCCGCCGTGGTTGGAGACGACGACGGCATCGGCCCCCGCCGCCACCGCCAGCCGCGCATCCTCGGGATCGAGGATGCCCTTGACGATCAGCGTGCCGCCCCAGCGCCGCTTGATCCACTCCACGTCCTGCCAGGACAGTGCGGGGTCGAACTGCTCGCTGGTCCATTTCACCAGATCGCCGATGTCGTCCACACCCTTGGCATGGCCGACGATGTTGCCGAACTGCCGATGCCTGGTGCCCAGCATGCCCAGGCACCAGCGGGGCTTGCAGGCCAGATCCAGCAGGTTGCGCAGCGTGGGCCGGGGCGGCGTCGAGAGGCCGTTGCGCTTGTCCTTGTGGCGCTGGCCGAACACCTGCAGATCCATCGTCACCACCAGCGCGGCACAGTTGGCCGCGCGGGCGCGCTCGATCAGCGCCTCGACGAAACCGCGGTCGCGCAGCACATAGAGCTGGAACCAGAACGGATGGCGTGCCGTGCCCTCGGCCACCGCTTCGATCGAGCAGATGCTCATCGTCGACAACGTGAAGGGAATGCCGAAATCGCGCGCGGCGCGCGCCGCCAGGATCTCGCCGTCGGCATGCTGCATGCCGGTCAGGCCGGTGGGGGCGATGGCGACCGGCATGCGCACGGCCTGCCCGGCCATGCTGGTGGCCGTGCTGCGGCGGCTGATGTCCACCGCCACCCTCTGGCGAAACTCGAGGCGGCGGAAGGCCTCCTCATTGGCCCGGTAGGTGCTTTCCGTCCACGAACCGCCGTCCACATAGTCGTAGAACATGCGCGGCACGCGTTTCCTCGCCAGGCGGCGCAGGTCTTCGATGCAGCAGATTTCGCCCGCCGGGAAAGCGGGCATCCGCAGGCGTTCGAGCACCCTCATGGCCTGGCGTAGCTCATGTAGCCTTCCTGCAGCACGATGTGATCGGCGATGTACTTGGCGTCGTGCCAGACCCCGTAGATGAAGGACGAAGCCCGGTTCACCAGGTTGGGCAGGCCGAGGAAGTAGATGCCGCTTTCGGCCGAGATGCCGCGCTTGTGGAAGGGATCACCCTTCTCGTCGAAGGCATTGACCTTGAGCCAGCCGAAGTCGAACTTGAAGCCGGTCGCCCAGATGATGGTGGTGATGCCGGCCGCCGCCAGATCGAGGCTCAGGATGGGATTCGTCAGGCAGTCCGGATCGGGCAGCAGCTCCCAGGCGAGCGGCTCGGGCGGGAACGGCAGGCCGTTCTCCTCGATGTAGGCATCGGCCTCGCGCAGCACGTCGAAATAGGCCTGGTCGCCGTCGGCGACGTTCTTCGCCAGACCTTCCTCTAAGCTCAGCACGCCGTCCCGGTAAGACCGGGTGATGCCGACGAGCTGGATGCCGGTGTGCGCCAGGCGGCGGAAGTCCACCGTCTTGCCGCCTTCGTAGCCGCTCACGGCAAAGGCCACGTGCTGCTTCTTGGGGCGGATCCTGACCTCGTCCCACAGCCCCAGCGCACCGAGCCACCAGCAGTAGTCCCGTCCCCGATAGGAGCGCGGCGGACGGTAGTGTTCGCCCACCGAGAGGTAAACCGTGCGGCCGGTCTGGCGCAGCTCTTCGGCGATCTGCGAACCCGAGGCGCCCGCGCCCACCACCAGCACCGCGCCCTCGGGCAACTGGCCGGGATTTCTGTAGGCGGAAGAATGCAACTGATGCACCGGGCTGCCCGCCGGCACGATGTCGGGATACGACGGCTTCTGGAACGGGCCGGTGGCCGCGACGACGTTGCGCGCCTCGATCACGCCCGCGCTGGTGCTGACCTTGAAGCCGGGACGGCCGGCGTGGCGCTCGACGCTGGTCACCTCGACGCCGGTGCGCACCGGCGCCTCGACCATGCGGGCATAGTCCTCGAAATACTGCGCCACCCGTTCCTTGGCCGGAAAGTCTTCGGGCGAGATGCCGTCGAATTTCATGTTGGGGAAGCGGTCGTGCCATGCGGGGCCGTTGGCGACCAGGGAATCCCAGCGTTCCGAACGCCAGCGTTCCGCGATCCGGCTGCGCTCCAGCACGACGTGCGGCACGCCCATGAGGGAGAGATGCTCGCTCATTGCGATACCGGCCTGGCCGGCGCCCACGACAACGGTGTTGATTTCTTCCACTGACATTTGAGCCTCTGAATAAAACGGAAAAAGTCATGCATCGACGAATGCCGAGTGTGGGGATGCAGTGTCTCTTTGGAAATCACGTTTTTTTGAAGGCGGGGCTCAGGAAAAAAACGAAGCGGGCCGAATTCGGCTTCATCGCGGACTGTGCATAAAGGAATTCAGCGGAAAAGCCCGATGCGGCAGGCACATGGCTGGACTAGAGAACGGACTTTAGTTTTTTCCGAAGCCTGCGTTCAATTTCGACAAAGCGCCTGCACGGATCAATTGCCTTATCGTCGGTGCCGACAGCCGGAATTGAATCCAGCCCCTTCGCGATACCGAAACCATGAATACAAATACCCTGCACGCCGTCGAGCGGCCTCACGACCACCCGCCAGAGTCCGATACGACCGTCAGCCTCGAAAGGGTGATGAAGAAGTACCACGACCACACGGTCCTGCATGAACTCACGCTCAAGATCCGGCGCGGCGAATTCCTCACCCTGCTCGGCCCCTCGGGCTGCGGCAAGACCACGCTGCTGAACCTCATCGCCGGCTTCGCCGAGGCCGACAACGGCGAGATCTTCATCGACGGCAAACTGGTCACCGCGGAGCCGCCGCACAAGCGGCAGATCGGCATCGTGTTCCAGAACTACGCCCTTTTTCCGCACATGACGGTGGAGCGCAACATCGGCTACGGCCTGCGCATGCGCGGCGTGCCGGACGATGAAATCAAGCAGCGCGTGCAAGAAGCGATGGACATGGTCAAGCTCGGCGGCCTGGGCCATCGCAAGCCGCGCGAACTGTCCGGCGGCCAGCAGCAGCGGGTGGCGCTGGCGCGCGCGCTGGTGATCCGGCCCAAGGTGCTGCTGCTGGACGAACCCTTCTCCGCCCTGGACAAGAGCCTGCGCGGCTCCATGCAGGTGGAAGTCCGCGAGATCCAGCGCCGCCTGGGCGTGACCACCGTGTTCGTCACCCACGACCAGGGCGAGGCGCTGGCGATGTCGGATCGCATCGCGGTGATGTCGGCCGGCGTGATCCGGCAGATCGCACCACCCGCCGAGCTGTACCAGAACCCGCAGGATCCTTTCGTCGCCTCCTTCCTCGGCGACGTGAACATCCTGCCGGCCTATTACCACGGCCGCCGCAACGGCGACATCCTGCTGCGCCTGGGCGCCGGCCTGCTGAGCCTGCCGATCGAGCGCCTGGTGGGCGGCTCGCACGAAGGCGAGCGGCTCGACCTCTACGTGCGCCCGGAACACATCACGCTCGAAAGCCTGCACCCCGATTCGGTGCTCAACGGCACGGTCGTCAATCACGTGTTCCAGGGCGACCACATCGACACCTTCGTGGATGTGGAGATTCCCAGCGCCGGCCGCCGCGTCGTGACCGTGCGCAGCGGCGGCCTGGGCGCGGTGCAGCAATGGCCCGTCGGCGCCGTGGCCGGCCTGCACATCCCGCAGGACGGCGCCAGCGTCTTCAATCCCTGACGAGCCGGAGCCGCTGAAACCGTGACCACCCTCCCCAAGACCATGCAGGCCGTGATCGCGCGCGAGCCGGGCGACGCCGGCGTGCTGGCGCTGGCCGAACGGCCGGTGCCCGAACCCACCGCCGGCGAAGTGCTGCTGCGCGTGTCCGCCGCCGGCATCAACCGGCCGGACATCATGCAGCGCCAGGGCATCGCCAAACCGCCGCCTGGCGTGACCGACGTGCTGGGCCTGGAAGTCTGCGGCGAGGTCGTGGCCTGCGGCCCCGGCGTGGATCGCGCCCTGCTGGGCCAGCGCCTGATGGCCCTGGTGCCCGGCGGCGGCTACGCGCCCTGGTGCGCCGCGCCGGTGGATCACGCCTTCGTCGTGCCGGCCGGACTATCGGACGTGGACGCCGCGGCCCTGCCCGAAGGCCTGTTCACCGTGTGGCACAACCTGTTCGAGCTGGGCCGCCTGACGATGGGCGAGACGCTGCTGCTGCATGGCGCAGCGGGCGGCATCGGCACGCTGGCGATCCAGCTGGCGCACGCTGCCGGCGCCACCGTGCTCGCCACCGCCAGCGACGAGACGCGTTTTGCCGAGCTGCGGAAAATGGGCGCGGAAAAAACCATCTGCTGGCGCAGCACCGACTTCGTCCAGGCCGTGCTGGATCACACCGGCGGCCGGGGCGCGGACGTGGTGCTCGACGTCGTCGGCGGCGACTATGTGCGCCGCAACCTGCAGGCGCTGGCATTCGGCGGGCGGCACGTGAGCCTGAGCTTCATGCAGGGTTCGGCCGTGAACGTGGAACTGCTGACCTTGATGCAGAAGCAGTTGAGCCTGCACTCGTCCACGATGCGGCCGCAGAGCCATGCGGAGAAAGCGCGCATGGCGCGCTGCATCGCCAGGCAGGTGCTGCCCCTGCTGCGCAGCGGCCGCGTCCGCCCGCGCATCCATGGCACGTTTGGCCTGGACGAAGCGGCCGCCGCGCACAGCGCGCTGGAAAGCGGCAAGGTGTTCGGCAAACTGGTGCTGGTGCCGCAATGAGCCGCCCCATGAAACTGCTGTTCGCCCCCACCTCCGCCTTCGTCCGCAAGGTCATGGTCTGTGCCGAACTGACAGGGCAGACGGCCGACATCGAGCTGCTGGACAGCGCGGCCCACCCGGTGAAGCGCGACGCCCGCATCGCCGCCCACAACCCGCTGGCCAAGGTGCCGACCCTGCTGCTGGACGACGGCCAGGCGCTGTACGACAGCCACGTCATCTGCGAATACCTGGCGCACCGCGCCGGCGACACCACCCTGTTCCCCACCGCCGGCCCGACTCGCTGGCTGACGCTGACCCGCCATGCGCTGGGCGACGGCATGCTCGACGCGGCCCTGCTCGCACGCTACGAACTGACGACCCGGCCGCCCGACAAGCAGTGGCCGATCTGGCGCGAAGCATTGCTGGAGAAGATATGGGCCGGCCTGGCCTCGATCGAGCGCATGGCCGACGATCTGAAAGTGGAGCAACCGAGCATCGGCGAAATCGCCCTCGGCTGCGCACTGGGCTATCTGGACTTCCGCTACCCCGAGCTGGACTGGCGCATGCGCAGCCCACGCGCCGCCCGCTGGAACGAGGCTTTCCAGGCACTGCCGGCGATGCAGGCCACCCGCCCCTACGACCTCTGAACCTGAAGGCATTCCATGAGCACGACCACCACCCCCGACCTGACGATCTGGTTCCTCAACGGCCCCAATGCCAACCTGTACGGTCTGGACGCAAACAAGACCTACGGCAGCGACAGCTTCCCCGTCTTGCAGGCGCACTGCGAAAAGAAGGCCGCCGACCTCGGCGCCTCGCTGCGCTTCCTGCAATCGAACCACGAAGGCGTGCTGGTAGACTGGATCCAGGAAGCGCGCGGCGTGGCCGACGGCATCGTCATCAACGCCGCCGGCCTGACCTACAGTTCGGTGCCGATCCTGGATGCGCTGATGGCCTTCCCCGGCAAAATCGTCGAAGCGCACATGAGCAACATCTGGAAGCGCGAAGCCTTTCGCCACCACTCCTACATCTCCAGGGTGGCCGACGGCGTGATCGCAGGGCTGGGCGGCGACGGCTACGAATTCGCCATCGAGGCCGTGGCGAAGCTGGTACGCAGGGAGCGGACATGAGCGGCAAACACTCCATGGCCTCGGGCGCGCTGGCTTTCTACAGCAAGCTCGACGACTTCGAAACCTGGAAACACGCCCTGCTGGCGCAACTGCCCGGGCTGGACATCCGCCATTCCAGCGCGCTCGGCGACCCGGCCGACATCCACTACGCGCTGGTGTGGAAACCGCCGGCGGGCTTCTTCGACGGCATGCTCGACCTGCGGCTGATCGTCAACCTGGGGGCCGGGGTCGACTCCCTCGTCAATCGCGCAGACCTGCCGCCCGGCATCCCCATCACCCGCCTGACCGACCCGCAGATGGCCCGCATGATGGCCGGCTACGTGCTGTTCGCCGCGCTGCGGCACGCGCGCGACATTCCCCACTTCGAACAGGCGCAGCGCCGGGGCGAGTGGTCATACCGGCACCCGCGATCGCCGGACGAGATACGCATCGCCGTGCTGGGCCTCGGCCAGCTCGGTGCCGTCGCCGCCACCGAACTCAGCCGCCTCGGCCATGCCGTGAGCGGCTGGTCGCGCAGCCCGAAGGAGATCGACGGCGTGCAGTGCCATGCCGGCCTGGAGACCCTGGACACGGTGATCGCCAATGCCGACATCCTCGTCGTGATGCTGCCGCTGACGCCGGAGACGCGCGGCATCCTGAACCGCGAGCGCCTGCTGCGCCTGCCGCGCGGCGCGGCCTTCATCAACGTCGCCCGCGGCGCGCTGGTGGATCAGGCGGCGCTGACCGAACTGCTCGCCAGCGGACACATCGGCGCCGCCACGCTGGACGTGTTCGAGCAGGAGCCGCTGCCCGCGACCGACCCGCTGTGGTGCATGCCCAACGTGCTCATCACCCCCCACCTGGCCTCGGTGGCGATTCCCTCTTCGGCGGCCCGGCAGATCGCGTCCAACATCCTGCGGGTGTCGAAGGGGCTGGCACCCGAGAACGTGATCGACCCTGCGAAGGGATACTGACGCCAAGTCAGGGCGCATGGAGCCGCCCCCCTCGTACTGCCCGGATGCGCCAGACCCATCGCTGGTAGCCGGCGCATGAACCAGCAATAAGATGCAGCCCGATGGACGTCAGCCGCCTTCCATCAGGCCGATCATCTCCGCACAGCAAGCTTCTTCTTTCAGCCCGTTGATGACACCCTGGCGGTCCGCCGGCAAGCGGTTCTGGCTGAGCTTCCATTTCCCCTCGATGGAAAGAACGGGAATCTCGATGCCGACGATGCCCTTGAGTTGCGCGGCGATGAAGTCAGCGGGGGCATCGGAAACCTTCCACGGGTGTTTGCGCCCGTTTTCGTGCCCGGCGGTCAATTGCTCGACCTGTGCAAGAAGCCAACTGGCGTCATCGATCACCCGCGGCGTTCCCCGCACCTGCACCATCGCGAAATTCCACGTCGGCACCACCTTGCCGTGCTCGGCTTTCGACGGATACCACGAGGGCGTCACGTAGCACTCCGGCCCCTGAAAGAGGAGCAAGGTCTCCGCGCCTTCGCGCAGTTCATCCAGTTGCCTGTTTCCGCGTGCGAGATGGGCACGCAGCACTCCGTGCTCACCGCCATCGTGCAGCGAGAATGGAATCAGGTTGGCCATCAGGCCGCCGCTGCCGGCAGTGATGACGGTCGCCAGCGGATGGGCTCGCATCAAGCCATGGAGGACTTCCAGGCGCTCCTCTTTGAACATCTTCGGACAGTGCATGGCGGCCGTTTCTCCGTATCTGGCGACAAGCGCATTCTCGCGCACAACCGGACTATCATTCAGTGCCAGATAGCCATAAAAGCACTGAGCCAGTTCGGGCTGCCCATGAAGGAGACGCATGGCAAGGCGCCATCTTGAAATCGATATTCCTGCCCTCGGCGCCATTGACCGCGGTCAGGGTGGCCTTGGGCGGCAGCTTGCGGACGCGCTTCGCAGCGCCATAACCAAGGGAGAGCTGAAAGCCGGCGAGCGCCTGCCGTCCACCCGGGTCCTGGCCGACTCCCTGAGTCTGTCGCGGGGGACGGTGACCGGGGCTTACGAGCAACTGATAGCGGAGGGATGCCTGGACGCCAAGGCGGGCTCCAGTACGTGCGTCGCTTCCGGTCTTCGTGAATCGGCCATCGCGGTACGCGGCCTCCCCGGCAAGCCGGCCAGCCCGATGCCTTCGCTTCCTGCATCGGCCTCCCGATACGGCGCGATCGCCGACAGGCTCACACAACTGCCATCGGTCCCGTTTTCGGTCGCGGTGCCGGAAGGCGAGGTGGCGATGGATGAACATTGGCGGCGCCTCGGCAATCGGGTTCGCGCCTCGCAGGCTGCAGCGCCATCCGGCTATGCCGACCCCCAGGGACTGCTTGCCTTGCGGGAAGCCATTGCCGATTACCTGCGCCGCGCGCGGGCCGTGAGATGCGGCCCGGAGAACATCATCATCACCGAGGGAACTCAGCAAGGCCTTTACCTGAGCAGCAAGGTTCTGCTGGCCCCCGGTGACGTGGCATGGGCCGAGGACCCTGCCTATCCCGGGCTGATTTCGGTGCTGGAAGATCGCGGCGCCCGGGTCCATCGTGTTCCGGTGGATACCCAAGGGCTGGACCTCGCGAGCGCGATCGCAGCCTGTCCAGATGCCAAGGCTGCATTCGTCACGCCGTCGCACCAATACCCGATGGGAATGCCATTGAGCATGCCGCGGCGCCTGGCACTCCTCGAATGGGCCCGCCGGCACGGAAGCTGGATCGTCGAGGACGACTACGACAGCGAGCTGCGCTATGCCGGCCAGCCGTTTCCCGCCATGCAGGGCCTTGACAGCGACAGGGTTGTCTACCTGGGGACGTTCAGCAAGGTGCTGGCGCCTTCCCTTCGCCTGGGATACGCCGTGGTGCCCGAGCGCCTGACCAAGGCCTTCGCCGGCGCGCGCGCCCTGATGGGGCGCGGCTCGCCATCCGCGGAACAGCATGTCATAGCGGCCTACATGAAAGAAGGCTATTTCGAGACGCATATCCGGCGGATTCGTGGTATCTACGCCGAGCGACGCCAGGTGCTGATGGACACCCTCCGAAGCGAGCTGCCTGAACTGCGCATTCAGCCTGCCGACCAGGGCATGCACATCGTGGCCTGGCTGCCAGAGGGCCTGAACGACGTCGCGATCACGTCGGCAGCCGCGAACACGGGTATCGCGCTGCGAGCCCTGTCCCCGATGTGCTCGGGAAATCCACAGCTCTCCGGCCTGATGCTCGGCTTCGGAGGTTTCAGTGCCGGGCAGCTGCAGGATGCGGTGAAACGACTACACCGTGTGCTGAACGAATTCACGCATCGAACTCGCCGATAATCCCACCGGATCACTTTCCCCATCAGCCCATGCAGACCCTCTACAGCTCGACCTTCACCTTCGCCAAGCGCGAATTCGACGAAGAATTCCACGCCCTCGACAAGGCCATCGCCGAGGCCGCCAGAGCCATCCCCGGCTACATCGGCGAGGAGGCCTGGGAAAACCTGGCCACCGGGCTGATCTCCAATGTGTATTACTGGGAAAGCATGGAGGCGCTGCGCGCCCTGATCGAGCACCCCATTCACCAGGAAGCGAAGCGGCAACAGGCGCGCTGGCTCGACGGCTACCAGGTGGTCATTGCCCAGGTGATGCATGCCTACGGTGACGGCGGTATCCAGCATCCTCTGGGCGCCAGCCAGACATCGCGGCCCTGACACTGCCCCCTTGCCATTCCCAACCCCGGATCATCAAATGCTTCTTGCTGCATCCCTGGCCGGCTTCCTGACCGGCGCAGGTCTCATCATCGCCATCGGCGCCCAGAACGCCTTCGTTCTGCGGCAAGGGCTGCGGCGCAACCATGTCGGCCTGGTGGTCGCCGTATGTGCAATCAGCGACATCATCCTGATCCTGTGTGGCGTCGCCGGCATCGGCGCCCTGGTACAGGCCTGGCCGCAACTCCTCCAGGTGCTGCGCTTTGGCGGTGCGGCCTTCATCGGCTGGTACGGCCTGCAGGCGGCACGACGGGCGTGGCATGGCACCAGCGCCCTCATGCCGAGCTCGGAAGACGGCGACAATAAACACCGGGTGCTGCTGGCCGCGCTGGCGTTCACCTTCCTCAATCCGCATGTGTATCTCGACACCATGGTGCTGGTCGGCAGCGTGTCCGCCGGTTATCCGGGCATGGCGCAGTGGGCCTTCGGCCTGGGCGCCTGCACTGCCAGCGTGGTGTGGTTTTCGACCCTGGGTTTCGGCGCCCGCCTGCTGCAGCCCGTCTTTCGCAATCCGCAGGCCTGGCGGGTGCTCGATGGCGGCATTGCGTTCGTCATGCTGGCGCTGTGCGTGACCTTGCTGTCCAGCGTGGGAGGAAGCGCATCATGACACCCTGGAAGAAAGACCAACCTGCCTGAGGGTCACCTCATTCACGGCATTGCAGCGCACTCGACTCAACGCCCGAAGAAATCGCGCAGCAGGCGGCAGAATTCCGCCCCCTTCTCGATCTGGGTCCAGTGACCGCAGCGGCCGAACAGATGCAGCTGGCTATCGTCGATCCATTGGTGCAGCAGCAGCGAGTTCGCCACCGGTATCACCTTGTCGTCGCGCCCATGCACCATCAGCGTCGGACGCCTGATGCCGCGAATGTCCTGCTCGTCGTGAGCCATGGCATCCACCCAGCGCTGCCGCGGCGGCGGAAACATCGAAGCGAAGGCCTGTTGCGTGCGCAGGCTCGCCTGATGGCGGGACGCGACCAGTTGATCGTTGATCAGGGTGGGGTCGTAGGCGAAGGTGTCTCGCATCAGAGCCTGCATGTTGTCGAACGAAGGCTCGTAGCCCCACACCGCATCCAGCCCGGCGGTCAGTTCGAACGGCACGCCGACGCTCCCCATCAGCACGATCCTGTCGACCCGTTCGGGATACCGGATCGCCAGCGCCAGCGCCATCGAGCCGCCGAAGGAATTGCCGACCAGATGCACTTTCTCGAGCGCCAGGGCGTCCAGGAAATCGACGATCTGGGCCAACCAGCGGGCGCGCGAATATTCGATGCCCCGCGGCACCTCGGTATAGCCGAAGCCCGCCAAGTCCGGCGCCAGCAAGCGGAATTCGTCGCCCAGCCCTGCCAGCACGCCACGCCAGTTCGCCCAGGCGCTCACGCCCGGGCCCGAGCCGTGCAGCAGCAATACCGGCTTGCCGCTGCCCACGTCCTGGTAGTTCGTGACGATGTCTCCGGTCCGGACGCTCTTGCCTATTTCAGGGTTCGAGTTGTTCATGTATTTCCTTCCCTGGGGTCAGCCCCAATTCAAACAAGCCATTGATCCAGACTGCCCCTGCACCGGCCTTTCGCCGGCGCAGGAGCGCGGCCTCAGAATGCCTTCACGATCGTCAGCCGCAGCAAGCTTCCCTTCGGATAGGCATTGCTGCCGGCGGTGGCACTCACCTCCTTGTAAACCGCGCCCTTCAGGAACACGCCGGCCCCCGGAATCGGGTAATCGAGCTGCAGGCCGATGGCATGGCGCGACTCCCGGTCATTGCTTGCACCGGCGCCTTTGTCGTCCGACACCTGCCATTGGCTGTAGCCGACCAAACCGGCCTGCACGGTGCCGAAGTTCTTGCCCAGCCCCCATTCCAGCGAAATCTGATTGCCCGGCCGGAAGCCGTCGCCGTTCTTGCCGTTGCGTTCGAAACGCATCAGGCCCGAGGCCGAGACCGTTCTGGCGCTGTCGAAGTACCAGGTCATGCCGCCGGTGAGCATCGTGCCTTTGAAGCCCTTGCCGGGTGAGGCGGGACTGCTGGTGCTGCCGTTGTCCAGCCAGACCCCGGCAGCGGCCGTCGCGTCCCATTGCTGCCCATGCCAGCCCAGCACGAGCGGACCGACGTAGATGTCGCCGACGCCGCTGCGCGAATCGGAAACGCCCGCGGCATTCAGCGTCAGCGACGTGCGCGCCACCGGCACCAGCAATTCCATGCCGTAATCCGCGCCCAGGACCTTCTGGTCGGTGA
The DNA here is from genome assembly GCF_047601425.1 of Thauera sp. Lineage (GTDB taxonomy): Bacteria > Pseudomonadota > Gammaproteobacteria > Burkholderiales > Rhodocyclaceae > Thauera. The sequence continues at coordinate 1,790,931 of NZ_JASGJL010000001.1, forward strand.
TCCAGGCAAACCGGCTGGCGATGGCGGACACCGTCCCCCGGTTGTGGCCGGCCAGCTTGTCGCTCGTGCCCGGCGCGCGGAATCTGTCCATGTTGTAGTTGATCAGATAGGCCAGGTAATACATCCCCGGCGGCGGCGCAGTCGCCGCCTGAATGCCTTCGGCGCCAGGGATGTAATGGCCGCCGGCGCCGGCGCACAGCGGCAGCATCGTGGCGGCCGCGGCAAGAATCATCGTATGGGTCTTGTCTCTCATTTTCCGTTGTCCTAATCCAGATCGGATTCCGGTCCGGACAGGCGCCGGCATGGACCATCGCCGTGACGGACGATGCCCATGCCGGACCGCGATCAGGCCGGTGCGAATCAGCGTCGCTGGCAGAAGCCGCTATGGCCGCATGACGACTTTTCCGGCCTTGCCCGAGCTCACCAGATCGAATGCCTGCCGGGCCTCATGGAGGCCGCAACGGTGGGTGATGAGCGCCTCGAACGGAAGCGTCTGGTGGTGCAATGACGCTATCTTCATTGCCTCGTAATAGTGGCGGCCTTGCGCATACTGAGTACCGACGAGTTTCAGGTTGCGCTGGACGATCTGGGAGGGGTCGAAGGATTGCTCGCCCTGGCTGGCCCACAAGCCGATCAGGAGATACGAAGCGTTTCTCGCGCAGAGCTGCATCCCTTCCTGGAAAGCGGAGCGGTGCCCGGTGCCTTCGATGACGATGTCGGCCCCCCTGCCGCCGCTGTTCCGCCGCACGCTCTCCAGGCGCTCCTCGGCCGAGGTCGCCGACAGATCCAGCACGGCGCTGGCGCCGAACTTCTGCGCCAGCGCCAGGCGCAGCGGAGAAGCATCGATTGCCGTGACCGTGGCCGCACCGGAAAGCCTGGCCATCATGACCGCCGCCAGACCGATCGGACCGCAGCCCTGAACGACGACGTTGCTCAAGGGCTTGATTCCGCCCGCACGCTCGATGCCTTGCAGCACCGCCGGCAAGGCGCAGCCGAAGGCGATCACCGCTTCGCTCGGCGTGCCATCGGGAATGCGGAAGAATGCCGCCCCTGTGGGCAGCGTCACGTATTCCGCATAGCTGCCCCAGGTCGGCCGATCCACCGGGCCGAACCACGTCGCGTTGGTGCAGGACGAAAAGTCCTTTTCGACCGTGCAGTACCAGCATTTGTGGCAAGGCGCGATCGGGCACCAATAGATCCGGTCGCCGGCCTGCAAGGCATTTCCCGCGTAATCGTGCGTGACGCCTTCTCCCAGTTCTTCGATCACGCCGACGCCTTCGTGGCCGAGCACGATGGCGTAGGGCAGCTGGAATTCTCCCTTGCTCATATGGACGTCACTGCCGCACACACCGCCGTACTCGACTTTCGCGACGACCGATCCCGGTCCCGGTGCGGGCACGGAAAGCTCGTGCACCGCCAGCGATTCGGGGCGCTCCAGCACGACGGCCCTGTTCTTGCGATTCGCGCTCATAGTTTCCACATCCCCCCGTCCACGACCATGGTCTGGCCGGTGACGAATTCCGCATCCGCCGAAGTCAGGAACAGGATCGGCCCGACGATGTCCTGCGGCTCGGCAAAACGCCGGATCGCCTGCTGGTTCCATACCGCGGCCGTGACCTCTTCCGGCATCACGCTGGTGCCGGGCGTCCGGGTGATCGCCGGCGCGACCGCATTGACGGTGATGCCGTGTTCGCCGAGCTCGTTCGCCAGGCCACGGGTGAAGCCGATCACCCCCATCTTGCTTGCCATGTAATGGCTCAGGCCGCCGAGGTTCGTGCCGATGGAGTTGGAGGAAATGTTGACGATGCGTCCCCATCCGGCCTTTTTCATCAGGGGCACGAAAGTGCGCGCGCCCAGGAAAGGCCCTTCCAGATTCACCGACAGCACTCGCCGGAAAGTCTCGGGCGTCAGCTCTTCCAGCGGCGCGAAGGGATAGATGCCGGCATTGTTGACGAGGATGTCGGCCCGCCCGAACGTATCGTTCACGACGCCGCGCGCTTTCAGCCAATCCGGCTCCGATGCCACGTTGCAGATCACATTGACGGCTTTGGCGCCCAGCGCCTGCACCTCGGCGCGCGTCTGCGCACAATCGTCCAGATCCAGCAGCACGAGATCGGCGCCCCGCTCTGCCAGGCCGACGGCGAGCGTCCGCCCGATTCCCTTGGATGCGCCCGTGACGATCGCCACGCGGCCCGAATGCGTTTTCATGTCTTGTCTCCTGATCATGGCCTGCCGCATGTGCCAGGCGGCGATCCCGGCAGGCCTTTCGTGTAGTGGTGGTTCCCGATGCCGCACGCGGGCTATCGTGTTTCCGCCAAAAAGGCCGAAACAGCGCTCCAGGTCGGTTCCAGCGCCTCGACTTGCGGGATGTGGCCCGCACCGGCAATGAGCGCCACCCGGCTGTCCGCGATCGATTTCGCGTACTCGTCCGCATAGACGGGTGAAACGAGCCGATCGTGTTCGCCCCAGACGATCAAGGTCGGCGCCGTCACCCGGTGCAGGCGGCGCGACAGCCCGAGGTCGGGGATGGGCCAGACGAACTTGCCCGTGCATCCCAGGGTCCAGACCCCGGCCGCCATGGCCTTGATGCGCGCCTCGAAGTCTTCGGGCAGGCTCAGCATGGCCTGGGCGGCCGGCGACTGCGGGTCGTGGAACAACAGCGCCGGCAGGTCCTTGGGATGGACTTCGTTCCAATTGACGACAGGCGCGTCGTCCCGCCACAGACCGATGGCATCGAGCAGCACCAGTCTCGACGGCAGGGCCGGAAACACCGAAGCCAGCTCGGCCGCCAGCATGCCGCCAAAGCTCTGGCCGACCACCAGGGGCTTGTCCAGCCCGAGCGCGCGGAAAGCCTCCTCATAGACCAGCAGCACCTCCATCCAGTCATGCAGCGTCTTGATGGCATAGGGATCGCCGGCGCTCGTTCCCGGAAACTCCGGGGCAAAGACCTGATAGTGGCTGGACAGGCGGTCCAGGAACTCGTCCCAGACCAGCCCGCCGGCCGGGTGCAGATAAACGAGCTGCGGTCCGCTGCCGGCCACGCGCACCCGCAGATTGATCTTGCCGCCCCAGACGGACACGACTTTCACTTCCGCTTTTTCCATCGTTGCCACACTCATGCCGCCACCTCTTTCAGTTGCTTGTTGTCCGCTGCATTCCTGACCGCGCCCCCAAGGCGCACCGGCCACCAGTAGTGCTGGTGCCCCTGGTCCTGCCACAGGCTGCTCAGATGCGGCTTGACCTCACGGGTGAACAAGTCGATGTTCTGCAGTGCCAATTCCTTTGGCATCGACCCGAACTGCAGCATCGTGTGCAGGTTTCCAATGCGGAAATCGGTGGCGAATTCGCGGATCTGCTCGCGCACGGTCTGCGGACTGCCGGCAATCAGGGCGCCGCTGTCGAGGAGTTCCCTGTAGGTGATCGTGCGCATCTTTTCGTACACGCCGAAATCCTTGGGATCCCGATAGATGAATTCGAGCCCGTTGATGTCGATTCCGCCAGGCAATGCGAGCCGGTTCATGCCGATACCGCCCAGGCCATTGCGGAAGAAGTATTCGGCGTGGCGCGCATAGAGCCGCTCGGCTTCGGCATCCGTTTCGGCGACGGCGACCATCTGCATGAAGCCGATCTGATAGGGGTTGTCTTCCCGGCCGGCCTGATTGGCGATGTCGCGGAAGCGGTCGAAGATGCGCTTGCCGGTGACCTTGGCGCCGAACCAGCCGAAGTAGTTGAAGCCATAGTCGTTATCGACGATGAACTTCATCGTGTTCGGGTTGCCGATGGCGGTGATCCATACCGGCGGATGCGGCGCGTCCTGCAAGGGGCGCGGCCAGATATTGACCTGTCCCAGCTTGTTGAAGCGGCCGTTGAAGGCAAACGGCTTCTTCTCGGTCCAGGCCCGCAGCACCAGTTCGAGGTTTTCGTCGAAGTGCTCGCGGGTCAGCGCCGGCGGCACGCCGTTGTTGACGTTGGCATCGTAGGCGAGCCCCACCGGAAAGCCGGCCACCAGGCGCCCGCCGGACATGCAGTCGAGCATGGCCTGCTCTTCGGCGACACGCAGCGGCTCTCTCGACTTTCCCAGTGAACGGCCGAGCGGATAGATGGCCGTCTCGATTCCCTCGATTTCCGTCATGTAGGCCAGGGCCGACATGAACAGATCCGGGTTGGGCATCATGTCGTAGCTGCTCTGGCCATGCTCGGTGATGGCGAGGCCGTCGAAACCCGCCCGCGCGGCATACAGCATCTCGTCCAGGGCATCCCGGTATGCACTCTTGACCCCCTGGGCGGTGGTCAAGGGGTGGTACGGGGTCGTCACCACCGACTCGTTATGCTGCAGAAAGTCGTCGGGCAAGGTTCTGTAGGGAACCTGCTGGAAATAGCTGATCTTCATGAAATGCTCCTTTCGGCGATCGTCGCCGTGCTGACATCAAGAAACTTCGCTGAAATTCACTGCCTGACGGAAATCCGGCCAAAAGCAGCCCCTCACGCGAATGACGTGATTCGGATCGAACTGGAAAATCTTGTGGAAAGCGGAAATGCGGGCCCGTGATGAAGGCCGAGCATTACCCGGGCAGGATTCAGGTATAGACCTGGAGGAAATCGGGCTTCGGCTCACCTTCATGGAAGAAGATTCCGCGCCAGATTTCCTCGACATGCCACGTCACGGTCGGCATGTCGGGCTGGGCCATGTATCCCATTCCGCCGAACATCTCGCAGCGATTGCCCGAGGGGTCGAAGAAATAGGTGGTCTGCCCCCGGGTGATGCCATGCCGCTGGGGCGTGACGTCGATCTTGACCTTGTGTTTGCCGAGCACGTCGGCGCCGTGCAGCACGGCGTTCCAGTCATCGAGGAAAAAGGCGATGTGGTGCAGGCCGGCGACGGGACCGCCGCCGAGCGCGAGATCGTGCGGCTTGCTGCCCCTGAACAGCCAGCTGGCCGCCTGGAATGAATGATCCGGGCCGGCCATCACCTGCTCGCCGAGATAGAAGCCCAGCACTTCCACGAGAAAATTGGTCGTTTCGGCCACGGTGTTGATGCCTTTCTCCGGATCGACCGGACACATCAGCATGACGTGATCCAGCCAATGGACGGCGGCACCCTTGAGCCCGTCGGGCCAGGGATGGGGATTCAGATCCCCGACCGCCTTGCCGACAAAACGCTTCTCCGCGTACAGGAACATGGTGTGGCCGCTCGGCAGCTCGAAGCTGATCGACCGTCCGCAGTCGTGCAGCTCGCCGGCCGCATGCCGACGCACTTCCCTGCCCGCGGCCGCCACGCGGGCAGCGAACACGTCCAGATCGTCATCCGACTCCAGCTTGAAGGCGATGTGATCCACCCCTGCCCGCTCAGCCAGCGACAATACGAGGGAATACGAATCCCACTCGTCCCATCCCCTGAGATAGACGCGCCCTTGTGGGTCACGCCCGCTCTCCAGCATGCCGAGAACTTCCGTGTAATGGTGCAATGCCTTCTCCATGTCCATGACCCGGAGCCGTACATGCCCTAACCTCATGATGCTCATTGCTCTCTCCTTGGTGACTGCACCCTCGTTGTATTCGTGTCCTTCACGCGACTCGCTGCTTTTCCCGCCAACTCGAACACCAGGTCGGACAAGGGATAGATTCGGCACGCCAGCACGATGCCTTGCGCGATGTCCTCGTCGCTGACGTGCTGGCGGCTCATCTGGCCGCATGCGTAGCGCCCTTGCACGACCTTGATCCTGCAAATGCCGCAGCCGCCGCCATGGCATCCCGACGGCAGTACTCCATGGCCTGCGAATACACAGCCATGAAGAACGGAAGATTCGCTGAGGCAGGAGAATTCCTGCCCGGTGTCTTCTATTCGAATCCGATGGCAATCCGGCTTCTTGCGCGCATTCCCGGGCTTCAGCGACGAAACATCGATGCCCCATCTCACCGGTACGCGTATGAAACCGTCGGCTTCATCGACCTGGCCCCGTGCCCACAACCTGGCCACCAGCGCGCCGAAGCCTTCCCGCCATGAATCCGTCTTGCCGGCCCCAACGGCAGCCAGCAGCCATTTCTGGTCGATCTCGGCGGAATTGAGCTCCCATGCGCGGCTCACGCCATCCATCGCGGCGCGCATCTTCGGCAGATGCCGCCGGTGATGAGGCGTCACGATCAATAGTTCGTGAAGGCCATTGCACTGCAACACCCTGGCGCACCATTCGCCATCAATGAGTATCAGCATCGTTGCTTGTCTCCTGTGAGGCTGCCTGTACTGCCGAGCCACCCCGGTCTTTTTTTGCAGCGCCTTTACTTGGCTTTGTTTTTTTGCAAAACTGATTACGCCATCAGTTGTGATAAACGTATCATTCAAGTTCAGCCGATGGCATTGGGGTACACCCCTACGGGGGATTTCATCGTGGAGCCGGAGACAACGAAAATGGTCGAATCAATCGCTTTCAGAAACGCGATGTGCCGCCTCGGTGCGGCCGTCAACGTACTCACCACCGACGGAGAAGGAGGTCTCGCCGGACTGACGGCCTCTGCGGTATGCAGCGTCACGGATGGGCCGCCGACCCTGCTCGCCTGCATCAACGCCAATGCGCGCCAGTACGAGCGCTACATCAGGAACGGCGTGCTGTGCATCAATGTCCTGCACGGCAGTCAGGAAGACGTGTCGCGCCGGTTCAGCGGGGCCGAAGCGCTTTCGATAGAGGAGAGATTCGCGCTCACCCCCTGGATTACGCTGGCAACGGGGGCGCCGGTGCTGGAGGATGCACTCCTGTCCTTCGACTGCCGGATCAGCAGCGTATCCAGGGTGGGGACGCACGGTGTCTTTTATTGCCAGGTCGAGCAGATCCGGGATTCCGGGCAGCAGGAAAGCCTGCTTTATTTCGACAGGCAGTACCACCGCCTGACGGCAGCCGCTGCCTGAGCAGGGTCTGCGCTTGCTTGCCTGCCGGGAGCCCAAAAGATACGATTTGCCGTTTTGCCTGGTCGAGGCAAGACCCAGCCGCATCGATTGGAGCTCCCCAAGCCATGGTCACCCGCAAGAATGTCAGCCCCACTCAAGCCGCCATTGGAGCCAGCGGGACAAACAAGAAAAGCCGACCCGCCACCGCTTCCGGCAGCGAACCCGGATCCGGCGCGCGCGCGCCGGCAACCCGGGGCAGCCGGTCGCGTGAGCGCACCCGGCGCAAACTGATCGAGTCCGCGCACAAAGTCATCGCCGCCAAAGGCTTCGACGCCACCACCATCGAGGACATCACCAGCGGAGCCGACGTCGGCTTCGGTACTTTCTACAACCACTTCACGTCCAAGGAAGACATCACCAGCGCGCTCTTCCATGACCGGGCGGAGGAAATCGGCCGCATCGTGGACGAAATCAACTCCCGGGAGACGGACAAGGCGACTTCAACCGCCTACATCCAGAAAGTGTTCCTGACGCGCGCACTGCATGATCCGGTATGGGGCTGGTTCATCGTCAGAACCCAAGGCACCCACCAGTACATGAAGGAGTTTTACTACGCCCGCGCCGTCGAGGACATCCAGGCGGGTTTCGAACAAGGCCGATTCACCGTCAGTGCCACGGCAACCGCCGCGCGAATCACCTTGTCGGCACTGGTGGGCGCGATGCGAACCCTGCTCGAGGGCGATGCGCCGGAGCAGATGGCGGAACAGACGGTGGAATGCCTGATGCGGATGTTCGGCCTGGGCGAGGAAGAGTCGAAAACACTGGCCAGGCTTCCATTGCCCGATTACGTGCTGTCACTCTGGGAGGAGCGGTCCCAGTAGGCAGGGCCGGCCTCTCTGATCATGAAACTGCCGGCCTTGGCCTACCGCATCCAAGGCGCCACATGGCCCATCGTCGATGAGAGCATGCTCGGATCCTGCCGCTGCATGGCCGGCCCGGAATACCTGGAGTTCCAATAGTGCCCCCGCATATCGCCCCCGTCCCGCTGGAAAAATCCTACCGCCTGATCAACCACGGCCCGACCATCCTGGTCTCCGCCCGCCACGACGGTGTCGACAACGTCATGGCGGCGTCCTGGGCCTGCGCGCTGGACTTCGCGCCGCCCAAGCTGACCGTGGTGCTGGACAAGAGCGCCAAGACGCGCGAACTGGTGGAAAAGAGCGGACGACTGGTGATCCAGGTCCCGACCGTGGCGCAGATGGATCTCACCCACGAGGTGGGAAACCGCAGCCTGGCCGAACAGCCCGACAAGCTCGCCCGCTGCGGCGTCGAACTGTTCGGCATCGACGGCCACGACCAGCCTTTCGTGGCCGGCTGCTCGGCGTGGCTGGCCTGCCGTGTGATTCCGGAGCCGCACAACCAGGAACGCTACGACCTTTTCATTGCCGAGATCATCGGCGCCTGGGCGGATACCCGGGTATTCCGTGACGGCCACTGGCATTTCGAAACCGCTGATCCGGCATGGCGCAGCCTGCACTACGTTGCCGGAGGGCATTTCTATGCCATCGGCGAGGCAATGGATGTCGACGGCATACTTGCCGGTTGAGCGCCGGAGCTCTGCAGTTCACTCCATGTATTTGGCAAACATATCCCCGTGATTTTGTTGTCATTTGCGGTTTTAGCGATGTTGAAATCTGCTCCACATTGCCCGAGAATCGCCGCCGCAGTGATGATTCACACCCGTCACCGCGCAACCTGTCATCCCGAAAGGTCTCTTCATGGACGTACCCGCCAGCATCTCCTGCCCCAAATGTGCATCGACGCGCTGCCGCGCGTCGCGCTGGCGTTCTCATAACGAAAAGGTCGAGAACCCCGACAAGCGCCCCTATCGCTGTGAAGCGTGCTCGCACCGCTTCATCGCCTCGGCGGGTGTCGCAAAAAAAAGCGGGCTTGAGAGGCCATCCTTGCTGACCATCGGCGCCGCGGTCATCGTGGCCGGCGTGCTGGGCAGCATCGTTCTGCTGTGGCCCGATTCAGCGGAACACGACACGGCCGCAAGCAGCGCCTCGCAGGCAGCCGTTGCCGTCACCTCAACGGTCGAAGAGGCTGCGCGCAATGGCGACGTGGAAGCGCAATTCCGCCTCGGCCGCGCGGCCCTGCTCGACACCTCGCGCGGCAAGGAAGGCGCCGCCGAGGCAGTCACCTGGCTGCGGCAGGCCGCCACCGGCGGCCACAGCGGCGCCATGCTGCAGCTGGGCAAGCTCTACCGCAGCGGCGTGGGCATGCCGCAGAACTACGAATATGCCGAGAAGTGGATCCGCCGCTCCGCCGAGGCGGGCGACAGCGACGCCATGGTCGAGCTCGGCCGCCTCTATCGGGGCGGCCTCGGTGTCACCGCGGACCAGGTTCAGGCCTACGTCTGGTTCAACCGCGCGGCAGCCGCGATGAACATGGACGGCGTGTATGAACGCGACAACATCGCACTGAAGCTGAGCCCGGACGAGATGAAGGCGGCCCAGGCCCTGTCGCTGGCCGACGAGGAAGGCCACGTCGATCCGGCGCCCGACAACGACAAGGTCGCCAGCGAAGACTGACCCCGCCATCTGCGGTTTGCCGAATAAGCAAACCAGAAATGCTTGGTTTGGTCGTCCGCGGCCATTTGGCAGACTCCGTGCCTGCGAATTTGCACAGGAGCTGCCATGAAACACCGTTTTGCCCTCAAGTCCTTCACTGCCGCCCTTGCCCTGGCCGGCCTCATCGGCAGCGCTGCCGCCGAATCGCTCAAGGTCGGCTACCTGCCGGCCACCGGCCACGCCAAGTTCTTCGTCGCCAAGGAGCAGGGCCTGTTCGCCAGGGAAGGGCTGGACGTGGAACTGGTCGAATTCCACAACTCCGCCGACGGCCTCAATGCCATCATCGCCGGCAAGCTCGATACCGGCGCCTTCGGCACCACCGGCCCGATCGCCCATCTCTCCAAGGGCACCAGGCTGAAGATCATCGGCGGCATCATGGGCGGCGACGCCGCACTGGTGACCACCCTGGCCGGCGCGGCCAAGATCAAGGACATCGCCGACCTCAAGGGCAAGAAAGTCGCCACCGTGCGCATGGCTTCGGGCGATGCGGTGCTGCGCGGCGCGCTGAAGGATTCGGGCCTGAACTGGAAGACCGACCTGGAAATCTTCGAGCTGAAGAATCCATCGGCGGTCATCGAAGCGGTCAAGTCCGGCCAGGTGGACGTCGGCCTGGTATGGGGGCCGCATGACCTGCGCGCCGAAGCACAAGGGCTGCAGATCGTGATCCATTCCACCGACCTGCAGCCGGGCCACCCTTGCTGCCGCCTCGTCATCACCGAAGCGAACGGCAAGAGCCCGGAGACCTGGGAGAAGTTCCTGCGCGCGATCCTGCTCGCCGAACGCTTCGCCGCCGAGAACAAGGAAGCCACCATCGAGGCGATCGCCAAGTACGTGAAGCTCGACAAGGAGCTGCTGCAGCGCGGCTACTACTCACAGTACATCGACCAGTCCAGCGATCCGGACGCCAAGGGCGTCAGGCATTTCGCCGACGTCATGGCCAGCAGCGAGTTCATCGCCAAGGCGCCGGACGTGTCGTCGTCGATCGACGCCCGATTCTACGAGAAGGTGCTGAACCAACTCGCCGCCGAGAACCCGGGCGACGCCTACTGGCAGAAGCTGCAGCAGGACTTCAAGCGGAAGAACGGCTGATGACCGCGGAGTTGAGCCTGCAAGGCGTCGGCTTTGCCTACGAGGAAGGCGCGGCGCCGATCCTGGAGAAGATCGACCTCGACGTCCCGGCCGGGCAGTTCGTCTGCCTGCTGGGTGCCAGCGGCTCGGGCAAATCGACATTGCTGCGCCTGCTGGCCGGCCTGCAGTTTCCCGGCCGGGGACGGCTGCTGCGCAAGGGCAGGCCGATCACCGGCCCCGGCTTCGACCGCGGCGTGGTGTTCCAGGACTACGCCTTGTTCCCATGGATGAGCGTGGCCGACAACATCGCGATCGCCATCGGCAAGGCCCAGCCGGAGCTGCGCAAGGCGGATTGCCGCGCCCAGGCGGCGGACTGCCTGGCCAAGGTCGGGCTGGAGTCGGCGGTCGGCCTGTATCCGTTCGAACTGTCCGGCGGCATGCGCCAGCGCGCCGCCATCGCACGCGCGCTGGCGCTGCGCTCGCCGGTGCTGCTGATGGACGAACCCTTCGGCGCGCTCGACCCCGCCAACCGTGCCCGCCTGCAGGATCTGCTGACCGAAGCCTGGGAAGCCGATGCGACGAAGAAGACCATCGTCTTCGTCACCCACGACATCGACGAAGCCCTGTACCTGGGCGATCGCGTCGTCGTGCTCGGTTCGACACCCGGCCGGCTGATCGCCGACCTGCCCGTGCCCTTTCCCCGCCACCGCGACCGCCGCACGCTGTTCGACAGCGCCGGCTTCCACGCCTTGCGCGAATCCATCGCCGAAACCCTGGCCGCCGACACCCTGCGTCAACTCGTCTCCGCCTGAAGGAAGCATCGCCATGTCCGAAACCCTCACCGTCGCGCAGCGGGAACGGCCGCTTGCCGACGACCTTGCGCGTCCGGCTGCGGTGCGCAATGCCGCCGCCAAGCCATCGACCCTGCGCACGCTGCTCGACGGCTCCATCGTCTGGCTCGTGCTGCTGGGCGCCTGGTTCGCCGCCGCGGCCTGGTTCCCGCTGGGCGAAAACCCGCTGATCCCCAGCCCGCAGGTCACGGCGCTGGCGCTGTGGGAATCGCTGCCGGAACTGTGGAAGAGCACCCTGGCCTCGTTCGCCATTCTGGTGCCCGGCCTGTCGCTGGCCATCGTGGCGGGTGTCGCCGCCGGCATCCAGGTCGGTGCGTCGCCACGCCTGCAGCGGGTCTTCTTCCCCTTCGCGCGGGTCGCCGCCCCGGTGCCGCCGACGGTGTACGTGCCCTACGCCATCGCCATCCTGCCGACCTTCAAGCTGTCGGCGATCTTCGTGGTCTTCATCGGCGCCTTCTGGCCGATCTTCCACAACGCCGCCGCCGGCGCCCACGCGCTGGAAGGCCGCTACCGCGACAACGCCCAGATCCTCGGCCTGACACGGCGCGAATTCCTGTGGAAGGTCGTGCTGCCGGCGGCGATGCCCCACATCTTTTCCGGCATTGCCGTGGGCCTGGGCTTTTCCTTCATCCTGCTGACCGTGGCCGAGCTGTTCGGCGCCAACGCCGGCCTGGGCCGTTTCGTCCAGTACTACGCCGACTTCGCCGACTACCCGAAGATGGTCGCCGGCATCCTGTACACCGGCCTCGTCACTTTCCTGGCGATGAGCCTGCTCGAAGCCATCAAGCGCCGCGTGCTGTTCTGGCACCGCTGAAGGAGAAAACCCATGTTCGCCTTGCCCTCTTTCCGACGCCCCCGCCTCGCCGCGCTGCTGCTGGCCTCGCTGCTGGCTGCAGGCGCCGGCTCGGCCAGTGCCGCGCTGTTCGAGCGTGAAACCCGCGACCTGCAGGCCGAAAGCAGCGCGGCGGCGGACTCCGGCCGCAAGCTGGCGGTGTTCCTGACCATGCCCGACTGCCCCGGCTGCCGGGAGATGGAGCACACGGTGTTCCAGGACGCAGCCACCGAAAAGGACTTCGATGTCCGCTTCGCCACCGTCCGCGTGGACATCGTTCAGGAGTCGTCCTTCCTCCTGCCCGACGGCGAAACCACCACGCCGGGCCAGTGGGCCCGCCGCCTGCGCGCGCTGGGCACGCCGTCCTTCGTCTTCCTCGACGGCCGGGGCGAAGTTCTCTACCGCCATACCGGCGTGCTGGATGCCGACGGCTTCCGCCGCTTGAGCGACTTCGTCGCCAGCGAGGAATACGAGCACCGCCCGTTCCAGCCGGCCGGCAAGGCCCGCACGCATCACGACAATCACCACTGAAGACCCCATGCAACAGAACAAACTGATCTCCCTCGCCGACGCGGTCGAGCGCTACAGCTGGGACGGCATGCAGTACGCCAGCGGCGCCTCGCTGCCGGTCGGCTCCGACGCCATCGTCTTCGGCCGCGAGCTGGTACGCCGCCGGCGCCGCGACCTGCACGCACTGTTCCACTGCAACACCCAGCAGTTCAACCTGCTGGCCGCGACCGGCGCGGTGAGCAAGGCCGAATGCGGCTTCACCGGGCTGGAAGTGTTCGGTTTCGCCAACGGCCTGCGCCGTGCGGTGGAAAGCGGCCAGCTCGTGCTGGAAGACTATTCCAACCTGTCGTTCGGCCTGCGCCTGCTGGCCGGCGCGATGAACTGGCCCTTCGCCCCGGCAACGGTCAACATCGGCTCCGACATCCAGCGGCGCAGCGCCTTCGCGCCCGACGAATACCCCGCCCGCGCCAAGATCCCGACGGTGACCGACCCCTTCTCCGGCCGCGAAATCGGCGCCCTCAGCCCGCTCAAGCCCGACGTGGCCGCCATCCACGTGCCGCTGGCCGACCCGCTCGGCAACGCGATCATGCTCGGCACCGAATGGAACCGCTTCGAGCTGTCGCGGGCGGCGAAGAAAGTGGTGCTGATCGCCGACGCCATCGTCGATACCGCCTGCATGCGCCAGTTCCCGAACCTGGTGCGCATCCCCGACATCGTCGTCGACGCCGTGGTGTATTGGCCTTTCGCCGCCTGGCCGCAGTCCTCGCCCGGCCTCTACGACGTCGACGAGGCCCACATGCAGGCGATGAACAAGGCCCTGGCCACGCCCGAGGGCACGGTTGACTACGTCCGCCAGTACGTCGACGGCTATGCCGACATCGACAGCTACCTCGACATGATCGGCCGCGATACCGTCGAACGCCTGTCCCGCACCGGTACCGCCTTCCTGCTCGACCCGTTCCGCCAATGGATCAAGACGCCGGAAGAAGTCCGCGCCCTGAGTTCAGGAGAAGCCCGATGAGCGCCACCGCTTCCGCCAGCCCCGCCGACACCACGCTCGAGCAGCCCTACACCCGCCAGGAGATGATGGCGATCGCCACCGGCCGCGAACTACAGGACGGCGATCTCGCCATCTTCGGCGTCGGCCTGTCGATGCTCGCCGGCTATTTCGCCCAGGCCTGCCACGCCCCCAACATCCGCACCATGACCGAAGGCGGCGTGTATGGCGCCACCCCGGTCGGCGGCCTGCCCTGGGGCATCGAGTGCAACCGCATCTCGGCCAACGCCACCAGCTTCACCAACGCTCTGGACGCGCTGGGCTTTCTCGTCGCCTCCGGGCGCTGCGACGTCGGCATCATCGGCGCCGCCCAGGTGGACAAGTTCGGCAACGTCAACACCACCGGCATCTGGGACGGCGACGGTATCATCGGCGAGCACTACCGCCTGCCCAGGACGCGCCTGACCGGTGCCGGCGGCGCCAACGACATCGCCTGCGGCGCGGGCCGGGTCATCATCATGGTCACCCACGAAGCCAAGCGCTTCACCGGCAAGGTCAGCTACATCAGCTCGCCGGGCTACCTGGACGGCGGCGACGCACGCGCACGCCACGGCTTCGTCGGCGGCGGCCCATCGGCAATCGTCACCACACTCGGTATCATGCGTCCCGACCCGGTGAGCAAGGAATTCATCCTGGACGCCTGGTACCCCTTCTCCAGCGTCGAGGAAATCCGCGCCAACACGGGCTGGGACCTGAAAGTGTCCCCCACTGCCCATGTCGTGCCGGAACCGAGCGCCGCGGAACTCGCCGCCTTGCGCCGGGTGGACGAGACGGGAATGCTGCGCAAGAAATAAGGACCGAACGAAAGCATGAGCGACATCCAGACCCTGCGCCGGGTTCTGCAGGAATCCCGCACCATCGCCGTGGTCGGCCTCTCGGCCGACTGGTTCCGGCCATCGTACTTCGCCGCCAAATACATGCAGGCGCACGGCTACCGGATCATTCCGGTCAACCCGAAGTACCCCGAAATCCTCGGCGAGAAGAGCTATCCCGACCTCGCCTCGATCCCGGAAAAGGTCGACATCGTCGATGTGTTCCGCAAGCCGGCCGACGCCCTGCCGATCGCGGAGCAGGCGATCGCCATCGGCGCCCGCACGCTGTGGCTGCAGATCGGCGTCATCAACGAGGAAGCCAGGCGCAAGGCCGAGGCGGCCGGCCTCACAGTGATCATGGACCGCTGCGTCAAGATCGAATACGCCCGCCTCTTCGGCGGCCTCAACTGGTTCGGCGTCAACACCAAGGTGATTTCCGCCCGCCGCCCCCGCTGGCTTCCCTGAGCAGGATCCCGAACATGGCAGACCATCAATACGGCTTCGACACCCTGTGCCTGCACGCAGGCCAGATTCCCGACGCGGCCACCGGCAGCCGCGCCGTCCCCATCTACCAGACCACCTCCTACGTCTTCGACAGCCCCGAGGAGGCCGCCAGCCTCTTCAACCTGCAGACCTTCGGCAACGTCTATTCGCGCATTTCCAACCCCACCGTGGCGGTGTTCGAGGAGCGCATCGCCGCGCTCGAAGGCGGCCGCGCCGCGGTCGCCACCGGCAGCGGCATGGCCGCGCAGATGATCGCGCTGCTCAACATCTGCGAAGCCGGCGACCAGATCGTCGCCGCGCGCACGCTGTACGGCGGCACCCACACCCAGCTCGACGTCAATTTCCGCAAGCTCGGCATCGACACCGTGTTCGTCGACCCCGACGAACCGGAAAACTTCGCCCGCGCGATCACGCCCAGGACCAAGGCCATTTATGCCGAAACGCTGGGCAATCCCTCGCTCAACGTGCTCGACATCGAGGCGGTGGCGAAGATCGCCAACGGTGCCGGCCTGCCGCTGTTCATCGACAACACTTTCGCCAGCCCCTACCTGTGCCGACCCTTCGAATGGGGCGCGGCGATCAGCGTGCATTCGGCGACCAAGTTCATCGGCGGCCACGGCACGACGATGGGCGGCGTGATCGTTGAATCCGGCAGGTTCCCGTGGGACAACGGCAAGTTCCCGAGCATGACCGAGCCTTCGCCCGGCTACCACGGTGTGCGTTTCTTCGAGACCTTCGGCGACTTCGGCTTCACGATGAAGTGCCGCATGGAAGGCATGCGCACCTTCGGCCCGGTGCTCTCGCCCTTCGCCGCTTTCCAGCTTTTGCAGGGGGTCGAAACCCTGCCGCTGCGCATGGACCGCCACTGCGCCAACGCGCTGGCGGTGGCCCGCCACCTGGAGTCGCACCCCAAGGTCGCCTGGGTCAATTACCCCGGCCTGGAAAGCAGCCACTATCACGCCCTGGCGCAGAAATACCTGCCGCGCGGCGCCGGCGCGGTGCTGAGCTTCGGCATCAAGGGCGGCGCTGCGGCCGGGCAGAAGTTCATCGACTCGGTCGAATTCCTGTCCCACCTCGCCAACATCGGCGACGCCAAGACCCTGGTCATCCACCCTGCCTCCACCACCCACCGCCAGCTCTCCGAGGAACAGCAGGTCGCCGCCGGCGTGCCGCCCGACCTGATCCGGCTGTCGGTCGGGCTGGAAACGCTGGACGACATCCTGTGGGACATCGATCAGGCGCTGGCCAGGACCTGAGGGCGCGGTATCGGGCCGTCCTGCCCTTCAGCCCCCGGCGGCCACGAGCCCACCGGGGGCTTTGTCCTTCCGGCACCGATGAAACACGCCCTCCCCGCTTGCCGCTTGCCGCTTGTTCATCGCCCCCTTGCTTGTGTAAGCTTGCGGCCGGGTGTCCGTGCCGCAACTCCGCCGCCGGGCAGGTTTTCGTGATGGTCGGGCCGCCTCACGGTGTATCCGTGCGCCCATGAACCGACACCCCGTCCTTCAGCCGCAAGCCGTTCGGCGAGCCATTCGGCAAGCCGTTCTTCCTCCTGTCCTGCCTGCGGCCAGCCCCATCCCGCATCTCCGCGCCTGCCCCACGCCGCCGCGCGCGCCGCCTTGAACCCGGCTTTTCACCTTGCTCCACCGGCTGCGCCCGCAGCCCCTCCCCAACTTCCTTCCGGTGAAGCCGCATGAATCCGACAACGATCCAGGTGATCGGCGCGACCTTGTTCGCCATCGCCATCATCCACACCTTCTCCACCAAGTTCTTCGAGCACCTGGCCCATACCCGGCCGGCTCATGCGGGGCTGTGGCACCTGCTCGGCGAGGTCGAAGCGGTGTTCGGCTTCTGGGCCATCGTGCTGGTGGTGTTCATGGGCTTCGCCACCGGCCTGGACAGCGCGGTCGAGTATCTGGACACGCGCAACTACACCGAGCCGATGTTCGTGTTCGCGATCATGGTGGTGGCGGCGAGCAAGCCGGTGATGCAGTTCGCCTCGGCCACGGTGCGCATGATCGCCCGCGTGGTGCCGCTGCCGGAGTCGGTGGCGACCTATTTCACCATCGTCGCCTGCGTGCCGCTGCTCGGCTCCTTCATCACCGAACCCGCCGCGATGACGCTGGCGGCGATGATGCTGCGCGAGCGCTACTACAGCCGCGGCATTTCGAGCAAGTTGATGTACGTCACCATCGGCGCGCTGTTCGTCAACGTTTCGATCGGCGGCACGCTGACCAACTTCGCCGCGCCGCCGGTGCTGATGGTGGCCTCGACCTGGGGCTGGGATTCGCTCTACATGCTGTCGCATTTCGGCTGGAAATCGGCGCTGGCGGTGTCGATCAACGCCGCTGCGGCAACGATGATCTTCTACCGCGAGCTGAATGCGCTGCCGGTGGAGGCCGAAGGACATGAGGGCGAAGTGCCGATGGCGATGGTCGGCATCCACCTCTTCCTGCTGTTCCTGATCGTCGCCTTCGCCCACCATCCGCCGATCTTCCTCGGCGTGTTCCTGCTGTTCATGGGCCTGGCGACCGCCTATCCGCGCTTCCAGGAACGCCTGATCCTGCGCGAAGGCCTGATGGTCGCCTTCTTCCTCGCCGGCCTGGTGGTGCTGGGCGGCCAGCAGGCCTGGTGGCTGCAGCCGCTGCTGTCGAAGATGGATTCGACCACGGTGTACTTCGGTGCGACCGCTCTGACCGCCGTCACCGACAACGCCGCGCTGACCTACCTGGCTTCGCTGGTCGAGGGCCTGACCGACGAGTTCAAGCATGCCATCGTCGCCGGTGCGGTGACCGGCGGCGGCCTCACCGTGATCGCCAACGCGCCCAACCCGGCCGGCATGTCCATCCTGCGCCGCGACTTCGACCAGGGTGCGGTCAATCCGCTCGGCCTGTTCGTTGCCGCGGTGCCGCCGACCCTGGTCGCGATCCTGGCCTTCCGCGTGCTGTAGACACCGACCGCGGGGCGCCGCCCGATCCTGGCAGCGCCCCGCGTACCGCAACTGAGGATCAGAAAACCGTCATCAGGCGCAGGTTGACGCGCAGGTTCTCGCGAACGCCCTGCTCCAAAGACAGATCCCGCCCGACAGAACCCATCAATTGCCAGTTCGGCGCCAGGAAGTGGGATGCGCCGATCATCATCCGCGTGCGGCGCTGGCGATCGTCCTGATCCACGCGATCGATTTCCGTTTCACCGCCTTCGACCCGATGCAGGCTGGCACTGAGCGTGGTGGCCGGCGACAGGTGGTAGCGCAGGTGGGTCTGCAGTTCCCACAGCTGCTTCTGGCTCATGGTCTGCTTGCTTTCGCCGAAGCGCTTGTTGTCGCCATGGAACTGCACGTCGCCGATCACATCCAGCGTGAATTTGTCGCTCAACGGCAGCACGCCCGCCGCCTGCAGCGTGAACTTCCAGCGGTTCTCGCCGAAGGGATTCAGCGTGCGGTGGCGGTCGTATTGGCCAGTGGGCAGGGTCAGGTAGGGCATGATGCCGAACACGCGGCGCTGGTCGTCGCGGTACAGATAGACGGCACTGGCCAGGATGATGTCGCCGATGCCGTTACGGACGGTCGCGCCGCCGAGATCGCCGCCGGTATGGACGGAACCGAACGGCAGGATGATCTGCGGCGTCATCGTGAAGCCGGCCACCTCCACGAACCTGACCAGCCTCAGCATGCCCACCTGCGCACGCAGGCTGGCGTCGCTCGAAACCTTGTCGCCGCCGGCATAGAGCTTGTCCCCCTTGCTGTACTGGTAGTACAGCAGCCCCAGGTTGGTGCCCGCCGGGGCGTAATCCCAATCGCCTGGATCGACGCTTATCGCCGAAGCCTGCTGCGCCGTCGCAGTAAGCAGCGTGGCACCGAGCAAGGCCGTGATGCGGCCACGGCGCTGGCGCCCCGTTCGCACGGACGCGCCTTGTTCGGCACACGTCTCCATTGCCGGGGAAATACCGGGCATGGGTCCGGCTGGATCTCTTTCGATCATCTTGTCTGTCTCCTTCGGTGGGGCCGCGCATTCGATTCGATGCGCTGTCGCGCCCGATGGTGAATCCTCCGGAAATGGCCGCGGGAAATGCTTCATTTCCAGGAGGTGTCTTCTCGAAGCGGATTTCTTCTTGCTTTCGACGGCCACGTCATGTGGCCGGGAAAACTTTAACTTGGATCAAAGACATTCCGCCGCAGCTTCAAAGCGGTTTCACCGATTTGTTCAAAACATCGCCAAGAACAGACAAGATGCCCGGCGCAATACGCCTATAGATTCTCCTCCGGCATGAAACGAAACGCGTCCATCGAGGCGCGGCGCCACGCTACCGAATGATCTCCGATCATCGGGAAAACCCTTATAAATAGAGGTAAAGGAGACAAGAATGGGTACTGCACAAGTACAGGAAAAGCGCGCCGGAAACCAGGCGGCAAGCGGGCATTTCGACGCCATCGTCATTGGCGCGGGCGTGGCCGGGCTTTATCAGCTGCATCGCCTGCGGGAAATGGGTTTGAATGTGCGCGCCTATGAAACCGGCAGCGACGTCGGCGGCACCTGGTATTGGAACCGCTATCCCGGCGCCCGCTTCGATTCCCAGGCGGAGATCTACCAATACTGGTTCTCCGAAGAATTGTACAAATCATGGCAGCCTTCCGAACGTTTTCCCGCCCAGCCGGAAACCGAACGCTGGCTCAATTACGTCGCCGACAAGCTCGATCTGAAAAAGGACATCCAGTTCAATACCCGGATCGCCTCTGCCCATTACGACGAATCCCGGGATATCTGGCGCCTCACCACCGCCGACGGCGAACAGGTGACGACCCAGTACCTGGTCGCCTGCTGCGGCATGCTGTCGGCACCGATCACCGAGCGTTTCCCCGGCCAATCCACCTTCAAGGGCGAGCTCTACATCACCGGCCTGTGGCCCAGGGAACCGGTCAACCTGAAAGGCAAGCGCGTCGCCGTGGTCGGCACCGGCGCCACCGGCATCCAGGTGATCCAGACGATCGCGCCCGAAGTCGGCTCGATGAAGATCTTCACCCGCACGCCGCAATACGTCGTGCCAATGAAGAACCCCAAATACAGCGCGGCGGACTGGGAAAAGTGGGGTTCCCGCTTCCATGAGCTGAAGCAGCGCGTGCGCAGCACCTTCGCCGGCTTCGACTACGATTTCGACAAGGGCTCGTGGGCCGAGAACACGCCGGAACAGCGCCTGGCCGTCATGGAGGCGCTGTGGGAGGATGGCTCGCTGGCGCCGTGGCTGGCCGGCTTCCCGGAAATGTTCTTCGACGAGGCGATCAGCGAAGAGGTGTCGGAGTTCGTCCGCGGCAAGATGCGCGAACGCCTGAAGAGCCGCCCCGACCTGTGGGAGATGCTGATTCCGCAGGACTACGGCTTCGGCACCCACCGCGTGCCGCTGGAAACCAAGTACCTCGAGGTCTATCTCCAGCCCAACGTCGAAGCGGTGGACTGCCGCAAGACGCCGATCGAGCGGGTCGTGCCGGAAGGTTTCCAGACCTCCGACGGCAAGGTACATGAAGTCGACGTGATCATCCTCGCGGTCGGCTTCGACGCCGGTTCGGGCGCGCTGAGCCGCATCGACATCCGCGGCCGCGGCAATCGCTCGCTGAAGGAGCAATGGAGCAAGGAGATCCGCACCGCGATGGGCCTGCAGGTCCACGGCTACCCCAACTTGTTCACCACCGGTGCGCCGCTCGCGCCCTCCGCCGCGCTGTGCAACATGCCCACCTGCCTGCAGCAGCAGGTCGACTGGATCACCGACTGCATCGCCTATGCGCGCAAGAACGGCAAGAAGGTCGTCGAGGCCACGCAGGAATTCGAGGATGAATGGGTCAGGCACCATGACGAGGTCGCCAACGCCACGCTGCTGACCAAGACCGACTCGTGGTACATGGGCTCCAACATCGAAGGCAAGCCGCGCCGGCTGCTCTCTTACGTCGGCGGCGCAGGCACCTACCACGGCAAGTGCGACGAACTGGCCATGCAGGGTTATCCCGGCTTCGCCATGAACTGACCCCGATCCAGACCGGAGAAAACATATGAATCGACTTGCTGGAAAGGTGGCGGTCGTCACCGGCGGCAGCAGCGGGCTCGGTCTGGCCATCGTCCGGCGCATGGCCGAGGAAGGCGCGGCAGTCGCCATCCTCGACCGTGATGCGCAGGGCGAAGCGGTGGCTGAAGCCGTTCGCAGCGCGGGCGGCAAGGCGCTGTTCGTGCAGGTGGACGTGACCGACGAGGACCGCGTCAGCGCAGCCATGCAGGCCGCCGCCACGCAGTTCGGCGCCGGGTTCAACCGAATCGACGTGCTGGTGAACAACGCCGGCATCGAGGGCGAGAACACGCCGACCGACAAGCTGGCGCTGGCCGAATGGAACCGGGTGATGGCGGTGAACGTGACGGCGGTGTTCCTGTGCACCAAGCACGCCGTACCGTACATGCGCCAGGCGGGCGGAGGCTCGATCATCAACGTGTCGTCGATCTACGGCATCGTCGGCGGCGGCGACATCCCGCCCTACCACGCCGCCAAGGGCGCGGTGCGGACGATGAGCAAGAACGACGCCCTGCTCTACGCCGCCGAGAAGATCCGGGTCAATTCCCTGCATCCGGGCTTCGTGTTCACACCGATGGTGGACCGCTATGCCAGGGACAACGGCCTGGCGCGCGACGCGGCGAAAGCGCACCTGGATGCGCTGCACCCGCTGGGCGGCACCGGGACGCCGGACGACATCGCCTGGGGCGCGGTCTACCTCGCGTCGGACGAGGCGCGCTGGGTCACCGGCTCCGAGCTCGTCATCGACGGCGGCTACACCGCACGCTGATTCCACAGGCACCGGCCGCCAGCGTGCGGCCGGCCCTGCCCCGCCCCAACAAGGACTCCCACATGAATGCCTACTACACCCAGGAAAACCACGGCCCTTACAAGCTCGTCAACATCGGCCGGCTCGAACTCGAAGAAGGTGGGGTGCTGGAAGAATGCACCCTGGCAGTCGCCACCCACGGCCAGCTCAACGACTCGCGCGACAACGCGATCCTCGTCCCGACCTGGTATTCGGGCACGAACAAGATCATGGAGCAGGTCTATATCGGGCCCGGCCGTGCACTCGACCCGGAGCGCTACTTCATCATCGTCGTCAACCAGATCGGCAACGGCCTGTCGCTGTCGCCCAGCAACGCGCCGGCCGAGATCGCCGGGCCGAAATTCCCCCGCGTGCGCATCGGCGACGACGTCCGCGCCCAGCACCGCCTGCTCACCGAGCACTTCGGCATCAAACGCCTGGCGCTGGTGGTGGGCGGCTCGATGGGTGCGCAGCAGACCTACGAATGGGCAGTGCGCTACCCCGACATGGTCGAACGCGCCGCCCCCATCGCCGGCACTGCCTGCAACACCGAGCACGATTTCATGTTCGGCGAGACCCTGATCGACACCCTCGTCACCGATCCGGCTTTCCGCGACGGCAACTACGCCGATTCCGCCGAGGTCGCGGCCGGCCTGCGCCGCCACGCCAAGCTGTGGACGGTGATGGGCTGGAGCACCGACTTCTTCCGCGGCGGCCGCCACAAGGCACTGGGCTTCGACAACATGGAGGCCTTCGTCGACCAGTTCATGACCGGCTACTTCGCGCCGATGGACCCGAACAACCTGTTGTGCATGATCTGGAAATGGCAGCGCGGCGACGTCAGCCGCAACAGCGGCGGCAATCTGGCCGAGGCACTCGGCCGCATCACGGCGAAAACCTTCGTGATGCCGATCAGCCACGACATGTTCTTTCCGCCCAACGACTGCCTGGCCGAGCAGAAGCTGATCCCCAACAGCGAATTCCGCCCGCTGAACAGCATCGACGGCCACCTCGGCCTGTTCGGCACCGATGGCAACTGCATCGCCGAACTGGACGACAACCTCCGGCAACTGCTGGGCCCCCGGCCCGACGCATGACGGGCCCACCTCCTGCCGCATCAGCAGCAGGAATTACTGGCCGCAGCCTCCAACAAAGCTGCGGTTTTTTTTATTCTTGTTCCAGCCTGATGCCGCCCGTCTTTCTCAGACAGGCTGGCGTCACGCCCATCCTGCTCCGCATCACCCGCGTCAGATGGGCCTGGTCCGAAAACCCGCACATCGCCGCGACCTGCTTGATCGCCTGCCCGTCGGTGGTCAGCAGGCGGGCCGCCCGCTCCAGGCGCCGGCGGACGACGTACTCGTGCGGCGAAACGCCGGTGCTGGCGCGGAAATGCTTCGAGAAAGTCCATACGCCGAGGCCGATCGCCTCGGCCATCTGCTCGATGGTGATGCCCTTGTGCAGATTGGCTTCGACGTATTCCTCCAGGCGGCGCATCTGCCGGGGCGCCAGCGGCCCCACCGGCGTGTCGTCGCGGATGTCGATGGCAGCGTACTTGCGGAACAGGTGGACGGCCAGTTGCAGGGCAAGGCCCTCGACGTAGATGTTGCCGCCCGGCGCGCACTGCTCAGCTTCGGCAGTGATGGCATCGACGATGCCGGTGACGATCGGGTCCTGCGCCTGCAGCACATCCTGCAGGCGGACATCGACCATGCTGCGCCCGGTGATGTCCACCGCCACCCGCTGCAGCAGCGCTCCCGAAAGATAGGTGTGGGACACGCTGATGCACTCGGTCCAGTGCCAGTGGGACATTTCCGAATGCGTTGAACAGCGAGAAATCGCCCGGCGTGCACTTCTTGCGGCTCCAGCGCCCTTCAACCTGCCGATCCATCGGCGTCTGGCCGCTGCGATAGCGGACGATCATGCAGTGATCGAGCGGCGGAACCTGCACATCCAGGCCGGTATATAGATAGGCGCGGTGAGCCACGTCCTTCCAGCCCAGCCCATCACTGGCGGACAGAACCCGCCCTGGCACCCATGTAGGCAGGTCTCTTGGAGTTATCAAGGTGCTCATTCGAAGACCATCCAGAAGCTGACCGCATTCGTTGGAAAGACCGTGGCGGACACGGAGAAACCATCAGATTACAAGAAAAACCAAATAATTTAATCAAAATTTCTGATTCATAATCACGCCTGAACCAGCCCTTGCGGACAGACGAAAAACCCTTCTGCGACACCCGGGCTCACACCGCCCAGCCTCGACTCGGGAAGCGGCCGGAGGCACACCCGGGATGCACTGCGCGGCATGCAGGCAGATGCGCCACTTCCCCGGGATGCGAACCCCGCTGCCGGACATCTGACCCGCCGGCTTGCCAGGGCAGCGCAGGCGGGAATGGCGCAGATGCACGCGTGGCTACACCAGCGTCCGTGTATCGATCCAATCCACCTGGCCGGTGCGCTGTTTAACTTCCTGGTACATGTGCGCGGTCCCGCCCGGACCGTCTGCGCCGCCGCCGTTCCACAGGCAGATGAAGTTCGCCTTGTCCGCGCCGAAAGCAAGCGCGCTGTGCAGCAGCCACAGGTTGCAGCGCTCGAACGGGTCTGCCCCTTCGGGCAACGGGCCGAGTTCGACCGGCATGACGCGCGGGCTGATCGCTGCTTCAGCCCTGAGTGCGCGGTAGCGCTGCAGCCAGGCATCGCCATTGGCCGACGGGCGAATGGAACGCTCAATGAACTCCGGCTCGTCGAACGGCAGCAGCACTTCGCAGCACACGCCGCGCCGATGGCAGGCTTCGAGGAACAGCAGGTCGCCCCCCGCGGCGGCCTGGGCCAGCGCCAGATCATCCGGGCCGGCCTGGTGGCGGTCGAGCGCCGCGGCGATCTCCCGTGCGGCGGCGGCTTCCCTGTGCGGCGGAAAGCGCGGGCTGGGGCGGTCCGGAGCGTCGATCATGTGGCCGCTGAACAGGAACACCCGCCGCGGCGGCCGGCTGCGGGCACGCAGCAGCCTGTCGCTCGCCCGCTTGAATGTGGCGGCTTCGGACTCCGCTGCCGAACGAGACTCGGGCCCGTTTTCGCAATCCCGCTGGCCGGACGAAGGTTCGCATTGCGCCATCAGACAACCTCGCATGGTCGCCCGGACCGGGGACCGCCCCCTTCCGCCGACGACGCGCCCAATCTGCCATGATGCACGCGCCGTAACAAACCAGGAAAGCCCTCATCAGGACGGGCCTCCTGCCCGCGCAAGGCAGCGCTCAGTGTTTCCCCTGCGCCGGCTCCCCGCCGTCCGCCGGCCGGCGCAGGAACAGCGCGGCGATGAGCGCCGTGACCAGCATGATGGCCGCGCCGATCAACGCGTTGACATGCAGCGCCGCCGAAAACGCTTCGCGCGCGACATGCAGCAGCGCAGCGCCGGTCTCGCCCGGCAGCCGCTCCGCCGCGCCGAGTGCGCCGCCCAGGGTATCGACCGCAGACGCAGCGAGTTCGGCCGGCAGTCCTTCGGGCAACCCGGCCAGCATGCGGCCGCGGTAGATCGCCGCGCCGACGCTGCCGATGATCGCGATGCCCAGCGCCATGCCGAGCTCGGTGGCGGTCTCCGAGGTGGCGGCGGCAGCGCCGGTCTTGGCCGGCGGCGCGGCGCCGACCACCAGGTCGGTGCCCAGGATCATCATCGGCATCACGCCGACGCCCAGCACCGAGGTGCCGCCGACCAGCAGCCACAGCGAGGCCGGGCCGCCCACCAGCATCATCGCGACGAAGCCCGGCAGCGCCAGCAGCAGGCCGGCGCTGACCAGCCGATGCGGCGGATGGCGGCGTGCCAGCCGGGGCACCCACATCGAGGCGAGCACCTGCAGCAGCGCCGGCGGCAGCATGACGATGCCGGCATCGAGCGGCGACAGGCCGAGCACGCCCTGCAGGTACTGGAACACCATCAGCCAAGTGCCGGACAGCGCCAGGATGGTCAGCAGCATTGCCGCCACCGACACCGAGAAGCCGCGGTTGGCAAACAGGCCGAGATCGAACATCGGCTGCGCCAGGCGGCGCTGGCGGCGCACGAACAGCAGACCGATGACCAGCCCGAGCAGCACCGCCGCCAGCGCGGCGAGCGTCACACCGTCGCGCGCGACCGATTTGATGCCGAAGATCACCGCCAGCACCATGCTTATCGACAACAGCGCGCTCGGCAGGTCGAGCGGGCCGGCCGCGTCGTCGCGGAATTCCGGCAGCAGCAAGGGGCCGGCGACCAGCAGCACCAGCATCACCGGCACGCCGAGCAGGAACACCGATCCCCAGGGGAAATATTCGAGCAGCACGCCACCCACCAGCGGGCCGATCGCGCTGCCGACGATGAAGCCGGTCATCCACACCGTGATCGCCACCGTGCGTTCGCGCTCGACGTGGAACATGTTGCGGATCAGGGACAGCGTTGACGGCATCAGCGTGGCGCCGGCGATGCCGAGCAGCGCCCGGGTGGCGATCAGCATCGCCGCCGTGGCCGACAAGGCCGCCAGCACCGAGGCCACACCAAAGGCGAAGGCGCCGGCCAGCAGCAGGCGGCGCCGGCCGATGCGGTCGCCCAGCGTGCCCATCGTGACCAGGAAGCCGGCGATCATGAAGCCGTAGATGTCCAGGATCCACAGCAGCTCGCTGCTGCTCGGCCGCAGGTCGGCGCTCAGGTGCGGCGCGGCCAGGTGCAGCACCGTCATGTCCAGCGCCAGCAGCAGCGTCGGCAGCACCAGCACGGCCAGGCCCCACCATTCGCGGCGGGTGGCGGGACGGGGCGGCATGGCGGAGACGGGCGGAGGCGAGGACATGGAGGCAGGCTACGAAAACGGAGCGCGGATTATCGCGCCCGGATGATGACAGTGCCACCAGCCCGCCGCAGGGCTGGCCACCCCCTGCCCTCAGTCACGCCGGGCATTCAGCATATCGACGTACAAGGCCTCGACCTGCGCGCGGGCCCAGGGCGTGCGGCGCAGGAACTTGAGGCTGGAAGCGATGCTGGGCTCGTGGGTGAAGCAGCGGATCGCCACGCGGCGGCCGAGCCCGGCCCAGCCGTAGTGCTCGACCAGCGCATGGAGCAGATTTTCGAGGGTGATGCCGTGCAGCGGGTTGTCGGGCTGAGTGCTCATGCGGATATCCATCAATGATCGAGTTGCAGCGCGGCGAGCCGGGCGTAAAGGCCGCCCTGGCGGCGCAGGTCGGCCGGCGTGCCGACTTCGACGATGCGCCCGCCGTCGAGCACGACGATGCGGTCCACCCGCTGCACCGTCGCCAGGCGGTGGGCGATGACCAGCGTGGTGCGCCTATGCATCGCCGCATCCAGGCCCTGCTGCACCAGAATCTCGGATTCGGCGTCGAGCGCACTGGTGGCTTCGTCGAGCAGCAGCAGGCGGGCGTCCTTGAGAATGGCGCGGGCGATCGCGATGCGCTGGCGCTGGCCGCCCGACAGACGGGTGCCGCGCTCGCCGAGGAAAGTGCCATAGCCTTCAGGCAGGCGGGCGATGAAATCGTCGGCGCCGGCCGCACGCGCGGCTGCGCGCACCGCCTCGTCGTCGGCGTCGGGTCGGCCGTAGCGGATGTTGTCCAGCGCGCTGGCGGAGAAGATCACCGGGTCCTGCGGCACGATCGCGATGTCCTGCCGCAGCGCGCGCAGCGCCAGCGAGCGGATGTCCTGGCCGTCGATCAGGATGGCGCCGGCCGAAATCTCGTAGTAGCGCAGCAGCAGCTGGAACAGGGTGGTCTTGCCCGCGCCGGACGGGCCGACCAGCGCCACACGCTCGCCGGCCGCGATCTCCAGGCAGACGTCGTCGAGCGCTCGTACTTGCGGCCGCGCCGGGTAGGCGAAACCGACGTGGTCGAAGCGGATCGCCATCTGCGGCAGGCGCCGCGGCACGGCCGGCACCGCAGCGTCGCGGATCGCCGGCTCGGCCTGCAGCAGTTCGAGCAGGCGGCCGGTGGCGCCGGCCGCGCGCATGACGTCGCCCCAGACTTCGGCCAGCGTGCCCGCGCCGCCGGCGACCAGCGCCGCGTACAGCACGAAGGCGGCGAGCTCGCCGGTGCTCAGCTCACCGGCATGCACCTGCTGCGCGCCGACCCACAGCACGAAGATGATGCTGCCCATCACCGCGGCGATGATCAGCGCGGTCAGGCCCGCCCTCGTCCGGGTGCGGCGGATCGCGGCGAGAAAACCCGTCTCGCTGCGCTCGGCGAAGCGGCGCGCCTCCGCCGCCTCCTGGGTGAAGGCCTGCACCGTGGGCATGGCGTTGAGGATCTCGCCGGCCAGCGCCGAGGCGTCGGCGATGCGGTCCTGCGATTCGCGCGACAGCTGTCTGAGCCGGCGCCCGATCAGCACGATCGGTACCGCGAGCACCACCATCAGGCCGAGATTGAGTGCGAACAGGCCGAAGCTGGTGACCGCCAGCATCACCATGCCGCCAAGGAACTGGAACAGGCTGCGCAAGCCCATCGACACCGAGCTGCCGACCACGGTCTGGATCAGCGTGGTATCGCCGGTCAACCGCGACAGCACTTCGCCGGTCTGCAGGGTCTCGAAAAACTGCGGCGACTGGCCGAGCACGCGTGCATAGACCGCGTTGCGCAGGTCGGCGGTGACCCGCTCGCCGATCCAGGACACGGTGTAATAGCGGGCCGCCACCACCATGCCCCAGAACGCCGCCAGTACGAACAATTGCAGGAAATGGCCGTCGAGCGCGGTTGCCGTTTCCGCTCCACCGGCGCTGCCGAAGCCGAAATCCACCAGGTCGCGGAAAGTCAGCGGCACCAGCAGCAGCGTGGCCGAGCCGAGGCACAGCAAGACGAAGGCCAGGACGATGCGCGCGCGGTACGGGCGCAGGAAAGGCAGCAGTCCGCTCAGCGCCGACAGGCGGCGCGGCGGCGTATCGGCAGGCATGGGAGCAGCGCCGGGCTGCACGGGGGATGACGCGGTCGATTCGGGCATGCCCGATTATCGTCGATCAGGCCCCTGCCGTGCCTGCCGATCCCGGCAGGCAAGCTCAGCGCAGGCCGGCCGCCTCGTACGCCCGCCGGAGCTGGGCGACGTTGCCCAGCAGCGCCGACGGGCCGGCGCCGCCCATCAGGTACCAGCCCTTGGGATCGAGGAACACCACCTGCCCCTTCTGCCCGGCCGCCGTGCCCTTGATCTGGGCGTTGTCGAACACCTTCTGCGACGGGATGATGTCACCGCCGCCCGCGGCCTGGCCGGTCGCGGTGTTGCGGTCGATCACGTAGATCCATTGAGGGTTCAGCTTGACCAGGTCGTCGAAGGTGTAGGCGGTGCCTTGCGGCGGCAGATCCTCGCTGCCGACGGCCGACTTCGCCCCCAGCACGTCGAACAGGAAGCCGAAGCGCGAACCCGGCACCTGCGGGATGATCTTCTCGTTGATCGCCATCAGCAGCAGACCCGGCTCGGCCTGGCCGGCGAGGCGGCGCAGGTCGGCCACTTCGCGGTCGATGCGCTCGGTCAGGGCCTTGCCCTCGGCCTGCCTGCCGAACAGGCCGGCCAGCATGCTCACGTTGCGCTTGATGTCGCCCAGCATCTGCTTGCCGTCGATGGACATATCCAGTGTGGGCGCAATCCGGCTCAGGGTCTCGAGGCTGGCGCTGGAACGGCCGCCGACGATGATCAGGTCGGGCTTGATGCTGCTCAGTGCTTCATAGTCCGGCTCGAACAGGCTGCCGGCAACGGCGTAGCGGCTGGCGTAGTCCGCCAGGTAACCAGGCATCTGCGCCTTGGGGCCGCCTGCCACCGGCACGCCCAGGGCCTGCAGCGCATCCAGTGCGCCCAGGTCATACACCACCACGCGCCTGGGCGCGGTGGGCACTTCGGCCGTGCCCTTGGCGTGCGTCAGCACCACCGTCGCGGGCTGGGCGGCCAATGCGGGCATGGTCATGCTGCAGGTGGCGGCGAGGATCGCGCCCGCCAGGACGCGGCGGCGGACGAGGGAAAGGCGGTTGCTCATGCGATGGCTCCTTGCACAATACGGTCATACGAAAAAACGGCGCCAGCCGGTGCAGGGGCTGGCGTCGCACAGCGCGGGCCCGCTGCCCACGCGCAGGAACGGGAGGGTCAGAACATCGTCCGCACCGAGAACGAGAAGGTCCTCGGCTCGCCCAGCGCCAGGCTGTTTGACCAGTACACTTCGTCCGTGATGTTCTGGATGCTGAAGTTGAAGCTCGTCGGGTATTGCCCGATCCTCGTCGCATACCTGACACCGGCGTCGAACAAGGTGTAGGACGGCACCACGTCGGTGTTCATGTCGTCCTGGTATTTCTTGCCGGTGTAATAGGCGCCGCCCGACACCGACAGGCCCTTGACGGTCGGCACGCTGTATTCGGCAAAGATCTTTGCCATGACCCTGGCCGCGCCGGTCGGCTTCTTGCCTTCCAGCGCGCTGTTGGTGGCCTTGTCGATGCTCAGATCCATCAAGGTGCCGCCGGCGATGATGGTCAGGTCGTCCGTCACCTTGCCGGTGATGCCGAGTTCGATGCCCTGGTGGACCTGCTCGCCGTCCTGCGTCCGCGTCGGCTTCGGCGTGGTCTGGATGTCGTAGGCGTTGGCCTTCTCGATCCTGAACAGCGCCGAGTTGATCGACACCCGGTCGTTCAGGGTGTACTTCGCGCCGATTTCGTACTGCTTGCTGACGTAGGGGTCCAGCACCTCGTTTTCGTTCAGGTAGGTGCTGCCGACGACCGAGCCGGCCTCCAGGCTCTCGATGTAGGTCGCATAGGTGGTCAGCTCGCTGAACGGCTTGTACATCAGCGACAGCGTCGGCGTCAGCGCTGATTCGTCGTACTTGACCCGCGAGCGGTAGTTCTCGCTCATCGTCGTCGCATAGTTGAAGCCGACCAGCGCGGACCAGCGCTCGTTGAA
The DNA here is from genome assembly GCF_047601425.1 of Thauera sp. GTDB lineage: Bacteria > Pseudomonadota > Gammaproteobacteria > Burkholderiales > Rhodocyclaceae > Thauera. The sequence continues at coordinate 1,821,797 of NZ_JASGJL010000001.1, forward strand.
GACGATGTCGTCGCCGATCAGGATGTTGTCGTATCTGACCTTCGAGCTCGCCGTCCTCGGCGACTGCCCCACACTGCCCCAGGTACTGGGCCTGGGGTAGTTCCTGAACTCGTCGAGCGTCATGTCGACCGGGATCTGGTAGCTCCTCGAATTGTCCGTGCTGCTGATCGTCTTGTCGGACGACGAGGAGTAGCCCACCGTCAGCGTGTGCGAGATGCCGAAGGTCTCGAACCTGGAATCCAGGTAGGCGCTGATGCCCTTCTTCTCGTTCTCCTGCAGGGCGTAGTCGCCGAACCAGGAGGTCGCCAGCACCTTCCTGTCCAGGTACCGCATGCGGGCGTCGCCGCCGGTTTTCTCGACTTCTTCGTAGAGCAGGTTGGTCCGCAGCGTGAAGACCTCGTTGATGTCCCACCTGATGCCGCTCTCGATCCTGTTCGAGGTGAATTCCTGCACCAGCCAGTCGGGCGTGTGGCTGCGGTTCCGGCTGATGCCGCTGCGGTCGATCTGGCCCCCGGTCGCCCAGAAGATCGTCGGTCCCGGCGCTTCGGTGTCCTTGTAGCTGTAGCGCAGGTCGGCATAGAAGTCGTCCGTCGGCTTCCAGTCGAACACCAGGCTGACCGCCTTCTGCTTCTTCTCTTCCTTCCTGCTGGTTTCACCGCCCTGATTGAACAGGCTGAAGCGGTAGCCGAAGACATCGTTGTCGTCGAACTGCCCGCTCAGTTCGGCATGGCCGAAATACGAACTGCCGCCATAGCTGCCGGCGGCTACGCTTCTCCGGGTGTCGATCGTCGGCTTCTTGGTGACGTAGTTCACCGCACCGCCGACACGCCCGCCGCCATACAGGAAACCGGTCGCGCCGTTGATCATCTCCACGCGCTCGATGTCCTGCATCATCGGCGTGCCGGCAATCCGGCTTGCATAAGGGATGCCGTTGATGATCGGGAAGTTGACCTGGAACCCGCGCATCGTCACCCACAGGTTGTCGGTGGCATCGCTGGCGATGCTCGCCGTTTCCTGCGTCGTCGGATTCATCTTGAAGATCTGGTTCATGTCCTTGGCGATCACGTTCTCGATCAGATCGCCCGATATGATGCTCATCGAATAAGGCGTGTCCTGCAGGCTTCTTTCGCCCCAGATCCCCACGCCGGTGATGCTCTTGACGAGGTAGCCGTCCTCCGCGCTGCCGTTCTGTTCGGCCCTGACCGTGACGGCAGGCAACTGGGCGACACCGGATTCGGTTGCCGCCGCAGTCTGCGCCTGGGCCGCTGCCGATGTCAGCATCGCAAGCGCGACGAGGTTCAGGCACAGGACGGGCGGCTTGACGGCGCTGGCGGCCTGCCGTGCGTATTTCTGGCTCTCTGGGTGGGCCATCGGAATATCTCCATTCGTTGGGGGGCAGGAAGTACGGAGGGGCGGGCTTCCTGGCCGGGAGAATTCCGGTTTGGTGGCTGGCTGGTCAGTACATTAAAAAATGATAATCATTGTCATTTTCAATATCAAGTCATGAAATGCGAAATACATTCTTGCGCGCTCGCCCGGAGCGAGCCTGGGGGCATCCGCTGCATGAGCTCTGCCGGGCAGGCCTCAGCGCAGCAGGAATGGGAGGGGTAGCGATGCTGCAGGGGGTAGCCGGGGACTCGGCTCAGCAGCCGAGCAGATCGACAAGCAGTTGCGGCCTGTGATGCAGGAACCCCTGGCCGATGGTGATGCTCGTCTGCTCCAGGAGATAGCCGTTTTCTTCAGCGGTCTCGATTCCTTCGGCAACGATCGACATGTTGAGCGCCGCGCCGAGCGACTCCACCGCACGCAGGATGATCTGGTTGCGCGGCCGCTGATGAATCGACGATACCAGCGAGCGGTCGAGCTTGAGCTCGTCGACGGTCAGCTCCGCCAGCTTTGCCAGAGACGAATAGCCGGTCCCGAAGTCATCGATCGAAATGGCCACGCCGACGTTGCGCAACGCGGGCAGCACATGGGTCTGGAAGGGGCCGGTCGCGGCGAAGGACTCTTCCGTCAGTTCCAGGATGAAGCGCCCTGCCTGCCCCGAGTCGGAAAGCTGCCGGAGCAGCGTCTGCATGAATGGGATGCTGGTCGTCTGCGCTGGAGACACGTTGACGCTGTACCTGATGTCCGATCCGAACCTGGCGTCGAGGAGCGGCAGGTTCTGCAGCAGATCCACCATCACCTGCGCCGAGATTTCGTCCAGCAGGCCGAGCCGCGAGGCAGTCGGCAGAAAATGGCCCGGCCCATGGACGACGCCTTCTGCATCGACCCAGCGTGCCAGCGCCTCGAAGCCGACGACGCACCCGGTTCTGATGCTGATTTTCTGCTGCAGCGCACAGCGGAACTCACCGGCGGCGACAGCCTCCTTGATGCGCTGCTCGAGAATCAGCCGATCGTCCGCTTCGCGCCCCAGGTCGCGGGTGAAGAACGACAGGCGGCCTTTGGCCGAGGTCTTGGCCTGATACATGGCCAGGTCAGCGTGGCGTCGCAGCGTTTCGTAGTCCCTGCCGTGCTCCGGATAGAACGCGATCCCGATCGATGCCGACGGCTTGATCTGCGCCCCCTCGACCGACAGCGGCTGCCTGATGCGGTCCAGGATGCGCTCGACGATCCGGGCGACACCGCTCTGCTCGCCCGCGGGATCGAGCACGATGACGAACTCGTCGCCACTGATGCGGCCGAAAACGTCGGTACGCCTGATCTCGGCCTGCACACGGCGGGCGATCTCCTGCAGCAGCACGTCTCCCACCACGTGGCCATGCATGTCGTTGACCCGCTTGAACTCGTCGAGATCGATGAAGGCCAGCGCCAATTGGTTCGACTCGCTGTCCGGCCCGCCCCATTGCTTGCGCCCGATCATCTGATCGACGAGTTCTCGGACGTAGGCCCGGTTCGGCAGCCCCGTGAGCTGGTCGTGGTTGGCGCGGAAACGCAGCGCCTCCTGACTTGCCTCCAGCTCTTCGGCCAGATCCTTCAGGCGCCGGCTTTCCGCCTTGCTCAGGCTGGCCTGGCGGGCGGCGAAGGCATGCGAAGCCAGCAGCGAGAACTTGCGCGCGAGCGCGACGTGCGACCGATCGAAACCAGCCTGGTCCAGGCTGCGCAACAGGATCATCAGGCCGCGGCTGCCGGGGACCGCCAGGGGAAAATAGAGCGCCGGCTGGTCGCACGAGATTTCCGGCGTCAGCTCCGCCGGCCAGGCATCGCCCCCCACACCCGGCACCGTGGAAATGATGCGCCCGGAGAGCGCCTTCCGGAACAGCTTGCCGGCAGGCCAGATCGAACCGATCGCCACCGGATGGCTCGACGCGATGCATTCCAGTTGTTCACACCCCTCGCCCGGCTCGACGAGGACGATCGCATGGGAGAACTCGAAGACCGGCATCAGGGCAGCGAAGACGCCGTCGAACGGGTCGTCGTCGCCATTCGCGCCGAGCATCGCCTCCAGCGCGTTCAGCAGAAGCTTGGCGTGCGTCGTCTCGATGCGCAGGATATCCAGTTCCCTGCGCATGTCGACCAGCGTTTCCCGCAGGCCTTCCGAATCTTCAGTCACCGTCTCGCACCCTCATTTTCCAAAGGCGATGGCCGAGATCATCAGGTTGCCATGGGCATTCCTGCCCAGGATGCTGCCCTGTTCGCCGAACGTGAAGCAGCCCAGGAAAGGCGCGCCGTCGAAGCTCGACGAGACCGCGCGCGACACCTTCGGCATTTCGTTGCCCACGGCAAGCATGCAGCCCGCGCAGTAGATGATCAGGCCGCCTGCCAGGCTGGCCGGTCCGCCAGGCAGCGTCGATGCAGCCGCAGCGGCGACCTTGCCCGCGCGCTCGACGAGGTTCGCCCTGTTGCCCCGCATGCCGAAGAGCCGCGTGCCCTCCTCAAGCGTGGCGAAGGTCGCCAGGCTTCCATCCGCCAGGATCCGGTTCGGGTGGATCAGCAGATAGTGGGAGATGTCGCCGATCTTCCCGACTTCGACGCCGACCGGGGACATGGCCGTGTCGATCATGATGTTGCCGCCGCTGGCGATCTTCCGGCCCAGCGCGCCGCCAAGCCAGCGGTTATAGACCTCGGCGGCCGGCTCCCCGTCGATGCTGACGAGCTGGCGCCCCCGGGTGCTTGCGCCGGTATCGCCTTCATCGGCGGCGCCGTCGCCCACCTGCGTCACGATCCCGCTCTCGCCGCTGGGCTCGTAGCCGCCCTGGAAGGCGAAGCCAATGCCGCCGGACGAGAACAGCACGCCGACCACCAGGCCGTCGCTCATCAGCCCGGCGGGTCCGAGCTGGCTCCACTTGCCAACGATGTCATCGTCCGCCGAGCTGCCGCCGACTATCGGGCAGCGGTCGCCGACGACGCGGCGAAGGCCGTCCAGCACGGCCTCTTCCTGCCCCGGCGCCTGGTAGATCCATATCAGCTCCGGCAGCTCTCCGGCGCAGCCTGCCGCCGCCAGCGCTTCGTGAAGTGCCTGTTCCGCGCAGTCGGCAGCATCGCCCCTCAACCGGACGGCAGCCGTACCGTAGTCGCCATCCGGATCTTCGACGAGCAGCAGCCCGATGGAATTCTCTCCTCCCAGGCCGTCTTCGCTCATGACGCCGCTGCACGAAGTCCCCCCGAGTATCGCGGCAGCGGGAAACCTGTCACGCACGAAAGCCCAGATCGCCTCGTCGTCATGCACGCAGCCATAGAAGACACAAAGAAAATCGGGCTCGATCGGCGCACTTTCCATTGCCGTCGAAAGTTCCGACAGCACGTCTGCGGTCGTATCGCCCGCAGAGACATAGGACCTCACTTGCACCATAAAGAGCGACTCCGTCCCCAGACTTTCAGAATATTTGATTTGGTTTTTTCAATGTATCACGCGCCAGCAGGCCTTAATGCGTACATTTCTCACGGCGGCGGCCAAGCGTGGGCCATGGACGGCACTGCCAGAGCTGGCTGGCATGCGGGTTGCTTCAAAGGGATCGTTATGAAGATCCATGAACAAGTTCATACGAACCCGCTGCACTCCGCCAGCGGACAGTGGCCGATGCATCGTCTCCCGCCGGGCCCGCAGCCGACCGCACGCATCGCAACGGTGCGCAAGCGCCCCGTTCCGGTGCATCGCCTGAGTTTCGCGCACCCGTGCCGAGCCTGAGCAGGCCGCACCCGCCGAACACCACCGGCCACACCGCCAGCGCAACACCCACGCGGCGCCCAGGCATGCAATTCGATTTTCCGGAACCCGCACCATGACCATGAAGAACCGCGCCCGCCTCACCCGAATCCTTCTCGCTGCCCTGCTGGCGGCGCTCGGCACAAATGCGCCGGCCCACACCGTCTGGCTCGAACGCGAGGCCTCCGCCGGGCCGTACCGCATCGTCTTCGGCGGCCACGAAGGCAGGACCGAATCCTATGACGCAAGCAAAGTCGGTCCATTGAACGCATTCACTGCCGACGGCCACGCGCTGCCGGTCTCGCGCAGCGAAACCGGTGACGGCGTGCTGGCCCACGTCAACGGCGATGCCGCGGTGATGCTGCTGAGCTTCGACAACGGCATCTGGAGCCGGGCGGAAGGCGGGCGCAGCATCGAGAAGCCGATGAACGAGGTGCCCGGCGCCACCAGCGGCGTACATGCGGTGAAGTACCACAAGACCATCGCGCACTGGAGCAAAGCCGCAACCCGCGCCTGGGGCCAGCCCTTCGAACTGGTGCCTGCCGATACTGCAGCGCCGCGCGCCGGCGTGCCGCTGAAGCTGCGCGTGCTGATCGACGGCAAGCCGGCAGCAGGCGTCGGTGTCGCGGCCGGCGAGGAAGGCGGCCCCGGCACCGTCAGCGACGCCGAGGGCTTCGCCACGATCGTGCCGCAGGCGGGCTTCAACCGCATCTGGGCGGGGCGGCGCAGCGAGGTGAAAGGCGATCCGCGCTGCACCACGCTGTCCATCGAATACCTGCTCGGCTTCGACGCGGAGCCGCAGCGATGAAGAACGCCCTTGCCGCCCTCCCTGCCATCCTGCTCGGCAGCGCCCTGCTCGCCGCCGGCCCGGCGCTCGCCCATGGCCTGTGGCTCAGCGTCCACGCCGAGGGTGAGGCGGTGGTAGGCCAGGCCCGCTACTCGGACCAGACGGCCGCTGCCGGCCTGTTCGTCGAACATCCTCGACCCCGCCACCGGCGCGACGCTGGCCCAGGGCAGCAGCAGCGCCGACGGGCGCTTTCGCATCGGCGTGCCGCCGCTGCCGCGCTACCGGGTGGTGGTCGAAGGCGACGAAGGCCACCGCAGCGAAGCCGAAGCGCTACGTGTGGAGAGCGGAGCGGCGGCAGCAGCCGACGCCGATGCCTTGCGCCTGCTGCGCGAGGACATCGCGCGCCTCGAGCAGCGCATCCGCCTGCAGGATATTCTCGGCGGCATCGGCTACATCCTCGGCCTGGCCGGACTGAGCGCCTGGTTCATGGCGCGGCGGAGGGCATGATGCATCTGGCAGACGGCGTCCTGGGCGCACCAGTGCTTCTTGCCAGTGCCGCGCTGTCGGCGGCCGGCGTGGCAATCGGGCTGCGCAGCCTGCGCGAGGACAGGCTGCCGCTGGCGGCGCTGCTCGGCGCGGCCTTCTTCGTTGCCAGCACCATCCACGTGCCGGTCGGCCCGAGCAGCGTGCATCTGGTGCTCAACGGCCTGGCCGGACTGCTGCTGGGCTGGGCGGTGTTCCCGGTACTGTGCGTGGCGCTGCTGCTGCAAGCGGCGCTGTTCTCCTTCGGCGGCTTCGCCGTGCTCGGCGCCAATCTGCTGGCGGTCGCGCTGCCCGGTGTTGCTGCACACTACCTGCTGCGCGGCCAGCTCGGCCCGGCGGCGACACAGCGCCAGGCCATGCTGGCAGGTGCAGCCAGCGGCGTGATCGGCATCGGCGGCGCCGTGCTGATGATCGGCAGCCTGCTGGCAATGTCCGGCGGCCGCAGCTTCGGCGAGCTGATCGTGCTGTTCAGCCTCGCCCATCTGCCGGTGATGGCGGTGGATGCAGCGATCGGCGCCTTCACCGTGGCCGCGCTGCTGCGCATGCTGCCGCAGTCGCTGGCACCGGTGCAGTCATGAACGCGCTGCCAATGCCCGCATCGCCGCGATGGCCGCGCCTGCGCCTGGCCGCGGCGGTCGGTGCCAACCTGGCCATTTCGATGCTGTCCAGCCACGCCTGGTTGTTGGCCGCCGTCGCATGCGGCGCGACGGTGATGGCAGCGGCGCTGTGGCGCAGCAGCGATCGCTGGCGCCTGCTGCGCCGCCTGCTGGCGGTCAATGGCTTCGTCGCCTTGCTGTGGCTGAGCCTGCCCTGGCAGCTCGGTGCCGACGGCATCACCGTCTCTGCCGCCGGACGCGAACTCGCGCTGCAGATTTCATTGCGCACCAACGCGATCGCACTGTTCTGCCTCGGGCTGCTCGACGGCCTGGATTCCTTCGCCATCGGCCGCGCCGCCGCCGGGCTCGGCCTGCCGGCCCGCATGGCGCGGCTGCTGGCGCTGATGGTGCGCTACTTCGGCCTGCTCGCCGGCAGCCGCCGGCGGATCGAGCGTGCGATGCGCGCGCGCGGCTTCCGCCCGGGCATGAACCTCCGCACGCTGCGGGTCAGCGCCCAGCTGGTGGCGCTGCTGCTGGTGCAGGCCATGCTGCGGGCCGAGCGCGTCGAAGTCGCCATGCGCGCGCGCGGTTTCCGCACATGAACACGCCGCTGATCGAGGTGCGCGGCCTGGCGGTGGCGCGCCGCGGCCGCAGCGTGCTCGGCGGCCTCGACCTCGAGCTGCACGCGGGCGAACGCCTGTTCGTGCTCGGCCCCTGCGGTGCGGGCAAATCCACGCTGCTGCATGCGCTGCTCGGCTTCGTGCCGGCGGCCTCCGGCAGCATCCGCCTGCTCGGCCGCGACTGCCGCCGCGAGTCCGATTTCGCACCGCTGCGCGGCCCGCTGGGCATGCTGTTCCAGGACAGCAACGACCAGCTGTTCGGCCCGACGGTGATCGAGGACGCCGAGTTCGGTCCGCTCAACCAGGGCCTGGGCGCGACCGCTGCCCGCGCCCGGGCGCAGGAAGCGCTGCTGCGCGTCGGCATCGCCGGTCTGGCGCAGCGGCCGGTGCACGAATTGTCCGGCGGCCAGCAGCGCCTCGCCGCACTGGCCGGCGTGCTGGCGATGCAGCCCCGGGTGCTGCTGCTGGATGAACCCACTGCCGCGCTCGATGACGCCAGCGCAGCGCGCATCACCGCGATCCTGGCCGACAGCGGACTGCCGATGATCGTCGCTTCGCACGACGAGCCCCTGGTCACGGCGCTCGCGACCCGGCGCATCGTCCTCGACGCTCCTGCCACCGACATCTGAAGACACGCCGACAACCCATGGAACGCATCACCATTTCACTCGACAAGGAACTGGCCGGCGCCTTCGACGCCCTGATCGCCGAACGCGGCTACAGCAGCCGCTCGGAAGCGATGCGCGATCTGCTGCGCCGCGAACTCGAATCGAGCCGCCTTCGCGACGAGGCCGGCGGCGAATGCGTGGCGACGTTGAGCTACCTCTACCGGCATCACGAACGCGCGCTTGCCGAACGCCTGGCCCGGCTTCAGCACGAGCACCACGATCTCACGGTGTCCACACTGCACGCCCATCTCGACCACGACGACTGCATCGAATGCGCGATCCTGCGCGGGCCGGGCACCGCGGTGCGCCGCTTCGCCGAATCGATCATGGCCGAAAGCGGTGTGCGCCACGGCAGCCTGAACCTGATCGGCGTCGAGGTCAGCGCCTCGGCACATGCCCATGGCGAAGAGCACTCCCACGGGCATCCGCACAGCCCCCGCCATGTGCACTACCGCCCCCGCAGCTGAACATCAGCATTCGCGTATAAGCGCTATCAAGCAAGACATGGCAGATGAGGCGCAGGCACCACTACACTTCGGTCCAGCATACGAATCGGCCATCCGCTGCCGTGGCAGCCTGCCTCGGCGGTGCCGCGCAAGGGCCGAACAACATCTATCGGGAGATTCGCATGAGCTACGAAATCCGTTCGATCCTTTACGCCTCCGACCTCACTCCGCGTTCACCGGCGGTGTTCCACCACGCCGTCGGCCTGGCGATGAAGTTCAACGCCAAGCTGCACGCCATCACCGTCACGCTGCCCTCGACCAGCCTGCCCTACGACGACTTCCTGACGCCGGAGAAACTGGACGAGATCAAGCTGGCCGGCCACAAGAAGGCCGAAGCCCTGCTGCGCCACCGCATCGACGTCTTCGCCGAAGCCAACCCGGATCTCGACGTCAAGGGCGTGCTCGCCAGCGTGCGCGCGCTCGAAGGCGACGCCTCGCGCCGCATCCTGGACGTATCCAAGCACGTGCTGGCCGACATGATCGTCATTGGTTCGCGCGGCCACAGCACGATCGGCGAACTGCTGCTGGGCTCGGTCGCCCACAAGGTGACGATGAAGGCCGACGTGCCGGTGGTGCTGGTGCCGATCGACCGCTGATCCATCCTGGCTACCCGGCAGGCCGGCGCGCTCCGGCCTGCACGTAAGTACGTGCCGCCGCCCGCTCAGAGCGCAACCGGCACGCTGACCGCCGCATCGGCGCCGGCACCCGCGTCGATGCCCGCGACGTCGATCGGAGGCAGCCCGCCGTCCAGGTCGCGGGCAGCGTCCTCGCTGTCGCGGATCATCGCCTCGATGGCTTCCGCGTCCTTGCGCGCTTCCTTGTCGTTTTTCGCCGCGTGGCGAACCATCGCCAGCAGGGCCTTCAGCTCGCGGATCGCATCCTGGATCAGCCTGGCGTCATCCTCACGCTGCTTGAGTTCTCGCTGGCGCTCGGCACGGCTTTCCTCGGCGGCGCCGCGTATCTGCTGTGCGGCCTCCTGCGCGGCTTCCTCGCCATCCACCGACTCGTCGGCGGAAAGCTGCTCTGCGTCGTCCGCGGTGGCGGCCACGGCAGTGGCCGCCAGTTTCTCCGCTTCCGGGCCGGCTTGATCCGCATCCGGGGCGGCCGTTTCAGGCGGCGCGGCGGCGACCACCTGCGCCGCCGCCGCGACAGCGTCCGTCTGGCTCGCGCCCCCCGCTGCATCGGCGCTTGCGCCGGATGTTGCGGCAGGCTCGCGCGCGCCTTCCGCGGCAGCTACCACGCCGCCGACGTTCACCGCCGAGCCGCCATCGCCACCGCCGCCTTCCTTCAGGGTGCCGGCAGCCTGCTTCAGCTCGCTGGCCAGTTGCTTGAGCTCGCGCAGCACGGCCTTGGAAACCAGCGGGCCCATCTTGGCGACCAGCTCCTTCAGTACCTCGATGCGCTGCTTGATCTGTCCGATGCGCTCGCGCGCGCCAGCCTTGCGTGCCTCGCGCATGCTGTTGACGCCCTTGCTGAACGCCGCCGACAGGCTCTGGGCAGCCTGCATCTGCTTCTTCGCGGCATTGCTGATGGTGACGTACACGGAAGGCACGACAACCCTTTCCACGCGTTTCGCCTCCGCGTCGGCAACACGCGAACCCACCGTCGGCGCGCCGCCGGTGGGTTCGCGGATGGATGCCGCCCTGGCCCAGACACCCTGGGGGCTCAGCGGAGAAGTCATGCCATGTGCTCCATGGTTCTTGATGGCGAAAAACTGCTCTGCGTTAACGGCACAAAGCGGAAATTTTTGAGCTGCCGCAGGGATATTTTTCCTGGCTGGGCGCGGCCTCTTGCACCCTTACGTTGACGGCATGATGCGGCGGCCGCAGTCGGACAGCAGCCTGCGCAGCCAGCGGTGGCCGGTCGAATGATGATTGCGCTCGTGCCACAGCTGGTAGAAGCGCATCGGCGGGAAGGGAATCGGCGACGGCACGATCGCCAGTTTCAGCAGGTTGGCGTAGAACTGGGCGAAGTGCCGGGTGGTGGTGAACACCAGGTCGGTGTTCTGCAGCAGATAGGGGGCGGCGGTGAAGGACTGCGCCACCACGCGCTCGTCGCGGTTGATGCGCATCGACGCCAGCACGCTGTCGATCACGCCGCGCTGGCTGATCGAGTACGGCATCGGCACCACGTGCGCGGCCCGCATGTAGTCCTCGACCGACATGCCCTTGCGCACCAGCGGATGGCCGGCCGACATCAGGCAGACGATCTCGTCCTCGAGCAGCATCGACAGGTGCATGCGATGCGGCGGTTCCGGCCAGTTGCCGATCACGACGTCCAGATCGCCCTCGGCCAGCGAGCGCTCGAAATCGAAGTTCGGCCCCAGCGCATGCAGCGTCAGCCGCGCCTGCGGCGCTTCGCGGCGGAAGCGCTCGGCGACGCTGGCCATGAACATCGGCGCCAGATAGTCGGGCGAACCGATGCGGAACTCGTGGCGGGTGGTGTGCGGCTCGAAGGACTCCGGCGCATCGACCATGCGATCGATCTCGGCCAGCGCCCCCTTGGCATGCGACATCAGCGCCAGCGCGCGCTCGGTCGGCACCATGCCGCCCTTCTCTCGCACCAGCAGCGGGTCGCCCAGGATGTCGCGCAGGCGCTTCAGCGCGGCGCTGACGGCTGGCTGCGACTGGTTCATGCGCAAGGCCGTGCGCGACACGCTGCGCTCGGCGATCAGCAGCACGAAAACTCGCAGCAGATAGGTATCCAGCGGATCGTCCCCGCGCCTCAGCGTCATGATTGGCCTCCTCGTGTTGTTTTATAAGCGACAGGATATATGACTTATAAAAACATATCGCTTTCGTTAACAAAAGCCGGGCTTACACTGAGTCTCACACGATCCAGGTTTCACCCCGTTCCTCTCCCTTCCACCGTACAGAATCAGGAGCTTTCGACATGGGACGCCTCACCACTCACGTACTCGACACCGCCAACGGCAAACCCGGCCAGGGCATCTCCGTCATCGTCTATCGCCTCGACGGCGAACGCCGCGAAGTGGCACGCACCGTCACCAACCACGATGGCCGCTGTGACCAGCCGCTGCTCGAAGGCGCCGCCCTCGAAGCCGGCAAGTACGAAATCATCTTCGGCGCCGGCGACTATTTCCGCGCCCAGGGCCAGAACCTGCCCGAGCCGCTGTTCGTCGACGAAGTCGCGCTGCGCTTCGGCATCGCCGACACCGGCGCGCACTACCACGTGCCGCTGCTGGTGTCGCCGTGGAGCTATTCCACCTATCGCGGCAGCTGAGCCCCTCCTGATCTCTCGCCCCGCCCCGCCCCGACAACCATAACCACTACATAGAGACACGAGATCATGGAAGCCTACCTGCTCGACTGGGCCAACCTGCTGGTCCGCTGGGTACACCTGATCGCAGGCATCGCCTGGATCGGCGCATCCTTCTACTTCGTCATGCTGGACAACGCGCTGAAGCCGCCGAAGGACCCGGAAGCCACCAAGCGCGGCGTGTTCGGCGAACTGTGGGCAGTGCACGGCGGTGGTTTCTACCACAGCCAGAAATACCTCACCGGCCCCAAGCATGAGCCGCTCAGCAACGATCTGCACTGGTCGAAATGGGAGGCCTACAGCACCTGGCTGTCCGGCATGGGCATGCTGGCCATCGTGTATTGGATCGGCGCTTCCAGCTACCTGATCGACAGCAACGTGATGGCGCTCACCCCCGCTGCCGCCATCGGCATCTCGATCGCCTTCCTGGCGGTCGGCTGGGTGTTCTACGACATCCTGTGCCGCAACATGGTCGGCAAGGACGGCCTGCTGGTGACGATCGTGTTCGTCTTCATCATGATCGCCAACTACGTGCTGCACCAGGTGTTCTCGGCCCGCGGCGCCTACATCCACGTCGGCGCGATGATCGGCACGATGATGGCGGCCAACGTCTTCTTCCACATCATTCCCGGGCAGAAGAAGATGGTCGAGCAGATCCGCAAGGGCGAAGCGGTCGATCCGATGCCCGGCATCGTCGGCAAGCAGCGCTCGGTGCATAACACCTACTTCACGCTGCCGGTGCTGTTCATCATGATCAGCAACCACTACCCGATGACCTATGCCAACCCCAACGGCTGGCTGATCCTCGGCGTGATGATGATGGCCGGCGTGCTGATCCGCCAGTTCTTCGTGCTGCGCCACCGCGGCCAGGTCAAGTGGTGGCTGCCCGCCGCAGGTGCCGCGCTGATCCTGATGCTGATCGTGCTGATGGCGCCGAAGCCGGTCGATGCGAGCGGCGAGAAGGTGAGCTTCTCCACCATCCGGAACGTGATGAACCAGCGCTGCGTGACCTGTCACGCTGAAAAGCCCACCTACGAAGGCTTCGTGCAGGCACCCAAGGGCGTGATGCTCGAAACGCCGGAACAGGTCGGCCAGCACGCAGCCAAGATTGCCGAAACCGTCGCCAGCGGCTACATGCCGCTCGGCAATCTGACCGGGATCACCGACCAGGAGCGCGAGGCCGTCGCCATCTGGCACGCCCAGGGCGCCTCCACCGCCAACTGAACATCCAGCACGCGCGGACTTCGCCCGCGTGTGCCCGGACTGGCATTCCACCCACGAGGGAAGAGACAAATGACCAACCAGACCTCCTCTCCAGCGACCGGCACCGACGCCGCGCTGGCCGAACTGTCACGCCTGCCGCAGGACGCCTTCGTCACCCGCCTCGACGGCATCTTCGAACATTCGCCCTGGATCGCCGAGCGCGCCTGGAGCGCCGGCCCCTTCACCAGCGTCGATGGACTGCACGCCGCGATGTGCCTGGTGGTGGATAACGCCGCCCAGTCCGAACAGCTCGCGCTGATCTGCGCCCACCCGGAGCTGGCGGGCAAGGAAGCCGAGGAAGGCACGCTGACCACCGCCTCGACCGGCGAGCAGCGCGGCGCCGGCCTGGACCAGTGCAGCAAGGAAGAACTGCAGCGCCTGCGCGACCTGAACAAGGCCTACCGCGAACGCTTCGGCTTCCCCTTCGTGATCGCGGTCAAGGGCCTGACCCGCTACCAGATCATGGACGGCGTCGAAGCCCGCCTCGCCAACGACCGCAATACCGAATTCCGCACCTGCCTGAAGGAAATCGGCAAAATTGCCCGTTTCCGCCTGGATGCACTGTTCGCCGCCCAAGGCTGAACACCAGTTGAACGAGGCTCTCCGATGACTTCGCAACTCATTACGCCCTACCCCCGCGACCTGATCGGCTACGGCAAGAACCCGCCCCACGCCGACTGGCCCGGCCGCGCCCGCATCGCCGTCCAGTTCGTCCTCAACTACGAGGAAGGCGGGGAGAACTGCGTGCTGCACGGCGACCCCGGCAGCGAGCAGTTCCTCTCCGAACTCTTCAACGCCGCCAGCTATCCCGAACGCCACCTGTCGATGGAAGGCATCTACGAGTACGGCTCGCGCGTCGGCGTCTGGCGCTTCCTGCGCGAGTTCGAGCGCCGCGGCCTGCCGATGACCATCTTCGGCGTATCGATGGCGCTGGAACGCCACCCCGAACTGACCGCCGCATTCAAGGAACTCGGCCACGAGATCGCCTGCCACGGCTGGCGCTGGATCCACTACCAGAACACTCCCGAAGAGATCGAGCGCGAGCACATGCGCATCGGCATGGAGATCATCGAGCGCCTGACCGGCGAACGCGCGCTGGGCTGGTACACCGGCCGCGACTCGCCCAACACCCGGCGCCTAGTCGCCGACTACGGCGGCTTCCTGTACGACTCGGACTACTACGGCGACGACCTGCCGTTCTGGACCGAGGTGCAGAAGACCAATGGCGACACCGTGCCCCACCTCGTCGTGCCCTACACCCTCGACACCAACGACATGCGCTTCGCGCTGCCGCAGGGCTTCTCGCACGGCGACGAGTTCTTCGAATACCTGCGCGATGCCTTCGACGTGATGTATGCCGAAGGCGAGGAGCGTCCGGCGATGATGTCGATCGGCATGCACTGCCGCCTGCTCGGCCGACCGGGCCGCTTCAAGGCGCTGCAGCGCTTCCTCGACCACATCGAGAAGCACGACCGCGTATGGGTATGCCGGCGCGTCGATGTCGCCCGGCACTGGATCGAGAACCATCCTTACCAGCCCAAATAATCCACGCGGAAGCCGCCCCTGCCTCGATGCAGCCGGCGGAACCCGCACAACCCACTGAATCCAAAGGAGTCTCATATGGCCAGCCACACTCCCGGCGCCCCTGTTTTCGCCGCCCCCGCCGACCTGCCCGACTGGGCCCTGCGCTCGGTCGATCTCGCCAACCCACGCCTCGGCGCCAAGGCGATCGCCACCTCCGACGACTTCTTCGCCGAAGTCTCCCGCATGCTCAACCCCGAACCCGCTCAGTTCGTCCCCGGCAAGTTCGACACCAACGGCAAGTGGATGGACGGCTGGGAGTCCCGACGCAAGCGCGTCGCCGGCCATGACTGGGCCATCGTCCGGCTCGGCGTCAAGGGCCTCATCCGCGGCTTCGATGTCGATACCTCCCACTTCACCGGCAACTACCCGCCCGCCGTCTCCATCGAGGCCTGCGTCTCCGATTCCGACGACGCCGAGACCCTCAAGGCCGCCGCCTGGACCGAGATCCTGCCCGCCACCCCCTGCGGCCCCAACAGCCACCACATCCTCGAGTGCGCCAGCACCGAGGCCTGGACCCACCTGCGCGTGAACATGTACCCGGACGGCGGCATCGCCCGCCTGCGCGTCTATGGCCGACCGGTCGGTTCGCTTTCCGCCGCCGCCGGCGAGCTGGTCGATCTGGTGGCGATGGAGAACGGCGGCCGCGCCGTGTCGTGGAACGATGCGAGCTTCGGTTCATCCGCCGCCGCCCTGCTGCTGCCCGGGCGCGGCATGAACATGGGCGACGGCTGGGAGACCCGCCGCCGCCGCGAGCCCGGCAACGACTGGTGCGTGCTCGAGCTGGGCGCCCCCGGCACGGTCGAGCGGATCGAGGTCGATACCGCCTTCTTCAAGGGCAACTACCCGGACCGCTGCTCGGTCCAGGCCGCCTACGTCAGCGGCGGCACCGACCGCTCCATCACCACCCAGTCGATGTTCTGGCAGACCCTGCTGCCCGAGCAGAAGCTCGAGATGGATGCGATCCATACCTTCACCGAGCAGGTCGCCAAGCTCGGGACCATCACCCACGTGCGCTTCAACATCTTCCCCGACGGCGGCGTGTCGCGACTGCGCCTGTGGGGCAAGCCCGAAGCCCGGTAAAACCCGACGCAACACCTTCTGCACGCCCTTCCCGCCCCCGCCCGGGGGCGGGCCTTGTCCTTCCATTCCCCGCGAGAACGACCCATGTCCGAGACCACAGCTTTCCCGCTCCAGGTCCAGCCCCTCACCCGCGAGGCTTTCGCCCCGTTCGGCGAGGTCATCGAGGCCTGTGACGCGGTCCAGCACTTCACCATCAATGCCGGCAACACCGAGCGATACCACGACCTGGCCAACATCGAGCCCGGGCCCGACGGCCGCGTCATCGTCTCCATCTTCCGCGGCCAGCCCCGCTGCCTGCCCTTCACCGTCCAGATGATGGAGCGCCATCCGCTCGCCTCCCAGGCCTTCATCCCCATGTCCGGCAAGCCCTATCTCGTCGTCGTCGCCCCGGCCGGCGAGCCGCCCGCCGTCGAGGACCTCAAGGTCTTCCTCGCCCGGCACGACCAGGGCGTCAACTACGCCACCGGCGTATGGCACCACCCGCTGCTCGCACTCGACGACGTCTGCGACTTCATCGTCATCGACCGCAAAGGAATCGGGCACAACTGCGACGAAATAAAGCTCGAACAACACGGAATCATTGCCGACAGGGCACCTTGACATGCAGTGAGAGCAGAGCAACCCCGTTTCCCGCAGGAGCAGATGAAATCCAAAAGCCATCGCGCCAGGCCCGGTTTTTCCAGTAGAGTTCGGCTTCGGCATTGCCCGCCTGCCTGATCGCCCCCCATCTCGATCTCCAGGCACGACAGGGCAATGTCATCTTTATTTTCGCGCGGACACGATGAAGCATCCCGCTGTCGGCGCGAAATGACATCAGCCCCCAGAGTCTCGTCGAACGGGACCGCCACGGCCATGAAGAAGTCGACCAAGAAACAACTGCCGTCCCTCGTTTTCGGAAGCCTGCGCTCCACGATCGACCATGACCTGATCCAGATGCAGGAGCGGGTCAGCAGCATCACAAACTGGGTCAGCGATTTCGATGCCCTGCCTTCGGACATCGGCTTTCGCCACGTCACCACCACGTACGCCGAAGACCAGTTCTGCATGCTGGCCGTTTCCAGTTCGCCTACCGTGATGCGGGTCTACGACCCGAACTACACGATCGCCATCCCGATCAGCGGCAGCCTCAAGAGCCAGGTGGACAAATTCAGCTTCACCCTTGCCAGCCCCCATCAGGCGTTGTTCTTCCCTCCTGGCAGACGCTTCACCGAAGGCCACATCAAATCCGTATTGCTGCTCAGCGTCTCGGAGCGCCGCCTGCTGACGACCGCCCACCGCATGCTCGAGGAAAAGAGGCTCGCTTCGCTGGACCTTCATCGGCCGCGCCTGCTGGAAACCCGGCATGGCGTGATCGACTTCCTGGAGATGATCCGGCACGTCACCCGCTTCATCGACCAGTTGCATGGCAATCAGGAGCTGCTGAAACACTTCTCCCCCGGTGAGAACATCATCAGGATCATGGTCATGATGATGTTTCCAGAGTGCGTGCTGCACCAGTTGGCTGCCGAACCGGCCATCGTCAAACCCCGGGATTCGCGCATCGTGGAACTGTGCGAGTACCTGGAGGACCATCTCGACCGGCCCTTCAACCTCAGTGACCTGGAAGCGATGAGCGGTATCTCCGCACGTGTGCTGCAGCAGGAGTTCAGGAAACGCACCGGGCAATCCCCCCTGCAATGGCTGCGCGATCAGCGCCTGGACAAGGCTCGCCAGCTGCTGAGCTGTCCGAGCGGAGAGACCCGCATTTCACAGGTCGCGCTGGTCTGCGGCTTCGACAACTTCAGCGACTTCGCCAACCGCTACCGGCAGCGCTTCGGCGAACTGCCCAGCGAGACCCTGCGCCGCGCCACAAGTTGACACTGCGCCCCCATGCCAAGGATGTTTCCTGGATGACATGCGAGCCATGAGCCGCATTCTGTGCAGCATGCTGGCCCTGGCGCTGGGCGCCTGCTCCACGCTGCCCACGCCGGAAGCACGCAGTCGGCACGCCGGCGCGCTGGCACATGACCGCGGCTGGCAAGCCGTCCAGATCGAAACCCGGCCTTTCCGTTTGCGGGCCTTCCTGCCCGCCAGCTTCGTCCGCCAGGAACGCCTGACGCTCTACCTCGAAGGAGACGGCCTGGCCTGGATCACTTCCAGCCAGCCGTCGGCCGACCCGACGCCGTCCGATCCGCTCGCCTTGCGCCTGGCCCTGGCACACCCGCAAGGCAACGCTGCCTACCTGGCGCGCCCCTGCCAGTACCTGGGTGCCGCCGAAGCGCCATGCGAGCGGCGCTACTGGACCGACGCGCGCTTCGCCGAAGAGGTCGTGGCGAGCCTCGATCAGGCCATTGACGAGCTGAAGAACCGGGCCGGCGCACAGCGGCTGGTGCTGGTCGGCTACTCGGGGGGCGCTGCCCTGGCCCTGCTGCTCGCGGCACGGCGCGACGACGTCAGCCAGGTGGTCACCGTGGCCGGCAACCTCGACCACGCGGCCTGGACACGCCATCACCGCGTGCAGCCCCTGCGCCACTCGCTGAACCCGATCGAACAAGCTGCCGCGCTGGCACGGGTCGAGCAGGTGCACCTGCTGGGAGCGGCTGATCGCGTCGTTCCGCCAGGTCTGGGCCAGGCATTCGTGGCGGCCATGCCTGCCCCCGCACGGACGCAGGCATGGATACTGCCGGGCCATGATCATCACTGTTGCTGGGCGGATGAATGGCCCGACCTATGGCGGCGGGTCGCTGACTCGTTCGCCACACCCGGCACCGAATAGCACTCAGAGGAAGACGAACTTGGCGACGAACAGCACGAACAGCACGTACAGCGCGGGCGAGATGCGCTCGAACTGCCCGGTGAAGAACTTCAGCACGACGTAGCAGACGAAACCGAGCGCGATGCCGTTGGCGATCGAGAAGGTCAGCGGCATCATCACCGCGGTGACGACCGCCGGGATGGTGTCGGTGAAATCTTCCCACTCGATGTGGGCCAGCCCGGTGCTCATCAGCATCGCCACGTAGATCAGCGCGCCGGCGGTGGCATAGCCCGGAATCATGCCCGCCAGCGGCGCGAAGAACATCGCCACCAGGAACAGCAGACCGACGACGATCGCGGTCAGGCCGGTACGC
This sequence comes from Thauera sp., assembly GCF_047601425.1. GTDB lineage: Bacteria > Pseudomonadota > Gammaproteobacteria > Burkholderiales > Rhodocyclaceae > Thauera. The sequence goes on from NZ_JASGJL010000001.1 coordinate 1,840,976, forward strand.
CCGCCCGCGGCCACGCCCGCGCAGCTCTCGACGTAGCTCGTCACCGGCGGGCAGCCGACACAGGCGCCGAGCACGCTCGCGGTGCTGTCGACCTTCACCGCCTCGGACAGCTTCTCGATGCTGCCGTCGGGCTTCTCCAGCTTCGCGCGGTGCGCCACGCCCATCAGCGTACCGGCGGTATCGAACAGATTCACGAACAGGAAGGCGAGGATGACGCTGATCATCGCCACGTCGAAAGCACCGGCCACGTCCATCGCCAGCAGCGTCGGCGCCAGGCTGGGCGGCATCGACACCACGCCGCTGTACTCGACGATGCCCGCGGTCCAGCCGATGAAGGTGACCGTCAGGATGCTGATCAGGATCGCGCCGAACACGTTGAAGTGGCTCAGCACGCCGATCATCAGGAAGCACAGCCCGGCGAGCGCCGCCGGCAGCTCAAGCATCGACCCCATCGTCACCAGCGTGGCTTCGCTGGGCACGACGATGCCGGCGAGCTTGAGCCCGATCAGGCCGAGGAAGAGCCCGACGCCTGCCCCCATGGCGAAACGCAGGCTGCGCGGGATGCTGTCGAGCAGCCACTGGCGCAGGCCGGTGAAGCTGATCACCATGAACAGCACGCCGGACAGGAATACCGCCCCCAGCGCCACCTCCCAGCTGTAGCCCATCTCGCCGACCACGGTGTAAGTGAAGAAGGCGTTGAGCCCCATGCCCGGCGCCAGGCCGACCGGCCAGTTGGCGTAGAAGCCCATCAGCAGGCTGCTCAGCGCCGAACCGATGCAGGTGGCGACGAAGGCGGCGCCGTGGTCCATGCCGGCGGCAGCCATGATCATCGGATTGACGAAGATGATGTAGGCCATCGTGACGAAAGTCGTCAGCCCGGCGAACAGCTCGGTGCGCACGTTGGTGCCGTGCTCGGTCAGGCGGAAGCGGCGCTCCAGCCAGCTGTCGGGAAGAGCCGGGGTTGCGGGCTCGGCAGCCGTGGTCGAAGTCTGGGGTTGCATGGATGTCTCCTCGGTGCCGGCGGCAATTGCGCATCGGCTCTCGTTGGTGTTTTCTGGACGCCTGCTATGGCTGCACTGCCAGCCGGGCATTCTCTGGCCGACGCTGCACGTTTGTTAACAATTTTGGCAACGAAGACGTTCGCAGTCTAGGCAGCGCTCCCCCACACCTTCCATACCGGAATCATGATAGTGCTTATCATGTTTTGCATATGAACCACTGAACATAGGGGCTGCAGCCCCTTTCATGATCCGCAGCCTTCCTCCAGCCCCAGCAGGCGGGCGATTCCCGAATCGCCCTGCTGAGTGCCGCGGTCGAGCGACACCCGGCCCTCGAGGTGGCCGACATGCTCGATCATCAGCGCGCGGGCACGGCCGGCATCGCCGGCAGCGATGGCATCGAGGATCTGTTCGTGGTCGTCGAGCATGCAGGCGGGCGGAGACTCCCGGCGATGGGCAAGCACGACCAGCGGCATGCGGGTCACGATCTCGTCGAGAAAGGACGCCAGCACGGTATTGCCGACGGCATCGGCGAGCTGCAGATGGAAATCGACCGACAATCGCAGCGCCTTGCGTACATCCTGGGCCTCGTAGGCCTGCCGCTCCTGCCGCACCAGCGCGCGCAAGCGCGCGATGTCGGCTTCCGCCAGGCGCTCGACCGCCAGTTCGGCGATGGCCGCCTCGATGTAGCGGCGGGCGGTGAACAGGTCGCGCCCCTCGGCCGCGGATGGATGCGCGACGAACACGCCACGATTGGGCGCATGCGTGACCAGGCGATAGACCTCCAGGCGGGCGAGCGCCTGGCGGACCACCGCGCGATTCACGCCGAAGGCATCGGCAAGCGCCTGCTCCTTGAGCTGCAGGCCCGGCGGCAGGCGCTGGTCGAGCACCGCATTGCGCAGGGATTCGAACACGCGCTGGGTCTCTTCGGTAGACGGCGCCTTGCCGGCCCGGCGTGCCGCCCTTTCCCGCGTACCGCCCGCTTGCTCCGCCTCGCTCACCGCGTCTCCTCCTGTGCGCCACCGCCGCACGCGCCTGTTGCACGCGCCTGCCCTCCCACTGCCCTTGCCGCAGCAAGGGAAAGGATTATAACGAGATCGTGATTCCGCACATTTCGCTTTCGCCACCGCAAGCACTGCATCGGCCCCGCGCAATCGGCGTGCAAGCCGCAGCCATGCGTGCCCTACGCCCGGAATGCACGCCGGGATGCCTCCACAGGGATCCGGCAAATCCCGCTGCAAAATTGTTGACAATCATGTAATCAATCACCAAGATCGCCTCGCTGCCGCAGTACGTCCTGCCGGCACCGACAAGAATCACAGGCATGGCAAGGTGCAACCGCTTCCGCCTTTCGCGGGTCGACCTGCACAGCACATGCTCCACACTGGAGAAGACAATGGGCGCAGATGCAATCCGCTTTCTGCTCAATGGCGAGCCGGTCGAGGTCTCCGGCGTCGCCACCACCACCAGCCTGCTGAGCTGGCTGCGCATCCACGGCGGCCTGACCGGTACCAAGGAAGGTTGCGGCGAAGGCGACTGCGGCGCCTGTACCGTGGTCGTCGGCGAACTGAGCGGCGAGGGAGACGAGCTGCGGCTTCACAGCCTCAATGCCTGCATCCAGTTCGTGCCGGCGCTCGACGGCAAGGCCGTGTTCACCGTCGAATACCTGCGCCGCCAGACCAGCGGCAGCCTGCATCCGGTGCAGCAGGCGATGGTCGACTGCCACGGCTCGCAATGCGGCTTCTGCACGCCCGGCTTCGTGATGTCGCTGTGGGATCTCTACAACGACTGCGTCCCGGCCGGCGAGCGCCCCGATGCCGCGCGCATCCGCAGCCAGCTGACCGGCAACCTGTGCCGCTGCACCGGCTACCGGCCGATCATCGAAGCCGGCGAGCGCATGTTCGAGCTGCCCGAACAGAGCCTGGACCGCGAGGCCGTGCGCACCGCCTTGCTCGCGCTGCGCCGCAGCGCCGAGTTCGACTATGCCGCCGGCGAGCAGCATTTCCACGCCCCCCGCACACTGGCCGAACTCGTCGCGCTGCGCAACGGCAAACCCAGGGCCACCCTGCTCGCCGGCTGTACCGACATCGGCCTGTGGGTGAACAAGCAGTTCCGCGACGTCGGCGACCTGATCCACATCGGCCGGGTCGGAGAATTGCAACATGTCCGCGAGCAGGACGGCTTCCTGCGCATCGGCGCGGCAGTGTCGCTGAGCGACGCCTACGCTGCGCTGTGCCGGCACTATCCGGAACTGGGCGAGCTGTGGGAACGCTTCGCCTCGCTGCCGGTGCGCAATGCCGGCACGCTCGGCGGCAACATCGCCAACGGCTCGCCGATCGGCGATTCGGCGCCGGCGCTGATCGCCCTCGGCGCCCGCGTCGTGCTGCACGGCATGCAAGGCCGCCGCACGCTGCCGCTCGAAGCCTTCTACCTCGACTACATGAAGAAGGACCTCGCCGCAGACGAGATCGTCGAGGCGGTCGAAGTGCCCTTGCGCACACCGGCGCTGCGCTTCCGCAGCTGGAAACTGTCGAAGCGTTTCGACTCCGACATCTCGGCCGTGTGCGCGGCCTTTGCGCTGCAGCTGGAGGACGGCGTCATCCGTGCCCCGCGCATCGCCTTCGGCGGCATGGCGGCGACCTCGCGGCGCGCCACGCGCACCGAAGCGGCACTCGATGGCCGGCGCTGGGACGAAGCCGCGCTGGCCGACGCCCTGCAGGCGCTGGACCAGGACTACGCACCGCTCGGCGACCTGCGTGCCAGCGCCGGCTACCGCCGCCGCGCGGCTGCCAACCTGCTGCGCCGCTTCCACCTCGAGACCCGTGCCGAGGCCCCGCTCGATACCCGGCAGACACGCGTGTTCGCCGCCTTCGACACCTTCGCCGCCCAGCCCTGAGGCCGTCCGATGAAAGCCGAAACTCTCCCCCAGGAAGCGCAGGCCGTCCCGGCCGCGCACCACGGCCACCCGCACGAATCGGCCCACCTGCACGTCAGCGGCGAAGCCACTTATGTGGACGACATCCGCGAACTCGCCGGCACGGCCCATGCCGCGCTGGGCCTGTCGACCCAGGCCCATGCGCGCATCGTCTCGCTCGGCCTCGACGCCGTGCGGGTCATGCCGGGCGTCATCGCGGTGCTCACCGCCGCCGACATACCCGGCAGCAACGACTGCGGACCGATCATCCACGACGATCCCATCCTTGCCGACGGCGTCGTGCACTACGTCGGCCAGCCGATCTTCGCCGTGATCGCGCAGACTCACGAACTCGCGCGCCGCGCCGCCCGCCGCGCCGAAGTGGTCTACGAGCCGCTGCCCGCCGTGCTCGATCCGCAGCAGGCGATGCAGCAGAACAGCCTCGTGCTGCCGCCGATGCAGCTGGTGCGCGGCGAACCCGCCGCCCGCCTCGCGACCGCGCCGCGCCGGCTCGCCGGCAAGTGGCAGGTCGGCGGCCAGGAACAGTTCTACCTCGAAGGCCAGATCTCGTATGCCGCGCCGCGCGAGGACGGCTGCATCCACCTGTGGTGCTCGACCCAGCACCCGACCGAGATGCAGCACGTCGTCAGCCATGCGCTGGGCCTGGCGGCGAACCAGGTTGTCGTCGAGATGCGGCGCATGGGCGGTGGCTTCGGCGGCAAGGAATCGCAGTCGGCCTTGTTCGCCTGCGTCGCCGCGCTGGCCGCCTGGCGCCTGCGCCGCCCGGTCAAGCTGCGCCCCGACCGCGACGACGACATGATGATCACCGGCAAGCGCCACGACTTCCACTACGACTATGAAGTCGGCTTCGACGACGACGGCCGCATCCTCGCCGCCCGCATCGAGATGACCGCGCGCGCCGGCTTTTCGGCCGACCTGTCGGGGCCGGTGGCGACGCGCGCGATCTGCCACTTCGACAATACCTACTACCTGTCCGACGTCGACATCCGCGCGCTCTGCGCCCGCACCAACACCCAGTCGAACACCGCCTTCCGCGGCTTCGGCGGACCGCAGGGAGCGATCGCGATCGAATACATCATCGACAGCATCGCCCGCGAACTCGGCCGCGACCCGCTCGACGTGCGCAAGCTCAACTTCTACGGCGACGAGGGCCGCGACCTCACCCCCTACGGCCAGCGCGTCGAGGACAATGTGATCCACGAACTGGTGGCCGAACTCGAAGCCGGCAGCAACTACCGCGAACGCCGGCGCGAGATCGCCGCCTTCAACGCGGGCAGCCCAGTGCTGAAAAAGGGCCTGGCGCTGACGCCGCTGAAGTTCGGCATCTCCTTCAACGTCGCCCACTTCAACCAGGCCGGCGCGCTGGTGCACATCTACACCGACGGCTCGGTGCTGGTGAACCACGGCGGCACCGAGATGGGCCAGGGCCTCAACACCAAGGTCTGCCAGGTCGTCGCCAACGAGCTCGGCATCCCGCTGGCGCAGGTGCGCGCCACCGCCGCCGACACCAGCAAGGTCGCCAACACCTCGGCCACCGCTGCCTCCACCGGCGCCGACCTCAACGGCAAGGCGGCCGAGGATGCCGCCCGCCGCATTCGCCTGCGCCTGGCCGAATTCGCCGCCAACACATACGGCGGCGGGAGTATCGATGCCGGCGCGGTGCGTTTCACCAACGGCCAGGTGGAAATCGGCGACACCACATTGCCCTTCGCCGAACTGGTGATGCAGGCCTACCAGGCCCGCGTGCAGCTGTGGTCGGAAGGCTTCTACGCGACGCCCGGGCTGAGCTGGGATCGCAATACCCTGACCGGCCGCCCCTTCTACTACTTCGCCTACGGCGCCGCGGTGTCCGAGGTGCTGGTCGACACACTGACCGGCGAATGGCGGCTGCAACGCGCCGACCTGCTGCACGACGCCGGCAACTCGATCAATCCGGCGATCGACATCGGCCAGGTCGAAGGCGCTTTCATCCAGGGCATGGGCTGGCTGACGACCGAGGAACTGTGGTGGAACAAGGACGGCCGGCTGATGACCCACGCGCCCTCGACCTACAAGATCCCCGCCACCCACGACTGCCCGGCCGAGTTCCACACCCGCCTGTTCCGCAACCGCAACCACGAAGACACCATCCTGCGCTCGAAGGCCGTCGGCGAGCCGCCGCTGCTGCTGCCCTTCTCGGTGCTGCTGGCGATCCGCGACGCCGTCGCCGCAGCCGGCGACGGCCGGACCAATCCGCCGCTGCGTGCGCCGGCGACGCCCGAGGCGATCCTCGATGCAGTCGAAGCGGTGCAGGCGGCCTGCGTTCAGGCAGCCTGCAGCAAGGAGATCCAGCCATGACGACCTGGATCGAACGGCTCGCACAGTCGGTGGCCAATGGGATCCCGGCCGTGCTCGTGACCGTCGCCGCCACCCGCGGCTCGACGCCGCGCGCGCCCGGCACCCGCATGATCGTCGGCGCCGACGCCTGCCACGGCACCATCGGCGGCGGCCAGCTCGAGCTGCGCGCGATCGCCCTCGCCCGCCAGCTCCTGGCCGACGGCGCCGAGCTGCCCAGCCTGGTACGCTTTCCGCTCGGCGCCAGCGTCGGCCAGTGCTGCGGCGGTGTGATGCAGCTCACCTTCGAGCCAGTCGGCTCAGCGCAGCGCGAATGGGTCGAAGCAGCGCGGACACGCACTGCCGCAGGGCGCCCCTGGGGCCGCCTCGTCTCCCTGACCGATGGCAGCGTCCGTGTGTTCGGCGAAGAAGCGGCCGAGCTGCTCGACGATGCACGGCTCACCGAGCGCGCCCGCAGCCTGCTCGCCGGCACTGCCGACAGCGCCGCGCTGCTGGCGGGAGAAACCGTTGGCCGCGCCGATGCACTGCTCGACGTCAGCCTGCCGCCGGAACTTCAGGTCGTGCTGTTCGGCGCCGGCCACGTCGGCCGCGCCCTGGCCGAAGTCTTCGGCCGCCTGCCGATGCGGGTGCGCTGGGTCGATAGCCGCGAAGAGGAATTCCCCGCCACGGTCGCGGACAACGTCGAAGTGTGCTGCACCGACGTACCCGAAGCCGAAGTGCGCGCAGCCCCGGCCGACGCGATCTTCCTGGTGCTGACCCACAGCCACGCGCTGGATTTCGACCTGGTGCGCGCCATCCTCGATCGCAACGATTTCCGCTTCTGCGGCCTGATCGGTTCGCAGAGCAAGCGGACCAGCTTCGAGCAGCGCCTGCGCGCACGCGGTTACGGCGAACAGGCGATCGCCCGCCTGCACTGCCCAATCGGCGCCCCCGGCCTCGCCGGCAAGGAGCCCGAAGTCATCGCCATCGCAATCGCCGCCGAGGTGCTGCAGCTGCGCGGCGCTTCGCTCGCCGCACGTCCCGCACAACGCCACCGCGCGGCATGACGACGATATCCGCCTTGCCTGCCGCCCCGTTCCGAACGCCTTTCCGAGCCTGCCCGACATGAACTCTGCCGACCTGCACGCCGTCCGCGGCGAGATCCTGCACTTCCTCGCCGACCCCGCCAGCCACGGCGAGGCCGCCATCGAACACTTCGCCGACGGCCTGCTGCTGATCCGCGACGGCCACGTCGCCGAAGTCGGCCCCGCCGCCGAGCTGCTGACCCGCCTGCCGGCCGACCTGCCGGTGACCGACTACCGCGGCAAGCTGATCATGCCCGGCTTCGTTGACACCCACATCCACTACGCCCAGACCGACATCATCGCCAGCCACGGCGAGCAGTTGCTGGCCTGGCTGGAGAAATACACCTTCCCTGCCGAAGCCCGCTTCGCCGATCCGGCACATGCGCAGGCCGTCGCCGAATTCTTCTGTGACGAGTTGCTGCGCAACGGCACCACTACCGCCCTTGCCTTCGCCACCGTGCATCCGACATCGGTCGACGCGCTGTTCGAAGCCGCGCTGAAGCGGCGCATGCGGATGATCTCGGGCAAGGTGATGATGGATCGCCACTGCCCGGATTTCCTGCGCGACACCGCCGAAAGCGGCTACGCCGAATCGAAAGCCCTGATCGAACGTTGGCACGGCCGCGACCGCCTGCAGTACGCCGTCACGCCGCGCTTCGCCGCGACCTCGACGCCCGAGCAGATGACACTCGCTGGCCGCCTGTACGCCGAGCACCCCGGGCTCTACCTGCAATCCCACGTCGCCGAGAACCAGGGCGAAGTCGCCTGGGTCGCCGAACTCTACCCCGAGGCGCGCAGCTACCTGGATGTCTACGACCGCTTCGGCCAGCTCGGCGAGCGCTCGGTCTACGCCCACTGCATCTGGCTCGACGACACCGACCGCCAGCGCATGGCCGACACCGGCACCGCGATCAGCTTCTGCCCGACCTCCAACCTCTTCCTCGGCTCCGGCCTGTTCGATCTCGACCGCGCTCGCGAAATGGGCCTGCGCGTCGGCATCGGCACCGACGTCGGCGCCGGCACCAGCTTCTCGATGCTGCAGACGCTGAACGAGGCCTACAAGGTGCTGCAGCTCAAGAGCCAGAAACTGTCGGCCGCCAGCGCCTTCCACCTCGCCACCCTGGGCGGCGCGCACAGCCTCTACCTGGACGAGCGCATCGGCAACTTCCTGCCCGGCAAGGAAGCCGATTTCGTCGTCCTCGACCCAGCCGCCACGCCGCTGCTGGCGCGCCGCATGCAGGCCGCGCAGACGCTGGACGAGCGCCTGTTCGTGCTGATGATGCTGGGGGACGATCGCACCGTCGCGGCCACCCATGTGCTCGGCAAAGCCGTCTGGCAGCGCCCCGGTTGAGCTTGCTTGCAGCCTGGAAATCTTCCTGCGACTGGTGCCCGCCATCCGCGACAGCGCGCGGGCGCTGGTGCTGGCCTCGCTGGAACTGGAGATCGGGCTGGACGAAGTGTTCGAAGGCGTCGGCGCCGCCGCGTCCGTCACGGCTTCAGCCGGTAGCCCGTCCTGAACATCCACATCACGATCACGATGAACACCGCCAGGAACAGCAGCGCCATGCCGATGCTGACGCCGACCGCGACGTCGGCGCTGCCGTAGAAGCTCCAGCGGAAGCCGCTGACCAGGTACACCACCGGGTTGAACAGGCTCACCGTCCGCCACAGCGGCGGCAGCATGTCGATGGAGTAGAAGCTGCCGCCTAGGAAGGTCAGCGGCGTGATGACGAGCAGCGGCACCAGCTGCAGCTTCTCGAAGTTGTCCGCCCAGATGCCGAGGATGAAGCCCAGCAGGCTGAAGGTCAGTGCGGTCAGCACGAGGAAGAACAGCATCCACAGCGGATGCTCGATGCGCAGCGGCACGAACAGCGTGGCGGTGGCGAGGATGATCAGGCTGAGCATGATCGCCTTGGTGGCGGCCGCGCCGACGTAGCTGGCGACGATCTCGAAATGCGATATCGGCGCCGACAGCACCTCGTAGATGGTGCGCGAGAACTTCGGGAAGAAGATCGCGAAGGTGGCGTTGGCCACGCTCTGCGTCAGCAGGTTGAGCATGATCAGGCCGGGCACGATGAAGGCGCCGTAGCTGACGCCCTCGACCTGGGGGATGTAGCCGCCGATCGCCGAGCCGAACACGACGAAATACAGCGAGGTGGAAATCACCGGTGCCAGCACGCTCTGCAGCAGCGTGCGGCGGGTACGCGCCATTTCGAACTTGTAGATGGCGCGCATGGCCTGCCAGTTCATCCCTGTCCTCCCTTGTCCTCGTTCCTGCCCTTCCGCTCGCGCTCGCTGACCAGGCCGACGAAGATGTCCTCGAGCGAACGCTGCTCGGTGTGCAGGTCGGCAAAGCCGATGCCCGCATTGCCCAGGTCGCGCAGCAGTTCGGCGATGGCCGCGTCCTTCCCGCAGCCCTCGCCCTGGTAGTGATACACCAGCTCGCTGCCGCCCTTGCCCAGCACCAGCCCGTAGCACGCCAGTGCGGGCGGGATCTCGACCAGCGGTGCGGCAAGCTGCAGCGTCAGGCGCTTGCCGCCGAACTTGCGCATCAGCGTTTCCTTGTCCTCGACCAGGATCAGCTCGCCCTTGCTGATCACGCCCACGCGGTCGGCCATTTCCTCGGCTTCCTCGATGTAGTGGGTGGTCAGGATCACGGTGACGCCGGTGTCGCGCAAACGGCGGACCAGTTGCCACATGTCGTGGCGCAGCTCGACGTCCACGCCGGCGGTCGGCTCGTCGAGGAACAGGATCTGCGGCTCGTGCGACAGCGCCTTGGCGATCAGCACCCGCCGCTTCATGCCGCCGGACAGCGACACCAGGCGGGCGTCCTTCTTGCTCCACAGCGACAGCGCCTTCAGCAGTTCCTCGATATGGGCCGGATTGGGCGGCTTGCCGAACAGGCCGCGGCTGAAGCTGACGGTGTTCCACACCGATTCGAAGGCGTCGGTGGTCAGCTCCTGCGGCACCAGGCCGATCAGCGCCCGCGCCGCACGGTAGTCGCGGATGATGTCGTGGCCATCCACCGTGACCCGCCCGGCGCTGGGATTGACCAGGCCGCAGATGATGCTGATCAGCGTGGTCTTGCCGGCTCCGTTCGGCCCCAGCAGGGCGAAGATCTCGCCGCGCCGGATCTCGAGGTCAACCCGCTTGAGCGCGCTGAAGCCGCTGGCGTAGGTCTTGGACAGGCCGTCGATGGAAATGATGGGCTGCATGGAAGGCCGGACTCACATCGCCGGCACGATGATCGCCACGCGGCGGTTCTGTGCGCGCCCTTCGGCCGTGGCGTTGTCAGCGATCGGACGTGTGCTGCCGAAGCTGTGGCGCACGATGTTGCCGTAGGCCAGGCCGTGCCGTTCAAGCACGCGCGCCACCGCTTCCGCACGCCGTGCCGACAGCGCCATGTTGTAGTCGGGCGAGCCGGTATTGTCGGTATGGCCTTCGACCCGCACGGAATTGATCTCGATCCGCTTGAGCGTGTCGACGACACGTTCGATGATGGCCGACGCCTCGCTCGAGACCTGGTCGGTATCGGTGTCGAACAGGATGCTGCCATTCAGATTCAGGCCCCAGCCGTCTTCGATCTCGACGAAGCCGATCTTCTCGAGAGCCTCGATCTGCTCGGAGTTGAGGCCGAACCTGTTGGGTATCGTCTGGCAGGCGGCAAGCAGCGCCACTGCCGCCAGCATCAGCAGACAGTGGCTCAGCAGCCGACCTGGACCGGGGGGGACGATAAAGTGCTTCATTCGCTGGTCTCTCCGTGATTGAGGCGATGACGGTTGGCGGGGTCAAAAATCCGGTACTGCCCGCGCCCGTTCTCTTTTGCAGCATACATGGCCTGGTCCGCTGCGGTCAGGAGCTGGTCTGCGGTCCGCGCGTGCTCGGGGTACAGGGCAATGCCGATGCTGACGGCCGGCGCGACCCGCGCTTCACCTATTTCCAGCGGCGCCGCCATCGCAGCCAGGATCTTTTCTGCCACCAGCACCGCATCGTCAACGTCACGCACCGAATCCAGCAAGACCGTGAATTCATCGCCGCCCAGGCGGGCGACGAGATCGGTGTCGCGGATGCAGTTGCGGATACGGTCGGCAACCTCCACCAGCAGCGCATCGCCGGCAGCATGGCCGTAGCGGTCGTTGACCTGCTTGAAACGGTCGTTGTCCAGGTACAGCACACTCAGCTTGCCGCCCGAATCGCGGACTTCACCCAGCGCCCTCTCCAGCCTTTCGGTGAAACCGCGCCGGTTGGCCAGGCCGGTCAGGCCGTCGCGCAGCGCAAGCTGGGACAGGGTCTGGTTCGCCACTTCCAGGCTGGACTGGCGTGCGATCAGTTCGAGATTGCGGGCATGGAGTTCGGCGAACAAGGCGTTGAAGTCCTTGCCCAGCTGGTCGAATTCGACGATGTCCAGGGTCGGCACCCGGCGATTGAAATCCTGCTGCAGCCGGGCGCCATGGGTGGCCGAGGCCAGCGCCTCGAGCTGGGCGATGATGCGCTGGGACATCCGCCCTGCCAGACGGCGTGCGGCATAGAAGAACAAGACAATGCAGGCCAGGCCGATGCCGACGGCCTGCAGTGTGTAGATGATGAAGCGTGCGCCATTGCCATGCACCACCACGTTGCCGATGTGCTTGTTGTTGTAGCGGATCTCGGCAGTGATGGGGTCGGGGAACAGCAGGCGCCCGGCAGCTTCATCGAGATGCCCGAGCGGACCGCTGCTCTTGTATCGATGGCTGGCCAGCGTACGCTCGTCGAGCGTGACGACGCTGGCCTCCCTGAGCTGTTCGCGCTCGGCGATCTGCAGCAGGATCTCCGAAGCCGTCCGCTGGTCGTCGAAGACCACGGCAGCCTCGGCAGAGTACGCAATGGTGCGCGCGACGAGCTGCAGATGCTGCTCGAGCTGGCCGCGCAGCGTGATCAGGGTCAGGATGAGCAGCGCCGTTCCGGCAAGCGTGATGGCAAGCACCGTCGAGTCGGTGTAGAGCCGGCGCAAAGCCTGAAAGAGAGTGGTGCGTTTGATGCTCGTCATGGTTGGCTCAGCAACTGCTTGGTCAGTTGCAGGACTCGGGGGTTGACGCGCAGTTTGCTGCGGGAAATGGCGTCGAGATTGGCCGCAAAGCCTTTCCCGTCAGCCCGGTCGTCCAGACAGAACATGCCGCCGAAGGAGCAGAAATCGCGCTCTTCGCCGATCGTCAGCACCGGCCTGCCGGTGAGCGTCTTGACGAGCGCAGTCAGACGTTCCGGCGGCAGCTTGCCCACGTACAGCACGTCGCACTGCTCCGCTGCATCCTGTTCGGTGACCGCCTCCTGCACGTTGACGCCGTATTCCGGCCTGAAGCTGCCGCCGGTATGGTCCAGGGTGCCGCCATGCTCGCTGTCGCCGATCAGGCAGAGACGCAAAGGCTGGGACGGCTGCGGCCAGCTCGTGTAGCCGATGATGCCCCAGACGATGGCGGCAGCACTCAACTGCCGGTCCAGCGGCGGCGGCTCGTCCTCGGCATGGACGAGCCAGGCGCCGCTTGCGAGAGGCACGGCCACCAGGCAGTAGATGATCAGCTTGCGTAACATGTCGGTGTTTCCATCGGAAGTAGCCTGCGGCGTGGCCACGTCGGGCATCAGCGGCGGTTCCGGACGTCGGTGCAAACCAGCATGTGCCGGCCGTGATTCTAGCCCGAAGCGCCCGCCCGGTCGCGGCAAACGCAATTCCACGGGCATCGATGGACGAAGCGGACGCACTCCTTCCTGCAGGTACCGGCGCGGCGTATCGGGCCTGGACGGCAACTCGTCAGCCCAGCGTCGCCGTCGCCAGCTTGGCGCCAAAGCCGATGAACACGCCACCGACCCCCGCCGTGGCGCCGGCGGCCGCACGGCGATGGCGGCGGAAGCGGGCCGCGAGCTTCGCCCCCGAAAAGATCAGCACCGACAGGTAGAGAACGCTGCAGATCTGCACGATGACGCCGAGGATCACGAAGGACAGCCCTGGGTGGGCATAGGCCGGATCGACGAACTGGATGAAGAAGGAAACGAAGAACAGGATCGCCTTCGGATTCATCAGGCTGATGATCAGCGCGGTGCGGAAGGGATGCGGCGAACCATCCACCGCGGGATAGTCGGGGGCGGCTTCGGCATCGCTTTCATCGCCGCGCCGCCAGGCCGCGACGCTGGCGCGCAGCAGCCCGACGCCGACCCAGGCGAGATAGGCCGCGCCGGCGTACTTGATGATCATGAACAAGCCGGGGGTGGCGCGCAGCAGCGAAGCCATGCCCATCACGGCGAGCAGCATCAGGATGGTGTCGCCGACAAAGATCCCCGCAGCGCCGCGGTAGCCTGCGGCCACACCCCAGCGCGAGGCCGTCGCCATGACGTAGAGCGAATTCGGACCAGGCAGCAGCACGATGAAAACGGTGCCGAGAATGAAGGTACTCAGGTCAGTGATGCCGTAAAGCATGGCTGCATCCGCAGGCAGGTGACGAATCCGCTACTTTGCCACGCGCCATGCCGGCAAGCCAGTGCGAGGCGGCAGCACCCGCTTCCGCCTCAGCGGCGCACGGCGGTGAATTCGAGCGGTGCATCCACGCTGCCGCCGCGCTGGATCTGCAGGCGCACGCGCAGGGCATCGCCGTCGGCCCACACCTCGTAGTGCTGCACCACTTCCTGCACCGCGTCGCCGCCGACGACGGACTCGGCCCGGGTACTGAAACGCAGGCGGCCGCTGCGCCACTCGGGCTTCTCGAGCAGGCGCGGAACACCGAGAAAGCTGGCACTGCCCTCGATCACGCCATCATCCACGGCGAAATCGAATCGCTCGCGCAGGTTCAGGTTCCACGGGTAGCTCACTTCGGCCTCCCACACGCCCCGCATCGCCTGCGGACCCGGCACGGAAGCCCCTGTCCATAACCAGGCCGCACCCAGCATGCCGGCCAGCACGGCAGCCATCGCCACCCCAGGCCCGAGCCGCCGGCGCGGCGCCGGGCCAGCCGGCAGCCACTGCTCCAATGCGGCGTGCAGCCGCTGCAGGTCGGCCGACCACGAGGCATCGTTGAGCGACAGCGCATGGCGGCTCGCCAGCCCACGCAGGGATGGCGGCAACCCATCCGCGGCCGGCATCGACGCGCCCCCCACCAGCACCGGCACCACTGGCTTGCCCGAAGCCAGCGCACATTCGATTTCACGCCGCACGTAATCGTCGGCACGGTCCAGCCGGCGCTCGCCATCCCTGCCGGCACTGAGCCAGCCGGGGCCGATGATCACCAGCACCGCCTGAACCTTCTCCAGGTTGTGCCCGATGGCGATCTCGAAATCAGCGCCTGGACGGATGTCGTCCACATCGCGGAACACGCTGCCAATCCCCAGCCGCTGCTCGAGCGCATCGGTCAGCCGGCCGGCGAATCCGGCACTGTCATCACGGCGGTAGGAAACGAACAGGCTGGGCACGGACGTTCAACACGAGTGGACCACGCTTTGCATTCAAGCACGCAGATGATCGGCCGGCCACCGCCGCCTGCACCTCAGTCTCCTTGCCGGCGCGACTGCCACAGCGACCACAGGCTGGTCAGCGCCAGCGCGCCGCCGATCAGCAGCATGCCGGCGAACTCGGCTGCCGACGGCCGCTCGCCCAGTTCGACCCAGCCCGCCAGCACGCCGATCAGCGGAATGCCGAGCGCCGACAGCCCGGCCATGCCCGCCGACAGGTGCTGCAGGATGTAGAGCCACAGCAGCCAGGCCAGGCCGGTGGCGAACACCGAGTTGAAAAACAGCGCGCCATAGAAATAAGGCGTGGCATCGATCGGCCGCGACGGCAGCAGCAGCGCGACGATGCACAGCGCCAGCGCGCCGAACAGCATCTGCCAGGCCGTCAGCGCCAACAGATCGAAGTCATGGTCGCGCCGCAGGCGCTTGGCGAGGATCGCCGACAAGGCCCAGGTCAGCCCGCCGCCAACCGCCAGCAGGTTGCTGAACAGGCTGCTGTGCATCGCCCAGGGCTCGAGGATCAGCACCAGGCCGCCGCCGGCGACGGCGAGCGCCAGCCACTGCATGCCGCGGATGCGCTCGCCCAGCGCCCACCACGCCATCGGGATCACCCAGAAGGGCATGGTGTAGACCAGCACCGCCGTCTTGCCCGCGCCGCCCGCCACCAGCGCCCACTGGATCAGCGCGGTGAATGCGCCCGTCTGCACCACGCCGAGCATCGCCACGCGCGGCATCGCGGCCAGCTTCAGCGGCTTGCGCAGCACGGCCAGCACCAGGAACAGCGTCGCCGCGCCCAGCAGGGTGCGGATGGCGGAAAAGTCGAAAGGATCGACGTACTGGATGACCTGCTTCATCACCACCCAGTTGTAGCCCCAGATGGCCGACAGCAGGATCAGGGCGAGGATGGCAAGGCGAACGGGCTGCATGCGGAACTCACGGCGGGAGAGTGGATCGGGAAAGCCGGTGAGTATGGCCGAATGCCGCAGCGATTGCCAAAGCTGGCCGCGCCGAAGCCGGGCGGAGCGCGGCCGGCCCGTTTCCGAACCCATCGTGCCTCGAACCTTCAGCCCGAAAAGATCCGGACAATTCGATTCTTGTGCGTCGTTCCGCGATCGTTCTTCGCCACTCCCGCGCTGGCGGGAATCCAGCGCCTTCGACCTCGCGGCCTGGATTCACCGGATGCCCGCCCTCGCGGTCACGGCGGAACTGGTCAAAGCCGTCTCAACTACCGAAATAGGCGAAACGCCCCGCATACGGCTTGGCCCGCGGGAATGCCAGATCGCCATGCTTGCTGGTGCCCAGGCCCAGCCCGCCAAGCGCCTCGGCCAGCTTGACCGCAGCAGCGACGCCGTCGATCACCGGAATGCCGACCCCGGTCTGCAGCCGCCCGACCAGGTCGGCCATGCCGCCGCAGCCCAGCACGATCGCGCCCACGCCGTCCTCGTCGCGCGCCCGGCGGCATTCGGCGGCGATGCGTTCGAAGGCACACTCGCCGTCCTCTTCCAGGTCCAGCACCGGAATCTCCGCTGCCCTCACCTTGCGGCAGTGGTGCTCGAAACCGTAGGCACGCAGCAGATGCTCGGCGATCACCACCGTGCGGCCGAGCGTGGTCACCACCGAAAAGTGCGTGCTGATCAGGGTCGCCAGATGGAAGGCCGCTTCGGCGATGCCGATCACCGGCACGGCGGTCAGCTCGCGGGCGGCAAGCAGGCCGGAGTCGCCGAAACAGGCGATCACGTAGGCATCCACCCCTTCGCCGTCCCCGCGGCGGATCTCGTCGAGCACGCCGACCGCCGCCAGCGCTTCGTCGAAGTGCCCTTCGATCGACACCGGCCCGGACTCCGGCTGGGTGGCACTGATCCGCGTGCCTGGAGCGGCAATGCGCATCGCGGCGGCGCCGATGCGCCCGGTCATCGCCTGCGTGGTGTTGGGATTGATGAGGCGGATATGCATGGGTGACCCTTCCGGCAGGTATGGGGCCGGACGGTACCGGCGGCAAGATTTCTTGCACGGCACCAGGTCCGTGCGTGACAGCCGCCGATGAAAGCCCGCGTCCAGTCCCCTGCCTAAAAAGCAAAAACCACGCCACCCCTCTCTGCTGCTGCCCACCATTCAACGGCCGGGCTGAGGGAGCATCACCCGCCGGCTGCGCCGGCATGGAGTTCGCGCAGGCGGGAAGTGAAATGGCGGGCGATGCGCCCGGGCGCAGGGCTGCGGGCAATCGACACCACCCAGTCGCATTGATATTGCAGCGTCGCCGATTCGATGCGGCGCAAGGCGCCATCGCGCTCGAAGGCGGCGGCGTAATGCTCGGGCAGGAAACCCAGGTAGCGCCCGGAGCGGATCAGCAGCACGCTGGCTTCCTGGTCGTGCGCATGCGCGGCGGGCTTCAGCCCCAGGCGCCAGAAATGCTCCATGTTGGGCGAGTGATAGCCGAGGCCGACGAAGTCGGCGGCGCGCAAGGCATCGTCGCCGGGCATGGCGCCGCCGCGCAGCAGCGCATGCCCGGGCGCGGCATACAGGAACATGCGCTCCGAGAACAACGGCCAGCTCAGCAGGCTCTCGCTGGCGCGATGGTGGGGGTGGATGCCAACCTGGAAGCGCCCTTCCAGCAAGCCGGTCTCGATCGCGCTGGTGCTCGCGACATGCACGTCCAGCACTACCGCTGGCGCCTCGGCGCCGAAAGCGGCGATGGTTTCGGCCAGCCTGCAGGCCGGATTGGTGACGAACTTGTCGAACACCGCCAGGTTCAGTTCGCCGCGCATGCTGCCGTGCAGCCCGGCCATCTCGCGGCGGAAGCCCTCGACCTGGGCCAGCAGCCGGCGTGCCGCATCGAACACCGTGCTGCCTTCCTCGGTGAGCGCGAAGCCGGCGCGGCCGCGCTCGCACAGGCGCACGCCCAGCCGCGTCTCCAGATCCTTCAGGTGGCGGCTGATCACCGAACGGCTGATGTTGAGCCGCAGTTCGGCCGCCGCCAGGCCGCCGGCCTCGACGATGGCGATGAAGATGCGCAGCAGCCGCAAGTCGGCTTCGGCGAGATTGGTGAGCAGGGCGCGCGGTTTCATGGCTGGCCATTGTTCCATGGAATGGCGGACAGCGAAGCAAGGACCCGCATCCGCCCCCTGCTGCACCGCAATAGCGCAGAAATCTCACCAGTTTGGGGCGTGGACCGCTTGCCGCGCCTTGCCGCCCACCATCCATGACTCAGGGACGGGCGGCGAACAGGCCCGGTTCTGCCCGCATTCGCCGCTTTTTTTCCGCGCTGCGGAAAAACGGGCACACGGCTTGCGAAAGGAAGCGCGACATCAACCACCTCCCGCAAGGAAACCGCCATGTCCGTCCGCCCGCTCCGCCTGCTGCCCACCCTGCTCGGCTGTGGCCTGATCGCGCTCTCCAGCGCCTCCGGCACCGTACTGGCCCAAGAGAAGGTCCTGCGCATCGGCATGACCGCCGCCGACATCCCGCGCACCCTCGGCCAGCCCGACCAGGGTTTCGAGGGCAACCGCTTCACCGGCATTCCGATGTACGACGCCCTCACCCAGTGGGATCTGTCCAAGGCCGACGAACCCAGCGTGCTGATTCCCGGCCTGGCCACCGAATGGGCGGTCGACGCCAAGGACAAGACCAAGTGGGTGTTCAAGCTGCGCCCCGGCGTCAGCTTCCACGACGGCTCGCCGTTCAACGCCGACGCCATCGTCTGGAACGTGCAGAAGGTGCTCGACCAGAGCGCGAAGCATTTCGACGCCAGCCAGGTGGGCGTGACCGCCTCGCGCATGCCGACGCTGCGCAGCGCGCGCAAGATCGACGACATGACCGTCGAGCTCACCACCTCCGAGCCCGATTCCTTCCTGCCGCTCAACCTGCTGAACCTGTTCATCGCCTCGCCGGCGCACTGGGAAGCCAAGTACGCCGCGGTGCCGGCCAGCGTCACCGACCCGGCCGAGCGCGCCAAGCAGGCCTGGGTGGCCTTCGCCGCCGATGCCTCGGGCACCGGCCCGTTCAAGATGAGCCGCTTCGTGCCGCGCGAGCGCCTCGAGATGGTCAAGAACACCGCCTACTGGGATCCGAAGCGCAAGCCGACCATCGACCGCGTGGTGCTGCTGCCGCTGCCCGAGGCCAACGCCCGCACCGCCGCACTGCTGTCCGGCCAGGTCGACTGGATCGAAGCGCCGTCGCCCGACGCGATGGAGCAGATCAAGAGCCGCGGCTTCGTCATCCACAGCAACCCGCAGCCGCACGTGTGGCCCTGGCAACTGTCCTTCGCCGAAGGCTCGCCGTGGCTGGACAAGCGCGTGCGCCACGCCGCCAACCTGTGCGTCAATCGCGAGGAGCTGCGGGAGTTGCTCGGCGGCATGATGGGCATCCCCAAGGGCACGGTCGATCCCGGCCATCCGTGGTGGGGCAACCCGGGCTTCGACATCCGCTACGCGCCGGACGAAGCCCGCAAGCTGATGAGCGAAGCCGGTTACTCGAAGTCCAAGCCGGTCAAGGTCAAGGTGCAGATCTCGGCCTCCGGCTCCGGCCAGATGCAGCCGCTGCCGATGAACGAGTACGTGCAGCAGAACCTCAAGGACTGCTTCTTCGACGTCGAGTTCGACGTGCTGGAATGGAACACGCTGTTCACCAACTGGCGGCGCGGCGCCAAGGATGCGTCGGCCAACGGCGCCGATGCGATCAACGTCAGCTACGCGTCGATGGACCCCTTCTTCGCCATGGTGCGCTTCGTCAGCACCAAGACCTTCCCGCCGGTCTCCAACAACTGGGGCTTCTTCGGCAACGCGGAGATCGACGCGCTGATCGCCGACGCCCGCACCCGCTTCGACGAGAAGGAGCGCGACGCCGCGCTGGCCAAGCTGCACGCCCGCGTGGTGGAAGAAGCGCCCTTCGTCTGGATCGCCCGCGACGTCGGCCCGCGCGCGATGTCGGCGAAGATGAAGGGCGTGGTCCAGCCGCAGAGCTGGTTCATCGACATCGCGCCGATGCGCATCGAGTGAGCGCCACGGCCCGCGGCGGCGGCTCCGCGCCGCCGCGGGAATCGACCTGGCGGGCGGCGCGCCTCGCCGCCCTTTCGCCCCCTGTGCGGAGTCCGCGATGATCTTCTACCTGCTCAGACGCATCGTCTACACCGTGCCGATCATGCTCGGCGTGGCCTTCTTCTGTTTCCTGCTGGTGCACATCTCGCCCGGCGATCCGCTGGTTTCCATCCTGCCGCCCGACGCCTCGGTCGAGCTGCAACGCCAGATGATGACGCTGTACGGCTTCGATCGCTCCTGGATCGAGCAATTCACCAGTTGGCTGTGGCGCGCGCTGCAGGGCGACCTGGGCACCTCGATCGCCACCGGCCGGCCGGTCGCCGAGGAAGTGCTCAAGGCGGTCGGCAACACCCTGATGCTGGCCTGTCTGGCGACCCTGATCGGATTCCTGCTCGGCAGCCTGTTCGGTTTCGTCGCCGGCTACTTCCGCGATTCGTGGGTCGATCGCGCCGCCTCGATGCTGTCGGTACTGGGCGTCAGCGTGCCGCACTACTGGCTGGGCATGGTGATGGTGATCGTGTTCTCGGCCTGGCTCGGCTGGCTGCCGCCGACCGGCGCCGGCCCCGGCGGCTCGGACGCCTGGGCCTGGGACTGGGCGCACGTGCAGTACATGATCCTGCCGGCGCTGACGATGTCGGTGATCCCAATGGGCATCATCGCCCGCACCGTGCGCGCGCTGGTGGCCGACATCCTGGCGCAGGAATTCGTCGTCGGCCTCAAGGCCAAGGGCCTCACCGACCTCGGCATCTTCCTGCACGTGGTCAAGAACGCCGCGCCGACCGCGCTGGCGGTGATGGGCCTGCAGCTCGGCTACCTGCTGGGCGGCTCGATCCTGATCGAAACGGTGTTCTCCTGGCCCGGCACCGGCTTCCTGCTCAACTCCGCCATCTTCCAGCGCGACCTGCCGCTGCTGCAGGGCACGATCCTGGTGCTGGCGATGTTCTTCGTGCTGCTCAACCTGCTGGTGGACACGCTGCAGACCGCCATCGACCCGAGGATCCAGCGATGACGACGACCGCCCTCTCCCCCGCCGCCGCCGCGGCGCCGGCCTACGAACGCTCCGCCGGCTTCTGGAGCGGCGTGCTGAAGAAGCTGGCCCGCGACCCGGTCGCGGTCGGCGCCGCGCTGGTGCTGCTGTTGCTAGTGCTGGTGGCGATCTTCGCGCCGCTGATCACGCCGCACGACCCCTACCAGACCTCGATGCTGAAACGCCTGAAGCCGATCGGCTTCGAGAACTTCCTGCTCGGCACCGACGAACTCGGCCGCGACATGCTGTCGCGGCTGATGGTGGGCGCACGGCTGTCGCTGTTCATGGGCATCACGCCGGTGCTGATCGCCTTCGTGCTCGGCAGCGCGATCGGCATCCTGGCCGGCTACGCGGGCGGCTTCATCAACACCGCGATCATGCGCACCATCGACGTGCTGTATGCCTTTCCGTCGGTGCTGCTGGCGATCGCGCTGTCCGGCGCGCTGGGCGCGGGCATCGGCAACGCGCTGCTGTCGCTCACCATCGTCTTCATCCCGCCGATCGCGCGGGTGGCCGAAAGCGTCACCACCCAGGTGCGCGGCCGCGACTACGTCGAAGCGGCACGCGCCTCCGGCGCCGGGGCCTTCACCATCGTCCGCGTGCACGTGTTGGGAAACGTGCTGGGGCCGATCTTCGTCTATGCGACCAGCCTGATCGCGGTGTCGATGATCCTCGCCTCCGGCCTGTCCTTCCTCGGCCTCGGCGTGCGCCCTCCCGAGCCGGAATGGGGGCTGATGCTCAACACCCTGCGCACCGCGATCTACACCCAGCCCTGGATTGCGGCGCTGCCGGGGGTGATGATCTTCATCACCTCGATCTCCTTCAACCTCCTGTCCGACAGCCTGCGCTCGGCGATGGACGTCAAGAACTGAGCACGGAGAAACGCCATGAGCATCGGAATGAGCGTCGAACACATCGGCGCAGAAATCGACGGCGACCGCGGCGGCCCGGCCCAGCCGCTGCTGACGGTGAATGGACTGATGAAGCACTTCGAGCTGAAGAAGAGCTTCCTGGAAACGCTGAACGGCGGCGGCAAGGTGGTGCGCGCCGTCGATGGCGTCGATTTCAAGGTGCTGAAAGGCGAGACCCTGGGCGTGGTCGGCGAATCCGGCTGCGGCAAATCGACCACCGCCCGCCTGCTGATGCACCTGATCGCGCCCTCGGCCGGCGACATCGTGTTCGACGGCGAAACTGTGGGCTCCTCCGCGCTGCCGCTGCGCGAATACCACCGCCAGGTGCAGATGGTGTTCCAGGACAGCTATTCCTCGCTGAACCCGCGCCTGACCATCCAGGATTCGATCGCCTTCGGCCCCCAGGTACATGGCGTGCCGCGGCGCGAAGCCGTCACCCGCGCCCGCGACCTGCTCGCCCGCGTCGGCCTGGAGCCGCGCCGCTTCGCCGAACGCTGGCCGCACGAACTCTCCGGCGGCCAGCGCCAGCGGGTGAACATCGCCCGCGCGCTGGCGAGCGAACCGCGCCTGGTGATCCTCGACGAAGCGGTGTCGGCGCTCGACAAATCCGTCGAGGCCCAGGTGCTGAACCTGCTGATGGACCTGAAGGACGAATTCGGCCTCACCTACATCTTCATCAGCCACGACCTGCACGTGGTGCGCTACATCTCCGACCGGGTGATGGTGATGTACCTCGGCAAGGTCGCCGAAACCGGCCCAGCCGAGGCGCTGTTCGACGATCCTCGCCACCCCTACACCCGCGCGCTGCTGTCATCGATGCCGTCGATGGACCCCGACCGCCGCACCGAGGAAGCCCCGCTGGCGGGCGATCCGCCCAATCCCATCGACCCGCCGCCGGGCTGTCGCTTCCACACCCGCTGCCCGCTGGCCGAAGCAGTCTGCGCCGAGCGCGTGCCGCAACTGGCCGAGGCCGATGGCCGTGAAACCGCCTGTCTGATCCACGAGCCCGGCAGCGGTCACAGCCAGGCGGAGCCGCATCAGGACGGGACAACCACGGCCCTGCCTGGCGCGGCTCGGCCTGACTCGACCCAGCCCACCGCGCTCCAGCCTGATACGGCCCAGTCGAACACGGCCCCCGCCCTCGTCGAAGCCGCCTGAAAGGAGCGCCACCCATGAACCCGTCCTCCAGCACCACCGCAGCGCCTGCCGCCACCACTCCGCTCGTCGCCGTGCGCGACCTGCGCGTGGTCTTCACCGGCGGCAAGAAGCCGGTGGAAGCCGTCAATGGCGTCGACCTGCACGTCGCGCGCGGCGAATCGGTCACCCTGATCGGCGAATCCGGCTCCGGCAAGAGCGTCACGCTGCGCAGCCTGCTGCGCCTGCACCCGGAGCGCCGCACCCGGATCAGCGGCCGCATCGACATCGCCGGCCACGACGTGCTCGCGCTCGGCCCCAAGGCCCTGGCCGGCTATCGCGGCAAGGTGGCGTCGATGATCTTCCAGGAGCCGCTGCTGGCGCTCGACCCGGTGTATACCGTCGGCGCGCAGATCGTCGAATCCATCCGCCGCCACGAAGCCGTCAGCAAGGAAGAAGCGCGCAAGCGTGCGCTCGAACTGTTCGAGCGCGTCCGCATCCCCAGCCCGGCCCGCCGTCTCGACGCCTATCCGCACGAGATGTCCGGCGGCATGCGCCAGCGGGCGATGATCGCGCTGGCGCTGGCCTGCCGGCCGCAGGTGCTGCTGGCCGACGAACCCACCACCGCGCTCGACGCCACGGTGCAGATCCAGATCCTGCTGCTGCTGCGCGAACTGCAGCGCGAGCTGGGGCTGGCGATCATCTTCGTCACCCATGACATGGGCGCCGCTGTCGAAGTCGCCGACCGCTTCGCGGTGATGTACGGCGGCCGCATCGTCGAGGAAGGCCGTACCCGCGACATCATGCGCAACCCGCGCCACCCCTACACCCTGGCGCTGATGCAGGCGCGCGCCGACGGCGCGATGACCAAGGGCGCGCGGCTGGCGAGCATCCCCGGCTCGCCGCCCGACCTCGCCAACCTGCCGGCGGGCTGCGCCTTCGCCGAACGCTGCGCCTATGCCGAAGCGCCCTGTCACCAGACCCGCCCCGATGCAGTGGATCTCGGCGGCGGCCATCTCGCCCGCTGCCTGCGCACCGACGCCACCGCCGGCGCCATCGTCCGCCTCGCCCATGCGGCGCACGATGCCGTGCCAGCCTGAGCCCTCCACCCCCTTTTCCGCCACCACGCCATGCTGCTCGAACACGACCCCGCCCACGCCTTCGTCCCCTACCCCGGTGTCGAACTGCCCCACGCCGCCGACGGCCCCCTGGCCGGCCTGACTTTCGCCGTCAAGGATCTGTTCGACGTCGCCGGCTACCCGACCAGCGGCGGCAATCCGCACGTGCTGGCGCTGTCCGGCATCAAGACGCGAAACGCGCCCGTGGTGCAGCAACTGCTCGACGCCGGCGCGCGCTGTCTGGGCAAGACCATCACCGACGAACTGGCCTTCTCGATATCCGGCATCAACGCCCACTTCGGCGCGCCGCTCAACGGCGGTGCGCCCGAGCGGATCACCGGCGGTTCCTCGTCCGGTTCGGCAGCGGCGGTCTCGAACGGCCTGGTCGATTTCGCCCTCGGCTCCGACACCGGCGGCTCGGTGCGCTGCCCGGCCAGCCACTGCGGCCTGTTCGGCCTGCGCCCGACGCACGGCCGCATCAGCCTGGAAGCCTGCCTCGACCTCGCGCCCAGCTTCGACACCTGCGGCTTCTTCACCCGCGACGCCGCCACCTTCGCCCGCGTCGGCAGCGTCCTGCTCGGCGAGGACGACGCGCCGCTGCCCGCCTCGCCGCGCCTGCTGACACCCACCGATGGCTGGGGCCTGCTCGACCCACAGGTCGTCGACGTACTGCATCCGGCCCTGGAACGCATCGAGGCCCTGTTCGGCCCCTCGTTGCCAGTG
Source organism: Thauera sp. (assembly GCF_047601425.1). Classification (GTDB taxonomy): domain Bacteria; phylum Pseudomonadota; class Gammaproteobacteria; order Burkholderiales; family Rhodocyclaceae; genus Thauera. The sequence goes on from NZ_JASGJL010000001.1 coordinate 1,865,720, forward strand.
GAGATGGCCCCACAAGGCTTCGAGCCCAACTACTGGGCCTTCCGCTACATCCAGGGCCACGAAGCCTGGCAGAGCGACGGCGAACTGATCGAGAAACACGGCCTCGTGCTCGGCCCCGGCGTAGGCGAGCGCTTCCAGTGGTCAAAGGCGGTCACCGACGCGCAGTGCGAGCAAGCCTGGACCGTCCTCCGCCAGGTCACCGCCGCGCTCACCGAACTGCTCGGCAGCGACGGCGTGATGGTGCTGCCGACGATGCCCGACGTCGCGCCGCTGCGCAGCGCCGACGAAGCCGCGCTGGAGGACTACCGCAACAAGTCCATCATGCTGCTCAGCCTCGCCGGCCTGTCGGGTTTCCCCCAGCTTTCGATGCCGCTCGCGCGCCGCAACGGCGCTCCGCTCGGCCTGTCGCTGCTCGGGCCGGCAGGCAGCGATCGCAGCTTGGTCGCGATGGCGGAGAGGATCGCAGGTCAGAGCTGAAACCGGCGTGGCGGCGCTCGCCTGTCGCTGCGGCCGTTCAGACCACTTGGCGACGATAGTCGATGGGCCGAATGCTTACGCCAATTAATTGCCAAATATCACTACAGACAGTGTCACCTAGCCGCCTTTCAAGCAACTCAAACAACTCAAGCAACTCTATGACGAGATGTACTCAGGGTCTATGCGGTCCTTGAACTGGACAATGGAATCCTCAAGAACGTCAAGATCTAGCTGGCGCGTGAACGAAGTCATGTATGTCCGCCGCTCGGAGTCATCTCTGAAGATCTCCATGACCAGATCGCCATCGATATAAGTCTCAAGGCCGATACCGTCCCGGGTGCCAACATCACTCGCCACGACGTAACTGATTTCTCTGTTGGGATGCATGTGAATCACCAGACAGTCCTAACGCGAGCATTCAGGCGCAGTGCCGCCGAAGATGGTGCCGCCACCTTCAACAGCTTGTTGAGCCAGCAAACCTTCTTGAACGGCGAAGCGTTCCAGCTTGCCTCCCAAATCGTCTGGATTCTCCCAGTACGCCTTATCAAGAGAATTCAAGGCTTCCGGCATTCGCTCCGGAAACAACGCACGCAAGAGATCTCTTCGCTCGGCTGTATCCTCCGGTACTCGGCCTTTTCCGAAGAGAGTGCGCTTTGCCTCCTGAAGCAACGACAGAGAGCGCCCGGCGCCCAAGGCATTGAGACCTTCCAAGGTCAGGAGATAGTGAGCACCAGAACTGTTCCAGAAATACTGATCGAAACCGCCGTTGTACACTTCGCCCTCCAGCACGTTCACTACCCAGTACAGCTTTTCCGAGCCTGACAATGTTGGAAACCCTCCACCTTCCGAGAAGACCTTCGCATCCAGCCTCCGCCTAAGAGCACGAAACGGGCATGTCTTCTCAAGCTCGCTCTGCTGGATGTGGTACTTCTTGCCAGCCTCAATCTGCTCCCTCGTGCCAGATTTGCACGGCATGCATAACCCACCCGTCCTCTGCGCCGTATCAGGGAGAATGAGGGTTCCGCACTTTTCACATGGGATTTTCGACATAGGTAACCTTTAGCCCTACCGATCGGAATGAGGCCAGTCGCCAGAAAAACGAAGATTTTTATCGGTCGGTTGAAACGAAGTGTCAACTGGCTTCACGCTGAATCTCGGACTGATGCACCTCAATATCGAAACCGGACTCAAGCTCCAGAACAAAACGCGGTTCAGGCTGGAGCGACAGAACGGTCACAAGCGAACCCGTGGCTCCCACATGCGAACCGGAAACAACGCGGACGTAATCGTTGTGCCAAAACTCGACGCCCGGGATCTCCGCTCGATCGAGAAATGCCTGACAGAGAGATGCGGTATCCATAATGATGGTTTGGCAAATTAGTTAAGATTCAGTTTTGTGGCCAATTTTATAGCATACACACTCTTCTATTTGACGAGATCCTCATAAGCGACGTAACGCTCCGCATCCGTATGGTTTCCGAGTCGCCATAGACAATGACACTCTGGTTGTTTCGCGCCATACCCAAAAATGGATTCGGAAGATGTTTATACGGCTCACCGTATATGGCTGCCCACACGAGCGGACGCAAGCCCCAATAAAAGACGATGTCGTATTTCAATCCCAGACCAGCGAGGTAAGCCGATGGCCTGCAGGAATATGCGGCATGTCGCAAAAGTCCTTCTCGTCGTAAGACAATCCCTCCATGACGCCATCGCTTCCCAGTTCGTCGATTGCTCGTAACCGTCGCTCGATCTCGTCCGTTTTAGATGTCGTGCAGATGGCGATGCTCTCGGCCGAAACACTATCGCCATCAAAAGTGTCTTCGTGTAGCTGCACCCGCACCCAGGCCACATCGGAGCATGCTTCCAGCTCCACGAGCCGTCGGTGAATTTCTGCCAGAGGCGGGCGGTCACAACCGCCCTCTTCGGCGGGTCCCCATTGATTCGGGGCGATGGAGTCTTCCTGGGTGTTGCCTGCAAAAAATTCGGCAAGAGTCAGCAGCGGACGTTTTCCTCCGGCCGCTTCGGAACGCCGTATTACTTCCTCGTAACTGATCATGGCATTTCCCTTTGGAACAATGTCCCTTTTTGAGTTTTCAGGTTTCACACCTATGGTTTGCGAACTCCACAAGCATCCTGGTCAGGGAGCCCTCATTCCACTCGATATCCATTATCACCCAACGATTATCTCTATGGCGCAGGACAACCGTGTCCGTCCACTGAAAATCACCGTTGGCAAGTCGAGCAGAGACACGCGCCGTACTGGCTCTGATATCGGTCTTTGTGGAAACAAGGGCGTGGGCGCCGTCCGGCCATTGGAAAAACGGACTTTGATCCAACATATGAGGCTTGATATCCGCCGGCACCAGTTTCGCACAAGCTCTTTCGTAGGCACGCTGGGCTTCCAGGGCCGAAAAAAGCTCCTGGCCCAGCAGATGTCGTACTGCACCAAGGCCTTTCCCCGGCTCCTCCGGGCCTGGCTGAATCACCCAGGCATAGAAATCCCTGACGGTGTCAGCAGGCGAATCACTTGCAACAGAGCCAAATGGGCTGAGGAACAAAAATACTGCCAGTAAAGAGACGTAATTTCGTATGTGCGGTCTAGACATAATGGTTTAACGCGTGGCGGCCCGACTCCGTAGTAACGTGGATTGGGTGCGGAAGTCCGCATACAGAGCCACACGGTTGGCGCGGTGGCGCAACCTTTGGATACAGGAGGCGGGCCATGACAAAGTCTAGCAACCTTTACGTGGGCATGGACGTACACAAGGAGTCGATCGACATCGCGCTGGCCGATGGGCAGGGGCGACAGGAAGTGCGCCATTACGGCAGCATCGGCGGTGATCTTGCGGCGTTGGATCAGGCGATCAGAAAGCTACAGGCTACGGGGAAGACACTTCACTTCGTCTATGAGGCCGGACCCTGCGGTTACGTGATCTATCGTCACCTGGCGGGTAAGGGCCTGGATTGTGTCGTCGTGGCGCCTTCGATGATTCCGAAGCGCAGCGGTGATCGCGTCAAGACCGACCGGCGCGATGCCGAAATGCTTGCGCGGCTGCACCGCGCCGGGGAATTGAGCGCGGTCTATGTCCCTCACCCTGAGGATGAAGCCGTCCGTGATCTGACGCGGGCGCGTGAGGATGCCAAGGAAGCGCAGACGCGGGCGCGTCATCAGCTCAACAGCCACGCCCGTCGCGTGCTGACCGAAGCGGCCTGGGCCTACCGACTGCCGGCGCGAATCACGCCGATCATCGCCAAGCGCCAGGACAAACTCGCCAAGCGCATCCGCGACATTGCCTGGAAGGCGCAAGTGCGGCTATGCAAGCGCTATCGCACCCTCCGGGCGAAGGGCAAGGAACAGAACAAGGTCATCACCGCAATCGCCCGCGAACTGTCTGGCTTTGCCTGGGCAATTGCCCGCGAAGTGTCTGCCGTCGTGCCGAAAGACGGCTTACCCACAGGCGCTCCGCTCCGTGCGTGAGGGGCGCCTGCGCTCCGCGCCTGTGGATAAGCCTGTGTGGGTGGGCGCGCGCCGGAAAAACCAACGCCATGGAGGTACCTATCGAACGATGAATCAGCCTGCGTGCAGGAAACGGGGTGCGGTCGCGGTATTCGGAGAATCCTCGCATTCGTTATGAGCCGGGCATTGTGTCCCGACGCTCGCTCCTAGGGCGAGGCCGCTCCGCGACGAATAGATGTCAGGCGGTAACCAACCCGCGCATATCAGCATGATCAACCGTCGCTACCACCTTGACCCCGCCCCGTTCCCTGCGCGCAGATTGCGATCACCCATTACCGCGTCATTACGCCGGTGGCCTTTCTCGTCCCGGTTGACAGGATTAAACCATATCAGCGAATGAATTCAGCGGCTGCTGTCAGCCGTCGCCTTGGGGAAGGGGTTAGGTGCCAACTTTCGCGACCTCGCTGTACGTGGGCTCGCTCGCCGAGAGAACGTTGACGACGAAATTGTCAGCGAACACGACAAAGTGCCGCATCTCTCGATTGACAAGCCTCGGGTGGCCAAGGTTGAAGGTTGCTGCCCCCCAACCATACTCAGCTAGTAGAGCTGAATCATCTTCCTCGTAGAGAAAGTCGGTGAGCTTGCGTGCGTTCGAGCCGAAAGAAAACACTGGTTCTGGGCAAACGACGAAGTGGCCGACCCCGGCGATGCGGACGGCGTACTTGCGGGACGCTGGTAGGACCATGAGGGGAAGACCAACAAAACCATCGGGTGGGCCTTCGAGCAGCTCTTCAAGGCCGATGGAGAGAGCCCCGTCCTCGAAACCGAGCTCTCGGATAACGTGGTACTGCGGCATGTCTTGGTTGGCGCCTAGCGTAAGTTTCAGCGGGCGGCAAACTGCGCAGCGGTTTGACGATCCGCTGCAAGGGAATTGTTAGAACTGCTACTCATTGAACATGTTCTTTTGAGCTGCATTCATTGCCATTTCAACGGTGTAATCCGGTAATTGCGTAACCGGGTACTGATTCGTTATCTGGATGTGCTGGACGATTGAGAAAGCGAGATCTACCGCGAGCTGAAGATCATTCCCTGTTAATCCGGCTTGAGACCAGACCTCCCTAGTATCAAGAACCGCATCCTTGTCTATGTGGAAGTGCGTCTTGTCTCGGATGTGCTTGAGCTTTTCTGTTGCGTACTCAATTGAAGTCATCTTACATCCTTCCTTCTGAAGGTAACTGTTGATGATTCCAGAGTCAGATTTGTATAGGTACCAGAAGGACGCTGATTTTGAGTTTCTGTCGAATGCCTTAATGCAGTGCGCAATGTGATCGTTGAACATGGCGTTGTATGCGGAGTGCAGAAAGTAGCTTCGGGCTCCAATCACGCGACTGATACCCTGTAGTGAAGTGCGATGAATTATTGCCCATTGAAGCTCGGCACTCACGCGTTTGACGGCAGATTTGTATCGAGCGCGCTGATCGTTCATAGCAGTTCTAACGTGGAAGTGAGCGGCCTGCGCGGCTTTTTGCGCAGGTCCGCTCGACTGCAGGGTTATGCATCGGGTTGAAGTCACCCATGGACAAAAACCTTGTGATCTTTGCCTCTGTTATCTCGCGCGGCAACGATGACTTCCTGACCACCCCTCACTAACCGATATCTGAGGTGCACCTCAGGCAATGCGGAGGGAGTGACTCTGTGATTCTCCATGTGCTTGGGTAACCACTTCATCCAGTATTCAATGGACTTGTGAAGCTTCGCCGGATATTCGCCGGCTGGTGAAACATGACCGTTGGCGAAATTAATGTCAAGCTCATGGCCGGGAACTTGGTGGGCCAACTCAGATAAGACGTCAATGATGTATTCGTCGTCAACGTAGTTCATAAGGCTCACGAAGGAATGGCCAAAGTTGTGAAGCATGGCGTCAATGTGCTTGTACTTCATGGCGTAGTCGGTCGTTATGAGCTACGGATTAGATTAGATGCATAACGAATGAAAGGGACTTCCCCGTCCCGGTCTGACCGCATTGCGGTAATCGGCACCTGAGTGCCACGATGGGAAGTGCGAACTCTCATCAATCCGTCCGGAAAGGGGAAGTCCATGAGCATTGTGACCGTTGGAATCGATCTCGCCAAGAACGTGTTTGCCGTGCATGGCGTCAATGAAGCCGGCCATGCCGGGTTGGTACGCCCGACAGTACCACGTGAGAAGCTGCATGAACTGATCGTCAGCCTGCCGCCGTGTGTGATTGGCATGGAAGCGTGCTCGGGTGCGCACCACTGGGCGCGCTTGTTTCAGGCCGCCGGCCATACCGTCCGGCTGATCGCGCCGAAGTTCGTCACGCCTTATCGCATGAGCGGGCGGCGCAGCAAGAACGATGCGGCCGATGCGGCTGCATCTGCGAGGCTGTGCAACGGCCTCACATGCGCTTTATACCGACCAAGACGCTCGATCAGCAATCGCACTTGATGGTGCATCGCGCCCTCCAGGGCTTCGTTGAGCAGCGCACCGCTACGCTCAACCGCATCCGGGTGGAGCGAGCCGCGATAAATTCGCCGCGTGAAGCGCGATAAACGAATAGCGCACCGCTTTTGCATTGGGAAACAAATTTGAGCGGTGCGAAACGTCACCAGTTGCAGATCAGTAGTTCCTGAGTGGGCTTGGTGTCGGGCCTTGCCGGACTTGCTGGATATGTCAGCGGGAACGGGGTTCGTGGGGGCGCTGCAACGCTGCCACGGGTCGCCCGTCTTTTTTCAACTGCTTATGCCCCCCTGCCGTGACGCCTGGCTTGGGAACGATGTGTAAGCGCACACGCTTTTAAACAACACAAATGGAATCGACCAGGCTGGCCGTGATCTCTCCAGTTACCGGATGAGCCGTTGCGTACCCTGGGCCGTCCTCCAGGGCGAACTCGAACGGGCCCAGGATGTGCTGCTCCGGCGAGAAGTACGCCAGCACAGCCCCTCGGCCTTGTTTGCTACCGAGCCCCTCGGCAACCAGCCCCCAGCAGCGGTTCGAGAACCTCAGAATCTGAGGGCTCACTACAAAGTTACGGAACTCGTCGTACTTACCAACCCAGCCGAAAGTCAGCCCGTTTGCGGCCTCAGGCAGGTGGGCGTAGGAATTGCTGCCGTCCACTTTTCGGCCAGACGCCAGCGCTTGCCATGAGCCGATCGTTGTCGCCCGCGGGCCATCGGTGATAGTCGAGCCGATAAACCATGTCGCGTAGGACTCCGCGATGACAGTCCCCTCTTGGGACTCGAACGAAAAATGCATCTCCGCGGATACCGGGATCGATACGCCGCCGATCAAATCGATGCCGCCGCTCCACTCGATATCGTAGCGGCCGGCAGCGGTGGCGCGATCCGGCCCTGGCGTCGTCGTCAGATCAAACGTAACAGTCCTGCTGAGCGTTAAGAGCGGCGCCACGAGTTGCAGCGAATCATCTGCGTCGTAATACCCCCCCGCCAGCCAGCGCTCACCGCACGTAACAGTGTACGAGCCCAGCGGCCGCAGAATCAGACGAGAGCCGCCGCCCGGTAGGTTGAGCTCTGCTAGGCGGTCAGTGAGGGCCTGCCCGGGGGCGGCTTCGAAGTTACCGACGAAATCGATTGAATAATCAGCGTCCCAATCCCCCGGTCCAGGTCCATGCCGCTCCCAAACGCTGAACGGCGTACTGTCATAGACTTCGACCGTGCGCTCCTGAACCAATGCGACTGCGACAGCGCTTGCGGCCGGCGGCGTGCCGCTGATGATCAGCTCCCACGCCCCGCCCGCAGGACCGCCGCCCCAAATGGATGGGCCGTTTGTCACGGTCGCCCGACCTGCGGCGGGGGCGTGCTGACCCAGCAACGATGTGCTCCGCCATTGCGACCGGCGGCCGGTGATCAGCGCCTTGCTACCTGTTGAGGAAATCGCGTCGAGTAGATACCCCGGCTCCTCTTGCCCTGTCGTCGTATGAAAAAACAAACTTTCGCCGGCGGCGCTGATGCCAGACATCGGCACGCCTATCGATTGGGCAGCGCCGGGCAGGGACGAGCGCGAGAACGCTCCAAACGGATAAAAGAACAGGCTGAGGCCGGCGCTTTGCATCTGCGCCCGCACCCGCCAGCGCGACCCGTCCGGGGCACAGTAGATCCAGCCCGGCATGCCGCCGCCCCCCAGCGCCTTGCCATACAGCCGATTGTTGATGCCGCTGATGATGCCGTAGTCGAGCCACGTCCTGCCGGCCGCCGCATCGGCCGCGATTTCATCCGGCTTACGTGTATCGGGCCGCGCGCCGGGCGGGCGGATCAGATGAGCATCGCCCCCAAGCGGCGCCACGCCGGGCGTTGCGATCTGCACACCGGCGGGCGTTGTGATCTTGCCCGTGCTCGCCCGATAGACCCCATGCGCAGCGTCACCAAAGCGGGCCAGGTGCCCCAACGGCTGATTGTGCGGGGCATTGCGATCGAGGCTCACAACAATGGCTCCGCGAACTTCGCATCATCGCCGGAACTGAGTCGGATCGACTTGATCGGCTCGACTTGCAGCGTGAACAGCCCGTCGGTCAACGTGAGCGTTTTGACCGGATAGTAGGTGCGCAGCGCCGCGTCCTTTTCTTCGAATGCGCTGCCCTTTTGCTCCGATGTTGCCGGCACGCCGGTGCCGATTGCCGCGGGCCGCGCGCCCTTGGCCTCGGGCCGGACGAATTTTTTCCAGCCCGGCTCACGCTCAAGCAGACGTTTCAGAGCCTTCTCCATTGTGCTTGCATTTGAAGACACTGCGGCCATGTTACGCATCCACCTCGATAACGCTGGATGTGCGCAGCTGGACATCGGAATAGATAGCCTCGGCCATGAGCGGCACGGTGATGCGGTAGTGGACTGCGATCACCGTGGCGCTGCTGATTGACGTCCCGATCGTTACCGGGTTACCCGGCAACGCCCCATCCAGCCCGCCGGCGCTCAGCGCCAGTCTGACTGCCGTGGCCGCCAGCCCGGCGGCGGAGTCAGCGTCGTACACCTCGATCTCGATGGGTTCGCCCCCCGGGTCAAACGCAGCCTGAAGCAGACGGCCCTCGGCGTTCGAGCCGAAATAAACGATGCCGGACTGCTCACCGCCGAACGTCGACACCGCGACCGGGAGGGACGCCAGCGGGACCGTCTTGCCCGCATCCGCAAAAAACTGCCAACTCACACTCATCACATCATCTCCAGCAAATCAGTCGGAATGTCGATTTCGTACAGCGCGGCGACCGGCAAGTCGCGCGGATCGCGATCCTCTGCCGCCAGCGCCGGTGCATGCACGCGCAACTGGTGCGGGTAGTACTCGGCGTCACCGTCGCCGCCGTCTTGATAGTTTGTGGAGAACCCAACCATGGAATCCTCGTCCCACGGCGGCGATGATGCATCGCCCCCGACGTAGGTGCCGATCTCGCACGAAAATGCCCCGACCGGCGGCACATACGTATCCTCCGGCGCCGGCGGCAGCAGCCACGCCGGCATGGCGACGTCTGCATCCCCCGGCAACCCGAACGCCAGCTCGACAGACGTGATTGCAGCGCCGCTCTGTATGTCCATTTCGTGCGAGACTTTTGCGGCCTTCCCGGCAACTCGGACGCGCGACGACTCCAGCGTGATATGCCAGTCGAGCCACAGATCGGGGCGCAGCGGCAGATCAAACGCCGCACGCCCTGTGCGCGTGCTGCCGTGAATGCGCATCCGGGCGCGATCCAACAGTGCACGCAGCAGTGCATCGCGATCCGCTGGAGCCGCGCCATCGGGCTGATGCGCGACGATCCGGTCACCGATAAAGCGAGCGCGATCGGCAATCGGCAACGGCGCGATGCTCGAATCACTCGACCAATCTGCACCGTCGAATTCGGCCTGCAGCGACGCGCCGATCTGCTCTGAAACGGGAACGCCCAGGCGGGCTTCGAGCGCCGGGCAGACAACCGTCAGCGTGTAGTCCTCGGTGACGGTCTGCAGCCAGCGCGTCGCAAACCATGCGCGGAACCCCAATGCAAAAGACGGCGCCGCGGCGGCAGTGATGTACCAGATATACGGGTTGAGCTCTGATGAACCCAGGTTCCACGTCCGAGCTGGGGGGTGATCGATCTCCCGCCCGGTGAGCATCCACCCGCCGATTGAATCCGTCGCGCCCTGGATCATGGCAGTCATCAGCATCTGCTTGCCGGGCCGCACCGCGCTCCCGGCGAGCGAAATCACAGGCTGGAAGAACGTGACCGGCTGCTGGTACTGCGCCCGCGCACCACGCGCGCGCAGGCGCTCGTAGCGGTATTCGCTACGCACTTCGACGCGCGTCACGATCTCGCCGCGGCTCGGCATATCGAGCGAAAGCGAACCGTCAACGCAGTCATCGGCCCCGATCGTCTCATGCCGCAATTCCGCCCCACGCCACGGCAGCACGCGGAACACGCCGAGCGGGTCGATCGCGTACGACGCCGGCACGCTCTGTATGCGCTGCTCCAGGTACTCCCGGTTGTTTTCCGGCTCGCCATCGATCGCAACATGCCAACTCCCGCTCACTTCGGCGTCGATCCAGTCCCGCGACAGGTTCGCAGCGCGCTCCTGTAGCTGATCGTGGCACCGGCACGTGATGATGCCGGTGTTGATGTCGATCGCCGCCACGTCGACCACGCCCGTGTAGATCGTGTAAGCCACCGGATTGGCGCGAGCGGCGAACGCAATGCGCACCGGCCTGCCGATCAGCTGATCGAGCTCGTACGCCACTGTGGGCAGCATCGAAAACTCCGCGGTCGCCGCTTGATTGTCGCCATGCGAGACGCTGACACGGCCCGATAGCCGCGTGCTGATGTCCTCGCCGCCCAGGACCACCACCGCCCGCCACGCGCCATTCGGCGCGGCCGGCCAGGGCGACGCACCTGGCGCCGCAATGGCGGCGGCAACATGTACGTCGACGGGCAGCACGAATCGGTCTGGTGTCGCCACCTGGACCCGGACGGGCAGCACGATGCGGGACGCCTGCGGGGGAGTCACCGAGACCAAAACAGGCAGCGCGATACGCAGCTCGGGATCACCCGCATCGACTACCGAGAACCCCGTGAAATCGATCCCGGGCACCGTGGTCACGATCGGCGCTGCCGCGCTACTCCCTGCGCTGCCAGCCGATGCGCTGAACAGCCCCAGGAAGTAGGACTCGGCGACGTCCCGCGCGAGCACGTCGAAGCTCACCGTAACCCCGCCGCCCGTCCGGTACCAGGTCAAGCGCAGCGCGGTGATGTACCCGGGCGACAATGTATGGATGCCGTTCCGCCCGAAGTTGTAGCCGCCCGGGGCGTGCTCGATATACCCGGCGTGCTGACCAGCAGGCTCGGGCTCTCCCGTTCTGTCGACCCACACCCCATCCTGCAGGGTCTCGATCTTTGTGACGATGACCTCGCCGGACGGCGCGCTGGCATTGATCTGCACGTAGCCCATGACCGGCCGCGCAACCGTCACGACGATCGGCAGCTCGATGGGCGGCTGCCACGGCGGGCCGACAAAGCCGGCCTCGACATCGAACGTGACAACGGTCGGCGATGTGCCCAGCTCGAACACCGTACCGCCCCACACCGAACTTCCGTCTGCGCCGTAAACGTTTACGTATGCCTCGACCTGCGGCACGGCCTCGGATCCGCGGGCGGTGATGCGAATCTGGGCGGGCAAGGGCGTTGCTGGAGACAATGCCTCGAGATGGGCATCGCACCACCACTCGCCGAGCTGGCCGACATAGCCCACGCCCGGAACATATTCAGAGAAGTTACTTTCGCCCTCCTCGACGACGGGGGCGCCGGTGTAGTCGATCCACACCCCGCCGATGAAGGCTTCGAGCTTTTCGATCGTGACGATGACGTCGTCGCGCCCAGGGGAGACTCCGAAAGCAATCGAACCGCTCACGTCACACCTCCTCGCAGACCAGTTCCCACGACGCCACTGCACCGGCGGCGTCGTACTGCGGCCGCACCCCCGACAGCGCATAGACCGTCATCACCGGGTACCACAGCACCTGATAGCTCACCGCCCCCGCCAGCACGGCCAGCGTGGCGGTATCGCCCACCATGATCACCGGCACGGGCTTGATCCGCCCCGCGGCATCCACGGCAAACCCGTAGGGCTCCGCATCGGTGCGCCGCCCCGCAGGCAGCACAAAAACGTTTCCGGCGGCCTGCAGGCTACGGGCCTGCACACAACCAAGCGCAAACGGCTGCGTCCAGTCGCGGCCGGACAAGCCGGGCGGGATCAGCCCCGTAGCCGACAGCGTCGTCCGCACCTTGCGCCAGGCCTGCTGGGGCACGGCAGCGCCCTGGCCCAGCCGCAGCAGCGTAAAGCCGCCGCTATCCTCGTACTCCTGCTGAATCCGGCCGGCGGCCTGCAGCGGCAGTCGCATGCCGTCGATCATCAAGTCGGGTTGTCGGCGGCTCATCGGCGACGCCCCCGCTGCAACGCGGCCATCTGGAAGGTGCGCACGATCTGCTCCGCCACGTCATCCTGGGCAGTCGTGCTGTAGCGGCCAAGCTGGCCGAAGTCGAGCACCACCGGCGTGCCGGCGCTGGCTGCAGGGCTGGCCGCGGCCGCCGCCGTCATGGCAGCCGGCGCCATTCCCATGGCGGCCATGTTTGGCACAGCCAGGCTCGACAGCGCCGAACCGAACGCCGAGCCCGCCGCGCCGATGCGCGACGCCGCCCGCACCAGGCCGCCCTGGGCATAGCCGTTACGCCAGATATCCAGCGCCCGCATACCAAAGCGGTTGAACAACTCCAGGAAAGGCCGCGCGCCAGGCTGGCGGACCACCTCGCGGCGGTTCACGAACTCTTCCGCATGCACGATGCCGGCTGCCTGGTACTTGCTGCCCGGCCCCGTCCAGCCGCCGATCGAAAAGCCCGGAACCCCCGCAGCATCCGAAAACGTTACCCCTGACTCGGTCACGGTCTTGATCGTTACCGTCTTCTCGGCCGGAATCGCATCGACTGCGGTTTTCACACCATCCAGCGCCGTCTTGGCATCTTTCGTGTCCGCGTTCACCTTCAGTGCAGCAGCATCAGCTTTCAGCTGCACGATACGGCCCTCGATCTCGCTCAGCTCTGTACGCAACTTCGCAATGCCTGCTTCCTTCGCGGCAAGCTCCTTCTCCTTGGCCTTCGCCTGCGCTTCCAGCGCACTGGCTTCGGCCTCCGCAACGCGGTCGAAGATTTCCGCCGCGTCGGCATCATCGGTCAGCCTGTCCGCCGCCGCGCTCGCCTGCTTGATCAGCTCCGCCGCCCGCTGCGCATACTGCTGCGCCTTCTCGGCGCGGCCATCGAGTGCAGCGTTCTGCGCCCAGGTGCTGTAGCGCGTGGCCTCGCTCAGCGCATCGTTCGCCCGCTGCCTGTTCGTCGCCTCGCGCTCTTCCGGGCTCAGCATCCGGTCGCGCCGCTCTTGGGCCTTAGCACCGGCGCCGGCCACCCCCGCGCGAATGTTCGCCGCCTGGGCCAGCAGGTCGGCAATCTCGCTCTTCAGCCGCTTGGCCTCTTCGGTGCCAGCCTTGATCGCATCCACTAAGGGCGTACGCAAACGCTCCTGCGCCGCCAGCGCGGTCTTGTTGAACTCGCCCTGCAGCTCTTTCAGCTTGCCTTGGTAGCGCGCCAGCGCCTGGATGCCCTCCGACGTCGACAACGGATCGACGCCCGGCTGTGCCTTCTGGATCTCTGCCACGGCCTCGGCATAGCCACGGGCCAGCTCTTCGAACTTGCGCAAGTCCTTTTGAGCTTCCGTATCGAAAGCCCCGTTGTCCATGAACTTCGTCCAGGCTGCGCCGCGCAGGTTGGCCAGGCCGGCGGCAACCGCCCCCTCCTGCGCCTCGATCTCGGCCAGGTACTTGCGATTTTCCTCGAGCAGCGCGCGGCTCTGCGCCGCGCGGGCCGCCACCGCCCCCGCCATGAAGCTTTCGTCCGGCTGCGCCTCATTGGCCTTCAGCAAGGCCTCATCGCGTGCAACCAAAGCCTCCAGGTGGGCGATCGCCTCACGGAAGTCTGCCGCATCGCCGGCGCCGAACTTCTTCTCGCGGTCGATTCGGCGCTTTGCCTCCTCCACCCGCTCTGCGGCTTTCGCCGCCTTCTCGCCAGCGCTTTCCGCGCGGCTGCCGAACATCGACCAGGCGATGCCGGCCAGCGACAGCACCGTGATCAGCGCGCCCACCGGCCCGCCCAGCGCCGCCACCGCCGTGCCGAATGCCGCCGTCGCCGTTGCCGCCAGCCCGGTGGCCGTCGCTGCGCCCTGGGCGGCGGCCTGCATGCCGCGCAGCTTCAAGGTCGCCGCGCCCGCCGCTTCGGTCGCGGTGGTTTCCAGCCTGCGCGCTGCCGCAATCTTTGCCGCCCCCGCAGTTGCCGCCTGCGCCACGGCCTGCTCGTTCGCCACACGTTGTGCAGCCAGCGCCGACGCCTGTGCGGCCGCTCCACGCTCGGCCGCCTGCAGCTGCTGCGACAGCGCCGCCAGCTCACGCAAGCGGGCGGCACGCCCCACGTCGTTGATCTGTGCCGCCAGGCGCTGCTTCTCCAGCGCAATCTCCTGCCGGATGATCGAAGCCGTCGCCGCGAACTGCGCCTGGCGTGCCGCAATTTCCTGCTCGGCGGCTAGGCCTGCCGACAGCACCCGCTCCCGGTCGGCTGCCACTTCAAGCTGCACCGCCGCCGACTTCGCCCGGGCAGCAGCCTGGGCTGCCAGCGCAGCCTCCTGCGCCACCAACGCCCGACGGGCCTCCGCCGCGGCCGATTCCGCCGCCGCCACCTTGGCCGCCCGTTCCGCCTGGATGCGTTCGACCGTCGCCCGCACCGCGGCGTACTGCGCGCCCACGAAGCGCCCGCCCAGCACCGCCGCCACACCCATCGCCCCGGCCGCCAGCACATTGAAATGCTCCGCCAGCGCCACGATGCCCTTCACCAACGCCGCTGTAACCCCGCTGACTTCGTCTGCGTACCCCACGAACTCGCTGAACGCCGTATTCAGCAGGGTCAGCGCATCGGCCAGAGCGGTCGGCATCCCCCGCACCTGCGCCATCACCGTTTCGTTGCCGCTCACCAGCGCCTGCGTCAGCATCTCCACCGACAGCTTGCCGCTGATGCCCAGCTTGCGGATCTCCGCCTCGGCCATGCCCGACGACTCCGCCAGCAGCGACACCACCGAGGGCATTGCACTCAGCAGGGTCTGCCAGGTGTCCACATCGACCCGCCCCGCCTGCAAGGCCTTCGACAGCGCCGCCTGCGCCTGCGCGCCACGTTCTGCACTGGCGGCATTCACCACCAGCAAACCGCTGAAGGTGTCGATCGCGTCGATGCTCTCGTTCAGCGACAAGCCCATCTGCCGCAGCACCGGGCTCATCTGGATGAACGATTCGCGCGTCTCGTTGATGCTGCGGTAGGTCTCGTTGGCGCTGCTCACCATCCGGCGCTGCGCCTGCTCGTATTCCTCCGTACTGTCCGTAGCAATGCGCATTCGGCTGGCGTACTGGCCGTAGGCATCAGCCGCCTGGCTCAGCTCGCGGAACCCCAGCAGCCCGGCTGTGAAATGCCCCATCCTCGCCATCGAGGCGGTCAGCGCGCTGGTCGCATGGGCAGTCTGGTCAATCCGGTTCTTGACATCGCCTACGCTCTGCCCGAACCTCTGCATCTCGCGCACGGCCTCGGCGCCATTGGCCGAAATGCGCAGACTGATTGATTGATTCGTGGATGCCATGCTCAACCTGATTGGGTTCCTGTTCGCCGCGGTGACGCTGTTCGTGATGGGCAGCGTCTTTCACACCGCCTTCGGCACCGGCGCGCTCGTCGCGGCCATCGCCGCCGTGGTGCTCACCGCCCTCTACCTGCCCGGCAAGGCCCCGCGCCGCTAAGCGCGCCCCGCTGCGGCCTCGTCCAGCGCCGCCATCACCTTCCTGAAGCCGTCCTGCGTCGCCTGCGCGGCACGCGCCACCACCAGCTCATCACGCTGCCGTTGCGCCGCCAGCATTCCGTGCGCGCGGGCGAAGGCGGCCAGCTGATCCAGCGTGTAGCCGCGCACATCGGAAAACGAATGCCCGGCCTCGATCAGCCGGGCGATGACAAGCGGCCAACCCCCGCCAGCATCCGTTCCACGGCCCCCAGCAGCAGAGGGCCGTACCGGACGAAAAAACTGCGGTTCGCCTCGATTGCGGCATACAGCAGGGCGGCAACGTCATCGAGCACCATCGCCTCGATCTCCTCCTGCGGCTGGCGGGTCAGCAAGGCCACGGCCTCGATCGCCACGTCCGGCTGCTCCACCAGGAGCCGCATCGGATCCATCGCCCCATCCATCCCGGTGCGGCGCAACAGGGCCATCAGGGGCGGCAGCTCGCCCAGCGTCAGCGCGCCCACCTGCACCTCGCGGCCCGCCACCTTCACGCCCACCACCTGCGGCAGGATCTGCGCCAGGCCGTCCTGGTCCTGGTCTTGTTCGGCTGGCGTATCCATCAGAACATCACCGCCCGGCCGAACACGCCCAGGTCACCGTCCGCCGGCTTGGTCGGGTCACCCAGCACCGTGCAGTTCAGCACCGCCTCGCCGCGGCTCTCGTTGATGAACTGCATCGAGGCTGGCAGCACCTTGGCGTAGTAGAAATCGAACGCCATCCGCGGCATGCCCTGCACCGCGGTGTTCTTGCCCGAAATGTGAATCCACTGCTCGCGCTCGGTATTGCTGAGCATCTTGATGTAGCTCACATCAGCGCCAGGCGTGAAGCTGCCCAGCAACGGCCCCACAAACGGCCCGCCCGCCGTCAGATCGATGATCTGGCCGCGGCCTGTCTTTGCATCCAGCGTGTAGTTCGTGCCAAGGGTCAGCGTCTTCGCGCCCGCGGGCGTGCTGTCCTCGATCGTCACCGCACCCACGTCAAAGGCGCCCAGCAAGAAGGTCATGCCCACCGCCAGCGCAGTCGGCGTTAACTCCTTGTCGACCACCGCGGTCGTATCCTGAGCAACCTTGTCGCCGCCCAGAATCAGCTCCCAGTTGGTCGTATTGACGTTGTGCATCGTGATCGCGATCGTTGCTTCCACGCCCTGGTACATCGACAGGCCAACCGTCCGGAAGCCGGTATGGTTCTCCTTGAAGTCCTCTTTCTGCGGGCTCGGCTCGAACTGGATGCTCGAGCAATCGCCCAGCCAGTTGCCGCCGACGGGCATGCCATTCACCCGATTGAAAAAGTCCACCGTGCCCTGCAGCGACCAGTACTTCAGCTCCTGCCCGTTCATGCTTCACTCCCTTCGGATTCAACGTCTTCGGCTACGCCAGCATCACGCAGCCACTTCACATTCTCGGCCCGCAGGCCCAGCTCGCGCGGCTTGATCACCTCGCCCTTCGGCCAGCTGCGGCCGGCATACTGCAGCGGGCGCTTCAGCAGCATTTCCTGCGGCACTCCCTCGGCCTCGGCCACCGGTTTGCCCTTCGTATCCTTTCCAGCCATCACAGGCCTCCTATTCCAGGGTTTCGGTTGTCACGACCAGGTCAGCGGCGTGGCACAGCACGCCTGCGAACATCACCGGGCCAGCCGCTTGCAGCTGCGCCCCCAGCTCCTTCTCGAACAGCGTCGTCTGCACCGCACCGCCCAGCGTCGGGTCAGCCTCGATTGCCAGGCGCACCGCATCCACCAGGTCGTCGAACACCAGTTCGCTCTGTGCCTCGTCCGACACGGCCATCAACCCGCGCAACAACCAGGTCGTATGCACGAATGCCCGGCTGGCGCCGTTGCGCGCCACTCGGAATGCCAGTCGGCGCACGTACCAGCCGCGCAGCTGGTCGCCCTCGGGTAGTTGCACCACGTACAGGGCGCGCAGGCGCGCCATATCCTTCGCATAGCGCTCCCAGGCATGCACCACCCCTACGTCCGGTACGGCAGCAAGAGCGGCCACCAGCGCGGCGCGGGTGGCCGCAGTGTTCTGACTCATCGTTGGATTCCAATGCGTGCGGCGATACGGCCCACGGCCGCGCCGAAGTTGTCGACCAGCTGGCGCCGGTTGGCGGCCAGCGCTCTGTTGAACATCCCCACGCCCAGGGTGCCGCGTTGCGCGATTGCGCGCGCCACCGCCCAGGCGGCGGATTCCGCCTGCTCGCCGCGCACCCCCAGCTTCTGCTTCGCCCATTCCACCAGCGGCTCGATCGGCGGCATGTGTGGGCCGCTGCCCAACTCCACGGGCACCGCATAGGCCAGCGAGCTACCCACCATACCCTCGATCGCAATGCCGGGCAGCACCCGTACGTCACCGAGGATCGATGCTCGCAATGTGCCGTGCGTCGTGGGCGTGCGCTCTCGCACCTCAGCCTGCATGTGCGCTGTCGCCTCGTGCATGTAGCGGCCCATTTCATCGACCACGACCTGCGGCGACGCCTCCATGGCTACCGCCAGCAGCTCGATGTCGTGCGCCTCGAAATCGACCCGGATCATCAGCGCCTCCGGTAAAGGCGGCCGCGGCCGTGACTGGTGGGCAGATCCAGATCCACCACCACCCCGGCCGCCTCGATACGCGGCTGCTCCACGCCCTGGGCGTTGATCTCGATGCCCAGCGTGGCGAAATAACGGTTGCGGTACGCCTTGGCACGTGCCGCCCACTCTCGCGCCGGGTGGGCCTTATCCACGCTGTCTGCGGCAATCGTCGGGTCGGACGCATTGGCATGCACCGTCGCCACTTGCTCGGCAAGCAGGCTGGCGGCATAGCAGGCCACCGCCTCGCGATGCGCGGCGGGCAGGGTATCGGCGGTGTCGGAAAGGAGATGAGGGGCGGAATACACCAAGCGCGCGACCTGGTCGGCCGGCAGCTGCATGGCAAGCTGGATTTCCTCGCCCAGCGGCGCGCGATAGACGCGCCATGCGGTAGCCGGCAGCGGAGTTGAACCCGGCGGCGTTTCGATGCTGCGCAACTGGCTTTCGCCCGGCGCCCACTGCGCAGGCAGCGGCAGAACGGCGCCGCCGGCGCTGATCACATCCTCGACGACCCCACGCGGCCGGTCCGCGCTGTAGCGCACCAGCGCCAGCCCAATCGCACGCTCGCGCTGCGTGGGTGTCACCCACTGCGCGGCATCGCGCACCAGGTCATCGACGAGATCTCGGAATTCGGCCAGCATCCTGCACCCCTTGTGAATGGGCGCATCGTGCCGCGCGCGCGCGGCAGGGCTGGACTAAAGCGGTTTGGTTTGTCGTCAGCGCGGGCCAGTCACGGGCAGCACCGCATCGAGCACCAGGCGGTCGCCGTTGCTGGTGTCCGCAGTGCAGCTCAGCAGGTATTCCGTGCCGGCCAGTCCGCCCAGCAGCCGCGCCAGCACATTCGTGCCCGACACTGCCGGCACACCGGCCAGCATCGCCTGCGGCGCGGCATCGACGCCTTTGCGCACTGTCACAACCACGGTTGCGCCTGGCGCCAAGGTCACACCTTCACCCAACTCACGGGCAAAGCGGAACGTCACGGTAACAGCCTCGGCGGGCCGCTTCTCGGGAAGCCTCTTGATCATGCACCCACCACCCATCGCCGCCCGGCGGCATCGACAGTCCAGCGCGGCGATTCGATCAGCACCAACGCTTCCGCATCCACGGCAACGGCCGCGCCGGCGGCGGTGGCGTGGCCCGCTGCAGCCAGATCCACTTGTACGACCAGGTAGCCGGCCCCCATCGCTCGAACAAAACCCGCACCGGTCAGCGTCACTTCGGCCGATACGAGCCCGGCGCCGTCCGCCACAGCACCGCCACTTGCGGCCAGGGGATGCGCAGCACCCGCATCGGCCCGAGCTTGGCCCCGGGCGCTTGCACCGCCTGCAGCTTGCAGTCGCAGCTGCAGCACCAGCGCGGCGGCCCCCAGTGCCTGAGCTGCACCATGGGCAGACAGCTGCCCAGCCTCACTCCCAACAACAGCAGCACTGCCTGCCGCCCGCGCCGCGCCACCAGCCAGCGCTTGCAACTCCAGCGCGAGCGCGGCATGCCCTGCACTCCGCGCCGCAGCGGCACCAGCGAGCAGAAGACCGGCTGACAGGCCGGCTTCGCCCGCAGCACGGGCAAGGCCGGCGGCATCGAGGGACACATTGGCGACCGCCGCACTATCCGCTGTCGCTTTACCAGTCGCGACGGACAGGCCAATGGCAGAGAGGGCAATATCGACAGCTGTGCGAGCCGCGCCGGCAATAGATCCTGCGCCTGCCGCAGCGAGCGCACCGACACCTATGGGCGCCGCACTCCCGCTGGCGACTGACACGCCGACGCCGGCGATTACGAGATCGGCGGATGCGAGCGCCGCGCCTGTCGCCTGTGCGGCGCCGGCAGCGCCGAGCGGCTGCTCGAGACCGGCATCGAAATATGCCGGGTCAAAATATGCTGGGTCGAAATACGCCATGTGATCGATCACCAGGGCGTCATGAAGAGCGGGGTGGGCGCGCGCCTGGGTACTGCAGCTGCGGTTGGAGCAGCGTCGCCATCAGTACCGAAACCGACAGCAGCGATACGCACATAACCAGTCGAATCGGAGCCTCCCATCGAACCGAAGCCGAAAATGCCCTCAGAAATAATGCGGTTCGCAGCTGTATCTGTCAGCTCAGTGAAGTTATCAGGCTCAATCGTATCTGCCGCCCACACTTTCGCGCCGAACCGCACCAATCCCGGCTCAGTCTCAACTCTCACACGCATGCAATACACTGTGTTAGCCAGCAGAGGAGCATAGAAAAAAGCGAAACGGGAGCTCTCGGCGCCAATGATGCGGCGACGAATCTCAAGCGCCGTGTTATCTCGGTGGTGGAGCACCTGATACCCAGAAGCTCCATTGACAGATGCTACTGTGCCCCGCAACACAAGCATCGGAATCGTCTTAACAGCTACCGTCGAGTGGTACCGCATGTACGCCTCAGTGACGCCACTCGTTTTAGGCGCGTCCGGTATGTACGCAATTGCGCGTCTGTTAGCCGAATCTCTGAACGAGAGACACCCGTTAACAATTGTCACCGCATCGACAACATCCCAGATGCGCACAATGCTGGACGGGAGCGGCCCGTCCGGATAGTCAGAAAAGTCGGCGAAGTATTGCGCCATCAATCACCCCACTCACCCGCGGCGACGACCTGAGGCACCGTTTGAGCAGCACCGATCGCCTTCCGCATCACCTGGCTCTGCACATGCACAGCCGCACCGCGCGCGAAGGCCGCCATCGCTACGGCCATGGCATCGGCAGGAGACAACCAACGAGTGACATCTTCACGGTCGGTGAACGGAATCGGCGCCGAAGACTCGGCAAGCAAGGCGGACGTCGCCGCCGCGTGGATCGCTAGTAGGTTTCCGAAGTCTTCATCGCGGATTTGGATGTGGCCCACCGACTCGTCCGGGAACGTGTATGCCACGCCATCGGCTCTGCGCTCAGCTCGCTCGATTTTGACCCGCCCCCACGCCAGCCCCTTCACTTCGTCGAGCGGCAGTTCCTCGACGGCCCATTCAATCACGCAGGGCGTTGACGATGCGTCGATCTGCCGTTCTCCGTATCGTTGCCACCATTCAAGCTGCGGCCGGACAACGACGCAGCGGACAACGTTGTGCAACGCCAGCTCATCATCGCTGAGATATTCCGGGTTGATGACGCCGGGGATCAGCTCTCGCAGCGACGACGTCGGCGCTCCGTCCGGCAGCATGTAATACATCATCCAGCCGGCCCTCCATCACAGATCCAAACCAGGCCCACACCGCGGCACACCAGCACATTACGGGCATTCGGCGCATCGTCGAACTCGGGCGCAGCACCGTGCATCCACTGCGCGCCAGATACCGTGATTGCCCGCCCCCCGGATTCATCGTTGTCGAGGATCAGCGTCAGGAATTCGGACAATCCGGCCTCGACGGCCGGCAGCGTAAACGTGACGTTCTCGACCACACGGCCGAGTTGCACCGCGCCGTCGTCGAGGCCGATCGTGACCGCGCCGCTGATGTCGCCGAGGTTGTGCGCGTCGGTAACGTGGCGTTCTTCCCAGGCCGTGCCGCCCACGCCTGGGCCGAACGTTTTATGCCTCTGCGACATCGGCGCCTCAGTCGTCGATCTGGAAAGTCAGCATTCCGGCCGGGAACGATACTGTCACGCCCGCCGCGCTCACGTTGAACTGCGTCGTCAGGTTGATACAGATCCACCGGTTGCCGCCGCTGGCCGCATCCATCAACCATACCGACTGCAGATTCCCCCACGCTGCAGTGCTTTGCGGGAAGCTGATCGGCACGTTGTCGCTGGTAGTGCCATTGGTGCCCGAACTTGCTGCGGTCGAGCCAGCCGCTTGCGTGCCTGCCCAGTTCGCCATCGATGCGACCACCGGCACCCGGGCGTAGCTGCCGCCTGACACCTCGGCGCCTGGCCCCGCGTCGGAGCAGAGATCGGTTCCCAATGCCCAGTGGCCGGTGGCCGGGGCATCGAGGGCTTGGCCGCGCAGCAGTGCGTTGACGATTCTGTTCTCCGCATAGTTGGACAGGTCGGCTGCGGTAGCGGCGCTGGTGAGGCAGCCGACAGCAAGCGCGGCGCAGGCGATCAGCGCACAAAAGTGCTTTTTCATCTCTGGATCTCCAGTGGTTTTGAATAGGTGGAGGGGCTCACCAAACCGCTCACCGGTTATCCACCCCTCCGCAGGTTGGCCGGCAAAGGCAGTCGCGGGGCTCCCGGTAGCAGCGGCTGCCAGCCGCCACCGATCACTGCCCTCGGCGGGGAGGTATCCCGTTACGCCACCACGTGCTTGCGCAAGCCGCGGTAGTCCATGACCGCACCGTTGTAGATATGGCGAATCTTGTAGGTGATCTTGTCGTTGCTGAACAAGCTGCCGACGTTCGGCGTGTCCTGCACGAACAGCTCCGGCTCCTCGCGCCCGTCCAGGAAGCCGATCTCGATCGTGGGAATGCGGTGCGGGTCAGCAACCGTGGCCCAGTCGTTTGCGTCCGTCCAATAGGACACGACGATCACTTCCGGGTTGATGCCCTGGACGAAGGTCTTGTCCAGGTTCTGGTTGCGCACGAAAAGATCGAATGCCCTTTCCTGCTGCTCGAAGGGCACCAGCAACGAGGCGGGGCCGAGCGCGAGCCGCTTGTTGCTGCCCGCACGCGTCTGGGTAACCATCGCTAGGCGCGCCGCGGCAAAGTTGGTCGCATCCAGCGCGGTCGCACCCAGGTTGTCGTGTGTGGCATGAAACAGCGCCACGGCGTCGTAGATCACCGGGTTGTTGCGGATGAAGTCGAACACGAATTCGTACAGCGTATTGGCCGCGGCCAGCGCCAGCTCGGTCGGGATGCGGCGAATGGCGCCAGCATCGTCGTTGCGGATCATCTCCAGCGTCACATCCTCGGTGCCACCGCGCTTGGTCACGGCATAGGTGGCCTTCTCGTCGCCGGGGCTGGACAACGCGCCGTAGGCCCCCCCCTGGCCGACGCCGGGCAAGTTGCCATAGCCGCCGATACGCGTGCGCTCTTGGGTGCGGAAGTCATTCACGGGCACGGCGTTGGCAATCTTGCGCCAGGCCTGCAGGTCGGTGGCCTGCGCATACTCGGCAAGCATCCGGCGGGTCATCGAGTCGCCGAGGACGTTCGCCCAGCTCGCGCTGGTCAGCGACTCGACGAAGCGATCACCCAGCGACTCACGCATGCGCACCTGGTCGCAATCACCCAGGTGGCCGGATACACGGCGGTCGCCAGTAATTTCGATGTAGCACTCTTTGAAGGAATGCACGCCGTCTTTGCCCGCCCAGAAGTTGTCCAGCATCTCGCCGATCTTCACGCTGCGGTCCTCGACCTGCACCGCCTCGTCGAAATGGATCACCGGCTTGCCGGACTCGGTGAAGCGGGCCAGGTACTGGCGCTCGTCCTCGATCGCCGCCGTCACCGCGGTAGCCTCGAAAGGCGCAGCGGCTTCGGTGAAGCGTTGAATGAGCCGATCCTTTGCCGGCTGCGGCAGTTTTGCGGCGCCGATCAGGTCGCGCGCCACGATGCGGCATTCGACTAGGCGCACGGCGTTGGCTACGTCGGCGCTCGCGGCGCCCTGTGCTTCGGTGACACGGCCAGCAGCAGCGAGCGCGCCAGCGTATGCCGTCACCAGCTCGTCATCGGTGACGGCGTCGCCGTCAAAATTCGGGTTGCGGGCGCGGACGGCCTCGATCATGCGTTGGCGCAGGGCCATGTCTTCATCCTCCAGGGGGGCGTGGGCTTCGACGATGCGCAGCAGCGAACCGCCAGCGCCGGGTTCAACGATCAGGTCCACCGAGTGAACCTTGAGGAATTTGGTGGCTTCGCGCAGGCGCTTACCGCCGCGGCGAACTACCTTGGTGAGGGAGTGGGCGTCGATGGAGAAGCCGAAAAGGTGGCTCAAGTGGCGTTCGTGCGCTTCACGCACTCGCACGGCGACCTCGCCAGCGGGCTGGATCAGTTTCAGGTCAGCGTGGACTTCGCCTGTGTCCGGCTGCGCGCCTTCCACAAAGCGGGCGTTGGTCAGCGCACCGAGCAGATTGCGCACACTCTTGCCGGGCACGGCACCATTGCGCGGTTCTGCCAAGTGCTCGGCGTCGGTTTTCTCGAACACGCGCACGCCCTCGAGCAGCCGCACCAAGCCCTTCAGCGCGGTGTCGCTGTAGTAGTTGCCATTGGCCGATTCACCGCCCTGGATGACGCGGATCGACCAGAGACCACCTTCGGGCTCGCCGACCGCCTCAATGAAGGCGCCGACCTCGGCGCCAGCACTAGCCTCGGCGATGCGTACCGGGTTATGAGCGGTCACGACCTCGTGCCGCTCGCCCAGCTGCACCGCGTTGTTCTCGTCGAGCGAGTAGGGGTAGGCATACTGACGGCCCTCGATCTCGACCACCAACCGGTCGGGATACACCGCATTCACGCATACCCAGTCCCGCCCAAGCAGCTTCTGCACGGCTGCGCGCACGAGCTCGATCACCGTGCGCACTTCGGTGGCCGCGGCCTCAACCAGCCGCGCACCGACGATGCCTTCGGCCGGAATGCGCTTCACTTCTCGGCCTTGCCCTTCGGCGCCGGAGCCGTCAGCTTTTCGCCGGCGGTCGTCACCACGACAAGTACGTCACCGCGCACGCGGCACGACAGCACATCACTTGCACTGATCTCGACTCCGACATCCTTGCCGGTCGGGTTGCCGTCCTCGCCGATCTCCGGCACCAGGCGCTTGACCAGCTTCGCCGCTTCCGCGGCGGGCAGATCCATGGGGGGCTGCTCGATGGGCCTGTTCATTGCATTCGCTCCGTCTATGTGACTGTGACGGGGCGAGGATGCGCGCGCGCGTGGCGGCGCCAGGACCAAACCGCTTTGGGATTTACTACCTAAGCTGCGCCCTGGGGTCCGGCCCGAGTTGCAGCTTTCAGTGCTTGCTGGCCCCGCTCGACTTCGTCGGCGTCGGGGTCCTTGATGGTGCGCTTCCAGCCCGGCACCACCGGCACGGCCGCGCAGCCGCAGTTGATCGTGTGCCGGGCCGGGGCGGTCGGGTCGTGCGGGTACATCATCGTCACCGCACCGCCTTCCAGTACAAAAGGCTTGTCCACCGGCTGCTCCTGGCCGTGGATTGCAAGGTGCGTGGCGCGCGGCTCCCGCTTGCCGCTCTTCAGCCAGCGCTTTTTCAGGCCGGGCACCACCGCGGCCGACTGCTCCATGCGAATCTGGTTCGCAGTGGAAAACGCCCGGCCCAGCTCGGTATGCACAATCGTGCGGGCACGGTTGTAGGAGTCCGCCTTCAGCGTCTTGGAAATGCGTTTGATGGCATCGAACGGCGTTTGGGCGCCGATCACCACCAGGCCGAGCTGGCCGTTGATGGCGTTGAGCGCATCCACCGCCACGTCGCGCATCTTCTCGGTCAGGAAGGCGCGCATCGCCACGAGCTGCTGCACGTCGATCGCCGGCAACACCGTGCGCACGCCCGCGGCCGCAACCACGTCGTTGACCAGCGCGCTGCCGGCTCGCCAGGCATTCACCTCGCCGGCATCGACCGCCGCTGCCGCCTCATCCCCCAGCGCCACCAGCACGCGGCGGATCTCCGCACGCAGCTGCGGCAGATACCAGGTCTGGTAGTCGGTCGGCGCTGCGGCCAGAATCGCCAGCACGGCCTGGTCGGCTTCCTCTAGCAGTTGCCGCAGCTCGGCAGCCGTGGCGTTGATCAAATCGCTGCGCCCCTTGAGCGCAGCCAGCGCGGCCTGGGTCGGTGTCATGCGCGGGTATTCCAGGCGCAGGCCACGGCGTACCAGGCCTCGTCCCGCAGCCCATCATCAGGCCCCGGCCGGTAGTCGAGCTCCCGCCCCTGCGCGCCGCATTCGACGCAGGCGCACAGCGCCCGGCGCCGGCCAAACAGCCACTCCACGTCCTGCAGCTCGGCCGCAGCACCACAGAACGGGCAAGGCAACAGCTCAGGCGTCATGCCTCATCTCCGGCGGCGGGCGCCGCGGGGCCGGGGAACACGTCTTCCTCGGCCTGCCGGGTACGCCGGCTGGCCGCCTGGGTCCTGGCGGCCTCCAGTTCGGCCGCAGGGTCGAGCTCCACCCCCAGCCGGCCCGCCACCGAGGCGATCAGGGCTGCGCCCGCTTCTTCGGTCAGCAGGCCGGCCTCGATTGCAATCATCACTCCGGTGACGACCTGGCTCAGTGCGGCGGCGTACTTCGTTGTGTCGCGCGCCGTCATTTCCGGGAAGACTGCCTCGACGGCCAGGCGCTCGTCCCACCAGTCCGGCTCACCCCTTTTCGCAATCAGCTTCTGGCGGATCACGTAGCAGCCAACGAATTCGAGCATGTGCTTCACGAACCGCTGGCGCATGCTGAACACCTTGAAGGTCGGCTCACCCATGCTGTCGCCGGTTGACCGATTCACGTCGCCGCCACCGCCGAACCAGTGCTCGGGAATGGTCGAGCCACCCAGCACATGATTGCGAAACAGGCGGCCCGCGGCGGCAGATTCATAGGCGCCGATATCCGGGCTGATCGCCTTCCATTCCTCGCCCTCGTTATGCACGCGCACCGATCCCGGCGGCGGCGCCGTAATCTCCCGTGCCCTCTTCTTCACCTTCTCTTCATCGGCTCCCGCGAGCGTCACGTCCCACACGAACGCGCGCAGGAAGTTGTAGCGCTCGATCTCGCCAAAGAGGAACTGGTCGTAGCCATCTACCCAATCTGCCGGCGCACGCAAGTCGCTACGGCCGCGGCGCGACACCGACAGATCATTCACGGTGAAGAAAAAGCAGTCGCCGTCAGCGAAGGTCTCACGGATATCCCGGGTGCGTGACGTGAAGACGCTTTCCGGGCCGTTGACGATCACTCGGTACCGTCTCACCTGGCCCTTGCGGTCCCGCACGGTCACAACGCCGATCGGCTGCTCCGGGTTGTCCGGATCGACCACAACGGTGGCGATCAGCGCAGGGTCCAAGTAGCCAAGACGCACATGGCCATCGACCTCATTGACGAACGTGGGCCAGCACTGCTCACCGAAGATCGAAAGCTCGCGCACTTTTTTCGGCAGTTTCACGTCCATGGAGTTGATCGGGTCCCGCCAGAAGCGGGTGATCGCCTCCTGCATATCAGGGTCCGACGTCCGCAGCTCCACCCCTTCGGCCAGCATGTATGCCAGCGGCAGCTCCACGATGCGGTTCGCCAGCATGTTGGCGTCCCACAAGTACAGCGCAGTCTCGCGCATGCGGTCCTGGCTCAGCGGCGACAGGTCGCGCGACGCATCGCCCGACAGTCGCCGCCAGCCGTATTCGTCGTCTGCATCGACCGTGGCACCTGCAGCCTCGACCAGGCGCGCCGACTGTTCATCCCCACCGATTGGCGCGGTCCATGGGTTCAGTTTGCGGGAGATATTGCGAAAGCCCATCTCGGTCTCACATCAGATTGCGGTGCAACGCGTGTTGCACGCGTTACAAGGCGGGTTTCGGCCGGTTTGCCGTGCATCGGGGGGCAACGCAGGACGATCGGCTGTCAGCGGGCGGAAACGCCATCACGACCGCCGTCCCAGGAATGAGCGCCCGAACAGCTTGCCGAGCAGCCCGCCCGAGCGCGGCCGCTCGGCGGCATAGGTGTCGGCTTTGGCCTCGATCGTTTCGCCGGCGGCCGGCTCGGCTTCGGCACAGCTCGCCGCCCAGGCCAGCAGGATGGCCACGCCGGCATCGCCGTGGCGCTGCTGCCCGTCGCTGCCCTTGGTGCGCACGTCGGGCACCATCGGGATGCCTTTCACGACCTGGAAGGCACGCAAGTCATCGAGCAGGTCGGCGCTGCGCGGCAGCAGGATGGTGCCGTCCTCGAACGCAGCCTTCAGCGGCGCCGTGTTCTCGCGGTACCAGGCCTGGCTCAGCATCACACACTCGATGCGCTGCGCGCCCCACTTCTGCTGTGCCTTCTCGGCCAGGTACTGTCCATTGCCGCGGCCGTCCAGCTTGCCGTGGCGAAAGCGCGGCAGCCGCTCGCCGATGTAGAACAGCGCCTCGCGCTGCTGGTCGAACGGGCAGTTCGCCAGCTCGACCAGGAAGGGGAAGCGGCGCACCAGATTGCGCTCGACCTGGAAGGGCGCGATCACCGTCAAGTCGCCGCTGCGGCCAAAGTCCTCGCCGAAGCCGCTGACCAGGTCCGGGTCCAGCGCCGCCAGCAGCGGCCCCGCATGCTCGTCCAGCCAGGCCCGCATCTCGGCCGTGCGCTGCGCGTCGCTCCACAGCACGAAGCCATCCGCGGGGGGAGACCAGCGCAGCACGGGCGCGTCGTACATGCGCGCCTCGATCAGTGCGCGATTCAGCCAGGCGCCGCCCGAGTTCTTCGGGATGCAGTCCAGCTCCTCGGCCGCGTTGTCGCGGTACTGGGCGCGGATGCCCGCCACCCACCTGTCCCTGTCTTCCTCGCTGGGCGCCTTGCCGGTGCGCAGGCACACCCGCTCGTACAGGCCATCGGCCACCGCTTCGTCGAAGGTGACGCGGTGCAGGCTGTACGGCACCTTGCCGGCGCGGATGTCCTGGCACAGCTCGTTGAACGGGTTCTCGGCGCCGTCGTGCGTCGAGATGATGTGCACCTGGCCGCCCCAGATCAGCAGCGCCATCGCTGCCTTCAGCAGCTCCGCCAGGTCGGTGTGGAACGCGGCCTCGTCGATGATCACCCGGCCCTGCTTGCCCCGCAGGTTGCGCGGGCTGGACGACAGCGCGGTGATGCGCCAGCCCGAGGCAAAGCGGATGGTGAAGGCCAGGATGCTCTGCTTCTCCTCGCCGTCGATGAAAACCTCTTCGCCTTCCTCGATCTCGCTGGCGGCAAGCCCGTAGGACCTGGCCCAGTCCGCGCAGTCGCGGATGAACTCCAGCGCCATGTCCTTCGTGTAGCCGATGTACCAGCTATCCATGCCCGACGCTGACGCGCCAAGCAGGGCCGTGTCCGCCGCCTCGCCCCAGCTCAGGCCGATACGACGGCTCTTCTCCATGACCTTCACCGGCGTGGTGTCGGCGCACCAGCGCTGCTGGTAGGGCAGTAACGCCATTGGCGTGCGTTTCTCGCGCGGCTCCAGGGCGACGGAAACGTCAGTCATTGCGGCCGCTCCTCTTCGTCGAACCGCATGAAGCTGGGATGTTCGACGGCATCGTGGGCGATGACGCCGCATTCATCGGCCGGGAGCCATCGCCCGCAAACCACGCACCAGTAGCCATGCGCGGTTTCTGCCTGCGCTGATGCATCTGCTTGCGGGACCATTTCAGCATTGCCTCCAAACGCCCCATGCGATCACACCACCCCCAGGATCTTCTGCCGGATCAGCTCCGCGGCTTCGTCGGACAAGCCCTGCGCCTTCGCCGTCTTCACCGCCTCGGTCGCCGCCTTCTTGGCAACTTCCTGGCGGATCACCAGGATGCGTTCGGTGGTCAGCTTGTCGGTGCTGGCGAGGTCCTTCATGGCCTTGGCCAGGAACATCACTTCCTGTGCATCGCCGCCTTCTTCCCGCTCGCCGATGCTGCCCAGCGTCTGGAAGGCCACGCTGCGCAGCATCTCGGGCAGCAGTCGTGCCACGTCACCGTCGGGCTCGTTCTCGAACTTGTTCACCCACACCTTCGCCACTTCCTGCGCCTCGCGGTAGCGGCGCATCTGCTCCTCGGCACGCTGGGCGTAACGGCCCAGCGCACTGCGGCTCACCGGCGCCTGGCCGCCGTTGAGGCTTGCCAGGTGGGCAATGATGTCGTCCAGCGTGTAGCGGCCGTCGCGTATCAGCCCGTCCACCGCGCTGCGCAGGCGCGGGTCCAGCTTCTGCACGCTGCTCTTGCGTGCCATGTCACACCGCTCCAGGCGCCGGCCGCTTCACACCAGGCACGGTGGTGCGGCCGCAGGCCACGTCATCGCCGCGCTGGGTCAGCTTGGCAATGCTCACGCCGCCCACCGCCTCAAGGAACACCAGATCCTGCTCCATCAGCCAGTTCAGATCCGTCTGCAAGCGATCCATGCCCACCGAATGCCCGAAGGCCTCCAGCGCCGACTGCAGCAGATAGGCGTTGCCGCGGTAGTCCGGGGCCTGTTCGAGCAGTTTCAGGATGACAAGGCGGCGGTCGGCCGCAAGGTGTTCGGCAAACGGATTCATTGCTTTCCCTGTTGCAGCATGTAGCTATGGATGAGCTGCAGCGTGTGGTTCGCACCCTTGAACTCCCCGCCCAACTCCTTCAGCGAGCCGGCCATGTCGTCGATGCGCGCATGTAGCCGCTTGATGTCCTCGTCGGTGGGCGCGTGCTTCAGGTCGCTCTCCACCCGCGTCAGCCGTTCGGCGTGCCTGTCCAGTCGGCTATCCATGTCGCCCCTTAACGATTCAACATTGCGGGTCAGCGAGTTCTGCAGGCTGGTGATGCGCTCATTCGTCACCCGGTTGCGGTTCGCCAGAAAGGTGTAGATCGCGGCTGCCCAGATCACGAGCGTGTTGATGATGCTCAGCCAGAGCTGGAGTTCTTTCGGGTCCATGGAATCAGGGCAGTGGGGTTGTGGTATGCCAGTCGATCAGCGCATCGAGTCGCCTGACGCATTCGGCGTACTCTCCGGCGGCGCCGAGTGCCCAGCGGGCCACGTCGGTGTCGGAGGCAGCTGCGCCTTCAGCCCCGTCGCGCTGCGCGGAATCGGCGGCAACGTCGGCGCCATCCGCTGCAGCAGCGCCGCCGGCGGCTGCGGGCACTCCAGGGGCGGCGATGCCAGGGGCACGGTCGAGCACGCGCAAAGCAGCACCGTCGAGGCAAGGCCGGCCAGTGGTGACTTTCGATAACGCATCGTCCAGTTCCTCGCGCAGGGTGTCGGCCGCGGCATTCGCAACGGCCAGCTGAATCGTCAGGGTGTCGCCACGTGCCTGGGCGCGCTGTAGTCGTTCGCGCGCCTCGCGCTCGATCTTTTCTTGCCGTTCGGCATGCTGGCGGTGGATTTCAGCCAGCTCGGCGTTCTTGGCCCAGGCCACCAGTTGCGCCCCGGCTGCCGCACCCGTGGTGAATACCAGCGTCACCAGCAGCCATGCAGGCACGAACCGCCGCACAAGCTCGATCACGCCGCTCACAGCTTCAGCCCCTGCGTGGTGATCACGCGCAGCACGGCATTGATCACCGGCAGTGCAATGGACATAGCCGTGTACAGGTTCACCGACAGGTGGGGCTGGAGCTTGCCGGTGACGGCCTCCAGCGCGACCAGGGCGGCCGCCAGGGCATTCACCCACAGCGTGATGCTCTTCCACCAGCACTTGCGGCACGGCTCGGTCATCGTGCGCTCCGGGCCATCAGCGCTGGCAGATCGATCTCCCACAGCGAGTGGGTTTCGCCTGGCAGCACGCAACGGCCGCCAGGCAGGCGCTGCCCGTTGCAGCGCCAGGCGCGAATCGTGCGCACGCCTGCGGCCAGCAGCTCGGCCCCCAGCGCACGCAGGTCGGCGCGCGTCAGCACGCCAGTAGCGGCCGACAGCACCACGGTGTCGTGGAACTCCCAGGTGACGACCAGACAGCCACGGCGCGCACTCCGCCCCGGCTCCCCCTCCCAGGCGCGCACGACTTCCACCAGCGGCTCGCGGCTGATGCTCATGCCAGCTCCAGGATGTGCCCGGCCAGCGGCGCCATGTCGCCCGCCAGCCAGTCGACCACGGAGAAGCCGGGGCAGGCCTTCTGCGCCCCGGTGTCACGATGGCCGCAGATGCCGCGCCAGCTGTTGGCCGCATTGGCGTGTTGCACGGGGATGTTGTAGCGCTTGCACAGGTACTGCGCCTGCTGCGCCAGTTGGTCCCACTGCAGGCGGGTGAATTTGTCTGTGCCGAGCAGGCAGATCGACAGGCTATCGGCGTTGAATCCCCTGGCGTGGGCGCCGACTTCGGAGGGATGGCGGCCACTCGCCAGGCCGCCATTGGTGTAGATCACCCAGTGGTAGCCCACATGGGGCAAACCGGGGTTGAACGACCGCGCCTCGGCGGTCTTCGGCGAGCGGCGGTAGCCGGCCTGCCTGTGCCAGCTGTCGATATCCAGCACGGTATTCCAGCGCCCGTTGGGCGTGGCCGCGCAGTGGATGATCAGGGTTCGGACATAGCGTGCGGAGTACATGCCCGCAGGCTACGCGCGCGGGCGAGGCGGGCCGGACTAAAGGGTTTTAGATGCCCCCCCTTCTTACTTGCACTCCCTTTCATATCGCCCCCGCGCCGCCGCCTGCTCGCTCTTGTACCACTCGTACAACTTCGCGCTCGCACCGGCCCGCAGCTTGGCTTCGTAGCGGTCGATTTCGCCCTGCAGGTAGCTGCAGTTCCGGCGATCCTGCCGTTCGTTTATCTCGGCAATCCGGCGGTCGTAGTCGCGTGCAATCTCTTGCCGGGCCTCGCGCTCATCTGCGCGGCGCTGCAGCTCGCGGGCGTACTCCACATCACGCTGCCGTCGAGCCGCAGGCGAGTTGTATTCAGAGCGGTCCCCTTCGCCCGCCGCGGGCTTGACCTCGATCGGTTTTGAGTCGGCATGGCACGGCCGGTCGGTGATGACGGTGCGGCCGCCTTCCTGGCATTTGTAGACCTGCGCATTGGCGGCCGAAGCCAGCAACAAGATTGCAATCGCTGCCCCCCATCTCATAAGTCCACTGCTCCCGTAACAACACCTCGGGTATCGAGGCTGAATAGCTGTTGAGAAATCACCATGCCACCAAAGCTGTTTCGCGCCCGATAGCGGACCCTGACGACATACCCAGTACAACTCCGCACCACGGGAGACCATTCGATTGCATCAAACGACCCGGGATCCTTCAGCACGCGCTTCAGGTATTGCTCGACTTGATATACACCGCCATCCCATGCGCTGTTGCGAACAACAGGAGCCTTCTTCAATTCTTCGGCACATGCTGCTTCATGCCGACGCTCGCGCTCTTCAGCCCATTTTTGCTCCTCGAGCTTTTGCTGGGCTTCAGCCTCAAGTCGAGCCGCCTCAACTTTTTTTTGCTCCTGCTCAGCCACCGCCTTCACGAGCTTAGCTTCCTCGCGCTCCGCCTGCTCTCGTTCGAACTGTGCCTGTATCTCGGCAGCCATGTTGACGCCCGGCGGGGGCAAATCATCAGCCGGCTGCGAAGACGGGGCTTTGGCTTTCTTCGGTGCTTGCCTGCAATCGATCAAGCGCTCGGAATAGGTCACCTGATCGCCATCGACGCACTTATAGAGCACCGTCTGTGCCTGAGTTTCGCCAGCCATCAGCAGAGCCAGCACGACAAGCTTTCCAATTAAACATACATGCGACATACATTCTCCGAGGCTTGCTCGAGCACCCAAACGCATCCGGCGCATGCCCCATCTCCGATTCTAGTCAGCCCGTCTTCATTGGTTTAGCCAATTGCGCCAGCGCCTCGGCCTCTGCTTCTGCCCGCACCAGGGCACATTCCAATGCAAATCGCTCGGCTCGATTCCTGCGCAGCTCTGCATAAAGCGCGTTGCGCTCACGCACCATCCACAACGCAGATGGGATCACCCCGCCGAATCCAACAATCAACACCAACGCTCCCACCGGCGAACGCGGCGGCGCTCCCCACCCCGCCAGCAGTGCCGCGACGAACAGCCCGCAACATGTCGCAAAAACCAGCACAGTTCGGTGCAACACGAACCGGCGGCGCAAGGCTCGGCCCACTTCACGAAGATGTTGGTGCTGCGCATGCAGATCCTCATGCAGCAACACCCTCGTCGCGATCCGACTACCTTCGCCAACCGACAGCTTCCCGATGTTCAGATGGATAACGCCAACGGACCGGTCTTCCGTGTAATTGCCGCCTGCCGTGCGATTTCCCTCACCCCTGACCCGAACATTCATCTCGTTACATCTTCTCGTGGTAATCGCCGCCCGCAGTGCGGTTGTTGTTGCCCTTGACCTGAGGTCCCGCGGCTGATTTTCGCGGCGTTGCGCCCGTGATCAGGCTCGCCAGCACTGCCTTGCGCTTTGCCACGGGTAACGCCCGGTAGGCGTCCAGCAGCAGCTGTTCATCGGCAGGCAACTCCTGCCGATGCTCTTCCCGCTTCTGCCCTGTGAGGATGTAGAGGACATCCCCGCCAATCGCTGCGAGGCGTTCAAGGTAGGCAGCATCTGGCGAGCGCTCGCATTTCTCATAGTTCCGTTGCGACCGAAGAGTTACCCCACAGCCCTCCGCAACTTCTTCCTGGCTCAACTTCAGCCGCTTGCGTTCCTCAAGCAGGCGATCGCCGAAAAGAGGCAATTTATTTCCCCTTTGTCAGTTGACATAGGAACGTTTGTTCCTCATAGTTAGCCCACACCGTCCCACCACGAACGGCACCTAAATCGACACGCGACAACGTGTCGCCCGCCCCTGAAGGAGCAGCACCATGAAACTTCGCACCCCCGACGAGGCCCGAGCCGAGCTTCGATCCAAGGGCATCTCGATCACCCAATGGGCGGTCGCAAACAAGTTCTCGCCCAACCTCGTGTTCGAGGTCCTGGGCGGGCGCAAGAAGTGCGTCCGCGGTCAGGCCCACGAAATCGCCGTGCGGCTGGGCATCAAGCCGGGCGAGATCTGCACCGACCCCGCGCGCGCCCTCGATCGGCCCGTCAGCCGCCAACGCGCAGCCGCGTGAGGCCAGACATGCACATCCGCAAACAGACCGCCCCTCACCTGACCGAGCTGAACACCGCCTTCATTGAGGAGTTCGTTGCCATCTGGAACACGCTCGGCCTCGATGCCGCCCGTTGCTTTGCGATCGGCGCCTGAACCATGGCCCGATTTTAGCCCCGCGCAATCGCTTTTATTTCATTCCAAACGACTTCCTTTTTAGAAGCACGCCAACCAGGTCACGCCCAATGAGTCGTCATACCTCGAAACCCTTGCCCAGCAGCCTGCGTGCCGCCTTCGAAGCGGACAAGGCGCACGCCCTGGCACGGCAGCGCCTCAACGTGGAACGCATTGCCGAACTGATGGCCACCACCCCGGCCACGCTCTACAAGTGGCTGGAGACCGATGCCATGCCCATCAACCGCCTGGCCGCGTGGGAGCACATCACCCGCAGCGACCACGTGCTGCGCTACCTGGCGGCGACTGCGCACCGGGTGGTCATCGACATCCCGGTCGGGCGTGGCGCTGACGCGGCCGATGTGCAGCAGCTGCAGGCCACGCTCAACACCGCTGTCGGGGCGCTGCTCGACTTCCACGCCGGCCGGCTCGACCGCGACGGCTGCATGGCGGCGATCACCGGTGGGCTGGAGGTGCTGGCCTGGCACCGCGAGAACGTCCGCAAGAACGACCAACCCGAACTGGAACTGTCATGAGCACATTCACCGTTACCGCCTCGGGCCTCCCGCACGTGCTGCGCAGCTCTGAGTACATCCGCCCCGACCACTCCATCAGCCTGGATGCGGTCCGCATCGGCTGGGGCGCAAAGCCCGGCATCAGGCTGCACCAGACTTTTGGCCTCTCCAGCTTCAACCAGGAACTGAGCGCCGACATGGCCCGCGCCCTCGCGGCCGAGCTGCTGGCCTGCGCTGATGCGATCGACGCCGTGATGGCCGAGCGAGGCAAGGCATGAGCAAGGCCGACTACGACAGCCCCGGCCAGCAACGCATCCTGCGCGCGCTGGTCGTCATGGCCGGCAACGAACTGCAGGGCATCACGCCCGGAGACTACGCCAAAGCCATGGGCGTTACACCCGGCACCGCCACCCGCGACCTGCACAACCTGAAGGTGGTCGGCTTTGCCGAGCAGATCCAGGAGACCGGCCGCTGGCGGCTTGGCCCCAAGCCGGTGCAGATCGCGCTGGCATTTTCCACTCACCTGAACCGCGCCCGACAACGCGTGCAGGAAATCGACAACCGCTACACCAGGGAGCTGTAACCATGGCACGCAAGGCGACAACGACGGTGCTGGCCGAAGCACCGCAGATCGATGAGCAGATCGTGCGTGCCGATCTGCAGGCGAATGATTTGATGATCGTTACCGGGCAGCAGCAGAATGCCCGCGTGCGTGCCGTAGCCCTGCGCCTGGGCTACCAACTGCCAGCGGACGCCACGGATCCCGACCTGATCCAGCGCGACATCTCGGCCAACATGCGCCGCAGCGTGGAGGCCTGCCTCGAAGTTGGACGTGGCCTGGTCGTGCTGAAGGAAGCCTGCGCGCACGGGCAGTTCATGGCGCGGCTGGATGTGCTAGGCATGGAGCACAGCGTTGCCAAACGCTTCATGCAAGCAGCCGCAAAGTTCTCAAATGGTGCGTCAACGCACCATTTGACCAAGGCTGCCGGCAACCAGACCAAGCTCTTCGAAATGCTCGTCCTCGACGACGAACAGATCGAGGAGCTGGAGCTGACCGGCCAGACCGGCGAGCTGTCGCTGGACGATGTTGCGACGATGTCGGTCAAAGAACTGCGCGCCGCGGTACGCGAAACCCGCGAGCAAAAGAAGGCGCTCGAGCGCCTGGTGGCGGGCAAGGACGCCAAGATCAACGAGCTGACCACCAGCCAGCCGGTGACCAAGGGCTGGAACGAACGCGTCGCACCGTTCAAGGCTGAAGCCTCCGCACACTTCGACACACTCGACGAACTGATCGGGCGCCTGTATGTGGCCCACGGCGAAATCCTGCAGGCCGACTTCGGCGAAGAGGAAGACCCCGAGGGGGCC
Organism: Thauera sp.; assembly: GCF_047601425.1. Taxonomy (GTDB): domain Bacteria; phylum Pseudomonadota; class Gammaproteobacteria; order Burkholderiales; family Rhodocyclaceae; genus Thauera. The sequence goes on from NZ_JASGJL010000001.1 coordinate 1,902,725, forward strand.
AAGCTCGCCATGCGCAGCTGCGCGGTGCTCTATGGCGACCGCCTGAACCGGCTGTGCCAGCAACTTGCCGAGCTGCGCGACCAGTACGAAGCCACGCTGGCCGGTTGGGCGGTGGAGCTTGATGGCCACAGCCTCGACCCCGACGTCGGACAGGGTGCCGAGCAGGGCGAGGAAGGCTGAGGACTGCGCCATGGCCACCCACCCCGATACCACCCGCGACTACCTGCGCGAGCTTGCGCGCCGGCTTGATGCCGCGCCGCATGGCGGCAAGGGCGCACTGCTGGCGGAAGCCCGCGCGCTGTATGGCTGGAGCGCCAGCAAGTTGTACGCCGAGCTGGAGCGCGTGGCCGGCTGGACCAGCGGCCGCAAGGCTCGGGCCGACAAGGGGCACACGCGGGCATCCACGGCGCTGCTCAATACCGTGGCCGCCATGCAGCGCGGCAGCGTGCGCGCCAACGGCAAGCAGACGATGTTCACGCCGGTTGCCGCCAGCATCGCAGCAAACAACGGCCACGAGCTGACGCTGTCCGTGCGCCAGCTCAACCGTCTGACGCGCGCGCGCCGCCTGAACGTGAGCCAGCAGGCCGAGCGCTCGGCACCCGTGGGCCTGCGCAGCCTGCACCCCAACCATGCGCACCAGGTCGATCCGTCGCTGTGCCTGGTCTATTACCTGCGCGGCAAGCAGCACCTGATCCGCGACGACGAGTTCTACAAGAACAAGCTGGACCGCCTTGCCCGGGTGAAGTGGAAGGTGTGGCGCTACGTGCTGTACGACCACGCCAGCGGCTTGGTTCTGCCCTGGTACGTGGAGGCGGCCGGTGAAAGCCCGCTGAACCTGTTCAGGTTCCTGATGCATGCGTGGGGCCAGCAGCCGGGCCGGCGCTTTCATGGCGTGCCCAAGGTGCTGATGTGGGACAAGGGCAGTGCCAATACATCGAGCGCGGTACAGAACCTGCTGCGTGCGCTCGAAGTGGAGAGCATCACCCATGCCGCGGGCAATGCCCGGGCAAAGGGCGGCGTGGAAGGCGGCAACAACCTGGTGGAAACACAGTTCGAGAGCCGCCTGCGCTTCGACCCGGTGCACAGCGTGGAAGAGCTGAATGCCGCCGCCACGGCCTGGGCAGAGGCCTACAACGCGAATGCCATTCCGCACCAGGACACACGGCTGCGCCGCAATGGCATCTCCCCGGTGGCGCGCTACGACCTGTGGATGAAGATTCGCCAGGACGAGCTGCGCATTCTGCCGCCGGTAGACGTGTGCCAGGCCTTCCTGGAAGGCAAGACCCGCACCCGCACGGTGTCGCGTGAGCTGACGATCAGCTTTGTGCACCCGCGCACCAAGGGCAGCCGCACCTACGACCTGGCCGGGCTGGCGGGGATATGCGCAGGCGACAAGCTGGAAGTGTCTCCGCTGCTGTTCGGCGACTGCGCCATCAACCTGCGCGTGCCGCGCTACGACGGCGAAGACCTGGTGTATCGCCTGGAGCCGGTGGCGGAGGAGCTCGACGCATTCGGCCGTTCGCTGGCTGCACCGGTGATCGGCGAGACCTATGCCCGCCGTCCGGACTCCGACACCGACCGCAGCGGCAAGGCGCTGGATGCGCTGCTGTTCCCCGGCATGACGGCCGAGCAGATGGACAAGGCCCGCCGCAGCAACGCAACGCTGATGGGCGGCATGGTCGATGCGGTCCGTCACCTGGAGCACATCGAGATCCCGGCCGCACTGCCGCGCAAGGGCACCGACATCAACCTCGCCGCGCCGGTGTTCGAGGCGCCGCCGCTGACCCACTTCGAAGCCGCCAAGGCTCTGCGCAGCCGCGGCGTGGAGCGGCCGGACCTGCATCCCTGGCTGGCTGCTCAGTACCCCGACGGCGTTCCCGAGTCCGAGCTGGACGCGATTGTCGCCGCCATGCGCGGAAACACACAGCCGCCGCGTCTGCAAGCGGTGGGCTGACAAGGATTCGGCCTGATGTGCGCCAACACACCAGGCCGAAAGGTGGGCAGCGCAGCGCCAACTGCGAAGCCCGTTTGCAATGGAGATTGCAGTGGAGATTGTACCGATGGATGTATCTACCAGGGGCAAGGGGACCGGCAGCAAGTTCGCCGACAAGCCCGCCCCCGTGCCGATCAGGCTCAAGGCCACGCTGCTGCGGCATGGCATTCGCCACGACGAGGTTGCCGAACGGCTGATCCAGGCCGGCGGCAAGTTTGCCGGCCAGCCGCTCAGCCGCAGCGCATTCACGCTGCTGCTCAACCGCGGCTGGCGCCCCAGCCACACGCCGTGGGAGCAGATCACCGAGGCGATCGAGGCCTACCTGGTCGAGCGTGGCGTGCCCGCCGACGAGATTGCCGAGATCTGGACCGAGGACCTGATCCGCCACCACAGCACCAAGCCGCTGAACACCCGCCTGGGTGAGATCCGCCGCCACACGCCCAACGAAAACGCTATCGAGATCGAACCGGAAATGCTTTCTGCCCAAGCCAAACGCCACTTCAACCTGTTCCGCGACCCGTTCGTCGATGACGTGCAGGGGCCTGACGACCTGTTCATGTCTGCCGATCAGCGCTATGTGCGCGAGGCGATGTTCCAGGCGGCCAGGTCGGGCGGCTGGTTCATCGCCGTGGTGGGTGAGTCCGGCAGCGGCAAGACCACGCTGCGCCGCGAAACCATCGACCGCATCAACCGCGAGCATGTGCCGGCCGTCGTCATCCAGCCCAAGATCTTCGACAAGGAGAAGCTCACGGCCGGCAGCATCTGCCACGCGATCCTGGCCGACGTGAAGCCGAACGAGCACCCCAAGCGCAGCCTGGAGGCGCTTGCGCGCCAGGTGGAGAAGGCGCTGGTCGAGTCCGGCCGCAGCGGCCAGACCCATGTGCTGATGATCGAAGAGGCGCACGACCTCAACATCCAGACGCTGAAGTACCTGAAGCGCTTCTGGGAGATGGAGGACGGCTTCAAGAAGCTGCTCTCGATCGTGCTGATCGGCCAGCCCGAGCTGAACGAGAAGCTGGACGAGCGCCGCTACTTCGAAGCCCGCGAGGTGATCCGGCGCTGCGAGGTGGTGCGGCTGCTGCCGCTCGACAACCAGGTGGGCGACTACCTGGCGCTCAAGTTCCGCCGCGTGGGCTCGCACATAGAGCAGGTCATCGACCCCGCCGCGATCGACGGCTTGCGCATGCACCCGAAGCTGAGCCGCACGGTGCGCGGTAAGGGCGGCAACGAGGTCATCAGCCAGACCTACCCGCTGGTGGTGAATGCGCTGATCACCAAGGCCATGAACGAAGCCGCGCTGCACGGCGCGCCGCGCGTCACCGCCGACATCATCAAGGGGGTGTGACATGGCGACTCAACACGAAATCGAGATGACCCTGAATATCGTCGATCGCGGCGCCCGCGTGGCGCTGACGGTGGGCGAGCCGGACGGCCAGGACGTGCGCATCGTCATCCACCTGGTCAGCGGCTGCGCCACGCCGAAACGCATCGGCCACATCACGGTGTCCGAAACGACCGCCATCGGCTTGTGCATGCAACTGGGGGAGGCGCTGGGGCTATGAAGATCCTCGACACCGACTTCTGGGAAACCAAGGTGCTGCCGGTGGTGGTGGCGTTCGGCCTGGGGGTGCTGGCGACCTCCCATTCCGCTGTGATCGAGCTCGAAGCCAGGGCCGAGGCCTACCACGAGCTGGCGCAGGAAGTGGATGCAATGCGCTTCGCCTGCGGCCTTCAGCCCGATGCGGATGTGATCTTCCACATGGCCATGCAGGAGGTGCCGCAATGAGCACGAAGACGCAGACCGCCAAGGCTCCGCTCACCGAACGCATCATGGCCGCGATCGCCAAGGCAAGCAGCAAACGCCCATCAAACACGGACGACGTGCTCGCGCTGATCGGCGGCGATGAAGCCGACTTCTGGTCGGCGATCGAGCAGCTGTGGCGCGATACGCGCATCACCGGCGCAACGATGTACCGCCCCCAGACCGATGCCGCCCCGTGGCTGGGCATCTGGCCCACCGGCGTGCCGCTGTCGGCTGGCGCCTGGACCGGGCCGCGCCTGTCCTTCCTGTTCGTCCGTCACGACACCGCCGCGCTCAAGAAGGCCCACGCGCCGCGCAGCAAGGCGCGCCGGGCAACGGAGGCCGCATGAGCATCCCGACCATGCCCGACCAGGTGCGCGCGCTGACGGCCCATGCCGCGGCAAACCTGCAGGAACTCTGCGCGCCCGTGTGCAACTCGCCCGGCCAGGTTCGCGGCGCCATCAATAGGCGGCGCATCCTCGCGCTGCTCGATGCCGGCGGCCCGCAGACCAACAGCCAGGCCTGCGACGTACTCGCCGACCTCACCTTTAAAAGCACGCAGTACCTGTTCGGCGCCATGTGCGAGCAGGGCTGGGTCAGCCGCCACAAACCCGGTCGCAACAGGCTCCCCGCCGTTCTACAGCATCACGTCGGCCGGCCGGGCTGCACTGGCGATGATGCGCAGCCAGAGCACGCAACGATCGACGGAGGCAAGGACATGAACACCCCCCTTTACCCGCCCGAGGACTACGTTGTGCACGAGTGCCTGTGCGACGGCTCGGCCGAACTGTGCGAAGTGCTCTTTGTGCTCGACGACGACGGCGGCCTGAGCATCATCGACGACGACCAGGTCGTGCTGCTCGCCCCCGCCGACGTGCATCGCCTGGCTCGGCTGCTTGCCACGCTCGAGGTGTCGCGATGATCCGCCGCTTGCCGCCCGGCACGCTGCGCCGCCTGCGCATCAAGTGGCTGGCGCTCGGCGTGCTGCTCGGCGCCGGCTCGTGCGCGGCACTGGCGATGTACGCCGCCGCCATCATGCCGCCCGAGCTGGCTTACCGCAGCGCGGCGCGCAACGTCGCACCCTTGCCGCCGGCACCGCTTGCGCGCGGCCCGATGGTCGAGCTGCCGCCGTGCGCCGTGCGTGACAAGGACTGCGAAACCGCTGCCGAGCCCGCCCCATCTGCCGCCTGGCGCGAGCCCTGGCCGGTGTTCGTCCCGCTGCCCGACGCCGGGCAGGCCCGCGCCGTGCCGGCGCCGGGCACGCTGTCGCTGCTCGCGCTGGCCGCGTGCGCGCTGCTTGCGGTCCGCCGCGGGAGGCGCCCATGAAAACCCGCTGCCCCAACTGCGGTGCGGTCATGAGCCTGGACGTGTTGATGGCACACGACGACGCCCGCGAAGCGCTCACGCTCGTCTTCAAACTGTCCGGCGCGCTCGGCGCTGCGGTCACGCGATACATCGGGCTGTTCCGGCCCGCGCGGTGCGAGCTGTCGATGAATCGCGTTGCCAAGCTGCTGCGCGAGATCGTGCCCGACATCCAGCGCGGCGAGATCGAGCGTAACGGCGCCATGCACCCGGCGCCGCCCGAGGCCTGGATCGCCGCCATCGCTCAGGCGCTCGTCGCCCGCGAGCATGGCCGGCTCAAGCTGCCGCTGACCGGCCACGGCTGGCTGTACGAAGTCATCGCCAGCCAGCGCCCGGCGTCGGCCGTGACGGCGGCGCCGGTAGCGGCGCCCGCGCAATCCGCCCGCCCGTCGAAGACGCTGGGCGCCATCGCCGCACTGGAGGAGCGCGCCCGTGATTGAACGCTGGATCGAGCGCGAGGTGGCGCGCGGCCTACAGGGGCTGATCGCACTGCGCCTGCCCGGGGCGCCGGCCGAGGACGCAATCACGCTGACGCTGGACATCTGGCTGGCCGCGCTCGCAACACGCGCTGCCACCTGGGTGGAGCACGCCGATGCCCCGCGCCTGCAGGCCGCGTTCCGCGCGCTCTACGCCCAGTGCAGCACCTGGCCGGTGCCTCGGCAACTGCTCGATGCGCTGCCGGCCCCCAAGCCCGCCCCGGCGCTCCCTGCGCCACGCCTGACGCCCGAGGAACGTGCGCGCAATCGCGCCCGTCTCGACGCGATCACGCAAACCCTTTTTAAGAAAGTAGGAGACTGACATGGCAACTGCCGCCCGCCGCAAGGCAAAGACCGCCGCCGCACAGATCCAGGTGCCGCAGACGCGCGACCAGGTCGCGGCCCACATCCGCGAAATCGGCGAACGCCAGCGCGAGCTGGACCGCATCCAGGCCGACATGAACGACGAGCTGGCCACCGTGAAGGAGCGCTGGGAGATCCTGGCCGCGCCGCACGCCCAGCGCGTCGAAGCACTCACCCAGGGTGTGCAGATCTGGTGCGAGGCCAACCGCGACACCCTCACCCAGCACGGCAAGACGAAGACCGCCGCATTCCCCACCGGCGAGATCGGCTGGCGCCTCCGCCCGGCGTCGGTGCGCATCACCGGCGCCGATGCCGTGCTCGACGCACTGCGCCGCCTCGGCCTGAAGCGCTTCATCCGCGAGAAGGCAGAGGTGAACAAGGAAGCCATCCTCAACGAACCCGCCGCCGTCGCGCACGTGCCGGGCATCAGCATCAGCCAGGGCGAGGACTTCACCGTCAGCCCGTTCGAGGCCGAACTGGCGGAGGTGCAGTGATGGAAGACAAATACAAACTCCTCCGCGACAACCTGCAGCAGAGGCCATCAAGGCGCACATGCAGCTCAAGCATCCGAAGCTGGGGCAGCTTTCAACAACCGATCGCAACGCCGGCAGGAACTGGTCTGATCGCGATGCGGATGCTTTTGGCGCCGGCCGCGACGCGGGTCGTGGTGCACAACTGCACCAGGGCGTCGGCGCCAACAAACCACTGATGCTGGAGGACTGAACCATGCCGCTACTCGACAGCCAAGGCCGGCGCTTCGTCACCGACCATGAAAAGGCGGAGATCATCCGGGCCTCGATGCTCAACCTCGGGCGGCTGCTGGCGCTCGATATGGAGTTGCGCTTCTACCGTACTGCCGCCGCCGGGCCTGTGCACATGGACATCACGTGGCCCGACGGCACGACCCTCTCCGCCAAGTTCACCGGCTGCTCGCCGGTGTATCACGTGCCGATGGTCAATGCCGTCGATGGCGTGCTCGACGAGTTGGAGGTCTGATCATGGTCTCCGCCGCACTCGTATCGGCCCGCGCTGGACAACGTGCCCGGTTGGTTCGCCTCATTCACGTCGCTCGCCGCGACCTGGGCATGGCTGATGACACCTATCGCCGCCTGGTCGCCCAATACGCCAATGGGAAGAGTAGCTCTTCCGAGTGCTCGGTACCTGAGCTCAATCGCATCTTCGATCACATGAAGAGGGCGGGTTTCAAAGTCAGGAAACCCAAGACCGTCAAGCCTGTGGAACGTCGACCGCTGGCCACCGATCCCGAGGCGACGAAGCTGCGCGCGATCTGGTTGCTCCTGCACGCGATCGGCGCAACGCGGAGCAACTCGGAGGCCGCACTAGCCGCGTACGTCAAACGGATGACCGGAGTCGACGACCTCCATTTCACCCGTGGCGCGGACAAGTATCACGCGATTGAGGGGCTGAAGGCCTGGGCTGCCCGCGAGCTGCCTGCAGCAATCAACGCACGGATCGGAGAGTTGGTCGCTGTTGGCACACTGCCTACAGGACTGCACGTCACCGACATTCAGCGTGTCGTGGCGCCCACGCTCGGCCCTCGCACATTCGACTCGTTGTGGGCGGTGTGGCGTTGGCTCGAAGCCAAGCAGCAAAAAGGCGCCGAGGTATTCGACATTTCCCCCGCAGCGCGCGCAGGAGGGCGTAGCTGATGTTACCCAAGGCGCCCGCAGCCGAAGAGGACGCACTGGATCTGCTGCAGCACATCGCGGCAGATGCGGTGCGGCCTGTCGCCAGTGTCGATGCTGACGCCCTGGCGGCCCACATCGTCGAATACATCCGGCAGATGGCAGGAGGTCGTGAGGTGCGGCTGCTGCAGTCACGGCGCAATGTCACTGCCAACCTCGATCTGTTCGCCGACATCGAGCCGCCCCGGCCCACCGCGCCGCCGGAGCTGCACACCACGTCAGCACACTCGACGAATCCGGACCTCCTCCGTCTGATCCGCGATACCGTGGTGTGGGAGCTGTCGAGCCAATTGCCAAGCGTACCCATGTCCAGGGTCGCTGCCCTGGCTGACCAGGTGGCCGAGACCTTCCAAGGTTCCACCGACCGTAACGATCTGCGCTACGTGCCCAAGGGCGTCTGGCGCGCCCAGCGCGAGAACGCTCGCCGGATCTATGAGGAGTTTCGTACGAGCTCCTACGCCGAACTGGCCGCCCGCTGGAACTTGTCCGAGATGCGTATTCGCCAGATCGTCAACGAATTCCGCCGCGCCGAAGCTGCTGAGCGCAAGGCCCGTAACATCAGCCTGATCTGACGCTCCCCGCCTTTTGCAGGATCAAAGAGGTTTTTGCGGGCCGTCCCACTTCAGCCTTCCCGTTCCCGCCTCATCCCACATTTATCGTGCTCTTCCGCCCTCGGTTTTCCTGTCTTCTCTCATCCGGGGACTGCTGGCCGAGTTCGGCATCGTGCTGCCGCTCAAGGTCGCCACGGTGCGCCGGCGGGCGGGTAAGTGCCTAGAAGAACTGCCCGGCTGGGCCAATACGGTCATTGGTGACCTGCTCAGCGAGGTCGGCCGGCTCGACGAACGGATCACCCAATATGATCAGCATCTGCGGCACATTGCTCGCCAGGACAGCCGCGCTCAACGCCTGACCCGCCTGAGCGGCATCGGGGACACCACCGCCACCTGCCTGGTGGCCATGATCGGCAATGGTCATGACTTCGAGTGCGGTCGGCAGTTTGCCGCCTGGCTGGGGCTGGTGCCCAGCCAGTACAGTTCGGGTGGCAAGGCCCGATTGGGGCGCATCACCAAGGCAGGTGATCCTTACTTGCGCAGCTTGCTGGTCATGGGCGCCCGGGCCGTGTTGGCCGCAGCGAAGAACAAGACCGACACATTGAGTCGCTGGGCGATGGCCTTGCAGCAGCGGCGAGGCTACTGGAAGGCGGTGGTGGCCATCGCTGCCAAGAATGCACGCATGGCCTGGGCGGTACTGCGAAGAGGCGAAGCCTTTGTGCTGCCGGCCTGATCCAGCCCAAACCTGCAACCGTTCAGCAAGAATCGATTTGACCGCCGTGTGACGGCAAGCGTTGATGACAACAGGTCTGGACCTGCGCGGGGCGTGACCGATTAATTCAAGGGCGGCAGCATCTGCGCCGGCTAACGAATGGGTTCCCCGCGAGCGTCCTTCATCAGGGTCCGCAGCCAATAAAGTGCTGCAACAGTGACCGTTTGTAGTCTGGCCAGTCCGCACCGTGTTGTTCTCGCGCTCTGTTGCTCACTCGGAAGGGATTTGTTTGGCAAGAAAAATCATTGTCCGCCCTGCAGGTCAGGGGGAACTATTGCTTGACAAATGGGGAAGCCCTTGTAGCCTGAATTAAGCTGCGCCGCGAAGCGGCGTCGGCTTGACTACAAAAGGACTTCCCACTTCCGCCGCTGGCCTGCTCGATGCGCTCGATCAACGCCTAGCCGAGTGTGACCGGCAGATTGCCGCACAGCAGGCTGAGGATGCGGCTGTCCGGCGGGTGCGCGAATTGCCCGGCGTTGGCAATCTGACGGCCGATGCGGTCACCGCCAGCGTCGGTGACGCACGGATGTTCAAGAACGGCCGACAGTTTGCCGCCTGGCTGGGGCTGACGTCCGAGCAAGCAGCAAGCTGAAGCACCACATTGCAGATTGAAGCCACCATGACTGCGCGCAAGCGATAGGCAAAACAGGTCAGACCGACCGGCTGAGAGCCTGGCTAACACGATGGCCGACCATGAAGGGTGTCGCGGCTGATCCCCGTGCCCCGGTCGTGCCGAGGAATGATTGAGGCCAGCCGGAGCGGTTAGTCGCATGGCCCCGGCACGACCGTGCCGAACAAGGCCGATTGGGGAAAGGCAGTCTGCTCTGTCCTTGTCCATTGCGATGGCGCCAGTCACACAGTAATCACGCTCGACCGTGGTCAGCAGGAGAAGAAAATGGATGTGTGATCAAGCGTTGTTGCGGCCTGCGGCCGCAGGTCTGCAGAAAAGTGTTGACGGGAAGTCCCTTGGGGAAGGTTAGGCAGCAACTTCTAGGGTCGCAAGCGTTTATGTCATTTAGCGGGACGAACTTTCGCGAGAAGCTGAGTGACGAATTGGGCCGAACACTCGTCAGGATCAGGGTAGGCACGCTGATACAACTCAAAGCCGTCCCTCGTATCCTTTGAGGTGTAAACGTACAGAACGCCGCCGAGGCACCAATCTCGATCCTGCTGTGCAGAGATGAAGAGAAATGGATAAGTTGGCTCCGGCTCTCCTGTAGTGCGGAGCGTGACCGTGAAGCCCGCTTTTTCAAGTTCCCGGCGCAGTGAGCGGGTGCGGCTCGCCATAGAGTCTGGTCCTTGAGGAGACCAGACCATAGAGAGTCTTACTGAAGAAACAAATTTGATGTCGGTGCTTTTCTGGGACCCAGTTGAACAAGCCGAAATTCCACAAAGGCACAGCAGCAATGAAACTAGAGTTCTAGTCATAGGTGCTACTCAGTTGGCAGGCACAAAGAAGATATCAATCCCAGCGCTCTTCAATACTTTGATGATCGCTTCGATTTCTTCAGGTTTTTTCTTCTGCGCAAGACTGGACTCCGGCAGAACCAGTAGATTCAGAAACTTCACGGTGATCGAGTTGGCTCTGGTGCCTTCGGATGATCCCTCTACAGAGGCGCCAGCCTTTATATCGGTAACTCCGACCGTTTTGCCAAAGTCGAGGGTCAGCTTCGAAGAGTCTTTGGCCGACACACCAAGATTGAATGTCACTGAAACCTCAGTAGGAAGCAGGCCAGTACGCAGCCCTGATTGAGCAATGTGCATCTCGTTCAGTCCCTGTCCTACGCTCTTCAAAGCCTGCTCCAACGTAACTTCACTAGGACGAGCGATCTCCTCGGGCTTCAACGAAGCGCATCCCTGAACCAAGAGTAGGACGGCGAAACTGAGGACAAGATTTCCAGTGTGATTCATTCGTAGCCTCCGGCGAGCTTAGAAAATATGGGCGGTGACAAGTAAGCGCTTCTATCGGGCAGATCGACATCCTCAGAACTGAGGATGTGTTGAGGCCTAACAGTGTAGTAGACAGAACGCGCCAGTGAATGAGTAGACGGAATCCACATATTGTTCGCTCCAGATTATTTGTTCTAGTCCAGGCCCATGCCCTTGTCAAACCACTCCGGCACTGTCGCCCGTTTCTGGCATAAATACCGATTTTCACTTGCCGAATCCGGTGTGAAGCCGGTGGCTCTGCAGTGATACGCCCCTCATGCCACGGCCTACGTCAAAACCGCCGACGATCGGCGCCTCTCCACTCACTCGGCGGCTGTCCTGGAGTCCTGGCTGGACAGGGCAAACGGAATGCCGGCGTGGCAGCTTACACAGGCGGTGGATGCGGTGCGCCAAACGACGATAGCGCTTCACGGCTTACGCCTGGTGACAGTGATTCGGCAGCGCAATCATTCGATCCAGGGCGAGCCGATCCGCCAGGCGCTGCAGCTATAGGCAGATATGTTTCATATCAATGAAACTTCGCTGTCGCTTTCCGTCGTTTTCTACACCTTAACCTCGGGCTAGGATGGCAGAAAGATCTCTTTGCCACCCTGTTTCCTTTCGACGGATGCCCGCCATGTCCCAAGACCACGCCTACTGGTTGCCCTTCACCGCCAACCGCGCTTTCTGGAAAACCCCTCGCGTGATCACCGGCTCGCGCGGCCACTACTACACCACCGATGACGGCCGCCAGTTGCTCGACGGCTTTTCCGGGCTGTGGACCTCGGGGCTGGGCCATTGCCATCCGCGCATCGTCGAGGCGGTGCGCGAGCAGGTCGGCACGCTGGACTACGGCATGAGCTTCCAGGTCAGCAACGACCGCGCGATCGCGCTGGCGAGCGAAGTGGCAGCGCTGGCACCGCAGGGGCTGGAACGGGTGTTCTTCACCAACTCCGGCTCGGAATCGGCCGATACCGCGCTGAAGATCGCACTGGCCTACCATCGCGCCCGCGGCGAAGGCCAGCGCACCCGCCTGATCGGCCGCGAGCGCGGCTACCACGGGGTGAACTTCGGCGGCATGTCGGTGGGCGGCATCCCCGGCAACCGCAAGGTGTTCAGCGCCGCGCTGCTGCCCGGCACCGACCACATCCGCCACACCTACAGCCGTGCCGACATGGCATTCAGCCGCGGCCAGCCGGGCTGGGGCGCCGAACTGGCCGACGATCTCGAACGCCTGGTGGCGCTGCACGACGCGTCCAACATCGCCGCGCTGATCGTCGAGCCGGTGTCCGGCTCCACCGGCATCCTGGTGCCGCCGATCGGCTACCTGCAGCGCCTGCGCGAGATCTGCGACCGCCACGGCATCCTGCTGATCTTCGACGAGGTCATCACCGCCTTCGGCCGTATCGGCGCGCCCTTCGCCGCCGAACGCTTCGGCGTCGTGCCGGACATCACCACCACCGCCAAGGGCCTGACCAATGGCGTGATCCCGATGGGCGCGGTGATCGTGCGGGAAGAAATCTACCAGGCGCTGATGCAGGGCCCGGACAATGCCGTCGAGCTGTTCCATGGCTACACCTATTCCGGCCATCCGGTGGCCGCCGCCGCTGGCCTGGCAACGCTGCAGGTGTATCGCGAGGAAGACACCTTCGCCCGTGCCCGCGCCATCGAGCCGGTGTTCGAGGAGGCCATCCATGCGCTGAAGGATGCGCCGCACGTGATCGACATCCGTAACTTCGGCCTGATGGGCGGCATCGAACTCGAACCGCGCCCCGGCGAACCCGGCGCACGCGGCTTCGAAGTGTTCCTGAAATGCTTCGAAGCCGGTGTGGTGATCCGCAACGGCGGCGACATCCTGCAATTCGCGCCTTTCCTCGATTCCACCCCGGACGAGCTTGCGCGCATCTTCGACACCGTGCGCGCGGCCCTCGACGCTGTAGCCTGAACCGGAGCCCTTCCATGAACGATCGTTTGCCCCCTGCCGCCACACTGGCCGTCGACGGCGCCCGCCTGTGGCAGTCGCTGATGGATCTGGCGCTCATCGGCGCCACCGACAAGGGGGGCGTCGCCCGCCTGGCGCTGACCGAACTCGACCGACAGGCGCGCGACCTGTTCGTGCAGTGGTGCCGCGCCGAAGGCTGCAGCATCCGCATCGACGCGATCGGCAACATCTTCGCCCGCCGCCCGGGCGTGCGCGACGATCTGCCGGCGATCGCCACCGGCAGCCACATCGACACCCAGCCGACCGGCGGCAAGTTCGACGGCAACTATGGCGTGATGGCCGGGCTGGAAGTCGTCCGCACCCTGAACCGCCACGGCCTGCGCACCGAGGCACCGATCGAAGTCTGCGTATGGACCAACGAGGAAGGTTCGCGCTTCGTGCCGGTGATGATGGGCTCGGGCGTGTATTGCGGCGATTTCACCCTGGAGCACGCGCTGTCGCGCGCCGACCATGAGGGCATCACGGTGCGCGAGGCGCTCGCCGCGATCGGTTATGCCGGCCCGGCACCGGCCTCGGTGAACAGCGGCGCCCCACGTTTCGGCGCCTATTTCGAGGCCCACATCGAGCAGGGTCCGGTGCTCGAGGATGCCGGCATCGTCATCGGCGCGGTCACCGGTGCGCTCGGCCAGCGCTGGTACGACGTCAGCGTCAGCGGCATGGAATCTCACGCCGGCCCGACGCCGATGAAGCTGCGCAAGGACGCGCTATATGCCGCCACCCATCTGATGCAGCAGGTGGTGGATATCGCGCTGGCGCGCCAGCCCCACGGCCGCGGCACCGTGGGCTGCGTCCATGTGCATCCGAATTCGCGCAACGTCATCCCCGGCCGAGTGGATTTCACCGTCGATTTCCGCCATGCCGACGATGCCAGCCTGCTCGACATGGATGCCGCGCTGCGCGAGGCCGTAACCAAGCTGCAACGCGACTTCCCGGTCGGCGTGACGCTCGAGCAGGTGGTGTATTACCCGCCGGCGGCCTTCGATTCTGTGCTGGTGGATGCGATCCGCCACGGTGCCGAACGCGCCGGCTGCGATTTCCTGGACATCGTCAGCGGCGCCGGTCACGACGCGGTCTACGTGGCGCGCACCGCCCCCACCGCGATGATCTTCGTACCGTGCAAGGACGGCATCTCGCACAACGAGATCGAGGATGCCGAGCCGGCCCACCTGGAGGCCGGGGCCAACGTGCTGCTGCATGCGATGCTGGAGCGGGCCGGGGTAGCCAACTGACGATACAGCAAGGCAAGCGCGGCGCGGCACGGTACGGTTCTGGCTGCTGTGCTTGCTGATGCCGCACCCCCGTCAGCCGGCTGACCACCGAGATGGCGATCTCCGGGAACGGGCAGCAGGTTGCGATTGCTTGCCCCCCAAAGCCGAGTATGTCCAAGCACTCCACGACAGTGCTTTTTACACGATATACCGTGTATTTCTTCCATTGCATGGATATATTGCACGGATGTTCTCTCGATTGATCCAATCCCATCTCAGTACCCTGCTGGCCGAATTTCCGGCCGTGGCACTGCTCGGACCACGCCAGACCGGCAAGACCACGCTCGCGCTGGCCGAAGCCGAGCGGCGTGGTGACGCCCTCTATCTCGATCTGGAACTGCCGTCTGCCCAGCGTCAACTGGATGACCCGGAAGCATTTCTACTGGCGCACCGTAACCGCCTGGTCATTCTCGACGAAGTACAGCGCCTGCCCGAGTTGTTCGCCATTCTGCGCGGGGTGATCGACCAGCGCCGGCGGGCCGGTGAGACGGCCGGTCAGTTCCTGTTGCTCGGTTCAGCCTCCGGGATACTCATGCAGCAGGCCAGCGAAAGCCTTGCCGACCGGGTGGCACAGCTTGAACTCACCCCCTTTCTTGCCCGCGAGGTAATCGCCTCCCACACCGACGCCGTTTCCCGGCAGTTCGATGCGCTGTGGGTGCGTGGGGGCTTTCCGCTGTCGTGGCTGGCGAACAACGATGCAGCCAGTCTGCGCTGGCGCGAGGCATTCATCACCACCTACCTGGAACGCGACATCCCGGCGCTCGGGCCGCGCATTCCGACAACGACGCTGCGCCGTTTGTGGACCATGCTCGCCCACAGCCAAGGCGAGCTGCTCAACCAGGCACAATTGGCTGCGTCCCTGGCGGTAAGCGGTCAGACCGTGGCGCGCTACATCGATTTGCTCGTCGATCTGATGCTTGTGCGCCGCCTGCCCGCCTGGCACGGCAATGTCGGCAAGCGGCTCGTTCGGGCACCTAAAGTGTACGTACGTGACAGCGGACTGGTTCACGCGCTACTCGGCCTCGCCGACCTTGACGCCATACTGGCTCACCCGGTAGCCGGCGCCAGTTGGGAAGGCTGCGTCGTCGAGCAGTTGCTTGCCATCGCCCCCGACATGGAAGCCAGTTTCTACCGTACATCGCATGGCGCAGAAGCCGACCTCGTTCTGCAGCGGCGCAATGGGGAAACCTGGGTCATCGAGATCAAGCGTTCCTCTGCGCCCACCGTGTCGAGAGGCTTCCATTCTGCCGCTGCCGATGTTGGCGCCACACGCAAACTGCTGGTTGCGCCTGTGGCCGACAGTTACCCGATGCGCGAGGGGATCGAAGTAATGAATCCACTGGCTGCGGCGCAATTGCTGGCAACGTAGTACGCCGCGCCGCACGTGATCGACGTGCGCAATTTCGGCCTGATGGGCGGCATCGAACTCGAACCGCGCCCGGCGAGCCCACAACCAGCACCGTACGGTCAGCCGGCGCTGCAGTCCTTCAGATGATGATGCCCCACCAGCGCAGGGTCTGGCGGAAGTGGTCGCGCACCGCCTCGGCTGCACGCTCTTCGTCGCCGGCGATGATCCTGTCGATGATCTCCAGGTGTTCTTCCATCGCCGGCACGATGCGGTCAGGCAGCAGCGGCCGCGAATGCTGGATGATCGAGATCCGGTCGCGGTTGCGGGAGTAGATCTCCCGTGCGCTGTTGTTGTCCAGCGCATCGGCAAGCGTCGAATGCAGCGCCCAGTCGACAGCCATCGCCTCACGCTGCAGCGGCGGCGTGATGCCGCTGCGGGCGGCATCGAGCACCCGCTGGTGCGTCTCGCGCAGCGTGTCGAGCTTGCCTTGTACGCCGTCGCGCACGAGTTGGCGCGCACCTTCCTGATCGAAGATGGTGCGCAGGTGGAAGCACTCGCGAACCAGCTCCGGCGTGGCTTCCATGACGGCAACGCCACGCTTGGGCAGCACGCGTACCAGCGCGGCGGACTCGGCGCGCTTGACCGCCTCCCTGACGGGCGCGATCGGCAGCCCGATCGACTTCACCAGGTCAGGCATCGACACGAACTGGCCGGCGCGCAGGCCGCCGCCAGTGAACAAGTCACGCAGCGCCAGGAAGGCCTTGTCGGCCAGCAACAGGCCATCGGCATCCGGCATGTTCATCTCGATACTCCCGTGTGAGGGGGCATTGTCACATATGGCTGACGCAAGGCAAATGCCTGCCGGAATCTTAACCTTATACCATTTAAAATTTCTATTGTTATATTAGTGACGTTATAACTAACATTTCAGAAAAGATATAACCCGCCGCAGCCGGACGTAGCACCCGACGTCCAGGCAGTGGTGGCCGCAACGAGCGTGCCGAACCCCGGCCAGGCCTGAATGCGGCACAAACCAAAGACGGCTGCCGACGGCAGCCCCCTCCACACGGTTCGCGAGGTGAGCCATGAAGAAACCTTTCTACAAAACTTTGTTCGGGCAAGTCGTCATCGCCCTGATCCTCGGGGTGATCGTCGGCGTCGCATGGCCCGATTTCGCCGCCAAGCTCAAACCGCTCGGCGATGGCTTCATTAAGCTCATCAAGATGATCATCGCGCCGCTGGTGTTCTGCGTCGTCGTGCATGGCATCTGCAGCACGGGCGACCTGAAGAAGGTCGGCCGTGTCGGCGTCAAGGCACTGGTGTACTTCGAGATCGTCACCACCTTCGCACTGGCGCTCGGCATCCTGCTGGCCTATACGCTGCAGCCCGGTGTCGGCATGAACGTCGACCCGAGTTCGCTCGACGCCTCGGCGATGTCCGCCTACACCGACCGCGTCGCCCAGGCCACGAGCACGGTCAACTTCATCATGAAGATCATCCCGGCCACCTTCGTCGATGCCTTTGCCAAGGGCGACATCCTGCAGGTGCTGCTGATCGCGATCCTGTTCGGCACCGCGGTCGCGGCGCTGGGCGAAAAGGGGCGCCCGGTGACGGCCGCCATCGACAGCCTGTCGCATGTGTTCTTCAAGCTCATCGGCTTCATCGTCAAGCTCGCGCCGCTCGGCGTGCTCGGCGCGATCGCCTTCACGGTGGGCAAGTACGGTGTCGGTTCGCTGAAGCAACTGGGCATGCTGGTGGCGCTGTTCTACGTCACCTGCACGATCTTCGTCGTCGGCGTGCTCGGCATCATCCTGCGCCTCGCCGGCTTCAACATCTTCAAGTTCCTCAAGTACATCCGCGAGGAGCTGCTGGTGGTGCTCGGCACCGCATCGTCCGACTCCGTGCTGCCCCAGGTCATGCGCAAGCTCGAACTGATGGGCGTGAAGGATTCCACCGTGGGCCTGGTGATCCCGACCGGCTACTCCTTCAACCTCGACGGCTTCTCGATCTACCTGACGCTGGCGGCAGTTTTCATCGCCCAGGCCACCAACACGCCGCTGTCCACGGCCGACCTGCTGACCATCCTCGCCATCTCGCTCGTCACGTCCAAGGGAGCGCACGGCGTACCCGGCTCGGCGATCGTGATCCTGGCCGCGACGCTTTCCGCGGTGCCGGCGATTCCCGCGATCGGCCTGGTGCTGGTGCTGTCGGTGGACTGGTTCATGGGCATGGCCCGCGCGCTGACCAACATGATCGGCAACTGCGTGGCCACCGTCGTCATCGGCGTGTGGGAAAAGGACATCGACCGCGAGCGCGCCCACAAGGTGCTGAATGGGGAGATCATCGTCAACCTGCATGCGCCCATCCAGCCCGAAGCCCTGGCCGCCGCCCGTGCCGAAGCGGAAGCCGCCACGGTGGCCGACATCGCAGGCGCTGCGGCACCGGATGCCAAGCCCTCGCGCGCCTGAGCCCTGCCCCTGAGTTCCCCTCCACCTCCCGGCGGGAGCCCGACGCCCGCCGGCTCCATGCAGACCATTTCGTATACATCCACACAGGAGCATTTCCCATGGCCAGCCACACTCCCGGCGCCCCTGTTTTCGCCGCCCCCGCCGACCTGCCCGACTGGGCCCTGCGCTCGGTCGATCTCGCCAACCCACGCCTCGGCGCCAAGGCGATCGCCACCTCCGACGACTTCTTCGCCGAAGTCTCCCGCATGCTCAACCCCGAACCCGCTCAGTTCGTCCCCGGCAAGTTCGACACCAACGGCAAGTGGATGGACGGCTGGGAGTCCCGACGCAAGCGCGTCGCCGGCCATGACTGGGCCATCGTCCGGCTCGGCGTCAAGGGCCTCATCCGCGGCTTCGATGTCGATACCTCCCACTTCACCGGCAACTACCCGCCCGCCGTCTCCATCGAGGCCTGCGTCTCCGATTCCGACGACGCCGAGACCCTCAAGGCCGCCGCCTGGACCGAGATCCTGCCCGCCACCCCCTGCGGCCCCAACAGCCACCACATCCTCGAGTGCGCCAGCACCGAGGCCTGGACCCACCTGCGCGTGAACATGTACCCGGACGGCGGCATCGCCCGCCTGCGCGTCTATGGCCGACCGGTCGGTTCGCTTTCCGCCGCCGCCGGCGAGCTGGTCGATCTGGTGGCGATGGAGAACGGCGGCCGCGCCGTGTCGTGGAACGATGCGAGCTTCGGTTCATCCGCCGCCGCCCTGCTGCTGCCCGGGCGCGGCATGAACATGGGCGACGGCTGGGAGACCCGCCGCCGCCGCGAGCCCGGCAACGACTGGTGCGTGCTCGAGCTGGGCGCCCCCGGCACGGTCGAGCGGATCGAGGTCGATACCGCCTTCTTCAAGGGCAACTACCCGGACCGCTGCTCGGTCCAGGCCGCCTACGTCAGCGGCGGCACCGACCGCTCCATCACCACCCAGTCGATGTTCTGGCAGACCCTGCTGCCCGAGCAGAAGCTCGAGATGGATGCGATCCATACCTTCACCGAGCAGGTCGCCAAGCTCGGGACCATCACCCACGTGCGCTTCAACATCTTCCCCGACGGCGGCGTGTCGCGACTGCGCCTGTGGGGCAAGCCCGAAGCCCGGTAAAACCCGACGCAACACCTTCTGCACGCCCTTCCCGCCCCCGCCCGGGGGCGGGCCTTGTCCTTCCATTCCCCGCGAGAACGACCCATGTCCGAGACCACAGCTTTCCCGCTCCAGGTCCAGCCCCTCACCCGCGAGGCTTTCGCCCCGTTCGGCGAGGTCATCGAGGCCTGTGACGCGGTCCAGCACTTCACCATCAATGCCGGCAACACCGAGCGATACCACGACCTGGCCAACATCGAGCCCGGGCCCGACGGCCGCGTCATCGTCTCCATCTTCCGCGGCCAGCCCCGCTGCCTGCCCTTCACCGTCCAGATGATGGAGCGCCATCCGCTCGCCTCCCAGGCCTTCATCCCCATGTCCGGCAAGCCCTATCTCGTCGTCGTCGCCCCGGCCGGCGAGCCGCCCGCCGTCGAGGACCTCAAGGTCTTCCTCGCCCGGCACGACCAGGGCGTCAACTACGCCACCGGCGTATGGCACCACCCGCTGCTCGCACTCGACGACGTCTGCGACTTCATCGTCATCGACCGCAAAGGAATCGGGCACAACTGCGACGAAATAAAGCTCGAACAACACGGAATCATCCACGACAGAAACCCCTGATATCCAGCATCCACCGGCCCAGGCAGGCAAACGACGCATATCAATTTCCTGATCCACGCTATCGGTGCCCGCCACACACATGGCACGAACGCGCCTCTACACTCCGCGCGCCCCCAAATGCACCAAAGGAGTGCGCAATGTTGCTCGGCCTGTCGCTGTTCTACGTCGGTGCGGTACTGATCCTCAACGGACTCTGGATGCTCGGGCGGATCAGCGACCGTGAGATCTCGATCATCAACCTGTTCACCGGCGGCCTGACCCTGCTGGTGTCGCTGAAGCTCGCCTTCGGCGAAGGCGCGGATCACACCTCGATCAGGGGAGCAGCCCTGTCGCTGCTGTTCTCCTTCACCTACCTTTGGGTCGCCTTCAACCGCCTGACCGGCGCCGACGGACGCGGCCTGGGGTGGTTCAGCCTGTTCGTGGCAATCACCGCCGTGCCGGTCGCAATCGATACCCTGAGTACGGCATCCACTGCGCTGGACTGGTGGCAGGGCCTGTCGTGGGCGGCGTGGTCGCTGTTGTGGCTGCTGTTCTTCCTGATGCTGGCGCTGCACAAGCCGATCGTCCGCTTCACTGCCGGCATGGCGATCGGCCAGGGCATCCTCACCGGCTGGCTGCCGGGCTACCTGCTGCTGACCGGCGTGCTCGGCTGAACCTGTCCACCGCCCTGTCCGCGAAGGCCGTGCCATCCGTCCGGATGCACGGCCTTCGTGCATTCGGGAGCGCGCATCAGATCCGGGCGCACTTCGATTGTGCGCTGCAAAAATATAAATTTTTTTATTCCAGTTATTAGGCCGATGCACACCATATGCCGTGCTGAATCCATAGACTGCCTCCACGTCAATGCAGCACGGCACGGCCATCGCTCAGCAAGGCCCGCCAGGACAGACAATCACGGCCAGCAACAGGTGACAGAAGCAGCACTGAAGGGCAGTCGCAGCCCGCCGAACGGCGCCGGTGACCGCCCAGACGAAAAAAAACGGCACGGACATTGCGTTGACACTCCACCGGCCACGGGTCCGCTCCGGCGGCGAAGAGACAAACAAAAGCGAAGGAAGGGTACGACATGTCAGATCAAGCATCGAAAATCGACGCGCAGCAGATCCATCCGGTGGATGAGAAGCTGCCGACCGGGCGTCTCGCCACTCTGGGCATGCAGCACGTGCTGGTGATGTATGCCGGCGCCGTGGCAGTACCGCTGATCGTCGGCCGCGCGCTCGGCCTCGACCCCCACCAGGTCGCCATGCTGATCTCGGCTGACCTGTTCTGTTGCGGCCTGGTCACGCTGATCCAGTCGCTCGGCTTCACCAAGTACTTCGGCATCAAGCTGCCGGTGATGATGGGCGTCACCTTCGCCGCCGTCGGCCCGATGGTGGCGATGGCCAACGTCCAGAGCGGGCCGGAAGGGGCCCGCGCCATCTTCGGCGCGATCATCGGCGCCGGCCTGATCGCGATCGTCATCGCGCCATTCATGAGCCGGCTGCTGCGCTTCTTCCCGCCGGTCGTCACCGGCACCATCATCGCCATCATCGGCATCAGCCTGATGCGGGTGGGCGTGGGCTGGGCGATGGGCGGTCCGGCCCACCTGGCCCAGAGCGTCGATGTACCGCGGCTGGTGCAGATGGTCGATGGCGCCAAGGAAACGGCCGCTACCGCAGGTACCGAGCTGACCCGCCTGCCGGGCCCGATCCCGATGGCCGACAACCCCAACTACGGCGCGCTCGACACCATGGCGGTCGCGGCCTTCGTGCTGGTGGTGATCCTGCTGATGGTGCGCTTCGGCCGCGGCTTCGTCGCCAACATCGCAGTATTGCTGGGCATCGTCATCGGCTGCATCGTCGCGGTGATCATGGGCAAGATGCACTTCGACATGGTCGCCAAGGCCGACTGGTTCGCCATCGTCACGCCCTTCGCCTTCGGCATGCCGACTTTCGATCCGGTGATGGTGCTGACCATGGCGCTGGTGATGATCGTGGTGATGATCGAATCGGTGGGCATGTTCCTGGCGCTGGGCGAGATCACCGACAGGCACATCACCCGCACCGAACTGGCGGCAGGCCTGCGTACCGACGGCCTGGGCACGGTGATCGGCGGCATCTTCAACACCTTCCCCTACACCAGCTTCTCGCAGAACGTGGGCCTGGTCGGCGTGACCGGCGTCAAGAGCCGCTGGGTGTGCGTGGCGGCGGGCGTGATCATGATCGTGCTCGGCATGCTGCCCAAGATGGCTGCGCTGGTGGAATCGGTGCCGACCTTCGTGCTCGGCGGTGCGGGCCTGGTGATGTTCGGCATGGTCGCGGCGACCGGCATCCGCATCCTGACCAACGTCGATTTCAAGGGCAACCGCAACAACCTGTACATCGTCGCACTGTCGATCGGCTTCGGCCTGGTGCCGCTGGTGGCGCCGCGCTGGACCCAGCACATGGCCCACAGTCTGCATCCGCTGCTGGAGTCGGGCATCCTGCTGACCGCGATCTCGGCCGTGCTGCTGAACATGTACTTCAACGGCGGCCGCGACGACACCGCCGGTGCGATCGAGGCGGCAAAGACTGCGGAAGCACACTGATCCACGCAGTCCGGCAGTGAAGCACGACAGGCCACCGGGCAACATGCGGTGGCCTGTTCCATTTCAGGCCCGGGCGCTGGCGGCGCCCCAGCGCTCTCGCCGATACGGGAGCGACCGTGCTGCCCCTAAGCGCCCTCTTCCCTGCCTTCCCAATATCCCGGCCGGTTGTAGACCACCTTCAGGTAGTCGATGAAGTGCCTCACCTTGGCCGGCAGGTAGCGTTGCTGCGGATATACCGCCTGGATGTCGTAGCTCGGTGCGGCGAAGTCGTCGAGCACCGTCACCAGTTCGCCTCGCCGCAGTTCCGCCTGGATCTCCCAGGTCGAGCGCCAGCCCACCCCCAGGCTCTGCTTCACCCACTGGAACAGCAGCTCACCGTCGTTGCAGGCCAGGTCGCCTTCGACGCGGACGGCGAACAGCTTGCCGTCGCGCTGGAAGCTCCAGCCGCGCTGCTGGCCGCCGGCGAGGTTGAAGGCCAGGCAGTTGTGGCGCACGAGGTCTTCAGGCTGGCGCGGCACGCCATGGCGCTCGAAGTAGTCCGGCGTGCCGCAGACCACGCGCCGGTTCGGGAACAGCCGCACCGCGACGTAGTTGGGGTCGGTGACCTCGCCGATGCGGATCGACATGTCATAGCCTTCGCGCACCAGGTTGACCACGCTGTCGGTGAAGTTGAAGGACATCTTCAGCTCCGGGTGCATGGCCCGAAAGCCGAGCGCATGCGGTGCCACGTGCCGCCGGCCGAACGCGGCCGGCGCCGACACCACGAGGTGCCCGCGCACCACCTTGCGCCCGGCGCTGATGCCGCGTTCGATCTCGTCGAACTCGCGCAGCAGCTGCCGGCATTGCTCCAGGAACTGCTCGCCGAGGTCGGTCAGCGTCAGGCCGCGGGTGGAGCGGTGCATCAGCTTGACGCCGAGGCGCTTTTCCAGCCCGTCGAGGCGGCGGCCCATGATGACCGGCGTGACGCCCTCGACCAGGGCGGCGGCGGCGAAGCTGCCTTTTTCGGCGACGAGGGCGAAGCTGCGGATCTCGGTATGGCGGTCCATGGCATTCAGTACCTGAAGTATCGACAGAAACGATTTATACGCCCATTCAGTCTTCTTTGCAGGATGCTTATCCTGCAGCCATCGGATTCGCCCAACATCCATCAAAGGAGACAGAAATGGCCCGCATGAGAGCAGTCGATGCCGCAGCCGCGGTGATGCGCAAGGAAGGCGTGAGCACCGTGTTCGGTGTGCCCGGCGCCGCGATCAACCCGCTGTACTCGGCGATGAAGAAGAACGGCGGCTTCCAGCACGTTCTCGGTCGCCACGTCGAAGGCGCTTCGCACATGGCAGAGGGCTACACCCGTGCCAAGGCGGGCAACATCGGCGTCTGCATCGGCACCTCGGGCCCCGCCGGCACCGACATGATCACCGGCCTGTACTCCGCCTCGGCCGATTCGATCCCCATCCTTTGCATCACCGGCCAGGCGCCGCGCGCCCGGCTGTACAAGGAAGATTTCCAGGCGGTGGACATCGAGTCGATCGCCAAGCCGGTGACCAAGTGGGCGGTGACGGTGCGCGAGCCGGCGCTGGTGCCGCGCGTGTTCCAGCAGGCGTTCCACGTCATGCGCTCCGGCCGCCCCGGCCCGGTGCTGATCGACCTGCCCTTCGACGTGCAGATGGCCGAGATCGAATTCGACATCGACACCTACGAACCGCTGCCGGCGTACAAGCCCGCCGCCACCCGCGCCCAGGCCGAGAAGGCGATGGAGATGCTCAACGCCGCCGAGCGCCCGCTGATCGTCGCCGGCGGCGGCGTGCATAACGCCGACGCCGCTGCCCGCCTGCAGGAGTTCGCCGAACTCACCGGCGTGCCGGTGATCCCGACGCTGATGGGCTGGGGCAGCGTGCCCGACGACCATCCGCTGATGGCGGGCATGGTCGGCCTGCAGACCGCCCACCGCTACGGCAACGCGACCATGCTGGCGTCCGACTTCGTCATCGGCATCGGCAATCGCTGGGCCAACCGCCACACCGGCTCGGTCGAGGTCTATACCGAAGGCCGCAAGTTCGTCCATATCGACATCGAGCCGACCCAGATCGGCCGCGTCTTCGGCCCCGACTACGGCATCGTCTCCGACGCCGGCGCGGCACTCGACCGCCTGCTGGAAGTGGCACGCGAGATGAAGGCCGCCGGCACGCTGCGCGACCGCAGCGCCTGGGTCGCCGACTGCCAGGAACGCAAGCGCACGCTGCTGCGCAAGACGCACTTCGACAACGTGCCGATGAAGCCGCAGCGGGTGTACGAGGAGATGAACCAGGCTTTCGGCAAGGACACCTGCTACGTCAGCACGATCGGCCTGTCGCAGATCGCCGCCGCACAGTTCCTGCATGTGTACAAGCCGCGCCACTGGATCAACTGCGGCCAGGCCGGCCCGCTGGGCTGGACCATCCCCGCCGCGCTGGGCGTCTGCGCCGCCGATCCGCAGCGCAAGGTGGTGGCGATCTCGGGCGACTACGACTTCCAGTTCATGATCGAGGAACTGGCGGTGGGCGCGCAGTTCAACCTCCCCTACATCCACGTCCTGGTCAACAATGCCTACCTCGGCCTGATCCGCCAGTCGCAGCGCGGCTTCGACATGGACTACTGCGTGCAGCTCGCCTTCGACAACATCAACGCGCCGGAGACCGAAGGCTATGGCGTCGATCACGTCGCCGTGGTCGAAGGCCTGGGCTGCAAGGCGATCCGCGTGCGCAAGCCGGAGGACGTCGGCCCCGCCTTCGCCCAGGCCCAGCAGTTGATGCAGGAGTTCCGCGTGCCGGTGGTGGTCGAGATCATCCTCGAGCGGGTGACCAACATCTCGATGGGTACCGAGATCAACGCCATCAACGAATTCGAGGAACTGGCCGAGCGCGGCGAAGACGCCCCGACCGCCATTTCGATGCTCGATTGAGTAAGCTCGCCGGGCCGTCCCAGGACGGCCATGCGCGCCCTCTTGCGGGGGGCGTCCGCGCACGAGCCCCCACGACCGACAATAGGAGAACACGACGATGCCAAGATTCGCCGCCAACCTGACCATGCTGTTCAATGAAGTCCCGTTCCTCGAGCGTTTCGAGGCTGCCGCTCAGGCTGGCTTCAAGGGCGTGGAATACCTCTTCCCCTACGCCTTCGACAAGGAGGCGCTGGCCGAGCAGCTGCAGAAGCACGGCCTCGTGCAGGTGCTGCACAACCTGCCGGCGGGGAACTGGGAAGGCGGCGAGCGCGGCATCGCCTGCCATCCGGACCGCGTCGGCGAGTTCCAGGACGGCGTCGGCCGTGCGATCGAATACGCCACCGCGCTCGGCTGCAAGCAGATCAACTGCCTGGCCGGCATCACGCCGGCCGGCGCCGACGCCGGCAAGGTGCACGAGACCCTGGTGAGCAACCTGCGCTTCGCCGCCGGCAAGCTCGGCGAAGCCGGCATCCGCCTGCTGGTCGAGCCGATCAACACCTTCGACATTCCCGGCTTCCACGTGAATGGCACCGCGCAGGCGATCGCGCTGCTCGACGAGGTCGGCTCGGACAACATCTTCCTGCAGCACGACATCTACCACATGCAGCGCATGGAGGGCGAACTGGCCAACACCATCGCCCGCCAGCTGCCGCGCATCGCCCACATGCAGATCGCCGACAACCCTGGCCGCAACGAGCCGGGCACTGGCGAGATCAACTACGCCTGGCTGTTCCGCTTCATCGACGGCCTCGGCTACGACGGCTGGATCGGCTGCGAATACAAGCCGGCTGCCGGCACCCGCGAAGGCCTGGGCTGGATCGAGGCGCTGGCGCGCTGACGCATACATGCACCGAACACGACAAATATCAGGAGACGACATCATGGCGAACATCGGCTTCATCGGCCTCGGCATCATGGGCACCCCCATGGCCGCCAATCTCATCAAGGGCGGCCACACGGTCTACGCCCAATCCCGCAGCGGCGTGCCCGCCCAACTGCTCGAAGCGGGCGCCAAGCCGTGCGCCAACGCGGCCGAGGTCGCGCGCCAGGCCGACATCATCATCACCATGGTGCCGGACACGCCGCACGTCGAAGAAGCGCTGTTCGGCGCCGATGGCGTCGCCGCCGGACTGTCGAAGGGCAAGATCGTGGTCGACATGAGCTCGATCGCGCCAGTCGCGACCAAGGATTTCGCCAAGCGCATCAACGCGCTCGGCTGCGAATACCTCGACGCGCCGGTGTCGGGCGGCGAAGTCGGCGCCAAGGCCGCCAGCCTGACGATCATGGTCGGCGGCAGCGAAGCCGCCTTCGAGAAGGTCAAGCCGATCTTCGAGCTGATGGGCAAGAACATCACCCTGGTCGGCGACAACGGCGCCGGCCAGATCACCAAGGTCGCCAACCAGATCATCGTCGCGCTGAACATCGAGGCCGTCGGCGAGGCCCTGGTGCTGGCCGCCAAGGCCGGCGCCGACCCTGCCAAGGTGCGCCAGGCGCTGATGGGCGGCTTCGCCAACTCGCGCATCCTCGAAGTGCATGGCGAACGCATGGTCAAGCGCACCTTCGACCCCGGCTTCCGCATCGAACTGCACCAGAAGGATCTGAACCTGGCGCTGACCACCGCCCGCGAACTCGGCGTGTCGCTGCCCAACACCGCGACGGCGCAGGCCCTGTTCAACGCCTGCACGGCACACGGCGGCGCCAAGTGGGATCACTCCGGCATGGTGCGCGCGCTGGAGAAAATGGCCAATTTCGAAATCGGCCAGTGATCCGGACAATAAGCACAGGCTTATCGGCCAAGCCCATCAACAACTGATAATCACGAAGTACCGGCACAGACCGGCACCCGGGCGGCGGACGCTCTCCCTCCCCTCTTGCGTCCGCCGCCCACCCACCGAAGGAGATCACGATGCGCCATCTCGCCATCGAAGTCGGCTCGTTCCGCTTCGTTGCCCGCATGGAGGAAGAGGCCGCACCCAAGACCTGCGCCGCCTTCCTCGAACTGCTGCCTTTCTCGAACCAGGTCATCCACTCGCGCTGGAGCGGTGAAGCGGTATGGGTGCCGCTTGGTGAGTTCGATACCGGAGTCGGCTTCGAGAACCATACCAGCCACCCCTCGCGCGGCGACATCCTGCTGTATCCGGGCGGTTTCTCGGAAACGGAGATCCTGTTCGCCTACGGCAGCAGCTGCTTCGCCAGCAAGATGGGGCAACTCGCCGGCAACCACTTCCTGACCGTGGTCGAAGGCACCGATCAACTCTATGAAATGGGCCGCACCGTGCTGTGGAAAGGCGCGCAGTGGATCCGTTTCACCGACCTCGGCGAGCGCTGACCATGAAGCCCACACACATCCTGTCCCTGGAAGACGCCAGGCGCATCGCCATCGCCGCGGAAGCCGAAGCCCGCGACAAGGGCTGGTCGGTCAGCATCGCGATCTGCGACGCCGGCGGCCACGCGCTGTGGCTGCAGCGCATGGACGGCGCACCGCTGATGAGCGCCGCCGTCGCCCCGGAAAAGGCCCGAACCTGCGTGCTCAGCGGCAAGCCGAGCAAAACCTACGAAGACATGGTCAACAACGGCCGCTTCGCTGCCCTCGCCATGCCGGTGGTGCCACTCGAAGGCGGCGAGCCGATCGTCATCGACGGCAACATCATCGGTGCCGTCGGCGTGTCCGGCGTCAAGGCCGGCGAAGATGCCCAGGTTGCCCGCGCAGGCGTGGCCGCCCTCATTGCACATCAGGGAGATGCAGCATGAAACGCGAACGCAGCGCCCGCATCCTGGCCACCCTCGGCCCCGCCAGCTCCAGCCGCGAACAGATCCGCGCCCTGGCCGAGGCCGGCGCCGACGTCTTCCGCCTGAACTTCAGCCACGGCAGCCACGAGGACCACGCCGAACGCTATCGGACGATCCGCGAGGTCGAGCAGGAAGTCGGCCGCCCGATCGGCGTGCTGATGGACCTGCAAGGCCCCAAGCTGCGCGTCGGCCGCTTCGCCGAAGGCAAGATCACGCTCGCCGCCGGTGCGGCCTTCCGCCTCGACCTCGACCCGGCCGCCGGCGATGCCAGCCGCGCCAACCTGCCCCATCCCGAGATCTTCGCCGCGCTCGAAGCCGGCACCGAACTGCTGCTCGACGACGGCAAGCTGCGCCTGCGCGTCGATGCCTTCAGCGCCGACTTCGCCGAAACGACCGTGCTGGTCGGCGGCGTGCTGTCGGACCGCAAGGGCGTCAATGTGCCCGGCGTGGTACTGCCGATCTCGCCGCTGACCACCAAGGACCTCGCCGATCTCGACTTCGGCCTGTCGCTGGGCGTCGATTGGGTGGCGCTATCCTTCGTGCAGCGCGCGGAAGACCTGCGCGAGGCGCGCGAGATCATCGGCGACCGGGCCTGGATCATGGCCAAGCTGGAAAAGCCTGCAGCCATCGACCAGCTCGAACCGATCGTCGCGCTGGCCGACGGCATCATGGTGGCGCGCGGCGACCTCGGCGTGGAGCTGCCGCCGCAACAGGTGCCGGTACTGCAGCGGCGCATCGTGCGGGCCTCCCGCGCTGCCGGCAAGCCGGTGGTGGTCGCCACGCAGATGCTCGAATCGATGATCACCTCGCCGGTGCCTACACGCGCCGAAGCCTCGGACGTCGCCACCGCGATCTACGACGGCGCCGACGCGGTGATGCTGTCGGCCGAATCGGCCTCCGGCCAGTATCCGCTCGAAGCAGTCGGCATCATGCACCGCATCATCTGTGAGGTGGAACACGACCCCGCCTGGCGCGCCGGCCTGGAGGCCAGCCACACTCCAGCCGAATCGAACACGCCGGATGCGATCTGCTGCGCCCTTCGCCGCGTCACCGGCCTGCTCGGCGCGGCAGCCACCGTGGCCTATACCACCTCCGGTTTCAGCGCCCTGCGCGCCAGCCGCGAACGCCCGGTGGCGCCCATCCTCGCACTGACGCCGCAACTGGCGACCGCGCGCCGGCTGGCGCTGGTGTGGGGCGTGCATGCGGTACCGTTCGAGGAAGTGCATGACGTCACCGAAATGGTCGAGCACGCTGCCAACGCCGCCGTCAGCAACGGCTTCGCCAAGCCGGGTGACGACGTCGTGATCATCGCCGGCATCCCCTTCGGCCGCAGCGGCACCACCAACCTGCTGCACGTGGCGCGCATCCCGCGCTGACGAAGCGCTTTCGCGCCTTGAAGAGCGCCCTGCCCGCCGCCCTGTCCCTGCAGGCGACGGGCAGGCCGCCGGCTGTCCTGTCAGCCCGACAAAGCTCCACAGGCCGTGCGCCATTCGTGCGCAAGCCGTGCCATCAGCTCCGGCGCCGGCAACTCCCTCGCCGCAGCAACCCCCTGGCCAGCCCACAACGAAAGATAGTCCGCTCGCCCCCGAGCCGCGGCCACGCGACGCAAGGCGCCAGTAAGAGCGTTCTGGATGGGGTATTCGGGCACGCTGGCTTCATCGCACACAAGCCGCTCCATCATCGCATTGACGATGCCGCGCGCCGAACGGCCGGAATAGATGCGCGTCACGCGCGTATCCGTGGCCCTGGCACACGCCATGGCCTCACGCTGCGCCGAGGTGACGGCGGACTCGGGGCAGGCAAGAAAAGCCGTGCCCATCTGCACCGCCTGTGCGCCCAGCGCCTGCGCCGCGGCGATGCCGCGCCCGTCCATGATGCCGCCCGCGGCGATCACCGGAATGGACAGCGCATCCACGCACTGCGGCACCAGCGCCATGGTGCCGATCATGCTGGCGGCGAAATCCTCCGCCGACGGCTGCCCGCTCCCGTCCGTCATTCCACTCCGCGGCAGGAAAGTGCCGCGATGGCCGCCCGCCTCCATGCCAGACACACACACCGCATCCGCGCCCACTGCCTGCCATGCCAGCGCCTCGGCCGGCGTGGTCGCGGTACCGATCACAACGCTGCCGGCCTCGTCCCTCAGGCGCCGCACCTGGGCGGCATCGAGGATGCCGAAAGTGAAGCTCGCGACAACCGGGCGGGCGGCGATCAAGGCCTCGAACTGCGCGCCGAAATCCTCGCACCAGCGCTCCGGCGGTTCAGGCTCGAGGCCGAATTCGGCATACAGCGGTGCAAGCCGCGCCATTGCCGCCTGGACGACAGCGGGATCGGGCGAAGGAGTGGGCAGCACGAACAGATTCATGCCGAAGGGCTTGGCGGTGGCTGCACGCACCGCAGCGGCAGCTTCTGCCATCGCCGCGGGCGAACGCATGCCGCAGCCGAGCATGCC
This sequence comes from Thauera sp., assembly GCF_047601425.1. Lineage (GTDB taxonomy): Bacteria > Pseudomonadota > Gammaproteobacteria > Burkholderiales > Rhodocyclaceae > Thauera. The sequence continues at coordinate 1,933,288 of NZ_JASGJL010000001.1, forward strand.
GAGCCCACCCGCTTGCGAGACGGCGGCAGCCAAACGGGGCGTATCGGCGCCGGCCATCGGCCCCTGGATGATGGGCAGCTCGATGCCCAGGCGTTGCAGCAGCGAATTCATGGGCCAGGTTCCATGCAAATGAATCGGACGGAGAGTGTCTGCGGGAGTGTGGCACGATTCTTCAGGGCTCATATGGGCCCAAGACCTGCAGACGCCTCTCGATGGCGCTCTCACGCTACTTGCGATCATCCCTGAGCTTCTCAAGAACCGCCTGCGCACCTGAATCGATCCCGCCCGGCTCATCAGGATGGCCACCTGGGGCCACTTCTGCCGGTTGCATTGCCTGCGAAAAGCATGATGGCCACGAAGGAAACGGGGGGCAAACGCCCCCCGGAATGGTATTCGCCGCCCCGCCCGAACCCCGCCGCTTCCCTGGCCGTGCTTCAGCCCCCCAGTCCGACCGGAGCGGGGGCAATGTTCACGATGCGGGAAAACAGTGCCGCATACTCGCCCGCCGCACCTTGCCACGGATTGTCGTTGGCAAGGAAAGCGGCGTCGATAGCGGCCCAGTCGTCGGCGGTGAGATGCTTTTTTGCGAGCGGAAAGATCATCCGCTCTTCCATGTTCATGTGTTGCCATTCGTGCTCGACATACGTCTTCAGCACGGCCTGAAAATCTGCCAGGCCAGCCGCGCCGCCCTGGCGCCAGGTGTTGAGCGCGGCGCGCAAGGCGACGATACGTGCATCCCCCTGGCGGTGCTCCTGTTCCAGATGCTCGATGATCGGCAGCGCCTCGTCGCTGCGCAGGCGCAGCAGGGCGAACAGGTAGGCGTCTTCCTTCGGGTGGTGGACCTTCTCCGGCACCTTGTCGATGTACTCGATCATCGAGGCCATCAGCTCGAAATCGGGCTGCAGCCGCCCGGCTTCGATCGCGGAGACCAGTGTGCGCAGGCCGCTCAGCATTGCCGCCAGAGCACGGTGCTCGTCGTGGATGACGTCGAGAGATGCGTATTTCATGTTCGGATTCCTTGCAAATGCAATCCGTGACTCAGACACCGAGGTGCTTCTGGATCAGCTCCGGCTGCGCGCGGATTTCGTCGCTGCTGCCGTCGAACACCACTTGCCCTTTCACCAGGATCATTGCCCGGTCGCAGATGCTGGTCACCGCGGCGTGGTTCTTGTTGACGATGACGGTGGCGATGCCGGTCTTGCGGATTTCCTTGACGATGCGCCAGATTTCCATCGCGATCAGCGGTGCGAGTCCTTCCGTGGCCTCGTCGAGGATCAGCAGGTCGGGGTTGGTCATCAGCGCGCGGCCGATGGTCAGCATCTGCTGCTCGCCGCCAGACAACTGCCAGCCGCCGTTGTTGATGCGCTCGCCCAGGCGCGGGAAGGTTTCCATCACGCGCTCGAAGGTCCATTCGCGGCGGCCGTCGACACCGGCACGCGCCGACATCAGCAGGTTCTCGCGCACCGTCAGGCTCTTGAAGATGCCGCGGCCCTCGGGCACGTAGGCGATGCCCTGTTGCGCGGTCTGGTAGGTGCGGGCCCTGGTGTAGTCGTCACCGCGCACCAGCACCCTGCCGTGGCGGGGACGGACCAGGCCCAGCATGCTCTTGATCAGCGTCGACTTGCCCATGCCGTTGCGCCCCATCAGCGCGATGCCCTCGCCTTCCTCGATGTGGAAGTCGATGCCATGCAGGATGTGGCTGGCACCGTAGTAGGTGTGGATCTCCTTGGCTTCGAGCAGCATGTTAGACATGGAAGCTGTCCTCCGTACCCAGATAGGCCTGCTGGACGGCCACGCTGGCCTTGATCTGCTCCGGCGGACCGCACTCCAGCAATTGCCCGTTGACCATCACGGTGATCATGTCCGCGACCGCGAACACCGCATCCATGTCGTGCTCCACCAGCAGGATTCCGCGCGTCTGGCGCAGGCGCTTGAGCACGGCGACCATGCTCGCGGATTCCTCCGAGCCCATGCCGGCCAGCGGCTCGTCGAGCAGCAGGACCTGGGCGTCGGTCGCGAGCACCATGGCGATCTCGAGCTGGCGCTGCTCGCCGTGGCTGAGCGTGCCCGCATTCCAGTTGACACGGCGGCCCAGGCCGGCGTCTTCGATGCAGGCGCGGGCCTTCTCCAGCGCCCATTTCGCCTCCATCGCCTTGCTGAAGATGCGCCAGGGCTGCTGGCGACGCGACTGCGCGGCGAGGCGGACGTTCTCGAGCACGGAGAACTGCGGGAAGATGTTGGTGCGCTGATAGCTGCGCCCGATCCCCACCTGCGAGCGCTGCGCCGCCGTCAATGCGGTGATGTCCTTGCCGCAGTAGAAGATCTTCCCCTCCGAGGGCGGCAGGTCGCCCGACAGCATGTTGATGCAGGTCGATTTGCCCGCGCCGTTGGGGCCCAGCAGCACGTGGATCATGCCGCGCTCCAGGGTCACGTCGAGGTCCTGGTTCGCGACCAGGCCGCCGAAGCGCCGTGTCAGCTTCTCCGCCTTCAGCAGGGTTTCCTTGCGGACGGGTTCGTTCATTTGGCATTTCCTCCCTGCAGCGCACGCTTGATCCGCCCGGGCACGCCGGCCAGGCCGCCCGGCAGGAACAGCACCACCGCGACGATCACGCCGCCCATCAGCAACTGCCAGTACTTGGTCACGTCGGCGAACACTTCGCGCATCGCCTCGAAGGCGAAGGCGCCGGCGATCGCGCCGCCGAGGTTGCCCATGCCGCCAAGAATGACCATCAGCAGCACGTTGCCCGATTCGTGCCACGACAGCAGTTCGGGGGTGACGAAGCCGAACAGCACGGCATAGAGGAAACCCGCCAGTCCGCCCAGGCCGCCGGCCAGGGTGAAGGCGCCGAGCTTGTAGCGGAAGGTGAAGTAGCCGAGCGACTGCATGCGGTGCTCGTTGCTCTTGATGCCGTACAGGGCGCGCCCGAACGGCGACTTCAGGATCCGGGCGAGAAACAGGTAGGCCAGCACCGTCATCACCAGGATGAAATAGAACATGTGCACTTCGTCGCCGAGATCGAACGGCTCCCAGTCGAAGATCGCCGCCGACGGCCGGCTGTTCAGGTACATGCCGTCCGAGCCCCCGCCCAGCGGGGTGTCGTGGAAGACGAAGTAGGCCATCTGCGCGAATGCCAGCGTCACCATGATGAAATAGATGCTCTTGGTGCGCAGCACGAACAGCCCGATCACGAACGCGGCGAGCGCCGACAGGCCGATGGAAGCCGGCAGCACCCACCACAGGCTCTGGGCGTCATGGCCGGGGCTCAGCAAGGCCACCGCATAGGCGGCGATGCCGAAGTACGCGGCATGGCCGAAGCTGACGAGGCCGGTGAAACCCACCAGCAGGTCGAGGCTCATGGCGAAGATCGCCATCACCAGCACCTTGCCGACGATTTCGATGTAGAACGACTCGCCCGACAGGGGCACACAGGCGATGGCGGCGACGACGGCCAGCCTGAGGATCAGGGAAACATGCGTGTTCATGGTTTCAGCCCTTCTTCAGGATGCCTTCGGGGCGCCACAGCAGCACCACGGCCATCACCACATACACGACGATGCCGGACAGCTCGGGGATCAGCACCTTGCCGAAGGTGTCGGCAAAACCCACGATCAGCGCCGCGATCAGCGCGCCCCATACCGAGCCGATGCCGCCGATGACGACGATCACGAAGGAGATGATCAGCACGTGGCTGCCCATGTTCGGGAACACCGACGAGATCGGCGCCGCCAGCATGCCGGCCAGCGCCGCCAGGGCCAGGCCCAGGGCGAAGACGATGCGGTAGATCATGTCGATGTTGATGCCGAGCGACTCGACCATCGTGCGGTCGTCGTTGCCGGCGCGGATCATCATGCCCAGCCGGGTGCGCTGGATGACGTAGTACAGGGCCACCGCCAGCACGATGCAGACCACGGAGATGGCCAGCCGATAGACCGGGTAGCTCATCACCTCGGTGAGCTGGATCGACGCGTCGAGGAAGGACGGGATGGCGACGCCATGCACGTCGTCGCCCACCAGCAGGCTGCGCAACTGCTCGAAGATCAGGATCAGGCCGTAGGTCAGCAGGACCTGCTCGAGGTGGTCGCGCTTGTACAGGTGGGAAAACAGCGCCCATTCCAGGAAGGCGCCAAAGGCGAGCGCCAGCGGAATGCCCAGCAGGACGGCGAACACCAGGCTGCCCGTGGCGCTGGTGAGCACGAAGGCGAGATAGGCGCCGATCATGTAGAAGCTGCCGTGCGCCAGGTTGATGATGCCCATGATGCCGAACACCAGCGTCAGCCCGCTTGCCACCAGGAAGAGCAGCAAGCCGTACTGCAGCGAGTTCAGCATCTGGATCAGGAAGCTTGCGAAATCCATGACTGTCCCCTGCCCGGCAGGCCGAAGCCTGCCGGGCCGACAAGATCTGTGGGAAGGATGCGGAGAGAGGGGGCTTACATCTTGCAGCCGCGCGCCGGATCTTCCAGGCCGCGGGTGGCGACCTCGATCACGACGTTGCCGCCCGCCTTGACTTCACGCATGTAGATGTCCTGGATGGGGTTGTGGGCACGGGACAGCGTGAAGGTGCCGCGCGGGCTTTCGATCTTCGCCGCTTCGATGCCCTTGATCACGGCTTCCTTCTGCTTCGGGTCGCCGCCCGCCGCCTTCAGGCCGGCGTCGAACATCTGCGCCGCATCGTAGCCCTGCACGGCGTAGACGTCGGGCTGGCCCTTGTAGGCCGCCTGGTACCGGGTGCGGAACGCGACGTCCTTGGCATTGTCGAGGCCGTCGGCATAGTGCAGCGTGGTCATCAGGCCTTCGCCGGCACCGCCCATGGCGTCGAGGTTGCCGTCGGTCAGGAAACCCGGGCCGTAGAGCGGCACGTTGTTCTTGAGGCCCGCTGCGGCGTAGTCGCTGACGAACTTGGCCGCGCCCGCGCCGGCAAAGAACACGAACACGGCATCGGGCTTGAGCGAGGCGATCTCGGTCAGGAAGGGCTGGAATTCGACGTTCGGAAAAGGCAGCGTCATTTCCTTGACGACCTTGCCGCCGCTCTTCTCGAAGGCTTCCTTGAAACCGGCGACCGATTCCTCGCCGAACGAATATTTCCAGGTCACGGTGGCGACGTTCTTGATGCCCTTCTTCGTCAGTGCCTCGCCCATCGCGTACGACGGCTGCCAGGCCGAGAACGACGAGCGGAACACATAGGGCGAGCACAGCGGGCCGGTGATGTCGTTGGCGCCCGCGTTGGGCACGATCATCAGCGTCCTGGTATCGCGCGCCACTTTCGCCATCGCCAGCGCGACGCCGGAATGGACCGTGCCGATCAGCACATCGACCTTGTCGCGCGACACCAGCTTCTTGGCGTTTTCGGTCGCCTTCGCCGGATTCGATTCATCGTCCACCACCGCGTATTCGACCTCGAGGCCGCCGAGCTTGCCGCCGTTCTCCGCCACATACTGCTTGAAGCCGTTGGTGATGGCGTTGCCCAGCGAGGCATAGGTGCCGGTGTAGGGCAGCATCAGGCCGACCTTGATCTTGTCCGCCGCATGCGCGCCGCCCATGCAGGCAGCGGCGATTGCGAAACCCAGCACGGCGCGGCCGGCGATCCTGACTGTCTTTTTCATGACTCCTCCTTCTTCTTTGTCTGTATTCGGGTGGGGAATGCGGTCGGCTGAGCCATGAAAGGCGCCGCTTCGTCTCCTCGGGGTTCCTGCACCACGCGCTCCACCGCAACGGTGTGAGGCGCAGATTACGGGCAGCGGAGGGGGCGCAATATCCACTTCCTGCACAACAGCTATCCGCTTTGTGCACGCAGGAATGGCGTGCAGGGATTGGATATCGATACTGCAGGAAGTGGATATTTCACGCCCCTGCTCATCCCTAGGATGCGGTCTCCATGCAGCACACAACAATGGAGACTCAGGCGATGATCACCACGGAATATCTGGACTCGCTGGTCCAGAAGGACAAGGACAAAGGAATTTTCCGCTGCAAGCGGGAGATGTTCACCAACAAGGAATTGTTCGAGCTCGAGATGGAACACATCTTCGAGGGCAGCTGGATCTATCTCGCCCACGAAAGCCAGTTGCCGAGCATCAACGACTACTACACGACCAAGATCGGCCGCCAGCCGGTGTTCATCACCCGCAACAAGAACGGCGAACTCAACTGCTTCATCAACTCCTGCGCGCACCGCGGCGCCACGCTGGCGCGCTTCAAGCACGGCAACAAGAGCAGCTTCACCTGCCCTTTCCACGGCTGGACCTTCAACAACTCGGGCAAGCTGCTGAAGATCAAGGACCCCACCGACACCGGCTACCCCGAGAGCTTCAACTGCAACGGCTCGCACGACCTGAAGAAGATCGCGCGCTTCGACTCCTACCGCGGCTTCCTGTTCGGCAGCGTGAATCCTGACGTGCAGCCGCTCGAGGACTTCCTCGGCGAGACGAAGACCATCATCGACATGATCGTCGACCAGTCGCCCGAAGGCCTGGAAGTGCTGCGCGGCGCCTCGACCTACGTCTTCGAGGGCAACTGGAAGCTGCAGGCCGAAAACGGCGCCGACGGCTACCACGTCACCGCCACGCACTGGAACTACGCCGCGACCCAGGCGCAGCGCAAGAGCCGCGACAGCGGCGACGACATCAAGGCGATGAGCGCCGGCGGCTGGGCCAAGCGCGGCGGCGGCTCGTATTCGTTCGAGAACGGCCACATCCTGCTGTGGACGCGCTGGGACAACCCCGAAGACCGCCCGCTGATGGAACAGCGCGACCGCCTGGTGGCGGAATTCGGCGAAGCGAAGGCCGACTGGATGATCGGCAATTCGCGCAACCTGTGCCTGTACCCGAACGTGTACCTGATGGACCAGTTCAGCTCGCAGATCCGCGTGTTCCGCCCGCTCGACGTCAATCGCACCGAAGTCACCATCTACTGCATCGCCCCCAAGGGCGAATCGCCGGAAGCCCGCGCCCGCCGCATCCGCCAGTACGAGGACTTCTTCAACGCCTCCGGCATGGCCACGCCCGACGACCTCGAGGAATTCCGCGCCTGCCAGGAAGGCTTCCTCGGCCGCTCGCTCGAATGGAACGACATGTCCCGCGGCGCGACGCACTGGATCGCAGGGCCGGACGACGAAGCCGACAAGATCGGCCTCAAGCCCGTGCTGTCGGGCGTCAAGACCGAGGACGAAGGCCTCTACGTCACCCAGCACAGCTACTGGCTCGAACAAATGCACAAAGCGGCCGCGGCCAAGTGAGCGAACGCCAACCGGAGACTATCGAAATGCGTATTTCCTACGACGACCTGTGCGCCTTCCTGTATCGCGAAGCCCGCTATCTGGACGAGCGCGACTGGGACAACTGGCTGGCGATGTACGCCGAGGACTGCACCTTCTGGATGCCGGCCTGGGACGACGACGGCGAACTGACCGAAGACCCCCAGAGCGAGATCTCGCTGATCTGGTACGGCCGCCGCGCCGGCCTCGAGGACCGCGTGTTCCGCATCCGCACCGAACGCTCGAGCGCCACCGTTCCCGACACGCGCACGAACCACCTGCTGGGCAACGTCGAGGTGCTCGAACAGGACGAGCAGGCGATCAGGCTGCGTTTCAACTGGCACACCACCAGCGTGCGCTACAACCACATCGATCACTTCTGCGGCACCAGCTTCTACACCCTGGACCTGAGCGGGCAACAGCCGATCATCAAGCACAAGAAAGTCGTCCTCAAATCCGACTACATCCGCCATCTCATCGACGTCTATCACGTCTGAGCCACCAACACGAAGACTGCCGCCGCGCGCCGGCCCGCTCGCCATCCAGGCGCAGCGCGCCCGGCAGCCGGACGGCCGCCCACCCCCAGCACTGGAGACCAGCATGGCATTCAAGATCGCCCTGAATTTCGAGGACGGCGTCACCCGCTTCATCGACTGCAACGCCTCGGAAACCGTCGCCGACGCCGCCTACCGCCAGGGCGTCAACGTGCCGATCGACTGTCGCGACGGCGCCTGCGGTGCCTGCAAGTGCAAGGCCGAATCGGGCGCCTACGAACTCGGCTTCTACATCGACGATGCGATGAGCGAGGAAGAGGCCGCGCTGGGCTACGTCCTCACCTGCCAGATGCACCCCAGGAGCGATTGCGTCGTGAACGTGCCGGCCTCGTCGGCGGTCTGCAAGATCAAGCAGGCGACGCTCAGCGCAACGGTGGCCGAGGTCCGCCAGTTGTCGCCGAGCACGATCAGCCTGGTTGTTCAGGGCGACGGCATCAACAAGCTCGCCTTCCTTCCCGGCCAGTACGCCAACCTCGAAGTCCCCGGCACCAGCCAGACCCGGGCCTACTCGTTCAGCTCGATGCCGGCCGACGGCAAGGTCGGCTTCCTGATCCGCAACGTGCCCGACGGCCTGATGAGCGGCTACCTCACCGGCCGCGCCAGCCCGGGCGACACGATCAGGCTCGCGGGCCCGATCGGCAGCTTCTACCTGCGCGACGTCGCCCGCCCGGTGCTGATGCTCGCCGGCGGAACCGGCCTTGCCCCTTTCCTCGCCATGCTCGACAAGCTCGCTGCCCAGGGCGGCAGCCCCCACCCCATCCACCTGATCTACGGCGTCAATACCGACGCCGACGTCGTCGCGCTCGATCGCCTGGATGCCTTCAAGGCGCTGCTGCCCAACTTCAGCTACGACGTCTGCGTGGTCGCCGACGACAGCGCCCATCCCCGCAAAGGCTACGTCACCGCCCACATCGAGCCGGCCCACCTGCACGACGGCAAGGTTGACATCTACCTTTGCGGCCCGCCGCCGATGGTCGAGGCCGTCGCGCACGCGCTGCGCGAACGCAAGATCGAACCGAACAGCTTCCACTACGAAAAATTCGCTGCCAGCGTCTGAGCCGGCCGGCCCCCAGGAGCAAACGAACATGAGAAAGCGCTTCCAGGACAAGGTGGCGATCATCACCGGCGCGGCACAGGGCATCGGCCAGCGCGTCGCCGAACGCATGGCCGAAGAAGGAGCGGCGCTCGTCCTCGTTGACCGTTCGGAGATCGTCCACGAAACCGCCCGGCGCCTCACCGAAGCGGGCACCAAGGTACTCGCGCTGACCGCCGACCTCGAGAAGTACGCCGAATGCCAGCGCATCGCCGACAGCGCGGTCGAGGCCTTCAGCCGCATCGACGTGCTGGTCAACAACGTCGGCGGCACCATCTGGGCCAAGCCCTACGAGCACTACGCCGAACACGAAATCGAAGCCGAGGTGCGCCGTTCGCTGTTCCCCACGCTGTGGTGCTGCCATGCAGTGCTGCCGCACATGCAGGCACGGAACAAGGGCGCGATCGTCAACGTGTCGTCGATCGCGACGCGCGGCGTCAATCGCGTCCCCTACGGCGCCGCCAAGGGCGGCGTCAATGCCCTGACCGCCTGCCTGGCAATGGAAAACGCGACGCGCGGCATCCGTGTCAATGCGAGCGCCCCCGGCGCCACCCAGGCACCGCCGCGCCGCGTGCCGCGCAACACCCAGCAGCAGAGCGAACAGGAAAAGATCTGGTACGAACAGATCTTCAGCCAGTCGCTCGAAAGCAGCCTGATGAAGCGCTACGGCAGCCTCGACGAGCAGACCGACCCGATCCTGTTCCTCGCCTCCGACGATGCCGCCTACATCACCGGCACCGTATTGCCGGTCGGCGGCGGCGACATGGGCTGATCAGCGCCCCCCTTCCCCTCCCCGTTGGCGCTTCCGCCGCGCCGCCCGCTTGGGCGCGGCGGTTTTTTCCCGGCACTGCGCCCGAGGCCAAAAATTTACCCTATGGCTATATAGACATTATTTTTACCCCTCAATAAAATCGAGATTATTTTTTTTCTCGACATAACAGCCATCCACGGCGCAATACACCCAACGACAGGCAGCAGGCTGTCCCTTGGAGGGGAGGGAATGACAATGCAGAGTTCACATCTGACGCAGACCGGCAGGGGCGGCATGGCGCCTCTCCAGTTCCTCAACGGCAACAGCCGCATCTTCTCCGGCGCCAATCCGTACGAGGTATCCGAGTACGTCCGCGCCAACGTCGGCTCGCACAGCCTGAAGCTCTCCAGCGCCAGCAAGGACAGCGCGTCGCTGAACCATCTCCACGCAGGCATGCTGGACCTGTGCCGCATCAGCTACGGCGCGCAGGCGCGCATTATTTCCGAGGGCCTGGGCGACATCTACCACGCCCAATTCATCCTGCGCGGCCACTGCCGCTACACGCTGGCCAACACCACGCTCGACCTGTCGGCAGGCCACGTGCTGGTGCTCAATTCGGACGACCCCATCGACCTCACCTACTCGGACGACTGCGAGAAGTTCATCCTGCGCATTCCGTCGTCGATGCTCGACGATGCCTGTGTCGAACACCGCTGGTTCAAGCCCAACGAGTACGTCAAGTTCAACCCGGTGCCGCACAAGTTCGAGGACATCGACAGCCTGCTGATGCTGCTCCATCTGCTGTGCGAAGAGGCCGAATCCGGCCTGAGCACGCCGCAGATGCTGCAGCACTACAGCCGCGTGATCACGACCAAGCTGATGGTCATGCTCGAGCACAACGTCAGCATGGGCACACCGATGCGCCATGCGCCGAGCTTCGAGCGCCTGGTGCAGTACATCGAGCGCAACATCAAGCTCGAACTGAGCGCGCAGGAGCTCGCCCGCCATGCCGGGCTCAGCCTGCGCTCGCTCTACATGCTGTTCGAGAAGAATGTGCGCACCACGCCCAAGAACTACGTCCGGCAAAGGAAGCTCGAGCGGGTACACGCAATTCTGAGCATGCCCCGGCAGTCCTGTCCGAACGTCACCGCAGTGGCGCTCGAATACGGCTTCACCCACCTCGGGCGTTTCTCCGAACTCTACAAATCCACTTACGGTGTGCTGCCATCGCAGACCATCCGTTCTCACCGCACCTGAGTCTCGCAACAGGACCCTCCCGACATGGAACGCTTGGCCATCAATCCCCCCGAACTATTCAGCGGCAAGGCTTTCAGCCAGACCTTCTCCATCCGGGGGCACGAGCGGCTGGTCTTCGTGTCGGGCCAGGTCGATTGCGACGCGGACGGCAAGGTCCGCCACCCGGATGACCTCGAAGCGCAACTCGCGGGCACGCTCGAGAATCTCGACATCGCCCTGCGCGCCCAGGGTGCCAGCATGCGCGACCTGGTCGCGGTGACGATCTACGTGGTCGGGCTGCAGCCCGAGCAGACCGCCCGCATCCGCGAAATCCGTTCAGCCTGGTTCGACGCCGAACGTCCTCCCGCCGTGACCCTGCTCGGCATCGAGCGCCTGGCCTTTCCCGGCCTGCGGGTCGAGATCGACATCATCGCTGCGCAATAAGGCTTCCCGATGCTCGCTGAACACCTCGAAGGCCCGCGCGCGCCCGCGCCGGGCTGGGGCCGCCTGCGCGCCGACCTCGGCCCCGGCTACCTGATCAATGGCCTGATCGGCTTCATTTTCGCCGCGACCGGCCCGGTGGCGATCATTCTCGCCGTCGGCACGCGGGGCGGCCTGAGCCCGGCGGAGCTGGCCTCATGGGTATTCGGTGTCTTCTTCATCAATGGCCTGCTCAGCATGCTGATGAGCTGGCGCTACCGCATGCCGCTCGGCTTCGCATGGACGATTCCCGGCACGGTGCTGGTCGGCCCCGCCCTGCAGCACCTGAGTTTTGCCGAGGTGATCGGCGCGTTCTACGCAACCGGCGTGGTCGTGCTGCTGATGGGCATGAGCGGCTGGGTCAAACGCTTCATGGCAACGCTGCCGATGCCGATCGTCATGGGGATGGTCGCGGGCGTTTTCCTGCGCTTCGGCCTCGATCTGGTGCGCGCGCTCCATAGCGACATCGCCATCGCGGGGCCGATGGTCGCCGTCTTCCTGCTGTTGTCGGCGGTTCCCGCGCTGGGCCGGCGGCTGCCGCCGGTCATCGGCGCATTGCTTGCCGGCGCGGCGGCCATGACCGTCCTCGGCAGCGTTGACTTCGGCACGATCGGCAGCCTCGGCATGGCCCGGCCGGTCATGCAGATTCCCGCGTGGTCGCTCGCCGCCATGATCGAGCTCGTCGTTCCGCTGGCCATTACAGTGCTCGTGGTGCAGAACGGCCAGGGCGTCGCCGTGCTGAAAGCGGCCGGGCACGAGCCTCCGGTCAACACCATCGCCGCCGTATGCGGCATCGGCAGCCTGCTGTCCGCCGCGGTGGGTGCCGTCAGCTCCTGCCTGACCGGCCCCACCAACGCGCTGCTCACCTCGTCGGGCGAACGCGAACGCCACTACATCGGCGCCCTGGGGTTCGGCATCCTCGCCATGTCCTTCGGCCTGATGGCGCCGATGTTCACCGACCTGATGCTGGCCGCGCCGGCCGAGTTCATCATGGTGCTCGGCGGCCTGGCGATGCTGCGGGTGCTGCAGGGCGCCTTCCTCGCCTCGTTCGGCGGCATGTTCTCGCTCGGCGCCCTGATCAGCTTCCTCGTCACCGTCGCCGACATCGGGCTGTTCAACATCGGCGCCGCCTTCTGGGGACTGCTGGCGGGCCTGGCCGTGTCCTGGCTGCTGGAAAGGCAGGATTTCGCCAGGGCAGCAAAAGGCTGACGGCGGAGCAGCTCGCGCGGGTGCGATTCGTGCACCGCCGCGCACCCCCCGTTGCCGCCTGGTGGCGAGCGATGTGCTGCGCAAATGGCGCGCTCCGCCCCGAAAAGCGGAAAAGGAAACGGGGGGCAGATGCCCCCCGAAATGCCCCCGTAATGCTTCGATATGGTGACGCCGCCCGACAGTGGCGGTCAGGCGTCCGATTTACAGGAGTTTCGACGGAACACCAAAGGTGCGCCGCCGTGCGAACGTTTCACCATCCACAGCGCCAGCGCCGAATCCATGTAGTCGGCGTGGCCCGGAAACCAGTCCATCAGGGCCTGGGCCAGGCCGCGCACGACCTCGGTGTTCCCTCCGGCCAGCGCCTGCTGGACCTCGCGCACCGACTCGAGCACCTTGGCGTGCTCGTCGATGTGACAGTCGGCGGCAGGAAAGCCGCTGCCCTTCATCCAGCCATCCTCCTCGCCGAAATGGGCGACGGCATGGTCGGCGAAGGCGGCCAGCGCCTGCTCCAGCTCGGCATCGGGCGCCCTCAGCAACGCATCGACCCGCTCGACGAATTCGCGATGCGTGTCATCCATCGCCGCATGGCCGAGCAGATAGCGATCGTTCCAGTCGAAACCTGCCGTTTCCTCGGCCATGCTCTGCCTCTCCCGCTGCGCTTCGATCAGGTCAACACGCTCAGGAAGCGCTCGTTGAGCTTCCGGTCGTGGTAGAAGATGCCGGTTCCGACCTCGTCGAAAGTCCAGGTCAGCGGCTGGTGGTCGGGATAGGTTTCGTAGCCGCCGGAGAAGGTCTCGAAGCGGTTGCCCGAAGGATCGAAGGCGTAGATCGTGGTGCCGCGGGTGATGCCGTGGCGGGTCGGGCCGATGTCGATCGAGACCTTGTTCATCGACATGATGTCGGCGGCGCGCAGCACTTGCTCCCAGCTTCCCAGCAGGAAAGACAGGTGATGCAGCTTGCCCGGCTCGGGATGGCAGATGAAGGCCAGGTCGTGGGCCTTGTGCGAGCACGAGATGAAGGTGCCCAGCAGCGCCTTGCCGTCTTCCATCAGCACGCGCTCGACCAGGTGGAAGCCCAGCACTTCGGTGAACAGCTTGAGGTTTTCCTCGATGTTCGGGCCGTACAGCAGGCAGTGGTCGAAGCGGTGGGGGCCGATGCCGTGCTCGGACGAGGGAATCCACGGATCGGGGTTGGTGTAGGACTGGCCGTTGCCGACGTCGGTCTTGTCGGCATACAGCTCCATCACGTGGCCGGTCGGGGTCGTGAAACGCACGCGTTCGCCGGTTTCGAGCAGCTCCCCCGCGGCAATGCGCTCGGTCGGAACGCCGTAGGCCTGCAGGTCCTTGTCGAGCTGCTCGAGGGTGGCCCGGTCCTTGACCTTGAAGCCGATCAGGTCCATCCCGGCACGGTCGGCCTGGCGCAGGATCACGCTGTTGTGGTCCCGTTCGTCCCAGGCCTTGAAATACACCCGCCCGGCATCGTCCCGGCCGGTTTCGACCAAGCCGAGCACGTTCTTGTAGAAATCGACACTCTCATCCAGGTCCAGCACGCGCAACTGGATATGCCCGGGACGCATCACGCCTGTAGTCGCCATCTTCCAATCTCCTCTTAGAGTCATGAACTGGGTTTCGGGCGCGACATGCCGCCCTCCACCCGGTTTGTGCAAATCGCGGGATGTCTCCCGTCAAACGCGCTGCCGCTCAGTTCCGCGGCTACGGACAAACGTTCTTCTTCATCTTTCCGAGAACCGCCAGGCGGATATCGGACAGGGGCTTGACCCGGCATGCGAGCACGATGCCGTCGCGCTCCTCCTCGGCACTGACGCATTCGCGGCTCATCACCCGCGCACTGAACGAGCCGGCCTCGATCTTCACCTTGCACACTCCGCAGCCGCCGCCGCGGCAGCCCACCGGAATGCCACGGCGGCCAAGCCGCTCCATGCCCGCCAGCAGGGTTTCGTCCTCGCGGCAGCGAAACACCTCGCCGGAATCGGCCACCGTCACCATGAAGGAAGCCTTGACTGGAAGCTTTTCCATGTCAGCAGGCGCCGCTCGCTTCCACCGGAACCGCTTGCCGTCCCCGCAGGCCGGCCCACCGCGGATTTCCGCAGCCGATGACACGGCCGGCGTTTCCCGCTGCGGCCATCAGCGCCGCCGGCTTGTCCCAGCCACCTGCCGTTGAACGGTTTTTCTCCACGGAAGCCTTATATATCGAGATATACAATAATCTCGATTTTATGGGAGAAGAAAAACAATGTCTATACGCCCATATGAGAAATTTTGATCGCAGCTCAGGCGGAGTCGGCGGCCTGCCGGCAGGTGGGACATCAGGACTTGCCGTGTCCGGGATCGAGAAATCCACGCAGCAGGCGGACCAGCCGGGGCATCACCAGCCAGGTCATCGTCACCACGATCAGCGCGGTCAGCAGCGCCGTGCGCAGCAGGAAGGGCAAGGGCTCCAGCAAGGGGGCGACCAGCCAGAGCACCAGGGATACGGTCGGGAAGATGCCCAGCCAGGTCACCAGCGCCATGCGCGCGCGGGGCGGGTGCATGCTGGCCGATACCACGGCTGGCTCGAACCAGGCCTCCAGGCCGCTGAGTTTCCTCAGCTCCGGCTCGCCGTCGGCGACTTCGCTCAGGCGTTCGAGGCATGACAGCCGCGCTTCGCTACGGTCCCAGGCCTCGCATTCGGCCTCTGAGGCAAAACGGGTGACGACCTGGTAATCGCCACCCGGCTGCTCGGGCGGAATGATGTCGCCGCCGAGAAAGCCCTTGTAGCCACGCATCTGCGCCAGCATCTCGCGCACGCACGATTCGTATTCCGCCTCGCGGCCCGCTTGCGCCCGGCGGCGGGCAATGCGGGTGATACGCGCGGAACTGGTGCCAGTGGATCGATCCATCTGGAAAAACGCTCCCGGCAAGCGTGGGAAAATGCGCCGCCTGCCCCACCACTCCGGGGCAGGCGGGCGCCTGGAACTCAGCGTCCCAGATCCTTGGCCGAGACGCCGCCGATTCCCCAGTTGGTCTTCGGCACCTCGTTGATCATGACCCGCACGCTCTGCTGGGGCGCTCCCAGCGCGTCCATCAATGCCTGGGTGACTTTTTCGATGACGGCGCGCTTCTGCTCCTCGGTGCGGCCTTCGAGCATGTTGATCTGCGCAAATGGCATGACTGGCTCCCTGAAAACGAAACGGGGGGCAGACGCCCCCCGGATGGTTCAAATCACTTGAAGCGCACGGATACCGAGCCCATGCCCTGCACCCGCAGCGTGACGTCGTCGCCCGGCTGCACGGCCACGGCCTCGGTGATGCCGCCCGACAGGATCAGCGAGCCCGCCGGAATCTCCTCGCCGCGCTCGCCCAGCATGTTCGCCAGCATCGCCACCGCCGCGGCGGGATGGCCGAGCACCGCCGCGCCCGCGCCGAAGGCCACCGGCTCGCCGTTCTTCTCCAGCACGATGCCGGTGGTGCGCAGATCGACATCGGCGGCGCCGGCCATGTTGCCGCCGACGACGAAGCGGGTCGACGAGCAGTTGTCGGCGACGACGCTCTTCAGGTCGAACTTGAAATCGCGGTAGCGGCTGTCGATGACCTCGATGGCCGGAATGACGAAATCGGTGGCGGCGAGCACGGCGCCGATGTGGCAGCCCGGCCCGCGCAGCGGCGCCTTGGTGACGAAGGCGATCTCGGGTTCGACCTTGGGGTGGATCAGCTTCGAGGTGTCGATCTCGCTGCCTTCGGGCACGCTGAAGTAATCCACCAGGAAACCGAACACCGGCGTCTCGACGCCCATCTGCTTCATCTTGGCATGCGAGGTCAGCCCGGCCTTCAAGCCGATGACGCGGCTGCCGCGGGCGACCTTACGGCGCTTGATCTCGTCCTGGATGGCATAGGCGTCATCCCAGTCCATGTCGGGATGGTCGTCGGTGATCTTGGGCGTGTCCCTGGCCTCGAGCTCGCAGGTCTCGAGATGTTCGGCCAGGCGCTCGATGGTTTCGCGCGACAGTTTCATGCTGCAACTCCTTTCGCCCGCGCCAGGTTGAGTGCGGTATCCTCGATCATGTCCTCCTGTCCGCCGACCATGCCGCGCCGCCCCATCTCGACCAGGATCTCGCGCGCCGGCACGCCGTACTTCTTCTCCGCGCGCTTGGCGAACAGCAGGAAGGAGCCATAGACGCCGGCATAACCCAGCGTCAGCGCATCGCGGTCGATGCGGATCGGGAAGTCCATGATCGGCACCACCAGGTCTTCGGCCACGTCCTGGATTTTGAACACATCCACGCCGGTCTCGATCCCCATCAGGTCGCATACCGCGATGAACACTTCCATCGGCGTGTTGCCTGCCCCCGCGCCCAGCCCGGCCGCGGCCGCGTCGATGCGGGTGGCGCCCGCTTCGAGCGCCGCCAGGCTGTTGGCCACGCCCATCGCCAGGTTGTGGTGGCCGTGGAAACCCAGTTCAGTCTCGGGTTTCAGCGCCTCGCGCACCGCGCCCAGGCGCGCTTTCACGGTCTCGGGCAGCAGGTGGCCGGCCGAGTCGGTGACGTAGATGCAGTTGGCGCCGTAGCTTTCCATCAGCTTCGCCTGCTTCACCAGCCCTTCGGGGCTGTTCATGTGCGCCATCATCAGAAAGCCGACGGTGTCCAGGCCGAGCTTTCTCGCCATGCCGATATGCTGTTCCGAGACATCCGCCTCGGTGCAGTGGGTGGCGACGCGGATCGTGGCGACACCCAGCTCGTGCGCCATCTTCAGGTGATCGACGGTGCCGATGCCCGGCAGCAGCAGCGCCGAGACCTTGGCCTGCTTCATCAGCGGGATCACGGTGCCGAGGTATTCCTCGTCGCTGTGCGCCGGGAAGCCGTAGTTGACCGAGCTGCCGCCCAGGCCATCGCCGTGGGTGACCTCGATCAGCGGCACGCCCGCTTCGTCCAGCCCGGTGGCGATCGCCTTCATCTGCTCGAGCGTCATCAGGTGGCGCTTGGGGTGCATGCCGTCGCGCAGCGTCATGTCGTGCACGGTGACTTTCTTGCCGCGAAGTTCCATGTTCATCTCCTTCATCGGGCGGCCGTTCAGGCCGCCATCGTTGCGCGGTTCGGTTCGAGTTTCAGGCGCCCGGCGAGGATCTCCTCGGCGAACATCTCGGCGGTGCGCGCACCGGCCGCGGTCATGATGTCCAGGTTGCCGGCGTACTTGGGCAGGTAGTCGCCCAGGCCTTCGACTTCGAGGAAGACCGAGACGCGCTTGCCGTCGAACACCGGGCCATTGACCAGGCGGTAGCCGGGCACGTACTTCTGCACTTCGGCGATCATGGCGTGGATCGAGGCGGTGATCGCGGCCTGGTCGGGTTCGGTCTCGGTCAGGCAGTGCACGGTGTCGCGCATGATCAGCGGCGGCTCGGCCGGGTTCAGGATGATGATGGCCTTGCCCTGCTTCGCCCCGCCCACCTTCTCGACCGCGCCGGCGGTGGTGCGGGTGAATTCGTCGATGTTCTTCCTCGTGCCGGGGCCGGCGGATTTCGACGACACGGTGGCGACGATCTCGCCGTAGGCGACCGGCTGCACGCGCGACACTGCGGCGACCATCGGGATCGTCGCCTGGCCGCCGCAGGTGACCATGTTGACGTTCATCTCGCCCTTGCCGACGTGCTCGACGAGGTTGACCGGCGGCACGCAGAAGGGGCCGATCGCCGCCGGGGTGAGGTCGATCATCAGTACGCCCAGTTCGTTGAGCTTGCGGCTGTTCTCGGCATGGACGTAGGCCGAGGTGGCGTCGAAGGCGATCTGCACGCCGTCGGCCAGCACGTGCGGCAGCAGGCCGTCGACGCCGTCGGCGGTGGTCTTGAGGCCCAGCTCGCGGGCCCGCGCCAGCCCTTCGGAGGAGGCGTCGATGCCCACCATCCACACCGGTTCCAGCACCGGGCTGCGCTTGAGTTTGTACAGCAGATCGGTGCCGATGTTGCCAGGGCCGATCAGCGCGCATTTGATCTTGTTCATGAGTCGGTTCCTTGTCGGAAAGTTGGATGCAGTCGGCCTGTGTTGCAATCAGCCGATGCTATGGTCAGCCAATGCTGCGCACGATGCCGCCATCGGCACGCAATGCCGCGCCGTTGGTGGCCGCCGACAGCGGGCTGCAGACATAGGCCACCAGGTTGGCCACTTCGGCCGGATCGATGAAACGCCGCAGCAGGGAACTCGGGCGGTCGCGATTGAAGAACTCGCGCTCGATCGTTTCCACCGCCACGCCCTGCTCCGCCGCCAGCTTGCCGAAGTACTCGATGACGCCTTCGGTGCGCGTCGGCCCGGGCAGCACGGCATTCACCGTCACGCCGGTACCCGGGCAGGTCTCGGCCATGCCGCGTGACACCGAAAGCTGGGCGGACTTGGTCATGCCGTAATGCACCATGCCGCCCGGCGGGTTCAGGCCGGATTCGCTGGAAATGAACACGATCCGGCCCCAGCCGCGCGCCTTCATGCGCGGCAGGCAATGGCGGGCGAGGCGCACGCCGCTCATCACGTTGGCCTCGAAGAAGCGCAGCCAGTCGGCATCGCCGATGTCCTCGAAAGCGCAGGGCTCGAAGATGCCGAAGTTGTTCACCAGCAGGTCCAGGTCGCCGCAGCGCTCGAGCAGGCTGGCCACGCCGGCGGCGGTGCTCACGTCGGCCGCGACGCCACGCACCACGGCCTGCGGCAGTTCGGCACGCAGACGCGCGCAGGCGGCCTCGACACGGGCCGCATCACGGCCATTCACGACGATTTCGGCGCCTTCGGCAGCGAGCCGGCGGGCAATGGCGTAGCCGATGCCGGCGGTCGAGCCGGTCACCAGCGCGCGTTTGCCGGATAGTTCCAGGTCCATCCAGAGTTCTCCAGAAGACGGAAAAAAAGAAGCGCGGCGGAACGGGAGGGAGACAGGAAGAGCTTGCCCGCCGCGCGTCAGCAGCAATCGATCAGACGAAACGCACCGAGCAGCCGCCGATGCCGCCGATGGTGACGCGCAGGTTGTCGCCCGCCACCACCGGCACCATGATCGCCAGCGAACCCGACAGCACGACTTCGCCCGCCTTCAGCGGGATGTCGAGCGCGCCGAGCGTGTTCGCCAGCCAGGCCACCGCATTGGCCGGCGCGCCGAGCGCCGCGGCGCCCGAGCCGGTGGCGACGATCTCGCCGTTCTTCTCCAGCACCATGCCGCAGGTGTTCAGATCGACCCGGCGGGGGTCGACCAGGCTGTCGCCGAGCACGAACACGCCGCAGGAGGCGTTGTCGGCCACGGTGTCCTGGATGCGGATCTTCCAGTCGCGGATGCGCGAATCGACGATCTCGAAGCAGGTCATCACACCTTCGGTGGCGGCCAGCACTTCGGCGGCGGTGACGCCCGGCCCCTTCAGGTCCTTCTTCAGCACGAAGGCGATCTCGCCCTCGGCCTTGGGCTGGATCAGGCTGTCGGCCGGAATCGCCTCGCCTTCGTTGTAGAGCATGCGGTCGGTCAGCATGCCGAAGTCGGGCTGGAACACGCCGAGCATGTTCATCACCGCCTTGCTGGTGACGCCGATCTTCTTGCCGACGATGCGCTCGCCGGCTTCCAGGCGGCGCGCGATCATGCGCTGCTGCACGCGGTAGGCGTCGGCGATGGTCATCTCCGGATGGCGCTCGGTGAGCGGTGCCAGCACTTCGCGCTTGACCAGCGCCTGATAGAGCTCGTCGCCGAGCTGTTCGATGAGTTTGCTATCCATGTCGATTACCTCAATTCAGGGGTTTCGGTTCGTCGTCACCGGCTTCGGCGAGAAAATCGCCCACCAGGCGGGCAAAACGTGCGGCATGTTCGATCTGCGTCCAGTGGCCGCAGCGGCCGAAGACGTGGAGCTGCGCGCGGGAAATCCAGTCGGCCAGGGTCAGCGAGGTGAGCAGCGGGATGACCTGGTCGTCGCGGCCGTGGATCACCAGGGTTTCGTGCGGCAGCGCGCGGATGTCGGCCTCGCGGCTGGCCATCGCATCCACCCAGCGCTGGCGCGGCGCGGGGAACATCGCCGCGAAGGACTCCTGGAAGCCGGGACGGATGCTGGCTTCGTAGCGCAGTTGCGCCAGTTCGTCGTTCACCAGCGAACGGTCCCAGGCAAAGTAGTCCATGATCGCGCGCATGTTCTCGAACGAGGGGGTATAGCCCCACACCGCGTCCAGCCCAGGCGTGATCTCGAATGGCACACCGACGCTGCCCATCAGCACCAACCGGCGCACCCGCCGCGGATGGCGGATGGCGAGGGCCAGCGCCAGCGCGCCGCCAAAGGAGTTGCCGACGAGATCGGTACGCTCGATGCCCAGCGCGTCGAGCAGACCCACCGCCTGCGCCACCCAGGCATCCATGTCGTAGCGCTGGCCCGCCGGCCGCTCGGTGAAGCCGAAGCCGACCATGTCGGGGGCGATCACCCTCGCCTGCCTGGCCAGCCCGGGCATCACCAGCCGCCAGTTGGCCCAGGCCGACACGCCCGGACCGGAACCGTGGATCAGCAGCAGCGGATGGCCGCTGCCGACGTCGTGGTAGTTGGTGCGGATGCCGGCAGCGACGATGCTGCTGGCGATCTCGGGGCTGACGTTGTCCATCGCGGCCGGCATCACAGCTTGATGCAGATGTTCTTCTGCTCGGTGTAGAACTCGAGCGAATGCACGCCGCCTTCGCGGCCGATGCCGGACTGCTTGGAACCGCCGAACGGCGTGCGCAGGTCGCGCAGGAACCAGGAATTCACCCACACCAGGCCGGCTTCGATGCGGCCGGCGACGCGGTGGGCGCGCGCCAGGTCGCGGGTCCACACCGAGCAGGCCAGGCCGTAGTCGGTGTCATTGGCGCGGCGGACCACTTCGTCCTCGCTGTCGAAGGGCTGGATCAGCGTGCAGGGGCCGAAGATTTCCTCGCGCGCGATCGGCGAGCTGTCGTCCAGCCCGGTCCAGATCGTCGGCTGCACCCAGGCGCCGTTCGCCAGTTCGCCCGGCATCTCGGGCGCGCCGCCGCCGGTGACGACGGTGGCGCCCAGCGCCTTGGCCTTCTCGTAGTAGGACAGCACCTTCCGCTTGTGCTCCTGCGAGATCAGCGGGCCGAGGCCGGTGCTCGCATCCTCGGGACGGCCGAGCCTGAGCCCTTCGGCGCCCTTCTTCAGCGCCTCGACGAAACGCTCGAAGATCGGCCGCTCGACATAGACGCGCTCGGTGCCCAGGCAGACCTGGCCGCAGTTGGCGAAGACCGAGCGCATCGTGCCTTCGATGGCGGCATCGAAATCGCAGTCGGCGAACACGATCGCCGGGTTCTTGCCGCCCATCTCGAGCGACACCGGGCGCGCGCCTTCCGCCGCGGCCCGCATGATCGCCGTGCCGGTGCGGGTTTCGCCGGTGAAGGTGATGGCATTGACATTCGGATGCGTGGTGACGAATTCACCCGCCGAGCCCGGGCCGAAGCCATGCACGACGTTGTAGACGCCCTTGGGCATACCGACCGCGTTCATCACCTCGCCGAGCAGGGTCGCGGTCTGCGGGGTTTCTTCCGAGGGCTTCACCACCACGGTGTTGCCGCAGGCCAGCGCGGGGCCGACCTTCCAGGTCATCAGCAGCAGGGGCAGGTTCCACGGGCAGATGACGCCGACCACGCCCACCGGGCGGCGCACGGCGTAGTTCAGCGCGCCGCGGCCATCGGGCGTCGCCATCTCGAAAAACTCGGTCGGAACGCTCTTGATGACGTCGGCGAAGACCTTGAAGTTGGCCGCGCCGCGCGGGATGTCGATGTGGCTGGCGAGGCTGCGCGGCTTGCCGGTGTCGGCGCACTCGGCAGCGAGGAATTCGTCGAAACGCTTGTTGATGCCGTCGGCCACCGCATTGAGCAGGTCGACGCGGTCGGCCACGGTCATGCTGCCCCACGGCCCCGACAAGGCGGCGCGCGCCGCGGCGACGGCAGCATCGACCTCGGCCTTGCCCGCCTCATGCACCTTGGCGATCAGCGAATTGTCCAGCGGCGAAAACTTGTCGAAGGACTTGGCGGTGGCGACGAATTCGCCATTGATGAAATTGTGGATCTGTTTCATGGATTGCATTCCTCACGCTTCGATGTCGTCGGCACCGATCGCGCGCAGACCGGCGCGCGCGCAGATGCCGTCCTGTTCTTCCGTGGCACCGGACACGCCGATGCCGCCAAGCAATACACCTTCACTGCGAATCGGCAGCCCGCCGCCGAACACGATCAGACGGGGACGGGCGGTGAAGCCGAGCTTCATGCCTTCGTTGTCGCCGACCGCCTTCATCCAGTCTCCGGTCGGGAAACCGAAACCGCCGGCGGTGTAGGCCTTGTCGATGGAAATCGCGATCGATTGCGGGAAGGCTCCCGGCATGCGCAGGAAAGCGACGAGGTTTCCGGCGGCATCGGCAACACCGACGCTGATGCGCAGGCCCAGCTTCTCCGCTTCCCGCACCACGGCCTCCACTGCGGCATGGGCAGCTTCCCAACCGATCGCGCTCTGCGTGACAGCCAATTTCATCGCTTAGTCCCCTCGTTGTGCCCTGCGGGCTTGTTCTTGTGCCCTGCCGGGCTCGTTTTTCGAGAAATTAGAGCATCATTTTCTCGATGTCAATATATTTTCTCGAGATTTTAACAATCTGCTGCAATGCCTGCCGTCGGCTAGAATGCGAAAAAGCTATTTCTTCAGTTCCCGCGCCACCATGAGCGAAACCGCCCTGCCTCAAGCTGTCCTGAACCCGCCCACGAACTCTCCGGAAGAGCCCAAGACCCTGGTCGAAGGCGCCTACCAGCGCCTGCGCCGCGACATCATCGAAGGCGTGCACGCACCGGGCGAGAAACTGCGCGTCGAGCACCTGAAGGAACACTACGATGTCGGCGCCGGCACGCTGCGCGAAGCCCTGCTGCTGCTGGTGACCGATGCCCTCGTCGTCGCCCAGGGGCAGCGCGGCTTCCGCGTCGCGCCGATTTCCATCGCCGACTTCGAGGACATCACCCGCACCCGCGTGCTGCTGGAAACCGAGGCCCTGCGCCAGTCGATCGCCACCGGCGGCGAGGACTGGGAAGCGGCCGTCGTCGCCGCCTTCCACCGCCTGTCGCGCGCCGAACAGCGCCTCGCCGACCACGACGCCAGCACCAGGCAGGAATGGGAGATGCGGAACCGCGCGTTCCACGAGGCCCTCATCTCCGCCTCCGGCTCGCGCTGGATCCGCCATTTCCAGCACATTCTTTATCAGCAGTCCGAGCGCTACCGCCGCATCAGCCTGTTCCACCAGCCGATCGCGCGCGACATCCACGCCGAGCACCAGACCCTGTTCGAGGCGACGATCGCGCGCGACGCGACCCGTGCCACCTCGATCCTGACCGAGCACATCCTGCGCACGCTGGACGCGGTCAAGCGCATGCCGGCGGGTTTCCTCTCCAGCAAGAGCAAGCGCTGAGCCGCCGCGCCTGCGGCGGCTGGCGCAGGCCGCCGGGGCTCAGGACACGACCGTCAGGAAACGCTCGTTGAGCTTGCGGTCGTGGTAGAAGATGCCGGTGCCCACCTCGTCCCAGGTCCATTTCACCGCCTGGTAGTCGGGATAGGTGTCGTAGCCGCCGCAGAAGGTCTCGAAGCGGTTGCCCGAAGGATCGAAGGCGTAGATCGTCGTGCCGCGGGTGACGCCATGGCGGGTGGGGCCGATGTCGATCGACACCTTGTTCATCGACATGATGTCGGCAGCGCGCAACACCCGCTCCCAGCTGTCGAGCTTGAACGAGACGTGGTGCAGCCTGCCCGGCTCGGGGTGGCGGACGAAAGCGATGTCATGCGCCTTCGTCGAGCATGACAGCCAGATGCCGAGATCGGTCTCGCCGTCCTCCATCACCACGTGCTCGACGAGATAGAAGCCGAGCACCTTCTCGAAGATTTCCTGCACTTTCTCGATATCCGGGCCGTACAGCAGGCAGTGGTCCATGCGCGTGGGCGCGATGCCGCGCTCGGCGTCCGGCACCCAGGGGTCCGGATTGACGTAGGACTGGCCGTTGCCGACGTCGCGCTTCTCGGCATACAGCTCGATCCGATGACCGGAAGGCACCTCGAAGCGGACGCGTTCGCCGGTTTCGAGCATCTCCCCTGCCGGGATGCGCTCGGTCTGGACGCCGAACGCCTTGAGGTCGCCATCGAGCCTGTCGAGCGTGGCCTTGTCCGCGACCTTGAAGGCGAAGAAGTCGATGCCCGCGGAATCGGCCTCGCGGATCAGCACGCTGTTGTGTTCGCGTTCGTCCCAGGTCTTGAAATAGACCCGCCCCTGCCCGTCGCGGCCGGTTTCGACCAGGCCCAGCACGTCACGATAGAAACGGATGCCTTCCTCGAAGTCGAGCACGCGAAGCGAAATGTGTCCCGGCCGCAGCACGCCAGTCATAGCCATTGTTTTCTCCTCCTGAATGGGTGTGCCCGGCCGGGAAACGAGCGGCCGGGCCAGTTCCCGATGGTTGTGGTTTCAGTCGCCGCCGCGCATGTACTGCGCCTGGAACATCCGCGGCGGGTTCTGCTTAGGATCTACCTGGCCCTTGAAGTGGCCGGTGGTGCAGTGCTTGGCCTGCACGTCGATCATCGAGAAGGCGTCGTCGATGCCGATGCCCGAACCCTTGTTGATCGGCAGGTGCTGGTCGGCATGCGACTTGCCGACCATGAACACCTTCCACAGCTCGCCCTTGCGGTCGTAGATCTCGTTGGCGCCGTTCAGGTTGCCGAGCTGCGCGTCCATGTAGAACACGCGCTTGCTGACCGGATGGGCGGCATTGACCGGTTCGGCCTCGAGCACATAGACCTTGCGCAACTGCCAGGTGCCCTGGTGGAAGCACTCGCCCTGGCCGCCGAAGCTGACGTACTTGAAGCCGTCCGGGTCCTTGAACTCGTCGCTGAGCGGCAGCTCGTTGTGGTTCCACATCGGCAGGATCACGTTCTTCGTGCCCTTGTAGGTCCACTTCATGTCGGAAATGCGGCCGTTGTAGCCCTCGAAGTCCTCGATCATCAGGTCGGAGCCGAGGAAGGAGTCGGTCGTCTGCCCGGTCGCCAGCCGGCGCACGCGGCGCTGGAAGCCGAGATACAGGTAGGCGTCGTCGATCTTCTGGTCGTCGTCGTAGCGCTGGATCAGCAACTGGGTGTTCTTCAGGTCCTGCGGCGCATCGACCTTGACGTAGATGCCGCGGAACAGGTTCGAGGGATTGGGCGTCACCTCGGGCACGGGATCGTCCTTGACCCGGTGCTTGAAGTTGAGGAAGTGGAAGCTGAACTGGATCGTGCGCTCGAGCTGGCCGGTCGCCATGTTGCGGTACTTCCAGTAGAAGGGCGTGATGTTGGCGCCGTCGCCCCAGTTGACGCCGTACTTGTAGTTCCAGGCCAGCTTCTCGCCGGCACGCGGATCCTTGATGTCCGGCTCCTCGACGAAGGGACGGCCGCCCTCGAAGCCTTCCAGGTCGCCGCTGTTGGGGCCGAGCCTGGCCTTGCCCAGGTTGCGCCGGGTGGCCTCGACATAGGCGCCGGAAAGCTCGAACTGGGTGGTCGGGCCGACCTTGATCTCGAACAGGCCATCCTTGAGCAGCTTGTAGACACCCGCCGGCACCACGTCCTTGAACTGGTCGACGTTGCCCTGGTTGATCACGGTCCCCGCACTCAGCCCGGCATGGCTCGGGAAACCGTTCTGGTAGGGGTTGAAGCTGGCCTTGAGTTCGGCTTCCGTCGCCGCCTGGGCGGTCAGGGAGAGGCCGAGCAGTGCGGCGGCGATGATGGTCTTCTTCATGGGGAATGTCTCCTCGGGTCAGAACTGGTAGCGCAGCTTGAAATACACTTCGTCTTCGTACATCGCCGAGCCGATCGGGCCGGCGCGGAAGCGGCCGAGCGGCTCGAAGCCGGCCAGGCCGCGCGAATACGGCGTCATCGCATCGGGGTCGCCATTCGGCGCGGTGAAAGGCATCCAGGGGTTGCAGGCGCGGCAGTCGTCGAAGCGGCGGGCGCCGGTGCCGACCTTGAAGTTGCCGCCGAAACTGAGCTTCAGGTTGTCGGTGAGGCTCCATTCCACCGCCGGCACGATCGCGGTCGCCCTGGCCTTGAAGTCGCGCGCGATGATCAGCTCGGGGCTGAGGCGGTCGTTCAGCATGAAGGACTTGATCAGCAGCGTGCCGATGTAGCTGTCCTTCCAGTCCGGCATGCCCACCGCGCCGAGATAGTTCTGGCCGTTCTTCGTGCCGGTCGAGTAGTACTCGTGGTCGAAGATGTGCTGCCAGAACAGTTGCGCCGAGATCAGCGTGGTGCGGTGCGGGTTCAGGAAGGGAATGAAGGTCGGCCGGTCGATGCCGATCACGCTGCGCCACACGCGGTTCTTCGAGTACAGCCCGGGCCGCGCGGTGTTCGAGAACTCCTCGCCCCAGGTCATCGCGCCTTCGAAGCGGAAGGCCGCGCCCAGCGTCTCGGACTGGAAGTCGAGCGAGCCGCCCAGCAGCTTGACGCGCGGGAAGTGCATGTCGAAGGAGATCAGGTAGGGGTTGTGCTCGCTGTATTCGCCGGTGAAGCCGTTGGTGGTGCGCTTCGCGCCGCGCAGCGAGGGCAGTTGCGAGCGGTAGTACAGCGCGTTCAGCGAGAACGCCAGGCCGTCCTGGGTGACGCCCTCGAACTTGGCGCCGATCTGGGTGTTGGCCAGGCTCCAGGACGGCAGGTTGACGTCGCGCAGGCCGATCTGGCCGGGGCCGAAGTTGGTCGCGAGCAGGGTGCCCGGCGCGACGTTGGCGAAGTTGGCGACGGTACCGCCGTTGTCCCACAGGTTGGCCATGCCGCGGAAGAAGCAGCCGGCGTCGAGGATCGCGTTGGGTGAGCCGCACTGGCCCAGGTTGTTGGGGCGGAACTTGTCGAAATTCCACACGATCTGGAAGTTGCGGTCCTGCATCGACTCGGACGGGCCCATGCGCCATTCGGCCTGCACCATCCACATCGGGATGCGGATGTCCTGCAGCTCGTCATAGATGTTGTTGCGCGAGTAGTCGACCGGGTTGATGACGTCGAGCACGCGGAACAGGTCGGTGCGGCCCCACACCACCTGCTGCTTGCCGATCTTGAGGAACAGGTCGGAGCCGTCGTCGAGGGCGAAGCTCTTGCGCACGTAGGCTTCGCGGATGAAGTCGAGACGGTCGTTGAACTCCGGCGCCTCGAGTTCGGCGCGGGTGCGGTCGCCGTAGCCGCCGAAGTCGCGGCAGCCGCGCTTGTCGGTGTCGCAGGGCCGCACCGGCACGCCGAAGGCGACGCCGCCGTCGGTATCGTGGAGGCGGTCGCCGAGCACCCGCAGGCCCTCGTTCGGGCTGTTGCGGTAGCCGGCGCCCGAGACGAAGGCGTTGTTGGTCAGGCCGAGACCGTCAACCAGCTCCTTATTGACCGGGCCGGCGCCATGCGGCGTCTCGATGTAGCCGCCCGGCGTGGTCGATTGCAGCGTCACCGCGCCGCCGGCCGACCTGCCGTACTGGCCCTTGTTCATGCGATAGACGCCGTCCCAGGTGCCGCGCAGGATGCCGCGGAAGGCCCAGTCGTCGCCGAGATCCTTGTCCGCTTCGAGCTGCAGCGTGTTGCGGAACTTGGACAGGCCGACGCGCTCGCCGGTGTGGTCCTTGCCGCGGAAGGCGGTGTGGTTGTCGTAATAGACATCCACCTTCCAGGGCGCCGTCGAGCTGCCGAGGTCCGGCAGTTGTTGCGCAGCGGCGGGAAAGGCCAGTGCGCAGCCCACGGTGCAGGCGGCGAGCCTGAACACCGGCGGACGGACGATCCGTTTCTTCCTCATCTCATGTCTCCTAGCTTCTTGTCGTTTTCCGGGCACTCCCCCCGGCTCCTTGCCGGACCGGGCCGCAACGGCGGCCCGGCCCTGAACACCCTTCACACCTCGAGCACGCCGTCCTCGTCGTAATGCGCGGCGGTGACGAACTTCGGCTTGAACACCACGCACCAGCTCGGCACGATCAGCACCGCGGCGATGGCATTGACGACGAGCATGTACACCAGCAGCAGCGCGGCGTCGGACTGGAATTTCAGGTCGGACATGAAGATCCACAGCACCACCCCGGCGATCAGCGTCGCGGCGGTGAAGGACACTGCCGAGCCGGTGGTGGCGACCGCCTTGATCACCGCCTGCTTCATGTCGCCCAGTTCGGCGAATTCCTCGCGGATGCGGTCCATGAAATACACCGCGTAGTCGATGCCGACGCCGACGCCGACGGCGATCACCGGCACGGTATTGACGCTGATGCCGATGCCGATCGCGCCCATGTAGGCATAGGTCATCAGCGTGGCGAACAGCATCGGCAGCACCATCAGCCAGCCGGCATGGAGCGAGCTGTAGTAGAGCGACACGATCAGGAAGGCGAAGACCATCACCGCCGGAATGATGATCAGGTGGTCGGTGTGCAGGGCCTGGTTGGCCGCGGCGGTGACGCCGATGATGCCGCCGCCGAGCTCGATGTGCAGCCCTGGCACCTCGGCCTCGGCCCGGCGCGCGCCCTCCTCGGCCAGGGCGACGACCCGGTCGATGGTGTCGGCCTGGTGGTCCTTGTAGTAGAAGACGATGTTGGCCTCGTCCTCCTGCGCATTGACGAACTCCTTCAGCGCGCCGGGAATCGGGCTGGAGGCCATGTAGGCGAACATCAGGCCGCCGATTTCCTCGGCGCTGTCGGGCAACTGCATCCAGCGCGGATCGTCGTTGTGGGTCAGCTTGTTGACCACCCGCACGACGCCCGGCAAGGCCTTGGTGCCGCCCAGCGCGGGGTCGGACATCATGTGCGCCTGGAAGCGCTCGATCGCCGCCATGACCTCCGGCCGCTTGATGCCGCCCGGCTCGTCGGTATGGGCAAGGACGTGCAGTTCCTCCGAACCCGGGAAGCGCTCGTTGATCGCCGTGGTCAACACGTTGTAGTCGTGATGGCGGTGCAGTAGCGGCGAACCCGGCTCGGTGTCGCCCATCTTGATCAGGCCGAGCAGGTACATCCCGCCGAGCGCGCCGATCAAGGTCAGCACCAGGATCGAGCGCGCGCCGCCGTCGGTGCCGCCGGTCTTGGCCATCGCGCCGCCGAGGATCGCCGGCATGAAGTCGTTGCTGTTTTCGGTCTTGCGCGGCGCGGGCAGCACCGACAGCGCCAGCGGCACCATGAAATGCACGGTGAAGATCACCGAGATGCCCCAGAAGCCGGCGGCGATACCGAGCTTGTGGTTGAACGGCGCCGCGCCCAGCACCAGCACCGCCAGGCCGACCGCATCGACGATGATCGCCAGCGAACCGGGGCGGAACAGGGCGTCGAGCGCATTGCGCGCCGCCTTCTGGCCGTCCTTCACGATCGCCAGTTCCTCGTAGTAGCGCGCCACCAGTTGCACGCCGTGCGAGGTCGCGCGCGCCGCGATCAGGAAGGGGATCGGCAGCGACAGGGGCTCGAGGTTGATGCCCATCAGCGCCATGAAGCCCAGGCCCCAGATCGTCGATAGCGCAATGCCCAGCATCGGCAGCGCGATGCCGTACAGCCGGCGGAAATACACGATCAGCAGCAGCGCCAGCAGCATCAGCGTGAACACCATGATCCGGATGATCTGGTCCAGGTAGGTGTAGACCCAGCCGGTCAGCACCGGATTGCCGGTGACATGGATGGCGTGCCCGGGCGTGGCGAGCTCCTCGCGCACCTTCTGCAGGGCCGCGAAAGTCGCCGGGTAGTCGATGTCGCCTTCGTTGAGCTGGGCCTTGATCAGCGCCGCCTTCAGGTCGGGCGAGACGAGCAGACCGTACATCGTCGGGTTGGCGATGACGTCCTTCTTCAGCTGCTCGAGCTCGGCCACGCTGCGCTCGGGCTTCTGCGGGTCGTAGTAGGACTCGGAGGCGAAGCCGCCCTGCTCGTCGAGGAAGATCTTGCGTGCCGTCCGGTGCGTCAGGCTGGACACCAGGTTGTGGTTGACGCCCGGCAGGCTGTCAACGCCCTGGGTCGCCTCGTGGATCAGGCGCAGCGTGCGGTCGTTGAAGATGGTGCCCTGCTCCACTTCCACCGCCATCACCACCATGTTGGCGCCGCCGAAGTTCTCCTTCAGGCGGTTGTAGGTCTGGATGTAGGAATGGTTCTGCGGCAGCAGATCGGAAAAGTCGGTGAACACCCGCAGCCGCGGCAGCGCCAGGCTGAACAGGACGGTGCCCAGCAGGATCAGTGCGAGGATGGTCTTCGGATTGGCGAAGATCCATTCCTCGGCGACGTGCAGCCTGTGGGTGATGGAGTGACGCAGCTTGCTGACCAAGTTCCTGTCCTCCTCAGTTGGCCCGGATGCCGATCACGCGCAGCAGACCGCCGGGGCTACCGGCGGCGAGCGCCGATTGCCCCGGCAGCGAAGCGCCGGCACCGAAGAACACGGGCAGGGGGTCGGGGTAGGCGACGGCCTGCCAGACGCCCTGCTCCAGCCGCGCGACCGTGCCGCCCGCACCGACGCCGTACGGCACGCCTTCGTGCATGAACAGGCGGTAGAGCGGCGCGTGGGTGTTGTTGGCCTGCCGCGCCCAGCTCCGTCCGCCATCGGCGGTGTGCAGGATCTGGCCGGCGATGCCGCTCACCCAGCCTTCGTCGCGGGAGGCGAACAGCGCGGCATACGGGTAGAACTCGTTCGGAATCGGCTCGAGCCGATTCCAGCTCGCGCCGCCGTCGGTGCTGACGGCAACCAGGCCGAACTCGCCGACCGCGATCGCATGCTCGCCATCGACGAACTGCAGGGCGGTGATCTGCGCATCCTCGTCGAGATCGACGTGCGACCAGGACGCCCCCCGGTCGGGCGAGTGCGCGATGCCGGCATGGGTGCCGGCGACCCACCATCCCCCTTTGGGATCGCAGGCGATCGACAGCGGCACGCTCGGCTCCTCGAACGCCGAGGATGCGGCGACGGCGCCGTCGGCGGCGATCGCCACGACGCGGCGGTAGAAATCCAGCGCGATGAAACTGCCGTCCGGGCACTGCGCCGAGTCGATCAGCGATGCGCCATCGACGCTCGTGCGCTGCCAGCTGTGGCCGGCGTCGGTCGATACCAGCATGGACCCGGCCTGCGTGCCGGCAATGACGACCTGCTGGTTGGCATTCAGGGTCTGGATGACGTGGTAGCGCTGCAGCGGGCGTTCCGCCTGGGCGCGGACCGCCGACAAATCCGGCTGGGCCTGGCAGGCAGCCAGCGACAACGCGCAGGCAGCCGCCAGCAGCCCCGGGCGCAAGAGCCCGTCGGCAAGATGATTCATTGTCTCCTCCTCTCCGGCGCCGCGTCGCGGCCCCGGCGCCGGCAGTCGGGGCCGGCTGGTCTTGTTCGTTCAGCGCATCGGGAAGGCGCGCTTCAGGCTTGTCCGCCCGCTTCAGATCTTCTTGAACAACGGGCTGCGGACCTGCTGGACATCCGCCGCGGAGAAGAACTTCTCCATGTAGATGTCGCGCTCGAACAGGCGGCCCTGCATCAGCGCGGTGATGCAGGCGTCGATCATCAGCGGCGGCCCGCACAGGTAGGCCTTGTGGCCGCGGAAATCGCCGTTGAAATGGGCTGCCGCCGCCTCATGGACGAAGCCGCGGAAACCCGTCCAGCCGGAATCGGCCGGCTCGTCCGACAGCGCCGGCACGTAGCTGAAGTTGGGATGGCGCCCGGCAAGCGCGAGAAACTCATCGTGGTAGTACAGTTCGCCGCGATGGCGCTGGCCATACACCAGCGTCATCGGCCGCGTGTCGCCGGCTTCGAGCAGGTCGAGGATCATCGAGCGCGGGCTGGACAGGCCCGAGCCGCCGGCCATGAACAGCAGCGCCTCGGGCGCCGACTTGCGCACGAAGAAGCGGCCATAGGGGCCGGACAAACGGACCCGCTCGCCGGCCGCGAGGCTTTCGTGAACCCAGGTGGTGCCGCGGCCGCCCGGCACGATGCGGATGTTGAGTTCCACTTCGCGGCCGGTCGAGGGCGGGTTGGCGAGCGAGAAGGCCCGGCTGTACTCGCCGCCTTCGAGGAAGAAATTGACGTACTGCCCGGCCTGGAAGTGCATCGGTTCGTCGGTCTCGATGAACACCGCCTTGATCGTCGGCGTCAGCGATTCGATCCGCGTCACGGTGCCGGGGAAGTCCCGCACCGGGATGGATTCGGCATCCGCCTCCTCCTCGATCTCGGCCTCGATGGTGACGTCCGACTCCAGCCGCGCACAGCAGGCCAGCGCCTTGCCTTCGTCGCGCTCGAAGTCCATCAGCGCGAAGCTCGAGGCTTCGCCATGGTCGATTTCGCCGTCGACCACCTGCACCTTGCAGGTGGCGCACAGGCCGTGGCAGCAGGCGTGGGGCAGCCAGATGCCGGCGCGCAGGGCGGCGTCGAGGATGGTCTGGCCGTCTTCGACCTCGATCGTCTGGCCGATCGGTTCGATCGTCAGTTCATGACTCATGATGCGTTTCCGTTGTCTCTGTCGTTCGGCAGGCGGAGGCGGCGGGCGCCGCCGCCTCCGCCTGTTGCGCTCAACTGCAGGAGCCCTCGATGCCGGTGAGGCCCGGGGTGCGGAAGCGAAGCACGTCCTTGTGGCGGAGTCCGTTGTCCGCCAGCGACTTGCCGAAGTCGGGGGCGAAGGGCTTGCCGGACTTAAACCACTCGGCCTTCGCCCAGTCGATCCGGGCGAAGTCGGGGTGGTAGCCGAACGAGCCCGGCAGCACACCTTCGACGACGTCGCCGAAGCGCATCGTCGGCGGGAAGGCAAAGGCGAAGGGCGCGCAGAACATCAGGTGATCCTCCCAGCCGATGTAGAGCAGTTGAGCGCCGTGGAACTTGTCGATCGAATCGGCAGGCGGAAAGTCGTAGGCCTTGATGGCGGCAACAGCCATGTCGTGTCTCCTCGGTGTTTTTGTCAGATGTTCCTGGTCGCCTGGCCGCGCCATTCGGCGAAGTTCTTCCGGTCTTCCGAGACCTCGAAATCCAGGTTGTCGCGGCCGTGTTCCAGGTTGTAGTACTTGAGCACCTCGGCCAGCGGGTCGAAGCCTTCCACCGTCGGATCGGTGCCTTCGGGGAAGCAGTTGCCCTGGTAGATCTGGTGCACCGGCAGCCAGGACTGCACGTACTTCTCCGGTTCGTCCTCGAAGATCTTTTTGCAGTGATCCGAGCAGAAGTGGTACTTGTCGGCCTTGTAGTCGACTTCGCGGTAGCAGGTCTTGGTGGGATCGCCCGGTTCGGTGAAGACCATCGGGATCTGGCAGACCTGGCACAGCATCGGCAGCGTCCTGCTGTAGAAGCGGTTGCCCTTGGCCGCCTGCTCGCGCCAGAACCGGTAGCGCGGGCGGTAAAGCTTGTTGAAGCTGTCGGGATACTTGCTCGACAGCCACTGCATTTCGTCGTCGTCCGGCATCCAGGTGTGGAAGTTGGCGGCGGCGGCGTAGTTGTAGAAGGTGCTCCAAGCCTGGTGCGCCAGGTGATCCTTTTCGAGCGCGATCTGCTCGGCGCACTTGGGCATGGTGATGCCGTAGCGGGCCAGGTCCTTGAACAGCGCACCGCCGTTCTCCTCGAAATAGACCTCCCAGGCTTCCTTCCAGCTCATCGTGCGCTTGGGCAGCATGTAGTCCATCATCATCGCCACCAGCGTCAGCACGCGGTAGCCGCGCCAGGTCCACTTGTCGATCCAGCGCTGCACGATCGGCACGTTGGCGGGATCCTGCTCGAGGATGAACTTGATCACCTCCAGGCCCAGCGTCATGTGGCGCGCCTCGTCGGACTGGGCCGAGAAGCCGAAGGTCATCGTGCCCATGTCGCCGTTGTAAGCCGCGCCCGAGACGAAGGGGACGAACAGCAGGTTGGTCAGCACGTACTCGAACGAGAAGCCGATCGCCACCATGAACTCGAAGGGGCCGGCGGTCAGCGCGTCGTCGAAGAAGCTCTTGGGCACCGACAGGAACCACACGCGGTCATGGGCGTGGTGGAAGTCGTGCATGCCGTTGTAGTACTTGTTGTAGTTCGAGATCGAATGCACCTGGGTCTGGGCATGGCGGATCTCGTCGATCGACTGCATCAGGCAGGCGACGCGCGGCCCCGGGCCGGGGAAGGCGCGGCCGGCGTGGGCGAAGCCGCGGTGGGCGACGTATTCGAGCGGGCTGATGCCGCTGATGAACAGCTTGACGGCATTGATGTAGCGCGCGTCGGTGACGTTGAGGTGGCCGTTGTTCTGGTTGAAGGCGTCGATGATCGCGTAGAGCTTGCGTTCCTTCTCGGCCTGGTACTTCCAGTAGGCGTCCATCGTCAGGCGGAACGGATCTTCCCACTTGTCCCAGTCGTGGATCTTGATGCCCTCGTAGGCGACGTAGGGATAGATGTCTTCCATCTTCTGGTAGGACGGCGTCCAGTCGAGGCCGCGGGTCATCACCGCGTAGCGCTCCTTGAGGCCGAGTTTCTTCTTTGCAACCTGCATATCCATTTGGGTGTCTCCTTGGCGTGCCGGCTCAGGCGTTCCAGTACAGGACCATCTCGTCGTCGGTCTGGTCGAGGTTGCCGCTCATCGTGATCAGATTGACCTGCAGCTCCTGCAGGTCGAACGGGCGGCCGATCAGCTCCTCGATCGTCTCGCGGCGGATGAGCAGCCTGCCCGGGGCGTCGATCTTCACCATCGCGGGCTGTTCATTGACGACGGCATCGGGGTTGTCCTGCACGATGGCCTCGATGACCTGGCGGGTTTCTTCGTTGGTCTGCAGCGCGATGAATACGGTGGACATTGGGGGAATTCCTCAGAGGGGCACGCCGGCCTTGGCCATGCGCGCGTTGAATTGCTGGACGATCTCGGCGGTCAGTTCGTCGGCGCGCTCGCCCAGCGCGATGCGCGACACCGGCAGCAGCGCCGCCGCCGCGCGATCGCGCCATTGGCCGATCCAGCCGGCAAGGACGGTCTTGTTGTCGGCCGATTCGGCGGCGGCGGTCTTGACCGTGGCGTCGATCCACTTGCGGGTTTCGGCATGCCAGTCGGTCATGAACTGGGTCAGCATCGCCACCGGCGTGCCGCCCTTGGAGGAAAGCACGTCGTCGATGATCGTTTCGTACACCAGCGGGTACAGCAGGCCGTCGAGCGCCACGTTCTGCGCCACGAACAGCTCGAACGGATCGCGCAGCACCATGGTGTCCTCGACGTAGCGGCGCAGCCCCTGCCAGGTGTCGTCTTCCATCCATGCCTGCTTGCCCGCATCGAGCGAATCCACGTCGCCCAGCAGCAGGCCGACGCGGGTCAGGTACTGGGCGATGCCGAGCTGGTCCATCGCGTGGTAGATGCAGGGCTGGGTGAAGGCCGTGCCGTAGCCATAGGCACAGACGGCGGCGTTGTTCATGTTGGCGCCCCAGGCCACGTGCCGCAGCGGGATCAGCAGCGCCAGCACGGTGTCGCGGATTTCGTCCGGCAGCGTCTCAGCCAGGCCGCGGTTCTCGACGAAGTCGAAATTGGCCTCGGCGGTGTCCTGCTGCTTGGCGCGGGCAAGGGTGTAGGCACCGTAGTAGAACTGGCGCGGGTCCTTGAAGCTGTACCAGTCGGCCATCCTGATCGCCGTCCGGTCGCGGTCGTAGATCAGGTGCTCGGGGTCCCAGGTCGGGCGATAGTGGTAGTTCGCCTCCTGCTGCATGTCCAGCGTCCCCTCCTGGTAGCGGGATGCCGGCTTGTCCGCGCCGATGCGGCGGGCGATGTTGTCGAAGGTGTGCCGCAAGGGCTTGATGCTCACGGTGCGCAGATCCATCTGCATGAATAGCTCCTCCTTTTCGTCGTATGGCCGCGCTCAGCGGAAACGCTGTTGCGTGGCTTGATGCAGATTCCAGTTCCAGTCCTGGGCCTCTTCCGCGCATTCCTCCTGCCGGGGCTCGAGGAAAGTAACGGCGTTGGCCTGGCAGAACGACGCGTAGCCCTCGGCCGGCAGCAGCATCTCGGCGTAGAGCTCGGGGTCGCCGATGGCGAACTCGAACTCGACGAACCCATCCGGCCTGCGCTCGATGAGGCGCACGAACTTGCGGCTGACGTCGATTGCAGGCTCGACATGCTTCATGTCCTTCCCCTCCTCCGGTTTGATCAATGCGGAATCGCGACAGGACAGCCATAAACAACTTCCGTGCCAATCTCGCAAAACTCACCGTTTACACGCTGTTTTCCATTTATCTCGATATTCGTCCGCATATCGCCAATGCCCGGCGCTTCACCAAATGATCAATCGATCCAATTGAGTGATCATTTGATTCACTGGATTTATTGCCGTGCAACATCAACCGCGGAAAGCAGGACGGGCCGGAGACATCCGTCTGCCGGCCCGCCCTCGTTTGCCCTTCTCCCGGGCAGTCGTCCGCTCAAGCCCCGGTTTCCGCGAGAACCGATCGGGCGCCCTTCCCTGGCGTCTCGATCTTGCGGTCACTGATTGAACGAATTGGTCCGCGCTGCCGGTTCCCCCGCAGCGCATCGGCACGATCATGCCAGCGAGCTATTTCTCGAGATTTTCGTTCGGATGCGCGGTTTTCGACCCCAAAACACACCTGGCTCGTTTAAGCTTCGCCCGATATCCGGACGACGACAGGGTCGCAGGAAGACCATCCGCCGCAGAGCGGAGACGACGTGCATCAGGAGGAGACCTTGACCACCATCCAATACCCGGAGAGCGCCGACCTGCGCAGCCTGCTCCGGTTCACGCCCGAGGACGGGCACATCTGGCTGGGCGAGCACCGCATGCTGCTGCTGCATGTGGGCGCGATGTCCGAACTGCGCAAGGAACTGATCGCCTCAGTCGGCCGACAGCAGGCGCGACGCATCCTGACGCGCATCGGCTTCGCCTCCGGCATGCGCGACGCCGAACTTGCGCGCAAGGCCCGCCGCGCGAGCGAACCCGCGGATGCCTTCGTCGTCGGCCCGCAGTTGCACATGCTGGAAGGCTGTGCGCGGGTCGAGCCGGTGCGCCTGGAGTTCGATGGCCCGGGCGACAGCTTCTATGCCGAGTTCCTGTGGCACGACACCTGGGAGGCCGAGGCCCACATGCAGGCCTACGGCGAAGTGGACCAGCCGGTGTGCTGGATGATGATCGGCTACGCCTCGGGCTATACCAGCGCCTTCATGGGGCGCTTCATCCTGTTCAAGGAAACCGAATGCGCGGCAACCGGCTGCGAGACCTGCCGGATCGTCGGCAAGCCTGCCGAGGAATGGCCGGACGCGGACGAGCTCAGGCCTTATTTCGAGGCCGATTCGATCGTCGGCCGCCTGCTCGAGCTGCGCGAGGAGATCGAGGCGATGCGCCGCACCATCGCCTGTCCGCGCAAGACACCCGACCTGATCGGCAGCACTTCGTCCTTTCTCCACGCCTACGACCTGGTCAGCCGCGCCGCCGCGACCAGCGTGTCGGTGCTGCTGCTCGGCGAAACGGGCGTCGGCAAGGAACGCTTCGCCCGCACCCTGCACGACATGAGCGCGCGCAAGGACGAACCCTTCGTCGCGGTCAACTGCGCGGCGCTGCCCGACGAGTTGATCGAATCGGAACTGTTCGGCGTCGAGCGCGGCGCCTTCACCGGCGCCCATGCTTCGCGCGCGGGCAAGTTCGAGCGCGCGCATGGCGGCACGCTCTTTCTCGACGAAGTGGGCGAACTGCCCCTGCCCGCGCAGGCGAAGCTGCTGCGTGTGCTGCAGGAGGGCGAAATCGAGCGGCTGGGCGACGAGCGCACGCGCAAGGTCAATGTCAGGCTGGTCGCCGCCACCAACGTCGACCTGCAGAAGGCAGTCAGCGCCGGCACCTTCCGCCGCGACCTGTTCTACCGCCTCAACGTCTATCCGGTGACGATTCCGCCGCTGCGCGAGCGCATCGGCGACATCCCGGCCCTGGTCGAAGCCCTGGTCCGCCGCTTCGAGACGCTGCACGGCAAGCGCCTCGCCGGCGTCAGCGACAAGGCGATGCACGCCCTGAAGCAGCACCCCTGGCCCGGCAACGTCCGCGAACTGGAGAACGTCCTCGAGCGCGGAGCGATCCTGGCGCCGCAAAACGGCCTGATCGAAGTCGAGCACCTGTTCATCGGCGCCCTGCCGGACGCCTGCCAGGAACACGCGCTCAGCGCCCAGGGCGGGCTCGAGGCGGCTCAGCCGCCGCCACGGGATCTGGTCGCCGCCGTGCTGGAGTCCGGCATTTCACTCGAGGCATTCGAGCAAAGCCTGCTGAATCGCGCAGTGGCTCGGGCCAATGGCAACCTTGCCGCAGCAGCCCGGCTGCTCGGCATGACGCGGCCCCAGCTCAACTACCGGATCAAGAAACAGGCCGGCTGAATGGACAACGCCCGCGCATCCGCCATGAGAAGGCGGATGCGCGGGCGTTTTCGGCACGCCGGAAACGGCGCGGCTTACTTCTTGGCGGCAGCCAGGCCGTGAACGATTTCCTTCTTGGCTTCCTCGACCGAGCCCCAGCCCACGACCTTGACCCACTTGCCCGGCTCCAGATCCTTGTAGTGCTCGAAGAAGTGCACGGTCTGCTTCATCAGCAGTTCGGGCAGGTCGTCGGTGGTCTGGACCTTGTCGTACAGCGGGGTCAGCTTGGACACGGGCACGGCCACGACCTTGGCGTCGACGCCGCTTTCGTCTTCCATCTTCAGCACACCGACCGGGCGGCAGCGGATGACGACGCCGGGGGCCAGCGGGAAGGGCGTCACGACCAGCACGTCGACCGGATCGCCGTCACCAGCGATGGTGTGCGGCACGTAGCCGTAGTTCAGCGGATAACGCATCGACGTGCCCATGAAGCGGTCGACGAAGACGGCACCGCTGTCCTTGTCCACTTCGAACTTGATCGGATCGCCCTGCGCGGAGATCTCGATGATGACGTTGATGTCGTTCGGCACGTCCTTGCCGGCGCTGACCAGATCGAAACCCATGATTCCCTCCCGTGGAAAATTGTGCGCGGATTATAGGGGGAAATGAACAGGTCTTGCACTGCATCATCACCCCCGAGCCACACCTGCGGCACCCGACCCGGAACGTCAGGTCAGGCAGACCACACCTTCCCACAGCGCGCCGCCCAGCGTGGGCGCATGGATAAGGCCGAACACGCCGAAGCCCAGTACCAGCAGGCCGGAGGCGAAACGCACCTTGGGGTTGCGGGTGAAGTCGCGGAAGCGCTTGAACAGCATGCCGGCGAGCAGCAGGTTGGGCAGCGTGCCGAGGCCGAAGGCGAGCATCAGCCCGGCGCCGCGCGCGCCTGAGCCGGTGACGAGGGCGGTGGCAAGAATGGAATAGGTCAGGCCACAGGGGATGAAGCCCCACAGCAGGCCCAGCGGCAAGGCCTGCTTGACCGAGCGCGCAGGCAGGAAATGCCGCGTCGCCGGCTGGATGCGACGCCACAGCACGTGGCCGGCACGCTCGACCGGCGCCAGCAGGCGGGTGAAGCCGGTGAGATACAGCCCGAGCGCGACCAGCATCAGGTTGGCGAGCACGTACAGGCCCATCTGCACCGGCAGCATGCCGTCGTACAGCATGCCGACGGAACCCAGCGCGCCCACCAGGCCACCGAGCGCGGTGTAGGTGGTGATGCGGCCGATGCTGTAGGCCAGGTGCAGCGGCCACTGCGGCCTGCCGCCGGGCACCTGCACCTGGGCGGTGAGCGCGCCGACGATGCCGCCGCACATCGACACGCAATGCGTGCCGCCGAGCAGGCCGATCAGGAAGACGGCGAGGTAGCCGGTTTCAGGCATGGAGCAGTGAAGAAAGGAGAGGAAAGGCTGCCCATTTTACGCACAGGCACGCCGCAAGGCTGCGGCGCGGCGACGCAGGCGGGCTCGCCCGCCCGGGCACAGCCCCTATCCTCGTCAGATCACGCGCGAGTAGCGCGCACGTTCGCGGTCCGCGCGCAGGTAGCGGTCGAACACCATGGCGATGCCGCGCACCAGCAGGCGGCCGGCCGGCTCGACGCTGATCCAGTCGCCGTCGATCTTCACCAGGCCGGCCTTCTGCATTTCCTGCAGGTCGGCGAGTTCGCTGGCGAAGTACTCGCGGAAATTAATCAGGTGGGCGATCTCGATCGACTGCATCGACAGCTCGAAGTGGCACATCAGCGCCTGGATGATCGAGCGCCGCAGCAGGTCGTCCGCATTCAGCTCGATGCCGCGCAGCACCGGCAGCTCGTCGCGGTCGAGGGCGTCGTAGTAGTCGTCGAGCGTCTTGACGTTCTGCGCATACACCGGGCCGATCTTGCCGATCGCCGACACGCCGAAGGCCAGCAGGTCGCATTCGGCCTGGGTCGAGTAACCCTGGAAGTTGCGGTGCAGCCGGCCCTGGCGCTGGGCGACGGTCAGTTCGTCGTCCGGCTTGGCGAAGTGGTCCATGCCGATATAGACGTAGCCTGCTTCGGTCAGGCGGCGGATGCCGAGCTGCAGCAGCTGCAGCTTGGTGTCGGCGGTGGGCATGTCGTCCTGCGAGATGCGGCGCTGCGGCTTGAACAGGCCGGGCAGATGCGCATAGCTGTAGAGCGAGATGCGGTCGGGCGAGATTTCCAGCACCTGTTCGAGCGTGCGGTTGAAGCTGATCACGTTCTGCTTGGGTAGCCCGTAGATCAGGTCCATGCTCACCGACTTGAAGCCGTTGGCACGCGCGGCATCGATGACGAGCTTGGTTTCGTCGAAGCTCTGGACGCGGTTGACCGCTCGCTGGACATCCTCGGCGAAGTCCTGCACACCGACGCTCATGCGGTTGAAGCCGAGTTCGGCCAGCAGCGCGACGGTGTCGTAGTCCACCTTGCGCGGGTCGACTTCGATGGAATATTCGCCGTTCGGCACCAGCGTGAAATGCTCGCGCACCGAAGCCATCAGTTGCCGCATTTCGTCGTGCGACAGGAAGGTGGGCGTTCCGCCGCCCAGGTGAAGCTGCGTCACCTGGTGGCCGCCCTCCAGACAGGCGGCCTGCATTTCGATCTCCTTGGCCAGGTATTTCAGATACTTGGCCGATCGCCCGTGATCCTTGGTGATGATCTTGTTGCAGGCGCAGTAGTAGCAGATCGTGTTACAGAACGGGATGTGGAAGTATAATGAAAGAGGTTTGCTGACGCCGCCGATGGCTCGCTTGGCAAGCCAATCCTTGAGGGCATCGGCGTTGAATGCCTCGACGAAGCGATCCGCAGTGGGATAGGAGGTATACCGCGGACCGTTGATGTCGAATCGGCGGATGAGCTGCGGGTCGAAAATGAGTTCGTTCTGGTCGGTCATGATCTGAAGCTTGAGTGTCTGCCGAACAATGGCAGAACACCACAATATTTTGGTTGACGTGGATCAACGGGCAGGGACGGACCGGAACCGATGGACTGGTGGGGGCGCCCGAGACAGTGTCTGAAGGGAACGGAATTATCGTGCAGATGAGGGCAAGCGTGCCAGTGACCATGAACGGGCTGAAGACGGCCTGTTCGCAATGCAATCTCGTGGAGCTGTGTCTTCCCTTCGGTATGTCCGACAGCGAACTGCACCAGCTCGACGAACTCGTCGGCGGGCGCCGCAAGGTCAAGCGCCAGCAGAGCCTGTACCGCGCAGGCGACCCTTTCGAGGCAATCTACGCGATTCGCGCCGGCTCGTTCAAGACCGACGTGCTGCTCGAGGACGGCCGCGACCAGGTGACCGGCTTCCAGATGACGGGCGAGATCCTCGGCCTGGACGGCATCAGCACCGAAAGCCACAGCTGCAACGCGGTGGCGCTGGAAGACAGCGAAGTGTGCGTGATTCCCTACGCCAAGCTCGAGCAGCTGTCGCATGAGGTCGATGGCCTGCAGCACCAGTTCCACAAGGTCATGAGCCGCGAGATCGTGCGCGACCACGGCGTGATGATGCTGCTCGGCTCGATGCGCGCCGAGGAGCGGCTGGCGGCCTTCCTGCTCAACATGTCGCAGCGCTTCACCGCCCGCGGCTTTTCGGCAGCCGAATTCCACCTGCGCATGACGCGCGAGGAAATCGGCTCCTACCTTGGCCTCAAGCTCGAAACCGTGTCGCGCGCATTCTCACGCTTCCAGGAGGAAGGCCTGATCTCCGTGCAGCAGAAGCACATCCGCCTGATCGACAGCACCAGGCTGCGCAAGCTGGTCCAGCACCAGACGGCAGGCTGCGGACGCTGA
Source organism: Thauera sp. (assembly GCF_047601425.1). Taxonomy (GTDB): domain Bacteria; phylum Pseudomonadota; class Gammaproteobacteria; order Burkholderiales; family Rhodocyclaceae; genus Thauera. Next base: position 1,975,940 of record NZ_JASGJL010000001.1, read on the forward strand.
AAGCCCCTGCCGGTTGGCCTGCGGCGCCCTCCCCCTCGACCTATCCCGACTGGCGCTTCAGGCAACGGCAGCCAGATAGCCCGCAGCGTTCTTGGTCAACGCCACCGACACGATCCACGCATACACCGCAACTGCCGCAGCAAACGCGAACACCCGCTGGGAACACGTCCTGCCGCGCTTGAGCGCGATGGTGCCGAGCAGGATGTAGGCGATGAGCCCGATCACCTTGGCCGTCACCCAGTCGGCCTGGAAGGGATACTGCTGGATCATCACGGCGAGCACGATGGCAGTGATCAGCAGGACGCTATCGACGACATGGGGCAGCACCCGCGCCGGCAGGCTCTTCAGCAATGGGCTGCCGCTGATCATCCAGTAGCCTCGCAGCAGGAAACCCAGGATGCTGAGCGCCACACAGGTGACGTGAAGGTGCTTGATGGCGAAATACATGTTCTTCCTCTTTTCCAGGGGCGCCACAGCCGCCACGGCCCCTGCCCTCAATTAGAATGGAGGCCGACAAACGAGACGGCTTCCCACCCAGGAGCGCCCGCACATGGCCAGCCCCCCACCCATAGACATTCCCACGCTGCTCAAGCGCATCCCGCTGTTCAGCGAACTGTCTGACGCCGACCTCGAGCGCGTCGGCCGCTACACCCGCGACCGCCACATCGCCCGCAGCGAAGTCCTGTTCCAGCGCGGCGACCAGCCGCATGGCTTTTACTTCGTCGTCTCGGGCCAGGTCAAGCTTGCCTTTTCCTCCCCCCAGGGTACGGAGAAGGTCGTCGAGATCGTCGGCCCGATGCAGAGCTTCGGCGAAGCGGTGATGTTCATGAACAAACCCTATCCGGTATTCGCCGAAGCGCTGACGGAAACGACGCTGATCCACATCGGCCAGGCAGTGGTCAGCGAACTGATCGACCAGGACCCGTCATTCGCCCACAAGCTGCTCGCCGGCATGTCGATCCGGCTGCACAGCCTGGTCCACGACGTCGAAACCTATTCCCTGCGCTCCAGCATCCAGCGCGTGATCGGCTATCTGCTGCAGGTCGCCGACAGCGACTCGCCATGCGAGATCGACCTGCCCACCAGCAAGCAGGTGATCGCTTCGCGCCTGAACCTGACGCCCGAGACGCTGTCGCGCATCTTCCACGATCTCAGCGAATCCGGCCTGATCAGCGTGCACGGCAAGCACATCACCTTGCACGACCCTGCCCGCCTGGCACGCCATCAGGTCTGAACCGGCGCCTCAGGGCTCCAGCACGTAGCTTCCCGGTGCGGGACACAGCGCCGGGAAGCTGTCGTTCGCGGCCGGACGCGCGTTCAACTTCCGGGCCGACACGCGGCTTGAGCCAGCGCATCCAGTCCTCCCACCAACTGCCTTCATGCGGTTCGGCGCGCTGGTGCCAGGAGTCGGTGGTATCGGAGCGATGCGTATCCGCCACCCAGTAGCGCCGCTTCGGCGGATGCACGACCGGATTCAGGATGCCGAGGATGTGCCCGGAACTGGACAGCACATAGCGCCGGCTGCCGGTGACATGGTTGTTGATGGCGAAGGTCTGGCGCCAGGGCGCGATGTGGTCGTCCTCCGCCGCCACTGCATACAGGGGCTGGCGGATCAGCGACAGATCGAGCTTCTCGCCGGCCACTTCCAGCGCATCGGGCTGGATCAGCTTGTTGTGCAGGTAGAGCTCGCGCAGATACCAGGCGTGCATCGCATGCGGCATGCGGGTGGAATCCATGTTCCAGTAGAGCACGTCGAAGGGCGGCGGCGTCTCGCCATACAGCCAGCCGTTGACCACGTATTGCCAGATCAGGCTGTTCGAGCGCAGCAGGCGGAAGGACGCTGCCATCTCGGCCCCATCCAGGTAGCCCTTCTGCTCCATCTTGTTGCACAGGTAGTCGATACTGCTCTTGTCGATGAAGACTTCGATATCACCTGGCTTGTGGAAATCGATCAGCGTGGTGAATAGCGTCCAGTCAGCGACCGGCACAGCGTCCTCGCCATAGCGGCGGTTGGCCCAGGCCATGTACATCGACAGCGCCGTGCCGCCGATGCAGTAGCCGACCGCGTGCACCTTGTCCGCACCGGTGAACTCGCGGGCGACGCGGATGATGGTTTCGACCCCGTCGAGCAGGTAGTCGTCGAAGGTGGCGTCGCGTATCGACGCATCCGGGTTTTTCCAGCTCGTGATGAACACGTCCAGCCCCTGGTCGAGCAGGAAGCGGACCATGCTCCGCTTCGGGTTCAGGTCGAGCACGTAGAACTTGTTGATCCAGGGCGTGACGATGACGACCGGCTCGGCATGGACACGCGGCTGGCTGGGCGCATAGTGGATGACTTCCAGCATGCGGTTGCGGAAGATCACTTGACCCGGCGTGGTGGCGAGGTTTTCGCCGACCTTGAAATCGTCCGGGTCGGTCATCCTGATGTCGCCTGCCTTCAGGTCGGCGATGAAGTTCTCGAAGCCTTTCACGAGACTGGAGCCGCGGCTTTCCAGTGCCTTGCGCAGGGCCACCGGATTGGTCAGCAGATAATTGGTCGGTGACACCGCATTGAGCCAGTTCCTCCACCAGAATGCCGCCCGCCGCCGCTCCTTGTTCGACAGGGCCGGGGTCTCGTAGAGCATGTCCTGGGTATGGTGGGTGAAGGCGAGATACCATTCCTTGATCAGGTCCCAGGTCGGCGACTCGGTCCACACCGGATCGGCAAAACGCGTGTCATCCTGATGCGGCTCGATCGGATCGCTGCTGGGCAGGCCGACCGCACGGTTCCAGGTATGCCACTGCAGACGCCACAGATCGGACGACAGCCGCACGGCACGCTCCGCCAGTTCCTGGGGATGGGCCAGCCAGGCGAGCTGTGCATGAACGATGGGTGCCGCCAGACCGAGCGGATCGGCCGCCTCGGCGATGCCTTCGTTGATGCGATGCAGGGTCTTGTATATCTCCGGCGGCCGCGGCACGGCAGATTCGAGCTGCCTGGCCGTCCCATTGCTCCGCTGTACCCGCTTCTTCGCCGGTCCATTCTTCTTCTGGTTCATGTTCGATCTCCCAAGCTCATTGGATGACGTAGGGCTGCCCGGCTGCGGGCATCACCACCTGCCGCCATCCCAGCCTGCCCTGGATGGCATCGACCAGCGCCAGTGCGCCGAGCGGCTCTCCATGGACGACGAAAGTATGCTGCGGCGGCTGCCTGAACTGCCCGAGCCAGTCGAGCAGCGCCGGCTGGTCGGCATGCGCGGACAGACCGCCGATGGTATGGATACGGGCACGCACCGGGACCCGCTCGCCGAACAGCGTGACCTGCTGCGCTCCATCGACCAGCCTGCGCCCCAACGTGCCCGCAGCCTGGAAACCCGCGATGACGACCGCACATTCGCTGCGGCCGAGGTTGTGCGCCAGATGATGGCGGATTCGACCTGCATCGCACATGCCGCTTGCCGAAATGATCACCAGCCCGCCACGTACCTCGTTGAGCGCCATCGACTCCTCGACATCCTGGACGAAGTTGACATGGAAACGCTCCGGGTTGGACTGCCACCAGGCGTGGAGCGCCTGTGTTTCCTCATCCCAGAGCTCGCGATGATCCAGGGTCAGCGCCGTGACTGCCGACGCCATCGGCGAATCGACCACGACCTTGAGCGGACCCAGGCGGCCCATGTGCACCAGATCGGCCAGCACGAAGAGGATTTCCTGTGTGCGTCCGACCGCGAATGCCGGAATCACCACATTTCCACCTCGCCCGTACAGGGTCTGCTGCAGGGCATCGACCAGTTCGTCGTAAGTGGCCCCGAGCGGCCGGTGGGCACGGTTGCCATAGGTCGATTCCACGCACAGCACATCCGCACGCTCCACACGCACCGGGTCACGCACCACCGGGCGCATCGGCTGGCCGAGATCACCCGACGCCACCAGGCGCTTCGCCGCAGAGCCTTCACCCACATCGATCTCGATGATCGCCGACCCCAGGATGTGCCCCGCTTCACGAAAACGGCAGCGCACTCCCGCTCCCGGCCTGAACTCCGTCTCATAGGCAACGGGCCGCAAACGGGCCAGGCTGGCGCGGGCCTGTTCGACGGTGTAGAGCGGCGCCATCTCCGCGCGGTGGCGGGCACGGCGATTGCGTGTATTGCGCATGGCCCACTCTGCTTCCTTCTCCTGGATGTGCGCGGAATCCATCAACATGATGCCGAGCAGATCCACAGTCGCCGGCGTAGCCAGGATCGGTCCCTTGTAGCCGAGCGCGACAAGACGTGGCACCAACCCCGTGTGATCCAGATGGGCGTGCGTCAGCAGCACGAAATCGATCTGCCCGAGATCGAAATCCAGCGCTCGGCGATTCCGCACTTCCGCACTCCTTCCGCCCTGGAACAGGCCGCAATCCACGAGGAAACTCCCATGCTCGTGATCGACCCGCAGGCAGGATCCCGTCACCTCACCAGCCGCCCCCATGAAGCTCAGTTTCATCCGATATCTCCTTGCCATCAACGATGCGCCCCTCGAGCGGCATACCGTTTGACCCTGGTCAAACCCGATGCCGAGGTACAGCCGGCTATAATCGAATTGCTCACAACCGACAGGAGAGAAGCACCATGTTCAAGCACATCCTCGTTCCTACTGATGGTTCCACGCTGTCGGAGGGCACGGTTTCCCGCGCGGTGACGTTCGCTCGTGAAGCCGGTGCCCGGATCACATTCTTCTACGCCCAGCCCGACTTCCCGATGCCGATCTACGGTGAAGGCGCCCTGATCGACCCCACCACGCCGGAACAGTTCGCAAAATCCGCCGCGGCGGAAGCACAATCCATCCTCGACAGGGCGAAAGCGGTGGCCGACAGCGAAGGAGTCGTGGCAGCAACCGATACGGTCGTCAATGAAATTCCTTATGAGGCAGTGATCGATGCCGCGGACCGCCACGGCTGCGATCTCATCTTCATGGCTTCGCACGGCCGTCGTGGCATCGCCGGCCTGCTGCTCGGCAGCGAAACCCAGAAAGTGCTGACGCACAGCAAGATTCCGGTCCTTGTCTATCGCTGAACAAGCGACTGCAAGATACCGGCGCTGAAATGCAGGACGGCCCTTACGGGCCGTCCTGCATTTCAGCGGGGCATCAATTCCGGCGATTCAGTTCGCTGGCACTGCGTTGCAGGAAGATCGTGCACAGGCTGGAGGCCGCACACACCAGCCAGAAACCGAGAAAGCCGATCGAATAGGTGGCCAACTTCCCATAATCGACCGGCTGGCCAAACAGATAGAGCTGTTGCGGATCGATCACGGTGAAAAAGACTGCCTCTGCCGCTGCGGCAACCAGGAATGAAGGCCAGAGCACCTGTATCCATTTCAGCATCGAGTCTCTCCTTCGTATGGGAGAATTATGACACTGCTCTCACCGGCCCGTTCCAACCCACCGGCTTCGGCCATGCTGCGCATGATGGGGACCGGGAGTCGATAATCACTGCCGATGGCAGGGCAGCCGTGGCCGGGCAGAGCGAACCGCTACTCCAGACAAACGTCCATTGGGGATCACTCCCAATATAGACGCATCAAGAAGAACCTGCTGGATCGATCCAGATCTCCGTCTCTGTCGGGATATAGGTTGCTCCACTCATGCGCCAGCTGCGCGCCTCATCCTCCAGCAGAAACAGCCAGCGCCCGGTGCTCAAGGGTGCCAGCGCAGCCTGATAAACACCGCCGGCACCTTCGATCAGCATTTCCTGGTCCATTCCGCCACGCGTGGGGTGCGAAACGGTGAGGTGAAGCCTGGCAGGCAGCTTATCCGTATCGAGCGCATCGAGCTCGATACGGATCGAATCGCTACGCACGACGAGGTGCGCCCTCAGCCCCAGTGCCTTCGCATGCTCGGCACGCTCCATCGTCTGGACGATCGCACGCCCTTCCTTGTAGTAATCATCGACCACCATGCCATCGAAGGTATTGATGGCGATCACCAGGGTTGCAATCCCGGCGACGACGGCAATCGCCGGAAAGCTGATCAGAAACCAGGGCCAGCCCTGCTTGTACCACGGTGGTGGATTCTTCTCGGTCAAGGTCGTGTTCATCTTGGAATGAGGAAAGTCGTTTCTTCTCTGATGCTCAAGCCGGGATCGTCTTCCGCGGTGATCTGGAAGGCGATCGTGTTCGCTCCCGGCTGCCCCTGGTCGTAAGGCACAAGCACCTGGGTCGTCAGCGAATAGGCGGCGGCCGGCGCCACTTCGACCTGCTGCGCGGTACCGATATGTACTCCTTCCAGGCCCGACACTTCGATGCGGAAACTGCGTGTCCGCTCGGTCATGTTCATCACCTGCAGGTTGTACACGTTTTCGATCATGCCGCCTTCGATCTCGCGCCCCAGCGAGGAGCGGTCACGGATCACATCGACCCTCAACGGCTCCCGATTCGCAAGCAGGAAGACGAAGCCCACGCACATTGCCGCAAGAACGAAACCGTAAATCAGCGTCCGGGGGCGAAAGACGTGTCCGAGGATCTCCTTGCTGCCCCAGCCCTTCTTCAATGCATTCTCGGTCGAATAGCGGATCAGGCCTCGCGGATACTGCATCTTGTCCATCACCTGATCACAGGCGTCGATACAGGCCGCACAGCCGATGCACTCGTACTGCAGACCTTCGCGGATGTCGATCCCGGTCGGACAGACCTGGACGCAGATGCCACAGTCGATACAGTCCCCTTTGCCGACCGTTCTTGGATCGATTCCCTTCTTCCGTGTGCCGCGCGGGTCGCCACGCGCTTCGTCATAGGTGATGACGAGCGTGTCCGGATCGAACATCACGGCCTGGAAACGGGCGTAGGGGCACATGTACTTGCACACCTGCTCGCGCATCACACCTGCGAACAGGTATGTGAAACCGGCATAGAACAGGATCCAGAACAGTTCCCATGGACCAAAGGAAAAGTGCGGCACGGCTGCCAGCAGTTCCTTCAACGGCGAGAAATAGGCCACGAAGGTGAAACCGGTCCACAACGCGAACAAACCCCAGACGAAGAACTTGGCCCCCCGCCTGAGCAATTTGTCGCCGCTCATCGGCGCAGCATCGAGCTTTTGCCGCTTGTTGTGGTCGCCCTCGATCTTCTGCTCTATCCACATGAAGATTTCGGTGTACACCGTCTGCGGACAGGCGTAACCACACCACAGGCGGCCGGCGATCGCAGTGAAGAAGAACAAGGCGTAGGCAGAAATGATCAGCAGCAGGGCGAGGAAGAGCACGTCCTGCGGCCAGAACACCCAGCCAAAGATGTAGAACTTGCGTTCGGTGAGGTGGAACAGGACAGCCTGGCGGCCGTTCCATGTCAGCCACGGCAAACCGTAGAAAACTAGCTGCGTGATCCACACCAGAGCCCAGCGCCAATTGGCGAACAGGCCGGTGACGGCACGCACGTAAAGTTTGCGGCGAGCTTCGTAAAGGGAGTCGCTCGATTCGGAAGAACTCTGCTTGGCCGATTTCTTCGGCTGTGGGGATGGGCTGCTCATGGTGCCTCTGACCGATGATTTCTTGTTCTTGTTTTATTGGTAGCCCCGGGAGGACCCCCTCCTCCCGGGGATGGAACTGCTTTTACTGCAACTACTGTTACTTCTTGCTCAGGCTCAGCACATAGGCCGTCAGCAGGTGGACCTTGTCCTCACCGAGGAACTTACCGAAGGCCGGCATCTGGTTGGTACGGCCGTGGGTCACGGTCTCGATGATGGTCGCTTCGGACGAACCGTACAACCAGGCCTTGTTGGCCAGGTTGGGCGCACCGAGCAGCGGGTTGCCGGTGGCATCGGCGCCGTGGCAGGCCACGCAGTTGGTGTCGAAGGCATCCTTGCCGCGCTGGGCGCGCAGCGAGTCGTGTGCCAGACCCGACAGCGAACGCACGTAGTTGGCAACATCCTTGACACCTTCCGCACCCAGGGCCGGGCCGAAGGGCGTCATGATGCCCATGCGCCCCCCGGTGATGGTCGCCTTGATCGTCTCGGGATCGCCGCCCCACTGCCATTCATCATCGGTCAGATTGGGGAAACCCTTGTTGCCTTGCGCAGCCGAACCATGGCATTGGGCACAGTAGGTCAGGAACAGGCGCTTGCCCATCTCGTTCGCTTTCTGATCGGCGGCCACGGCCATCACGTCCATCTCGCGATACTTGGCAAACTCCGGACCATACTTTTCTTCAGCCTGGGCCATCTCGGCGTCGTACTGCGCCCATTGGCCACGACTCTGGTTGCTGTTGCCGAAACCCGGGTAGATCGCCAGGTAGGCAACGGCAAAGAAGATCGTGATCCAGAACAGGTACATCCACCAGCGCGGCAGCGGATTGTTGTACTCGGCGATCGTTTCGTCCCACACGTGGCCGTGCAGCTCGACCGGTCCCTTCTCGCGCTTGGTCATGTTCGATGCCAGCACGAACACGCAGAACAGGATGGAGAGGGTCACGAGGACCATCACATACATGTTCCAGAAACCGCTGATAAAGTCAGCCATTTGCTTTTCCCTCTTGGTCTTGCCGGCGCTCGGAGGCCGGCAGGTCGTCATCGCTCAGGGGCAGGCGCGCCGCCTCGTCGAATCCCGCCTTGGCGTGCTTGCTGTACGCCCAGGCAACGATGCCCAGGAAACACAGAAAGCCAAGGACGGTGATTACACTTCTGAGGTCATTGATATCCACGACGCGCCCGTTCCTTACTTAAAGTCCGAAATCGCAGTGCCAAGACCCTGCAGGTACGCAATAACTGCGTCCAGTTCGGTCTTGCCCTCGAGGGCAGCAGGCGCGGCGGCAATTTCTTCTTCGCTGTACTTGTGCAGGCCCACCTTGTTGAGCGCGCGCATCTTCAACTGGATGTCGTCGGCCTTGGCCGGACGATCGAGCCAGGGGAACGCAGGCATGTTCGACTCAGGCACCACGTCGCGCGGGTTCATCAAGTGCGCACGCTGCCATTCGTCGGAATAGCGACCGCCGACACGCGCCAGATCGGGGCCGGTACGCTTGGAGCCCCACTGGAACGGGTGGTCGTAGATGTACTCACCTGCCACCGAGTAGTGGCCATAGCGCTCGGTTTCGGCGCGGAACGGACGGATCATCTGCGAGTGGCAGTTGTAGCAGCCTTCGCGGATGTAGATGTCGCGGCCAGTCAGGCGAACCGGGTCGTAGGGCTTGACCACGAGCGCATTACCCTTCTGGTCGATTGCCGTCGTCGTCGAGTGCTGGAAGAACAGCGGCACGATTTCCACCAGACCGCCCACGCTGACGGTCATCAGCGTGAGAACGATCATCAGGAATACGTTGCGCTCGATTTTTTCGTGTTTCGATTGAGCCATGTTTGTCGTTCTCCGATCAGGCGTGAGCGGCCGCAGGCGTAAGCACCGGCGCCTCGTAAGCCTTCTGGCCGGCGATGGTCTTCACCATGTTGTAGAACATGATCAGCATGCCGGTGAGGAACAGTGCGCCACCGATGAAGCGGATGGTCCAGAACGGATAGCTGGCCTTGACGCTCTCGACGAAGGAGTAGGTCAGCGTGCCGTCGGCGTTGGTCGCACGCCACATCAGGCCCTGCATCACACCCGAGATCCACATCGAGGCGATGTAGAGGACGATGCCGATGGTGGCGATCCAGAAGTGGACGTTGATCAGCCTGACGCTGTACATCTCGGTCTTGCCGTACATGCGCGGCAGCAGGAAGTAGATCGAGCCGATAGAGATCATTGCCACCCAGCCCAGCGCACCGGAGTGCACGTGGCCGACGGTCCAGTCGGTGTAGTGCGACAGCGCATTCACGGTCTTGATCGACATCATCGGACCTTCGAAGGTCGACATGCCGTAGAACGACAGCGCGGTGACCAGGAACTTCAGGATCGGGTCGGTACGCAGCTTGTGCCAGGCACCCGACAGGGTCATCACGCCGTTGATCATGCCGCCCCAGGACGGTGCCAGCAGGATCAGCGAGAACACCATGCCGACGGACTGGGTCCAGTCGGGCAGCGCGGTGTAGTGCAGGTGGTGCGGGCCGGCCCACATGTAGGTGAAGATCAGCGCCCAGAAGTGCACCACCGACAGGCGATAGGAATACACCGGACGGTCGGCCTGCTTCGGCACGAAGTAATACATCATCCCCAGGAAGCCCGCGGTCAGGAAGAAGCCCACCGCGTTGTGGCCGTACCACCACTGGACCATCGCGTCCTGCACGCCGGCATAGGCGGAATAGGACTTCATGCTGGTCATCGAGATGGGGATTGCGGCGCTATTGACGATGTGCAGCAGCGCGACGGTGAGGATGAAGCCGCCGAAGAACCAGTTCGCGACGTAGATGTGCGAAACCTTGCGCTTGGCGATGGTGCCGAAGAACACGATTGCGTAGGACACCCAGACGATCGCGATCAGGATGTCGATCGGCCATTCGAGTTCGGCATACTCCTTCGACGTGGTGTAACCCAGCGGCAGGGTGATCGCGGCCAGCACGATGACCAGCTGCCAGCCCCAGAACGTGAACGCGGCCAGACCCGGCGCGAACAGCCGGGTATGACAGGTCCGCTGGACCACGTAATAGGACGTGGCGAACAGCGCGCAACCGCCAAACGCAAAAATCACCGCATTGGTGTGAAGCGGACGGAGCCTGCCGAAGTGCAGGAATTCGTGAACGTTCAGTTCAGGCCATACGAGCTGCGCAGCGGCGATGACGCCGACCAGCATGCCCACGATGCCCCACACCACCGTCATGATGGAGAACTGGCGCACGACTTTATAGTTATAAGTCGCTTGCGATTGCATGTAAGTCACCTCTTAGTTGAAAACCCCTCATTGAGCCACGCCAACCGACCGGATGCGCACGCCCCGAGGCCGGGACGAAGGATACGCAGGGATCGAGACCTCAATTTGATACAGATCAACATTGTATTGCAGTGTGTCAGCAGTAGGAAGCCAAGTGGCGGTTGCATGCCGCCTTGCGCAAGGAAGCAAGGGCCTTAGGCAAAAAAAAAGGGTGCGAATCAACGCACCCCCAACCCCAACAGAGAGACAAAAAAGCCTGTTTCGGGCGCCTGCCGCGCAGCCGTCTGAAACCGTCGGAATCAAGTGTGCCGCAACGAGGAGAAAGCAAGTTCGACCTAGGTTAACTCGCGCGCACTTCCTTCAACTCGCTCGCCCCTTTCCCGCCTTTTCATCTCCGTGCTCCGGAGTCTCGGCCTCCTTGGGAGTCTCGTCGCGATCGTCGAGCAGCAAACGATATGCCGGCCCTTCCAGGTCATCGTACTGGCCATTGCGCAGGGACCACCAGAACAGCGCACCAATGACGAACACCAGCACCACGGAGAGCGGGATGAGGAGATACAGGCTTGCTTCCATGTCGAACCCCGCCCCTTATCTTTCGTTGCCGGCACGCGGCACACGCTGCAGGCGCATCGCGTTCAGCACCACCAGCAGCGAACTGCCGGCCATGCCGACACCCGCCATCCAGGGCGTGACCAAGCCGAGCATCGCCAGGGGCACCGATGTGAAGTTGTAGGCAAAGGACCACCACAGGTTCTGGCGGATGATCCGCAGCGTCTTGCGTGCGAGCAGCACCGCCCGCCCGAGGCTGCCGAGATTCTCGTTGAGCAGGACGATGTCGGCCTGGTTGCGGGCCAGCTCCGTCCCTCCCCCCATCGCTACCGAGACGTGGGCCTGGGCCAGCACCGGTGCGTCGTTGACGCCGTCACCCACCATCGCCACGACGGCGTCGGGTGTTTTCTGCAGATCTGCGATCCAGCCCTGCTTGCCTTGCGGGCTCATGCCGCCATGCGCCTCGGCAATGTCCAGCTCGTCAGCGACCGCGGCGACCGCGCGCGGCGCGTCACCGGACAGGACGCCAAGCTTGATTCCATCCTGGGCAAGCTGCCGTACGAACGGCCCGGCCTCGGCACGCACGGTATCGGCCAGCCTGAACAATCCCTGCCAGCCGGCGGCAGAAGCCAGCGCCACCACGGTTCCGCCTTGCTCGGCAAAGGATTCGAGCGCAGGCGGCGGCATCAGGCCTGCAGCCCCGGCGACATACTGGGGGCGGCCTATCCAGAATGCCTCTCCATTCAGCGCCCCTTGCATGCCCTGCCCGGTCTCGGCCTGCAGCGCATGCACCGACGGCAGCTGCATCCCCCGCGCTGCCTCCCGCAAGCCTACGGCCACTGGATGCTCCGAGCCCTGTTCGATTGCCGCAGCCAGCGCAGTCAACCCAGCCGCATCGCGCCCGCCGAGCGGCAGCACCTCGTCCAGCCTCATCCGGCCGTAGGTCAGTGTGCCGGTCTTGTCGAGCACGAAGTGCGTGGCATTGGCCAGCGTCTCGATGGCATGGCCGCGGGTGACCAGCACGCCCATGCGCGCCATGGCATCGGTGCCCACGGTGAGCGCGGTCGGCGTCGCCAGCGACAGGGCGCACGGGCAGGCAACCACCAGCACCGACACGAACACCCACAAGGCCCGTTCGCTGTCGATGAAGTACCACGCGATCCCGGTCAGGCTGGCCAGCGCCAGCAGCGTCACGATGAACCATTCCGCCACCTTGTCGGACTGCGTCGCGACACGCGGCTTCTCCATCGCCGCCCGCTCCATCAGCCGGCGGATGGCAGCCAGCTTCGTCTCATCACCGACGTGCTCTACGCGGAACAGCAGCGGCGACGAGACGTTGATGCTGCCGCCGGTCAGCAGATCGCCGGCCCGCTTGGCGACCGGCAGGCTCTCTCCGGTCAGCAGCGCCTCATTGACTTCGCCCACGCCCTCGACGACGATGCCGTCGGCCGGGATCACTTCACCCGGGCGGACCCGCAGCACGTCGCCCACCACCAGTTGCGAAGCCGGCACGCGCTCGCCTGCGACCTGTTCCGGCCAGCCCGCCAGCCGCTCGGCAAAGGACGGCAGCACCTTGCCCAGCTCCTCGACGCCGCGCACTGCCTTCTGGCGCGCCACCATCTCCAGGTAGCGCCCGCCGAGCAGGAAGAACACGAACATCGTCACCGAGTCGAAATACACCTCCGGCCCATCAGTCAATGTTGCCCACAGGCTGGCGAGGAAGGCGCTGCCCACTCCCAGCGCCACCGGCACGTCCATGCCCAGCCGGCGCAAGCGGATGTCGCGCAACGCACGCTTGAAGAACGGCGCCGCCGAGTACAGCACCACCGGCAGGGTCAGCAGCAGGCTCGCCCAGCGCATCAGCAGTTCCATGTTCCAGCTCATGTCGCCCTCCCGCGCCACGTACACGGGGAAGGCATACATCATGACCTGCATCATGCCGAAACCGGCGACGAACACCCGCCACAGCATCGAGCGGCGCTCCCGGTCGGCGATCTGTTCGGAACGCTCGGCATCATAGGGATAGGCGCGGTAGCCGATCGCCTGGATGGCGCCAAGGATGTCGGACAGCTTGATCCTGCGCTCGTCCCAGCGCACCCGCACGCGCCGAGTCGCGTAGTTGATCTCGACGGCGGACACCCCTTCCTGGCGGGCGACGTGCTTTTCGTTCAGCCACACGCAGGCGGCACAGGTGATGCCTTCCAGGATCAGCGACGCTTCGCGCTCGTGCTCGCCCACCGGGCGGACGAAACTCTTCTGGAAATCCGGATGATCGAACAGGCCGAGTTCCTGCAATTCGACCGGCATCGCCTCGCGCCGCGTCTCGGGCATCGCATCACGGTGGCGGTAGTAATCCACCAAGCCGTTGTCGACGATGGATTGGGCAACGGCCTCGCAACCGACACAGCACATCCGCCGGCTGCGGCCATCGATGCGCACATAGTGCTGCGTTTCAGGCGGGACGGGCAGGCCGCAGTGATAACAGTCGGCATCCTGGCCCTGGGTTGCGGCGGGAGACGGCGAGTGGACAGGGGGGGAGACAGCGGAAGGGTCGGCGGCAGTCATCGGCAACAACACTATGGAGCCGCCTCTGGAGGGCTCATCCTTCAAGGGCGGCTGAAACGGGGCGGCCCGTTTTTAGCACATTTCCCCCTGCCCGGCCATGGCAGCACCACACGCTGCGACACGCAGCCGCAGCACTGGCAGGCAAGGCGAAGGCGGAAGCCTGTCCGGCGCTTACTTCGCTGCCATGCGGATGGCACCGTCGAGGCGAATCACCTCGCCATTCAGGTATGGGTTCTCGATGATGTGACGCACCAGACCGGCGAACTCTGCCGGCTTGCCGAGACGCGACGGAAACGGAACCATCTTGCCGAGCGAATCCTGCACTTCCTGCGGCATCCCCATCAGCATCGGCGTTTCCATGATGCCCGGTGCAATGGCCATGACCCGGATGCCGAAACGCGACAGTTCGCGCGCCACCGGCAAGGTCAGTCCGACCACCCCAGCCTTGGACGAGGCATAGCCTGCCTGCCCGATCTGCCCGTCGAAAGCGGCGACCGACGCAGTATTGACGACGACCCCACGCTCGCCGCCAGCGTCCGCTGCAGCCTTGCTCATGACGTCGGCCGCCAGCCGGATCATGTTGAAAGTGCCGATCAGATTGATCGACACCGTACGAGCGAACGAATCCAGCCGGTGCGGCGCCTCACGGCCGACGACCTTCTCGGCAGGAGCGACGCCCGCACAATTGACGAGCCCGTTCAGGCCCCCAAAACCCGCTACCGCACGATCGATCGCGGCCTTGGCGCTCGTTTCGTCGGTGACGTCGGTGACGACGAAGGCCGCAGCCGCCCCCAGTTCGGCCGCCAGAGCCTCGCCGGCCTCACGATTGACGTCGGCCAGCACCACCCGGCCGCCCGCTCCCACCAGCATGCGCGCCGTCGCTGCGCCGAGGCCCGAGCCACCGCCAGTCACAACGAATACACCGTTTTCGATCTGCATCGCCAACCTCCCCGTCCGTGGACTGAATATCTGAACATCAACTTGCAAACATAGTTCACGTTAAACGTTAACGTCAATATAGATTCGGACCGACCATCACCACGAAAACCGCGCATCGCACGACGCCAAGAAGCATCCACCCATCCGGAAAGGGATGGCATAAAAGCAAAAGGCCATTCACAAGGAATGGCCTTTTGCTTGATTCTGGTGCCGGCAAGAGGAGTCGAACCCCCGACCTTCGCATTACGAATGCGCTGCTCTACCAACTGAGCTATGCCGGCTGAGGGCGCGGACTATAGCCCATCGCCACGGCAGTTTCAAGCATCGCCCGATTTTTGACTGCAAGCTCGCAAAATCGATGAAAAAAACTTTTTCGCCCATGTTCATTTTTTGGGTCGCCTGCACTACACTTCGCACCAATTCGGGGCAGGAGGAGACACGCTCCAATCAGAACGCGACGCCGGGGGCATGCCTCCCGGCAGCCGCGCCAACGCTGCAGCATGCCAGCGCCCGCACGTCTGACACGCCCTCTGCTTTTCCGCTCCTTCCTCCATGGCCGGCCTCGACCTCCTCGAAATCGCCCTCATCGGCCTTGCCGCCTTTGCTGCCGGCGCAGTGAACTCCGTCGCCGGCGGCGGCACATTCTTCTCGTTCCCGGCACTGCTCGCGGTCGGCGTACCGCCGGTCGTTGCCAATGCCAGCAATGCCGTCGCGCTGTGGCCAGGCAGCCTCGCAGGCGCCTGGGCCTTCCGCCGCGAACTCAAGCGCTTCTCAAAGAGCCTGCCGATGCTGTCGGTCGTTGCCTTCATCGGCGGCATCGCCGGCGGCCTGCTGCTGCTGGCGACATCGAACGAATCCTTCTCCCGCCTGATTCCGTGGCTACTTCTCGCCGCCACGGTGCTGTTCGCCTTCAGCAGCCAGATATCGGCGCTGATCAAACGCTGGAAGCCTGCGCCCGCGGGAGCGGATGAGCACCACATCGGCCCGGGCGGTTTCGTCTTTCAACTGGTGGTGTCGATCTACGGCGGCTTCTTCGGCGCAGGCATGGGCATCCTGATGATCGCCGCGCTTGCCATCCAGGGCTTCAAGGACGTCCTCGAGATCAACGCGCTGAAAAACTGGCTGTCCGCCATCATCTACAGCGTGGCGGTGGTCACTTTCGTCATTGCCGGCGCGGTGTCCTGGCCGCACACCATCATCATGATCGTGACCGGCACCTTGGGCGGCTACTGGGGCGCAGCCGTTGCCCGCAAGGTGCCGGCGCTCTGGCTGCGGCGCTTCATCATCGGCGTCGGCAGCATCCTGACGATCTACTACTTCGGCAAGACTCTCTGAAACATGGCTGCCGGTCTGCCAGCCGCGCCCGTGCGCATGCTCCGCAGCCCTCCCTGCACTGGCGTCAACCGCTGCAACACCAGCCCTTATCATCGCCATCTCCTTGCGCCAGAAGAGTAAGCCCCTCAGCCCTGCACAGGGGCCCGCCACATGGAACTCCTGACCCAGATCATTCTCGACGCCGGCCGCTCCGCGGTGGAACTGGCGCTGTTCGTGCTGCTGCCGATCATGGTGGTAATGCTGTCGCTGATGCGCATCCTGGAAGCGCGCGGCGTGCTCGACTGGGTGGTCGCCCGGCTCGCCCCGCCGCTGCGCCCGGCCGGCCTGACCGGGCTGGGCGTCTTCGCTGCGCTGCAGATCAACTTCGTCAGCTTCGCCGCGCCGATCGCGACGCTGACGATGATGGAAAGCCGCGGCGCCTCGGACCGCCATCTGGCAGCCACGCTGGCGATGGTGATGGCGATGGCGCAGGCCAACGTCACTTTCCCGATGGCGGCGATGGGCCTGTCCTTCGGCCCGGCGCTGCTGCTCTCGCTGGTCGGCGGCATCGTCGCCGCAGCCGCGACCTACCATGGCTTCGGCCGCAGCCTGTCGGCAGCCGAAGCCAAGCTCGACGAAACCCTGCATCACCGGGTTGCCGACGACGCCAAGGGCGTGCTCGACGTCATCAACCGCGCCGGCGCCGAAGCCTTCAAGATCTCGGTCGGTTCGATTCCGATGCTGGTGCTGGCACTGGTCGCGGTGCTGGCCCTGCGCACCAGCGGCGCCATCGACACGCTGACCGCCGCGCTGATGCCGCTGCTGGACGCGCTCGGCATCGATCCGGCGCTGATCCTGCTGACCTTGATGAAGTACATCGCCGGCGGCACGGCGATGATGGGCGTGATGGACGAAATGCTGAAATCCGGCGCCGCCGATGTGGCGCTGCTCAACGCCAGCGCCGGCTTCCTGATTCATCCCCTGGACGTGGCGGGCGTCGCCATCCTGATGTCGGCCGGACCGCGTGTCGCCAGGGTATGGAAACCCGCGGCACTCGGCGCCATCGTCGGCATCGCGCTGCGCAGCGCAGGCCACGTGCTGCTGCCGGCGTGAGCCTCTCTTCTTCCCTACCGTACATCCCATGATCGCTGCCCTCACCCTGCTGCTCGCCTTCCAGCTGATCGGCGAAATCATCGCGCGCGGCCTGGATCTGCCGATACCCGGCCCGGTGATCGGCATGATGCTGCTGTTTCTTGGTCTGGTGCTGCGCGGCGGCCCGGGCGACACCTTGCGCCAGACCGCAGGCAGCCTGCTGCAGCACCTATCGCTGCTGTTCATTCCCGCCGGCGCCGGCATCATGCTCTACCGCGACCTGATTGCGGCGGAATGGCTGCCGCTGAGCGCCGCGCTGCTCGGCAGCACGGTGCTGGCCATCGTCGTCACCGCACTGGTGCTCGATGCCTTGGTCAAGCGGCGCAAATCCGGGGACACCAGGCCATGACGCCGCGCCTGACCGAACTCTGGGTCTATCTGTCGGCCTCGCCGCTGCTGGGCCTGACGCTGACGCTCGTTGCCTATCAGGCTGCGCACTGGCTGTACAAGCGCGTCGGCTTCCACCCGCTCGCCAACCCGGTGATGATCGCGATCACGATCGTGATCACGGTGCTGCTGCTGAGCGGCATGGACTACCGCGCCTACTTCGACGGTGCCCAGTTCGTGCATTTCCTGCTCGGCCCGGCGACGGTAGCGCTGGCGATCCCGCTCTACGCGCAATGGCCGCGGCTGAAGGCGATGGCCGGACCGCTGATGATCGCGCTGGTGGTCGGCTCGCTGACCGCCGCGCTGTCGGCCTACGCCATCGGCGCGCTGCTCGGCGCCGGCCGCCCGACGCTGATGTCGCTCGCGCCCAAGAGCGTGACCACGCCGATCGCGATGGCGGTGGCCGAACCGCTCGGCGGCCTGCCCGCACTCGCCGCCGCGATGGTGATCCTGACCGGCGTGCTCGGCGCCATCCTCGGCCCCTACCTCTACCGCTGGCTGCGCATCGGCGACCACGCCATCCGCGGCTTCGCCATCGGCCTCGCCTCGCACGGCATCGGCACCGCGCGGGCCTTCCAGGTCAGCGAGCAGGCCGGCGCCTTCGCCGCGCTGGCGATGGGACTGAACGGACTGCTGACCGCGCTGTCCCTGCCCTGGATCATGCCCTGGCTGGAACGGCTGTTCGGCCGCTGACCCCGGCTCACGTCACCGGCATCCGACACCGGGACATCAAAGACATCGACGCAGAGGAAGCCCGCTTGCTGACCGCCCTCCACCGCTGGATCGACCGCAACATCCTCGAACTCGGCCGTGAAATGCGGCTTTCCTATCTGCCGCCGCTGATGGTGTATTGCGCGGCGGGCCTGGCGACCTTCTCCACCATCGTCGGCACCTTCTTCGTCAAGGACTATCTCGGCCTGTCGGCCGCCTTCCTCGCCGCGCTCGCCTTCTGGGCCTACATCCCGTGGGCGCTGAAGATGCCGATCGGCCACCTGGTCAACCTGCTGTGGCGCTACAAGTCCGGGCTGGTTTACCTGGGCGCCACGCTGATCGCCATCAGCCTGCTGATCATGATCGGCCTGATCGGCAAGCCGGACGCGATGCGCGCGGTGATGCCGGCCGAAGCCTGGTTCGTGCTGTCAACACTGCTGTCGCCGGTCGGCTACGTGCTGCAGGACGCCGTCGCCGACGCGATGACGGTCGAAGCCGTGCCGCGCGTCGACGGACGCGGCCAGCCGATCGACGCCGGCACCGTGCGGCTGATGCACACCACGATGCAGATGCTCGGCCGGGTCGCCATCATCGGCGGCACGGTACTGGTGTCGCTGGTCAACGTGACGATGTTCCAGGGCTCGGAGCACCTGCCCGAAGCCGGCAAGGTCGCCATCTACCTGCGCATCTACGAACTGGCGCTCGTGATCCCGCTGCTGTCGGTCAGCGGCGTGGTGCTGGCCGGCTTTCTGAAGCGCCGCGAAGCGCGCCGGCTGGCCGGACTCGGCCACAGCCGTACCGACATCGACCGCCTGGTGCACGCCCCCGAAGAAACGACCCGGCCCAACTGGTGGATCCTGGGCGGCAGCGCCGCCTTCGTCGCGCTGACCATCGGCGTCGGCCTGTCCGGCTTCGAATACGCCCAGGAGCTCATCTTCACCGCCTCCTTCGCGATCATCGGCTTCATGATCCACCGCCTGCTGCGCGAACTGTCGCCCGAAGCCGCGCGCACGCTGCTCGGCACCGTGATCGTCATCTTCGCCTTCCGCGCCCTGCCGCTGCCCGGCGCCGGCATGACCTGGTGGATGATCGACGAGCTCGGTTTCGACCAGAGCTTCCTGTCCCGCCTCGACCTGCTCGTCAGCACCCTGACGCTGGCCGGGCTGTTCCTGTTCCGCCGCTTCATGGCGGAAAAGACCATCGTCAACATCGTCATCTTCCTGACGCTCGCCTCGGCCCTGCTGATGCTGCCCGCCATCGGCATGTTCCACGGCCTGCACGAATGGACCGCCGCCCATACCGGCGGCGTGGTCGACGCACGCTTCATCGCCCTCGCCAACACCGCGCTCGAATCCCCGCTCGGCCAGGTGTCGATGGTGCCGATGCTGGCCTGGATCGCCAATTCCGCGCCGCCCCACCTGAAGGCGACCTTCTTCGCCGTGATGGCCTCCTTCACCAACCTGGCGCTGTCGGCCTCGCAGCTCGGCACCAAGTACTTGAACCAGATCTTCACCATCACCCGCGAAGTGAAGGACGCCGCCACCGGCGTCGTCACCACACCCGCCGACTACAGCCAGCTGGGCGCCCTGCTCGTCACCGTGACCCTGGTCGGCCTGCTGCTGCCGCTCGGCGCCATCCTGCTGGCGCGGCTGCTGGGGCTGCGCAGCGCGTGATTGCTGCGGATCACGCACCATGCGTTAACCTTTCGCATTGTCTTCGGCGCTGTGCTGGCAGACACTTGTGCCCATTGCACAAGACGAGAGGCCCACGATGACCCCCAGCTCGGTACACGACATTCGCAACCTCGCCCTGTTCGGCCATGCCGGCTGCGGCAAGACCACGCTGATCGAGACCCTGCTCGCCGCTGCAGGCGAGATCGGCACGGCCGGCAGCGTGGAACGCGGCGACACCGTGTCGGACTTCGACCCGCAGGAAAAGGCCATGGGCCACTCGCTGCACGCCGCGCTGGTGCATCTGGAATGGGCCGGGCACTGGATCAACCTGCTCGACACCCCGGGCCTGCCCGATCTCGCCGGCCGCGCGCTGGTCGCACTGCCGGCGGTCGATACCGCGGCGGTGGTCATCGATGCCGCCGCCGGCGTGGAGAGCGTCGCCCGCCGCATGATGGCGGCGGCGCGGGGCAAGTGCCGCATGATCGTGGTGAACAAGATCGACGCAGGCAGCGTCGACTTCGGCGCGCTGATGGAGGCGATCGTCGCCGAATTCGGCCGCGAATGCCTGCCGATCAACCTGCCGTCGGCCGACGGCGGCCGCGTCATCGACTGCTTCTTCGCCCCGCAGAACGATGCCGCTGCCGCTTTTTCCAGCGTCGGCGCAGCACATGATGCGATCGTCAACCAGATCGTCGAACTCGACGAAGCGCTGATGGCGAAGTACCTGGAACAGGGCGAATCGCTCGACCCCGAGCAGTTGCACGTACCTTTCGAGCAGGCCTTGCGCGAAGGCCATCTGGTGCCGGTGTGCTTCGTTTCCGCCCGCAGCGGCGCCGGCGTGCGCGAACTGCTCGACATCCTCGGCAAGCTCGCACCCGATCCCACCGAAGGCAATCCCCCGGCCTTCCTGAAAGGCGAAGGCGCGAGCGCCGAGCCGGTCGCCGTGCTGCCCGAAGCCGACCGCCATGTGGTCGCACATGTGTTCCAGATCGCCAACGACCCCTATCGCGGCAAACTCGGCCTGTTCCGCGTCCATCAGGGCAGTATCACGCCCAGTTCGCAGCTCTTCATCGGCGACGGCCGCAAGCCCTTCAAGGTCGCCCACCTGCTGCGCATGCAGGGCAGGACCGCAGTGGAAACACCGCTCGCAGTGCCCGGCGACCTGTGCGCCGTGGCACGCGTCGACGAACTTGCGCGCGACTCCGTGCTGCACGACTCGCACGACGAGGATTTCTTCCATCTCGCCCCCTCCGCCTATCCACAGCCGGTATTCGGCCTCGCGCTGATGACGCGCAAGCCGGCCGACGAGCAGAAGCTGTCCGAAGCGCTGGCCCGCCTCACCGAGGAAGACCCCTGCCTCGAAGTGAGCTTCGACCATCGCAACCGCCGCACCGTGGTGCGCGGCCTGGGCGAGCAGCACCTGAAGATCGTGCTCGACGAACTGGCGGCACGCTGGAACCTGCAGCTCGACACCGCGCCGCCCAGCATTCCCTACCGCGAGACCATCAGCGCGGTCGCCGAGGCGCGCTACCGCCACAAGAAGCAGAGCGGCGGCGCCGGCCAGTTCGGCGAGGTCGCGCTGCGCGTCGAACCGCTGGAACGCGGCGCCGGCATCGAACTGGCGGACGAGGTCAAGGGCGGCACGATTCCGACCCACTTCATGCCGGCGGTGGAAAAAGGCGTGCGCCAGGCGCTGGCCGAAGGCGCCTTCGCCGGTTTCCCGATCCATGACCTGCGCGTGGTGATCACCGACGGCAAGCATCATGCAGTGGATTCGAACGAAGTCTCCTTCGTCACCGCCGCCCGCCATGCGCTGATCGAAGCGGTGCGGGCCGCGCGCCCGCAGGTGCTGGAGCCCCTGCTCGACGTGCAGGTGAAGGTGGCCGACGCCTTGTTCGGCGACGTCAGCGCCGAACTGGCCGGACGCCGCGGCCGCCTGACCAGCACCGACAGCCCGACGGCGGGCTGGACGCTGATTTCGGCCCGGGTGCCGATGGCAAGCCTGGACGGCTTCGAGAGCCGCTTGAAAGCGATCTGCGCCGGCGAAAGCGAGTTCATGCTCAGCGCCGGCGGCTACGAAGCCGCACCGGCAGAGACCCAGAGCCAGCTGGCGCAGGCCCACGCTGGAAACGGCAACGGCACGCACTGAAACGTGATGACGCAAACCCCGCCGCCGGCCTGGCCGCGGCGGGCGCCTGATCGAACATGACGACGGAACTGAGCACCGCACAACGTGCCTACTGGCGCCGCAACCTGCTGCTGACCTGCGGGCTGCTGGCGGTGTGGTTCGTCGTGACCTTCGTCGCCGGCTATTTTGCCGACGAACTGAACACCCTCCACTTCCTCGGCTTTCCGCTGGGCTTCTACATCCTTGCCCAGGGTTCGCTGGTGGTCTATCTGCTCATCATCATGGTGTATGTGGTCGTGATGGGCCGTCTCGACCGGCGCTACGGCGTTGGCGAACGCCAGTAGCGCCGGCCGGGCTCAGAGCATCACGCCCGGGTTGCCGTCCATGCCCTTCAGCTCCGGCAGGTTCAGCGCCTGCTGGCTGACGACCTTCTGCGCACGCAGATGATTGGCCACCACGTCCCACACGGCGGGGCCGGAATCCCTCGCTTCTTCCGACACCGGCGCCCAGCCTGCGACCTTGTAGGTCTTGCCCGGCTCGATGCGCTTGCCCTTCAGCGTCATGTTGTCGATGCGCCGCCCCATCGCCGCCGTGGGGTCGCAGGTGTACTGCAGGCCGCCCACCCGCACCATGTCGCCGCCCTGCTGGTAGTAGGGATCGGGGTTGAACAGATTGTCGGCGACATCTTCCAGGATTGTCTTGATCATCTCGCCGCTCATCTCGGTGAGCGTGGTCCATGGATAGGTGATCGCGGTCTGGTCGAGCAGGTGTTCCATCGTGATGGTGTCGCCGGGCAGCAGCGAGGTACCCCAGCGGAAGCCGGGCGAGAAGGCCAGCTCGGCATCCTTTTCGGCGATCAGCGCATCGACGATGAGCTGATCCCACGAGCCGTTGAAATTGCCGCGTCGATACAGCAGGCCTTCGGTGACGGCGAGCGGCTCGCGGAGCTTCTCGAGGAAGGGCGCGCGGACCTTGTCGATGAAGGCGGCCATCTCGGCGTCGGCCGGCAGCAGGTTGGCGAACACCGGCAGCAGCCGGTAGCGGAAGTCCGCCACCTTGCCGTCCCTGACATCGAAATCCATCACGCCGAGGAACTTGCCGTTGGAACCGGCGTTGGTGACCAGGGTCTTGCCGCCCGCATTCGCCACCACGGTCGGCGCCGGCATGCCGTCGTGGGTGTGGCCGCCGAAGATGGCGTCGATACCGGTGACGCGGCTGGCCAGCTTGAGATCGACGTCCATGCCGTTGTGCGACAGCACGACGACCACCTGGGCGCCTTCCGCGCGCGCGGCATCGACCGCCTCCTGCATGCCCTGCTCCTGGATGCCGAAGCTCCAGTCAGGCGTCATCCAGCGCGGGTTGGCGATCGGCGTGTAGGGGAAGGCCTGGCCGACGATCGCCACCGGCACGCCGTTGATGTTGCGGATCACGTAGGGCTTGAAGACCGGATCCTCGAAGTCGGTGGTCTTGACGTTCTGGGCGACGATGTCGATGCGGCCGGCGAAATCCTTCTCCTCGATCTCCTTGACGCGCTCGGCGCCATAGGTCGATTCCCAGTGCAGCGTCATCACGTCCACGCCGAGCAGCTTGCAGGCATCGACCATGTCCTGCGCCTTCGTCCACAGCGCGGTGCCCGAGCCCTGCCAGGTGTCGCCGCCGTCGAGCAGCAGCGCGCCGGGACGGCTGGCCTTCAACTGCTTGACCAGCGTCGCCAGGTGGGCAAAACCGCCGACCTTGCCGTAGATCTTTGCCGCTTCGACGAAATCCAGGCAGGTGAAGGCATGCGCCTCGATGCTGCCGGGCTGGATGCCGAAGTGCTTCAGGAAATGCTCGCCGACGAGGTGCGGCACCTTGCCCGACATGTTGCCGATGCCGAGATTGACGCTGGGCTCGCGGAAGTGGATCGGCAACAGCTGCGCGTGGCAGTCGGTCATGTGCAGCAGGCTGACATTGCCGAAAGCAGGCAGCTCGTACAGGGCCGTGGCGGCCTTCTGCGCGCGCGCGAAACCCGAATGCAGGCTCATGCCGCCGGCTGCCGCCACCGCCAGCATCTGCATGAATTCACGACGATTCATCGACATGGTTCATTCCTTTGACAAAAAAAAGCCCGGGGCCGAGGCCTCGGGCCCTGCGCGGTGATATCCGCGAACGGCGCTTACTGGTTGACCGGCGAAGCAGGGTCGAACAGATAGGCCATCACGTGGCGGATCTGGGCTTCGGTGAGAATGCCGCCGTAGCCATTGCGCGGCATGTCGCTGCAGGCGTTGTAGGCCTTGGAGTTCCACAGCTTGCCCCAGGTGTACTTGACAATCTCCTCGCCGTTGCCGCGCTGCTTGGCATAGCCTTCGAGGCTGGGGCCGATGGTGCCTTCGGATACCTCCTTCGGATCCATCGCGTGGCAGTTGTAGCAACCGCCGCCGTTGTTGTCCGGCGTCTTGTCGGTCCAGGTCAGACCGCGGCCGCTGGCAGCGATCTTCTGGCCTTCCTTCCAGTCTCCACCGGTGTAGTTGCCGTCGCTCGGCCACTGGATCCTGGCCATCTCGGCAGCCATCAGGCGCTGCATGGTTTCCGCGTCCGGCGGCACCGGGCTCGAACACGCTTTCTGGATTTCATCCTGCTTCTGGCGGTCGAGGCTGGCAATGCCGTTCGCCTTGAAGGAACTCAGCATCATCGCTTCGACCTTGGCCTGCAGTTCGTCAGCCACGGCAACGGAGGCGCACAATGCCAGCGGCACGGCAATGAACAGTTTTTTCATGTCGTTCGCTCCTCAGCGCTTGACGCCAGGCCACTTGGCCTCGGCACCGTTGCCCTTGCCCGCCATGAAGGTGGACAAGGCAATGATCACATCCGAGCCGAAGATCGGTTCGGCCGCGCGCTGCTGGCGGAAGCAATCCCACAGACGGTGCTGCATGGTCCAGAACTGCGAGCTGGACACCCGGTAGGCCGGCCACGAACCCCAGCCTTCCGCCGCACCTTGAGGGGTGGTGATGTTGGGCAGATGAGTGGCCCGGATGCGCTTGTTGTCCTGGCTGTGGCAGGACGCACAGGAGAAATCCATGACGCCGAGACGGTAGTAGAAGGTCCGCTCGCCGAGCTCGTACATCTCCTTGACCTTCGGATGCGACAGATCGACGGCGATCTTCTCGCCCTTGGAATGCGTGACGACATAGGCGACCAGCGCCGCAAGCTTGGCACGCTCGCCCTGCAGGAACTTCCCGCCGATGATCTCCTTGGACGGAATGCCCTGCAGCGTTTCCATGCAGTACATCAGGCGCGTTTCGAGATCCTGCACCCTGCCCGCGTCCTCGAAGTAGCGCGGCAGCTGTGCCGCCGCGCCCGCGACCACGCCCGCGCCCAGGCCGAGATCGCACTGCTCGAGCGTCGCGTTTTTCGGCCCGCGCGCGGTGCGCCACAGCTCCTCGCCTTCCATTTCGTAGAGTTCGGCCGGATTTCCATCCGCCAGCATCTCGCGGTAAGCGTCGAAATTGAGCTCTTCCTGTGCCGACACGGGCGCAGTCAGGGCAATGCCGACGCATACGGCTACAGCCTTGATTTGTTTTTTCATTGTCTCTCCTTCATGGCCCGCCTCCCGGGCATCCCGACTCACCGCCACGCAGCGCCGCCAGGCCATGCCTGTCCGGAATGCCCCGATCGGGGCCGCACGGCGATCAGGCGATCTGGGCTTCGTCCGTACGCGAGTCGCCCTTGTTGTCCACCCAGCTGACCGTGATCTTGTCGCCTTTCTCGCCCCCCTTGAACTTGAACGCGAGATACGGATTGGTGGATACCGAGGGGCCGAATTCCGCGCTCAACACGAGCTTGTCGTTGTGCTTGGCGGTCAGTTCGGTGATGAAATGTGCCGGAATCACTTCGCCGGACGAATCCTTGCGCTGGCCTGTTTCCATGACGTGCGACATCAGCACACGGACTTCGGTGACGCCATCCTTGGCGGCGGCGCGAATACGCATCGGGCTTGCCATATCGATATTTCTCCTGAAATTCCGTTTGTCGATCAGCCGCCGCAGCCGCCGAGCGTGACCTTGACTTCCTTCTTGGCCATGTAGAACTTGCCACCGGCCTTGACCAGGGCGTAGACATCCGAGGTCTGCCCCATCTTCACACGTGTCTGCACCTCGGCCACGGTGCCTTCAGGAATGGTGAAGCTGGCAGCGAGCATGTACGGGTTCTTCTCGATCATGATCGCCACGTATTCGGTTCCCGGAATGTTGCTGACCACGCCGACGGGCACCACGGCACCGTTCTCGGCGATGTCCGGCGTGGTGATGACCACGTCGCCGCTTTCTGCCGGCTTGCCGGCGCCAAACACGTCGAAAACCGCATCCAGGCTCTTGGCCCCGAAGGCTTTTTCATTCCAGGCCGCATGGGCCGTTTCAGGTTTGATCAGGCCCACCGTGGCCAGTAGTCCGAGCACGCCCAGACCACTACCTGCTTTCAGGGCATCCCTGCGTTGATGATTCATCCCGTCTCTCCTTTTAGAGGTGTTACTGCGCTTTCGCGCCCTGCAAAATCCACTCGACCAGTCGCTCGATGTCACCATCGGCAATGTGTTCATGCGGCGGCATCGGCACGCTGCCCCAGACGCCCTGACCGCCTGCCTTCACCTTGGCAGCCAGCTTGACCGCAGCGTCGGGCTGCCCCCGATATCTGCTTGCAACTTCATTGTAACCGGGACCGATGATCCCCTTCTCCACGCCATGGCAGGCCATGCAGCCCTTTTCGTTGGCGAGCTCCAGCACGGACGGAGCACCCTCCTCGCCGTCATGGGCGGTCTCTGGCGCACCGGTCGGTTTTCCGCGCGTCTGGCCGACGGGGCGGTTCTGCTCCGCCAGATTGCCGTGGGCATCCTGGGCATAGTCGGGCAGCGCCGAAACGATCTCCACTGCCTTCTTGCAGTCCTTCATGCAGGCCACGTTCCTGACGTCGGGTTTGCCGCCGTTGCCGATGCCTCCCTTTGAAGACGGTGCGCCAGGCCACATGCCGTGCTCGGTCGTCACGCCGTTGCGGTTGGGCATGCGTTCCTGCACTTCACGGATGTTCTCGTCGCTCAGCACGTAGTCGGCCGGCACGATTTCGGCCAGGTTCAGCAGATAGGCGAGGATCGCATAGACGTCGTCGGGCGCGAGCGATTTCGGCGACGTCCAGGGCATCGCACGCTGGATGTAGTCGAACAGCGTGGACACCGTCGGCACCTTCATCAGCGTGGTGCGCTGCGGAAAGGAGCCATCGATCAGCCCCGCGACGCGGCCGGTCTCGATGTCCTTCAGCGTGGTGCCGCCGACGATCGGCGTGAACACCTCGTTGGATTCACCAAATACGCCATGACAGCTTGCGCAATGGGTTTCCCACAGCTCCATGCCGCGATCGACGTCGCCGGAACCTTTCGGCAAGCCGGTGAAATCCGGGCGCACGTCGATATCCCAGGCCTTCACTTCTGCCTCGGTCGCCGCACGGCCGATGCCCGGGTAGCGGTCGAAAGCCGCGGCCGAGCCCATGGCGGCGACGAGCCCCAGCGTGATCAGCGTCTTACAGAACCTGGACATTGCTGACCTCCCCGGACTCGATGACCTTCCAGGACTGGATGGCATTGTTGTGGTAGATGGACTTGGTGCCGCGCACTTGGCGCAACTGGCCGTAGCTCGGCTGGACATAGCCGGTTTCATCCACCGCCCGCGATTGCAGGATCGCCGGCTTGCCGTCCCATACCCAGCCGATGTTGAAGCGCGTGACCGCCTTCGACAGCACCGGCGTTTCCAGCCGCGCCTCGCGCCAGTTGATGCCGCCGTCGGTGGACACGTTGACGCGGGTGATCCTGCCCCTCCCCGACCAGGCCATGCCGGAGATGTTGTAGAAGCCCTTGTCGAGCAGCAACTGGCCGCCTGACGGCGTCGTGATGACCGACTTGCACTCCTGCACCGAGGTGTATTGGCGGTGCAGGCCGTCCGGCATCAGGTCGATGTAATGCACCGCCTCGTCCTTGGTCGCCCAGGGCTTGTCGCCGACCTCGATGCGGCGCAGCCACTTCACCCAGCTGACGCCCTGCACGCCCGGCACGACGAGGCGCAGCGGATAGCCGTTCTCCGGGCGCAGCATCTCGCCGTTCATGCCATAGGCGACGAACACCTCGCCGGATTCGATCAGTTCCATCGGGATGGTGCGCGTCATCGACGAACCGTCGGCGCCTTCGGCCAGCACGAAGCGGCCTTTCCTGTAGTCGGCGCCGCACATGTCGAGGATTTCCTTCAGCGGCACGCCGGTGAACTCCGAACAGGAAAGCATGCCGTGCGAATACTGGACGGTCGGCACCGCGACGTTGCCCCACTCCATGCCGGTGTTGGCGCCGCACTCGATGAAGTGGATGCGCGACACCGACGGCAGGCGCATCAGGTCATCCATCGTGAACACCGCGTTGGTCTTGACCAGGCCGTTGATCATCAGGCGATGCTTCGACGGGTCGACGTCGTGCCACCCCTGATGGTGGCGCTCGAAATGCAAGCCTGAAGGCGTGATGATGCCGAACAGCCCCTGCAAGGGCGTGAAGGCCACCGATGAGCCGCCGACCCGCGTCAGGCCCGGGCTCTCGCGGCGCCGCAGGCCTCGCTCGTACTTCGATGGCGTGCCATAGGGATTGGCCGCGACCGGCAGGCCGAGCGAAGTGCTCCAGGGCGGCAGATTCAGGATCGCGGGATCACCTTCGCCCGCAGCGCGCGCCACCGCAGGCGCCGCCATCGCCGACGCGGCCAGAAAGGCCTTGCGCAGGAAATCCCGCCGCCCATCCTTCACCGCAGCAATCTGCTCGGCGGTGAGAAAACTCTCCGGCGCCGGCCTCACCCGACCGAGCCGGGCGTCGATGTCTCCCATACGTGCTCTCCCCCTTCTTGATCAACATCAGCGATACTTATGCATTCATTTGCTTATTTAGACCGAATCTAAAAGCACATGAAAATATAGTCAAGAACTAATATTTATGCAGTGCAGCATTGCGCATGATTCATGGAAAGCAATGCGGAAAGGCCGCACATACCGCGGCATCGATGTCGCTATACTCTGCGTCGCCGGCCCTTGCCTGCACACAGAATGCGCGCCGCACGGCCATTTCAGGGCCTGGCGCAGCTCGCCAACGACACAAGAATCGGAGGGACATCCTTGTGAATCCCAAGCACGCCCTGGCCATGCTCGGCCTCGTCGGGCTCAGCGCTGCGGCGCAAGCCCAGGACCCCAATCTGGCCCGCAATCTCGCCGCCACTTGCGCCAACTGTCACGGCACCAACGGACAGAGCGTCGGCGGCATGGACTCTCTCGCCGGTGAAGCCCAGGACAAGCTGATGCAGAAGCTGATGGACTTCAAGTCGGGCGACAAGCCGGCAACGATCATGCATCAGATCGTCAAGGGCTACAGCGACGAGCAGCTCACGCTCATCACCGCCTGGTTCGCGGCGCAGAAATAAGGGAGAGACAGGACGATGTTCACCAGACGCGATTTCCTCAAGACTGCCGGTATCGCCGCGGCAGGCAGCACCACGCTCGCCGGACTGTCCGCCTGTGCCACGGGCGGCGGCAAGAGCCGCGGCCATGTCGTCATCGTCGGCGGCGGCTACGGCGGCGCCACGGCAGCCAAGTATCTGCGCATGTGGAGCAACGGCACGGTCGACGTGACGCTGGTCGAGCGCAACCCCACTTTCATCTCCTGCCCGATCTCGAACCTCGTGATCGGCGGCGTCAAGCAGATGGAAGACATCACGGTCAGCTACGACAACCTGAAGTCGAAATGGGGCGTTCGTATCATCACCGACGAAGTGACCGCCATCGACGCGGCCAAGCGCACGGTCGCCACGGCACGCAACGGCACGCTGGGCTACGACCGCCTGGTGCTGTCGCCCGGCATCGATTTCATCCCCGGCGCCATCGCCGGCCTGGACGGCAGCCAGGAGCGTATTCCGCACGCCTGGAAGGCCGGCCCCCAGACCGTGCTGCTGCGCAAGCAATTGCAGGACATGGCCGATGGCGGCGTGTTTGCGCTGCACATTCCCAAGGCGCCCTACCGCTGCCCGCCCGGCCCCTACGAACGGGCCTGCGTCGTCGCCAACTACCTGCGCGCGAACAAGCCGAAGTCCAAGGTACTGGTGCTCGACGCCAACGAAGAGATCCAGTCGAAGAAGGGATTGTTCACCAAGGCCTTCGAAAGCTACAAGGGCCTGATCGAGTACGTACCCAACAGCGCACTGCAGAATGTCGATGCCGCCAGCCTCACCGCCGAGCTCGAATTCGACCGTGTCAAGGCCGACGTACTGAACGTGATTCCGCCGATGCGGGCCGGCGACATCGCGGTGAAGGCCGGCCTGCCCTTGATCAACGACCGCTGGGTCGACATCGACTGGCTGACGATGGAAGCCAAAGGCGTACCGGGAGTGCATGTATTGGGCGATGCCCTGTTCCCTGCGCCAGCCATGCCGAAATCCGGCCACATGGCCAACCAGCACGCCAAGGTGGCCGCGGCAGCGATCCTGAACCTGTTCGAAGGCATCGCCCCCAACCCGACGCCGGTGGTGATGAATACCTGCTACAGCTTCGT
Source organism: Thauera sp. (assembly GCF_047601425.1). Lineage (GTDB taxonomy): Bacteria > Pseudomonadota > Gammaproteobacteria > Burkholderiales > Rhodocyclaceae > Thauera. The sequence continues at coordinate 2,006,696 of NZ_JASGJL010000001.1, forward strand.
CGACGACCGGAATGTCATCCACGTCGCCTCGGTGCACCAGTACGACGCCGAAAAGAAGCAGCCGATCCCGGTACAGGGCTCGGGCGGCGTATCTGCGGCGGCAAACGAGATCGAAGGCAAGGCGGCACTGGCGTGGGCGAAGAACATCTGGGCCGACATGCTGGCCTGAGCAGCCCTCTTCCCGTCGAGCCCCGGGACGGGAGCGTGGCCATCGGCCCGCTCCTGTTCTTTCATCCGCACTCGGTCAGTTCAGCGTACTGACGTAGAGCGACACCGCCTTGATCTCCAGTTCGCTCAGCTTCGATGCGATGAAGTGCATGACCGCATTGTCGTTGGTGCGTTCGCGCTGGCCAAAGGACTTCAACTGGCTCTCGATGTATTTCGGCACCTGCCCGGCGAGCCGGGGCAATTCGTCGGTGCCAAGCCCCCGCTCGCCATGACAGGAAGCACAGGGGGGCACCCCCGACTCCTCGTTTCCACGATGGAACACGAAATGCCCCACGGCGGCGAGTTCGGCATCACGCGCCTCGCGTGCCTTGGTCGGCTTGCGTTCGAAATACACCCCCAAGGCCAGCATCTCTTCCGAGGTCAGCCCCTCCGCCATGCTGGCCATGGTGTCGCTCTTGCGCTGGCCGGACTGGAAATCCGCGAGCTGCCTGGCAATGTACCGGTGATGCTGCCCCGCCAGCCGCGGATAGAGGGCCGACGCACTCTCTCCGTCCACGCCGTGGCACAGCGAGCAGCGTCCCGCGCTGATCTGCTCGGCGCGCGCCAGGTTGACTTCGGGCAAGTCAGCGGCACCGGCAGCAAAGGACATGCAGCAGGCGAGGCCTGCCGGGAACACCGTCTTCTTCCAGATTTTCATCGCTTCCCCCAGCACACAGCAGCACGAACCGAACGCAAGGCAACGGAAAAATATCAGAACCTGCTGAACTTCTGAACTCGGCCTTTGGCACGCAGCGCCATCAGGACCAGCCGAGCTCCAGCATCCACGGTGCCCGCGGCTGCCTCAGCGCAGCCTCCACATAAGGAACCATCGGCTGGGGCAGGCTGTCCGGGGCCCACCATGCCATGCCGTCGCACTTGCCGGGCTCGAGGTTTTCCGGCTCTCCGCTCCAGTGAATTGCACGGACGAAAAAATCGATGCGATTGGTGTCCGACAGCCGATGCACCACACCCAGCCAATCGAGATCGTGCTCGCAAATCAACAGGCCGGTTTCCTCGCGCAACTCGCGTACCGCGGCTGCAAGGATCGACTCGCCTGGCTCGACATGCCCGCCGGGCAGGCTGTGCAAGCCATCGAAGAACCCCGTGCCGGCACGACGGATCAGCAACACCCTGCCATCGCACTCGCAGACGATGTGCACGCCGGTCGGGATGCCCGGATGGAGCATCAGTGCTTGCCGGTGCTGCCGAAACCGCCAGCACCGCGCTCGCTGGCATCGAACTCATCAACGACATTGAAGCCGACCTGCAGCACCGGCACCACCACCAGTTGCGCGATGCGCTCCATCGGCTGGATGGTGAAACTTGCCCGCCCGCGGTTCCATACCGAGACGAAGATCTGGCCCTGGTAGTCCGAATCGATCAGGCCGACCAGGTTGCCGAGCACGATGCCGTGCTTGTGGCCCAGCCCGGAACGCGGCAGCACCATCGCCGCGAGGCCGGGGTCGGCCAGATGAATCGCCAGCCCGCTGGGAACCAGCGTGCTCTCCCCCGGGTGCAGGGTGATCGGCCCCGGCAGGCAGGCCCGCAGGTCGAGCCCGGCGGCCCCGCTGGTGGCATAGGCCGGCGGATGCGACTTGAGCCGTTCGTCGAGCAGTTTCACGTCGATGCGATGCATTTTTTTCTCCTTGGCCAGTACCGCGGCATTGCCGCGGCGCTTACCCGGTGTTCAGGATAGGTTCGGACTCAACGCCCCGCTGCCTCCAGCAGGCCAGCCATGTGTCCGACGATGCCGCGGGCAAGCTCGGCCTTCGGCGCACGCGGCAGCGGGTGGCGGCCGGCATCGTCGTACAGCACGATCACGTTGTCGTCCGAGCCCATGCCGTCCTGCACCAGGTTGCCCACCAGCATCGGCAGGCGCTTCTTCCGTCGCTTGCCTTCGGCATAGGCGTCGAGATCCCGGCTCTCGGCAGCGAAACCGACGCAGAAAGGCGCATCCGGCAAGGCCGCGACTTCGGCCAGGATGTCCGGGTTCTGGGTCAGCTCCAGCGTCAGGATGCCATCCGTTTTTTTCATCTTGTGCTCGGCGACTTCCAGCGGCCGGTAGTCGGCCACGGCGGCGACGCCGATGAAAACGTCCGCCCCCGGCAGCGAGGCGAGCACGGCGTCGCGCATGTCACGCGCGCCGGCCACGCCGATCCGCCGCACGCCGACCGGCACCGGCAGGGCCACCGGCCCGCTCACCAGCACGACTTCGGCGCCCGCCTGGGCGCAGGCCCGCGCCAGCGCGTAGCCCATCTTGCCCGAGCTGATGTTGGTGATGCCACGCACCGGATCGATCGCTTCGAAAGTAGGACCGGCGGTCAGGACAACCTTGCGGCCAGTCAGGCGCTTGGTCACGAAATACGCTTCCAGATGTTCGAGAAGCTCCTCGGCTTCGAGCATCCGCCCCATGCCGACCTCACCGCAGGCCTGTTCGCCTGCGGCCGGGCCGAACAGCGTCACGCCGTCGCCGCGCACCAGCGCCACATTGCGCTGGGTGGCCGGCGCTTCCCACATCTGCCGGTTCATCGCCGGGGCGACGATCAGCGGTACGTCCCGTGCCAGGCACAGTGTGGTCAGCAAGTCGTCCGCCCGCCCCTGGGCGAGCCGGGCGATGAAATCGGCCGTGGCCGGCGCCACCAGGATCGCATCCACGTCGCGGCCCAGATCGATGTGCGCCATGTTGTTGGGCATGCGCGCATCCCATAGATCGCTCCAGACCGGATTGCCCGACAGCGCCTGGAAAGTGACCGCGGTCACGAAGCGCCCGCCAGCCTCGGTCAGCACGACATGTACGTCGGCCCCCGCCTTGCCCAGCAGTCGCACCAGTTCGGCCGCCTTGTAGGCCGCCACCCCGCCCGTCACACCAACGACGATCTTCCTGCCCTGTAGTGTTTTCATGACATTCGCTTATAATCCTGCAGCATCGTGCTGCACTCGACGACACCCCCGGGCAGAAGCGCCCTGCCGAGCGCTCCGCGTCTTCCGCTACCGGCCTTCTCTGCCAGCCTGAAGGAGTCCACGTTCATGGCAATAACCGACTGGCCCGCAGAGGAGCGCCCACGCGAAAAGCTCCTTGCCCGCGGCGCGGGCTCACTGTCCGACGCCGAACTACTTGCCCTCTTTCTGCGCGTCGGCATCCGCGGCCATTCCGCGGTCGACCTGGCGCGGCAGTTGATCAGCCATTTCGGCTCCCTGACCCGGCTGTGCTCGGCCAGCGCAAACGACTTCGCCGCGCTGCCCGGCATGGGGCTGGCGAAGTATGCCCAACTGCAGGCTGTCATGGAACTGGCGCGGCGCGCGCTGGGTGAGACGCTGTCCGAACGCGCACTGTTCGATTCGCCCCAGGCCGTGCGCGACTGGCTGCGCCTGCGGCTCGGTCACCTGCCTCACGAGACCTTTTGCATCATGCTGCTCGACGCCCGCCATCGCCTGATCGAGGCGGTGGATCTGTTCCGCGGCACCCTGACGCAGACCAGCGTCTATCCACGCGAAGTGGTCAAGCTCGTGCTGTCGCACAACGCTGCGGCCGTGATCCTGGCCCACAACCACCCTTCGGGCGCTTCCGAACCCAGCACCGCCGACGAAGTGTTGACCCGCACGCTCAAGGATTCGCTGGCGCTGGTCGACGTCCGCGTGCTCGACCATTTCGTTGTCCCCGCACATGGCAAACCGGTCTCGTTCGCTGAACGCGGCTTGCTATGAGGCGGAAAATCGGTTTCAATGCCGGCCCCACGAGCAATTCCCCGCACCCGGCACTTGCCTTCCTGATCCAGGATGCAGTATCCTCGTGCGTTTTCCGCAATCAGAATTCCCTGGAGCATCGTATGGCTCGCGTCTGCCAAGTGACCGGTAAAGCACCGATGGTGGGAAATAACGTTTCCCACGCTAACAACAAAACCAAGCGCCGTTTCCTGCCCAACCTGCAAAACCGCCGGTTCTGGAGCGAGAGCGAAAACCGCTGGATCCGCCTGCGCGTTTCCAATGCCGGTCTGCGCACCATCGACAAGAAGGGCATCGACGTCGTCGTTGCCGAGCTTCGCGCCCGCGGCGAAAAGCTGTAAGCAACAACACTAAACGGAGAACGCCATGGCCAAGGGCATCCGCGAAAAGATCAAGCTCGAATCCACCGCCGGTACGGGTCACTTCTACACCACGTCGAAGAACAAGCGCACCACCCCGGAAAAGCTCGAATTCAACAAGTACGACCCCGTTGCCCGCAAGCACGTGCCGTACAAGGAAATCAAGCTGAAGTAAGTTCGCCGGGCCGCCCCGGAAGCACAAGGGCACAGGCAGGCAGCGCAGCAGAACAAAACAGAAGGGCCGTCGATCACTCGACGGCCCTTCTGTTTTGTTGCATCCGGCGGAGCTTCAAGTCAAATGACGATACCCGCCGAACACGACTCCGATGCTTCCGGCCTCAAGCGCGCTGGATGTTGGACGCCTGCTTGCCCTTGGGTCCCTGCGTAACCTCGAAGGAAACCTTCTCGCCTTCCTTCAGACTCTTGAAACCGCTCATGTTGATGGCGGAGAAGTGCGCAAACAGATCCTCGCTGCCATCATCGGGCGTAATGAAACCGAAACCCTTGGAATCGTTGAACCACTTCACGGTACCAGTTGCCATATTGCTTCGTTCCTTCAAGGTTGCTTGATGCGGCCGTCCCCGGCCGGTGTTGCGGCGCCGCCAGCAACTTGAGGAAGCCTCGAAGAAGCACACCCCGGAAGCCCCCGGGAACGCTCCAAAAAAGCGTCGCATCAAGCCAAGACTGCGCACGGCTTCGTTTTTACGCAGTTGCCCGAAGACCGTCGAACGGTCTGATCTCGGCATTTTTTTGCGGCAGCGCAACAGCCAAACCCCTTGAAAAACACGGAAAACAACCCAGCTATGTTGAGCAGCAAGGGCTCCAGGTTTTTTCGCAGCGCACGATCGGTGCTTCGTCCCCACGCAACAACTCCGGCAAGGGCACGACCGGATTCGCATCAGCCTCGAGACGCGCAAGAAAGTTCGCTCGTCGTGTTTCTCCTGTGTTGCACTCCGCAACGACTTCATTAGAATGGTTTTCATGGGTACCCGGAAACAAGATGAATTCGTCCTCGAGGCGAAGCGGACGCGCACCCGTCCACCACCGATGTACAAGGTGCTTCTGCTCAACGACGACTACACACCAATGGATTTCGTGATTGTCGTTCTGCAGAAATATTTCGGCATGGATCGCGAACGTGCCACGCGAGTCATGCTCCAAGTTCACAGAGAGGGCATGGGGGTATGCGGCGTCTTTCCCCGGGACATCGCATCGACCAAGGTTGAGCAGGTCGCCTCGTTTGCTCGTCAGCATCAACATCCGCTGGCATGCGTGATGGAGGAAAATTGAATGATCGCGCAAGAGCTTGAAGTGAGCCTGCACATGGCCTTCGTGGAGGCACGTCAGAAGCGTCACGAATTCATCACCGTCGAGCACCTGCTGCTCGCTCTGCTGGACAACCCGTCGGCAGCAGAAGTGCTGCGCGCGTGTTCGGCCAACATCGATGAGCTTCGCCAGGAACTGGTCAATTTCATCAACGAGCACACGCCGCGCATCGAAGGCAGCGACGAGATCGACACCCAGCCGACGCTCGGCTTCCAGCGCGTCATCCAGCGTGCCATCCTGCACGTGCAGTCGTCCGGCAAGAAGGAAGTCACCGGCGCGAACGTGCTTGTCGCGATTTTCGGCGAAAAGGACTCGCACGCCGTCTATTACCTGCAGCGCCAGAACATCTCGCGGCTGGACGTCGTCAACTTCATTTCGCACGGCATCGCCAAGAACCCGCCGCAGGGGGCAGGCTCGCAGAATCGCGGCGAATCGGAGCAGAATTCCGAGCAGGAGCAGGATGAGAAGTCTGCCGGCGGCGCCCTCGAAAGCTACACCCAGAACCTGAATCAGCAGGCGCTGGTGGGTAAGATCGACCCGCTGATCGGACGCGAGAAGGAAGTCGAGCGCGTCATCCAGACCCTGTGCCGGCGGCGCAAGAACAATCCGTTGCTGGTCGGTGAAGCCGGCGTCGGCAAGACGGCGATCGCCGAAGGTCTCGCCCGCCGCATCATCGAGGGCCGCGTGCCGGAAATCCTCGAGAATGCCCAGGTGTACGCCCTCGACATGGGCGCCCTGCTCGCCGGCACCAAGTACCGCGGTGATTTCGAGCAGCGCCTGAAGGCCGTGCTGAAGCAGCTCACCGAGAACCCGAATGCGATCCTGTTCATCGACGAGATCCATACCCTCATCGGTGCGGGCGCGGCCTCGGGCGGCACGCTGGATGCCTCCAACCTGCTGAAGCCGGCGCTGTCGTCGGGCCAGTTGAAGTGCATCGGCGCAACCACCTACAACGAGTTCCGCCAGATCTTCGAGAAGGACCACGCGCTGTCGCGGCGCTTCCAGAAGATCGACGTCGTCGAGCCCTCGGTGGCGGAAACGGTCGAGATCCTGAAGGGGCTGAAGAGCCGCTTCGAGGAGCATCACGGCATCAAGTACAGCAGCTCGGCGCTGTCGAGCGCTGCCGAACTGTCGGCCAAGTACATCAATGACCGCCATCTTCCCGACAAGGCGATCGACGTCATCGACGAAGCCGGTGCCGCCCAGCGCATCCTGCCCAAGTCGAAGCAGAAGAAGACCATCGGCAAGAACGAGATCGAGGAGATCGTCGCCAAGATCGCCCGCATCCCGCCACGCACCGTGTCCAACGACGACAAGGCCGCGCTGAAGACGCTCGACCGCGATCTGAAGAACGTTGTGTTCGGCCAGAACGCCGCGATCGAAGCCTTGGCAAAAGCAATCAAGATGTCGCGCTCGGGCCTCGGCAATCCGCAGAAGCCGATCGGCTCCTTCCTGTTCTCCGGTCCGACCGGCGTCGGCAAGACCGAAGTCGCGCGCCAGCTCGCCTATACGCTGGGCATCGAACTGGTGCGTTTCGACATGTCCGAATACATGGAGCGCCATGCGGTCAGCCGCCTGATCGGCGCGCCGCCGGGTTATGTCGGCTTTGACCAGGGTGGCCTGCTGACCGAGCAGATCACCAAGAAGCCGCATTGCGTGCTGCTGCTCGACGAGATCGAGAAGGCTCACCCGGACATCTACAACATCCTGCTGCAGGTCATGGACCACGGCACGCTGACCGACAACAACGGCCGGCAGGCGGATTTCCGCAACGTCATCATCATCATGACGACCAACGCGGGCGCCGAATCGATGCAGAAGGCGGTGATCGGCTTTTCGGCCAAGCGTGAAGCAGGAGACGAGATGGCCGACATCAAGCGCCTGTTCACACCGGAATTCCGTAACCGGCTGGATGCGATCATCTCGTTCAAGGCACTGGACAACGAAGTCATCCTGCGCGTGGTCAACAAGTTCCTGATGCAGCTCGAAGCCCAGCTGCACGAAAAGAAGGTCGAGGCGCACTTCAGCGACGAACTGAAGGCATGGCTGGCAGAAAAGGGATTCGATCCACTGATGGGCGCCCGTCCGATGGCACGCCTGATCCAGGACACGATCCGCTCTGCACTGGCCGACGAACTGCTGTTCGGGCGCTTGGTCAATGGTGGCAAGGTCACCATCGAGCTCGACGAGGACGACAAGGTCAAGCTGGTCTTCGAGGAAGCGGAAACCGCCGCAACAGCCTGACGCCATACCCAGTCATCCCTGAACGGCGCCTCCCTTGCGGGAGGCGCCGCTTTTTTTCGCTGCCTGTATCGCAGCACGGGCACATATCCCACCCTCGTCGCATGTCACCAGACAAGGCACTGGACTATCATGCGCGCTACCAGAGGCAACCACCCCATCGACAAGGAACAGACATGAACATCCAGACAGCCGATCTGTGCGACGCCCATGATGACAAGCTTGCCGTCGTAAGCCCGATGTTCCGCAGTTACGGCGGACGCAGCTCATTCGGCGGCCCGATCAGCACCCTGAAGATCTTCGAAGACAACTCCTTCGTTCGCAAGGCCGTTGAATCGGCCGGTAACGGCCGTGTGCTGGTCATCGACGGCGGCGCTTCGATGCGCTGCGCGCTGGTAGGCGACCAGCTTGCCGAACTGGCGGTCAAGAACGGCTGGGCCGGCATCATCGTCTATGGCTGCATCCGCGACTCGAAAGCCATCGGCGGCATGGACCTCGGCGTCTTCGCCCTCGGCACCCATCCGCGCAAGACGGTCAAGCGCAATGTCGGCGAAGTCGACATCCCCGTCACCTTCGGCGGCGCGACTTTCGTGCCGGGCCACCATGTTTACGCGGACGAGGACGGCGTAGTCGTGTCCGAAGGCCCCCTGCTCTGACTCATCATCGGCACGGAGCCCCGTCGCGAGGGATGGATTGAGCTCAGCCCGAAGACATCGCAGTGCAACACCCCAGGCATGCGAATACATTTCACAAGATTCACTTTCGTTTCACATCCCGATAAGAAAAAATCAAGCCCATGTTTTATTTGAGAAATATTCTTTCTTATATCTTATATAAGACATATTGCTGCTAAGCAAAAACATCCCTATACTTCTCTCCATCGGCAAGGCTTTTTCCCTCGAACGCTCTTGCGACGGATACACCGCGACCGGCGACCGAACCGAGCGCGATGGTTGACACTCTTCTGCACTGAAAAGGAAGCATCATGACTCTGACCCGCGAACAGCAAATCGCCGCTCTGGAAAAAGACTGGGCCGAAAACCCCCGCTGGAAAGGCATCAAGCGCGGCTACTCCGCCGCCGACGTCGTCCGCCTGCGCGGCAGCCTGCAGCCCGAATACACGCTGGCCCAGCGCGGCGCCAAGCTGCTGTGGGAGCGTGTCAACGGCGGCGCCAAGAAGGGCTATGTGAATGCCTTCGGCGCCATCACCGCGGGCCAGGCCATGCAGCAGGCCAAGGCCGGCCTCGAGGCCGTGTATCTGTCCGGCTGGCAGGTCGCCGCCGACGGCAACACCTCCGAAACCATGTACCCCGACCAGTCGCTGTACGCCTACGACTCGGTGCCGACGATGGTTCGCCGCATCAACAACACCTTCAAGCGCGCCGACGAAATCCAGTGGTCGCGCGGCATCAACCCGGGCGACAAGGAGTTCATCGACTACTTCCTGCCGATCGTGGCTGACGCCGAAGCCGGCTTCGGTGGCGTGCTGAACGCCTTCGAACTGATGAAAAACATGATTGCCGCCGGTGCCGCCGGCGTGCACTTCGAAGACCAGCTGGCCGCGGTGAAGAAGTGCGGCCACATGGGCGGCAAGGTGCTGGTGCCGACCCAGGAGGCGGTCGAGAAGCTGATCTCCGCCCGCTTCGCCGCCGACGTCATGGGCGTGCCGACCATCATCCTGGCCCGTACCGACGCCGAAGCCGCCAACCTGATCACCTCGGATCACGACGCCAACGACAAGCCCTTCCTCACCGGCGAGCGCACCCAGGAAGGCTTCTACCGCGTCAAGAACGGCCTTGAGCAAGCCATCAGCCGCGGCGTCGCCTACGCGCCGTATGCCGACCTGGTCTGGTGCGAGACCGGCACCCCTGACTTGGGCTTCGCCCGCGAGTTCGCGCAGGCCGTGCATGCCGCCTGCCCGGGCAAGCTGCTGTCCTACAACTGCTCGCCGTCCTTCAACTGGAAGAAGAACCTCGACGACGCCACCATCGCCAAGTTCCAGGACGAACTGTCGGCGCTGGGTTACAAGTACCAGTTCATCACCCTGGCCGGCATCCACATCAACTGGTACAACACCTTCCAGTTCGCCCACGCCTACGCCCGCGGCGAAGGCATGAAGCACTACACCGAGATGGTGCAGGAACCGGAATTCGCTGCGCGCGACAAGGGCTACACCTTCGTGTCGCACCAGCAGGAAGTCGGCGCCGGCTACTTCGACGACGTCACCACCGTGATCCAGGGCGGCTCGTCCAGCGTCAAGGCACTGAGCGGCTCGACCGAGGAAGAGCAGTTCCACTAAGCAGCACGGCTGTCCCCAAGACGAAAGGCCATCCCGCGGGATGGCCTTTTTCCATTCAGGCAGCGCGATGATCAGCCGCGCGGCTCACGCATGCCGCGTTCGCCCTTGCCGGGGCCCCTGTCGCCCTTCTTGCCGAAATCATGGCGTCCCGCCTTCTGGAACTCGGCATCGAACACTGTCTTCTGCGCACTGCCGAGCGTGGCATAGAAGGCTTCGACCGCCTTGCGGGTCTCGGCCATCTCGGCCAGACGCAGCTTGCCGGCTTCCTCCATGCGCTGCATGCGCTCGATCGCGGTCGCCGGCCTGGCTTCCGCGCGACCTGCGGCCGTGGTCTCCGCCATGCGCTCGGCACGTGCCTTCATCGTGTTCTTGAAGGTCTCGAAAGCGGGCTTCTGCTCCGCACTCAAGGCAAGCGCCAACTCCAGCCGGGCCATCTGCAGTTCGACGCGCTGGGCCATGCGCTGCTTCATCTGCGCCGGCTCCATCTGCGACCAGCCGGCCTTGCCGCCATGCGGGCCGTGGCCATGTCCGCCCCAGGCAAGCGCGGCCGTGGTGCCGAGGCCGGCGGTGGCGATGACGGCGGCGGCGGCGGCGATCGAGGTCTTCATCCAGGTCTTCATGGTGCTTCTCCTTTCGGTTCGGTTCGTCGTGCCCGTTCGTTCGGGCGACGGAGCCATTTCAACACCACGATGTAAGCCGCGTTTGTCCGCATCCCCCCGGTTTGCAGCCTCGTGTCTCTCACCCCTGGATTGATACGCTGGGATACAAAAGCAGGCGGGCGGAGGCTTAAGATTCGCCCCATCGAAAACACCGGCACCAATGCCATGAGCCAGCAAGACCACATCCTGATCGTCGACGACGACCGCGACATCCGCAGCCTCCTTGCCGACTACCTGGAAAAGCAGGGCTTGCGCTGCACCACCGCAGCCGATGGACGCGAAATGAAGACCGCCCTGGATCAACATCGCATCGACCTGATCGTGCTCGACGTGATGATGCCGGGCGAGGACGGCCTGACCCTGTGCCGCAACCTGCGCGCGGCTGGCGGCCCGCCGTCGAACATCCCGATCCTGATGCTCACCGCCCGAGGCGACGACATGGACCGCATCCTCGGCCTGGAGATGGGCGCGGACGACTACCTGACCAAGCCCTTCGTGCCGCGCGAACTGTACGCCCGTATCCGCGCCGTGCTGCGCCGCACGCGCGCGCTGCCGCCCAACCTCGACGCCGCGCCGCCGGCCAATGCGCGCGAGCTGCGCTTCGCCCAATGGCGGCTGGACACCGTCAACCGCCACCTGATCGACGCGGCAGGCACCGTCGTCGCGTTATCAGGTGCGGAATACCGCATGCTGTCGATCTTCCTGTCTCATCCGCAGAAAGTCCTGTCGCGCGACCAATTGATGGAACTGACCCAGGGGCGAGAAGCGGACGTCTTCGACCGCTCGATCGACCTGCAGGTCAGCCGCCTGCGCCAGCGCCTCGGCGACAACGCGCGCGAACCGGCAATCATCAAGACCGTGCGCAACGAAGGTTACGTACTGGCCACCGACGTCAGCGTCGCGTCATGAAGCTGCCCTGGCCCCGCAGTCTGTTCGCCCGCCTGATGCTGATCCTGATGGTCGGCATCCTGGTCGTGATCGCGGTCAGCGTCATGCTCTTCGTCAGCGAGCGCGAGCGCATCGGACGCAACGCGCTGTTCGAGAGCGTTGCCCAGGAGATCGCCGCGGCTGCAGACGTGCTCGACCGCCTCGCCCCTGCCGAACGCAGCCGCTGGATCGACGAACTCGGCCGCCGCCGGCTGCGGCTGGCGCTGCGCGAACCATCCGAACGCCTGCAGCCATTGCCTGACGACCACCCTCTGCCTACGGCGCTGCGCACCGCAATGCCGGAACGCAGCACCATGGCCTATGCGCAGGACCGTCCCGGCATGCCGCATGCCGTGGTGGTTGCCGTGGTCGATCTAGCCGACGGCGCCCCGCTGCTGGTCCGCCTGCCCGGCATCCCCCCTTCGCCGCCCATCCGCCCGCCCGAACCGGATCAACTGATTGCGGCCCTGGCCGCGCTGATCGGCGGCGTAGGCCTGCTGACCTGGTTCGCAGTACGGCTGGCGACCCGCCCGCTGTCGCGCATGACCGAAGCCGCCCTCGCACTCGGCGAGGATCCGGAGCGGGCACCGCTCGACACTCACGGCCCGACCGAAGTCAGCCAGGCTGCACAGGCTTTCAACCAGATGCAGCAGCGCATCCGGGACTATGTCGGTGAGCGTACCCGCATCCTGGCCGCGATCTCCCACGATCTGCAGACACCGATCACGCGGCTGCGGCTGCGCGCGGAACTGGTTGACGATGATGAACTGCGCAGCCGCATCCAGGCCGACCTCGACAGCATGCAGGCACTGGTCAAGGAAGGGCTCGCCTACGCTCGCAGCCTGGATGATGCCGCACCCGCACAACCGATCGATCTCGGCCGGTTGCTCGAAGCCCTGCGCGACGACGCCGCCGACATGGGCTGGAAGGTCCGGCTCGACGGCGGTGCCGATGCTCCGTTGATCGCACAACCGACTGCCTTGCGGCGCGCCTTGTGGAATCTGATCGAGAACGGCATCAAGTTCGGCAGCGAAGTCGACATCTCCGTCACCACCAGACCGGAAGCCTTCGAGATTCGCATCCGCGACCAGGGCCCCGGCCTGCCGGAAGATCAACTGGAAAAAGTCTTCGAACCTTTCTATCGGCTCGAAACCTCGCGCAACCGGGAAACCGGCGGCACCGGCCTGGGCCTTGCCATCACCCGCAACCTGCTGCGCCGCCAGCGCGGCGACGTGCGCCTGCAGAATTCCGCCGCAGGCGGGCTGGAAGCCACCGTGCTGCTGCCACGATCGAGCGAGACTGCAACACGGCAGTGATTTCCACACAGGAACGGGCCGGATTTCGTACACGCAACGTCCCGATGTGGTTCAATGCCGGGCCATATCGCTGCGCCGCAACATCCCATGCCTGCTCTCTGGATGCTCGTTTCCTGTCTGCTGTTCGCCTGCATGGGCGTCTGCGTCAAGCTCGGCTCGAGCACCTTCTCGACTGGCGAAGTCGTGTTCTACCGTGGCTTCGTCAGCGTCGTGATGATGGCCGTGATCGCCAGGTGCAAAGACATCCGGCTGAGCACGCCCCACTGGCGCATGCACGTGTCGCGCAGCGTGTCAGGCTCGATCGCACTGAGCTGCTACTTCTTCGCCATCGGCATCCTCCCGCTCGCGACTGCGGTGACGCTCAACTACACCTCGCCGATCTTCGTCGCCCTGCTGCTGGCACTGGTTTTCCACGAGAAGCTGCGCTGGACCGGCATGCTCTCGCTGGCCATCGGCTTTGCCGGGGTCGTGCTGCTGCTGCGCCCTACGCTGGCCGCCGATCAGTTGCTGGGAGCCCTCGTCGGCCTCGGCTCCGGCGCCATCTCCAGCATCGCCTACGTCAGCGTGCGCGAGCTGGGGCGCGCCGGCGAACCGGAGGTCCGCACCGTATTCTGGTTCTCGCTGGTTACGATGCTGTTCGGCATTGCCGGTGCAATGTACGCCGGCCCGCATCTGCCCGATCTGCAGGAGCTCGTCATCCTGCTCGGCATCGGCGTATTCGGCGGCCTCGCCCAGCTTGCAATGACCCGCTCCTACAGCTACGGCCACACCATGTTGTCGGCCAACCTCAGCTACGCCACCGTCGTCTTCGCCAGCCTGTTCGGCGCATTGTTGTGGGACGAAGTCATGCCATGGCTGAGCTGGATCGGAATCGCCTGCATCGTCGCCAGCGCGATCATGATCTCGCTCCGCCCGAGCCGCCCTGCGGCCCCCCTGGCGGATTGAGCCGAACCGGTGCGAGGGCTATAGTAGTAGGCAACCAGTCCAAGACGACGGAGGCCACAATGATCAGCATCGAGCACCGCGACAATCTGGTCGCAATCACTGTTTTCGGCGAATTCGCACTGGCCGACTACAAGGAGTTCGAAGAACTGGTCAATTACAAGATCCAGTTCGCCGGACCGATCGACCTGCTCTTCGACCTGCGCGAAATGGCTGGTTTCACGCTCGACGTAGCATGGGAAGAAATCAAGTTCTCGCGCCAGCACGCCCATGATTTCCGCCGCATCGCCGTGTTGACCGACGACCAGTGGCTGACCTGGAGCGCCTGGGTGTCGCAGTTGTTCGTCGACGCCGAGGTCCAGGTATTCGACGATGAAGCCGAAGCCCGCGGCTGGCTGGACATCACGGCCGAGGCAGCCGAGTGAACGCATCCTATTCGACACTGATCGGCGCGGCAGAGCTCGCTCAACGGCTCCATTCGCCCGACTGGGTCGTGTTCGACTGCCGCTTCGATCTCTGCAACGCGGATTTCGGCCTGCACGCCTATCTGGGACAACACATCCCGGGTGCCTTTTTCCTGGATCTGGAAGCAGATCTCTCGGCGCCCAAGACGGGCCTCAACGGCCGCCACCCCCTGCCCGACCCCGCAAAGCTCGCCGCCCGTCTTGAAGCCTGCGGAGTCAGTCATCATAGCCAGGTGGTCGCCTATGACGACGCCAGCGGCATGTTCGCCGCACGGTTGTGGTGGCTGCTGCGCTGGCTGGGGCACAACCGCGTCGCCGTGCTGGATGGCGGTCTGCAAGCCTGGTGCAGTGCCGGCCTGCCGCTGGATTCGGCCCAGCCCGAAGCCCCGCCCGCCACCTATGCCCTGTCGCTGCGCGCGAATCGGGTCGATGCGGATTTCGTCCTAGGCCATCTGGGCCAGCCGCAGATGCTGCTGATCGACGCCCGTAGCCCGGACCGCTTCCGTGGCGAAAACGAAATGCTGGATCCGGTGGGTGGCCACATCCCCGGCGCCATCAACCGTTTCTTCCGCGACAACCTGCAGCCCGACGGCCTTTTCAAGCAGGCCTCGATACTGCGCGAGGAGTTTGGCGTACTGCTGGGAACACACTTGCCGCAACAAGTCGTGCATCAATGCGGCTCCGGCGTGACGGCCTGCGTCAACGTGCTGGCGATGGAATCGGCTGGTCTGTCCGGCTCGCTGCTCTACGCCGGCTCATGGAGCGAGTGGTGTGCCGATCCCCGGCGGCCGGTTGCGACTGGCCCGGTTTGACACAACCCTGCCTGCATGCTCCCTCCAGCACTCCAGATCGAACATCAGCCGCTCACCAATCGACTTTTTCCACCTGCCCAAGCGAACGGCCAAGAAAACGCTCGCCGATGGTCTGGAAGCGTAGCGGTACGTCGCTGACAACAAAGCGATAGCTCGCAGTTCCACCCGCGGCGCGAGCCAGACCGTCCTGCTGCAGGCGCTGCGCTGCGAATTCCGCCGTCGTCACCGCCGAATCGATCAGCCGCACATCCGGCCCCGCAACATCGCGCAGCAGGGGCTTGAGCAGCGGATAGTGGGTGCAGCCCAGCACAAGGCTGTTCGACCTCCTCGGCCAGCACCGGACGCAGGTATTCCTGCGCGGTGAGGCGCGTCACCGGGTGGTCGAGCCAGCCTTCCTCGACCAGCGGCACGAACAACGGGCAGGCCTGGGAATACACCCGCACCGACGGATCGAGCTCGTGCATGCGCCGGGCGTAGGCATTGCTGTTGATCGTGGTCGGCGTGCCGATCACGCCGATGCGCTGTCCGCCTTCTGCCGACACCGCGGCACGCGCACCCGCCTCGATCACGTCGAGCACCGGAACGTCACGCGCCAGGCGATGGACGACGTCGGCCGCGACGGCCGCCATCGTGTTGCAGGCGATGATCAGCATCTTCACGTCGCAGCGCAGCAGGTAGTCGGTGATCTGCGCGGTGAACTGCTCGATCGTCGCCACCGACTTGACGCCGTAGGGCACGCGCGCGGTATCGCCGAAATAGACGATGCTCTCCAGCGGCAGGCGCTCCATCAGCGCCCGCACGACGGTGAGGCCGCCGACGCCGGAATCGAACACGCCGATCGGGCGTGCGGCATCGGCTGTGGTCATGCTCCGCCGCCCTTCATGCACTGGTCGCGGCTCAAGCCAGCACCACCGAGGCGAACTTGCGCTTGCCGACCTGCAGCACCACCTTCTCGCCCGTGCGCAGCAGCAGGCCCTTGTCTTCGGCGCGTTCGCCGTTGATGCGGACCGCGCCCTGGTCGATCATGCGCATCGCCTCGGACGTGCTGCCGGTCAGCCCGGCCTGTTTCAGCACCTGGAACAGCACGATGCCTTCGGCGCCGGCGGGCACCGTCACCTCCGGGATGTCGTCCGGGATCGCGTTGCGCTGGAAGCGCGCCTCGAAATCGGCCAGCGCGTCCTCGGCGGCCTTCGCGCCATGGAAGCGCGCAACCAGCTCCTGCGCCAGCATCACCTTGACATCGCGCGGGTTGCGCCCCCCCTCCACTTCGCGCTTCAGGCCTTCGATCTCGGCCGTGGAACGGAAGGACAGCAGCTCGTAGTAACGCCACATCAGGGTGTCGGACACCGACATCGTCTTGCCGAAGATCTCCTTCGGCGCCTCCGAAATGCCGATGTAGTTGCCGAGCGACTTCGACATCTTGTTGACGCCGTCCAGGCCTTCGAGCAGCGGCATCATCAGCACGCACTGCGGCGGCTGGCCGTAGTGCTTCTGCAGCTCGCGCCCCATCAGCAGATTGAAGCGCTGGTCGGTGCCGCCCAGTTCCACATCGGTGCGCATCGCCACCGAGTCGTAGCCCTGGCAGAGCGGGTAGAGGAACTCGTGGATCGCGATCGGCTGGTTGTTGCCGTAGCGTTTGGCGAAATCGTCGCGCTCCAGCATGCGTGCCACGGTCTGCTGCGCCGCCAGGCGGATCATGCCGGCAGTACCCAGGCCTTCCATCCAGCTGGAGTTGAAGCAGATCTCGGTCTTCTCCGGATCGAGGATCTTGAACACCTGCTCTTCATAGGTCCTGGCGTTCTCCATGATCTGCTCGCGCGACAGCGGCGGCCGCGTGGCGTTCTTGCCGCTCGGATCGCCGATCATGCCGGTGAAGTCGCCGATCAGGAACATGACGTGATGCCCCAGTTCCTGGAAATGGCGCATCTTGTTGATCACTACGGTGTGGCCAAGGTGCAGGTCGGGCGCGGTCGGGTCGAAGCCGACCTTGACGCGCAGGGGGCGCCCGCTCTTCAGCCGCTCGACAAGCTCGGTTTCGATCAGCAGTGCATCACAGCCACGCTTGATCAGCTCCATGGCGGCCTGAACATCAGTCATTCGATTTCTCCAAAAATATTCTCCCGAATGCAAGGGCATATTTGCTAGAATTCCGGAAATTTTTTGCCGATCCTGGCCCAGGTAAGCTCATGCAGGCGAGAAAGACCAGAATTCTAGCCGAACTGCCGGCACAACTCCTCACCCGTCCACGCCCCTGGCTGTTTGCAGGCATCGCCGGCGTATCGATGATGGGCGTCGTGGCCGCAACTGCAGTGGCTCCCGGCAGCAATACCGCCGGCATCGTCGTCCGTCCGATCGTCGAGACCTTGCCCACGCCCCGTGTGGTGATCGACACCGGAACCGACCTGCCCTTCGTGCACAGCGAACGCATCCAGGCCGGCGACTCCTTGCCATCTCTGTTCCGTCGCCTGAACATCAAGGATGACGAAGCGCTGTCCTTCCTGAGCACCTCGGGCGAAGGCAAGCAGGCCGTTCGTCAGCTGCGTGCCGGCCGCACGGTCACAGCGATGGTGCATGCCGATGGCCGCCTCGCTTCGTTCAGCCTGCCCGTGGGCAATGGCGAACAGCGACTGGTGATCGAGCGCGACGACGGCGGTGCCCTCCAACTGCGCGAATCCGAGGCCGCAGCGCAAAGCACTCTTGTCGAAATGCGTTCGGGCACGATCCGCAGTTCGCTGTACGGCGCAACCGATGCGGCGGGCGTTCCCGACAGCGTCGCGACCCAGCTGGCCGACATTTTCGGCACCGAAATCGATTTTCACACCGACCTGCGCAAGGACGACCGCTTCAGCGTCGTCTATGAAATGGTCTATCAGGACGGCAACGCTATCCGGGCTGGCCGCATCCTGGCCGCCGAGTTCATCAACCAGGGCAAGCGCTATGCCGTCGTCCTGTACCGCGGCCCGAGCGGCAAGGAAAAATATTACTCCGACGACGGTCGCAGCCTGCAGCAGGGCTTCCTGCGCTCGCCGCTGGAGTTCTCACGCATCAGTTCGGGTTTCGGTCGCCGCGTACACCCGCTGAACCGCAACTGGCGTGATCACAAGGGTACCGATTTCGCCGCACCGACCGGCACCCCGGTCAAAGCCACCTCGGACGGCACCGTCGAATTTGCCGCTACTCAACGCGGCTACGGCAACATCGTCATCCTGAAGCATCGCGGCAACATCTCCACCGCCTACGCCCACCTCCACGGCTTTGCCAAAGACATGCAAAAAGGCAAGGAAGTCAGCCAGGGCGACATCATCGGCTACGTCGGCTCCACCGGCTGGTCAACCGGCCCTCACCTGCACTACGAAGTCCGCATCAACGACGTCGCACAGGATCCAATGACGGTCGCGCTGCCCATGGCAGACTCGTTGAACTCCAGGGAACTGGCCGCATTCCGACGAGACACCGCCGACCTCCGCAACCGCTTCGCCCTGCTCAATTACGAGTTGGCCAAGGCAGACTGAACGGCAGCGGGCAGCACCGCCGCCCGCCACTCGAATCGGCTTCATGCAGCAAGGAAGAGTGATCGCCGCACGCGTGCGACCGGATTAGAAAACAATTATCAACATCACCTCTATTCCAAAATGCGCTCCTGTTAATGACTGCATCCGCCTGTCATCCTCATAACGAGAGCCGCAATGACCTCAACCCAAGCCCCACGCCCGGCACGCCGACCGCGCCCGGCATTTCTACCCCTGGCCTGCCTGGCCATATTTGGTCCCAGCCCCCTGCAGGCACAGGATAATCCTGCAGACACCCCGACAGCCGCTACCTTGAGGACGGTGACCGTCGACGCCCAGGCCTACGACCCGGACGACGTGCGCCCTGCCACCGTATCCACTGCCACCAAGACGGCCATGGCACTGCGTGACATCCCGGCCACGGTCGACACCATCGAGGTCGGCAAGTACAAGAGCTACGGCATCAACGACCTCAGCATCATGCTGGACGGCATTCCCGGCATCGACGCCAGCTACGACATGCGCGGCGAAGGCATCGTGATCCGCGGCTTCGATGCCAGCAGCAGCGACATGTACCGCGACGGCATCCGCGAAAGCGGCCAGGTACGGCGCAGTACCGCCAACGTCGAGCGCATCGAGATCCTCAAAGGCCCCGCCTCCGTGCTGTACGGACGCGGCAGCGGCGGCGGCGTGGTCAACATGGTCAGCAAGCAGGCACGCTTCGATGCCATCAGCAGCATCAATCTGCGTGGCGGATCGTGGGACAACCGCGGCGGCACCATCGACATCAACCGCATCGTGCATCCCAACGTGGTGGTGCGCCTGACCGCCGATCATGAAGAGGCGGACAGCTTCCGCAAGGGTATCGAGAACCGCAACATCATGTACTCGCCCAGCATCCTGGTCGACACGCACAACGGGCTCAGTTGGCTGGCCCAATACACTCACGATGACGTATGGCGCCGCCCCGATCGCGCGCCATCCTACGACAACTTGCCCGACGGCCTTTCCCGCCGCCAGGCATTTGCCCACCCGGACGATTATGTGAAGGACAGCCTGCGCATGTTCCGCTCGGTGCTGACCTACGACTTCGCCGATGACTGGTCGATCAAATGGACTGCGGCGCAACGCAAGGCCAACCAGGACTTCGATCACCTGTATGCAGGCAGCTACTGCAACCTGGAAGGCAGACTGAGCAATGGCCGCGCATGCAGCAATCCAGGCAAGATGACGTTCACACGGGCATGGCAGGTCACCTCGAACGAGACCAAGACCCACACGCTGGATATCACCGGCAAATTCGACACCGGCCCGATCAAGCACGACATCCTGATCGGCGTCGAATACACGGACGAACTGCGCCACCCGCGCCTGGCCACCTCCGGTGCAACTTCCGACCCCTCACTCGCCTACCCTCTAGCGATCGACCCCTTCAATCCCGTATGGTCGCTACCCAAGACGCCGCGCGGAGCTGCGCCGACCAACAATGAGCACAAGGCCAGCGCAGTAGCTCTGTACGCGCAGAATCTGATCACCTTGAATCCGCAGTGGAAGCTCCTGCTCGGCATCCGCCAGGACGACTACGAATTCAAGTCAACCAATCTCAACAACGGCGACTCGCGCAAATACGACGGCCGCACCGTAAGCCCACGCGCCGGCCTGATCTGGCAACCCGTCAACGAGCACAGCCTGTACGCGTCGTACAGCCGCAATTTCGCTCCATACGGCGGCAATGGTTTCCTCAGCGTCAGCACCAACGAGAATGCAGTATTCAACGAAGAACCGGAACGCAGCGAACAATACGAAATCGGCATCAAGAGCGACTGGCTGGACGGGCAGCTCAGCAGCCAGCTGGCTGTTTACGATCTCACGCTACTCAACATCCGCTATCGTCCGGACCCGGAGAACGATCCTTACACTTGGGCAGTGGGCCGCAAGGAGCGCACCCAAGGCGTGGAACTGAGCCTTACCGGCCGCGTCAGCCGGCACTGGTATGTACGCGGCGGCCTCGGCTACCAGGAGCCCAAGGTCATCAAGGACGTCACCACTCCAGCCAACGAAGGGAAATACAAGGCCAGCCGCTCACGCAAGAATGGCAACTTCTTCGTGCGCTACAGCCCCAACGATACCTGGTACGGCGAAATCGGCCTGACTTACAAAGGCCCCTATTACACGGCTATAGACAACCTCTACCAACGCTCAGGCTACACCCGCTGGGATGCACTGATCGGCTATCGCGGCCTGCCGTGGAATATCACGCTGGCCATCACCAACCTGACCGACAAGGACTACTGGCGCTCCAGCAGCATGCCGGGAGCCCCACGCACCGTGCTGCTTAATGCCAGCTATCTGTTCTGATACAGGCTCTGCCCAAACAGAACGGGGGCGCCAAGGCGCCCCCGTTTTTGCTTCGGCCATGAATCTCAGGCCGAGAACGACGAACCGCAGCCACACGTGCTGGTGGCATTCGGATTGCGGATCACGAACTGCGAGCCTTCGAGGCCTTCGGTGTAATCGATTTCCGCGCCGACCAGGTACTGGTAGCTCATCGAGTCGATCAGCAGCATCACGCCATTCTTCTCGTAGGTCGTATCGTCCTCATTCACCTCCTCGTCGAAGGTGAAGCCGTACTGGAAGCCTGAGCAGCCGCCGCCGCTGACGAACACACGCAGCTTCAGTTCGGGATTGCCTTCTTCCTCGATCAGTTCACGCACCTTGTTGGCGGCGCTGTCGGTAAAGACCAGGATGTCGGGGGTTGCGACTTCTGCGCTCATGATTTCTCCTCTGTAGGGGATGCGGCGGATGATGGAGCCATCCGCTCTGCGCTTGAAAGAATCGGATCGTGCTCCGCGGCCAAGGTTCCCGTCAAGGACTGACCGGGACGATGTCCAGCCCGGCCTCTTCATCGAAACCGAACATGATGTTGAGGTTCTGCACCGCTTGCCCCGCCGCCCCCTTGACGAGGTTGTCGATGACCGACAGCACGACGATAGTGTCACCACCCTGCGGCCGGTGAACCGCAATACGGCACAGATTCGACGCACGCACGGAGCGCGTCTCGGGATGGCTCCCCGCCGGCATCACATCGACAAAGGCTTCGTCCGCATAGCGCTTCTCGAACAAGGCCTGCAGGTCGGGCAGCTCGGCCCCCGGCTTGATCCGGCCATACAAGGTGGCATGGATGCCGCGGATCATCGGCGTCAGATGGGGAACGAAAGTCAGGCCCACCGCCTGCTTCGCGGCAAATGACAGGCCCTGGCAAATTTCCGGCAGATGGCGATGACCCGGCACGCCGTAGGCCTTGAAGCTGTCCGCTGCCTCGGGCAGCAGCGTATGCACTTCCGCCTTGCGCCCAGCGCCGGACACACCGGACTTGGCATCCGCGATCAGGTGATCGGTATCGATCAGGCCGGCCTCGACGAGGGGCAGGAAGCCGAGCTGAACGGCTGTCGGGTAGCAACCGGGGTTGGCCAGCACGCGTGCGCTACGTATCTGCTCCCGATTCACTTCAGGCAGGCCATACACCGCCTCGGCAACCAGCTCGGGCACGGCATGTTCCATGCCGTACCACTTCTGCCACTCGGCTACGTCGCGGATGCGGAAATCGGCCGCCAGGTCGATCACACGCACGCCAGCAGCGACGAGTTCCGCCGCCTGCTTCATTGCAATGCCGTTGGGCGTGGCGAAGAACACCGCATCGCATTTTTCGAGCGCGGCATCCTGCGGCGCGACGAACTTCAGATCGACACGGCCGCGCAGGCTCGGAAACATCTCGGCAACCGCCATGCCGGCTTCGCCACGCGACGTGATCGCGGTCAATTCCACCTGCGGATGACGCGAAAGCAGGCGCAGCAACTCTACGCCCGTGTAACCGGTACCACCGACAACACCAACCTTGATCATCTCGTTTCCCTTTTGCAAGTCAGGACGTGAGTGCGATTATCTCACCCCGGCGCCCAAGGACAATGAAGAAGCGATGAAAGCGCCCACCCGCTCTCTCACTGTACGCGGCAGGCCACGGAGGCACAAAAAAGCAAAAAGCCGCCCCTCGGGACGGCTTTCCGCATACAGCCAGAAGCAATCAGCGCTTCGAGAACTGCTTGGCACGGCGCGCCTTGCGCAGACCGACCTTCTTACGCTCGACTTCGCGCGCATCGCGGGTCACGAAGCCTGCGGCACGCAGTTCGCCCTTCAGCTCGGCGTTGTAATCGACCAGCGCACGGGTGATGCCGTGACGCACGGCGCCGGCCTGGCCGGATTCGCCACCACCGGTGACATTCACCATGATGTCGAACTTGCCTTCGTTGCCGGTCAGAACCAGCGGCTGGCGCACGATCATGCGGCCGGTTTCGCGCGAGAAGAACTCGTCGACCGGCTTGCCATTGACGACGATGTTGCCGGTACCCGGCTTGATGAACACACGGGCAACCGCGGTCTTGCGGCGGCCGGTTCCGTAGTTGTAAGTCACAGCCATTTATCGGCTCCTGTCAGATCTCGAGAATTTGCGGCTGCTGAGCGGTGTGCGGATGCGACGGACCCGCGTAGCACTTCAGCTTCTTCAGCATGGCGTAGCCCAGCGGGCCCTTCGGCAGCATGCCCTTCACCGCCTTCTCGAGCACACGTTCGGGGAAACGCTGCTGGAGCTTGGTGAAGTTGGTTTCGTAGATACCGCCGGGGTAACCCGAGTGGCGGTAGTACTTCTTGTCCTGCGCCTTGTTGCCAGTCACGCGCAGCTTTTCGACGTTGACGACGACGATGAAATCGCCGGTATCAACGTGCGGAGTGTAAATGGCCTTGTGCTTGCCACGCAGACGGCGGGCGACTTCGGCGGCAAGACGGCCAAGTACCTTGTCCGTGCCGTTGACAACGAACCAGTCGCGCTTGACCTCGTGCGGCTTGGCAGAAAACGTCTTCATGTAAAACCTCGATTTTTGTCAGGCCGGACACATTCAGGCCGTCAAACGGAAAGCTCGCAAGCTTAATGCGACCACCGCCCTCATGTCAATCACTAAACGAAGTGCAGGCAGTATCGAACAGCTCGGACGAAAAAAAACGCAGTCCGCGAGGACTGCGTTAAATCCACACCAAAGGAGGAGGGTGGAGGAGACACCATTTGGATCGGCGCGTCGTTGTCGCCGCGTCAGCGATCCGACTGATGCGCATTATCCAGACTCACCTCTGCTCCCGCAAGCGGAATTTTGTGCATCGCACTATAAATGTTTTGATTTTTTTATAAGACAGGCTTATTAGAAAATAAGCCATTGATTTTTATACTTTTTTTAACAATACATGAAACCAACACCCTCTACCAATGGAGCGCCATTTCCATCCCGAAAAGCACTTTTTGTGCACCGCACGAATACGGAGCCGTATTGAAACACAGAACCGCCATGCAGACAGCCTCCCAGCCTTCCCCCGCTTGCTCTCCGGTAGAATCCTCCACTGCAGCGCACCGCCAATCCTCGGCGGATCACAAGCAAGCCCTCGAACAGGAAAGAAACACATGGAATGCACGATCAGATGGTCCGACGGCATGAGCTTCGTCGCCGAAACCGGCTCCGGCCACCTCGTCACGATGGACGGTGCACCGGAAGCCGGCGGCCGCAATCTCGCGCCGCGGCCGATGGAGCTGATGCTGGCCGGTGCAGGCGGCTGCACGGCCTTCGATGTGGTGCTGATCCTCAAGCGCGGCCGCCACGACATCCGCGGCTGCAGCGTCCGTCTGGAAGCCGAGCGCGCGGACACCGACCCGAAAGTATTCACCCGTATCCGCTTCATCTACACGGTGACCGGCCGCCAACTGAAGCGCGAAGCCGTCGAACGCGCCATCCACCTGTCGGCGGAGAAATACTGCTCGGCCTCGATCATGCTCGGCAAGACTGCCGAGATCACCCACGAGTGCGAGATCGTCGAAGCCGACTGAGCTTCGCAGCGCATGCGGCGCCGGGCAGCCCGGTGCCCGGCTCAGATGCGGTAGGTCAGCGTCGTCATTACCTTGGAGGCGAGCTTCATCGCCCCCTTCACCGGTGCAGGCAATTCATGCCCGCCCAGCCGGATCGCCATTTCGGCGTGCTCGGCTTCATCGACCTTCATCTGCTCGACGATCGCGCGTGATTTCTGATCGTGTGCCGGCAAGGTGTCGAGATGACCCTTGAGATGGTTCTCGACCTGGCGTTCGGTTTCGGCCAGAAAGCCCAGATTCCAGCGATCGCCGAACCGACCTGCCAGCAGGCCAAGGCCGAGCGCGCCGCCATACCACAACGGATTGAGCAGGCTCTTGCGACCGCCAAGTTCGGCGATACGGCGCTCGGTCCAGGCGAGATGCTCGGTTTCCTCCACTGAAGCCTGCTTCAGCGCATCGCGCAGCGACGCGTCCCTCGTCATCAGCGCCTGTCCCTGGTACAGCGCCTGGGCGCAGATCTCGCCCACATGATTGATCCGCATCAGTGCCGCGGCATGGCGGCGTTCCGCCTCGTCCAGCTCGGCCTCGGGCAGGCCGTCACCCGGAACGTCCCGAATGCTGCGCGCCGGCGCAAAGACGGTACGCAACGCCTTGTCGAATTCGATGATGGCGGTATCGAACATTATCGGACTCCATAAGTTCTGGACGCGTCGAACGGACTGCGCAACAGCCTCAGCGCATGCTCCAGATCGCGCGGCGCAGCAGGCCCATCACAGAAATGATCGTAGGCCAGCGCCGCCCGCGGGCGATTGTAGGCATTGTCGTTGATCGGCTGCCAATCGCTCTTCTTCATCGGCGTCCATTCGCCGTTCCGGCGCCCGCTGGCGTAGATCCGGCGCTCACCGGTGGCACAGCGCAGTCCTTCGTAGGTGATGTTCTCGGCACCGCCGGGCGTGCGGACCACCAGGGTGTAACGCACCACACGGTCTTCACCGACGCTGAGGCTGCCTTCATCGACGAAGAAGCTGTTCGGCGACGCGCTGCTGACGAAGAAGGGTCGCAAGCGGGCATCGTCCACCGGTGGCGGCATCGTCACCTCGCTCTCCTTCCAATCGGGATCCTCTTCGAACAGCAAGCCGCCCAGGGCGTTGCCGGAAACCAGGGCCAACGCGGCAAGGCCTGCGCCAATGGCGCTACATACACGTGAAAAATTCAATCCCAGCAGCCTCCAGGGAGATGAGAGAGCCTCAAGGTCCGGGGCCTCAGCGTTGCGACGCACCGAGGACCACCTGCACCGGGCGCTCGGCGTCAGGCAGGCGATAACTTTCCGGCAGCTCGAAGGTTCTAGAGCGGAACAGGACGCGCGCCAGTTCGACGAGTGCCATCTGGTAAACCTGCCGCTTGAACTCGATCACCGCATCCAGCGGCACCCAGTAATTGCTCCATCGCCAGGCATCGAATTCCGGGTGCGAGCTCGCACGCAGGCAGACGTCGGAATCGCGTCCCACCAAACGCAACAGAAACCAGATCTGCTTCTGTCCACGGTAGGTGTTGCGCCATTCGCGCCGTATCCAGTGCCGCGGCACTTCGTAGCGCAGCCAGCCCCGCGTGCGGCCGAGGATCTTGACGTGCTCCGGGCGCAATCCGACTTCCTCGAACAGCTCCCGGTACATCGCCTGCTCAGGCGACTCGCCGTGCTTGATGCCACCTTGCGGGAACTGCCAGGAATGTTCGCGGATGCGCTTGCCCCAGAAAACCTCGTTGCGCGCGTTTACCAGAATGATGCCGACGTTCGGGCGGAAGCCTTCACGATCAAGCATGACTAACCTTCAAATTCGGTTCATTGGTGTCGATTTTTTCACACTTGGGTGCGCTTTGAAAGCGCACCATCGGCGTGCATCACCCCACCGCACCCGATACGCCCCTTTGCAGACGGTGCCTTGCGCTAGAATCGCGCGTTCGACAACGCCTTTCCAGACTGAAGACCCTCATGCGTGCCAGCCAGTTCCATCTGTTCACCCTCAAGGAAGCCCCCTCCGACGCCGAAGTCGTCAGCCAGAAGCTGATGCTGCGCGCCGGCATGATCCGCAAGGCCGCTGCCGGCATCTACAGCTACATGCCAATGGGCCTGCGCTCGATCCGCAAGGTCGAGACCATCATCCGCGAGGAAATGAACCGCGCCGGCGCGATGGAGCTGACCATGCCGATGGTGCAGCCCGCCGAGCTGTGGCAGGAAACCGGCCGCTGGGACAAGATGGGTCCGGAACTACTGCGCCTGAAGGATCGCCACGACCGAAACTTCGCCATGCAGCCGACCTCCGAGGAAGTCGTCACCGACATCGCGCGCCAGGAACTCAAGAGCTACCGCCAGCTGCCACGCAACTTCTACCAGATCCAGACCAAGTTCCGCGACGAGCGCCGGCCGCGCTTCGGCATCATGCGGGGGCGCGAATTCACCATGAAGGACGCCTACTCCTTCGATCGTAACGAAGAAGCCGCCGGCCGCAGCTACGAAACGATGTTTGCGGCCTACACACGCATTTTCGACCGCCTCGGCCTCCAGTACCGCGCCGTCGCTGCTGACACGGGCGCCATCGGAGGCGACCGCTCGCACGAATTCCAGGTCATCGCCGACACCGGCGAGGACGCCATCGTCTATTGCCCGGATTCCAGCTACGCCGCCAACATCGAACTGGCCGAAGCCGTGTCGCTGCTGGCGGGCCGCGCCGAAGCGAAGCAAGCGCTGGAAAAGACGCCGACTCCCGGCAAGGCCACCTGCGAAGACGTCGCCGCCCTGCTCGGCGTCCCGCTCGACACCACGGTCAAATCGCTGGTGCTGGCCACCGACGACGTCGATGACAAGGACGAGCCGTCCGGCGTCACCGTCTGGCTGCTGCTGGTGCGCGGCGACCATGCCCTGAACGAAGTCAAGGCCGGCAAGCTGGAAGGGCTCAAGGCCGGCTTCCGCTTCGCCACCGAGGCGGAAATCCTCGAGCACTTCGGCTGCAAGCCGGGCTACCTCGGCCCGATCGGGCTGAAGAAAACGGTCAGGATCGTCGCCGACCGCACGGTCGCCGACATGGCCGACTTCATCTGCGGCGCCAACGAAGCCGACTACCACTTCACCGGCGTCAACTGGGGCCGCGACCTGCCCGAACCGGACCTCATCGCCGACATCCGCAACGTCGTCGAAGGCGATCCATCGCCCGACGGCAAGGGCGTGCTCGCGATCCAGCGCGGCATCGAAGTCGGCCACGTGTTCTACCTCGGCACCAAATATTCCAAGGCAATGAACGCCACCTTCCTCGACGAGGACGGCAAACCCAAGCATTTCGAGATGGGCTGCTACGGCATCGGCGTGACCCGCATCCTGGGCGCCGCAATCGAGCAGAACCACGACGCCCGCGGCATCATCTGGCCCGAGGCGATCGCGCCTTTCGAAGCCGTGATCTGCCCTGTCGGCTGGGGCAAGTCGGAAGCCGTGCGCGACGAAGCGCAGAAGCTCTATGACGCGCTGCTGGCGCAGGGCGTGGACGTCATCCTCGACGACCGCGACGAACGTCCCGGCGTGATGTTCGCCGACTGGGAGCTGATCGGTGTGCCGCACCGTATCACCATCGGCGACCGCGGCCTGAAGGAAGGCCTGGTGGAATACCAGGGCCGCCGTGACGCCGAGGCCGGCAAGCTCGCCACCAGTGACATCGCGGCCCACGTCCTGGGCCTGCTCGGCAAGGCCTGAGCATGCACCCGTCGTCGGCCCTGCTCCGCACTGCCGCCGCGCTGCTGCTCGCGCTGGCAGCCAGTGCGGTACAGGCCGGCGCGCAGCAGTATGAGCCGCTGGCCGCCAGCGTGCGTGCAGCACTGCACGAAGCGGTCAGCGACGCAGCGGCGCCGATGCTGCCGATTCCCGACGCTGGCGAGCGCGCGCAGTGGCTGGCGGAAATGTCACGCCGGCTGCAGAAGCGGATTCCTGATGCCAGCTACCGCAACGAACTGCTGACCAGCATCCACTACGAAGCCACCCGCGCCGGCCTCGACCCGCAACTGGTGCTCGCGCTGGTCCAGGTCGAAAGCAACTTCCGCAAATATGCGATCTCGTCGGCCGGCGCGCGCGGCTACATGCAGGTGATGCCGTTCTGGCTCAAGGTCATGGAGCGCCCGGACGACAACCTCTTCCACCTGCGCACCAACCTGCGCTACGGCTGCACGATCCTGCGTCACTATCTCGACATCGAGAAGGGGGATCTTTTCCGCGCGCTCGGCCGCTACAACGGCAGCCTGGGCAAGCCGGCCTATCCCAACCTGGTGCGCACGGCCTGGGAAAAGCAGTGGAGCTGGCAAGCCCAACGGCTTGCAGCCAATGCCGGCGCGCTCCCAGCCCCACAGTAAATCGAACCCGCGGGGGCGCCACCGCCCCCGCCAGGATTTCAGCCGGCCACCGCCGCGATCGGCTTGCTGTCGTTGCTGCGGCTCTCGACCGCACGAAGCCCTTCCTTCGTCCCCGCCCTGGCAAGCGACTGCACGTCGCCCGAGACTTCACCACCTTCCTCGATCAGGATCTTGCCGTAGCGAATCTTGCCGCTGACACGCCCGGTGGCATGGATGATCAACTGCTGGCGGGCAGTCAGTTCGCCTTCGAAGCGGCCATGGATCTCGGCGACATCGATGCCGACCGTGCCTTCGTAGGAGCCGTTCTCGGCGATACGGATGACGCGGCTGTCCATCGTCGCTTCCACCCGGCCTTCGACGACCAGGGTATCGCAGTCCAGGATCTCGGCCCCCTTCAGCTTGACGTCAGGCCCGACGATCAAGCGGCTGCCCCCCGTCTCGACATCCGCGGGCGCAGCAGCAGGTTTCGCCGCATCCGCTTGCGCCACCTCCTGCACCGGGTCGGAAGACGCAGGTACGCCGGAAGCAAAAGTGCTGCTTCCCATCGTTGCGGGTCGCGCCGGTGCGGCACGCTGACCAGCGGCGGGTTCGGGCTGCTTCGGAAAAAGACTTGGCTTGTTGAACATGGACATGGCATCTCCTTGGACTGGCTTCAACCGTCCGACACGGTTGCTGAACCTTCAGCCCATTGGCAAATCTCATGCCACTGATTTTTTCCGGAGTGATTTCAGACGTTTGCAAGCTGGCGGCGGGCAGCACACCATCCCGGCACCGATAGCCGGCCGCCTATTTGTCGCCCTAGCCCGACATTCGATCAGCACTACTCCGGCAACCATTTGTTATTCAATGGATTTACAGTGTCACTCCAGAGCGACAGGCATCTGAACCAGCCCAATTCCAGATGATTTGCCTGCGCCAGCCAGCCCGAGGCTCGCTAGAATCGCAAAGTCAGTTCTTTCCGCCGAGCACCTCCACGATGCTGCGTCCGTCCTTCACTTCGACCCTGCTCGCGAGCTTCCTGTCGATCGTCGCCATTCTGAGCGCTGCGGCCGTCAGCGGCTGGCTCGACCTCGAAAGCTTTGCTCGCGACAGCCGTCGCAGTTCCGCAGCAGCACTCGCGCTCAACAGCGACATGCAGCAACTCGCCGAACGCACCGTCGATTTCGAGCGCGGTGCGCGCCAGTACCTGGTGCACGAAGAGGCGTCCTTCCTCGAACGCTTCAACGGCGCCAAAGCCGAAGCCCTCTCCGCCCTGGCCCGCATCGAGACTCAACTGGCCAGCGTCGCCCCCCTCGCTTCCCGGTGGCGCGATCAGGCAGCAGCGGCCGACACCGCAGTCGCCAGCGACGCCTCGTCCATGTCCCCCGAGCTGCGCAGCCAGACAGCCTTCACCGCCCTGGGGGAACTGGTGCAGCTCAACGACAGCCTGGCCCAGGCCGTCCGCACGCATATCGTCGACAGCAACGTCGAACTGCTCGACGCGCTCGATCAGCGCCGCGGACAGCTGAGCCTGCAGATCCTCGGCGCGCTGGCTCTTGCCGTCGCCCTTGCCGCACTGACCGGCTGGTGGCTGCTGCGCCCGCTGCGCCACATCGGCCGGAGCATCTCGGACCTCGGTGAAAACCGCCTCAACCAGGCCATCCGCATCGGCGGCCCTGCAGACCTGCGCCAGGTCGGCAAGCAGCTCGACTGGCTGCGCGTGCGCCTGAGCGAACTGGAAGCCAACCGGAATCGCGTATTGCGCCACGTCTCCCACGAACTCAAGACGCCGCTCGCATCCCTTCGCGAAGGCGTCTCGCTGCTCGCCGACGGCGTACTCGGCCGGCTCACGCCCGAGCAGCGGGAAGTCACGACCATCCTCGAACACAATACGCGGGCCCTGCAGGAACGCATCGAACAGCTGCTGCACTACAACGCCATCCAGTTCGACTCCCGCCGCCTCGACCTGCAGCCGAGCGCGCTGCTGCCGATGGTGCGCGAAGTTGCCAGCGAGCTGCAGTTGCAGGCACAAGCACGCGGCGTGGCGATCGACATCGCCGGCGACGCCCCGCTCGTGCGCGCCGATCCCGGCAAGCTGCGCATCGCGCTGTCGAACCTGATTGCCAACGCCGTAGGCTTCAGCCCGGCGGGAAGCAAGGTACGCGTCGAGCTATCGACCCGGGATGAAAAAGTGCTGATCGACTGCATCGACGACGGCCCAGGCATCCGCCCGGAAGAATCCGAACGCATCTTCGAGCCCTTCTTTCAGGGCAGCCATCCCGACGAACGCACTTCCAAGGGCACCGGACTCGGTCTGGCGATCGTGCGCGAGTTCATTGCCGCACATCACGGCAAGGTTTCCGCGCTGCCCACCGAACGCGGCGCTCATTTCCGAGTCGAACTCCCCCATGCAACCTGACTCCCATTCGACGCCGATGCCACGCGCCTCCGCCCACGCCACCCCGTTTGGCACCTCATCCGCCGCCCTTCTCCTGCTGCTGGGTCCGCTACTGCTGTCGAGTTGTGGCTTGCTGCCTCCCCAGCCGCCACATGATCCGCCTTCGCCCAAGGCAGGCGCCGAACAGACCTTGCAGGCCGCAATCAGCGCCGCCAGGCCGCGCCAGTCCAACCTGCCGCGCGCCCGCAACCTGCTGCAAGGCCTGCTGGCCGCCGAAGACGCCGAGTCACGCGCACTGCAGCCCTATGCGCGGGCGCTTCTCGATCAGATCCAGGAGCGTCAGCGGCTCCTCGGGCTCAACGAACGCCTCAACCAGCAGCTCGAACAAAGCGCCGCGGCACTCAAGGACAGCGAACAACGCAACGAGGCACTGCAGCGCAAGCTCGACGCCCTGGCCGAAATCGAGCGCAGCCTGGCGCCTGCCGTTCCGCATTCGCGTCCCCAGTGAGCCGGCGCCATCCTCCCGTTGCAGCAGCCTGCGCGCAGCACCTGCTGCTGATCGACGACGACACCGACCTGCTGCGCCTGCTGTCGATGCGCCTGAAGGCCAGCGGTTATCGGGTCGCCACCGCGGCATCCGCCGTCGAGGCACGCAGCCGGCTCGGCACCGAGCGTTTCGACCTGGTGCTCAGCGACGTGCGTCTGCCCGATGGCGACGGCCTCGCCCTGTTCGATGAAATCCGCCAGCAGCACCCGGCGCTGCCGGTCATCCTGATCACCGCCCACGGCACGATTCCGGATGCGGTCGAAGCCACCTCGCGCGGCGTCGCCGGCTACCTGACCAAGCCCTTCGACAGTCAGGCGCTGCTGACGCGCATCACCCAGACCCTTCAGCTCGGCGCTCCTGCCCCGGCTACCGGCCACGCCGCGGACGAAAGCTGGCGGGCCGACATCATCAGCCACAGCACGCGCATGCACGCGCTGCTGGACGAGGCGAGGCTGGTTGCCGCATCGGACGCCAGCGTGCTGATTCGCGGCGACAGCGGCACCGGCAAGGAGCTTCTCGCCCACGCCATCCACCGCGCCAGCCCGCGTGCCGCAGCGCCTTTCGTCGCCATCAACTGCGGCGCGATTCCCGAACCCCTGCTCGAATCCGAACTGTTCGGCCACGTACGCGGCGCCTTCACCGGCGCCACCAGCAACCATAGCGGCCTGGTGCAGGCCGCGCATGGCGGCACCCTGTTCCTCGACGAGATCGGCGACATGCCGCCTTCGCTGCAGGTCAAGCTGCTGCGCGTGCTGCAGGAACGCGCCGTACGCCCGGTGGGCGCCACGCGCGCCGAGCCGGTCGATCTGCGCATCCTGTCCGCCACCCACCGCGACCTCGATGCAGCGCTGGCCACCGGCCAGTTCCGCGAAGACCTCTATTACCGCATCAACGTCGTCGGCCTGGAACTGCCCACGCTCGCCGAACGGCGCGAAGACATTCCGCTGCTGGCCGAGCATTTCCTGCGCCAGGTGGCACAAAAATACGGCAAGGAACTGAGCGGCTTCGCCCCGGATGCGCTCGAAGCGCTGGCCCTGGCCAGATGGCCGGGCAACGTGCGCCAGTTGCAGAACGTCATCGAACAGGTCTGCGCCCTGGCGACGACGCCGCTGATTCCGCGCAGCTTGGTCGAACGCGCGCTGCGGGTACAGCCGATCGAAGCGCTCGGCTATGCGGAGGCCAAGCGCCGCTTCGAGAGAAACTACCTGATACAGCTCCTCAAACTGACTGCGGGTAACGTGTCCGACGCTGCACGGCTGGCCGAACGCAACCGCACCGAGTTCTACCGCCTGCTGCAGCGCCACGGCCTGACGCCCGATCTGTTCCGCGGCGGCAGTCCGGACGTCGAACGCTGAACGGACCAAAGGAGCACACCATGATCAAGCGTCAGACCATCATCACCCTCATCACCACCACCGCGCTCGCCTACGCCATCTGCACGCCGGCGCAGGCCACCAGCCTGCTGCCGGCCACCGAACTGGATCGGACGAGCAACTGCACCGGCGACGAACACGATACCAGCGGCACCAAGGACAAGGCCGGCAAGCCCGTCCAGAGCTGAACGGGCGCCCCCGGCGCACGGACTTCAGGCCGTGCCGCCAACCGTCAGGCCGTCGATGCGCAACGTCGGCTGGCCGACACCCACCGGCACGCTCTGGCCGTCCTTGCCGCAGGTGCCGACGCCGGGGTCGAGCCGCATGTCGTTGCCGATCAGCTTCACCTTGGTCAGCGCATCCGGGCCATTGCCGATCAGCGTCGCCCCCTTCACCGGGCGCGTGACCTTGCCATCCTCGATCAGGTAGGCCTCGGCGGTCGAGAACACGAACTTGCCCGAGGTGATGTTGACCTGGCCGCCACCGAAGTTCACCGCATACAAGCCCTTCTTCACCGACTTGATGATCTCTTCCGGGTCCTTGTCGCCGTTCAGCATGTAGGTGTTGGTCATGCGCGGCAGCGGCAGGTGGGCAAAGGATTCGCGCCGCCCGTTGCCGGTCGGCGCCATGTCCATCAGCCGTGCATTCATCATGTCCTGCATGTAGCCGGTAAGGATGCCGTCCTCGATCAGCACCGTCCGCCGGGTCGGGTTGCCTTCGTCATCGATCGACAGCGAACCGCGGCGGTCCGGCAGCGTGCCGTCATCGACCACGGTGACGCCCCTGGCAGCGACCTGCTGGCCGATGCGGCCTGAAAACGCCGAACTGCCCTTGCGGTTGAAATCGCCTTCCAGGCCATGGCCGATCGCCTCGTGCAGCAGGATGCCCGGCCAGCCCGGCCCCAGCACCACCGGCATCGAGCCGGCCGGCGCCGGGTCGGCACCGAGGTTGACGCGCGCCTGATGCACCGCGGCGTGCGCATATTCATGCAGGCGCTCGTCGCTGAAATACCCATAGTCGTAACGTCCGCCGCCACCGCCGCTACCCTGCTCGCGACGGCCGTCCTCTTCCATGATCACGGTGATCGACACCCGCACCAGCGGCCGCACGTCGGCCGCCAGGTGGCCGTCGCTGCGCGCCACCATCACCACTTCCCAGGTGCCGGCGATATGCGCCATGACCTGGGTGACGCGCGGGTCTTCGGCGCGGGCGAAACCCTCGAGCCGTTCCAGCAGCCTGACCTTGGCGGTGTCGTCGAGCGAATCGAGCGGATCGTCGCTGCGGTACAGCCGCGTCTTGAGCTTGTGCGGCACGATGCTCACGCTGCGGCGCTCGCCGGCCGCGGCGATCGCGCGGGTGGCAGTCGCAGCTCCCAGCAACGCATCGAGCGAGATGTCGTCCGAATAGGCGAAAGCCGTCTTCTCGCCGCTGATGGCGCGCACGCCCACGCCCTGCTCGATGTCGAAGCTGCCCGACTTGACGATGCCTTCCTCCAGGCTCCAGGCCTCGGAGCGCTGATACTGGAAATACAGGTCGGCGAAGTCGATGTCATGGCGCATCAGCTTGCGGAAGGTCTTCTCCAACTCCGCCTCGCCCAGGCCATAAGGCGACAACAGGTAACGGTCGGCGATTTTCAGCGGATTCTGGCTCTTGCTCATGCTGGGTCCTTGGATTCGTTGCCGGCTTGGACCGGCCAGACGCACAAATGATCGCGCCTGATTCTGGTTCGATATATTCGGCGGCCCGCTCAGCCCAGGCAGCGGTGATGCAGCGCCGGCAGGCTCTCGCGCACAGCCGCGATGCGCGCGACGTTGACCTCCGCCAGCACTACGCCGGGGCCTTCGTCGCGGCAGGCGAGCACCTCGCCCCATGGGTTTACGATCATGCTGTGGCCCCAGGTCACCCGCCCGCTTGGATGGCGCCCGCCCTGGGCCGGCGCCATCACGTAGCACTGGTTCTCGATCGCACGGGCACGCAGCAGCACCTCCCAGTGCGCACGGCCGGTGGTATGGGTGAAGGCAGCCGGCAGCACGATCAGGTTGACCTCGCCCATGGCACGAAAGAGTTCGGGAAAACGCAGGTCATAGCACACCGACAGCCCCACGCGTCCAACGGGGGAATCGAAGCTGCACACGGTAGCGCCCGGCTCGATCGTCACCGCCTCGTCATAACGCTCGGCCCCGCGCTGGAAACCGAACAGATGGATCTTGTCGTAGCGCGCCACGCGCCGGCCAGCATCGTCGTACACCAGCGTACTGTTGCGCACCTTGTCGTCGGCCTCGGCCACCAGCGGCACGGTCCCGCCCACCAGCCACACGCCATGCCGGCCAGCCAGCCCGGCAAGGAAATCCTGCAGCGGCCCGCTGCCATCGGCCTCGCGGATGCCGATCTTGGCCTGCTCATCGGCGCTGATCAGCGGAAAATATTCCGGCAAGGCCACCAGGCGCGCGCCTGCCGCAGCGGCCTCCGCCACCAGGCCGGCGGCGGTTTCGAGGTTGGCGGCCACATCGGGGCCGGACACCATCTGGATGGCGGCGACAGGCGTGCAGCCGGAAGCGGATACGGGTGCGGAAGAAGACGATCTGTTCATGCAGGACTTGGCAATCAGGGATGGGAGTGGTTCCAGGAAGGACACTAAATCACAGGCAGGCCATCCAGCATCTCATTCGGCCGGCGGCGGCTGTGCGCCGCCCAGGCGCCGGACGGCTGGATCGCTCCAGGTACCAGTGATTTCGTATTCATAGGCAAAGAGTCTTTCGATCGGATCGCTGAGCGCCTTCTGCGCCAGATAGGTCACCACGCCCGCAACCGGGTTCAACAGACCCGCCGCAGCGCCGATCGCGACCGACTCCGACAGGGTGGGCTGCACCGCGACACGCAGATCCTGTGTTTCGGCCTCGACGTCGGCCGAACCTCGCATGCGCACACGCGCAGCCGGCCCGCGAATCTCGAGATCATCGGTGCGCATCACGCCGTCGGCCACGTCGATGCTACCGGAAATGCCATCGAAGGCGAATCCTGCCGAAAACACATCGCGGAAATCGAGCGTGATCCGGCGCGGCAGGGCCTGCAGACTGAGAATGCCCAGCAGGCGGCCGACACCGGGCTCCAGCTTGTTGAACTGGCCCGCCTCCGCCGCCAGCTCCATCCGGCCGGCCAGCGTCGGGTAGTCGAGCCGGGTCGGCGCTCCATGCCAGCGCACTTGCCCGCCCAGCGTGGCCTTGCCGCCGCGCACCACGTCGCCGTAGCCGAGCCGCTGCGAGAAGCGGCCGATGTCCTCCACCTGCAGATCGAAATCGAGCCGGGTGGACTGCTGGCCTGTGGTACGCCATTCGCCACTGCCGTTCAATCGGCCATCCGCATTGCGGAGCCCGAGATGTTCGAGCTGCCATACGCCGGCGCGATTGCGCGCGAACACTTCAAGCCGGCCGAGATCCCTGCCTCCCAGTACGAACTGCTCGGCGACCACGTCGAGCGCCGGCAGCCGGCGCGGCGGCGTTTCGGTCTCCGAGGCAGACGCCTCGTTCCGCCCGCCCTCCTCCGTCTCCTGCGCCTGGCCGATGTTCAGCCGCTCGAAGCGCGCGCGCAGGGCACCGGGGCCGCTGTCGCGCCAATCGAGCTCGCCCGCGGCACGGTCGCTGTCGATGCGCGCCTTCCAGCCGCCCGCATCACTCACGCTGTGCAGGGCAAAGCCATTCAGCGTCTGGCCGAAAACCTGCAGCCGGCCGATCTGCAGCGTCAAATCGGCCAGCGGCAGGGCCACTTCTCCCTCGCCATTACCCTCACCGGCTTCAGCGTCGAAACTCTTGCGCCAGGCGTCGGCGTCGAGCGCATCGAGACGCCCCTCCACCCGCAGGCCGCGCTCGGCCAGCTTCATGGGGGCCGTACCTGCAGCATTCAGCACCACACCACCGCGCATCGCCCCCCTGGCAGGCCAGAGCAGCTCGGCCCGCAGCGGCATGCCGTGCTCTCCAGCCAGCTCCAGCTTCAATGTCCGAGCCTCCGATCCGCCCGGCGCATCGAAGCGGACCTGCAGCGGCCAGCGCTCGCCCACGCTCTTGTTCAGGGGAGGGGGCAGGCTCGACGCCAGTCCGGTAAGGTCCGACTCCACGCCCACGTGTACGCCGCCGCCAGCCACGCCGACCTGCGCCTTCCACGCCATGCTGCCCGACAGATGTGCCAGCAGGGGCAGCTCCCCGGCTGCCGACAACGCCCCGGCGCTCGCCGCGCCGCTGGCCTCGAAACGGACCGTGCCATCGTCCAGCGTACGCGCGGTGATGCGGACGGGCGAGCCGAGAAATTGCGCCCGCCCCTCGGACATCGACAAGCTGTCCTCGGTAAAGCCCAGCCGGCCTGCCGCGCCTTCCAGCACCGGCAGCCCCTCGGCCAGCCACAGCCGGTTGGCGCTGAAGCGGTATTCGCCGGCGACCGTGCTCTCATCGACGTTCTCCAGCGGCATCACCAGGCGAAGATCGAGCGTCCCCCTGCCCTCTGCCCGCATGCCGTCGGTGAAACCGCCGATGCGGGCCGATACCGGACTCTCCGACACGAAACGCAGGAAATCGGCAGTCGTCCCGCTGGCCTTGCCGGTGATGGTCATCAGGTCGGAAAGCCCCATGTCCAGTTCCGGCATATTGACGACGACGTCGCTCAGCGCCACACCGAAGATGCGGCCACGGGTCGCTTCGATGCGCATCCCCGGCCCGATGAAACGCACTTCGCCGAAGATGCCCTCGATCGCAGGCCAGCCATCCGCATAGTCGAGCACCCCATCGGCAACACGCACCGCGACACGGAATTCGCCCTCGCCATTGCGGAACGGGAAGTCGTCCAGCGCGCCACGCAAGCGCAAGCTGGCCTCCGGTACGTCTGCACGGCGGATGGCGTCGCGCACCCAGTCATGCGTGTGGGAGCCGACCACGCGCGGCAGATATCGCCATACGGCCCGGCCCTCGGCGCGCGTCAGCCGGGCCTGCAGGTCGATCTCCCCTGCGCTGCCTGCCTGCGGCCGATAGACGCCGGAAGCACTGCCGGCGGCATCCGCGTTATCGAACTGGGCGCTGTCCAGCGTGACCTCGAGCCGCCCGCCGCGCTGTTGCCAGCCGCCGTCGGCACGCAGCATGTCGAACTGCAGACGGCCGGACTCGAACACCTCGGGCAGGTCGAGGTGGGCATCGCGGCTATCCAGCCGGTACCGCCCGCCCTGCTCGTTGCCGTCGAACATGCCGCTCAGGCCGCCGAGGCCGGGCATGCCTTCTCCCGCCTGCAGCCCCAGTCCGGCAAAACGTGCGGCAGCAGCCCAGCTCCTTGGTTCGGCCGGCGCTCCGTCCCAGCGCCAGCTCAAGGCCTCAAGCCGGCCCTGCGGCTCGAGTGCGGCGAGCCGGGTCCGTACTGCCTCGTCCAACGGCAGGAAAGCGGCCAGGCGAGCCAGCGTATCGAAATCGAGCCGGTTGGCCACCAGCTGCCCGCCTTGCTGACCGGACGCTTCGTCCCTGAACTGCAGTTCCAGATCGGTCGGCTGCAGCGCCAGACCGTCCATCGTGCGCAGCGCCAGCCCCTGCGTGCTCAAGCGGTATTCGCCAGCCGAACGCTCAACGCTCAAGCGCCCGTCCAGGCGCTCCAGCAGCAGCTCCGGCAAGGCCTCGCCGAGCTGCGTGCGCACCCCGTCCAGCGCAAGGTCCGCCGTCACCGCCCAGCCGCGCCCAACCGTCTGGCCGAAACCCAGGCCGCCCGGCAGCGCGAAGCGCCCTTCCTGCCGCGACTCCAGCCACGCACGCACGCCGCCATGGCCCTGCAGCGGCAGCGGATAATCCAGCCATGGCTGCCAGCCCCCCAGATCGGCGCGGTCGAGCGAAACATAGAGCCGCCCGGCCGACGCCGGCGAAAATGGCGCATCGGCATCAAGGCGCTGCAGTTCGCCGCGCACGTCCAGCATCGACGCCAGCGCCAGCGGCGGCTGGGCGCGCAAGGCGAAGCGGCGCTGGCCGAAACGCTGGTCGAGGCGCAGCTCCACCTTTTCCAGCACCAGCTCCGGCGCTACCCGCAGCCGGTCGTCCCAGCGCAGCACGGCGTCGTGGATCACGATCTGGCGCTGTGCCAGCAGCCAGTCCAGGCCGCCACCATCGCCCTCGCCGTCTGACACCGGCAGGCCGGCAACGAACACCCGCCCATCCACATCGCGCCTCAGCCTCAGCTCCGGCGCCGTGATCTCCAGGCGGTGGAAATGCGCCTGCCCGCGCAGCAGGGAAGTCCACGCCAGCGTGGCGTCCACCCTGGGCAGGTGCAGGGCCGGCCGGCCCTCCGCATCCGACACGGTGACACGCTGCAGCACGAGGCGCGGACGCCAGCCGGCCCAGTCGCCGTCGATCGACTCGATCGCCACCGGCAAGCCGAGCGAACGCCCGGCGATGCCGGCAATCTCGTCGTTGAACCCGCCGACCGCGGGCAGCACCACATGCCTGAGCAACAGCATCACGCTGGCGACGGCGATCCAGCCCCAGACCAGCGCCCTGCCGATCCGGCCCAGCACCACGCGCGAACGCCGGGCACGCCGCGCCGTGGGCGACTCCGGCGCGGGCGACTCGGGAAGGGGTTCGGGAAGCGGATTCATGCAGCATCGCAACGGCTTGCCGAGCCGAAATTCGGGATGAACGGACAACCGCGGCACGCAGGATCGCGTCCAGCCCCGTTCCCGGGCACCCGCCGGCACGCACGGAGACGGCGGCGCCCGGATACACTACGCATGCTCGCGCAGACGGCGCCCGCCAGCGCCATTCGCCGCGGGGCCGACATTCTATCAATGATCAGACCAAGGCACCGGAACCGCCATGCCCGCCACCCCCGACGCCCCGCCGGCACTGCCACAAGCGGTGCACGACGCCCGCCGCTTCTCCCGCTACCTGGGCCGCATGCTCGACAGCCAATCCTGGCTGGGCGAAGCGCTGGCGGCCAGCATCGGCGGCCCGATCGACGCGCGCCGCATGGAAGCCTTCATCGCCGCGCGCGAAGCCGCCTTCGGCAGCCCGGACGAAGCCTTGCGCCCTACCCTGCGCCAGTTGCGCATCTGGGTGCTGTGCCACCTGATCGTGCGCGACCTGTGCTGCGGCGCGCCGCTGGCCGAAGTCACCGAAACCATGACGACGCTGGCCGAAGTCGCGGTGCGCCACGCCCACGACGTGCTGCGCGCCGCCTTGGTCGAACGCTACGGCCTGCCGCTGTCACCCACCGGCTGGGAGCAGGAGCTGCTGGTGATCGGCATGGGCAAGCTCGGCGGGCGCGAACTGAACGTATCCTCCGACATCGACCTGATCTTCATCTACCCCGAAGACGGCGACACCGGCGGCAACAAGGCCATCAGCAACTACGAATTCTTCGAGCGCCTGGGCAAGCAACTGATCAAGGCCCTGGCTGAAGTCACCGAACACGGCCAGGTCTTCCGCGTCGACATGCGCCTGCGCCCCAACGGCGACTCCGGCCCGCTGGTGTGCTGCTTCGACATGCTGGAAAACTACTTCGTCACCCAGGGGCGCGAATGGGAGCGCTACGCCTGGATCAAGGCGCGGGTGATGCTGGGCGAGCGCTGGACCGAACTGGGCAACATCGCCCGCCCCTTCGTGTTCCGCAAATACCTCGACTTCGGCGCCATCAACGCCATGCGCGACCTGCATGCGCAGATCCGCCGCGAAGTCGCCCGCCGCGACCGCGCCAACAACGTCAAACTCGGCCCCGGCGGCATCCGCGAGATCGAATTCATCGCCCAGGTGTTCCAGCTCATCCGCGGCGGTCGCGACACCGCGCTGCAGATCCGCCCGACCCTGGCCGTGCTGGCACAACTGGCCGAACGCGGCATCCTCGCGGCCGAAACCGTGGCCGAGCTGACCGCGGCCTACGACTTCCTGCGCCGGCTCGAACACCGCCTGCAGTACCTCGACGACGCCCAGACCCACGACCTGCCCGCCAGCGAGGACGACCAGGCGCTGATCGCGCAGGCGATGGGTTTTGCCGACTCCGCCGCACTGTTCGCCGTGCTCGACACCCACCGCGCGGCGGTCAGCCGGCACTTCGACGCGGTGTTCGGCGACCCTTCGGACGAGGACCACAGCCTGGACACCACCTGGGCCAACGCCGAGGACGTGGACAGCGTCGCTTCGGCACTGGGCGAACTCGGCTACCGCCGGCCGCGCGACGCCGCCGAACGCCTGGCCTCGATCCGCGCCAGCGCGCGCTACAGCCAGTTGCCCAACAACATCAAGAGCCGCTTCGACGCGCTGATTCCGCGCATCCTCGAAGCCGCCGCGGCCACCCCGGGGCCGGACGACACCCTCGCCCGCTGCCTCGACCTGATGGAAGCCATCGGCCGCCGCGGCGCCTACCTCGCCCTGCTCCAGCAGTATCCGCAGGCGCTGCGCCGCGTCGCCGATCTGGTGAGCGCATCGCGCTGGGGCGCGCAGTATCTGACGCGCCATCCCATCCTGCTCGACGAGATGCTGGACACCCACAGCCTGGAGAGCACGCCAGACTGGCAGTCTTTCCGCGCCAGCCTCGACGCCGAACTCGAAGCGCTGGAGCCCGACATGGAGCGCCAGATGGACGTGATGCGCGAACAGCACCACGCCCAGGTGTTCCGCCTGCTGACGCAGGACATCGCCGGCCTGCTGACGGTGGAAAAGCTCGCCGACCACCTCTCCGAACTGGCCGACATCATGCTCGACCTGACGCTGCCGCGCTGCTGGAGCCGGATCAAGATCCGCCACCGCGACCAGCCGGCCTTCGCCGTCATCAGCTACGGCAAGCTCGGCGGCAAGGAGCTCGGCTACGCCTCCGACCTCGACATCGTCTTTCTCTATGACGACGAAGCGTTCGAAGCCGCCGAGGTCTACACCCGGCTCGCCCAGCGCACCAACACCTGGCTGTCGAGCCAGACCGCAGCCGGCCAGCTGTTCGAAACCGACCTGCGCCTGCGCCCCAACGGCGACGCCGGCATGATCGCGGTGTCGCTCGAAGCCTTCCGCAAGTACCAGCTCGAATCGGCCTGGGTGTGGGAACACCAGGCGCTAACCCGCGCCCGCTTCTCGGCCGGCGACCGCCGCCTCGGCGAAGCCTTCGAACGCATTCGCGACGAAGTCCTGCGCCTGCCGCGCGAACTCGACAGCCTGCGTGCCGAAGTGCTGGCAATGCGCCACAAGATGCGCGATGCCCACGCCGGCAAGGACCCCGAGCGCTTCGACCTCAAGCACGACCGCGGCGGCCTGATCGACGTCGAGTTCCTGATCCAGTATCTGGTGCTGGGCCACTCGTACGCCCATCCGCAGCTCACCGGCAACCTCGGCAACATCGCGCTGCTGCGCATCGCCGGCGAGCTCGGCCTGATCCCGGCCGAACTCGCCGCCGCCTGCGCCGACAGCTATCGCGAACTGCGCCGGCTGCAGCACCGCCAGCGGCTCAACGGCCTGCCCTCGCGCGTCCCGCCCGAGGAAGCAGAAGCCGCGCGCGCGCCGGTCGTCGCGCTGTGGCAGCACGTCTTCGGCGAATGACGCCCGACTTGAAACATAAACATCATCGAACCGTGCATGACGCCCTCTTGGCGGATGACTAGAATCCGGAGGTTTTCATCCCAACGCCCCTCGCCGGGGCCAAGCATCATGAGCCAGGAAATCGAGCTGAAACTTGCCTTGCCGAAGCGCGCACTCGCCGCGCTGCGCCGCCACCCGCTGGTCGCCAGCGCGGAAAAGCTCGGCAACACCGTGACCCTGGACAACACCTACTACGACACGCCGCGGCTGCAGCTCAAGGCGCACAAAGTCGCCGTGCGCACCCGCCGCCAGGGCCGCACCTGGCTGCAGACGGTGAAATGCGCCGCAGTGTCGAGCGGCGGACTTTCGCAGCGCCCCGAGTGGGAGCAGCCCTATTCGGGCAGCTTCGATTTCTCGCAGATCGATGCCCCCGAAGCCGCCAAGCTGCTGAACCGCCACGCCGACACGCTGGTGCCGGTATTCACCACCCGCTTCCGCCGCGAGACACGCCGTCTGAGCCCGCGCGAAGGCACGAGCATCCTGCTGATGATCGACACCGGCGAAGTCCTCG
The DNA here is from genome assembly GCF_047601425.1 of Thauera sp. Lineage (GTDB taxonomy): Bacteria > Pseudomonadota > Gammaproteobacteria > Burkholderiales > Rhodocyclaceae > Thauera. Next base: position 2,050,151 of record NZ_JASGJL010000001.1, read on the forward strand.
TGACGACGCCCGAGGGCGTGGCGCGCCAGGCGCCGATCTGCGAACTGGAGCTGGAACTCGAGCAGGGCGAGGCCGACGACCTCTTCGCGCTGGCCTGCGAGCTGGCGCAAACCCTGCCGCTGATGCCTGCCGACGTGTCCAAGGCCGAGCGCGGCTACCGCCTGTTTCTCGGCACACCGCTCAGCGCGGCGCGGGCGGAGGCCTCCGACATCCAGCCCGGCGGCAACGTCGTCGACGCCTTCCGCCGCCTGGCCTTCAGCTGTGTGCGCCAATGGCAGGCCAATGCCACGGCCTTGCTGCCGGACACCGGCGCGGACACCGCCCACGCCGACTTCATCCACCAGCTCCGCGTCGCCCAGCGCCGGCTGCGCGCGCTGATCAAGCTGTTCACGCCCGCCCTGCCGGCCGACTTCGCCGGCCGCTGGAACGCACGCCTGCGCGAGAATGCCAAGCGCTTCGGCGACGCGCGCGACCTCGACGTCCTCCACCACGAGCTGCTTGCGCCGATCACGCCCGAAGGGCTGGCCGACGACGCCTCGATGGCGAAGCTGCTGCAGAGGGCGGCACAAGCCCGCGACGCAGCCTACCAGACCACCGAAAAGGCGCTCGACATGGCCGCGCAGGGACGCCTGCTGCTCGAACTCAGTGCCGAGTTGCTGCGCCTGCAGGGCAACAACCTGGTTGACGCCGCCGACCTTCGCACCTTCGCCCGCCTGCGCCTGGCTCGCCTGCGCAAGCGGGCGCGGCGCCAGTTCGAGACGGCATCGGCGCTCGAACCCACGCAACTGCACATGCTGCGCATCGGCTTCAAGCAGCTGCGCTACGGCATCGAGTTCTTCGCCCCGCTGTTTCCCGCCAAGGCCGTCGCCCGCTACCGCGAAACCCTCGTCGAAACCCTTGCCACGCTGGGCTTCCTGCAGGACGTTGACATCGCCCGCGAGCGCCTGCTCGGCTGGGCCGCGGCCGACACATCGCTGCAGCCCGCCGCCGCCTTCGTGCTGGGCTGGCACGCGCCGCGCTACGCCAGCCTGCGGCACGGCGTGCTGCAGGCTGGCGAGCCCGTGCTGTGGGGCAAGACACCGTGGTAAGCGGCGCCGGCAGCCACGGGCACACCGCCGGCATGCCGGACAGCGTCACGAGCCTGCAACAGGAGCAGGGCATGATGCAGGCCCCCGATCCGATGGAGAAGCGAATGGACCTCCTGCTCTGGCGCCACGCCGAAGCGGTCGACGGCACCCCCGACCACACGCGCGAGCTGACCCAGCGCGGCCATAAACAGGCCAGGCGCATGGCGGCATGGCTGGCGGAAAACCATCCCAAGCGCATGCGCGTGCTGGTGAGCCCGACGGTGCGCACACGCCAGACCGCCGCTGCCTTTGCCAACGACTTCGAGATCGTCAACGGCCTCGGGCCGGAAGGCAACGTCGCCGACATCCTCGCCGCCACCGGCTGGCCGGACGCCAGCGGCGCAGCCCTGGTGGTCGGCCACCAGCCCTCGCTCGGCCGCCTCGCCGCCCTGCTGCTGTCGGGCCAGGAGGCCGACTGGACGATCAAGAAAGGAGCGTTGTGGTGGTTCACCAACCGCGTGCGCGAGCATGAAACCCAGACCGTGCTGCGCGCGGTGATTCCCGCCGACCTGATCTGAGCCCGGCCCGCCACCGACAAGGCTTGTGCTTTCGCGCGCATTGCGCAAGACTCCGCGTCCCGGCCGGATCGCTGTCCCGGCCGGAACAGCTGGCGCCAACCCATCCGGCGCCCCCAATCGCAAGCCATGAAGGTCGGAATGGCCATGAACGCTCCTACCGAAAACGGCACCATCGCTCTCGTCGATGGTGTCCGCCGCATTTTCTGTGACGGCTACTGGATCAAGGTTTACGACCCGCCCGCCAATTCGCTCAAGGCCAAGAAACAGCTCATCCAGGCACTGACGCGCAGGCTGTTCAACCACGTCGAGCACGGCATCAACATCCCCGGCAAGCGCCTGGACGATGCCCGCAAGGCCTACGAGGCCGAGCAGGACCCTGCCCGCAAGCGGGTCAAGGGCGCGATGCTCGCCGGTGCGCTGTTCAACCGCGCCACCGACATCTTCACCAAGCTGGTCGAGCTGCAGGAACTGGGCATCGAGATCGAGACCGACAACGCACTGATGCGCGAATGCGGCTTCTGCCTGCAGGAAGCGCTGAGCCTGGGCAAGCTGGTGCTGCACCGCAGCGGCGAGGAAGGCATCGACGAACTGTGGGGCGAGCCTTTCCGCGCCTTCTCGATCCCGGTCGAGGCCTTCTACGACAGCCGCATCATCAAGATCGCGCAGACGCTGCGCGACATCGACCGCCTGGCCGAGACGCTGAGCGCCACCCTTTCTGCCACGCCGCTGTACGAGGGTATCCAGCCCGCCATCGCCCGCTTCGCCGAAGCAGCCAAGATCAAGTGCGAGACGCTGCGTACCGACCCCGACATCTTCGACGTGTGGTCGGATTTCGTCGTCGCCTCGGAAGAACTCGCCGCCTTCGCGCCGCGGCTGTCTCACGGCGTCAGCGCCGCCGAACGGCAGCTGGCCACCGACGGCCACGGCCTGCTGCTGCAGGGCCGCGACCTCGTCACCTACATCACCCGCGCGCGCGTGCCGATGCCCAAGAGCACGCGCGAGTTCATCGAACGCTGCGAAGCCTTCGCCGCCAGGGCGCACCAGCAGGGCCAGCCGCGGCTGGCCGGGTCGATGCCCTGTTGAGCACGGCCGGCCTCAGACGATGATGCCGCCGCCGAGGCAGACCTTGGACTCGTAGACCACCACGCTCTGCCCCGGCGTCAGCGCCCACTGCGGCTGGGCGAAGGCGATCTCGGCGCGCCCGTCGGCAATGCGGTCAATCTCGCACGGCATGTCGGGCGTGCGGTAGCGCGGCTTGGCGGTGTACACCCAGTTGGTGTGCGGGTCGCGGCCGGCGATCCAGTTGAGGTCGGCCGCCGCCAGGCGGTCGCGCAGCAGCGCGGGATGGTCGTGCCCCTGCACCACGTACAGCACGTTGGCCTTCACGTCCTTCTTCGCCACGTACCAGGCATCGTGCTCGCCGGCCTCGTCCTGGTTGCCCTTGATGCCGCCGATGTGCAGGCCCTTGCGCTGGCCGATGGTGTGGTACATCAGGCCCTGGTGCTCGCCCAGCACGCGCTCGTCGTCGAGCGCGCGGATCTCGCCCGGTTGCGTCGGCAGGTAGCGCATCAGGAACTCGCGGAACGGCCGCTCGCCGATGAAGCAGATCCCGGTCGAATCCTTCTTTGCCGCGACGTGCAGGCCCGCCTGCTCGGCGATGCGGCGCACCTCGCGCTTGTACAGGGTGCCGAGCGGGAACAGGGTCTTCGCCAGCTGCTGCTGGTTCAGGCGGTAGAGGAAATAACTCTGGTCCTTGGTGCCGTCCTCGGCCTTCATCAACTGGAATTCGCTGCGGCCGTCGCTGCTCCATTCGCGCACCTGGGCGTAATGGCCGGTGGCGATGCGCTCGGCACCGAGCTGCATGGCGTGGTCGAGGAAACAGCGGAACTTGATCTCGGAGTTGCACAGCACGTCCGGGTTCGGCGTGCGCCCGGCCTCGTACTCGCGCAGGAAGTCGGCGAACACCCGGTCCTTGTATTCGGCGCTGAAGTTGACGACTTCGAGGTCGATGCCGATCACATCGCAGACCGAGGCCACATCGACCAGGTCCTGCCGCGTCGAACAGTATTCGGAATCGTCGTCGTCCTCCCAGTTCTTCATGAACAGGCCGGTCACGTCATAGCCCTGCTGCTTCAGCAGCAGCGCCGTCACCGACGAATCCACGCCGCCGGACATGCCGACGACCACCTTCATGCCGTTTCCATCCTGCTTACTGGACATTCGGTCCACCTCCATTGAGCCATTCGGCGAGCGGCAGCACGATTGCCGCCTCGCCATTGTCGACGAACCAGCTGTCGACCGCATAACGTTCGCCCGGCGCGGGCGCTTCGGCACCGTCCGGGCCTTCGATGATCAGACCGTCTTCCGTGCAACTGCAGCGCGCCAGCGCCGAACCCGGCGGCAATCGCTCGATGGACTCGGCCAGCGTCAGTTCCTCGATCACCGCGCTGAAGTGCTGGAAGATCAGCCAGCTGCGCCGCCCGGGTTCGAGCACCCGGTGAAAGCGCAGCACGCCGCGCGACTCCAGCAGCTTCAGCAGGCGGGTGGTCGAGGTCGAATGGTCGATGCAGTCCATGCGGCCTTCCACGCCATCGTCCAACAGATTGCCGCCACGGTCCGCCCCCACCGGCAACTGCCGGCCAGCCACGCGGTACAGCCGGCCCACCGCCTCGCCGAGCAGGGCGCGCTCCTCCGCCGGCGTCCGCGCCTTGCCCAGCCACTCGGCCAGGTTCGCCAGTTCCGCCGCGTCATAGCGCGCCACACCCTCGTATGTACAACCGTAGCCATGGCAGATGCCGACTTCCGCAGCCGGCTCCATGGCCTGCGCCAGCCCCGCAACAGCCAGCAGAATCGCCAGGCAGATGCCGTACATCCGCCGGATCAGTAGTGCCGCACCAGCGACAGCGGATGCCGCTGCCCCGCCAGCCAGTCCTCGATGCACTGCAGGATCAGCGGGCTGCGGTGACGCTCTGCGGTGGCACGCACCTCGTCGATGGTCATCCATACCGCACGCACGATGCCGTCGTCGAGCCGGCGGCCGATCTCCTCGCCTTCCACCCGGCCGCCATAGGCAAAGCGCAGGTAGGTGACGTCGCCCTGCGGCCGCGTCCATTGGTAGATGCCGACCAGGTACTCGGGCACGAAACGATGCGCGGTTTCCTCCAGCGCCTCGCGCGCCACCGCCTCCAGCAGCGATTCGTCGCGCTCAAGATGCCCCGCGGGCTGGTTGAAACGCAGGCCGCCGGGCGTGTGCTCCTCGACCAGCAGGAAGCGGCCGTCCCGCTCGATGACGGCAGCGACGGTGACATTGGGTTTCCACTCGCGATCGATCAAGGTCCACTCCGGAAAAGACAGCCCGGCATTCTAGCGCGCCTGTGCCTTTTCCCACGGAAGCAAGGCTTCCGGCGATGCGACAGGACGTTCGCAGCCCCTGCCTTTGCGCTAGAATTCGCAGGTTCCGCCCGCCGGACGCGGGCTGCCGAATTCAACTTTCCTGAGGTGGAGAACCCAATCATGTCCATGGCTGATCGCGACGGTTTCATCTGGCAAGACGGCAAGCTCGTTCCGTGGCGCGAAGCGACCACGCACGTGCTGACCCATTCCCTGCACTATGGTCTGGCCGTCTTCGAAGGTGTCCGTGCATACAACGCCGCCAAGGGCACCGCCATCTTCCGCCTCGCCGAGCACACCCAGCGCCTGATCAACTCGGCCAAGATCTACATGATGGACATCCCCTACTCCAAGGATGAACTCATGGAAGCGCAGAAGGAGGTCGTGCGCGCCAACAAGCTCGAATCCTGCTACCTGCGCCCGCTGGCCTTCTACGGCTCGGAGAAGATGGGCATCTCGACCCGTGGCGCCACCGTGCACGTCGCCATCGCCGCCTGGCCGTGGGGCGCCTACCTGGGCGAGGACGGCCTGGAAAAGGGCATCCGCGTCAAGACCTCGTCCTACACCCGCCACCACGTCAACTCGACGATGCCGCGCGCCAAGCTCGCCGGCACCTACCCCAACTCCATCCTCGCCAACCTCGAAGTCACCAAGATGGGCTACGACGAGGCGCTGCTGCTCGACAACCAGGGCTTCGTCGCCGAAGGCGCGGGCGAGAACCTGTTCATCGTCAAGGACGGCAAGATCTACGAACCCGAGATCGCCTCAGCGCTGACCGGCATCACCCGTGACTCGATCATCACCGTGGCGCGCGAACTCGGCTACGAGTTCAGCTCCAAGCGCCTGACCCGCGACGACGTCTACCTCGCCGACGAAGCCTTCTTCACCGGCACCGCGGCCGAAGTCACGCCGATCCGCGAACTCGACGACCGCATCATCGGCGAAGGCAAGCGCGGCCCGGTCACCACCAGGCTGCAGGCCCGCTTCTTCGACATCGTCAATGGCCGTGCGCCGGAATACGAGCACTGGCTCGCCTACGTCTGATCTCCACGCAAGAGGACTTTTCCATGGTCGAGAACACCGACAAGACCCAGGCCGTCGCCATCACCGCCAAGGACCTGCCGCTGCACTGCCCGCCGCCGGGCGCGCCGCTGTGGGCCCGCCACCCGCGCGTCTTCCTCGACGTGCTCAAGACCGGCGAGGCCGTGTGCCCCTACTGTAGCGCGCACTACGTCTTCACCGGCGAGCATCCCAAGGGACACCACTGAGCACAGCCTGCGCGGTTCCGGCCGCGCAGTATCGTCTATGCCAAGGGGGCCGATACCGCCAGGTATCCGGCCCCTCTGTTCTTCTGCGGCCGTGCAGCAATTTTGCACGCACCCGGAAACAACCTGCCTCAATCCCGCCGCCTGACCGGCAAGCCCACCCGGCATACAATGCCGGCTTTCGTCCAATCCACGCAGCCCCATCCATGACCTCGAACCGCCACGCCCTGCCCGCCCCCGAAATCTTCAAGGCCTATGACATCCGCGGCATCGTCGACACCGTGCTGACGCCGGACGCGGTACGCGCCATCGGCCATGCCCTCGGCTCCGAAGCCGTCGCCCGCGGCCAGCAGGCCATCGCCGTCGGCCGCGACGGCCGCCTGTCCGGCCCGGCGCTGGCCGGCGCCCTGGCCGACGGCATCCGCGCCGCCGGCGTGGACGTCATCGACATCGGCTGCGTGCCTACCCCGCTAACCTACTTCGCCGCCCACCACCTCGGCTGCGATTCCTGCGTCTCGGTCACCGGCAGCCACAACCCGCCCGACTACAACGGCCTGAAGATGGTGCTCGGCGGCCAGACCCTGTACGGCGACATGATCCAGGCCCTGCGCACCCGCATCGCCGACGACGACCTCGTCCGCGCCGCCGCGCCCGGCGCACTGCGCACCGCGGACGTGACCGAAGCCTATGTCGAACGCATCGTCGGCGACGTGAAGCTGGCGCGGCCGATGAAGATCGTCATCGACTGCGGCAACGGCGTCGCCGGCAACACCGCCCCGGCGCTGTTCCGCCGCCTCGGTTGCGAACTGGTCGAGCTGTTCTGCGAAGTCGACGGCAGCTTCCCCAACCACCACCCCGACCCGTCCAAGCCGGAAAACCTGCAGGACGTGATCCGCGCCCTGCGCGACACCGACGCCGAACTGGGCCTGGCCTTCGACGGCGACGGCGACCGCCTCGGCGTCGTGACCAAGGACGGCGAGATCATCTACCCCGACCGCCAGTTGATGCTGTTCGCCGAGGACGTGCTGAGCCGCGTGCCCGGCGGCGAGATCATCTTCGACGTCAAATGCACCCGCAAGCTCGCCCCCTGGATCCGCGAGCGCGGCGGCAAGCCGACGATGTGGAACACCGGCCACGCGCTGGTGAAGGCCAAGCTCAAGGAAACCGGCGCCCCGCTGGCCGGCGAGATGAGCGGCCACATGTTCTTCAAGGAACGCTGGTTCGGCTTCGACGACGGCCTCTACTCGGGCGCCCGCCTGCTCGAGATCCTGTCCGCCCGCGCCGACGCCAATGCCGCGCTGAAGGCGCTGCCGGACTCGATCAGCACACCCGAGCTGAACCTGAAGATGAAGGAAGGCGAGCCCTTCGAACTGGTCAAGCGGCTGAAGGAAACCGCCCGCTTCGACGGCGCGCAAGAAGTCATCACCCTCGACGGTGTGCGCGTCGAATACGCCGACGGCTTCGGCCTGGCGCGGCCGTCCAACACCACGCCGGTGGTCGTGCTGCGCTTCGAGGCCGACAGCGCCGAAGCGCTGGCGCGCATCCAGGCTGACTTCCGCCGCGCCATCGAAGGCGTGTGGCCGGAGCTGGCACTGCCGTTCTGACACCCACCCTCTCCAGCGGCAAGCCACTTCCACCGCCCCGCACCGGTTCCATCCGGTGCGGGGCTTTTTCATAGCCCAACCGAGCCGGCAGCACAACATTGCGACAAGCCCCATCAAATTCCGGTTGCATGTTTAATGAACTGAAAATAACATCGTCATAAATCCATATGGAATATATGCGATGTCGCGCGCCACACGGACTGCTGCTTCCTTGCTGATAGCCGCTACGGCGGGCGTCGCAACAGCCCAATCCGGTTTTTCCGATGCCTTGATTGCCGAAGAGCTGCAACGCCAGCAGGCACGTGAACGCGCCCTGCGCGAACGGCTGCAAATCGCGCCCGACGTCAGGCTGCAGGCACCGGCCGCCGCCAGGCCAGGCCGCTTCCCCGACGCCGAAACACCCTGTTTCAGCCTCCGCGAGGTCGTGCTGCAAAGCGCGGCGCCCGGCTTCGACTGGGCGCTCGCGGCGGCAGACCCCGACGGTGCCCTGGCCGGCGGCCGCTGCCTGGGCAGCGCCGGCATCGGCCTGATCATGGAGCGCGTGCAGAACGCGATCATCGCCCGCGGCTACGTCACCACCCGCGTACTGGCCGAAGCCCAGGATCTGCGCAGCGGCGTGCTGAAACTGACGGTCGTGCCCGGCCGCATCCGCGGCATCCGCTTCACGCCCGACAGCGACGCCCGCGCCGGCGCCTGGAACGCGATGCCGGCCAAGCCCGGCGACATCCTCAATCTGCGCGACATCGAGCAGGCGCTGGAGAACTTCAAGCGCCTGCCCACGGCGGACGCCGACATCCAGATCGTGCCCGGCGAAGCCCCCGGCGAGAGCGACCTGCTCGTCACCTGGCGGCAAACCTTCCCTTTCCGCTTCACACTCAATCTCAATGACGGCGGTTCGAGGAGCACCGGCCGGCACATCGCCTCGGCCACCGTGGCGGGCGACCATCTGCTCGCCTCCAACGACCTCTTCTACCTCAACCTCACCCGCGACGTCGGCGGCAAGTACGGCAAGGAGCCGGGCAAGCGCGGCACCCGCGGGCATGCCGCGCACTACTCGATCCCCTATGGATACTGGCTGCTCGGCCTGAGCACGAGCAGGAACCGCTATCACCAGACCGTCGCCGGCGCCAGCCAGGACTACCGCTACAGCGGCACCAGCGACAACCACGAAATCCGCCTGACCCGCCTGGTGCATCGCAACAGCCACAGCAAGACCAGCATCCACCTGCGCGGCTACCTGAGCGAGTCGGCCAACTACATCGACGACACCGAAATCGACGTCCAGCGCCGGCGCATGGCCGGCTGGGAAATCGGCCTCCAGCAGCGCAGCTTCATCGGCGCGGCGGTCGCCGACCTCGAACTGACCTGGCGACGCGGCACCGGCGCCTTCGGCGCGATCCCTGCCGCCGAGGAAGCTTTCGGCGAAGGCACCCACAAGCCGCGCATCCTCGGCGCCAACGCCAGCCTCGAACTGCCCTTCCGCGTATTTGGCGAGGACTTCCGCTACCTCGGCAGCTGGCGCGCGCAGTGGAACCGCACGCCGCTGGTGCCGCAGGACCGCTTCTCGATCGGCGGGCGCTACACCGTGCGCGGCTTCGACGGCGAATCGGTGCTGATGGCCGAACGCGGCTGGCTGCTGCGCAACGAACTCGGCTGGCGCATCGGCGCCCTCAACGCGGAACTCTATGCCGGCATGGACCACGGCGAAGTCGGCGGCCCCAGCGCCAGACTGCTGGTCGGCCGCCGGCTCACCGGCGCCGTCGCCGGCCTGCGCGGCAGCTGGAAACAGCTCAGCTGGGACGTCTTCGCCGGCACCCCGATTGCCAAACCGGACGGCTTCCACACCCCGCACCGCAGCGGCGGCTTCAACCTCACCCTCAGTTTCTGACCCGGCACCGGCCCCTGCCAGACACCGTACCCGCAAGGAAGATCGCCATGAATTCGCGCCGCTACCGCCTCGTCTTCAACCGTCTGCGCGGCATGTTCATGGCCGTCGCCGAAACCGCGATCGCCCAGGGCCGCACAGGCCGCGGCAGCGCCGGCGCAACCCCGCCGGCGCCGGCCAGCCTTGTCCTCGTCCGCCTGCGCCCGGCCGCCTTCGCCCTGCTGCTGGCGTTGGGCGGCATTCCGCTGGGCGGCATCCCGCTGGCCCAGGCCCAGATCGTCGCCTACAAGCCCGCCCCCGGCGGCCAGCAGCCCACCGTGCTCAATGCCACCAATGGCGTGCCGGTCGTCAATATCCAGACGCCCAGCGCCGCCGGCGTCTCGCGCAACAGCTATGCGCAATTCGACGTCCAGGCCCAGGGGGCCATCCTCAACAACAGCCGCGGCAACGTCCAGAGCCAGCTCGGCGGCTGGCTCCAGGGCAATCCCTGGCTGGCCGCCGGCGATGCGCGCGTGATCCTCAACGAAGTCATTTCGGCCAGCCCCAGCCAGTTGCTCGGCTACGTCGAAGTCGCCGGCAGGCCGGCCCAGGTCGTCATCGCCAACCCGGCCGGCCTCACCTGCGACGGCTGCGGCTTCATCAACGCAAGCCGTGCCACCCTCACCACCGGCACGCCGATCCTCAACGGCGGCCAGCTGGACGGCTACCGGGTCGAAGGCGGCAGCGTGCGCATCACCGGCGCGGGCCTCGACAGCAGCGGCGCCGGCTACACCGACATCATCGCCCGCGCGGTCGAAGCCAATGCCGGGCTGTGGGCGCAGTCGCTCAAGATCACGGCCGGCGCCAATGTCGTCGATGCCGGCCACGGCCAGGCCGCGCCCATCGCCGGCAGCGGCGAAGCCCCGCGCTTCGCCATCGACGTGGCGCAGCTGGGCGGCATGTACGCTGGCAAGATCCACCTGGTCGGCACCGAGGCTGGCGTCGGCGTACGCAATGCCGGCACACTGGCCGCCACGGCCGGCGAAGTGCTGATCACGACCGACGGCCAACTGATCAACCGCGGCAGCGTCCTGACCGGCGAAGCATCGCTCGGCATCCAGGCACGCGGCGTGGACAATGCCGGCACGCTCGCCGCTGGCGAACGCCTTGCACTGGCAAGCCACGGCGACCTGATCAACCGCGGCCTGCTGCAGGCGGGCGAAGAACTCCAGGCCGAGGTTGCAGGCACGCTGGGCAACGAGGGCGGCACCCTCGACGCGCAGCGCCTGGACGTCCGGGCCGATACGCTCGACAACACCGGCGGCGTCCTGCGCCAGAGCGGCCGGCAGGCCCTGCTCGTCGAAGCGGCCCGGATCGACAATCGCGCCGGCGGGCATATCGGCCATATCGCCGCCGCCAGGACGAGCAGCGGCGCGGGCAGCAGCACGGATGCAGAAAACGGCAGCAGCGCCGACAACAGCACTGCCGACACCCTCGAACTGCCGGCCGGCAGCGACACGGCCGCAGTGCGCGTCGGCACCGCCGCGCCGCGCACGCTGGCCGACGGCCGCATCGCCGTGCGCAACCAGCTCATCAACGCCGGCACGCTGAGCGCCAGCGGCGCCGTCGCCCTGGCCGCCACGCAGAGCCTGGACAATGCCGGCACGCTCAACCTCGACCGGCTCGACGCCAGCGGCGAATCCCTGCGCAACCAAGGCACGATCGATGTCGCCCGCGCCAGCATCGGCACCTCGACCTTCGACAACCGCGGCGGACGCCTGGCGCAGAACGGCGCCGCGCCCGGCAGCATCACCGTGGCGGGCCGGCTGGACAACCGCGGCGGCCTGCTGGCCAGCGCCGCCTCGCTCGAGCTCTCGGCCGGCGAAATCGACAACCGCGGCGGCGGCCGGATCACCGCCGACGGCGATCTGGCGCTGGACACCACCCGCGGCGCACTCGACAACGATGGCGGCTCCATCAGCGCCCGGCGCCGCCTGAGCGCCGAGGTGGCCGGCCCTCTCGGCAACGAGCGCGGCCGGATCGTCGCCGGCACCGAGCTCGCCCTCGTCGCTGCCGGCGCAATCGACAACACCAGCGGCACCCTCGGCGCCGTCGCCGGCCGCGCCGGCATTTCCGCCGGCGGCACAGCCAGCAACACCGCCGGACGCATCGAAGCCGCCACCGACCTCGTCCTCTCCAGCCACGGCCTGGACAACAGCCAGGGCACGATCATCGCCCGCAGCGTCAGCCTCGACAGCCGCAGCCAGGCACTGGACAACGCAGCGGGCCGGGTCATCGCCGACACGGCCCTGTCCATCGACAGCGGCCGCCTGGACAACACCGCCGGCCTGATCCAGGCCGGCGCCGCGCTCGGCATCGACACCCACGGCCAGGCGCTGCTCAACCACGGCACCGCCGACAGCGGCGGCGGCATCCTGGCCCGGAACGCTCTCACGCTGGCCACGGGCACGATGGACAACACGCACGGCTTCATCCGCGCCGGCGGCACGCTCGACGTCGCCAGCCACGACATCACCAACCAGAACGGCAACATCCAGAGCGCCGGGAATCTCGACGTCCGTACCGTCGGCGTGATCGACAACCTGGGCGGCAGCTTCGTCGCCGACGGCGCACTCTCGCTGCGGGCGGGGCGCATTTCGGGCGACGGCCGGCTGCGCTCGAACGGCGACCTGAGCTTCGAGCTCGATGCCGACCTCGACAACACCGGCGAGATCGTCACCGCCGGCGACATCCGCATGCGCACCGCCGGCGCGCTGACCAACAGCGGTACGCTGCGGGCCGGCGACGAACTGGTGCTGAACGCCGCCTCGCTCACCAACACCGCCAGCGGCACCCTGGCAGGCGGCACGGTCGACATCAGCGTCAGCGGCAGCCTGAGCAACCGCGGCCTGATCGACGGCGGCGAAACCCGCATCCAGGCCGGCACGCTCGACAACCTGGGCAGCGGACGCATCTACGGCGACCACCTGGCGATTGCCGCCGGCACGCTGAACAATCTCGCCGAAGGCAGCAGCGCGCCGGTCATCGCCGCGCGCGAACGCCTGGACCTGGGCGTCGGCACGCTGCTGAACCAGGACGAGGCGCTGATCTTCTCCGCCGGCGACCTCGCCATCGGCGGCCGCCTCGACGCCCACGGCCACGCCAGCGGCAGCGCGGACCGCATCGACAACGTCAGCGCCACCATCGAAGCCCAGCACGACCTTGCCATCGAAACCACGCACCTCGTCAACCGCAAGCGCGCCTTCGCCTTCGAACGCAGGCCCAGCGAAGGGACACTGAGCCCGGCCGAACTGCTCGAACACATCCCCGAACTGGCATTCCGCTGGCCGGTCCCGGAATCACGCATCCTCACCTGGCGCAACTACATACGCGACCGCTACATCAACGTCGTTGCCAAGCTGCTGGGTGCCGGGCCGGACCAGGCGCTGGTCGACGCCTTCACCTTCACGGAAGAGCCCGGGGAGAGCATGCCCATCTTCCGGCCCAATTGGCGCACTTACCACGAATTCACCAGCGTCTGGGGAAATCTCATCGGCTACACCGGCCCCGTCGGCGGCGGCCTGCTCACTGATGCCGAGCGCACGCGCCTTGCCGCTGCGGTCGATGCCCAACCGCTGATGTTGACGGCCGATTCCGCCGCAATCTGGCGCGCCATCGTCGATACCCTCACCACCGAATACCCGGAACACCTGGCCCGCATGGTCGCTGCCGTGGGGCCACAAGGCGCAACCCACACCGCTTACCGCACGGTCTGCGTCGATGCCGACGACGACTGCAGCTACGTGGACAACTTCACCACCACCCGGCGCTACCAGCGCGACGCCATCACCGCCGACTCGCCCGCGGCCGTGATACGCGCCGGCGGCGGCATGGCCATCCATGCCGCCGCACTGGACAACCACTACAGCTTCATCCAGTCCGGCGGCGACATGGTGCTCGCCGGCACGGCGCTGACCAACATCGGCGCCGAACTCTACGAACTGACCGACGTCACCTCCATCAAGCAACTCTGGCACTGGAGCGACCGCAACCACGGCTCGACCGCTTCTGCCTACAGCACACAGACCCAGATCGGCAGCGCTCCCGGCATCATCAGCGCCGGCGGCACGCTCAGCGGCAGCTTCACCGACCGTATCGACAACCTCAGCATCCGCCACAACGCCGCCCCGGTCACCGGCCCCACCGGCAGCACGCCCGCAGCCCTCGGCCCGTCCGGCCAAGGCCCCGCCGCCGCGACCGGCACGGACCGCGCCACCACCGCCAGCCGTACTGCCGCGACCGATGCCGCCCATCCCCATCCCGCCGACACCCGGCTGGCGCTGCCCACCAGCCGGCTCTACCACGTCCGGCCCGATGCCGGCGCGCACTACCTGGTCGAGACCGACCCGGCCTTCGCCGACTACCGCCAGTGGCTTTCCTCCGACTACATGCTCGAGGCCCTCGGGCTGGACCCGGCCGCGATCCAGAAGCGCCTGGGCGACGGCTTCTACGAACAGCGCCTGATCACCGAGCAGGTGGCCCAGCTCACCGGCCGCCGCCTGCTGCCCGGCCATGCCGATGACGAAGCGCAGTACCGCGCGCTGATGAACGCCGGCCTCACCTATGCCGACGAATGGCAACTGGTGCCGGGCGTGGCGCTGTCGGCCGAGCAGATGGCCCGGCTCACCAGCGACATCGTCTGGCTGGTCGAGGAAAGCGTCACCCTGGCCGACGGCAGCACGCAGCGCGTGCTGGTGCCGCGCCTGTACGCCAGCGTCCGCCCGGGCGACCTCGAACCGTCCGGCGCCCTGCTCGCCGCCGACACCGTCCGCCTGGACACCGCCGGCGAACTGCTGACCAGCGGCACCATCGCCGGCCGCCAGGCCGTGCTGCTCACCGGCACCGACATCAGCGTCGAGCGCGGCGCGGTCGTCGGCCGCGACGTCGCCGTGCAGGCCAGCCAGGATCTCACCGTGCTCGGCGGACAGATCCGCGCCGAACGCACGCTGCAGGCCGGCGCCGGCCGCGACCTGCGCATCGAAAGCACCACCGTCGACCGCGACTACGCCCCGGAGGAAGGCCGTGCGGCCAATGCCGCCGTGCAGCACACCGCCGTCGAGCGCGTCGCCGGCCTGTACGTCACCGGCGAAGGCGGCACCTTGGTGGCCGCCGCCGGGCGAGACCTCAGCCTGCTGGCCGCGGCCGTGAGCAACGCCGGCGACGGCGGCACCCGCCTCAGCGCCGGGCGCGATCTGGTGCTCGGCACCGTCACCGAAACCAGCCGGGCCTCGACCTCCAGCAAGGGCAATCGCTGGCGCGAGGACAGCAGCACCGAGCGCGGCACCCTCATCGACACCGCCGGCGACCTCGCGCTGGCCGCCGGCCAGGACATCCGCGCCCGCGCCGCCGATCTCAGCGCCGGCGGCGCCCTCACCGCCTCCGCCGGGCGCGACCTCGACATCGACGCCGGCGAAGCCACGCTGTCGACGGAGCGCTGGCGCAAGAGCAGCGGAGGCAGCGCGCTGTCCAGGCGCAGCCGCGAAACCCTCGACACCCTGGACCAGAGCACCGCCGTGGCCAGCACCTTCTCGGGCGACACCGTCACGCTGGCCGCCAGCAACGATCTCGGCGTGCGCGGCAGCAACGTCGTCGCCACCGGCGACCTCGCCCTCGCCGCCGGCCGCGACCTGACGATCGAAGCGGCCACCGAGACCCATGCCGAAACCCATTTCCGCAAGGACAAAAAAAGCGGCCTGTCCAGCTCGGGCGCGAGCATCAGCATCGGCTCGCAGAAGCTGAGCCAGAACACCGACACCGACGCCACCACCGCGCTGGGCAGCACCGTCGGCAGTGTCCAGGGGGACGTGACCCTGCTCGCCGGCAGGCAATACCGCCAGGTCGGCAGCGACGTGCTCGCCCCCGGCGGCGACATCGACATCGCCGCGCAGACCGTCGACATCGTCGAAGCGCGTGAATCCAGCGCCTACCGCTTCGAGCAGAAGGCCAGCCAGTCCGGCCTGACGCTGAGCATCAGCAACCCGGTGGTCACCGCCGTGCAGACCGCCCGGCAGATGAAGCAGGCCGCCAGCGACACCCGCGATACGCGCATGAAGGCGCTCGCCGCCGCCAGCACCGCGCTGGCGGGCATGAACGCCTACGATGCGGTGATGGCCGGCCAGGGCACGACCATCGCCGGCAAGGACGGCCAGATCGCCACCGAATTCAACGACAAGGGCGAGGCCATCGCCGGGCGCGACGCCACCGCCGCCGAGAAGGTGGGCGGCATCAACGTCGCCATCAGCCTGGGCAGTTCCAGCAGCAAGAGTAGTCGCACACAAACCACCCACACCGCCGCAGGCTCCACCGTGCAGGCCGGTGGCGACATCCGCATCAGCGCCACGGGGGCGGGCGAACACAGCGACCTCACGCTGCGCGGTGCGCAAGTCAGCGCAGGCGGCAACGTCACCCTCACGGCCGATGACCAGATCAAGCTGCTCGCCGCCGAGAACCGCGCCGAGCAGCACAGCAGGAACAGGAGCAGCAGCGCCAGCGTCGGCATCGGCTTTGCGCTGGGCGGCAGCCAGAACGGCTTCACGCTCCAACTCGGTGCCAGTCAGGCCCGGGGCGAGGCCGACGGCAGCGACCTCACCTGGAGCCACACCCACATCGAGGCCGGCGACACCCTCACGCTGATCGCCGGCGGCGACACGACAATCAAGGGCGCCCTCGTCCAGGGCGAGCGCGTCGTCGCCGACATCGGCGGCCGCCTCGACATCGAAAGCGTGCAGGACACCCACACCTACGACAGCAAGCAAAAGAGCGCCGGCTTCAGCCTCAGCCTGTGCATTCCGCCCTTCTGCTATGGCGCCACCAGCACCGGCAGCATCAGCATGGCCAGCAGCCGCATCGACAGCGACTACGCCAGCGTCACCACACGCAGCGGCCTCGAGGCCGGCGACAAGGGGTTCGACGTGCGCGTGGGCGGGGACACCACCCTTACCGGCGCGGTCATCGCCAGCACCCAGCAAGCGGTCGACGACAATCTGAACCGCTTCAGCACCGGCGGCAGCCTGACGCTGACCGACCTCGAGAACAAGGCCGACTACGACGCCAGGGGCGCCAGCATCAACATCGGCACCGGTATCAGCACCAACGGCCAACTCACGCCCCAGGGCACCAGCGCAGGCTTCGGCGAGGATTCCGACAGCGCCCACAGCACCACCACCGCCGGCATCAGCAGCATCGCCGGCGACACTGCCGTGCGCACGGGGGACGCCCCCACCGGCATCGCGCCGATCTTCGATGCCGACACGGTGCAGAAAGAAATCGATGCGCAGGTCAAAATAACCCAGACCTTCAACCAATACGCTCCCAAGGCCGCAGCCGACTTCGCCGCAGCCCGGGCCAGCGAACTTCGGAAACAAGGCCAGCACGAAGAAGCCACGCTGTGGGAAGAAGGCGGCGCCTACCGCATCGCCCTGCATGCCGCCATCGGCGGCCTGTCGGGTAACGTGGAAGGCGCCCTGGGCGCAGGCGCGGCTGCCGGCAGCGCCCTGCTGCTCGACGACCTCCAAACCGCCATCCGCCATGCGCTCAAGGAAGCCGGCGCCAGCGACGGCGTGGCCGACCTGGCCGGGCAGTTGATCTCCGGCACCACGGCCGCCGGCATCGGCGCGGTCGTCTCCGGTGGCAGCACCGCGGGTGCGGCCATGGGGATGAGCGTCGATGCGAACAATCGGCAGTTGCATCCGAACCAGATCAAAGCACTTCAGGACAAGGCGAAAGAACTGGACGGCAAGGACGGCCTGACGGCCGAACAGTGGGAACAGCGTCTGACTCAGCAGCTGCTCTACCAGAACGACAGCCAACAGCAGTCTTTCGGTAATGATCTGGAAGCGGAAAGCATCTTGCAGCAGATTGCGAACACAACCGGTATCGACATGGATGCCAGAAGCACTGCAGCGTATTGGAACCATGCAATGAATAGCGAATTCCTCGGCCAACTCGCCAGCAGCTACGCATTGGCAGGGACGCCGGGAGACATGAACATCGATTCGGTCATCCGTGTGATGAGCCAAGCAGCACATGATCCAAACATGGTCAGACAGAACCCTCAGCAGCGTAAAACTCTGTTCGACGCGATGCTCGGTATTGCCTTGTCTCTGCCTCCAGAGTCAATCACCAGTTCGATGACTGAAGACAGCAATCAGTCACAAATCTTTACTGCACTGAACCGGCTCGGGAACAGCTTGCTCGGAACGGGCATGCTCACAGCACAGGAGGAAGAGTCCGTCCGCCAGCGCCAGATGCAGGCGCTGGTAATGGGGTATGGGCATGCCATTGCCGCTGCGGGCTTGGGAACACGCAATCTCTTGGGTGGCAAGGCGAATGCGTCAGCTCAGGAGATCATCGCAGCAGAACGGATCAGTCAGCTTGCTCAGGAGGCAAAGACGGCAAATGCAAAACTTACCAAGCTGAGCGATGAAGTAGGCGACGGACCTTATGCCGTGCCAAAACATACCGGCCCGGATTCGTTCCAGACGCATGGACTGAAGCCAGCGCAAGTACCGCTAAGTATTCGCAACCAATTGACGAAGGATTTGGAAGAAATCTTCGGCCAAGGCGCTCTTGGCAAAGTGCAAGAGGTCATCAGTTCTGGCAAATCGATTCCAGTGCCGATGGCCGCAGCCTCAGAAACCAAGCTATACCGGATTCAGATGGATGGCTATGAATTCAATCATAAATCTGTTTACTACATGGATGCCGCACAACTACAGCGAGTACAAAGCAACCCACAATTGTTGCAAGACATGCTGGGCTTACCCCCGGGCTCGAAAGGGGTGTCATACACCGTCTTTGAGCGACAACCGTTACCGGGACAAACACCTACGGTTTACCAATCAAATGTCGCAACAGTCAGCATTGATGCAGGTAAAATTTCAGTTGGCTCAGGAATTCAAACCATTCTCCCTAATGGCAATCTGTGGTCGAAGCCCCTACCGATTGCCACGATAAAAATCGGGAAGTAGACCATGGCACAATATGTCATACAGAAAGAGGAATTAGCGCAAGCAGCATTGAAACTCAGAGAAGTGCTGCATGTCGCCCGCGAAGATTTTTTAAACAGAGGATTCTCAGGAAGTGCAGAATGTGTTGACTACGCACTCAAAAAATTGAATCCGATCTTGGATCTTTGCATCTCTAAGGAGCTAAATGAACCTTTCGATTTCATTGGATATATGGGACGAATCATGGGAGATCATTTGGACTTCCCTAACATTCGGCCTTTTTGGTGGAACCTTTGTACCTTAGGACGAGGGGGACTGACTCCGGAAGAGTTTTGGAATACAGATTTTGTAAACCTCCAATTAATACCAGAACAGTTGCGCCCATCACCAGAATACCAACCCAGCAAGGCAATGCAAGAGAATATCAAGAGAGAACAGAAGTTCAAGGAGAGATAATCAGACCGCCTAAGTCCAGGGCCAGCAACTAGTGCCGGGGGGTGGCGCTGCCAGCCGAGCACATAGCCCGACTCACCAGCGGCATCGTCTGGCAGGTCAGGTCAGCTCCAGCAGCAAGAGCAGCAGCACGCAGACCACCAACACTGCCGCAGGCTCCACGGTGCAGCAGGCCGGCGGCGACACCGCGATCCGGGGTGCCCTCGCCCAGGGCGAGCGCGTCGTCCCCGACATCGGCGGCCACCTCGACATCGAAAGCCTGCAGGACACCAGTACCTACGACAGCAGGCAACGCAATGCCGGTTTCAGCATCAGCGTCCCTATCGGCCCCGGCGTAAGCTTCCCCTATCGCTAGACAGCTAAAATTGGAGAATGCGGCCTCAAAGAGGTAGGAGAGGACGCGATGAGAAAGAGTAAGTTCAGCGAGAGCCAGATTGTGGCGATCTTGAAGGAAGGCGAAGGAGGCCTAGGGGTTGCCGAGTTGTGCCGCAAGCACGGAATCAGTGCTGCAACGTACTACAACTGGAAGAGCAAGTACGCAGGGGTTTCGGTCAGCGAACTGACACGGCTACGTGAGCTTGAAGCCGAGAATGCCCGACTGAAGCGCATGTATGCGGAGCAGGCGCTGGAGATCGCAGCCATGAAGGATGTCTTGTCGCGAAAGTGGTAACGCCGTCTGCGAAGCGGCATGTGGTGCAGATCATGGCGGACGAGCATCATCTGTCGGTCAAGAAGGCCTGTGAGCTGGCAGGCCTGTCGCGGGCGGCTTTCTATCGCAAGCCGACTGACGCGCTGGAGCGGGATCGTGCAGTACTCGAAGCCTTGGGCGCCATTGTCGAGCGCCACGGCCGCTGGGGTTTCTGGAAATGCTATCAGCGGCTGCGCCTGGATGGAATCACAAAAAGGTATGGCGCGTCTATTGCCAGATGGGTTTGAACCTTCCCAGGAGAACGAAGCGACGTGTGCCACAACGCGTCCCCGCGCCCTTGCAGGCGAGTCGCCAGGTCAATGCAGGTTGGGCGCTGGACTTCATGCACGACGCACTCTACGACGGAAGGCGTTTCAGGACACTGAATGTGATCGATGAAGCCAACCGGGAGGCACTGGCGATCGAGGTGGGTACATCCATTCCTGCACGACGTTTGATTCGCACGCTCAGCCGACTGATCGAGTGGTATGGCACATCGGGTGCAATTCGTCTGGATAATGGCCCCGAGATGACCTCACAAGCATTCATGGAGTGGGCCGCAGCGAAGGGCATTGCGCTGCGCTTCATTGAACCGGGCGAACCCAATCAGAATGCCTATATCGAGCGTTTCAACCGTACTTACCGCACAGAGGTACTGGATGCATGCCTGTTCAAGTCGATCGAGCAGGTACAACACATCACCGAAGAGTGGCTACTCGAATACAACGAGCGCCGCCCTCATGACGCGTTGGGTGGGGTGCCTCCGAGGCAGTTCTTGACCAGGAGCACAACTGCCGCAGACTCTAGTTATCAACTGTCTGCTTGACAGGGAAGCTTACGTTTTCACTGGCCACCCGATTAAAATCACCAGGAATAAACAATGAAAACCGAGTCCACGCCGGAATTCTTGATACTTAATTTCTTAAAAAAATTTGAAGACCAACTGCGCCCAGAGGCCATCAAATATGCCCGACAAGATGCAGAGCACAATGAATGCGACCTAGCATACGATGCAATAATATCTGAAATTGAAAGCAGCAATTTCACACCAAGCCCCGAAGCCCTGATAGAAATCAAAAAAATAGAATCATCAATGAATATCAAGCGTCCAAAATCGTCATGACCAGTCAAAAAGGGCTCAATAATTCGAATTATCGAAGATGGTCATATGAATTACTGGCTTGGTTGAATTATTGGGATCACCGGTATAGCTTTAATGCTTTACGCTTACATTAAAATAGAGGAAGGGATTTTCCGCTGACTAGTATGGGGAGTTGGCTTTCCAATGGCCGGATTTTCTTGCTACGAATCACAGGCAGCCGCTCCCCGCATCAAGCCCTTCGAGAAATTCACTTGGCGCGAAGCACGAAAAACCTACACCGAAGAAGAGAAAAACCCTGAGAGTAAGCCGGACTAATCCCACTCATCGAGACCGACTCACGCTTCACCCTACCACCGCCGGCTGCTCAGCAATTCGACTTGGAGGTAAGAGCTGATGCGACGAAATTTTCGATCTAAACAAGAAGCTTCAATTGAAAGGGCGATTTCGACCATTCTTAATTCATTTTTCCTTGAAAAACTTCCTCCCGACTTGATCGATCAGATGATCAATTTGGTCACCGACGATCTCAGCTTCAACCTCGTTGAAGTGGAACGTCAATCGTGGAAGGCAATTATCAGCGATAACAATTCGGGGGAACTCAACACCGAAGCAGAAGCCTTGATTCATTGGTGGAGGCAGAAAAAAATTTCTCCAATCTACGCCACATCACTGAAACGAAAAAAAATGGGCAAGACAGGACCTGTCGTGACTATGCGATTGAGTGATCCTGATTTTTGGATTTTTAATCAGATTCAATTTGGCTCATGGATGTTTGATAAAGATCTATCAGATTTGGGCCGACAGCGCATCTCGGATTGGCGGGAAGATATGTATTTCTCCTACCCGTTGAGCTTCATCGTGCTATCAGTTTACGACGGTTACGGAGGAACTGCGATTGCCGGTCCACCTGAATTAGTCGATCGTGTGCTAGAGGCCTCAAGAGATTCATCTGAAAAAGGCCCTATCCATTGGCGAGAGATGCTATAGAACACTTCGAAGAAACCTCACCCAGCCCGCTAAATCAAAAAATCAATTCCGGAGTCAAACAGCTTTAATTAAAATTCAGGTAAGCATATGCTTTCAGATGAATAATTTAAATTTATCATTGATAACACGCAAGGAATGGCTCTTGATGCCGTTTGGCTTTATCTAGAAGAAAACGGTAAATCCTACAATGACAGGAAAACTAAATTCCTATGGGTATTTAATCGTATGCTGTCCGATGGAATTATAAATTTAGCAAAAAATGGAGTATTAATCGACGCCCCATTGAAGACGTGATAAATAATTTCCATTTATCATTCCCTGAAAATGACGAAGATGTAAACAATGGCGTCTGGTTTTTTACCGAATCATGCCCAGCAGGTATTGGATGGGCACTACCAGATGGTTCAATTGATTGGGCTTGACACCCAATCCGATCAAAAACCAGCCGGACTCTCAAGGCTACCAGTGCCTCCAGTGGCATGCGCATGAACGCTCGCCGCGGCCAGCACCGCGCTGGCGGGCATGAATGCCTACGATGCGGTGATGGCCAGCCAGCGCATGACCATCACCAGCAAGGACGGCCAGATCGCCACTCGCTTCGACAGCCAGGGAGGCCATCGACAGCCGCACGCCCTCGACAAGGCCGGCAGCAGCGATTTGAACTGGACGCGACCACCGATACGCTCACTGTCCGCTCCGGCGTTGACACTGCGATCAGAGGCGCCTTCATCCAGGGCAAGGGCATCGTCGCCGACATCGATGGTGAGCTCGACATCGAAAACCTGTAGCTACAGAATACCCATCCGAAATGATATGATTGACAGACATATCCCCCCGAGCCAGATCCGACTTCTCATCTCGCTATGAAAGCAGTTTACTTTCTTATTTTGTCCGTTTCGCTAACCGGTTGCGCCTCGGAGCTCCACAAAAGGAACGCACAGAACTACACCTTGATGGGAGCTCAAGCTCAGGCCAAAGGCGACTGGGATGCGGCTCGCAGGGCCTACGCGCGCGCAGTAGTCAATGCCGAACAAGCAAAACTGCCGCCAACAACACGTGCGGTTTTAACTTACGAGTATGGACGATCACTCGGGGCGACATGCTTCTTTGATCTCTCTGAATCAGAGTTGAAACTTGCTCATGATCTGGACAAAGAGGCTGGCAATCCACTCTATTTGACCCTTACTGAGTTGGCCCGACTGACATTCGACCAACAGAAATTCCAGGCTTCAATCGATTATTTCGAACGCGCCCTGATTGAACTGGATAGAGCAGAAGCCAAGGAGAAGGCGCCCGTCGCGTACGCCGATGTACTGTCTGAATACTCTGCCGCGTTATCGGAGACTGGACGGGAGAATGACGCCGCCAGCATCGTGAAAAGGGCTGCCGAGATCAAGAGCGCCAACCCGCAGGGGCAATCCATAACGAATCGAACGCCTTATGGGAAATTCTGCACCCCCAAAAAATAACGCTCTATCCAATTCAAGCCACAGAACAAAATGGCTGGAAGGGTATTTCCCTTCCAGCCATTTTTCATCAGGCCATTGTAAAGCCGCAACCCGTCAGAGCTTCCCGCTCACCCACTCCCTGACCCCCGCCAGCGCCGCCGGCAGGTTTTCCGGCTGGGTGCCGCCGGCCTGGGCCATGTCCGGCCGGCCGCCGCCCTTGCCGCCGATCTGCTGGGCGACAAAGTTCGACCAGCTCGCCGGCCTTGATCTTCGATGTGCTGTCGGCGGTGACGCCCGCGATCAGCGAGACCTTCCCGTCCGTCACCGAGGCCAGCACGATGGCGGCGGTCTTGAGCTTGTCCTTGAGCTTGTCCATGGTCTCGCGCAGCGTCGGCACGTCGGCGCCGTCGAGCGTGGCGGCCAGCACCTTGATGCCGCCGACTTCGACCGCCTGGTTCGCCAGGTCGTCGCCCTGGCTGGCGGCAAGCTTGCCCTTGAGGCGGACGAGTTCCTTTTCCAGCGCGCGGACGTTGTCGAGGATGCCGGCGACGCGTTCGGCGACCTCGTCGGGCTGGACCTTGAGCAGCGCCGACATGCCCTGCACGCGGCGTTCCTGTTCCTGGGCGTAGCGCAGCGCGTTTTCGCCGGTGATCGCTTCGATGCGGCGGATGCCGGCGGCGACGCCGCCTTCGGCGACGATCTTGAACAGGCCGATGTCGCCGGTGCGCGCGACGTGGGTGCCGCCGCACAGTTCCTTGGAGGAACCGATCGACAGCACGCGCACTTCGTCGGCGTACTTTTCACCGAACAGCATCATCGCGCCGGACTGCTGCGCGGCTTCCAGCGCCATCACTTCGGCCTGGGTCGGCGAGTTGGCGAGGATTTCGCGGTTGACGATTTCCTCGACCTCGCGGATTTCCTCGGCCGTCATCGGCGCGGTGTGGGCGAAGTCGAAGCGGGTCTTGTCCGGATCGACCAGCGAGCCTTTCTGCTGCACGTGGGCGCCGAGCACCTGGCGCAGCGCCTTGTGCATGATGTGGGTGACGGAGTGGTTGCGCGCGGTGGCGGCACGGGCGGCGACGTCGACGCGGGCGGCGACGCCCTGCCCGACCGACAGCTTGCCGGTACGCACCACGCCATGGTGGCCGAACACCGCGGCCTGGACCTTCTGCGTGTCCTCGACGCCGAAGATGCCGCCGGTGGCGCGCAGTTCGCCGCGGTCGCCGACCTGGCCGCCGGATTCGGCGTAGAATGGGGTGTTGTCGAGCACCACCACGCCCATTTCGCCTTCGAGCAGTTCATTGACCGCGGCGCCGTCCTTGTACAGCGCGAGGATGTTGCCTTTTTCCTCCAGGCGCTCGTAGCCGTGGAAGGTGGTCGCCGGGCCGTCGTATTCGAGGTTGATCGCCATCTTGAACTTGCCGGCGGCGCGCGCCTGCTCCTTCTGGCGCGCCATCGCGGCGTCGAAGGCGGCGGCATCCACCGTCACCTCGCGCTCGCGGCAGATGTCGGCGGTGAGGTCGAGCGGGAAGCCGTAGGTATCGTGCAGCTTGAACGCAGTGCCGCCGTCGAAGATCTTGTTGCCGGCCTTTTCCATCGCGGCGAGTTCGGCTTCGACGATGGCCATGCCGTTTTCGATGGTGGCGAAGAAGCGGTCCTCTTCCTGGCGCAGCACTTCGGTGATGCGGCGCTCGCCGTCCTTCAGTTCGGGATAGGCGGCGCCCATCTCGGCGACCAGATCGGGCACCAGGCGGTGGAAGAAGGCGGCGCGCGCGCCGAGCTTGTAGCCGTGGCGGATGGCGCGGCGGATGATGCGGCGCAGCACGTAGCCGCGGCCTTCGTTGCCCGGAATGACGCCGTCGGCGATCAGGAAGGCACAGGCACGGATG
Source organism: Thauera sp. (assembly GCF_047601425.1). Classification (GTDB taxonomy): domain Bacteria; phylum Pseudomonadota; class Gammaproteobacteria; order Burkholderiales; family Rhodocyclaceae; genus Thauera. Next base: position 2,075,494 of record NZ_JASGJL010000001.1, read on the forward strand.
TGGTCGGCCAGCACCTTCAGCGACGGCGAATCCATGTCGGCGCCCGAAGTCTCACGCGCGGCGGCCTTGATCAGCGCCTGGAACAGGTCGATCTCGTAGTTGGCATGCACGCCCTGCAGCACCGCCGAAACACGCTCCAGGCCCATGCCGGTATCCACCGAAGGCTTGGGCAGCGGATGCATCACACCCTGCTCGTCGCGGTTGAACTGCATGAACACGTTGTTCCAGATCTCGATGTAGCGGTCGCCGTCCTCTTCGGGCGATCCCGGGGGGCCGCCCCAGATGTGCGGGCCATGGTCGTAGAAAATCTCGGTGCAGGGGCCGCAGGGGCCGGTGTCGCCCATCATCCAGAAGTTGTCCGAGGCGTAACGCGCGCCCTTGTTGTCGCCGATGCGGATCACGCGCTCGGCGGGCACGCCGACTTCCTTGGTCCAGATGTCGTAGGCTTCGTCGTCCTCGGCATACACCGTGACCCACAGCTTGTCCTTCGGCAGCTTGAAGACTTCGGTCAGCAGCTCCCAGGCGTAGGCGATCGCATCGCGCTTGAAATAGTCGCCGAAGCTGAAGTTGCCCAGCATCTCGAAGAAGGTGTGGTGGCGCGCGGTGTAGCCGACGTTTTCGAGGTCGTTGTGCTTGCCGCCGGCACGCACGCATTTCTGCGAGGTGGTGGCGCGGCTGTAGGGGCGCTTGTCGAAGCCGAGGAAGACGTCCTTGAACTGGTTCATGCCGGCGTTGGTGAACAGCAGCGTCGGGTCGTCGTGCGGCACCAGCGAAGACGAAGGCACGATCTGGTGCCCTTTCGACTCGAAGAACTTGAGGAATTTTTCGCGGATTTCGGCGGCTTTCATGGAGATTGGCGTGTTTTCTGGACGATAGGCCCGTGCTGCGGGCGAATGTGCAAGTTTATCATGAGCTTAAACCGGCCATGAGCCGGCCCGCGCGGCCGGGGCCTTCGCCTATAATTGACGCGAACGTCAACCTTAACCGCAACCGATAGCGAGGCACGACACGCCATGGGTAACCGCCTTTCCAAGATCTACACCCGCACCGGCGACGCCGGCACCACCGGCCTGGGCGACGGCAGGCGCGTTTCCAAGGACAGCCTGCGCATCCATGCGCTGGGCGAAATCGACGAGACCAACTCGGTCGTCGGCCTGCTGCTGTGCGAAGAGCTGCCGGAAGACGTGCGCGCACTGCTGACCGACGTGCAGCACGACTTGTTCGACCTCGGCGGCGAAGTGTGCATCCCGGGCATGAGCATGATCACCGAACGCCAGGTGACCCACCTCGAAAACGAGCTGGACCGCTTCAACGAGCCGCTCGAACCGCTGAAGGACTTCATCCTGCCGGGCGGCACCCGCGCGGCGGCGCTGGCCCACCATGCCCGCACCGTGTGCCGCCGCGCCGAACGCGCGCTGGTGGCGGTGGCGCTGGAGGAAACGATCAACGACGGCCCGCGCCAGTATCTCAACCGCCTGTCCGACTTGCTGTTCGTGCTCGGCCGCGTGCTGAACCGTGCCGGCGGGCGCGGCGACGTGCTGTGGCAGAAGCGCAAGAACGCCTGACGGCGCTCCCTGCCCCTGGGTTTCAGCGCGCCTGCGACTGAGCCTCCGCCCCCTGCGCGGCGAGCAGTTCGCGGAACAGTGCCGACGACTGCGCCAGTTCCCAGGCGCTGCCGGTCGCCTCGATCCGTCCGCCGCGCATCAGGATGACGCCGTCGAAGCGGTCGAGCAGGTGCAGCCGATGCACCGAGGACACGATGGCCGCATCGGCGAAGTGCTCGAACAGGCGGCCGTAGAACCCGGCCTTCGGTTTCGGGGTCGAGGCTGCTGCTCGGTTCGTCGAGCAGCACCAGCGAACTGCCTTCGGCCGCCAGCACGCCGCGCGCCAGCGCCAGCCGCTGGCGCTGGCCGCCCGACCAGTTCGCGCCGCCTTCGCTGACGCGCGACTCCAGCCCTCCCGCCAGTCCATCGACGATGGCGTCGGCGCAGCTCGCATGCAGCGCGGCGGCGATCCGCTCGGCCAGCGCCTCGCCGCCGAGCAGCAGGTTCTCGGCCAGCGTGCCGTCGAACATCTCGGCCTGCTGCGGAATCAGCGTCGCCATGTGGCGCAGCGTGTCCGCCTCGGCGGGCACTTCCCGGCCATCGATCCGCAGGCTGCAGCCCGGCGCCTCGTCCAGCCCGGCCAGCAGGCGCAGCAAGGTGCTCTTGCCGCCGCCGCTCGGCCCGACCAGCGCATAGCGCCGGCCGCGCGCCAATTCGAGCCGTTCGACCCGCAGCGACGCGCCGCCGCGGGCTGCGGCATGGGCGAAGCGCACGTCCCGCAGTTCAAGCTCGTGCCAGCCGCCTGTCTCGGCGTCCAGCAGCGGCACGACCGGCGACGCCTGCCCTGCTTCCAGCACCGGCTGCGCGGTGGCGTAGTCGGCGCGCTGGCGTGCCAGCGACTGGAAGTGCGCCGCGATCGCGGTGATCACGCCGCCGGCCTGCTGCGCGTATTCGTACACCATGAAGACCTTGCCCAGCGCGATGCCGCCAGCCGCGCCGGCCAGCACGGCCGCGCCGCCACCAAACTCGATCAGCCCGGCAGCCTCGGCCGCATACACGACGACCAGCACGCACCACAGCGCATTCGCCAGCAGGTCGACGGTGCACCACTTCAGTTCGTTGAGCACGATGCCGCGCCGCAACGGGCCGAACACCGCCGCCAGGCGTTTGCCGATCAATTGAGCCACGCCCTCTCCCCGGCGCAGCGCCAGCACCGAGAACACATTGCCCAGCACATCCACCAGCGTAGCCGAATAGGCGCGCTCGGCGCGGTTCTCGTCCAGCGCGATGCGCATCATGACGCGGTCGAAACGGGTGATCAGCAGGCCGATCAGGCCGTAGCCCAGCATCGCGACGATGCCGACCAGCGGCGAGATCAGCCACAACGCGATGATCGGCCCGACCAGCTTCACCGTGTTCTGCAAATAGATGAACTGGCTCTGGGCGAAGTCGTACAGCGCGCGCGTGCTCTGCTGCACGCGGTGGGTGGTTTCGCCCGAATGGTGGCCTTCGTGCCAGGCCAGCGGCGCGCCCACCAGGCGCCCGACGAGCAGCGCCGACATGCGCTCGCGCACCTTGAGCGCGACGTTGCGCTCGAGGATGCGGCCCGGCCCGTGCAGCAGCCAGCTGGCAACGATGGCGGCGAACACCAGCGCCAGCCAGCGCGACGCCCCCGGCAGCCCTTCCACGCCGCCGGCCTGGATGGCGTTGATCGCATTGCCCGCCAGCCAGGGCACGCCGAGCTTGAAAAGCTGGGACACCAGCAGCAGCGCGAAGGCAAACAGGATCAGGTGGCGCGCGCCCGCCGCGTGCCGCCACAACTCGCGGTACAGCGTCGCAAGGCTTGCCGGCTGTTCGTGCGCGGGCATCACGGAGGGAGGATCGCCGTCAGCGAGGGCTGCGGCATCGGCACGTTCGGCCATCGGGATATGTCCTGCAGGGAAGGTCGAGAAAGGTCGGCAGACTGCCGGATCAGGGGGTGGAAAGATAATGAGCAAACAAGGCTCAGCCGGCGAAATCCAGCGCGATCTGCCCGGCGCCGGCTGCCGCGCCCTCATCCTCGGCGAAACGCACGCCGACCCCCAGCAGCCGCACCGGCCGCGCCTTGCGCGCATGCGCCTCGTCGAGCAGCGCCAGCCACACCTGCTCGTCCGGCGCCTCGCAGACGCATTCGGCGGTGGTGCGGGAAAAATCGTCGAATCGGATCTTGACCACCGCCTTGTGCACCGGCCGTGTCTCGCGCGCGCGGTCGAAGCGCTCGCCGAACTCGCCGATCAGCACTTTCAGTTCGGTCCGGCAGGCTTCGAGATCGGGCAGGTCGGTGACGTAAGTGGTCTCGATCGACAAGGATTTGCGGATGCGGTCGGGGCACACCAGCCGTTCGTCGATGCCCCGGCACAGGCGGTACAGGCTGGCGCCGAAGCTGCCGAATTCCTGCGCCAGCTCGGCCAGGCTCCAGGCGCGCAGGTCGCCGCAGGTGTTCACCCCCAGCGCCTGCAGTCGCGCCGCCGTGACCTTGCCGACGCCGAAGATCTTCTTCACCGGCAGCGCGGCGACGAAGGCATCGACTTCCTCGGGCCGCACCACGAACTGCCCATCCGGCTTGTTCCAGTCGCTCGCCACCTTGGCGACGAACTTGCTGGGCGCGATGCCGGCAGACGCGGTTATACCGACTTCGGCGCGGATGCGGCCGCGGATCTCCTCGGCCATCAAGGTGGCCGAGCCCTTGCAGCGATCGACGCCGCTGACGTCGAGATAGGCTTCGTCGAGCGACAGCGGCTCGACCAGCGGCGTGTAGTCGCGGTAGATGGCGAGGATCTGCTTCGACGCCGCGCGGTAGCGCTCGAAATCCGGCGGCAGCAGCAGGAGCTGCGGACAGAGTTGCTGCGCCCGCGCGGTCGGCATCGCCGAATGCACGCCGAAGGCGCGCGCCTCGTAGTTGCAGGTGGCGATCACGCCGCGCGTTTCCGCCCGCCCGCCGACCGCAAGCGGCCGTCCACGCAGCGCCGGGTCGTCGCGCATCTCGACCGAGGCGTAGAAGCAGTCGCAATCGCAGTGGATGATCTTGCGCATCGCAGTCCGGAAACGCGCGCCGGCAGCGCGCAGGGGCAGGAAGGACGCGATGGTACGCCTGGTATCACATTCCTTGGTAGATCGGCCCCTCTCCGCCCTGGGGCACGACCCAGTTGATGTTCTGGGTCGGGTCCTTGATGTCGCAGGTCTTGCAGTGCACGCAGTTCTGCGCGTTGATCTGCAGCCGCGGGCCGGCCTCTTCCCGCACGATCTCATACACCCCGGCCGGGCAGTAGCGCTGCTCGGGCGCATCGTACCTGGCGAGATTGATCGTGATCGGCACCGTGGCGTCCTTCAACTGCAGGTGGCAGGGCTGCTCTTCCTCGTGGTTGGTGTTCGACAGGAACACCGAAGAGAGCCGATCGAAGCTCAGCACGCCGTCCGGCTTCGGGTAGTCGATCTTCGCGCAGTCGGCTGCGGGCTTGAGCGCCGTGTGATCCGCCGTGTTGTGCAGCGTCCACGGCACCTTGCCCTTGAACAGCACCTGATCGATGCCGAACAGCAGCGAGCCCAGGTACAGGCCCTTTTTCATGTAGGGCTTGAAGTTGCGCGTCTTGTGCAGCTCGGCGTGCAGCCAGGAATCCTGGAAGGCCGACGGGTAGGCGGTCAGCGCATCGCGCTGGCGCTGCTGCTCGAGCGCTTCGAAGGCCGCTTCGGCCGCGAGCATGCCCGACTTGATCGCCGCGTGGCTGCCCTTGATGCGCGCGGCGTTGAGGAAGCCGGCATCGTCGCCGATCAGCGCGCCGCCCGGGAAGATCAGCCGCGGCAGGCTCTGCAGCCCGCCCGCGGCGATGGCGCGGGCGCCGTACTGCAGCCGCTTGCCACCTTCGAGATATTTGCGGATCTCGGGGTGGGTCTTGTAGCGCTGCATCTCCTCGAAGGGCGACAGGTGCGGGTTGCTGTAGTTCAGCCCGACGACGTAGCCGACCGCGACCAGGTTGTCCTCGAGGTGATAGACGAAGCCGCCGCCGTAGGTGGCGCTGTCCATCGGCCAGCCGGCGGTGTGCACCACCAGGCCGGGACGGTGATTCTCAGGCTTGACCTCCCACAGCTCCTTGATGCCGATGCCGTAGGTCTGCGGGTCGGCGCCGTCGCGCAACTTGTATTTCGCCTCGAGTTGCTTGCCCAGGTGGCCGCGACAGCCTTCGGCGAACAGGGTGTACTTGGCGTGCAGTTCCATGCCCGGCTGGTGGTGCGGGCCGGGCGTGCCGTCGCGGTTCAGGCCCATGTCGCCAGTGGCCACGCCCTTCACCGCACCGGCCTCGTCGTACAGGATCTCGGCGCCGGCGAAGCCCGGATAGACTTCCACCCCCAGCGTCTCGGCCTGCTCGCCGAGCCACTTGACCACGTTGCCCAAGCGCACGATGTAGTTGCCGTGGTTGACGAAACAGTCCGGCAGCAGCCCGTTGGGGATCTGGCGCGCGCCGCTCTCGTCGAGGAACAGCACCTTGTCCTCGGTCACCGCGGTCTTGAGCGGCGCGCCCTGCTCCTTCCAGTCCGGCAGCAGCTCGCTCAGCGCCCGCGGGTCCATCACCGCGCCCGACAGGATGTGGGCGCCGATCTCGGCAGCCTTCTCGATCAGGCACACCGACAGTTCCTGGCCCTTGGCCGACGCCAGCTGCTTGAGCCTGATCGCCGCCGACAGCCCCGCGGGGCCGCCGCCGACAATCAGCACGTCGAACTCCATCGATTCGCGTTCGATGCTCATCAAAAGTGCTACTCCTCTGTCAATGAATGCGGCAAAACCGGCTCAGGCGAGCCCGGCCGCCGGTTCGCGCCAGTCGGACACGATGCCGTGCTCGAGGGCGAAAGGCTGTGCCTGGATGGTACGGCGCTGGAAGCGGGCGGCCTCCGCCGCAGTCGCCAGCCAGCACAGCACGGCAGCCGGCACCTCGGGCGGCGCCACCCCGTTGCGCAGGGCGACGACGCCCTTGTCGCCGATGGTCGCGTGCAGCGCCTCGGTCGCCACCACGCCCGGATTCAGCGTGTAGGCGCGGATGCCCCGTTCGCCGAACTCCGCCGCCAGCACCCCGGACAGGCGCGACACTGCGGCCTTGCCGGCGCCGTAGGCGTAACCCCAGCCGCCCTTGCCGGCGGCCACCGGCGGATCGCTCTCGCCGGCCCCCGAGCTCACGTTGATGACCGTGCCGCCGCCCTGCGCCAGCATCGCCGGCAACAGGCACTGCGTCAGCAGCATCGGCGCCACCACATAGCCCTGGAACATGCGCTGCAAGCCATCGACGTCCAGCGCCATGAAAGGGGCGTTGATGTCCGCGCCCTGGTAGATCGCGTTATTGACCAGCACGTCGATCCTGCCGAAATGCTCCAGTACCGCACTGGCCGCGCCGCGCACCGAGTCCTCGTCGAGCAGGTCCATGCGCACCGCAAGCGCCTCGCGCCCCAGTGCGCGCACCGCCGCGGCCGTGGCGGCAAGGCTGCCGGCAAGCGGGCGGCCATCGGCGTGGGTCAGCGCATGGGCATGCGTCTCGCCCTCTTCCAGCGTCCGCGCGCTGAGCGCCACGTCGAAACCGGCACGGGCGAACGCCAGCGCCGTCTCGCGGCCGATGCCGCGGCTGGCGCCGGTAATGAAAGCCACCTTGTTCATCGCCTCACTCCATCGAACCATCGGCGCCAGTCTAGCGGCGGGGCGCGGCCCGTCATCGTCGGTTCGGACCATGCGGCGGTGGCAGCGTAAACGCCGAACCGGCCACGCGGGCCGGTTCGGCTGGACACGGTTGCAGCGCGACGGTCAGAAGCGGTCGCTGCGGGTCATCGCATCCATGCCGCCATCGACGAAGACGACCGTGCCATGCACGAAGCTGGCCTGTTCCGACTGCAGGAAGGCGACCACGCTGGCGATCTCGTCCGGCCTGCCGGGGCGCCCGACCGGCGCCACGAACTTGCGCGTGGCCTCGCCATAACGCGCATCGGCGAGCGACGCGGCGAACAGCGGCGTCTCGACCGCGCCCGGCGCGACCACGTTGATGCGGATGCCTTTCGGCCCGAACTCGACCGCCTTCTTGCGCGCAAACACCGAGATTGCATACTTCGAGCCGGAATAGGCGGCCTGCGGCACGGCCATTTCGTCGGCCTGGGCAAGCGCCCCCGCCTCGTCGCCGGCCAGCATCGCCGCCACCATCGGCAGCTTGTCGACGCCGTGGACCGCGGCCACCGAACCGATCAGCAGGACCGCCGGCTTGTCGCCCCGCGACAGCGCCTCTTCCAGGCCATCGACCAGTTCGGTCATGCCGAAGTAGTTCACGCCGACGATCACGCCGCTGGAGGGTGCGGTCGGCCCGAGGCCGGCGCAGCAGACCAGGCCGTCGAGCGTGCCGCCACAGGCCGCCAGCGCGGCCTCGACCGCGGCCTTGCGTCCCGCCGCGGTCGACAGGTCGGCGACGATGTCGGCGTTCTGGCGGTCGATGCCGATGACGCGGTGTCCCGCGCGCTTGAGCTGCTCACTGACGGCTGCGCCGATGCCTGAGGCCGAGCCGGTGACGACGGAAATGGTCACGAATCACTCCTGGAAATGCCCGCACAGGGCGCAAAAGAAGATGAGGCAGTATCGGCGGCGGCATTCCGCGCCGGCATCGTCCAGGCGGACTAAGACCGGATCGGCGCCCTGAACCTACAATCGCAGGACGCCAAGTCCATACCGAGGATTCGTCCCATGACACCGCTCAAGACCCTCGCCGTCGCCGTCACGCTGGGCTGCACGCTGCTGGCCGGCGCGCTTCACGCCGCGGATGCCGCCGCTCCGCCCGCCTCCGCAACCGCCACGCGCAGCGATGCGGCCAAGGCGCAGGTGCTGCTCGACCAGGCCGAAGCCCACCTGCGCGCGCATGGCGACCAGGCCATGGCGGGCTTCAGCCGCGCGGGCGAATTCGTCGATGGCGAGCTCTACGTGTATGTGCTCGACATCCAGGGCAATTTCCTCGCCAGCGGCGGCAGCTCGACCACGCTGATCGGCCGCAACGTGGCCGGCGTCACCGACACCGATGGCCGCTTCTTCTTCCGCGACATGATCGAAAGCGCCAAGGCGCGGCCCGCCGGGCAGATCGAATACCGCTGGAACAACCCCGTGCGCGGCGTCAACGAGACCAAGATCGCATCCTGGCGCCGGGTGGGCGACCACATCCTGGTGATCGGCTACTACGCGCCGCATCCCAGCTTCGAACTGGCGAAATCGCTCCTCTGGCGCGCGGTGCACACCCTCAAGCTCAGCGGCGAGGACGCCTTTGCCCGCTTCAACAGCCTGAACGGCGGCTTCGTCCAGGACGACCTCTACGTCTTCGTGATCGGCCTCGACGACGAGATCATGCACGCGCACGGCGGCCAGCCCCGCCTGGTCGGGCGCAAGGCCACCGACTTGATCGACCCGGTGAACGGACGCCACTTCGTCAAGGACATGATCGACATCGCCCGCAACAAGGGCGAAGGCGAAATCCGCTACACCTTCCGCAACCCGCTCACCCGCAAGAACGAAGGCAAGCGCAGCTACATCGTGCGCGTCGGGCAATACCTGATTGGCGTCGGCGCCTACGCCGAACCCGCGCGGCAGGACGGCGAATAGCCCTGTCCGCAGGTCCTGCCGGCCGCGCCCAGGCCGGCACCTACTGGCTGCGGCTGAGCGCGGCGACGCTGTTGAGCATGATGCGCACCAGTTCGGTCTGGCGCCGCACGCCGGTCTTGGAAAAGATCGAACGCAGATGGGCGCGCGCGGTGTTGCGGCGGATGTTCAGCGCCTCGGCCGCCTCTTCCAGCGACAGGCCGTTGGCCAGTTCCATCGCCAGCGCGGTTTCGGCCGGCGTCAGGTTGAACAACTGCTTCGCTGCCGCCGTGCTCGCCAGCGACTTGCCGGTGGCGTCGCGGATATAGACCAGCACCGAGGGCTGGCCCTTGCCTTCGGCCCATTCCTGCGACGGCACCGGCTCGACCACCACGCCCAGGCTGACCAGCCCCGACGGCCGCGACACCGACATCGCCGACGCCGCCATCAGCGCATCGCCGCCGTCCGGGCGCTGGCGCACGAAGGCATTGCGGATCAGCGACTGCAACTCGCGGTTGTCGCTCGGATAGGAGGCTTCGAGCCTGCCGCCGACCAGCTTCAGGCCGTCGCTGGCCTCGAGCAGCTCGCGCGCGATCAGGTTCTGTTCCAGCACCCGGCCGCCGTCGTCGAGCACGATGGTGCCCACCGACAGGCGCCCGATGGCCTGCGAATACAGCGTGCCGAGCGATTCGCTGCGGTCGAGCAGGTTATGGATGTGCAGCGCCCGCCGCAGGTGCGGCAGCAGCGCCTCGCAGCGGGCGCGATCCAGGTCGCTGAAGCGCGGCGCGGATTCGGGACGCGTCAGGCGGAAACGCAGCTTGCCCGAATCGGGCGTCGAGATGTCGGCGCCCATGACGTGGAACACGTTGACCGGCTCACACCAGTGCTGGTAATAGGCCGTGCGCCGCCATTCGGACTCGGTCATCAGGTCCTGCACCAGGAAGACCTTGTCGGCCGGCTGGTTGGCGAAGGGCGTCATCGAATGGCCATAGGGCAGGTAGGTGACCTTGTCGCCCCCTTCCACGCCCACGGCGATCATCATCCCGAGATTGGCCACTTCCGGGCTGCGCAGGATCAGGGTCGCGTAGTTGGCCTGGAACAGCACGCGGAACCGTTCCAGCGCCTCGCCCCAGCGCCGGCTGTCGAGCGACGCATCGTAAAGCGCCGAAACGATCGCGTCGTATTCCGGCAGTCCCAGTTCAATGTCGCTCACAGCCCTTCCCCTTCAGTTTCATGCCGGCAGCCGGAAGGCTTGCCGTCTCAGACTGCTGCCAGGCTCGAAGTCAGCGCGGGCACGGCCTCGAACAGGTCGGCAACCAGGCCGTAATCCGCCACCTGGAAGATCGGTGCGTCCGGATCCTTGTTGATCGCCACGATCACCCTCGAATCCTTCATGCCGGCCAGATGCTGGATGGCCCCCGAGATGCCCACCGCGAGGTACAGGCCCGGCGCGACGATCTTGCCCGTCTGGCCGACCTGGTAGTCGTTGGGCACGAAGCCCGCGTCGACCGCCGCACGCGAAGCGCCGAGTGCGGCCCCAAGCACGTCCGCCAGCGGATCGAGGATGCGGTGATAGTTCTCGCCGCTGCCCAGCCCGCGGCCCCCGGATACGACGACCGCCGCTGCGCCGAGTTCCGGCCGCTCGGATTTGCTCAGTTCGCGGCCGAGCACGCGCGACAGTGCCAGATCGGGGCCTGCCGCGATCTCCACCACTGCCGCGGCACCGCCGCCGGCGGCGGCATCGAAGGCCGTGGTGCGCACCGTCAGCACGTCGAGCGCCTGGTCCGATTCGACCGCCACCAGCACGTTGCCGGCGTAGATCGGCCGCTCGTAGCGTCCCGCCGCGGCGATCGCCACCACGTCCGAAACCGCCGCCGCGTCGAGCAGGGCCGCCACGCGAGGGGCGAGATTCTTGCCGAAAGCCGACGCCCCGGCAAGCACGGCGCGGTAACCGTTTTCGCCCGCCACGCGCTGGATCAGGACAGCCAGATTTTCCGCCAGCGCATCGGCATAGTGGGCCGCATCCGCCTTCAAGACGCGCGCCACGCCGGCCACCGCGCATGCCTGCGCGACGACCCCGCCGCAATCCGCGCCGGCCACCAGCAGGTCGATCTCGCCGCCAAAATGCGCTGCGGCAGTGACGGCATTGAGCGTCGCCGCCGCCAGTTGCTTGTTGTCGTGTTCCGCAATGACCAGGGTCTTCATCGTCCGCCTCAGATCGCCTTCGCTTCGTTGCGAAGCTTGTTCACCAGTTCGGCCACGTCGGCCACCTTGACCCCGCCCTTGCGCGCCGCCGGTTCGGCATGGCGCACGTGGCGCAGGCGCGGCGCGACATCCACGCCCAGTCCGGCCGCCGGCAGCACGTCGAGCGGCTTCTTCTTCGCCTTCATGATGTTGGGCAGCGTCGCGTAGCGCGGCTCGTTCAGCCGCAGGTCGGCGGTGACGACCGCCGGCAGGCTGAGCTCGATCGTTTCCAGGCCGCCGTCGATCTCGCGCGTGACGCGCGTCTTGCCGCCATCCGGCACCAGCTTCGAGGCGAAGGTCGCCTGCGCCCAGCCCAGCAGGCCGGCCAGCATCTGCCCGGTCTGGTTGGCGTCGTCGTCGATCGCCTGCTTGCCGCAGATCACCAGCGTCGGCTGTTCCCGCTCGGCCACCGCCTTCAGCAGCCTGGCCACCGCCAGCGGCTGCAGCTCGGCATCGGTTTCGACGAGGATGGCGCGGTCCGCCCCCATCGCCAGCGCGCCGCGCAGGGTTTCCTGCGCCGCGGCGGTGCCGCAGCTCACCGCCACCACCTCGGTCGCCGTGCCTGCTTCGCGCAGGCGCACGGCCTCCTCGACGGCGATCTCGTCGAAGGGATTGATCGACATCTTCACGCCGGCCAGCTCGACCCCGCTGTTGTCGGATTTGACCCGTACCTTCACGTTGTAGTCGACGACCCGCTTCACCGGGACAAGAATCTTCAAGATGTTCTCCTTGCTTGGTTTTTGTCAGGCCGCGAGCGGCTCGCGGCGCAGCATCACGACCTGGGCATCGAAACTGACGGCCACCTCGCCGCGCTGGTTCAGCAGCTCGAAGCGCGAGGTCACCACGCCGCGGTCCGGCTTCGAACCCGGCCCGCGCTCGACGTGGGTCACCCGCGCCCGCAGTTCGTCGCCGGCCACGCCGGGACGATGGAAGCGCAGCCTGTCCCAGCCGCGGCCGGCGATCGACGCGGTCTCGCCGCTGGGGATGCCGTGGCTCAGCCGGATCGTGATCGACAGCAGGTGCACACCGGCCGCGAACAACTGCCCGATCGGCGATTTCGCCGCCGCGGCTTCGTCGATGTGCGGCGGGAAAGGATCCCACTCGGTGGCGAAAGCCTTGATGTTCTCGGCGCTCAGCACGTAGCGTTCGGGCGATTCGCGCGCTTCGTCCAGCACCATGTCTTCCCAATAGATCATGCTTCTGCCTCCTCGGCCGCCGGGTAATCGGTATAGCCTTCGGCGCCCGGCGTATACAGCGTCCTACGGTCGAAACGCGCCAGCGGCAGGCCGTCGCGCAGCCGCCGCACCAGGTCCGGATTGCCGATGAAATGCCGCGCGAAGGACACCGCGGCGGCGCTGCCGTCCGCCGCGGCGGCCTCGGCCGTGGCGCCATCGAAACCGTCGTTGAGGATCAGCGCGGCGCCGAAACCTTCGCGCGCGAGGCCGAAGGCATCGATGTCCGGCACCGGCGCGCGCATCACATGCGCGTAAGCCAGGCCCAGCCGTCCTGCCTGGCTCGCCAGCGCCGCGTGGGTCGCCGCCGGGTCGGCATCGGCGGTGTCGTTGTAGGTGTTGCCCGGGTTGAAGCGCAGCCCCACCCGGCCCGGCCCGATCGCATCGGCCATCGCCTGCAGGCACTCCAGCACGAAACGCACCCGGTTGCCGGCGTCGCCGCCGTATTCGTCGCCACGCTGGTTGGTGCCGGAACACATGAACTGCATCGGCAGGTAGCCGCTAGTGCAATGCAGTTCGACACCGTCGAAGCCGGCCCTGCGCGCATTCAGCGCCGCCTGGCGGTGCTCGGCCACCACCGCGCGGACTTCGTCCGCGGCCAGTTCGCGCGGCATGTCGTAAGCCTGCATGCCGGCGCTGTCGGTGAAGACTTCGCCGGCGGCGCGGATCGCCGACGGCGCCACGGTATCGACGCCCTCGCCCTTGATGTGGCGGCTGCCGATCCGGCCCGCGTGCATGATCTGCAGCACGATGCGTCCGCCGCGCGCATGCACGGCCTCGGTGACCTTGCGCCAGCCGTCGATCTGCGCCGACGTGGCGATGCCCGGCTGGCGGCAATAGGCCTGTCCGGCGGCGCTCGGCCAGGCACCTTCGGCGACGATCAGGCCGGCATCGGCGCGCTGGGCGTAGTACGCCACCATCAGTTCGCCGGGCACGCCCCGGGCGTCGGCGCGGTTGCGCGTCATCGGCGCCATCACGATGCGGTTGGCCAGTTCGAGCTCGCCCAGCCGCAGCGGGCTGAACAGGTGCGGGAAGGCGGCCATGCCGGTACTCACAGCGCGGTCACCAGCACCGACGAACGGCCGCCGTCGACCGGCAGGCTGGCGCCGGTGATGTAGGAGGCTTCGTCGCTGGCGAGGAACAGGATGGCATTGGCCAGTTCGTCCGGCTGGCCGACGCGCCCCATCGGGATCAGCTTCTCGGTGTTGCGGCGCGAAGCCTCGTCGGCCAGCATGCCGGCGGTGGCGGGCGTCTCGACCACGGCGGGGATCACCACATTGACGCGGATGCCGTGCGGCGCGCCTTCGGCCGCCGCGGCGCGCGAGAAGTTGTCGACCGCCGCCTTGGCCGCCGAGTAACCGGCCATCCACGGCGTGCCGAGCTGGCCGCAGATCGACGACAGATTGACCACCGCGCCGCCCTTGCCCTTCATCAGCCGCAGCGCGGCGCGCGTGCCCCAGAAGGTGCCGTCGACCGAGGTGGCGAAGTTGGCGTGCCAGTCGGCGGTGCTCATGTCCTCGATGGCGCCCCAGGTGTAGGCCATGGCGTTGTTGACCAGCACGTCGAGGCCGCCGTGGCGTGCCGCCGCGGCTTCCAGCGCGGCGGTGAAGGCGGCTTCGTCGCTGACGTCGGCCACCACCGCCTCGGCCTTGCCGCCGGCCGCGGCGATGCGCGCCACGGTTTCGTCCAGCGGCTCGCGGCGGCGGCCGCACACCACCACCGTCGCGCCTTCCTGCGCGAAGCGCTGCGCGGTCGCGGCACCGATGCCGCTGCCGCCGCCCGTCACGAACGCCACCTTGCCCTGCAAACGACCTGCCATGTTCCGTCTCCTCGTCGCGGCCGCCGCGCACCCGGCGCGGCCTCTCCTGCCGATGATGATCCCGACTCCGCCGGCGTCTCCGGCGCCGAATCGGCCCTTTGCCACGAGAGTATGGAAACGCCTCTTCCGCGCCATCGTCCGATGGGACTAACAGCAAGGGACGAGGCCACAGGCCGTGGCAGGCAAGAAAAAAGGGCGGCGGACACATCGCGTCCGCCGCCCCTTCCGCCCGTTTCCGGGCCCGGATCACAAGCCGGACCGGCGCGCCGCTTCCGGACCGAAATCCTTGTCGCTCAGCTTGCCGGTGTTGAGCGTGTAGCCGTTGCGCTGCTCGTTCACCAGGTTGAAAGCCAGGTAGGTCCCGCTCTGCAGATCGTGATAGAGCCCCACACCCGCCTGCCAGGTATTGGCTTCGTAGGCGTAGAAGTAGTTCATCATCGATGTCCGCCACAGGCCGCCACGGGCATCGTAGTTCTCGCCCATCATCATCAGCCAGCTATCCTCGTCGATGTACATCACGCGCTTGCTGTACAGGTGGCGGAAACCCTCCTTGAGCTGGGCTTCCAGCACCCATACGCGGTGCAGCTCGTAGCGCATGTGATCGGGATTGATGTGGCCCGGCTGGATCAGCTCCGCATATTTCACCGCCGGCGAATGCAGCCGGTAGGCGTTGTAGGGGATGTACAGCTCGCGCTTGCCGACGATCCGCCATTCGTAGCGTTCGGGCGTCCCATTGAACAGCCGCACCTCGTCGACCGTGATCGAGCCGCCGGAGCCGGGGAAGGACATGTCGAAGCCATAACCCGGCGACTGCCGCACGCGGCGGGTGCCGGGGTCGTAGCGCCAGCTCTGGCGCGGCTTGGCCTTGTGGTTCCAGAACTCCACGCCGGTATTGATCTCGCCCTTGTCGCGTTCGGGCAGCAGGGTTTCGTTCAGGTAGAAGGACGACTGGCGACCGTCGGTGGTGCTCCATCTGGCATCCGGCGCCAGGTGCGCGGCGAGGTTGCGCGACTTGACCCGCCCCCAGTTGACCTTGCCGTCCGCGAGCACATAGGCGTTGTCCGAGATCAGTTCCTCGGAGAAGGGCCGGAAGGTGAAGATCGACGAGGTCCACAACAGCTCCAGCCCGCTCTTCGGGAAGGGGAACAGGATGCCGCCGGTGGTGGCGATCACGCCTTCGCCGTCATCGACCAGCTCGGCCTCGGCGGCGTTGCGCCGCGTCACCTCGCAGACGAAATCCGGCAAGCGGAAGTCGCGCCGGCTTTGATAGACCGGCATGCGGAAGGTCTTCGGGTACTTCTCGAACAGGGCTTTCTGCCCGTCCGACAGACGCTCGGCGTACTGGGCCATGTTGTCCGCGGTGATGACGAACAGCGGCTTGTCGTCGGGGTAGGCGTTGACCGGATGATTGCCGGTGCCCTTGAAATCGACGTGCGAGGGCACGCCGAGCCATTTGCCGCTCCATTCGGGGATGCTGCCGTCGGCATTGCCGGCGCGCTCGGCGCCGACGCAGGTCAGATCCTTGCCCAGGCGGGCGACTTCCTCCGCCGTCGCCCTGGCCTGCAGCGCCGGCGCATGCGCCAGCGCTGCGGCCGCAAGCACGCACAGAAGTCCGTTGATGTTCTTGCTCATGTCGTCGCGTCTCAGAAAGTGTATTTGGCGTTGAAGGAGACGTAGTCGCGGTCGGCCATCGTGCGCTGGTGCCTGAGGCTGGGCGAACCGAGGTAGTTGACCCAGGTGAGGCCGAGCGACAGGTTGCCGAGATACTTGAGGTCGGCGCCGAGGGTCAGCCGCTTTTCATCGCGCCCCATGCCTGAATAGGCGCTGCCCTGTACGTTCTGCGTCCAGGTCGCGCGCGTGCTCAGGTCCCAGCCGCTGAAGACGCTCGGGTAGTCGAAGATCGCGCCCAGGCCGATCAGCGTCGAGCCGCGCGTCTGGCCGTCATATACATACTTCGAGAAGCGGCCGTTCTGTCCGGCCATGCCGCCGCTGACCGTCAGCGCATCCACGCCCATGATCCGCTGGTGCACCACTTCGCCCATCAGCGTGGTCTGGTGGGCAAGCGCGCTCGGACCCATCATGTAGAGGGCATTGACGTTGCCCTGCAGGTAGCGGCCGCGGGCCGGGCTGCCGTTGTCGAGATAGACCGGCGCGCCGTCGCGGTAGCTGAGGTCGCCGCCGAACTGGACGCTGTCGCCGATCTTGCTGCTGAGGCTGATGCCGGTGAGCTTGATGTCGTCGAAATAGGCGAGCTTGTAGTACGGCGCGCTGCCCGGCGAAGCGCGGCGGCCGAAGCGCGAGAAGGACGAATAATTGGTGGTGCCGGTGAAGTCGAACAGCATCGCCCCGACACGATCGTGGTAGCGGTAGTGGAACAGTCCGATCTCGATCGCGTCGGTTGGCTGGTAGCGCAGGCCCACGCCCCACTGCCCCGAGTCCTTCGGCTTGATCTCGCCGGCGAAGTTGGCCACCGCGAAGCTGTTGTCCGGCAGTGCGGAAATGACGCCGGGCGCCAGGCGATGGAACTGCGCGCCGGGCCCGAAGGTGTCGGAGCCGAAGAAATCGCCCACCGGGTTCAGCCGTGTTTCTTCCCACTCGTACTGGTAGTAGCCGGTCAGGCTCAGGCTGTCGTTCAGGGTCAGGGTCGCCGAGAGCTGCCCCACCGGCAGGTAGGACTCCTTGGCCTCGGTGCCGGGCACGTTGAACTTCGTCGCATCGACCGGCAACTGGCCCTGGCTGATGTTCGCCCAGAACAGGCTCTCGCCCCAGGCGACGACATGGCGGCCGAGCTTGAGCGACAGATACTGCTCGTCGCCCACCACCCAGTTGCCGTAGATGAATGCGTCGAGCAACTGCGAATCACGGCCGCTGCGCCTGCGCGTCTTGCCGACGAATTCGTCCGCCGCGCCGATCTTGTTGACCGTGCCGGGCGAGTCGTTGTCGTTGCTGCCGCGGTACACCGCGTCGTAGAAGGTGTTGGCGCGCAGCATCGCACCGACGTTGTCGTGGCGCAGGCGCAATTCGCCGAGCGCGCTGACGCGGTTGTTCACCAGCGCGCCGCGCTTGAAGTTGCGCGTGGCGTCGTCGCTGTTGAGGTCATCCAGGTATTCGCGCGCGGCCTTCGAGGTACGCGCCGACGCGGTATAGGACAGCGTCAGCGAATAGTCGAGCGTGGTTTCGTCGCCCAGATAGACGGTGGGCGCGGCCTGCGCGCCGGCACCGATCAAGGCGATGCCGAGCGCGAGCGCCGTACCGGCAGGCCGCCCGGTCCTCGCGCCTGCCCGGCGGAATGGAATGGAAAAACTCATCTCCCTACTCCTTGTTCGAGTTTTTTTGGGGTGCAACGAAAAGCCGCCCGCCGCGCGGAATGCACGTCGGGCGCGGAAGAATCAGCCCGGGAAGCGCACCTTGACGCGCTCGCTGAGCGGCAGCGCCTGGCAGCTCAGCGTCCAGCGCTTGGCCAGGTCCTTGGCGTCGAGCACTTCGTTGTGGCGCAGATGCACCTCGCCTTCGACGATCTGGCACATGCAGGACGCGCACATGCCGGCCTGGCAGGAATACGGCGCGTTGATGCCGGCTTTCAGCGCCGCATCGAGCAAGGTTTCGGTGCCGGCGACCTCCAGCACATGCAGCTCGCCGTCGAGTTCGATCTCCACCGTGGCACGCTCGACGCCCGTCGCCGGCGCAGGTGCGGCAGCATTGATCGCGGCCACGTCCTCCTCGTCGGGCAGGGAGGCGAAACGTTCGACGTGCACGTGCTCGCCATCCATGCCGGCCTGCGCCAGCGCCGACACCATCGCATCCATGAACAGGCCGGGGCCGCAGATGAAGGCCTGGGCGTGGCGCCAGTCGCGCGCCAGTTCGGCAAGCTGGGCGACCGAAGGCACGCCCTGCACCGAGTCGAGCCAGTGGATCACCCGCAGGCGGGCGGAATGCTGCGCGGCGAGCGCGTTGAGCTCGTCGCGGAAGATCACCGAACGCTCGTCGCGGTTGGCGTACAGCAGCAGGATGCGGCCCTGGCCGTGAGCCAGCGCGGAACGCAGGATCGAGAACACCGGCGTGATGCCGCTGCCGCCGGCGCACAGCACGAAGTCATCCTGTAGCGAAACCGGTGTGAACACCCCGGCGGGCGCCATCACGTCCAGCGCGTCGCCGGGGCGGATCTGGTCGCACAGCCAGTTCGAACCCCGCCCGCCCTGCACCCGCTTGACCGTCACCCGCAGGCTGGCATCCAGCGTCGGCGCGCTCGACATCGAGTAGCAGCGCGGCAGATGCCGCCCGAGCACCGGCAGGCGCAGGGTCAGGAACTGGCCCGGCCGGTATTTGAAGACATCGGCCAGTTCCGGCGGCACGTCGAAGACGAGCGACTTGGCGTCGTGCGTCTCGTCGACGACCGCCCGGACCGTGAGGCGGTGATGGCGCGGGGCTGTCATGGCGCGATGCTCAGATGTAGGGATCGGCGTTCGGCAGGCCGAGCATCACCGCACCGTGGGCGCGCGAATAGGCGTCCGCGTTGTTGGCGATGTGGGCGCGGGACTGGTGGATGTCGCGGAACACGCGCTCAATCGGATTTGTCCGGTAAGTGCCCGACGCCGCGCAGGCGCGCATCAGCTCGGCGACCATGGCGGCGCACAGCTTGGGCACCTGCGACGCCTGGGCGCGCTGCAGCAGGCGCTCCTCCACCGGCATCGCCTCGCCGGTCTTGGCACATTCGACGATGCGGGCGTAGTTGCGCAGCAGCACCAGCTTGAGCTGGTCGGTGGCCATCATCGCCTCGGACACCGCCTGCTGGGCGTTGACGTCTTCTGCCGTCTTGGCGCCATGCTTGCCGACGTGGGCCGCGGCGCGCTCGCGGAAATGGGCGATCGCGCCATCGAGCGCGCCGATGCAGGCCGAGGACACCGCACGCTGGAACACCTGGGTGAAGGGGATGCGATACACCCAGCCCGGATTGGTCTGGCGCCCCGGGCAGCCGGCGTCGCTGTGATCGTTGGTGCGCTGGGTGCGGTGCTCGGGCACGAAGGCGCCATCGACGACGATGTCGTGGCTGCCGGTGGCGCGCAGGCCGAGCACGTCCCAATTGTGCTCGATGCGGAAGTCGGCCTTGGGCAGCAGGAAGGTCGCATGCTCGAGCGCGCCGGAACCGTCCTTCTTCGGCAGCAGGCCGCCGAGGAATATCCAGTCGCAGTGCTCGGAGCCGCTGGAAAAGCCCCAGCGCCCGGAGAAGCGGTAGCCGCCCTCGATCGGCTCGGCCTTGCCGGTCGGCATGTAGGTCGAGGCGATGCGCACCGAAGTGTCCCTGCCCCAAACGTCCTGCTGGGCCTGCTCGGGGAACAGCGGCAACTGCCAGTTGTGCACGCCGATCACGCCGTAGATCCAGGCGGTGGACATGCAGCCTTCGGCCAGCGTCATCTGGATGCGGTAGAACACCCGCGGATCCAGCTCGTAGCCGCCGAAGCGCTTCGGCTGCAGCACGCGGAACAGGCCCGCGTCGCTGATTTCCGCCACCGTCTCGGGCGGCACCCTGCCGGCCTGCTCGGCGTCGAAGGCGCGCTCGGCGAGCCTGGGCACCATCGCCCGTGCCCGCGCCAGCAGTTCCACCGCCTCGGGCGTCATGTAGTCCTCGGCCAGAACGCCGGGAATCAGATCCTTGTCAATCGAGCCCATCTACCTGTCCTCCATGATCGCCGATGCGGGCGTGTCGCAATGTGTTTTGCGGCTGACGCTGCCGCAGTGGGCACAATGTTCCACAGGCCCCTGCCGCCCTCATCGTCTGAACGGACTAACGCGGATGGCTCTGAAAATCCCGGTTTTTCCTTTCAATACAAGGATCAAGAATCGATTTTGACGGCGCGCGCAGCGGCATCGAAAAGCTGGACAAGCTTCGGAGCGCCACCGCCCGGCAGGCATCCGGCGAGGACGGCAAACCTTCGGCAACACTTCTACAAGCCGTCGGCAGCCCCTCAGTAACCCTTTTGGACGATGCCTCCAGCGCTGCCGGATCAATAATTCGCACACCCCGCCACCGTCTCCGGACGGCATCCGGATACAAAGTGAGGAGACCCCCATGCTCGCCCCCGTAGGCATGTCGATGGCACTGATCGTCACCGCCGCCAGCATCTATGCGTTCTCGCCCAGGCCCGTGCCTCCGCTCGCGGAAACGCGCATCCCGATCGACAACATGCAGCTCACCACCATCGAGCGCACCGACGCCGGCATCGTCGTCGCCGGCGAACTGGGCTCGATCCTGGTATCGGCCGACGACGGGCAGACCTGGACCAAGGCGGCGCTGTCGCAGGACCGCCAGGCGCTCATCACCCGCGTCGTCTTCGCCGACGGCAAGCGCGGCCTGGCGCTCGGCCACGAAGGCTGGATCCTGCGCAGCGAGGACGGCGGCCTGCACTGGCAGGAAGCCAACTTCAGCGAGCGGAACGGCGAGCCGCTGATGTCGGCGCGCCAACTGCCTTCGGGCGACTGGCTGGCCATCGGCGCCTTCGGCCAGGTGCTGCGCTCGACCGACGACGGCCGCAACTGGTCGCCGGACGCGCTGCCGGATCTCAGCGACTGGCACCTGAACGACATCGCCTCGTCGGCCGACGGCCGCCACTGGCTGATCGTCGGCGAGGCCGGCACCGTGCTGCGCTCGGACGACGGCGGTGAAAACTGGGCGATCGTTCCGCCCTTCTACAACGGCTCGCTGTACGGCGCGGCCCACCTCGGCGGCGAACGCTGGGTGGCCTACGGCATGCGCGGCAACGTGTTCACCAGCGCCGACGGCGGCGATTCCTGGCAGGCGGCGAGGATCCCCGCGCCGGTCTCGATCTACGGCCACGCCCTGCTGCCCGGCGGCGAACTGCTGCTCGTCGGCCAGGGCGGCATGGTGCTGTCGAGCAAGGACGGCGGCCGGCATTTCGACATCGCCAACCGCGAAGGCCGCGCCAGCCTGACCGACATCGCCCTTGCCGGCGACGGCCGCTGGCTGCTGTCGAGCGACGGCGGCCTGCAGGTCCGCACGCCCTCTCCCGCCCCACGGAACACGCAAGACGGAGCCACCGAATGAGCCACGCCCACACCCCCTCCCGGACGGACGCCTTCGTCGCCGTCATGGCCCGCATGCTGATCCGGTGGCGCAAGCCGCTGGGCCTGTTCTTCATGCTGCTGACGCTGGGCCTCGGCTACTCGGCGCTGAACACCCGCCTCGACCCCGGCTTCAACAAGCTGATTCCGCTCAAGCACGAGTACATGGCGGCCTTCCTGGAACATTCGGGCACTTTCTCGGGCGCCAACCGCATCCTGATCAGCGTGCAATGGAAAGGCGAAGGCGACATCTACAACGCCGACTTCCTGCCGGTGCTGCGCAAGGTCAATGACGAAGTCTTCTTCACCCCTGGCGTCAATCGCGGCAGCGTGCGTTCGATCTTCACCCCCAACGTGCGCTACATCGAAGTCACCGAGGAAGGCTTCAACGGCGACGTCGTCATCCCTGCCCGCTTCGAGGCCACCGCGGAAGGCCTGAACCAGGTGCGCGCCAACGTCGCCAAGTCAGGCGTGGTCGGCCGCCTGGTCGCCAACGACCTGAAGTCGGCGCTGGTGCAGGCCGACCTGCTCGAAGTCAATCCGGAAACCGGCGAAAAGCTCGACTACGCCGGCGTCGCGCGCAAGCTCGAGGCGATCCGCGCCGAATTCGCCCAGGGCGACATCGACATCCAGATCGTCGGCTTCGCCAAGGTGATGGGCGACGTCATGGACGGCCTGTTCACCGTGGTGATGTTCTTCCTCGTCGCCTTCGTCACCACCTCGCTGCTGCTGTGGCTGTATTCGCGCTCGCTCAAGCTCACCGTGCTGGCGATCGCGGTGGCGCTGCTGCCGGTGATCTGGCTGCTGGGCATCCTGCCGCTGATCGGCTACGGCATCGACCCGATGTCGGTGCTGGTGCCCTTCCTGATCTTCTCGATCGGCGTGTCGCACGCGGTGCAGATGACCAACGCCTGGAAGCAGGACGTGCTGGCGGGCGAGACCGCGATGGAAGCCGCCGAAGGCGCGTTCCGCAAGCTCGCCATTCCCGGCATCATGGCCCTGCTCGCCAACGCGCTGGGCTTCCTCGTCATCATGGTCATCGACATCCCGATCGTGCACGAGCTGGGCCTGACCGCCTGCCTCGGCGTCGCGCTGATGATCATGACCAACAAGATGTTCATGCCCATCATCCTGTCCCACCTGCACCTCGAACGCATGGCGCTCGACCAGCCGGTGGACAACAAGGAAAAGCACCCGATGTGGTGGAAGGTCTCGGCGCTGTCCGAACCGCGCCCGGCGCTGGTCACCTTCGCCGTGATGCTGGTGCTGCTGGCCGCCGCCACCTGGTACTCGCGCCAGCTCCAGACCGGCGACATCGGCAGCGGCGTGCCCGAGCTGCACGCCGACTCGCGCTACAACCTCGACAACGACACGATCATCAGCAACTACTCGATCGGCATGGACGTGCTGTCGGTCTATGCGGAAACCGAGAACCTCCAGGAAGCCTGCCTGAACTGGGACGTCATGAACGCCGTCGAGCGCTTCGACCTCCACATGCGCGGCGTTCGACGGCGTCCAGTCGGTCAGCACCGTGGCGAGCATGGCCAAGCTGTACGCCGCCGGCAACAACGAGGCCAATCCGCGCTGGGCCGCGCTGCAGCGCACCGAAGCGGCACTGCGCACCGGCGGCCGCGCCGCCAACCCGGAGAACGGCCTCAATTCGCACGGCTGCAAGACCATCCACCTCGCCGTCTACCTGAACGACCACCAGGGCTCGACGCTCAAGCACGTGGTCGACGAGGCCCGCGCCTTCATCGACCAGGACCACACGCCCAACGTCACTTTCCGCCTGGCCGGCGGCAACGCCGGCGTGGCGATCGCCACCAACGAGGCGGTCGAGACGGCCGAAGTGCAGATGCTGGCCTCGATCTTCGCCTCGATCTCGCTGCTGTGCTGGCTGACCTTCCGCTCCTGGCGCGCGGTGCTGTGCGTGATCGTGCCGCTGATGCTGGTGACCATCATGTGCAACGCGCTGATGGCGCTGCTGGGCATCGGCCTCAAGGTCGCCACGCTGCCGGTGATCGCGCTCGGCGTCGGCGTCGGCGTGGATTACGGCATCTACATCTACGAGCGCCTGCAGCACGAGATGGCCGAACGCGGCTACGGCCTGCGCGAAGCCTTCTACGAAGCGATGCGCCAGCGCGGCACCGCGGCGGTATTCACCGCGGTGACGATGTCGATCGGCGTCGGCACCTGGGCCTTCTCGGCGCTGAAGTTCCAGGCCGACATGGGCATCCTGCTGGCCTTCATGTTCCTGGTGAACGTGCTCGGCGCGATCTTCCTGCTGCCGGCGCTGGCCTGCTGGCTGGGCGTGGGCCGCGAAGCCCGCTCGGACCGCAGCCGCCCGGGCCATACCCGGCCCGGCCTGAGCGATGCAGGCACCAAGCAGCCCGGCGCGATGCGCACCACCGCCGTATCGCAGCCGCTGCGCTCCTGAACCCTCCGGACGCCGACCAGACCAAAGGGCGCCGACGCAACCGTCGGCGCCCTTTCTCTTTTTCTAGGGCTCGGCCGGGTCCTGGCGGGAATCGAGCATGCCGCGCGCAATGCGCACCAGCATCGGCTCCAGCGAAGGAGAGTCGAGCAGTTCGGGCCGCTCCTCGACGACGGTGGCGAGCAGGATGCGCATGCCGCGCACGAGCATGAAGGCGGCCAACGCGGTGTCGGGCTCGCCGATTTCTTCCGCATGCTGCTGCAGCAGACGCTCCGAGTTGGCCACCAATTGCTCCGAGCTGCAATCGCCGCGGCCCAGGCCTTGCGCGCGGCCGAACTGCATGTTGCGGGCGTACTGGCGATAGAAGTCCTTGCCCAGCGACAGCAGCCGCTTTTCGGTCTGCACCGTGTTGCGGAACAAGGCCTGCAGCAGTTCGTCCAGCGACTGGCGGTTGAGGCGGAAAAGCTCGGGCGAGGCGGCGACGGAGGCCTCGTCCATGATGCGCTTGCTGATCTCGACCAGGATCGCCTCCTTGTTCGGGAAATACTGGTAGAGCGCGCCGATCGAGACACCCGCGCGTTGCGCCACGTTGCGGGTGGTGACGGCATCCACGCCCTGCGTGCGCAGCAATTCGTCGGCCGCGCCGATGATCGCCTCGACGGTGAAACGCGCACGCGCCTGCGACGGCTGGGCGCGCCGTGCGCCAGGCTCGGCCCCGGCGCGCACGGCCGGGGCCTGCGCACGCGGAGTCCTGCCCTGCCTGGCCGCGGGAGCCGCCCTCGATGTCTGCCTGCCCATGATCCGCCTCCCTGCCCTGTCTCCGGCCGCCCTTCGAAGTCTCACCCTTCGAAGCCCGCCCGGCACGACATTTTTGTTCGGTTTTTTGCAGCGCAAAAAACTTCATTTCTTTCAACACCATACGGATCGTATATCGATCACGTTCGGTTTCAAACTCGGATTTCCAGGAATCCCCGGCGCCTGCCCTAGCATGGCCTTCATCGACACGCCTGCCGCCATGGAGCGTCGTCCTCCCGACCATCACCTTCGACAAAGGACAGTCATGACCGAGGTCTTCATCTACGACCACGTACGCACGCCGCGCGGCAAGGGCAAGGCCGACGGCGCGCTCGCCGAAATCACGCCCGTGCAGCTCGCCGCGCAGATGCTGCAGGCCCTGCGCGACCGCAACCGCCTGGACAGCACCCTGGTCGAGGACGTGCTGCTCGGCTGCGTGGTGCCGGTCGGCGAACAGGGCGGCAACATCGCCCGCGTCGCCGCGCTGGTGGCAGGCTACGACCACGGCGTGCCGGGCATGCAGCTCAACCGCTATTGCGGCTCGGGGCTGGAAGCGGTGAACTTCGCCGCGGCCAAGGTCGCCTCCGGCCAGAACGACATGGCCATCGGCGGCGGCGTCGAAAGCATGTCGCGGGTGCCGATGGGCAGCGACGGCGGCGCGATGGCGCTCGATCCGCAGGTCGCGTTCAAGATGTACTTCACCATGCAGGGCGTCAGCGCCGACCTGCTATCCACGCTGCACGGCTTCAGCCGCGGGCAGTGCGACGCCTATGCGCTGGAAAGCCAGCGCCGCGCCGCGCGGGCATGGGCGAACGGCTGGTTCGAGCGTTCGGTGGTGCCGGTCAGGGACGTGCTCGGCCTGCCGGTGCTGGCCAGGGACGAGGCGCTGCGGCCCGACACCACGCTCGAATCGCTCGCCGCGCTCAAGCCCGCCTTCCTCGAGATGGGCACGCAGTACGGCTTCGACGGCGTGGCACTGCAGAAATACCCGCAGCTCGAGGCCATCGAGCACATGCACCACGCCGGCAACAGCTCGGGCATCGTCGATGGCGCCGCCGCGGTGCTGGTCGGCAATGCCGAAGCCGGCGCGCGTGCCGGTCTCAAGCCGCGCGCCCGCATCCGCTCGGTGGCCGCCGTCGGCTCCGAGCCCACGCTGATGCTCGACGCCCCCAGCCATGCCGCGCAGAAGGCGCTGAAGAAGGCCGGCATGACGGCCTCGGACATCGGCCTGTGGGAACTGAACGAAGCCTTCTCCTCGGTCGTGCTGTGCCTGATGGAACGCCTCGCGGTGCCGCACGAGCGCATCAACGTCAATGGCGGCGCGATCGCCATGGGCCATCCGCTCGGCGCGACCGGCGCCATGATCCTCGGCACCCTGCTCGACGAGATGGAGCGCCGCCAGGTCGGCACCGGCCTGGTCTCGCTGTGCGAAGCCGCCGGCATGGGCAGCGCCACCATCATCGAGCTCGTCTGAGCCCCACCCGACATCCTGAAGGAATCGACACTCATGACTGAAGTCATCCACGTCTCGGTGGACGCCGACGGCATCGCCACCCTGCTCTTCGACCGCCGCGACAGCAACATGAACGTCATGGACATGAAGTTCATGGACGAGATCGAGGCCGCCATCGAACGCCTCGCCGGCGACGATGCGATCAAGGGCGCGATCTTCACCTCGGGCAAGCCGGTGTTCGCCGCCGGCGCCGACCTCAAGCAGATCGAGGCTTCGTTGAACTCCAGCCAGAACAGCGCCGACCGGGACACGCCGGTGGCCGAGCGGCTGGCGCGGAACGCCTCGCTGTCGCGAGTGCTGCGGCGCATGGAAACCTGCGGCAAGCCGGTCGCCTGCGCCATCAACGGCACCGCGCTGGGCGGCGGCACCGAGATCGCGCTGGCCTGCCATTACCGCGTCGCCGCCGACGCCAGGGGCATCCGGCTCGGCCTACCCGAAGTGCAGGTCGGCCTGCTGCCGGGCGGCGGCGGCACCCAGCGCGTGCCGCGCCTGATCGGCATCCAGGCGGCGATGCCGGTGCTGATGGAGGGCCAGGCGCTGTCGGCGGAGAAGGCGCTGAAGATGGGCCTGATCCACCGCATCGTGCCGGCCGCCGACCTGATCGCCGAAGCGAAACGCTGGCTGATCGAGGAAGGCGACCCGGTGCAGCCGTGGGACAAGAAAGGCTACAAGCTGCCGGGCGGCGCCGGCCCGTCCTCACCCGCGGTGGCGCAGATGCTGGTGGTCAGCAACGCGATGCTGCAGGCGAAGACCTTCCACAACCTGCCCGCGCCGAAGGCGATCCTGTCCTGCCTGTACGAAGGCCCGCAGCTGCCGATGGACAAGGCGCTGGAAGTCGAGGCCAAGTACTTCACGCTGCTGCAGCTCGATCCGGTGTCGCGCAACATGATCCGCACCCTGTTCATCAACAAGGGCAAGGCGGACAAGCTGATGCACCGCCCCGCAGGCATCGCGCGGACGACATTCCGCAGGATCGGCGTCGTCGGCGCCGGCCTGATGGGCGCCGGCATCGCCTTCCACTGCGCCAGGCTGGGCATCGAAACCGTGCTGATCGACCGCGACCGGCAGGCCGCCGACAAGGGCAAGGGCTACGCCGCCAAGCGCCTGGAGCGGGACATCGCCAAGGGCCGCACGAGCCGGGACGAGGCCGACGTCATCCTCGCCCGCATCCACCCCACGACCGACTACGCCGGGCTGGCCGAAGTCGAGCTGGTGGTGGAGGCGGTGTTCGAGGATCGCGCGCTCAAGGCCGGCATCACGCGCAAGCTGGAAGCGGTGCTGCCGGCGCATGCGGTGATCGCCTCCAACACATCGGCGCTGCCGATCAGCGAACTGGCCGAAGCCGGCGCGCGGCCGCAGAACTTCATCGGCATGCACTTCTTCTCGCCGGTCGAGCGCATGCCGCTGGTCGAGATCATCCTCGGCCGCAGGACTTCGCCCGAAACCCTGGCGCGCGCGCTCGACCTCGCGCAGGCGATGAAAAAGACGCCGATCGTGGTCAATGACGGCCCCGGCTTCTTCACCAGCCGCTTCATCGGCGCCTACATCAACGAAAGCCTGGTGATGGTCACCGAAGGCGTGAATCCGGCGCTGATCGAGAACGCGGCGAAGATGGCCGGCATTCCGGTCGGCCCGCTCACCGTATCCGACGAGATCGGCCTCGACACCGCCTGGCATGCCAGCCAGCAGCGCAAGCGCGACGAAGGCGACGCCTTCGTGCCGACGCCCACCTTCCGCCTGGTCGAGAAGCTCGCCGGCGAACTCGGCCGCCATGGCCGCAAGAACGGCAAGGGCTTCTTCGCTTATGCCGAGGACGGCAGCAAGAAGCTGTGGCCGGGCCTGGCCGAGCTGTTTCCGCCGCTGGCCGAGCAGCCCACGGTCGACGAGGTCAGGACGCGCATGCTGTACGCGCAGCTCGTCGATGCCGCCAGGGCGATGGCCGACGGCGTGCTGCTCGATCCGGCCGACGGCGACGTCGGCTCCATCCTCGGCGTCGGCTTCCCGGCCTATCTGGGCGGCCCGTTCTCGATGATGGACACCATCGGCATCGCCGAAGTGGTGGCCGAATGCGACCGCCTCGCCGCCCGCCACGGCGCGCAGTTCGCCGCGCCGCAGTTGCTGCGCGACATGGCCGCCGAAGGGCTGAGCTTCCACGGCGCGCGGCGCGTCACGCCGCCGGCGGCGGTGCGCTGAACGGCCCGCCCCGCTTCATCGCGCCCTCTCCTTCCACCCAGGCCGCTGCCGCCGCCGACATCCGGCGGGCGGCAGCGCCGCACCAGGAACCCGGCATGAATTTCGACTTTTCCGACGACCAGCGCCTGCTGCAGGAGGCAGTGCGCACCATGCTGGCCGAAACCAGCACTTCGCAGGCGGTACGCGAAGTGCTGGAAGGCCGCGCCAGCCATTGCGACACCGTATGGCGCAACCTGATCGGGATGGGCGCGGCCACCGCGGCGATCCCCGAGCAATACGGCGGCGCCGGGCTCGGTTATCTGGAACTCTGCCTGGTGGCCGAGGAAGCCGGCCGCCATCTGGCCGCGGTGCCGCTGTGCTCCAGCATCTACCTGGCCGCCGAAACCCTCCTGCGCGCCGGCAGCAAAGCGCAGAAGCAGCGCTGGCTGCCGCGCATCGCCAGCGGCGAACTGATCGCCACCGCCGCCCTCGGCAGCCGCGAACGCTATCGCGCCGGCACGCCGCTCGGCTTCGACGGCGAGACGCTCAGCGGCAGCAGCCCGGCCCTGGTCGACGGCGGCAGCGCCGGGCTGGCCGTGCTGCGGGCCGGCAACGAGCTCGTGCTGGTCGAGCTCGACGGCAAGGGCGTCAGCCGCCGGCCGCTGCCCACGCTCGACCCCACGCGCCCGCTCGCCGAGCTGCACTTCGACCATACGCCGGCCGAACGCCTGCCCGCCTCCAGAGCGGCCGCCGTCGCCAGCCGCGTGCTCGACGGCGCCGCGGTGCTGCTGGCCTTCGAACAGGTCGGCGGTGCCGCCCGCATCCTGCAGCAGACCCGCGACTACTCGCTCGAACGCCAGGCCTTCGGCCGCCGGATCGGCAGCTTCCAGGCCCTGAAGCACAAGATGGCCGACATCTACACCGCGATCGAACTCGCCCGCGTGCATGCCTACTACGGCGCCTGGGCGCTGTCCTCCGACGCCCCCGAACTGCCCAGGGCGGCGGCCGCGGCCCGCGTCGCCGCCACCCGCGCCTACGTGTTCGCCGCCGAGGAAGGCATCGAGCTGCACGGCGGCATCGGCTTCACCTGGGAGATGGACTGCCACCTCCACTACCGCCGCGCCCGCCATCTGGGGCAACTGATCGGCAGCGAACATGCCTGGCGCGCGCGCCTGGCCGACACACTCATCGAGGAGGCCGCGTAAGCACCATGGATTTCACGGACACCCCGGAAGAAGCCGCCTTCCGCGCCGAAGTGCGCGCCTGGCTGGCGACCAACGGCCAGCGCCGCAGCCGGCCCGACGAAATCTTCGGCGAAGGCCTGGACGACGGCGCGCGGCTGGCCGCGGCCAAGGCCTGGCAGGCCAGGAAGGCCGCCGCCGGCTATGCCGCCATCGCCTGGCCCAGGGAGGCCGGCGGCCGCGGCGGCACCGCGATGCAGCAAGTCATCTACCAGCAGGAGGAAGCCGCCTACCTAGTGCCGGGCATGATCTTCGAGATCAGCATCGGCATGGGCCTGCCCACCGTGATGATGTGGGCCGCGCCCGAACTCAAGGCCCGCTTCCTGCGCCCCGGCCTGGCCGGCGAGGAAATCTGGTGCCAGCTCTTTTCCGAACCAGGCGCCGGTTCCGACACCGGCGCGGTGCGCACCCGCGCGGTGCGCGACGGCGACGACTGGATCATCAACGGCCAGAAGGTCTGGACCTCGGGCGCCCACTTCTGCGACTACGGCATCCTGCTCGCCCGCAGCGACTGGGACAAGCCGAAGCAGGAAGGGCTGACGATGTTCATCGTCGACATGAAAGCCGCCGGCGTCGAGGTGCGGCCGATCCACCAGATGTCGGGCGAAGCGGAATTCAACGAAGTCTTTCTCACCGACGTGCGCATTCCCGACCGCTACCGCCTCGGCCCCGAATGCGGCGGCTGGAAGGTGATGCTGAGCACGCTGATGCAGGAACGCCTGTCGGTCGGCGGCAACCTGCCCACCGACCTGCACGAGCACCTGATCGCGCTGGCGAGGAAGTGCGAGTGGGAACGCGGCGCCTGGGACAGCGGCGACAGCGCCCCGCGCCCGGCGATCGAGGACGAGCGCGTGCGCGCCCGCATCGCCGACGCCTATCTCCAGCAGCACGGCGTCGAGCTGCTGATCGCGCGCGGCCTGACCGCGGTGTCCAAGGGCCGTCCGCCCGGCCCCGAACTGTCGATCACCAAGCTGGTCGCGGGCAAGGCGCTGCAGGACATCGCCGCCTTCGCCGTCGAACTGGCCGGCGCCGAAGGTTTGATCGGCCACCAGGCGCTGGGCGGCGACTGGCGCTACATGCAGCGGCTGTGGCTCAGCTCGCCCGGCGCCCGCATCGGCGGCGGCACCGACGAGATCCTGAAGAACGTCGTCGCCGAGCGCGTGCTCGGCCTGCCCGGCGAAATCCGCACCGACCGGAAGCTCCCCTTCCGCGAACTCGAACGCGGCCCGCAGGCCGCTCCCGCACAAGGACACTGACACGATGGCAGCCAAACCGCTCGACGGCATCCGCATCCTCGACTTCACCCAGTTGCTGCCCGGCCCGATGTGCACACTGCACCTGGCCGACATGGGCGCCGACGTCATCAAGATCGAGCCGCCCGGCGGCGAGGCCGGGCGCGGCCCGGCGGGCACGCCGGTCTCGCATTTCTTCCACACGGTCAATCGCAACAAGCGCTCGATCACGCTCGACCTGCGCGCGCCCGGCGCACGGGAAGTCGTGCACCGCCTGGCCGCCAGCGCCGACGTGGTCGTCGAAGGCTTCCGCCCCGGCGTCATGGCCCGGCTCGGCATCGGCTACGAGGATCTGAAGGCGATCAATCCGCGCCTGGTCTATTGCGCGATCAGCGGCTACGGCCAGGACGGCCCGCTCGCCCAGCTCGGCGGCCACGACATCAACTACCAGAGCTATGCCGGCATCCTGGAGCAGAGCGCGGCGCCGGGCGGGCCGCCCCATCCCGGCAACTTCCCGATCGCCGACCTGGCCGGCGGCGCGCTGTCGGCAGCGATGGCGATCCTCGCCGCGCTGTTCGACGCCCGGCGGAGCGGCCAGGGGCGCTTCATCGACGTGTCGATGACCGACTGCGCGCTGGCGCTCAACACCCAGCCGCTGGCCAGCCTGCACACCTGGAAGCAGCCCGTGCCCGCCGGCCGCGACACGCTGTCGGGCGGGCTGCCCTGCTACGGCACCTACGAAACCGCCGACGGCCGCCATCTCGCCGTCGGCGCGCTGGAGCCCAAGTTCTGGCAGGCCTTCTGCGCCGCTGCCGGCTGCCCCGAACTGGGCAAGAGCGGCTGGGCCGCCGGCAAGTCGGGCGCCGCGGTGCGCGCGCAGGTCGCCGCCATCGTCAAGGCGCGCACGCTGGCCGAATGGATCGGGGTCTTCGACAGCGTGGATGCCTGCGTCAGCCCGGTGCTGCGCATCGACGAAGTGCTCACCCACCCGCTGACCCGGGCGCGCGGCATGACGGTGGAAACGCCGGTGCCGGACGGCAGCAGCGTGCCCTGCTTCGCCTTCCCGGTGAAGATGAGCGGCTTCGCTTTCACCCTCGACCGCGTGCCGCCGGCCGCGGGGCAGCACGACGAGGAAGTGCTGCGCGAGAGCGGCCACGGCGACGGCGACATCGCCCGCCTGCGCGAAGCCGGCGCGATCCGGCCGCCCGCGGCGAACTGAACACGAAAACACGAGCACGGAGACACCCTATGAGCACACGCAGCTACAGCCTCGCCGACCTCTTCGCCATCGCCGCCGAAACCGTTCCCGAGCGCGAGGCCCTGATCGTCGGCGACACCCGCCGCAGCTACGGCCAGATGGCCGCGCGCGTCGAACGCCTCGCCGCCTGGCTGCACGCCCAGGGCATCGGCCAGGGCGACGTCGTCGGCCTGCAGATGTACAACTCGGCGGAATACCTCGAAGCCTTTCTGGCCGCCTGCCGCGTCCGCGCAGTGCCCGCCAACATCAACTACCGCTACGTCGCCGACGAACTGCGCTACCTCTACGCCAACGCCGGCATCAAGGCGCTGTTCTACAGTTCCGGACTCGAAACCGCGGTGGGCGAGGCGCTGGACGCCGCGCCCGAACTGCGCGTCAAGGTCCGCACCGGCTCCGGCCTTCCCGCGCTGGCCGGCGCGGTCGCCTTCGACGACGCGCTCGCACACGACGTCCCGGCGCTGCGCGAGCTGCGCTGCAGCGACGACGACATCTCCCTGCTCTACACCGGCGGCACCACCGGCAAGCCCAAGGGCGTGATGTGGCCGCACAAGGCGCTGTTCTTCGGCTGCCTCGGCGGCGGCTCGGCCTACACCCCGGCCGAAGGCCCGATCACTACGCCCGAAGAACTCGCCGACCGCATCCGCAAGGCGCATCCGCTGCGCTTCATGCCGGTCGCGCCGCTGATGCACGGCGCCGCCCACTGGGCGACGATGGTGTCGCTCTACACCGGCCACACCGTGGTGCTCAACGATCAGCAGCACTTCGACCCCCGGCACGTGCTCGACATCGTCGCCACGCACAAGGTCAACGGCCTCGCCCTCGTCGGCGACGCGATGGCGGTTCCGCTGCTCGATGCCCTGAAGGCCGACCCCGCACGCTGGGATCTGTCCTCGCTGTTCATCTTCGGCAACGGCGGCGCGGTGATGTCGGCGCACGTCAAGGAAGCGCTGCGCCCCTTCCTGCCGCCGAACGTGTATTTCAGCGACGGCATCGGCTCGTCCGAAGGCGGCCAGTTCGGCATCGGCGCCAAGCCCGCCGAGGGCGGCATGATCCGCATCGCCCCCCATCCCCAGCTGCGCGTGGTGGTGGACGGCCAGCGCCTCGCCGCGCCCGGCGAAACCGGCATCCTCGCCCGCAGCGGCTACCTCCCGCTCGGCTACCACGGCGACCCGGCCAAGACCGCCGAAACCTTCGTCAGCATCGACGGCACCCGCTACGTCATCACCGGCGACGCCGCCACCATCGCCGAGGACGGCAGCATCGTGATCTTCGGCCGCGGCAACAACTGCATCAACACCGGCGGCGAAAAGGTCTTCCCCGAGGAAGTGGAAGAAGTGCTGCGCATGAGCCCGCAGCTCCTCGACGCCGTCGTCGTCGGCCTGCCAGATCCGCGCTGGGGACAGAAGGTCACGGCGGTGGTTTCGGTGCGCCCCGAAGCGACACTGGACGCCGACGCGCTGAAAGCCCTGTGCCACAGCCATCTCGCCGGCTACAAGGTGCCGAAGGACATCGTCGCGGTGCCGGAAGTGCTCCGCTCGGCGGCAGGCAAGGCCAACTATGTGTGGGCGAAGGAGACGGCGCAGAAGGCTTTGGCGGCTAGCGCGGCGAGCGTCTGATCTTTGCCATTCCTCGCGACGGCGATACTAGCAGCTCCTTGCCGTGCGTTGGCCATGATGATGCTGAAGCCAAACCATCTACCGACTAGTTGTCCGTCATTCGAGGGCAACTAGTCGGGGAAAAACAGTCTGTTTCGTCTTTGTCCATTGCGATGCTGCCACTCACAAAGCAACCACGCTCAGCCGTGATCAGCAGAAGAGGAGCATGAGAGTGTAATTAAGTTCTGCCACATCCTGCGGCCGCAGATCTTCAGAAAAGGGTTGGCGAAAAATCCCTTGCAGACAAGTTAGAGCTCACGTTAATCAACACTCCAAAACAACTCAATCCAATGCTCATTTGGACCAGGATTAATGCACGTGTACAAAAATGCGGTAATTCCGCCGTCGTGATACCAAATCTCTAATTGATCTGCCGCCATTTCACTTCGTACGATCGAAAGAAACTCCTCCGCTAGCTTCACTCTTGACTCAGCACTTGGCGCCGATGGGGCCAATATGGTTTTATCGAAGAATGTTGCAATATCTTTGAGGCCGGCGGGCTGAAAAAAACCTTCTGAACGCTCAACTCCTCCGCAAATCCAGATCACTTCTAGGTTATTACGATCAAAACTGACTGGGTACTTGATCGAAAATCCTCCTTCCTGATATGCACCATCCGAGATTGCTGAGAGGGCATCAAAGAAGCCTATTAAACGAGGGGGTAGCTGTTTCATGAATTATAACAAGCTGATGCAAAAGAACTGAACACCGCACTAACCAAGGGGTTCAAATTGATCGTCACAGAGGCTTCGTCGAGAGAATGTTTTTTCAATTCGGCCCATATTGCCGGCATGCCCATTCCGAGACTGACCAACCCCTGGCTCGTTTGCCCGATGAATCGCGTCTTGCGCAGCCCACCGACCGTCTTGAGCCAGCCGAAGATTTCCTCCACCCGCTTTCGCTTGCGTTGGCTGATCCGATAGCCCTCGGTTCGCGTCGTGCGCCCATCGAGCCCGGGCGTGCAGCGATGGTCGATCCGGGCGATGTGTGGCCGGATATGCTGCTCGCGCAGGTGCGTCACGAAATCCTTGATGTGGTAACCCTTGTCAGCCGCCAGACTCTTGGGATGGATGCGCCGTCGGCGGGCACGGGTGAGCATCGTGCGTGCGGCGCGGTGCTCGGCCTGCGTCGATTCCGTGATCAGGATGTTGACACACAGCCCATGACGGTTCTCCATGAGCACATGTCCGCCGTAGCTGAGCCTGGCAGGCTGGCCGTTACCCTTGCGCATGAGCCGTGCGTCAGGATCGGTGCTGCTCTGGTGTGTGGCGTTCGAACGCTTCTCACCTTTGAAATCGACCATCCCCGTGCCATCCCCACCGTCTTTCGGCGGCTCGCCGTCCTTGCGTTTGAAACTCTTGAACGAGGCCCAGGCTTCGATCAGCGTGCCGTTGACAGTGAAGTGCTCCGAGGACAGCAGATGCTGCCGGCGCGCCAGACGGACGACCTCGTCAAAGAAGCGGCGGGCGATATCAGTCGCCACCAGGCGTTCGCGCAGGCGGCTGAAATTCGACTGGTCCAGGCCCGCGCTCTCCAGGTCCATGTCGAGGAACCAGCGAAAGAGGATGTTGTAGTCCAGTTGTTCACAGAACTGCCGGTCCGAGCGGATCGAGTACAGGGCGATCAGCAATTGCCCCTTGAGCAGGCGCTCAGGCGGAATCGACGGGCGGCCGGTACTCGAGTACAACGCATCCAGGTCCGCCGAAATGGCACCCAGCGCCCGATCGGCCAATTGCTTCACCCTTCGCAGGGGATGATCGGCCGGTACGCGCGATTCCGGCGAGAAATAATGAAACATCGAGGACTGGGGATCGAGTGGGCCGCGCATCGCTGTCAGGACAAGGGATTGAGGAACGGGTCTATGACTAGCAACTCGCAGGATCGTTCACTGGGTTATGCATCAACCTGTTAGGGCGCTTTTTCATAAAACCGACTATCCAAAGTGGAAATACCCAGATCTTTCTTCAGCATCTTCACCATGCGCGGCGCCTCCTGAACCAACGGCAGGAATGGGCCTGGTAGGCCCTTTAAGTCTTCCAGTGCGCCAAGGGTTCTGGTTTTGAATTCTGCATAGTCCTGCACTCCCAACTCCTGCTCTGACTTCGCCTCACCATTGCGCATCTTTTTAAGGCTATCAAGGGTTGCATGGATTCTCGCTATACGATCATTGGCGGGAGTGAAAGCAATTTGTATATCTCTGTGCAGTGCTTCGGGCATAAACAGACTTGCCCTAAAAAATGCGTTCTGCGTTTCAATGAACCCCGAGACCACTTTGGCATATTGGTCCATGGTCAGTTTGTCATTGGGTGCGCAAAGCGACGTAAATTCGAGAAGCTGCGTAACGAGATTGCCATATATCTCGATCTTCTTCGCGTAGATGATCTCCCTGTACTTGCTCCAGCGACCTTGAAGGAAACCAAGGTAAACGCCCGCAGCAGCGGCAAGAACCGGAGCAATAAGTTTGACGAGCCAGTCATCCATGCGTAAGCGCCCTAACGCCTGAATTAAGCCGCGCCGCGAAGCGGCGTCGGCTTGAATGAATTATTGGCCGTCACAGCGGTGGAGGCATGCATGACGGGCGCTTGGTAGCGGTAGCCAAGATGTTGCGCTGTAGCGGTTGTCGCCCAGAAAGGACCGCAGCTTGCATGCAGCTGACGACTGCTAGGCCGTTTGCATTGCGGAGAACATCATGGATCAACTGGACAGGGTATCCGTCATCGTGTTGACGAATAGGGTGGATACCTGCATGGGCGTAGGAGTTCAACGCTTTCCATGAGTTCTCTTTGAAGCGGGATAGTGCATCGTAAGCCTGTGGCGGCGCTTTCGTGGCCAAAGCCTGCATCATTTCTGCGGTTTGAGGCATGTTCTTTGCCGCCTGCTCAGACTCTAGAGAAAGAGTAGTGATTAGCTTTGAAAGATGGTCTTCGGACGCAGCGTATAGCAGCCAAATTGAACGAGTGAGCGCTTCAAACTGGGCGCGATGAGTAACGATGGCTGATGACAGCAAGCCAGAATGAAGAAGCTCCCTTGTCGACGTCCAATGCTCCAGGGAAAGTGAGCATGCAATATCACTGGTTCTAATGCGCGGTGAGTCGTCAAAGAGCGGCACGTCAATCAGCGCCATCAATTCTTCAGCTAGGTCGTCGGACTCGTCGAATATTGAGGGCAGAGGCATGGTGTTGATTGTGACGGCTAACAGTTGTAGTAGACGGAGCGGGCCGATAGGTGAGTAGACGGAATCCACATAATCCCCGCATCGTTGCGGTGACGCACTGGTAGTTCATCGCGACGGCAACACCGCATAGTCAAGATATGTGCTCATCGTGACTCAAAACCGCTTCTGCCACCATCCCCAACATAGATTGCCATGCCCCTCCCGTCCTACTTCTCCACCAGCATTGAGACGTTCATGCGTCCCAAGATAATACCGTTCGTGCAATTCTCGACGAGGCAACCCGTCACACTCCGCTCTCATTACCTCCATCCACACTGCGCACGGCCCAAATGCAAAAAGCCCGCCGCGCATGACGCGCAAGCGGGCTGAGCACCGAAATGGCCGTGGATCAGAAGGTGTACTTCATCACCAGCGAAAGCTGATCTCGGTCGGTCATCTGGCGGTTACGCACCGGGTCCAGACTGGCGTCGCCGAAATAGCCCAGATAGGTCAAACCGACCTGGAAGTTGCGCCGATAGGTCATCGTCGCCCCCACGCTCAAACGGTGATCGCCCTCGCCCATGCCGAGGCTGCCTTGCATCGTGCGGCCCTTGAGCTGGCGCGAGTAACTGATCGGCACGCCCAGTTCCCAGTTCTCGATGATGCCCGGATAGGTCAGGCTCAGGGTCGAAGAAAAGGCGATGCCGTAGCTGCCGAAGGTCAGATTGTCCGAGGCGGGCGTGGGGATCACGCCGAAGCTCACGTCGCCGGTCGCGCCCGGCACGCGGCGCGCCTCGGGGTTGCGCACGTCGGTGTAGGCAAGCTCGGCGAGGAAGTTGCCCTGTGGCGCCAGGAAAGTGCGGCCGAGGTTGATGAAGGTGTTGAGGTTGGTCTGGAGCACGTCGGCCCTGGTCGCAGTAGGAATCGCGCTACCGGCCATGCGTGCATTGACCAGCGCCGGTGCGTCCTTGCGGTACGAAATCTCGCCGCCCAGCGTCGCCACGCCGAAGCTGGTGCTGAAAGTTGCCCCCAGCATCTTGATGTCTTCGAAGTAGCGGTGACTGAAGCTCGGGCTCGCCCCCAGGTAGTTGATGTCGACCATCGGCGCACGGTCGTGATAGTTCAGATAGATCAGGCCGATCTCTGTCTCGTTAGTGACGCGGTACTTGGCGCCCACCCCCCACTGACCGCCGTTCGGCGCCGATTCCCTGCCTTTCAGCACGGTACATCCAGCCGCGCCGATCATGCACACGGCACCGGGCCCGACGATGTCGGAAGTACTCATGAACGAGCCCGGCGCGTTGACGATGGTCTTGTGCCATCCGTACTGGTAGTGGCCCATCAGCGACAGTCGGTCGTTAACTTCATACAGGACCGAAACCTGGTCTTCCGGCAGCAGTTGATCCTTCACCTCGGTCCCTGGAATCCCTGCCTTGGTACCGTCGGCAGGGCCTTGCGCACTGGAAATACCGGGGATGAACAGCGTTTCGCCCCATGACACCACATGCTTGCCCGCACGGACGGTGGCACGACCTTCGCTGCCGACATTGAAGTCGGTGTAGGCATAGGCGTCCAGCAGGCGGCTGTAGCCGCCGTGGTAGCGCTTGGTATCGGAAGAGAAGCGGTCTGCCGCTCCGCTGCGTTTGTTCGGGAAAGTCGCATTCGAGTTGTCGTTGCCCGAGTGATAGACGTCGTCGTAGAAGGTGCTGGCCGACAGCACGAAGCCGGTGTTGCCCTTCCGCAGCTTGGCGTCGAGCAGCAGGCTGGCGCGGTTCGAGGTCAGCGCGCCCTTGTCGAAGTTGTTGTTGCCGTCGTTGCCGTTGGCGTTGGTGGCATTGGACGACAGCAGGCGGTCGGGATCCGACAGCCGGGTCGACAAGGTGTAGGTGGCCGTCACCCGCGATTCGAGCACCATGCCGTTGTCGAACTCGATGTCATCGAAGGCCAGCGCCGGCGCGGCCATCCCCATGCCGATCAGCGCCAGTGCGATCGGCTTCATTTTTTCGTGCAGTTTCATGCTGCGTGCTCCCTGAAAGTCGATGCGGTCACTGGCCCAGGGCGCGCAGGGCGGCCGGGGTGTACATGTCGGGGGTGAGGTCGCCCTTGTTGAGGACGAAGGCCTTGTCGCGCTCTTGGATCAGGTTGAAGCCGATGTAGGCGCCCGAATTCAGGTCGTGGTAGAACGAGGTGCCGGCCTGCCAGGCATTGAGGTCGAAGGCGTAGTAGTGGCCGATGAAGGCGTGCTGCCACAGTTGGCCGCGGGTGTCGTAGTAGTCGCCCACCGAGGCCTGCCAGTTGTCCTCGTCGATGTACATGACGCGCTTGCCGAAGGCGTGGCGGTAGCCGTCCTTCAGCGTGCCTTCCAGCACCCAGACGCGGCGCAGCTCGTAGCGGATCAGGTCGGGGTTGGCGTGCCCTTTCTGCAGCAGGTCGGCGTACTTGACGTCCTTGCCGTGCAGGCGGTAGGTGTTGGCCGGGATGTAGAGTTCCTTCTTGCCGTGCAGCTTCCATTCATAGCGGCTGGGGTCGCCGTTCATCAGGCGGTCCTGGTCGATGGTGAGCTTGCCCGAGGTGCCTGCCATCGGCGAATCGAAGCCGTAGGTCGGCAGCTGGCGCACGCGGCGGGTGCCCGGGTCGTACTGCCAGGCCAGGCGCTTGCCCTTGGCGAAGTTGACCGGTTCCTGCGAGGCGGTGAAGCTGCCGCGGTCGCGCTCGGGCAGCAGCGCGCCGGTCAGCGAGTAGGCCATCAAGCCTTCCATCGGCTTGCCGATCTGGTCCGGGCTGGTGACGACGTTGAGGTTCTTGTTCACCTGGCGGCCCCAGGTGATGCTGCCGTCCGAAGCCACGTCGGCGATGTCGCGGACGATTTCCTCGGTGTAGGCGCGGTAGGGCATGTTCATGTTGGCCAGCACTTCCATCGGCTCGGTCGGGATCGGGAAGCCGATCGCGCCCTTCCAGCCGGAGAAGCCAAGGCCGCCGTCGATCAGTTCCGCTTCGAGGGCGTTCTTCTTCGCCACCTCGCAGATCACGTCCGGGTAGCGGAAGTCGCGCCGCGACTGATAGACCTGGATGCGGAAGGTGTCCGGGAAGCGCTTGAACATCGCCTTCTGGCCTTCGCTCAGCTTGTCGGCGTATTTGTCGACGTTGGCTGCAGTGATCGCGAACAAGGGCTTGTCGTCGGGGTACACGTTGACCGGGTGCTTGCCGGAATGGAGTTCATATTCGACGTGCGGCGGCTTGCCCAGCCATTTGCCCGAGAAGGCGGGAATGCTGCCGTCCGCATTCGGGCCGGCCTCGGCGCCGACACATGTGAGTTC
Organism: Thauera sp.; assembly: GCF_047601425.1. Classification (GTDB taxonomy): domain Bacteria; phylum Pseudomonadota; class Gammaproteobacteria; order Burkholderiales; family Rhodocyclaceae; genus Thauera. The sequence goes on from NZ_JASGJL010000001.1 coordinate 2,115,802, forward strand.
CTTGCCGAGCTTGGCGGCTTCAGCCTCGCTCGCCTTGGCCACTGCATTCGCGGAGGCCATCGACAATGCAATCATCGTCATGACCGGCACCCAGACACGGGTTTTATTCATTTGAGTCTCCTTCCTGTTGGGCATTTGGTGTGGCCCCGATTGATCCTGCGAACCGGATGCGGAAGGCTTCGCGCCATCTCGTGCCGTTCCTGCATCCGGTTGCATTGTTTTGTTTTCGTGTCACCCGCTACATCGTCCGATGAGACTAAATCGGACGAATATCTCAACCCTTCGACTCAGTAATGAAGGCGCTGCGCAATTGCGCCTTGAGCAGCTTTCCGGCCGGATTGCGCGGCAGCGCCTCGGTCACCACGTGAACGACGGCGGGCACCTTGTAACCCGCAAGATGGGCGCCGACGTGGGCCTGCAGTGCCTGCCCGTCCAGCCTGCTGCCCTCGCGCACCGACACCACGGCCGTCACCGCTTCGCCGGTGTCCTCGTCGGGCACGGCGAACACCGCCGCTTCGAGCACCTCGGGCAATTGCAGCAGGCAGAATTCGACTTCGGCCGCGGCGATCTTCTCGCCGCAGCGGTTGATGACGTCCTTGATGCGGTTGACGATGAACAGGAAGCCTTCGTCGTCCAGATAGCCGACGTCGCCGGTGCGGAACCAGCCTTCTTCGGCGTCGATCGCGGCGGCAGTGGCTTCCGGGTTGCGCCAGTAACCTTCCATCAGCGTTGCGCCGCGCAACCAGATCTCGCCCTGCTCGCCTGGCGGCAAGGCCTGCCCGGCGGTGTCGACCACCCTCACGTCGATGACCGGCGACACCATGCCCGAGCTGCGCGGCTTGTAGGCGAACAGCCTGCCCGAGGCCGCCGCCCCCGAGCCATTCGTCTCGGTCAGGCCGAAACCGATGCCCGACAGCGAATCCGGCCGGCGCCGCATGACCTCGTCGATCAGCCGCTGCGGCATCCCCGCGCCGCCCAGGCCGAGGCCGGCGAGCGTGCCGGTCTGCTTCGGGTCGTCGAAGCCGGGCTGGGCCAGCAGCTGCATGACCATCGACGGCGCGCCGTTGAACTGGGTGATGCGCTCGCTGCGGATGACGTCGATGGCCTGCGCCGGATCCCAGCGATTCAGGAACACCAGGCGGCGGCCGTTGCGCAGCGCGGTCAGCATCTGGGCATGCAGGCCGCTGACGTGGAACAGGGGCACCGCGGTCAGCGTCGCCGGCGGCAGGCCGCTCTTCATCAGCGCGGCCACCGCATCGGGCGATGTCATTGCCGAGATGGCGCCGATGAAATCGATGTTGAACAGCGCCTGGCACACCGCGCGCTGCGAAGACAGCACGCCCTTGGCGCGGCTGGTCGCGCCCGAGGTGAACAGGATCAGGCCCGGATCGTCAGGGCCGACTTGCGGCAGCGGCTTGGGCCCGGCCGGCTGCGCGATCAGCACGCGGAAATCGTCCACGCCTGCGGCAAGGTCGGTATCGCCCACACACAGGATGCGGCAGCCGACCACCCGCGTATTGCCGCCGATGCGGGCCAGGCGTTCGCTGTCGCAGGCCAGCACGCTCGGCTCGACGCAGGCGAGCGCATCGTGCAGTTCATCGCCCAGGCCGAAGCTGTTCAGCGGCGCCGGCACCGCGCCGATCATCGCTGCCGCGACGAACACCACCGCCCATTCGGGCCGGTTGCGCATCGCGATCGCCACCCGCTCGCCCGGCTTCACGCCCCAGTCGCTCAGCCGGGCGGCGACGGCGTCGGCTTCGGCGAAGAAGCGGTCGAAGGACCAGGTCTCCCCCTGCCAGGTGATGAAGGGTTTGTCGCCGTGCGCCCGCGCGCTGGCGATCAGCTGCGGCAGCGTGCCGAAAGCATTGCGGTACATCCTGATCGGCCGGCCGCCGGCGCTGGCCTCGATCACCTCGAATGGCGCACCGGGCGCCGTCAGTTGGGCACGAACCTGGGCGGCAAGCTCGGAAAGCTGGGACATCGATCACTCCTTGGAATCAATTTGCAAGGCTGAAGCGGTACAGGCCGTCGTCGTCGAGCACGCGCCGGACCTGGCCCGCGTAACGCAGGCAGGACAGATGGGCGATGGTTTCGCCCAGCGCCATCATGTCCTCGACCGCGCTCAACTGGCGGGGAAACAGCCTTTGCTTGGTTTCGAAAGCGGTGGCAGCGCCGGTTTCGCGCAGGTACGTGCGCACGATACCGAACTGCTCCTCGTGGTGGGCGTGCAGTTCCGCCACGCGCGGGCGCAGGCCGCGGAACACGCGCTCGTGCGAAGGCAGCACCAGGGTGTCGGGCGCCAGCAGGTCGAGCCGGTCGAGCGAATCCAGCCACAGCTTGAGCGGATTGGCCTCCGGCTCGATGTCGGATACCAGCACGTTCGAGGTGATGCGCGGCAGCAACTGGTCGCCGGCGATCAGCAGGCGGTCGGCTTCGCAGTACAGGCAGGCATGCTCGGGCGAGTGGCCCTCGCCGATCACCACCCGCCAGTCGCGTCCGCCGATGTGCAGCACCTGGCCTTCGCGCAGGCGGCTGAAGGACGCCGGCTGCGGCGGCATGAAGGGGTCGCGGCGCAGCTTGGCGAACATCTCCTCGATGCGCTCGCGCCCCATGCCCGCGCGTAGGTAGAAGCGCAGCATGGGTTCGGGCAACGGCTCCGGCGGCGGGCCGGCGAGCGTGCGCATGGTGAAGTATTCGCCATGCGTCATGTACAGCGGCACATCGAAGCGCTCGGTCAGCCAGGCCGACAGTCCGGCATGGTCGTAGTGGAAATGCGTGCAGATCAGGCCTTTCAGCGGCAGGCCGCCGAAGTGCCGTTCGGCCACTTCTTCCCACAGCTCCCGCGTCCGCGCGATGTTCAGCCCGGTATCGACGATGAACCAGCCGTCGCTGTCGCGCAGCAGGTAGACGTTGATGTGGTCGAGCTGCATCGGCATCGGCATCCGCGCCCAGAACACGCCGGGGGCCACGGCGACCAGCTCGCCGTCGGGCCGGGGCGGCGCGAACGGGTATTCGATCCGGCCGCCGGCATCGGGCACGGCCTCTGCGGTCGCTGTCGTCATGTCGTCTCCATCCTTGTTCGGGCTTTTTTTCCGCATCCCACCTTAGGCGCGCGCCCCGCGGGCGGACACGTCCAAAAGGACGATGCCCGCAAGGACCGCGGTCACCGCCGGCACCATCGTCCAAACAGGGGATGCGGGGCCCGATCCGGCCCGACAGAATCGGCCACGCTGACTGCCGGCCCGTGCGGCTGCAGGATCACCACGGCACGACAACGAGGATAAGAGGAGCAAGGACTCGCATGGCCACAACCAAAGACTATCGCATCGGCGAATTCACCTTCCCGCGCGGCTGGTTCATGATCGCCGACGCGGAAGAGCTGAACACCCACAAGCCGCTCGCCGTCCGTTTCTTCGGCAAGGACTTCGCGCTCTACCGCGGCCGCGCCACCGGCAAGGTCGTGCTGCTGGACGCCTACTGTCCGCACATGAAGACCCACCTCGCCGCGCCCGACAACACCTCCTACGTGGTCATCGACGGCGGCGGCTCGAACGTCGAGGGCGACGGCATCCGCTGCCCCTACCACGCCTGGCGCTTCGGCCCCGACGGCAAGTGCGACGACATCCCCTACCACCAGGGGCCGGTGCCGGCCAACGCCTGCGTCAAATCGTGGACGGTGGTCGAGAGCCTGGGCGCGATCTGGGTCTGGCACGACCCCGAAGGCGGCGAACCGGAGTGGGACCCGCCCAGCCTGAAGGAATGGGACGACCCCTCGTGGGTGCGCTGGAAGTTCGACCACCTGGGCATGCTGAACCAGCATCCGCAGGAAGTGATCGACAACATCTGCGACTACGGCCACCTGAGCCCGATCCACGGCTCGACCGTGCAGAAGTATGAAAACGAATTCAAGGCCCATCACGCCATCCAGCGCCAGTGCGGCCCGCACCGCACCCTGGTCGGCGCCGACGGTGTCAGCCCGATCCTGCACACCGTCACCGTCTACCACGGCCCCGGCGTGCTGATCTCGCACCTGACCGGCCTGTACGACGCCGTGCTGATGATCACCCACACCCCGGTCGAGGACGGTTCGCTGAAAGTCTGGCACGCGCTGCTGGTGAAGTCGCCGAACGGCAACGACATCGTCACCCAGCCGGATGCCATCGCCGCGCGCCAGTTCCAGGAAGCCAGCCGCCTGGCCTTCGCGCAGGACTTCGAAGTGTGGATGAACAAGGGCCCCTGCCTGAACGGCCTGTTCATCCCCAGCGACGGCCCCTTCATGAAGGTGCGCATCTGGTACAAGCAGTTCTACAACCCCCGCGCCAGGAAGCAGGAATTCCTGGAGCAGTGCGAGGGCTTCTACGTGCCCAAGGGCGCAGTGCCTTATACGGAAGAGCAGACCGCCTGAGGACGGGCACGGCGCTCCGGTTTCCCTCTCCCCCTCTCCCGCCGGCTGGCGGATCGGGCCTGCCGATGAGCAGGCCCGTTTTTTTGGTGAGTACTCCCGAGAGTTCTTCGTATTGTTATCTCAGCCATCGGATAACAATACGAAGAACACACATAACCATTTGATTAATATTCAAATTGATGGAGCGTTATTTTCCATCCAGCCCTGTGGTCACCCTCACTCACGACTGCGACAAGGCTCCGCCATGCCCGTCCGACCAGCCCGCCGGCAAGAGTCGGCCCCCCTGAAGGTGCCCCCACAATCCCTTCAGGGACGGCGGTGGGTGACTCGGGTGAGCATGCACACCGAGCGCGCCGGATCGACCTTTTCCGCCAGCGCCGTGGGCAGTTGCGTCCACACCAGGATCTCACCGAAAGCGCCTGCCACCGCCTCGACCGAGGTGAACCAGGCTTCGACGATCACGTCGTATTCATAGCCGGGCGGGCGCACACCTGCCACCGTGTTCCACACCACACGCGCGGCAGCCGCCCACGGCGAACCCGGCAGGATCTCGAATGCGCTCGCGGACATCGCCTCGCCGCGCAGGAGCAGCACCATGCACACCCCGGTTTCGCTGCCATCGACCAACACGGTTTCGCACGCGGTCAGGGCAAAGTCGCGCACGTAGGCCGAAAACACCCGCGGCTCGTCGGGCCGCATGATGCGCAGCGTTTCCTCGTCGTTCCAGATGTCGTCGGCAGCCTGGCGGTCGCGCAGCGTCAGCAGGTTGACGCCGTCGTAGGCCGTGCTGGCGCCGCGCGGCATGTCGGCGCGTTCGAGCACGCGCGAACACTGGCGCACGCCCAGCACCTTGTCCTGGACGTTGCGGCACTGGCGGCCGAGCGCGGAATGCTCGCGCCAGGCCTGCGGAAAAGCCTCGGGCGCAAGCGCGGGGTTGCGCTTCGCCAGATAGATCATCTTCCACTGCACACGCCCATCGCTGCTCATCCGCCAGCCCCGGCAAAGGCTGCGGGGTGGGCAGCAGCCTCGGCGTACTCGTGCTTCATGCGCGCCACCAGTTCGGCCACGCTCGGCACGTCGCGGATGATGCCGATGCCCTGCCCGGCCGACCAGACGTCCTTCCAGGCCTTCGTCTTGCCGTCGAGGCCGGCGAACAGATCATCCTTGCCGCCGTTCTGCCGCCCTTCGAGCGTGTCGGGATCGACTCCCGCGGCACGCACGCTGTTCTTCAGGTAGTTGGCCCAGATGCCGCTGAACACCGGGGTATAAACGATGTCGGCCGCACTGTCGGCGACGATCATGTCCTTGTGGCCGGCATCGGCAGCAGCCTCGCGGGTGGCGAGGAAGCGTGTGCCCATGTAGCCGAGGTCGGCACCCATGACTTCGGCCGCGCGCAGGGCGCGGCCGCTGGACAGCGCACCGGCGAGCGCCACCGGGCCGTCCCAGAACTCGCGCACTTCGGCCAGCAGCGCGAACGGCGACAAGGTGCCGCCATGCCCGCCGGCACCGGCGCACACCAGGATCAGCCCATCGACGCCGCTCGCCACCGCCTTGCGCGCATGCTCAGCGCTGATCACGTCGTGCAGCACGATGCCGCCATAGCCATGCACCCGCTCGACCACTTCGTCGGGACGTCCTACCGACGTGATGACGAAGGGCACGCGATGCGCCACCACGCGATCGAGATCGGCATCCCGCCGGGGATTGGACTTGTGCAGGATCAGGTTGGCGCCGAAAGGCGCGGCGAGACGCTCCGGATTAGCCGCATTCCACTCGTCCAGCTCACGGCGGATATGCATCAGCCATTCGTCCAGCAGTTCGGGCGTGCGCGCGTTGAGCGTCGGGAAGCTGCCGGCGATGCCGGCCTTGCACTGCGCCAGCACCAGCTCCACGCCGCTGGCGAGGAACATCGGCGAACCGATCAGCGGCAGGGCGAGGCGGCTGTCGAATATCCGGGGGATGGGCATGGGATGCCTCCGGGAGTCAGCCGCGCGGCATGCCGAGGCCGCGCTCGGCGATGATGTTGAGCTGGATCTCATTGGTGCCGGCGTAGATGGTGTCGGCGCGCGAGAAGAAGAACACCTGCTGCAGCCGGCGCAGCGCATCGCTGCCGGCATCGTCTGCCGCGCGCACGTCGCCGGCGACACCGATCACGTCCATCGCCAGTTGGCCGAGTTCGCGGTGCCAGTTCGACCAGGCGTATTTGTAGATCAGCGCCTCGGCACGCACCGCGGTCGCACCGCCGTCCTCCTCGAGCATGCGCAGGCCGTTGTCGCGCAGGCCCTGCAGGCCGATCCAGGCAGCGGCGATGCGCTGGCGCAGCGCCGGATCGCGCGCCGCGCCGTTGGCGCGGGCGACGTCGACCAGCAGTTGCAGCTCATGGCTGAAGTGCATCTGCTGGCCCAGCGTGGACACGCCGCGCTCGAAACCGAGCAGCGCCATCGCCACCTTCCAGCCTTCGCCCGGCTTGCCGACGATGCAGTCGGCCGCGGTCACCGCGCCGTCGAAGAACACCGAGTTGAACTCGGCCTCGCCGGTCATCTGCCGGATCGGATGGATCTCGATGCCCGGCTGCCGCAGCGGCACGAGCAGGAAGCTCAGGCCCTCGCGCCCGACCGAGCCGGGCGTGCTGCGCGCGACGACGAAGATCCAGTCGGACTCATGCGCCAGCGAGGTCCATACTTTCTGCCCCTGCAAGCGCCAGTTGCCGTCCTCGTCCTGCCAGCAGCGGGTGGTGATCGCGGCCAGGTCCGAACCCGCTCCCGGCTCCGAATAGCCCTGCGCCCAGTATTCGCGGCCTTCGCGGATGCCGGGCAGGAAGCGGCGCTGCAGCTCCGGCGTGCCGAGCGCGATCAGCGTCGGCGCCAGCAAGGTCTCGCCAATGTGGCCGATGCGGCCCGGCCCGCCAGCGCGCACGTACTCCTCGTGGAAAACCATCTGCAGCGACAGCGGCAGTTCGCGGCCGCCATGCTCCTGCGGCCAGCCGAGGCCGACCCAGCCGCCGCCGGCCAGCTCCTGTTCCCATTCCTTGCGCAGCGCCGGCCAGGCTTCCTCGTCGCCCGGCCCGCCGCGATGCTTCAGGCAGGCGAAACGGCCGCTCAGGTGCGCGGCCATCCAGTCGGCGACTTCCTTGCGAAACCTCGATTCATCCATGTCGATCTTCCTTCCCGTCCGGCTCAGGCGGCATCGAGCAGTTGGACTGCCAGGGCTTCGCGCCACTGCTCGACCGGGCCGAGCCACTGGCTCGCCCACTGCGCGCGCTTGAAGTGCATCTGCGGATCGTATTCCCAGGTGAAGCCGACGCCGCCGTGAAGCTGGATCGCCTCCTGCGCGCAGAAGCGGTAGGCCTCGGTCGCCAGCACCCGCGCGGCGGCGGCTTCAGCCTGCAACGCGGCTTCGCTGCCTTCGCCCGCGGCCAGCCGCGCCGCCGTGGCACGCACCACCGAGCGCGCCGTCTCGATGCGCACCATCATCTCCGCGCAGCGGTGCTTGACCGCCTGGAAGCTCGCCACCGCGCGGCCGAACTGGACCCGCTCGGCGGTGTAGGCCGTGGTCAGCGCCAGGCATTGCGCCGCGCCGCCCACCTGCTCCGCCGCCAGCTGCAGCATCGCGGCCACCTGCGCGCGCGCCAGCCCGGCGGCGGCACTGCCCGGCACGTCGAGGCGTGCCGCCGCTTCGAGGCGCACCCCGGCGAACTGCCAGCGTGCCTGCGGCCGGGTCAGATCCCACACCTCCAGCGGCGTGCGCCGCAGACCGACGGCATCGGCAGCCACTTCGAACAAGGCCACGCCGTCGCCGCCATCTTCCTCTCCGATGCGTGCAGCCACGTAAGTGACGTCGACGCTGCCGTCGTCCAGCACCTGGGCGGCGTCGCCATCCAGCCGCCAGCCGTCGCCACCCTCGCGCTGCGCCCGCAGCGTCAGCGTCGCGGCGCGCGCATCCAGCCCTGGCCCGAAGATCAGCGTGGCGCTGCGCGCGCCTTCGGCCAGGGCCGGCAGGCAACGCTGGCGGGCATCCTCGCTGGCGGCGTGCAGCAGCGCGGTCTGCGCCAGCACCACGGTGGCAAAGAAGGGCGAACGCGCCAAGCTACGGCCCATTTCTTCCATCAACAGGCTCAGCTCCACTGCGCCCAGGCCCAGGCCGCCGAGTTCTTCGGGCACCTGTACCGCCGTCCAGCCCAGCTCGACGATGCGCTGCCACAAGCCGGCATCACCGTCCCGCGCCTTGCGCGCATTGCCATGTTCAGCAAGGAAATCCGCTGCCATCTGCTGCAGCGCGCGCTGTTCCTCGTTCAGCGCCAGGGTGTTCACCGGCAGACCTCGAACAGCCCTGCCGCCCCCATGCCGCCGCCGATGCACATCGACACCACGACGTAGCGCTCGCCGCGCCGGCGGGCTTCGAGCAGGGCATGGCCGACCATGCGCGCGCCCGACATGCCGAAGGGATGGCCGATGGCGATCGCGCCGCCATTGACGTTCAGCCTGTCGTTGGGAATGCCGAGCGTGTCGCGGCTGTACAGCACCTGGCAGGCGAAGGCTTCGTTGATCTCCCACAGGCCGATGTCGCCCACTGTCAGGCCGAAGCGTTCGAGCAGGCGGGGAATCGCGAACACCGGGCCGATGCCCATCTCGTCCGGCGCGCAGCCGGCCAGCGCGATGCCGCGATACACGCCGAGCGGCGCGATGCCGCGGCGTTCGGCCTCGTCGCGGCTCATCAGCAGCGCCGCCGCAGCGCCGTCGGAGAATTGCGAGGCATTACCGGCCGTGACGAATTCGCCCTGCTGCACCCACTGCCCGCCCTTGACCACCGGCTGCAATTTGGCGAGGTCTTCCAGCGTGGTCGAAGCGCGGTTGCACTCGTCGCGATTGGCGACCACGTCCTCGTGGCCGGCGGGATTGCCTTCCTTGTCGAACAGCAGCTTTCTCGCCGCCAGCGGCACGATCTCGTCGTCGAACAGCCCGGCGGCCTGCGCGGCGGCGGTGCGCTGCTGGCTTTGCAGCGAGAACGCGTCCTGCGCCTCGCGCGAGATGCCGTAGCGGCGCGAGACGATCTCGGCCGTCTCCAGCATCGGGATATAGGCCGCCGGCACCACCGCCTTCACCGCCTCGGACTGGGCGCGGTAGGTGTTCTTGTGCTTGGTCTGGGTCAGCGACAACGACTCGACGCCGCCAGCCACCGCGATCTTCATCTCGCCGGCGAGGATGCTCTTGGCGGCGACGCCGACGCTCATCAGCCCGGATGCGCACATGCGGTCGAGCGCCATGCCGGGCACGGTGTCCGGCAGGCCGCCGGTGTAGGCGCACAGCCGGCCGATGTTGTAGGCCTGGGTGCCCTGCTGCACCGCGGCGCCCATGATCACGTCCTCGACCGCCGCCGGCTCGATGCCGGCGCGCTCGACGACGGCGCGCACCACGTGGCCGCCCAGCACCGGCGCCTCGGTGTCGTTGAAGGAGCCGCGGAAGGATTTGGTCAGCGCGGTGCGCGCGGTGGAAACGATGACGGCTTCGGTCATGGCCTTGTTTTCTCCGGGAAAATCAGTCGATGAAGGTGTAGCGGCTGATGGTGTCGACCACGCAGCCCGGGCGTTCGCCGCCCTCGATCTCGATGGTGACGCGCACGGTCGATTGCACCGCGTCCTTGATGCGCTCGACCTTCAGGATCTCGCCGCGGCCGCGGATGCGGCTGCCGACCCGCACCGGCGCCGGAAAGCGCACGCGGTCGCAGCCGACGTTGACGCCCATCTTCAGCCTGTCGGCGCGGATCAGTTGCGGCAGGAACAGGTTGGCGAGCGCCAGCGTCAGGTAGCCGTGGGCGACGCAGGCGCCGAAAGGGCCGTCCTTGGCGCGCTCGGCATCGACATGGATCCACTGGTGGTCATCGGTCGCGTCGGCGAAGCGGTCGATCCGCTGCTGCTCGATCCGCACCCAGTCGGTGACGCCCAGGTCCCTGCCCTCGGCGGCGATCAGTTCCTCGGCGCTGGAAAAAACCATGGTCATCGCCGCACCTCTCAAGCGTGCTGCGAGCTGACCGACATCACTTCGCCGGTCATGTAGGAGGCGTAGTCGCTGGCGAGGAAGACCATCACGTTGGCCACTTCCCACACTTCCGCAGCGCGACCGAAGGCTTCGCGGCTGGCAAGCCGGGCCAGCAGTTCCTCGCTCGACGCCTTCTTGAGGAATTCATGCAGCGCGATCGACGGCGACACCGCGTTGATGCGCACGCCATGCTCGGCGGCCTCGACCGCCGAACAGCGGGTCAGCGCCATCACGCCGGCCTTGGCCGCGGCGTAGTGAGCCTGGCCCTTCTGCGCACGCCAGCCGAGCACCGAGGCGTTGTTGACGATGGCGCCGCGGCCGCGCCTTTCCATGTGCGGCAGCATCGCCCGCGTCATGCGGAAAGTGCCGGTCAGGGTGATGTCCAGCACCCGGCTCCACTCCTCGTCCGTCATCTCGGTGACGCGCTTCTCGCCGCCCAGGCCGGCGTTGTTGATCAGCACATCGACGCCGCCCAGCTTGTCCTCGGCGGCGGCAATCAAGGCCTGCACCTCGTCCTCGCTGGCGACGTTGCAGAGCTGGCCCCAGACGTCCTGCAGGCCCGTCTCGGCCTTCAGCTTCGCCACCGCTTCTTCCAGGCGGCGCGGGTGGATGTCGGAAATCATCAGCGCGCGGCAGCCTTCCTCGGCGCACTTGCGCGCCGCCGCAAAGCCGATGCCGGCCCCAGCGGCGGCGGTGATCAGGACGGACTTGCCGGCAAGCAACTGGTGGCCGGGTACGTAGGCAGGCGCTTCTTTCACGGCGTGAACCTCGATCAGTGGATACGCCGTCATTTATAGGGAGCCCGCGGGGGGGCGGCATCGTCAAAACGGACGGGACGACAGACATAAATCCGAGCGAACGCCGCCGCAATCGAAGTGCGGTGTGCCAGATCAGGTCAGCCCGTGACCGCCGCCAGTATCCGCGACCGCGTCGCCACGATCTTCCACGCCCCCTCGATGCGGCGGTATTCGTCGTCGTAGATCACGCCCAGCCAGCGCGTCGCGCCGGTTCCGGCATCCAGGTTGAAATAGGACAGCGCCCAACGTCCGCGCGCATGGTCGTCGGTAAGCAATTCGATTTCCGGGTTGGCGCCGTGGTGGCTGTCGCGTACGCGTGGGTGGCAGGCAAGCGACTGGTAGAGGGCGACGAAGCTGTCGCGATCGGCGAAGCTGCCAACGGCTTCGTAGTCGATGAGGATCGGGCCGCTGGCGAAACAGTCGCGGATCGCCTCGACCTCCTTGAGGTCGCAGGCATTGAGGTAACGGTGTTTGAGCAGGCGGATGGCCTCGGCGGCTTCGAGGCGGGCGATGCGTTTTTCGAGATCCATCATCATCCTCCGTCAGCTCACCCGTGCCGGATGGAATTCGCACGGCGCACCAAGCATGCCGCGCCAGCTCGGCGGCTCGCGGCCGCCGTCGTCGGTGATGCCGTAGCGCTGTGCAAGCTCGGCCGCGATCTGCGTGCGCCCGGACAGCGCTGCGAGCTCCGGATCGCGCCACAGCGCATGGATCACACGGCCGACAAAAGCCGGGCTTTCGCTGCGTGCCATGAAGTCGCCGTAGGCATCGCCGCGCAGGCGGGCGGCGATCTCGGTGCGTTCGGTGCGCTGCACCCCCAGCCACAGCGAGACCGCCGCCACCCCGGTGTCTTCGAAGTCCACCGCCATGTCGGCCGCCATCTTGTCGCAGCCGGCCTTCTGCGCGCCGTAGGCCGGGCCGTGCATGTAGCAGCCGGCGCCGTACGAGGACGTGAACGCAAGCAGCCCCCGCCCCGCTTTCAGCAGCAACGGCGCCGCGTGCCAGGCGGCGACGTAGTTCGAGCGCAAGCCGACCCCGAACATGTCGGCCTGGGCGAGCGGCTTGGTCCAGAACGGGCCGGGTTCGATCAGGCTGTCGTCGATGCAGAGCGCGTTGTTGACCAGGATATCGAGCCGGCCGTGCTCGTGCGCGATGCGTTCGAACAAGGCCTTCACCTGAGCGTCGTCGGCATGGTCGCACTGCACCGCAATGCCCCGCCCCCCTGCGGCGGTGACCGCAGCGGCGGCGGCGTGGATCGTGCCGTGCAAGGGCGTGTCGCCGATGCGGGATGCACCCTCGGTGGTGCTGCGTCCAGTCACGTAGAACCGTCATGCCGGCCGCACCAAGCGCTTCGGCCACGCCCCGGCCCACACCGCGGCTGGCGCCGGTGACGACCGCGATGGATTCAGTCCCATGCGTGCTCACGTCCGAGCCTCCGCGTTGGGAGCTTCAGCTTGACCGGGTACGGCAAGGATCACCCGCGTACGGGTCGAGACGATGCGCCAGCTCCCATCGCAGTCGAGATATTCGTCGTCGTAGATCATCCCCATCCGCAGCGTCGCCCCCGTCCGCGTATCCAGGCCGAAATACGACAGCGCCCATCTCCCGATCGCATGCCGGGAGTCGACCAGCCGTATCTCCGGATTCGCGCCGTGGTGGCTATGGCGCATGTGCGGGTGCTGCATCAGGACCTCGAAGCAGGCAAGCAGCTCATCGACCGAGGTGAATTTACCCACGCCTTCGTAGTCGATCGAAACCGGTCCGGGCGCAAAGCATTCCCTGACCGTGTTCAACTCATGCAGGTCGCAGGCATTGAAATAACGGTGCTTGAGTCGGCAGATTGCCTCGACCGCTTCAAGCCTCTGGAGACGCGCTTCGATATCCATGTGCACTCCTGCCTGCATCGAATGGTGAGAGAAGACGGCCGGCGGTCTGCCCACACCGCGGCCGGGGCCGGTGCGCGCCCGTCAGCGTCCGGCGACCTGCCCGCCATCCACGCTGTAGAGCTGGCCGCTGATCCACTCACCCTGCGTGCTGCAGAGATAGACCACCATGCTGCCGATTTCCGCAGGGGCGCCCGCGCGTTTCAAGGGCACATAGGCGTTGATGATCGCGTCCCACTGCTCGGGCGCGATATCGTCCAGGCGGGACGTGGAGACGATGCCGGGACAGATCGCATTGACGCGAATGCCGTATCGCCCCACCTCGCCCGCCATCGCCGCGGTCAGGGCATGCAGCCCCGCCTTGCTGGCGGCGTACGCGGCCGTGTTGGGGGCCATCAGCTTGCCGCCCACGGACGAGATGTTGATGATGGCGCCGCCCTCGCCCTGCTCGATCAGCTTGCGGCCGAACACCTGGCTCATGTAGAAGCTGCCGTTCAGGTTGACGTCGATGACATTGCGCCAGGCCGCGGGATCGACCTCGACCACCGGGACCCGGTCCCCCGCCCGCGCGGCCCCTGCGTTATTGATGACGAAATCCACCCGGCCTAACGCGCCTGCCACCGTGTCGGCCAGCGCCTTGACGGCATCCGGATCGGCGACATTGCAGACCACCGGCAGCGCGCGTCGGCCCAGGGCGCGGATTTCCTCCGCGACGGAGTCGATGTCGCGCCAGCCGGCCTGTTTCTCGTCCGTCGGAAAGGAGTCCGGCGAGCGGCCGCTGCCGGTGATGACGACGTCGCAGCCCGCCTTGGCGAGCTCGACGGCAATCGAACGGCCGATGCTGCGCATCCGCCCCGCGCCGGTGACGACGGCGACCTTGCCTTCCAGGCCTGTGAGTGCGTAAGTCATATGTGATGTCCTCGTCGATCAGCCCAGCCGCGGCGGCCGGCGGTCTGCCCACGGCGCGGCCTGTTCCAGTTGCGCGGCGAGCGCGATCAGCCGCGCCTCGCCGCCGTAGGGCGCGGCGAACTGCACGCCGATCGGCAAACCGTCGGCACTCCAGTGCAGCGGCACCGACATCGCCGGCAGGCCGCTGATGTTGAACATCGAGGTAAAGGGCGAAGCCAGGATCGCATGCTGCACGAAGCTCTCGAACGGCTGGTCGAGCGACAGGTCGCCGAGCTTGGGCGGCAGCGCCGCGGTGGTCGGCGACAGGATCAGGTCGTAGCGCGAGAACACTTCGTCGAGCACGCGGCCGGCCTGGTCGAAGGCCGCGCGGGCGCCGAGCACCTGTTCGGCGGTGTAGGTCCTGGCCTTTTCCATGCTGCGCCAGTCGAGCGGTTCGAACTCGTCCTCGCGCGCCGCGCGGCCCAGCGCCTTCTCGCGCGCACGCACGCTGTGCAGCATGCCGCTGGCGGTGACGATGCCCATGCCGCCGGCCATTTCCAGGAAAGGCAGCGCGGCCAGCGACAGCGGCTCGACATGGTGGCCGAGGCCGGCGCACAGCGTCGCCGCCTTGTTGGCCGCTTCCAGGCATTCGGCATGCACGCCGGCGCCGAACAGGTTGTCCACGAACAGGCCGATGCGCAAGCCGCGCGGCGTCTGCGCCAGCGCCGCCAGCAGGTCCGAGGTCGGCGGCGCGGTGCGGGTGCCGGCTTCCGGCCCCTGGCTGAGCTGCATCAGCAGCGCGGTATCGCGCACGCTGCGGCTGATGACGTTGTGCGCCGACAGCCCCAGCCAGCCTTCCAGCGCGCGCGGCCCCATCGGGATCAGGCCGCGGCTGGGCTTGAGGCCGAACAGGCCGCAGTGCGAAGCCGGGATGCGGATCGAGCCGCCGCCGTCGCTGGCATGGGCAACGGGCAGCACGCCGGCGGCGATCGCCGCCGCCGAACCGCCCGAGGAGCCGCCGGTGCTGTGTTCCAGATTCCAGGGATTGCGCGTCTTGCCGAACAGGCGGGATTCGGTGGTCGCGGTCTGGCCGAACTCAGGGCTGGTGAGCTTGGCGAAGATGTTCAGCCCCGCCGCCCGATAGCGCTGCACCAGGGTGGAATCGTGATCGGCCACCGCGTCCTTGAAGAAGGCGCAGCCGTTGGTGGTGACCGTGCCTTCGAGCGCGACGCCGAGATCCTTCAGCGCGAAGGGCACGCCGGACAGCGCCGGGCGCGCCTCGCGCTCGGCCTTGCCGGCACCGTCCAAGACCTGAGCCTGGGCGCGGGCGAGGTCGAAATGCGGCACGGCAACGGCATTGATGACCGAACGCGCCTCGACGCGGGCAAGCGCGGCTTCCAGCACTTCACCCGGCCGCAGGTCGCCGCGCCGGATCAGGCGCGCGATCTCGGTGGCGTCCCAGCTTTCGTAGTCCGGCAGCGGCAAGGCCGCCGCATTCGCGGCATTCGCAGCCGCCGCCGAACCGGCGAGGCCCAGGCCGCCTGCGGCAGCGCCGCCCAGCACCGCGCCGGCCTTCAGAAAGTCACGGCGCCCCTGCGCCACCGCCTGTTCCGTCATCTTCAAGTCCCCCACACCTTTTGCGCAGGCACGGCCTGCTTCATCAGTTCATCGACCATCGCGCCCGCCTCGGCCGGCGTCAGGCGCGCGCCCTTGTCCTTCTGCGGGCCGGTGCGCCAGCCGTCGCAGACCGAGATGCGGCCGCCCTGGCTCTCGAACACCTGGCCGCTGACGTGCGACGACGCTTCGCTGCCCAGCCACACCACCAGCGGCGCGACGTTCTCCGCCGCCCAGGCGTCGAAGCCGCTTTCAGGTGCCTTGACCACGTCGGGCATCGCGCTCTCGGTCATCGCCGTGCGCGCCGCCGGCGCCAGCGCGTTGGCGGTGACGCCGTAGCGGCCGAGTTCGGCGGCCTGCACCAGGGTCAGCGCGGCGATGCCGCCCTTCGCCGCGGCGTAGTTCGACTGCCCGACCGAACCCTGCAGGCCGGCGCCCGAGCTGGTGTTGATGATACGCGCGGCGATCCTGTTGCCGGCCTTGGCCTGGTCGCGCCAGCGCTTGCCGAGGATGCTGGCGAGGCAGAAATGGCCTTTCAGATGCACCCGCATCACCTGGTCCCAGTCGTCCTCGGACAGGCTGATGAACATGCGGTCGCGCAGGATGCCGGCGTTGTTCACCACCACATGCACTTCGCCGAACACGGCCAGCGCGGCATCGACGATGCGCTGCGCGCCGTCCATGCGGGTGATGTCGTCGGCGTTGGCCAGCGCCTTGCCGCCGGCCGCGGCGATTTCCGCCACCACGGCGTCGGCGGCTTCCTGGCGGATGTCGTTGACCACCACGCCGGCGCCTTCGGCGGCGAAGGCCAGCGCGTAGGCGCGGCCCAGGCCGCCTCCGGCGCCGGTGATGATGACGGTGCGTCCTTCACACATTCCCATTGAATCGTTCTCCGCTCACAGTTTCTCGATGATCGTGACGTTGGCCTGGCCGCCGCCTTCGCACATGGTCTGCAGGCCGTAGCGTCCGCCGCTGCGCTCCAGCTCGTGCAGCAGCGCGGTCATCAGGCGGGCGCCGGTGGCGCCGAGCGGATGGCCGAGGGCGATGGCGCCGCCGTTGGGGTTCATGCGCGCCGGGTCGCAGTCCAGCTCCTTCTGCCAGGCCATGACGACCGAGGCGAAGGCTTCGTTGATCTCGACCACGTCGATGTCGCCGATGCCCATGCCGGCCTTCTTCAGCGCGGCGCGGGTGGCGGGGATCGGCGCCGTGAGGTGCCAGATCGGATCGTCGCCCATCACCGACAGGTGGTGGATGCGGGCGCGCGGCGTCAGGCCGTAGCGCTTCAACGCCGCTTCCGACACCACCAGCAGCGCCGCCGAGGCGTCGCAGGTCTGGCTCGACACCGCGGCAGTGATCGACGGATAGTCAGGGCCGACCGGCTCGAGTTCGGCCATCTTCTCAAGCGTGGACACGCGCGGCGTCTCGTCCTTCGACACTCCCTCGAGACCGACGATTTCGCGCTCGAAGCGGCCTTCGGCGATTGCCGCCAGCGCGCGGCGATGGCTTTCGAGCGCGTATTCCTCCATGTCGCGGCGGCTGAGCTGCCAGTGGTCGGCGATGCGCTGGGCCGAGTAGAACTGGTTGACCGGCTGGCCGCCGAAGCGCGCCTGCCAGCCCTTGCTGCCGGAGAAGGGGTCGGCGAAGCCGAGCGGCTGGCCGGCGAGCATCGCCGACGAGATCGGAATCTGGGTCATGGTCTGCACGCCGCCGACCGCGACCACGTCCTGCGTGCCGCTCATCACCGCTTGCGCGGCAAAGTGCAGCGCCTGCTGCGAGGAGCCGCACTGGCGGTCGACGGTGGTGCCGGGCACGTTCAGCGGCAGGCCGGCGGCCAGCCAGGCCGTGCGCGCGATGTCGCCCGCCTGCGAACCGATGGTGTCGACGCAGCCGAAGATCACGTCGTCGTATTCCTCGGCCGGCACCGCGTTGCGCTCGACCAGCGCCTTCAGCACATGCGCGCCGAGATCGATCGCATGCACGTGGGACAGGCCGCCCTTGCGCCTGCCGGTGGGGCTGCGCAGGGCATCGACGATATAGGCTTGCGCCATCTTCATTCCCCGAAAGTGTGGCCGGGGCCGAGCGCGGCGCCTTCGGCCAGGATCGCGCCAGCAACGCGCGACTTGTGGAAACCGCGGTCGCCCCAGGCGGCGTCAAGCGCCCAGGCCCGCTTCATGAACATCTGCAGATCGACTTCCCAGGTGTAGCCCATCGCGCCGTGCACCTGGATGCCGTTGCGCGCCGCCAGCCAGGCGGCATCGCCGCAGGCGAGCTTGGCGTGCGACACGCGCGCGTCGGCACCCGCCTCGCCCTGCGCCAGTGCATAGGCGGCGCGGTACAGCACCGGCTTGGCGAACTCGATGCGGGTGGCGACGTCGGCCAGGTGATGCTTGACCGCCTGGAAGCTGCCGATCGGCTTGCCGAACTGCTTGCGCTGCGCGGCGTAATCCACCGACAGGTCGAGCATGCGCTGGGCCAAGCCGAGCAACTGGCCGGCGACCGACAGCGTGCCGCGGTTCAGCGTCTGCGCCCACAACGCGCGGCCCGCCTCGCCGTCGGCGAGCAGGGTGGCGGCGGCCGACGTCCAGGCGACGCGGGCGAGCCGGCGCGACAGGTCGATGCTAGGGTTGGCCTCGACCTCGACCTGGGCGCGCGGCACGGCATGCACGGCATCGCCGTCGGCGAGCAGCAGCAGGTCGGCGGGGTTGGCGTCGGCCACCAGCGGATTCACCGGATGGCCGACGGCGATGCGGATGCTGCCTTCGGCGATGCGGCCGAGCCATTCTTCGCGCGATGCGGTGCCGGCCGGCAGCGCCGTGATCAGCCCGGCGGCGACGTAGGCGGTGTCGGCCAGCGAATCGGGGATGGCGTAGTAGCCCAGCTCCTGCGTCATCAGCGCCCAGGCGACGTCGTCCATGCCCAGGCCACCGCAGTCCTCGGGCACCGACAGCGCGGTGAGGCCCTGCTCGGCGATGTTCTTGCGCATCTCGGGCGAGCGCCCGGTATCGGTCTCCCAGATCTCGCGCAGCATCTCGGGCGCGGCTTCGGTCATCAGGAAGCGGCTCACCGCCTCGCGGAAAGTGAGCTGGTCGTCGGTGAAAGTGAAGTCCATGGCCGGCCTCTTACTTGGGCAGGCCGAGCATGCGCTCGGCGATGATGTTGCGCTGGATCTCGTTGGTGCCGGCGTAGATCGGGCCGGCCTGGGCGAACAGGAAGCCGTCGAGCCAGCGCGCGGCATCGACGGACGCGGGCGCGTCCGCGGTCAGTTCGCCGCGCGCGCCGAGGATGCGCATCGCGGTTTCGTGCATCTTCAGATCCAGCTCCGACCAGTAGATCTTGTTGGTGCTGGCCTCGGCGCCGATGCGCGCGCCTTTCGCCAGGCGGCCGACGGTGTGGTAGGCCGACAGCGCGTAGGCCTCGGTGCCGGTCCAGGCCTCGATCACCGCGTCGCGGATCGCGGGGTCGCGGTCGGCCGCTTCGCGGTTGGCCTTGTACAGCTCGATCAGCTTGCGCGCGGTGTATTGGAAGCGGGCCGGCGAGCGCAGCAGCAGGCCGCGCTCGAAGCCGGCGGTGGCCATCGCCACGTGCCAGCCCTGGCCTTCGTCGCCGATGCGGTTGTCAACCGGCACCTTGACGTCGTCGAAGAAGATTTCGGCGAAGGCCTGCTTGCCGTTGAGCGCCTGGATCGGCCGGATCGTCACGCCCGGCGCGTCGAGCCGCAGCGCCAGGTAGGACAGGCCGTGGTGGCGGCTGGAAGCCGGATCGCTGCGGAACAGGCCGAACAGCCAGTCGGCGAAGATCGCCCGCGTCAACCAGGTCTTCTGGCCATTGACCACGTAGTGGCTGCCATCGGCCGACAGCACCGCCTTGCTCGTGATCGCCGCCATGTCCGAGCCGGCATTGGGCTCGGACCAGCCCTGCGCCCACATGTCCTCGCTGGAGGCCATGCGCGGCAGGAAGCGCGCCTTCTGCTCTTCGGTGCCGAACTCGATCAGGGTCGGACCGAGCAGCAGCTGGCCGTTCTGATTCACCCGCATCGGCGCACCGGCGCCGTAGTACTCCTCTTCGAAGATCAGCCACTCGATCAGGTCGCAGCCGCGGCCGCCGAGCGCTTCGGGCCAGATCACCATCGACAGGCGCGCGTCGAACAGCTTGCGCTCCCATTCGCGGTGCTGCTCGAAACCCTCGCGGGTGTCGTAGCTGAGCAGCGGCTCGGACGGCAGGTTGGCCGCGAGCCAGGCGCGCACTTCCTCGCGGAAGGCTTTTTGCCGGGGGGTATAGGCGAGATCCATGGTGTCCTCAGAACTTGGCTTCGCGTTTCTCGACGAAGGCGCGGCGGGTTTCCGCCGAATCCGGGCTGGTGTAGGCCTGCAGCGTGAAGCCCTGCTCCCAGCGGTACTTGTCTTCCAGGTTGCCGTCCTCGATGCCGTTCAAGGCCTCCTTGGCGATGCGGATCATGGCCGGGCTCTTGGCGGCGATCCTGCGGGCGATGTCGAGCGCCGCCGCGCGCAGCTCAGCCTTCGGCACCACGCGCTCGATGAAGCCGTAGCGTTCGGCCTCGGTCGCGCCGATCTTCTCGCCGGTGAAGAACAGGTAGCGCACCTTCTGCACCGGGAACAGGCGCTGCAGGTGGGCGCCGCCGCCCATCGCGCCGCGATCGACTTCCGGCAGCGCAAACGTGGCGCAGTCCGCGGCGACGACGATGTCGGCCGCGCCGGTGATGCCGATGCCGCCGCCGAGCACGAAGCCATGCACGGCGACGATGACCGGCACCGGGCAGCGATGCACGGCTTTGAAGGTGGCGTAGTTGCCGCCATTGACGGCGACGATGCGTTCGGGATGGGCGTCGAGCTCCTTGATGTCAACGCCGGCGCAGAAGCCGCGGCCCTCGGCGCGGATCACGATCACCCGCACGCCGGGGTCGGCGCCGAGTTCGTCGATGCGCCGCGCCAGCGCGAACCATTCGCTGCTGTCGAGCGCGTTGACCGGCGGCTTGTCGATGACGAGTTCGGCGATGCCGCCCTCGATGCTTGTCTGGAATGCGTGGCTCACGTTGTCGGGCTCCCTGGGGTTCTGGTCTGCGCTGGTTTCCGCGCCGTCAGGCGACGGCCTGGATGTCCTCGTTGCTGCGGGCGGCGGCGCCGGCGTCCAGCCGCGCGTACAGCGCGGCGAGGCAGGCTTCGGCTTCGGCGGCGATGCCGTGGATGACGTCCTCGCAGCTTTCGAGCTTGCCGATCGCCGCCGCCACCTGGCCGCTGGGCAGGATGCCTTCGTCCGGAAAGCCCTCGACCATCGAGCGCTGCAGCAGCACAGGCTGGTTGGCGGACATCACCGTCTGCGACACCGCGCCGGGGTCTTCCTTCAGCGCTTGGCGGAACACGCCGAGCATGTGGCCGAGGCTCATGCCGGTCTGCCGCTTCCACTGCCAGGCGCTCCGCACCGCGATCAGCAGCCGGCCCAGCGGACTGGCCGCTTCGAGGCGGTCGATGAAGGGGTTTTCGATCATGCGGTGGCGCATGCCGTCGACCGCCAGCGTCACCCTCACCTTCTGCGGGTCGTCCACCTTCAGGTAGCGCGCCAGCGTCGGCGGCGGCGTCGGCGAATCGGTCGTCATCAGGAAGCGGGTGCCCATCGCGATGCCGGCGGCACCTGCCGCCAGCGCGCCGGCCAGGCCGCGGCCGGTGGAATAGCCGCCGGCGGCAATCACCGGCACCTGCACCGCCGCCAGCACCTGCGGCAGCAGGATGGTGCTGGGCACACCGCCGGTATGGCCGCCGCCCTCGCCGCCCTGGATGGTGATCATGTCGGCGCCCAGCTCGACGGCCTTGATCGCGTGCTTGAGCGCGCCCACGGTCGGAATGCACAGCACGCCGGCTTCCTTGAAGCGGGCAATGGTCTTGCGGTCCGGGCCACGGCCGTAGCTGACCGCGCGCAGGCGGTACTGGATCGCCAGGTCAACGCACTGCGCGGCGTTCTCCTGGAACATGTGGAAATTCAAGCCGAAGTTGCTGCCGCCGGTGGCGGCGATGAGCTTGCGGATCTCGTCTTCCAGCTTGGCGGCGTCGATGGTGGCGCCGGCGAGGAAGCCGAAGCCGCCGGCCTTGGTGGTGGCGACCACCAGGTCGGCATCGGCGACCCAGCCCATCGCGGTCTGCACGATCGGGTAACGGCAGCCGAGGCGCTCGGTGAGCGGCGTGCGCAGCAGCGCGGAGAAGTCGGTGGGCACGGCGGCGTGCGTCATGCTTCGCCCTCCGTGGCAGCACGCTTGTTGGCGCTGGCCATCGCCCTGGCGTCGTAGCCGCCGAGCTTGTCGCCCGACAGCAGTTCGTTGTGGGTATGGGCGAAGTGGTGCCAGGCGAACACCGCGTCCATCGCCGTGCGCTTGCCCTGCAGGTCCTCGACGTGGTTGATCGCCTGCTTGGTCAGCGCCAGGCCCATGCGCGGCTGCGCGGCGATGCGGGCGGCGAGCGCATAGGTCGCCGCTTCCAGCTCGGCGCGCGGCACCACCTTGTTGACCATGCCCATCTGCCAGGCCCGCTCGGCGCCCATGCGATCGCCGGTCATCAGAAACTCCTTGGCGATGCGCGGGTTCAGCTCGTAGGGATGGGCGAAGTACTCGACGCCGGGAATGCCCATGCGCACCACCGGGTCCTGGAAGAAGGCATCGTCGCTGGCGACGATCAGGTCGCACACCCAGGCCAGCATCAGCCCGCCGGCGACACAGGCGCCCTGCACCATCGCGATCGTCGGCTTGGGCATGTCGCGCCAGCGACGGCACATGTTCAGGTACACCTCCTGCTCGCGGGCATAGAGATATTCGCCGCCCGGCTTGTTGGTGTGGTCCCACCACAGGTGCACCCGCTCGAAAGGCTTGTTGATGTCGCGCCCCGGCGTGCCGATGTCGTGACCGGCCGAGAAGTGCTTGCCGTCGCCGCGCAGCACGATGACCTTGACCGCGTCGTCGTCGACCGCGCGGCGGAAGGCCGCGTCGAGCGCGTAGGTCATCTGCGAGTTCTGGGCGTTGTTGAATTCGACGCGGCTCATCGTCACCGTGGCGATGCCGTCGGCGACGGCGTACTTCACCGGCGCGTCGGTTTCGTACACCGCCTCGTCGGGGCGGCTGACGAAGTTCTGGTCTGGGGCGCTCATGTCTGTCAACTCCTCTCAGGCAACCGCCCGCACACCCGGCGGGTTGCCCTTGAGCTGCGCGGCGCGCAGACCGTGCGGGTCGAGCCGGCGGATGATGGCGAGCTGCTCCGCGCTCGGCCGCGGCGTCTCGCCCAGCTCCGGCGCCTTCAGCAGCGGGAAGCCGGTCTTGTCCTGGACTTCGTCGAAGCCGACGCCCGGATGCAGCGAGCGCACCCGGACCGCACGATCCGGCCCGTCGAAATCCAGCACGCACAGGTCGGTGACGATGCGGCGGATGTCCATGAAGTCCCGCCGCATGCCGGGCTCCCAGCGCGCCGGGTTGAAGCCGGCGCCGGACACCATGTCCACCTCGCCTTCGACGAACACGCGCTTGCTGTGATTGGGCACGAAGAAGGAGTTGATGTGGTTGATGCTGTTGCCCGGCAGGCCGCGCACGCCGAGGATGGCAGCCTTGGGCCTGTGGTAGTCGCCGACCACCGACAGGTTGGTCTGGCCCCAGCGGTCGATCTGGGTCGGGCCGATCATGGCGTGGCGGCGGCCGCCCCACACGCATTCGAAGACGCGCTCGAAGGACATGTAGCCGGAATACTTCGGCACGCTATCCGGATCGGCGCCGCGCGCCCCGAGCGGAATCGGCTCTTCGACCAGGAAGCATTCGCTGTCGGTCATCAGCAACTCCGGCGCATAAGTGAGCTTGGCCAGGCTGGCGCCGAGGCGCGGGATCACGCCGATGCCGGAGGCCAGCACTTCGCCGTCGCCGCGCCAGGCTTCGGAGGCCGCGACGATCATCAGTTCGGCCAGGGAAAATTCAAGCTTGTCGCTCATGCCGCTCACGCTCCTCAAAACACCGGCAGGGGCAGCGCGCCCATGCGTTCGATACCGCCGTTGGCGGCCTGGTAGGCGGCCTCGCCCGGAGTGACGAATTCGTCCATGTAGGCCTGCCAGCCGCCTTCCTCGGCGGCGCTGGCGACGTAGCGCTTGAAATGGCTCATGTCCCAGCCGTAGTCCGGCGCGCAGGTGGTCGGATGGGCGCCGCCGGGCGCATGCACCACGCCTTTCACCAGATAGCGCTCGAAGGTGTTGAAGCGGGCCTGCTCGGGCGTCAGCGCCAGCCGTTCCTCGACCCGCTCGGCCGACACGTAGCAGGCGTCCGCGGCGCGGGCGACGAGGTGGTCGAAATAGGGATCGCCGCCCAGGATCAGGGTGTTGCCGAGCCGGTCGGCGACATTGACGTGCACCAGCGCGACGTCGAGCTTCAGCGCCGGCATCGCCAGCAGCACTTCGCCGTCGTCGTAGGGCGAGCGGATGGTCTTTAGCTCCGGGTTCAGCTTCGTCACGTCGGTCGCCAGGCCGCAGCGCGTCGGCAGGAAGGGCACGCGCATGCCGGCGGCGCGCAGCCCCCACTGCCACATGCCCTCGTCGAGTTCCATCAGCTCCAGGCCGCCGGCTTCGCGCACCTTGCGGTACCAGGGTTCGAGCGGAATCGCGTCGAGCGTGGCGAAGCCGAAGATCAGCTTCCGCACCTTGCCGGCGGCGCACAGCATGCCGACGTCCGGCCCGCCGTAGGACACCACGGTGAGATCCTTCAGGTCCGAGCGCAGGATTTCGCGCACGATCGCCATCGGCTTGCGCCGCGGCCCCCAGCCGCCGAAGCCGATGGTCATGCCATCGCGCAATTGGGCGACGACCTCGGCCGCCGTCATCTGTTTGTTCATGGATGCTTTCCTGTTGCCGGCCGCACTCAGGCGGCCTGTTCCTGCCGCTGGCCGACGCCGAAGTCGTGGCCCCAGATGCTGACGCGGGTGAATTCGAAGGCGGTGTGGCGATCCCAGTCGAGCTGCAGGCCGCCGAAGCCGTATTCCAGGTCGAAGTCCGACGGCGTCTTCATGTAGAAGGAGATCATGCGGTCGTTGAGGTGCTGGCCCAGCGTCGCCGACAGCGGCACCTTGTGGGCGATGCGGCGGTCGTGGGCGCGGCCGACCTCGGTCATCGAATCGACTTCCACCATCACATGCACGCAGCCGCTCGGCACCGGGTATTCGGCGATCGCCAAGCTGTGGTGGCGGGCATTGCCGCAGTGCATGAAGTGGATGCGGACCGGCGGCGCGGCCGGATCGGGGCGGAAGTTGAAGATGTCGGACAGGCCGAAGCCGAGCACGTCGCGGAGGAAGGCCGCGGTGGCGTCGAAATCGGGCGCCGGCAGCACCGTGTGGCCCAGGCCCATGTCGCCGGTGACGAAACGGGGCACCGCCTGCGGCGAGACGAAGGGCTGGCAGTCCGACAGATGGCCCCAGCACAGTTCGTGGCGGTTGCCCGACGGATCGGTCAGCACCGCCACCGCCTGCATGCCGCGCTGGGCCACGGTGGCGGCGTCGGCCAGCGCGTAGCGCACGCCCTTCGCATCCAGTTCGGCCAGCGCCGCCTCGAATGCCTCCCTGCCCGGCAGTTCCCAGCCCGAGGCGAGGTAGCGGCGCTCCGCGCCCTGCACCACCAGGATGCGGAAGGGCCGTTCGTCCATCTTGATGTAGAGCCCGCCGCCGGGCGCCGGCGAACTCATCATGCCGAGCACGTTCTCTGCGTAGCCTGCCCATTCGGCGAGATCGTCGATCTGAGTGACGATGTAGGCCAAACCGCGAATGTCGATCATTGCTGCCCCCAGGGTTGGTCGGATACCTGGGAGCATTGTGCGAACTGCCGGCCGCGCCATCATCGTCCGTTGAGACTACGACTCCGGACTTGCCGCGGCCCCGGCAGCGGGCTCAAAGATTGGCGTTGAAGCCGGCCATCATGCCGCCGTCGATGGCGAACTCGCCGCCGGTGCAATAGGAAGCCTCGTCCGAGGCGAGGAAGGCCACCAGCCGGGCGACTTCGGCCGGGGTGCCGATGCGCGCGATCGGCAACTGCCTGTAGGCTTCGTCGAGGTCACGGTCGGGCGTCTGCACCATCGGCGTGTCGATGCCGCCCGGATGCACCGAATTCACCCGGATGTTGTAGCGGCCGAACTCCAGCGCCGCGCTCTTGCTCATGCCGCGCACCGCGAACTTGCTCGCGGTGTAGGCGCTGGCGCCGCCGATGGCCTGGATGCCGGCGACCGACGAGATGTTCGACGACCGCGCCGCCGCCGGCCGCCTTCAGCGCCGGCAGCGCCGCCTTCATGCCCAGCCAGCAGCCGGTCTGGTTCACGCCGATCACCTGCAGGTATTCCTCCAGGCTCATGTCCTCGATGCGCCCCCAGCGCAGGATGCCGGCATTGTTCACCAGCACGTCGAGGCGGCCGAAACGGGCCAGCGTGGCCTCGATCGCCGCCGCCCATTGCGCGGCATCGGCAACGTCCAGACGCACCGCGAGCGCGGCCTCGCCGAGTTCGGCGGCAAGCCGGGCCGCCTCGTCGTCGAGCACGTCGGCGATCACCACGCGCGCGCCTTCGGCATGGAACAGCCGCACTTCGGCCTCGCCCTGGCCGCGCGCCGCTCCGGTCACCAGCACCACCTTGTTGTCGAAACGCTTCATGAACGGCTTCTCCTTTGGTCTGCTTCGAGAAAAAAACGGCCTCTTGACGGGCCGCGATGGAAAAGCGGAGCCGGCGGCGCTCAGGCCAGCGGCGCGACGCCGCTGAGCAGCACGCGCAGCAGCTCGGCCTGGCGGGTGACGCCGGTCTTGGCGAAGATGGCGCGGATCTGGCAGCGCGCGGTATTGCGGCTGACGCCCAGGTTGCGCGCGGCCTCATCGACGGTATTGCCGGCCATCAGTTCGAGCGCGAGCGCGGCTTCGGCCGAGGTCAGGCCGTACAGCCGCTTGAGCTGGTCGTCCACCGCCAGCACGCGCATGTCGGGATCGCGGATGATGACGGCCGCCGCCGGCCGGCTCGACGGCTCGGACCACTCGGTCGGCGGCACCGCCCGTACCGCGACGCCCAGCGGGCTGCCGCCCGAGGGCCGGCTGACCGACATGCCGGCGACGACGCCCGGCATGTGGCGGCCGGCGGCGGCGATCGCCTCGCCGACGAGCCGCCGCAATTCGCGGTTCTCGCCGTTGAGCGCGGCGGCCAGGCTGCCGCCGACGATCGCCAGGCCGTCGCGGCGGGCGAGGATGTCGCCCGCCACCTGGTTCAGCCGCAGGATGCGGCCATCGCGGTCGAGCAGCACCGCGCCCACCGACAGGCGGTCGAGCATGCCGACGTAGAAATGGCGCTCGACCTCGGCGATGTCCAGGCTGGCGCGCAACTGCACGGCGGCGAGCAGATGCGGCAGCAGCAGGTTGCACAGCGCGCGCTCGCGTTCGCCGAAACGTTCGGCGCCGTGCGGGCGCGACACGCGCAGGCGACAGGCCGGTTCGGCCTCCATGCCGATGTCGGCGCCCATGTGGTAGCGCAGGTTCAGCGGTTCGTGGAAGGAACGGTAATAGCTGCTGGCCTGCCAGGCTTCCTCGTCGATCAGCTCGTCGAGCATCACCGTGCGGTCGCGCGGCAGGTTGACGAAGGGATCGACCGCGGCCAATTCAGCTTCGTAGGGCTGCACGATCGCCGGCCGCGCCTCGCCGGCGAACACCACCTGCAAGGGCTGGCCCTCGCGCTGCGAGCGCAGGATCAGCGTGACGTAGTTGGCCTGCAACTGCCTGCGCAGCGTTTCGAGCAGGCGCATCCACGGCACATCCTCCTGGGTGCCGGAATAGGTCATCGCCACCAGGCGGTCGTAATCGCCGAAATCCAGCGCGGCGCGCTGGAACAGCGCATCCCGTCCGCCCGGGTCGAGCGCACGCAGCGGCACCCGCAAGCCGGGCGGCAGCGGCGTCAGCGACGGCCGTGCGCCGCTTTCGTCCTTCGTCATCGTCCCCTCTATCGGTGGTCTGTGCATGACGGCCGCTGCATCGGCGGCCGTGCCAGGAATCCTTTCTGGCGCCGACTCTGCCACGGCCGTGCCCACCGCCTCATCACCAGAATGGATTAGATCCGGCGGCAGACCGGCCGCTCTTCTCCGAAAAAGCCCGGCACCCTAAACAATTTGCACGATGACCGTGCCGGCCGCATGCGAATAATGCTTCGAGACACCCCTGCCTCAAGGAGCTTCCAGTGCGTCTCGACCCGCAAGCCCAGGCCATCGCCGACCAGCTCGCCGCCCTGCCCCGTGCCGACCCCACGACGCTCGACGTCCCGAGCTACCGGGCCGCCCTCGCCGCGATGGCGCCGCCACCTGCCGTGGCCGAGCCGGACGTGGCACGCAGCGACATCGTGCTGCCCGGTCCCGTGGCTCCGCTCAGGGCCCGCCTCTACTACCCACCCGCAGCGGAGGCGGGAACGCTGCCGCTGGTGGCCTACTTCCACGGCGGCGGCTTCGTCAGTTGCAGCCTCGACACCCACGACAACATCTGCGCCCGGCTGGCTGCACGCAGTGGCGCACTGGTCGCGTCGATCGACTATCGCCTCGCCCCCGAGCACCGCTTTCCCGCTGCCTGCGACGATGCGGTCGCGGCCGTGCAGGCTGTTCACGGCCTGGCAGCCTCGTTCGGCGCCGACCCCGCGCGCATCGCCGTCGCCGGCGACAGCGCAGGCGCCACGCTCGCCACCGTCGCCGCCCGCCTGAGCGCCGAAACCGGCCTGAAGCTCGTGCATCAACTGCTGCTCTACCCTGCCACCGACAGCGCCTGCGATACCCCCTCGCACCACGAACACCACGACGCGCCGATGCTCGGCAGCGCGCTGATGGCCTGGTTCTGGCGCCAGTACCTGGCGCGCCCCGAGGACGGCCTCGATCCGCGCGCCTCGCCGCTGCGCGCCGCCTCGCTTGCCAACCTGCCGCCGGCGACCGTGATCACCGCCGGCTTCGACCCGCTGCGCGACGAAGGCGAAGCCTATGCCCGGGCGCTGGCGGCTGCCGGCGTGCCGGCCACGCTGCGGCGCTGGCCGGGACAGTTCCACGGTTTCGCCAGCCTGCTCGGCGCGCTCGACGCCGCCGACGAGGCGCTGGACTTCGCCGCCGCCCAGTTGCGCGCCGCCTTCGCGGCCTGAAAGCACGCCCTGCCCCGATCTGGAGACACGCATGAGCACCGACACCGCCACTCCACCCAGCTTCGCCCCCGTCTACGCCCCGACTGCCCCGGCCACCCGCCGCCTGCGCATCGCCGTCATCGGCGCCGGCATGGCCGGCATCCTCGCCGCCATCCGCCTGAAGCCCTGCGGCCACGAAGTCGTCGTGTTCGAAAAGGCCGACCGCATCGGCGGCACCTGGCGCGAGAACACCTACCCCGGCCTGACCTGCGACGTGCCTGCGCACGCCTACACCTACTCCTTCGCGCCGAACCCGGAATGGAGCAGCTTCCTCGCCCCCGGCGCGGAAATCCAGCGCTACTTCGAGAACGTCGTCCGCGGGCACGGCATTGCGCCGCTGATCCGCTTCAGCACCGCGGTCACGACCTGCGTCTTCGACGACGAACGGCGCCGCTGGACACTGACCGACAGCCACGGCAAGGCAGAAAACTTCGACGTCGTCGTCGCCGCCACCGGCGTGCTGCACCATCCGAACATGCCGGCGCTGCCCGGCCTCGAGCGCTTTGCCGGCGACGCCTTCCATTCCGCGCGCTGGGATCATTCGGTGCCGCTCGACGGCCGCCGCGTCGCCGTGGTCGGCAGCGGCTCGACCGGCGTGCAGATCATCTCCGCGCTCGCCGGCCGCGCCGCACGCCTGTTCCACATCCAGCGCACACCGCAGTGGATCATGCCGATGCCCAACGAGCCCTACACCGACGAGCAGCGCGCCGCCTTCCGCGCCGACCCCGGCCTGATCGACGAGATGCGCTACGGCGAGCAGTACACCGGCCTGGTGCGCCGCTTCACCGAAGCCATCATCGACAAGGACTCGCCCGAGATCCAGCAGATCGAGGCCATCGTCCGCGACAACCTCGAACGCAGCGTGCGCGATCCGCAACTGCGCGAAGCCCTGCGCCCGCGCTACCGCGCCGCCTGCAAGCGCCTGATCTATTCGCCCGACTACTACGACAAGCTGCAGCAGCCCGGCGTCGAAGCGGTGATCGGCGAAATCGACCGCATCGAGCCCGAAGGCGTGCGCATGCGCGACGGCAGCCTGAAGGCCGCCGACGTGCTGGTACTCGCCACCGGCTACCAGGCCGACCGCTTCGTGCGCCCGATGCAGGTACGCGGCCGCGGCGGCGCCGAACTCAACGCCTTCTGGTCGCCCCGGCCCGCGGCCTATCTCGGCATCGCGATGCCGGCCTTCCCGAACTTCTTCATGCTCAACGGCCCCACCGGGCCGGTCGGCAACTTCTCGCTGATCGACATCGCCGAGCGCCAGTGGGCCTACATCGAGCAACTGCTCGCGCCGCTCGCCGGCGGCCGGTACGCCGAGGTCGAACTGCGCGAGGAGACGATGCGCGGCTACGAAGCCGAACGCATCGCCGCCGCCAGCCACACGATCTTCGCCTCCGGTTGTTCGAGCTGGTATCTCGACGCCACCGGCGTGCCGGCAAGCTGGCCCTGGAGCTACGACGAATTCGCCAGGCGCACCGCGCAGCCCGACGGCGCGGACTACCTGTTCCTGGAATGAGGCCAGCCTGCCCCGCCGGCCGGCGGGGCAGGCTTTCAGCGCTGCGAGGAGATGTTGCCGCCGTTGACGACGATCTCGGCGGCGGTGATGTAGCTGGCCTCGTCGGACAGCAGGAAGCGCACCACCCGGCCCACTTCCTCGGCGGCGCCGATGCGCTGCAGCAGGATGCGCCGCTCGAAGAAACCCGGCGCCAGCGCCTCGATCGCCGGCCGGGTCATCGGCGTCTCGATCTGCCCCGGCGACACGCTGTTGATGCGGATGCCGTCGCGCGCCAGCCGGTCGGCAAGCGAGCGCACCAGCGACAGCACGCCTCCCTTTGCCGCCGAATAGACCGGATTGATGCCATTTCCGAGCGTGGCGTTGATCGACGCGGTCGCCACCACCGCCGAACCCGGCTGCCGTTTCAGGTCGTCAAGGAAGACTTGCAGCAGCAGCACGATCGGGCGCAGATGGACGTCCATGCCGTCGGCCCAGCTTTCGAGCGTCACGCCTTCGAGCGAACCGGTGTCGACGATGCCGGCGCAATGCACGATGCCGCCGATCGACGACAGGCCTTGCCGCGTTTCCCCGGCGGCGTCGGCAATCGCCTGCGGGCTGCGCACGTTGACGCCCAGGCCGAGCGTGCGGACGCCATCGAACTCCTCGGCGATCGCCGCCGCCGCATCCTGCGCCCGGCGCCGGTCCAGATCCCAGATCGCCACCGCGCGCCCCACCGCGGCCAGCGCGCGCGCCGACGCCAGCCCGATACCCGATGCTCCGCCGGTGATGACCACCCCCGAAGACGGCGACGACAGCGCCGGTTGCACGTTCTGCATGATTTCCCCCCTGTGAATGGACATGGACGGCGCACGCGGCGGCACCGGCATCCACCTTAGGTGCGGGCCCTCCATCCGCCATCACCAGAATTGATTAAGCCGCCGCCACTCCTCGCGCAAGCGGAGGGCAAACACGGAAGGCAAAAAAAACCGCCTTCCCTGGCGGGAGAGGCGGCGACAAAGAGGAGACACGGGAAGAAATCAGCGCGACGACGAAGTCACATGTACAGGATCACCAGATCATTGATCACCGACGGCCGCTCGCTGCCGACGACGTGGGTGACGATCTCCATGGTCATCTGTGTGCCCTTGGGCAGCTTCTGCACCGCCTTCACACGCGAGCGCGCATGGATGCGCGAGCCGGCGGGCACCGGTGCCGGGAAACGCAGGCGGTCGGAGCCGTAATTGAGCATGTTGTTGAAGCCGGTGACCTCGAAATCGAGCGATATGCGCAGCCGCGATTGCAGCACCTGGACCAGCGCGCCATGGGCGATGGTGCCGCCGAAAGGGCTCTGCTTGCTCGCGCGCTCGGGGTCCGTGTGAATCCAGTAGTCGTCGCCGGAAAGCCGGGCGAACTCGTCGATCAGCGCCTGATCGACGACGACCTGGTTGCTCCACGGCGAGTACTCCTCGCTGACCAGGGCCTGCATCGCCGCCTCGTCGTCGAAGCGCACCTGGCGCCTGGGTTCCGTCGCCGTTGCTGCAGCCGCTTGCTCGGCGGCCGCGGCGAGCGCAGCCGGCGTGCTGTCGATGCGCGCCGGGAAATCCTTGTCCGCGGCGGTGAAGCGCAGCAGCGCGGTGCCGTCCGTGGCGACGGTGTCGATCACCGGCTTGAGCCGCATGCCGACCGCGATCTCGGCTTCGTCGAGGCCGATAAGCGTGGTGTTGATGCGCACGCCTTCGTCGAGCTCGACCACCGCCATCTTCTGCGGCATCTCGTCGGCGAAGTCGGGCATCGTCGGCACACGCGTCAGGGTGTAGGTGTAGAGCGTGCCGGTGCCCTTCACTTCCTTCCATTCCAGATCCTGCGACCAGCACTTGTCGCAATGGCGGCGCGGGAAGAAGATCCAGTGGCCGCAGGACTGGCACTGCGGAATGGTCACGCGGCCTTCCTTGAGGCCGTTCCAGAACGGCGCCGAAATCCCGGTCGGCGTCGGCATCGGTTTGTTGCTCGACATGCTCGTCATGCTCCCTGGAGAATCAGTGCGCCCTGCTCGCTCATCACGCCGCCGGTGCCGGATACGAACACCGTGTCGCAGCGTTCGAGCTGGCGCTCGCCCGCGCGGCCGGCGATCTGGTGGAAGGCCTCGATGACCTGCGACATGCCGCCCGCGGTGCCGCTCTGGCCGAAGCTCAACTGGCCGCCGTGGGTGTTCATCGGGAAGTCGCCCTTGTAGCTCAGGTCGTGCTCGCGCACCCAGCGCATGCCCTCGCCCTTGGGCGCGAAGCCGGCGTCTTCCAGCGTCAGCAGCACGGTGATGGTATAGCAGTCGTAAATCTGCGCGGCGTGGATGTCGCTGCGCTTGATGCCGGCCATGGCGAAGGCGCGCTCGGCCGCCGGGCCGATCGGCGTGTCGGTCATCTCGGCGGCGTAGGTCGGCGACTTGAACGACAGGTGCTCGCCGAAGCCGGTGACGCAGGCGCCGCGATTCCTCGCCCGCGCCGCCACTTCCTTCGAGGCGACGATCACCGCCGCGCCGCCGGCCACCGGCATCACGATCTCCAGCACCCGCAGCGGCTCGGCCACCATCTTGCTGGCCAGCACGTCCTCGATCGTCAGCGGCTTGCCGAAAAAGCTGGCGTCCGGATTGGCGAGCGCATTGGTGCGCTGGTCGACCGCGATCTTGGCCATCGCCACCGGGTCGTAGCCGTACTTGGCGGCGTAGCGCTGGGCGATCATCGCGTAGCCGGTGTTCTGGCCCATGTGGCCGTAGGGCAGGTCGAATTCGGCCTCGGGCGCGCCGAAAGCGGTGCTGTGGCCGCCGAAGCGCATCGCCCGCGCCATCCAGCTCGGGTCCTCGTCGGGGCTGAACGGTGCCATGCGCGACGGAATCACGCACAGCACGGCCTGGCACAGCCCCAGCTCGATCGCCGCCGCCGCGCGCCATACCGCCGCCACCGACGAGCAGCCGCCCAGGTCCACGACTTCGGCGAAGTTGAGCGACAGCCCCAGGTATTCGGCGGCCATCGCCGGCACGAACACCTGGGCTTCGTGGAACTGCGGGCCATGCACCACCAGGCCGTCGATGTCGGACGCCTTCAGCCCGGCGTCGGCCAGCGCGCGGCCGGCCAGGTCGGCCACCTGCTCCAGGTGGAACATGCGCGGCGCAGTCGCGTACTTTTCGGGCTTGTACTGCGCGGCGCCGACGATTGCTGCGTTTCCTTTCAGACCCATGCTTCCTCACCTCGCTGATCGGGGCCGCTTTCGGCCCTGCATTGGCTGCCACGATGCCACAGCGGCCGGCGGCGACAATCGTTCATATCGACTAGGCGGAGCGAACGAGTGCGCTGATGGACGATTTCCCGGCGCACGGCGCACCTGCGGCCGCCGCACGCCGGCCCAGCGCCAAACCCCGCGGCTGCAGCGGCAGCGCGGGGACGCGGGAGATGCTTCGGAACTGCCTCATGCTCCGCCATGCCAGGGCGGCACGGCGCAGTGCGGCTGAATTCAGTGCGACGACAGCATCGCGAAGAACTGGGTGGTCGAAGCCTTGGCAGGCGAGCCGGCATGCTGGCAATGCGCTTCACCAAGCTGACAGGCCGCCGGCATCTGCACCAGCGAATCGACCACGCGCCCATGCCCTTCGTCGAGCATGGTTGCAAAACCTGCGATGCCACTCAGGGCGGCACTCAGAACGACGACTTTGGTGATGACCATGTGCCTCTCCTCCATTCCTGCGATGCGCGGTCCGCGCTGGGGTCTCGCAGGGTTCCGGTACGACGCCGCTTTGCCGCGACTGCCATCCGGCTGCCTCCTCCTGCGTGAACCGGAGAATGCGCGCGGCGCGCAAGACGCTCATCGTCCAAAAGGACTAGATTGCGAAGAGCACGAAAAAAAAGGAGCCCGCAGGCTCCTTGTCGCGCAGCGAAAGCTGCCCGCCAGCCTTCAGGCGAAGGGCGGCAGGCCCGCATTCCTCAGCGCTTCCTCGGAATACGGCTGATAGGTGCCGGCCTTCTCGTCGCGGACGTAGAGCGGATCGTCGAAGGCCGCCGGGTCGTAGCCCTGGCGCTGCAGGTCGACCTTGCGCAGCTTGAAGGTCGTCGTCAGGTCCGCGACGCTCGACACCCGCACGAACTGCGGCGCCGCGTAGCGCGGAATCCGCTGCTCGGTCAGCTCGTAGAAGAGCCTGGGATCGAACACGTGGCCGGGCTGCATCACGATCGCCGCCATGCCGGCGCGGCCTTCGTGCTGCGGCACCTGCACGCCGTAGATGTTGATCAGCTCCATGCCCGGATAATCCGCCAGCGCGTCGGCCACTTCGGCGGTGGACACGTTCTCGCTCTTCCAGCGGAAGGTGTCGCCGATGCGGTCGACGAAGTAGAAATAGCCTTCTTCGTCGTAGCGCAGCAGGTCGCCGGAACTCCAGTAGGCATCGCCATCGACGAAGACGTTGCGCAGGATCTTCTTCTCGGTGGCTTCGGCCGAGGTATAGCCCTCGAAGCGGCCGGCGCCGATCTCCGGATGATCGACGATGAAGCCGATGCCTTCGCCGACCTCGCCCGGCTTGCACAGGATGCAGCGGCCGTCGGCGTCGAGCAGGTGGCTGTCGGTCTCGACGTCGTAGCGTATCAGGCGGAAATTGGATTTTTCCCAGTAGGGGATGCGGCCGACCGAGCCGGGATGATTGTCGATGTTGATCACCGCGGTGTTGGCCTCGGTCGAGCCCCAGCCCTCGAAGATCTGCACGTCGCCGAAGCGTTCGATCCAGCGCCCCCAGCTCTCGGGCGTCAGGCCCGCGCCCAGCATGCAGCGCAGACTGTGGTCCCGATCCTCGGGCTGCGGCGGGGCGTTGAGCAGATAGCGACAGATCTCGCCGATGTACTGCACCACGGTGATGCGGTTGCGGCGCACGTCCTGCCAGAACTCGCGCGTGCTGAACTTGCGCCGCAGCACGATGCTGGCGCCGGCCTTCAATGCGGTCGAAGTGACAGAGGTGGCGGCCGCGCCGTGATACAGCGGCAGGCAGCAATAAAAGACGTCGTGCCCGCCGGCGTCCAGCGTCACTTCCATGACGTCGCCCGACGACATCCAGCGCATGTGGCTGTAGCGCGCCGCCTTGGGCAGGCCGGTGGTGCCGGAGGTGAAGATCAGCAGCATCGTCGTCTCGGCGCGCACGCCGGCGCGGCCCTCGCGCGGGAAGGCGGTGCGCGGCGCCGCCGCCACTTCGGCGCTGATGTCGGCCGACACGATGCTGCGGTGTTCGGTCTCGGCCGGCTTTTCGGCATCGGCGACGAGGTAGAGCGGCTGTTCCGGCCGCCCTTCGGTCAGGGCGAAGTTGGCCAGGCATTCCTCACCGACGATCACCGCGCTGGCCTTGACCACCTCCAGCGCATGCACCAGCGGTCGCCCGCTGACCTGGGTATTGATGACGGCGACGACGGCGCCGAGCTTGGCCAGGCCGAACCAGTAGAAGAAGAATTCCGGCCGGTTCTCCATCGCCAGCGCGCAGACGTCGCCGCAACGCAGGCCGCGATGATGCAGCGCGTGCGCGACCTGGTTGGCGCGCGCATCCAGTTCGGCATAGCTGAAACGCTGTCCGCCGTAGATGAGGAAGTCCTTGCCGCCGAGTCTGGCGGCCTGTTCCTCGACGCGGTCCGCCACGGTATACAGGTCGCCCGGCTTGATCTGCATCGCCGCGCGCGAACGGACGTCCAGCTTGGCCTGGGTTTCGTCGCGCGGCACGACGCCGCCGGCCGGGCTCTTGAAGGGCTTGGATTCGGGCATCTGCCTCTCCAGCTTGTTCGTCGGATGAACGCGCGCCGCTTCAGCGCACGCGGATCCGGGGATCGGGGGTACCGCGGCGCATCGTCGCCAGGAACTTCTCCATCGGCGCGGGCGCGGCCACTTCGGGCAGGCTGTCCTTGTCCGGCCGCTGGGCCCAGAACTCCTGCCAGGACGGGAACAGCGCATGGAACGTGCCCTGGTAGGGTTCGCGTCCCGGCCAGCGCATCTTGCGGTCGCCGATCGGCGGCTTGTTGAGGTCGGAGGCGTACCAGTAGCAGGGCAGGCGGCGACGGAAATACCAGCAGCCGTCGATGCGCTCGTAGTCGTCCCAGTACAGCATCTGCATGACGACCCACTCCGGGCCGGTCTCGTGCTCGTTCTTCGAATACACCACGCCGGTGGCGTGATCCGGATCGGAGAACTCGATGATGTGCTGCCCGAGGTGGTGCGAGGTGCCCGAGAACTGGTTGCGCAAGGTGTCATCCACCCAGGCTTTCAGGTGGGCGCGCCCGGTCTTCTCGCGGCCGACGCGGATGTCGGGCGCGAACAGGTTCACATGGGCATCGAGGTCGCGCATGTCGAGCGACAGTGAATACTTGCCGGCCAGTTGGCGGATGGCATCGAGCGATTCGAGGCGGTCGATGCGCGCGAGCAGGTCGGCCGGGGCCGAAGGCATTGGAGTCGTCATGCCGCTGCTCAGATGAAGGCCATGCCGCCGTTGACGGCGATGTTCTGCCCGGTGATGAAGCCGGCGTCTTCGCTGGCGAGGAAGGCCGCGACGCGCGCGATCTCCTCCGGCTCGCACATGCGGCCGAGCGGGATCGCCTTGATCATCGACTGCATCCACTCGTCGGGGATGCCGGCCATCATCGGCGTATTGGTCGGCCCCGGCACGATGGTGTTGACGCGGATGCCGCTGGCGGCAAGCTCGCGCGCGATGCTGCGCGTCAGCCCCATCACCCCGGCCTTGGAGGCGCAGTAGTGGCTGGGCCCCTCGCCCGACATCGCCGCGGTGCTCGACACGTTGATGATCGCGCCCTTGACCCCGCCCTGCTGCATCAGGCGCGCGCCCTCGCGGCAGCACAGGAAGGTGCCGGTGAGATTGACGCCGACGACGCGCAGCCAGTTGTCGTCCGGCGTGTCGAGGAAGGCATCGACCGAACCGATACCCGCGCTGTTCGACGACGACATCGACACGGCCGAAACGCCCGACGACGGCGGCGAAGGCAGCCTTGACCGAGGCCGGCTCGGCCACGTTGCAGGCCAGCGCCAGCCCCCTGTCGCCGAACCCGGCCACGGCCGCGGCGGCGGCATCGGCATTGATGTCGGCCGCGACGACTTTCGCCCCGGCAGCGCCGAAATGCTGCACGATCGCCTGCCCCATGCCCTGCCCGGCCCCGGTCACGAAAACCACCTTGTCCGCAAAACTCATCTCTCGCCTCCTTGCGTATGTCCGTTCCGGGCCCGCCCTCGCGGCGGACGACCGGCCATGTGGAACGCAGTTTTCTCGGCTTGAGGAGACAGGACATCGTCCACTAAGACTAATGCCGGCGGACTCGGCCCATGCCGGCGGCTTCGCGGCCGCTTGGCGGCATGGCGCGCCGTCGTCTGAATGGACGATGCCGCGCACCGGGCGGGCACCGACGATACGCAGCACTTCGAGGCGGCGCCGCTCCGCCTTCATTCCGGAACCTTGCCGAGGAGGCAGTTCGTGAACGCAAGCCAAGGCCACCCGCAGCGCATCACCTGGCACACCCATTACGCCTTGTCGGTACTGGCGGTCATCTACGTCTTCAACTACATCGACCGCCTGGTGATCTCGATCCTGATCGAACCGATCAAGCTCGAATTCGGCATCTCGGACACCCAGATCGGCCTGCTGTCGGGGGTGGCGTTCGCGATCTTCTACACGGTGTTCGGTTTTCCCTTCGGCCGCCTGTCCGACCGCATCGGCCGCAAGCCGGTGATCGCGCTGGCCTGCATCGCCTGGAGCGGCATGACCATGCTGTGCGGCGTGGCCACCAGCTTCATGATGCTGCTGCTGTTCCGCATCGGCGTCGCGGTCGGCGAGGCCGGCGGCACCGCGCCGTCGGTGGCGATGGTGTCGGACATGTATCCGCCGCAGCAGCGTTCGCGGGCGATGTCGGTGTTCCTGATGGGGCCGAGCCTGGGCGCGGTGCTCGGCCTCGGCCTCGGCGGCTGGATCGCCCAGACCTACGGCTGGCGCAGCGCCTTCCTGATCATCGGCGCGCCCGGCGTGCTGCTCGGCCTGCTGCTGTGGCTGACGGTGCGCAGCCCGGCCGCGCCGGCGCCCGCCGCTTCAGCCAGCGGCGCGAAGGAAAACTGGCGCGACACCTTGCGCGAGCTGCTCGCCACCCCGGCCTTCCTGCTGATCGTGCTGGCCGGCACGCTGGCGGCCGTCATGGGTTATGCCTTCGGCACCTGGAACCCGAGCTTCCTGATCCGCTCGCACGGCCTCAACATGCAGCACGCCGGCCTGCTCGTGGGCCTGGGCGGCGGCATCTGCGCCACCGTCGGCACCCTGATGTGCGGCAGCGTCACCGACCGCCTGGTGGCGCGCGATCCGGGCTGGCAGCTCGGCGTGCCGCTGATCGCCTGCCTCGTCAGCGTGCCGCTGGCCGCGGCCTTCTACCTGTGGCCGGCGGGCACGGCCTTCCATCTCGGCTCGATCGCGGTACCCGAGGCCTACCTGTTCTACCTCGGCTTCAGCTTCGCCGGCACCTGGTGGGCCGCGCCCTGCTTCAGCGCCATCAGCCACCTGTTCCCGGCCAACCGCATGGCGCAGGCGACCTCGATCTTCGTCATGGGCATGACCCTGCTCGGCGTCGGCCTCGGCCCGATCATCGTCGGCAGCCTCAGCGACTTCTTCACCGCCAAGGCCGGCGCCGAAGCCCTGCGCCAGGCCCTGGTCAGCACGGTCGGGTTGTATGCGCTGACCTCGCTGTGCCTGGCGATCGCCATTCCCGCCTACCGCCGCCAGGTGAAGCTGCGCGCTTCGCTGCAGGCCGCCGAAACCCGCGCCTGAACACCCGGCGCCCCCGAATCGACAGGAGACATCCCGATGAACTCACCCGACCTGCCCATCCCGCTCGGCCAGTTCGCCGAACTCGGCAACGGCCTGCGCCTGCACTACCTCGACGTCGGCCAGGGGCCGGCCGTGGTCTGGCTGCACGGCAGCGGCCCCGGCGCCAGCGGCTACAGCAACTTCAAGGGCAACTACCCGGCTTTCGCCGCCGCCGGCTTCCGCAACATCGTGCTCGACCTGCCCGGTTTCGGCCGTTCGGACAAGCCGGCGGACGTGCATTACGACCTCGATTTCTTCGTCGCCAGCCTGGACGCCTTCCTGCGTTGCATCGGCGTCGAGCGCTGCACCCTGCTCGGCAATTCGCTGGGCGGCGCGATCGCGCTCGGCCAGGCGCTGGCGCATCCGCACACGGTCGAGCGGCTGATCCTGATGGCGCCCGGCGGCGTCGAGGAGCGCGAGACCTATTTCCGCATGGAAGGCATCGTGCGCATGGTCGAGACCTTCGCCAGGGGGCCGATGGGGCCGGCCGAGATGCGCCACGTCATGAGCCTGCAGGTGTTCGATCCGGAACTGCTCGACGACACCATCATCACCGAGCGCGCCGCCATCGCGCCATCGCAGCCGGCCAACCTGTTCTCGACCATGATGGTGCCGAACATGACCGGACGCCTGCACGAGATCCAGGCGCCGATCTTCGGTTTCTGGGGCTGCAACGACAAGTTCAACCCGCACGCCGGCGCGCTGAAGCTGATCGAGAACGCGCCCGACGCGCGCATGATCCTGCTCAACCGCTGCGGGCACTGGGTGCAGGTCGAGCATCGCGAGCTGTTCAACCGCAGCTGCATCGATTTCCTGACCGAGGGGTAAGCAGACCATGGGCGCTTTCGACAATCTGCTGCAGCCCGGCCGCATCGGCAGCATGGAGGTGCGCAACCGCATCGTCATGGCGCCGATGGGGTCGAACTTCGCCGAAGCCGACGGCACCTGCGGCGAACGCATCCAGGCCTATTACGAAGCGCGCGCCGCCGGCGGCGCCGGGCTGATCGTCATGGGCGTGGGCGCCATCGCCTATCCGCTGGGCACCGCCGAACCCTACCAGGTCGGGCTGTCCGACGACCGCTTCATCCCCGGCCTGCAGGGCATCACCGAGCGCGTGCACAAGCACGGCGCCAAGATCGCGATCCAGCTCCAGCATGCCGGCAAGAGCTCGATCCGCGACCTCGCCGCAGGCCGCGAACTGTGGGTGCCGTCGATGCCGCCGGCGACGAAGACCGACATGTTCGCCGCGCTGACGCAGGAGGAGCTGGGCGCCTTCATCAGCTCGTCCAAGAGCCGCGAGAAGTCCGGCGTCAAGATCCGCGTCATGGACAAGGCCGACATCGCGCAGATGGTGGAATGGTTCGCCGCCGCCGCCGAGCGCGCCCGCCGCGCCGGCTTCGACGGCGTCGAGCTCCACGCTGCCCACACCTACATCATCGCCGGCTTCCTGTCCGGCCACTTCAACAAACGCGACGACGAATACGGCGGCTCGCTGCAGAACCGCGCCCGCTTCATGCTCGAAGTCATCGCCGCGGTGCGCGCCCGCGTCGGCGCCGGCTACCCGGTGTGGCTGCGCCTGGACGCCTGCGAGCTGCACATGGAAGGCGGCATCACGCTGGACGAGGCCAAGGCCTTCGCCCGCATGGCCGAAGCCGCTGGCTGCGACGCAGTCAGCGTGTCGGCCTACGCCAACACCAGCAGCGGCGTCGCCTTCACCGAAGCGCCGCTGGTGCAGCAGAAAGCGGGCTTCCTGCAGTGGGCGGCCGAGATCAAGGACAAGCTGGCGATCCCGGTCATCGCCGTCGGCCGCCTGGAACCGGAAGTCGCCGACAACGCCGTCGCCGCCGGCCAGTGCGACTTCGTCGCCATGGCGCGCAAGCTGCTGGCCGATCCCGAACTGCCGCGCAAGCTGATCGAGGACCGCCCCGAGGACATCCGTCCCTGTATCTACTGCTACGCCTGTGTCAGCCAGATCTTCGTCAACGAGCGGGTCAAATGCGCGGTCAACCCGATGACCGGCCATGAAGCCGAAATCCGCCTGCTGCCGGCCGAGAAACCCGGCCACGTGCTGGTCGTCGGCGGCGGCCCGGCCGGCATGGAAGCCGCCCGCAGCGCCGCCTTGCGCGGCCACAAGGTGACCCTGGTCGAGCGCAGCGCCCGCCTGGGCGGCACGCTGTTCTTCGCCGCGCTGGCCTATGCCGAGAACGGCGCCCTGCTCGACTACCTGGCGACGCAGATGAAGAAGCTGGACATCGACGTGCGCCTGGACACCGTCGCCACGCCCGAGCTGGTGCGCAGCATCGGCGCCACCGCGGTCGTCGTCGCCACCGGCGCCGAACGCAGCGCGCCGCCGATCCCCGGCGCCGAGCTCGGCCACGTCTGGTCGGGCGACGAACTGCGGCGGCTGATGACCGACGACCGCGCCGACGAGATTGCCCGCCAGAAGCTGTCGCTCACCCAGCGCGCGCTGATGAAGGCCGGCAGCCTGGTCGGCGTCACCGACAGCACCGACGCCATCCAGAACCTGTCGCGGGTGTGGATGCCGCTGGGCAGGAAGGTCGCGATCGTCGGCGGTGGCCTGGTCGGACTCGAACTGGCGGAATTCCTCGTCGATCGCGGCCGCGAAGTCGTGGTGCTGGAAGAAGGCCCCAGCCTGGGCCGCGAACTGTCGATCGTGCGCCGCTGGCGCGTGCTCGACACCCTGCGCCGGCACGACGTGGCCCTGCACACCCGGGTGAAGATCGAGTCGATCGGCAAGAAGACGCTGCACTACACCGACGCCGACGGCAACCGCCACGAACTGGCCGCCGAATCGGTGGTGCTCGCGGTCGGCGCCCGCCCCGACGACAGCCTCGCCCGCAGCCTCGAAGCCGCCGGCGTGCCGGTCAGCGCGGTGGGCGACGGCGCCCGCATCGGCTACATCGAAGGCGCGGTCCGGTCGGGCATGCTCGCCGGCCTGTCGGCCTGAACCCCTCACCCTGGAGCCTCCGATGAGCCAGTCCGCCACCGAAATCTGCAACCTGCTGTACCGCTACGCCGAAGCCATCGACGGCGGCCGCCTGGAAGACGCCGCCGCGCTGTTCCGCCACGCCCGCATCGAAGCGGGCGCCGGCGAGCCGCTCGACGCCGACGGGCTGCTGGCGCTGTGGCGCCGCATCCTGGTCATCTACCCTTGCGGCACGCCGCGCACGCGGCACCTGATCAGCAACCCGATCCTCGACATCGACGAGGAAGCCGGCACCGCCGAGGCACGCTCCTGCTACACGGTGCTGCAGGCCACCGACGCGCTGCCGCTGCAGATCATCGCCAGCGGCCGCTACCTGGATCGCTTCGCCCGCGTCGACGGCAACTGGCAGTTCGTCGCCCGCGACTACCGGCATCTGGATTTCCGCGGCGACATGAGTCAGCACCTGCAGGCGGGCAGCCTGCGCAAGCCGGCAGCGGCAGCCTGAACGCTTCCTGAACCCGAGCCGGCTCTCGTCCGATCGGACGATGCTCCGCCCCTGCCCGCTCTCGTAGCGTA
Organism: Thauera sp.; assembly: GCF_047601425.1. GTDB lineage: Bacteria > Pseudomonadota > Gammaproteobacteria > Burkholderiales > Rhodocyclaceae > Thauera. The sequence goes on from NZ_JASGJL010000001.1 coordinate 2,158,494, forward strand.
GGAAGCATCGCGCGGCCCGGCATTCCTGCCGCCGCGCCCACTTCCACGGAGACGGACAGATGCTCATCGACAACACCCGGACAATCGGCGTCATCGGCGGCACCGGCAAGCTGGGCGCCGCGCTCGCCCGGCGCTGGGCCAAGGCCGGCCTGCGCGTGGCGATCGGCTCGCGCGATGCCGCCAGGGCCGCCGAGGCCGCCGCCGCGCTGGCGGCGGAGACCGGCGCCAAAGTCGGTTCGGGCAGCAATGCCGAAGTCGCCGCCCGCGCCGGGCTGATCGTCGTCAGCGTGCCCTTCGCCTCGCAGCTCGCCACCCTCGCCGAAATCCGCGACGCCGCCGCCGGCAAGATCCTCATCGACACTACGGTGCCGCTGGTGCCGCCGAAAGTGATGCGGGTTCAGTTGCCGCCCGAAGGCAGCGCCGCGGTGCGCGCCCAGCAGGCGCTGGGCGAAGCCGTGCGCGTGGTGTCGGCCTTCCACAACGTCGCCGCGCACAAGCTCGCCACCGACGAGCACATCGCCTGCGACGTGCTGGTGTTCGGCGACGACAGGGACGACCGCGCCGAAGTCGTCGCCCTGGCCGATGCCGCCGGCCTGCGCGGCCTGCACGGCGGTGCGCTGGCCAATTCGGCGGCGGCCGAGGCGATGACATCGGTGCTGATCTTTCTGAACAAGACCTACCGCGTTGACGGCGCCGGCCTGTGCATCACCGGCGAACTCGACCTGGACGCCGGCGCCTGAGCATACCGCCATGGGACGCCGCCTGAGTTTCGACGCCCTTGCCGGCCTACCGGAGATCCGGCCCGGCGACGCGCTGGCGCCGCTGATCGCCGCCGCGCTGGCACAAAACGGCATCACGCTGGCGGCGGACAGCATCGTCGTCGTGGCGCAGAAGATCGTCTCGAAGTCCGAAGGCCGCTTCGCCTGGCTGGACGAAGTCTCGCCTTCGGCCAGGGCGCGCGAGCTGGCAGCGGTCACCGGCAAGGATGCGCGCATCGTCGAGCTGGTGCTGTCCGAATCCAGCGACGTACTGCGTGCCGTGCCCGGCGTGCTGATCGTGCGCCACCGTCTCGGCTACGTGATGGCCAACGCCGGCATCGACCTGTCGAACGTGCCCGCCGCAGCAGGCCGCGAACGCGCGCTGCTGCTGCCGCTCGACCCGCACACATCGGCGGCCGCGCTGCGCGACGCGCTGCAGGCGCTGACCGGCCAGGCCGCCGGCGTCATCGTCAGCGACAGCTTCGGCCGCCCCTGGCGCAACGGTGTGGTCAACGTCGCGCTCGGCGCGGCCGGCATCCCGGCATTGATCGACCGCCGCGGCGACCACGATCGCCACGGCCGCACGCTGCAGGTCACCCAGACCGCCTTTGCCGACGCGATCGCAGCCGGCGCGGCGGTCGTCATGGGCGAAGGCGGCGAAGGCCTGCCGGTCGCGGTGGCGCAAGGCTTCATGCCCGACGCGCCGCTGGCCGACGCCAGGGCGCTGCTGCGCCCGCTGGAATCGGACCTGTTCCGATGAGGGGCACCCACGTCCTCGCCCTGAGCGGCGGCGTCGGCGGCGCCAAGCTCGCCGACGGGCTGATGCAGGCCGTCGGCGACGGCCGGCTGAGCGTGGCCGTCAACACCGGCGACGACTTCAGCCACCTCGGGCTGCACATCTCGCCGGACATCGACACCGCGCTGTACACCCTGGCCGGCCTGGCCAACCCCGCAACCGGCTGGGGCCGCCGCGACGAAACCTGGACCTTCATGGCGGCGCTGGAGCGGCTCGGCGGCGAAACCTGGTTCCGCCTCGGCGACGGCGACCTGGCCACCCACGTCGAGCGCACCCGGCGCCTGGCCGCGGGCGAGCCGCTGTCGGCGATCGTCGGCGACTTCGCCCGCCGCCTCGGCATCGCCGCCGCCATCGTGCCGATGTCCGACCAGCCGCTGCGCACCCGGGTGCATAGCGACGAGGGCGTGTTCGACTTCCAGGACTACTTCGTGCGCCTGCAATGCCGGCCAGTCACACGCTCGATCGAATTCGTCGGCGCCGACAAGGCCAGCCCCTGCCCCGCGCTGCTGCAGGTGCTGGCCGATCCCGCGCTCGGCGCGATCGTGATCTGCCCCTCCAACCCCTATCTCAGCATCGCCCCCATCCTCGCCGTCCCCGGCCTGCGCGAAGCGCTGCGCGCGGCCGGCGTGCCGGTCGTCGCCGTCTCGCCCCTGGTCGGCGGCGCCGCGGTGAAAGGGCCGACGGCCAAGATCATGGCCGAGCTCGGCATCTCGGTGAGCGCCGACGAGATCGCCCGCCACTACGGCGAGCTGCTAGACGGCTTCGTGCTCGACGTGCGCGATGCCGCACTGCGCACCCGCATCACCCAGCCGGTGCATGTCACCGACACGCTAATGCTGACGCCGGCCGACCGCGTCCGCGTCGCCGGCGAAACCCTGGATTTCGCTCGCCGCCTGCGCGCCCCGCGCTGAGCCTCGGCGGGCACGCTGCATCCCGCCGGCGTCCGCCGCAAAAACCGAGCTTTCTCACTTTCATTCGAAAAGCATCGGCATCGGCTCCGCAGCCATCTGATTCATAAAGATTTTCTCCGCCATTCCGGTGACAGCGCAAGGCGCCAAAGCGAGTAGCGGCAGCCATACCTGAGGTGATTCAATTTTCCCCAGGAACTCACCAAGACCATGCGGACACGAGCCATGCTCCTCTCTTTCGACACCTGTTTCGGCCACCCCGGCAGCGACGGCACAAGCCGCCTGCCGGGCATCGCCGCGGGAGCGCGCCCATGAGCCGCTGGGCCCTGGTGCCGCTGAAGGCACGCCAGCTCGGCAAGAGCCGGCTGGCCGGCCTGCTGGACGCTGCGGGCCGCGCCGAGCTGGTCAACGCGATGCTCGACCAGGTGCTGTCCGCGCTCGCCGCCGCGCGCGAAATCGACCATGTCGCCGTCGTGACCGGCGAACCGGCACGCCTGCCTGCCGGCGTGCTCGCACTTCCGGACGCCGGCCGCGGGCTCAATGCCGCGCTCGGCGACGGCGCCGCGATGCTGCAGGCGCTCGGCGCAAGCGAGCTGCTGATCGTCCATGCCGACCTGCCCGGCGTGCAGGCCGGCGACATCGACCGCTTCGTCCGCGCCGGCCGCCCGGCCGGCATGGCGCTGGCCGCGGATCGCCACGGCAGCGGCACCAATGCGCTGCTGATCGGCGGGGCCGCCGGTTTTCCCGTCAGCGGATTCCCGTTCGCCTTCGGCCCGCACAGCCTGGCCCGCCACCTGGCGGCTGCCCGCGCTCGCGGCCTGTCGCCGGCGCTGCCGCGGATCGGCGGACTCGCGCTCGACATCGACACCCCGGACGACCTGGCCTGCCTCACGGCCCCCGCCGTCGGCACCGCAGCCTTCGCCTCGCCTTCGTCCCCGCTTCTTGCCCAACCCACCGCCAGCCGGAGAACCATGCCATGCCTGACCGCATCCTGAGCCTGCTCGACCATGCCCGCAGCGGCGGCATGCTGGCGGACGACGACATCCATCTGCTCGCCGAACAGGCGCCGCTGGCCGCCCTGCTCGGCACCGCCGAAGCGATGACGCTGGCGGGCCACGGCCGCAGCGTCGGCTATTCGCGCAAGGTCTTCATCCCCCTCACCAGGCTGTGCCGCAACACCTGCGGCTACTGCACCTTCGCCACCACGCCGGGCCGCGTGCCGAGCGCCTACCTGAGCGCCGACGAAGTCCTCGCCATCGCCCGCGCCGGCGTCGCCGCCGGCTGCCACGAAGCCCTGTTCACGCTGGGCGAGCGCCCCGAGTCGCGCTACCGCGCGGCCCGCGACGCCCTCGCCGCGCTCGGCCACGACTCGACCATCGGCTACCTGGCCGAAATGGCCGCGCTGGTGCAGCGCGAAACCGGACTGCTGCCGCATGTGAATCCGGGAACGATGGACGCGGACGAAATCGCCCTGCTGCGTCCGATGTCGGCCTCGATGGGCATCATGCTCGAATCGTCCTCCACCCGCCTGTGCGAGCGCGGCGGCCCGCACTGGAAGTGCGAGGACAAGCTGCCCGGCGTGCGCCTCGACACCCTGCGCCGCGCCGGCGAACTCGGCGTACCGATGACCACCGGCATCCTGATCGGCATCGGCGAAACCCGCCGCGAGCGCATCGATTCGCTGCTCGCGCTGCGCGAGCTGCACCGCCGATACGGCCACCTGCAGGAAATCATCGTACAGAACTTCCGCGCCAAGCCCGGCACGGTGATGGCCGGCGCAGAAGAACCTGCGCTGGACGATCACGCATGGACGATCGCGATGGCGCGCCTGGTGTTCGGCGCCGCGATGTCGATCCAGGCGCCGCCCAACCTGCGCCCCGGCGAACTGGAAGCGCTGCTGCGCGCCGGCATCAACGACTGGGGCGGCATCTCGCCGGTCACGCTGGACCACGTCAATCCGGAAGCCGCCTGGCCGCAGATCGACGCCCTCGCCGCCGAAACCGCGCTGCATGGCCGCCAGCTGCGGCTGCGCCTGCCGCTGGTGCCGTCCTACGTCCGCGAAGCGGCGCGCTGGGTGCCGGCGCCGATCGCCACTGCACTGCTGCGCCGCGCCGACGCCAGCGGCTTCGCCCGGCCCGACGACTGGCTGGCGGGCACCGGCACGCCGCCGTCGGCCGCGGCGCTGCAGCCTTTCGCGCGGCGAGCGGCGGCGATGTCATCCACTGCCTCCGCCCCGGTATCCGCCCCTCTCCGCGCGGCCATCGAACGCGCCGAGCAGGGCCGGACGCTGGGCGAAGACGACATCGTCCGCCTGTTCGATGCCCACGGCGACGAGCTGCACGCGGTCATCGACGCCGCCGACCGCCTGCGCCGGCAGACCGTCGGCGAGGCCGTGAGCCACGTGCGCAACTGCAACATCAACTACACCAACATCTGCCAGCACCGCTGCGGCTTCTGCGCCTTCGCCAAGAGCCACGCCGCATCGACGCTGCGCGGCCCCGCCTACCGGCTCGACGCCGCGCAGGTCGCCGCCCGCGCCGAGGAAGCCTGGCTGCGCGGCGCCACCGAAGTCTGCATGCAGGGCGGCATCCACCCGCACTACACAGGCGACAGCTATCTCGAACTGCTGGCGGCGGTGAAGCAGGCGACGCCGGCGATGCACATCCACGCCTTCTCGCCGCTCGAGATCCGCCACGGCGCCGCCACGCTCGGCCTGCCGCTGCGCGACTACCTGATCCGCCTGCGCGACGCCGGCCTGCGCACGCTGCCGGGCACCGCCGCCGAAATCCTCGACGACGAAGTGCGCGCCCTCATCTGCGCCGACAAGCTCGACACCGCGCAATGGCTGGAAGTGATGGAGATCGCGCACGAGGTCGGCATCCGCAGCACGGCGACGATCATGTTCGGCCACGTCGAGGAACCGCGGCACTGGGCCCGCCACCTGCTGGCGATCCGCGCGCTGCAAGCCAGGACCGGCGGCTTCACCGAGTTCGTGCCGCTGCCCTTCGTGCATATGGAATCGCCGCTGTGGCACAAGGGCGGCGCGCGCTCAGGCCCGACGCTGCGCGAAGCGGTGCTGATGCACGCCGTCGCCCGGCTGGTGCTGCACCCGCTGATCCCGAACATCCAGACCTCGTGGGTGAAGATGGGTGCCACCGGCGCCGCGCTGTGCCTGCAAGCCGGCGCCAACGACCTCGGCGGCACGCTGATGTACGAATCGATCACCCGCGCCGCCGGCGGCGCCAACGGCCAGTCGATGGAAACCGGCGACCTGCGCGCCATCGCCGCAAGCTGCGGCCGCCCGCTGCAGCAGCGCAGCACCTTGTACGAAGTCCTGCCACAGAACGCGGCCGGGCTGCCCCTGACCGGCGGCAGCCCGCCGCCGGACTCCGACCCCAGGCGTATGATCGCGCTCCACAGCAGCGCCTGAGTTTTCCCCTTCCCTTCGCTTCACGCACTTCACCGCACGGCAAGGCCGCGCAGCGGGTGCCCCTACGTCCCCGAAACCTGCATGCAGGCTGGAGAACCCATGACACTGACCCATCTACAACGTCTCGAAGCCGAGAGCATCCACATTCTGCGCGAGGTGGTGGCCGAGGCCGACAAGCCGGTGATGCTGTACTCCATCGGCAAGGACAGCGCGGTGATGCTGCACCTGGCGATGAAGGCCTTCTACCCGGCGGTGCCGCCCTTCCCGCTGCTGCACGTCGATACGCGCTGGAAGTTCCAGGACATGTACCGCTTCCGCGACCGCATGGTGCGCGAGACCGGCATGGAGCTGCTGGTGCACGTCAACCCGGAAGGCGTCGACAAGGACATCAACCCCTTCACCCACGGCTCGGCGATCCACACCGACGTCATGAAGACCGAGGGCCTGAAGCAGGCGTTGGACAAGTACGGCTTCGACGCGGCCTTCGGCGGCGCCCGCCGCGACGAAGAGAAGTCGCGCGCCAAGGAGCGCGTGTTCTCCTTCCGCAGCGCGCAGCACCGCTGGGACCCGAAGAACCAGCGGCCCGAGCTGTGGAAGCTCTACAACGCCCGCAAGCACAAGGGCGAGTCGATCCGGGTGTTCCCGCTGTCGAACTGGACCGAGCTCGACATCTGGCAATACATCCACCTCGAGAACATCCCGATCGTGCCGCTGTACTACGCCGCCGAACGCCCGGTGGTGGAGCGCGACGGCACGCTGATCATGGTCAACGACGAGCGCATGCCGCTGAAGCCGGGCGAAGTGCCGATGCAGAAGAAGGTGCGCTTCCGCACCCTGGGCTGCTACCCGCTGACCGGCGCGATCGAGTCCGAGGCCGACACCCTGCCGGCCATCATCCAGGAGATGCTGCTGGCCCGCAGCTCCGAACGCCAGGGCCGCATGATCGACCACGACTCCGCGGCATCGATGGAAAAGAAGAAACAAGAGGGGTACTTCTGACATGGCACACGTATCCGACCTGATCGCCACCGACATCGAGCAGTACCTGAAGGCGCACGAGAACAAGAGCCTGCTGCGCTTCATCACCTGCGGCAGCGTGGACGACGGCAAGAGCACGCTGATCGGCCGCCTGCTGTACGACGCCAAGATGCTGTTCGAAGACCAGCTCGCCGCGGTCGAAAGCGACTCGAAGAAATACGGCACCCAGGGCGAGGCGATCGACTTCGCGCTGCTGGTGGATGGCCTCGCCGCCGAGCGCGAGCAAGGCATCACCATCGACGTCGCCTACCGCTTCTTCTCCACCGACAAGCGCAAGTTCATCGTCGCCGACACGCCGGGGCACGAGCAATACACCCGCAACATGGTCACCGGCGCCTCCACCGCCGACGTCGCCATCCTGATGGTCGATGCGCGCAAGGGCATCCTGACCCAGACCCGCCGCCACAGCTACCTGGCCAGGCTGCTCGGCATCCGCCACGTCGTCGTCGCCGTCAACAAGATGGACCTGGTCGATTACTCGGAACGGGTGTTCGCCCGCATCGTCGACGACTACCGCGAATTCGCCGCCCGCATCGGCCTCGAGGACGTGAGCTTCATCCCGCTGTCCGCCTTCCGCGGCGACAACATCACCGCGCCGAGCGCAGCCATGCCCTGGTACCACGGCAGCACGCTGATGGGTTACCTGGAAACGGTGGAGGTCAACGACAGCCGCCTGCAGCACACGGCCTTCCGCCTGCCGGTGCAATGGGTCAATCGGCCCAACCTGGATTTCCGCGGCTTCGCCGGCACCATCGCCGGCGGCGCGATCTCGCCGGGCCAGCGCATCCGCGTCCAGCCGTCCGGGCGCGAGAGCACGGTGGCCCGCATCGTCACCCACGGCGGCGATCTGGAACGGGCGGTCGCCGGCCAGTCGGTGACGCTGACGCTGGCCGACGAGATCGACATCTCGCGCGGCGACATGATCTCGACCGTGGAGGCGCCCGCCGAAGTGGCCGACCAGTTCGAGACCACCATCGTCTGGATGCACGACGAGCCGCTGCTGCCCGGCCGCCCCTACCTGCTCAAGATCGGCGCCAAGACGGTGACGGCGACGGTCACCGACATCAAGTACCAGGTCAATGTGAACACGCTCGAGCACATCGCCGCCAAGAAGCTGGAGCTGAACGCGATCGGCGTGTGCAACCTCAGCCTCGACCGCCCGATCGCCTTCGACGCCTACCGCGACAACCGCGACACCGGCGGCTTCACGCTGATCGACCGCCTGTCCAACAACACCGTCGGCGCCGGCCTGCTGCATTTCGCGCTGCGCCGCGCGCACAACATCCACCTGCAGCACGTCGATGTCGACAAGGCGGCGCGCTCGGCGCTGAAGCACCAGCAGAGCTGCGTGCTCTGGTTCACCGGTCTGTCCGGCGCCGGCAAGTCCTCGATCGCCAACCTGGTGGAAAAGAAGCTGCATGCGCTCGGCCATCACACCTACCTGCTCGACGGCGACAACGTGCGCCACGGCCTGAACAAGGACCTGGGCTTCACCGATGCCGACCGCGTCGAGAACATCCGCCGCGTCGGCGAAGTCGCCAAGCTGATGGTCAACTGCGGCCTGATCGTGCTGACCGCCTTCATCTCGCCGTTCAAGTCGGAGCGGCGCATGGCGCGCGCGCTGGTCGCCGAGGACGAGTTCATCGAAGTCTTCGTCGACACGCCGCTGGAAGTGGCCGAGTCGCGCGACCCGAAAGGCCTGTACAAGAAGGCCCGCCGTGGCGAACTGAAGAACTTCACCGGCATCGATTCGCCTTACGAGGCGCCCGAAACGCCGGAACTGAAGCTCGACGCCGCCCGGCTGTCGCTCGAAGCCGCCGCCGACGCGGTCATCACCACGCTGCGCCAGCGCGGCATCATCGCAGACTGAAGCCGCTGCCGCCCCGCCCGCCGCGGGGCGGCCCGCACACCGCCAAGGAAAACCCATGACCCGACCGCCCGACCATTCCGCCCTGCTCGACGCCCTGCTGCCGCTTGCCCGCGCCGCCGGCGACGCCATCATGCGGATCTACGCCACCGACTTCGCCGTGCGCGGCAAGGACGACGCCTCGCCCGTCACCGAGGCCGACGAGCGCGCCGAGGCGCTGATCCTGCCCGAACTCGCCCGCCTGGCGCCGGACGTGCCGGCCGTGTCGGAAGAAGAGGCCGCCGCCGGCCGCATTCCCGCGGTCGGAGAACGCTTCTGGCTGGTCGATCCGCTCGACGGCACCAAGGAGTTCATCGGCCGCAACGGCGAATTCACCGTCAACATCGCGCTGATCGAACACGGCCGGCCGGTGCTCGGCATCGTCTTCGCCCCCGCGCTCGACCGCCTGTTCGCCGGCGCCGCCGGGCTGGGCGCCTTCGTCGAGGACAAGGGCGTACGCCGCCCGATCGCCACCCGCAAGCCGCCCGCCGAAGGCCTGACCGTTGTCGCCAGCCGCTCGCACGGCGACGCCGAGGCGCTGGCCGCCTTCCTTGCCGGCCGCAAGGTCGCCGAGCAGACCAATGCCGGCTCCTCGCTCAAGCTGTGCTTGGTGGCCGCCGGCGAAGCCGACGTCTATCCGCGCCTGGGCCGCACCATGGAATGGGACATCGCCGCCGGCGATGCCGTGCTGCGCGCCGCCGGCGGCTGCGTGCACACCCTGGACGGCAGCCCGCTGCGCTACGGCAAGGCGGACTTCGCCAACCCGCATTTCGCCGCCTGGGGCACACCGGACGCCGCCTGAAGGCAGCGCCGGACGGAGTTCCACGGCCCCGTCCTGTGCCCGAAAAACCGAGCTTTGCTCGGTTTATGCGAACAGCAATCCTACGACTTTCGCAAGCCGCTGTTTTCACACGACTTATTGCACAAAAAGCGCAGTACCCCCTAGTCCGAATGCGAGTAGCCAGGCCAGCGGCCGTTTGCTCAAATGGACCGCACCCGCCAGCAGGAAAACCCCATGGCCTCCAACCCTTCTCCCCTTCGCCGCAGTCCGACCCAATCGCGCGCAGCCGCCACGCTGACGGCGATCCGGGAGGCGGCCCTGCGCATCCTGAAGAACGAGGGACATGCGCGGCTGACGACCAACCGCATCGCCGAAGTCGCCGGCATCAGCATCGGCAGCCTGTACCAGTACTACGCCGACAAGCATGCGATCGCCGCCGACATCTGCAACGAGCTACTGACCTCCGAGCTCGACGAGATCAGGCGCCTCGACCGCCAGGCGATCGCGCTGGCCAAGGCTTCGCTCGACGCCACGCTCGGCTTCTTCGTCGACGAGCAGGTCGCCCGCCACCGCCGGCTCTACCTGCAGTTGCAGGATTTCTATCTCGAAATCCACTGGAAATACGACTTCGAGGCCTATTCGCGGCGGAAATACCCCAACAAGCCGACCACCGCCGAATGGCTGCCGTCTGCGCTCGAAGCCCATCGCGACGCGCTGCGCGTGCAGGACTTCGGGCTGGCGGCGCAGATGGTGGCCAGCACGCTCGAAGGCACGATCCACGCCACGCTGGACCGCAACCCCGAGCTGATCCTGAGCCAGGCTTTCGTCGACGAGCTGCACGCGATGCTCGTCCGCTACCTCAAGAAGATGCCCGGCGAAGCCGGCCCGGACACCGGAAAATAAGGAGACAGGCTTGTCGTACTACTTCGATTTCACCGTCTGGTTCAAGCTGCTGCGCCTGGTTCGCCAGGAAAGCAACCCGCGCCAGCGCCGCGGCCTGTACAAGCTCCTGCTGCTGCACATTCCGCTGCGCGCGGGCGTCACCGCCGTCTGCTTCTTCCTCGACGGCATCCTGTTTCCCGGCCTGTGGCGCACCCGCGTCGAGCGCCCGGTGTTCATCATCGGCCACGCCCGCAGCGGCACCACGCTGGCCCACCGCCTGATGGGCGCGGACGAGCGCTTTTCCACCTTCAAGTACTACGAGCTGCTGCTGCCTTCGCTGCTGCAGAAGAAGCTGGTGCGCCTGGTCGCGCGGCTCGACGCCGGGCTGTTCGGCCGCCGCATCGAGCGCCGGCTGCAGGCCTGGGAGAAGCGCAAGTTCGGCCCCACCCAGCACATCCACAAGATGGGGCTGACGATCCCGGAAGAAGACGACCTGATGTACTTCAACTCCTGCGCCTCGGGCTTCTGGCTGACCAAGCTGCCCTACATGAGCGAGCTGGACTTCTTCCACATCGACCAGCGCTCCGCCGCCAGCCGCCGCCGCATGATGAAGTTCTACAAGGAATGCGTGCGCCGCCAGCTCTACCTGAACGGCGGCCGGCGCATCCACCTCAGCAAGAACCCGACCTACTGCGGCCGCGTCGAGTCGCTGCTCGAGGCCTTTCCGGACGCGCGCTTCGTCGTGCTCTACCGCAATCCCTACGAAACCATCCCCAGCCTGCTGAAACTGCTCAACGTCGGCTGGAAGCTGCAGGGCAACCTGTCGCAGGAGCGCATCCGACGCTCCAACGAGGTCATGACCGGGCTGTCGTACGAGACCTACCTGTATCCACTCGAAGTGCTGCAGCGCCACCCCGAAACGCCTTACGCGGTCATCGACTACCGGCGCCTCACCAGCGAGCCGAAGGCGGCCATCGAGGACGTCTATCGCGAGCTCGGCCTCGAGCTCACGCCGGCCTTCTCTGCCTTCCTCGATGCCGAAGCGGCCCGCAGCCGCAAGCACGAGACCGAGCACCGCTACAGCCTCGCCGAGTTCGGCCTGGACGACGGCGAAATCCGCCGGCGGCTGGCGCCGCTGTTCGAACGATTCCGCTGGGACGACGACGCCCCGGCGGCCAGCCAGGAAGCCAAGGAGACGGCCCATGTATGAACCCAATCCCCTGCACGACGCCGTGTTCGAGACCGTCGAGGCCCACGCCGAAGCCCGCGACCCCGCCGCCCGGGATGCCGCCGCGCTGCTGCGCCAGGCCTGGGAAGGCATGATCGGGCAACTGCAGGAAGCCCGCGACGCGATCGACGACCCCCGGCTGTGGCCGCCGCCGGCAACGCCGCGCAACCTCGCCGAAGGCTACCGCTACGTGCTCGGCTTCCTGTACGGCTCGATCTCGCGCTGCCTCGGCCCGACGCCCGAGTTTCCCTACTTCGTGCGTGCGATCCAGCCGCTCAACCGCTCGACCATCGACAATTGCGACGCCATCTACCTGATGGCGCCGATCGACGGCAATCACAGCTACACCATCCGCGGCCGCGCCGGCGACACCAGCGCCTGGCGCGGCAGGCAGTCGGCGCCCGGCGTGCGCAAGGCGCCGCACTACGTGATCTTCGAAGCGCCGAGCGGCTACTCGGGCGAAAGCGGCAGCCTCAAGGAACTGAAGCCGGGCTCGCGCATCAACTGCGCCGAACTCGACTGCACCGAGCTGAAAGTCGAGGCCGACGGCAGCTTCGAGATCCTGCTGGCGCCGGAAAAGCCGCCCGGCTACGAAGGCAACTTCATGCTCACCCGCGCCAGCCGCACGCGCAGGAACAAGGACGGCGTCAGCGAGACGCGCGAATACGTCAGCCAGCTGGTGATGCTGCGCGAACTCTTCTGCGACTGGGAAAACGAGGACCTGCTCGAACTCTTCATCTACCGCAACGACCTGCTCGGCCAGCCGATGCCGGCCTACACGCCCGAAGCCGCGGCCAGGCAGATCGCCGACATCGGCCGCTTCACCCGCAACCAGGTGCATTTCTGGAACGAGTTCTATGCCGTGGTGTGCGAGTGCTACGGCGACATGAACGGCGACGGCAAATGCTTCATGCCGCGCAACGACGTCAACAAGCCCAATGCCGCCTCGCTCGCCACCGCCGGCGGCATGGCCACCAACGTCTATTGCGGCGGCATGTTCGAGCTGGCGGACGACGAAGCCCTGGTGGTCGAGCTGCACCAGCCGGTCGAGCCGGTCTACATCGGCTTCAGCCTGGGCAACATCTGGGGCGAGTCGCTCGACTTCGCCAACTACCAGAGCAGCCTCAGCGGCCTGCAGGCCCACCGCGATACCGACAACGTCTACCGCTTCGTGATCTCGCACCGCGACCCGGGCATCGCCAACTGGCTCGACACCACCGGCCAGCCCGAAGGCTACATGGCGATCCGCTGGGCCTACCCGGAAAAGCCGATGGACAAGCTGCCCTGGGCGACGGCGAAAAAAGTGCTGCTGGCCGAAGTGAACCAGCACCTGCCGGCGGAGACGCGCACGATCACGCCGCAGGAGCGCCGCCGCCAGATCGCGATCCGCCAGGAACACGTGCAGCGCCGCTACCGCCAGCACTGACCGCTTCATGCCCGCCGCCGGGGGGCGCTCCCGTCTCCCTCGCGGCCCCTGCCATTCCCCGACTCCGCCTTTACCTGGAGCCTTCATGTTCGAGATCTTCGCCTCCACCCCGGAAAACCTGAATCTGGCCGACATGGGCGCGTTCGCCCGCCGCGTCGAAGCCATGGGCTACGACGGCCTGTTCGTTTCCGACGCGATCCACGACGGCCTGCTGCTGGCCTGCCAGGCGCTGTCGGCCACCAGCCGGCTCAAGGTCGGCACCTCGGTGCTGATCGTCTTCCCGCGCAGCCCGATGAACGTCGCCCTCGCCGCCTGGGATCTGCAGAAGATGTCCGGCGGCCGCTTCGAGCTCGGCATGGGCACGCAGATCAAGCAGAACATCGAGGACCGCTATTCCGCGCGCTGGCTGCCGCCGGCCGCCGGCATGCGCGAATACCTCGGCTCGCTGCGCGCCATCTTCCATGCCTTCCGCACCGGCGAGCCGCTCGACTACGTCGGCGAGCACTACAAGTTCACCCGCCTGCAGCCCTTCTTCAACCCCGGCCCGATCGACGCCCCCGACGTGCCGCTGATGCTCGGCGCCGTCGGCCCCAAGATGCTGGAACTGGTCGGCCGGAGCGCGGACGGCATCCACACCCACCCGACCAACACCTCGGTGCGCTACCTGAAGGAAATCATCCTGCCGCAGATCGCCGTCGGCGTGGAGAAGCGCGACCCGGCCTGCGCCCGGCCGCTCGTCAGCGCCAGCCAGTTCGTCGCCACCGGCCCGGACGACGCCACCGTCGCCGCCGAGCGCGAACGCTTCCGCGACATGCTCGCCTTCCTGTTCTCCACCCCGGCCTACTGGGCCAGCCTGGAGCTGTTCGGCTGGCAGGAAGTCGGCGAACGCCTGCTCGCGCTGACCCGCGAGAAGCGCTGGAAGGACATGCCCTCGATCTTCACCGACGAAGTACTCGACACCTTCCTGGTTTCCGGCCGCTACGACCAGTTGCCCGAGCGCCTGGCGTCGCGCTTCGGCGGCCTGGTCGACCGCATCACGCTGACGGTGCCGAACGACCCGGCCCACGACACGGTAGCGGCGGAAGCGATCGCGGCGATCCGGGCCTGGCGCTGAACATCGGGTGCCGCGCCCGCGGGCCGGGCGTCCCTTCTTCCTTTTCCCCGCAGCAAAGCTGGCGAGGAATCGGCGAAGGGGCGCCCGGCCGGGACGGAGAACCGCAAGCTATCGACTCACGGCGTGATGCCCGCGACCCGCCTCGGCCCGCAGGCTTCGGCAAAACGCCCCTCGCCGAGCTCCAGACCGCGCAGCAGCGCATTGCGCAGCTCGCGCGGGTCGATCACGTCGTCATAGACCATGCGATCCGCCAACTGGTAGGAGCCGCCGGCCTGCTCGGCTTCGATCCTGGCCCGGGTGGCCTCGTCCAGCTTGGCCGAATCCGCGCCGCTGGCCGCCGGCGACGAACCCAGCGTCACCGCGGGGAAAGCCAGGCTGAGGGTCTGGCCGTCGAAAGGGTTCATCGCCATGATCGACGAGCCGAAGCCGAAGGCCTTGCGCAGGGTGACGTGCAGCTTGGGCACCTGCAGCCGGCGCTGGGCGACGAACATGCGCGCGGCGTGGCGCAGCGCGCCCGACTGCTCGGCCCGCGTCCCGCTCATGACGCCGGGGTTGTCGGCGAGGAAGATCATCGGCAGGTGGAAGGCGCCCGCCACGTCCATGAAATGGGTGGCCTTGTCGGCGCCGTCGGCATCGATGGTACCGGCCATCACGCTGGGGTCGTTGGCGACGATGCCGACGCTGCGCCCGCCCAGGCGGGCAAGCGCCACCACCACCGAGGCGCCGAACTTCGGCTGTATCTCCAGCAGGCTACCCTCGTCGGCCAGCAGTTGCAGCACCTTGCGCATCCGGTAGGGTTTGCGCGAATTCGGGCTGACCAGATCGAGAATGCCGTCCAGGCTGCGCTCGCCGACGTCGCCTTCGGTTTTGCGGGCCGGCCGCTCCCAGGCATTCGACGGGAAGTAGGACAGGTAGCGGCGGGCCAGTGCGATCGCGGCTTCGTCGTCGGCGGCGAGGTTGTGGGCGACGCCGGACGCCGCCACATGCACCTGCGGACCGCCGAGCTGTTCCTTGCTCACCGCCTCGCCGGTGGCGGCCTTCACCAGCGGCGGGCCGGCGGCGAACATCGAGGCGGCCTCGGTCATGACGACGAAATCCGACATCGGCGCCGTCAGCGCCCCGTGTCCGGCCGCGGCCCCCATCACCAGGCAGACCATCGGCACCTGGCCGGAGAGGTCGGCGAGGCCCTGCAGGTCGTTGGGACGCCGGCCCGCGTGGCTGTTGGTCAGGCGGTGGCCGGCGCCTTCGAGCATGAACACCAGCGGCACGCGCTCCTGCGCGGCGAGCTGGGTCAGCCGGTAGCGCTTGTCCGCGGCGCCGTCGCCGATCGAGCCGCCGAGCACGGTGAAGTCCTCGGCGCCGGCCAGCACCGGCCGGCCATCCACCTTGCCGAAACCGGCGACCAGGGCATCGGCCGGAATGGCCGCGCCATCTTCACCCGCCATGCCGCCGACGAAGGCGCCCAGCTCGACGAAGGTGCCGGCATCGAACAGGTGCTCGAGGCGCTGGCGGGCATCCAGCTTGCCGCCGGCGCGATGGCGCTGCACCTTGTCCTCGCCGCCCATGGCCTCGGCGGCCTCGCGGCGCTGCTGCAGGCCCTGCAGGATCGGGCCCCACTCCGGGTGTTCCAGTCCTTCCGTATGTTCCGTCGTCACCTGAATGTCTCCGTGTGTTTTTCTTCATTTGCCCGGCATTTCAGCGCAGCCGCGGCTCCATGCGCATCGCCACCGCCAGCGCGAGGCCGAACACCAGCGCCAGCAGCAGGAAAGCCTCGACGTAGGCGAGCTGCACGCCGCCTTCGAGCGCGCCGTAAACCGCCGAACGCCATTCGACGAACACCGCCACCACCGCCACGCCGAGCACGCCGCCGAGCTGGCGGTTGTAATTGCTGACCATCGAGGCCTGGCCCAGCCACGGCGGCGGCACGCGCGCCATGGTCGCGACCATCAGCGCCGGAATCGTCAGGCCGAGGCCGAAGCGGCCGATCAGGCTGAAAGCGATCACTTCGGCGTAGCCGGCGGCGGCGCCGCGCCAGGCGAACAGCAGGAAGGACAGGCCGAACAGCAGCAGGCCCCAGGCCATCACGGCGCGCGGCGAGTGGCGGTCGGTCAGCACGCCGGCGAACGGGATCACCACCGCCAGCAGCAGCCCCGAAGGCAGCAGCGCCAGCCCGGCCAGCGTGGCGTCGTAGCCGAGCGCGCTCTGCAGGAAGACCGGAATCAGGTAGGTCGAGCCATAGAGGCCGAAGCCATAGACCAGCGTCACCACGCCGGTCATGGCGAAGTTGCGCTCGGTGAGCAGGCCCAGCGACACAATCGGCGCGGCGGCGCGGCGTGCATGGACGACGAAAGCGATGATGCACAGCGCCGTCAGCGCGAGCAGCGACAGCACCCAGGGATCGAGCAGGCCATGCTTGCGCAGGCTGACGATGAAATCGATCGCCAGCAGCGAACCGGCGCACAGGATGCCGACGCCGAGCCAGTCGAAAGGCTGTGGCGCCGCCGGCTCCGGACTGGGCAGCAGATAGAGCCCGGCGACGCCGGCGATGACGCAGAACGGCAGGCTCATCAGGAAGATCGCCGGCCAGCCGAAGCTGTCCAGCAGCAGGCCCGCCAGCGCCGGCGCCACCGCCGGTGCCAGCACGATGCCGAAGGCGAGGATGCCGTGCGCCCGCCCCTGGCTGCCGGCCGGGAACAGCCGCATCACCGCCAGCATCGGCAGCGGCTGCAGCAGCCCGGCGGCCACGCCCTGCAGCACGCGCATGCCGACGACGAAGCCGAAGCTGTCGCCCAGCGCGCCGGCGGCGCTGGCCAGGCCGAGCAGCAGGTTGGCGCCGAGAAAGAGCCGGCGGAAGCCGATGCGGTCGAGCAGCCACGGCGTCGGCAGCATGGCGACGGTGAGCGCGGCGAGGAAGCCGGTGATCGCCCACTGCACCTGGTGCTGGCCGAGGCCGAAGTCCATGCTCAGCGCCGGCACGGCGACGTTGAAGCTGGTCGTCGCCAGTACCGCCGCGATCGTGCCGACGCCGACCACGGCCAGCACCAGCCACTTGAAGGACTCGCCATGGCGGGCCAGCAGTTCATCGCGCGGCCGGGCCTGCGGAAGCCAGCTCATCGGCGCGTCTCGCCTCAGTCCTCCGCGGTCGCGAGTTCGCCGTAGCGCTGGACGTGGAAATCACCGTCGCCCAGGCTGGCCTGTGCGACGCGGATGCGCTTCAGCAACAGGCCGACGTCGAGCTCGTCGGTGACGCCCATGCCGCCGTGCATCTGCACCGCCTCGCGGCTGATGCGGTGGGCGGCATCGCCGGCCTTCCATTTCGCCAGGCTCGCAAGGCGCGCACGCGCGGCCGCATCGAGCGCCGGATCGTCCATCGCCGCCAGGCCGGCCATCACCGCGCTGCGCGCCAGTTCCTGATGGACGTGGCACCACGCGGCGCGGTGCTGCAAGGCCTGGAAGCTGCCGATCGACACGTCGAACTGCACGCGCGTCTTCAGGTACTCGACGGTCATGTCCAGCAGCGCCTGCGAGGCGCCGAGCAGTTCGGCCGCGAGGCAGACACGGCCACGGTCCAGCGCCGCGTCGAGCACCTCGAAACCTGCGCCTGCGGTACCGAGCAAGGCCCCGGCGCCGAGCTGCACGCCCTCCAGGACCAGCACCGCGTGGTTGCGCGAATCCAGCGTCCGCATCGGCGACACCCGCAGGCCAGGCGCATCGGCCGGCACCAGGAACAGGCTGATGCCGGTCCGCTCGCCCGCCCGGCCGGCGCTGCGCGCGGCGACGACATAGGCATCGGCGCCGAGGCCATCGGCGACGAAGGTCTTGCTGCCGTCCAGCAGGTAGCCGTCCGCATTGGCTGCGGCCCGCAGCGTGATGGCGGCGGGGTCGTGCCGGGGCGACTCGTCGACCGCCAGCGCGATGCGCCTGTCGCCGCCGATCAGCGCCGCCATCCACTCGGCCTGCTGCGCTGCGCTGCCGGCCAGCTCGATGACCGCGCCGCCGAGCACCACGCTCGACAGCAGCGGCGAGGCCGACAGGTTGCGGCCGATCTGCTCGAACACCGCGCCCAGGCCCTTGCAGCCGAAGGCCAGGCCGCCGAGCGCTTCGGGGAAGGGAATCGCGCTCCAGCCCATGGCGGCCATCTCGCGCCACAGCGCGGCGTCGAAACCTTCGGCCGCTCCGGCATCGCGCAAGGCGCGCTGGGCGGCGACCGGGCTCTTCGCCAGCAGGAATTCGGCGGCGGTGTCGGCCAGCAGCTGCTGTTCTTCGGAATAAACCAGACTCATGGCGACTGCCTCCTCACTTGCCTTGCCTGCCGGCATTGCCTTCGGGCAGTTCCAGCACCCGCTTGGCGATCACGTTCAATTGCACTTCGGACGAGCCGCCGGCGATGGTCTGCGCGAAGCTGCCGAGCCAGGCCCTGGCCAGCGCCAGTTCCTGCGCCTCGAAGGCCTCGCAAGCCTCATCCTCCCAGCCCAGCGCACGGTGGCCGAGCACGTCGAGCAGCAGTTCGAACTTGTCCTTCTCCTGCTCGGAATGCACCAGCTTCATGATCGCCATCAGGCCGGACACGTTGCGCCGCGCCCGCGCCTCCTCGCCCATGCGCTGGGCGCTGAGGCTGTAGGCCATCTCGTCCATCGCCATCGCATGGACGCGATGACGCAGCGCGAGATCGGCCGGCGAGGGCGAATCCGCCGGCGGCAGGTAGCGGCCGGCGATCGACAGCAGGTCGAAATGCGTCGGCAGGCTGAACTCGCCGAACTTCGACATCGCCCGGCGCTCGTGCTGCAGCAGCGCCTTGGCCAGCGTCCAGCCGCCGTCCAGCGGGCCGACGAGCTGGCGCTTGGGCACCCTGACGTTGTCGAAGAAGACCTGGCAGAACGAGGACTTGCCGCTGATCAGGTCGATCGGCCGCGCCTCGATGCCGGGCGACTTCATGTCCACCACCAGCAGGCTGATGCCCTGCTGCTTGGGCACGTCGGGGTTGGTGCGCACCAGCATGTACATCCAGTCGGACTTGTCGCCGTAGGAGGTCCAGATCTTGGTGCCATTGACGAGGAAATGATCCCCAGCATCGACTGCCGAGGTCTTGAGGCTGGCCAGGTCGGAGCCGGCATTGGGTTCGGAGAAGCCCTGGCACCAGCGCACCTGGCCGCGCGCCATCGGCGGCAGCAGCTCGCGCTTCTGCTCCTCGCTGCCGAATTCCAGCACCACCGGGCCGAGCATCCAGATGCCGAGGTTGATCTGCGGCGGCCGGCAGCGCAGGCGGCGCAGCTCGCTTTCGAGCACCGCGTTCTGTTCGGCCGTCAGCCCGCCGCCGCCGTACTCCGCCGGCCAGTCGGGGCAGAACCAGCCCTTGTCGCGCATGCGCTCGAACCACAGGCGCTGGTCTGCCGAGCTGAATTCGACCGTGCTGCCGCCCCACACCAGTTCGCCGTCGGGCATCGGCGTGCGCATCGACGGCGGGCAGTTGGCTTCGAGCCAGGCCCGGGTTTCGCGGCGGAAATCTTCGAGGGTGCTCATGTCGTCTTCCTGTGCGTGGTTCAGCGCGAACGCGGCATGCCAAGGCCGAACTGTGCCACCAGTTCGCGCTGGATCTCATTGGTGCCGCCGCCGAAGGTCAGCGTGACCGAGGCGCGCACTTCGTATTCCAGCTCGCCGAGCAGCGCGGCGGCGGCGGAGCCGTCGCGCACCAGGCCGCTGGCGCCGACGATTTCCGACAGCTTGCGCAGGATCTCGACCGCCGACTCGGAGCCATAGACCTTGGTCGACGAGGCCAGCGCCACGTCCACCTGGCCGCTTTCCAGGCCGGCGGCGATGCGGAAGTTGATCAGCCGCATCGCTTCGAGCCGGGCGTAGCATTCGGCGAGCAGGCTGCGCACCCAGGGCCGGTTCGACCGCCCGGCGGCCGTTCTCGTCCGCCGCCCTGGCCCACAGCAGCACGCGCCGGTACAGCCCGGCGACCTTGTCCGACCACGAGCCCAGGCCCAGGCGCTCGTGGTTGAGCTGCGCGGTGATCAGCTTCCAGCCGCCGTTGAGCTCGCCCACCAGCATGTCGCGCGGCACCTTGACGTTGTCGTAGTAGGTCGCCGCGGTCGGGTTGCTGCAGGTCGGGATGACGGTGTGCGAGAAGCCTTCGGCGCGGGTGTCGAGGATCAGGATGGAGACGCCCTTGTGGCGCGGCAGCGCCGGGTCGGTGCGCGCCGCCAGCCAGACGTAGTCGGCGGCTTCGGCGCCCGAGGTCCACAGCTTGTTGCCATTGACGACGAAGTGGTCGCCGTCGAGCCGGGCGCTGGTCTTCAGCGTGGCGAGGTCGGAGCCGGCCTCGGGTTCGGAATAGCCGATGGCGAACATGATCTCGCCGGCGGCGATGCCGGGCAGGAAAGTCTTCTTCTGCATCTCGGTGCCGTGCTCCATCAGCGCCGGGCCGACGGTGCTGATGGTGACGAAGGGCAGCGGCGCGCCGGCGATGTTGGCTTCCTCGAAGAAGATCAACTGCTCGGTGGCGGCGTAGCCCTGGCCGCCGTGCGCCTTCGGCCAGCCCACCGCCAGCCAGCCGTCCGCGCCCATGCGGCGGATGGTGTCGCGGTACAGCGCGCCGCCTTCCTTGCCGCGCAGTTCGCGGCGCAGCTCGGGCGTCATCAGGTTCTGGAAGTAGTCGCGCACCTTCAGGCGCAGCGCGCGTTGTTCCGGGGTCAGATCGACGAACATCGTCCGCTCTCCTTGTCAGGCGCCCAGGATCAGGCCGCTGGTGGGCACGCCGGTGCCGGCGGTGACCAGCACGTTGTCGACGCCGGCGACCTGGTTGGCCGCCGTACCGCGCACCTGGCGCACCGCTTCGGCGACGCCGTTCATGCCGTGGATGTAGGCCTCGCCGAGCTGGCCGCCGTGGGTGTTGATCGGCAGCGCACCGCCGCGGGCATGCTGGCCGGCGCGGATGAAGTCCTTGGCCTCGCCGCGCTTGACGAAGCCGAACTCCTCGAGCTGGGGCAGCACGAAGGGGCTGAAGTGGTCGTAGATCACCGCGGTCTGGAAGGCATCGGGGCCGAGGCCGGACTGGGCGTACAGCTCCTTCGCCACCACGCCCATTTCCGGCAGGCCGGTGATGTCGTCGCGGTAGTAGGAGGTCATGCTCTGCTGGCCGCTGGTGATGCCCTGCGAGCCGGCCTTGATGATGACCGGCTTCTGCTTCAGGTCGCGGGCGCGCTCGGCCGAGGTGATGACCATCGCCACCGCGCCGTCGGATTCCTGGCAGCAGTCGAGCAGGCGCAGCGGCTCGGCGATCCACTTCGACGCCTGGTGCTCTTCCAGCGTGATCGGCTTGCCATAAAAGAAGGCCGCCGGGTTGGTGGCGGCGAAGTCGCGCACCGCGACCGAGACGCGGCCGAAGTCCTCGCTGGTGGCGCCGTAGGCGTGCATGTAGCGGCGGGCGAACATGCCCACCCAGGCCGCCGGGGTGTGGAAGCCGTAGGGCATGTACCAGCCGTAGTTGACGTTCTCGAAGATCGGCGTCGAGCCGAAGCCGTAGGTGCCGGTGCCGAAGCGGTACCAGGAGCGTTCGTTCATCGCCCGGTACACCACCACGGCCTTGGCCACGCCGGTCGCCACCGCCATCGCCGCGTGCAGGATCGGCGCGCAGGCGGCGCCGCCGCCGTGCGGCACGGTGGAGAAGAACTTGACGTTCCTGCAGCCGAGCAGGCGGGCGATTTCGTATTCCGGCACCTTGTCCATGGTGTAGGACGAAAAGCCTTCGACCTCGGACGGGTCGATGCCGGCGTCGGCCAGCGCGGCCAGCGTCGCTTCCATCGCCAGGCGCAGTTCGGTGCGGCCGGAGTTCTTGGAAAATTCGGTCGCGCCCAGGCCGGCGATGGCGGCGCGGCCGGAAATGGAGATGTCCGTCATGTGTGCTGTTCTCCGCATATCAGGGCAGCACCAGCGTGGCCGTGCCGGTCACGTGGCTGCCCATCGAGTTCTTGCCCTTGAGCGCGACGTCCACCTCGCGGCTGGCCGCGTCGGCGCGGACGACTTCGCCGCTGAAAGTCATGGTGTCGCCCGGGTAGTTGGGCGCACCGAGCTTGATCCGCAGGTCCTTGAAGCGCGCCGCCGGGCCGGCCCAGGCCTCGACGAAGCGCTGGGCCAGGCCGCTGGTGGTCAGGATGTTCATGAACACGTGCGGCGAACCGAGCTGCTGCGCGGCTTCCATGTCGTGGTGGCCGGGGAAGTAGTCGCGCGTGGCGATCGCGCACGAGGCGATCAGCGTCGTCGTGATCGGGATCGCCAGCTCGGGCAGCGCCTCGCCGGGGCGCACGTCGTCAAAGCGCTTGCTGTTCTTCGAGGTCATATTTCCATCCCAGCTTGTCGTTGTTGGCGAGCCAGTCGCCGAGTCGTTCGAGCGTGGCGGCGCTGCCGCCCAGGGTGATGCCGAGCGCGCGGCTCCAGTACAGGTAGCGGTGAATCGGGTAGGTCAGATCGACGCCGATGCCGCCATGCACGTGCTGCGCCTTGTGGCCGACGAGGTGGCCGCATTCGGCGGCGAGGTACTTGACCGCCAGCGCCTCGGACGGCGACGGCAGCCCGGCGTCGAGCCGGTACACCAGTTGCCACAGCACCGAGCGCAGCGCCTCGATGGCGATGCGGGCGTCGGCCATGCTCATCTGCACCGCCTGGAAGGTGGCGATGGCACGGTCGAACTGGCGGCGCTCGTTGATGTAGGCGACGGTACGGCTCAACTGCTCGCTGCTGACACCGAGCTGCAGCGCGGCCAGCGCGGCGATGGCGCGCTGTTCCAGCCAGGGCAGTGCGGCTTGCGGCAGCACCGCCGCGGCGGTCAGCCGCAGGCCGTCGAAGCGCAGGTCGGCCACGGCCTCGCCGTGGGTGAGCACGCCGGCGAGCTTGCCGATGCCGTCGGCGCGCAGATCCACCGACACCAGCCGCGGGCCCTCGCCGGTATCGGCCAGCAGCAGCGCGCGGCAGGCCTCGGCGCCCAGCGGCACGGCGCGGACGAGGCCATCGAGCAGCCAGCCCTCGCCGTCGCGCCGCGCCCGCAGCGCGATGCCTTCGGCGCGCGCGGCGCCGTCGAGCGACAGCGTGATCAAAAGCTTGCTTTCCGCCGCGGCGGCGGCGATTTCCGCGCCTTCGGCGCCGCCGAAGCGGGCCAGCGTCGCGGCGCCGAGCTGGTGGCGCCACAGCGGCACCTGGCCCAGGCTTCGGCCCTGGGCTTCGAGCACCAGCATCAGTTCGGTCATGCCGAGGCCGCTGCCGCCGGCCTCTTCCGGAATGGCCAGCGAATGCAGGCCGGTTTCGACGCACTTGGCCCACAAATCGGCCATGTAGGGCTCGCCGGCGGCATCGAAGGCGCGCAGGCGCTCGTCGGTGCCCAGGTCGGCGAACAGGCTGCCGGCCATGTCGGCAATCGCGCGCTGATCCTCGCTCAACTGGAAGTCCATGTCCGCCTCCTCAGCCCGCGACCGGACGGAACATCGGCAAGGTCAGCTCGCCGTCGTCGAAGGACTGGAACTCGACCTGAACGCGCTGGCCGATCTCGATCTCGTCGCGCTTGACGCCGACCAGGCCGGCGACCAGGCGCACGCCTTCGTCGAGGTCGATCAGGCCGATCGGATTGGGATGCTCGAACGGCGGCACCTCCGGGTAGTGCATGACGACGAAGGAATGGATCTCGCCCTTGCCCGAGGCCTCGACCGTGTCCCAGTCGAAGGAATGGCAGTCGATGCACACCGGCGCCGGCGGATGGCGCAGCGTGCCGCAGCAGGTGCAGCGCTGGATCAGCAGCTTGCCAGCCTGCACGCCTTCCCAGAAGAAGCGGGTGTCGTCGCTGACGCCGGGCTGGGGCCGCTTGTACTTGGGCAGCGCCGGCGCCGCGCCCTTCTCCGCCGGCTTGGGCACATTGGCCGGGCGGAACTTGAACACGCGGAACAGCAGCTGGCCGACCTTCTCGTCGCCTTCGGCCTTCTGCGAGAAGAAAGTCATGATCAGCGTGACGAAAAAGCCGGTGC
The DNA here is from genome assembly GCF_047601425.1 of Thauera sp. Classification (GTDB taxonomy): domain Bacteria; phylum Pseudomonadota; class Gammaproteobacteria; order Burkholderiales; family Rhodocyclaceae; genus Thauera. The sequence continues at coordinate 2,182,771 of NZ_JASGJL010000001.1, forward strand.
CGAGCGCGGTGGTCTTTTCCTCGCCGATCGAATCGAGCCGGGTGGTGTAGTACAGCTTTTCGCCCAGCTTCAGGTAGCGCTCGAAGCTGAGATCGGAGTTCACCGCCACCACCGAGGGGTAGCCGTTCGCCTCCATCGTCTTCAGCACTTCGTAGGGGTTCTCGTCGGTCGAGCCCGGCGCGTAGTTGTTCATGTGCAGGCCTTCGAGGCACCAGGCCTGCAGCATCGCCGGCGGCGCGACGATGCCGCCGAATTCGCTGGCGGCGGCATGGGCCGCATCGGTGTAGAGCGGGTTGTCGATGCCCATCACCTCGCACCACTGCCGGATCATCGGCGCATTGACCTCGTCCCAGGCGTAGACGCGACCGTACTCGCGACCCACCTTGGCACGCACTTCGGACATCCATTCCTGTTCAGCCAAGTTCGTCTCCTGCTGTTGTGCCAGGCACTGCCGCGCCTGCAGATTTCCGCTGCCGAAAGAGACTGCCGCAACCGCGCAGTACCTCTTTCACAGCACCTGCGGCGAGTCTAAGAGCAGCAGGGAGGAGAGCACTTCGTCTGAACGGACGATGGACAAGCGCGGCGGGGCTCGACATTCGCCGCTGCTCACTTGCCGCTCACTTGTCACTTTCCGAGCCCGGCTTAGTCCCATCAGACGATGTGCCCCCACCCCGCGGCACCGACCATCCGCCCGGCACAAAGGCGGCGCGCACCCGCATGCGCCGCCCCCGGAGACTCCCGCATGGAATCGCGCATCGACACGCGAAAGGCATGGGCCGTGTATGCCGCCCTGCTGTTCGGCACCTTCATCACGATCGAGGCCGCCGCCTTCCAGGCCCCGGCGCTGCCGAGCGTGACCCGCCACTTCGGCATCCAGGTCAACATGGCGGCGCTGGTGCTGATCCTGTATTCGCTGGCGCTGACGGTGTTCGCGCCGATCATGGGCCGGCTCGGCGACCAGTACGGGCGCAAGCGGATCCTCAGCATCGGCATGCTGGTCTTCGCGGTTTCCGAGTTCGCCGCGGCCTGGGCGCCGGACTTCGGCTTCTTCCTCGCCGCGCGCTTCGTCCAGGGCCTGGGCGCGGCCTGCATCCTGCCCGGCGTGTTCGCCTATGCCGCCCACCTGTTCCCCGACAACAAGCGCGGCCTGGCGCTGGGCGTCCTCGCCTTCACGATGACCTTCGGCGCGGCCTCGGGCGGCCTGCTCGGCGGCCTGCTGATCGACCGCCTGGGTTGGCCCAGCGTGTATTGGATCAGCGGCGCGCTGACCCTTATCGGACTGCTGCCGGTGCGCCTGCTGGTGCCGGAAATCGCCCCCGCCAAGGCCCGTTCCGCCTTCGACTACATCGGCGCGATGCTGCTGTTCGCGGTCATCACCGCGCTGCTGTCGCTGCCCACCTGGGCGACCAACTTCGGCAAGGAATCCCTCGTCACCTGGGCGATCGTCACCGTCGGCACCGGCAGCCTGGTCCTGCTGTGGCGGCACAGCCGCAAGGCCGAGAACCCGGTCATCGACGTCGGCCTGCTGTCGCGCCGCGCCTTCGCCACACCCTCGGCGATCTACTGGCTGCACATGATCTTCGCCAGCGGCATCGTCTATTCGCTGGCCTTCTTCATCAACAGCCGCCCGGGCGGCACCGCGGCGCAGTTCGGCTTCGTCACGCTGTTCCTGTACGGCAGCGGCCTGCTCAGCTCGCCGGTCGCCGGCAGGCTGGTTGACCGCATCGAGCCGCGCCTGCTGTCCATCGCCGCGATGCTCGCCAGCCTGATCGGCACCCTGCTGTTCCTGAACATCGAGGTCGATACGCCGCTGTGGATGATCATCGTCATCGCCTGCATCCTGGGCCTGTCGATCGGCTGCAACACGCCGGCGATCATGAAGCTGGCGCTGGGCGCCGTGCCGGCCAAGGACATGGGCGCCGGCAGCGGCCTGTTCAGCATGTTCCGCGACCTCGGCAGCCCCACCGGCTCATCACTGTCGCTGGCCGTCTTCGGCGCCAGCCTGGCCCACGCCACCCACAGCGCCATCGCCCGCCAGACCGCCCCGCTCGGCCTCGACGCGACTACGGTCGACGGCCTCGCCCACGCAGCCAGCAGCCGTGCGCGCGAAGTGCCGGCCGAGCTGGCAAGCCAATTGGCCGATGCCGGGCTTGCAGCCGATGTGCTGATGAATCAGGCGATGCTGGAAGGGCTGAATGCGGCGCTGAGCAACGTGGGATACATGTTGCTGGGGCTGATCGCGCTGGCGCTGGGTTTGAGTCTGAGCCTGATGAAGGCGCGAACGGCGGGGAGCGAAGCACGCACCCCCGCAGTCCCAGCAGAGTGATGGGTGCTGCTCGAGATATATGCGGACGATCAAAAGAATAGGATCTTATCCGCACCTACCACTGCTTCTCTGAGGTTCGGTATCGATTGCAAGATCCTCGTTCTCATCTCCCTGTCGTATCCCATCTGTGACAGCAGATGCCCAACTGCCGATGCCGCATAGCCCCCACCCTTGCTTTGCACAAGTGTCTGGCGAATTTTGCTGATTGTGGCACTCACGACTCTGCTGTCCACAGCTTCTGCGACTTGAGGTGACTGAGGTTCAACCGTTACCGGCGGGGCTTCTTCTTTTGGCAGCGGTTGCGCAGGCGGCTGGGGCAGCGGCAGCACAAGCACCGGCAACTCGGTCGCCAACGGAACGGTCGTTGCCGATCCCCCCAGCACGATCAACACGTGGTGCCCCAATACATGCAGTGACTCCGCCGCGGCCAGCAGCAGATCGTCACGCGACACGACCAGGATCACGGTCTGCGGATCGGGCTGGCTGTGGTACAGGGTCGCCATCTCGAATACCAGACGCACATCGGCCGACTGCTTGCGCAGTGGAGTGACGTGGGCGACAACCTGCACATCGGGCTTGGTATCTTCGAGACTGGCCCGCCAGGCATTTACACGATCGCCGCTACCGTTGCCCGCAATGAAACACTGGACGTCGTCACGTCCGATACTGGCAAGAAACCGCAGCAGCAAGCTGCCCAACACAGGCGACTGATTGTCCGCGTCTACGAAAACAATGGCTCGGGGCTGGTGCATGAACCCGCCCTCGTCGATCGAAAGGCTTTCCATCTAAAGATGGTAAATCCATGCACCGTGTCGACGAGCCTCGGTTCAGAAAGCCACCGTGCAATATTTCCTGTCCTGGCTCCCGAATCGGCAAACTGAGGCGCGAGCCTCCGCCATTACTCCCCCGCATTCGCCGCCGCAAGAAAAGCCGGCCGCTCGCCGCCGCCGTGCAGCAGCAGGTTGGTGCCGGCGAAATACGCAGCCATCGGCGAGGCGGCGTACAGGCAGGCATCGGCGATGTCCTGCGGCGTGGCCATGCGGCCGGCCGGGATGGTGGCGCCGACAGCGGCGATGCCGGCCTCGTCGCCATAGTGCAGGTGGGATTGCTCGGTCTGCACCAGGCCGGGGCTGATGGCGAGCACGCGCACCCTGGGCGCCCACTCCACCGCCAGCGAGGACGCGAGCGACAGCACGCCGGCCTTCGCCGCGCCATAGGCGGCGGTGCCGGGCGACGGGCGCGAGGCGGCGACGCTGCCGATGAAGACGATGACGCCGCCTTCGGCCTGCTGCTGCATCAGCGCGTTGGCCTGCTGGGCGACGTTGAGCGGCGCGATCAGGTTGAGGCGGATGATGCCCTCGTGGAAGCGCGGCGAGGCTTTGTCGGCCAGCGCGAAAGGCGCGCCGCCGGCATTGTTGACCACCACGTCCAGCCGGCCGAAACGCGCACGGATCGCAGCGAACAAGCTTTGCAGGGATTCGACGTCGCGCACGTCGGCGGGGAAGAATTCGGCCGCCCTGCCCTCGGCTTCGGGCAGCGCCTCGGGCGCATTACGACCGCACACCGCCACCGCCGCGCCCGCCGCCAGGAAGGCCCGGGCGATGCCGGCGCCGATGCCCTTGGTGCCGCCGGTGACCAGAACGACCTTGCCGCGGTAGTCCAGAGCCTGTGTGTTCATGCGCGTTTCTCCGCCTTGGTTTGGATGCCTGCGAGTCTAGGTTCGCCCCCCTCGCCCATCGTCGTCTGAACGGACGATGAGCGGCTTGCGCGGCAGGCGGAATAATCGTCCTGTCCCCGATCCCGCCCGGGGCGGTGCTGCCGCCGAGCGGCCACCGCCCCGCAGACCCGCATGGAGCCCCGATGAGCACCGATGCCACACCTCCGTCACCGTCCCCTTCGCTGCTGCTCGAACGCCTGGACGGCGGCGTCGCGCTGCTGCGCCTGAACCGCCCCGAAGCCACCAACGCGCTGTCGCTCGAATTGCAGGCTTTGCTGTCGCAGCGTTTCACCGAGCTGGCGGCGGACGACAGCGTGCGCTGCATCGTGCTGACCGGCGGCGACAAGGTCTTCGCTGCCGGCGGCGACATCACCAGCATGGCCGGCGCCGGCCCGATCGAGATCACCCGGCGCCACACCGAGCGCGTGTGGGGCCCGATCCAGCACTGCCCCAAGCCGGTCGTCGCCGCGGTGTGCGGCTACGCCTACGGCGGCGGCTGCGAGCTGGCGATGCTGGCCGACATCATCGTCGCCGGCGAAGGCGCGCGCTTCTGCCAACCCGAGATCCGCATCGGCATCATGCCCGGCATCGGCGGCACCCAGCGCCTGGTGCGCGCCGTCGGCAAGGCCAAGGCGATGCGCATGGCGCTGACCGGCAAGCCGATCAGCGCACACGAAGCCTGGACGGCCGGCCTGGTCAGCGACCTGGTGCCCGATGAACAGGTGATCCCGACCGCGATCGAGCTGGCGCGCACCATCGCCGCGATGCCGCCGCTGGCCGCCGAGCAGATCAAGGAATGCATCCTGCTGGGCATGGACGCGCCGCTCGAAGCCGCACTGGCGATGGAACGCCGCGCCAACGCCCTGCTGTTCGCTTCGCGCGACCAGAAGGAAGGCATGGCGGCGTTCATCGAGAAGCGGCCGCCGAAGTTTGAAGGACGCTGAGCTTCCTCCCGCAGTTTTCCACCCGGTTCCCCAATCTCGAAGGAAGATGAGCGCGATGTCCGACTCTCCCCTCTTCAGACTGGATGGCTGCGTCGCCATCGTCACCGGCGCCGGCCGCGGCATGGGTCGCGGCGTGGCCGAAACACTGGCCCGCCAGGGCTCCACCGTGGCGATCAACGACTACTTCGCCGAACGCGCCGAAGCGGCCGCCGCCGAATTGCGCGCAGCCGGGCTGAAGGCGCTGGCCGCGCCGGCCGACGTCACCGATTACGACGCCGTGCAGAAAATGGTCGCGGCGGTGCGCGAGCAGGCCGGCATCGTGGACATCTACGTCTCCAATGCCGGCGTGCCGACCAGCGGCATGGGCTACGGCAAGTTCCTGGAGTCGCAGCCCGAGGACTGGCAGCGCTTCGTCGAGCTGAACATGTACGGCCTGATGAACGGCTGCCACGCCGTGCTGCCGGGCATGATCGAGAAGAAATGGGGCCGCGTGGTGGCGATCACTTCCGAGTCCTGGCGCGCGGCGGTGCCGATGGGTATTGCCGCCTATGCGGCATCGAAGGCCGGCGTGGTCGGTTTCGTGCGCCAGCTCGCCGCCGAGGTAGGACGCAAGGGCGTGAATGTGAATGCCTTGTCGCTGGGCACGATGAACAACTGGGAAGGCTCGGAGGAGCTGGCACGCAAGAACTGCATCGTGCCGCGCGCCGGTTCGCCGGCGGACGTCGGCGCCGGTGTGGCCTGGCTGGCCTCGCGCGAGGCCGAGTGGGTGACCGGACAGGTGGTGCCGCTGAACGGCGGCGGCATCACCGCCTGATCCGGCCCACCTTGTCTAATCCGTCGCCGAGCTAGCCCGACGGCGCATCCACCGCCGCGCGACTCCAGTAGCGGAAACACGCGCAGGAAGATGCCCTGCGAGGAGATGCCGTCCTCGGACATCAGAAACGGGCACAGCCAGTCAGCTTTGAGTTCAACTCAACGGGGCGGTGCCCTCGAAACTGCCGGCATCCGAGATGCGTGACGCATATCGCGGCCACCTGGACCTCCCGGAAGTCCAGCAGCCCTCGATCTGCGATAATCAGGCCAGGCTTCCAGCCGCGCGCAAGCATTTCGCATCAGCTCTCATCCCAAGGCTGGTTGCGGCAAGGAGCACTTCGACAACATCGATTTCCCCAGCATGGCCATGCCCCCTTCACCACTCCGGGCTTCGATGGTGAGCTCGTGTCAAAAGCCAGGATCGACGAAGCCGGTGAGCACCTCGCATGATCATGGTGAAGCCTGAGCCGATGGAAACAACGCTGGTGGACGAGGAGCAGGGATGACCGCAGTGACTCCGACCGACACCGAATACGCCACCGTTCGCGCCGATCTCATCTCCCTGCTGGAGTCGGCCCGCCACACTGCCATGCGCAGTGTGAATACGGTGATGACCGCCACCTACTGGAGGGTCGGCCACCGCATCGTCGAGTTCGAGCAAGGTGGGCGTGACAGGGCAGAGTATGGCGAGACCTTGATCGCCCGCCTTGCGGCAGACCTGACAACCCTGTTCGGCCGGGGGTTCAGCAGGCAAAACCTGTGGCAGATGCGGGCTTTCTATCTTGCCTGGCCCGATTCACAAATTCTCCAGACAGTGTCTGGAGAATCTGCTGGGCGTGGAAATCTCCAGACGGCGTCTGGACCATTCGCCGACCTGCACACACTCACTCAGGCCTTCCCACTACCGTGGTCGGCCTATGTTCGCCTGCTCTCGGTCAAGAACCCGCTGGCCCGCAGCTTCTACGAAACGGAAGCATTGCGCTGCGGCTGGTCGGTGCGGCAACTTGATCGCCAGATCAACAGCCAATTCTACGAGCGCATCGCCCTGTCCCGAGACAAGGCAGCCATGTTGCAGAAAGCCGAGGTCGTCCAACCCGGCGACGCCATCACGCCTGAGCAGGCCATCAAGGACCCCTTCGTCCTGGAGTTTCTCGATCTCAAGGACGAATACTCCGAGTCCGACCTCGAAAACGCATTGATCCAGCACCTGGCGGACTTCCTGCTGGAGCTGGGCGACGATTTCGCCTTTGTCGGCCGCCAGCGGCGGCTGCGCCTCGACGACACCTGGTTCCGCGTCGATCTGGTGTTCTTCCATCGCCGGCTCAAGTGCCTGCTGATCATCGATCTCAAGATCGGCAAGTTCAGCCATGCCGACGCCGGCCAGATGCACCTGTACCTCAACTACGCTCGCGAGCACTGGATGAAACCGGGCGAAAACCCACCCATCGGTCTGATCCTGTGTGCCAGCAAAGGCAACGACGAGGTGCGCTACGCCTTGGAAGGACTGCCGAACAAGGTGCTGGCGGCCGAATATCAGACCGTGCTGCCGGATGAAAAACTGCTGGCCGCTGAGCTGGCAAAAACACGGCAGGAGTTGGAAGCACGGCAGATTGGTCGAGGAGCAGAACGCAATGCATCGTGATCGACACCAAGCTCAACGCAATCGCCACCCGTGATTGGCAGCTTCAGCCCGCCGCCCTCACCCGGTTCAGCGCCGGATCGTTCGGCGGATTCAGCACGCACATGGTGCCCGCCGGGTGGTAGATGTAGGGAATGCAGCGGTTGCAGTTGGTACAGCCCGACACCGCAGTTTCGCCGCGGCGGAACTTGTCGATCAGCTTCGGATCGTGAATCAGCGGCCGCGCCATCACCACCGCGTCGAAGCCTTCGGCCATCGCCTGCTCGGCGTTGGCCAGCGAACGCGCGCCGCCGAGGTAGCCCAGCGGCACATCCACCGCGGCGCGGATGCGGCGCGAATATTCGAGGAAGTACATCTCGCGGAAGCTGACCTTGGGCGTGCCGAACTGCGCGGCCTTCATCATCAAGCCGGTCAGCCAGCTGCCCTTGAGCACCTTCTTCATTTCGTCCATGTCGAAGTTGCTGCCGAACATGAACCAGCCCGATTCGATGTTGCGCCCGCCGGACAGCACCAGCAGGTCGGCGCCGGCCTGTTGCAGCAGGCGTGCGGTGACGATGGCGTCGTCCACCGTGGCGCCGCCGGGCACGCCGTCGGCGACGTTGATCTTGGCCAGCACCGCCATGCGCTGGCCGACCTTCTCCTTGACCCGCCGCAGCACTTCGACCGGAAAACGTGCGCGGTTCTCCGCGCTGCCGCCGTATTCGTCGCGGCGCTTGTTGGAGAGCGGCGAGATGAACTGGTTGAGCAGGTAGCCGTGGCCCATGTGGATCTCGACCGCGTCGAAACCCGCCTGGGCACAGAGCTCGGCGGCGACGACGAACTGGCCGATGACGAGATCCATGTCGGCGCGCGTCATCGCCCGCTGGCGCAGGTTGCCGCGCATGAAGCCGGCCTTGTTGAAGCCGCCGCTGGCGCTCATGGTCGGGCCTTCGACCTTCACCGAGGTGACGAAGGAGCCGCCGTGGGTGAGCTGGTAGGAAATGGCGCCGCCTTCGGCATGCACGGCGTCGGCCAGCGCCTTCAGGTCGGGCAGGATTTCCACGCGCATCCACACCTGGTTGGGCAAGGTACGGCCGACCTTGGCGACCGCGCCATAGGCCACGGTGGTCAGGCCGACGCCGCCGGCGGCCATGCTGCGGTGGTGTTCGAGCAGCGCCCGTGTCGGCGCACCGTCGAGCACCATGCCCTCGTTGGCGCCGGCGCGGATGAAGCGGTTGCGCAGCGTGATCGGCCCCAGCCTGAACGGGCTGAACAGCGTGTCGCGATCCGGGTTCCGGTTCATGTGCACCTCGCTGGCGTGGGCGGGACAGGCAGGCGGCGCGACGGATTCACGCAGGAACACGCAGTTGCGCCCGCAATTCGTTCTTGTCGACCTTGTTCGACGCATTGACCGGCAGTGCGTCGAAGAAGCGCACCAGGCGCGGCACCTTGTAGTTGGCCATGCGCTCGCGCGACCAGGCGATCAGGCCGGCTTCGTCCAGCGCCTGGCCGGGGCGCGGCACCACGCAGGCGCAGCCCACTTCGCCCATGCGCTCGTCGGGCACGCCGATCACCGCCACCTGGGCGATCGCGGGGTGCTCGGTCAGGGCGGCTTCGATCTCGGCCGGATAGCAGTTGAAGCCGCCGACGATGAACATGTCCTTGAGGCGTCCGGTGATGCGCAGGTAGCCGCGCGCGTCCAGCGTGCCGACGTCGCCGGTGTGCAGCCAGCCGTCGGCATCGATGGTTTCGGCGGTGGCCTTGTCGTCCTGGAAATAACCCTGCATGACGTGGAAGCCGCGCAGGCAGATTTCGCCCGTCTCGCCGGCGGCCAATGGCCGGTTATCGGCATCGACGATGCGCAGTTCGGTGCCGGGAATGGCATGGCCGCTGGTCAGGGCGACGGTTTCGGCGTCGTCGTCGGCTTCGCAGCAGCTCGCCAGCCCGCCGCATTCGGTCAGGCCGTAGGCGGTGAGCACGACGTCGAAGCCCAGTTCGCGGCGCATGCGCTCGATCAACACCGGCGGAATCGTTGACGCGCCGGTGACGGCCACGCGCAGGCTGGACAGATCGGTCTGCGCCAGCCCGGGATGCGCCAGCATCGACAGGTAGAGCGTCGGCGGCCCCGGCAGCACGCTGATGCGGTCGGCCTCGATGCGGCGGAACACCGCCTCGGCGTCGAACACCGGATGCGGCAGCACGGTGGCGCCAGCGATCAGGCAGGTGACCCAGCCGGCCTTGTAGCCGAAGGTGTGGAAGAAGGGATTGACGATCAGGTAGCGGTCGCCGGCGCGGATGCCGGCGATCTGCACATAGGCGATGAAGGCCTGGATGACCTGGTGGTGGGCGCTCATCACGCCCTTGGGGCGGCCGGTGGTGCCGGAGGTGAACATCAGGTCCGAGATGTCGCCGGGTCGAACGGCCTCGGCGCGCGCGTGGGCCCGGGCTTCGTCGATGCCTGCGCCGCTGGCCAGGAAAGCGGCCCAGTCGGTATCCGCGTGCGGCCCGGCCTCGCCGATGGCGACGACTTTTTCCAGCGTCGGCGGCCGGCAGCCGGCCAGCATCGCCGGGTAGTCGGTATCGAGGAAACGGTTGACGACGAACAGGATGCGGCTGCCGCTGCGGCCGATGATGTCGGCGGCCTCGGCGCCTTTCATGCGGGTGTTGATCGGCACCATCGCCGCGCCAGCGCAGTGGATGCCGAGTGCGGCGATGATCCATTCGGCGCGGTTGGGCGCCCAGATCGCGACGCGGTCGCCGGCTTCGATGCCGTGGGCGATCAAGGCGCGGCTGACGGCGAACACGCGGGCCGGCAGGCCGGCATAGTCGATGCGGGTGTCGCCGTCCTCGATGAAGATGCGTTCGCCGTGGCGGGCCGCGGCTTCGAGGACGAGCGCGGGCAGGCTGCGGGCGAGCGGCGGAACGAAGGCTTCGGTCATGGGATGCCGCGCCTCAGATGCTCATGACGAACTGGCCGCTGTTGACGCGCAGCTCGATGCCATTGACCGCGCGCGAGCCGTCCTCGGCGAGGAACAGGATCGCGGCGGCAACGTCGGCCGGCAGGCAGGCGCGGTTCATCGGGTCGGCGTCGATGGTGAAGCGCGCCGGATCCACGCCTTGCGGATAGCTGCCAGCGGTCATCGGCGTCATGATGCCGTCGGGATGGATGGAGTTGCAGCGGATGCGGTACTTGGCCCGGCGGCAGTGCGCGGCGACCGCGCGCGTGAGGCCGGAGATCGCGGCCTTGGAGGCGCCGTAGGCGGCGTAGTCGTCGCGGCCGGCGATGCCGGCAATCGACGAGATGTTGATGATCGAACCGCCGCCGTCCTTCATCAGCGCCACGCCGGCCTTGCAGCCGAGGAAGACGCTGTCGGCGTTGATCCGCATCAGGCGCTGCCAGTCGTCCAGCGTGGCATCCTCGATCGAGCCCTTGAGCAGGATGCCGGCGTTGTTCACCAGGATGTCGAGGCGGCCGAAGCGCTCGCGCACGGCCGCGGCCACCATGTCCCAGTCGGCGGCCGAAGCCGCGTCCTGGCGAATGAAACACGCCTTGCCGCCCAATTCCGCCGCCAGCGCCTCGCCGGCCTCGACGTTGAGGTCGGTCAGCACCACCTGCGCACCTTCGCGCACGAAGGCCTCCACCGTGGCGCGGCCCACGCCGCTCGCGCCGCCGGTGACCAGCGCGATCCTGCCTTCGATTCGTCCTGCCATGCCTGTCTCCTGATGAAGCGTCACGCCTGCGCGGCGATGTGATTGGCGGCGATGTAGCCGAAAGTCATTGCCGGGCCGAGCGTGGCGCCGGCGCCCGGATAGGCCGTGCCCATCACCGAGGCCGAGGTGTTGCCGATCGCGTAGAGCCCGTCGATCGGCGAGCCGTCGGCGCGCACCACGCGGGCCTGGGCGTCGGTCAGCAGCCCGCCCTTGGTGCCGATGTCGCCCGCATCCATGCGCATGGCGTAGAACGGACCTTTCTCGATCGGCGCCAGGCAGGGGTTGGGCTTGACGTTGACGTCGCCGTAGTAGCGGTCGAAGACGCTGTCGCCGCGGCCGAACTCGGCATCCTTGCCCCTGCGGGCGTACTCGTTCATCTTCGCCACGGTGTCGGCCAGGCCGGCGGGGTTGACGCCGATCTGGCGGGCCAGCGCGTCGAGGGAGTCGGCCTTCCAGTACACCGTGCCCAGCCATTCCTTGCGCAGCCGGCCGTCGGGCATGATCTGCGCCGGCATCAGCGGTCCCATTGCATAGTTGAAGCGGAAGCCGGCATCGAAGATGCACCATGCCGGCACGTTCCTGCCGCCGGTGGCGGCGTTGTCGCGGTACATCGCATCGCCGAATTCGAGATAGCCCTGGGCCTCGTTGCAGAAGCGCCGGCCCAGGCCGTTGACCACGATCGCGCCCGGAAAGGCGCGCTCGGCGAACACGCCGCGCGGCTTCTCCTCGCCGGTCACGGCGATGGTCGGCGCCCACCATGCCCAGTCGAGCAGGTCGGTGGCGGCGCCCGCCGCCAGGCCGGCTTCGAGCGCGGCGCCGGTGTTGTTGCCGGGCGGCGTCGCGCTCCAGCGCGCCTGGGTGGGCTGCGGCAGGTATTTTTCGCGCAGCGCCTGGTTCTGCTCGAAGCCGCCGGCGCCGAGGATCACGCCCCGGCGGGCGGTGAGCGTCATCGGCAAACCGTCGCGCTCGACCCGCACGCCGGCGACGCGGCCGTCCTCGATCACCAGCTCGCGGAAATCGGTCTTCAGCCACAGCGGCACCTTGCGATCCATCAGCGAGGCGCGCAGCGAGCACACCAGCGCGCTGCCGAGCGCGGCGCGGCGGTCGTACTTGGTCTTCTTGCGCCATTTGAAGTCGAGCTTGTAGCGCAGCATCAGGCCGAGCACTTTCAGCCGCCAGCCGCGCTCGCGCGCCATCGCGACGTGGGCGTCGCGCGCCGTCCACGAGATGCGTCCCATCAGCAGCGTGGCCGGCGAAGGGCGGCGCAGATGCTGGAGTTCGTCGCCGAGCACGCTGGTGTCGAACAGCTCGGGGTCGAGCGAGCGCCCGCCCGGCAGCGCGCCCGGCAGGTGCTGGTAGTAGTCGGGATACTTTTCCGCCACCGCGTAGCGCACGCGGGATTTGATCTCGAGGTAGCGGATCATCTCCGGCGCCTGGGCGAGATAGGCGCGCACCTTGGTTTCGTCGGCCTTGCCGCCGCCGGCGGCGAGGATGTAGCGCAGCGCCTCGTCCTGGCTGTCGTGGCCGCCCTTGGCGGCAAAATGGTGGTTGTTCGGGATCCAGATGCCGCCGCCGGAGATCGCCGAGGTGCCGCCGAACTTGTCGCTCTTCTCGATCACCAGCACCGACAAGCCCTTGTCGGCGGCGACGACCGCCGAGGTCATCGCGCCCGCACCCGAGCCGACGACGATGACATCCCAATCCGTCCGAGACCGATCCTGCTCGCTCACGCTCCACCCCAGTTGCTGTTGCAATGTCGCCGATGTTGGCGGCAGTCCCGGCCGCGCTCATCGTCAATGCGGACTATGGTGCAACCATCGTTCAATCGGAGGATGCGGCGACATGCCGGGGTCTCGATGATCGGGCGGGCAGAGCGTGCCGCAGGGACGACGCACGCCGGACACAGACAAAGGAGACTCGGCATGACCCAGGACACGACACCGGCCCACAGCCCCGCCCGCCCCTGCCGCATCGAGGACGTGCCGCGCTGGGACATCGACACCGACGTCGCCGTGATCGGCCTGGGCGCGGCCGGCAGTTGCGCGGCGATCGAGGCACGGCTTGCCGGTGCCCGCGTGCGGGTGTTCGAAGTCGCTTCCGCGCCGGGCGGCAGCGCGGCGCTGTCGGGCGGCGAGATCTACGCCGGCGGCAGCGGCGGCACCAGCGTGCAGCGCGCGCACGGCTTCGAGGACAGCACCGAGGATCTCTACACCTACCTGATGATGGCCGGCGGCCCGGGCGCCGATACCGGGCGCGTGCGCCTGTACGCCGAAGGCGCGGCGGCGCATTTCGACTGGCTGGGAACGCAGGGCGTGCCGTTCAAGGGCAGCTACCTGCCGGGCAAATGGATCGAGCCGACGACCGACGACACCTTGCTGTGGTCAGGCAGCGAAGCCGCCTGGCCGTTCAGCGCCCGGGCCAGGCCGGCGCCGCGCGGCCATACCGCGCAGTTCGAGGGCTGGGGCGGCGGCAAGGTGCTGATGGAAAAGCTGTGTACGCGCGCCGAGGCGCTCGGCGCCACGCTCCACTGCAACAGCCGGGCGCTGAGCCTGATCGTTGACCGCAACGGCAGCGTGGCCGGCGTGGTGGTGCGCATCGACGGCGAGGAAAAATACGTGCGTGCGCACAAGGGCGTGATCCTGTGCGCCGGCGGCTTCATCGTGAACCGCGACATGGTGGCGCGCTATGCGCCGGGCGCGCTGGCCTGCACCCAGCCCGTCTCCGGCGGCAACGACGACGGCTCGGGCATCCGCATGGGCATCAGTGTTGGCGGCGCGACCATCCACATGGATCAGTTCTTCGCCACCATCCCCTTCTTCCCCCCCGAGTCGCTGGTGAAGGGCATCTTCATCAACGCGCGCGGCGAGCGCTTCATCAACGAGGACGCCTACCACGGCCGCGTCGGCCATTACGTGCTGCGCCAGCCGGAAGGCAAGGCCTGGCTGCTGGTGGACAACGAGATTTTCGGCCGCCCGGTGATCGAGCCGGACATCCCGATCGCCGCCGTGGGCGAAAGCTGGGAGGAAATCGAACGGGAGCTCGGCCTGCCGGCGGGCGCGCTGGTGCATACCGTGGAGACCTTCAACCGCAACGCCGCCGAAGGCCAGGATCCGCTGTTCCACAAGGCGGCCGACTGGCTGCGCCCGCTCACCGTTGCGCCCTTCGCCGCGCTCAGCTACTGCGCCGGCGAGCTGAACGCGCACGCTTTCACGATGGGCGGCCTGCACACCCGCCCGAGCGGCGAAGTGCTGGACGCCGACGGCAAGCCGATCGCCGGCCTCTACGCTGCCGGCCGCTGCGCCTGCGGCCTGCCGCGCTGGGGCGAAGGCTACAGTTCGGGCATGTCGCTGGGCGACTCGACCTTCTTCGGCCGCCAGGCCGGCATGACCGCCGCCCGGCGCTGACCGGACGCCCATACAGAAATGCCGCGTCCGCCCTCTCCGGGCGGCGCGGCATTGCCGGCTTCGACAGCGCAGCGCTCAGGGCGTGACCTGCGCCTCCATCATCGCCAGGAACTGGTCGGAATACGGCGGCAGCAGCCCCCATTCGCGGCGCGGATCGTAGGCCGGCGCCTTGAACACCGTGCGCGCGTGGCTGAATTCGAGGAAGCCTTCGCGGCCGTGGTAATGGCCCATGCCGGAATCGCCGATGCCGCCGAAAGGCGCGTCCTCCATCGCCGCGTGGAACATCGCTTCGTTGATCGTCACGCCGCCCGACAGCGTGTGCTCCAGCACCTGCTGCTGCTCGGCCTCGTCCTCGCCGAAGTAGTACAGCGCCAGCGGCCGCGGCCGGGCATTGATGTCGGCGATCACTTCGTCGATGGCGTCGTAGGATCTGACGACGACGGCGGGGCCGAAGATTTCCTCGCGCATGATCGCGCTGTCCGCCGGCGGGTCGATGACGATGCTCAATGGCCGGCGGCGGTCTGCCCCGCCGGCTGCTGCCGGTGCGCATTCGACGCGAGCGCCTGCACGGGCGGCGTCGCCGACACAGGTTTCGACGCGCGCCAGATGGCGGGCGTTGACCACCGCCACCATGTCCGCGTTGCCCACCACGCTCGGAAACAGCTCGCCGAAGCTGCGCTTGAGCGCGGCGACGAAATCCTCGAGCTGCTCGCGGGCGACGTAGACCACGTCCGGGTTGACGCAGAGCTGGCCGGCGTTGGTGGCCTTGGCGACGGCGATGCGGAAGGCCGCGGTGGCGAGGTCGGCGCTGCGGGCGACGATGGTCGGCGACTTGCCGCCGAGTTCCAGCGTCACCGGCACCAGGTTCTGCGCGGCGTTGCGCATCACCGCCCTGCCCACCTGGGTGCTGCCGGTGAACACGATGTGGTCGAAAGGCTGAGACGTGAAGGCTTCGCCCATTTCCGGCCCGCCGGTGACGATGCCGACTTCGAGCGGATCGAACAGCTCGGCCACGGCCTCGGCCACCACCTGGGCGGTGCGCGGCACGACTTCGGAAGGCTTCAGGATCGCCCGGTTGCCCGCAGCCAGCGCGCTCGCCAGCGGGCTGAACAGCGTGAACAGCGGCGCGTTCCAGGTGCCGATGATGCCCACCGTGCCCTTGGGCTGGTACATCACCCAGGCCTGGGCGCCGAGCTGGTCGTAGGGCGGAAAGGCCGTGCGCGGCTCGCTCGCCATCCACGGCTCGAAATGGTCGCGGGCGTACTTCAGCGAGGTCAGCGAACCGAGCACGTCGTTCATCAGCGAGTAGCCCTTGGGGCGGCCGCCGAAGTCGGCGTCCATCGCTTCGGCCAGCGGCTTGTGGTGCTTCACCAGCAGGTCGATCGCGGTCTGGATGCGGCGCCTGCGCTCGGCGGCGCTCACGGCGCCGGCGGCGGCAAAGGCCTGGCGCTGTTGCTGGAGCAGGCCGGCGAGGCCCGCGGCGGTGGTGATGATTTCTTTCGTCACGGTTATCGCTCCGGTTGGGAAAGCGTACGCATACGCCAGGCCGCGACCTTAACCCGCGGCCCCGCCGTTCGCGTAGTCCGATCGGACGAGCGGGACCGGCGGACGGCATGCGAAACGGTAGTCCGTTGGGACGATGACCCTGCCCAGGGCGGATTCCATACTCGGCTCCACCTCCCCTTCCGCCCCTTCGAGACACGACATGACGACGCACAAGGGCTTCGACCCGCAGGCATTCCGCGCCGCGCTCGGCACCTTCACCACCGGGGTCACCATCATCACCACCCGGGCCCAGGATGGCGAACTGGTCGGCATCACCGCCAACAGCTTCAACTCGGTATCGCTGAACCCGCCGCTGGTGCTGTGGAGCCTGGCGAAGAACGCGCGCAGCCTGCAGGCCTTCTCCACCACCACGCACTGGAACGTGCATGTGCTGGCCGCCGACCAGGAAGCCTTGTCCGGCCGTTTCGCCCGCCAGGGCGAGGACAAGTTCGCCGGGCTCGAACTGGACGAAGGCATCGGCAAGGCTCCGCTGCTGCAGGACTGCACCGCGCGCTTCCAGTGCCGCACCGCCTTCAGCTACGACGGCGGCGACCACATCATCTTCGTCGGCGAAGTGCTGGCCTACGACCACGGCGACCGCCCGCCGCTGGTGTTCCAGAGCGGCCAGTACGCGCTGGCCGCCCGCCGGCCGCGCGAGGAAGTACGCCTGGGCGCGACGCCGCCGCCCGAGTGCAGCTACACCGAAGACCTGCTCGGCTACCTGCTGGGCCGCGCGCACTACCAGATGCTGCATGCGCTGCGGCAGTTGCTCGACACCCAGGCGCTGGACGAGCGTTCCTTCTTCATCCTGTCGGTGCTGTCGATCCGCGACCGCCTGACGCTGGACGAACTGAATACCTTCATCGCCTATACCGGCATGCTGGCGACCGCCGATTCGATGGCCGCGCTGGAAGGACAGCGCCTGGTCGCGCTCAAGGACGACGGCGAAGAGGCCCGCTACGTGCTGACCGCCGACGGCCGCGAAGCCTCGCTGCGCCAGATCGCGCTGGCGAAGGCGGTCGAGGAAGACATCGCCGCCAGGCTCGGCACCGGCGACACCATGGCGCTGAAGCTGCTGCTGAAGCGCCTGATCGCCAGCAGCGATCCGGGCATGCCCGATCTCTGGTCGCCGCGCTGATCTCCGCCATTCCTTCCCAACGGCAGCACGACACAGGAAAGCCCATGTCCCTCATCGAACGTTTCCGCCTGGACAATCAGGTCGCCATCGTCACCGGCGGCGGCCGCGGCATCGGCCGCGCGATCGCCCTGGCCTATGCCGAAGCCGGCGCCGACGTGGTCTGCGCCGCGCGCACGCTGGCCGACGTCGAGGCCGTCGCGGCAGAAATCCGCGCCCTCGGCCGCCGGGCGCTGGCGGTGCAGTGCGACGTCACCGACCTGGCGCAACTGGCGAAGCTGGTCGACGCCGCGGTGGCGGCCTTCGGCCGCATCACGCATCTGGTGAACAACGCCGGCGGCTCCGGGCCCAACGACCCGCTGAAGATGTCCGCCGACAAGTTCGAGCATGTGTTCCGCTTCAACGTCACCTCGGCCTACGAACTCACCCGCCTGTGCGTGCCGCACATGCGCGCGGCCGGCGGCGGCAACGTGCTCAACATCACCTCGGGCGCCGCCCGCTATGCCCAGCCGCATTTCAGCGCCTACGGCACCGCCAAGGCCGCGCTGAGCCAGCTCACCCGCCTGCTGGCGCATGATTTCGCCCCCGAGGTGCGTATCAATGCGATCGCGCCGGGGCCGATCATGACCGCCGCGCTGGATCGCGCTCTGCCGGCCAACATGCGCGAGGGCATGATCCGCAACACGCCGCTGCAGCGCCTCGGCGAAGTCGAGGACATCGCCGCCGCCGCGCTCTATCTCGCCACGCCGGCCGCCGCCTGGGTCACCGGCAAGATCATCGAAGTCGATGGCGGCGCCGAATCGAGCGTATGGCCGGGCTGAGGACTGCGAACATGGACGACACCCTGATCCGCCGCCTCGGCGACGAACTCTACGACGCGCTGCGCCAGCGCCGCACGCTGGCACCGCTGACCGAGCGCCATCCGGACATCGGCATCGACGACGCCTACCGGATCTCGCTGCACATGCTGGTCCGCCGCGAAGCCGACGGCGAGAAGGTCGTCGGCAAGAAGATCGGCGTCACCAGCAAGCCGGTGCAGGACATGCTGAACGTGCATCAGCCCGACTTCGGCTTCCTGACCGACGCGATGCAGCACGCCGACGGCGCGACGATTCCGCTCGCCGCCACGGGACTGATCCAGCCGCGCGCCGAAGGCGAGATCGCCTTCATGCTGAAGTCCGACCTGCAAGGCCCCGGCGTGAGCCGCGACGACGTGCTGGCCGCGACCGCCTGGGTCGCGCCCTGCTTCGAGATCGTCGATTCGCGCATCCACGACTGGAAGATCCGCATCCAGGACACCGTGGCCGACAACGCCTCCTGCGGCGTGTTCGTGATCGGCGAGCAGCACACCGACCCCGCCGGGCTGGACCTGGCGGCGGTACGCATGCGCATGACGCGCAACGGCGAGCCGGCCGGCGAAGGCCTGGGTTCGGCAGTGCAGGGCCATCCGGCCGAGGCCGTGGCCTGGCTGGCCAACACCCTGGGCCGCTTCGGCATTCCGTTCCGCGCCGGCGAGCTGATCCTGTCCGGCTCGCTGGCACCGCTGGTGCCCGCCTGCGCGGGCGACCGTTTCGACATGGAAATCGAAGGGCTCGGCCGCTGCTCGGTCGCGTTCGACTGATTTCGACCGCTTGCAGGCGCGCGGCGGCAGCTTCCCCTCCCTCCTCCGCCGCTGCGTGCCCTGCAACCCTGTGCTTCCGGAGAGCGAATTTCATGAGCAACAAGATCAAATGCGCGCTGATCGGCCCTGGCAACATCGGCACCGATCTGCTGTACAAACTCAAGCGCAGCCCGGTGCTGGAGCCGGTGTGGATGGTGGGGATCGACGCCACCTCCGAAGGGCTGGCGCGCGCCCGCGAGATGGGCCTCAAGACCACGGCCGACGGCGTTAACGGCCTGCTGCCGCACGTGCTGGCCGACGGCGTGCAGATCGCCTTCGACGCCACCTCGGCCTACGTCCATGCCGAGAACAGCCGCAAGCTCAACGAACTGGGCGTACTGATGATCGACCTCACCCCGGCGGCGATCGGCCCCTTCTGCGTGCCGCCGGTCAACCTCGTCGAGCACGTCGGCAAGGGCGAGATGAACGTCAACATGGTCACCTGCGGCGGCCAGGCGACGATCCCGATGGTCGCCGCAGTGTCGCGCGTGCAGCCGGTCGCCTACGGCGAGATCGTCGCCACCGTGTCGTCGAAATCCGCCGGCCCCGGCACGAGGAAGAACATCGACGAATTCACCCGCACCACCGCCGGCGCGGTCGAGAAGGTGGGCGGGGCGAAGCAGGGCAAGGCCATCATCATCCTGAACCCGGCCGAGCCGCCGCTGATCATGCGCGACACCGTGCACTGCCTGACCGAGACCGAACCCGACCAGGCCGCGATCACCGCCTCGATCCACGCCATGATCGCCGAAGTGCAGAAGTACGTGCCCGGCTACCGCCTGGTCAATGGCCCGGTGTTCGACGGCAAGCGCGTCTCGGTCTTCCTCGAAGTCGAAGGCCTGGGCGACTACCTGCCCAAGTACGCCGGCAACCTGGACATCATGACCGCGGCCGGTGCGCGCACCGCCGAGATGTTCGCCGAGGAGATCCTCGCCGGGCGCCTGAAACTCGAACCGAACCGCGCAACGATGGCGGCCTGAACGGCCGCCCGATGAAGGAGATGAACATGGAACTTCGCGGCAAGAAAGTCACCGTGCACGACATGACGCTGCGCGACGGCATGCACCCCAAGCGCCACCTGATGACGCTCGAGCAGATGAAGGCGATCGCCACCGGGCTGGACGAAGCGGGCGTGCCGCTGATCGAGGTCACCCACGGCGATGGCCTGGGCGGCAGCTCGGTCAACTACGGCTTCCCGGCGCACAGCGACGAGGAATACCTCGGCACCGTGATCCCGCTGATGAAGCAGGCCAAGGTCTCGGCGCTGCTGCTGCCGGGCATCGGCACCGTCGATCACCTGAAGATGGCGCACGAGCTGGGTGTCGCCACGATCCGCGTCGCCACCCACTGCACCGAGGCGGATGTCTCGGAACAGCATATCGGCATGGCGAGAAAGCTCGGCCTGGACACCGTCGGCTTTCTGATGATGGCGCACATGAACAGCCCCGAAGGGCTGGTGAAGCAGGCGAAGCTGATGGAAAGCTACGGCGCCAACTGCATCTACGTCACCGACTCGGCCGGCCACCTGCTGCCCGAGACCGTGAAA
Organism: Thauera sp.; assembly: GCF_047601425.1. GTDB lineage: Bacteria > Pseudomonadota > Gammaproteobacteria > Burkholderiales > Rhodocyclaceae > Thauera. Next base: position 2,203,190 of record NZ_JASGJL010000001.1, read on the forward strand.
GCGCGCCTGGGCGCGGTGCGCGAGGCGCTGAAACCCGAGACTGAACTGGGTTTCCACGGCCACCACAACCTGGCGATGGGCGTGGCCAACAGCCTGGCGGCGCTCGAAGCGGGCGCCACCCGCATCGACGCGGCCGCGGCCGGGCTGGGCGCGGGGGCAGGCAACACGCCGATGGAAGTGTTCATCGCGGTATGCGACCTGATGGGGATCGAGACCGGCGTGGATGTGTTCAAAATCCAGGACGTGGCCGAAGACCTGGTGGTGCCGATCATGGACTTCCCGATCCGCATCGACCGCGATGCGCTGACGCTGGGTTATGCCGGCGTCTATGGCTCCTTCCTGCTGTTCGCCAAGCGCGCGGAGAAGAAGTACGGCGTGCCGGCGCGCGAGATCCTGGTCGAGATGGGGCGGCGCGGCATGGTCGGCGGACAGGAGGACATGATCGAGGATACCGCACTCAACCTGGCGAAGGCACGGCAGCTGGCACCCGCCTGAACGCCGCCCGAGACGACGCCCTCGGCATCGCGTTGCCAGCCGGCGTCACCTGCACCGCGCCGGCCGCCGCCAGCTTGCCGCTCATGCGCGCGTCGAAGCCGTAGTCCCGACGCCCCAGTCAGCGACGCGTAACACCGCGGCTGCGCCGCTCGAGCGGGACTGTCCGGCCTGCTCGAACGTGCACTCCTGCACGGCGCAGCGAAACAAGCGCAACACTCCCTTCATCCTGAAAGCACAATAGGCTGCCCAGCCCCTCCCCGGGGGCTGGGCCGATGCCGTTCACTTAACCATCCGCGATATCCATGCACGTCCCCACCCTTCTTCTCCTGAACATCACCATGGGCGCAGTCGTGAGCCTGACGCTCGCCTTCGCCGCCCGCCGGTACCGGGAGTTGTGCATATGGGCAGGTGCGATGGCGATGTACGGCCTGGGTTATGCGCTGCTCGGGCTTCGCGGCCAGATCAGCGACGTATGGTCGATCGTGGGCGGCAACACCTGCATTGCGCTGACCATGGCGCTGCTGGGCGAGGGGATCTACCGCTTCCAAAAGCGCCCTGCCCCCCGCCTGCTGCTCTGGCTTCCGGTGGCCCTGACGGTTTTCTGCTTTGCCTGGTTCATCGACGACATGGAGCGGCGCCTGATCCTCGGCGGCTCGATCGTCGCCGTGCAGCTCGCGATACTGCTGGTGCCGCTGCTGGAACAGCGGCGGACGACGATCGGACAGGGGCAGTACGTGCTCATGCTGGGCCTTGCCGCGGCGCTGTGCGGCATGTGCATGCGCATCATCCATGTGCTGAACGGACATGTGCCCGAGACCCTGTTCGACCAGGACCTGGCCTATACCCAGATCTTCTTCGGCTCCATGCTGGCACTGCTGATGGTCGCCGCGGGCGTGATCCTGATGGTGCATGAGCGCACGCACGAAGAACTGCTGACCAGCGAGCAGCAATACCGCCGCCTGATCGAGTCGGCGCACGAAGGCATCTGCATTCTGGACGGAAGCCGCTGCAGCTTTGCCAACCAGCGGATGGCCGAACTGCTCGGCGGTTCGGTCGAGGATCTGCTCGGCGTCGAGTTCATCGACCTCGTCTACGCAGACGACCGTCCCCTGGCGCTGGCCCGCTATGTCGCCCACCGTTTCGCTTCTTCGGATCGTGAGGCCTTCGACATCCGCCTCATCACCCGGCATGCCGGCCCGCTCTGGTTCCGGGTCAGCGGCATGCCGATCCAGTGGCATGGCCGGTCCGCCACGCTCGCCTTCCTCAGCCAGATCCACAAGCGCAAGCTGATGGAAGAGCACGTCCGCCAACTGGCCTTCCACGACGAGCTGACCACCTTGCCCAACCGCCGCCTGCTGCTTGACCGCCTGCGGCAGGCCATCGCGCTGAACCGCAGCAGCGGCCAGCACGTCGGCCTTCTCTTCATCGATCTGGACAGGTTCAAGAGCCTCAACGATCAGCATGGGCACCATGCCGGCGACCAGCTGCTGACCGAAGTGGCCCGGCGCCTGCGCATGCAGGTCCGCGACAGCGACACTGTGGCCCGCCTGGGAGGGGATGAATTCGTCGTCCTGCTGCAGTCCCTGCATGCCGATCCCGGCCTGGCGCGGGCGCACGCCTGCGAGATCGGGCGGAAGATCCTGCAGGCGCTGGGCACCCCTTACCGGCTCGCCGGCAACGCAGGCGGCAGCCCTGACGTCATCCATCGCTGTTCGGGCAGCATCGGCATCCACGTCTCGAACGATCCGGATGCGTCCGTCAACTCGTTGCTCAACCAGGCAGACGCGGCGATGTATCTCTCCAAACAGGCCGGACGCGGACAGATCCGGTTTGCCGATCAGGGCTGCCGTTCGGAAGCCGCCGGCTGGCGCGGAAGCGCCGAGCCGGCAGTCAATCCTGCACAGCCCTGACGACGTCGATCACCGTGCCGTCGCGATATTCCACGAAGGCGACGATACGTCCGCGGGACGAGGCCTCGGCCGGCGGCTTCGTCGCCTGCCTGGCGGCGATGTCGCGCAGCGCCCCGATCGGCACCACCGGCAGGCCGGCGGCCTGCAGCCGCGCCGCGAGTCCGGTGCGCAGCGGATTCACCGCGACCCCTGCTTCGGTGACCAGCACGTCGATCGTCTCGCCGGGCGTGGTGACCACGCTGACGCGATCCACCACCTTGGCGAAGCCGCCGGCATTGAGCTTGGTCGTGACGATCGCCAGCTTCGCCCCTGCGGCGGTGTCGGCATGGCCGCCCGAGCCGCCGAGGATCATGCCGTTGGTGCCGGTGGTGACGTTGACGTTGAAAGCCGTATCGATCTCGGCCGCGCCCAGGATCACCACGTCGAGCTGATCGACGACCGGACCGCGGTTCGCCGGGTTGGCATACAGCGAGGCCGACATCTCCATGTGGGCGGCATTGCGGCGGAAGGAATCGACCGCGCCGAGATCGAAGCACTGGACGTCCAGCAAAGTCCTGAACAGCCCCTGCTCGAGCATCTCGACGAGATAGGAGGTGATGCCGCCGGAGGCGAAACTGCCGGTGATCCCGCGCGCCATCATCAGCTCGCGCAGCGCGGCGGCAACGGCCAGCGAGATGCCGCCGGCACCGGTCTGGAACGACAGGCCGTCCTTCAACAGCCCGGATGCCTGGATCACCTGCGCGGCGGTACGCGCGATCTCCAGCCCGACCGGGTCCGTGGTCGCCCGCGTGGTCCCGGAGACGATGCCCGCCGCATCGCCGATGGAGTCGACCTCGACCACGTAATCGACGAAGTCCTGGGTGATCTGGGCCGGGCTGGCGGGATGGGATACGAGGTGGTCGGTGACGGCCACCACATGCCTGGCATGGCGGACATCGACCAGCGCATAACCCAGCGTGCCGCAGGCCGAGCGTCCATCGGTGCCGTTGATGTTGCCGCAGCAGTCGGCCGTGGGCGCGGCGACGAAGGCGACGTCGATCGGCAGTTCTCCCGCCATGATCGCCCGCGCCCGCCCGCCGTGGGTGAGCATGCGCACCGGCTCGGTCAGCTCGCCGCGCGCGATGGCCTCACCGACCGCGCCGGAAATATAGGTCGCGCTGATCCGGCCGACGACGCCCGAACGGATGTGTTCGACCAGCGGCGCATGCACCGGAAACAGCGAACTGGCCGCCACATGGATGTCGCGCAGCCCGCGCCGCGCGATCTCGGCCAGCACGAGGTTCAACAGGTGATCGCCATTGCGCAGATGGTGGTGGAACGACACCGTGCCGCCGTCGGCCAGCCCGCAGGCATCCAGCGCGTCGCCGATCGACGCCAGCAGCTTTCCTTGCCCGGAACCGCGCCCGGCCTTCCCGCCCGCTCCAGCAAAAGGCCGCAGTTGCGCGGGGATGTCCCGTCCGATGGCGTTGATCATGTTCGTCTCTCCGTCTTTCGATTCGATGGGCCGGCATCTGGGTGCGCCGCTGGTGCGCATCGTATCCAAGGCGCAGGGCGGAGAGGTATCGCGCATTGCTTAACCCGGCCTTCACGAAACCGGAAGTCCGCCCGGACGCTCATTCGGGAGCGCCACGCATCCACGCCGGCTTCAGGAAAGCGCTGAGCGCGCCGCCGCCAGGCATTTCTGCAGCTGCGCCTTCGGCACGCGCTGGATCCGCCGCAGCAGTTCGGCCGACACCCGCGGCACCTGGTGGCGCAGGCGCAATTCCTCTTCCAGCCGCAGCAGCAGGCTGGCCGCCATCTCGGCATCGGCCAGCGCGCGGTGGTAGCGGCCGGCGACCGGCAGCTTCGCATATTCGACCAGCGCACCGAGCTTGTGGCTGGGCGCCTGCGGCAGCAGGCGGCGGGACAGCAGCAGCGAACAGACGAAGTCCTGCCGGCGCGTGCGCTGGATGCGGGCGAGTTCGGCATCCCAGAACTTGGCGTCGAAGGAAGCGTTGTGGGCGACGATGGGCATGTCGCCGACGAAGTCGGACACTTCCCGCATGACGTCCCCGGCCGGCGGCGCATTGCGGACCATGGCCGTGGATATCCCGGTCAGGGATTCGATGAAGGCCGGAACGCGCACGCCTGCGTTCATCAGGCTCTGGTATCGATCGACCACCCTGCCGTCTTCCACGATCACCACCGCGACCTCGGTCGCCCGGTCGCCCTGCGCGGGCGACATCCCCGTGGTCTCGAAGTCGATCACCGCCACCGCTTCCATGTTCAGAGCACCTGATGATTTCCAGGGCCGGAACTGTAGCCGACATCAGGCGGATTCGGCCATGCCGACCGCCGCGCCGAACAGATGGCTGGCTGCGTCCGTCATGCACCTCTTCTGCCAACATGGCAGAATCGGTCCGACTCTCCTGCCACACAGTCACTCTCATGGCATCCACGCCGCGCGCCCTGCCCGAATTGATCTCCTTCATGGAGACCCTGCCGGAGCCGCACATCCTGTGCGGCCGGGATTACCGCATCATCGCCGCCAACGCGGCATACCGCCGCTCGTATCCGGCCGGGCAGAGCGTGGTCGGACGGACCTGCTACGACGTGTCCCACCATTACAGCGTTCCATGCGACCGGGCGGGCGAATCCTGCCCGCTGGCGAACAGCCTGCAGTCGGGGCAGCGCGAGAAGGTGCTCCACCTGCACCACACGCCGCGCGGCGAAGAGTACGTCACCATCGAACTGTCTCCGGTCCGCGATGCGGAGGGCGAGATCGCCTGGTTCATCGAGAAGATGGAGCCGATGCAGGTCGCGCGGGGCGTGACGGGCCACCAGGGGCTGATCGGGCGCGCACCCGCCTTCCAGCGCATGCTCGAAATGGTGATGCGGGTGGCGCCGTCGGAAGCCAGCGTATTGCTGCAGGGCGAGTCCGGCACCGGCAAGGAACTCGTCGCCAGCGCGGTCCATGCCGCCAGCAGCCGGGCGGACGCGCCTTTCGTCGTGGTGGATTGCTCGGGTTTGCCGGAGACGCTGTTCGAGAGCGAAGTCTTCGGCCACGAGCGTGGCGCCTTCACCGGCGCAGTGGCGCGCAAGCAGGGGCTGGTGGAAGCGGCCAGCGGCGGCACGCTGTTTCTCGACGAGATCGGCGACATTCCGCTGAGCATGCAGGTCAAATTGTTGCGCCTGCTCGAAACCGGCACTTACCGCAGGGTCGGCTCGACCGAACTGCGCCGTGCCGACGTGCGGCTGGTTTCCGCCACGCACCGTCCGCTGCGGCAGATGATCCGCGACGGCAGCTTCCGCCAGGACCTGTACTTCCGCATCAATGCCTTTCCGATCCTGGTGCCGCCCTTGCGCGAGCGGCGCGAGGATCTGCCATTGCTGGCGGCCTCGCTGCTCGAACGGGTGGCACCGCGCCGCCGGCTGAGCCTGTCGCCGGCAGCGCTGCAGGCCCTGTCCGCCTATGCCTTCCCCGGCAACGTGCGCGAGCTGCGCAACGTGCTGGAGCGTGCCAGCCTGATGTGCGACGGCGAGCTGATCAACGTCGAGCATCTCGCCGAAGAAATCCGCGACCCGGATCAGCCCGTCCATGATGCTGCACATGCTGGCCGGGAAAGTGCCACCGAGGCGCAGTCAGGGTTTGACCTCGGCCAGATCCAGCGCCAGGCGCTGGTCCAGGCGGTACGCGACCATCGCGGCAGCCGCCAAGAGCTGGCGCAGAAGCTGGGCTTGAGCGAGCGCACGCTCTATCGCCGGCTAAGGGCGCTTGGCCTCGGTCGCCAGACACGCTGAGGCAGTCGCCGGAACGCACCGTCCTCCAGGCAATGCGCGACGGTCGCACCGGCATCCACCCTGCTTGCATACGCCGGGCGCAACCGGTTCACAAGGCGGCGGCGCTCGTCGTTCTTCGCGCCAGCATGCCCGTGATGAAGGTGTCCCGACCGTGCTGCATCATGGGCGCCAGACGCATCTTCAGTTCCTCCAGCGTTGCGACGCGGCGCGCCTCGATCGGATGGGCGGGAAAGACCAGGGTTTCTTCCGGCAGCACGAAAACGCGCCGGACCAGGGAATCGAAAAGCCTCCCCGGCTCGGCCTCGCCGCCGCCAGGCGCGCAACAGTCCAGGTCGAACAGATCGCCGCAGAAAAGACGATCCTGCCAGAGGAAGCTCAGGCTGCCATGGGTGTGGCCGGGCGAGCCGATCACGTCGATCGTCTCCGCACCGAAGGGGATCGTCGCGCCGTGCCCGGCACGGCGCAGCCGCGCCGCCGGCATGCCGGCCATCTCGAGCTCATCGCCCGCCAGCAGGCAGGCACTGGTGCGGCTGCACAACTCTTCGCATGTGTCGGCATCGGCCGCATGGACGTGGGTGCGAAGCACGTACTTCAACTCGACGCCACGCTCTTCCGACAGCGCGAGAATCAGTTCGGTCTGCCCACGCGGCGGGTCGATGACCACGGCAGCCTTTTCGGCCAGGTCGGCCAACAGATAACCGATCAGTCCCGTCTGCAGCCCCTCGATCGGCCTGAACTGCAGCGGCATCACTCTGCCAAGCATGGCGGCTGCCTCTCTACTCGTTCCTGGCCAGCAGTTCATGCAGCTTCGCCACATGCTCCGCTTCTTCGTCGGCGAATTCGGCAGCCATGGCCTTCACCAGCGGGTCGGCCGAGCCGGCCGCGATCGAGCGGTAGAAATCGAGGCCGTCCTGCTCGCTCTCCAGCGCGAGCCTCAGCGCCGCTTCGACGTCCATGAGTCCGTCGACACCCCACCACGGCGCGGCCTCGGGCGGCTCGCCATGCGGCCATTCGTAGCCGTCCTGCGGCAGGTCCCGGATGTGCCTGAAGCCGGCCCGCGCCATCGCATCCTCGAGGTGCAGCCGGGAGAAATCAGCGAACTGGCGGAACACCGCCTCCACTTCGGCGTTGCAGTGAGTGGCCATGTGCTCGGCCAGTTCGTCGAAACGCCTCGCCGACTCCGCCTCCAGACGCACGGCATGGGCCAGGAACTTGCGGATACCGTTCATCGCACGATCAGCCGAACTTGAAGAGGATGCCGAAACCGCCGCGCGGGTAGTTCCAGTTGACATTGGCTTCGTTACATACCAGCCGGCAGGTGCCGCATTCGAGGCAGCCATCGACGACGAGCTCGATGCCGCCGTTCTCCGCGGCGCGCCAGCAGCCCGCGGGGCAGCACACGGTACAGGGTTGGGCTGCACACGCCGCGCAGACCGCAGCGTCACGCAGCTTGATGTGCGGCCTGCCGACATCGACGCGGTAGCGGTCCTGGAAGAGCTTTTCTTCCACATTGACCCTGGGCAGCAGGGGTTCTGCAAGCATGTTCATCGAAAGGCTCTCCAGAACTTGTAGGCATCGCCCAGCAGGCCGAGCAGCGAGCGCCTGCGCGCCAGTTCGCCGAAGATCTTCTTCTGCTTGTCGCGCTTGGGCTCGCCGTTGACGGTGAGCATTTCCCGCGCGGCATGGCCGACGAAGCGCGGATACAGGTCGAGGATGTGCGGGTTCCGATGAAGCAGCTCCGGCACGCCCTGGTATTTCTTCATGTCGGCCATCACGAAGCTGTCGTCCAGCCCCTGCCTGTAGCCCGCCAGATTGGCGGCGTCGAACGGCTTGCCGGCCTGGCGCAGCGCGATCAGCGTCTCCGCGGCGATGCGGCCGGAAGTCATTGCCAGGTTCGAGCCCTCGCGATGCACCGCATTGACGAAGCCAGCCGAATCGCCGACCACCAGCCAGCCTTCGCCATGCAGCTGCGGCAGCGCGCGGTAGCCGCCTTCGGGGATCAGGTGGGCGGAGTACTCCTTCATCTCGGCGCCGTCGATCAGGGGCTGCACGGCGGTGTGGCGCTTCAGCGCTTCCAGCAACTGGCAGGGCGTGATCTGCTGCCGTTTCATGTCGCCCAGCATGCAGCCGATGCCGATCGCGATCGAGTCCTTGTTGGTGTAGAGGAAGCCGGTGCCGACCATGCCGTGGGTGACGTTGCCGGCGATCTCGATGGCCACGCCCTGGGTGCCGCTGATGTTGAAGCGTGCTTCCAGGGTTTCCTTGGGCAGGAACAGCACCTCCTTCACCACCAGCGCCATGTCCTCGGCCTTGATCGCGGGACGCAGGCCGGCACGCTCGCCGAGCAGCGCGTTGGCGCCGTCGGCGAGGATCACGCAGTCGGCAAGGATGTCGCCCTGGGCGCGCTCGGTGCGCACGCCGATGACCTTGCCGGCGACGTCCTTGAGCAGGCCGGTCACCGTGGTCTCGCAGATCACCAGCGCGCCGGCGCGCTTGACCTGCTCGGAGAACCAGCGGTCGAAGCGTGCGCGGATGATGGTGTAGCGGTTGTACGGCTGCTGCGAGAAGCGCGCGTCGCGATGGGTGACGCCGGTACAGGCCTGGTTCTCGTCGAGCAGCCACATCCGCTGTTCGGCGACGTGCCGCTCCAGCGGCGCCGAGTCGCGGAAGTCGGGGATGATCTTCTCCAGCGCATCGGCGTAGAGAATCGCGCCCTGCACGTTCTTGGTCCCCGGTGATTCGCCGCGTTCGAGCTGGAGCACGGACAGTCCGCCGCGAGCGAGGGTGTAGGCCGCGGCATTGCCGGCCGGGCCGGCGCCGACGACGATGACGTCGAATTTCTCCATCACACCGTCTCCTCCGCCGCCTGCGCGCGCCGCGCCTGCGCCTCGGCGAGGCGCCGGGCGAAGGCGCGTTCGAGCGCCGGCAGCAATTCGGCAGCGCTGCCGATCAGGGCGTAGTTGGCGAAATCGAAGATCGGCGCCTGCGGATCGGGATTGATCCCGGCGATGACGTCCGCGCCCTCCATGCCGACCCGGTGCTGCACCGCGCCGGAGATGCCGGCGGCGATGTAAAGCTTGGGCCGCACGGTCTTGCCCGACTGGCCCACCTGGCATTCGACGTCGGCCCAGCCGGCATGCACCGCCGGGCGGGAGGCGCCCACTTCGGCGCCGATGGCGTTCGCCAGGCGGGTCACGAGGGCGAAGTTCTCCGGCTTGGCCAGGCCCCGGCCGCCGGCGACGATGAAATCGGCGAACGGCAGCTGGGGTTTGTCGGCGCGGGCGTCCGGGATGAAATCGAGCACCTTGGTGACGACCGCGGACTCGTCCAGCTCCAGGCCGTGCTCGACGACGCGCGGCAGGCGGCCCGGCTGGCGCACAGGCATGGCCATCACGCGCGGCCTGACCGTGGCCATCTGCGGCCTTGTCGCCAGGTTGACGATGGTGCACATCAGGCTGCCGCCAAAGGTCGGGCGGCTCGACAGCAGCGAACGGTCGCTGGGGTCGATGTCCAGCCCGGTACAGTCCGCGGTCAGGCCGGTCAGCAGCGTGGTCGCGACCGAACCGGCCAGATCGCGCCCCTGCGTGGTGGCGCCGAGCAGCAGGATTTCCGGCTGGTAAGTGTTGACCAGCTCGGTCATCCCGGTGGTGTAGGGCTGGTTGCGGTAATCCTGAAGCACCGGATGCCGGGCCAGGTAGCACAGGTCGGCACCGTAGGCACAGGCCTCCGCGGCCAGTTCCTTGACCGCCTCGTCCATGCCGCCCAGCAGCACCCCGGCCAGTTCCACGCCGAGCTTGTCGGCAAGCTCGCGCCCCTTGCCGAGCAGCTCCCAGGACACCGGGTGCACGTGTCCGTGCTCATGCTCGATGAAGACCCACACGCCCTTGTAGGACTTGAAGCGCTCGGGCAGGACGCGCTTGGGTTTCTTGATCGGCTTGGCGGCCGTGTCGAGTGAATCGCTCATGGCTTGCCTCCCTGCCGGCCGAGCAGCGCCAGATGCTCGAGCATGGCGTCCTCGAGCTGGGGATGGTCGGCGAACAGCTTGTCCACGAAGGCCTCGGCGATCGCATCCGCGGTGTCGCCGTCGATGCGCAGCGCCTTGACCGACTTGGGCTTGGGCCCGAAGACCTGGGCGACCACCGTGGGCGAGCCTTTCAGCCCGACCTGGGAGAGCTCCACGCCGATGCTGTCGCGGTTCCAGCGCTGCACTTCCTGGCGCGCCGCCCTGAACATGCCGGGCATGTCGGCGAAGCGGAGTTCATTGCTGCCTTCCAGCATCGTCACCACCGCAGGCAGCGCCGACTCCAGCACCTGCACGCCGCCTTCTGCCCTGCGTTCGACGACGATGCGCCGCGCCGCCGGATCCAGCTCGCGGAGTTTCGACACGTAGGTCAGCAGCTGCCAGCCGAGCCTGATCGCGATGCCCGGACCGACCTGGGCCGTGTCGCCGTCGATGGTCTGCTTGCCGGTGAAGACCAGGTCGATCGGCGTCTGCGCATCCAAGGTTTTCAGCGCAGCCGCCAATACATAGGAGGTGGCGAGCGTGTCGGCACCGGAAAACACCTTGTCGGTGATCAGGATGGCTTCATCCACGCCGAGGGACAGGCACTTGCGCAGTGCCTCCTCGGCCTGGGCGGGGCCCATCGTCAGCACGGTGATCCGGGCGCCGGTACGATCCTTGATCCGCAGCGCTTCCTCGAGCGCGAACAGGTCGTAGGGATTGACGATGGTCGGCACGCCCTGCCGCATGATCGTGTTCATGACCGGGTGCACACGGATCTGCGCGCTGTCGGGAACCTGCTTGATACAGATGGCGATGTGCATGGCATTCAATCCCCTCTGCAAGGAGTCGGCGACGATTTCATCGATCCGGCCCTCATCACGCAGAACTGCTGCCGTCATCGCCGATCAGCACCACGGCGTCCGACAGCCACTGGTATGGCGGCACTTCGAGGTTGGTCGGCGCCGGCTGGCTGAGGTAGACACGGCCGGCCAGATCGAAGATCGAGCCATGGCAGGGGCACAGAAAACCGCCCGGCCAATCCTGCGACATCCCTTGCGCAGTGCCCTGCACGAACTTCTCCGATGGCGAGCAGCCGAGGTGCGTGCAGATGCCGATCACGACGAGAAACTCCGGATTGACCGAGCGATGGCGATTGGCAGCGTATTCAGGCTGCTGCTTCTCCGACGAGGCAGGATCGGCCAGGCGCTGCTCGTGGCCTTCCAGCGCGGCCAGCATCTCGGGCGTGCGGCGCAGAATCCATACCGGCTTGCCGCGCCACTCCACGGTCATCATTTCGCCCGCCGCCAGCTTGCCGACATCGGCTTCGACCGGCGCCCCGGCAGCCTGGGCACGGCTCGACGGCGTCAGGCTCGCAACGAAAGGAACCGCAGTCGCTGCCGCCGCAACCGCCCCTGCCCCGGCAGCAGCAGCCAGCAACTTGCGGCGGTCTTCGAGGTATTCGGACATCGACTGCTCTCCCGGCAATGAGGAAAAAGAAGCAAGGCCGGGACACACGCCATCCAGTCCAGCAAACTCTGCCGGGGGTTGGGCCGAAGAGGGAACGGCCCAGGCAGGGATTTGGCCGGCGGCCTTGCTTCGACAGCTCTTCTGCAAGCCGCGTGCCATTGCTGAGATGCCGCGGAATACGCGGGAAACAAGGGATGCTGCAGTACGGCCGTACCGGATCACTGCCATTTACCGCCAATACTGACACCATTACTGTCAGCCGCTGACACAGACAGCCATGGGACGGCGCACATCGTTTGACAGTCCGTTGACGTGAATGTGGAAAGCCAAAAAGCAAAACGCCCAAGTGATTGACTCACTTGGGCGTTTCTCGGGAATTTTTGGTCGGGGAAAGAGGATTCGAACCTCCGGCCCCTGCGTCCCGAACGCAGTGCTCTACCAGGCTGAGCTATTCCCCGACACTTGTTTGCTGCCTTGCGAAGCCCACCAATATATCAGTGATTTCGCTCAACTGCAAAGTGGGACAATTGTAGCAGCGCATCCTTGAAAATGGAAGGGGGCAGCACCGAAATCGCGTCGATCGCCAGCCTGGCTTCGGCCTCGGCGTAGCGGCGGGTTTCTTCCAGCGCGCCGGTGGCTTTGATCGCCGCCAGCACGGCGGCGAAATCATCGCGCCCACCGTTCTCGATGGCACCACGCACCAGTGCGGCCTGTTCGGGGGTGCCGTGGCTCATGACGTGGATCAGCGGCAGCGTGGGCTTGCCTTCGGCCAGGTCGTCGCCAAGATGCTTGCCGGTATCGGCCTCGTCCGCGGAATAGTCGAGCACGTCGTCGATGAGCTGGAAGGCGGTGCCGAGATGCATGCCGAAGGCCGCGAGACGCTGCTCGGTTTCTTCGTCTGCACCGCCGATGATGCCGCCCAGGCGGGACGCAGCTTCGAACAGCTTGGCCGTCTTGTAGCGGATCACACGCAGATAGTCCTCGATGAGGACATCTGCGTTGTGACAGTTGAGCAATTGAAGGACTTCGCCTTCGGCGATGATGTTGGTGGCGTCGGCCAGCACGCGCATCACGTGCATGTTGTCCACACCGACCATCATCTGGAAGGCCCGGGTGTAGAGGAAATCACCCACCAGCACCGAGGCCGCATTGCCGAACATCGCATTTGCGGTCTTGCTGCCACGGCGCAGGTCGGACTCGTCGACGACATCGTCGTGCAGCAAGGTCGCGGTATGGATGAACTCCACGACCGCCGCCAGTTCGTGGTGGTGCGTCCCCTTGTAGCCCATGGCCCCGGCGGTGAACAGCACCAGGGCAGGGCGCAGGCGCTTGCCGCCGCTATGGATGATGTATTCCGCGACCTGGCGGATCAGGACCACGTCTGAATGGAGACGGCTGCGGATGGCCGCATCCACCGCCTGCATGTCGGCGGCGATCGGCGCAAAAAGCTGCTTGACGGACAAGGCGGACACGCTGGCGGAAAAAGCGTGGATGGTAGGCGCCTGCGTCGAACTCGCGTCAAGCCAGCCGCACCAGCGCTCCGCCCCGGTGATTTGCCTAGCGGCCGGTCATGGCCCGTGCCACGGCGTTGTCCAGCGCTTCCTTGGCAGCCTTGCTGTCGGCCCACACGCCGGCAAGCTCCTCGTCGAGGATGCGGCGCACGCGCTCGCGCTCGACCACCGGCTGGGCGCCGGACGCAGCCGTGGCCGGCTTGTTGGTGAGCTGCTCGACGGCCACGCGCACATTGTCGAGGTCTTCGCCGAGCAGCTCGCTGGTCGATGCCAGCAGACCTGCGCGGTTCAGCGGCAGATAACCGGTCTCGCGCTGCCAGGCGACCTGGTTCTGCGGCTGCAGCCAGAATGCGACGAAACGTGCAACCGCTTTGTATTCGGCCGGCTTCTTGCCTGCCGAGGCCCACAGCGCCGGGCCATCGGCGATGGTATTCTGCGGCGCGCCGGGGAAATCGTCGTAGTACGGCAGGCGCGACACTGCGACATCGATCTTGCCCTGGCGGCGGAAATCGGCCCAGCTCGACGACGGCGCCGCAATCACCGCGCAGTCGCCACTCGCGAAACGCTGCTCGGCTTCGGTGTTGTGCTCGAAGACATGCAGGTAACGCGCCCGCGACCAGCTCGCCATCATTGCCACGTGCTTGACCTGGAACATGCCGTTGAAGGACGGCGCCATCGTCTGTGCCTTGCCTTTGCCCTGGGCCTTGGCGACGGGCTGGTTGTGCCAGGCGCTGAGGTTCTCGACCATCACCCGGCCCGGCTCGGCCACGGTATACGGGCAGGCATGGCCGGTATCAGCGAGGCGGCCGAGGGTTTCCTGCAGCTCAACCCAGGTCGCCACCGCAGGAGCATCCGCATTCACCCCGGCCTTGCGCAGCGCATCGCGGTTCAGGAACAACACCGGGGTCGACAGCCCGACCGGCAATGCCAGCAGCTGGCCCTTGGCATCGACCGGGGTGCGCGTCATCATCGCCGGCGGGCGCAGCGTCTGCAAAGGCACGCCGGCATCCTTCATCAGCGCGTGCAATGCCTTGTAGCGCGGCTTGCCGGCAACGAACGCCTCTTCGTCCTCGCCTTCGAGGATCAGCATGTGCGGCGATGCATTGCGCCAGTCCGCATCGGACAACACCACCCTGGCGCCTTTTTCCTGCCCGTTGAAGCGCTCGACCAGTTCCCGCAGCGCTGCCGCCTTGCCTTCGGGCAGCCGGTGAAAGAGCTGGATCTGCAAACCGGCATCAGCGGCTTGGGATACAGGCATGGCAGCACCGGACAGAAGAGCGGCAAAAGCAATGACTGTCGTCTTGAAACGTTTGGTATTCATGGACCTGGCGCGAAAGGAAAACTGCGGTAAGGAAGAAGGATGCGAAAAGGGGGTTAACTTAAGAATTATAGATCGCTCCCGATGCCGTGGATGGAATATTGCACACCCCGATACCAGGCCTTCAAGATATGGCAGGCAGTGCCGTTAAGCCTTGCCATAGCCCGTGCCCATTCCGACCAGCCATGCGCAAACACGCCCTGCCTTCCACGCTTGCGAAACGCTCACTCGCAAGACTCCTGCTCGTCGCCTCGCTGACGATGACCGCCGGCTGCGACATGCTCGGCGAGTTGCTGGAACTCCCCAACCCCGCACGCGAACGGGAGGCGAAGGAGGCCGAGGGACGTGCGGTCGGCAGCGCCTGCCGCCATGCCGGGCGCTCGCTCGAAGACTGCTACGCACTCAACCCGTCGTCCGAGAAAGCCGCGGTGTTCAGCGGCTGGCGGGACATGAACGATTACATGATGGAGCACAAACTCGACACTGTTCCATCCATGCTGGTGCCAGGGGCACAGCAGGCGACACCGGCTCCGCCCGCCTCTCCTGGCGATGCCACTGCCCCCAGGCAGAAATAGGCGCCACTGCCTCTGGCGGGCTGCAGGGCTTATCATCCGCAATTTCCCCATCCTGTGATGGGCGCCCCTTTCATCTCCCCTGCCCGCCGATGACCCAACACACACCTGCCGCCGGTCTGCCCTGTTCCGGCCTGATCGGCTATTGCCGCGCCGGTTTCGAGAAGGAACTGGCCGGCGAGATCGACGACCTGGCCGCCGAGGCTGGCCTGATCGGCTTCGTCCGAGCCCAGCCCGATACCGGCTACGTCGTCTTCGAGACCTTCGAACCCCTTCCGCTCGGCAGCTTCGGCGAAGCCACCGACTGGCGGCGGCCCTGCTTCGCGCGCCAGTTGCTGCCGTACTTCGCTCGCGTCGAGGATCTGCCAGAGCGCGACCGCGCCACACCCATCGTCGAAGCGGTCAAAGCCTCCGGCCAGCGCTTCTGCAGCGTGGTCCTGGAAACACCGGACACCGACGAGGCCAAGCAGCGTTCGGGCTTCTGCAAGCGCTTCACCGAGCCGTTGACCAAGGCACTGGAGAAGGCCGGCTGCCTGCGCAGCAGCCGCACCGGCCTGCCTGTGCTGCACGTGCTGTTCACCGACGCCACCACGGCCTGGCTGGCGGCCGGCCTGGACGGCCGATGTGCGTCCTGGCCGATGGGCATTCCACGGTTGCGGATGCCCTCCAACGCTCCCAGCCGTTCGACCATGAAGCTGGCCGAAGCCTTCATGACGCTGCTGGAAGAAGGCGAGCGCGACAACATCCTGCGTGCCGGCCAGCGCGCGGTCGATCTCGGCGCCGCGCCGGGCGGCTGGACCTGGCAGCTCGTCCATCGCGGCCTGCGGGTGACCGCAATCGACAACGGCCCGCTGCGCGACAGCGTGATGGCGACCGAGATGGTCGAACATCTGAAAGCCGACGGCTTCACCTGGCGGCCGCAGCGGCCGGTCGACTGGATGGTGTGCGACATGGTCGAGCAGCCGTCGCGCATCGCTTCGCTGATGGCCGAATGGATCGCCACCGGCAAGTGCCGCTACACCGTCTTCAACCTCAAGCTGCCGATGAAGCGCCGGCTCGAAGCCGTCGAGCAATGCCGCGAACTGATCCGCAAGCGGCTCAACAGCGTGGGTCCCTTCGACCTGCGCATCAAGCACCTGTACCACGACCGTGAAGAAGTCACCGCCTTTCTCACGTTGAAGCGCTGAAGACGGCCGGGCCACGTCAGGCTGGGCCGCACCCGGCCGGGCCGCGTCGGGCCGAACCACGCCAACCCCCTCAGGCCGCTGGCGAAGCCCCTGTCCCATAACGGTTTTCCGTGCCGTGTATAATCCGGAGTTTCGCAAATCAGGCGGCCCCCTAGCGGCCGCGCTCAACGCAAAGGCGCCCATGAGTTTCGCCGATCTCGGCCTCATTCCCGAACTGCTCAAAGCCGTCACTGACGCCGGCTATTCCGAACCTACGCCGATCCAGCGCCAGGCCATCCCGACCGTCATCGCCGGCCACGACGTCATGGGCGGCGCCCAGACCGGCACCGGCAAGACCGCGGGCTTCACGCTGCCGTTGCTGCAGCGCATCGCCCGCCACGCCAACACCAGCACCTCGCCCGCCCGCCACCAGACGCGCGCGCTCATCCTGGCGCCGACGCGCGAACTGGCGATGCAGGTGTACGAATCGGTCAAGACCTACAGCAAGTACCTGCCGCTGCGCTCGGTGTGCGTGTACGGCGGCGTGGACATCAAGCCGCAGCAGATGGAGCTGCGCCGCGGCATCGAGGTGGTCATCGCCACGCCGGGCCGGCTGCTCGACCACGTCGAACAGAAATCCATCAACCTGTCCCAGGTCGAAGTGCTGGTGCTGGACGAAGCCGACCGCATGCTGGACATGGGCTTCATCCCCGACATCAAGCGCATCCTCGCCCTGCTGCCGGCCAACCGCCAGAGCCTGCTGTTCTCCGCCACCTTCTCGGACGAGATCAAGAAGCTCGCCGACCAGATGCTGAAGAACCCGCAGCTGATCGAAGTCGCGCGCCGCAACATGGTGTCGGAGACGATCACCCACGTGGTGCACCCGGTCTCGTCGGGCATGAAGCGCAACCTGCTCGCCCATCTGCTGCGCCACCAGCCCGACACCCAGGCGCTGGTCTTCGTCAACACCAAGCTCGTCTGCGGCAGGCTGGCCCACTTCCTCGAACGCAGCGGCATCTCGGCCGACGCCATCCACGGCGACAAGAGCCAGCAGCAGCGCACCGAGACGCTGGAAGCCTTCAAGAGCGGCAAGCTGCGCGTGCTCGTCGCCACCGACGTCGCCGCGCGCGGCATCGACATCGACGAACTGCCCTACGTCATCAACTTCGAGCTGCCGCACACCGCCGAAGACTATGTGCACCGCATCGGCCGCACCGGCCGTGCCGGCCACAAGGGCAACGCGGTGTCGCTGGTCAGCACCGAAGAAAAGCACTGGCTGGCCGAGATCCAGAAGCTGATCAAGCTCGAGATTCCGCAGGAGATCGTGCCCGGCTTCGACCCCGAGCCCGAGTTCTTCGAAGCCGGCAGCCGCTCGCGCGGACGCCGTGCCGCCGCCGATGGACAGCGGACGCCTCGCCAGGATGGCGCACGCCAGCTGGGGGCGCCTCAGCTGGGGGCGCCTCAGCCGGGCGCTCGTCAGGCCTCCGCTCCCGCGGCACGGTCCGGCTCACGAGCGCGCTCGAACATCGCCGCGGATGGCTTCGATTTCAGCAAGCCTTACCAGCCTGCAGCTCCATCGTCCGCCTCCGAGCGCCCGGTTACCGACGGCCGTCCCGACCCGTTGCGCAAACCCCAGCGGCCGATCGCCGTCCTGCTGGGTGGCCTGGGCAGAAAATAGCCGCGACTCCGGCGTCTATTCCCTGCTCGGCGATGAAGAGGGTTCAAGTATTCTGATGGCAATGCCGTAGATTGCCACATCACCACCGCAGGTCCTGCCCCTCGTGACCCTCCCCGGACGCCCGTCTTCGCCCCAGCACGAACCTTTCATCGCCGACCTGTCGGAAGGCGCCGAAACGGGTGTTTACCTGGCCCTGCTCGAATTGATCGACGAAGGGCTGTTGATCATTGGCGACGAGTTGATCCTCGACGCCAATACCGCAGCCTGCAAGCTGCTGGAACGCGATTACCGCCAGGTCGCAGGCCAGCCTCTGGCCACCCTGTTCCCGAACGAAGAAGCCTTCCTCGACGCACGAGCACGACTCCTGATCCAGGGAGAGCGACGCAGCCAGATCGGCTTTACCCTGCCGAACGGGAGCGCGCGCGAACTCAAGGTGCTTTGTGCGCCCCGGCTGCGGCCCGGCGTACATGCGCTGGTGCTGAGCCCCAGCGGCACCCGCGCCCGCGCGTCTTCGCGCGCCACAGGGGAAGCAGCGGCCAGCTTCGCAGCCCATCTCGATCGGGAGCATCGAGTCCTGAACCGCCCGGGCAGCCTGTTCGACGCCGTGATCTGGCCCGATGCCAGCGCCAGCAGCTTCGAGCCAAGGCTGTGGCAAGCGCTCGACCAGGACGAGTTCCTGCTGAATTTCCAGCCGCTGATCGATACCCGAAGCAAGCGCCTGTGGGCTGGCGAAGCACTGCTGCGCTGGCAGCATCCAAGCCTCGGGCAATTGCCGTTCGGCCGCTTCAGGAGTGCGATCCACGACCCGCAGCTCATCGCCCGCCTCGGCGACTGGGTGCTCAATGCAGCCTGCCGCAGTGCCCGCACCTGGCAAGGCAACGACGGCCGGAAACCCCGGCTGACCGTCAACGTCTCGACCGAGCAGTTGCTGCATGGCGACTTCGCCGAATGCGTGCGGCTGGTACTTGAGGACAACGACCTGCCACCCGAACGGCTGGAGCTCGATCTCGACGAGAAAGTGCTCGAAAGCGAAAGTCCTGGCCTGCTGAGCACGCTGAAAGCGCTGTCGGCAATGGGCGTCCGCCTTGCCATCGACGACTTCGGCCGTGGCCTGTCATCGATTCCGCGCTTGCGCCGCTACCCGCTGAGCGCCATCAAGCTGACCCCTGGACTCGTTCAGGGTGTCGGCCACAGCGAGGACAGCGAGGCCATCGTCGAGGCCATCGCGAGCCTTGCAGACACGCTGGGACTGGAAGTGCTTGCGCGCGGCGTGGAAACCGCCGCCCAGCGTGACTTCCTCAGCGCGCTGTCCTGTCACCTGCAGCAAGGCCCCTTGTTCGGCCAGCCGATGACGGCCCACGCGTTCTCGCGCTTTTCCTTCCAGGCGAACGCCTGACACCCGGCCCCTCAGGGCTGCTGCCATAGTTCGGCCTCGAACAGCTCCAGGAGCCGCCGCGCCGCCTCCCGGCCAGGCCTCCCCATGCAGGCAATCAACTCCACATCAGGCAGCTCCGGCAAGCCACTTCGGACGACCGACAGGCCGGGGCTGGCCAGGCTCAGCGCCAGCGGCGCCACGGCAATCCCGGCTCTGACCGCGTGCCTCAATGCAGTGTAGCTGCTGCCGACGAAGGCCAGCCGCCATGCCCGCCCGCTGCCAGCCAAGGCGGTCAGTGCCGCAGTACGAAAGACACAGCCTTCCTGGAAGACGCCCACCGGCAGGGATTCCTGGTTGACAAGCACACTGCCCTCACTTGCCAAGCCTCCTGCCAGCCAGACCAGAGGCTCCCGCCGCATGCGCTTCCAGCCTGCATCGGTTGCGACGAGCGGATGCGCCGTGACCTGCTTGGCGAGCACGAGGTCGAGTTCCCCTGCTTCGCCCTTGGCGATGAGACGGGCAGAGAGATCGCAGAACACCGACAGTTCCACCTGGGGATGAGACTCGGCGAATTTTTTCAGCACTGCGGGAAATACGCTTTCCATGAGCTCTTCCGGCAAGCCGACCCGCAGTTGCCCGGATACCGGGCTAGGGAAGAAACAGCCATAGGCTTCGTCGTTGAGACGCAGGATGCGCCGGGCGTAATCGAGCAGCAGCCGCCCCTCCGCAGTCGGCCCTTCCACCCGCCCCTGGCTCCGGTCGAGCAGCAGATGGCCAACGTTTTCTTCCAGACGCTTGATCTGCAAGCTGATCGCCGACTGGGTTCGCCCCATCCGCTCGGCAGCCGCCGAAAAGCTTCCGCTATCGGCGATGCTGACCAGGGTGCGCAGCAAATCGATGTCGAGGTGACGTGCGAGCAGTTTCATGTCGATCATTTATAAAAATCATTTTTATCTTTATATTATCAATTTTTCTCATAAAAATGCGGCAAGTAGAGTGCTCATCACCCCATTTCACCAACCCACTGCGAGCACCGCTGCCATGCCGGACACTTCGACCCGCCCCCTCCTTCTCCCTGCCAGCGCCTTGCGGATCGCCTGCGTGGGCACGGCTTTCAGTTTCGTCTGGAGTTCGGCCTTCATCGCCGGCAAGATCGGCATGGCATCCAGCGGGCCGCTGACCTTGCTGAGCCTTCGCTTCCTGCTTGCCGGGGCGCTGCTCTGGCTCCTATGCCGGCTGCTGCGGATATCCAGCCCCAGAAGCGGTGATGCACGGATTGCACTGCGGGCGCTGGCCGCCGGGCTGCTCGGCAACGCCGTGTATCTCGGCCTGACCTACACCGGCATACAGACCGTACCGGCCGGACTGACCACGATTCTCGTCAGCACCAGCCCACTCCTCACCACGCTGCTGGCGAGCGCAGTCTTCCGGGAAGCCTTCGGCTGGCGCCAATTGCTCGGCCTGGCGGCCGGCTTTGCCGGCGTCGTCTGGATCATGCACGGCCGGGGGTCGAACCAGCCCATCGCCGCCGACAGCATCATCCTGATCTTGGTCGGCACCGTGGCCCTAGCCGTGAGTACGCTACTGAATCGGACGGTTGTCCATGGGATGGACCCGCTGCGCATCGCGATGATCCAGCTTCCAACGAGCGGACTGGCGCTGCTGCCGATCGCCTTGCTGAAGGAGGGTCTGCACATCGTCCCTGATGCCGCCTTCTGGGGCAGCCTGATCTATCAGGCAAGTATCGTTTCCATCGGTACGACGTTGATGCTGCTGTGGCTGGTACGCCATGGCGGAGTGGCACGGGCCAGCGGCTTCCACCTGCTGAACCCCATCTTCGGCACGCTGTTGTCGATCGCCATCCTGCATGAGACCGTGCCGGCATCCGACTTGCTGGGCTGCATCCCCATCATCGGTGGCCTGTCGCTCGTGCTGCTGCGTCACAGACGCTGAAGCAGGGATGTCGAAAGCCCGGCAGCTCAGTAGTCGAGCAGCGTTCGGCAGTCTTCCTCACGCCCGGTCATGGCGCTGAAGCGGTTCAGGCGCTCACGCACGAAATCGTCCGGAATGCGGGCGTTGGCGCAGAACTCCCGCAACTGCATCGCATAGGCCAGATTCTGCATGTCCTCGACCGTCTTCGCCACGGCGGGGAAGCGGTAGCCGTCGGTCTTGCGCCATTCGGGCGCTTCCGGCTTTGCCACGGCCGCAGGCTCCGGCATGCTGCTACCCATGCTCGCCGGCTGCTGGGCAGCGGCCGGCAGCAGGACGGAAAACAGGCTCAGGAAAAGCAATGCGCGCATGAAAGACATCGGGCCGTAAGCAGGAGGCGATTCTCCTGCTTACGGCCCGATGAAGCCAGGCTTTAGCTCCGACCCGCGAATGCCGGCCGGAACCTGCCCGGATCAGGACTCCAGCGCCTTGACGTGGGTGATGACCTGGGCGATCGCTTCCTGCGCGCTGCCGTACAGCATGCGGCAGTTGTCCTTGTAGAACAGCGCGTTCTCGATGCCCGAGTAGCCCGCGCCCTTGCCGCGCTTGACGACGATGACGTTCTGCGCCATGTCGACGTTCAGGATCGGCATGCCGTAGATCGGGCTGGTCTTGTCGGTACGGGCGACCGGGTTGACCACGTCGTTGGCACCGATCACCAGCGCCACGTCGATCTGCGGGAAGTCGGCGTTGATCTCTTCGAGGTCGAAGATCTTGTCGTAGGGCACGCCGGCTTCGGCCAGCAGCACGTTCATGTGGCCAGGCATGCGGCCCGCGACCGGGTGGATCGCGAACACCACTTCGACGCCGCCCTCTTCGAGCAGCTGCGCCATTTCCCACACCTTGTGCTGCGCGCCGGCCACCGCCATGCCGTAGCCCGGCACGATGGCGACCTTGCTGGCGTAGCGCATCACCGACGCTGCATCAAGCGCGGAGAACTCCTTCATCGTGCCTTCGATCACTTCACCTTCGCCACCGGCGGCGGCACCGCTGATCGGGGTGAAGATGACGTTGGTGATCGGACGGTTCATCGCCTTCGCCATCAGTTGCGTCAGCAGCGTGCCCGAGGCACCGACGACGATACCGGCGACGATCAGCGCCGGGTTGCCCAGCACGTAGCCTTCGAAGCCCACGGCCAGGCCGGTGAAGGCGTTCAGCAGCGAGATCACCACCGGCATGTCGGCACCGCCGATCGGGCTGGTCAGGATCGCGCCCAGCGCCAGCGCCAGCACGAAGAACAGCACGATCAGGGTCGAGGACGGCGCATCGGAAACGATGATCGCCAGCCCCAGCACCGCAGTCAGCACGGCCAAGCCGATATTGACCAGGTTCTGGTTGGGCAGCCGGAAGGCGTTCTTCATGATGCCCTGCAGCTTGGCGTAGGCAATGCACGAACCGGAGAAGGCCACCGAGCCGATCAGCGCGCCGAGCACCGCCAGCGTCGCCACCACCGGATCGGTGATCTCGCCGCGGGCGAACTCCAGCGCCGCGATCGCCGCCGCCGCGCCGCCGCCCATGCCGTTGTAGATGGCGACCATCTGCGGCATGTCGGTCATCTTGACCGTCTTGCCGCTCCACCATGCCACCGCGCCGCCGGACACGATGGCGAGCACCATCAGGCCGACGTTGTGCAGGTCGGGGGTGAAGAAGGTGACGACGGTGGCCGCGACCATCGCGTAGCCCGCCCACACGATGCCCTTGCGGGCCGTCACCGGCGAGCTCATCGCCTTCAGGCCGATGATGAACACCACGGCGACGATGAAATAAGACGCCTGAATGAACCAGTTCGCCATTTATGCGCCTCCTTCCTTCTTGTTGCCACCCTTGAACATCGCCAGCATGCGCTCGGTGACGACGTAGCCGCCGGCCGCGTTGGCGGCGCCGAGAAACACGGCGATGAAGCCGATCACCAGTTGCACCGGTTCGTCCGGGTCGGCGTGGCCGAGCACGACCATCGCGCCGACCAGCACGACACCGTGCACAAAGTTGGAGCCCGACATCAGCGGCGTATGCAGGATCACCGGCACGCGCGAGATCACCTCGTACCCGGTGAATGCGGCCAGCATGAAAATATACAGCGCAGCAATTCCTTCCATCGTGGCTCTCCTTACAGACCCAGGACCTGCTTCACCCCGGCGTGGCGCACTTCGCCCGCATGGGTCAGGCAGGTGCCGGCCACCACCTCGTCTTCCCAGTCCAGCGCCAGCACGCCGTCCTTGATGAAGGGCGAAATGAAGTTGAACAGGTTCTTGGCATACATCTCCGAGGCATGGACCGGCATTCGGCTGGGGATGTTGACCGGACCGATGACGAGCACGTCACCCACCCAGGTCTTCTCGCCCGCCACCGTGCCTTCGACGTTGCCGCCGGTCTCGGCTGCCATGTCCACGACCACCGCGCCCGCCTTCATCTTCGCGACCATGTCGGCGGTGATGATGCGCGGCGCTTTCTTGCCAGGAATCGCGGCAGTGGTGATCAGCGCATCGCACTGGGCGACGGCCTTGGCCAGGCGTTCGGCCTGCTTGGCCTTTTCCTCGTCGGTCAGTTCGCGGGCATAACCGCCCGTGCCCGCCGCGGACACGCCGGTGTCGACGAACTTGGCGCCAAGCGACTCGATCTGCTCGCGCGTCTCGGGGCGCACGTCATAGGCCTCGACCATGGCACCGATGCGGCGCGCGGTGGCGATGGCCTGCAGGCCGGCAACGCCCGCACCAATCACCAGCACCTTGGCCGGACGGATCGTGCCGGCGGCGTAGGTCATCATCGGGAAGAACTTGGGACTGTGGTCGGCGGCGATCAGCGCACATTCGTAGCCCGCCACCGCACCCTGCGAGGACAGCACGTCCATGCTCTGCGCACGCGAGATGCGCGGCAGCAGTTCCAGGGCGAATGCGGTGATCTGCTTCTCCTGCAACTGTCGCACGCGTTCGGCGCTGGACCACGGCTGCAGCAGCCCCAGCAGCACGCTGCCCGGCTTGATCGCCGCAAGCGTCTCATCGGTCGGCGGCTGAACGCAGAACACCACGTCGGCCTGCCCACAGACTTCCGCCGCGGTATCGACGAAGCTCACGTCAGCGAAGACTTCATCGGGGAAATGCGCAGGCACCCCCGCCCCTTTCTGCAACACCACCTGGGCACCCTGGCTCAGGTATCTCTTGACCACGTCCGGCACGACAGACAAGCGTCGTTCGCCCGCAGCGGTCTCCGCTAGCACTCCGATCGTCAGAGGCATAGGCTGATCCTCCCTGTTGTTTGACCACATTGCACGTTCCGCCGGCCTCACCCGTCGTTATCCTTGTCCTGCAAGCTTTTGTTGCAGCACCGGCGAACGTCGGACATTAGACGGATTTGCTGCACCACAGCAACAAGGGTGAACCCGAAGTTGACGGAAAATGCCGTGCGGGACTCACCCGCATGCGTTCACCTCGGGGCGTCTGCGGCGGGCGGAACGAGTTTGACGATGATAAGGGAGATATTGTCGCCTGCGCCGCCGGCACGCTCGCGCGCCAGCTGAATCAGGCGCTCGGCAGCGGTCCGGGGCGGATGCGCCTGAATGGTCGAAGCCAGTTCGAAATCAGTAAAGTAAGCCCACAGCCCATCCGAACACAGCAGGAAGCTGTCTCCTGCGTCGGGCGACTCGGCCACACCGTATTCGATGCACGGCTCACGTTCACTGCCCAGGCAGGACAGCAACACATTGCGCTGCGGGTGCTTGAGCGCCCCCGCCTCATCGAGCCGCCCCTTGCGCATCAGTTCGGCGACCAGCGAATGGTCACGGCTGCGTGCCGCCGTGGCGGTGCCGCGGAACCAGTAAAGCCGCGAGTCACCACAATGCGCCCAATAGGCCTTGCCTTGCTGCAGCAGAAAGGCGACGGCGGTGCTGTGCGGGTCCTTCTCGCTGGTGAAACGGGTAAGCTTGATGACGGTGTGCGCTTCGTCGATCACGCTCGCCAGCAGGTCCCGCGGCGTTTCATGCAGCGGCGCGTAGGTTTCGAGGTTCTGGCGGGCGCGCATGATCACTTGCTCTGCAGCCACCGCGCCTCCGCTGTGCCCGCCCATGCCGTCGGCCAGCGCAGCCATCATGATGCCCGGCCGCTTCGGATGGGCAAAAAGGCCGACGCGGTCCTGCTGTTCCAGACGGTCGCCGATATGCATGGCAACACAGGTTTCGGCGGAGAAGGGCATTGAACGCGTGATTGCTGAAGAGGCGCCGATCATAGCAACGGCTTATGGCCGCCGCGCGGCACTTCTACCGGAAACCGCAATCGCCGTCGCACGCCGCGTGACAAAGATCACGCCGGCACGTACATCTCTGATTGGCATTGACTTTTCCCTCACCAAAAGCTAGAGTGCGCGATTCTTTGCAAACCCATCAACTGGAGCAACACCATGTACGCGGTGATAAAAACCGGTGGCAAGCAGTATCGCGTTGCCGCTGGCGAAAAGATCAAGGTAGAACAGATACCGGCCGACGTGGGTTCCGAAATCACCCTCGACCAGGTTTTCATGGTCGGCGAAGGCGAGTCCGTGAAGATCGGTACGCCGGTGGTGGCCGGGGCTTCCGTCAAGGCGACCGTGGTTTCGCACGGCCGCCACGACAAGGTCAAGATTTTCAAGATGCGCCGTCGCAAGCACTACCAGAAGCATCAGGGGCATCGTCAGAACTACACCGAGCTTCGCATCGAAGCGATCTCGGCCTAAGGCGCAGGAGGTAATCCGACATGGCACACAAAAAAGCTGGCGGCAGTTCGCGTAACGGTCGCGACTCGGAATCGAAACGCCTCGGCGTGAAGCGCTACGGTGGCCAGTTCGTGCTCGCCGGCAACATCATCGTTCGCCAGCGCGGCACCGAATACCACCCGGGCGACAACGTCGGCATCGGCAAGGATCACACCCTGTTTGCACTGAAGAACGGCACCGTCCAGTTCGCGGTCAAGGGTCCGTCCAAGCGCCGTACCGTCATCATCGTGCCCGAAGCGGCCTGATCGACGGCAGCAAGCGCTTTGCAGCATCGAAGCCCTATCCTTGCGGTAGGGCTTTTTCATTTTTGGATCAAGGTTGATCAGGCATGAAGTTTTTTGACGAAGCCCGCATCGAAGTCTTCGCCGGCGACGGCGGCAACGGCGCCGCCACCTTCCGCCGCGAGAAGTTCATTCCCAAGGGCGGCCCCAGCGGCGGTGACGGCGGGCGCGGCGGCAGCGTCTTTGCGGTGGCCGACCGCAACCTCAATACCCTGATCGACTATCGCTATACCCGCAGCTTCCGCGCCCAGCGCGGCGAGAACGGCGGCAGCCGCGACTGCTACGGCAAGGGCGGCGACGACATCACGCTGCGCTTTCCGGTCGGCACCGTGATCCGCAACCTCGAAACCGAGGAACTGATCGCCGACCTCGACGAAGACGGCAAGAAAGTGCTGATCGCCCGCGGCGGCCGCGGCGGCCTGGGCAACATCCACTTCAAGTCCAGCGTCAACCGGGCGCCGCGCAAGAAGACCATGGGCCAGGAAGGCGAGCGCTTCAGCCTGCACCTCGAGCTCAAGGTGCTGGCCGACGTCGGCCTGCTCGGCATGCCCAATGCCGGCAAATCCACCTTCATCCGCAGCGTGTCGGCGGCCAAACCCAAGGTGGCCGACTACCCATTCACGACACTGGCGCCCAACCTGGGCGTGGTGCGCACGGCCGAGAACCGCAGCTTCGTCATCGCCGACATTCCCGGGCTGATCGAGGGTGCAGCCGAGGGCGCCGGCCTGGGCCACCAGTTCCTGCGCCACCTGCAGCGCACCCACGTGCTGCTGCACCTGGTCGACCTTGCGCCCTTCGACCCCGACGCCGACCCTGTTACCGACGCCAAGGCCATCGTCGAAGAGCTGCGCAAGTACGACGATGAGCTGTACGCCAAGCCTCGCTGGCTGGTACTGAACAAGCTCGACCTGATCGACGAGGAAGAACGTGCCGAACGCATCGCAGCCTTCCTCGGAGCCTACGGCCCGGTCGAGCGCCACTTCGAGATTTCCGCGCTCAAGAGCGAAGGCACGCAGGCGCTGATCTTCGCACTGCAGGATTTCCTCGACGCCGAACGCGCCCGCATCGAAGCCGAACGTGCCGAACGCCATGCAGTCGAAGCCGAACGCCTGGCCGCACTCGACGCCCAGCGCGCAGCCGCCGATGCAGCCTACGCTGCCGAAAGCCTGGATGATGAGGGCGAAGGCAGCGAGGACGATATCGACGAAACCGAACGCTGAGCACGTTCCATCCACGGCAGTTTGCAGACCTCTCCCGCCGCCCCTTTTCCTTCCCCCGCGACACCATGAGAACCAAGATCCGCAACGCCCGCCGCCTGGTGGTTAAGGTCGGCAGCGCCCTCGTCACCAACAACGGCACGG
Source organism: Thauera sp. (assembly GCF_047601425.1). Taxonomy (GTDB): domain Bacteria; phylum Pseudomonadota; class Gammaproteobacteria; order Burkholderiales; family Rhodocyclaceae; genus Thauera. Next base: position 2,230,836 of record NZ_JASGJL010000001.1, read on the forward strand.
GCCTCGACAAGGCCGCGCTCGACGACTGGGCGCGGCAGATCGCTGCGTTGCGCGCCCAGGAGCGCGAAGTCGTGCTCGTGTCCTCCGGCTCCATCGCTGCCGGCATCCAGCGGCTGGGCTGGTCCAAACGGCCGCACGAAATGAACAAGCTGCAGGCTGCCGCCGCCGTCGGCCAGATGGGCCTCGTCGAAGCCTACGAGGAGGCCTTCTCCCGCCATGGCCTGCAGACGGCGCAGATCCTGCTGACGCATGAAGACCTCGCCGACCGCACCCGCTACCTCAATGCCCGCAGCACACTGACCACGCTGCTCGAACTCGGCGTCGTGCCGATCATCAACGAGAACGACACCGTCGTCACCGACGAGATCAAGTTCGGCGACAACGACACCCTCGGCGCCCTGGTCGCCAACCTGATCGAAGCCGACGCGCTGATCATCCTGACCGACCAGCAAGGCCTGTACACCGCCGACCCGCGCCGCGACTCCGGCGCCACACTGATCTCGGAAGGCCGCGCCGAAGACCGCCAGTACGAGACCATGGCCGGCGGCGCCGGCAGCGGCATCAGCAAGGGCGGCATGATCACCAAGATCCGCGCTGCGCAGCGCGCCGCCCGCAGCGGCGCCCACACCTGCATCGCGAGCGGACGCGAGCAGGATCCGTTGCTGCGTCTCGGTGCAGGCGAAGCCGTCGGCACCCTGCTCTACGCCAGCAGCACCCCGCTGCAGGCCCGCAAGCAATGGCTGGCCGACCATCTGCAGCTGGCAGGCGACCTGATCATCGACGACGGTGCCGTCGCCGCGCTCCGGAGCGGCCGCAGCCTGCTGCCGGTGGGCGTCATCGAGGTGCGGGGCGATTTCGTCCGCGGCGCCGCCGTGGCCTGCCGCAACGCAGCCGGAGAGGAAATCGCGCGCGGCCTGGTGAACTACAGTGCCGCCGAATGCCGCAGGATCGCGCGCAAGCCGACCGCCGAAATCGAGAAGCTGTTGGGTTATGTGGATGAACCTGAATTGATCCATCGGGACAACATGGTCGGGCGCTGAGTCACTGACGACGGACATCGCCAGCACCATCTTCACTTCGGGCAGCACCTGCAAATCCAGGGACTGCCCTTTATTACAGCCTTGCGCCCCTTCTGATGGTTTTCCGTCAATCAGCCTGCCGACAACCTACATCGATTATTGGCCGATCATCGGATGCCATAACAGCGCCGAGGCAAGCGAAGAGCATATGCCACCCCCCGATTCAGAATCTAAGCACTCACAAAGACAAAACATCACCACGCCAAAACTGTCGGTTTTTTTTACACAGAGTACTCTGACTCAGCAGAGGAAAATTATACAAATTTGATTTTGTTGGTTTTTTTTGGCTGGCATGCTTTTGGCTTAAAAACTACCGTGCGTAACGCGTCGCTACCAGCACCGGATCGTTTTGGAGATCAGCCATGAAAATGCAAACCGTCTTGAAAACCGCCCTCGCAGCCGCTGTCCTGGCTGCCAGCGTCAGCGCCCACGCTGTGGTCGTCGACAGCTTCAGCACCAGCCAGAGTCCTGTTTATGACACGACGGCCGACGGCACCGGCATCTGGTCTTCCGTCGCTGCTTCCGAAGCGCTCGGCGGCTATCGCTCCATCTACGTCAACAACATGTCCGGCGGCGGCCTCACCGACCCCTACGTCGGTGTCGCCGGCGGCGAATTCATCTTCGACACCCCGTCGGGCGTCCGGGCTGAAGCGCGCATCCGCTGGGACGGCACCGACAACACCACCGACACCATCGCCATGGGACTCGGCAACCTGGATCTGACCGCCATGGGCTCGGCTTTCGAGCTCCAGGTTGTCGAAACCGACCAGGGTTTCCCGTTCAGGCTCGAAGTCTACTCGAGCGAGGGCGAGGTTTCGGTTTTTGAAGCCCCGTCGGGTGGCGCTGGCACCTACACCATTCCGTTCTCGTTCTTCGTCGGCAGCGCCGACTTCACCCGCGTGAATGCCCTGCAGGCCATCGTCAACGTGGGCGGCGCCGTGCAGGCGGTGGATCTCCGCATCACCAACGCGTCCGTCGTTCCCGAGCCCGCCTCGCTCGCTCTGCTCGGTCTGGGCCTGCTCGGCCTGGGTGCCATCCGCCGCAGGCAAACCGCGAAGTAATACTGCATGAATTTGGAGAACACGCCCAAGTTTGGGTAGTCAAACAAGCCGAAGACTGAAGGCCTGGATCCGGTACCTGACCGGACCCAGGCCTTTTAATTGGACCAGGTTTTTCCATTGAATGGCATGCGCCTACAAGCCTTGGCGCAAACAAGGCAACAACTACCGCACTTGTCGCCCCATGCCACAATCTCACCGCTTACGGTTCAGATCCGTCACTGATGGAACGTACACGCTCTCGCTCGTGACAGGGAACTAAGCCATGGTCATTACCCGCTTCTGACCTCCCCCAGCATCAAACCGGCAATCCCATGCCGCCAGCTCCGCGATGACAAGAACAGATTTCTTCGTGCTCGCCACCAACTGGCCTTCTTTTTTTGCGCCTGCCCTCTACACGGCATGATTTGTTACTGCCCACCATATCAAATAATGCAGTATGGGTAATTTTTGCCCAAAAACCCATTTTGCATTCTTACCAGCAAATCCTCTTCCGATTTTTCCGCTTGCCCGGTTCCGCATAACTCGCCGCACTTGCACATTTCATGCTTTTTTCCAGTAGTGTGAAATTGTTCACGGGCAGTTTTGCAATTTTATCGACCACCTTCGAACCGCCAGGCGCAAGAGAATTCCATTGGAATTTTATGTTGTCGCCTTTTTTTACATCAAACGCTCCATCACAGTTAATTAAAAATGCAACCCCATGATTCAATTGAATTTTCAAAATTGGCACGCTTCTAGCTTAGGACTTAGCGTACGCAACTCACCCAACACCAATAGCTAGATCACTTCGGAAATCGATCATGAAAGTTCAAACCATCCTGAAAACCGCCTTCGCAACCGCTGTCCTGGCTGCCAGCGTCAGCGCCCACGCTTTGGTCGTCGACAACTTCAGCACCAATCAGGGCGCTGTTTATGACACGACGGCCGACGGCACCGGTGTATGGTCTTCCGTCGCTGCTTCCGAAGCGCTCGGCGGCTGGCGCTCCATCTACGTCAACAACGTGTCCGGCGGCGGCCTCACCAACCCCTACGTCGGTGTCGCCAACGGCGAATTCATCTTCGACACCCCGTCGGGCGTCCGGGCTGAAGCGCGTATCCGCTGGGACGGCACCGACAACACGACCGACACCATCGCCATGGGACTCGGCGACCTGGATCTGACCGCCATGGGCTCGGCTTTCGAGCTCCAGGTTGGCGAAACCGACCAGGGTTTCCCGTTCAGGCTCGAAGTCTACTCGAGCGAGGGCGAGGTTTCGGTTTTTGAAGCCGCGTCGGGTGGCGCTGGCATCTACACCATTCCGTTCTCGTTCTTCGTCGGTAACGCAGACTTCACCCGCGTGAATGCCCTGCAGGCCATCATCAACGTGGGCGGCGCCGTGCAGGCGGTGGATCTCCGCATCACCAACGCGTCCGTCGTTCCCGAGCCCGCCTCGCTCGCCCTGCTCGGCCTGGGCCTGCTCGGTCTGGGTGCCATCCGCCGCAAGCAGATCGCCAAGTAATACCGCATCGACCGGGGCAACTCCCCGGTACCGTGCCTGAGAAAGCCCCCTGCCGGGGGCTTTCTTTTTTCCACGGCGGGATCGGTTTCAGCACTTCCAGTGCTACACGCACGGAACAGGCGTCTAGACCATCAACTCCGCCAGTTCCTTTCGAATCGATCGCGACACGGGTACTCCAGACTCTCCAACCCGGCAGAAGAACACACCCTTGCCGCCGAGCATCCGGTCAACCTGAGCCCCCACCTCACGCATCGCGGCATTGACCTGCTCGTCGGCCGAAACCGCTCGGCCTTCACTTGCATACCAGCCAAAAATCAATGGCGTCATCTGCGGCTGCAGGTGCAGGCCCTGCGATGCAGCCGTCAGCCACACCCTCTGCATGGCACGCCCTGCATCGACGAACTCAGGCAAACTTGCTGGAAAGGTATGACGCTCGATAAGCACGTGTGCGGCGCAAGCATACGCAGGCAGGAAATCGAGCATGACGCGCGGCGCCACCGTACCAAAGGCATACCGGTTCAGGGCATCGACGCGCTTCCAGCTTTTCATGGCCCACTGCATCAGGCGAGCGGTAAGTGGATCGACACCAACCGCGCGCTCGGGGATTCGATCCTTGCTGAAGGTGGCGCCCCACTCGATGATTTCCCTATGAACGTCAAAGGCTTCGGGGCAGATCAAGCGAACACGGGCGCTTGTCCATAGCAGACGTGCGACCTTCAAGCGCTCTTCGGTCGGTTCGATGAGCCTTACCGAATAGCCTTCGCCAGGCGCAAGGCGCAAGGCCTGTCCGACAGACGGCGCCAGCGGCGCACGTTGCATCATCCTTCGCTGCACCGTTCGCGTGGTAATGGAGGAATACAGCGGATCGACTGCCATATCGGCTTCAGGTACGAGCTTCACATCATAAACCGGAGCATCTTCAGGGGTTTCGGAGCGCCAGTTCCATTCCGCGCGCAAGCCGAATCGAGTCGCGGCGATACGCAAGGTTTCGAGCAAGGCGCCATGTGCCATCTGGCTCGCCCGTCCGTCCATGTCATACAGACACCATTCCCGAGTGTCATTGCCGCGTACTGCGACATGATCATCGGCAAGTATCTCGAACCGCCAGGGCTGGGTGTTGTCGCCACTCGGCGCCCAGCGGGCAAGGTTCAGGATTTCCAGTAGTGTTTCGCGGCTGCTCACTTCATGCTCCCTTGGATTTCATCCGGTTCAACTGCCAGCGCGCGATCATGAGGCCGAGGCGCTGCAGGGGGTTGCGATTGCCGCCAGGCCGCCAGGTGCGGATGAAGCGGTTGCGATAGGCATCGAACTGATATCCGCGCGGCGCGGCAAGCACTTCTCCCCGTCCAAGCAGTATCTTCGCTGCCTCGGTTGCAGCAGCACCTGCGCACAATTGGCAAGCCATGATGGTCGAAGGGCCGCGCCGCTCGCTCAGGTTCACCCGCGACGGATCCGCGAGATAGCCCCGCTGCAGCATCGCTGGCGACAAACCAAGCAGGAAACGGACGGCCATCTCGTCTTCATCGCAGCCCTCCAGGCAGAAATACTCCTCGAACGACATCTGTCCCGGCAGGAATACCAGTACCGCTGTCCCCATCCCCAGGGGAGCAGCGGTCACTGCGGGAATGCCGAGACGATGACAGGCTGCAAAGGTCGAACGACGGGCCTTGAACGAGAAGAAATCCAGACCATCCACGTAAAGATCGACACCAGCGAGGAAATCATCGAGGTTGTCGTCAGACACCCCCTGTGGAAAAGTCCTGATTTCCGCCGTGGGATTGATTTCGGCCGCCATTTTCGCCAGCACCTCCACCTTGGGCTGCCCCAGCGACCCCAGTACCGCGCCAGCCTGGCGATTGAAATTGACTATGTCGAACTCATCGAAATCGGAAACGTTGAAATGTCCGATCCCGAGCCGCGCCAGAGTGAGCAAATGGACGCCTCCAACACCTCCCATGCCGGCGATGGCGATGCGCTTGCCACGCAAGGCCGTCTGCTCTTCAGACGTCACCCAGCCGATGTTCCGTGAAAACGCGGCTGTGTAGTCGAAGTCCTCTTTCACCCTTTTCCCCTTCAGTTTCTGCTGGCACGGCCGCTATCATAGAGAGAGAACCCTGATACGCGAACCCCTAATGAATTTCCGCGGCATGAGCCACACCCTGACCCTTTCCGCACGGAACCTGCTCCGGCAGCGGCGGCGTGCCTTGCTGGCCTTGACCATCGTGGCCGGCGGAGTCGTGGCGTTTCTGCTCGCCAGCGGCTTCATCAACTGGATTTTCCAGGACATGCGGGAGGCGACGATCCACTCTCAACTGGGGCATGTCCAGGTAACCCGCCCTGGATATCTGCGCGAAGGTCTGGGAGATCCGTACCAGTATCTGTTGCCCTCCGATGCCTCACCCGTCACCGGCATCATCGGGCAGCAAGCCCGCACAGTTACACCTCGGCTGGCCTTCAGCGGCCTGCTCAGCAAAGGCGAGGCCACGGTCTCCTTCGTCGGCGAGGGCATCTCGCCAGAGCAGGAACAGCCGATCGCAAGGGCAATCACCATCGTCGCCGGCAAGGATCTGACGGAAAGCCCCCCGGATTCCGTACTGCTGGGCGAGGGTCTTGCAGCCAACCTCGATGCTTCTCCAGGCGACCGCGTCGTCCTGCTTGCCACCACCGCCAGTGGCGGCGTCAATGCAGTCGAACTCACCGTGGCCGGACTCTTCGCCACCATAACCAAGGCGTACGACGATACTGTGCTACGGGCGCCCATCGACGTCGCACGCAAGCTGATGCGGGTTGAAGGCGCGACGAGCTGGGTCGTGCTGCTGAACAAGACAGACGATACCGACAAGGCCGTGAGCGCCTTGCGCGAACAGTTGCCGGCGACGGGTTACGAGGTCATTCCCTGGACCGATCTGGCGGACTTCTACAACAAGACGGTCGAGCTGTTTTCACGCCAGGTTGGCGTCGTGCAATTGCTGATCGCGTTGATCGTCATCCTCAGCATCTCGAATACCCTGTCGATGACCGTCGTCGAACGTACCGGAGAAATCGGCACGTCGATGGCGCTGGGCGTGCGCCGGCACGAGATTCTCAAACTCTTCGTGACTGAAGGCATCCTGCTCGGCATCGTCAGCGGAGTGGTGGGCATCATGCTGGGTTACCTGCTGGCACAGGTGATATCGGCAATCGGCATCCCCATGCCCCCGCCACCCGGTATGGCGCGAGGCTACACAGGCGAAATCTCGATCTCCGCCGCCCTGGCTCTCGAGGCCTTCATGCTCGCCTTCTTCACGACCTTGCTCGCCAGCCTGTTTCCGGCCTGGAAGGCGTCACGCATGAACATTGTTGACGCCCTGCGCCACCAGCGGTAAAAGCCATGCTCTTCAAACTCGCCTTTCGCAACGTGTTTCGCCAGAAGATCCGCACGGCAATGACGCTCATGGCGATCGTCTTCGGCGTCTCCAGCCTGATTCTCAGCGGCGGCTTCGTGCAGGACATCTTCGTCCAGCTGGCCGAAGCCATCATCCACTCTCAAACCGGCCACATTCAGGTTTTCCGGCAGGATTTCATCGAGAAGGGAAGCCGCCAGCCCGACCGCTACATCATCGACGACCCGGCTGCCGTCACCCGCAGCATTCTGAAACAGGAGGGCGTAAGCGATGTGACCGCGCGGCTGAATTTCTCGGGCCTGCTGAACAATGGCAAGCGCGATCTGGCCATCATCGGCGAAGGCGTCGAGCCGGACAAGGAAGCACGGCTGGGTACTTACGTAAATATCACCGCAGGGCGCCAACTGACGGACGCCGACCACACCGGCATCGTCGTTGGCGCGGGCGTCGCACACTCGCTCAGCCTGAAGCCGGGCGATTTCGTGACTCTGGTGATGAATACGGCGGATGGAGCGCTGAACACGCTCGACTTCGAGATCATCGGCGTCTTCCAGAGCTTTTCGAAAGACTTCGATGCGCGCGCAGTCCGCATTCCGCTCGATGCAGCAAGGGAGTTGATCGGAACGGCGGGCGCGAACCTTCTGGTGGTCTCGCTGGAGCGAACGAAAGACACCGACACGGTTCAGGCACGAATCGATGAAGCTCTTCCTCCTGGCACGGACTCCCGCAACTGGCACCAGCTGTCCGACTTCTACGACAAGACGTTGCAACTCTATGATCGCCAGTTCGGCATCCTGAAGCTGATCATCCTGATCATGGTCCTGCTATCCGTCGCCAACACGGTAAACATGGGCGCTTTCGAGCGCTTGGGCGAATTCGGCACCCTGCAGGCGCTGGGCAACACCCGGCGCGAGGTTTTTCGCCTGATCCTGCTCGAAAATTTGGTGCTCGGTGTGATCGGGGCAGTACTCGGTGCAAGCATTGGCATTGCGCTTGCCCTGCTGATCTCGGCGATCGGCATTCCGATGCCCCCCCCCCCGAACGCCAACCTGGGTTATACCGCCTTCATCCGGATCGACGCGACCACCGTCGCCGTGTCCTGCCTGATCGGCCTGGGTGCTACTGTGCTTGCATCAGTGTTCCCTGCGACCCGTATATCTGCCACGCCCGTCGTAGACGCACTGCGGCAAGGCAACTGACCACCTGGGAGCCACACCATGTCCATCCTCGATCGAATCAACCTCGGCTACGGCTTCCGGAAATATTTCCGTATCGATGCGGCACAGAATGAAACGCTCCGTGACCAAGTTTACCGTGTTCGCCATGAAGTCTATTGCGAAGAGCTCAAATTCGAGCCAGAGCGCCCTGATCGGCGGGAAATAGACGCTTACGACGCCCACAGCCTGCATTGCCTGCTGCGCGGCGTCGATGAACCCTACACGCTGGTCGGTTGCACACGCCTCGTGCTGGCCAACCCGGATGAGCCCGATGCACCACTGCCCTTCGAACGCACCTGTGCCGGGACGCTGGATCGCAGCATCATCGACCCAGCGAAACTGCCCAGAGGCCGGATTGCGGAAGTCTCCCGACTCGCGGTGTGCTCCAGATACCGCCGCCGGAAAGGTGAAACCAGAAAAGCAGCCGATATCCAGGACGAGGATTTCGGCAACAAAGGCCAGCCGCGCTTCCCCTACATTCCGGTCGGTTTGTACATGGGCGCCATCTCGCTGGCCCTGCGCCACGACGTTGACACCCTGTTCGTACTGACCGAGCCTCGCCTGGCCACTCACTTTTCCCGCCTCGGCGTCGATATCAAACAGATCGGCGGCCCCGTCGAACATCGAGGCGTCCGCGTCCCATCGGTCATGGACGTGCAAAGCATCGTCCGCAACATGCGCATGATCATGCGTCCGCTGTGGCGCACCATCGACGAGGAAATTGCACACAGCCTGGGCCAGTAACGAAGACAAGCGGCCCCGGGATGGATACCCGGGGCCGCTTCAAACTTGCCGTGAGCAAGGCGGGCCGAAACCCGCCAAGCATACTTTTAGGACTTCAGCGCCGCCTTGATCTGATCCAGCGTGCTCGGATCGTCAATCGTGGTCAGATCACCTGCATCACGGCCTTCGGCCAGCGCCTGGATCGAGCGGCGCAGCATCTTGCCCGAACGCGTCTTGGGCAGGCCGCCGATGAAGTGGACACGGGCCGGACGCGCAATGGCGCCCAGGCTTTCGTCGACCTTCTTCATCACAGCCTTCTCCAGTGCGGCACGCTTTTCGGGCGTATCGACATCAGCGGCATTCTTCACCACCGCAAAGGCCATCGGCATCTGGCCCTTGACTTCGTCCGCGACCCCGACCACGGCGACTTCGGCAATCGCCGGATGTGCCTGTACCGCCTCCTCGATCTCGCGCGTGCCGAGGCGATGGCCAGCGACGTTGATGACGTCGTCCATGCGGCCGAGGATGGTGTGGTAGCCCTTCTCGTCCTTGATGCCCCAGTCGGACGAGGAATACACCACCGGGTCGGTGAACAGGCTGAAGTAAGTGCTGACGAAGCGATCGTCCTGGCCCCACACGGTGGACAGGCAGCCCGGCGGCAGCGGCGGCATGATGCCTACGATGCCCTTCTCGTTGGGGCCGCATTCGGTGCCGTCCTCACGGAAGATGCGCAGGTCGTAGCCATACACCGGGAAGGCGGGCGAGCCGAGCTTGATCGGGCTTTGCTCGACGCCACGGCAAATCGCCAGCATCGGCCAGCCGGTCTCGGTCTGCCAGTAGTTGTCGATGACCGGAATGCCCAGTTCTTCCATGATCCACTGGTGCGAGGTCTCATCCAGCGGCTCCCCGGCTAGGAACAGGTGCTTGAGCGAGGACAGGTCGTACTTCTTGAGGAAGGCCGGATCCTGCTTCTTCAGCACGCGCACCGCGGTCGGCGCCGAGAACATCACGCTGACCTTGTACTTCTCGACGATCTGCCACCAGATGCCGGCGTCCGGGCGCAGCGGCGTACCCTCATACATGATCGTGGCCATACCGGCGACCAGCGGTCCATAGACGATGTAGCTATGGCCGACGACCCAGCCGATGTCGGAGGTCGAGAACATGGTCTCACCGGCCTCGCCGGTGAAGATGTGCTTCATCGATGCTGCCAGCGCCACCGTGTAGCCGCCGGTGTCACGCTGCACGCCCTTCGGTTTGCCGGTGGTGCCTGAGGTGTAGAGGATGTAGCTCGGCTCGGAGGACTCCATCCACTCGACCGGCACGCTGTCGTCCATGTGCTTTGCGCGCAGTTCAGCGTAATCGACGTCACGGCCTTCGACGCGCGGGAAGCCCTTGTCCAGCCCACGATCGACGATCAGCACCTTGGCCGGCGGGAACTCGGCGAGCTTGCAAGCCTCGTCGACGAGGTGCTTGTAGGGTACCGGCTTGCCGTTGCGCATGCCGGCATCCGAGCTGACCATCAGCACCGGCTTGGCATCGTCGATGCGGGTGGCGAGCGAGCCGGAGGCGAAGCCGCCGAACACCACCGAATGGATGGCACCGATACGCGCGCAAGCCAGCATGGCGACGGCAGCCTCGGCGATCATCGGCATATAGATCAGCACCCGATCACCGCGCTTGACGCCGAGTTCCTTGTAGATGGCCGCCATGCGCTCGACTTCGCGCTGCAGCTCGGCAAAGGTGTAGACCTTTTCCTCGTTGGTCTCGGTGGAGATGTAGACCAGCGCGCGGTCGTTCGGCCGCGCGGCGGCGTGGCGGTCCACCGCGTTGTAGCAAAGATTGGTCTCGCCGCCCTTGAACCACTTGACGAACGGCGGCTTCGAAAAGTCGCAGATCTGCTCGGCCGGCTTGTTCCAGTGGATGAGCTGGGCCTGCTCGGCCCAGAACCCATCACGATCCTCGATCGAGCGGCGGTGAAATTGCTGGTAATCCGTCATTACTTCCTCTCCCTCTCATTCCCTCATTGGCGGATGACAAGCCGCCCATGTTGACGCGCCGGGAAAGCGCCTTCGCCACAGGCGGCGATTTACGACTCAGATGGTGGTTTGAGTGCCATCCATCCTGCCACTGCCGGACTCCGATCCATATTGGTATCGTTCGAGCTGCTCGATCGGCAACCCGCAGTGAAGTCGAGATTCTAACAATTCGAATAGCGGCATAAGCGCACCAATGATGTCGGGCAGACGTGCCTCGACATCACCGATCGCGCCGGCACGCAATTGGCGCAACGCAGCATCGACGCTGCACACCCGTCTGGCCTGGCGCTCCACCCATTCGGATTCGACCTTGCCATGGTCTGCGAACACGCAATTGCCGCCTGAATCGCGCCCCTGCTGCACGCGCTCCTGGGAAGCTTCCAGCAGTTCGCTGACCTTGCCATGCCCATCGACCGCGGAGTTGGCCACGCCGATCGTCACCGTCACACGGATGTGCTCTTCGCGATAGGCAAGTACCAGCTTCTCGAAGCTGCTTCGCAGGCGCAGCGCAAAAGCACAGCTCGACACCACGTCGATGCCGGGGGACAACACGGCGAACTGTGCGGCGGAATGCTGCGATACGCTGTCTTCGGTGCGGATCCGCGTCGTGACCATCTTGGTCAGCTTGCGGACGATCAGCTGCACGACATGCGGACCATGGCGACCGAGCAGGTTTTCGTAATCATCGAGTTCGATCAGCATCACGGCGATGCCAGTCTGCCGTCGCCGCGCTTCCGCCAGCACCTGCTCGCCGTGGTGTTCGAGATAGGCCCGGCTGACCAGGCCGCTTTCCGGATCCTTCGGGCTGTTGCTCGCGAGCGCTTCGCGGCTGCGCTCGAGCTCGGTCTGCGTCCGCGACAGGCGCACCAGCGAATCGAGCGTCGCCAGCAGCTCCACGCTGCCCACGCCCTTGGCGATGAAACCGTTCGCGCCGAGCGCAAGCGCGCGTTCACGCGCGTGTTCATCCTCATCGCCCGAAATGATCACGACCGGCAGGTCGCGCACCCGTGCCACCCTGGACGCCCGAATGCGCTCGAGCAGGCCGAAACCATCAAGGCGCGGCATGCCGATGTCGGTCAGCACTAGATCGATCGCGGGGTTGACCAGCAGCGCCTCCCAGCCTGCTTCGCCATCGACCTCTTCCCGTGCCTCGAAGCGGCCCCGGATGTTCTTCATGATGGACGCCCGCACCATGCGCGAGTCGTCCACCACTAGAATCCGGGGGAGCTTGTCGTCCACGATCACTGGCGGGCAGTCCTCTTCCCGGCAATGGGCTCGCGGCCCATCTGCTGGTTGATCACAAAAACACTGAAGAGCTTCACTCGGGCTTCTCCTGCCGGTGGAATGTCACAGACCATCTCCGTGCAATTCGCCATAATTATAGCCTCATAGAAAGGCCACCCCAGCAGACATCGGCCGATAGTCTGTACCGACATCGAGCTTCCACGCATGCCCATGAGCGCCTTGAACTCTCCCTTGTCCTCGGTAGACGCCTACGTGGCGTATTTCACCCGGCAACCCCTGCCGGTGCTGCGCCGCACGGCCTGCGAACTTGAGATACTGCACAGCGAGCCGGAACATGCAGGCGGCCGCCGGCTTGCTGCCATCGTGCTGGCCGACCCGCTGATGACGCTGCGCCTGCTCACGCACCTGGAAACCCATCGCCGACAGTCCCAGAACCACGATATCACCACGATCGAACGCGCGGTGATGATGATCGGCATAGAGCCATTCTTCCGCCTGTTCGGCACCTTGCCGATGGTTGAGGATACGCTGAAGGCGAGGCCACGTGCGCTGGTCGGTGTTCTTCGGGTCATTGCCCGCGCCCGCCGCATCGCAGGGCTGGCACGAGAGTTCGCAATCATGCGGCATGACCTCGACGTGCAGGAAATCACCGTCGCCGCATCCCTGCACGAAGCAACCGAAATCGTCTGCTGGATACATGCGCCGACCCTGACCGAACAAGTCTATGCGCTGCAAGCCGCCGATCGCAGCCTGCGTTCCGCGGATGCGCAGCGGCAGGTATTCGGCATCACTGCCAATGAGCTCCAGCTTGCCCTGATCCGTGCATGGCGCCTTCCGCCCCTGTTCACGCAGTTGCTCGACGACAGCCAGCAAAACGATCCTCGAGTCAGAACAGTCAGTCTGGCCGCACGCCTCACCAGGCATCTCACCCGCGGCTGGGATGATCCCGGCCTGCCGGATGATCTGGCTGAACTCGGCGCTTTGCTGCGGATTCCGCGCGAAACCCTGCTCCAGCGCCTCGGCGCTCCGGATGAAGCCGTCAACCGCCTGCTGACTCCCTGAACGGTAAGCCAGCCACACTACCGTCAGGACGCAGCGCGCGACTCCAGTTCTTCCCAGCGCAGCATGGCTGCCTCAATCTCCGTTTCGAGTGCTTCGAGACGAGACTTGATCTGTGCCACTTCCTGCGGCGCCTGCTGGTAAAGCGCGGGATCGGCCATGCGCGCATGCAGGGCAGCCTGCTCTTCCTCCAGCGCTGCGATCCGGTCCGGCAGCGCCTCCAGTTCGCGCTTGTCGTTGAAGGACATCTTCGCCGGGCGCTTGACTGCCCCGCTCTCCGGCCTGGCTTCGGCAGCCCGCTGCTTTTCGGCAGTGGCAAGCGCTGCCCGCTGCGCACTACCGCGCCGGGCCTGCTCCTCCTCCCGCGCCGCCTGCACCCGCTGCCAGTCGGCATAACCGCCGGCATATTCGCCCCAGCGGCCGTCGCCTTCCGCAGCGATCACCTGAGTGACGACGTTGTCGAGGAAGGCGCGGTCGTGGCTGACGAGAAAGAGCGTGCCGTCGTAGCCGGCCAGCAGGTCCTCGAGCAGATCCAGCGTCTCGATGTCGAGATCGTTGGTCGGCTCGTCCAGCACCATGACGTTGGCCGGGCGGGCGAACAGCCGTGCCAGCAGCAGACGGTTGCGCTCACCGCCGGACAGCGATTTGACCGGGGAGCGCGCACGCTGCGGCGCGAACAGGAAGTCGCCGAGGTAGCCGATGACGTGCTTCTTTTCGCCGCCGATCTCGACGAAGTCGGAACCCGGGCTGATGACTTCGGTCAGCGGCAGCTCGGGATCGAGCTGGGCCCGCAACTGGTCGAAATAGGCCACGGTCTGGCGGGTACCGCGCCGCACCCTTCCGTCGTCTGCTTCGATCTCGCCGAGGATCAGCTTGAGCAGGGTCGTCTTGCCCGCGCCGTTGGGGCCGATGAAGCCAATGCGGTCGCCACGCATGATGCGGGTGGAAAAATCGCGCACGATCACCCGATCGCCATAGCGCTTCGAAACATGTTCCAGCTCGGCCACCATCTGGCCGCTCTTATCACCACGGTCCACCGCCAGACTGACGTTGCCGAGCCGGTCGCGGCGAGCGGCACGCTCGCGGCGCAGGGCTTCGAGGCGGCGCACCCGGCCCTCGTTACGGGTACGCCTCGCCTCCACGCCCTTGCGAATCCAGACCTCCTCCTGCGCCAGGAACTTGTCGAAACGCGCCGCAGCCTTTTCCTCGGCCTCCAGTTCTTCGGCCTTGCGCCGCTGGTAGTCGGCAAAGCGGCCCGGATAGCTCGCCAGGCGGCCGCGATCGAGTTCGATGATGCGGGTCGCGATGTTGTCGAGGAAAACGCGGTCGTGGGTGATGACGATGACCGCGCCGCGGAACTCGCGAATCAGTCCCTCGAGCCAGAGGATACCGTCGAGATCGAGATGGTTGGTCGGCTCGTCGAGCAGCAGCAGATCCGGCTCGGCCACCAGCGCACGCGCCAGCGACACGCGCTTGACCCCGCCGCCCGACAGGCTGGAAACTTTGGCGCCCGCATCCAGTCCGAGCCGGGCGAGCATGTGCTCGACACGCTGGTTGAGACGCCAGCCGTCGGCTGCTTCGACCTCGTGCTGGAGCACATCGAGGCGCGCCAGAGCTTCGGGTGTTGCCTGCTCGGCCACTGCCAGCATCGCGGCATGGTAGTCGACCAGCAGACGCGCCGCATTGCCCAAACCGTCAGCCACGGTCGAAAACACGTCACGCTCGAGATCGAAGTCGGCTTCCTGCGGCACATAGGCCGTCACGAGGCCCGTTTCGCGCCACACGCTGCCGTCGTCGAGCGCGGCCTGCCCGGCCACGGCCCTCAGCAGGCTGGATTTGCCCGAACCGTTACGGCCGATCAGCGCCACACGTTCGCCCGCGTCGAGCTGGAAGGAAACCTTGTCGAGCAGATCGACATGGCCGAAGGCAAGGCAGGCGTTTTCTATGGACAACAGAGGCATGGCATGAAATCGGCCGGAGCGCGGCCAGCAAAAAACAATCCCGAATTCTAGCCGTCCGCTCGCGACTCGGGCGCTTTCCCCGATAATGCAACGCTGTTCAGCCATGCTGGACAAGGCCGGACCGCCACGCAGGAAGCTTTTGATGGAAGATATTCTTCAACGTTTCGCCAACACCGATGAGGACCAGGTTGCCCTGTGGGTCGCACTGGTTGACCGGCTGCGCCCGCGCCGTGCAGCGCAGATCGACGAGGCTAGCCAAAACCTGCGCACACTGACGCACTGCCTTGGACGACAGCCGGAACTGCTCGCCCCGGTACGCACCGCGCTCATGCGGCTGTTTGCCGAACGCAAGCAGGTCTCGCTCTACGTTTCCTCCGGCCTGCTTCCCTCGACCGGCTTCTTCACCGAGACGGCAAACCGCATCTCGCACCGCCTGTTGCCCGAAGTACTCGACACCAGCTACCTCAAGGATCTGCTGTCGGTCGTATTCCACCGCAGCGACGACGAAATCTGGGTCAATGGCATCGACGACGAAATCTGGCTGGAGCTGATCGCAGCACTGATCGGCGACGAACCGCCGATGGCCGAAGAGGATGCGGGTCCGCTGCCACCGGCGGTAGGCGAGATTCTCGAGTCACTCCGGGTGCTGTCCTACCATGTATCGGCCATTGGCCTGGACCCGGAACTGGTCCGCATCGACCCGAACCTGGAAGAATACGAATCGCCCTTCCTCGCGCAGAACGCAGAACTGCTCGTTTATATCGATCATTACAGCGAATGGTGGACCACCCCCGGCGCGCTCGTCACCGACGATCTGCACCTGACCGTGATGCTGGGCCAATGCGACGAGGTGCTGCAGCGGGTGCGCAAGCGGGCAACCAAGCTCGGCACCAGCCTGACACTGACCTTCAAGCTCGAGCGCCTGCGCCAGCACCTCGGCCGCATCGACGAACTGGTGTCGATGCTGAACGAGCTGCGCAAGCGCCGCATGCTGGCCGACGTCGCACCACGTGCGGTACGCCTGTTCAAGACCCTGGTGTGGGCAGAATGCCGCAAGAACAACCTGACCGACTACTGGAGCCAGAACGTCGAGATTCTGTCGCTGCGCATGACCGAAAGCGCCAGCAAGACCGGCGAAAAATACATCACCAGCACGCGCAGCGAATACTTCGGCATTCTTCGTTCGGCCATGCTCGGCGGCGTCATCATCGCCTTGATGGCGGGAATGAAAGTCGTGCTGGGCGCGCAAGGCCTGGCACCACTGAACGCCGCCCTGGCCTTCTGCCTGAACTACGGGCTCGGCTTCGCCCTGATCCACATCCTTGGCGGCACAGTGGCCACCAAGCAGCCCGCGATGACCGCCAACGCCATCGCCGCCTCGATCGGTGAAGCGCGCGGCAGCACGCGCGACCTCGAGGCCCTTGCAGACCTGATCGCACGCACGGTTCGCAGCCAGCTTGCCGCGATCCTCGGCAACCTCGGCACCGCCATTCCGATGGCGATCTTGGTCGGCACAGCCATCCACTATGCAACGGGTGCGCATTTCATCGATCCGGACAAGGCACATCATCTGCTTGCAGAAATCGACCCGCGCAGCGGCGCGCTGTTCTTTGCCGCCGTCGCAGGCGTGTGTCTGTTCCTGTCAGGCCTGATCGCGGGCTACTACGACAATCTCTGCGCCTACTACCGCATACCTGAGCGCCTGCTGCAGTTGCGATGGCCGCGGCACTTGCTCGGCGAGGCCCGGATGCAGCGGATCGCCGGCTACATCGAGAACAATCTGGGCGCCCTCGCCGGCAACTTCTTCTTCGGCTTCCTGCTGGGCGGCACGACCGCGCTGGGTGTGCTGTTCGGGCTGCCGCTCGACATCCGCCACATCGCCTTTTCCTCGGCCTACCTGGGTTACGCCTCGGCAGCGCTCGACTTCGCGCTGTCCTGGCAAATGGCAATGCTGGCGCTGTCCGGCGTGCTGCTGATCGGCCTGGTCAACCTGGTCGTCAGTTTCACGCTGACCCTGACCGTCGCCATGCGCGCCCGCCGCATCAGCTTCGCCCAGGGCCGCAGCCTGGGCCGGATGCTGGTGCAACGTCTCCTGCGCCGTCCACAAGACTTCCTGCTACCACCGCTGCGCAGAAAGTCCGATTCACTTGGTGAGCCGCCGATGAACGGTTAGAATGCGCGGTTCGTCAGCTCGTCATAGTTCAATGGATAGAACGGGCGCCTCCTAAGCGCCAGATCCAGGTTCGATTCCTGGTGACGGGACCACTTCAAAGCACCAAGCAGCACCCGGAAGCACCAGAAACCCGCGCAGCCACTGGCCCCGCGGGTTTTTTGTTGCGCCTGTTTGCACCATACGGCACCATACCAATACCGTCAAAACGACGGTATTTCAGACGGTATCGGCAGCCGAACGGCGATACCGTCACAAAAAATACCGTCAGCAGGAGATTGCCATGCCGCTGACCGACACCGCCATCAAGCAGGCAAAGCCACAGGGAAAGCCCTTCAAACTGCCCGACGCCGATGGGATGTACCTGCTCGTACAGCCCGCCGGCTCGAAACTTTGGCGCTACGACTACCGCTTCGCAGGCAAGCGCAAGACGCTGGCGCTGGGCAAATACCCTGACGTCGGCCTGAAAGCGGCGCGCAAGGCGCTGGCGGCCGCACGCGAGCAACTGGCCGCCGGCATCGATCCGAGCGCGGCCAAGAAGGAAGCGAAGCGCGCCGCCAAGGTCGCCGCGGAGAATTCGTTCGAGGCGGTCGCCCGGGCTTGGTGGAAGGGCTGGCAGGCTGACCGCACGGAAGGCACCGCGAACGCAGCCATTCGGGCGCTCGAACTGCACGTCTTCCCGCACATTGGCGACAAGCCCATCACCGCCGTGCAGCCGGTCGAGATCCTGGAGCTGCTGCGCAAGGTCGAAGCCAAGGGCGCCACCGACATGCTCAAGCGCGTTCGCGCCCGCATCGGCGAAATCTACATCTACGCCATCGCCAACGGCCTCGCCAAGAGCAACCCCGCCGAAGGCCTGCACAAGGCGGTCAAGACGCACACGGAGCAGCGGCGCCCTGCCCTTCGCGCGGCCGATCTGCGCGAGTTTTTCATCCGCCTGGACGCCGTGCGCATCTCCCAGCCGATCAAGCTGGCCATCCGCCTGCTGGTGCTGACCTTCGTCCGGCCGGGGGAGCTGCGCTGCGCCCAATGGCCCGAATTCGACATCGAGGCCGGCGTATGGACCGTGCCGGCCGAACGCGACCGCAGCCGCGGACTCACTGGCATGAAGATGCGCGAGGAACACATCGTGCCGCTATCCCGCCAGGCGGTGGAGATTCTGCGCGAGCTGCACGACCACTCCGGCGGCCGCGACCTGCTCTTCCCCAACCGCAACGGCCAGGGCCGCCCGATCAGCGACGGCACCATCAACAGCGCATTGCGCGCCATGGGATACCAGGCGCAGGAAGTGACCGGCGCCGGCTTCCGCGCCACCGCAACCGGCGCGCTGCTGGAGCTGGGCTACCGGCCCGACGTCATCGACAAGCAGCTTGCCCACCGCGAGCGCAAGCAGGTCTTCGCTGCATACAGTCATCACGCGCAGTTCATGGCCGAACGCAGGGCGATGATGCAGGCGTGGGCGGACTACCTGGATGCGCTGCAGGAGGGCGCGAGGATCATCCAGTTCCCCAGCGTGGTGAATGGATAACGCAGTCGGTTTTGCCGCGCCTACTCCGACGGGAGGATGACAAACAACATGAAGATATCGACTGGACTACGGAATGTGATGGTCACGTCAGCCTTTAAAGAACAGCTTGCAGAAAAAACCTTGGCAGAAAAAGAAGAATTACTGGCATTGAGGGAGCTGGAGGATAGGCGCATCCGCTTCGAGCAAGGCGACAAAACAGCCCTTTTCGAAGCTCTTGTGTGGTGTGCCTGGTTTCAAGCTGTGATGCCTGACTGGATAGCCGATGCGTTGATTACTGGAGAAGCTCAACTTGAGCGCGGAGAGGTAGGCCAAATAGGCGATCTGTTCGGAAAAATCCAGAGAGGGCGCCCTGCAAGAAAGATTGATGCGAGCCTTTCGAAAAACGAGGGGACTATCTTGCAGATGCTCGGCCTGTACCGAAGCCGAGGCGGAGTTTTCAACGATGACGAATACGTTTCTACTGTTCAACAGATAGCCGCGGAGCATGGTTTTTCATACGGCCCACGAGAAATTCGACGAGTTTACAGCCGGCATAAAGACCACCTTCTCAGTCTTGAGCAACAGGGGGCAAATGGAACCTATGCATCATGTCATGCGACCCTTGGGCTCTCCGAACTCGTGCCACGAAGAAGAGGGCGCCCCCCGTTTGAACCTCTTCAGACTTAACGCTTTTTTGAAAAAGTGTGTCTGACACAGATTGCTACGGAAAATAACGTGTCGCCCATTGCCTCGCTGCGCAGCGAGGAGCAGCCCAGGAGCGACACATGCAAACCATCACCAAACCTTCCGTATTCAGCTTCGATAGCCTGCCCAGTTCTGCAATGGTCGACGACGAAACATTCGCCGTCGTACTTGGGTGCCATCGCAATACCATCTGGCGCAAAGCGAAGGCCGGAGATCTCCCCAAACCCATCAAGACCGGACCGCGTTCGACCCGCTGGCAGGTCGGCGCGATCCGTGAATACCTCGCGAGCCTGACCGCTCAGCAGTCTGCTGCGTAAGGGGGAAGCGATGAGCCATTCCCTCAAAGACCTGGCCATTCAGGCCGTGAAGTACGCCGAAGCGGCTGAACACACTGCGCGCTGCAAAGAGGCATTGCGTGACGCCTATCGGGAGTTCCGCCACCAAACCAACCCCGGGGAGTACCTCGAAAAGAACTCCCCGCAGTGGGCGGCAATGATGGTCGCCACGGCGCCGGAATATCGCGAGCTGGAGAGCGCCAAGGCCCGCGAGCGCCGCGCCAGGGCCAAGCTGCTGCAGATGGCCAAGGGGGTGTAAGCATGACGCCCCCCGAAAATGACAACGCCCGCGGGCAGGCGGGCGAAGTCGGCAAAGCAAAGCAGAACGAGCACGTCGATTCTACCGCCCCTGGTGCTCAACGCAAAGGCGCAGCCCCCACCATCATCCACGCCCCGGTATTCCCGAAGCCGAACAGCATTCGGGAGTCGGCTCTGCTGGCACTGGTCGCCGGCCCCATTCGGCAGTCCGGTTTCAAACCGTCGTGGCGCCTGGCTGCGTACGTCCGCTTTCTGCGTGACGACGGCTGGGCAATCATCAGCCGCGAGGTGATCGAGAACGGACGCACCGTGGCCGAATACCTGCTCGACCTGCAGGACGGCCCGACACGCGCTGCCGCGGCCCTGTACCGGAAGGGCAGGAGGTGTGCAGCATGATGAACCGCACGCCCTACAACGGCCCGCGCCGCCGCTCGAACGCACAGATCCACGGAGACCGTGACTTCGATCGTGTCGGCGGTGCTTACCCGGCCATGCCGGAACTGCGGAAGCAATTCCACGAGCCTGTCAGCTACTGGCACATCCGCGGCCCTTACCACCTCTCGATCCAGCTCGAAGCGCCAGCCGTCGTGTGGGGCAGGAACGGCCGTTGCTGGGCCTTTCTGCACGACTTCGACGACGAGTCCATGCTGCAGATCATGGCCGACTATCGGGATGCCACCGAAGACAGGCGCGGTGCGTCCGGGCGGCCATTCGGAACCCGCTCATGAACAGCGTGTTCAGCATCGTCCCGATCGAGGTGTGGCGTGACAAGCGCCTGACCCTGGAGCAGATCCGGGTGCTTGGTGTGCTGCTCTCGTTCAGGAGAAAGAACACGGACGCGGTGTGGCCGTCGCGAGGTGAAATCGCGGCGCGCTGCGGTATGCATCTCAGCAATATTTCCAGTGCGACCTCTGCGCTCGAACGGCTCGGATGGATATCGAAAGAGGGTAAGGGCGGACATTCGAAAGCCACCCGCTACACCATCACCGCCCCCGAGTTTTTGGGCGATGAAACGGTTACCGAATCGGCTACTGTTTCCGAATTAACTACCGTAGCCCCTCCGGCTACGGCTGCCCCTCCGGCTACGGTTGCCGAATCGGCTACACGCTTGCCCGTAGCCCGTTCGGCTACTCCACCCGTAGCCTATTCGGCTACACGCAAAGAACAGAGCAGTGAACAGACCAAGGTAAGTGAACACACTCCCCCGCCTGCGGCTTCGAAGTCGAAGAGGCAGCCCATCACCTTCGACACGTTCGCCGAACGCAAGAAGGCCGCCGGGGAAAAGCTCATCGCTGAAGACGATCCGATTTTCGGATGGGCAGAAGGCGCCGGCATTCCCGATGAGTGGTTGCACCTTGCCTGGATCGAGTTCGCAAACCGCTACCGGGGCAATGCGAAGCAGTATGCCGATTGGCCGCAGACCTTCCGCAACGCAGTGCGGAACAACTGGTACAAGCTCTGGCGCGCTGGTGGTGACGGCACCCTGACCCTGACGACGGAAGGCGAACTTGCCCGCCGCGCCGCCGAGGCGAACAGGCGCACCCACCGGGAGGCCACGGCATGAACGCCCCGATGATGCCGCCCCCGCCCATGCCCCCGCATTCGCTCGAAGCCGAACAAGGCCTGCTCGGTGCGATCCTGATGCACGGCTCCGCGGTGCTCGACCGCATCGAAGGCGCTGTCCGGCCGGCCGACTTCTACCGCGGCGATCACCGCCGGATCTTCGCCGCCGCCAAGGCGCAGCACGATGCCGGCAAGCCGGTGGATGTGGTGACCGTCGCCGATGCGCTCACCGCCACCGGAGAAGCCGAGCGCACCGGTGGGCTGGCCCACCTCGCCGAGCTCGCCAATGCCAGCCTGTCGCCGGCGAACGCGCGGCGCTACGCCGAGATCATCCGCCAGCGCTCGACACTGCGCGGCCTGCAGCAACTGGCCACCGACCTGCAGAGCGCATGCGCAGCCGGCGACAGCCGCGACCCGGCCGAGATCGCCGCCGAACTCGAAGCCCGGATGCTGAAGCTGATCGACCGCAGCGAGAGCGATCCGGTGCGCCTCCACCACGCAATGCTCGAGGTGCTGCAGGACGTGGAAGACCGCCAGGGCCGTGGCGGGCAGATCGCCGGCATGGCGACGGGCTTCCGCCGCCTGGACGAACTGACCGGCGGTTTCGAACCCGGGCAACTCGTGATCGTGGCGGCGCGCCCTGGCGCCGGCAAGACGATCGCCGCCTGCAACATCGCCGCCCACGCCGCGGCCGCCGGAGCGCCGACGCTGTTCTGCACGCTGGAGATGACCCGCCGCGAGATCGCGGCCCGCATCCTGGCTGCACGCAGCCATGTGAGCGTGCAGGCAATGCGCGCCGGCACCAGCAACCGCGACGACTGGGACCAGATGTCCGACGCCATCACCGCCTCGGCAGGCTGGCCGATGTTCATCGATGACCGCCCGGCCGTGACCGTGCCCTACGTCCGCGCGAAGGCCCGCCGCATCCAGCGCGCCGAAGGGCTGGGGCTGATCGTCATCGACTACCTGCAGCTGATGCGCGGCACCGGCGACAACCGCACGCAGGAGGTCGGCAGCATCTCGCGCGGCCTGAAGGCGCTGGCGAAGGAACTGCGCGTGCCGGTGATCGCCCTGGCCCAGATCAACCGCGCCAGCGAGAGCCGCCCGGACAAGCGCCCGACGCTGGCCGACCTGCGGGACTCGGGCGAGATCGAGCAAGACGCGGACATCGTGCTGATGCTCCACCGCGAAAGCCAGTACCGCGACGCCCCTGAATGGCGAGGCAAGGTCGATCTGCTGCTGCGCAAGAACCGCAACGGCCCGACCGGTGACTGTCTGCTCGAGATCGACGGCGCGCTGATGCGCTTCACCGACTACGACGGTGTGTCTCCGCGCGAGAGCGGAAGCGCCCAGAACCCGCCGACCAGGCGCAGAGGGTTCGAGGCATGAACGCAAAGATCGCCGGGAACATGCCTGCCGGGCCGTAGGCGCCGATGAAGCCCACCACAAGCCCGATTTTTGAATCCATCGAATCACAAGGAATTGACCATGACTCACCACACCTGCAACGAAACCCCGCCCCCGGTCTGGATCGGCGACAAAGCCGCCCTGCTCACCCGCCTGATGGTCGCAACCGAGTGCAATCCCAGCGAGGAAACCAACGCCCTGCTCGATCGCATCCTGGAGGCGATCACCGACAAACGCCCCGCCGGCTGGGAAATGGTCGAGGCACTGCGCACGCAAGCCGTCGCGCTGTACCGCACTGCTGAAGCGGCCATGGCCCTGCTCCCCGACGATGAACTGGCCCTGCTGATCGCCGAACACGACCAGAAGGAGAACGGCCCGGTGCCGGCCGGCGATCCGGCGGACGAGGTACGCAACCCGGTACGCAGCGGGGTACGCACGGAATCCAGCATCGATGAGCTCCACCTGATGGAGCTCGTCCGCCACGCAGAAAGCGAGGGCATCCGCTACGAGGATCTCCATTTTCTCGCTGAGCTGAGACGCCTCGACAAAAAAGCCCTGCTCACCGGCGAGGTTCGCCTGTTCGCCGCCCGGCTCATCGCCGAAATCATTACCCGGCTCTTCGAGTATGAGGATGCAATTCGATTCGTCGCCAGCCTGCATGCCAAACAGGAGCCGCGCGCATGAAGTCCCAAATCTACGCCGCACAGAGCATTGCCGCTTCTGGCATCGCGATCATGGACTGGCGCATCGCCCTCGAGCTGCGCCCCGACCTATGGAGCAGTGCCCAGGACTGCCACATCAACTTCATCTCGGATCAGAAACTCGACGGCACGCATCGCCTCACGGCCACGCTGGAAGGCCATGGGGAGGTGCGCGTCTATGCCCGCTCGCTTGATCTGCTTGAGAAGCGCATCGAATGGATCGCTGGGCGCCGAGTCATCGAGCTGAAGCCGGCAGAGCTGGAACAGGCGCCGGCCCCAAAGCCGAGCGTTCTGCACAGGCAAGCCGCCGATCAGGAAGCCGCTCGCATCGCGGACTTGCGCAAGATCGCTGCCCAAGAGCCGCCCGCCCATGACTGCAGCCTGCGCCGGGAAATCCTGGCCGCGCGTGCAGAGCTGAACAAATCCCACGCCTGACCACGACAAGGAGAATTACATGCTAGGCGACTACGAAGAACCCATGGATGACAAGCCACGCAACGAGGCGGCCAGTTCAACGAAGCCGCGGTCGGTGCCCGGCGCGCCCGGGGTGCAACGGATGGGCAGCTCGTACAGCGCCGCCCCGGACGTAACACCCCAGCTCACCGCTCCCCCGCCCGGCAATTCCCACAGAATGGTCCTGCCCCAAACTCAGCTCAGCGCCCCGCCGCCTAGTAATTTCCGCAGAACGGTTCCGCCAAAGGAGGAACGATCGAGCTGGACGGGCGTGACCTACGGCCAGGTGACGTCCAGAGAGCCACAGTTGCCGCGGTTCGCACGCTCCATTGAACCTGCGATTCCCGAGGCAGTGACGCGGCGATTCGGCGAACTTCAATCCCCCGGCATGGGGCTCAGAGTTCAAGGCCAGGATCTTGCCGAACCCGGCCGGGAGATGGGGGTAGCCAAATTCGCCAGGACCGTATCGCCCCCCTTGGCACAAGGGACACAAGAACGCACCTTCGGTGCCACCGGCGCGGCATCAGCCGGGCCAGCACAGGGAATCGCGGGAAATTCGTTCGGCCATCTGAGCCAGCAGCAACGCAACGATGCCGGCGACGCCTATCGGCAAGCGTGGCAGCGGGAGGCGCCCGGCGGCTTGCAACGCGCGAACAGCCAGGCGCAGGATCTCTACAACGCCGAGCAGCAGGTTCGCGGCACAGGCATCACCGCCCAACGCGGCGCCAATGGCGTGATGGAATTTTCAGGCGACGGCAGCAATGCGCTGCCGCAGAACTACACGCAAGGTGTTCGACCTGAACCTCGCCAACGAACGCATGGCCAGGGCGAACACGATTCGCGGCGAGATGACGGCGATCCGCGATGGAGCCAACTTCAATGCCGGCGGCGCACTGTCGCGCCAGGCGTCGCAGGACGAGACCACCCGCAGCCTGCTCACCGGCCCCAGCCGCAGCGGCCGGCAAGTGGCGGCGCAGTTGATCGCCGGGCAGCAGCAGAACGCGCTGAATCAGCAGCGCATGACAACCGATGCCGACCTGGCCCGCCAGCGCCTCGGGCTCGACGCGCAACGCGTGGGCTTCGATCAACAACGCCTCGGCATGGACCTGACCGAACACAGCGGAAAAATGACGGATGCCGCATTCGTTCGCCAAGCGCGGCAGGGACTACTCGACACGGCAGACTCCACCGATCAGACCGCGATCAGCCGAGCGCGCGCCCAGGCGATCGCCGCCGGCATCCTGAAGCCGGAGAGCGACACCGAGCAGAAGGTCATCTACAACGAGGAAGCGCTTGACCCCGGTAACGCCATGGCCGGCACCCGCCGCGTACCGATGGTGCTGAACCGCGACGGCACCGCGACAGTCGTTCAGCCGCGCACCGCCCCCAGGGGCTTGCCACAAGGCGTGAGCCGCGACGCCGCCCTCCAGTCCGCGCGCCGGGCGATCGAGGCGGGCTACGACCGCGATGCGGTGATGGCCCGCCTCGGTGAGTTTGGGATGTCGTTCGGGGATCTGAAGTGATGAACGCCGACGACCTCTTTTCCGATCTGGCCCCCGGCCGGGCTGAACGCACCGCGCCGCCACCGAGCGGCGGCCAGGATGCGGCGGATGGGTTGTTCTCCGATCTGGCACCGGCCCGGCAGGCCTCGAGCGGCACCAGCGGGACGAGCAGCAGCAGCGCCGATTCGCTGTTCGCCGACCTCGCCCCGCCCGAGCCGAAGCGCAACGCCTTCGCCTACGCGAACGACTTCATGATCGACACCGCCAACGCGGCCGCCGGGCTGGCGAAAGCCGGCGTCGATCTGGTCGCGCCTGGTTCCGCTCCGTCCAAGGCCATCGAGGGATTCATCGAGTCCGGGCATCAGTCGCAATCCGACTGGAAGCAGCAGCAGCGCGCCGACCTGTCCCGCAAGCTCGCAGAAGCCGACGGCGAGCTGGACAAGGCCGGCATCTACCTCAAGCACGCCATCACCGAAGACCCGATCGGCACCGCCGCGGAAGTGGCCGGCAACCTCGGCCCGTTCGGCGCCGTCGGCAAGGCGCTGCAGGGAGCAAATGCCGCCGTACGCACCGGCACGGCGATGGGCCTGGCCGGCGGCCTGTCGGCAGGTGAAGTGCGCGGCAACATCCACGAGAAGATCGACGGCACGCCCGATACCGAGCTGCAGGCATCGAGCCCCGAATATGCCCGCCTGCGGCAGACAATGAGCGAGGCCGACGCGAAGGCGCAGATCGGCAGCAGCTTCAGCCGAAACACGCCCGAGATTCTGGCCGCGGGTGCGATCGGCGCCGTCGGCGGCAAGTACGGTCTGGAAGGCATGGCGGCACGCGTGGCGCCGGCCCGTGGCCGCCTCGCGAATGCCGCCATCGGCGTGGCGGACGAAGCCACCCAGGGCGCGGTCGAGCAGTTGGCCTCGAACGTCGGTATCCGTCGCGCACTGCCCGATCAGCGCCTGCTGGAAGACGTGGCGCTGAATGCCGCGGCCGAAGGCATCCTCGGTCTGGGGGGTGCGGCCGTGGGGCCGACCCGGCACACACGCACTGCCCAGCCCGATGGGGGCATCTTCGACGTCGAGGCGGCACGCGCGCCCACCGGCGGACAGGCAGCACAGCAGGATATGCAGGCGAACACTGCGCCGGCTGTTGCCCCGGATGGCGCGGGCCAGGCCATCATCGATGGTGTCCATACGATGGACACTCCGCAGGCGCCCACTCCCGACACCCCCGCCCCGCTTCCGTCCGAGCTGATGGGCCTCGATCCGAACACTGGCCCGATGTCAGCCGCGGCAGCCCTGGCCGTGGATAGCGGCGCAGCGCTCCCGACCGAAGCACCGGTGGCAACGGGTCCGATGTCTCAGGCCACCACCATCGAGACCGACAGCGAAGGCGGCGATACCGACGTCCAGCCCTTGCCCAACTTCGGCGAGTTCGCGGCCTTCACGCAACAGCAGTCCCCCATTCCGCTGGAGAACGCCCAGCGCCTGGCCGGATGGATGAGCGAGGACGGCAGCGCGGTGATGGTGGTGCCGAACGCCGACGGCACGGGCTTCGGGATCGCACCGGCCGAATCCCTGACCTCTGAGCAGCGCGCCGCCGTCGCACGTTTCCAGCCGCAAGCCCCGGACACCGGATCGAACTGGACGGCTACCGCGCCGCAGCCG
The DNA here is from genome assembly GCF_047601425.1 of Thauera sp. Taxonomy (GTDB): domain Bacteria; phylum Pseudomonadota; class Gammaproteobacteria; order Burkholderiales; family Rhodocyclaceae; genus Thauera. The sequence continues at coordinate 2,258,364 of NZ_JASGJL010000001.1, forward strand.
GCGGTGGAAACGACCGACACGCAGGCGCAAAGCACCCTGCCCGACGTATCCGGGCGCACCGCCGACCAACTGCAGTACCTGGCAAGCAACGGGCAAGCCGGCTGGAAGGAAGCCGCACAGGCCGAACTGACGCGCCGCGCAACAGCATCCGGCAGCGGTGACACCCTGACCGCGGCCGCCTCAAGCACGCAGCAGACGCCGGCAGAACTGAGCACCACAGCCGCCGGCGAGTTGTGGGCCACGATGGCCCCGGCCGAACGCCAGGCGGTGGCAAACCTCGCCGGCCTGAACCCGGTGCAGCGCGGCAACGTGCCGGCCCGACCCTGGCGGCAGTTGAGCGGCGAGCTGCAGAACCGGCTGACGCAGGCGATGCAGGCCAATCCGCAGCCAGCGGCAGCGAATCAGACGGTCCACACCTCGCCGGCCGCGCGCTGGAATGCGATGCCTGCGGAACAGCGCCAGCAGATCGCCGCCCGCGCCGGCTGGGCAACGAAGGCCGGCGCCCCGAACGTGATCGCGAAGCGCCACGCGGGAAAGACCTGGCAAGAGCTGGACGATTTCATCCGCGGCAAGCTGTCCGCGGCCCTGCCTGCTGAAAGCCCGGCAACTGCACCGGCGGCTGCACAGGCGCCCGCACCTCGCTTCCAGGTCCTGCGCCCGGACGGCTCGCTCTTCGGCCAGTACTCCCATCGCCCGGATGCCGAAGGCGCCCTCTGGCGCGCTGGCACGAATGCCCGACTCATCGACACCACTACCGCGCCGGAAGCGGCCAGCCCGCGACAGGAGGCCTCGAATGCCACGCCCGACCCTTACCCCCACATCGACACCCGCCCCGACACCACCGACGCCCAGCGCAGCACCGGACGATCTGCACTCGCAGACCTTCAGCGACGGATCATCGGTGCAAGTGCTGCCCGGCGCCGTGGTCCTGACGGAAGCCAGCCCACCGTACTCGGCTCCGCGCTCTACGAAGGATTCACCGCCGGACGCGCCAACCAGCTGACCGGCCTGCGCATCGACGGCCCGGCCGATCTGGCCAGCCTGGCACAGGTGTATCGCGATCCCCGCTTCGAGACCTTCCGCACCTTCTTCGTGAAGGACGGCCGCATCGTTGGCGAGACCGGGGTAACGTCGCGCATGCCCGCCGCCGTGGCACTGCCGCCGCTCGATGTGTTCGATGACAGCCTGCGCGAGAACATGGCGCGCTTCGACGCCGATGGCTTCTACATCCTGCACAACCACCCGAGCGGCCACGCCACCCCATCCGGAGCCGACCTTCGCATTACCGAGTCCATCGCCCGCGCCCATCCCGGCGCCTTCCGCGGCCACGTCGTCATCGACCACAACGAGTACGCAGTCATCCACCGCATGGATGAGATGGAGGTCGTGAAGGCGCCGGAGCTGGCAGGCATCGACTTCAAGAGCCGCCCCGAGCTCGAGCACGAACTGCTCGGCGTGAAGCTGTCGCGCCCGAAGGACGTGGCGATGATGGGGAAGATCCTGCAGGTCCCGAACGGCCACGCCACCATCATCACCACCGATCGGCGTCTGCGTGTGCAATTGCTGGTCGACCTGCCGGCGGCGCTGCTGAAGGATCGCAGCAAGGTCGGGATCGCACGCCTGAAAGCGGTGGTCCGCCGTGCCGCGCGAGAAACCGGCAGCGGCGGAAGCCGCTTCCTGGTGCTGCCCGAGAACGGCCACGCAGCGCATTTCGACTTCCTGATGCGCGAGGGCATCTTCAAGGACGTGGTGCAGGCCGACGGGCTGGCGCTGTCGGAATCCGGCGTCGAGGCCGCGCGCGACTTCATGGACAGCGGCCTGCGCTCCATCGCCATGCGCGAGGAGGCATCGCCCTACACCACCGGCGACGCGCTACCCCCGCAACGGCTCACCGTGGGCGAATGGATCGCCCATGCCCTGCGCTCGAACCGCGGCTGGGCGATGGGGGCGCTGACCCGCGACCAGATCACCGACATCTGGGGCGATGCGATGCCGGGCGTGAAGCGCTTCGATGATGTCGTGCGGCAGATGGACACCGTGCGCCAGCGCACCGCCGAACGCGCGGACAACCTGATCGAGCAGTGGCGGCAGTTGCCATCGGAAGTCTCCGATCGCATGTCCGACCTGATGCACCGCGCCACGCTGGCGCAGTTCGATCCGGATGCCCAGCGGCAGGGTGGCGAGTTCAATGCCGAGCAGGCCGAGATGATGCGGCTGTGGGACAGCCTGCCCAACACCGCGAAGGACATCTATCGCGAGGTACGCGACACCTACCGCGACACGCTGAGCTCGATCCGCGACGGCCTGGCGAACCGTGCCGAGATGGCCGGCACGAACGGCGCCCGGGTGGCGGCGCAGATTCGCCTCGAGTTCGACAACTACCTGAAGGACGGGCCGTACTTCCCGCTGGCCCGCTTCGGCGACCTGGTGCTGATCGCCGACAAGGGCAAGGAGCGCATGGTCGAGACATTCGAATCCAGCGCCAGGCGCGAGATGCGCATGCGCCAACTGCGCGCCACCGGCTGGACGGTGAAGGCCACCCACAAGGCGCAGTACTCCGCCACGCGCGACGGTGCGGCCGGACAGTTCGTCGGCGACGTGCTGGAGCGAATCAACGCCCTGGACCTGCCCGCGGCCGAGAAAGCCAACCTCATGGACAACCTGAATCAGTTGGCCATCGGCACGCTGCCGGATGCGAGCTACCGCCGCCACTTCCGCCACCGCAAGGGCGTGCCGGGCTTCAGTTCGGATGCGATGCGCGCCTTCGCCGCCAGCATGCAGCACGCCGGCCACCACATCGCCAAGATCCAGCACGCGCACGAGCTCTCGCTGCTGATCGACGAGATGCAGAAGGACATCCGCGACGCGGGCGGCGACACAACCGAGCAGCAGCAGGTGGTCAATGAACTGACGCGCCGGCTCGATCTGCTGCTGAACCCGAACACGCATCCGGTCGCTGCCGCGGCCGGCCAGGTGGGCTTCGTGATGTCGCTGGGCGGCTCGATCGCCAGCGGCCTGGTGAACCTGACGCAGACGCCGTTCGTTACCCTGCCCTGGCTGGGTGCCCGCTACGGCTTCGGCAAGGCCAGCGCGGCGATGACGAAGGCGAGCAAGGACTACTTCGGCGGCAAGTGGGAGAAGTGGTCGGGTTTCGTCATGCAAGGCAACCCGAATCTCTCGGCCGACGAGCAGAAGGCGATCCGCGAGCTGGAGAACATGGGGCTCATCAACCTGACCCAGGCGCAGGACCTGGCCGGCACGGCCAACACCGACAGCACGGTGAGCAAGCGCGCCTTCGCGATCAACCGGGCGATGAAGATCGTCGGCTGGACCTTCCATGTTCCCGAAGTCTTCAACCGCCAGGTATCGGCCCTGGCGACCTACCGGCTGGCCCGCGACAAGGGGCAGGCCCATGCCGATGCAGTCGAGGCGGCGCGCAATGCCCTGATCCGCACGCACTTCGATTACTCGGCATCGAACCGCGCCCGCTTCATGCAGGGCAACTTCACCCGCGTCATCACGATGTTCAAGCAGTACAGCCAGCAGATGACCTACCTGCTGTGGCGCAACGCCTACCAGGCGCTCAAGGGCGAGAGTCCGCAGGTGAAGCGCGAGGCGCGGCGCATGCTGCTCGGGGTGGCGGCGATGCACTTCACCGCCGCCGGCACGCTGGGGCTGCCGCTGGGCGTCTTCGGTATCACTCCGCTGCTGTCCCTGCTGGCGCTGGGCATGGGCGACGAGGACGATCCGTGGGAGTGGGAAACCGAGTACCGGAAGATGCTGGCCGACGTGTTTGACGTGAAGGCGGGCGAGGCCATCGCCCACGGTCCGATGCGCATGCTGCTCAACGTCGATATGGCCTCTCGCGTGGGACTGGGCGATCTGTGGCTGCGGGCGCCGAACAAGGAAGCCGAGGGCCGCGACCTGGTCGAGGCCTGGATGCTGACGCTGCTCGGGCCGGTGGCGGGCTACGCCGGGCAGATGGGCACGGCGATGCAGGCCTTCGAGGAAGGCAAGTTCGCCCGCGGCGTGGAATCGATGATGCCGAAGTTCATCAGCGCCCCGCTCAAGGCCTACCGCTTCAGCGATGAAGGCGTGCGCTCGTGGCGTGGCGACGATCTGGGCATCGATCTGACGCCGGCGGAGATCGTGGGTACGGCCATGGGCTTCCAGCCGTCACGGATGGCCGAGATGTACGAGGGCCGCGCCGCGGTGAAGGGACGGGAGGCCAGGCTGCAGGCCCGGCGCTCGGAGCTCCTGAACATGTGGGTGGCCGCCACGATGGCGGGCGACCGGGAGGCGCAGCAAGAGGCCATCACCCTGGCCCAGCGCTTCAGCCGCCAGAACCCGGCCTTCGCCTTCAACGCCCTGTCCTTCCAGCAGGCCTACCGCGCCAAGCTGCGCAACGCCACGCAGATCAGGGACGGCATCTTCCTGTCGCCCAAGCGCGAGGGGCTGCGCGAGGAAGGGGCGTTCGCGAACCTCGAATAACCACAGATGAATGCATGACGGGGCAGCCGCGCAGGAGTGCAGCCAGACCCTTTCCGAGAATGGACAGGGAGTATTGAAGCATGACGAAAGTCACCACCGAAGCAGTGCTGGCGGCCATCACCGACTACCGCGGCGAAATCGACACCGATGGCCGCACAGTGTTCTCCACGTCCGACATCGCCCGCGTCATGGGTTGCGACGAGTACCGAGTGCGGATTGCATTCTCTTGGCTCCGGCGCCAACGGATCATCGAGGCCATCGGAGGCTCGGCCGTGATCCGTCGCACCGCCCGTACCGGAGAGCGCTACACGGCAAACCTGTACCGGCTGAGGCCGCAGACACAGGCCGAGGCCTTCGATGCCCTTTTTCAGACGTTCGGGCTGGGGGTGAAGGTTTGCAAACCTGAGAAAACCTGAGAAAACTTGAGATCGCGGCCATCACCGAGCGCATGGATGTTGAAAAAAGTTGAAATCCAGCAGCCCCTAACGCGCGCGTGAAGATAGCCGCCGGGTATCCGCTGATCGGGTGCTGCGACGGAGTGGATAAGGCTGGCAACTACTCACGAAAACTCACGTTGCCGCCACCGTCACAAAGTAGCAGGCGAGACCAGTCACGCTCACACGGAGTGTTCAGCCTCACATGCCAGTCGGATCAACGCGCGACTGCGACTACCTGCGCGCCGCCTCTGTCAAAGCTTTCGCCGCCCACTGGTTCAGGCTGGTGCCAGCGGCCTGAGCAGCAATCAGCGCGGCGCTATGCACCTCGGGCGGCACACGCAACATCAGCCGGCCAGAGGTCGGCTTCTCAGGCTTCTGGCCGAGCTTTTCGCATGCCGCCAGGTAATCGTTGACCGACTCGTGAAAGGCTGTTTCCAGTTCGGCAACCGATTCCCCGTGAAAGGTCACGATGTCCCTCAAGCCGGCCAGGCGACCGAAGAAGATCTTGTCGCTGTCGTCGTACTCGATCCGGGCGGTGTAGCCCTTGTAGGTCATTGCGTTGTTCATGGTCACCGCTCACTTATACCGCATGCGCGCGCCACAAAATCATCCAGCAAGCGCGCGCAGCACATGCTCAGGATCGTTGTGGATGGCACGCAGCAGCGCCTTTGCTGGGCCAGTCGGCTCCCGGCGCCCCTGCTCCCAGTTGCGCAAGGTTCCCACCTGTACATCGATCACCTTGGCGAACCGCGCTTGCGAGAGCCCGGTAGCCTTACGGATTTCCTTCACCTGCAGCGCATCGACGGCGAACTCACGGGACGGCTGGCGCTCTCCCCGCCGGATTTCGTCCATCTGCTGAACGCTTTCCATCAGGTCTTCGAAAAAACTGCCCATTGCGCTTACCTCCACGTCTCAACGATGTATCGCAACGCCTTGCGTTCGTCACTGCTCAGGTCGTCCTTCTGATTCTTCGGATAGATCAACAGAAGCGCAATCTGCGCTGCTGACACAAAGTGGTAGTAGATGACCCGAGAACCGCCGCGCTTGCCGCGCCCGCTGCTGGCAATCCGCACTTTGCGGATTCCGCCAGTTCCTTCGATCACATCGCCCATATCCGGCCGATCAGCCAGCGTGCGCTGAAATTCTGCATAGCTGTCGTCATCCAGCAGTTCCCGCAGGCGCTTGGTGAAGACCGGGGTTTCGATGAAGATCATGCAAATAACTGTACGCCATTGGCGCACACTGTGCAAGGCGATCCATTGCAGTGAGAGCACTTGACAGCCCCACCACTGTCCGCCTACTCTGCACACGTCCCGCAAACAACGGGGCACCGGTTTGGCGACCGGGAAACATCCAGGCGGATAACCGCCCCGCGCGGTTTTTTTACGTCCGTAGCATGGTGCTGCCCTATGGGCGGGCCGTGTTGGGAGACCGAAAGGTCTGCCGGTTCCTGGATCCGGTTCGCCAACCCGACACGGTTCCGCCCACCCGTTTGGCGACGGGAAGCGGAAAACATGACCGCAATCCAGGAGCACCACCATGGCACACCCCACCACCGGCACGCCCGCGCCCTCTTCTGCCGTCGAACCTGACGGCCCTCTCGACCTTCGCGTCATATACCAGCACAGCTCCGCGTGCGGCTTCGATCATGACCTTCTGCTGCGGGCTCCCAGCGCGCAGTCCCTTGCGGCGCACCTGCGCGGCATTCGCGCTATCGTCGCGGTGCTCAACACAGAAAGCGGCGGCGATGTTGATCTTGGCGACTGGATGCGCTCGGGCCTTGTAGAGGCCATTGGCGCGCTGGCATCCAAAATGGACGACATCCTCTACCGGAGCAACGAACGCGCACAAGAACAGCAGGCCGATGCAAACGAGCGGCTGATCGCGGCCGCGCCGGATATGCACCAAGCCGCAAGTGCAGCAGAAGCCTTGCTGACCAGGCAGAAGTGGAAACCTTCCGAACATACGCCGGAAGGCGCCGTGCTCATGTCGCTTCGCGCCGCCCTGGCGAAGGTGGAAGGGAGGGCAGCATGAGCACCACATCCCATACCTTCTCCGTTGATGAAATCAACGAAATGACCAGCAAGATCAGCAGCGCCATCGCCATCCTCGATCTGATCTTCATCGTGGGCCGCGACCTGGACTCCCTCTGCGATAACACGCTGAACACGGCAATCGGCGACGCGATGGGGATGATTGCCGATGTGCGCAACCGGCTCAACGACATGCCCACAGATACTGGAGGTGCGGCATGAGCGCGATCAGCCGCTTCACCCTGTACCGCGCGCTGCGCCGCTTCGCCGGCCCGGCGCGAGCCTATCGTCTGACCTTCGGGAGGAAGTGACCATGAGTACAGTACAGCAAGCCATGCGCACGATGTTCAATCAATCCAAGCAGCACTTGAGTATGGACGAACTAAAAACCCTTGAAAGCCTGGCCGAAGAGGCAGCAGATGAGGCACGCCGCCTTTCCGGAATCTGCGAAGGACTGGGGTGCTTGATCTCGGCAGATGGGGATAGAACCTCTCGCAGGGCGGGGAACTTCCGGAGCGCGGACGATGTGCCAGAACTGCTTTTCTCACTGGCGCATTCGTTCGACACCATCGCCGCAATGGTCGAAGTTGGCGAAGAAGCAGCTTTTCTCTTGAATGAGCGGAAGGCGGGAGGCCAAGCATGAGCACGGACAACATCGATGTGGATGCCATCAACCTCAAGCTGTCAGCGGCCGCCGCGCTCATCGACATGATCTACACGCTTGAATCCACCGGCGACATCGACAACCTGAGCCAGCATTCCCTGTCCGCATGTCTCAGCGAGGCCATGGATCTGGTCAACGATTCGCGCGATCTGCTCATCGGAACAACCAAAGGAGCATCCAGCGCTGGATAATGCACGAGCGCCGGAGCAGCACACCGAACCCGCCCGCGTGGCGGGTTTTTGCTGTCCGCTCGCGGGAATGGCATATTGCTACCCGGCCATATATTGGAAGGAGTGGAAGCGATGAAAGCCATCATTGAAGTTGCCGCCCGCAACAGCATTTTCGACGCGGCGCTGGCCGATCTGGCTGGCGGGGGAAGCGCGGATTACCACCTGTCGTTCGAGTCGGCCAAGGCGCTGTTTGCCGAGATCACCCCCGCGCGGCTCGATCTGCTCGGCGTGCTCCGTCGAACGGGGCCGTGCTCTGTGTATGCGCTTGCCAAGGCGGCCGGCCGCAACTACTCGAACGTCCATGCCGACATCGCCAAGCTCGCCGAACTCAATTTGGTCGAGCGCACCGACGACGATGCGGTCTGTGTGCCGTACGAAGAGGTCGAGATCCACATGGCCTTGGCGAAAGCTGCCTGACCTCCTGCCGCTCCCCGATCACCGGCCCAGCCATCGCGCGATGACGGTATTTTTGACGGTATCGTTCAATCGATCCAGCTCGACACCCGTGCGGCGCATGGCATCTGCCAGATTCTTCGATTCCTGGTGACGGACCAACTCAAAGCACCAAGCAGCACCCGGAAGCAACAGAAACCCGCGCAGCCACTTGCCCCGCGGGTTTTTTGTTGCACCTGCCATTCAGAGATGTCGTCTGGCGCCGTTCAGGGGGTGTTCCCCAGTAACTGGTGCAGATACTCTACGGGAATCGCATAGCTGATGCCCGATGGATCAGACAGCGCACTTTCCTTGGTTGATTTGACGAACACCATATTGATGACGCCGATCACCTCACCTGTTTTCGGATCGAACACAGGACTACCGCTATTGCCGGGATAAGCCGTGGCATCGAGCTGATAGACGCGGAACACATCGTTGGCCAGCCGACGGATGAGAGCCGGATTGAGGTCGCGCGAATTACCCTGGGGAATACCGATCGGTGTGATCGCGGAGACAATGCCGCGATGCGTGACCGGTGTCATACCCAGCACGGCACCAATCGGGAAGCCGGTAAACGCGATTTCATGTCCCTCCTGCACCCGCTCGCGCGCAGACAGCTTGAGGGCTGGCAAGGCTTCACCGCCTTCGAGCCTGAGCAAGACAAGATCGCGGCTACGTTCGCTGGCAACACGGCTGACCTGCCGAACCGTCCCCTGCTGATCCTTGCCAGGAACGACGATCACAAGCATCTCCATGTTCTCGCTTGCGATCGCGTCAGGAAGCACATGGGCATTGGTGGCAATCGTGCGCCCATCGCCAACGACGAAGCCTGTACCGCGAAACAGGAAAGCGGGGCTGCGTGTACGCTGGTAGGTACCGACCGCAACGATTGAAGGTTTTATCCTGGGCAGGACATCGACCAGATCCGCTTGGGCAAACCCTGGAAATGCCGTCAGCACTGCAAGAGCACAGACTGCTTGCAGCACCCGCCGACGCCCCCTGTCGTGTTCCACACACTGCAGCGCAACGTTCATGTTCCGCTCTCTTCCTGCGCGGCCACACGCAAAGTCCGCAGCATCCGACTGGGAGAAACGACGCTACTGTCATAAGGGTGATGCGCCTGACCGACGTGGCGAAGAATGCGCTCGACATAAGCCTGCGTCTCTCGATAAGGCGGTACGCCACGATGACGGTCAACCGCTCCCTCTCCGGCATTGTAGGCTGCCGCCGCAAGGGCAATGTCACCTTCGAAGTAGGCCAGCAGCCAGCGCAGATAGGCCAGACCGCCACGGATGTTCTGCTCGGGGTCATAGGGTTTGGTGACGTTGAAGCGCTCTGCCGTCTCAGGAATCAACTGCATGACGCCCATCGCATTCTTGGGCGACAAAGCCTGCGGATTCAGCGCCGACTCGGTCAGACCGATGGCCAGTGCCAGTGCAGGCTGGATACCATACTTCGGCGACAGATCGGACAGCAGGCGAGCAACCTCACGGCGCTCCGGGGACAGGCGTGCGATGAGTCCATCGATCGGCCAGTGCTCACGCACCGTATCCGCCGGCCTGCGCAAGCATTCGGGCTTCGTGCGAGTGTCCTCGCCCGTGTAGCGCAACATCTTCCTGGCATGCTCATGGCCCTTGCCGGCAGCCTGGGCGAACAAGGCACCGGCATAGGCATCGTTGCGTTCGACACCACGGCCATTGGCATACATCCAGCCCAGGGAATACATCGCCTCGACGTCACCCAGGCGAGCCGCCTCGCAATAGAGCCTGGCTGCGTAGGGCTGGTCACGCGGAACCCCTTCGCCGTGTTCGTAGCTAAGGGCCTCCTGCGTCAGATAACGCGCCTTCTCGGCAAGACGCTTGTCAACGGCAAATACCGTCGGTGCAGGCAGTGCGATCAGGAGCCCGAGCATCCATTTCATGCCATTCCTGACAATCCCGGAACGGCCAAAACTGGAACGGATCACTGCGGACTGCTTCGTCATCACTGCCTCACCAATACGATGGCCCTTACAGGCGCCAGACAACTGCCCCCGCAGCCTCGAGCGCCGCCGGATCGTAGGCCGATTTTACGTCGCTGAACACGCCACCCGGCGAGAGTTTTTGCAACAGATCGGTAACGGGCATGTCCAGGTACTGCTGGTGCGCGACGGCCGCAACGATGGCTTGCGCCTGAGGCAGGGCATCCCAGGCACACAGGCTCACACCATACTCATGCTCGGCTTCAGCGGATTCGGCCACCGGGTCATGGACGTGGACCTTGCAGCCGTAGCTCTGCAATTCACGAATGACGTCGATGACCTTGCTGTTGCGCAGATCAGGGCAGTTCTCCTTGAAGGTGAGCCCGAGCACGACCACATCGGCACCCTTGATACTGGAGCCCGAGGCGATCATGTTCTTGACGGTCTGCTCGGCGACATACTTGCCCATACCGTCATTGATCCGCCGACCGGCAAGGATGACCTGCGGGTGATAGCCGAGCATTTCGGCCTTGTGCGTCAGATAGTAGGGGTCGACGCCGATGCAATGACCGCCGACGAGGCCCGGCCGGAACGGCAGGAAATTCCATTTGGTGCCAGCGGCCTTGAGCACTTCCAGCGTATCGATGCCGATCTTGTGGAAAATGACTGCCAGTTCGTTCATCAGCGCGATGTTGAGGTCGCGCTGAGTGTTTTCGATGACCTTGGCCGCTTCGGCAACCTTGATCGAGCTTGCCGGGCAGACACCGGCAGTGATCACAGAACCGTATACCTGCGCCACGGTTTCCAGCGTCTTGGGCGTATCACCGGACACGACCTTGACGATCTTGGTCACAGTGCGCTCCTTGTCACCCGGATTGATACGCTCGGGCGAATAGCCGACGAAGAAGTCCTTCTTCCATTCCAGACCGGACTCACGCTCGAGAATGGGAATGCAGACCTCTTCGGTGGCGCCTGGATAAACCGTGGACTCATAAACCACGATCGCCCCACGCTTCATGTTGCGGCCAACGGTTTCAGACGACTTCACCAGCGGAGTCAGATCCGGCTGATGTGCATCATCGACCGGTGTGGGCACGGCGACGATGATGAAATCCGCCTCCTTCAGCACAGAGGGGTCAGTGTGGCAAGTCAGATGCGTGGCTGCGCGCAGATCCTCGGTGGCAACTTCGCCGGTCGGATCGATGAAATCGCGGTAAGCGGCAACCTTTTGTGGAGACAGGTCGAAACCAAGGGTCTTTTGTTTCTTGCCAAATTCGACAGCAAGCGGCAGACCAACATAGCCCAGACCAACGACAGCAATGGTGTTCATGAACAGCTTCCTTGTTGCAATGTATTCAAATCAATTGGTAAAGATCATCACAGCGAATTCCGGAACTCGGCTGCTTCCGAGTGCAGGGGCGTGTTCTCTTCCAGTTTGGGCATCAGAGTGTCGAGTTCCTTGCGGGCCTCGTCCTTGCGTCCCAGCTTTGCATACGAACGTGCCAGACTCAAACGCAACTCCAAGTAGTCCGGTGCCAGCGATACCGCACGCTGCACGTTGGCCAGGCCCTTGTCCGTCTGACCTTGTTCGATCTGGATCACACCCAGGGTATCGAGAATGGACGCATTGTCCGGTGCCAGGCTTTGCGCCCGCTCCGCGTACTCGAGCGCCTTCGGGTTCTTGAGCTGACTGGCGACCCAGGCCAGGTTATTGAGCACCAGCGGGTTGTCAGGCGCGATCCCCCTCATCGTCTCGAAGGTATCGAGCGCCTCCGCATAACGTTTTTCGGCAAGCGCGCGCTCGGCGAGATAGCCGCGCACCACCAGATCCTGGGAATGCTCACGCAACCAGCTGACAGCAAGCTTGTCAGCCTCGCCCTTGCGATCCCCTCTCGTCAGCACCTCATGCAGGCGAACCACGATTTCCCCGCTGTTGCTGCGTTCAATGGCCTGACGATAAGCGGAAGCCGCCTCTGCCCAACGCTTGGCGCCCGACTCGATCTCCGCTTCCAGCACGTAGCCCGCCGGACTGGCGGGGTGCTGCTTCTGCACATCCTTGGCAATCTTCAGCGCATCCCCACGCGACCCGCGCTCCAGCGACAACCCTGCGAAGCGCTGCTGAGCATCGATCGAATCCGGTTGCACCGCAAGTGCCTTGCGTAACGCCTGCTCGGCAGCATCATTGTTCTTTGCCCGCCGATGCACATCAGCCAGTTGGATCAGGGGAGCCGCAGATTGCGGACGCAGCGCAGCCAGCCGATTCAGGGACGCAATGCCCTGCTGAGTTTCATTGGCCGACAGCTGGGCACGAGCAAGCGCGTCGACCACGCGGGGGTCGTTCGGATTGGCAGCACTGAGCTTTTGCGCAGCGGCGAGCGCCTTCGGGAATTCCCGATTGCGCAAGTGATGCTGGATGAGTGCCAGGCCTGGGACCAGGGTTCCCGGTGCAGCCGCTTCCGCGCGCTCAAGCGTGGCAAGCACATCGGCAGGCGTGGCACCGGTCGAGGCCTGCAGTTCCGCCAGGGCAAGACGGGCTTCGACGTTCTTGTCGTTGCGGTCGGCGATCGCACGAATGCGCGCCAGCGCATCCTCTGTTTTTTTCTCGGCAATATCCAGACGCGCCAGATTCAATGCGGCCGCAAGGAAATCGGCATTGATCGACAAGGCCTTCTCGAATGCTGCTCGCGCGGCAGGAATGTCCTGCCTGGCCAGCATCACCCCGCCACGCAGGTTGTATACGAGTGGGTTCTGCGGTTGTTTGCGTTCCAGCTCAGCCTGCGCCTTGAGCGCCTTCTCGGTGTCGCCGCTCCGCAAGTGGGTGGCGACCAAGGCCAGATCCGCCTGGATGGCGGAGCCGTCCATCGTCGATGCGCTCTCGAAATCGGCCAGCGCACCCTCTGCATCACCACTGGCAAGACGCGCAGCGCCAAGGCGCAGACGCGCCTGTGGATCTTCGGGCGCAGCCTTGGCTGCGCGCTCCAGGAAGTCCTCCGCTCTGGCCAGATTGCCATTGGCGAGAAACACCTGCCCGGCCAGCCCCAGGATGCGAGCATCGGTCGGCTGCGTTTCGAGCAATGGCTGCAGCAGTTCGAGCGCACGCGACGCTTCACCCGAGGACAGATGGGAAGTGATCAGCAAAGTACGGGCCAATTGCTGGTCAGGCGCCCGGCTGAGTACCGCATTCAGGTGATTGCGAGCCTGCGCCTGATCGTTGAGCTGCAATAGCACCGAGCCCGCGAGCAACTGGGCAGGCATGAAATTGGGCGCCTGGTTCAGGACCTGAACCAGCAGATCGCGCGCTTCGGTCAGACGGCCTTCGCGCGCATCGATGAATGCCTGGAGATAGCGGGTCGAAGGGTGGTTGGGCGCAACCTTCTTCATCGCCTCAAAGTGCTTCACGCCCTCTTCGTATCGACCGCTGCGGAACAGCAGAGATACCAACGTATAGCGGTAGCCCACTTGATTGGGGCTCAGCCGTACAGCCTCTTCCAGAGCCTTGAGCGCTTCTTCCTGCTTGCCTTGTGCCTGCAGGATGTCGGACAGGGTGGCCAATGCATCGCCATTCTCAGAGTTGTGCGCGACCACGGCTCTGATGGCCTGCTCTGCTCCAGCGGGGTCATTGCTGAAGAGACGGGCGCGCGCCAGACCGATTCCGGCCTCGAGATCGGTCGCACGCAGCGCAAGCGCCTGCTGATAGACCCGAATCGCCTCCTGGACGTTTGCCTTGCCGAAATGGGCATCACCCACGGCGGCCAGCAAACGCGCCTGCGCAGTATCGTCATCCAGTTTCACATCGGCGAAATCAGTCAGCACTCGATCGAACTCTCCTGCACCGATCCTTGCCCTGGCCAGCAAAGGTGCCACTTCGGCCCTGGCATAGCCAAGGTCGAGAGCGTGCTGCAGCTCCTTGATCGCTCCCGCCGAATCGCCTTGCTGCAGGTTGATGCGCCCGAGGAGGAACCGGGCCTCGGCAAGGCTTCCATTCTCCTGCAGGGCATTCTTCAACTGAATGACTGCTGCATTGGTGTCGTTGTTGGACAGATAGCCTTTCGCCGACGCAAGCATCTGCTCCGGACTGTCACCGCAGGCACTCAACAAGGCGGCAGAAACCAAAGCCATGGCCAGGCTTCGGGAACGCCCTCCCCATGACGAAATCCGCCGGCCCTTTGCAGTGTTGTTCACGATCCGTTCTCCTTCTTCAAACCGAAGCGGTTCATCAAGTCATAGAGTGAAGGACGGCTGATTCCGAGAACCTCGGCCGCCCGGGCAATATTGTTGTTGGTTCGCGCAAGCACCCGCAGCACTGCTCGACGCTCGGCCTCATCCCTGACCTGGCGCAAATTGAGGCGCTCGAGATCCTCTTCGACCGCCTCGAAACCGAGGTCATCTGCCGTGATGCGGTTGCCATCAGCCATGATGACTGCACGCTTGAGGCAGTTCTCCAGCTCCCGGACATTGCCAGGCCACGGATGGACCTCGATCGCGTCGATTGCGTCATCGGTCAAGGTCATCGAGCCACGCCCGTTCTCGCGCGCATAGCGCTGGACAAAGGCATGAGAGAGCAATACGGCATCGCCTTCGCGCGCCCTCAGCGGGGGAATGTCGACGACAATCTCCGCCAGGCGATAGTAGAGGTCCTCGCGGAATGCTCCCGTCTTGATCTGCTCCTTCAGATCCCGATGCGTGGCACACACGATGCGCACATCGACCGGAATCTCGTCACGCCCCCCCACCCGCTCGATGACTCGCTCCTGCAGAAAGCGCAGCAGCTTGGCCTGCAATGGCATCGGCAAGTCGCCGATTTCATCGAGGAACAAGGTACCCTTGTTGGCCGTCTCGATCTTGCCGAGCGTCTGCTTCACCGCACCGGTGAACGCACCTTTCTCGTAACCGAACAGTTCGCTTTCCAGCAAGGCTTCAGGAATCGCGGCGCAATTGATCGCCACAAAACGTTCCGCCGAGCGCGAAGACAGCGCGTGCAGCCCGCGCGCAAGCACTTCCTTGCCGGTTCCGCTCTCACCCAGCAAGGCCACAGTGACCGATGCTGAAGCGAGCTTTTCGATCGTGCGACAGATCTTGAGCATCCCCGGGTCGCGCGTCAGCAGACCGGACAGAGGACTGGCACCCATTGCCGACAGACGTGCGTTCTCGAGTTGCAGATCATGCATGCGAAAAGCCCGCTCGATCGTGAGCGCCAGCAACTCCGGCTCGAAAGGCTTGGCAAAGAAATCATATGCACCCAGCCCGACTGCCTTGACCGCATTCTCGCGGTCATGCTGACCAGTCAGCACGATCACCTTCGTGTCGGGCGCCAGCGCCAGTATTTCGCGCAGCAACTGAAACCCCTCGGTGACGTCGTCGGGTGCCGGCGGCAACCCCAGATCCATGGTCACCACTGCTGGTTCGTGGCGGCGCAACTGCGCTATCGCACTTTCCCTGTCGTCGGCAACGACAGTTTCGCAGGCATCGAAGGCCCAACGCATCTGCTTCTGCAGCGCAGGATCGTCCTCGACGATCAGTAGCGTCCGCTGCTTTTCAGGCATGAATTTCACTGACTCCGTCTTGTATGTCCTGCCGCCTGTCCGACAGGCATGGCAGCAGGATGGTTGCTCGCGTCCCCCGTCCGATCTCACTTTCGAACCGGAGGTCGCCACCAATCTCATTCAGATACTGACGGGTTTCGAACACACCTATGCCCATGCCGCTGGCCTTGGTCGTCTGGAACGGACGGGACAGGCGGTCACGAAGGAAATCGGCTGACATGCCGCACCCCGTATCTGCAATCACCAAGCTCACCTTGCCATCATCGGCAAGACTGAGCTGAGCGGTCACCTTACCATCCTCATTCGTGGCATCCAGTGCATTTTGCACGACATGGCCAATGATTCTTTCCAGTCGCTCGGGATGAGCCAGAACCATCGCGTGTCCAGGCAGCGGGTCAAGCAACTGGATCACGGGCGACTGACAGCGCTTCGACTCGCAGACGCTGCGGATGACCTGCACGATATCTACGCCACGAGGCGAATCGATCGAGCGCTTCTCCTGCAGCTGCGTCATCAGCCCTCTCATCCGTGACTCCACATGCGAAACGGTCTCGAGCATATCCTGCTGAAACTCGGGCTTGTGTCCATGGCGTTCCGCGTTCTTGAGCATAAGCGACAGCTGCGCCACGAGGTTCTTCAGATCATGGACGATGAAGGCCGACATCCGATTGAAGGAGTCGAACTTGCGCGCCTCGAGAAGTGCTTCAGCCGCAATCATCCTTTCGAGATAACCAGCGGCCTGCCGCTGCGCTGTCTTCAACAGGTCGAGTACCTCCCAATCCACATCGAATGCCGCACGAGGCATGGACAGCACGGCAAAACCGAGCATTGAGTCCGTGGTCTTGAGGGGGATGACAAGCCATGCATCCGGCAAGCTGGAGAGCCAATCCGGCAGCACCAGGCCATCATAGTGGCGAGAGCGACTCCGGTACTCCCCGAGATCGATGATCCACTCGCGCTCGTCGAGAAATCGACACAGTTCCGATTCCATCGATTCGACAACATCGATCTGCGGATGATTCAGGCGAGCGTGAGGCACGAACGTGCCGTAGCCATCCCGCAGCCACAGTACTCCACCAGGACTCTCGACCAGATCCGACAATGCCTTGATGACCGACTGCCCAAGGCCGAGCCCCTTGTCCACCGAAGCCAGTGCCTGGGTAAAACGCAGCCATTCGGCACGATAGTCGTAGCGATACGGGAAAAGATGCTTGCTGAGCAGGACCTTCAGGCGCGCCCGTTGCGATCCGGAAAAAAGCAGCGCCCCCAGCAGCACAAGCCCGGCAAAAAGCAGGGCCATCTGCAATGCCCGTCCCCAGCTTTCACCAAAGTAGCGCACGTAATACGCCACCGCGGCGATTACCAGCAGATAGACCCCGGCAACGGCAAGCGCAGCAGAATGAAAGACGACTTCCCGCGACACTGCCATGCGTAGTGTCCAGGTAGGGCTGCGCGCGCCGGAAAGAGCGATCAGTGGTATCAGCAGAGCATGCGCCACACCCCGAACCGCGATGACGTTGACGTTGACCCGATTGAACAAGGCAGCATCGGCAAACAGATACAGCTCAAAGATGTACCCAGCACCCAATCCGATGCACAGGGGCTTGATGCCCCATTTGGACGCATCGGGAAGCGCGCGATAGAGGTGCTCGATGAACATCAGCCCCACCACCGCATGCGCGAGCCAGGCAACCAGAATAGGCCGAATCGGCAGCACGAAGCCAGGCAGAAACACTTCGAAAGCCAGCGAGGCCAACTGGCCCGCAACGACGCCCGCAGCCAGGTATGCAGGCCATCTCACGCGCGAACCCCACAGGGGACGCATCAGGACGATGAGAAAGGCAAACCATGCCGCACCACGCAGACAGTCGAGCAGGACGCCCAAGACCGGCCAAGGCGCGCCGGTAAAATAAACGGAACTCGCTTCGGTGGCGGCCCAAAGGCAGGACAGCACGACCGCAACGAGAAGGACTCCTCCCGGAAGCCCCCCTCGCCACGCAAAAAAGACATAAAGCCCGAAGAAACAGAAGGCTAGCGCCGCACTGCCGTAACCCCAGAAGGCGAGTTCCAGCACGTCAGATCTCTCGTTTCAGACCAGCGGTCGCCAGCACACTTTCGCCTTCAACCAACATACCTCCGTTGCATCTCAATGGGCGCCCTCGCCAGTCAGCACGACGCGAACCGTTTCGAAAAGCACGAGGATGTCGAGAACGAGCGTATGGTTCTTGACGTAGTAAAGGTCGTACTGCAGCTTCTCCATTGCATCATCAACAGAGGCACCGTACTGGTAGCGCACCTGTGCCCAGCCCGTCACCCCGGGCTTGACGCAATGCCGGACGTTGTAGAAAGGAATTTCTCTCGCCAGTTGGTCAACGAAGTAGGGACGCTCGGGCCGTGGCCCGACCATGCTCATGTCACCGACAAGCACATTGAACAACTGAGGCAGCTCATCGATTCTCAGCTTGCGGATCACACGCCCGACCCGAGTCACCCGGTCATCATTGGACGTCGCCCAACGCGGCTTGCCGTCCTTCTCAGCATCGCGACGCATGCTGCGAAACTTGATCACACGGACAACCCTGCCACCCAGCCCGACCCGCTCCTGGCGATAAAAGACTGGAGCGCCATCCTCGATCACGATGAGCAGCATCGTCACGAGCATGATCGGCATTGCCAGAATCAGCAGCACCAATGCTGCACAAATATCGAACACCCGCTTCACGAAGGTACGGACCAGACCCTGGCGGAAACCATCGCCATAGATCAACCAACTCGCCCTGAGTGAATCGAGCTTCACCTGCCCCTGGACCCTCTCGAAAAAGGACGACAGATCGACAATACGGACACCTTCGAGCTTGCAGTCCAGCAACTCACGAAGCGGCAAGACACCTCCCCGCCGCTCACGCACGGCAACGATGACCTCGTTGACCTTCAGCGTCCGGACAACGTCGAGCAACCCTTGCGTCGGCAGCACCTGCCTCGCATCCACTTCAAGCTTCTCGTCCCCGCCGCCCCTCAGGAAACCGACCACCTCGACGCTACGTTGCAGCGGGCGAGTCAAATCACGATAGACCTGAGCGGCATCAGCCCCAGTGCCGATAATCAGCACACGTGGGGAAAACAGGCTGGAGGCCTGCCTTTGGTTGATCAGCCCTCGCATCAACAGCAAGGAAGACAGCAGCAGCACGACGGTCCACTGCAGAGAATGGGGCGCCATCTCGGCCCAGGGCAGCAGTCCGAAAACACCATAGGCGACCGGAATGCTGACCAGCAACGACAGAGCCACACGAGCAAACGCCTGTCGCTTGCAACGCTGCAGAACAGGACGATAAAGCCCCATGGCCGTATTCAGAGCAACCATCAGCAAGGCGAAGATCAGAGCCGATGGTGCGAAGACGGCCCAGTCAGGAACCCCCGGAGGCGCCAGAACGATGACAGTGCCCAACACGACAAGGAACAGCAACAGGGCATCGAAGAGCACCTGTTGCAGTGTGTGAGACGGAAGATAGTGACTGAAGACCTTCAGCATCATTTACCCCAGACTGAACCCATTCACTTTGGAGCCAATCCCCACACCCGACATGGATGTGAGCAGCTTCCCGACAGACTATCCGACCGCCGCCGTGCAGGGCGTTAAACCCATCACACCCGTGCTGCCAAGGACAACATCAAGAGTCATGAGCATACGTAACTGCGTATGTTATCACGAGATTTTACCCTTCAGTCCCGAACTGACCTCAAGGAAATTCAGGGCTGCCTACAACACATGTGCATGCGATGCTCGCCAGCCTTTGTTTCAATATCGTTATTTTTTTAATTTTGTTGTGGTTTTTTATTTTCTTTGTATAGCTGTGTGAGTAGACGCAAAAACGCCCGAACGTTGTACATGTTCGGGCGTTTTTTTGTGTGAGTTAGTCTGACGATGACCTACTTTCACGAGGGCGGACCTCACTATCATCGGCGCGTTTGTGTTTCACGGTCCTGTTCGGGATGGGAAGGGGTGGTACCACAAAGCTATGGTCGTCAGACTGTGACTTGTTCCCTGCGTGGGTTGCAGGGCAAAGGAGGAAGAAGTGTGTGTTGTGTGATTGGTGCGCGCGCTGCGCACGTTACGAGTTCTAGTGTGCATTCAAGGTTATAGGATCAAGCCACACGGGCAATTAGTATCGGTTAGCTCAACGTGTTGCCACGCTTCCACACCCGACCTATCAACGTTGTGGTCTTCAACGACCCTTCAGGGGGCTCGAGGCCCCGGGGAAGTCTCATCTTGAGGCGAGTTTCCCGCTTAGATGCTTTCAGCGGTTATCTCTTCCGCACATAGCTACCCGGCGATGCGACTGGCGTCACAACCGGTACACCAGGGGTGCGTCCACTCCGGTCCTCTCGTACTAGGAGCAGGCCCTCTCAAACTTCCAGCGCCCACGGCAGATAGGGACCAAACTGTCTCACGACGTTTTAAACCCAGCTCACGTACCACTTTAAATGGCGAACAGCCATACCCTTGGGACCGACTACAGCCCCAGGATGTGATGAGCCGACATCGAGGTGCCAAACTCCGCCGTCGATGTGAACTCTTGGGCGGAATCAGCCTGTTATCCCCAGAGTACCTTTTATCCGTTGAGCGATGGCCCTTCCATACAGAACCACCGGATCACTATGACCTGCTTTCGCACCTGCTCGACTTGTGGGTCTCGCAGTCAAGCCACCTTTTGCCATTGCACTATCAGTACGATGTCCGACCGTACCTAGGTGACCTTCGTACTCCTCCGTTACCTTTTGGGAGGAGACCGCCCCAGTCAAACTGCCCACCATGCACGGTCCCCGACCTGGATTCACAGGCCTGGGTTAGAACCTCGACGACACCAGGGTGGTATTTCAAGGATGGCTCCACCGGAACTGGCGTCCCGGTTTCATAGCCTCCCACCTATCCTACACAAGTCCCGTCAAAGTCCAATGCAAAGCTACAGTAAAGGTTCATGGGGTCTTTCCGTCTAGCCGCGGGGAGATTGCATCTTCACAAACATTTCAACTTCGCTGAGTCTCAGGAGGAGACAGTGTGGCCATCGTTACGCCATTCGTGCAGGTCGGAACTTACCCGACAAGGAATTTCGCTACCTTAGGACCGTTATAGTTACGGCCGCCGTTTACCGGGGCTTCGATCAAGAGCTTGCACCCCATCACTTAACCTTCCGGCACCGGGCAGGCGTCACACCGTATACGTTCACTTTCGTGTTTGCACAGTGCTGTGTTTTTAATAAACAGTCGCAGCCACCGATTCTCTGCGGCCCCTTCGCCCTTCGGATGTTCTCCTACAAGCTAACGGGGCATACCTTCTCCCGAAGTTACGGTATCAATTTGCCGAGTTCCTTCTCCTGAGTTCTCTCAAGCGCCTGGGTATTCTCTACCAGCCCACCTGTGTCGGTTTGCGGTACGGTCAGTTCTAGACTGAAGCTTAGAGGCTTTTCCTGGAAGCTGGGTATCAGTTGCTTCAGACCCGAAGGTCCTCGTTATCACGCCTCAGCTCAGCCCGGCGGATTTGCCTACCGGGCACGCCTACACGCTTGAACCACCTATTCCAACAGATGGCCAACCTAACCTTCTCCGTCCCCCCATCGCATCTAAAACCGGTACAGGAATATTGACCTGTTTCCCATCGACTACGCATTTCTGCCTCGCCTTAGGGGCCGACTCACCCTGCGCCGATGAACGTTGCGCAGGAAACCTTGGGCTTACGGCGAGGGTGCTTTTCACACCCTTTATCGCTACTCATGTCAGCATTCGCACTTCCGATACCTCCAGCATCCCTTACGAGACACCTTCGCAGGCCTACGGAACGCTCCCCTACCACGTGTCAAAGACACATCCGCAGCTTCGGTTCATGGCTTGAGCCCCGTTACATCTTCCGCGCAGGACGACTCGACTAGTGAGCTATTACGCTTTCTTTAAAGGGTGGCTGCTTCTAAGCCAACCTCCTAGCTGTCTGTGCCTTCCCACCTCGTTTGCCACTTAGCCATGCATTTGGGACCTTAGCTGGCGGTCTGGGTTGTTTCCCTCTTGACACCGGACGTTAGCACCCGATGTCTGTCTGCCGTATATCACTTTGCGGTATTCGGAGTTTGCTATCGCGGGGTAGATCGCAGTGACCCCCCCAACGATTACAGTGCTCTACCCCCGCAAGTGTCCGTACGACGCACTACCTAAATAGTTTTCGGGGAGAACCAGCTATTTCCGGATTTGTTTAGCCTTTCACCCCTATCCACAGCTCATCCCCTAACTTTTCAACGTTAGTGGGTTCGGACCTCCAGTACCTGTTACGGCACCTTCATCCTGGCCATGGATAGATCATCCGGTTTCGGGTCTACGCCCAGCAACTACGACGCCCTTATCAGACTCGCTTTCGCTACGCCTCCCCTATTCGGTTAAGCTCGCTACTGAACGTAAGTCGCTGACCCATTATACAAAAGGTACGCAGTCACCCCTTTCGAGGCTCCCACTGTTTGTATGCATGCGGTTTCAGGATCTATTTCACTCCCCTCCCGGGGTTCTTTTCGCCTTTCCCTCACGGTACTGGTTCACTATCGGTCGATCACGAGTATTTAGCCTTGGAGGATGGTCCCCCCATCTTCAGACAGGATTACACGTGTCCCGCCCTACTTGTCGCACGCTCAGACCCGCCACCGGCTTTTCGCATACGGGACTATCACCCTGTATCGTCGGACTTTCCAGACCGTTTTGCTAAGCTGATGGTTTAGTCGTGCAGGCTACTCCGCGTTCGCTCGCCACTACTTGCGGAATCTCGGTTGATTTCTGTTCCTGCGGCTACTTAGATGTTTCAGTTCGCCGCGTTCGCCTCCTCTGGCCTATGTATTGAGCCAGGGATGACCCTTGCGGGCCGGGTTTCCCCATTCGGACATCGTGGGATCAAAGCTCTATTGCCAGCTCCCCCACGCTTTTCGCAGGCTTACACGTCCTTCATCGCCTGTGATCGCCAAGGCATCCACCACATGCACTTAGTCGCTTGATCCTATAACCTTGGTGCCTCAATGAAGCACCCCTGTCACAGGTCGAACTCGTTTGTGCGGCCCAAACTGTGCTGACAACGCAGTCTGAGCCAATGCAATCACACAACTGCAGTACGCACCGGCTCGATGCGTACTACACTTCTTCCACTTTGTTAAAGAGCAAACCTCAAACCGGCTTCTCGCCGATCAAGAAGTCAGAGATGGTGTCTATCCAAACACCATCTCTGACTTCCCGAAACACACATGACCTGGTGGAGCTGGTCGGGATCGAACCGACGACCTACGGCTTGCAAAGCCGCCGCTCTCCCAGCTGAGCTACAGCCCCCTTGTCTCAAGCAAACTTGATTCGGAGCAACCTAAAACTCTGGTGGGTCTGGTTGGGTTCGAACCAACGACCCCCGCCTTATCAAGACGGTGCTCTAACCAGCTGAGCTACAGACCCTCTCATGCACTTCGAGGCTCTTCGCCTGAACAACCGATAAGTTGTGGATACTTGGCAACCATGACCTCTTTTCTCTTGAAAGGAGGTGATCCAGCCGCACCTTCCGATACGGCTACCTTGTTACGACTTCACCCCAGTCATGAATCTCACCGTGGTAAGCGCCCCCCCGAAGGTTAAGCTACCTACTTCTGGTGAAACCCACTCCCATGGTGTGACGGGCGGTGTGTACAAGACCCGGGAACGTATTCACCGCAGCATGCTGATCTGCGATTACTAGCGATTCCGACTTCACGTAGTCGAGTTGCAGACTACGATCCGGACTACGATCGGCTTTAAGGGATTGGCTCCACCTCGCGGCTTGGCAACCCTCTGTACCGACCATTGTATGACGTGTGAAGCCCTACCCATAAGGGCCATGAGGACTTGACGTCATCCCCACCTTCCTCCGGTTTGTCACCGGCAGTCTCACTAGAGTGCCCAACCAAATGATGGCAACTAGTGACAAGGGTTGCGCTCGTTGCGGGACTTAACCCAACATCTCACGACACGAGCTGACGACAGCCATGCAGCACCTGTGTTCTGGCTCCCGAAGGCACTCTCGCCTCTCAGCAAGATTCCAGACATGTCAAGGGTAGGTAAGGTTTTTCGCGTTGCATCGAATTAATCCACATCATCCACCGCTTGTGCGGGTCCCCGTCAATTCCTTTGAGTTTTAACCTTGCGGCCGTACTCCCCAGGCGGTCAACTTCACGCGTTAGCTGCGTCACTCAGTGCATTGCTGCTCCGAACGACTAGTCAACATCGTTTAGGGCGTGGACTACCAGGGTATCTAATCCTGTTTGCTCCCCACGCTTTCGTGCATGAGCGTCAGTACAGGCCCAGGGGGCTGCCTTCGCCATCGGTGTTCCTCCACATCTCTACGCATTTCACTGCTACACGTGGAATTCCACCCCCCTCTGCCGTACTCTAGCCTGCCAGTCACAAGCGCAGTTCCCAGGTTAAGCCCGGGGATTTCACGCCTGTCTTGGCAAACCGCCTGCGCACGCTTTACGCCCAGTAATTCCGATTAACGCTCGCACCCTACGTATTACCGCGGCTGCTGGCACGTAGTTAGCCGGTGCTTCTTAGTCCGGTACCGTCATCCACACCCTCTATTAAAAGATGCGATTTCTTCCCGGCCGAAAGAGCTTTACAACCCGAAGGCCTTCTTCACTCACGCGGCATGGCTGGATCAGGGTTGCCCCCATTGTCCAAAATTCCCCACTGCTGCCTCCCGTAGGAGTCTGGGCCGTGTCTCAGTCCCAGTGTGGCGGATCATCCTCTCAGACCCGCTACAGATCGTCGCCTAGGTGGGCCTTTACCCCACCTACTAGCTAATCTGACATCGGCCGCTCCAATCGCGCGAGGCCCGAAGGTCCCCCGCTTTCTCCCTCAGGACGTATGCGGTATTAGCACATCTTTCGATGTGTTATCCCCCACGACTGGGTACGTTCCGATGCATTACTCACCCGTTCGCCACTCGCCGCCAGGCCGAAGCCCGCGCTGCCGTTCGACTTGCATGTGTAAAGCATGCCGCCAGCGTTCAATCTGAGCCAGGATCAAACTCTTAAGTTCAATCCTACAAAGTACTCAAAATACTGACTTGCAGTATGAGCACCTAATCATTGTGAAACCGTGGCCGAAGCCACCGAGACCACAACCACCAAGCACCCACACTTATCGGTTGTTCAAGTTTTTAAAGATCCGTGCCGGTCAGCACAGAAGCGAGATTATGATCAACATCCGACAACCTGTGAACCACCCGGGAAACTTTCTTCAACACAACAAAAAAAGAAAACCCGAAAAAAACCGCTTCCAAAACCAACCGCAACCCCCGCAACACCCGCCAAAATCACCCGGGCACCGCGAGAAAGATCGGCATTATAGACACCAACACAAAACCGTCAAGAACTACACGCAACAGAAATATCTATTCAACCATCAGAGGCTCGCAACCCACCAGGCAGCAGACGCAGAATGGGGCGGACCGCACAGGTTGAACGAAGCCAAATCCATCGTCTCGGACCGATTGCGGCAATGAATGGCTCCCAGTTGAGCCTGGGCCAATTGGAGGACACACTGCCCCCCTCTTTCCTGCCCCCCCTCAGACGAACAGCCCGGACGCACCAAGCCCCCAGCAGCGGGTGTACCATCCCTGCTCGTCATTTGATCCGCAACGAACATGCGACAGTACCTAGACCTCATGCGCCACGTGCTCGAGCACGGCGACCGCAAAACCGATCGCACCGGCACTGGCACCCTGTCCGTCTTCGGCTGGCAGATGCGCTTTCCGCTGAAGGAAGGCTTTCCGCTGCTGACGACCAAAAAGCTGCACACACGCTCGATCATCCATGAGCTGCTGTGGTTCCTGCAGGGCGACACCAACATCCGCTACCTGAAGGACAACGGCGTCTCGATCTGGGACGAGTGGGCCGACGAAAACGGCGACCTGGGCCCGGTGTACGGCAAGCAATGGCGGCGCTGGGAAAACAAGGACGGCACGAGCGTCGACCAGATCACCAAGCTGATCGACGGCATCAAGCGCAACCCGGATTCGCGCCGGCACATCGTCTCCGCCTGGAACCCGGGCGAAGTGGATACCATGGCGCTGCCGCCCTGCCATGCGCTGTTCCAGCTCTACGTCGCCAACGGCCGCCTTTCCTGCCAGCTTTATCAGCGCAGCGCGGACATCTTCCTCGGCGTCCCCTTCAACATCGCTTCCTACGCCCTGCTCACCCACATGCTTGCACAGGTATGCGAACTGGAAGCCGGCGACTTCATCTGGACCGGCGGCGACTGCCATCTCTACCTGAACCATCTCGATCAGGCACGCGAGCAACTCTCACGCACGCCGCGCGCGCTGCCGGCCCTGAAGATGAACCCCGAAGTGAAGGACATCTCCGCCTTTCGCTTCGAGGATTTCGGCATCGACGGCTACGATCCGCATCCCCACATCAAGGCACCAGTGGCTGTATGAGCACGACTCCTGAAATCACCCTGATCGCAGCGGTCGCACGCAACGGCGTGATCGGCCGCGACAACGGGCTGCCCTGGCGGCTCAAGGCCGACATGCAGCATTTCCGCGCGATGACCATGGGGCATCCAGTCGTGATGGGGCGCAAAACCTGGGAATCACTGGGCCGGCCCTTGTCCGGCCGCCGCAACATCGTCGTCACCCGCGACACGCAGTTCCGTGCGGAAGGCGCCGAGGTTTTCCACTCGCCGGATGATGCACTCGCCGCCGCTTCGGACGCCGAGCGTATCTTCGTGATCGGTGGCGCCCAGCTTTATGCCACCCTGCTGCCCCGCGCCGACCGTCTCGAACTGACCGAAGTCTGGGCCGACGTCGAGGGTGACGCCCATTTCCCGCTCTTCGATCGTTCCGATTTCATCGAGGAGCGGCGCGATGCGCGCACCGCCGATGCGGACAACGACTTCGACTTCGACTTCGTCAGCTACCGCCACCGCTGAGCACAGGCAGCGCATGACGCAACAAGGGCCGCTGATCGCGGCCCTCGTCGTTTTTCATGCCTGTACCGCCACCGGCGTCGATCAGTCCTTCACGCAATCGACGTGATAGCGGCCGTCCTCGCCTTTCACCAGACCATGGATGTCGGTCTCGAAACCGGGGAAGCGGGCATTGAAATCGCGCGCGAACTTAAGGTAACGCACGATCGTGGCATTGAAGCGCTCGCCGGGGATCAGCAGCGGGATGCCCGGCGGATACGGCGTGACCAGCATCGCGGTGACGCGGCCTTCGAGCTCGTCCAGCGACACCCGCTCGATCTCGCGGTGCGCCATCTTGGCGAAGGCATCGGCCGGCTTCATCGCCGGCACCATGTCCGACAGATACATCTCGGTGGTCAGGCGGGCGATGTCGTGCGCCTTGTAGAAACTGTGGATCTGGTCGCACAGATCCTTCAGCCCGACCCGCTCGTAGCGCGGGTGCTTGGCGATGAACTCCGGCATCACGCGCCACAGCGGCTGGTTGCGGTCGTAGTCGTCCTTGAACTGCTGCAGCTCGGTCACCATCGTGTTCCAGCGGCCCTTGGTGATGCCGATGGTGAACATGATGAAGAAGGAGTAAAGCCCGGTCTTCTCGACGATGATGCCGTGCTCGGCCAGGTACTTGGTGACGATCGCCGCCGGGATGCCGGTATGTTCGGCGAAGTCGCCGTCCATGTTCAGGCCCGGGGTGATGATCGTCGCCTTGATCGGGTCGAGGATGTTGAAGCCTTCGGCCAGGTCGCCGAAGCCGTGCCAGCGCTCGCCGGCCTTCAGCGTCCAGTCCTCGCGGCCGCCGATGCCTTCCTCGGCGAGGAATTCCGGCCCCCACACCTTGAACCACCAGTCGTCGTCGCCGAACTCGGCGTCGACCTTGCGCATCGCACGGCGGAACTCGACCGCCTCGCTCAGCGATTCGTTCACCAGCGCGGGACCGCCCGGCGCTTCCATCATCGCCGCCGCCACGTCGCAGGACGCGATGATCGCGTACTGCGGCGAGGTTGAGGTGTGCATCAGGTAAGCCTCGTTGAAGATGTCGCGGTCGAGCTTGCGCGTCTGCGAGTCCTGCACCAGGATCTGCGACGCTTGGCTCAGGCCGGCCAGCAGCTTGTGGGTCGATTGGGTCGAGAACACCATCGACTCGCGGCAGCGCGGGCGATCGGCACCGATGGCGTGGTAGTCGCCATAAAAATCATGGAAAGCCGCGTGCGGCAGCCAGGCCTCGTCGAAGTGCAGCGTGTCGATCTGGCCGTCGAGCTTCTCCTTGATCGTCTCGACGTTGTACACCACGCCGTCGTAGGTCAACTGCGTGATCGTCAGGATGCGCGGCTTCTTGCTCTTCGCGTTGCGCGCGAAAGGATTGGCCTCGATCTTCTTCTGGATGTTCTCCATCGAGAACTCTTCCAGCGGGATTGGCCCGATGATGCCGTAATGGTTGCGCGTCGGCGTCAGGAACACCGGCACCGCACCGGTCATGATGATCGAGTGGAGAATCGACTTGTGGCAGTTGCGGTCCACGACGACGATGTCGCCGGGCGCCACGGTGGTGTGCCACACCATCTTGTTCGAGGTCGAAGTGCCGTTGGTGACGAAGTACAAGTGGTCGCAGTTGAAAATGCGCGCGGCATTGCGCTCCGACGCTGCCACCGGGCCGGTGTGGTCGAGTAGCTGGCCCAGTTCATCCACCGCATTGCAGACATCCGCGCGCAGCATGTTCTCGCCGAAGAACTGGTGGAACATCTGCCCCACCGGGCTCTTCAGGAAGGCGACCCCGCCCGAGTGCCCGGGGCAGTGCCAGGAATACGAGCTGTCCGCCGCATAGTGGGTCAGCGCACGGAAGAAGGGCGGCGGCAGCGATTCGAGGTAGTTCTTCGCCTCGCGCACCACGTAGCGGGCGATGAACTCCGGCGTGTCCTCGAACATGTGGATGAAGCCGTGCATCTCGCGCAGCACGTCATTGGGGATGTGGCGCGTGGTGCGCGTCTCGCCGTGCAGGAAGATCGGGATCTCGGCATTGCGGAAGCGGATCTGCTCGACGAAGGCGCGCAGGTCGGCGATCGCCTTGGCCGAAGCCTCGGGCGAGGAAAACTCTTCGTCGTCGATCGACAGGATGAAGGTCGAGCCGCGGCTCTGCTGCTGGGCGAAGGACGTCAGGTCGCCATAGCTGGTGATGCCGAGCACTTCCATGCCCTCTTCTTCGATTGCCTTCGCCAGCGCTCGAATCCCCAGGCCCGAAGAGTTTTCCGAGCGGAAATCCTCGTCGATGATGATGATGGGGAAATGGAATCTCATCCTGGTCGTCTCCAGCGGGGTCCTTGCGGGACGGAAAAAAAAGGAAGTGTAAGCCGCGGTTCTTTGCACGGGCGTGAACGATGCGGCGAAGCGTGAAATGAGTCGGAAAAAGTACAAGGGGCCGTCTCAGGCGGCCCCATCACGACGGTTACGAAGTCTGCTGGCTCAGATCTTCGGCAAAGTGACGCCGGTCTGACCGAGATACTTGCCGCCGCGGTCCCTGTACGAGGTCTCGCACACCTCGTCCGACTCGAAGAACAGCATCTGCGCCACGCCCTCGTTGGCGTAGATCTTCGCCGGCAGCGGCGTGGTATTGGAGAACTCCAGCGTCACGTGGCCTTCCCACTCGGGCTCCAGCGGCGTGACGTTAACGATGATGCCGCAACGCGCGTAAGTGCTCTTGCCCAGGCAGACCGTCAGCACGCTGCGCGGGATGCGGAAATACTCGACAGTGCGCGCCAGGGCGAAGGAGTTCGGCGGGATGATGCACACGTCGCCGGTGAAATCGACGAAGTTGCGCGCATCGAAGTCCTTCGGATCGACGATGGTCGAGTTGATGTTGGTGAAGATCTTGAATTCGTTCGCCACCCGCACGTCGTAGCCGTAGCTCGAGGTGCCGTAGGAAACGATGCGGCCGCTGTCGTTGGTCCGCACCAGTTCCGGCGCGAACGGCTCGATCATGCCGGCCTCTTGGGCCATGCGGCGGATCCACTTGTCGGATTTGATGGACATGGGCGCGGGTTCCAGCGAATGCGTTGCGACCGTCTGCGGTCGGGAAAGCGGCGTAGTGTAGGACAAGCACCCCGTCGGCGAAAGCCTCGATGCTGCAGATTTCCGGGTACAGCAGCACTGCTGTACCCGGACCGGCCCGTTCAACTGTTCTTGATGACGATGTTCGGGAACTTGTGCGTCATGTCCTTGGATTTCTCGGCGATCCGCACCGCCACCTTGCGCGCGATCTGCTTGTAGATCGACGAGATGCGGCCGTCGGGATCGGCAACCACGGTGGGCCTGCCGCCGTCGGCTTCGGCGCGGATCTGGATGTCCAGCGGCAGCGCCCCCAGGAAGGGAATGTTGTAGTCGGAGCACATCTTCTCACCGCCGCCCTGACCGAAGATGTGTTCCTCGTGGCCGCACTTGGAGCAGATATGGATGCTCATGTTCTCGACCAGACCGAGGATCGGCACACCCACCTTCTCGAACATCTTCAGGCCCTTGCGCGCATCCAGCAGGGCGATGTCCTGCGGCGTGGTGACGATGACCGCGCCCGTCACCGGCACGCTCTGCGACAGCGTCAATTGAATGTCGCCGGTGCCTGGCGGCATGTCGATCAGCAGGTAGTCGAGATCCTGCCAGGCCGTGTCCTTCAGCATCTGGTTCAGCGCCTGCGTCGCCATCGGGCCGCGCCACACCATCGGCGTATCCTGCTCGATCAGGAAGCCGATCGACATCGCCTGGATGCCGTAGGCTTCGAGCGGAATCATGGTCTTGCCATCCTCGGACACCGGCCGCTCGCCGCCGATACCCAGCATCTGCGGCTGCGACGGACCGTAGATGTCCGCATCCAGCAGGCCGACGCGCGCACCTTCGGCCGCCAATGCCAGCGCCAGGTTCACCGAGGTCGTGCTCTTGCCCACGCCCCCCTTGCCGGACGCCACGGCAATGATGTTGCGCACCCCCGGCAGCAGCTTCACGCCATGTTGCACGGCATGGGCCACCACCTTGCTGCTGACCTCGACGTCGATGCGGCCGATGCCCGGCACCACCGCCAGTGCTTCCGCCAGCATGGCGCGGATGGGTTCATGCTGGCTCTTCGCCGGGTAGCCGAGCTCGACGTCGAAGGCGACGTTGCCGCCTTCCACCACCAGGTTGCGGATGCAGCGGGCGGAGACGAAATCCTTGCCGGTATTCGGGTCGATGACCGATTTGAGCACGTCGGTTACGGTTTGCTGGTCGAGACTCATTGCCTGTTTCCTCGATGATCGGAATGCCCGCGGCCGGGCGAAAACGGAGGAATGATACCGGAGCCTCCGCCAACGCTCACCCGCGCTACCATTGGGGTTTCCTGCCGACGCCGATCGGTCGCGACCTGCAGGATTTCTGTGTGCCCGAATTTCACACGCTCTCCGCCCCCGGCGAAGCTCCTGTCTCCTCCACGTTTTTTGCCAGCAATGAACATCTCCGTCTCTCTTCGCTCCACGCTTCTCGCCCTCGGCACCGCATTGCTCGTCCAGGCCTGCGCCACCACCAGCACGGCCGACGCCCCTGCTGCTGCAGCCGACGATCCGATCCACCTGCATGCCCTCGTCCGCCAGACAACGCCAGCGCCGGACTGGCCCGCACTCCGGCAGGCGATGGATGAGGCCACGCGCGACACACCCGGCGTCACCATCGGCGCGGCCGATGCACAAGGCTTCAAGATCGAGATCCCGGTATCCAACGGCTTCACCTCGGGCAGCGCCGCGATCCGCCCACCGCTCGCCGCCGCGCTCGACGCAATCACGCCGCTGCTTGCCGCCGCACCGGGTGTCGCAGCCAGGATCATCGGCCACACCGACAGCCAGGGCAGCGAAATGGTCAATCTGCGGCTGTCGATCGATCGCGCCGAAGCCGTCGCCGCCCATCTCGCCGGACACGGCATCGCCTTCGAGCGCCTGAGCGCCGACGGCCGCGGCGAAGCCGACCCGCTCGCCAGCAACGCCACCGAGGAAGGGCGCGCCCGCAACCGGCGGGTGGAGATCCAATTGCACAAAATGCGCTGAACGCGCATGGACCCACGACACCCTGCCCAGGCAGCCGGCAGACAGCGCCTCCATCAGTCACACGGCGGGGCAGCGACACCGGCGCTTTGCTAAACTCACATCCTTTGACCCACGCTCCACAGACCATGCCCCGCAAGATCCTCGTCACCAACGCCCTGCCCTATGCCAACGGCGACATCCACCTCGGCCACCTGGTGGGCTACATCCAGGCCGACATCTGGGTGCGCTACCAGCGCATGCGGGGCCATTCGGTGCATTACGTCTGTGCGGACGACACCCACGGCACGCCGGTCATGCTGCGCGCCGAAAAGGAAGGGCTGACGCCCGAGCAACTGATCGATCGCGTGCATGGCGAACACCTGCGCGACTTCACCGCCTTCGGCGTCGCCTTCGACAACTACCACTCCACCCACAGCGCCGAGAACCGCGACTACGCCGCGGACATCTACGGCAAGCTGCAGGCCGGCGGCCTGATCGATACCCGCGAGATCGAGCAGTACTACGACCCGGTCAAGGAAATGTTCCTGCCCGACCGCTTCATCAAGGGCGAATGCCCCAAATGCAGCGCGGCGGACCAGTACGGCGACAACTGCGAAGCCTGTGGCGCCGCCTACGCCCCGACCGAACTCAAGAACCCCTACTCGGCCGTGTCCGGCGCCAAGCCGCTGCTGCGCACCTCGACGCATTACTTCTTCCGCCTGTCGGACGATCGTGCGGTCGCCTTCCTGCGCGCATGGACGCGCGGCACCAATGCCCAGGGCGCACGCCGCCTGCAGGCCGAGGCCGCCAACAAGATGAAGGAATGGCTCGGCGAAGAGGGCGAGAACAAGCTGTCCGACTGGGACATCTCGCGCGACGCCCCCTACTTCGGCTTCGAGATCCCCGGCGCCCCCGGCAAGTACTTCTACGTCTGGCTGGACGCGCCGATCGGCTACCTCGCCAGCTTCCGCAACCTCGCGAACAAGCGCGGCGACATCGTCGTCGAGGACTACACCGACGGCGCGCATGCCGCCGCGGCCGGCACCGAAATGGTGCACTTCATCGGCAAGGACATCCTCTACTTCCATGCCCTGTTCTGGCCGGCAATGCTCAAGTTCGCCGGCTACGCCACGCCCA
The DNA here is from genome assembly GCF_047601425.1 of Thauera sp. Lineage (GTDB taxonomy): Bacteria > Pseudomonadota > Gammaproteobacteria > Burkholderiales > Rhodocyclaceae > Thauera. The sequence goes on from NZ_JASGJL010000001.1 coordinate 2,291,334, forward strand.
GCCAGCTGTGCGTCAACGGCTTCCTGACCGTCGATGGCGCCAAAATGAGCAAGAGCCGCGGCACCTTCATCACCGCGCACTCCTACATCGCGCAGAAGCTCAACCCCGAGTGGCTGCGCTACTACTTCGCCGGCAAGTCGAACGGCACCATGGAAGACGTCGACCTCAACCTCGACGACATGATCGCCAAGGTCAATTCCGACCTCGTCGGCAAGTTCGTCAACATCGCCAGCCGCTGCGCCGGTTTCATCGGCAAGCGCTTCGACGGCAAACTGGGCGAGGCCAACATCCGGGCCTGCGCCGACTTCGCTGCCGCCTGGGCCGACGGCAGCATCGCCGCCGCCTACGACGAGCGCGACTACGGCCGCGCGCTGCGCGAGATCATGCGTCTGGCCGATCTCGCCAACCAGTACGTCAACGACCACAAGCCCTGGGAACTGGCCAAGCAGGAAGGCCAGGAAACCCGCCTGCACACCGTGTGCAGCACCGCGCTGAGCATGTTCCGCGACCTCGCCCGCTTCCTGAAGCCTGTGCTGCCGGCGCTGGCCGCCGAGGTCGAGTCCTTCCTGTCGATTCCAGCGCTGGACTGGCAGGGCGACTGGACCGCACTGCCCGCCGGCCACGCCATCCAGCCCTACAGCCACCTGATGACCCGCGTCGAGCGCAAGCAGATCGACGCCCTGCTCGAAGCCAACCGCGAATCGCTCGCGCCGACTGCGGCCGCACCAGCCAAGGACGCCTCCTCGCAGCAGCGCCATGCCGAAAAGCAGCAGCACGCCGCCCAAGCCGCCGAGGCAGCGCAAACGAGTGCATCGCCACACATCTCGATCGACGACTTCACCAAGGTCGACCTGCGCATCGCCCGCATCGTCGATGCCCAGCACGTCGAAGGCGCCGACAAGCTGATCCGCCTGCAGCTCGACATCGGCGAAACCGACGAAGCCGGCAACCCGAAGCCGCGCCAGGTCTTCGCCGGCATCAAGTCGGCCTACGACCCGGCCGCGCTGGTCGGCCGCCACACCGTCATGGTCGCCAACCTGGCGCCGCGCAAGATGAAGTTCGGCCTCAGCGAAGGCATGGTACTGGCAGCTTCCGACACCGAAGGCAAGACCGCCGGGCTCTACATTCTGTCGCCCGACGCCGGTGCCGCGCCAGGCATGCGGGTCAAGTAAAGCCATGCCGCTGACGCCCTCGAAACGCTGGATCATCCTGCATCGCGCAGGACGAGGGCGACCGTCTCCGTAATGCTGCCCTGAGGGGCAGCCATACCTGCCTCGTTCAGACTCGCAGCGGAGACGACATGAAAATCCAGTTCCGACCCAAGCTCCTCGACACCCTGCCCGGCTACGGCCGCGCGGGTTTCGCCCAGGACCTTTCCGCCGGCATCACCGTCGGCGTGCTCGCCCTGCCGCTGGCGATGGCCTTCGCCATCGCCTCGGGCATGACCCCGACCGCCGGCATCTGGACCGCGATCGTCGCCGGTCTGCTGATCTCGCTGCTCGGCGGCTCGCGGGTGCAGATCGGCGGCCCCACCGGCGCCTTCATCCCGATCATCTACGCCATCGTCGTCGACCACGGCGTGCAGAACCTGCTGATCGCGACGATGATGTCCGGCATCCTGCTGTTCGCACTGGGCGCCCTGCGGCTGGGCAGCATGATCCGCTTCATCCCGCTGTCGGTGGTCATCGGCTTCACCAACGGTATCGCGGTCGTCATTTTCATCTCGCAGATCAAGGATTTCCTCGGCCTGCGGATCGACAACCTGCCAGGCGAATTCTTCGCCAAGATGGCCGCGCTGTGGGCTGCGCTGCCGACCATCGACCTGGCCACCGTCAGCGTTGCCGTGGCCTCGCTGATCGTGCTGATCGCCTGGAATCGCCTGGCAAAGAAATTGCCCTGGATGTCGCGCCTGCCGGGACCGCTGGCGGTTCTGATCCTCATGACGGCGATCAACGCCCTGTTCGCACTGCCGGTGGACACCATCGGCAGCCGCTTCGGCGGCATCCCGCAGGAACTGCCCGCCTTTGGCCTGCCGGAACTGAGCTTGGGCACGCTCGGCAAGCTGGTGACCCCCGCGCTCACCATCGCCCTGCTCGGTGCCATCGAGTCGCTGCTGTCGGCCCGCGTCGCCGACAGCCAGATCGACGACCGCCACGACCCCAACCAGGAATTGATGGCGCAAGGCATCGCCAACGTCGCCGCGCCGCTGTTCGGCGGCTTCGCCGCCACCGGCGCGATCGCCCGCACCGCCACCAACATCCGCACCGGCGGCCGCACGCCGGTCGCCGGCATCCTCCATGCGCTGGTGCTGCTGGCCATCGTGCTCGCACTGGCGCCGCTCGCCGGCGCCATTCCGCTCGCCACGCTGTCGGCCATCGTCGTCATCGTCTCGATCAACATGGGCGAATGGCACGCCTTCGCGCCCAGAGTCCTGGCACGCTACACGCTGCAGTACCGCACGATCCTGCTGTCCACCTTCTTCCTCACCGTGGTGTTCGACCTGACGCTGGCGGTGGAGCTGGGCATGGTGCTGGCCAGCCTGTTCTTCATCTACCGCATGTCCGACCTGACCCGCATCGAACGCGTGCGGCTGGAGGACTACTACGGCGCCGAAGCCATGCAGCGCGAGGACGGCAGCCCGCGCATCCTCGCCTACAAGATGTTCGGCAGCCTGTTCTTCGGCGCCGCCAACAAACTCGAGAACCTGCTGCTGATGCAGCACGGCCACCCGGATGTGGTGATCCTGGATCTCGACAAGGTCGTCAGCCTGGACACCACCGGGCTGGACATCCTGCAGACTTTGCACCGCAACCTGCAGAAGCGCGGCGCCCACCTGATCCTGTGCGGACTGAACTCGCAACCCGGTTCGCTGGTGTTCCGTTCCGGCTTCATGGAGGATCTGGGCGACGAGAACATCACCGCCAACATCACCGAGGCCCTGCTGCGCGCCCAGTGGCTCAGCGGCACCCGACCGGAGGTCGCTTATGCCTGAACGGGAAGATCGACAGACGGCTGCCCGCCTGCTGCGCATCCACGGCAAGGTCCAGGGTGTCTGGTACCGCGCCAGCGCGCAGACTGAAGCCACCCGCCTCGGCCTGTGCGGCTGGGTACGCAACCGGCTCGACGGCAGCGTCGAGGCGCTGGTGATCGGCCCGCTGCCGGCGGTCGAAACCTTTGTCGCCTGGGCGCATCAAGGGCCGCCGCAGGCCAGGGTCACGCGCATCGACATCAGCATTGCCAAGGACGAAATCACGGACGGCTTCGAGCAGCGGCCGACGGCCTGAAGCCGGGCTTCACGTTTTCTGCACATTTCCCTGACGTTCCGACAACGCCGGCCGCCCCATAGTGGCGGCCGATGAACGCCCTCCCCTCCAGCACCTCGACCACGGCCCTTCGTCGCCCTGCCCGTTTCGCTCTCGCGGGCGGGATGGCGACACTCGTCCATTGGCTGTGCATGACTGCGCTGATCGCCGCCGGCATCGACGCCCATGCCGCCACTGCAGCGGGTGCGGTCACGGGAGCGGCCGTCGAACTATCCGCTGCAGCGCCGCCATGCCTTCGCCAGCCGTGCGGCCCACGATCGTGCCCTGCCGCGCTACCTGGCGAGCTGCATACTCGCCTGGCTGGCCAACCTGCTTCTCTTCGCCGTATTGCATGGCCCCGCCGGCTGGCCGCCCGCCCTCGCCCAGGCGGCAACGAGCAGTGCAGTCGCCGCGCTCAACTACCTGCTCTACGCGAGGATGGTCTTCGATGACACCGCAGATGCTCAAACGCCTGCCTGAGCGGCACGCCCCGCCCACCCTCAGCATCGTCGTGCCGTTCTACAACGAGCGCGAAGTGCTGCCCGCCTGTGTGGCAAGGCTCGAACAGGTGCTCGACACGCTGGAGTTGAACGCCGAACTGGTGTTCGTCGACGACGGCAGTGACGATGGTTCCGCCTCGCTGCTGGCTGCCATGCAGCCACGCGGCGCCGACCTTCGCCTGATCCGCCTGACACGCAATTTCGGCAAGGAAGCGGCGATGAGCGCCGGCATCGCCCATGCGCGCGGCGAAGCCGTGATCGTGCTCGATGCCGACCTGCAGGACCCGCCGGAACTGATTCCCGACATGCTTGCGCAATGGCGTGCCGGTGCCGACGTGGTGCAGATGCAGCGCCGCAGCCGCGACGGCGAAAGCTGGCTAAAGCGCAGCAGCGCCCACGCCTTCTACCGTCTGCTGGCGCGGCTCAGCCCGGCGCCGATTCCGCTCGACACCGGCGACTTCCGCCTGATGAGCCGCCGCGCGGTGGATGCGCTGCTGCGCCTGCCCGAGCGCAACCGCTACATGAAAGGCCTCTACGCCTGGATCGGCCTGCCCACCGCGGTGCTGCAATACGACCGCGCCGCCCGCCACGCCGGCCGCAGCAAATGGCGCTACACCGCGCTGGCGGGCCTGGCGATGGAAGGCATCACCTCCTTCTCCACCGCACCGCTGCGGCTTGCCACCCTGACCGGCGCGCTGACCGCGCTGGCAGGCGGCCTATACGGTTTCTGGATCGTCACCAAGGCCCTGCTGTTCGGCGATCCGGCGGCCGGATTCCCGTCGCTGGTGGCGCTGCTCGCCCTGCTCGGCGGCATGCAGCTGCTCGGCATCGGCATCGTCGGCGAATACGTCGGCAAGACCTATCTGGAAGCCAAGCAGCGGCCGCTCTACCTGATCCAGGACGAGCAACTGATCCTCGCCAGCGCCCAGGCCGGAGAATGGAAGGCGCGCCGCCATGCCTGATTCCCCCCGTCGGCCGACGACCGGATTCGGCCTGTTCTGGCTGCTGTGCGCCATACTCGCGCTGCGCCTGCTGACCATGGCGGTGCTGCCGATGAGCGACACCACCGAGCCGCGCTATGCCGAAACCGCCCGCCTGATGGCCGAGCGCAGCGACTGGATCACGCCCTGGTTCACCCCCGAGCAGCCCTTCTGGGGCAAGCCGCCGCTTTCATTCTGGGCCCAGGCAGCGTCCCTGAAGCTGTTCGGTGTGCATGACTTCGCCGCCCGCCTGCCGAGCTGGCTGGCCATGATCGGCATCCTCTGGCTCACGCTGCGGCTGGCCCGGCAGCAGGGCGGCGAACGCCTGGCCTGGTGGTCCGGCCTAGTACTGGCCAGCATGGCCCTGCCCTTCGTCAGCGCCGGCGCAGTGCTCACCGACCCTTTCCTGGCTTTCGGCACCACGCTCAGCCTGGTCTCGCTGGCCCTCGCCAGCCGCGGCCGCCCTATCCCCTGGGGCTGGCTGTTCTTCGCCGGCCTGGCGATCGGACTGCTCGCCAAGGGGCCGTTGGCGCTGGTGCTGATCGGCCTGCCCGGCATTGTCTGGCTGCTGTGCAGCGGCCGCTGGCGCCGCGCACTGGGGGCCCTGCCGTGGAAGGGAGGCAGCCTGCTGGTCGCCGCGCTGGTGCTGCCCTGGTACGTGGCTGCCGAGCTGAAAACGCCCGGTTTCCTGGACTACTTCCTCGTCGGCGAGCACTTCCGCCGCTTCGTCGATCCGGGTTGGGCCGGCGACCTGTACGGCGACGCCCATCGCCAGACTTATGGCACGATCTGGCTGTTCCTGCTGTGGGCGAGTTTCCCCTGGGGCATTGCCGGCCTAGCGCTGCTCGTTCATCGCCTGTGCAGCCGCGCAGGCCGCACCACGCTGCGCAAGGCATTGGCCGATGGGGACGTGCAACTGCTGCTGGCCGCCGGACTTGCGCCTGCGGTGTTCTTCAGCTTTGCCGGCAACATCCTGTGGACCTACCTGCTGCCAGGCCTGCCCTTCCTCGCGGTCCTGATCGCGCGCGGCCTGCTGCCGCTGCTGGATACGACACCCATCCGGCGCACGGCGCTTGCACTGGTGCTGGCAATCCCGCTGATGCTCAGCGTGGCAGGTGCATATCTCGCCCTGTCTCCGCACAAGCTGAGATCAGCCGCGCCACTGATCGCCACACTCGAAACGCTGCCCGGCGGCAGCGTCGAGCGCCTGTATTACCTGGAGGACATGCCGTTTTCCGCGCGCTATTATTCGCGCGACGCCGCCCGCTGCATCGAGCGCGCCGATCTGTTGCCGATGTTGGCGCAAGCGACGGAACCCTTGTTCATCGCCATCCGCCGGCGCGATCTGGACTGGCTGGAACAGGCCGCAGGTCCGCTGACGATACGCTTCCGCGGCGCACAGCACATCCTGCTGCAACACACCCCGCCTGCACCGCACCGACGGTCAGGCCATTTTTCAGAGACTGCCGATGCGTCTGCTGGTCATCGAGGACAACGCCGACATCCTGGCCAACCTGGTCGACTACCTCGGCATGAAAGGCTATGTCGTGGATTGCGCCGCCGACGGCCTCACCGGCCTGCACCTGGCGGCCACCCAGCACTACGACCTGATCGTGCTCGACGTGATGCTGCCCGGCGTGGACGGCTTCAGCCTGTGTGAGCGCCTGCGCAACGGCGAACGCAAGAACGTGCCGGTGATCATGCTGACCGCACGCGATGCGCTGGCCGACCGCCTGCAGGGCTTCCACAGCGGCGCGGACGACTATCTGACCAAGCCTTTCGCCCTGCCGGAACTGGCCGCACGCATCGAGGCCGTGCTCAAGCGCAGCCATGGCGGCATGCGCCGCGACCTGTGCGTCGGCGATCTGCACTACGACCTCGACACGCTGGAAGTCAGCCGCGACGGGCAAAGCCTGCACCCCGGCCCGATCGGGCTGAAGCTGCTCGCGGTGCTGATGCGCAAGAGCCCGGCCGTCGTACCGCGCGAAGTGCTGGAAGAAGCCCTGTGGGGCGACAACCCGCCCGACAGCGATGCGCTTCGCAGCCATATCCACGCATTGCGGCAGCAGATCGACAAGCCTTTCGACCGCCCCCTGCTGCATACCGTGCACGGCATCGGCTACCGGCTGGCCGAAGCTTGAGGCTTTCACATCCTTTTCACTTTCCGCGCACCTTTTCTTGATCCCCGCCTAACTACCTTGTGCAGACTCTGCCCCGACTGGAGTCCGCCATGCCCCGCAACACCGCCCCGGCCGATATCGAACTGCCGTTCAGCGCCAAATACGACGCCGGACATTCCGAGGCGTATCACGACAAACATCGCAGCGGCCTGCGCCGCCGCCTATCCAACCAGCGCGACCTTCAACTGGCGCGCAGTGCCCTCGCTCTCGCCGGCGAACCGCAATGGGTGCTGGATCTGCCCTGCGGCGCGGGGCGCTTCTGGGAAGTGCTGGGCGAGAAGCCGGACCGCCAGATCATCGCTGCCGACAACTCCGCCGCAATGCTTGAAGTAGCACGGCAGCATTGCCCATCCACCCTGGCCGGGCGAGTCCGTTTGATGCATACTTCAGCCTTCTCCATCGACCTGCCCGACCGTTCGGTCGACAATGTCTTCTGCATGCGTCTGCTGCACCACATCGGCGACTCCGAGCACCGGCTCGCCATTCTGCGTGAGTTTCATCGCGTCGTCCGCGACACGGTGATCCTGTCGCTGTGGGTGGACGGCAACTACCTGAGCTGGCGCCGCCGGCGCCAGGAAGCCCAACGGCAGCGCCAAGGCAAGGACGGCTACCAGAACCGCCTTGTGCTGCCGCGCGCCACAGCGGAAGCTGAGTTCAAGGCTGCCGGCTTCGGCATCATCAAGCATCTCGACTTCCTGCCCCTGCATTCGATGTGGCGTGTCTATGTCCTTCGCCGCGCCTGAACAGTCCGCAGCAACGGCAAGCGCCGACCAGAACGGCTTCGATCACTGGTGGACGCTGCCGGGCGACTGGGTGGAGGAACCCAACGAACGACGGAACGGCTGGAGCGGCGTGATCCGCGTCATGACGGAACACGGCCTGGTTTACGTCAAGCGCCAGCGTAACCATCTGTACCGCAGCCTGCGCCATCCGCTGGGATGGCCCACGGCCAGCCGGGAATGGTACTTCCTGCTGAAACTGCGGACGCTGGGCATCGCCGCGCCCGCGCCGGTCTTCCACGCGGTCCGGCATACGCCAGACGGCATCGAAGCCGTGCTGGTTACCGCGGCGCTGGAGAACTACCAGCCGCTGAACGAACTGGAGGCGTTGCCGGCAGACCAGCGTGCCATCGTCGCCGAAACGCTCGGCGAGATGCTCGGCCGCCTGCACCGCGAGCGCCTGCAGCACAGCTGCCTGTACGACAAGCACGTCATGGTCCGCCTGCACCGCGACGCGCCCCCCGAGGTCGCGCTGCTCGATCTGGAGAAAATGCGCCGCCGCCTGACGCCGACACTCGCCGCCCGCCACGACCTCGCACAACTGCGCCGCCGCCAGCGCCTGTTCGGCGACGACGACTGGGCGCGGCTGCTCGCCTGCCACGGCCGCAGCTTCACAAAACGCTGAGTCTTGCCGCGCGAATGAAGACCTCGCTCTCGCGCCGGCTGTTCCGCACCTTCCTCGCCATCGGTTTCATCAACGTCGCCGTCACGCTGGTCATCATCGAGAGCGTCTACGACGACATGGAAGACAGCATCCTGCGCCACGAACTGGCGCTGGAGCGGGCTTTCCTCGAGCAGCACGTCAGCGGCACAAAGGTGGAGTCCCGCGATACGGCGCTGCTGACCACGCTGTACGTACCCGATGGGGTGCCCCCGGCCGAACTGCCCGAAGTTTTCCGCGACCGCCCGGTGCCGTTCTCCGCCGAAGTGGAAATGGCGGACAGAACCTGGCTCATCTCCATCGAGCGCGTGGCGAAGCCTCCGGGCGTGATCTACCTCGCCCAGGACATCACGCTGATGGAAGGCCGCGAAGCAGCACAGCGGTTTGGCTGGGGACTGTTCGCGTTGCTGGTGCTCGGTCTGGTCGTGCTGCTGACGCGCATCGGCACCCGCCGCATCCTCGGCCCGCTGGACGATCTCACCCGCCACATCGCGCGCCTGCAGCCAGGTTCGCCGGTCGCCCGCATCGACAGCCGCTACGAGGACATGGAGCTGGCCAACATCGCCGCCACCCTCAACCAGTTGCTCGATGCGCTGGACGCCTACGTGCAGCGCGAGAAGTCGCTGGTCAGCCTGGCCAGCCACGAACTGCGCACGCCGGTGGCGGTGATCTCCGGCGCGCTGGACGTGCTGGCACAGCGCAACTCGCTCGGCGACGCCGACCGCCGCACGGTGGCGCGCATCCGGCGCGCCGCCGATGCGATGCGCGCCGACGTCGAAACCCTGCTCAAGCTCGCCCGCCGCTCCGGCGACAGCGACCAGCCGGAGGATCTCGACCTCGCCGACAGCGTGCGCGCGATCGTGGCCGAGCTGGAGGACGGCACGCCGCAACAGGCCGGGCGCATCAGCTGCAAACTGCCCGAGCCGTCACCCGTCATCCATGCCGACCCGACCCTGGTACGCATGCTGCTGCGCAACCTGGTGCAGAACGCAGTGCGTCATACCGCCGGCAAGGTGCAGATCGAACTCGGCGCCCACAGCCTCAGCATCAGCGATGCCGGTACGGGGTTGCCCGAGCATATCCGCACCCGCCTGAACGCTCCCCCGGATCGTCTGGTGCCGGAAGACGGCCTGGGCCTGTTCATCGTCCGCCTGATCTGCGAGCGCCTGGGCTGGCTGCTGCGAGTGCGCCGCAGCGATGCCGGCGGCACGGTGCTGGATCTGCTGTTCCTGCCGGACGCGGCGCGCGGCGCTCAGGAATGAAGGCTTTTACCCGCGGCCGCGGCGGCCTCAGTTCGGATAGACGATCTCCACCGCCTCCGGCGCCAGCCAGTCGCGCAGGCTCTCAAGCAGCGCGTCGTCCAGCCGCACCCGCCAGCCGTCACCCAGCGGCAGGTCGGCCTCGGCGGCGGCATTGCGGTAGTTGACCCGCACAGGGCAGCCGCCTTCGCGGAAGGGTTCGAGCAGGGTCTGCAGCTTGCCCGCCGCAGCGAGCGCGCCGCCGCTGGCCGCGACCTCGCCGTTGATGCGTACCTGCAGGGCGCGGGCAAAGCGGCTGCGCGCCTCGCCCAGGGTCAGCAGGCGCTCGGCGACGATGCGCAGGCCGCCGGAAAAGTCGTCGTTGCTGACCTTGCCTTCGACCACCAGCACTTCGTCGGTGACGATCTTGCCGCGGTTGGCGTCGAGCACTTCGGAATAGACCGCGACCTCGCGCGGCTGGCTGCCGTCGTCGAGCTGGACGAAAGCCATCTTGCCGCGGTTGCCCATCTTGGTACGGGTTTCCATCACCACGCCGGCCATCATCGTGATGTCGCGCGAAGGCTCCAGCTGCGCCAGCGTGCGGCGCACGAAGCGGCGCACCTCGGGCTTGAAGGCGTTGAACGGATGGCCGGAGAGGAAGAAGCCGATGGCGAGCTTTTCTTCCTTCAGCCGCTCGCGCTCGGTCCACGGCCGAACCTTGGCGAACTCCGGCGCCGCGCCGGCGGCCTCCGGCATCATGTCGAACAGACCGCCCTGCATCGCGTTGGCCGCAGCCTGCTCGGCGGCTTCCATCGCCAACGCCACGGTCGCCATCAGCTGCGAGCGATCCAGGCCGGCGTGGCCTTCCAGCGTGTCCATCGCGCCCGAGCGGATCAGCGCCTCGATGACGCGGCGGTTCACCATCCGGCGGTCGACCCGTTCGCAGAAATCGAACAGGTCGCGGAAGCCGCCCGCCTTCTCGCGCGCGGCGATGATCGCCCGCACCGCCGGCTCCCCCACGCCCTTGACCGCGCCCAGGCCGTAGCGGATGGTCTTGCGATCCACCGGCACGAAGCGGTAGTCCGAGGCATTGACGTCCGGCGGCAGCACGACGATGCCGTTGGCGACAGTGTCCTCGAAGAAGATCTTGACCGTGTCGGTGTTGTCCAGGTCGGACGACATCGTCGCCGCCATGAAGGCGGCGCAGTGGTGCGCCTTCAGCCAGGCGGTGTGGTAGGTCACCACCGCATAGGCCGCGGTGTGCGACTTGTTGAAGCCGTACTCGGCGAACTTGGTCATCAGGTCGAAGAGCTGCTCGGCCAGCGCCGGGTCGTAGCCCTTCTGCTTCGCGCCTTCGGCGATGGTGGCGCGGTGCTTGGCCATCTCCTCCGGCTTCTTCTTGCCCATCGCGCGGCGCAGCATGTCGGCGCCGCCCAGGGTGTAGCCGCCGATGATCTGGCTGATCTGCATCACCTGTTCCTGGTACACGATGACGCCGTAGGTCGGCTCCAGGCAGGCTTTCAGATCGGGGTGGAAGTAGTCGATCTCCTGCTGGCCCTTCTTGCGCAGAATGAAGTCGTCCACCATGCCCGAGCCGAGCGGGCCGGGGCGGTACAGCGCCAGCACCGCGATGATGTCCTCGAAGCGGTCGGGCGCAAGCTTCTTCAGCAGCTTCTTCATGCCCTCCGATTCGACCTGGAAGATCGCCGTGGTGTTGGCGTCCTTCAGGATCTGGTAGGCGGCGGGATCCTCGAAGCCCAGGCTCATCAGGTCGGGCCGGCTGCCCTCCAGGCGCTCGACGTATTCCAGCGCCAGCTCGATGATGGTGAGGTTGCGCAGGCCGAGGAAGTCGAACTTCACCAGGCCGACCGCCTCGACGTCGTCCTTGTCGAACTGCGACACCGGCGAGGCATCGTCGCCGTCGGCGATGTACAGCGGGCAGAAATCGGTCAGCTTGCCGGGCGCGATAAGCACGCCGCCGGCGTGCATGCCGACGTTGCGCGACAGGCCTTCCAGCGGCTGCGCCAGTCCCCACAGGGTCTGGATCGCCTCGCCGTCGTTGCCGTCCTTCATCATCTCGCCGATCTGCGGCTCCATCTCGTAGGCCTTGTTCAGCGAGACGGGCTTGGCGCCCTCGATCGGGATCAGCTTGGACAGGCGGTCGCACAGGCCGTAGGGCAGGTCGAGCACGCGGCCGACGTCGCGCACCACCGCCTTCGAGGCCATGGTGCCGAAAGTCGCGATCTGGCTGACCGCGTCCTTGCCATAGCGCTCGCGCACGTATTCGATGACGCGGTAGCGGTTGTCCTGGCAGAAGTCGATGTCGAAGTCGGGCATCGACACCCGCTCGGGGTTCAGGAAGCGCTCGAACAGCAGCGCATAGGCGAGCGGATCGAGGTCGGTGATCTCCAGCGAGTAGGCCACCAGCGAACCCGCGCCCGAGCCGCGCCCCGGCCCCACCGGCACGCCGTTGCGTTTGCCCCAGCGGATGAAGTCGGCCACGATCAGGAAGTAGCCGGGGAAGCCCATCTGGATGATGGTGTCGGTCTCGAACTTGAGCCGCTCCTCGTAGCGCGGGCGCTGCTGCTCGCGCTCCTCCGGGTGCGGGTAGAGCTGGACCAGGCGGCGCTCCAGGCCGGCCTTGGCCTCCTGGATCAGGAAGTCGTCCAGCGTCATGCCTTCGGGCGTCGGGAACAGCGGCAGGAAGTTCTTGCCCAGCTGCACCGTCAGCGAGCAGCGGCGGGCGATCTCGACGGCGTTTTCCAGCGCCTCGGGAATGTCGGCGAACAGCTCGCACATCTCCGCCTGGCTCTTCAGGTACTGCTCTTCGGTGAAGTCGCGCGGCCGGCGCTTGTCGGCCAGCACGTAGCCCTGCGAGATGCACACCCGCGCTTCGTGGGCCTGGAAGTCCTCGCGCTTGAGGAATTCCACCGGGTGCGTCGCCACCACCGGCAGGCCGAGTTCGCCGGCGATCTCGAGCGCATGGCGGATGTAGCCCTCGGTACCCGGATGGCCGGCGCGCTGGATCTCGATGTAGAAGGCGTCCGGGAACAGCCGCGCCCAGTCCGCCGCCAGCTGCGCCGCCTGCGCGGGGTTGCCGGCGGCAAGCGCCGCGCCGACGTCGCCCTGCATCGCGCCCGACAAGCACAGCAGATCGCTCGCCGCGCCGTTCCCGAACCATTCGCGCCGCATCTCGGCGCGGCCGCGGTACTTGTTGTCGAGATAGGCGCGCGTCAGCAGCTCGCACAGCTGGCCATAGCCCGTCCGGTTCTTGCAGATCAGCAGCACGCGGTGGGGCTTGTCGCGCTCGATCTCGTTCTGGATCCAGGCATCGACGCCGACGACGGGCTTGATACCCTTGCCGCGCGCGGTCTTGTAGAACTTGACCATGCCGAACAGGTTGGCGAGGTCGGAGATGCCGAGCGCCGGCATGCCGTCGGCTGCCGCGGCGGCGATCGCCTGGTCGAGCTGGACGATGCCGTCGGTGATCGAATATTCCGAGTGCAGGCGGAGATGGACGAAACGCGCCTGAGGCGGCGAAGCGGATGGCAGGTTCTGTAAGGCAGTCATGGGCGCGATTTTACCCGAGGCCACCGGCCCTCACCGCCCTCTCGTCGCCCGCCGTCCTGTTACGGCATCAGGACGGTGGAGCCGGTAGTCAGGCGGGCTTCGAGGTCGAGATGGGCCTTTGCCGCATCCTTCAGTGCGTAGCGCTGGTTGACCGCGACATGCAGCTTCCCGGCAGCAACGAGCTCGAACAAGGCAGCGCTGCGAGACTCCAGCTCCTCTCGCGTGCCGATGTAGTCGAACAGGGCCGGGCGGGTGACGTACACCGACCCCGAACGGGCCAGCAGCCCGCAGTCGAAAGGCGAAACCGGCCCGGTGGCATTGCCGAAGCTCACCATCATGCCGCGCCGTTGCAGGCAGGAGATCGAATCAAGGAAGGTGTCGCGGCCCACCGAATCGTAGACCGCCGCCACGCCCGTACCGCCGGTCAGCTCGCGCACGCGCTCGGCGAAGCGCTCGCGCGAATAGACGATCACGTGGTCGCAGCCAAGCGCCCTCGCCTTCGCCGCCTTGTCGTCGTTGCCGACCGTACCGATCACGGTTGCGCCCAGCAGCTTCGCCCACTGCACCAGGATGGAGCCGACGCCGCCGGCCGCAGCATGGACCAGGATGGTTTCACCCGCCTTGACCTGGTAGGTGCTGTGCAGCAGATAGTGCGCGGTGAGGCCTTGCAGCATCATCGCCGCGCCCTGCTCGAAGGAAATCGCCTCGGGCAGCCACACGAGATGGCGCGCCTCGATGTTGCGTGCCTCGGCATAGGCGCCGAGCGGCCCGCTGGTATAGGCAACGCGGTCACCGGCCTTCAACTCGGCCACGCCCTCTCCGACGGCCTCGACCACACCAGCCGCCTCCAGGCCGAGCCCGGACGGCAGCGACAGCGGATACAGTCCGCTGCGGTGATAGGTGTCGATGAAGTTCAGCCCCACCGCATGGTGGCGGATCTGGACTTCTCCCGGACCCGGTGCCGGCAGCGGCACCTCTTCCCATTCCAGCACTTCCGGGCCGCCGGTGCGGTGAAAGCGAATCGCGTGCGTCATGTCCATCTCCTGAGTGAGCGTACGCGGCGGCCATGCCTCAGCGCACGAGTGAGATACCGATGCGCCACTGACCGCCATCGTCCCTGTTGTAGTCGAGCAGGGTCTCGCCATAGCCGCCCACGTACTGCAGGTGCAGGAAAGCTCCCACGCCCGAAAACACGCTGCGGCGCAGCGGCCAGGACAGATCGAACTGGCGGCGCATCTTGCCCGCCGTGCCCCTGCGCAGCAGCGAAGTGAGCATCAGGCCGTCGTCCCGCCCGTAGCGTAACCCCAGTTCGGCATAGCCACGGTAACGAGCGATGTCAGGATTGTCCTCGCGATCGAGATAGGTCCACACCTTGGGTTCGAGGCCGAAATAGGTCACCCCGTCGTCCAGGTAATAGCGTCCCTCGGCCTTCAGGAACAGGGTGTCGATGCTGCGCGAATCCTCGTCGTCCTTGCCGTTCGACTCATGCTCGTAGCCGCCCGACAAGGCGACGAAGCCTCCATGCGAGGGATCGGAGATCAGCCAGCGATAGAACAGCGAGGGCCGGAAGCTGGTATCGCGGAAAGGCTTCGAGTTCCACCTGCAGATCCCACAGCGAGGTCTGCGTGAAACCGAAATAGAGGCCGCGCGCCACCGGGAAGTGCTCGGCCACGACACCGCGATCGTCGAACAGGCGATAGCGGAAGCTGAACTGGAAGCGCGCCGAGACCGGGCTCTTGCCGCCGACGAGAAAGTACATCGGCTCGTGGGCGGCCAGCGCCGACGGCTGAACCGGCTCGCCCTGCGTTGCTGCCGCCGAGATGACCGTTCCGCTGCGCGAGACGTTGCTCGACTGGGCCGTTTCCACCGGGCTGCGGAAAGCGGCTCCCGCATCCATCACGATGCGGGCCGATGCCGCATCACGCAAGGACAACGTGGCGAAACCGGTGACCTCGCTGGGCCATTGGCCGAGGTAAAGCCGCTGCTGCGTGCGTTCGTCTGCCGCGGCCGCGGCGACCAGCTCGAGCGCGATGCGCGGGCCGCCGTCGGGCAGCTCGATCTGCGCGGACAAGCGTTCCGGCAGCTCTGCACCTTCAGCGGGGCCGATGACGATCACATCGAAGCTGCGGCCTGGCACAACGCGCGGCTCCGGCGCGGCCAGCAGCCATCCGTTCGCCATCGCCGGCATGCCCGCCAAGCCCAGCACACATGCGAACATCCCGCGGACAAGCGGGAAACGGAGGGCTTTCGGAGCAAAGCTGGTCAGCATGGACAATACGGAAGGGGCTCGCCTTGGATGATTGAACGGAAGGACCGCCGGGCGCCACCTCGGCTGGTGGCGCCCGGCGGAGGATCAGGCCGGCTGTTCGGCGCGCGAGGCCTGCGCATCCACTACGGCCAGGGC
Organism: Thauera sp.; assembly: GCF_047601425.1. Lineage (GTDB taxonomy): Bacteria > Pseudomonadota > Gammaproteobacteria > Burkholderiales > Rhodocyclaceae > Thauera. The sequence goes on from NZ_JASGJL010000001.1 coordinate 2,306,948, forward strand.
CGTCATGTTGACCAGGCGCCGCACGGTCGCCGAAGGCGTCACGATATGCACCGGCTTGGCCGCACCGAGCAGGATCGGCCCCACCGACACGCCGTCGCCGTTGGCGATCTTCATCAGGTTGAAGGAGATGTTGGCGGCGTCGAGGTTGGGCATCACCAGCAGGTTGGCTTCACCCTTGAGGCGCGAATCCGGATGCAGATTGTCGCGGATGTCCTCGGACAGCGCAGCGTCGCCGTGCATTTCGCCATCGACGTTCAGATCAGGAGCGGTTTCGCGCAGGATCTCGCAGGCACGGCGCATCTTGCGGGCCGACACCGAATTGGAACTGCCGAAGCTGGAATGCGACAGCAGCGCAACACCAGGCTCGATGCCGAAGCGGCGCAGTTCATTGGCCGCCATCAGGGCGATTTCGGCCACTTCTTCCGCGCTCGGATTCTCGTTGACGTAGGTGTCGGTGACCGCAAGCATCCGCTTGGTCAGCATCAGCAGGTTCATCGCGGCGAACTGCTTGGCTCCCGGCGCCAGGCCGATGACATCCTCGACCTGCTTCAGGTGGTAGTCGTACGAGCCGAAGGTACCGCACACCAGCGCATCGGCATCGCCACGGCGCAGCAGCATGGCGCCGATCAGCGTGGTGTCGCGGCGGATCTTGGTCCTGGCCAGTTCGGGCGTGACGCCGTCACGGCTCATCAACTGGTAATACTCGGTCCACAGCTCGCGGTAGCGCGGGTCGGACTCAGGATTGACGATCTCGAAGTCGCGCTCGGGCACGAGATTGAGGCCGATCTTCTTGATCCGCATCTCGATCACATCGGGGCGCCCGATCAGGATCGGCCGCGCCAGACCTTCATCGAGCACCACGCGCACCGCGTGCAGCACGCGCTCTTCCTCGCCCTCGGCGTAGATCACGCGCTTCTGCTCGGCCGGCACCCGCTTGGCAGCCGAAAACACCGGCTTCATGACCATGCCGGACTGATAGACGAAGGCATTCAGACCCGACATGTAGGCATCGAAATCCTCGATCGGCTTGGTTGCCACGCCCGAATCCATCGCCGCCTTCGCCACCGCCGGCGCGATCTTGACGATCAGGCGCGGATCGAAGGGCTTGGGAATGATGTACTCGGGGCCGAAGCTGAGTTCCTGGCCGCCGTAGGCGCTGGCGACGACGTCACTGGCTTCGGCTTCGGCCAGCTCGGCGATCGCCTTGACGCAGGCGAGCTTCATCTCCTCGTTGATCGTGGTCGCGCCGACGTCGAGCGCGCCGCGGAAGATGAAGGGGAAGCACAGCACGTTGTTGACCTGGTTCGGGAAGTCCGAACGGCCGGTGGCGACGATGCAGTCGGGGCGCACGGCCTTGGCGTCGGCCGGCAGGATCTCGGGGTTCGGGTTGGCGAGCGCGAAGATCAGCGGCTTGTCGGCCATCTTCGCCACCATTTCGGGCTTCAGCACGCCGGCGGTCGACAGGCCGAGGAAGACGTCGGCGCCCTCGATGACCTCGCCCAGCGTACGGGCATCGGTCTGCTGCGCGTAGCGGGCCTTGGTCGGCTCCATGTTGGCTTCGCGGCCTTCGTAGATCACGCCCTTGGAGTCGCAGACGTAGATGTTCTCGCGCGTGAGACCGACGCTGACCATCAGGTCGAGGCAGGCGATGGCGGCCGCGCCGGCGCCGGAGCACACCAGCTTGACGTCGGCGATGTTCTTGCCGACCACCTTCAGGCCGTTGATCAGGCCGGAAGCCGAGATGATCGCCGTGCCATGCTGGTCGTCGTGGAAGACCGGGATCTTCATGCGCTCGCGCAGCTTCTTCTCGATGTAGAAGCACTCGGGCGCCTTGATGTCCTCGAGGTTGATGCCGCCCAGCGTCGGCTCGAGCGAGGCGATGATGTCGATCAGCTTGTCAGGGTCGTTCTCGGCCAGTTCGATATCGAACACGTCGATGTTGGCGAACTTCTTGAACAGGCAGCCCTTGCCTTCCATGACCGGCTTGGAGGCCAGCGGACCGATGTTGCCCAGACCCAGCACTGCGGTGCCGTTGGTGACCACGGCGACGAGGTTGCCGCGGCTGGTCAGTTCGAAGGCTTCGGCGGGGTCGGCGACGATCGCATCGCAGGCCGCGGCCACACCGGGCGAATAGGCCAGCGCGAGATCGCGCTGGTTGGTCAGGCCCTTGGTCGGAACGACCGAAATCTTGCCTCGCGTCGGCGAACGGTGATAGTCGAGCGCAGCGGCGATGAAATCCTGATCCATGTTTGGTCCCCTCGTGGAATGAATGTCTTGTGAGTCATGGCGGGCGCTACCGCCCGCCATATCGCGCTGCCCGGGAAAAGCACACGCAGTTCCGCCATCCGGGCTGGCTCGTTCTTGTTTTTGGCGCGCCGCACCCGCTCCACTGCTCTTGGCAGCCGCAGGATGCCCGGAAATTGACGTCGCGGAAGTTTAGCGCAGCGAACAGGCCTTTGGCACGGCCGCTTGCTGATATCCACTATCCGTAAAAACCCCTGCCCATGCCGCTTTTTGGCAGAATGCGGGCTCCGATCGAGGGAGTGAAGAATGCGACGCGTGGTATTCAATCAGAAAGGCGGCGTGGGCAAATCGACCATCACCTGCAACCTGGCGGCGATCAGCGCACAGCAGGGCAAGCGCACGCTGGTCGTCGATCTGGACCCGCAGGGCAACTCCACCCAGTACCTGCTCGGGGCAGTTGCCGAAGATCTGGACGCCACGCTGGCCGACTTCTTCGACCAGACGCTGAACTTCAAGCTCAATCCGCGCGCCACCACCGACTTCGTCGTCGCCACGCCTTTCGAGCACCTGCACGTGATGCCCTCGCACCCGCAGCTCGAGGAGCTTCAGGGCAAGCTCGAGTCGCGCTACAAGATCTACAAGCTGCGCGATGCGCTCGAAGAACTGGCCGACGATTTCGACTGCGTCTTCATCGACACCCCGCCGGCGCTGAACTTCTTCACCCGTTCTGCGCTGATCGCCGCCGATGCCTGCCTGATCCCCTTCGACTGCGACGAGTTCTCGCGCAAGGCGCTGTATTCGCTGCTCGAGAACGTGCAGGAGATCAAGTCCGACCACAACCGCGAGCTGCAGGTCGAAGGCATCGTCGTCAACCAGTTCCAGCCGCGCGCCAGCCTGCCGCAGAAAGTGGTGCAGGAACTGATCGACGAAGGCCTGCCGGTGCTGCAGCCCTATCTGTCGGCCTCGGTCAGGATCAAGGAATCGCACGAACAGGCGAAGCCGATGATCCATCTCGACCCCAAGCACAAGCTGGCGCAGGAGTTCGTCGCCCTGCACGACACCCTTGCCCGCAAGTACGGCGCCTGAAAAGAATACGGCAAGACGGCGGCCCTGCCGCGACGCCCATCCTGGCGGCAGCGGGCAACTCCAGCGCCCGCGCCAATACTTCACGCATCGGGGTCGGGAATCTGCGGCCGCAGCCGCTCGGCCATCCAGTCGATGAACAGCCGTACCCTGGACGGCAGCAGCCGCGAATGCGGATACACCAGCTGCACCGGCATGTCGGGCAGTTCGAACTCGCGCAGCAGGCGGACCAGCCGCCCATCAGCCAGTTCGGCCGCAACCTGGTAATGCAGCAGCCGGGCGACGCCAAGCCCTTGCACACAGGCGAGGCTGGCGGCCTGGACCTGGTTGGTGCCCAGACGGGCCGGCACCGGCACGTTCAATGCAGCCCCCCTGTCGCTGAAATGCCACTCCCCGCCATGTTGCGCGAACACGATGCAGGCGCATTCGCGCAGCGCGGACGGATGTTCGATTCCGCCCTGGTGACGCAGGAAATCCGGACTGGCGCAGACGACGTGCCGCGTCCTGCCCAGCGGCACCGCCACCATCGACGAATCGGGAAGCTGTCCGATGCGCAAGGCGAGATCCAGCCCCTCCTCCAGCAGATCGACCATGCGGTCGAGCAGGATCAGCTCTACCCGCATCGCCGGATGCTGCGCGAGGAAGGCATTGACCAGCGGCACGACATGGCGCCGGCCGAACTCGACTGGCGCCGTCAGCCGCAGCAGCCCGGCAGGGCTGTGCCGCCGGACATCGAAGCTGTGCTCGATCTCGTCGAACTCGGCCAGGATGCGCCGGCTCCAGGCAAGGAACTCCGTCCCCTCGTCGGTCAGCGCCAGTCGCCGGGTGTTGCGGTTCAGCAGGCGCACGCCGAGGTGTTTTTCCAGCGCTGCCAGGCTGCGCACCACCGCCGCGGCAGACTGGCCCGAGGCACCCGCCGCCGCGCTCAGGCTGCCGGCATCGACGATGCGCACGAAGGTTGCCATCGCTTTCAGTCTGTCCATCGTTCGCCTTCCCGCTTGCCGTTCATTTGTGCGCCGGGCGCAATGGTGTTGTCAGCCCGGCGCCATTGATGGCGCGCGCCAGGGCGCCGACACTGGCCTTGCCCCGACATCGCCGCCGACTCCCGACATGAATGCCGCTGCATCCTCTCCAGCCACCTTTTCACCCGGCTCGCCCCCGCCCGCCAGCGCCGCGCGCAACCCGGCCCGCCTGCTGGCCTACGACCATGTCGGCATCCGCGTCAGCGACCGCCGCCGGGCGCTCGACTTCTATGAGGCACTGGGCTTCACCGAAAGCGCGCGCTTTCCCGAGCACGAGGCCAACGAAATGCTGAGCCCGGACGGCGTGCGCATCAACCTGATCTTCAATGCCGCGCGCCGGCCGCACGCGCGCAACGTGCTGCTGGACGAAGCCCTCAAGCTGCCGGGCATCACCCATCCGGCATTCGTCGTCGATGACCTGGCTGCACTGCAGGCCTGGCTGGGGCAACGCGGCATCGCCATCACCGAAGGGCCGCATCATATCGGCCCCCGCCGCATCGCGCTGTTCATCCGCGACCCGGATGGCAACGTGCTCGAGTTCAATCAACTGACCCACGACAAAGGAGACAAAGCATGAAACTCTACGACCTGGAACTGTCCGGCAACTGCTACAAGGTCAGGCTGTTCGCGGCGCTGGCAAACATCGATCTTGAGATCGTACCGGTCGATTTCCTCGGCGGCGAACACAAGCGTCCGCCGCTGACCGAACTCAACCCCTGGGGCGAACTGCCCATCCTGGTCGATGGCGAGCGGGTGCTGCGCGACTCGCAGGCCATCCTGGTCCACCTCGCCGGCAGCTACGGCGGCGCGGCCTGGTGGCCGGCCGAAGCCCATCTGCAGGCCGAGATCGTGCAATGGCTGTCCACCGCGGCGAACGAGATCCAGCATGGCCCCGCGTCGGCCCGCCTGGTAGACAAGTTCGGCTACGCCATCGACAAGTCCGGCACCCTGGCCAAGGCTGCCCGCATCCTGCCGCTGCTCGACGCCCACCTGGCGAAACGGGACTGGCTGGCGCTGTCGCGCCCGACCATCGCCGACTGCGCGGTGTTCCCATATGTCGCGCTGGCGCCGGAAGGCGGCATCGAACTGTCGCCCTACCCCAACATCCTGCGCTGGATCGAGCGCATCAAGCGCTTGCCGGGCTATCTCGCGATGCCCGGCACCTGAACGCCGGTCAGGCCGGATCCAGCTTCGCCACCGCCAGCAGCAGCCACTTCATGCCGGCCGCGCCGAAGTTGATCTGCACCTTGGCGTCGCTGCCGCTGCCCTCGGCAGCGACGATCACGCCCTGGCCGAAACGGGCGTGGTTGACCGTCTGGCCAATGCGCAGGCCGTTGGGCAAGGCGGCGGAAGCCGGACGCGCCATCTGGGCGGAAGCGGCGGACGGCTTGAAGTAGCCGCCGCCGGCACCGCCCGCCGCCGAACGCGGGCTGGGCGGCGTCAGCCATTTCGTCAGCTCGGCGGGGATCTCCTCGAGGAAACGCGAGCGCAGGTTGTAGCGCGTCTGGCCGTGCAGCATGCGGCTCTGGGCGAAGGACAGGTACAGCCGCTCGCGCGCCCGCGTCACCGCGACATACATCAAGCGGCGCTCTTCCTCCAGGCCGTCGGTCTCGAGGATGCTGTTCTCGTGCGGGAACAGCCCCTCTTCCAGCCCGGACAGGAAGACGACGTTGAATTCCAGCCCCTTGGCCGAATGCACCGTCATCAGCTGCACCGCGTCGGCGCCCTGGTCGGCCTGGTGGTCGCCCGCCTCAAGCGAGGCATGGGCGAGGAAGTCGGCCAGCAAGGCATGATGCTGCACCTCCCCGGCCTCTTCCACCGGCTGGAACTCGGCGAGGAAGTTGGCCGCGGCGCTCACCAGTTCGTCCAGGTTCTCCAGCCGCTCCTGGCCTTCCTTGTCGGCCTTGTAGTGCGCACGCAGGCCGCTGATGTCCAGCACGTGGTCGACCAGTTCCGGCAGCGGCAGGCTGGTCGTGTCGCGCCGCATGTCCTCGACCAGGCGCACGAACTGGCCGAGCACCGTCCCCGGCTTGCCGGAGAGATGGGGCACGGCGGCATACAGGCTGGAGTTCCAGGTGCGCGCGGCGTCGCCCAGCACTTCCAGCGTGCGCGCGCCGATGCCGCGGGTGGGGAAATTGACCACGCGGGCGAACGAAGTGTCGTCGTCCGGGTTGGCGATCAGGCGCAGGTAGGCGAGCGCGTGCTTGATCTCCTGGCGCTCGAAGAAGCGCAGGCCGCCATAAACGCGGTAGGGGATGCCGGTGGAGAAGAGCTGATGCTCCAGCACCCGCGACTGGGCGTTCGAGCGGTACAGCAGCGCGATCTCGCTGCGTCGCGCACCGTCGCGCACCAGCGACTGGATTTCCTCGACGATCCAGCGCGCCTCGTCACCGTCCGAATAGGACTCGAACACCCGGATCGGCTCGCCCGCGCCCTGGTCGGTCCACAGGTTCTTGCCGAGGCGGTTGCTGTTGTGGCGGATGATGGCGTTGGCGGCATCGAGGATATTGCTGTGCGAGCGATAGTTCTGCTCCAGCCGGATCACGTTCTGGACGCGGAACTCGCGCTCGAAGTCGCGCATGTTGCCCACTTCGGCGCCGCGGAAGCGGTAGATGCTCTGGTCGTCGTCGCCGACGCAGAACATCGCCGCGCCGCCTTCGCGCCCTTCGTCGGCGAACTGCTTCAGCCAGCGGTACTGCAGGCGGTTGGTGTCCTGGAATTCATCGACCAGGATGTGGCGGAAACGGCGCTGGTAATGGCGGCGCAGCGGCTCGTTGCGTTCGAGCAGCTCGTAGCTGCGCAGCAGCAACTCCGCGAAATCCACAACAGACTCGCGCTGGCACTGTGCTTCATACTCTTGGTAAAGCTGGACGCGCAGCCGGGTGTAGTCGTCCCAGGCCTCGACCGCATGCGGGCGGAGCCCGGCTTCCTTCTGGCCGTTGATGAAGTGCTGCAGCTCGCGCGGCGGGAATTTCTCGTCGTCGACGTTCAGCGTCTTCAGCAGGCGTTTGATCGCGGCAAGCTGGTCGCCCGAATCCAGGATCTGGAACAGCTGCGGCAGCCCGGCATCGCGGTGATGGGCACGCAGCAGGCGATTGGCCAGGCCATGGAAGGTGCCGATCCACATGCCGCGGGTGTTTACCGGCAGCATCGCGGTCAGGCGGGCGAGCATTTCCTTGGCCGCCTTGTTGGTGAATGTAACCGCCAGGATGCCGGCCGGATCGACCTGGCCCGACTGGATCAGCCAGGCGATGCGAGTCGTCAGCACCCGCGTCTTGCCCGAGCCGGCGCCTGCCAGGATGAGGGCATGCTGCGGCGGCAGGCTGACGGCCTGCAGTTGTTCGGTGTTGAGATTGGCGAGCAGGTTGGACATCGGCGCTCCTTGCAAGGCCGTGCATTGTAATGCGGACCCGCGGTGCGATCGATTCACCCGCGGATGGCTCCGTGGCCTCGGAGCGGACAAAAGCAACAGGGCCAATCGATGTTGCGTCGCAACAACACACCACTTGCCAAGCATGGCGCCGATCGCTATTTTTGAATTGTGCGAAGCAGCAAATTTGTTGGTGACAGCGGAACCATTTCACGATCGATCCGCCTAATCAGCCATAAAATCAACAACAGAGAGTCGCCGTAGCCAAGTGCTGCGGTACAACATAGCTCGCGCACGGTCCACAAGACCGTCAAGAGCTCGACGCCGTGACCCGGCGTACAGGAGAAATATTATGAAAACACCCAAACTGCTTCCCTGGTATGCCCGCAAGGCGGGTGTCTCGACCGAGCGCGCCGAGGCCCTGTGGCACAAGGCCGTGCGCGAAGCCACCGCCGAGACCGGCTGGGTCGGCAATTCGGAATACTGGGGCGCCTGTATGGACAGCTTCCTGGCCCTGCTTGAAAAGGAGCACAACACCTTGTGCGCGCCTCAGGTACTGCCCTTCGTTCGCAGCCACAACCGCATGTGGCGCCTGCCCTTGCTGGCAATGGAAGACATGTGCCTGGCTTTCCACGCCAGCTGGCAGCGCCATTCGAGCGTCCCGCGCCGGGCCGCCTGACGATTCCGGCCTGACTCGCCCCCCCCTCCAGCGCATCGAACTCCGTGCCCGGCCCCAGGCCGTGCACTCCCGTCTCCCTCCCTCTCCTTCAATGGAGATTCGGCATCCCGCTTCGGCGGGGTGCCATTTTTTTTGCCTGAACACTGCCGGCGCAGCCAGCCGCATCCGTCGCTACACCCTGCTTCGCGGCCCGCCCCGGCTTCGCGGTATACTTGCGCGTTTCCAACGCTTCCAAGCCCGCACGCACACCCATGCAGGACAAATACCAGCCCGCCGCCGTCGAGGCGGCCGCCCAGCAGCACTGGGACTCCACCGACGCCTTCCGTGCGATCGAAGACGCGAGCAAACCCAAGTACTACTGCCTGTCGATGTTCCCCTATCCGTCGGGCAAGCTGCACATGGGGCACGTGCGCAACTACACCATTGGCGACGTGCTCGCGCGCTTCCACCGCATGAAGGGCTACAACGTGCTGCAGCCGATGGGCTGGGACGCCTTCGGCCTGCCGGCCGAGAACGCCGCGATCAAGAACAAGGTGCCGCCGGCGAAGTGGACCTACGACAACATCGCCTACATGAAGCAGCAGTTGCAGTCGCTCGGCTTCGCCATCGACTGGAGCCGCGAGCTCGCCACCTGCCAGCCGGACTACTACAAGTGGAACCAGTGGCTGTTCCTGCGCATGCTGGAAAAAGGCATTGCCTACAAGAAGACCCAGGTGGTCAACTGGGACCCGGTTGACCAGACCGTGCTCGCCAACGAGCAGGTCATCGACGGCCGCGGCTGGCGCACCGGCGCGCTGGTCGAGAAGCGTGAGATTCCCGGCTACTACCTGGCCATCACCCAGTACGCCGAAGAGCTGCTGGGCGACCTCGACGAACTCGAGGGCTGGCCGGAGCGGGTCAGGACCATGCAGGCGAACTGGATCGGCAAGAGCACCGGCGTGCGCTTCGCCTTCGGCCACGAGGTCCGCGACGAGGCCGGCGAACTGATCGGCGACGGCAAGCTGTGGGTGTTCACCACCCGCGCCGACACCATCATGGGCGTCACCTTCTGCGCGGTCGCCGCCGAGCACCCACTGGCGACGCAGGCTGCGCGCGACAACCCGGAACTGGCCGCCTTCATCGAGAAGTGCAAGCACGGCTCGGTGATGGAAGCCGACATGGCGACGATGGAGAAGGAAGGCCTGCCCACCGGCCTGAACGTCGTCCATCCGCTGACCGGCGAGCGCGTGCCGCTGTGGGTCGGCAACTACGTGCTGATGAGCTATGGCGACGGCGCGGTGATGGGCGTGCCGGCGCACGACGAGCGCGACTTCGGCTTCGCGCTGAAGTACGCATTGCCGATCAAGCAGGTCATCGCCATCGGCGACAACGCCTTCTCGGCCGCGGCCTGGGCCGACTGGTACGGCTCCAAGGACGGCATCTGCGTCAATAGCGGCCGCTACGACGGCATGGGCTACGCCGACGCGATCGAAGCGATCGCCGCCGACCTCGCCGCCGCCGGCGGCGAGAAGAAGGTCCAGTGGCGCCTGCGCGACTGGGGCGTGTCGCGCCAGCGCTACTGGGGCTGCCCGATCCCGATCATCCACTGCGAATGCTGCGGCGACGTGCCGGTGCCGGACGATCAGTTGCCGGTGGTGCTGCCGGAAGACTGCATCCCCGACGGTTCGGGCAACCCGCTGCTCAAGCGCAGCGACTTCATCGACGTCGCCTGCCCGAAGTGCGGCGCGCCGGCGAAGCGCGAAACCGACACGATGGACACCTTCGTCGATTCGAGCTGGTACTACGCCCGCTACTGCTCGGCCGGCAACGACAAGGCGATGGTCGACGAGCGTGCCGGCTACTGGATGCCGGTGGACCAGTACATCGGCGGCATCGAGCACGCCATCCTGCACCTGCTGTATTCGCGCTTCTGGACCAAGGTGATGCGCGACATGGGCCTGGCCACGGTCAAGGAGCCCTTCGCCCGCCTGCTGACCCAGGGCATGGTGCTGAACAACGCCTGGCTGCACAAGCCGGAAGGCGGCGGCAAGAACTACTACTGGGAAAGCGAGGTCGAGGTCGCCCGCGACGCCAAGGGCCAGATCATCGGCGGCCGGCTGAAGGCCGACGGCACCGTGCTCGAGCACGAGCTGACGACGATGTCGAAGTCGAAGAACAACGGCGTCGATCCGCAGGCCCTGATCGAGCAGTACGGCGCCGACACCGCGCGCTTCTTCATGATGTTCGCCAGCCCGCCGGAACAGACGCTCGAATGGAACGACGCCGGCGTCGAAGGCGCGCACCGCTTCCTGAAGCGGGTGTGGTCCTTTGCCCACGCCTACGCCACCGAACTGCGCCCGGCGCTGCCGGCCAGCCCCACGCTGGGCATGGCCAGGCTGCCGGCCGAGCTCGCCGAGCTGCGCCGCGAACTGCACCTGGTGCTGAAGCAGGTCAGCTACGACCTCGGCAAGCAGCAGTTCAACACCGTCGCCTCCGGCGCGATGAAGATGCTCAACGCGCTGGAGAAGGCGCCGCGCAGCGGTGCCGATGCCGCCGAAGTGGCCGGCGAAGGCCTGTCGATGCTGCTGCGCGTGCTGTCGCCGATCTGCCCGCACATCGCCCACGCGCTATGGCGCGACTGCGGCTTCGGCGACGACATCATGGTCGCACAGTGGCCCGAGCCCGCCGAATCGGCGCTGGTGCAGGACGAGGTCGAGCTGATGCTGCAGGTCAACGGCAAGCTGCGCGGCAGCGTACGCGTCGCCGCCGATGCGCCGAAGGACGCCATCGAAGCCGCCGCGCTGGCCTCCGAAGCGGCGCAGAAGTTCATGGAAGGCCGACCGCCGAAGAAAGTGGTCGTGGTACCCGGCCGCCTGGTCAACATCGTCGCCTGAGGACAAGGCCATGCCCCGCCGTACGCCCCACTCATCGATATCCGCTCAGCCAGCCACCACCTCCACCGCTCACTCGCGTGGACGCCGGCGCCTGCTGCTCGGCGGCACCGGCCTGGCCTGCCTGCTGCTGTCGGGCTGCGGCTTCAAGCTGCGCGGCCCGCAGGCACTGGATTTCGCTACCGTACACATCAACGCCAGCGAGCTTTCCGAACTGGGCGCCAGCCTGCGCCGGCTGATTGCCACCACCGGCAGCACCCGGGTCGTCGAAGACCCTGCGCAGGCCGACGCCCTCCTGCAGGTTCTCGCCAACAACCGTGGCCGGGAGATTCTCAGCCTGACTGGCGCAGGCAAGGTACGCGAATACCAGCTCACGCAGACGCTGCGCTTCCAGTTGCTCGACAGGCGTGGCGCAGCGCTGATTCCGCCGACCTCGATCTCGGCGTCACGCGAATTCACCTTCGACGACTCCCAGGTGCTGGGCAAGGAACAGGAAGAAAGCCTGCTCTACAACGACATGCAGCAGGATCTGCTGCAACAGCTGATGCGCCGGCTCGCCAGCGCGCGGCACGCACACTGAAACCCGGCCGGCAGCGCACGCGGTGAATCTGCGCCCCGAACAGCTCTCGGCCCAGTTCGACAAGCCGCTCGCCCCGCTGTGGCTGCTGCACGGCGACGAACCGCTGCTGGTGCTCGAAGCCGCCGACTCGATCCGCGCGGCGGCGAAGCGGCAAGGCTTCGAAGAGCGCGAAACCCTGGTCGTCGGCCAGGGCTTCAAATGGGACGCGCTGGCACTCGCCGCCGGCAACCTGTCGCTGTTCGGCGGCGCCAAGCTGATCGACCTGCGCATTCCCACCGGAAAACCCGGCCGCGATGGCGGCGAGGCGCTGCAGCGCTATGTCGCCCATCTGCCTGCGCAGACCCTGACGCTGATCACCCTCCCCGAGCTCGACTGGCAGGCACGCAAGACCGGCTGGTTCAAGGCAGTGTCGGAGGCCGGCATCTGCGTCGAGCTCAATGCGCCGGAGCGCGAGCGCCTGCCCGACTGGATCGGCCGCCGGCTGGCCGTGCAGAAACAGACCGCCAGCGCCGATGCGCTCGCCTTCATCGCCGAGCACGTCGAAGGCAACCTGCTCGCCGCCCACCAGGAAATCCTCAAGCTCGGCCTGCTCCACCCCGAAGGCCAATTGACGCTCGAGCAGGTTCGGGAGGCAGTGCTCAACGTCGCCCGTTACGACATCGACATGCTGCGACAGGCCGTGACCGAAGGCGACCCGGCGCGCTGCGCGCGCCTGCTGGAAGGCCTCGAGGGCGAAGGTGCTGCACCGCCACTGGTGCTGTGGACGCTGGCCAACGAAACCCGCACGCTGGCTAACCTGTGTGCCGGGCGCGACGCCGGCCAGCCGCTGCCGGCGCTGTTCAAGGCCGAACGCATCTTCGAGCCGCGCCGCCAGCAGGCGCTCGGCCGCGCGCTGGGGCGCCTGAACCAGAGCGCGCTGCGCGCCGCGCTGATGCACGCCGCCCGCATCGACCGCATGATCAAGGGCCTGGTCGCCGGCGACATCTGGGACGAGTTCCTGCAGCTGGCACTGCGGCTGGCACGCCGCACATAGCCCGCGGGCGACGTTCGGTGTTTTAATTGGGTTTTGGGCTGCCGCGCCCTCATCTCAGCAGACACCGCGATGGACATCCAGAATTACATGCAGACCCTCGGCCGCCAGGCCCGCGCCGCTTCGCGCGTGCTGGCCGCCGCCTCCACCGCCACCAAGAATGCCGCGCTGCTGGCGATGGCCGCCGAGATCCGCGCCCGTAGCGAGGCACTGCTCGCCGCCAATGCGCAGGATCTCGCCGAAGCGCGCGCCGCCGGCCTCGAGCCCGCGCTGATCGACCGCCTGACGCTGACCGACAAGGGCGTCGAAGCCATGGCGGAAGGCCTCGAACAGGTTGCCGCGCTACCCGATCCGGTCGGCGAGATGACCGACATCAAGCGCCGCCCGTCCGGCATCCAGCTCGGCAAGATGCGCGTGCCGCTGGGCGTGATCGGCATCATCTACGAAGCCCGCCCCAACGTCACCGCCGATGCCGCCGCGCTGTGCCTTAAATCCGGCAATGCCGCGATCCTGCGCGGCGGCAAGGAAGCAATCAACGCCAACCGCGCGATCGCCGCCTGCGTGCGCAGCGGCCTGCTCACTGCCGGCCTGCCCGAACATGCGGTGCAGGTGGTCGAGACCACCGACCGCGAAGCGGTGGGCGCGCTGATCACCATGCCCGAATTCGTCAACGTCATCGTGCCGCGCGGCGGCAAGGGCCTGATCGAACGCATTTCCAGGGACGCGCGCGTGCCGGTGATCAAGCACCTCGACGGCAACTGCCACGTCTATATCGACGACGAAGCCGATCCGGCCAAGGTCGTGCCCATCGTCGAAAACTCGAAGACCCAGCGCTACGGCACCTGCAACACCGCCGAATCGCTGCTGGTCGCGCGCGGCGTCGCCGACATCTACCTCGCCGAAATCGGCCGCATGCTGGCCGGCAAGGGCGTCGAGATGCGCTGCTGCGCCGATTCGCTGGCATTGCTGCGCGAAGCCGGCATCGACGCCGGCAAGCTCGCCGCTGCCGCCGAAACCGACTGGCACGAGGAATACCTCGCCCCGATCATCGCCATCAAGCTGGTGGACGGCCTCGACGAGGCAATCGCCCACATCAACAGCTACAGTTCGGGCCATACCGAGGCGATCGTCACCGAAAACTACAGCCACGCGATGCGCTTCCTGCGCGAGGTGGATTCGTCCTCGGTGATGGTCAATGCCTCCACCCGCTTCGCCGACGGCTTCGAATACGGCCTGGGTGCGGAAATCGGCATTTCCACCGACAAGATCCACGCCCGCGGTCCGGTCGGGCTGGAAGGCCTGACCAGCCAGAAGTGGATCGTGTTCGGCAACGGCGAGATACGCCAATAAAAACACTACCGAGTCGCGCCTGATTTCCAGGCACCCTGACGGAGCCCCCTCCCATGAAGGCATTTTTCCGTACCCTGCTGGCCGCCACCCTGCTGTCGGCCAGCCTCGCCCAGGCGGTGGAAGTGGGCGGCATCAATTTTGCGCCCCAGACCCAGGTCGCAGGCGATCCACTGGCCCTGAACGGAGCCGGCCTGCGTACCCGGCTGACCTTCAAGGTGTATGCGATGGGGCTCTACCTTCGCAGCCCAAGCAGCAGCAGTGCCGAAATCCTGCAGGACAATGGCGAGAAACGCATCCGCATCGTCATGATCCGCGACCTCGACGGCAAGCAGTTCGCCGACGCGATGCTCGACGGACTGAAGCGCAACCATGACGACGAAACGCTCGCGGCGCTGAAACCTTCGATCGATGCACTGCTCGCCGCGGTGCAGGGCAGCGGCGAAGCCAAGGCCGGCACCGAAGTGATCCTCGACCGGCTCGCCAACGGTGCGACGCGGCTGCAGATCAACGGCCAGCCGCAAGGCAGCGACATAAGCGATCCGGCCTTCTACCCAGCCCTGCTGCGCATCTGGCTGGGAGAACGGCCGGCCGATTCCGGCCTGAAGGCGAGCCTGTTGAAGGCTGCTCAATAAACAGCAGGCGCGCAATGCGAACTCCGGATTCTTCGGCAGGCATCGATTTCGACGCGGTGATTGCACTGCCCTTCGGGCCGTTCGGCATCCGCGCAAGCGATGGCACGGTCAGCGAACTGGTCTTCCTGCCGCCGGACACCCCGCTGCGCTCCCCTGCGAACGACACGGCCCGCATCGCCGCCGACGCCCTGCACCACTGGATCGAACAGCCGGAACAGCCCTTTCCGCTGCCGCTGCGCGAATGCGGCACGCCTTTCCAGCGCCGGGTATGGGCCGAGATCAGCGCCATTCCGACGGGCTGGACACGGACCTACGGCGAACTGTCGGCCCGGCTCGGCAGCGCGGCTCGCGCGGTCGGCCAGGCTTGCGGCGCCAACCCCTATCCGCTCGTCGTACCCTGCCATCGCGTCACCTCGGCCAGCGGCCTCGGCGGTTTCGCCAATGCCACCGGCGGCTGGCTGCTCGACGTCAAGCGCTGGCTGCTGAAGCACGAAGGCGCGGCATGACGGCGGCTGCCGAAGCCAGCCTGGACGCCGAGATCCGCAGCGAACTCGACCGCTTCACCGACAGCCTGTGGCTGGAGCACGGCCTCGCGCGCAACACTCTCGACAGCTACCGCAGCGATCTCGCCCTGTTCGCAGCCTGGCTGGCAGAACGCGGCGTGTCGCTGCCCCACGCACAGGCAAGCGACCTCGCCGCCTATCTGGCCGAATTCAGCCAACGCGCCCGCCCCGCCAGCCAGCGCCGCCTGCTGTCCGCCTGGCGACGCTATTACCGCCATCTGCTCGCGAACCGCGAGATCGCCGAAGACCCCACGCTGATGCTGGACCCGCCGCTGCCCGGCCAGCGCTTTCCGAAGACACTCAGCGAGGCCCAGGTCGAAGCCCTGCTCGCCGCACCCGATCTCGGTACGCCGCAAGGGCTGCGCGACCGCTGCATGCTCGAGGTGCTGTACGCCGCCGGGTTGCGCGTGTCCGAACTGATCGGACTGAAGCTGTTTGCCGTCAGCCTGGACCAGGGCGCGCTGCGGGTGATGGGCAAGGGCAGCAAGGAGAGGCTCGTGCCGCTCGGTCAAATTGCCGCCGACTGGCTCGTGCGCTACCTGCACGAAGCCCGCCCCGCGCTGCTCGCCGGCCGAAGTTGCGACGAGGTCTTCGTCACCCGCTTCGGCAGCGGCATGACGCGCCAGATGTTCTGGCGCATCATCAAGCAGAACGCATTGCTGGCCGGCATTCCCCAGGAGCGCATTTCCCCCCATACGCTGCGTCATGCATTTGCAACCCATTTGCTCAATCACGGGGCCGATCTGCGCGTCGTCCAATTGCTGCTCGGCCATGCCGACATCTCGACCACCCAGGTCTATACCCATGTGGCGCGTGAAAGGCTCAAGCAACTTCATGCCAAACATCACCCTCGGGGCTGACGACAGTTCATTGCACCGCGATGTCCTTTCTCCCCGCCCAGTCTCTCAAGCTTTCCCCGAATTCCGACCATGAGCCGACACGATATCCGCCCTCCGGAAACTCCGGCGACCCGCTTCCTGAAACAGCACGGCCTGGCCTATTCGAACCATCTCTACGAATACGAGGAGCATGGCGGCACCGCCGTTTCATCGCGCGAATTGAACGTCGACGAACATGCGGTGATCAAGACCCTGATTATGGAAGATGAAAGTGCCCGCCCATTGATCGTGCTGATGCACGGTGACCGCAAGGTTTCGACGAAGGAACTCGCCCGCCAGGCCGGGCGAAAGCACATCGAACCCTGCAAGCCCGAAGTCGCCAATCGGCATACAGGCTACCTCGTGGGTGGCACCTCTCCTTTCGGCACCCGCAAGACAATGCCGGTCTACATGGAAAGGACCATTCTCGATCTGCCGCTGATCTATATCAACGGAGGTCGCCGAGGCTATCTCGTCGGCGTTCATCCCCACGACATTCTTCGAATCCTGCGAGCAGAACTGGTCGAAGTGGCGAATTGATTGGCTGGAATCGTGCAGACACAACGATCAAGTCATTCAAAATAAAAAAAATCGTCGTATCGTGACGAAATTACTGGCAGAATTCGAATCATGGCCAACCGGCACCGCTGACTCGATTGCTTGCCGGTCCAATTGCCTGTCGGCCACACTCGGCATGAATTCAACCAATTCAAAACTCGAACAACCAACGAGGACACACCATGGACCTTTCGAGCTATTCGCTTCCCGAACTGCGCCGCCTGCAGGCAAAGGTCGAGACTGAAATCCGTCGCCGCAGCGATTCCACGCGCCGCACCTTGCTGAAGCAGGTGCAGAAACTGGTCGCTGAACAAGGCCTCACCCTCGACGATCTCATCGACACTCCTGCCCCCGCCGCAGCACCGGCCAAGGCGCCTGCTTCCAAGGCCAAACGTGGCACCGCCAAGAAGTCCAAGGCTCCGTCCGTCATCAAGTACCGCAACCCGGCCAACCCTGAGCAAGGCTGGAGTGGTCATGGCCGTCGCCCCCAGTGGGTGCTCGACTGGCTGGCACAGGACAAACCGCTGGAAGAACTGGCGGCCTGAACTGGTCGAACAAGCAAATGAAAAGCCGGGCCTTAGTGCCCGGCTTTTCATTTACTGTGACCCCGTCACGGCCGAAAATGCCGTGCCTGCAAACCGGCAAGAACTCAGGATGCGCCCATCGGCAGGCGACATACCGTATGTGTCAAATCTGCAAGGGCGGCGGTTCCGTGCCATCCCTGCCGCGCTGGATGAAGACTCCGACGCGGCGCACGTCCTTCATCACGCCGATTTTCGCCACTCGCAGTTTCACCCAGGGGGCACCGAACTCATCGAACAGCAGCTTGACGACGAATTCACCCAGGCTTTCGATCAAATTGAAATGACGCTGTCCCAATTCCTCACGAATGCGCTGGGTGACAACTGCATAATCGATGGTATCTGCAATATCGTCCCGCTCAGCCGCGGCATCCGGAACGCCAAAGGTGAGATTGAGCTCGACGGTCTGCTGTCCGGTTTTCTCCCTTGCATAGACGCCGACCCAGGCCTTGACCCGCAACTCCTCGATGAAGATGAAATCCATGCTGGTTCCCGTTTAGAATCGCTGCGATTCTATCCTGTGCGCACGCGCCGGCCACGGCCGAAGATGCGCTTTCGCCACTCTGCCCTGAACACATGATGCATTCGCCTCTTCCGATCCGGAGAGGCGCGGAGCGAAGATGCCCCTCATTGCCCTGCTTATCGGAGCCTATCTGCTCGGCTCGATTCCTTTCGCCATCGTCACCAGCAGGCTGTTCGGCCTGGAGGATCCACGCCGCTACGGCTCGGGCAACCCAGGTGCGACCAATGTGCTGCGCAGCGGCAACAAGGGCGCCGCTGCGCTGACTCTGATCGGCGACTGCCTGAAGGGCTGGCTGGCCGTATGGGCTGCCACCCGGCTGGGATTCGGACCATTGGAAGCAGCGCTTGCCGGCCTGGCTGCCTTCCTCGGCCATGTATTCACGATCTTCCTGCGCTTCAATGGCGGCAAGGGCGTGGCGACCGCGCTTGGCGTGCTCGCCGGCGTGGATGGGCGCATCGCCGTCCTGTGCGCGCTGGTCTGGCTGGCGGTGGCCTTCACCACCCGCTATTCGTCTGCGGCCGCACTGTCGGCTGCCGTTGCCGCGCCCATTGCCGGCCTGATCTTCCTCGGGCCGCAAGCAAGCGTGCTGGTGCTGGCGGCGATGGCCGCGCTGCTGATCTGGCGTCACGCCGCCAACATCCAGCGCCTGCGGGACGGCACCGAAGGCAGGATCGGCGGCAACAAGAAGCCCAAAGCAGACTGAGCCGGTCAGGCCTCCGATACTCGCGGCGGCTTCAACTCGGCCAGCGGCCAGCGCGGCCGGATACGCACCGACGGCTCGCCGGACACGGCTTCTCCAGCAGCCAGCCGCATCGCGCCGGCAAAAGCGATCATCGCGCCATTGTCGGTACAGAGCGCCGGCTCCGGGTAATGCACCCGTCCGCCCCGCCGCTGCAGGGCAGCATCCAGCGTCTGGCGCAAATGCAGGTTGGCACCGACGCCTCCTGCCACGACCAGCGTCTTCAGGCCGGTCTTCTTCAGCGCTGCCAGCGCCTTCGCACACAATACCTCGACCACCGCCTGCTGGAACTCCGCAGCCAGATCGGCCATGTTCGACGGCTCCCAGTCCGGCCTGGAGACCACATTGAGCACCGCTGTCTTCAGGCCGCTGAAGCTGAAATCGAGATCGCCCGAATGCAGCATCGGCCGCGGCAGGCGGAAGCGTCCGGCCACACCCTGTCCGGCAAGCCGGGCGAGTTGCGGTCCACCGGGATAACCCAGGCCGAGCAGTTTCGCGGTCTTGTCGAAAGCCTCTCCGGCAGCGTCATCGACCGATTCGCCCAGCAGCGCGTAGTCGCCCACGCCACGCACCCGCATCAACTGGGTATGGCCGCCGGACACCAGCAGCGCGACGAAAGGGAACTGCGGCGGATCGGCCGACAGCAGCGGCGACAGCAGATGACCCTCGAGATGATGGACCGGCAGCGCCGGAATGCCACGCGCCAGCGCGAAGGACTCTGCCACGCTGGCACCGACCAGCAGCGCGCCCGCCAGGCCGGGGCCCGAAGTGTAGGCCACCGCATCGACGCCGCCACTCTTTTCCAGTCCGGCCTGCACCAGCACCTGCTTCATCAGCACGGGCAGGCGGCGGATGTGGTCGCGCGAGGCCAGTTCGGGCACCACGCCGCCATAGGCCGCATGGAGGTCGATCTGCGAATGAAGGCAGTGCGCCAGCAGTCCGGCCTCGGTGTCGTACACCGCGACGCCGGTTTCATCGCACGAGCTTTCGATTCCCAGCACTTTCATGGCTTGCATCCGTTTGATTCGGTACGCCATTTTAACCTTCGTCAAGCATTTTCCGTGCACCGGACACTTGCCTTCCCGACAGGGCTGGTTTATATTCGCCGTCTTTCTGCCCACAAGACACCCAAGGAAGTCCGCAATGCCCGGTATCCGCGTCAAGGAAAACGAGCCGTTTGAAGTTGCGATCCGCCGCTTCAAGCGCACCATCGAAAAGACCGGTGTGCTGACCGAACTGCGCTCGCGCGAGTTCTACGAGAAGCCCACCGCCGAGCGCAAGCGCAAGCTGGCCGCCGCCGTGAAGCGCAATCACAAGCGCCTGCGCAGCCAGACCCTGCCGCCGAAGCTGTACTGATTGCCGCAGCAGCCGGGACCCGGCTGCTTCAGCGCACCGACTGTTTCGGCAGTCGGCCATACGCCGGAAGGAGATCGGACGATACGATCTTCTGCCGGCGTTATGCTTTTCCGCTCGCGCCACTTCCAACCGCGAAACCCGCCCACGGCCGCGTACGATGATCCCCCAGTCCTTCGTCCAGGAACTGCTGTCGCGCGTCGATATCGTCAACGTCATCGAACGCTACATCCCGCTGAAGAAGAGCGGTGCGAACTATTTCGCCTGCTGCCCTTTCCACGGCGAGAAATCCGCCTCGTTCTCGGTCAGTCCGTCCAAGCAGTTCTATCACTGCTTCGGCTGCGGCGTGCATGGCAGCGCCGTCGGCTTCCTGATGGAGTACAGCGGCCTGAGCTTCGTCGATGCCGTCAAGGAGCTCGCCGGCCAGGTCGGTCTGCAAGTCCCGGACGACGGGCGCAGCGCCGGCCCCAAGGACGACGGCAGCGAACGCCTGTACGAGGCAATGAATCTGGCTGCGCGCTTCTACCGCGACCAGCTCAAGCCCACCCGCCGCGCCGTCAACTACCTGAAGCGCCGCGGCCTGTCGGGCGAGATCGCAGCGCGCTTCGGTCTCGGCTACGCCCCCGACGACTGGCAGGCACTGCAGAAAGTCTTCCCCGACTACCAGGCGAAGATTCTGGCTGAAGCCGGCCTGGTCATCGACAACGACCAGGGCCGGCGCTACGACCGCTTCCGCGACCGCATCGTCTTTCCGATCCATGACCGCCGCGGCCGAATCATCGCCTTCGGCGGCCGCATCCTGGACAAGGGCGAACCGAAGTACCTGAACTCGCCGGAAACGCCGCTGTTCGAGAAAGGCCGTGAACTCTACGGCCTCTACCTGGCACAGAAGCCGATCCGTGACGCAGGCTTCGCCGTCGTCGTCGAAGGCTACATGGACGTCGTCACGCTGGCGCAGTTCGGTATCGCCAACGCCGTCGCCACGCTCGGTACCGCCACCACGCCGCAGCACGTCCATACCCTGCTGCGCCAGACCGACCGCATCGTGTTCTGCTTCGACGGCGACGCTGCAGGCCGTCGCGCCGCCTGGCGCGCACTGGAGAACGCGCTCGAATCCCTGCGCGACGATGCGACGCTGGCCTTCCTGTTCCTGCCGGCCGAACACGACCCCGACTCCTTCGTCCGCGCCGAAGGCACCGACGCCTTCCGCAAGGCGGCGACCGGCGCCAAGCCGCTGGCGCGCTTCCTGATCGAGGAGTTGCGCAGCCGCCACGACATGGATGCGGCCGAAGGCCGCGCCGCCTTCGTGCATGAGGCCGCACCGCTCGTCACCCGCATCGCCGCCCCGCTGCTGCGCCTGCAGGTAATCAAGATGGTCGCCGAGGAAAGCGGCCTGACCCAGGAGGAAGTGGAGCACGCCTTCGGCGTCATCGCCGCCAACCCGAGGCACGGCCGCCAACGCGCACCACAGCCGGCGCCCCCTCCGGAAGACGCTCCCCGCCCCGCCTTCCAGGGCAAGCGGCGCAGCGGCGGCCTCGCCGGCATGCGCCCCGCCGGCCGCCGCAAACCGCCCTCGACCGCCGCCACCCTGCTGCGGCTGATCATGCAGCATCCGGCCTGGGCGGCACGCATGCCGGTCAACCTGGTGCCGTCGGACAGCGCGGAAGGCCTCGCCCTGATCGCCATCATCGACATGATGAGCCTCGGCGAGCCCATCCCGCCGGGCGGGCTCGGCGCCCTGATCGAACGCTTCCGCGACACTCCGCACAGCGAAACGCTGTCGCGCGTCGCCGCGGAACTCGTCAACGCCGAATTCGACGAAAGCATCGTCGAGACCCTGTTCGAGGACAGCCTGAGAAAGCTGCATGCCGACAGCCTCTCCGCCGAAATCGGCACCCTGCTCCGGCATGACCGCGAACACGGACTCGATGCCAACGGCCGGCACCGTCTGGCCGAACTGCTGGTGGAGAAGCGCAAGCTCGCCGACTTATCGAAAGTCTCGGATTTATAGTATAATTTTTGGTTTACCGTTTTCTTACTCCCTCACCTGAGGAGTGCTATGGCACGCGAAACAGCCAAGGATTCGCCGCGCAAGACCAGCCCCAAGGGGCGGACATCCAAAGCGAAGGACAAGGCCGCACAGGTCGTCGAAAGCCCCGTCGCCGCGCCGCTGGACGCCGAAGTCCGGCGTACGCGGCTGAAGACGCTGATCACGCTCGGCAAGGAGCGCGGCTACCTCACCTACGCCGAAATCAGCGATCACCTGCCCGACGACGTCGCCGACGCCGAGCAGATCGAAGGCATCATCGCCACCTTCGACAACATGGGCATCCAGGTCTACGACGAGGCGCCGGCCGCCGAAGACCTGCTGATGTCGGACAGCGTCGCGAGCAACGTCAACGAGGATGTCGCCGAAGAGGAAGCCGAGCAGGCGCTGTCGTCGGTCAACTCCGAGTTCGGCCGCACCACCGACCCCGTTCGCATGTACATGCGTGAAATGGGCACGGTCGAGCTGCTGACCCGCGAAGGCGAGATCGAAATTGCCAAGCGCATCGAAGACGGCCTGAAGCACATGGTGCAGGCCATCTCGGCCTGCCCGACGACGATTGCCGAAATGCTCGAGATCGTCGATCGCATCAGTGCCGACGAAGCCAAGATCGACGAACTGGTCGATGGCCTGATCGACCCGAACGCGAGCAGTGAAGAAGCTGCGGACGAGGACGACGGCGATACCGACACGGACGAGAACGAGGACAACACCGAGGACTCGGACGACGAAGACGACGAGTCCGACGAAGACAGCGCCGAGCGGGCCAATGCTGCATCGCTGCTGCAGCTCAAGAACGACGCGCTGGCGCGCTTCGCGGTCATCCGCGAGCTCTACGCCAAAAAGATGGAAACCCTGCAGAAGAGCGGTTCGCAGGACACCGTCTATCTGATGCTCCAGCAGCAGATCTCGGACGAACTGCTCAACATCCGCTTCACCGCCAAGGCCATCGAGCGCCTGTGCGATTCGGTACGCCACATGGTCGAGCAGGTGCGCGGCCACGAGCGCCAGATCCTGCGCCTGTGCGTAAACCGTTCCGGCATGCCGCGCCAGCACTTCATCAAGAACTTCCCGGGCCACGAGACCGACCTCGAGTGGCTGAAGAACGAGATCGCTGCCGGCAAGAACTACGCCGAGAACCTGCTGCGCGCCCACCCCGCGGTACTCGAGGAGCAGCAGAAGCTCATCGACCTGCAGGACAGGCTCGGCATTCCGCTGAAGGAGCTCAAGGACATCAACCGCCAGATGTCCACCGGCGAAGCCAAGATGCGCCGCGCCAAGCGCGAGATGACCGAAGCCAACCTGCGCCTGGTGATCTCGATCGCCAAGAAGTACACCAACCGCGGCCTGCAGTTCCTCGACCTGATCCAGGAAGGCAACATCGGCCTGATGAAGGCGGTGGACAAGTTCGAGTACCGCCGCGGCTACAAATTCTCGACCTATGCGACATGGTGGATCCGCCAGGCCATCACGCGTTCGATCGCCGACCAGGCGCGCACGATCCGCATCCCGGTTCACATGATCGAGACGATCAACAAGATGAACCGCATCAGCCGCCAGATCCTGCAGGAAACCGGTGCCGAGCCGGACCCCGCGACCCTGGCCGAGAAGATGGAGATGCCCGAGGAGAAGATCCGCAAGATCATGAAGATCTCCAAGGAGCCGATCTCCATGGAAACGCCGATCGGTGACGACGACGATTCGCATCTGGGCGACTTCATCGAGGACACTGCTACCCTGGCCCCGGCCGAGGCTGCGATGTACTCCGGCCTGCGCGACGCCACCGGCGAAGTGCTCGACTCGCTGACGCCGCGCGAGGCCAAGGTGCTGCGCATGCGCTTCGGCATCGAGATGAACACCGACCACACGCTGGAAGAAGTGGGCAAGCAGTTCGACGTCACCCGCGAACGCATCCGCCAGATCGAAGCCAAGGCGCTGCGCAAGCTGCGCCACCCGAGCCGTTCGGAAAAGCTGCGCAGCTTCCTCGACAGCGACCAGTAAGACGTTTTCCGGGCCTCTAGCTCATGCCTGGTTAGAGCAGCGGACTCATAATCCGTTGGTGCTGGGTTCGACTCCCAGGGGGCCCACCAGAAGCCGAAAACCGCCGATCCGAAAGGGCCGGCGGTTTTTGTTTGGATGCCAGAAATCGCTTGCGCAGGGAAACGGCAGCGGCAAAGAAAGCTGTAAACGTGACGATGGGGACCGAAGTCCCCACCGGCTGTCTTGGGTAATAAGGCTTCAGCGGCCCCAGCTGTGCCGGTTAGGCGGCAACAGCGAAACGCTCATCGTTGGCGTTTGTGGTTTTGCGCGGATTACGTCCGTCGCCTCTCGGGTTGCCTGCGCACCTTTGCCCGCCCTGTCGAAACCGGTACACCCCCACCCAAACACACGCTGTCTGCGGCAAGCGCAATGCGCTTGGGTGGAGGTGAGGGGAATCGAACCCCTGTCCAGAACGCCTCCGGGTTGCCGGAATTACAACCATGGACGCTATGGTACGCAGACAGGCGTATGCGTCAAGCCCCACGGCCATGCTTGGCGGCCGGAGTTGTAAGCGCACCTGTCACAACGTCCTCCCGGCCCCACAGACAAGGCTGGCCGCGTCACGGACTTCCATCCGGCAGGGCTGCAGGCACACTTAGGGGAAGCCCGGGGCTGGGACGAATCGGCGACTCGGGTGATAATGTCGGACTGCCGATTTGACGGATTGTATGCAATGAAGTGTGTTGACGATTTTCGCCTGAAGCTGGGCTCCCAGGAACTGGTGCCGATCATGGTGGGCGGCATGGGCGTCGATATCTCGACCTCCGACCTCGCCCTCGAGGTGGCGCGCCTGGGCGGCGTCGGCCACATTTCCGACGCGATGCTGCCGACGGTTTCCGATCGCCGCTACAACACCAAGTACGTCAAGAACAAGCTTCAGCAGTACAAGTTCAACGTCGCCAACTCCGACAAATCCGTCGTCCAGTTCGATCTCGGCCTGATTGCCGAAGCCACCGCGAAGCATGTCAGCCACACGATGGAACGCAAGCGCGGAACAGGCCAGGTTTTCATCAACTGCATGGAAAAGCTGACCATGAACGCGCCGAAGGACACGCTTCGGGCGAGGCTTCGCGCCGCGATGGACAACGGCATCGACGGCATCACGCTGGCGGCCGGCCTGCACCTGGGCTCGTTCGCGCTGATCGAGGACCATCCGCGCTTCCACGACGTCAAGCTCGGCATCATCGTCAGCTCGCTGCGCGCGCTGCAGCTGTTCCTGAAGAAAAGCGCCCGTACCGGCCGGCTGCCCGACTATGTCGTCGTCGAAGGCCCGCTCGCCGGCGGCCATCTGGGCTTCGGCCTCGACTGGGCAGAGTACGACCTTGCCACCATCGTCGTCGAGATCCGCGACTGGCTGAAGGAGCAGCAGCTCGACATTCCGCTGATCCCCGCCGGTGGCATCTTCACCGGCACCGATGCGGCGACCTTTCTCGAAATGGGTGCGGCGGCGGTACAGGTCGCAACGCGCTTCACCGTGACCAGGGAATGCGGCCTGCCTGAAGACGTGCAGCAGCATTATTTCAAGGCCAGCGAGGACGAGATCGAGGTCAACCAGATCTCGCCCACCGGCTATCCGATGC
Organism: Thauera sp.; assembly: GCF_047601425.1. Classification (GTDB taxonomy): domain Bacteria; phylum Pseudomonadota; class Gammaproteobacteria; order Burkholderiales; family Rhodocyclaceae; genus Thauera. The sequence continues at coordinate 2,332,670 of NZ_JASGJL010000001.1, forward strand.
GGATGCTCAAGAGCAGCCCGGCGATCGGCAACGGCATTCGCCCCAACTGCGAAGCCTACGGCTACCTGCTCGACTCCACCGGCAACTGCCAGTACATCGAAGCCTACAACCGCGAAGTCGCCGCCCATCCGGAAGCGAAGAAGATCCGCGTGTTCGACAAGACCTGTCTGTGCACCCACATGCGCAACTTCGACTGCTGGACCTGCGGCCACTACACCTACCGGCTCAAGGACACCACGGTACGCGAGGAAAATGGCGATTACCGCATCCTGTCGGCCGAGCACGTGTTCCACGACTACCAGTTCAGCACCGACAACAAGATCGCCCTGCCGGAGTAAAAGCCGGCAACCGGATCAGGCTGCCATACCCGCAAGCGGCGCTAGCCGAGGCGCGCCTAGCCGCGAAAACAGCGCCTGGGGCAACACGATAAGGCCCCGTCGCAGCTGAAGCCGTCACGTGCAGGCGACAGGGTCACGTCTCAGAACGTCTTGCTCTGGATCAGTTCGACCTTGTAGCCATCCGGGTCTTCGACGAAGGCAATGATCGTGGTGCCGTGCTTCATCGGCCCGGCTTCGCGCACCACCTTGCCGCCACGGGCACGAATCTCCTCACAGGCTTTCTTCGCGTCCGGCACTTCGAGCGCGATGTGGCCGTAGGCCGTGCCCGGTTCGTACGTGTCCACGCCCCAGTTGTAGGTCAGTTCGAGCACGGCGCCGTCCTTTTCCTCCTGGTAGCCGACGAAAGCCAGCGTGAACTTGCCGTCGGGATAGTCGTGCCGGCGCAGCAGGCGCATGCCGAGCACTTCGGTATAAAAAGCGATCGAGCGTTCCAGGTCGCCGATGCGCAGCATGGTGTGCAGGATTCTCATGTTCAGTCCTTCCTCTGTTTGAGATAAGCGGCCGTTCAGTCTTCGGCCTCGAAGTTGCTGCCCTGCGCCGCGCCGGCGGCGCCGATCAGCGGCAAGCTGGCTCCGGCCTGCCGCAGGCGGGCACGCGCAGCGCGCCAGTCCGGGCAGACCGATTCGACCACCGCCCAGAAGCGCGGCGAGTGGTTCATCTCCCGCAGGTGGGCGACTTCGTGCGCCACCACGTAGTCAATGAGTTCGGGCGGCAGATGCACCAGCCGCCAGTGCAGCCGGATGCCGCTCAGGCTGCTGCAACTGCCCCAGCGTGTGCGTGCCTTCGACAACCTCACGGGCGGCACCGGCAGGGTCAGGCGCAGGCAGTATTCCTCAACCCGGCCGCGGAACCAGGCCAGCGCCCTGCTTTGCAATGCTCGCAGCAATGCACGTTCGGCGTGAGCCCGGGCCGGAAGGTGCAGTTCTTCAACACCATCGGCAGCCGGACGCCATTGCGCACGGTTCACGCTGCCGATGCGCAGCCGCATCGGGCGGCCGAAGAAGGGCAGTTCGCAGCCGTCCATCGGTACCACCACCGGCACGCGTGGAAGCTCGGCAGCACGGCCGATGCGATCGAGCAGCCAGTCTCCATGGTTGCGGATGAAGGCGTCGATCTGGGCAAGCGACGTGCGCAGCGGCACCGACACTCGCGCACCGCGATGATCGACCTGCAAGGCCAGCGTACGCCGGGCCGGCGAACGCCTCAGCGTCAGTTGAACGCTTTGCCCGCCGAGCTCGATCCGCAGCGCTTCTTCGCTCGCCGCGGCGCTGCGTGCGCGTTTCAAACCTTGTCCTGCCACTCCAACCCGCGCACGTCCAGATCGGCCTTGATCACGGCCATCGCTGCCGCCACCCGCTCGGCAGCGCCCTTCATGCCGAGCTCGAGCGAGCGGCGCTCACCCTCTTCCGCCAGGGTGGGAAGACTGAAGAGCGTGGCGTCGGGAAAGTCGGTGGTCATCTTCCGCATCAGGCCGATCAACTGGCCTTCGTAGGCATCCCAGACGGTGATCGCCTGTTCGACATAATCCTCGGCATGGTGCAGATGGGCGTATCGAGTATCGAGCACCCATTCGACCATCTGCCAGGCCATCTTCGGGAAACCCGGCGTGAAGTAGTGATTGCGGATGGAGAAGCCCGGAATCCGGTTGTAGGGGTTCGGCACGATCTCGCTGCCGTTCGGATAAACACCCATCTGCAGGCGCTCGGGCGTGGTTTCGTCGCCGAAGCGGGCACGAATCTCCGCCTCCGCCTCGGGGTGCAGCACCATCTCCAGGCCCAACGCGGCGCCGGCGGCCTCGCGCGTGAGATCGTCCGGCGTGGCGCCGATGCCGCCGAAGCTGAACACGACATCGCCGGTGGCGAAGGTCTGGCGCAAAGTATCTGTTAGCCGCTCGAAATCGTCGCCGCAGTAGCGCGCCCACGACAGCTTGAGGCCACGGGCGCCGAGCAGTTCGATCAGCTTGGCCAGATGCTTGTCGCTGCGGCGGCCAGACAGGATTTCGTCACCGATGATCAGGGCACCGAAGTTCATGGCGAAATCTGCTCCTGGCTGGACCGTTCGGCATCGAGCAGCGTCACGCCGCGCGCCAGGCGATCCTGGCGCAAGCGATCGAGCAGGTAATGGACGAAGGCGAGACCGGCGTAGGCCGGAGCAATGAGGTTCAACACCGGCACATAGGCCAGCAAGGCGCTGCCCCCACCCAGCAGCAGCATCTGCGGCCGCCAGTCGCGGCGCAGGCGGTTCAGCTCTTCACCGTCGGCATGCAGCATCAGCGCGTCGTAGCCGAAGGCGCGCTGGTTCAGCCAGCCGGTCAGAAAGACCGAAGCCAGCAGTCCCACGCCGGGAATCAGCCAGAACGGCAGCGACACGAGCAGGGCGATCACGAACAACAGGCCGGCGACGATCGAATTCCAGGCACTGCCCAGGTTCGAACCACCCTTGCGCTGCTCGATGTCGGCATAGTCGCGGCGAGCGACACGCTCCAGCATCATCGGCAGTGCAATGGCCGCGACGATCAGCGCTGCCGTGACATAGACCAGCGGCACGAAGGCCAAGGCCACCGCGATCTTGACCAGCACCAGGGTCACGGCGGCGGTCGCCTCGGAGGCCGAAATCCAGCTGCCGACGAAGCTCCAGCCCCCGACCCAGGCAAAGATCCAGTCCGTCACCGGCACCCATGCAAGCACCGCGACCACCGTCCAGATCAGCATCGACACCACCCCCGGCCACAGCAGATGCCAGAAGATGTCGCGCTGGAACAGGCTGCGCGTGGCGCGGCCAAAAGCGATCAGGATCTCCTTCATGGTCTCCTCCCGTATTCTTGTCAGCGTGGCATGCCCGGCAAGCCACCCGGCATCATGCCTTTCATGGCGCGCATCATCTTGTGCATGCCACCCTTCGAGAACTGCTTCATCACTTTCTGCGTCTGCTCGAACTGGTTCAGCAGGCGATTCACCTCCTGCACCGTGACGCCCGCACCAGCGGCAATGCGGCGCTTGCGGCTGGCCTTGAGGATCTCGGGCTTGGCACGCTCGAGCGGCGTCATCGAATTGATGATGCCTTCGATGCGGCCAATGGCCTTTTCTTCAACGCCGCCCTGCAGTTGCCCGGCAGCCTGGGCAAACTGCGCCGGCAGCTTGTCCATCATCGAGGCCAGCCCGCCCATCTTGCGCATCTGGCCAATCTGCTCCTTGAAATCGTTGAGATCGAAGCCCTTGCCGCTCTTGAGCTTCTGCGCGAAGACGCGCGCCTTCTCCTCGTCGACGCCACGGCGGGCCTCCTCGACCAGGCCAAGGATGTCACCCATGCCGAGGATGCGGCTGGCCATGCGGTCGGGATGGAAGGGTTCGAGTCCGGAAAGCTTCTCGCCGACACCGGCGAACTTCAGCGGCTTGCCAGTGACGTGGCGAACCGACAGCGCCGCGCCGCCGCGCGAGTCGCCATCCAGCTTGGTCAGTACCACGCCGGTCAGCGGCAGCGCCTCGTTGAAGGCGCGCGCGGTGTTGACTGCGTCCTGGCCGAGCATGGCATCGACCACGAACAGGGTTTCGATCGGCGCCACCGCGGCGTGCAGGGCCTTGATCTCGGCCATCATCGCCTCGTCGATGGCGAGGCGGCCGGCGGTATCGACCAGCAGCACGTCGGCGTGGTGCTTGCGCGCGTAGTCCACCGCCGCGAGGGCGATATCGACCGGCTTCTGCCCCACCGAGGACGGGAAGAACTCGACGCCCGCCTGGGCCGCCACGGTCTTCAACTGCTCGATCGCCGCCGGACGGTACACGTCCGTGGACACCACCAGCACCTTCTTCTTCTGCTGTTCGTGCAGCAGCTTGGCGAGCTTGCCGGTAGTGGTGGTCTTGCCCGCGCCCTGCAGGCCGGCCATCAGCACCACGGCGGGCGGCTGGGTGGCGAGGTTGAGCCCTTCATGCGCCGTCCCCATCAGGCTGCGCAGTTCGTCATGCACCACCCCGACCAGCGCCTGACCCGGTGTCAGCGAACCGATGACCTCCTGGCCCACCGCCTTTTCCTTGACCCTGGCGATGAAGTCCTTGACCACCGGCAGGGCGACGTCGGCCTCGAGCAGCGCCATGCGCACCTCGCGCATCGCCTCCTGGATGTTGTCCTCCGTCAGGCGGGCCTGGCCACGCAGGGTCTTGACGACTTTTGACAGCCGCTGGGTGAGATTGTCGAGCATGTGCGAGAAGCCTTCGTCAGGGTGTGACTTGGAGTAAACTTATGTTCTGCTATGCGCTCAATTCTACTTCATCTGATTCCCGCCTCGCTTTATGCCGGCGTCGGCATCGCGTACTGGCGCAGCTACACTGCCACCCGCGTGCCTGCAGCCAAGGGGCAGTCGTGCATGTCGATGCGCGAGCGCCTTTTCCTGCTGCTGACCCTGATCGCGCACGGTGCAGCCCTACATACCGCGATCTTCCCGGACGGGCAGATGCGCTTCGGCTTCGGCGTGGCGATGTCGCTGATGGTGTGGCTGGCGGTCTGCTTCTACTGGGTCGAAACGCTCTATACCCGGCTGGATGGCCTGCATACGGTAATCATGCCGGCCGGCGTGGTGGCGAGCATCGTGCCGCTGCTCTTTCCGGGCGAACACATCCTCACCAACGCCGCCTCGCCCGCGTTCCGTGCGCATTTCGTCATCGCCATGCTGGCCTACAGCCTGTTCACGCTGGCCGCCCTGCATGCCATGCTGATGTCGATCGCCGGCCGGCAACTGCACAACGCCCGCTTCAGCCGGCTGCTGGCAGGGCTGCCGCCGCTGCTGACGATGGAAGCGCTGCTGTTCCGGCTGATCTCGATTGCCTTCGTGCTGCTCACGCTCACGCTCGTCAGTGGCGTGATGTTCTCGGAGTCCCTGTTCGGCAAGGCCTTCCGGGTCGATCACAAGACCGTCTTCGCCGTCATTTCCTGGCTGCTGTTCGGCGGACTGCTGCTTGGTCGCCACCTGTGGGGCTGGCGCGGCCGGATCGCGCTGAGATGGACCCTGGCCGGCTTCGTCGCGCTGATGCTTGCCTACGTCGGCAGCCGCTTCGTCATCGAAGTGGTGCTGCAGCGGGCGGGCTGACGCCTTCCCCGTGACGGCGAGCACGGGGGTCGGCTTTCACGCAGCATCGAAGCCTTTACAAGGCTCGAGCCGGGATGCAACATCGATCGCAAACAATCCAGGGCAAGGCATGGCGGCAAATCCTCAACCGGCCCTGAGCGGCTTCGCTCGGGCTCTCGTTCAGCACGGACGCATTTCCGAAGCCGACGCGACCGCCTGTACCCAGCGGGGTGCTGAAGGCGCCAATGCCTTCATGCTCGAAGTCGCTCAGCGCGGCCTGATGTCCGCCGCGGCAATGGCCCGCTTCGCCGCCGACACCTTCGGCTATCCGCTGATCGACATCGCCGCCTTCGACAAATCGATGTTCTCGGCCGACGCGGTCGATCGCAAGCTGATGCAGAAGCATCAGGTCGTGGCCCTGGCCAAGCGGCAGAACCGCATCACGCTCGCTCTCGCCGACCCGTCCAGCATGCGGGCACTGGACGAGATCCGTTTCCAGACCGGCATGCAGCTCGATCTGGTGGTCGCCGAAGCCGACAAGCTCAAGCGCGTGGTGGACGGGCTGTCGGAATCCGCTTCCGAGACGCTGCGGGAGCTGACCGGCGACGATTTCGACATGGAGCTCCTGAACCAGGAGGCTCCTGGCGACACAAAGGCCGAGGAAGAAGCCAGCAACGACGTCGATGACGCGCCGGTCGTCCGATTCATCCAGAAAGTGTTGATCGACGCGATCAACGAAGGCGCATCCGACGTCCATTTCGAACCTTACGAGAAGTACTACCGCATCCGCGTGCGCACCGACGGCACCCTGCGTGAGATCGCCCAGCCGCCGCTGGTGCTGAAGGAAAAGATCGCCGCCCGCATCAAGGTCATCTCGCGCCTGGACATCTCCGAGAAGCGCATCCCGCAGGACGGCCGCATGAAGCTGGTGCTGTCCAAGAACAAGGCCATCGACTTCCGCGTATCGACGCTGCCGACCCTGCACGGCGAGAAGATCGTTATGCGTATCCTCGACCCGAACTCGGCGATGCTCGGCATCGACGCCCTCGGCTACGAGCCGGACCAGCGCCAGGCCCTGCTCAGCGCCATCGAACGCCCCTACGGCATGATCCTCGTCACCGGCCCGACGGGTTCCGGCAAGACCGTATCGCTGTACACCTGCCTCAACCTGCTGAACAAGGCGGGCGTCAACATCTCGACCGCGGAAGACCCGGCGGAAATCAACCTGCCCGGCATCAACCAGGTCAACGTCAACGAAAAGGCGGGGCTGACTTTCGCCGCCTCCCTTCGCGCCTTCCTGCGGCAGGATCCGGACGTGATCATGGTCGGCGAAATCCGCGACCTCGAAACTGCCGAGATCTCGGTCAAGGCAGCACAGACCGGCCACCTGGTATTATCGACACTGCATACCAACGACGCGCCAACCACGCTCGAACGCCTCAAGAACATGGGCGTGGCGCCGTTCAACATTGCCTCCTCAGTGATCCTGATCACGGCACAGCGCCTGGCGCGACGGTTATGCTCCTGCAAGAAACCGGCCGACATACCGCTCGAAGCAATGCTGGAAGCCGGCTTCACGGTGGAAGACCTCGACGGCAGCTGGCATCCCTATGCGCCGGGCGGCTGCGAGCGCTGCAAGGGCAGCGGCTACAAGGGACGGGTGGGCATCTATCAGGTCATGCCCATCAGCGAGGAAATTGCCCATATCATCATGACGGGCGGGAATTCGATGGATATCGCCGCACAGGCCGAGCGTGAAGGGGTGCGCGACCTGCGCAAGTCCGGCCTGCTCAAGGTCAGGCAGGGTGTCACCTCCCTCGAAGAAGTGCTGGCCACGACCAACGAATAAGGCAAAGGAAGTTCGATCACATGGCAACCGCAAGCCGGGCAGCGCGTCAGACGGAGCCGAAAGAGCATCTGTACAACTGGGAAGGCAAGGACAAGACCGGCAAGATCGTCCGCGGCGAGATCCGCAGCAACGGCGAAGCGCTCGTTCGTGCCATGCTGCGCCGGCAAGGCATCCTGGTCACCAAGGTCAAGCAGCAGAGGATGTCGCGGGGCGGCAAGATTTCCGACAAGGACATCGCCTTGTTCACCCGCCAGCTGGCAACGATGATGAAATCGGGCGTGCCGCTGCTGCAGGCCTTCGACATCGGCATCAAGGGCTCGGGCAACCCGGCGCTGGCGCGCCTGCTCAATGACGTCCGCACCGATGTCGAAACCGGTTCCAGCCTGTCGCAGGCCTTCGCCAGGCACCCGGTGCATTTCGACAGGCTGTTCTGCAACCTCGTCAGCGCGGGGGAACAGGCCGGCATCCTCGACACCCTGCTCGACCGCATCGCCACCTACAAGGAAAAGATCCTCGCCATCAAGGGCAAGATCAAGTCCGCGCTGTTCTACCCGATCGCCGTCATGGTGGTGGCCGCGCTGGTCATCTCGGTGATGATGCTGTTCGTCATTCCCGAGTTCAAGAGCGTCTTCGAGGGCTTCGGCGCCGACCTCCCCGCACCGACGATGATCGTGATCGCCATGTCCGACTTCTTCGTCGAGTTCTGGTACATCGTCCTCGGCATACCGATCCTCGCCATCATCGTCATCGGCTGGCTCTACAAGCGCTCGCCGGCGATGCAGATCGCGGTCGACCGCATGGTGCTCAAGCTGCCGGTCGTCGGTGCGATCATCCGCAAGGCCACCGTGGCGCGCTGGACCCGGACCCTGTCGACCATGTTCGCCGCAGGGGTGCCACTGGTGGAAGCGCTCGACTCGGTGGGCGGCGCATCCGGCAACCACGTCTATCTGACGGCAACGCGCGAGATCCAGAGCGAAGTCAGCACCGGCACGAGCCTCACCGTGGCAATGCAGAGCTCGGACGTCTTCCCGACCATGGTGGTGCAGATGGTGTCGATCGGCGAGGAATCCGGCCAGCTCGATGCCATGCTCGGCAAGGTCGCCGATTTCTTCGAGCAGGAGGTCGATGAAGCCGTGGCAGGGCTTTCCCAGTTGCTCGAACCGATCATCATGGTCTTCCTCGGCACCGTGATCGGCGGTCTGGTGGTTGCGATGTACCTGCCGATCTTCAAGCTCGGCTCCATCGTCTGAGCCCCCCATGTCCGAGGCGCTGCTCGACCCTGTCGTCTTCACCGTCCTGGGAGCCCTGCTCGGGCTGTTCGTCGGCAGCTTCCTCAATGTGGTGATCCATCGCCTGCCCGTGATGATGGAGCGCGAATGGCATGCCCAGGCGGCGGAGCTGCGCGGCGAACCTGCCCCGGCGGCCGAGCGTTTCAACCTTGCCACGCCCCGCTCGCGCTGTCCGCATTGCGGCCACCTGATCGGCGCCTTCGAGAACATTCCGATCGTCAGCTACCTGGCCTTGCGCGGCCGCTGCCGCCACTGCGGTGCCGGCATCAGCAAGCGCTATCCGATCGTCGAGGCCTTCACAGCCGTATTGTCGGGCTATGCGGCATGGCACTACGGCTTCGGCCTCTCCGCACTCGGCGCCCTGCTCTTCATCTGGGCGATGGTGGCTCTCGCCTTCATCGACCTCGACACCCAGTTGCTGCCGGACGAACTGACACTGCCGCTGCTGTGGCTCGGTCTGTCGTTCAATCTCGGGGCTACTTACACCGATCTGCCGAGCGCGGTCATCGGCGCGATGGCGGGTTATCTCGCGTTGTGGTCGGTCTATTGGGCGTTCAAGCTGCTGACCGGCAAGGAAGGCATGGGCTACGGCGACTTCAAGCTGCTGGCGGCAATCGGCGCCTGGCTGGGCTGGCAGGTCCTGCCGCTGACGATCCTGTTCTCGTCGCTGGTCGGTGCGGTGATCGGCATCGCATTGATCGTCCTCGCCCGCCGCGGCCGTGACATCCCGATTCCCTTCGGCCCCTACCTCGCCGCCGCGGGCGTTATCGCCCTGTTCTGGGGAGAATCACTGACGGCCCGCTATCTCGGCGTGCTCTAGTTCGACACAGCCGGCAGCGCGGGAGCATCCCGCCCCGTCCTTGAAACCCCTTCGGCCCGCCCCCATCTGCCGCCATGCTCCGCCACGGCGGACTCCGACTTTTTCCTTATGCTGCATTGCGTTAGACTTGCGCACTTGTTTTCGGGAGCCTGTCATGCCCATCTACGAATATCGTTGCCCGGATTGCGGTTTTCAGAAGGAACACCTCCAAAAAATGAGCGATGAACCGCTCTCCACCTGCCCGTCCTGCGGCGCCACCGGCTATGCCAAGCTGCTGTCGGCCGCCGGCTTCCAGTTGAAGGGCAGCGGCTGGTACGCAACCGACTTCAAGGGCGGCGGCGCCAGCAGCGCATCGAGCAGTCCCAGCAGCAGTGCACCGGCTGCCCACAGTTGCTCCGGTGGCGGCTGCGGCTGCCATTGAGCTTCGGGCCGCATTCCATCGGCCCACACCGGGCGCGCCCCACCAAGAGACTCCGTGAAGAAATACTTCATCACCGGCCTGCTGATCTGGATTCCATTGGTGATCACCTTCATGGTGCTCGCCTGGATCATCGGCACGCTCGACCAGATCCTGCTGTGGCTGCCCCATGGCGCCCAGCCCCGGGCATGGCTGGGCTTCGACATCCCGGGCGTCGGCATGCTGATGAGCCTGCTGGTCGTGTTCCTCACCGGGCTGGTCGCCGCCAACGTGCTCGGCCAGAAGCTCGTCCAGATCTGGGAAGCGCTGCTTGCCCGCATTCCGGTGGTGAAGTCGATCTATTACGGCGTCAAGCAGGTCTCGGACACCCTGTTCTCCAGCAGCGGCCAGGCCTTCCGCAAGGCGCTGCTGGTCCAGTACCCGCGCAAGGGTTCGTGGACCATCGCCTTTCTCACCGGCCAGCCTGGCGGCGATGCGGCCAGACACCTGCAGGGTGAATACGTCAGCATCTACGTGCCGACGACGCCGAACCCGACCTCGGGCTTCTTCCTGATGATGCCGAAGGAAGACGTGATCGAACTCGACATGAGCGTCGACGAAGCGCTCAAGTACATCATCTCGATGGGCGTCGTCGCCCCACCCGTGCGCCAGCCCGAGCGGGCCGCACTGCTCACCGAATAAGCCCCCCACTTTCAGACCTCTGCGCGCCACCGAGCGCCGCAATCAAGACCAGCCGGAACCCATCCATGCGAACTCACTACTGTGGCAAAGTCACCGCCGCCGACCTCGACCAGACCGTCACCATCTGCGGCTGGGTACACCGCCGCCGCGACCACGGCGGTGTCATCTTCATCGATCTGCGCGACCGTGAAGGCCTGGTGCAGGTGGTGTGCGATCCCGACCGCGCCGAGATGTTCAAGACTGCCGAATCGGTGCGCAGCGAGTTCGTGCTGAAGATGAGCGGCAAGGTGCGCCGCCGCCCGGCCGGCACCGAGAACGCCAACCTGACCTCGGGCGAGATCGAGATCCTCTGTCACGACATCGAAGTGCTCAACAGCGCCGCCACGCCGCCCTTCCAGGTTGACGACGAGAACCTGTCCGAGACCGTGCGCCTGACCAACCGAGTCATCGACCTGCGCCGTCCGCAGATGCAGAAGAACCTGATGCTGCGCTACAAGACGACGATGGCCTTCCGCCGCTTCCTCGACGCCGCCGGCTTCATCGACGTCGAGACGCCGATGCTGACCAAGAGCACCCCCGAAGGCGCGCGCGACTATCTGGTGCCCTCGCGCGTGCATCCGGGCCAGTTCTTCGCCCTGCCGCAGTCGCCGCAGCTGTTCAAGCAGTTGCTGATGGTCGCCGGCTACGACCGCTACTACCAGATCGTCAAGTGCTTCCGCGACGAGGATCTGCGCGCCGACCGCCAGCCCGAATTCACCCAGGTCGACCTCGAGACCTCCTTCCTGGACGAAACCGAGATCACCGCGCTGGTCGAGGAAATGATCCGCTTCGTGTTCAAGGAAGCGCTCGAGGTCGAGTTGCCCGCGCCCTTCCCGCGCATGAGCTACGCCGAAGCGATGCGCCGCTACGGCTCGGACAAGCCCGACCTGCGCGTCACGCTCGAACTCACCGACGTCACCGACGCCGTGCAGGACGTGGCCTTCAAGGTCTTCAGCGGCCCCGCCAGCTCCGGCGGCCGTGTCGCGGCGATGCGCGTGCCCGGCGGCGCCAGCCTGACGCGCGGCGAGATCGACGAATACACAAAGTTCGTCGGCATCTACGGCGCCAGGGGCCTGGCCTACATCAAGGTCAACGACGCTTCGCAGGCCAACGAACAAGGCCTGCAGTCGCCGATCGTCAAGAACCTGCACGAAACCGCGCTGCGCACCATTCTCGAACGCACCGGCGCGCAATCGGGCGACCTGATCTTCTTCGGCGCCGACAAGACCAAGGTGGTCAACGACGCCTTGGGCGCGCTGCGCACCAAGCTCGGCCACGAGAAGGGCTACGTCACCGGCCAGGCCTGGTGCCCGCTGTGGGTGGTCGACTTCCCGATGTTCGAGTACGACGAGGACGACAAGCGCTGGACCGCCTGCCACCACCCCTTCACCAGCCCGAAGGACGAGCACCTCGAACTGCTGACCACCAATCCGGGCGAATGCCTGGCCAAGGCCTACGACCTGGCGCTGAACGGCTGGGAGATCGGCGGCGGCTCGGTCCGTATCCACCGCGCCGACGTGCAGGCCAAGGTGTTCGAGGCGCTGAACATCGGCGCCGAGGAGCAGCAGACCAAGTTCGGCTTCCTGCTCGACGCACTGAAGTACGGCGCACCGCCGCACGGCGGCCTGGCCTTCGGCCTCGACCGCATCGTCACGATGATGACCGGCGCCGAATCCATCCGCGACGTCATCGCTTTCCCCAAGACCCAGCGCGCCCAGTGCCTGCTGACCGACGCCCCGGGTGAAGTTGACGAGAAGCAGCTGCGCGAACTGCACATCCGCCTGCGGCAGAAGGTCGAAACCCAGGTCGAGGTCAGCAAGGACTGAGCGGCAAGCGCCGACGCACCAGCGGCTTCGCCGCAATCCGGCAACACGGGCTTCACGGTCTTCCACCCACCGCGGTGAAGGAACGTGAAGCCCGCGCCGTTTCAGATTTCCCCCAGGATGACGTAATCTTCACCTGAGGCACGCACCGCGTGCATTTGGCGCCATTACAGATGCTTCTTCCGAACGAGCTCGAAGTTCTCGTCGTCGAAAGCCAATCCACCATGCGCACGCAACTGCGCACGATGCTGGCATCCATCGGGATCGAAACCGCCCAGTACGCCGTGTCCGCGGCCGCGGCGATCAAGCAGCTGCGCGATCATCGCTACGACCTGATCCTGTGCGAATACAACCTCGGCGACGGCCAGGACGGCCAGCACCTGCTGGAAGACCTGCACGCCCACGGCATCATCCCGCCCGACACGGTGTTCGTCATGATCACCGCCGAGCGCAACTACGAGCGCGTCACCAGTGCCTGCGAGCTGACGCCGAACGACTACATCCTCAAGCCGCTCAATGCCGAAACGCTGCGCGTGCGGCTGTTGCGCGCCTTCCAGAAACGCGACATCTTCCTGCCGGCCTGGCAGCTGCTGCGCCTCGGCGACCCCATCGGCGCAATCGAGTACTGCCGTATCGCCCGCGACGAGAACCCTCAGCACCTGATCGACCTGATGCGGCTGCAGGCCCAGCTGCACGTCAGCGTCGGCCAGCTCGACGAGGCCGAAGCGCTCCACCGCGAGATACTCGGCTCACGCAGCATTCCGTGGGCCGAACTGGGACTTGCGCGAATCCTCGTGCTGAAGAAGCGCCATGTCGAAGCGGAAAGCATCCTCGTCGACCTGCTCGTCCGCCATGACCGCTTCATCGCAGCCTACGAGCTGCTCGCCCGCCTCCAGGAGGAAACCGGACGTCCGAACGAAGCCTGTGCCACGCTCTCCACCGCCGCGGAAAAATCCCCCTACCGCATGGCACGCCTGCGCCGCCTAGGCACCTTGTCGCTCGCCATCGGCAACCCCGCCGGTGCGGAAGCCGCGCTCGCGGAAGTCGTCAGCAAGGGAAAATACTCGGCATTCCGCGACCCCGAAGACCATGTCCGCCTCGTCCAGGCCCAGCTTGCGCTGAACAAGATTTCCGACGTTCAGGAGACAATTTCGGATCTCGACCGCAGCATGGGACGGCAGCCAAAAGGCGAAGTCTGCAAGGCAGTATGCAATGCGCTTGTGCATGCCCACAGGCAGGATCGCGGCAGTGCGCAGCAGGCACTCAAGACCGCAGTTCAGGCCAGCGGCACGATTCGCGAGCTGTCGGTGGAACTGCGCCAGGACTTGATCAAGGCCTGTTTCGACCAGGACATGCAGGAACAGGCCAGCGAGCTTGCTGCCGACCTGCTGCGCAGTTCGGCCGACGAGCGCACCGTCGAAACCACCCGCGCAGTGCTCGACACCCGTGGGCTGGGCCAGCTGTCCCAAGCGATCGAAGCGCGCGTGCAGGCCGAAGTCAAGACGCTCGTCACCACCGGTGCCGAAAAAGCCCGTGCGGGCGATTTCGACGGTGCCGTGACCGAGATGATGAGCGCCGCACGCAAGCTGCCGGGCAACCCGCATGTACTGTTCAACGCTGCGCTGGCGCTTCTGCGCCATATCGAACATCGCGGCTGGAACGAAGCCTTCGCCACCCAGGCGCATGGCTTCATCCAGCGCGCCCAGCGCCTGTCGCCGGCCAACCCCCGCCTCACCGCGATCACCAGCTTCATGCACGACCTCATCAAGCGCTACGGCATCCGGCCCGAAAAGCTCATGACGCGCGTCATCCGCTCATTCTGACGCCCTCGCACGATGCAAAAGCTCCTGCTCCGCCTGGGCATCCTCGCCCTGCTCGCACTCACGGGCTGTACGCCCGCCTCGCCGGACAAGGGCGCACAACCCGGCATTCCACCCGAAGCCTGGGCAACCATCGCCCTGATCCAGCAGGGCGGGCCTTTCCCATACCGCAAGGACGGCACGGTGTTCCAGAACCGCGAAAAGCTGCTGCCGCAGAAACCCGGCGGCTGGTACCGCGAATATACCGTGCCCACGCCTGGCGCCCGCGACCGCGGTGCGCGCCGGATCGTCACCGGTGGCAATCCGCCGGAAATCTTCTACTACACTCCGGACCACTACCGGAGCTTCCGCCAGGTGGAACCGCGCCGATGACGCCGAGCCACCCCGACACCACATCCACCCCAGCCCCGTACGCCATGGACCCGCTCATCCTGCGGATCGATCTCGCCGGCTACGCCGGCAAAGCCGAACTGCTCGACCGCTTCGCAGCGGCGCTGCACTTTCCCGCCTGGTTCGGATACAACTGGGACGCGCTCGCCGATCTGCTCTGCGACCTGTCGTGGCTGCCGGCCTCGCCCCGCCATCTCGTCCTGTCCGGGCAGGCCGAGTTGCAGGCGGCCGACCCGGAAAGCCATTCCATCCTGTTCGAAATCCTCGACGACAGCATCGCCTACTGGTCCGGCACAGCCACTCCTCTCAGCGTCACCATCGAGGGCGGGGCACAGGCAGCGCCTCCTGGCGCCTGACCGAAGTCTGGCCGGCCGCAGCCTGCGGCCTCAACCGGCCGTGCCTAGCCGGCCGTGGCCTGCGCCTTGGCGGCAATGAGTTCGGCCAGACAGGCCGGGCAGTAGCACGCCCCCGTATCGGGCACGGTTTCCGCCGCCGGCACCACGAAAGCCGGCGGAAACGCGGCACACCAGCATACCTCCGCGCCAGCCCGCATCCCGCAGGTGAAAGCAGTCCCACAGCGCGGACAGATGTTGTCCTTCGCGCGCTCATTTGCGGCCTGATCCATGGAATTCGAACCTCTCTTCATCAGTCGTGCCCGAATGATAGACCGGTACCCGGCAATCGCTCTGCCACCTCTTGAATCACCTACGCCTGCTCCCATATTCGTATCGAGGCCGGGAACTACCGGCTGACTGAAACAGAAGGAGAGCAAACGATGAGCAACAACCTCACCCGTCGTGTCGATCCACTGGAAGACTTCTTCAGAGGTTTCTTCGTCCGTCCGGTCGACTTTGGTGGCGGCACACTCGCCAGTACCGGTGGAGAAGCACCCCAGATGCGTGTCGACGTCAGGGAAACCAACGCCGGTTATGAAGTCCATGCCGAACTGCCCGGCATGAAGAAGGAGGATATCCACGTTCACATCGATGGCCCGGTGGTGTCGATCAGTGCCGAGCGCAAGCAGGAGAAGGAAGCCAAGGAAGGCGAAAAGATCCTGCGTACCGAACGCTACTTCGGCAAGATTTCGCGCAGCTTCCAGTTCGGCCAGGAAATCGATGAGGAGAAGGCGTCCGCCAGGTTCAACGACGGCGTCCTCGAACTGTCGCTGCCGAAGAAGGCCGAGGCCCAGGCCAAGCGGCTGAGCATCGACTGAAACCGGATACGAACCCACACTTGCAGACCCGTCACTCCCTCACGGCGCGGGAGTGACGGGTCTGCTGCCATTCCTGCAACAGCCCGCGCCAAACCACGGGCGGCACAGTAAACTGGGTGTTTTCGTTCCCACTGCAATCGAGGACGCCCCATGACCGATACTCGCACCGCCGACACCGTGAGCCCCGCCCGCAAGGCCGAAATCCTTGCCGAAGCCCTGCCCTACATCAAGCGCTTCTTCGACAAGACCATCGTCATCAAATACGGCGGCAACGCGATGACCGACCCGAAGCTGAAGGACTGCTTCGCCCGCGACGTCGTGCTGCTAAAGCTCGTCGGCCTCAATCCTGTCGTGGTGCACGGCGGCGGCCCGCAGATCGAGAACCTGCTGGCCCGCGTCGGCAAGAAGGGCGAATTCATCCAGGGCATGCGGGTCACCGATGCCGAGACCATGGAAGTGGTCGAGATGGTGCTGGGCGGCCAGGTGAACAAGGAGATCGTGAACCTGATCAACCAGGCCGGCGGCAAGGCCGTGGGCCTGACCGGCAAGGACGCCAGTTTCATCCGCGCCAAGAAACTGCTGATGCAGAAGCTCGATGCGCCGGCCGGCGACCTGGTCGACGTCGGCCAGGTCGGCGAGATCACCAGCATCGACCCGAGCCTGATTTCCTTCCTCGACAAGGGCGACTTCATCCCGGTGATCGCGCCGATCGGCGTCGGCGAGGAAGGCGAAACCTACAACATCAACGCCGACGTGGTCGCCGGCAAGCTGGCCGAGATACTGAAAGCCGAGAAGCTCGTGCTGCTGACCAATACCCCGGGCGTACTCGACAAGGCCGGCAATCTGCTGACCGGCCTGACCCCGCGCGAGATCGACGAACTGGTCGCCGACGGCACCCTGTCCGGCGGCATGCTGCCGAAGATCGGCTCGGCACTGGATGCGGCGCGCAACGGCGTGAAGTCGGTGCACATCATCGACGGCCGCGTCGAACACTGCCTGCTGCTCGAAATCCTCACCGACCACGGCGTCGGCACGATGATCAAGAGCAAGTAAACGAAAAACCCGCTCCCACGGCAGGCGCGGGAGCGGGTTTCGATCGTCCGGAGCAGGCGATCAGACGCGATAGTAGTCGCGGTACCAGGCGACGAAGCGGCCCACGCCGTCCTTGACGCTGGTGGCCGGCGCAAAGCCCGTCCATTCGTTCAGCGCGTCGGTGTTGGCATAGGTGGCCGGCACGTCGCCATCCTGCAGCGGCATGAAGTTCTTCTGCGCGGTCATGCCCAGCGCGCCCTCGATCGCTTCGACGAAGCCCATCAGTTCCACCGGATCGTTGTTGCCGATGTTGAACACCCGGAACGGCGCCTTGCCGCGGCCCGGATCGGGATTGTCGGAGTCGAAAGCGGGATCCGGCTCGGCAGTGTGATCCATCGTGCGGATCACACCCTCGACGATGTCATCGACGAAGGTGAAGTCGCGCTTCATCTTGCCATAGTTGAAGACGTCGATCGGGCGGCCTTCGAGGATGGCCTTGGTGAACAGGAACAGCGCCATGTCCGGCCGGCCCCACGGGCCATAGACGGTGAAGAAGCGCAGGCCGGTGGTCGGCAGGCCGTACAGGTGGCTGTAAGTGTGGGCCATCAGCTCGTTGGCCTTCTTGGTCGCAGCATAGATGCTGACCGGATGGTCGACGCTGTCGGCCTCGGAGAACGGCATCCTGGTGTTGCCACCATAGACGCTGGAGCTCGACGCATAGACCAGATGCTGCACCTTGGAGTGGCGGCAGCCTTCGAGGATGTTCATGAAGCCGACGACATTGCTGTCGATGTAGGCATGGGGATTCTGCAGCGAATAACGCACCCCGGCCTGGGCGGCGAGATGGATCACGCGGTCGAATTTTTCCTCGGCGAACAGTCGCTCCATGCCTTCGCGGTCGGCCACGTCCATCTTGACGAAGCGGAACTTCGCATGCGGCGTCAGGCGGGCGAGGCGCGCCTCCTTCAGCGTCGGATCGTAGTAGTCGTTGAGATTGTCGAGACCGACGACTTCGTCGCCACGCTCGAGCAGGCGCAGGGAGGCATGCATGCCGATGAAGCCGGCAGCACCAGTGACAAGAATTTTCATGGGAATCGCAGATAGGTCAGGAAATCCGAAGAGCCTTGATTATCGCATGACGTCATGACATGCCGCGCCCTTGAAACACCGATGTCGCCATCCTTGCTTATACTTGTGTGACCGATTCATCACCCGACTCGATGTTGACCCGCCTTCCCTACACGCTGTTGTGGATTCTTGCCCTGCCTTTCGTGCTGCTGCGCCTCCTCTGGCGCGGACGGCGCCAGCCGGGCTATCTCGGACACCTCGGCGAGCGCTTCGGCCGCTACGCAGTGCGGGCACCGACCCAGGTTATCTGGGTGCACGCAGTGTCGGTCGGCGAAACCCGCGCGGCCGAGCCGCTGGTCAAGGCGCTGCTGCAGCGCTGGCCCGAACACAGCATCCTGCTCACCCACATGACGCCGACCGGGCGCGAAACCTCCCAGAGCCTGTTCAACGGCAATGCGCGCGTGTTGCGCTGCTACCTGCCCTACGACCTCGGCTGCTTCGCCCATGCCTTCCTGCGCCACTTCCGCCCCCAGTTCGGCGTGATCATGGAAACCGAGCTGTGGCCCAACCTGCTGGCCGCCTGCCGGCAGCGCAGGATCCCGGTGATGCTCGCCAACGCCCGGCTGTCGGAACGCTCGGCGAAGCGCTACGCCCGCCTGCCGGCGCTGAGCGCGCTGACGATGGGCGCACTGAATGCGATCGGCGCCCAGACCGCGGCCGATGCGTCACGCCTGTCGGCGCTCGGCGCCCGCCGCGTGCTGGTCACCGGCAACATCAAGTTCGACATCACCCCGCCCGACGACATCGACACCCGCAGCAGCGCCTTTCGCAGCCGCGTCGGCCAACGGCCGGTGCTGCTCGCCGCCAGCACCCGCGATGGCGAAGAGGAACTGCTGATCGAAGCCTTCGCCCGCCTCGCCCCGCCCGGCGTGCTGCTCGCGCTCGTGCCCCGGCACCCGCAGCGTTTCGACGAAGTGGCACGGCTGGTGGCCCGCCACGGGCTGAAACTGCAACGGCGTTCGGACGACATGCCGGTCGATGGCGACACCCGCGTCTGGCTGGGCGACTCGATGGGCGAGATGTTCGCCTATTACGCTGCAGCCGACGTCGCACTGATCGGCGGCAGCTGGCTGCCCTTCGGCGGCCAGAACCTGATCGAGGCCTGCGCCGTGGGCACGCCGGTCATCGTCGGCCCGCACACCTTCAATTTTGCTGCTGCTGCCGAACAGGCGATCGATGCGGGCGCGGCGCAGCGCGCTGCAGACGCCGCCGACGGCATCCGCCTGGGGCTCGCACTGCTGGAAAATGAAGCTGAACGCCATGCCATGGCTGCCGCCGGCAAGGCTTTCGCCGCAGCCGACCGCGGCGCCACTGCGCGCACCCTGGAAATGCTCGAAGGCTTGAAAGCCTGACGCCGGCGCTCAGGGTTCCAGCAGCGCGTTGATGGCGCGGACGTCATCCTCGCCCAGGGTGCCCGCCGCCGCCTTCAGCCGCAGCTGCGCCAGCAAGGTATCGTAACGCGCCCGCGACAGCCTCTGCAGCGTGTCGGCAAGCTGAGTCTGGGCATTGAGCACGTCGATGTTGATGCGTACGCCGACTTCATAACCGAGCTTGTTGGCTTCGAGCGCCGACGCCGACGAAATTCTTGCCGCCTCGAGCGCCCTGACCTCGGCCATGCCGCTGGTAAGACCGAGCCAGGACTGTCGGGCCGCCAGCGCCGCGGTGCGACGGGCATCCTCCAGATCGGCATCGGCTTTCATGCGCAGCGCCGCTGCCTCGCGCGTCACCGACGACACGTACCCACCTGCATACAAGGGCAGATTCAGCTGCACGCCGATGGTCGTGCTTTCATTGCGATCGGTCGCCATCTGCGGCTTGTGGATCACGCCATGCGAGGCGACCAGGTCCACCGTGGGCAAATGCCCGGCCCGGGCCCGCTCGACTTCGCGCGCGGCGATCTCGCGTACCAGTTGCTGCGCCTGCACTCCCAGGTTGCCGGCCTCGGCAGCATTCACCCAGTCGCCGATGCTGTCCGGCTGCGGGCGCTGCAGCGCAACACCTTCGCGCAGCCCGGCAAGCGTGCCGGGCTGCCGGCCGATGACCTGTGCCAGCACCTGGCGCGCCACTTCGAGCTGGTTCTGCGCCGCGATTTCCTGCGCCGAAGCGAGATCGAAGCGCGACTGCGCCTCGTGTACATCGGTGATCGTCACCGTGCCGACCTCGAAGCTGGTCCTCGCCAGTTCCAGCTGCTCTCCCGCCGCGGCACGCAGCTGGCTGACCGCCTCCACGGCGTCCTGCGCATTGAGCACGTTGAAATAGGCTTCGGCGACGCGCAGCACCAGATCCTGCCGCTGCGCATCGAACTGGGCACCGGCGAGCGCGGTCTGCAACTCGCCCTGCTTGAACTGCACCCAGTTCTGCCAGCGGAACAAGGGCTGGCTGAGTTGTACCCCGTAGCCGCGCCTGTCGTAGTCACCCGACGTCCTGCCGGCGCGCGTCTCGATCTCGTTGTCGTTCCAGCTGGCATCGGCATTGAGGCCGATCTGCGGCAGCAGGCCGGCACGCCCCTGCTCCACCTTCTCCTGCCCGGCTTCGAACTGTGCGCGGGCGGCAGAGAATTTGGCATCGTTCGCCAGCGCCTCCTGGTACACCTGCATCAGATCGGCCGCCAGGGTGCTCCCTGAAAACAGCGCGGCCAGACAGATTGCCAGGATGCGATTCACTCGGGCCTCCGCCGCTCAGTACTGCGGCATGCCGGGGTCCACCTGGGCCGCCCAACCGGCAACGCCGCCTGCCAGGTTGATGACTCTGGTGAAACCGTGGTGCGCGAGGAACATGCACACTTGGGCGCTGCGCCCGCCATGGTGGCAGATCACGACCATCTCGCGCTCACGGTCGAGTTCGGCGAGGCGCGCAGGCACGCTGCCCATCGGCATCGGCACAGAACCGTCGATGCGGCACAGTTCGAATTCCCAGGGTTCACGCACGTCGAGCAGCAGCGGCGCTTCCTGCGACGCATCGTTCAGGCGTTCGGCCAGGTCGCGCGGACCGATCTGTTGCATCGGCAGCGACTCAGAAGCTGAAGCTGTCGCGGCGCGGTGCGTTCTGCAGCATCGGCACGACGGTTTCGAAGATATCTTCGGTGCGGAAGCGGCCTTCGCCCTCGCAGGTGACCAGGCGGGCCTTCATTACCGGCGCTTCGCCAACGAAGGCGAACAGCCTGCCGCCGACCTTGAGCTGCTCCAGCAGCGCCGGCGGCACGTCCTGCACGCCGCCCGAGACGACGATCACGTCGTAAGGAGCGCGATCGGGCCAGCCGTCGATGCCGTTGCCCTGGGCGACGATGACGTTCTCCACACCATTGCGGTCCAGGTTGGCGGAGGCGAGCTTGACCAGCTCGGGCTCGATCTCCATCGTCCGCACCCACTCGCAACTCGCCGCCAGCAGGGCGGCGAAGAAGCCGGAACCCGTACCGATCTCGAGCACCGAATCGGATTTGTTCAATTGCAGCGCCTGCAGCACCTTGCCTTCGATGACCGGCTTCAGCATCACCTGGCCACAGCCGATCGGGATCTCGACGTCAGCGAATGCCAGCGCGCGCGCCTCCGCCGGTACGAACTCCTCGCGCTTGACCGTCATCAGGAGATCGAGCACGTTTTGATCCAGCACCTCCCAGGGGCGGATCTGCTGCTCGACCATGTTGAAGCGTGCTTTTTCGAAATTCATCAAGTGCTCCCGGCGAAAATAGGCGGACTCTTGGCGGACGCTGTTTCGATACGCCGTCCAATGTGGCAAAACCGCGTCATTCTAACGCAGTTGATGCCTTTCTACGGGCATGGATCGCCGGCGAAACTCAGGAACCGGAACCGCGGACGCCAGGCGCGGGAACTCAGCGCGATTCGAGTATCAGGCGCCCGTTGGTCGGCTGGATTGGCCGCGCATTGCGCAAGTACAGGCGGCTGAAGAGGGCAAGCTGGTCAGCGCTCATCGTCACCGGCGCCTTCATCACCACCCACACCACATCCTCTGTGCAGGGCGGCGTCGGCAACGAGCCCAGGTAAAGGAAATGCGACGGATCGGACGGCATGAACGCAGCCAGGTCGATCGCCGCATCGGGCACAACATATTCGCGGCCACGATCCAGCGGCAGATTGTTCCACAGCGTCTGCAACAGCGTATTGGGTTCATTGCCCGCCATCAGCTGCACGGCAAGCATCGCGATGCCGCCATCGGCGCTGCGATGCTCGAGGTACATCGCCATATCGTAGGCCATGCCGCCGATGCGTTCCTGCGACGGACGGTGAAGGGTGAAGCGCACGAGTTCATAGCGGACGCCTCGCACCTCCATGCCCATGCCACCACCGACATCGACCTGCAGCGTGTTGCCGGTATCGCGGATGCGAAAGCCGGTGGAATGGTAATGAAACCTGATCGGCGCCAGATCGACGGCCAGGCCTTCGCGCAGATCGATCGGCGACTGGCGCTGCCCTTCGCTGCAGATACGCCAATCCGGCCTCAGCCGACCCCAGGCATCGGGGCCAGTCTCGCCTTCGTAGCTCCAGCCAGGCTTGTCTCGCCGAACCTGCAGCAAAGTCTCCAGTGCATCGGGCGCAAGCTCCCCGTCCTTCTTCGCCGCAAGCGCCTGCGGTGCCTTCCCCTGCGGCAACGCAGGCCTGGCCGCCTCGCTCCTGGACTCTTTGCGCGCAACGCTCTGCCTGGCGGCCGCAGGAGCGGGGTGTCCGGCCTGGCGCTGGGCTGCAGGTTTCGGCGCCTGGGGCTTCTGCTGCTCGACGGCTTGCGGATCAGGCTTGGCCGGCCTGATACCGGGCAAGGCTGGAATGATGGATGTCTGGGGTGGCGGAGCATCCTCCGAAGGGATCGCCTGCACCGAGATGTCGCGTGCTTCGATTGGACCCGGGCGGGCAGTTTCTGCAGCGGGATGCGGCCGCGCGCCAGCATTGACCGCTGCTGCCTTGGGGTCGGCCTTCGCGGCCAGCTTCTGGATCTCGCTCGCCACCTTCTGGATGTCGGCCGCGGATGGCGGACCGCAAACCTCGCGCCACATCCGCTCGTCCACCGAACTCGGCGTCACCTGCAGAGGCTTCGCATCCACCACCGGCTCCTCGCGCACGATGTTGTCGTCGATGTCCAGATAGACGCGCTTGACGGTGGCGAAGGTCCGGTTCTGGCAGTCGTATCGGTTCAGCGCCTTGATCGTGGCATAGCCGGAGGAAGCGGCTTCCGCCTTGCCCAGCACCACCCTGCCCCACGATATCTTGGTACCGCGGTCGGACGAGAAGATGCTGGCACGATCGATTTCGACGCGCCGGCTGCGATCGCTCAGCACCAGTTGCCAGTCGGCGGCAAGCGCGTCCTGCAAAGGCGTTGCGACCAGCATGGCGAGGAGCAGCAGACGGAGCGGTTTCATCGAAGCACACAGGTTGATGTCGATACGATCCTAAACGACTCGGCCACCGAAATCTTGAGGCCCTTGCCACAGATGAGTGCATGCAGTATCGTCTGCCGCTCTCGTTGGGGGTGCCCATGGCGCATGGGCTGAGATACACCCTTGGAACCTGATCCGGCTCGCACCGGCGTAGGGAAACGGACTCATGAACTCATCTGCATCATCCACGGCTGCGGCAAGCAGCACATCCCGCATTCCGAACGTCGTCTCGATCGCCGGCATCGATCCATCCGGCGGCGCCGGCGTCTTCGCCGACATCAAGACCTTCTCCGCACTCGGCGCCTTCGGCTGCGGTGTGGTCGCGGCCCTGACCGCACAGAATACCCAGGCCGTGACCGGCGTGCATGTGCCGCCGACCGAGTTCCTGCGCCTGCAGATCGATACCCTGTTCGGCGACGTGCAGTTGCACGCAACCAAGATCGGCATGCTCGGCAGTGCGGAAGTTACCGCCACCGTCGCCGACCGCCTTGCCCACTGGCAGGCGGCCAATGTCGTGCTCGATCCGGTCATGGTCGCCAAGAGCGGTGACCACCTGCTGGCCGGAAACGCGATCGCGATGATGCGTGAAGCCCTGTTCCCGCAAGCGTTCATGATCACCCCCAACCTACCCGAAGCCGGCGTGCTGCTCGAGCAGCGCGCGCCGGAGACGGTCAGGGAAATGTACCGTGCCGCCGAGCGCCTGCGCGAACTGCTGCCGCTGTCGTCCGAACGCTGGGTGCTGTTGAAGGGCGGCCATCTGCCGGGCAACGAACTGACCGATCTGCTGTTCGATGGCGATCGCATGGTCGAACTGCCCGCCCCGCGCATCGACACCCGCAACACCCACGGCACCGGCTGCACACTGAGCTCGGCCATCGCTGCGCTGCTGCCGCAGACCGCGGGCGGCTTCCGTCCGGTCGAAGCTGCGGTGCGCCATGCCCGCCAGTGGCTGCTGAACGCAATCGCGCAGGCAGGCCAATTGGCAGTGGGCAGCGGCCACGGGCCGGTCCATCACTTCCACGCGCTGTGGCGCGTACAGAAGGGCTCGGACTGAGCGCCTCCTGCCGGGCCGTCCCGCACCGAGACGGCCCGGCACACCTTCCCGCTCTCCCCGCCGCCGCATGGCCGCAGCCAGCACTGGCGGCACGGCATTTTTCCAATCCCCTCGCGCCATCCACGATTCCAACACCTCAAACGGAGACACCCATCATGAACGCCCCGGAAAAATTCCTCGCCTCGTCCGCCCACGTCGACGAAGCCGCCATCGCGCCGCTGCCCAACTCGCGCAAGATCCACGTCGAAGGCTCGCGCCCGGACATCCGCGTGCCGATGCGCGAAATCACGCAAAGCGACACCCCGGCCTCCTTCGGCGCCGAGCCCAACCCGCCGATCTTCGTCTACGACTGTTCCGGCCCCTACACCGACCCGGCGGCGAAGATCGACATCCGCTCCGGCCTGCCCGCGCTGCGCCAGGGCTGGATCGAGGAGCGCGGCGACACCGAGGTGCTGCCCGACCTGTCCTCCGAGTTCGGCCGCCAGCGCGCCGCCGACACCGCCCTCGACGAACTGCGCTTCCCCGGCCTGCACCGCAAGCCGCGCCGCGCCAGGGCCGGGCAGAACGTCACGCAGATGCACTACGCCCGCCGCGGCATCATCACCCCCGAGATGGAATACATCGCCATCCGCGAGAACCTGAACCGCGCCCGCTACATTGAGACCCTGCGCGCCACCGGCCCCAAGGGCCAGCGCATGGCCGACATGCTGCTGCGCCAGCACCCGGGCCAGAGCTTCGGCGCCAGCCTGGCCGCCGAGATCACCCCCGAATTCGTCCGCGACGAAGTCGCCCGCGGCCGCGCCATCATCCCGGCCAACATCAACCACCCGGAGACCGAGCCGATGATCATCGGCCGCAACTTCCTGGTGAAGATCAACGCCAATATCGGCAACTCGGCGCTCGGCTCCTCGATCAACGAGGAAGTCGAACAAGATGACCTGGGCGATCCGCTGGGGCGGCGACACCGTGATGGATCTGTCAACCGGCAAGAACATCCACGAGACCCGCGAATGGATCATCCGCAACAGCCCGGTGCCAATCGGCACCGTGCCGATCTACCAGGCACTGGAGAAGGTCAACGGCAAGGCCGAGGAACTGAGCTGGGAAATCTTCCGCGACACCCTGATCGAGCAGGCCGAGCAAGGCGTGGATTACTTCACCATCCACGCCGGCGTGCGCCTGCGCTACGTGCCGCTGACCGCCAACCGCATGACCGGCATCGTCAGCCGCGGCGGCTCGATCATGGCCAAGTGGTGCCTGGCCCACCACAAGGAAAGTTTCCTGTACGAACGCTTCGAGGACATCTGCGAGATCATGAAGGCCTACGACGTCGCCTTCAGCCTCGGCGACGGCCTGCGCCCCGGCTCGATCTACGACGCCAACGACGAAGC
Organism: Thauera sp.; assembly: GCF_047601425.1. Classification (GTDB taxonomy): domain Bacteria; phylum Pseudomonadota; class Gammaproteobacteria; order Burkholderiales; family Rhodocyclaceae; genus Thauera. Next base: position 2,358,460 of record NZ_JASGJL010000001.1, read on the forward strand.
CCAGCTCGGCGAGCTCAAGACCCTGGGCGAACTCACCCAGATCGCCTGGCAGCACGACGTGCAGGTGATGATCGAAGGCCCGGGCCACGTGCCGCTGCACCTGATCCGCGAGAACATGGACTTGCAGCTCGAACAGTGCCACGAAGCACCCTTCTACACCCTGGGGCCGCTGACCACCGACATCGCCCCCGGCTACGACCACATCACCAGCGGCATCGGCGCGGCCACCATCGGCTGGTACGGCACCGCGATGCTGTGCTACGTCACGCCCAAGGAGCACCTGGGCCTGCCCAACAAGCAGGACGTCAAGGAAGGCATCATCACCTACAAGCTGGCGGCGCACGCGGCCGACCTGGCCAAGGGCCATCCGGGCGCGCAGATCCGCGACAACGCGCTGTCCAAGGCGCGCTTCGAATTCCGCTGGGAAGACCAGTTCAACCTCGGCCTCGACCCGGACAAGGCGCGTGAATTCCACGACGAGACCCTGCCCAAGGATTCGGCCAAGGTCGCGCACTTCTGCTCGATGTGCGGCCCGCACTTCTGCTCGATGAAGATCACCCAGGACGTGCGCGACTTCGCCGCCGCCCAGGGCATCGCCGAGGCCGAGGCGCTGAGCAAGGGCATGGAAGTGAAGGCCGTCGAGTTCGTCAAATCCGGCGCCGAAGTCTATCGGAACGTCTGAGCACGGTTCCGGCGACACAACGACAACGCCCGCCCGGGAAGCTCTCCCGGGCGGGCGTTGTCGATTTCTTTCGGGCCAGGCAGGAAGCCGGCCCGGGAAAAACCGGACAGCCTTACTGTGCCGCTTCGCCGACGAATATCTCGACGCGGCGGTTCATCGCACGGCCGGACGCGGTCGAGTTGTCGGCGACCGGCTGGCGCGAGCCGCGGCCGTCGATGGCGATGCGCTGCGCCGACACGCCGCGCGCCGTCAGGTAGTCGCGCACTGCGGCGGCACGGTTGATCGACAAGGGATTGTTGACCGCATCGCTGCCGGTGCTGTCGGTGTGGCCGATGATGGTGACGGTGGTGACCGGGTGCTGGTTCAGACCGCCCGCCAGCCGGTCGAGCACCGGGCGCATGTTCGGCTTGATGTCGTAGCGGCCGGTGTCGAAGGAGACATCGCTCGGGATATCGACCTTGAGCTGGTTGTCGGCGGTCTGGCTGACGCCGATGCCGGTACCCTGGGTCGCCTGTTCCATCTCGGCCTTCTGCTTCTGCATGTGCTGCGACCACAGATAGCCGCCCGCCGCACCCACCGCAGCGCCCACCGCAGCACCCGTCGTGGTGCTCTTGCCCTTGTTGCCGCCGGCCGTCGCACGCCCGATCGCAGCGCCGGCCACGGCACCGATGCCGGCGCCGATACCCGTGTCGCGCTGGGTTTCACTCATGTTGGCGCAGCCGACCAGGCCGCTGGCGGCAAAGGTGAGCGCGGTCAGGGAAACGATGATCTTCTTCATGATGTCCAGCCTCCAGATTTGTAACAGGCCAGGCGATTATCCACGCCCAGCGCGGGACCTTCGCCAGCCTGGTGTGCAACAAAGGGTGACCGGCGCCATGCCGGACACCCGCGAAAACGAAAACGGAATGGATTCGTCATGTTGCCAGAAGCGGCCCGCAGCCATGCGGCAGGGCTGCGGTCGGCATCGTCGCCAACGTGCCCTATGTCACGATCGAGGAACTGCATGGATCAGCCACACACCCGGGCCACCGGCAGCAGCCAGCAGACGGCTCCTGCGCTCCCGGCCGGTCACCCGATCAGGCCGCCGTCGGCACCGGGGCGGAAGCCTTCCGAAGCCTGCTGGCCGCGGCCGAGCGCACGCATGTCGGCGCCGCTGGGATGCTGGAACACCCGCAGGCCGAACTCCGACAGGATGGCCAGCAGATGGTCGAAGATGTCCGACTGTGTGCCTTCGTATTCGGCCCACACGACGGAGTTGGAGAAACAGTAGATTTCCAGCGGCAAGCCGTCGGAAGTCGGCGCCATCTGGCGCACCATCAGCATCATGCTCTGATGCACGCCGGGGTGATGGCGCAGGTAGCGGTCGACATAGGCACGGAAGGTGCCGATGTTGGTGACGCGGCGGCGATTGACGACGTCGCGCTCGCCGCCCGGCAGGCTGGTATTCCAGGCCTCCAGTTCGGCCTCCTTGGCCGGCAGGTAGCCGTCGAGCAGTGCGAAGCGGTCGAGGCGCCGGCGTTCCTCATCGGTCAGGAAGCGGATGCTGTGCTGGTCGATGTAGAGGCTGCGCTTGATCCGCCGCCCGCCCGATTCGCGCATGCCGCGCCAGTTGCGGAACGAATCCGAGATCAGGCGCTTGGTCGGGATGGTCGTGATGGTCTTGTCGAAGTTCTGCACCTTCACCGTGTGCAGCGCGATGTCGATGACGTCGCCATCCGCGTTCAGCTGCGACATCTCGATCCAGTCGCCGATCCGGACCATGTCGTTGGACGCCAGCTGGATGCTGGCGACGAGCGACAGCAAGGTATCCTGGAAGATCAGCATCAGCACCGCCGCCATCGCGCCCAGGCCGGACAGCAGGATCAGCGGCGAGCGATCGACCAGGCTCGCCACCATCAGGATCGCGGCGATCAAGTAGATGACGATCTTCGTCACCTCGACATAGCCCTTGATCGGCCGGACCCGGGCGCTCGGGCGGCGCTGATAGCGCGCGCCGAGAATGCTCAGCAGGCCGCCCAGCGCCAGCGCCACCGTCAGCACGATGAAGGCACTGCACACGTTCTGGACCACCGTCACCATCGCTTCCGGCAGGTGGGGCACCATGCCGACGCCGATCATCAGCACCAGCGCGGGAACGACGTTCGACAGCCGCGACACCACCCGCATCGGGCTCGTGCTGCCCGACGCCCCCTCTTTCGCGAGCACGCTCGCGCCCAGCAACTTGCGCAGACCGCGCAGCAGCACGTGCTTGGTCAGCCAGTTCGCCAGCCAGGCGAGGGCCAGCAGCAGGGCCAGGGCGCTCAGCGTGTAAGCCGGCGGGTACTGTTCAAGCCAGTGGACGAATTGCTCCGTCTGCCCGGTCATCCATTTCCTCCGTCATCGATTGCCTGTCCGTGGGCAACGGGCCGGATCATACCGCCCGCACTTTCCGGGCTGGGACTGCCCTCAAGCTTTTTTGTTGCAAAGCAACAAGCGAAGAACCGTTTTCGGGCACTGGATCCGGCATGCAAGAACCTGCACCTCAGGTGCAAAGTCCTGCACGAAATCCATCGACAGGCCTTATCTAACCCTTTTGTTTTCAATGGCATGCAAAAACCATTCACATGGCACCGTTATTGCTGTCATGTCAGTGAGTGCATAGCTCGTTCAAGGAGATGGAGAAAATGAAATCGAAAACAATCACGGTGGATCAGATCGCGGCGCATCTGCATGACGGCATCAGCATCATGTTCGGCGGCTTCATGGGCGACGGTACCCCGCATACGATCGTGCAGGCCATCCTGGATTCCGGCGTCAAGGACCTGACCATCATCGGCAACGACACCGCCATTCCCGGCTACGGCGTCGGCCCGCTGGTATCGAACAACCGCGTGCGCAAGGTCATCGCCACGCACATCGGCCTGAACCCCGAGACCGGCCGCAAGATGATGGCGGGCGAGATGGAAGTGGAACTGGTGCCGCAGGGCACGCTGGCCGAGCGCATCCGCTGCGGCGGCGCCGGCCTGGGCGGATTCCTGACGCCGACCGGCGTGGGCACCGTGGTCGAGGAAGGCAAGCAGAAGCTGAACATCGACGGTATCGACTATCTGCTCGAAAAGGCGCTGCGCGCCGATCTGGCCATCGTCAAGGCACACCGCGCAGACCGCTCCGGCAACCTGGTCTATCTCCGCTCCGCACGCAACTTCAACCCCCTCGTCGCAACGGCCGCGGACATCGTCATCGCCGAAACCGATCATCTGGTCGAGGTCGGCGACATCGATCCCGACCACGTCATGACGCCGGGCGTCCTGATCGACTACGTCGTGCATAACTGAATAGAGGGAGATACGGAAATGAAAGCAAAAGAATTGATCGCACGCCGCGTCGCGCTCGAACTCAATGACGGCGACGTGGTGAACCTCGGCATCGGCCTGCCGACGCTGGTCGCCAACTACCTGCCGGACGGCGTCACCATCACCCTGCAATCCGAAAATGGCTTCGTCGGCCTGGGGCCGGTGAGGGAGGGCGAGAACGACCACGTCGTCAACGCCGGCGGGCAGCCATGCGGCATCGTGCCGGGCGCGGCAATGTTCGACAGCGCGTTTTCCTTCATGCTGATCCGCGGCGGCCACGTCGATGCCTGCGTGCTCGGCGGCCTGGAAGTCGACCAGCACGCCAACCTGGCGAACTGGATGGTCCCGGGCAAGATGGTGCCGGGCATGGGCGGCGCGATGGACCTGGTGACAGGCGCACGCCGCGTCATCATCGCCATGGAACACTGCGCGAAGGACGGCTCGCCGAAGATCCTGAAGGCTTGCACCCTGCCGCTGACGGCCAAGGGCAAGGTCAGCACCATCGTCACCGAGCTGGCGCTGTTCGAGTTCAAGGACGGCGTGCTGACCCTGTGCGAACACGCGCCCGGCGTCAGCCTTGAGCAGATCCAGGCCAGCACGGCGGCCGAGTTCGCCGTTGCGCCGGACTTCGCCGAAATGAAGATCAGCCAGAAGGGGTTGCAATCATGATCGGCCACATCTCGCGCTTCATGAGCAACTTCGTCAGCAGGTACCTGCCCGATCCGCTGATCTTCGCCCTGCTCCTGACGCTGATCACCTTCTTCAGCGCGCTGGGCCTCACCGACAGCACGCCGGCCGGACTGGTCAAGATGTGGGGCGACGGCTTCTGGAACCTGCTCGCCTTCGGCATGCAGATGGCGCTGATCGTCGTCACCGGCCATGCGCTGGCGAGTTCAGGGCCAGTGAAGAGCCTGCTCGGCACCACCGCCTCGATCGCCAAGACCCCGGTGCAGGGCGTGATGCTGGTGACCTTCATCGGCTCCATCGCCTGCATCATCAACTGGGGGTTCGGCCTAGTGGTCGGCGCCATGTTCGCCCGCGAAGTCGCGCGGCGCGTGCCGGGCTCCGACTATCCGCTGCTGATCGCCTGCGCCTACATCGCCTTCATGACCTGGGGCGGCGGCTTCTCCGGCTCCATGCCCTTGCTGGCGGCGACCCCGGGCAACCCGGTGGCGCACTACATGGTGACCGAGGCCAATCCGCAGGGGATCATCCCCATCACGCAGACGATCTTCACCGGCTACAACATCTTCATCACCCTCGGGCTGGTGCTGTTGCTGCCCTTCGTCACGCGCATGATGTATCCCAGGAACGGCCAGATCGTCACCGTCGATCCGGCGCTGCTGGCACCCGAGCCCGACTTCCAGAAGAAGCTCGGCGCGGATGCGAGCGTGGCGGAAAAGATGGAAGAGAGCCGTCTGCTGTCATGGATCATCGGCCTGCTGGGCATCAGCTATCTGGTGATCTACTTCTACAACAAGGGCTTCAACATCACCATCAACACGGTGAACCTGATCTTCCTGATCGCCGGCATCCTGCTGCACAAGACGCCGATGGCCTACATGCGCGCGATCTCGCACGCGGCCAGGAGCACGGCGGGCATCCTGATCCAGTTCCCGTTCTACGCCGGCATCCAGTTGATGATGGAGCACTCGGGCCTGGGCGGGCTGATCACCGACTTCTTCATCGACATCGCCAACAAGGACACCTTCCCGGTCCTCACCTTCTTCAGTTCCGCGCTGATCAACTTCGCCGTGCCCTCCGGCGGCGGCCACTGGGTGGTGCAAGGCCCCTTCGTCATTCCCGCCGCGCAGGCGCTGGGCGCCGACCTCGGCAAGGCGACGATGGCGATCGCCTATGGCGAACAGTGGATGAACATGGCCCAGCCCTTCTGGGCGCTGCCGGCACTGGCCATCGCCGGCCTGGGCGTGCGCGACATCATGGGCTACTGCATGACCGCGCTGATCTTCACCGCGCCGATCTTCTTGATCGGGCTGTGGTTCTTCTGAACATGGGAGGACTGGCAACGCCGTGCATCTGCAGCGGCCGGGGTACGACAGTGATGGTCGAACGCGCCTGATCCGGCACGCGTGACCCGGGCAGGGGCCTGCCGCGACACATGCGGCAGAGCCCCTGTTTTCTTGTGGTTCAGGATTCCCCCGGGCCCTGCAGATCGTGTTCCTGCAGCTTGTAGAGCAGCGTGCGCTTGCTCACGCCGAGTGCCCTGGCGGTCAGTTCGCGGTGGCCCTTGTGCTGGCGCAGCGTGTTTTCGATCAGCTCGCGCTCGAAGTTCTTCACGCACTCCTTCAGGCTGCCTTCTCCCGTCCGCGGCGCGGCGCCGCCTTCATGGGCATCGGACTGGCCGATCTGCGCGGGCAGATCCTCCACGCCGATGAAGGCACCGGCGGCGAGGATGACTGCGCGCTCCACCGCATTGGACAGCTCACGGATGTTCCCCGGCCAGGGGTAGGCATTCATCGCGGCGATGGCCTCGGGCGAGAAGTCGATGATCTTCTTGTCGCTCTCGGCGCAGAAACGCTGCATGAAGTGGCGTGCCAGCAGCAGGATGTCCGCCGGACGTTCGCGCAGCGGCGGCGGGCTGAGGGTCATGACGTTGAGGCGGTAGAACAGGTCCCGCCTGAAAGTCCCCTCCTCGACCATTTCTTCCAGCTTGCGGTTGGTCGCCGCGATCAGGCGGAAATCGGTCTTCACCGGACGCAGCCCGCCGATCGGCTCGAACTCCTTCTCCTGCAGCACGCGCAGGAACTTCACCTGCAGCGCGGGAGACATCTCGCCGACCTCGTCGAGCAGCAGCGTGCCGTGGTTGGCGCGCCAGAACAGTCCCGGCTGGCTGCTCTGGGCACCGGTGAACGCGCCTTTCTCGTGGCCGAACAGCGTGCTCTCCAGCAGGCTTTCCGGCAATGCGCCGCAATTGACCTTGATGAAGGGGCCGGTGGCGCGCTTGCTGTGATAGTGGATGGCCTTGGCCACCAGCTCCTTGCCGGTACCGCTTTCACCGACGATGAGCACGGTGGCGTTGGTCTGCGACACTTTGGCGATGTTGCGGCAGACCTCCATCATGCTGGGGCTGTCGGTCAGGATGCGCTCGTGGCCCTCGCCGCTGTCGGGCAGGTCGATGCAACGCAGCGAAGGCGTCAACTCGCGCAGCGTGCTCAATTCCAGCGCCTTGCGGATCAGGCGTTTCAGGTCGCCGACGTCGAAGGGTTTGACGATGTAGTCGAACGCACCCTGTTTGAGCGCCTCCACCGCCGTTTCCACGCCGGCATAGGCGGTCATCAGGATCATCGGCACTTCGGGGCGGATTTCCTTGAGCTGCCTGAGCGCTTCCAGCCCGTCGACGCGCGGCATGCGGACATCCAGCAGCACCAGGTCGGCAGGCTCGGCGCGGAAGGCGTCGATGGCCTCCTGGCCATCGGCCACGCAGACCGGCTGGTAGCCCTCCTTTTCGAGCACGACGGACATCAAGCGGCGCACACTGTCCTGATCGTCGGCAATCAGTATCCGGTGAGAAGGCATTTCGGGTTCCATTCTAGGCGACGGGCAGGCTGATCGTGGCGACCGCTCCGCCCTCGGGATGGTTTTCCAGAGTGATGCGGCCACCGTGCGAGGCGACGATCTTCTGCGCGACCGCCAGCCCCAGGCCGGTGCCGTTCGGCTTGGTGGTGAAGAAGGGCGTGAAGATCTTGCTGCCCAGGCTGTCGTCGATCCCGCTGCCGGTATCCCTGATTTGTACCGTCTGGTAACGTCCGCTGTCCGACAAGCCGGTGGAGATGATGACCTGCCCCCTGTCCTCGATGGCCTGGATCGCGTTGAGCAGCAGGTTCAGCAGCACCTGCTTGACCAGACCCCGGTCAAGATAAAGCTCTGGCAAGCCCTCGTCGAAGCAGGTCTGGAAATCGACGTGGGCAGCGTTCTTTGATGATTTCACCAGTACCAGCGTTTCGCCGACGAGCTCGTCGAGGCGCGACAGGGAGAAGAAATTCTTCGGCTGCCGGGAAAAATCCAGCAGTTGCTGGATCACGCCGTTGATCGAGTCGACCTCCTTCAGGATGATCGAGATGAACTCTTCCTTTTCACCCTGGCTCACGTCCTCGTTCAGGCACTGCACGAAGCCCCGGATCGCCGTCAGCGGGTTGCGGATCTCGTGCGCGACGCCGGCCATCAATTCACCGATCGCCGCCAGGCGCTGGGTCTGCTCGGCGATGTGCTGCATCTCCTTCTGTTCCGAAATGTCCTTGAACACCACCACCGCACCGATGATTTCCCCATTCTTGTTCCTGAGGTTGCTGGCGCTCGAACTGACCTTGAACAGCTTGCCGCCGATCGGCAGATCCAGTTCGACGCCGACATGGTCGCTGCCGCTGCTCAAGGTGTCGAGCAAGGGGCTGTAGAAATCCATGTGGTCGAAGAGGCTGCGATAGGGCCGCCCGACCGCCTCTTCCAGGCTCAGTCCGGTCATCTTCTGCGCAGCCGGATTCATCATCGTGACCTCGCCGTTCATGTTCACGGTGATCACGCTGTCGATGATGCTGTCGAGGATCATCTCGGTCATCGACTTCGCCTCGCTCAAGGCCCAGGCGAGCTGGTTCACGCCGTCGACGATCTCGTTCATTTCCCCCTTGAGCGGAGGAATGTTTCGCTGCAGGTCACTGCTCAGGCCCTGCACGCCATGCTTGATGATGGTGATGTCGTTCTGCAGGCGGTTGGAAATCAGCAAGGTCAGGAGAACGCTGCTGGCGATGCACAGCAGGCTGACGAGGATGATGTCCTTGTCCATCATCATGGTCTGCCGGTCGATGTCGGACACCAGTTCATTGGCCCAGACGTAGCCCAGCACCTCGCCCTCGCGCACCACCGGGATCATCGCGTTCATGATGTCGCCGCGCACCTGGGCGCCCTGCCACACGGTGCGCTCCCCGCTCGCCATCACCTGGCGGCCGGGATGGTCCGCCGCGATCGGCGTCCCCACCGTCCTGCCATGCTCGCTTGCGGGCGCATACACGACGATCGCGTCCAGCGCCCTGTTGTAATAGCCGGCCCCCACGCCCGGCATCCGGCTCACCAGCGCTTCGGCGCGCGCCGACAGCAGGGCATTCAGCCGGCCAACCGCCTCGCTGCGCGGCAGCGCCGGATCCGGCGGCAGGTCGAAGGCCGCGCCAAGTTCCTGCTCGAGCACGCCAGCGACGAACAGCAGCTTGTTTTCCTTTTCCTGCATCAGCAGTTTGATGCCCTGCTGTTCGACGATGAACGCAATGCACAGCGTCGAGATGCAGACCGTCGCGATGGTCAGCAGCAGCATCTTGGCGTGGAAAGTTTCCGGCAGAATCTTCCGCAGCAGCTTCTTCATCGTCCATCCATTCACGGAAACCCCGCTCGGCGCCTGTCCCGCCCCAAGGGCGCTGAACAGGCCGCGTAGGCTATACCTGCGGGGCCTCGGCTACAATGCCCGCCATTCCGCAACTTGCTGCTGATCCGCCGCACCCCTGATCCAGAGTATCCGATGACCCAGCACACATCCACCGACAAGGCCCCTGCACCCGCCAGCAACTTCATCCGCAACATCATCGATGAGGACATCCGCAGCGGCAAATGGGGCGGCCGTGTCGAAACGCGCTTCCCGCCCGAACCGAACGGCTACCTGCACTACGGCCACGCCAAATCGATCTGCCTGAACTTCGGCCTCGCCGAAGCCTATGGCGGCGCCTGCCACATGCGCTTCGACGACACCAACCCGGAAAAGGAAGAACAGGAATACGTCGACGCCATCCTGGAAGCGGTGCGCTGGCTCGGCTTCGACTGGGGCGAGCACCTGTATTTCGCCTCGGACTACTTCGACACCATGCACGCCTGCGCCGTCAGCCTGATCGAAGCCGGCAAGGCCTACGTCGATTCGCAATCGGCCGAGGAGATGCGGACCAACCGCGGCACCCTGACCGAACCGGGCAAGAACAGCCCCTGGCGCGACCGCAGCGTGGCCGAGAACCTCGACCTGTTCGCGCGCATGCGCGCCGGAGAATTCGCCGAAGGCAGCCACGTGCTGCGCGCGAAAATCGACATGGCCAGCCCCAACATCAACCTGCGCGACCCGGCGATCTACCGCATCCGCCACGCCAGCCACCACCGCAGCGGCGACAAGTGGCGCATCTACCCGATGTACACCTTCGCCCATCCGATCGAGGACGCGATCGAGAACATCACCCATTCGGTGTGCACGCTCGAATTCGAGGACCAGCGTCCCTTCTACGACTGGCTGCTCGACACGCTGGCCACCGAAGGCCGCTTTCCGCGCCCGCTGCCGCAGCAGATCGAGTTCTCCCGCCTCAACCTGACCTACGTCGTGCTGTCGAAGCGCAAGCTGATCCAGCTCGTCAACGAAGGCCATGTCAACGGCTGGGACGACCCGCGCCTGCCGACCCTGATCGCCGCCCGCCGCCGCGGCTTCACGGCGGACGGCTTCCGCCGCTTCGCCGAGCGCATCGGCGTCTCCAAGGCCGACGCCTGGATCGACATGAGCGTGCTCGAAGAGTGCATGCGCGACGACCTCAACGAAGCTGCCGAACGCCGCGTCGCCGTGCTCGACCCGCTGCGGCTGGTCATCACCAACTACCCGGAAGGCCAGTCCGAGCTGTGCGAAGCGCCCAACCACCCGCTCAAGCCCGAACTCGGCAAGCGCGAGATGCCTTTCGGCCGCGAACTGTGGATCGAGCGCGAGGACTTCATGGAAGAACCCATCAAGGGCTTCCGCCGCCTCTATCCCGGCAACATGGCGCGGTTGCGCTACGGCTTCGTCGTCAAATGCACCGGCTGCGAGAAGGACGCCGATGGCAAGGTCACCGCGGTGCTGGCCGAGTACATGCCCGACTCCAAGTCCGGCACGCCCGGCGCCGACAACTACAAGGTCAAGGGCAACCTGCACTGGGTCTCGGTCGCCCACGGCTACCAGGCCGAAGTGCGCCTGTACGACCGCCTGTTCGCCCACCCCCACCCCGGCCAGCGCCGCGAAGGCGACGCCCCGGAGACCGAGCGCGACTTCCTCGACGACATCAACCCGGACAGCAAGCGCACCATCACCGCCTGGCTGGAACCGGCACTGAAGGACGCCCAGCCGGAAGAGCGCTTCCAGTTCGAGCGCCACGGCTACTTCGTCGCCGACCGCGTTGACTCGAAACCTGGCTCGCCAGTGTTCAACCGCACGGTCACGCTGAAGGATTCGTGGGCGAAGGGCGGGAAATGAATCACTGACCCATCGCCATGAAACTGCGCCGCCTGCTCCCCTATCTCCTCGTCCTGGCTCTGCTGGCAGCGGCCGGCTGGTGGCTGACGCGGCCCAAGCCGGTGGCGGTAGTGGTGCATGAAGTGGGGCGCGGGCTGGTCGAGGCGACGCTGTCGAACACCCGCGCCGGCGAGATCGAGGCCTGCCAGCGCAGCAAGATGGCGACCATCGTCGGCGGCCGCATCGACTATCTGGGCGTCAAGGAAGGCGACCGCGTCGAGGCGGGTCAGGTGCTGATGCGGCTGTGGCATGGCGACCTCGAAGCGCGGCTGACGGTAGCCAGGGCGCAGCTTGCGACCGCGCGCCAGCGCGTGCAGGAAGCCTGTACCGTCGCCGACAACGCCGAACGCGAGGCGGCACGCCAGGCGCAGCTGGTCAAGCGCGGCTTCGTCTCGGCCAGCGCCGAAGAGAAGGCCCGCACCGAAGCCCGCGCCCGGCGCGCCGCCTGCGACACTGCACGCGCCGACACCCTCACCGCCCAGGCCCAGGTCGATGCCACCGAGACCGACCGCCAGCGCCTGGTGCTGGTCGCACCTTTCGCCGGCACCGTGGCGCTGATCACCGGCGAGCTCGGCGAGATTTCCATTCCGTCCCCGCCCGGCGTGCCGACGCCGCCGGCGATCGACCTGATCGACGACACCTGTCTGTACGTCAAGGCACCGATGGACGAGATCGACGCGCCGAAGATCCGTCTCGGCCAGCCGGTGCGGATCACGCTCGAAGCGATGCCGGCCACCGTGTTCGAAGGCCGCGTCAAGCGCGTCGCGCCCTACATCACCGCGGTCGAGAAACAGGCGCGCACGGTGGAAGTGGACATCGACTTCGTCCGCCCCGAGGAAGCACGCGGCATGCTGGTGGGTTACAGCGCCGACGTCGAGATCGTGCTCGACAGCCGCGCCGACGCGCTGCGCATTCCCACTGCGACACTGCTCGAGGGCCAGCGCGTGCTGGTGGAAGCAAACGGCCAGCTCGCCGAGCGCGACGTGCGCACCGGGCTGTCGAACTGGGAGCACACCGAAATCCTCGATGGCCTGAATGCCGGCGAGCGCATCGTCACCTCGCTGGAGCGCGCCGGCGTCACGGCGGGCGCGAGGGTCAGCATCGAAACCGTCGCGCGCTAGTCGCCGGGAGCACGGCGTGGCGCAGATCGAACTGGAAGGCATCGAGCGCATCTTCCGGCTCGGCGACAGCGAGGTGCATGCGCTGAACGACGTGTCGTTGCGCATCGAGGCTGGAGAATACGTCGCGGTCATGGGGCCGTCAGGCTCGGGCAAATCCACCTTGCTGAACCTGCTCGGCCTGCTCGACCGCCCGAACAGCGGCCACTACCGTCTCGAAGGCCGCGACGTCACCACCTTGTCGGCCGATGAGCAGGCCGCGGTACGCAGCGCGCGCATCGGCTTCGTGTTCCAGAGCTTCCATCTGGTGCCGCGCCTGAGCGCCGCCGAGAACATCGCCCTGCCGCTGATGCTGGCGGGCATCCCCGCAACCGAGCGGGGCGCACGCGTGCAGCAGGCCTTGAAGGATTTCGGCCTCGAATCGCGCGCCCGCCACCGCCCGGACGAACTGTCCGGCGGTCAGCGCCAGCGCGTGGCGATCGCCCGTGCCACGATCATGCGCCCGGCCATGCTGCTGGCCGACGAACCCACCGGCAACCTCGACCGCGCCACCGGCCAGGAAGTCACGGCCCTGCTCGAAGCGCTGAATGCCGCCGGCACGACGCTGATCGTCGTCACGCACGACCCGGCGATGGGTGCACGCGCCCGCCGCCGCCTGCTGATGGAGGACGGCGCCATCCGCCAGGACTTGCGCAGCACGCCGGCAACGGCGGCAGGCGCGCGATGAGCCCAGCCGATACGCTGCGCTTCGCCACGCGTGCGGCACTCGGCTATCCGCAGCGCACCGCGCTGATGATGCTGGCGATGTCGATCGGCGTCGCCGCGGTGGTGATGCTGACTGCGCTCGGCGACGGCGCGCGGCGCTTCGTGGTGGAAGAATTCGCCGCGCTCGGCGCCAACCTGCTGATCGTGCTGCCCGGCCGCAGCGAAACCGGTGGGGTCAACCCGGGCAGCTTCGTCAGCAGCACGCCGCGCGACCTCACCACCGACGATGCCGCGTCACTGCTGCGGCTGCCGCAGGTGAAGCGCGTCGCGCCGCTGGCGATGGGCAGCGCCGAAATCTCCTTCGGCGGCCGGCTGCGCGAAGTCATGGTGCTCGGCACCAGCGCCGACTATCTCGACATCCGCGGCTTCGGCCTCGCCCGCGGGCAGTTCCTGCCGCGCGAGGACTTCCGCCGCGCTTCGGCGGTCGCCGTCATCGGCGAGACGATCCGCGCCGAGCTGTTCGGCAACCAGAACGCCATCGGCCGCATGATCCGCCTCGGCGACCGCCGCCTGCGCGTGGTCGGCGTCATGGGGCCGGCCGGCCGCGGCCTGGGCATGAACTCGGACGAACTGGTGCTGGTACCGGTCGCCACCGCGCAAGCGATGTTCGACACCAACTCGCTGTTCCGTATCATGATCGAAACGCGCGACCGCGATGCCCTGGCCTCCGCCCAGCGCGAGATCGAGAAGCTGCTGTTGAGCCGCCGCCAGGGCGAGCTCGATTTCACCGTCATCACCCAGGACGCGGTGCTGGGCACTTTCGACCGCATCCTCGGCGCACTGACCCTGGGCGTGGCCGGCATCGCCGCGATCAGCCTGGCGGTGGCAGGCATCCTGGTCATGAACGTGATGCTGGTCGCCGTGACCCAGCGCACCGGCGAGATCGGCTTGCTGAAAGCGCTGGGCGCCAGCGACCGCGCGATCCGCCTGGCCTTTCTGGCCGAAGCCGCGCTGCTGTCGCTGGCGGGCGCGCTGACCGGCTTCGTGCTCGGCCATGCCGGCGCCTGGGCAATCCGGCTCGCCTTCCCCACCCTGCCCGCCTGGCCGCCGGACTGGGCGGTGAGTGCCGCCCTCGGCACCGCGCTGACCACCGGCCTGCTGTTCGGCGTCATGCCGGCGCGCCGCGCCGCGGCGCTGGACCCGGTCCAGGCGCTGACGAAGCGATGAGCAGGCAGACGATGCCATGAGCTGGCGCGACCTCCTGCATCTGGCCTTGGGCTCCATCACCGCGCACCGCCTGCGCAGCATGCTGACGCTGGGCGGCATCGCGGTCGGCATCGCCGCGGTGATCCTGCTCACTTCGCTCGGCGAAGGCCTGCACCGCTTCGTGCTGCGGGAGTTCGGCCAGTTCGGCACCAACGTCATCGAGATCGCTCCAGGACGCGAAGGCGCGCGCGGCGGCCCACCGGGCCTGCCCTCGTCCGCGCGCGAACTGACGCTCGACGATGCCGCGGCACTCGCCCGCCTGCCGCACGTCACCCGCGTCTCGGGCAACCTCAGCGGCAACGCCGAAGTACGCGCGAATGGCCGCGTACGGCGCACCACGGTGATGGCGGTCGGCGCGAGCATGCAGGACATCTACGCCATGCGAGTACGCATCGGCCGCTTCCTGCCGCCGGACGACGGCGACAACGCGCGCGCCTTCGTCGTGCTTGGCGCCAAGCTGAAACGCGAGCTGTTCGACGCCGGCAATGCGCTCGGTGCGCGGGTGCAGATTGGCGACGAGCGCTACCGCATCATCGGCATCATGGAGGAAAAGGGCCAGTTCCTCGGCTTCGACCTCGACGACACCGCCTTCATCCCCACCGCGCGCGGCATGGCGCTGTTCAAGCGCGACGGCCTGATGGAGATCGGCCTCAGCTACGACGAGAACGTGCCGGCCGCGCGCGTGGTCGATCAGGTGAAGCGCAGCCTGATGGCACGCCATGGCCGCGAGGACTTCACCGTGCGCACCCAGGAAGACATGCTCGCCACGCTGTCGAACATCCTCGACATCCTCACCGCCGCGGTCGGCGCCCTGGGCGGCATCTCGCTGCTGGTGGGGGGCGTCGGCATCGTCACCATCATGACCATCGCCGTCACCGAGCGCACCAGTGAAATAGGTCTGCTGGTGGCGCTCGGCGCGCGCCGCCGCACGATCCTCGGTCTGTTCCTGGGTGAGGCAGTGGCGCTTTCCGCTGCCGGGGGCCTGATCGGCCTGGCCGCAGGCATGGGCCTCGCCCAATTGATCGGCCTGCTGCTTCCCGACCTGCCGGTCAGCACGCCCTGGGCCTTCGTCCTTGCGGCCGAAAGCATGGCGGTACTGATCGGCCTGCTGGCAGGCATTCTGCCCGCCAGCCGTGCCGCCCGCCTGAATCCCGTGGAGGCCTTGCGTGCCGAATGAACTCAAGGGTGCGTGCCATGCCCTGCTCTTCACCGCACTGCTGCTGGCAGGTTCCGCCAGCGCTGCACCAGCACCCTGGCATGCCTGGCGCAGCAAGCTGGACGGCCGGACGTTCTGCGCCCAAAGCTCACCGGGCCCCGGCTGGACACACGAGCGCGGCCCTTTCATCGACCCCCATTGCCGCAAGCCCGACCGGCCGGCAGACCCGCCACACCGGGTGATTATCCCGCCTGCATCTCCCTCGGTTGATCCAGGTCAAGCTTTGCCCAGATTGCCCGGCAAACCTGCCCCGACCCGCTAGACTGGAATCAAGGGCGCGCCGTGACGTATTTCACGCAACATTCAGGATGCTTCCGGAGCCGCAGCAAGCTTGACCAGCATAAAAAAGGAGACAGTCATGAGCATCCTCGATTCCCCGCTCGGTCGCTGTGAAACCATCCGTGAAATGGTCCTTCTCGACGAAACGCAACAGGAATGCGCATGCGAGCACGGCTGCCCGCCGGGCTGCGACTGCCCGCTGGCCGGCTGTTTCGCAGAAGTGAGCGGCCTGAGCACAGAACACGCAGCCGAACTCAAACACGCAAGTAATCGAGTGAGGCAGGCAAAGGCCCGGGCGCGCAAACTCCTCGCGGCCTGAGTAGACTGGTGCCGATTCATCTGCGGCCATCATCCCGATGGCCGCATTTCAGTTCAGCCCAGTCAGAACGCCAGCATCAAAAGGATTCGTCCTCGCGCAGATAGCGCCATTGCCCGAGCGGCAGATCGCCGAGCTTCACCTTGCCGATGCGCACGCGCTTGAGGCCCACGACCTGCAAGCCGACCAGTTCGCACATGCGGCGGATCTGGCGCTTTCGCCCTTCCCGCAACTGGAAGCGCAGCTGATCGTCGTTGATCCACTCGACTTTCGCCGGGCGCAGTCTGACACCATCCAGTTCCAGACCGTGATTCAGCAGGTCCAGGCCGTCTGCATCAAGCCGGCCTTCGACACGCACCAGATATTCCTTGTCCACCTTGGAATCGTCACCGATCAACTGTCGGGCGATGCGGCCGTCCTGCGTCAGCACCAGCAGACCGGTCGAATCGATGTCCAGCCGGCCGGCCGGAGCAAGGTTCTTGAGCTGGCTGGGATGAAAACGTTGTGCGGTGTCGCGGTCGAACTGGTTCGCCGCGCCTATCAGGCTCACCGCCGGCTCGTAGCCCGGCTCGGGCTGCCCTGACACATAGCCGACCGGTTTGTGCAGCAGGATCGTGACACGCTGGCGCTGGGCCCGGCTGGCCTCCGGCGCGAGATCGATGCGTACGCCGGGCTCGACGCGGATTCCCAGTTCGGAGACCCGCTTGCCGTCGACGAAGACCCAGCCGCGTTCGATGAACTCATCGGCCTCGCGACGCGAACAGATTCCGCGCTCGGCCATTATCTTGGACAGGCGCACGCCCTGGGGCGAAGGCCCGCTTTCGCGTTGCTGGGCAGCCCGCGCTGCCGAAGCGCGTTCCCGGCCTTCCGGCCCGGTGTCGGTGCGCAGCTTCCTTTCGGCCGAAACCGGACGGGAGGATGGGCCGCCAGCGGCCTTGCCGCGTCCCCCGGCCCGCCCCGCTCCGTCACCCGGCGCCTTGGGCCAGGCAGGCTTACCGGCAGCCGGCGGTTTCTCAGGCTTGCGCTCGTCGCCATCGGCGGCTTCGGCCGTGCGCGGGCGCAGCTTGAGCGTACCGCTGATCTGCGAAGGCGCAGGCTTGGGAGGGGTTCGGCGAATGGTGTTCAAGACGGCTCCCGATTGAAGGGCGAGGAGGAGAAGGCGGCATTATCGCCCACAATCGGAACGGCACACGTTCCATGGAATCGGCGCTTCATTTCATTAGGCGAAATCAGGGCGGACGAGTAAGATTCGGACTCCTGCCAATCCATCGAATGCTCATATAGAGCACCGCCGTGTCCACCAAGAAGATCGACTCCGCTCCCGCCGCCACCGAAGGCAAGAATTCCATCCAGGTCATCGAGCGCATGATGAAGCTGCTGGACGTCCTGGCCCAGCATGCCGACCCCGTTCCACTCAAGCAGCTCGCCCTGGAAACCGGCCTCCATCCTTCGACGGCCCATCGCATTCTTGGCGCGATGACCCACAGCGGATTCGTCAACCGCACGGATGCCGGCATCTACCGCCTGGGCATCCGCCTGCTGGAACTGGGCAGCCTGGTGAAGTCGCGCATTTCGCTGCGCGACACCGCCATGCCGATGATGCTGAAGCTGCATGCGACGACGGGGGAAAGCGTGAACCTCGGCATCCGCGCAGGTGACGAGATCGTCTACGTGGATCGGACCTCGAGCGGTCGTTCTTCAGTGCGTGTGGTACACATCGTCGGTGCCCGCGCACCCCTGCACACGACGGCAACCGGCAAGCTGTTCCTGGTCGAGGACGGCCCCGAATGCATCCGGGAATATGCTCGACGCACCGGACTGCCGCCCTCGACACCGGCCTCCATCACCACCTTGCCGGCACTCGAGAAGGAACTCGATCGTGTCCGCCGCCATGGCGTGGGTTTCGATCTGGATGAAGTCGAAGCCGGCGTGCGCTGCATTGCTGCCGGCATCCGCAACGACAGCGGCGAACTGATTGCGGGTCTGTCGCTCTCCACCCCATCGGAACGCTTCAACCCCGACTGGGCGCCGCTGGTGCGTGAAACCGCAGACGAAATCTCGCATGCCCTGGGCTACGGCGCCGCACGCGCTGCCCGGGAATATCGCTGAGGCCGAAGATCAGCCTTCGCGGCGGACCGGCGCCACAGCCACGCGCGGTGCGCCATCCACCTGCTCCAGCCACTTGCGCACACGCTTGGCATCCGCCGTGCGGGTGTAGAGGCCGTTGGAGTCCATCAGCACCATCACCACCGGCTGGTCATGCAGCCAGGTCTGCATGACCAGGCAGCGGCCCGCTTCGGAGATGTAGCCGGTCTTGGACACGCTGATCGACCACTCGGGGCTCTTGACCAGGCCATTGGTGTTACCGAAGCGGGTCATCTGGCCACGAACATCGACGTAACGCTCGGACGAGGTCGAAAACTCCCGGATCAGCGGATAGGACGCCGACGCCGACACCATCTTGGCCAGATCCCGGGGGCTGGAGACGTTGGCCGGATTCAGCCCCGTGCTGTCGTGGAAGCGGGTATTCCAGAGTCCGAGCAGGCGCGCCTTGACGTTCATCGCCTCTACGAAGGCCTTCTCGCCGCCCGGATAGTGGCGTGCGAGTGCCGAAGCAGCACGATTTTCGGAGGACATCAGCGCAAGGTGCAGCATTTCCTCGCGTGTCAGCGTGGTGCCGATGGCCAGCCGCGAACCCGTTCCCTTGAGCAGGTCGATGTCGGCGCTGGAAATCGTCATCGGCTCGGACAGGCTTTGGCCGGCATCGAGTACGACCATCGCGGTCATCAGCTTGGTGATCGAGGCAATTGGCAGCACCATGGCAGCATTGCGCTCGAGCAGCACTTCACCATTGTTCGGATTGACGACGTAAAAGGCACTGGAGCCCAGGAGCGGCAAGCCGTTGGCGTCCAGCGCCAGTGCAACCTCGTCCGCGGCGGTCGCTGCCGCGGCAGCGGCCGCCGCGGTTGCAGGCACCATGCGCATCGAAACCCGCTGGGTATTCCTGGCCGGGGCAGCCTTGCTCCTGGCATTGCGTGCCGTCTTGCCGGCAGACGGCTTCACCGCAGCCTTCTTCTTCGGCGCAACGGTCTTCGCGGCGGGTTTCGTCGCCACGGGCTTCTTGGCAACGGGTTTCTTCGGCACGACCTTGGCACTGGTTCGCGCGGGCTTGCTGGCAGCAGCCTCGGCAAGATTCGAAACCGGTTGCAACATGAACAGGCCGATCACAGCGGCGGCAAGCAGGGAACGTGGTTTCATGGCAGGACGTGCAGCAGGAGATTACATTCCTTGAATCTGCAGTAAAAATAATCAGATAACAAGGCTATTTGAAGCAAATTCGCAGACAGGTGCGAATTGTCACACGAACAAAGTCGCATGGCATCGCCTGATACAAAAAATGCCGCTATGCTGAGCCGTTGCACGAAACCGTGGCTTCAGTTTCACACAGCCGGCGCATTCCACTCCATGCAACCCGATGCTCCACCGGCGGAGCTACAGGCGAAGGAAGTCGCTCACTTCACCACGCCGCGCCATCGCATCCTCGTACCCCAGTTCGATCAGGGCGCTGGTGAATGCTGGCTCGAACAGCAGGTAGGACAGCAGCGCCGAGCCCTCGCTGCGCATTGCTCCCAGGCTGCGCAGCACGGTTCGCAGCACGCGTGGCAGGGCCTGGCGGTGCCGGCCGGCGATGGCGTCGAGCCGCCGCGAAGGCAGCATCACCAGCGTCTCGATATGCTTCAGGCCTGCCGAGGCGCGCCGTTCTTCGGCGGTCATCACGGCCAGGCTTCTGTTGATCCGGTCGAGCCGCTCCAGATCGACCGCAAGCGTATCGAGAAAGATGCTCGACATCGCGTGCCCGGCGATCTGGGCCGGTGAGGGATAGCCCTTTGTTCGCTGGCGCACCTCCTCGGCGAGACGCCCCGCGCCAATCACCATGATGCGATCTGCTCCGAGGTGAATGGCCGGGCTGACCGGCGCCAGCTGGCGCATCGAGCCGTCACCGAAGAATTCGCGATGGATATGTACTGCCGGGAAAACGAAGGGCAGCGCACTGCTGGCCATGAGGTGGTCAAGGCCGATACGGGTCCGCACGCCCACGCGATGGGTACGCCGCCATGACTGGATGTCGGGTGCTGCTTCGAAGAAGGCCAGACTCTCACCCGACGAGTAACCGGAAGCCGTGATGCTCAGCGCACGCAGATGTCCACGCTCGATGGCACGGCCGATCTCGGCAAAATCCAGCACCCGGGTCAGCAAGTCTCCCAAGGGCGAGTTGTCGAGCAAGGAACGGGGAGTCTGGCGCACAGCCCATCCGGTCGTCAGTGCCAACCCCCAGCGCCCGATGCTGCCGAGCACGGCAGGCGCGTCAGCGCGATAGATCTGGTCAACATGCAGGTTGCGCCAGAGATATTCGAGCTGCGAGACCGCATGATTGAAGCTTCGCGAGGAGACGGCCAGCGCGACAGCGTTGATCGCCCCCGCCGAGGTACCGCACAGGATGGGAAAGGGATTCCCCGAGCGGCGGCCACGCAATTCACGGACGGCAGCCAGCACGCCGACCTGATAAGCGGCGCGCGCGCCGCCGCCCGTCAGAACCAGGGCAGTCTGAGGCCTCCCTGCCGTCATCGTTCATCGTGTCCACGCATTGCCATGCGCGGAGGATGAACGATGGACACGGACGGCAGCAAGCGCATCAGTCCCTCTGGCCTGCCTCGACGACCGTCAACGCGGTCATGTTGATGATGCGCCGGACAGTGGCCGAAGGCGTCAGGATATGGACCGGCTTGGATGCACCCAGCAGGATCGGCCCCACGGTCATGCCCTCACCCGCCGCGTTCTTGAGCAGGTTGAAGGCGATGTTGGCCGCATCCAGCGTCGGGAAGATCAGCAGGTTGGCATCCTCGCGCATCTTGGCATTGGGGAAGATCTGCAGGCGGTGCCTGGCGTCCAGCGCCGAATCGCCATGCATTTCGCCCTCGACGGCAAGATCGGAATGCTGCTGGTGCAGCATGCGCAACGCACTGCGCATCTTCTCCGCCGTCGGCGAATCGGCCGAGCCGAAGGACGAATGGGACAGCAGCGCCACCCGGGGCTCGATGCCGAAGCGCTTCATCTCCTCCGCCGCCAGCAGCGTCATCTCGACGATCTGCTCCGAGGTCGGGTCGTAATTGACATAGGTGTCGGCCAGGAACAGGGTCCGCCCCGGCAGGCTGAGCAGGTTGACCGTATAGAGGTGATCGACACCTTCGCGACGGCCCAGCACGGACTCGACGAACTCGCGGTGCAGGCGGTGCATGCCGTAGGTGCCGCAGATCAGCCCGTCGCCATAGCCGAACTTGAGCAGCAGCGTGCCGATCAGCGTCGTGCGGCGGCGGACTTCCTTCTTGGCGTACTCCACCGACACCCCGTGACGCTCCATCAGCTCGTGGTAGTGCTGCCACAACTGGTTGAAGCGGGGATCCGAGTCGGGGTTGACCAGTTCATAGTCGCGGTCGGCCAGCATGCGCAGGCCGAAACGCTCGATGTTGCCCTTCACGACCTCGGGACGGCCGATCAGGATCGGGCGCGCCAGGCCTTCGTCGACCACCTGTTGCACCGCGCGCAGCACTTTCTCGGACTCGCCTTCGGCGAAGATGATGCGCTTCGGATTCGCACGCGCGGCGGCGAACACCGGCTTCATGATCAGGCCGGACTGCCAGACGAAGTTGTTGAGCTGGGCACGGTAGGCATCCCAGTCGGTGATCGGGCGCGTCGCCACGCCCGAGGTCACCGCAGCCTCGGCCACCGCAGGCGCGATCTTGACGATCAGGCGCGGGTCGAAGGGACGCGGGATGATGTATTCAGGGCCGAAGCCGCCAACCTTCTCGCCGTAGGCAGCCGCGACGATGTCGCTCTGCTCGACGCGCGCCAGTTCGGCAATTGCCTTCACCGCGGCAAGCTGCATCTCGTCGGAGATCGTGGTGGCGCCGACGTCGAGCGCACCGCGGAAGATGAAGGGGAAGCACAGCACGTTGTTGACCTGGTTCGGATAGTCCGAACGGCCGGTGGCGATCAGGGCATCGTCGCGCACTGCCTTGACCTGTTCCGGGAGAATCTCGGGCGTCGGGTTGGCGAGCGCGAGGATCATCGGCCGCGGCGCCATCTTCACCACCATCTCCGGCTTCAGCACGCCGCCAGCCGACAGGCCGAGAAAGACATCGGCGCCGTCGATGATCTCGCCCAGCGTGCGGGCGTCGGTCTTCTTGGCATAGCGGGCCTTGATCGGATCCATCAGCGTTGTACGGCCTTCATAGACCACACCCTCGATGTCGGAGACCCAGATGTTCTCGACCGGCACGCCGAGCTTTTCGAGCAGGCCCAGGCAGGCCAGCGCCGCTGCGCCCGCGCCGGAGGTCACCACCTTGACCTGGTTCAGCGCCTTGCCCTGCAGGTGCAGGCCGTTGAGGACGGCAGCACCGACCACGATCGCGGTACCGTGCTGGTCGTCGTGGAAGACCGGAATCTTCATGCGCTCGCGCAGCTTCTTCTCGATGTAGAAGCACTCCGGCGCCTTGATGTCTTCCAGGTTGATGCCGCCGAAGGTCGGCTCGAGCGCGGCGATCATGTCGATCAGCTTGTCGGCGTCGGGCTCGTCGATCTCGAGGTCGAAGACATCGATACCGGCGAATTTCTTGAACAGCACGCCCTTGCCTTCCATGACCGGCTTGGAGGCCAGCGGACCGATGTTGCCCAGGCCCAGTACCGCCGTGCCGTTGGTGACGACACCGATCAGGTTCGAGCGCGCGGTGAGTTCGGCTGCCTGGCCCGGATCCTCGACGATCGCGTCGCAGGCCGCCGCCACCCCAGGCGAATAGGCCAGCGACAGGTCCCGCTGGTTGGACAGCACCTTGGTCGGCGTCACCGAGATCTTGCCCGGACGCGGATAGCGGTGGTAGTCGAGGGCGGCAGTGCGAATCAGCTCATCCATGGTCTCTTTCCTGTCTCTTCATCGGTGTGAGGGGTGCGGCACGCGCCACCGGCCGCTCCGACGACAGAGCAGGCCGGACAGGCCCTTGCGCGACCGCGTGCAGAATACCGCGAACAGCATGCTCTCGCATTACGAAAAGCTGATCTGCAATATGAAAGCATGTCGAATACGCATGTTGCGGCGCTCGGCGTAATCATAGAGCCCCTGCCACATTCCATCCATTGCACAGCGCGCGACGTGGCATAATTATGGGCTTTCGCTGGTCGCAATCTTCCGCCTTCGGGCAGATTGCGGCCGGACACCGGGTGCTGCAGTCAGGCACTCACGCAGCCCGCCGGCCAGGCAGCAGACCGCCTCGACGATGGCCGACCGACGGGAATGGTTTCGCATCACAGCACGGGAGAGCTGTACACATGTCTCAGAACCACGCCCAGGCGGCCATTGCCGCTGCCCCCGAATACGTTCGCCACGAAGGCCTCAAGAAGTGGGTCGGCGAAATCGCCGCGCTCACCGAACCCGATCAGGTGGTCTGGTGCGACGGCTCGCAGGAAGAATACGACCGCCTGTGCGCCGAAATGGTCGAATCCGGCATGCTGATCAAGCTCAACCCGGAAAAGCGCAAGAACTCCTACCTCGCCTGGTCCGACCCCTCCGACGTCGCCCGCGTCGAAGACCGCACCTTCATCTGCTCCAAGGACAAGGTCGACGCCGGCCCCACCAACAACTGGGAAGACCCCGCAGTCATGCGCGGCACCCTGAACGATCTGTTCAAGGGCTCGATGCACGGCCGCACGATGTATGTGATCCCGTTCTCGATGGGCCCGCTCGGCAGCCCGATCGCCCACATCGGCGTCGAAATCTCCGACAGCCCCTATGTCGTCACCAACATGCGCACGATGACCCGCATGGGCAAGGGCGCCATCGAAGTGCTCGGCGCCGACGGCGAATTCGTGCCCTGCGTGCATTCCGTCGGCGCGCCGCTGGCACAGGGCGAGCAGGACAGCCGCTGGCCGTGCAACCCCACCACCAAGTACATCGTGCATTTCCCCGAAACGCGCGAAATCTGGTCCTACGGCTCGGGCTACGGCGGCAACGCGCTGCTGGGCAAGAAGTGCTTCGCGTTGCGCATCGCCTCGACCATGGCGCGTGACGAAGGCTGGCTGGCCGAACACATGCTGATCCTCGGCGTCGAATCGCCCGAAGGCGAGAAGAGCTACGTCGCCGCCGCCTTCCCGTCGGCCTGCGGCAAGACCAACTTCGCCATGCTGATCCCGCCGAAGAGCTTCGACGGCTGGAAGATCACCACCGTGGGCGACGACATCGCCTGGATCAAGCCGCGCAAGGAAGCCGACGGCAGCACCCGCTTCTACGCCATCAACCCCGAGTCGGGCTTCTTCGGCGTCGCTCCCGGCACCTCCGAGAAGACCAACTTCAACGCCATGGCGACGCTGAAGGAAAACATCATCTTCACCAACGTCGCCCTGACCGACGACGGCGACGTGTGGTGGGAAGGCATGAGCAAGGAAGCACCCGCCCACCTGCTCGACTGGCAGGGCAAGGACTGGACGCCCGAGATCGCCAAGGAAACCGGCCGCAAGGCGGCACACCCCAACGCCCGCTTCACCGCCCCGGCCGGCCAGTGCCCGTCGATCGACGCAGCCTGGGAAGAACCCGCCGGCGTGCCGATCTCGGCCTTCATCTTCGGCGGCCGCCGCGCCACCACGGTGCCGCTGGTGTATCAGGCCTTCAACTGGAACTTCGGCGTCTACATGGCCTCGACGCTGGGCTCGGAAACCACCGCCGCCGCCTTCGGCGCGCAAGGCGTGGTGCGCCGCGACCCGTTCGCGATGCTGCCCTTCTGCGGCTACCACATGGGCGACTACTTCAACCACTGGCTGCGCATGGGCCACGTCGTCGAGGACACGCCGAAGATCTTCTGCGTGAACTGGTTCCGCATGAACGAGAAGGGCGAGTTCATGTGGCCCGGCTTCGGCGACAACATGCGCGTGCTGAAGTGGATCATCGACCGCTGCAAGGGCCGCATCTCCGCCAAGGAAACCGCGCTGGGCTGGATGCCGCGCTTCGAGGACCTCGACTGGACCGGCACCGAGATCAGCCGTGGGGAGTTCGAAGCCCTGACCGAGGTCGATGCCGAAGCCTGGCGTGCCGAACTGGACTCCCACAAGGAGTGGTTCGACAAGCTGCAGGACCGTCTGCCGCGTCAACTGGTGCTGAAGCGCGAGCTGTTCGAGCTGGCGCTGAACGCCGACTGAGCGTCGCCCGGCTCCACGACGAAAAAGCGCCGCTGGTCGGCGCTTTTTCGCTTTCTGGAAGGACTCTCCCCTCTCCTCCATCAGGACGATCACGCCATGCACCACGCCACCCGCCTCGACGACATCCAGCCTTTCCACGTCATGGAGCTGTTGCGCCGCGCGCGCGAACTGGAGGCGCAAGGCCGCGACATCATCCACATGGAAGTCGGCGAACCGGATTTCCCGACGCCGCAGCCGATCGTCGACGCCGCGATGCGTTTCATCGCCAGCGGCGGAGTACGTTACACCGCCGGCCTGGGCCTGCCCGCGCTGCGCGAGGCCATCGCCCGCTTCTACCTGGATCGTTTCAGTGCCGACGTCGCACCCGAGCGCATCATCGTCACCACCGGCGCCTCGGGTGCGCTGATGCTGGCGCTGGCAGCGACAACCGAACCAGGAGACGAATGGCTGCTGCCCGATCCAGGCTACCCGTCCAACCGCCATCTGGTGCGCAGTTTCGAAGGCCGGGCACGGGGATTGCCAGTGGATGCCGCCAGCCGCTACCAGCCGACCCCGGCGCAGGTCGAAGCGGCATGGAGCAGCAACTGCCGCGGCCTGATGGTGGCAACGCCTTCGAACCCCACCGGCACCCTGCTGGATATCGACGAAATCGCCGCGCTGCACGCCGCCACGCACGCGCGCAGTGGCGTGCTGATCGTCGACGAGATCTACCAGGGCCTCAGCTACGGCGTGGAGGCCGCGACCGCCCTCGCCGATCCGGTACTGAATGCGGCCGACGACATGTTCGTGGTCAACAGTTTTTCGAAGTACTTCGGCATGACGGGTTGGCGGCTGGGCTGGCTGGTGGCGCCGGCGGATGTCGTGCGCGACATCGAGAAACTCGCGCAGCATTTCTTCATCGCGCCATCGACACCGGCGCAGCATGCGGCGCTGGCGGCCTTCCGTCCGGAGGCGCTCGAGATTCTGGAAACACGCCGGCACGAATTCGGCGAACGGCGCGACACCTTGCTTCCAGCGCTACGCAGTCTCGGCTTCACGGTAGCCACGGAGCCGCAAGGGGCGTTCTACATTTACGCCGATGTGTCGAAGCTGGCGGACGACTCCGAAGCGCTTGCCCGCCGCCTGATCGAGGAGGCTGGCATCGCTGCCACGCCAGGCCTGGATTTCGGCCATCACCTGCCGCGCCGCCACCTGCGCATTGCATACACGACGCGGCGCGAACGCCTGCTGGAAGCCGCCGAGCGCATCGCCCGGCTCAAGCTGTAGACCGCCTTCAGCCGGCGGACGGAGGCGTTTCGTTCCGGACCACGGTCTCCCGGCCCGAAGCTGCCACCAGGCGCTTCTTGATTGCCATGACCTTGCGCGTATAGCGCGCATTCGGATCCTTCAGCGAGCCATTGTAGTACTGCAGGGCACGCTGCAAAGTGCCGTAGCGCTGCAACCCCTCCTGCAGCACCAGGGTGCCTACGCGCACGTTCAGGCCTGGGTCGAACAGTGCGTACTTGCCGCGTCCCTGCCCGATCTTGTCCTGGTGATAACGCGGGATGACCTGCATCAGGCCCTGCGCCCCCATGTTGCTGACCGCGCGCGGATTGAAGCTGGACTCTACCGCCATGATGGCAACGATCAGCAAGGGGTCGAAACCATGCTGCTCGGCCGACTCTTCGGCCGCCGCCAGCGCCGGCTCGATCACCTCGCCAGGCACCCGATAGGTATCGGTGATCCAGTCGCGCACACGAAGCATTTCAGGCGACAACCCGTCGTCTCCGGGCTCAAGCGCAAAGGCAGGCATGCGGAGCGACGCAAGCGCCGACGACGGCTTTTGATCGACGCGTACAGACAAGCCCTGGACAGGCTTGTGCGGCACGACCAGCATCGGCTGAGCGCGGTGCGCATCGGCCAGCGCCATCGCCGCTTCGCCCACCGTCGGCCCCGCCTTGCCCTGCACGCGCAGGTCGGCATAACCGATCGCCGGACGGCTACCGCCGTCCTGGCCCAGGTAGGCCATGCCCGCAAGGCCAAAGAAAAGAACGGCACCGTGCGCAATACAGAACGCGGCCCCGCTCGCCTGACGCGCGAGCGCGTTGATTCGAGTTGCGTGTTTCATGGTGTCCTCCATGCTGTGGCCTGAGCTGCTGCGCAGGATTGCCGTGGTGGGCATCCAGAGCCCGCGCCTGATTCGCGCAAGCCATCCCGGAGTGGCGGATCAGCCACTCCTGAGTGCAGTCACACTCGGTCGCCAGTAGGTGTTCAAGCCCGCCGCCGCAACCAGACAGCGGACCCCGCGGTGCGTGCGTCCATGAAACTGCGTCTCCCCTGGAGGAAGGCGCCGCACCGAGATCGGTTCGAAAATAAAATTGCTGCAAAGCAACAGGTGACAGATTTTATTGTCGCCAAAACATTTTGTCAAAACTTGACACCTGCATCGCGCGCCCATGCTTGACACATCAGCGGAACTGATGCGCCCAAGAACAGCTACGCCTAGCCCTTCGCTGCGTGAATGCACCGCTCCAGAAGCGCCCAGTCGAAGCACGGTCCTGGATCGGTCTTTCGCCCTGGAGCGATGTCGGCATGCCCCACGATCCCCTCGATCGGGTAGCGCTGCTTCAGCTCGACAATCAGTTCGGCCAGACGCCAATACTGCACATCTTCGAATGGCAGCGAATCGCAGCCCTCCAGTTCGATCCCGATCGAGAAATCGTTGCAGCGTTCACGGCCGTTCCAGCTCGAAATCCCTGCATGCCAAGCCCGCAGATCCGGCTCGACGAAACGAATCACCTTGCCGTTGCGGCGAATGAAATAATGAGCCGATACCCGAAGATGATGGATAGACGCATAGTAGGGATGCTCGTCCGGGTCGAGCGTGTTGGTGAACAACTGCGCCACTCCCGGTCCTCCGAACTGGTCCGGCGGCAGACTGATCGCGTGCACGACGATGAGACGCACCGCCTCCCCTTCAGGGCGCGCATCAAAGTTTGGTGAGGGCAGGTAAAGGTTCACGATGCTCACGGCAATCCTGGTCGACAATGGCGAAGCGACGTTAACAGCAAATTCCCGAACGCGCCAAGGTGGTCAATGCGTTGTGCCTGACATGCCGAGGCGCTAACCTAATGTGTTGCGCAATTTCCCAGTCTGCCCGAACGATCTGACATGAACCACACTCACCTGTTGCACCAGCTCATCCTCGCCTCAGCCCAACGCGACGCCGAAGCTCCTGCGCTCAGCTTCGGCGCCGAACACCGCAGCTATGGGCAGCTCGCGGCCGACATCCAGGCCTTCGCCTCGGGCCTGCGCCAGTTGGGCCTTGAGCGTAGCGAACGCGTCGGCATTTATCTGGACAAGCGCATCGAGACCGTTGTCGGCATGTTCGGCGCCGCCGCCGCGGGTGGGGTGTTCGTACCGGTGAATCCCGTTCTGAAAGCCGAGCAGATCGGCTACATCCTGCAGGACTGCAATGTCCGCGTGCTGCTGACCACGCCCGAACGTTTCACGGCCCTGGTCGGCGCGCTCGGTACCTGCCACGACCTGCGCCACGTCGTGCTGACCGGCACCCCCACGGAGCTGCCTTCCCTCCCTGGCGCCTCGGTACACCGCCTGAGTGATCTCCTTGCCGCCCCCGCGACGCCCGGCCATCGCATCATCGACGCCGACATGGCCGCCATCCTTTACACCTCGGGCAGCACCGGCCGGCCCAAGGGCGTCGTTCTGTCCCATCGGAATATGGTTGCGGGTGCCAAGAGCGTCGCCCAGTACCTCGAAAACCGCGCCAGCGATACCTTGCTGGCTGCCCTGCCGCTATCCTTCGACGCCGGTTTCTCGCAGTTGAGCACCGCCTTCCACAGCGGGGCACGCGTGGTGCTGCTCAACTACCTGCTGCCGCGCGACGTGTTGAAGGCAGCGGAAAAGGAAAAAGTCACCGGCCTCACCGCCGTTCCGCCGCTGTGGATACAGCTTTCGCAGCTGCAATGGCCGGACACCATCACCGAGCACCTGCGCTACATCGCCAACACCGGCGGACGCATGCCGCTGGAGACGCTGACCAGGCTGCGCGGCATGCTGCCGAAGACCAAACCTTTCCTGATGTACGGCCTCACCGAAGCCTTCCGCGCCACCTACCTGCCCCCCGAGGAAGCCGACCGCCGGCCCGACTCCATCGGCAAGGCCATCCCGAATGCCGATGTGGTCGTATTGCGCGAGGATGGCAGCGAATGCGCACCCAACGAGCCGGGCGAACTCGTCCAGCGCGGCGCGCTGGTGGCAATGGGCTACTGGAACGACCCGGAGAAGACCGCCGAGCGCTTCAAACCGCTGCCGAGCCATGCGCCAGGCCGCCAGAGTGGCCTGGTATTGCCGGAGCTGGCGGTGTTTTCGGGCGACACCGTGCGCCGGGACGAGGAAGGCTTCCTGTACTTCATCGGTCGCCGCGACGAGATGATCAAGACCTCCGGCTACCGCGTCAGCCCCACCGAAGTCGAGGAAATCCTCTACGCCACCAAACTGGTTGGCGAATGCGCTGCGTTCGGCGTCGAACACGACACGCTTGGCCAGAGCATCACCGTCATCGCCACCGCTCCGCAAGGCGGCACCCTCGACACCGCAGCGTTGCTCGCGGAATGCCGTCAGCACA
Organism: Thauera sp.; assembly: GCF_047601425.1. Taxonomy (GTDB): domain Bacteria; phylum Pseudomonadota; class Gammaproteobacteria; order Burkholderiales; family Rhodocyclaceae; genus Thauera. The sequence continues at coordinate 2,388,535 of NZ_JASGJL010000001.1, forward strand.
TGCCAGCCTACATGGTTCCGCACCGCATCGAGGTCCGTGATGGGCCACTGCCACGCAACCCCAACGGCAAGATCGACCGCAAGACCTTGTCCAGCGAAGTCTGAAACACGCGTTGGCCACCTTCAGCGACCGTCACCGTCCCTGTTCCGCAGCAACCGGACGGCCCGGCATTTTCGCCAAAGCCGCGGCCCTTCTGCTGCTCATGGCCTCCGCTCTGTCGCCCGATCTGGCAGCGGAAGTCATCCGCGTCGGCCCCAATGAGGCCCTCACGCAGATTTCCGCTGCGGCGAAGATTGCACATGATGGCGATGTCGTCGCAATCATGCCTGGCGAGTACCGGGGCGATGTCGCGGTGTGGCAGCAAAAACGCCTGACCATCCGGGGCATTGGCGAGCGGCCGGTCCTGGTTGCCGACGGCCAGACCGCCGAGGGCAAAGCGATCTGGGTCATTCGCAATGGCGACATTCAGATCGAGAATATCGAGTTCCGGGGAGCACGGACCAGCGATGGCAATGGTGCAGGCATCCGTTTCGAGCGCGGACGCCTCGAGGTGCGCAACAGTGCTTTCATCGACAATCAGATGGGCCTGCTCACGGCGAACTTTGAAGATGCCGAACTCGTCATCCGCGACAGCCTTTTCGCTCAAGCCCCGCGGCAAACACAGCCGCTCCCCCATTTGCTCTATGTCGGCCGTATCGCCCGTTTCGAACTCAGCGGTAGCCGCTTTCATCAGGGCTATTATGGCCACTTGGTCAAGACGCGCGCGCGCCATAACGACATCCGCTACAACCTGCTGTACGACGGCCCCTTCGGCGAAGCCTCCTACGAACTCGATCTGCCCAATGGCGGCGTAGCCCATGTCATCGGCAACATCATTGGACAAAGTGCCAACACCCAGAATCCGGTCGTGATCGCCTACGGTGCCGAAGGCCGGGCCTGGCCTGAAAATGCACTCTATCTGTCACACAACACCATGCTCAGCGAGCGCTTGACCGGCACCTGGTTTCTGCGCACCTTCACCGAACGGCTACCCCCCGGCACCGAGATTCTCGGTGTAAACAACATCACAACAGGCATCGGCACGTTCACTCTCTCCGCAGCAGGCAGCTTCAAAGGCAACGTGCCGCTTCCCCCTGGCGGACTGCGTGACTCCGATACACTCGACTTCCGTCCACGTGCCACCAGCATGCTGCGCTGGCTCACGGAACCCGCTGGCAGCCTGCGCGGGATATCACTCACCCCCGAAGCCGAATTCGCCCTACCGCTGGGCACGCGGCCACTTGTCGCCCCACAGCGCTGGCTACCTGGCGCACTGCAGGCGTCGGACTGAACACCCCACGCACGCATCCAGAATCAACTGATGCCATGCAAACATGACAAGGATCACTGACAATTCATGCCCCATGCGGCATCATCCGTAGGTTTTGATCTTTCTCGGCCCCAGCGGCCAACGGAGTACGGCGTGCTAGAGCAGTTTTGTGGCATTCTTCACGCGTCGGAAGCAATCACCGACGCAAGCAGCAGCTTCCCCGATCGACTGGCGCTGCTCCAGCTTCCGCGAGGCACGATCGGCTACAGGACCAACGTGGCAGTGTTTCAGGATGGCGGCCAGATTTGCCTCGCACTCGGCAATCCGCGCTTCAAGGATCCCGTCCTGCAGCAGACCAAGGAACAGCGCGGTGCCGCCGCAGCCTGGGCGCAGGCCTTCCGCAGCCACGGTGACGATGCCCTGCAGCAGGCAAGCGGCCGCTTCAGCGTCATCCTCGTCGGGCTCGACGGCCGCGAGGCGCTGCTCGCCAATGACCGCTTCGGCACCTGGCCAGTGTGCTACATGGAACAGGACGGGCGGCTGCACTTCTCCGATCGTGCCAACGCCGTTCCCGGCATCCACCGGCAGGTGTCGTCACAGGCGGTGTTCGACTATCTCTTCTTCCACATGATTCCGGCCCCCATGACCATCTTCGAGGGCGTGTATCGCTTGCCGCAAGGGCATCTGCTCAAATGGCAGAACGGCAAGGTGGAATGCAGGCGCTGGTGGCAGCCACGCTTCGACGAGGACGCCCGGCCGGATCTCGCAGAATCCAAGGCGCGTTTCCTGCAGATCATCGAAGATGACGTGCGCCGCGAAGCCGAAGGCGCCAACGTCGGCTGCTTCCTGTCTGGCGGCACCGACAGCTCGACCGTCACCGGCATGCTGTGCAAGGTGCTCGGCCAACCCGCCCGCAGCTACTCGATCGGCTTCGATGCCAGCGGCTACGACGAGATGGAATACGCGCGCATCGCCGCCAAGCGCTTCGGCGCCGACCACCGCGAATACTACGTCACCCCTGACGACCTGCTCGACGGCATTCCCAAGGTCGCCACGCACTACGACCAGCCCTTCGGCAACTCGTCGGCCGTGCCGGCCTGGATCTGCGCCACCCGCGCGCGCGAGGACGGCATCGACAAGATGCTCGCCGGCGACGGCGGCGACGAACTCTTCGGCGGCAACACCCGTTACGCCAAACAGCGCGTGTTCGGCTGGTACGAAGGCATCCCCGGTCTCGTGCGCCGCGGCCTGCTCGAGCCCACGCTGGCACTGCCGGGCATGGACCGCATCCCGGTGGTGAAGAAAGGCGTCAGTTACGTCGAACAGGCACGCGTGCCGATGCCCGACCGCATCCACATGTACAACATGCTGGTGCGCCTGGGCATGGACACCGTGTTCGAGCCCGACTTCCTCGCCCGCATCGACCTCGAACAGCCGAAACGCGAACAGCGCGAAGTCTGGCAGGCGACCAACGCCCGCTCGCACATCAACCGCCTGCTCAACTACGACTGGAAATACACCCTCGCCGACAACGACCTGCCCAAGGTCATCGGCACCACGCAGCTGGCGGGCGTCGATGTGGCCTTCCCGCTGCTCAGCAACGAGCTCACCGACTTCTCCACCGGCCTGCCGCCGGAGTGGAAGCTCAAGCGCCTGACCCTGCGCTGGTTCTTCAAGGAAGCGCTACGCGGCTTCCTGCCCGACGAGATCATCGCCAAGAAGAAGCACGGCTTCGGCCTGCCCTTCGGCGTGTGGGCCTGCCAGCATGCAGGGCTGAAGGCGCTCGCCACCGACGCACTGAACAGTTTCCGCAAGCGCGGCATCGTGCGTCCGGCCTTCATCGACGAACTCCTTTCCACCCACCTCCCGGCCTACCCCGGCTACTACGGCGAAATGGTCTGGATTCTGATGATGATGGAATTCTGGATGCGCGAGCACCTGCACGACTGAGCAATCACTTTCTGAATACGAAACGAATCCTGATATGACTGAAGTCCGCCAAGCCCCCGTCCATACCCCGATGTCACAGTTTCACAGCGAAGACGGTGAACTCATCATCAACGGCCAGCGCATCAGCCGCATTGCCGCTCGCGTCGGCCGCACGCCGTTCTATGCCTACGACCGCAGTCTGCTCGATACCCGCGTGGCCCAGTTGCGCGCCGCGCTGCCCAAGGCAGTCAAGCTGCACTATGCGATGAAGGCCAACCCCATGCCCGCTCTGGTGGCGCACATGACCCGTCTGGTCGATGGCATCGACGTCGCCTCGGCCGGCGAACTGCTCGTCGCGCTGGACGCAGGTGCCGACCCGCGCGAAATCAGCTTCGCCGGACCGGGCAAGACCGAGGCCGAGCTGAATCAGGCTGTCGCCGCGGGCATCCTCATCAACGTCGAATCCTTCCGCGAAGTCCCGCTGCTGGCCGCCGCGCAACAAGCGCTGGGCTTGCCAGCACGTGTCGCGGTGCGCGTCAACCCGGACTTCGAACTCAAGTCCTCGGGCATGAAGATGGGCGGCGGCCCTAAGCAGTTCGGTGTCGACGCCGAACAGGTGCCGGAACTGCTCACGGAAATCGGCCGCGCCGGCCTGGCCTTCGAAGGCTTCCACCTATTTGCCGGCTCCCAGAACCTCAAGCAAGAGGCCATCGTCGAAGCCCAGCAGAAAAGCTACGCCCTGGCATGCCGGCTGGCGGAACACTCCCCCTCGCCTGTCCGTTTCCTCAACCTGGGTGGCGGCTTCGGCATTCCTTACTTTCCTGGCGAACAGCCGCTGGATCTCGCCCCCATCGGCACCAACCTCGCCGACATCGTCGAACAGGCACACCGAACGCTGCCCGAGGCCGAGATCGTCATCGAACTGGGCCGCTACCTGGTCGGCGAGGCCGGTCTGTACGTCGCCAAAATCATCGACAAGAAGGTCTCGCGCGGCCACACCTACCTCGTCACCGACGGTGGCCTGCACCACCACCTGTCGGCCTCGGGCAACTTCGGCCAAGTCATCCGCAAGAACTATCCTGCAGCCATCGCCAATCGGATGGGCGCCACTGTGGAGGAGCGCGTCTCCGTAGTCGGTCCGTTATGCACGCCGCTCGATCTGCTGGCAGATCACATGAGCCTACCCAACGCTGAACCGGATGATTTGGTGGTCATATACCAGTCAGGCGCCTATGGCGCCTCTGCTAGCCCACAACGCTTCCTGGGACACCCGGGAGTAATTGAAGTACTGATCTAGGTCCCCGCCGTAACCCAATTAAGATACAGTGACTGTCCCTTATTCGACCGGCTTGGTGGCATCCGTTTTGTTGGCTTCGCTCTCCTCTATTGCAGCTCCGACTGGCTGTCTAGTAGGCTCCCGCCATTTGCCAGCTCGAACCAGCTGATTCTTTAACCCTGGCAACGGAAACCCCAGCCCGTATGCCAAATGGGCATTTTCCAATGCCTCGCTGAACCTGCCGAGCTTCAAATAGGCCAAGCCGAGATTGTAGTGCAGGTTCGCATCCGGGGGCCCTACCTCACCCTTGCGGGCCGCCTCTAGCTGAGCTACGGCCTCCCCCGCTTTGCCTATTTGCAGCTGATATATACCGAAAAGCATCTTCACCATTGAATCATCTGGCCGAAAACGCAAGCCCCGGTCAAACCAGCACTCGACCGTATAACGCGCCCCAGCAGCTGGATTGCTCTTTGACCGGATAGACCAGTCAGCCATCGTTTTCAGGGCGCCATGGTGATTCGGAAACACTCTCAGTGTATAAGCCAAATCCCCTCCAACAGATGTCGTATTGCCTGACAGCATTCGCTGGATCTCTGCCGTGTAGTGCACGCTTTCAACGGCTCGTCTCTGCTTCGCTGTAGCGGTTCGATAATCGAACGGGCCGAAGTGATTGCTGAACGGATCACCGCAAAAGTTGGGATCTGCCGCGACGGCTCCCGACAGGCTTTTCAGAAAAAGTACTGTCAGCAACAAATACCGTCGGCCCAATCTCTGGACATGGCAAGATCGATGCGAGCCGTTCAAAATACTGATCGACAAAATAATACCTCCCTTCAGAGAATCAGCGCGCGCCCACATCGAGCGACAGGGATCTGACAAAGTCCACAGTGATTCTTTCAAGCTCCTGCTGGAGCCCCGGCATTGTGAACGTATGATCAGCCTCGTCCACTCGCATGACACGCACACGCCCTTTGACAGCCAGATCCTTGAATCTCGGATGCGGTATCAGCACTTCGTCACACTCACGAGCCACATAATCTCGGCCACTCAGAACAACCAGGCTGCTGCTGCAGCTACGCTCAACTCCATACAGCATCCTTTCCATTAGAGTAGAGCCGGCGCCATTCCTTTCCGATTGTGGATCCTGAACCTTCGTCTTACCTATTGCCTTTCTTGCTGTCCGCGCAACACCCGTTAGAGCGCTCGCGACACCAATTTTCCCTTTAAACAATTTTTTCCAGAATGCAGGATCGCGCAGACGATCGGCGTAATAGTGCTTGAGGTAGGCTTTAGCCTGTGATTCGGCAGTCCGCACCCAAGGGTTCAACAAAAGCAAGCCCTTTATCCGATCATCCTCAGGAGCGTAAACACATGCCGCACTTGCCCCTCCACAGAGACCCAGCAACACAACGTGCTGAACATCAGGCAGGGCAGCAAAAAACTCGCTCACAGCCGCAGCAAGATCCGGGCCAATGTCTTCAAAATCCCGTGTTTCACCGGTGGCATCCCCCATGCTTCTATTATCGAAGCGAAGGCATGGAAAACCGTTTTCCGCAAGATTACGCGCGAGCAGAACGAACTGCCGATGGCTGCCGATTCGATACTGAGGGCCACCAACAATAATGACCACCCCCACATTCTGCGCTTGTTCAGGTACTGCCAGCACCCCCACCAAAGATTCGCCCTGGCACTCGAACACCAACCCCTGCTCCGTGTAGTTCATACCTGTAGCTGCTCCAGAAACCGCCTACTCACATGCACAAGCTCAGGCACTGTTCGAATATATGGAGTTCCCCAGAATGCTGGCCCGACTACCTTTTCGCACAAAACTCGGCACCCATTGCTCTCCCACTTGGCAATCGCTGCCTCGATCGCGGGCGAAAACGCCCCATTGGCGCCTCCTCCAATCTCGACCACACCCAACTTCCGGGGGCCACACCCATCGACGGAGAAATTGGCCCCGGCCATTCCCTTTGCAAATTTCGTAGAAATGCAGTACCCCGCGATATCTACACTTTGCCCCTGGTCAAGCCTCTTTCGTATTTCCGCCACGGCACTGCGCGCATCCGCTTCAGACAACATGCTGTTTGCTGCCTTGAGTCTCAAGAACTGCGTCAATTGCAGTTTTCCACTTAAAACCGGCTGCCACAACAGCACTGCATTGCATGGCCGACGATTCCGTGCCAACCAGTCAGAAGCAATAAGCGCGCCGCCTCTCAAACACCAGAGATTCAATTCGAGCTCAGGATAAGCAGCCGCACACCATTCAATGACATTATCAAGATCCTCGATCCACATCTCCCAAGAGACATCCTCCAGCCCCCCGGAACTGTCCCCACACCCGGTCAAATCAAACAGCACAACCATCCACCCGGCTTCGACAAGAGCTTCAGTCGTCAACGTAAGCATCCGTCGTGACTTGTTCATTTCCTCCGCAAAAGGAGGCACATGTACAACAATCCCTTTTGCCTCTCCCCGCGGGAGACTCAAAAGGGTGAAGAGCTGACGATCAGCCGAGGGGATATATGTAGCAGTACGCTGCAGCACGGTCATCCAAGTTTTCTGCTGACGAAGTCGACCAAGCTACCGACGGTCATGAAGACCGAGCCGTCGATATCATCATCATCCACAACAATGTCGAAGCGCTCTTCGATCACGTTGATCAGTCCAATTACGGCCATCGAGTCCAGCTCCGGCACGGCGCCGAGCAGCGCGGTATCCAGATCAAAACCATTGCTACGCCCACGCAGGCTGAGCACCTCGTCAAGAATAGCAAGAACTTCTTTTCTAATATCCAAAACATTCTCCTTCTGCAGTATAGAATCCATAATCAAAAAACTAAGACCTTAGCTCAAGCGTCATGCACTTCACTCCACCGCCTGATTTCTGGAACTCACCAATAGGCGTCGGCCAGACCTTTCTTCCTTGCGCTCGGTATGTTTCGATCAATCCGTACGCCATATCGCTGATGACGACGTTCTCGCCATCGCTCAATGAATTAAGCCCATACGCCAGAGCATCCTCATCTGTCGCCTCGATCACATTTGGCACGAAACTCCTAATCCGCCTCAGGCTTTGCGCCGAAAAGGCAGCCGGATAAATTGCAACAGTACGCTCGTCAATCACAGCGAATGCCGTGTCCAAATGATAAAAACGCGCATCAACAAGCTGGAGGCCAACGATTTCAACATCCAGAATCGACTCCAACTCCCGGTGCGCAGCCTGATCGCTGCGCCAGGGGTAAGCAGCAAACAGCACATCCCTCCAAAGCAGCGCATCTCCCTCGCCTTCAAAATCGTGCGCCATCCGCACGGGATTTTGGTAGCCATTCAAGCAGAACCAACGCTCAAAATGTTCCGTTTCACCCTGACGTTCCGGCTGACGAAACTGAGGCAATATGGTCTTACCATCGACCACCAACCCGCCATTCGCGGTAAAAACCATATCAGGCAACCCCGGAACAGCATCGATCAGCGAAACGCTCCAGCCAAGCTCTTCAACATACAAATCATAGAGGCGATACCACTGATCACGCGCCAACTCGATATCGACGGGGTTATCCACGTGCATCCACGGATTGATTTCGTACTCAACACCGTAAAACGTAGGCGGACACATCAGGAGCGCCTTGCCCATCACCCTCTCCGCGGCATGACGATATAAGTATACCGAGGATAGGCGAAAGTGAAGCCCATTCGCACAAGATTCCGAAAAGCAGCGTCAGGCTGCTCGGGCGTCCCCAGTGCAGTTTCGAGAGTGAACCACTCGCAGCCCGCTTCAGCAGCATCACGCAATCGCGCAGCAATGAAAGCGCCATGAACCCCACGCCCCCGAAACGCAGGCAAGGTAGTGCTCCAACCCGCCCAGGCAACGCCATCACAGACATACGAGAGGCAGGAAGCAACCGGATCATCGCCATCATATGCGAGCCATTGACGATATTCTGGTTTCTCGAGCACGCGATCCAGCAATGCCTGTACTTCAGGCGCCACCCGAAACATATCTGCCGCAATTCGGGCGCCACGCCTTGCATCGTCCGGTCCGATGCGCTCGATCCGCAGAGTCGTTTCGACAACCGGGATGTCTGAACAAGGCCGTATCAGCATGGCCGTTCCCAACCCCCGGCGAAAACGTCTCTTTTTCAACCAGTCACTCAAAGCATCTGGACGTGCCGCCGGGCTCAATTCGATGGCCCACGGCAGTCCTTCGGCCTCATAGAACCGGGCAGCCTCGTCCAGCATTTCCTCCGTGGCATCCTCAAAAAGCCCGAGCCCGATCACTCGGTTGAACAGGACGGAAGATCTCACCACCGACGAACGCAACGCTACCGCAGATCCAATCCTCGTGGAGGTAAAGCACTGCTTGCCCACTGACGGCACGCCGCCAATCAGGCATTCATACGCATGCGCTTCGCTGAAATCTGCAAGACGAGCTTTCTCGATATCACTCAAACTCTCGGGACACGTCATCGGCCATAGCCTCTCATATGGAAATCAGCCAAGACTTGCTATCAACGCCTTGCGATCGATTTTCCCGTTCGCATTCAGCGGAAAATTCGCCATCAGGTGCAATTCGCGCGGCACCATCACGTTCGGCAGAGTTTGCTTTAGCTGCTCGCGTACCACCTCCACATCGACATCTTCCCGCGCGATGAAGCCAACAATCCCTCCCGCACCGCTCGACGTCACCGGCCATCCCACCGCCACAGCCTCGTCCGTGCCAGCCGCATCGCGCAGAGCCTTCTCAATCTCACCGAGTTCAATTCGAACCCCTGAAATCTTGATCTGGTGGTCCATGCGCCCCAAAAACACAATCGGCGCATCCGGCGCATCCTGCCTCACCAGATCACCTGTGCGGTAATAGATGCCATCCCGTCCTGGCAAACGCACAAACGCCAATGCGGTACGTTCAGGGCTGCGCCAATAACCCGGCGTAACCTGCTCTCCGCTGATCAACAGTTCCCCTTCCGACCCATAGGGCAGAGGCTTGAACTCTTCATCGACGATCAACAGTGTCACTTTCGGGCCAGCAAAGCCGATGGGCACTACACCATGCCGGCACTCGACCATCGAGTTCTCGCCCGACCAACGATAGTAAGCTGCGTCAACCGTGCATTCCGTAGGACCATATACATTTTCAATGACTGCATTAGGCGCTGCCGCTGCAAGCTTGTTCGCCAGCTCCGCCGCAAGCGCCTCGCCACCAAAGCGGCACAGCTTCAGCCCCGGAAATCGCCCAGGCCGCCAGCCATTTGTACGACTGAGTGAATGCCCTGTCGAAGGCACGATGTCGATGACGGTCAACTCCCGATCAACGATGTACTTATTGGGATTGACCCATTCGACATGAGACGGGCTGCACAAGCAAGCGCCAAAAGCCCATGACACATACAAGTCAAACATCGAAGAATCGAAAGTGATGTCATAGAATTGCGAAAATCTGTCATTCTGCGTCAATCCACAATCTGCATAACGCTCGAGCGACATTGCAACAAAGCGTAGGGCGTTGCTGTGCAACACCCCAACCCCTTTCGGAACGCCTGTACTTCCCGACGTAAAGAACAAATAGGCGAAGGAATCAGGCGTCACAGAAACCGGCTGCCACCCAGCAGGCACCGTCAATTCGGATGCCGACACGAAGCAATGCTCAGGCCACCGCTCACGAAGCGCCGCCACATCACTAACCTGCGGAAGGATCAGCGTCATCCGGGTTGTGCAGCCATGCAATAAACTATCGAGCAGTTCCTCACCCTTGGAGTCGAGTATCAGAGCCTCAAGCTCAGCCAGCTGAATCATCGCTTTGGTTCGCTCGACCGGAAAGCCAGGATTGAGCGGAACCAGTGTATGACCAGCCATCAGCGTACCAAGCAATCCTGCATAAGCAGGCAATGACCGGCTTGCCAACACGCCCGCCAACTTCGGCGCCATAGGACGAACATGCTGCTGCAAGGCTACCGCTATCGCTGACGCCTCCTTTTTGAGTTCGGCATAGCTCAACTGCCGTCCTTCCACCTCCAGCGCAGGCCTATCAGGAAAACGTTCAGCAGAACTCAAAAAACCCGCGTGCAGTCCATAAATCGTCTCGCCCACCGGTGTGACCAGCTCAGCCATGAATGCAACTCCAGAAAAATCCGACTAATATTGGGTCTTCCCCAATTTTCCCTTGACATAGGCTAGCAGCGTCCCAACTGTCTCGAACGTAGCCCCATCAACTTCGTCTTCGCCAACAAAGAAACCAAACCTTTCTTCGATCAGGTTGATCAAGCCGATCACAGCCATGGAATCAAGCTCTGGCTGCCCCCCCATCAACGGCGTCGAATGATCAAAACTAGCCCCCCTACCCTCCAACCCCAGAGCCTCATCAATGATGCCAAGCAGTTGATTCTGAATATCCAAGGACATGACACCTCAAAAAGTCGTTCTCGAACAAGCCAATCCTGAACGCACAAATCCACACACCATTCTTGACTATTATAAACCGGTTGCTGAACACTTCGTTGCCAACAAGTTGGCAAGGCCATGCTTCAAGGACTTGCAAGCGACGACAGGGCTCCTGCTTCTAGCAACGCTTCCACCCATGCAGCTGCCGCCTGCTCCAACCCAGCTGCATTGAAGTGGCAACCATCATGACGCCCTCCCGCCGGGATCGTGTCAGCATCAGCACCAACAAAAACCCCCTGATGCACATCCGCGAGGCGAGCAATCGCCATCCGCACAGGCTGATATGGTGCCGATCGGCATTGCGTCGAGCGTGCCAAAAAAACGGGACTGGAAACGCCGCCTGCGCGCCAGCGCGCAATCAGAGCCGCCAAACGCTCCTCATAGTCTTCGGTCTCTGCTCCCCGTCGCGCATCAGCCTCCCCTTGCTGCCAAAGCACGGCATCAGGCTTCAGTCCATAGCTTTGCAACTGCGCCAAAAGCTCATCCAACCGCCCCGCTAATCCAGCATTACTCACCCAATCGACCACTGAAGTCGCATCGACTCCGAGCAAAATAAATAAGCTGCGCTCACCCGTACGCGCAAACCATGTATCGGCCAGCCGCGGCCACACGCTCCCCCCGGCACCTGTACCGCCGGGGAGAGGATCAGCCAGTGCATAGCAGTGCCCATTCGACCACACCTGGCCATGCAGCGACACGCCGCGCGGCTCACCATGATTGGCCGCATTCGACTGTCCGAGCACCAGAAATACACGCACACCGGAAAAACTGCCGCACTCCCGCAGCAGATCAGCCCTGCCAGGCTGAATCCGCTCCAGTTTTATTTCGACATGATCATGACTGGCAGCCCCCCAGTTGAGCCAGGTCAGTACAAGCCATGCGCTCCATCCGGCCAATGCAAGTACCAAAACAATAAGTACGCCCCGCCTCGTCATCCCCGCACCCTGTCGGCCACCAGCCGCTTCTTGCGGCTTTTGTAAAGCCTCCTGATCCATGCCATGGCCGGGCGCTCGACAAGAAAGGCCAACCCCGAAGCCAGCATCAGAACCAAAACCAAAGTCAGCGGCATGTATTGAGCGTAAGAAAGCCCGGAATTCATTGCTTGGCGCATCACCGCCCAGCCAATATTTTCATGCAGAAGATACAATGTGTAAGAAATCGTCCCCAGCCACAGCAGCACCGGATTTCCTGCCCCCCACAGCCTGCCACTCCCGGCCAGAATCACCAGCACAAAGCAGCCAACCCCGATCAACACGAGTAAACCGCCTCCGCTCAGGCCAATCAAACCCAACGCGCCGGCTGCCGTAACCAGCGGCTTCCATCGAGGCGCCTCACCCTGTCCAGTCAAAAAATATGCGCAAATCCCAAGGGAGAACCATGGAATGAAATCCAGAACCAGCACCCGCTGAATCGCATACGGCAGATCCAGGCCAAATACATTGGAGCCTACAAAGCAAATCATTTTCAAGGCGAACAGCATCCATAGCCAGAAAAAGCATTGCGACATACGCCCGCACACAAAAAGCATCAATGCAAGCACATAAAAATGCAACTCCACCAGCAGGGTCCAATACACGCCATCTACCGACGGCACACGGAACCAGGTATGGAACATCAGGAAGTTGAGCAGTGCCTGCTTGAAAGTCACTTCCTTGCCAGGCAAACCTAGCCATGCCACCACAGAGAAAGTCAGCGCCACGGCAACCCAGTAGGCAGGGTAGAGACGGCTGAAACGCGATACAACAAAATCACGCCAATCTCGCGATCGCGAGAGAGTCATGAATATCACAAACCCGCTGATGATGAAAAACAAATTTACGCCATAATGCCCCCACCAGATATCGAAAGGCAGCGCCAACGTAGGTGCATACAACTCACGATATTTAGTCGTAAAATGAAACAAAACCACTATCACCGCAGCCACACCCCGCAGTGAATCGATTTGCACGATCCGCCCCCGCCCTGCGCCTGGCACAGCCTGCTCCAAGCCACTGTCCTGCGATATCATCCGCCTTCTCCACTCAATCATTGACACGCCGATTCCTATCCACGTCAGGCCCCACATCCACCCGCGATAGCAAGAGCCGGCTTCGTCCATTAGGCAGCTGACCCAACCCTTATCCGACAACACCAAGCGCACCTGCTGCCACGACAGACCATATAAGCCAACCACCATGACCGCAGCCAAACCCAACATCATTCACGGCGCATTTCTTGCCATCGCCATGCGCTGGACAGATCGGCTCATCGGCCTGCTCAGCACCATCATCCTCGCTCGCCTCCTGGTCCCGGCTGACTTCGGCATCATCGCGACAGCCTCCATCGCCATCGCGTTGGCGGACGTGCTGCTGGAAATGGGCGTCTGGGTAGTGCTGATGCAGACAAAAAACCCCACGCCTGCACACTACAACACTGCATGGACCATTCGCCTCATCCAGACCTCGATCATGACTGGCGTAGTGCTGCTCACTGCTCCATATGCCAGCGCATATTTCAACAACCCCGAACTAACACCGGTCATCCGAGTGCTCGCCTTCACTTTCCTGCTTGAAGGGCTAGAAAACATCTGGATCATCACACTTCAAAAGGACCAACAGTACACTCGCGACTTCCGTTTCATGTTCCTGAAGCGCTTCACCGGATTCGTGGTCACTATCGCTTGCGCAGTCGTGTACGAATCCTACTGGGCACTCGTCGCCGGCAACCTGAGCGGCCGCCTCACAGGTGTCATTCTAAGCTATGCGATGCACCCCAGCAGGCCACGCTTGAGCCTCGAAAAATTCCGCGAAATATTCATGCTATCGCAATGGGTTTGGGTACGCAGCATCGCCCAGTATTTTCAGTTGAGACTGCACGAAATCGTCGTGGCCAGCCGGGAATCCTCCAGTGTCATGGGCATCTATACGCTTGCTGGACAGATCGCAGCCATGCCCACCAGCGAATTGCTGGCTCCCCTCAACCGCGTACTGTTCCCCGCCTTCGTCAAGGTCAAGAATGATCTCGACGAGCTCAAGCGCGTGTTTCTCCTCGCCCAGAGCGTTCAAGCTCTGGTCGCCATTCCCGCTGGCGTGGGAATGGCGCTGGTAGCACATGAGATCGTCACCCTGATGCTCGGTGAAAAATGGCAACCCGCAGTTCCACTCGTCGAGACATTGGCCTTGACCGGCTGCTTTACCGCCATCACCAGCAGCGGCATCTATGTGCTGTCCGCCCTCGGCAAATTCCGCATCACGGCCATGTACTCCTGGATCGAGGTTGCAATCTTCGCCACCCTGGCCTACCTTGCCTTTCCCGATGCCGGAGCAGCCATGGTCGCACAATTACGTGTCGTGCTGGCACTGCTCGGGCTCATCAGCTTCACGTTATTTCTCTGCAGGGAGCTTCCAGGCCTGAAGGTGCGCGAAATGGCCACCTCGGTGGTGCGCCCTGCACTCGGCGCCAGCGCCATGTACTGGGCAATAACGGCATTGTCCCCTTATCTGAATGTCGCCCCGGTGCTGCAGTTGATCCTCAAAATCTTCATCGGCGCTCTCGTTTACGCAGTCACCGTTTTCGGCACCTGGGCTCTGCTCGGTCGCAAGGCGGGGGCGGAATCCTATGTTCTCGGCAAGCTGGTCCGTCCCCTGCTGAAAAAACTTTGACTCTTCTCCTCGAACTCACATTGCACCGTAATGCTCGAGAACTCTCCGACGGCTCCATATCATCATGAAATTTTTTGGCGAGTACGCTCCACGTTCAGCGAAATCCCTGCGGGTCGATGAGCGCTCGAGCGCCCCCAGGCGCGCATTTTCGCTCTCCCCCATATCCAGGAAACACGCACCACCTGCCGCTGGCACGTCATGCAGGTAGGCAAGGCGGGGGCTTATGGCCCCCACCGCGGGATCGTAGTACCAGCTTGTCCCGATCAGGCCATTCGAATCCGGCCAGCAACGCAGCAGTTCAGCCACCAGCCGAAAACAACGCTCCCTACCTTCGGCGTTGAATTCGTCCAGCATCGGCAGATGGACATGATTCTCCAGATACGGCCGAAACGCGCGCGTATCGAAACAAAGCGTCTTCAGCAGTTGGCAACGCCCGCGCATCCCCTTCTGGGCAATCAGGACGCGCCTCGGTATGCCGGAATGACGGTATACGAGATGTGATGCGCAGGGAATCAAGATTTGGCGCGCGATCCCCAGATCCTTCATGAAAACATCGCTACTCAGGCTCGCCCGGGCTCGTATTTCCTCGTCCTCGATGGATGACGTGATCCGCCGCAAGTTCTTTTCGAACTCGGGCCTGAACAGAGCGCTCAGCCCGGACATCTCAAAGCGCGGCTCGAAACTCTCTATCAATCTCAAAACCAGGAGATTGAGATAAGCAGCAAGAGTCCTTTCCGATGACTGCTTGCGAATGTTCAGTGCGATCTCGAATATCCTGCCGGGCACGTATCCATAGCCAACGAAAGGATCGACCGTATCGAAAATCGAAATCAGCGCGTCCAATGGAAAATCTCGCTCAAGCTGCAAAAGCTCGGGATGAGCGTCCAACAGCTTGGCTTCAGCTTGCGCCTGCCAGACAAGAAGCAATTCAATTTCTCCTATAAAAAAACAGGCCCGCACTCACGATCCGGGCAGGCACAAAACAACCTGCCGTCCCACTCATACACCCGCGAATATCGCCCCATGTGGCTTATCCACATGTGCAGCCCCCTGGTAACTGGGCTCAACGTTGTACTCCACGACCATCGGCCCACTGACGCTCGCTGTAAGGTCCATGCCGAGGAATCGTGCTCCGGGCAAGACGCGCAAGGCATCGCAGGCAAGCTGTTTGCATTCCGGCCAATGTGGAAACTGGACCCCAACCAGTTCCTCGCCCGAATCCGGATGGGTTCTGTACTGGTTACGGGCCAACGTCAGATCATCGCCTCATGGATCACGCCTGAACCCAGCTCGATCGCGTAGGCCAGCACTTTCGCAGGAATGCCCCAGCGACATGGATGCCGGAGCTGTCGACGACGACCCAGATTCGCAAGGTATTGACCGATGTGGGATTGAGCTTGGCGAGCACCGGATGCTGTTCGATAATTTCTTCGATCACTTACCCTTCAGGTGCCAAGCCCAGATGCTGAGCAAGCGCGTCCATACCGACCTCCTCGCCGGACAAAACCTCGTGCCATACCTTCCGGCCAGCCTCCATAATAGTTAGCCTGACCGAACTGCGGATGAAACAGCCCCGGCAAACGGGCCGTGGTCAGCATCGTTGCCTCAGCTGCTGCCGATTGCGTGCAATCCCAGGCCGATGGAAATTCAACTCCCCGTGCCGCTGTAACGATAAGCCCATACATCGATGCCATCGATGACGACCAGGACATCATGCAAGGGGTCGAGATAGGCAAGCCGCTTCCTTCCCGCTGGCATCGAGCTCCCGTTCGGCTCAAGCTTTCGCCACTCATGCGTATCGGGCCGATAGGACCAGATTGCATTTTGGCGAAAGTCGACGAGCAGACCGTGGCCACTCCTGGGGTGATGGACAAAAGTGGTCCAAGCATCATGACCGTCCGGCACGGCCTGGCCGTCCTTGTCTTCTTCGCGCACCTTGGACCATGTCCGTGTCCTGACGTCGAAATGGTAAGTCGCACGCCCCCTTTGGACGACGAGAATATCGCGCCGCGGATCGTAATAGCCAACCTGCTCGGGCGCAGGGGATTCGGCTGCAAAGCTGCCACCCCCCTGCCCTTTTGCGCCGAGATCGTACCAGCGCAGATTCTGTATGTCGAAGCGCCAGGTGCCACGCATTTGCCAATTGTTTGCATGCCAGACGACATCTCCGAGTGAGTCGATATACTCGAGCATGCCCGCGAAGGCGGCACGCGGGGCAGCCCCCGTGGTGCGCAATAATTCCCAGTGCGCGGTTTCGGGATCGAAGCTCCACAAGGGCAAGCCCTTGTAGCGTGAATCGGGCTCTCCTCCCCTCTGCACGACCAACTTGTCGAGATTGGACCCCCAGAGATTCATCCACAGCAAACGGCGCGTCCGCGGGTGATAAGCCAGCCCCCACCATGTATGACCCACGACTGCCGGGCCGCCACGCCGAGTGGCAAGGACACCATTACGGTACTCGACGTCGCTGGGGTCGTCACCTAGGCCGGCGTAGCTGCGTGGATTGTCGGGGGGATAGCGCAAAACCCAACTCAGCGCGCCGAGATCGAACTCCCATACATCGTTCAGCCGATGAGGCTGCCCATGATTAGCACCCGCAAACAGTGCGCGCCCGCGATCTTCAGCCCACACCATCTTGATGGAATAGTCACGGCCTCTCGGGCCTGTCCGATGCAGATCGAAACGCCGCGCGACATCGTTGAAATCTCCAATCAGACGGGCTCTACCAAGTAGAGCCGCCTCGCCCGGCCCAAGCGCCGCAAGCACGGCAACAACCGCGGCATCGGCTTGCAATACCGGCGTCACCTGGACGGATGGAGAAGCCGCCTGCACGGAGATCGGCAGGAAACACCCGACGGAGGCCAGCACCCCGATACGGAACAAAAGCAGCTTCGACCTGCTCATCATGTCTTTCCCGCGCCACCACTCATCGGGCCGATGTAGCTGCGCGCGACCACGACGTTGTCGATGTAGAGGCTCATGTCACGGGGCGAAGGCGCCGTCCCCCCATGATAGACATTCATCCACACACTTTCGATGCGCAGATCAGGAATGGTACGGAAGGACAATCCAGTCTTTTCGGCAACCAGGTGACCGTCGATCCAGGCTCTGAAGATACCGTCGTGCTTGCCTGGGGTATTGAGCTTGACATGCTGCTCGATCGCGTACCAACGATTGTTCTGGAGCAGGCCGCCCGGACCGTCACCCCACCCCCAATAAGCTCCCGAATCCCCATTCATGTCGGCATGATAGACATAGGAGCCGACTGGCGTGACCCGCTCCGTTCCTGACTGGATGCTGCGGGCAAAGGCACCGCGTATCGACCAGCCGTTGGTGCCATCCGATTTGCGCATGCCCCATCCTCCCTTGCCATAGGTGCCGGCCAGACCTGGCAATTTACCGCCGTCACGATCGGGGTTCCAGTCGGCGCCAAGCCGGAGGTAGTAGCGAAAATAGACCTCTTCCGGCTCGAAAGCATGATGGCTGGCGAACAAATAGCGCAGATTGAGGGCAGTATTCGCCCCCTGCTTGAGGGTCGTTTTCAGTGCCTTGCCCTGCAACGGCTCAAATCCATTGCCTTCCCCGGCCCCCACCACGGCCATCTCGCTACGCGTCAAGCTTTTCCAGTCCGTCAGCCAGCTCCCCCGCTCGAAGTCCGCAGCAAACAGAACCTCCGGTACGCGATCGATGCCACGATCGCCGGGATGACGAGCCGCAAGCCCGTCATTGCGGGCCGCAGATGCCTCGGCCCACGGCGGTTGAGTGCTAAAGACTCCGACGGTGAGAGCCTTGCCATACAGTTTCTCTGGATAGAGCAGCAGGCGTGCCGCACGCAAACGGTCTGCAGGACCCACAGGCAGATCGAACACGACAAGGGCATTCTGGTCGGGGCTGATCCACAGGCGCTGACTCTGGCCGAGCCCCTTGACGGTCGAACAATCAAGCGTGACGTCGGCACTCGGTCTCAAGCGCTGAACTGGCTGCCCCTCCCATTGCAGTTCCAAAAGCGGCCCATCGCCGTCCGCGGCCTCGCGGCTCGGAAGCTGCAAACTACCCTGTCCGGCCAGTGCACGCAGCATGATGCCTGTATTCGGACGGCTCCCGTCGAGCCATTTGCGCGCAAGTTCGGTGACGTCGAAATCCAAACCCTCGGACAGCGCCCTTTGGCCGGTATTGGCGACGGCGTAGGGCTCTTCTCCATGCAGCTCCCCGCTGCGATCGAGCCAGTCACCCAAAGGCCGTTGCCAAGCGAGCTTGCCGCCTACCGAATAGTGCCTGCAGCCGACCCCCGTCGGGGCATCACTGAGTCGATGCACGGGATTACCCACATCCTGAGCGGTGGCAGCCCCAGGCAGGGCGGCAAGGCAGCATATTGCAACAGCCAGCGATCGAGCACGCATGCCTCTTCCCCGTTCATGCAGAGCGCAAGCCAATGCGATTGCGCAGCCCGATCAGCAAAGACCAGAAGCCACTCAGCCGAGCCTCCAGTTCGATGTCGCTCATCGACTGACAATCGAGAATCCGCTTGAGCGCAAATGGATTCTCACCTTGCCGGTTCAGGCCAAAATCAGTCGTGGTCGCGCTACGCACGCCCATTTCCTCAAGAACAGGATAGATCACCGGCGCATGCACGCCACTCGGGTAGCAGAAGTGCGAAAGGCTGGCCGGCGCCGCATCGAGCAGACCGGCAAGTTTATTACGATTGAGTTCAATCTCACCGCGCACCCGTTCCTGATCGAATCCATGCATTCGATGGGTATGGGTATGGAGTTGCAGGTCGATGCCTGCAGCCCTGGCTGCGCGTAGCTCATCCCCGCTCATCAGATGGAACCAGCGTCCGCTATCGATGGCGTCGAGATCTGCCCCGATCCTTTCAGCAATCCGCCGTACCGCCTCCCAGCGCGCATCGAGCGTGGGCAGAGCATCCACACGGACTGCGAGTTCAGCCGCGTAGGCTTCATACCCTACCGGCTCCGGCTTCCCGTATCCGACGGGAAGCAATTCATCGACGGGCGGCAGCGCCTGAGCGCGTGCGGCCATGAAGTTGAGCAGAACGTTGAGTACCGGGCGCTGCGCCAACGAATAGTATGTCGTGACATAAACCGTCGCCGGCATGCGGCGCTCCACCAACTGCGGCAGCATGTGACGGCTGATGCCATACCAGGCGTCATCGATGGTGATCACGACTGCCGCATCAGGCAGGGTGCCGTCCGCCAGCCGGTCAACGGCCTCATTCAAGCCGAGCAGCGGATACCCTTCACGGGCGAGAAGGTCGAGGCGCCGTGCAAAGGTATCGGCCCCCATGAACAGGCAGTCGCCGAAATGGGGAGCATCGCCGATCCAGATGCCGTGATAGCACAGGATGCGCAGTTGTCAACGCGTAAGCCGGCGGCTGAGGGCAAATAGCCCGAACAGGCGGGCAAGCTTGAGAATCGTCTGCTTCATATGTTTGCTGGCCCCGTTTTAAACCTGTGTGGCCGCTTGCCTCATGTTGAGGATCAAACGCCGTACGAAAGCCCCGCGCGACTCATCCCACGGCGTGAATCGGGCCAGCTGATAGGGATCCTCTCCCCTGCGGGAAACGCCCCAACCGGTGGTAAAGGCTGCCGCATAACCGGCACGCTCGGCCATGCGGGCGTGCTCGGCGCGATAATCCTTGCCAGGGCCGCCATTCGGATAGGCAAACAGGGTGATTGCCTCCCCGAGGATGGCTTCAAGCCTGGCCTTGTTGTCACGGATCTCGCGCTCGGCCTCATCCGGCGGCAAGGAAGCCAGGATAGGATGCGCGCAGGTATGGCCCCCGATCACCATGCCACCTGCGCGCAAAGCCCGCACCTGGGCCGTGCTCATCATCAGATCGCGCGGCAGACTCACGCCAGCAAGCTCGACCAGCCGATCCACCTTCTCGACGCGTTGCGCAGGAGGGAGATACTTCAGCGTCCCGATCACCTTTTCGATGGCATTGCGGCGGGACGCAACATCACCGAGCTGGACATCTTCCAGGCCGATCCTGGCAAGCTCGAGCGTGCCGCTGGGCGCACCGCGCAGCGCCAGGGTAATCTTGTCGTTCCACATTACGCCACCATCGAGAAAATCGGTGGCGATGAAGAATGCGGCGCGCATGCCATGGCGCTGCAGAATCGGCATGGCGACTTCGGCATTGTCGGCATAACCGTCATCGAACGTAATGGTCAGCGCGCGCGGGGGCAGAGCGCCTCGGGCCAGCAGGACTATCGCCTCGTCGGGAGGCAATACGTTGAACACATCTCCCAGCCAGCCGAGCATGTCATCGAAACGGCGCGCATGCAGCGCCCGTGGCGCATAGGGGTCCATTGCGGGCCGGACCCGATGGAAGATCAGAGTGCTCAATCGCGCGCGCTGTCCGCTGCCCGAAAGCAACCCTGCAAAGAGTTTCTCCAGTTTCATGCCGTTCTTATCCACCACAGAAAGCGCATCCGCAACGGAGTATTCGCTGCCGGACGTGCGGCCAGTTCAGTGCTGTACTCATCAACCATGGCATGCTCGCCCCGCCAGCGAGTCGCAACCACCAGGGCGACCAGAATGTTGTACGGCAGATCGAAATAAGCCAGGCTCAGAAACGCGCCTCCAATCGCATAGCCGACGAGCGACACCTGAACCATGCTGCCGAGATGGTAAAGCCAGCCAAGCTCCGGGTCGTCGCGGGTGCCGCGGCGCAAGGCCGCGGCGCGGCGCCAGGCCAGCAGCCACACGAGCAGGAACAACCCGAGCCCCACGTAACCATGCTCGCCCAGCACCTGGAAATAAATGCTGTGCGCGGTCAGCGGATTGCTCGGGTCCGGTGCATACAAGCCAAATACGAAGGGGTTCTGAACGTCGAAGCCGCCACCGAAGAAACGGTCGTTGGCGACGTTGACCATCGTTATCCAGGCATTGATGCGCCCCATCGCCGAGCCATCATTCTCGTAGGTCTGTATGGTGCCCATGCGCTCGTACCAGCTCTCGGGCATCATCGCCAGGATGACCAAGCCGACCAGGGACAGCATGAAGGCATTGATCATCTTGTTCGGCGCCCGCCACCACAACACCACGGCCATCCCCGAAATCGCGAGCATGGCGCCTCTAGATTGAGTGCCGATCGCCGATACGGCCGACAGCATCATCAACACGAGGAGCCCCCGCTTCACCCATTTGTGCGGCGACGTCACCCGGAGGAAATGCATCAGCGGGATCGTCAGGATCAAGGCGAGCCCCAGTTCGTTGTTACCTTCGACGAAGCCTCCCGGCGGCCCCCACACACGTCCTCCGCCACCTGTCGAAATCGTGTAGAGCCCCCCCTTCAGACCATAGAACCCCAGCGACAGCACATTGATCCAGATGAACAACCTGATGTGCATGTGCTTGTAAAGCACGGCGGCGGCGATAAAGATCATGATCTGGATTTTCAGGACCTTGATGAGCTGGGACAGCGACTCTCCAGGGAAAAAGGCAAAAACGGTCGTCAGCCCCATCCACACCACGAAGATGGCTAGCACGACCATTGGGGCACTCCAATCGAATTTGACCCTGTCCCTGGTCGTGAAGAGGCCGATGAAGGTCACCAGGGCAACGACCAGCGCTATCGGCGCGCTATGCATGAAGCCATATGCCAGCCTGTGCGGATTCATGATGCCAATCCAGGTCCACAGCAGCACGCCGATGAACGCATAGCGGAATACATAGGGGACCGTTGTGCCCAGGATTCCCAATATCAGCAGATCGCGCATCAGTCTGTCTTCAGGTCAACGGAGCGACGTGGCTGACCACGTAGCGGAACTTGCCCGATTTCTCCGGCAAGATCTCATTCACTCGGCTCACACGCACCTCGACGGCCTGTCCGAGCCGGGTCTTGAAATCGTTCATGATGCGCAACTCCGACGCCGGATCGAACTGTGCGTTGGTAACGAGCAGAACCTCGGTCAAATCGCGCGAATGCTGCACGATCTTGAATCGCTCCACACCCGGCAGATCCCGCACCGTATAGATCAGCGCCAACCCATGCATGATGGTGCCATCCTGCGCAACGACGAAATCGGTGGCACGCCCCTGCACTTCGGCCAGCACCGGCAAGCCCCGGCCGCACGCGCAGGATGCATCGCTGAGCACGCCGACATCCCCAGTCCGATAGCGGACGAAGGGAAAGTCCGCAGTGGACATGTGCGTCACGACGATCTCGCCAGCCTCTCCTCTGGCCGCAGGCGAACCATCCGGCCGTACGGTTTCGACGATGATGTCCTCGGCGCTGATGTGCAGGCTGCCGGAGGGGCATTCGTGGGCAATGAAACCGGCATCGCGAGCTCCATAGCCGTTGGCAACCGGGCAGCCGTAGGTTTCGGCAATGGTGCGGCGCTGTTCGTCATAGAGCTTTTCGGAGGTGACGAAGGCGACCTTGATGCCGAGCTTGTCCATCGCAATGCCCTTCTTGCGGGCATGCTGGGCGATCAGGGACAGGCTGGAAGGATAACCGAACAGCATCGCCGGGCGCGCGCGGCGAATGGTGTCGACGAAGCGGTCGAGGTTGGCCGGCGACATCTCGAAAGCCGGTAGCAGATGGCTGCGCATCAGCGTGTCACGCAATTGACGGATGCGGTCCTGGGCGCCGAGTTCGACCGGGCTGCCCCATACCACCAGTTCCGGATCGCCAATGTCGACGCCCCACCAGCGCGTGGCACGCCATTTGGCAGCCACGTCATGGCTCTTGCGCGATTTGCCGATGTAGAAGATCAGCGGCTCGCCCGAGGAACCTCCTGTGTTGTAACGGCTCAGGGGACCATGGCCTTCGGCCTCGAGCTGCTCGACGTTGGCACGGATGACGGATTTGGTGAGAAAAGGCAAAGCCTGCAGCGCTGCAAGCGTATCGACCCGGCTGGGGTCGAAACCTTCCCGTGCGAACAAACCCCGGTAATACGGCACCGTCCGTCCGATCTGGCCGAGAAAGGCGCGCAGCTGCTCGATGCGATGCCGCTCGAGCCTATCGGCAGGCCACCACTGGCTATCCTCCAGTTGCCGGCGCAGCGCAACCGAGCCGTGATGCTTGAGCCGCTCATGCAGCGGAAAAAGAAGATTGGCGCAAAGCGCGGTATAGAGCCCCATCATGCATCCTGTCGTCCGGCGACGCGCCGGTAAAGATCGAGCCATTGATCCCTGACCGTGGGCCAGGCATAGCGCGCAGCCGCCTCGATGCCGGCGGCGCGCATGGAGGCCGCTCTGGCCGGTTCGGCTAACACGCGCAGCGCCTCGGCCGCCATGCGCTCAACGTCACCGATTGGGGTAAGGGCTGCGGAAACCCCATCCTCGACCATGTCGGGAATACCGCCAGCATCAGTACTGACCACAGGCACTCCGCTGGCAAAGGCTTCGAGAATGGAAATCGGCATGTTGTCCACAGTGCTCGGATTGAGCATGCAGTCGGCCGACGCATAGAGCGCCGGAATATCGGCATTGTCGATGCGGCCGGCAAAGCGCACGGCGCTTTCGATTCCGAGCTCCCGAGTCAGCGCCTGCAGACGACCGAGCTCGGGACCGGTTCCAGCGACGGTCAAGCGGGCGCCGGGCAGGATGTTCCGAATGCGCGCAAAGGCGCGGATCGCAGTCGGGATATCGTAGATCGGTTCGAGGTTACGGGTCACGATCAGATGCGGAGCATCGCCGAAATCACGCACAGCTGCCGGACTGAAGCGCGACAGGTCGATGATGTTCGGCACGATCACCGCCCCCAGGCCATGACCTGCAAAGACGCGCTGCAGATAGCCGGACGGTGTGACCCGCTCGCTTGCCATGCGAAGCGTCGCCAACACGTGACGTGGCGCAGCAGCAAAAAAAGTATCGGCATTGCCGCCACGATAATTGACGATCACGCTCACGCCACGGGCACGCCCGATCCACACAGCCGGAGCGGCGAACAGGTGCCAGGCCCAGCCAGAGTTGGCAAGGATATGCATGACCTGCACCCGCCCCGCAGCCGACCACAACGCGGTCAGATAGGGAAACAGACGGAACCATGCACGCAACACCGGGATACGCCCTGCCCATTCCGGCCTGTAAGGGGCATTGTTGCGTACGAGCTCGGCCTGGATGCCTTCCTGACGCAGTAGGCGGACAAGCTGCTCACATTGATTGGCCATGCCGCCGGAGGGCGGCGGCAATGGTCCGACGATGCAGAGGGCCGGCACCGCCCTGCGTTGGACAATGGATGAGGTGGGAGCGGGCATCGGCGCATTCATTGGATATCGGAGGCAGAGCGCGCGCGCCTGCGAATCAGCCAGACGACGAAGAACAGGCAGCACAGCGCGCCGAGAACAGAGACGGCCCAGAGTCGACCACGCAGCATCTGCATCTCATCCCGCTGCACCGCATTCTGCTCGGTAGCCAGGATTCGAATGCCTGGGTGGACGCCCGACATCACGCCGCCCAACTGCTCCAAGGCGCGATGCACGCCCCCCAGCAGTTGCACCAACGATGCCTGATCGTATTCAAACACGTTGTTGCCCCACCACATGTACCACTCAGGCAGGCCCCGACGATAATAGTCGAGAGCCCTCGCCTCCTCGCGGAATCCGGGGCTGGCCAAAGGATCCACCGGTACCAGACGCAGATCGTCCGCGCCCGCTTCCAGCGCGGCGCGGAAAGCCATCGCGGACAGCGGCTCGCCACTGGCATCGGTGGGATAGAAGTTGTTGAACACGTCGATCATGACCCAGCGGGCGCGCTGGCTGTCCCATATCTCGTTGAAGATGTGGCCATGGCCGCCGAACCCATCAAAGGAAAATGCCCACGGCCGTGAGAACAGCCCGGCGGCAGTGGCGAAACCGGTGAAACTGTCGGCATAGTCACCGCAATAGCCTTCGCCCTGCTGAGTGATGCGAGTGTACGTGTCACTGAGATTCGCCTGGATCGCACCGCTCCGCCTCCGACCATCCGGCAGCAGATGGCGGCCGATGGCGAGTGCAGTGGCCCAGTCATCGCCATCAATCTTCAGATGGTCGCGGGCAACGATATCGCTGTAGAGCGGCAGCGGCTTTGCCGTTTCGACGGCGAAACCGACCGGCACATTTGCAGGTGTCCAGTCGTACACCGCAGGTTCGGATTGCAGCAGCAAGGCGTTGCGCATCCGCACCAGTTCGGTGGAATCGCGCAGATGCGGCGCCAAGCTGGCCGCCACCGCCACTGTCAACACGGCAGACAGCCAGAACAGGCGTAGCCAGATCCGTGATCCAGCCGCGCTGTTCTGCCCCTCCACGGCAACTTTCACCAGCAGAGACCTTCGACTTCGGCGCGCAGCGCCTTGCCATTGGGCATATTCACCAAATCCAGCACCTTCTGCTCAGACCGTGCGTGCGTCTCCAACGCATCGAAGATCGCAGCATTGGAAACACCAACGATCAGCATCTCGGCATCGGCGATGATGGCATCGAGATCGGACTGGAGCAGGTCGCCGATATGCGGCAGCTGGGTTTCGATGAAGCGGCGGTTGGCGCCGAGCAGACGCGACAGCTGCACGTCCGGATCGTAGATGGCAAGCTGCACGCCCTTGCCGATGAGTTGCTCGGCCAGCGTCACAAGAGGGCTTTCGCGCAGGTCGTCGGTCCCGGTCTTGAACGACAGGCCGAGCATGCCGACCTTGCGGCAACCGGATTCGAGCACCTTGGCAACGGCACGATCGATGTGCTGGCGGTTGGATTGCAGGATGCCGCTCAGCATCGGCAGTTCGACGTCGTGCATCTTCGCCAGGTAGGTGGTGGCGCGCAGATCCTTGGGCAGGCACGAGCCGCCAAAGGCGAAGCCGGGCTTCAGGTAGGCGGGCGAGATGTTGAGCTGGGTGTCCTGGCAGACCAGCTCCATGACCTCGAACGGGTTCACACCCAGCGCGCCGCACAGGCGCGCGGTTTCGTTGGCGAAGGTGATCTTGAGGGCGTGGAAGTTGTTGCAGGCGTACTTCATGGTTTCAGCCGCACGCACCGAAGTGCGCAGGAACTTGCACGGCAGATGGCCGAAGAGTTCGCGCAGGCGCTCCACCGGCTGATCGTGGTTGGCGCCGACGACGGTGAAGGGCGGCTTGTCATAGTCGCGGATGGACGAACCTTCACGCAGGAACTCGGGCTGGAAGCAGGTGAAGAAGCCTTCGCCGTCGCGCTTGCCGGATTCGGCCTCGATGATGGGGACCAGCGTGGACTCGACGGTGCCCGGGACGAGCGTGGAACGGAACACCAGCACATGCGGCGTGGCCTTCTTCGCGATGGCCTTGCCGAGATCGGCGGCCAGGCGCAGCACCGCACCCTGGTCCTGGCTGCCATTGGGCGCCGAGGGCGTGCCCACGCAGATCAGCGAGATGTCGCTGTCGAGCAGCGCCTGGCCGGCGTCGGTGGTGACGCTGACGCGGCCGCTGGCAGCGACGCTGGCCATCAGATCGACCATGCCCTCTTCGACCACCGGCGTGGTCCCCGACTTGATGAGATCGAGCTTGCTCTGATCGATGTTGACGCCGATGACCTGATGGCCGTCGCGCGCGAGGCAGGCGAGCGAAACCGCTCCAACATAGCCGAGGCCGAAAATACTGATCTTCATTGTGTTACTCCGTGCTTGCTTTGAAATTCGTCGAGGCAGCGATCCAGGATGGTATCGAGCCTTTCCATGGACCGCGGCCAGGCGTGATGGGACAACATCCGTTCGCGCCCTGCTCTGGCGAGGCGGTCGCGCTCCGCCGGCTGTTCGATGATACGGGCAATGGCTTCAGCATATTCCTGCGCACTGTCGGCGACGAGGAAATGTTCCTCAGCCGCTGCATCGACGCCGCCCGCCGCAATGCGGCTGGAAACGACCGGCACGCCCATCGCCATGGCTTCGAGGATCTTGTTCTGCGTGCCGCGCGCAATGTTAAGAGGTGCGACCATCGCTGCCGAGCGCAGAATGTAAGGACGTACGTCAGGCACCGACCCAGTCACGGTAATGCCCGGGCGCTCACCGAGCTTCTGTACCGCAGGGATGGGGTCGGCACCGACGATGAGCAGCTTCATCTCCGGGCGCCTGCTCTTCAGCAAGGGC
This sequence comes from Thauera sp., assembly GCF_047601425.1. GTDB lineage: Bacteria > Pseudomonadota > Gammaproteobacteria > Burkholderiales > Rhodocyclaceae > Thauera. The sequence continues at coordinate 2,416,189 of NZ_JASGJL010000001.1, forward strand.
CAGACCTCGTCGCAGAAGCGGAACATCGCTTCCTGGTTGGGGTAATAGTCCATGCGGCCGATGAAGCTGATCGTGTTCGGATCGTAGCCCTCGCCATCGGGCTTGAAAAAGTCCGCGTCCACGCCGTTGGGGAACCAGTCGGACGACACGCCGGTGCCGTAGGACTCAAGCGTCTCCCATTCGGCACGGGTGGTGGCGGTGCACAGGTCGAAGCGGCGAGCGAGGCGCTTCTCCTCGCGCACGAGCTTGGTGCCCTCCAGCCAATAGCCGATATTGAGCGGGAAGGATTTGTAGTTGACGTACTCCAGCCACTTCTGCGAATCCATGTCGCCGAAGTCGAGGATCTTGGGAATCCCGTGAACCTTCTCCACGTACTGCGCCACCGAAGAGCAATGCACGAAGATGAGATCGAAGCGTTCGCTGGCGAGCAAGGCATCGACCTTGCGTGCAAGTTCGGGCGAGTAGAAATAGCCCATCGAAGACGGCACCGGCGTCGGCAGCCGCGCAACCATGCGCGCGGTCTGAACCGGGTTGGACACCACCGCCATCTCGAAGCGCGCACAATGCGGCTGGATGCCCCTGCCCTCCTCCGCCTCGGCCTCGCTGCGGGCAAGCGAGCACACGGTCACCTCATGGCGCTGCGACAAGTGGCGAATCATGTTGAAGGGACGGATCTTGCCACCGCGCTTGGGGGGGAAAGGAAAGCGGTGGCAAACGTAAAGAATCTTCATGCGATGAGGCTCTTCAACTCTGTGGTGACGTCGTCGGGAGAATGGCCATCGAGGTAGAGCCGGCTCCAGATCTCGAGGTTCATCAGGGAAAGCAGTGCATCGGTGCCGTCGATGCGGGCCGCTTCGTGATCGGCAACCAGGCGAGCAACGACGTCCGGATCGAACAGGCCGCGGTCATTCACGACGTCGCGTGCAAGCAGGCGCCGCAGCACCGGGGCGAGATCGCGCTTGAGCCACGCACCCATCGGCGTACCGAAGCCGCGCTTCTTGCGGTCGAGGATGTCGGGCGGAAGGATGTCGGCCAGCGCGTCCTTCATCAGATGCTTGAGGCGGCCGTTCTTCACCTTCAGGGATTCGGGAATCGCCGCCGCCAGCTCGACCAGTTCGCGGTCGAGCAGCGGCACGCGGCATTCCAGCGAGACCGCCATGCTCATCTTGTCGGTGAGCAGCAGCAAATCGTCGGGAAGCTGGGTCTCGGCATCCACCGCGAACATGCGGTTCAGCGCGTCGTCCTGTCCCGCGGCGGCAAAGGCCACTGCCAGCGCATCGCTGCTGCCCACGGCGCCGCGGGTCAGGGCAGCGACGGATTCGCGGTCCAGCACCTGCAGATAGGCCCGGTAACGGTCGTCGGCCGACAGTTCCGCCGACGCCAGGAAGCCGCGCGCCAGCCGCACGGTGTTGAGCAGCTTCGAATGGCGGTCGCTCGGCAGCAGTCCTGCGGTGCGCGACAGCAGCAGGCGCGACCAGCGCGGCAGGCGCTGCAGCTTGCGCACGTAGTGATCGCCCAGATAGCGGCGGTAGCCGCCGAAGAGCTCATCGCCACCGACGCCGGACAGGATCACCTTGACGTCGCGGCGGGCGAACTCAGACACCAGGTAAGTGGTGATGAAAGCCGAATCCGCCACCGGCTCGTCCATGTGCCACAGCAGCTTCGGCAGCAGGCCGACGACGTCTGGACGTACGACGATCTCGTGGTGGTCGGTGCCCAGCAGCGTGGCAACCTGGCGCGCATAGGGCAATTCGTTGTACAGGCGCTCCGCCTCCCCGCCCTCGAAACCGATGGCGTAGGTACGGATCGGCTGCTCGGAGTGCTTGGCCATGTAGGCGACCACCGCACTGGAGTCCACGCCGCCAGACAGGAAAGCGCCGATCGGCACGTCCGACACCATCTGCCGATGTACCGCGGCTTCCATGCCATGGCGGATGCGCTCGACCCATTCAGCTTCGGACAGAGTACGGTCGATGCGTGACGGCAGGCGCCAGTAGCGCCACTCCCTGACTTCGCCGTTCTCCACCGCCAGCAAGGTGGCCGGCGGCAGCTTGCGGACGCCCTTGAACATCGAGTGCGGCGCCGGCACGTAGCCCAGATGCAGGTAGTCGCCGAGCACCTCACGATCGAGCTCCGTCCGCATGCCAGGCAGTTTCAGCAAGGCTTTGGCCTCGGTGGCAAAGCCCAGCATGGAACCCGACTGATGGACGTACAGCGGCTTGACGCCGAGGTGGTCGCGGCCGATCAGCAGACGCTTGCGGCGATCATCCCACAAGGCGAAATTGAACATGCCGTCCAGGCGGTGGACGAAATCGTCGCCCATCTCGTCATAGAGGTGGAGCAGCACCTCGCTGTCGGAGCCGGTCTTGAAGCGATAGCCGCGATCCTGCAGTTCGGCGCGCAGTTCGCGGAAGTTGTAGATCTCGCCGTTGCACACCAGCCACAGGCTGTCGTCGGCGTTGGAGATTGGCTGATGGCCACCTGCGAGGTCGATGATCGACAGCCGCCGCATCGCGATGCCGCAACGGCCATTCGGGTCGATGTGCTGACCTTCGTCGTCGGGGCCCCGATGAACCGTGACGTCGCCCATCGCGCTGAGCTGGGCAGGGTCGACGCGAGTGCCATCGAAACGGTACAAACCATGGATTCCGCACATGATCAACGCACCTCGGCAAGGACGGATTCACGGCCACGGCTGGCAAGCGCACGCCGATAGACCTCGCGGTAGCGGCCGACACTGTTGGCCCAGGTCCGCTCGCGCTCGACGAAATCACGCGCCTGGCGGCGGATCGCCGGCCAGCGCTCGCGATGTTCGAGCACATCGGCGATGGCATCGGCCAGCGCATCGACGCTGCCAGCCTTGAACAGAAAACCAGTTTCACCATGCCGAATGAGTTCACGGTGGCCACCAACGTCCGAAGCCACGAACATCCGCCCCTGGGCCATGGCTTCGAGCGGTTTCAGCGGCGTGACGAGCTCGGTGAGACGGATCGGCAGGCGCGGATAGGCGAGCACGTCGATGAGCTCGTAATACTTCTGCACCCGGCTGTGCGGTACACGGCCAGTGAAAATCACGCGGTCTGCAATCCCTTCTGCCGCAGCCTGGCTGCGCAGGCTGTCTTCCTGCACACCGCCGCCGACCATCAGCAGGCGGATGTCGGGGTAGCGCTTCGCCAGCCTGGCCGCGGCCGACACCAGCAAATTGAGCCCCTCGTAGCCGTAGAACGAGCCGGCAAAGCCGAGCACGGTGCAGCCGTCGAGGCCAAGCTCGCTGCGCAGGGCCGGGTCGGCTTCGGCGCCGAACTGGAAGGAATCAGCATCGACCGCGTTGGGGATGACGGTGATCCGGTCGGCCGGGATGCCGCGCGAGCGGATGTCGCCGCGCAGCCCTTCGCAGATCGTGGTGATCTGGTCCGCACGACGCAGGGCGAAACTCTCGAGCCCACGCGAGATGCGATAGCGCAGGCTGCCCTCGGTGGTCGTGCCGTGATCGACCGCGGCATCCTCCCACGAGGCGCGCATCTCATAGACCACGGGAATGCGGCGCCTGCGCCCAGCCCACTCAGCCGGCAGGGCGTTCAACACCGGAGAGTGCGCGTGGATCAGATCGGGCTTGAACTCAGCGACGAGTTGATCGATGCGGCCCGCAGTGAGGCGCATCTGTGCAATCAGACCCGTTCCTTCCGGCGCCGGCGTGCGGTGGAAGCGCAAGCCATCGGCTTCTTCCACTTCCGTCGTGGAAAACCCCTGCTTGGGCGTCGTCAGGTGGATCGTCTCCCAGCCGAGCGCATGCTGCTCGCGCAGGATGGCGGCGGTGCGGAAGGTGTAGCCGCTGTGCAGCGGCAGCGAGTGATCGAGTATGTGAAGGATGCGCATGACCATTCAAACCGCTTCGGCAAGCACCGGGGAATTCAACGACACGGCCTCGTTTCTGCGCATGAAGGCCTCGAACATCAGCAGCGTCCACAGCGGCGAGCTGTAATCACGCGCGCCAGACTGGTGCGCATCGACCAGATGCTGCAGGTAGTCGCGGTTGAACATGCCGGTCGCTGCCAGGGTGTCACCCAGCACGGCATCGCGCACGCGCTGCTTCAGCGGGCCGCGGAACCAGCGCGCGAGCGGTACCGAGAATCCCATCTTGGGCCGGTAGAGCACATCGTTGGGCAACAGCGGCTCCATCGCCTTCTTGAACAGGTACTTGCCTTCGTTGCCCTGAATCTTCAGCGAGGATGGCAGCGTGGCGAGCCACTCGACCAGTTCGTGGTCCATCAACGGCTCGCGAACCTCCAGCGAATGCGCCATGCTGGCACGGTCGACCTTGGTGTTGATGTCGCCGACCAGATAAGTCTTGATATCCAGATACTGGATCAGCGCCAGTGCATCGTCGGTGTCGGCCTTGGCCGCATGGCGGCGGAACACTTCGAGCGCATCGTAGCCGCCGAGCTTGCGGTGGAAATCGGCGCTGAACAGCTTGCTGCGCATGTCGCCACGCAGAATCGACACACTGTGGAAATAGGCTTCGACCGAATCACGCGCCATGGCCTGGAAAGTGGTCTTGGCGCGGAACACGCGCGGCGCCCAGTCGGCCTTGGGATAGACGCGCCCGAGCAGGCCGAACAGCGGCTTGCGCACACCTTGCGGCAGCGCCGAGCGCATGCGCTCTTCCATCAGGTGCATGCGATAGCGGCGGTAGCCGCCGAAACTTTCGTCGCCCCCGTCGCCCGACAGCGCCACCGTGACCTTCTTGCGCGCCAGCTGGCAGACGCGGTAGGTGGGAATGGCGGAGCTGTCCGCGTAGGGCTCGTCGTACAGCATCGCCAGCGTGTCGATGAGGTCGAAATCGTCCGACTTGACGGTTTCGACGAAGTGATTGGTACGGTAGCGGTCGGCGACTTTCTGCGCGAACTCGGATTCGTTGAACTTCGGGTCGTCGAAGGCGATGGAGCAGGTATTGACCGGCTCGTCCGACAGCCCCGCCATGGTGGCGACGACGGCGCTGGAGTCCACCCCGCCGGACAAGAAGGCGCCCAGCGGCACTTCGGAAATCATGCGCAGGCGCACGGATTCGCGCAGGCGTTCGGTGAGTTCGGCGGTGGCATCGCCAAACGACAGGGGATTGTCGAGCGTGAAGCGTACGTCCCAGTACTGCTTCGGTTCTGGCACCGGCTGGCCGCGGCGGATGAGCAGCGATTCGCCCGGTCCGAGCTTCCGAGCGCCGAGAAAGATGGTGCGCGGTTCGGCGACGTAACCGAGGGCGAAATACTCTTCCACCGCCAGCGGATCGATGCGGCGGTCAAGCCCCGGATGCTGCATCAGCACTTTCAGCTCGGAACCAAAGGCCAGCGTGCCGTCATCCAGCAGCGCATAGAACATCGGCTTGACCGCCAGACGGTCACGTGCCATGAAGAAGGTGTCGCGCTTGCGGTCGTGGATCGCAAAGGCGAACATGCCGCGCAGGCGTTGCACACAATCCTCGCCCCAGGCCTGCCAGGCATGGATGATGACTTCGGTATCGCTGCGCGTACGGAATACATAGCCCAGCGCCTGCAGCTCGGGAACGAGTTCCTGGAAATTGTATATCTCGCCATTGAAGACGATGGCGACCGAGCCGTCTTCGTTGAACAGCGGCTGCTGGCCTGTGGCGATATCGATGATGGACAGGCGGCGGTGCGCCAGCGCGACACCGGGTTCGAAGTGATAGCCACCTTCGTCCGGGCCTCGATGGTGCTGAATGTCATTCATGCGCCGCATCAACTCGCGGTCGAAATCGCGCTTGCCGCGCGTGTCAAAAAGGCCGGCAATGCCGCACATGCTCAGTCGTCCTTCATCAGTGGGAACGCTGCCGCAGCATGCGTTCGTATAGTTCGGTATAGCGCGCCACCATGCCGTCGAGGCTGAAGCCCTGCTCCACCCGATGCCGGCCGGCTAGTCCATGCGAATTCCGCAGCGCAGCATTCGAAGCGTAGCACATCAGCGCCTCGGCCATCGTGATGGGGTTCTCTGCCGGCACCAAAAGGCCTGTATGCCCTTCTTCGACCAGCTCTCCGTTGCCCCCTACATCGGTCGCCACGACTGGCAGACCGCTGGCCATCGCCTCGAGGATGGTGTTGGAGATGCCTTCCGCCTTGGAAGGCAGCGCAAAAATGTCCAGGCTGCGCATTACCTCGGGCACGTCCTTGCGCTCGCCCGCCATCCATACCACGTCGGTCAGGCCCTGCTGCCTGATCTCGTCCTCGAGCACAGGCCTGAGCGGGCCTTCTCCGGCGATGACGAGCCGCAGGCGCACAGCAGCCTCGCCCCCATTGCGGCGTGCGATGCCGAAGGCGTGGACGAGGTTGAGCTGATCCTTGACCGCCTGCAAACGGCCAACCGTGCCGATGACGAGCAACTCCTGGCCATCGAAGGGATTCCCCCGGAGCGGCGCCCGCATGCCATCGGCTGCAGGACGGAAACGGACCGTATCCACGCCGTTACAGATGCGTTCCACCCGCTCCGCAGCCACGCCGACACGATCGACCAGGTATCGCTCGATCTGCGCCGACAAGGCGACATAGCGCACGACGAATGGGCTATAGGCGCGACGCATGAGCTGATACTTGCGCAGGGTGCCGCCAGGATCGTTTACATCCCAACCGTGTTCGCCATGCACCCGCACCGGCACGCCGGCCGCCCAGGCCGGCACCGCCGCTTCGAGCGCGGCGAGGTTGCGCGTATGCACGACTGCCGGCCGGTGCTGGCGAAACAAGCGGAACAGGCGCGGATACAGCTTGATGCCATGGCCGGGCGGTTTGTGCAGCGAAATGAACTGGACGTCATCGCGCTGCACACGCTTGCAGAAACCGTCCGCACAATGGCTGAGAGCAACCACGGTGTGGCGGAAGCGCTCTGGTGGCATGCGATTGACGATGTTCACCACGCCATTTTCGAGACCGCCGACATCGAAGCTGTACAGCACATGCATCACCAGCGGGCGGCTGTCGCCATTACCTGGAACGATGGCCTGCTTCGTCATGGGATGCTCTCCGCCACCCCGTCCAGAGCCTGCTCAATGGCGGACAGATGTGCTTCGAAAAAAGCTTCCAGCCGCTGGCGTGCGTGATCGGCGTCACCTCCAGCAGGCGTGGTCAGCACAATCGCCGCCGAGGCATCCTCACGGCCCAGCAGGTGCTCCATAGCCAGGCGAAGCTTGACCTCACTGTCGCGGTAAAGATTCAAGCCATCCAAACGATAGAAATGCCACACCAGCAAATTGCCCTGAGGCGACGAAACCAGCGATTCCACCAACCTGGAACCGTTTGCAGCAGTATGCGTTTTACGACGAAGGATATCGATTCCCAGCTTTCGCTCCGACACTACGCCATTTCCCCACCTGAGCATCTCGCTATCGTCCCGCTGCGCGTAGTACCAGGCGATGGACAAGCCGACCGGAGGCGAATCCGCAGCCTGCCGATAGGCACCGAAAGCTGCTGCCCTCGCGCCGGCATAAAGCGGGCGATAGGCAATCGCGGCTTCATCTTCGATCTGCCAGCCCACCGCCGGCGCCGGCGCCGACAGCGCCACCGGGAAAGCAGGCACCGGCGTATCGAGCACGCGCAGCAGCATGGGGAACAGGCTCACCACGATTGCGAGCGTCAACACAGCCCTCCAGGCCCTGAACGGTGCCAGTGCCTGCATGGCCTGAGCGGCGGGCGCGGAATAGGCCGACTCCTCTCGCCAGCACCCGCCGATCCAGAACATCAGGAAGATGACGATACCGAAGAACACCCAGCCATACAGCAGGTGATCCACGCCAGCCGCCAGCGTGTTGTCCGACAGATAGCCGATCATCACGATCATGTAGGCGCGGAGCCAGTTGGCCACGATCGGCACGATGGCTGCGACGAGCATGAACAGCAGGCGCCGGCGCAAGCTGCGGTAACTGAGATAGGCGTACAGGGCGCCCACCATCAGCGAGGCGATCAGATAGCGACTGCCGCTGCATGCCTCGACGACCGACCAGCGCCCATTCGGCACGACGAAATGCAGACCTTCCTGGTATACGGGCACTCCCGTCAGGCGCAGCGCCCAAACAGTGAATTCCGCCGTGTAGTGCATCAGCGTCGGCAGCATGAAGTCGCCGATGGGCACGCCGAAGAACAGGAACAGCAAAGGGAACAACAGAATCCGGCCCAGTTTCCAGCCCAGACTGCCGAGGAATACACAGAACAACATCGCCACCAGCGCGAAATGCTGCGCAGCCGCCACGCTCGCCAGCGCCCCGAGCAGCCACAGCAGCCCGGCCAGGGCCGCTGGCAACGCCATCCAGGCACTTGGCTGCGGCCACAGGCCCGTCATGCGGCCGCGCGCGCGCCAGACCAGCCACGCGAATATCGGCAAGGCAACCAGACCGTGCGCATAAGTATCCGAACGCCACCAGATGGCGGCCATGTCCTGTGCGGTCTGCCAGTACCATCCCAGAACCCAGAACAGGCCAAGGACGAGCACCAATGCCACACTCGGCAGCCCCGCTCCGGAGCGGGGGGTGATGTCAGGATTCACACAGCCCCCTCGCCCAGCTTCCCAACAACAGTTGTACGATCACCAGCATGTGACAATCCACCACTTCAAGGTTCGTTCGCGCGCGCATTGCCGCTCTCGCCGGGCAGCCGCGAAGCATGGCTCCCTCCGGCATTCGATGGCAAGAACACTTCTCGATCCGCCCTGGGCTCAGCCCAGGTTGCGCACGATGTGCGGGCCGATGGCATTCGCCACGCCCAGCGGCAGACGCTTCCACAAGGCGATGAAGGCACGGTATTTGGGATTCATCGGGTTGTTCTGCGGCACCCCATCGCGCTTGTACAGGCGGTACTCGTAGGACAGCGGCTGCGGCTCGAAGCCCCAGTTCTTCTTGAAGCTGTACGGGCCGGTACCGATCTTGCTGCGACCGTAGTCGAACACCTTGCAACCACGCTCGCAGGCGCGGCGCATCAGTTCCCAGTACTTGAAGTCATTGGCCGCGAGATCGCGCGCAGCGACATCGTCGCCGGCGTAGTACGGCAGCACCTCGTCGCGGAAGTAGAAACTCAGCACGCTGGAAAGCGGCCGGCCGTCGGCATCGGTAACGGTGAGCACCTCGCAATCGTCGCCGAACGTGTCCTTCAGGCGCCGGAAGAACTTCTTCGACAGTGCCGGCGTGCCGTGGCGCAGCACGTTGTCGGAATACAGCGCGAAGAAACGCTCGACGTCCGCATCGATATGGCTGACGAGTCCGTTCTTGATGCCCTTGCGCACCATGGCGCGCTGCTTGCGCGGAATGGCGAGCATGTTGGCTTCGACCTCGGGCAGGATCTCCTTGCGGAAGGTGACGTAAAGATCCTGGCGCGGCCAGTCTTCATGGCGGATCCGGCCGAGGTTACGGTATTCGAGATGCTGTACGCCGAGCTTCCGGGCAAGCGCATCAGCCTCCTGCTCGAGCAGGGCGACGGCATCATCTCCCGCATCCTCGGCAGCGGCGATGCCTCCATACACACAGAACGGCAAGGAAGTCAGCGCATGGCCGAAGAGCCGGCTCTTGACCTCGGCCAGCGGCAGAACGGCGACGATCCGGCCGTCACGCTCGGCAAACAGGAAGAAGGTTCGATGACGGAACACCGTGCGTACGATGTCCTGCCACGCCGACAGGTGGAAAAAAGTCGCCTGCGGACATTCGCGCACGAAAGCATCCCAGCGCGCGATGTGCTCGGGTGAAAGCGTTTTGATCTTGATCGACATTCAGAAAACCGGTTCTGGTGCGCAGCAATCAGGCCGCATCACGGAAAACTTCGTCCGCACGCCCCCAGGCAAAGTCGGACAGCAGACGGTCGAGGCGCGCAGCAGTGCGCTCCAGATTCACATAATGGCGGAAGCGCGTCTTGGCGCTGGCTTCCTGCACGCGCGGCTGCTCTGGATCGATTTCCCACGGGTGGAAATAGAAGATCGCCGGGCGCCTGTCATCGGCATTGACGCGTGCGATCTGCCAGCGCGACAGCGAATACGGCAGCAAGCGGAAGAAGCCTCCACCGCCCGCCGGCCAGTTCCGGCCGAAGGCACGAACCGTGGTGACCGGCACTTCGACCAGGCCATTCGCGAGCCGCCACGGAAAACGTGGCGCGTCGGGAATGCCATAATGATCGTGCTTGACCGGATAGACACTGGAGCTGTAAGCGTAACCCGCCTCGGCGATGCAGTCGTGCGCCCACAGATTGGCCGTGCCGATCGAAAAGCTGGGCGCGCGGTAGCCGGTGACGAGCTGGCCGGTGATGTCTTCCAGCACGGCCTTGGCCAGGCGGATGTCGGCGGAGAAAGCCTCGGGAGTCATCGCGCTGGCGCGCTCGTGGCTGTAGCCATGGCTGGCCACTTCGTGGCCATTGTCGGCGATGCGCCGGACCAGTTGCGGAAAGCGTTCGGCAATCCAGCCGAGCGTGAAGAAGGTACCGCGCGCGCCATGGCCATCGAGCATCTCGAGGATGCGATCGACGTTGCGCTCGACGCGGCAGGGCACGGCGTCCCAGCCTTCGCGCGGGAAATGCGGCGCCAACGCGGAGACCTGGAAATAGTCCTCGACGTCGCAGGTAAAAGCGTTGGTGATGCGATCGCTCATGTCAGACCTTGGTTGCGTTCGATTCAGCAGTTGTCAGCCAGCCGTGCAGGTGGGCAGCAATCCGCTCCGCAGTATGTCCATCCCAGAACTCGGGAATGCGGCCAGCCTTGCCGCCGGTGCCCAGCACCTCACGTGCAGCAGCAATGATGGCATCCGGGTCGATTCCGACAAGTGTATTAGTACCTTGTTCGACCGTGATCGGACGTTCGGTATTCTCGCGGATCGTGACGCAGGGCACGCCGAGCGCAGTGGTCTCCTCCTGGATGCCCCCCGAGTCGGTCAGCACCAGACGGGCGCCGGACATCAGGCCGAGCATCTCAAGGTAGCCTTGCGGCGGCAGCACCAGGAAGTTGCCCTCCTCCACCCGGTCGAGCATGCCGAAGCGTTCAAGATTGTTGCGGGTGCGCGGATGCAAGGCAAATATCAGCGGCAGCGATTCACTGACCTTTTTCAGTGCATCGATGATCGGGCCAAGGGTATCGGCATTGTCCACATTGGATGGTCGATGCAGCGTCACCACGCCGTAACCGCCAGCGATACGAGCGGCATCGAGGCCAGCGGCGGCCAGCAGGTCGGCCGCCGGTACCGCCTTCGGCAGACTGGCACGCAGGCTGTCGATCATGACGTTGCCGACGAAAACGGCACGTTCGGCAGGAATGCCTTCGCGCTCGAGATTGCCATGGGCGCTGCGCTCGGTTGTGTACAGAATGTCCGAGAGCTGATCGGTCAGGATGCGATTGATTTCCTCCGGCATCCGGCGATCGTTGCTGCGCAGGCCGGACTCGACGTGCACCACCGGAATATGGCGCTTGCTGGCCACCAGCGCGCAGGCGAGCGTCGAATTGACGTCGCCCACCACGAGCACGGCTCTCGCGCCGCGCTCGTCGATGACGGGCTCGAAGCGCTTCATGACCTCGGCTGTCTGTACCGCATGCGAACCCGAGCCGACGGCCAGATTGACATCCGGTTCGGGCAGATCGAGGTCGGCGAAGAGGCGATCCTTCATCGCCGGATCGTAGTGCTGCCCGGTATGCAGCAGCAGCGTCGGAATCGGCGGCTGATGGGCGGCAAAGGCACGAATGATCGGCGCCACCTTCATGTAGTTGGGACGTGCGCCAACGACGCAGATGACGGGGGCGCTGGACGATACCGAAACGGTCATGAACTTTTCTCTTCAGCGGGCACATCGCGACGCACCGCCTGCAGTAATTGATTGAGTACGTTCAAAGTGGAGGAAACCGAATGTTCCAGGCTGGTCAGACGCGCCTCGAGGCGCAGGATATCGACGTTTGCAGCCATCTCCGCGACCTGATTCACGAGCTCGGGCGGGACCTGCAATCTCTCGATCGCCAGTTGGTCGATCGCCAGCCCCGGCGAGGGCTGCACACGCGTCTCGGCGTTGGACGAACGAGAGGCAGCGAACTCTTCCTTGAGTTCGTCGATGGTCTCGCGAACGTCGGCCTCGCTGACCGTGTGGCGGTCCGTCAGGTAGGCACCGAGCAGCAAGCGGTCGCACAAAGTGTTGATCTTGCGCGGAATACCGCCGGTATAGCCGTAGATGGCGGTGTAGGCGCCGGACTCGAAAATCGGGTCGCCACTCCAGCCGACATGACGGAGGCGGTGCTCGATATAACCCGTGGTCTCTTGCGAATCGAGCGGCCCGAGATGATAGGAAGCAATCACACGCTGGCGCAGCTGCTGCATCCGGCCACTTTGCATGATCTCGCGAAACTCGGGCTGGCCGACCAGAAAACTCTGCAGCAGGGCATGGTCTTCGAGCTGGAAATTCGACAGCATGCGCAGTTCTTCGACCGCAGCCGGCGTCAGATTCTGGGCTTCGTCGACGATCAGCAGCGCACGCTTGCCGGCCGCGGCAACCGACACCAGAAAAGTCTCGAGCGCGAGCAGCAGTCCAGCCTTGTCCAGATTCCCGGCCGGCACGCCAAAGGCCGCTGCGACCATGCGCAGCATGTCGCTGGCGTCGATCTGCGTACTGACGAGGTTGGCCGCGACGACCTGCGCCGGATCAAGCTGTTCGAGCAGGCTGCGTACGATGGTGGTCTTGCCCGCGCCGATCTCGCCAGTAATGACGATGAAGCCCTCGCTCTGGTGCAGGCCGTATTCCAGGTAGGCCATCGCACGCTTGTGTCCGCGGCTGCCGTAGAAAAAGGTCGGATCCGGATTGAGCTGGAAGGGCTTGCCTTTGAACTTGAAGAATGATTCGTACATCTGGGGTGTGCTCAAAATTGCATGCCGAGCGTGGCACTGATGGCATTCTCGGAATAGTCGTCAGTGCCCGTGGACTTGGTATGACGATAGTTGAGACCAGCCGTCGTGTCCGGACTGAGACGACGCGTAACGCCAATGTTCAGGAGCAGGCGATCGACATCTTGATTGTTGATCCCCCGGCCCTCGGTGTTGGAGCGAGTGATTGAGCCATTCAGGTTCGACGTTCCCGTCAGCCGATGCAGCAGCGTAACGGATGCCGCTCGCGTATCGGTATACTCGAACTCGGAGAAATCTCCGGCCAGAAAACCGGAAAAGGCATCCAAGCGCTCACGCTCGGCACGCCGGATGGAGAATGACAGAGTATTACGTGCCCCGACAAAGGATACGCCCCCACCGATCGTTCGCTGCAGGAAATAGGCATTGGTGCGGATGCCGACACCCCCTGCACGCTCATACTCCGCACGCGCCTGCCGCATGCGCTCGGCCTCGGGCAAACTCGGATCGGTGCGCATGTAGAAAAGCTGGAACACCGGATCCAGTATCTCGCCACCTGCTAGCTCATCAAGGGTTGACGAAATATCGCGGCTTGCCGAAAAATTCCATGTAGACCGGGCCATGCGATGCCGAAACCGGACGTCATAGCCGATACCGAAAATCCGGTCTTCACCCGACACCGAAAGACGGGTTCGCTCAGTTGGATACCAATCGAAGCCCGCACCCCAGATGGAGCCTTCTTCTCCATCGCTCAATTCGTAGTCGTTGGATTCGTAACCACCGATCAGCCGCATTCGAAACTGCGGGTCGATATTGACGAACAACGTGGCGCGGCCGATTTCCTGCACAACATTACGATTTGAGCCCTTCTCAAAGCTCGTATCGATGCGCATGAGATTGACGCCCCAGCCGAAAAGACGCAAGGCACTTGGATCGGATACGGACACGATCCAACGCTCCTGCCGAGTATCCGCCAAGGTTCCGCTACCGCCCGCCAGCCAGCGGGACTCGTAGCCCAGGCGCCCGAAACCCGCATCGCCAAATCTGAACTGGTAGCGTGGCGCAACCGACCACATGCGCGTTTCGTCGGCCTTGTATGCACTGAGCGAATCGCCGCTGCCCCGCCGGCTGAATGCCGATGTATTGGTGCGGCTGATCGAGCCTCTTAGCGCAATGAACACCGTATCCTCGACAGCCTCGAACTCGCCGCTTCCATCGAGAGCAAGGTAAGTCTCGTTATCTTCGGTTTTCCGGGCATGAACCAGATTGCGCAGGCTGGCATTCAAATAACCGCGAAAACGCCCTGACTCACGCGACAGGCCGATACCCGGGGATATTTCGGCAATCCAGTCCTTCTGTGGATTGTCGTCCGAGGTATCGACGTTGTCGGTCCATGTCAGCCGGGTGTCGAGCCGAGGAGTGATGGTCACCGTCTGCGCTACCGCCGGCATCGCCATGAACATGGCAAGCACGAGTATCGACAACGCAGGCGTCATCCTCGTACACATCTCAGGCCGCCTGCTCGCGCGGTGCATCGCCATAGCCGTAACCATAGCCATAACCATAGATCGAGTCGGCCCCCTGCCCGCGAGACTTGTTCAGCACCATCAACTTGATGGGGCAGCTCTCGATGGTGGCAAGCGCCTGCTTGACTGTGGCATGCGTGGTCCGTTCGGCTTCGACCACCATGACGATCTGTCCCATATGCGTGGCCAGCACCCGCGATTCGGTGGTCACCAGCAGAGGCGGTGAATCGAACACGATGATCCGGTCCGGATAACGGCTCGCCATCTGCTCGAGCAGGCGCGTCATGGCATCGGATGCCAGCAATTCGGTGGCACGCTGATGCGGCATGCCCGCGGGCAGGATCGAGAGCTTCTCGATGTTGGTGCGCATCAGAACTTCACTGAGGTCGGTGACATCCCCGGCCAGCACATCCATCAGGCCTTTCTCTGGAGGCAGCCCGAGCTGCCTGAGCACCGAAGGACGCGAAACGTCCGCATCGACGAGCAAAACCGTGTAGTCGAGCTCCATCGCCATGCTGATCGCAAGGTTGACCGCATTGAAGGTCTTGCCTTCACCAGGCAGCGCACTGGTCACCATGATCAGATTGCCATCGTCGATCTTGGCTGCACCGGTCGCCGTGGCATTGCGGAGCAGGGGCCGTTTGATGACCCGATACTCTTCGGCAATGGTGCCGCGAGGATGATCGGGCGTCACCAGACCGAGGGAGTGCAGGCGCGCCAGATCGATCTGCGCGACCCGCGACACGACACGGCTGAATGACTGACCCGTAGCTGCCTTCGGCACCTCGGACGAGCGCACGGCAGCATGCTCGGCCGCGGGCTTGTCGGCAGCCGGAACATGGACGACAGGAGATTGGGCAGGCAGCTCGGCAGGCAGCTCACCCGAGGCTTGCTTCAGTTTATCAAGGCGTTGCGCCGCTTTTTCGATAAGACTCATCGTGTCGTTTCCATTCAGCCCTGGATCAATTTCAGTACTACGACAGCGATGGCGAAACTCGCAGCATATGCAACGATCCCTCCGCCGAACGCTGCCAGACCACGCCGCCGTTTGTTTCTGCGCGCATCGGTCTGCAACATCGATACCGTCCCCAGGACAGGAAGCCCGGTGACTTCACGCAGGTTGCGACCATCGGCAAACGCCGGGCGCAACTGGCTGATCAGGAAAGTCAATGCAAAACCTGCCGCCAGACCGACCAGCGCAGCCAATGGCATCAGCAGGATACGGTTCGGCGCCGACGGAGCGCTAGGAAGCGTAGGCGGATCGATCACACGAAAATCGGCCACGCCCCCCTGGGCATCCATTTCGACGGAGATGGTCGCCGACTCGCGGCGTGCAACGAGACTGTCGTAGTTGGCCTTATGCACGTTGTAGTCACGATTGAGCTGCGCCATCTCGGCCTCGATCTCGGGGACCCGCTTGGCGAACTCACGCAGCTGATCCAGCCTTGCCTGGTACTCTCCCACTCGCGCACGCATCGAGGCGATACGTGATTCGGATTCGGCAAGCGCCAGCTTCATCTGCTGGAAAACCGGGTTGGAGTTCAGCGCACCAAACTGGGAAGCGCCTCCCAAAGCGCGCATTTCCTCGATCTGCTTGCTCTTCTGAGCCTCGAGCTCCTCGATGACACGGCGTACACCAATCACGTCGGGATGCTTCTCGGTGTACCGCCGGAGCAGATCGTCCAGATTGCGCTGGAGCGCATCGATACGGCCATCGATCTCGGGAATGGAGACCGCCGAGTTGGGTGGCGTCTGCGGCAGCAGCACTGGCTCTTCGCCCACCAATTGACGCTGCATCGCATCGCGACCGTTTTCTGCCTCACGCAACTCGAGTTGAGCCTGCTGAAGCATGGCCGTGATCTGGCCGATCTGCGTAACGTAGTCCTGCGCCCCATCACCCAGCACTGCCATGTTGCGCAGGCGGAATTCCTTGACGCGATTTTCGGCCTCGACCAGCTTCTGTTCGTAATTGCGGATCTGTTCCTCGATGAAACGCCGTGCAGAATCCGAATCCTGACGCTTGCCCCCCAGACCAGACTCGACAAACAGCGAAACCAGGGATTGGACCACACGCTGCGCACGATCCGGCCGGGTATCCGAATAGGCGAGCATGAAAAGGTTTGTACTGGCGGCCGAACGAATCTGCAGATCCTTCATGAGCCTGCCGATCAGCGCTTCACGCTGTTCGGGCGTACGCACATCGAGATCCAGGTCCGCCATCGTGATCAGCTTCTCGACATTGGGCCGGCTGATCAGCGTGCGGCTCAACATCGCGATCTGCTGATCGACGTTAGGCTGAACGGCAAGGCCGGACATCAGCGGCCTGAGCACCGACTGGGTGTCAACGTGGATACGCGCCTCGGACTCGTACCTGTCAGGCATCAGATAAACGATGGCGCCGGCGGTGAGCCCCACCACCCATGCGAATGCCAGGCCCCACCAGCGAAAGCGCCACATGCCACGCAGGTAACCGACGATTTGTGTTACGAGTTCTTCCATCAGACTTCTTCATCGACACGAAGCCCGCCACCTGGCGCAAACGCGTCAAGCGGACTCCGGAGGTTGGCGGACTGGCGAATCAGAACCAGCTTTGCGGAATGATCAGGACGTCGCCGGGGCGCATCTCGACATTTGCAGAGACGTCGCCACGCTTGACCAGATCACGGATACGGACGCTGTACTGCTTGTTGCCTTCGGCAGTACGCAGAATGGTCGCGCTGTTGCCGTCGGCGAACTCGGTCATGCCGCCGACGGCGATCATGACATCGAGAAGTGTCATCTTCTGGTTATAGGGCAGGATCATGGGCTTGGCTGCTTCACCGACCACCCGAATCTGCTCGCTGTAGGGACCGACGAAACCAGTGACGATCACGGTCACCACCGGATCGCGAATGAACTTGGCAAGCTCCTGCTCGATATCCCGCGCCAGCGTCGAAGCATCCTTGCCCATCGCAGGCAGATCCTCGACCAATGGCGTGGTGATTTTGCCGTCGGGCCGCACGGGAACCGTCATCGACAGTTCGGGATTGCGCCATACGACGATATCGATGTTGTCACCCGGCCCGATCATGTAGTTGTACTCGGAGTCCGCAGCAGCAGCGGGCGCAGGCGGATACGAGCTTGCGCAGGCCGAAAGCAGTGCTCCTGCAGCCAGCATGAACACAGCGCGCCACACCCAGGCGAGCATACTCGATGACTTCTGGATCATGTTCTAGTTCCTCCCAGGATTCGTAGCCCGCTATGATACGACGACATGCTTCACCAGAATGCTACAAAGCTGTGTAATATGTTCCGAGGAACAAATGCACACAATCCCTTACACTGCTGCATGCGTCTGCTGGCTAGAGTGCCGGGGCTTCTGAAGAAACAAGTCGACATCGAAACATGCGCCAACCTAGGACAAGGGCGTAACCAAACGAACGAACGCGAAGGATCGCACTACCCATGGACGCTTCCTCTCAGCGCCGCCCCGTTGATCTGGCGACCCGCTCACAACGCGCACTCGCCCTTTTTTCCGGCACCGACCTGAATCCAGTACCCACCTGGAAGTCACAACATCCGACGGACTCACATCGTCTGAACCCCGACTTCAGACTGATCCGGGACGGTTATGAAATCCGCATCGCCAACGGTGCAGACGCACTCAAACGCAACACTGCCCGGCTCATCGAGCGGATGTACTCCTCGCGCGGCCTTTTCCCCTATGGACAGGGCGAGAGTCTGGACGAGCGCGACATCACGGTCGCGGCCTGCAAGGGCGATCACGCGGTCGCCACTTTGACTTTGTGCCTGGACGTGGGCAAAGGTCTCCTAGCAGATACACTTTATCGCGCCGAGATCGACGCGGCCCGCAAAAACGGCGGCAAAGTGTGCGAAATCACACGCTTGGCGATGGATCCCGAGCACAGTTCGTATGAAGCACTGGCCGGCATGATGCAGCTCCTGTACCTCGTTGCCCGCCTGACCTACCGCGTCACCGACACTTTCATCGAAGTTCATCCCCGCCATGCCGGTTTTTACCGGCGCATGCTGGGTTACCAGATGGTCGGCCCGGAGAAGATCTGCCCCCGGGTGGGCGCCCCCGCAGTGCTGATGCATCTCTGCCAGCGGCGGCTGGACCATCTGGTCGATCTGCACGCCGGCCGCAGCGACGGCGAGTCGCGCACCATTTACCGGATGTTCCAGAAGCGCGCCGAACTCGAAGAGCTGCAGCGCTCACTGGTGGCATCCGGCCCGATTCAGAACCAGCGCCGAACTTCCATATAAACACGGTCGCGTTCGTCGAACCGGCCGAACATGCCTTCCTGGGGTCCATGGAAGATGTCCATGCCCGCAGTGGCACGCCATTCGGGTGCGAACTTCCAGCTCACCTTGGGACGCAGCATGTAATCGCTGCGATTGAGGCTGGCCGCGGCCAGAAGCTCGAGTTCGACGGCGCTGCCGATTTCGCGCACGACCTGGAAAGTCACGCCGCGCTCCTCGCGGTCCAGCCCCATGCGTTCGTCGTGCCGGTCGAGCCAGCGGGCGAAGTACTGCAGGTTGAATCGCCACACATCCTGGTACGGGACATCCACGCCGAAGGCATAGTCGAGCATGTCGGTCTTTTCCAGGCCGATCCGCCCGCCTTCCAGGAAAGTGTTCAGACTGCGGCCGCTGGTATGAACGGCTTCGCCCTTGAGGACGAAACTACCCAGATCCTTGCTGAAAGTGCCACCGATCTGGCGTATCCGCTCATGCGTCAGCTCCAGTCCCATCGTTGCGGGGTTCAGTCCCAGCGTGGGCGTGATGTCGCTGCTGCGATAGTAGAAGGCGCTCATGTCCCAGCCGCCGATCAGCCGCGAAACGCGCAGCCCCCAATTGCTGTTCGAAAGACTGTCCGAGGGCTCCCGCTCTTTCACCCGGGCACCGGCTGGCAGACGTGGGTACATGTAGAAATCCGAACCCGGCTTGCCGATGTCGTCGTAGCTCGGGCTCGGAATCCAGATCATCTCGAAATGTGTTTCCCCGCCGAAATACTCAGCCCTCGCGGCCCACTGGCCTATGCGCATGGCCTCCAGTTCGGGCAGCAGGAAATCGCGCATGTCGCGTGCGGACACCACGTCGGCAAAGAAGAAACCGACCATTTCACCCCAGATGATGTGCTGCCGGCCGAAGCGGAACTCCCAGTCGCCCGCACCGAAATCAACCCAGGCTTCGCGCACGATGGCATCCCGGCGCTGGTCCCTGCGAACGGCGGACGGATAGTAGTCGTCCTCGAGGTCGAAAGCGCCGTCGGCATCCGCCCGCGCGGACAGCTTCCAGCGCGATCGCTCCCCCAGCCCGCCGCTGGCAACCAGTTCGAGACGCGCTCGCAGCCGCGACCAGCGCTCGTCATCGGCATAAGTGTAGGCCGCGCCCAGCTCGCCATAGCCGGACAGCCGGATGCCCGAACCGCTTTCGCCAGGGGCCCCGATATCCAGCAGGGCATCGAGTTCGGCATCCTCCACGGCCTGTTCAGCCGCGAATCCGGAAAGCGCGCAAGAAGCGCAGGCAAGCGCCAGCGCAGTACGTCGAATCAAAGACATGAAGACTCCTAGACCTCAGGCTCGACTTCGCCCTTGGGGCGATGATCCTGAACGAACACCCACTGATCGTCCGCACGCATGCCCAGCGCGGTGATTTCACCGTCTGCGATGCGCACGAGGCGATCCGCCATGTTCATGACCTTGCGGTCGTGAGTGGAAAAGACGAAGGTGGTGCCCGATTCGCGATTGATCCGCCGCATCAGTTTCAGAATGCTCGTTCCCGTCTTGCTGTCGAGGTTGGCGGTCGGCTCGTCGGCCAGCACGATCTTGGAATGCGTCGCCAGCGCACGCGCGATCGCCACACGCTGGCGCTGTCCGCCTGACAGCTGGTTGGGGCGGTGCGAAGCATACTTGGTCAGGCCGACGACTTCGAGATAATGCTTCACCCGCTCCTGCCGCTCGGTCTTCGACAGCTCCTTGAGCTGCAGCAGGGGATACTCGACGTTTTCCGCCGCCGACAGCACCGGCAGCAGGTTGAAAGTCTGGAAGATGAAGCCGATGGTCCGCGCGCGCACGTCGGCGAGCTGATCCGGAGTCCGCCCGGATACATCGTGGCCATCGATGATGACGCGTCCCGAAGTCGGCGTATCGATGCAACCGATGATGTTCAGCAGTGTAGACTTGCCGCTGCCGGACGGACCGGCGATGGCCAGAAAAACCCCGGGCTCGATCGCGAGCGACACATTGGTCAGCGCCTTCACGTCCTGGTCGCCCAGACGATAGTGCTTGCTGACATTTTCGACCCGAACAATAGCCATCTGGATGGTCACGAATTGATGAAAAACGCCAAGAGGATAGCATCCATGAGCCAAGCGATGAATCATGAACGCCGAATGCGCCGCAGCATGCTCGGCTTGCTGGCTGGCGCCGTGCTGCTCCCAGCCTGGATGCAGGTGCATGCCCAGGAAGCGGGTGCGCAAGCAGCAGCCACCCCTGCAGCGACACCCGAAGCGCTCGAGATGGTCAAGCGTGCGGACGAAATCCGCTTTCCGCGCGAAAGCTTCCAGACCGAAATCACCATCCGCAACCTGAGTGACGGCCAGCAGACCGATCAGCGCAAGTTCCGCATTCTGTCGCGCGGCAACGAAAACACCATCGTGCTGACAACCGAGCCCGCCTCCGAGCGCGGTCAGGCACTGCTGATGCGGGGCCGCGATCTGTGGATCTTCATGCCAAGCGTCTCCCAGCCCGTGCGCCTGTCGCTCGCTCAGCGCCTCACCGGCCAGGTGGCCAACGGCGACCTGGCGCGCGCCAATTTCGCCGGCGACTACTCGCCCAGCATCATCGGCGAGGAAACACTGGATGGGCAGGCGGCGATCGTGCTCGACCTCGTCGCGGTGGACCGCAGCGTCACCTACTCGAGGGTCAAGTACTGGATCGCCGAACAGGACAAGCGCCCGCTGAAGGCCGAGTTCTATGCCCTGTCCGGACGCCTGCTCAAGACCGCCCGCTACGAGGACTTCAAGGAACTGGCCGGTCGCCTGCGCCCTACCCGCCTGGTCATGGAAGACGCCCTCAAGCGCGGCGAAGTCTCGGTCCTCACCTATGAGACGATGAACGTTCGCGACCTGCCCGAGCGCATGTTCACACGCGAATACCTGCGCCGCCTCGAGCAATGAAGCCAAGGGCTGTGGCCGGCTTTCACGCCGGTGCCAGCCCCTACTCCATACCCCACTTCTGCAGCCGATAGCGCAACTGGCGCAGCGTCATGCCGAGCATGCGCGCCGCCGCGCTGCGGTTCCAGCGTGTCTGCTCCAGTGCCTTCAGCACGCGCAGACGCTCGACCTCGCCGTCCGCCTCGGGATCGTAGCCGCCGGCAGCAGATATGCCGGGCTCCGATGGCGCCGCGGGGCCCGGCGGCGTTGGCGACCCGAATTCGACCGGCAGCAGATCGATATCCTCGGCGCCGATCTCGTCCCCTTCGCACAGGGCGCAGGCGCGTTCGAGCAGGTTCTCCAGCTCACGCACGTTCCCCGGGAAGAAATGGCGCTGCAGCGCTGCCAGCGCGGCAGGCGACAGGCGGCGCGGCGCTGTGCCTTCGCGCTCAGCGACACGGGCAAGAATGTGTTCGGCCAGTGCCGGAATGTCCTCGCTGCGCTCGCGCAGCGGCGGAACACGCAGTGTGATCACGTTGATGCGGAAGAACAGATCCTGGCGGAAGCGCCCCTCGGCCACCAGCCGCGCCAGATCCTGGTGAGAAGCCGACAGAATGCGCACGTCCACCGCCTCCTCGGCATGCGCACCCACCGGACGCACGGCCCGCTCCTGCAACGCGCGCAGCAGCTTGACCTGCATCGACAGCGGCAACTCGCCGATCTCGTCGAGGAACAGGGTGCCACCACGCGCAGCCTGGAACAAACCCTCCTTGTCGCTGGCGGCACCGGTGAAGCTGCCCTTGCGGTGGCCGAAGAATTCGCTCTCCATCAGCTCGGGCGAAATCGCCCCGCAGTTGACCGGCACGAACGGGCCGCCGGCGCGCGCGCCGAGCGAATGGATCAGGCGGGCGATGACCTCCTTGCCGGT
Source organism: Thauera sp. (assembly GCF_047601425.1). Classification (GTDB taxonomy): domain Bacteria; phylum Pseudomonadota; class Gammaproteobacteria; order Burkholderiales; family Rhodocyclaceae; genus Thauera. The sequence continues at coordinate 2,438,643 of NZ_JASGJL010000001.1, forward strand.
ACCCGACTCCCCATGGATGAACACCGGCGCCTGATTGCGCGCCAGCTTCTCGGCCTGGCTGCGCAACTGCTGGAAAGCCGGCGAAGCGCCGATCAGCCTGCGCCCGTCCGGTGCATCGGCACCTGCGGCCGGCTCGAGCTTGAGCGCATGGCTGACGAGTTCGCGCAGCACCTTGAGCTCGATCGGCTTGGTGACGAAATCGAAGGCGCCGAGCTTGAGCGCGCGGATCGCGGTGTCGATGCTGCCGAATGCCGTGATCACCGCCACCGGCAGGCCGGGAAGATGCTGCTGGATGTACTCGACCAGCTCGAAGCCTTCGCCATCGGGCAGGCGCATGTCGGTCAGGCACAAACGGTAGCGCCGTTGCTCGAGACATGCACGCGCCTCGGCGACCGAACCGGCCGTGTCGCAGCCCAGTCCCATGCGCAGCAGCGACAGCTCCAGCAGTTCCCGGATGTCATCCTCGTCATCGACGACGAGGACATCGACGGATTGGGGGTGGAGACGGCGTTCCTGGAAGCTCATGGTTTCTGGCGCCCTTCAAGGACGAAATCCGCACCGGGGCCGGCCGCCGCAAGCTCGAGCGTGGCATCGTTGGCCTCGGCCAGCTCGCGCGCGATGTACAGCCCCAGCCCCGTGCCCTTGGCGTGGGTCGTGAAGAAAGGTTCGAACAGGTGCAGGCAGGTATCCTCGTCAAGGCCTGGGCCATCGTCGCATACATGCAGCGCGACGCGCTCGCCCGCCAGTGCCACCGCATGCAGGCGAATGGCCGCAGGCCTGCCCGAACAGTAGCGCCGCGCATTCGCCAGCAAATTGTCGAGTATCTGGTGCAGATGCGCCCGGTCGATGGCGAAGCTGAGCGAGGGGTCGATCTCGATCGCATACAGATCACGCTCGGCGGATTCACTGAACGTCCTCGCCTCGATCACTTCGGCGGCGAACTGTGCCAGTGGCAAGGCTTCGGGCAGCCCCTGTTCGCGCCGGCCCAGCGCCAGCACGTCGCGGATCATGCGCTCGATTCGATGCGCATTGTCGTTGATGATGCGCACCAGCCTTCCCTGCATCTCACCGCGCTTCTCGTCACGCAGCAATTCGGCCGCCTGGGTCACGGCCGACAGGGGGTTGCGGATCTCGTGCGCCATGCTGGCCGTCAGACGCCCCAGGGCCGCCAGCTTGATCTGCTGCAGCTCACGCTGAATGTCCTCGAAGTCGGTCAGGTAGATCAGGAGATCACTGCCCTCCCCGCCACGCTGCTCGCCATACACCACACGGCACCGCATCAGCCGTCCCCCGGGACCGATGCGCAGCAGGCCGCCGTCCGGCTGGCGCCCGCACAGCAACTCGTCGAACACTGGATCGACATCCATCAATCGCAGCCCTTCGAGCAAACCCGGGCCGCTCGTTTCGATGCCGAGCAGGACTGCCGCCTGGGGGTTCGACTGCAGCACGCGGCCCTTTGCATCGGCTACGATCACGCCATCCTGCATGTCATGGATGATGCGTTCGTTGACCGCCTGCTGCTTCGCCAGCGCCTCTCCACGCTCGGCCGCGAGCGAGGCATTGGCCTGCGCACGCGACGCGAGCAGGCGGGCGATCAAGGCAATGCCGAAAAAGCCGGTGCAGAAGATGCCGACCTTGAGGAAATCGACCGGCTGATCCCCGACTGCCAGGCGCCATGCATTCTCGATCAGCACCGCGATGGTCGCCAGCGCGGCGAAGAACAGCACCATGCGTCCTTCCGCCACCAGGCCGACGCCGGCCAGCATCACCATCATCAGCACGGGGATGCCGCTGCCGTAGCCGCCGCTCGCCCACATCATCAGCGACAGCGCCGCGACATCGATCACGGCCTGCAGCGCGATCGTGCGCGCTTCACCCAGGTAGCCGGGCACTTCGCGGAAACCGAGCACCAGGGCGCTCGCCACATAGCCATATGCGACGACGCGGAACAGCGCCGGCATCTCGCTCCCCAGCCCCAGATCCTCGCCCGCCACCACGAACAGCCCCGCCAGCACCAGCCGGAAGAGGTTGAGAAAATGAAGCGAGGCGAGGCGCGAACGCTCGATGGCGATCGACGCAATCGCGCTCATTTCACTGCCGCGGACCGGCAAGCCGATGCGCATCGGAACAATAGAAGCGGCCGTGCGCACGCACGCCCTCGGATTCGGGCACGTTGATGCCGCAATGGGCGCATTCCAGAACGCGCTCGGCGGCAATATCGGCTCGGCCATCCTTGCCCTTGGCCGGCTTCTTCCCGATCCGCGCCATCGCCCGCCGAATCCACCAGATGCCGGCGATGACGAGAATGAGGATCAGCAGATTGCGCACGGTAGGCAGGGCGAAGAGGTATCGCCGGACAGGATGAAGACGCGCCGGATTCTAGCACGCCGCCCCTCGCCACCTTGCTGCGGCGGCAAGGCTCGTCGCCGTGCCGGCCGTTGCAGCCTGCCGCCGCTGTGCTGCCATCTCCATGCGCTCTTTGCGACAATGGCGGCTCCATCCGCTTTCCCGCCCGCCATGCCGCACTTTCCCGCTCCGATCAACTCGCGCCTGCCCACGGTCGGCACCACGATCTTCACCGTCATGTCGCGCCTGGCGCAGGAATGCCGGGCGATCAACCTGTCGCAGGGCTTCCCGGACTTCAACGCCGAGGACGTCCTGTTCGAACGCGTCGCGCACTGGATGCGCGCCGGCCACAACCAGTATCCGCCGATGGCCGGCTGCCTGCCGCTGCGCGAAGCGGTTGCAGCCAAGATCGAGACGCTGTACGGCACGCGCTACGACGTCGAGGCCGAGATCACCATCACCGCCGGCGCCACCCAGGCATTGTTCACCGCAGTCGCGGCCTGCGTCCATCCCGGCGACGAAGTGATCGTGTTCGAGCCGGTCTACGACTCCTACGTGCCATCGATCGAGCTGGCCGGCGGCAAGGCCGTGCGGCTGCGGCTGGCGGCACCCGACTACCGTCCGGACTGGACGGCGGTGGCGGCGGCGATCACGCCGCGCACCCGCATGATCATGATCAACACCCCGCACAACCCGACCGCGACCGTCTGGCAGCGCAGCGACCTCGACCGCCTTGCCGAGCTGGTACGCGGCACCGGCATCGTCATCGTCGCCGACGAAGTCTACGAGCACATCGTTTTCGACGGCGTCGCCCACGCCAGCTGCGCCGCCCACCCCGAGCTCGCCGAGCGCAGCTTCGTGGTCTCGAGCTTCGGCAAGACCTACCACATCACCGGCTGGAAGGTCGGCTACGTGGTCGCGCCGTGCGAACTGATGGCGGAATTCCGCAAGGTGCACCAGTTCAACGTCTTCACCGTGAATACGCCGGTGCAGCTCGCGCTCGCCGACTACATGGCCGACGCCTCGCGCCACGCCGGCCTGGCGGCCTTCTACCAGGCCAAGCGCGACCTCTTCCGCAGCGCGCTGGCCACTTCGCGATTCGAGCTGCTGCCCTCGCGCGGAACCTATTTCCAGCTCGCCCGCTACGGTGCGATTTCCGACATGGGCGACACCGCCTTCTGCGAATACCTGACCCGCGAAATCGGCGTCGCCGCGATCCCGGTGTCCGCCTTCTTCGCCGACGGCCACGACGACAAGGTGGTGCGCTTCTGCTTCGCCAAGAACGAAGCGACGCTGGACGCCGCCTGCGAAAAGCTCAACGCGGTCTGACACCGGGACTCCTGAATGTTCGAACAGCCCATCCCCACGCTGCGCCGCAACGGCGACACGGTTCTCATCCTCGACCAGACGGCGCTGCCCTTCCGCAGCGAAACCCGGCGCCTCGCCACGCTGGCCGACGCCGCCCGCGCCATCCGCGACATGCAGGTGCGCGGCGCGCCGCTGATCGGCGCCACCGCCGCCCATGGCGTCGCCCTCGCGCTGTTGCACGACAGCAGCGGCCCGGCGCTCGAGCATGCCCTGCAGGCGCTGGCCGCCACCCGGCCGACCGCAGTCAACCTGCACTGGGCGCTGGCGCGCATGGCGAAGCTACTGCGGCCGCTGCCCGCCGGCGACCGCCTGGCCGCTGCCTGGGCCGAAGCCGAAGCGATCCGCACCGGCGACGCCGCGACCTGCGACGCCATCGGCCGCCACGGCCTGACGCTGATCGAAGCCATCGCGACCCGCCGCCCCGGCCCGGTACGGTTGATGACCCACTGCAACGCCGGCTGGCTCGCGACCTGCGGCGCCGGCACCGCGCTGGCGCCGGTCTATGCCGCGCAGGCCGCAGGCATTGCCGTAGAAGTTTTCGTCAGCGAAACCCGGCCGCGCAACCAGGGCCTGCTGACTGCCTGGGAACTGGCTGCCGCCGGCGTGCCGCACACCCTGATCGCCGACAACGCCGCCGGCCTGCTGCTGATGCGCGGCGAAATCGACCTGGTGATCACCGGCGCCGACCGCATCGCCGCCAACGGCGACACCGCCAACAAAGTCGGCACCTGGCTGAAGGCGCTCGCCGCACAGGCAAGCGGCGTACCCTTCTACATCGCGGCACCGCATTCGACGCTGGACTTCGGCTGCGCGGACGGGCCGTCCATTCCGATCGAAGACCGTGGCGCGGCAGAGCTCTGCATGCTGCGCGGCATCGACGCCAGCGGCGGCCTCGCCGAACTGCACCAGACAGCGCCCGGCACCCGCGTTGCGAACCCCGCATTCGACATCACGCCGGCATCGCTGATCACTGCGATCGTCACCGAGCGCGGCATCACCGCCCCCGGTCAACTCGCCGGCCTCTACCCCGAGGCCGCACGATGAGCGCCGAAGCTGCCGCACAGCCGACCCCGCCGGACGCCGACGCCGGTCCGGAGCTACGCGCCGCCCTGCTCGACACCATGCACGCGATGGGCGCCGCACGCTTGAACGTCGGCACCGCGGGCAATGCCAGCGTGCGCCTGCCGTCGCCGGCCTGCATGCTGATCACGCCGAGCGGGTTGCCGGCAGAACGCTGCCGGCCGGAAGACATGGCCATCGTCGACACCGACGGCAACTGGCGAGGCCTGTTCGCGCCTTCGTCCGAATGGCAGCTGCACCGCGACATCTACGCCGCCTTTCCCGACGCCGGCGCGATCCTCCACGCCCATGCGCCCTTCGCCACCGCGCTCGCCTGCCAGCGCCTCGACATCCCGCCTTTCCACTACATGATCGCGCGCTTCGGCGGCAGCACCGTGCGCTGCGCGCGCTACGCCACTTTCGGCACCCAGGCGCTGTCGGATGCCGCCGTCGCCGCCCTGCACCAGCGCAGCGCCTGCCTGCTGGCGAACCACGGCATGCTGGCGTTCGGCCGCGACCTGCAGCACGCGCTGGCGCTGGCGATCGAGTTCGAGACCCTGTGCGAACAATACTGGCGCACGCTGCAGCTCGGCCCGCCCGTGCTGCTGTCCACCGAGGAAATGACGGAAGTCATCGAGCGCTTCCGCTGGTACGGCAAGCCGCGCGGCTGAGCCTACCGTCCCCGGCACGGCTGCTGCGAGAAGCTGGCCTATCGATCCGAGCTTTCCAGCACCCGCAGCAGGCTGGCGGTGTCGTCCTTCCCCCAGCCTGCCCGCATCAGCGCATTGAGCTGCTGCCAGACCTGAGCGGCCACCGGCAGCGGCGCGCCGAGCCGGGCCGCCTCGTCCATCAGCAGCGCGAAGTCCTTGTGGTGCAGCCGCGCCTCGACGCCTGCGGCGAAATCGCGTTCGACCATCTTGGCCCCCATCACTTCCAGCACGCGCGACGCCGCCGACCCGCCCATCAGCGCGCTGCGCACCGCAGCCACGTCCACGCCGTGTGCATTGGCCAGGCTGACGGCCTCGGCGCAGGCCTGGATGGTCGACACCATGATCATCTGGTTGCAGGCCTTGGCCACCTGGCCGGCTCCCGGCGGCCCGATGTGCACGATGCGCTTGCCCATCGCTTCGAGCAGCGGGCGCACGCGCGCCAGCACCGCCTCGTCGGCGCCGGCCATGATCGCCAGCGTCGCATCGCGCGCGCCCTGGCCGCCGCCGGACACCGGCGCATCGACGAAACCGATGCCTCGCGCGGCGTAGCGCTCGGCCAGCGAGCGCGCCATCGCCGGCGCAATGGTGCTCATGTCGACATGCACGGCGCCTGGCGCGAAACCGGCAGCGAGGCCCTGCTCGCCGAAAGCCAGCGCATCCACGTCTGCGCTGGCGGTGACGATGGTGACCACCACGTCGCTGCGCGCCGCCAGTTCGGCAGGCGTGGCGCACACCGGCACGCCTTCGGCTGCCAGCGCCGCTGCCGATCCGGGCCGCCGCGCCCACACCGCAAGCTCGTGCCCCGCGGCACGCAGGTGGCGTGCCATCGGCTCGCCCATCACACCCAATCCGATGAAACCGACTTTCATGCTTCTCTCCTCACTCGCCCGTGCCGCCACTCATGCGTTCGAGCAGCTTCAGCATCGCCACCGAGTCATCCTCGCCCAGACCGCTGCCGGCCATCGCATTGAACATCTGCGCCGTCGCCGCCGACGACGGCAGCGCCAGGCCGAGGCGGTGCGCCTCTTCCATGACGATGCGCATGTCCTTCTGGTGCATCCAGGCCTTGAAACCCGGCTTGAAGTTGCGCTCGAGCATGCGCTGGCCGTGGTTTTCGAGGATGCGCGACCAGGCAAAACCGCCGAGCAGCGCCTCGCGCACCCTGGCGCCATCGACGCCGCTCTTGCTGGCGAAATTCAGCGCCTCGGCCACCGCCGCCACGCCGACGCCGGTCAGGATCTGGTTGCAGGCCTTGGCCACCTGGCCCGCGCCGCTGCCGCCGATGCGGGTGACTGACTTGCCCATGGCCTGGAACAGAGGCAGCGCGCGCTCGAACGCCGCCGTATCGCCGCCAGCCATGATCGTCAGCGTGGCGGCGATGGCGCCCACTTCGCCGCCGGACACCGGCGCGTCGATCATGCTGACGCCGCGCTCGGCCAGACGGGAGGCGATCGACTGCGCCGCCGCCGGCGCGATCGTGCTCATGTCGATGTGGATGTGGCCGGCCGCAGCGCCTTCGGCCACTCCAGCGCTGCCGAGCGTGATCTGCTCGACGTCCGGCGCATCGGCGACGATGCTGATGGTGATCGCCGCACGGCGGGCCACCTCGGCCGCGCTGGGGGCATCGCCGGCGCCGGCATCGAGCAGCGGTTGCATCGATTCGCGCCGGCGGCTCCACACATGCACGGTGTGGCCGGCCTTGATCAGGTTCAGTGCCATGGGTCGGCCCATGAGGCCGAGTCCGATGAATCCGACTTCCATTCTGTACTCGCTCCGTATCCGGTATTGGTGCGCGGCGGACTGGTGAGGCGGTACAAACATGCCCATAATCGCCGCCATGAACTACGGCCCAATCATCAAGGAAATCGGACGGGGCGCCAAGGGCGCGCGTTCACTCGACACTGCCACGGCGGCAAGCCTGTTCGGCGACATCCTCGACGGCAAGGTGCCGGACATCGAGCTCGGCGCCATCCTGATCGCCTTCCGCATCAAGAGCGAATCGCTCGAGGAGCTGATCGGCTTCAAGCAGGCGATGGATGCGCGGACAGTGCAGCTGGCGGTGCCCGACGGCCCGCGCTGCGTGGTGCTGCCCACTTACAACGGCGCCCGCCGCCAGTCCAACCTGATGCCGCTGGTAGCGATGCTGCTGGCGCGCGAAGGCGTGCCGGTGCTGATCCAGGGCCGGCACGATTTCGACACCCGGGTGAGCCCTTTCGAGTTGCTTGCCGCCCTCGGCCTGCAGCCCGCGGCCAGCGCCGAGGAGGCTTCGCGGCGATTGGCAGCCGATCGCCTGGCCTGTCTCCACGTTGACAGTCTATTGCCCGGGCTCGACCCGCTGCTGGCGCTGCGCACGCGCATGGGCGTGCGTGCCAGCGGCCACATCGTCGCCAAGCTGCTCGATCCCTGCCGTGGCCGCAGCGTGCGGGTGGTCGCGGTCACCCACCCTGAATACCTCGAGCGCATGGACGCCTTCCTGCGCGCCGATGCCGGCCGCGCGATGCTGCTGCGCGGCACCGAAGGCGAGATTTACGCCAACCCGCGGCGCTGCCCGGAGATGAAGATCTACCAGGACGGCAGCGCGACGATCGGCGTGCGCGGCGAGGAAGGCGGCGCCCCGCCGCTCGGCACGCTGCCGGACGCCCCATCAGTGGCGGACAACGCGGCGCAGATCCGCGCCATGCTGGCCGGCGAAATGCCGATTCCCGCGCCGATCACCGCCCAGGTAGCAGCGCTGAAGGCCCTCGCCGGCTGAGGCCGGACGGCCCACACCGGCCTTCCCCTCCCACCACGGCGGGAAGGCACATTGCCCGCCCGGATGCCGCCGGCTTCAGCCGCCAGTCAGCGTGCCGGCGCGGTAGTCGGCCAGTGCCTGGTAGATTTCCTGCTCGGTATTCATGACGAAAGGCCCGTACTGCGCGATCGGCTCGTTCAGCGGCCTGCCGGCAATCAGCAGCGCGCGCGTTTCCACGCCGGCGGCCTCCACGACCACGCCGTCGCACGCCGCTTCGTTGGCAAGGATGGCCATGCGCCCGGCAGGCACCGCCGCGCCGGCGACATCCAATTCACCACGATAGACGTACAGGAAGGCATTGTGCCCGGCCGGCAACGGCTGGCTGAAGCGGGCGCCGGCCGGCAGGTGCAGATCGAGATACAGCGGCGCGGTCGCCTCTCGCGTCACCGCGCCGGCCGTGCCATGGCTTTCACCGGCGATCACCGTCGCCTGCACGCCGCCATCGGTGGTGAAGCGCGGCAGTTCGCCGCTGGTGAAGTCCCGATACCAGGGCGCGCTCAGCTTGTCCCGTGCCGGCAGATTCAGCCACAGCTGGAAACCTTCCATCAGGCCTTCCTGCTGCTGCGGGATCTCGGAATGGATCACGCCACGGCCGGCCGTCATCCACTGCACACCGCCGTTTTCCAGCAGGCCTTCATGGCCGGCACTGTCACGATGCAGCATGCGGCCGGCAATCATGTAGGTGATGGTCTCGAAGCCTCGATGCGGATGATCGGGAAAACCGGCGATGTAGTCGTCGGCCTTGTCGCTGCCGAAGGCATCCAGCATCAGGAAGGGGTCGAGCCGGCGCTGTAGGGGCTGCGCCAGCACGCGGGTGAGCTTGACTCCGGCACCGTCGGACGTGGCCTGGCCGACGACCAGGCGCTCGACGTCGCGCGGACGGAAAACGGTTTCGCTCGGACGGATGCTCATGTCGGTACTCCTGCAAGGAACTGTGGCCAGCGAGCTGCGACCGGCCAGGTGCGGCCGGCGACGCGCAGCCTGCCGTCGGCTTTTCAGCCCAGAACGGCTTCGATGTCGGCCTCGGCTTCGGCAAACCCCTGCCTTGCCGCTTCCTCGCCCATGTTCAGGCCTTCGGCATAGACGAAGCGGACGTCGGTGAGGCCGACGAAACCGAGCACGGTCTGCAGGTACGGCGTCTGCGTGTCGGCCGGCGTACCACGGTAGCGGCCGCCGCGGGCGCAGGCGACGAAGACCTTCCTGCCCTTCAGCAGGCCTTCGGGGCCGTTCTCGGTGTAGCGGAAGGTGACGCCGGCGCGGGCGATGGCGTCGATCCAGTTCTTGAGCTGGGACGAAATGGCGAAGTTGTACATCGGCACGCCGAGCACGATGACGTCGGCAGCCTGCACTTCCGCAATCAGCGCATCGCTTTCGGCGACGCGGGCAGCCTGTTCCGGCGTGCGCTGCCCGGCCGGCGTGAACAATGCGCCGAGCGCGGCTTCATCCACCACGGGTGCGGGCTTGTGCGCCAGATCGCGCAGCACGACGCGGGCCTCGGGCTTGGCAGCGATCAGGCGGGCGACGACGCTGTTGGCGACACGAGTGGAGTTGGCGCCTTCGCTGCGGGCGCTGCCGTTGATCTGCAGGATGTTCATGTGTGTTCTCCGTGGGGTCGGGGTGCGGCTGGTTTCTGTCCGGGATCTGTCGAAGGCAAGGCCGGAATCATTGGCACTGGGGCGCCGGCCTTGTTCGAAGACGACGATCAGAGTCTAATCATGTCGCCTGCCTTCATTAATCCAGCCAAACGCACAACATTGTCCCTCACATGGAACAGTACAGTCCCAACGATCTGCTGATCTTTGCCCGCGTGGCCGAAACCGGCAGCTTCACCGCGGCGGCCGAGCGCCTCGGTCTGCCCAAGTCCACGGTTTCGCGCCGCGTCTCGCAACTGGAAGAGCAGCTCGGCGAACGCCTGATGCTGCGCACCACGCGGCGGCTGACGCTGACCGAGTTCGGTACCGCGCTGCTGGAACATGCACGCCAGGTGGCCGATGAGATCGAGGCCGTGAAGGCCTTGGCCGAGAGCCGCCAGGCCAGGCCCAGTGGCCGCCTGCGGGTATCGATGCCGAGCGATTTCGCCAGCCTGCTGCTGGTCGACATGCTGTCGGCCTTCACCACGATGCACCCGGCGGTATCGCTGGAACTGGATCTGTCGCCACGCCGCGTGGACCTGCTGGGCGAGAACTTCGACGTTGCCATCCGCATGGGCGAACTGCCCGACGACAACCTGCTCGCCGCACGCCGCCTGGCGGTCTTTCCCAGCGGGCTGTATGCCTCGCCCGGCTATCTCGCCGAGCACGGCGAACCCGGGCATCCCGAAGCGCTGAACGCACACCGCGCGCTGCGCCTGCTGACACGCAGCGGCGAAGCACTCGGCTGGACGCTGATGCGGAATGACGAGCGCTGGCAGGGCACGCCCCCCGGCTGCATCACGGCCAACTCGCCCGAGTTGCTGATGCGCTTCGCCCGCGCCGGCGCAGGCATCGCCGCGGTGCCCGATTATTTCGCCGCTCCCTATGTGCGCCAGGGAGAACTGCGCCGCGTCATGGCGGACTGGTGCCTGCCTGCCAACACGGCCTGGGCGGTGTTCCCCGGCCGCCGGCTGATGCCCGCCAAGACACGGGCCTTCCTCGACATGCTGCAGGCGGCGCTGGGAACCTGAAGCGGTAGGCCACGCTCCGAGGGAACATCCCCTACAATGGGCGCCCTCCCAGCAAGACCAGATCACGATGTCCCTGTTCCAGACCCTGCTGCGCCTGCCGGCGCGCGCGCTGTATTTCGCCCTGTTCGCCACCGCCATCGGCCTGCTCGGCTTCGGCCTCTACCTGCAGCATGTGAAAGGCCTCGAACCTTGCCCGATGTGCGTGATGCAGCGCTATGCTTTCCTGGCCGTGGCCCTGATCGCCCTGGTTGGCGGCATCCACGGGCCGACCCGTGCAGGCAGCCGGATCTATGCCGCACTCATCGGCCTGGGGGCGCTGCTCGGCGGCGGCATCGCCGCACGCCAGAGCTGGATGCAGCTCTATCCTCCTGCGATTCCCGAATGCGGGCCAGGACTGGAATTCATGCTGGAGAGCTTTCCGCTCGGCGAAGCGCTGCCGATGATCTTCCGCGGCGCGGGCGACTGCACTGCAGTGGATTGGACTTTCCTGGGCATGTCGATCGCCAACTGGTCGCTGGTGAGCTTCTCGGCAACGGTGGCGTTCGCGCTGTGGATGCTGCTGCGCCGGACAGACAGGCCCTGAGCGGTATCGATGGGTCTCGCTGCGCCCGGCCAGCCGCTCTTGCAGAAAACCGGGCTGCTACGCGTCAATCGACCACGTGCATCATGCGGCCGCCGATCTCGTAGCGGCCGTCACCCAGCGCATTGCAGCGCGTGACTTCAAGCTTGCCGACCAGCGGAGGGCGATCGGCCAGGGGCGAACCCTGAGGTCCGAGCACCGCGACGTCGAGGACTTCGTTCTGCTCCGGCACGTAGGCAGCATGCAGGGTCATCCCGCCGACGCCTATTTCGATGCACACCGCCTCGATGCGCTGACCGCCGCGCAGGGCGATGAAAGCCGGGCAGCCGAGCGGCAGGCGCCGGTCGAGGCGCCGGTTCTGATGGGGCGGAATGTCCTTCATGCTGATTGTCCAAGGCTGACGATGCGGATCACCCGATTCTAGCCCTGCATCCCCGGCGGACAGTGCCCGTACGCATGCCGGACGTGCATCAAATCACATCCTGGCGATCATCCCCGCCTCACGCCGTCATGCCGCGCAGCTGCGGGCATATTCAGCCATCGCCGCGATCACGCCTTCGGCTTCGCCCGCAGCGACGGCGAGCGTGATCTCGCACTCCGGGTGCGCTGTGCGTGCGGTATCGAGCAGCGCCGGAAGATCGCGCTTCAGGTGTCCGTTCTGGGCCAGGAAGACCGGCACGATGGCAATGCGCCGCATCCCGGCTCCCGCCAGCGCGTCAATGGTCTCGGCCAGGGTCGGCTGCATGAACTCGAGAAAAGCCAGTTCCACGCGCGGGGCGCCAGGCTGGGCCAGCAGGTGCTCGCGAATCCGCCTCATCGGCCCGGCCCATTCGGGATCGCGCGCACCATGGCCGAACAGGATGATCGCCGTCTCGCTCATGCTCCAGCTCCGGCCGCGGCTTCGATCCGCCCCATGGTTGCCGCTGCGCGGGCCTGACCGGCGCGCATCAGGTGCAGCAACGCGCGCGAAGCGCAGAACAGCCCGACACTCGCGGTCATGGCCATGCTCGAGCCGTAGCCTGCGCAGGCCAGGCCTTGCAGCCCGCGGCTCCGCCCACCGCCTGCCTCACAGGCAAGCCCGGACGGATAGCTCAGCGGCTCGGTGGAAAACACCGCCTCGATGCCGAACTTTTTCTTTGGGTCGCGTGGAAAGCCGTGCTCCTTGCGCAGGCGCGACCGCACCTTGGACAGCAGCGGGTCCTGCAGGGTACGGGCCAGATCATCGATGCGGATCTGCGCCGGATCGAGTTTGCCACCCGCGCCGCCCGCCATCACCAACGGCATCTGGCGCGACCGGCATACCGCAGCGATCGCCACCTTCGCCCGCACGTTGTCGATGGCGTCGATGACCGCGTCGAAGCCCTGCAGCAGGGCTGCGGCATTTTCCGCCGTGAGGAAATCCTCGATCGTGTTGACCCGGCACTGCGGACTGAAAGCGGCGATGCGATCGGCCATCGCCTGCACTTTTGCCTGCCCCAGCGTGGCGTCGAGTGCATGGGCCTGGCGGTTGATGTTGGACTCGGCGACATGGTCGAGGTCGATCAGCGTCAGCCTGCCCACGCCGCTGCGCGCCAGCGCCTCGACGGCCCATGAGCCGACGCCGCCGACCCCGACCACGCAGGCATGGGAAGCCGCCAGCGCATCCGCGGCCCCCGTGCCGTAAAGGCGGTCGATACCCCCGAAGCGGCGGGCACGGTCCACATCCATCAGCAGCCCGTCGAACTGCGCATCGATTCCTGCACCACCGACCCGGTCCACGTCCATCGCCTTTCCGTCAGGCCGGCTGAGGTTCGGCCACGCGCAGGCTGTCGAGCCAGATACCCAGCCCCTGCGCATTGAGTTCGAGATCCATGCGCAGCAGTTCCAGCGTCTGCTCCTCGTCCAGCGCCCAGCCCTGGCGGCCTGCTTCCTCGCGGATGACCTGCTCCAGGCCGGCGAGAATCTCGACGTGGCGCGCGACCTCGTCGCCCCGCGCCGCCCGTGCCACCGCAACCATGGCATCGATCAGGCGGTGCAGATCGGCGCCGAGCCGGGCCACATCGGTCACGCGGCCATAGTGGGTCAGGTACATCGCCTGCGGCTGCATGGAAAGCATGCGGTCGATCGACTCGTGCATCGCCTCCGGATCGAACTGCGTCGGCGTGGTGGTCGGCAGCACGAAGACCCGGCCATCGACGTCGAGCTCGCGGTACGACAGGCCGAAGGTGTCACCGGTGAAGAAGGCGCGCGCGCTGTCGTCCCAGATGCAGATGTGGTGGCGGGCGTGCCCCGGCGTGTCGAACACGCGGAACAGGCGCTTGCCCATGTGCAGCTCCAGCCCGTCGGTCGCCGGCACGATGCGTTCGGGTGGAATCGGCACCAGCCGGCCATAAAGCTGGTAGGCACGTTCCGCACCGTAAACGGCGGCGGTGCCTTCCCACAGCTTGCCGGGGTCGATCATGTGGCGCAGGCCGCGCGGATGCACCAGCAGGCGCGCATTGGGCAGTGCGCACATCAGGCTGCCCGCCCCGCCGGCATGGTCCAGATGGATGTGGGTCAGCATCACCCACTCCACGTTGCCGGGCTCGATGCCAAGCATCGCCAGCGCGCTCAGCACGCGGGACACGGAATCGTTGCAGCCGGTATCGACGATCGCGGCACGCCCCTCGTCGACCACGATATGAATCGCCGCCAGCTGCGGCCGGCCATAGCCGGACTCCAGGGCATGGATGCCATCCGGATAGCTGATGAGATCGTTCATGGAAATCCCCTCCTCTTGTCGCTTCTTCGGGTCGAACGCCCGATCCTATGTTAGCGGTGATCCACACCCTCAGCCCGGGCGCATATCACGCTGCAAGAAGCCCCTGCCCCGCCTTCAGAACGGGATGTCGTCGTCGAAATCGCCGAAACCGGACGAAGATGCCGCCGGAGCCTGCGACTGCGGACGCGGCGCGGCCGGCGCCGGGCGCGATGCCGGCGCCGGTGCGTCAAAGCCGCTGTCCGGCGCGCGCATCGGCGCATCGCCGCCTTCACGCCGGCCGAGCATCTTCATTTCGTCGCCGCGGATTTCGGTGGTATAGCGGTCCTGGCCGTTCTGGTCCTGCCACTTGCGCGTCTGCAGGCGGCCTTCGACGTAGATCTGGCTGCCCTTGCGCAGGTACTGGGCAGCGACTTCGGCAACGCGGCCGAAGAACACCACGCGATGCCACTCGGTGGCCTCGCGGCGTTCGCCGCTGGTCCGGTCCTTCCAGACCTCGGTGGTCGCCACCGTCAGGTTGCAGATCGCGTCGCCGCTGGGCGCGTAGCGCGTCTCGGGATCGCGGCCGAGGTTGCCGATGAGAATCACTTTGTTCAGGGATGCCATCCCGTGCTCCTTTCAAATGAATGCCGTGCGGTGATTCCTGCCCGGAGTCAGCTCTTGCCGGGCGCCGGCACCGCACGTACCGGAGGTGGGGTCATGCTCGATGCCAGCAGCAGCCAGAGCAGCGCCAGCGCGCCACAGACCAGACTGACCGCGCCGGCGCCGAAACGTTGCCCGAGCCAGCCGCCGAGCAGCCCGCCCAGGAACAGGCCGATCGACTGCAGGGTGTTGTAGACGCCCAGCGCCGTCCCCTTGGAATGTGCGGGCGCGATGCGAGAAATCCAGGACGGCTGCGTGGCCTCAAGCACGTTGAAGGCAACGAAGAACATCGTCAGCAGCACCGCCAGCGGCAGCAGGCCGTCACCGAACAGCCACAGGCCGAACTGCACCAGCGCCAGCAGGCAGATCGCGGCATTGAACACCGGCTTCATCAGGTTGCGCCGTTCGGCGATGATCACCGCAGGCACCATGACGACGAAGGACAGCAGCACCGCCGGCAGGTAGACCTTCCAGTGCTCCGGCACCAGCAGCCCCGCGGCGACCAGCCCGGCCGGCACCATGACCCACATCGTGGTCTGGATCAGGTGCAGCGTGAAAACGCCGAAATTCAGCCGCATCAACTGGCCGTCGCGCAGCACGTCGAGGAAGCGGCCGCCATTGGCGCGCGGCACCGGCGGCGCGGCCGGCACCACCCGCAGCACGACGACGATCGCCGCACAGGCCAGCACCGCGGTCAGCCAGAAGATGCCGCTCATGCCGATCGCCGCATACAGCAGCGGCGCCGCCACCATCGACAGGGCGAACACCAGGCCGATCGACGAACCGATCATGGCCATGACCTTGGTCCGGTGCTGCTCGCGCGTCAGGTCCGCCGCCAGCGCGGTGACCGCCGCCGAGATCGCCCCTGCGCCCTGCAGCACACGGCCGGCGATGATCGTGTGGATGTCGGTCGCGAGTGCCGCGACCACGCTGCCGGCGACGAACAGCAGCAGGCCGAAGACGATCACCGGCTTGCGGCCGAAGCGGTCGGAGGCCGCGCCA
This sequence comes from Thauera sp., assembly GCF_047601425.1. Taxonomy (GTDB): domain Bacteria; phylum Pseudomonadota; class Gammaproteobacteria; order Burkholderiales; family Rhodocyclaceae; genus Thauera. The sequence continues at coordinate 2,454,540 of NZ_JASGJL010000001.1, forward strand.
TAGGCGATCTGCAGACAGGCCTGGGTCAGGCCGTAGGCGCCGATCGCCAGGCCGACCAAAGTCAGGTCGTCGCCGCCGGGAATGCCTTCGGCGTAGACCGCGAACACCGGCAGGATCAGGAACAGGCCCAGCATGCGCAGCGCAAAGATCGCCGCCAGGCTCATGCCAGCCCGGCGTTCGGCGGAAGTCATCGTATCGTGCGGCGGAGCGGACATGCGGGAAGACCGGCTTCGATAAAGCGCTCAATTCTAGCATCGCACCACCCCGGCATCGCGCTCCGCCGCGCTTCCCTGCCATTCCGGATTGGCTCGCGCCAGCGTTCTCTCTTATAGTTTCGGGTTCCCTACCGCCAGCCGTGCTGCCATGGACGAAATCCGCATCCGCGGTGCCAGGACCCACAACCTGAAGAACATCAACATCGATCTGCCGCGCAACCGGCTGACGGTGATCACCGGGCTGTCGGGTTCGGGCAAGTCCTCGCTGGCTTTCGACACCCTGTATGCCGAAGGCCAGCGCCGCTACGTCGAGTCGCTGTCGGCCTACGCCCGCCAGTTCCTGCAGCTGATGGAAAAGCCCGACGTGGACCTGATCGAAGGCCTGTCGCCGGCGATCTCGATCGAACAGAAGGCTACCAGCCACAACCCGCGCTCGACGGTCGGCACTGTCACCGAGATCCACGACTACCTGCGCCTGCTGTACGCCCGCGCCGGCACACCCCACTGCCCCGACCATCCCGAGCACGCGCTGGAGGCCCAGAGCGTGGCGCAGATGGTGGACCATGTGCTGGCCCTGCCCGCCGAGACGCGGCTGATGATCCTGGCTCCCGTGGTCGCCGGCAGGAAGGGCGAGCAGGCCGACCTGTTCGCCGACCTGCGCGCCCAGGGTTTCGTCCGTGTCCGGGTGGACGGCGAAGTGATGGAGCTGGACGCGATGCCGCCGCTGGAAAAGGGCCGGCGGCACAATGTCGAAGTGGTCATCGACCGCCTGAAGGTGCGCGAGGACCTGCGCGGCCGGCTGGCGGAGTCCTTCGAGACCGCGCTGACCCATGCCGACGGCCGCGCGATCGCGGTCGAGATGGACGGCGGCCGGGAGCACCTGTTCTCCGCCCGCTTCGCCTGCCCGGTGTGCAGCTTCGCGCTGGCCGAACTCGAGCCCCGGCTGTTTTCCTTCAACAACCCGGCAGGCGCCTGCCCGAAATGCGACGGCCTGGGCCAGGTCGATTTCTTCGATCCGGCGCGCGTCGTCGCCCACCCGGAACTGTCGCTGGCCGCCGGCGCCATCCGCGGCTGGGACAGGCGCAACCAGTTCTACTTCCAGATGCTGACGAGCCTCGCCGGCCACTACGGCTTCGACGTCGAGGCCGCTTACGAAACGCTGCCGGCCAAGGTGCGCGAGATCGTGCTGCACGGTTCGGGCAAGGAAAAGATCGCTTTCCGCTACATGGCGGACAACGGCCGCACGGTGCTGAAGGAGCATCCTTTCGAAGGCATCATCCCCAACCTCGAACGGCGCTTCAGGGAAACCGACTCGATCGCCGTGCGCGAGGAACTGACCAAGTACCGCGCCACCCAGCCCTGCCCGAGCTGCAAGGGCAGCCGCCTGCGCAGTGAAGCCCGCCACGTGCTGATCGGCGAGCGGGCGCTGCACGAGATCGGCCACCTGCCGCTGGGCGACTGCCGCGACTTCTTCGCCGGCCTCAGGCTCGAGGGCGCACGCGGCCAGGTCGCCGACAAGATCGTCAAGGAGATCGCCGACCGCTTGAGTTTCCTGATCAACGTCGGCCTCGACTACCTGTCGCTGGACCGCTCGGCCGACACCTTGTCGGGTGGTGAGGCGCAGCGCATCCGTCTGGCCAGCCAGATCGGTTCGGGCCTGACCGGCGTGCTCTACGTGCTCGACGAACCTTCGATCGGCCTGCACCAGCGCGACAACGACCGCCTGCTGGCCACGCTCGGCCAGTTGCGCGACCTCGGCAACACCGTGATCGTCGTCGAACACGACGAGGACGCGATCCGCCACGCCGACTATCTGGTCGACATGGGCCCCGGCGCAGGCGAACACGGCGGCCGCATCGTCGCCCACGGCACGCCGGCCGAAGTCATCGCCGACCCGGCGTCGGTAACCGGCGACTACCTGTCGGGCCGGCGCTCGATCGCCGTTCCCGGCCGCCGCACGCCCCCCGACGAAGCACGCATGCTGCGCATCGTCGGCGCCCGCGGCAACAACCTGAAGAATGTGGACGTCGCCCTGCCCATCGGGCTGCTGAGCTGCGTCACCGGCCTCTCAGGTTCAGGCAAATCCACCCTGATCAACGACACGCTCGCCGCCGCGGCCAGCCGCCACCTGTACAAGTCGGCCACCGAACCCGCGCCGCATGAGGCGATCGAGGGCCTGGACGCCTTCGACAAGGTCATCAACGTCGACCAGTCGCCGATCGGGCGCACGCCGCGCTCGAACCCCGCGACCTACACCGGCATGCTGACGCCGATCCGCGAACTCTTCGCCGGCGTCCCCGAAGCGCGCGCACGCGGCTACGGCCCGGGCCGCTTCTCCTTCAATGTCCGCGGCGGTCGCTGCGAGGCTTGCCAGGGGGATGGCCTGGTCAAGGTCGAGATGCACTTCCTGCCCGACATGTACGTGCCCTGCGACGTCTGCCACGGCAAGCGCTACAACCGCGAGACGCTGGAAATCCGCTACAAGGGGCGCAGCATCCAGGAAGTGCTGGAAATGACGGTCGAGCAAGCACTGGCCTTCTTCGCGCCGGTGCCGGCCGTCGCCCGCAAGCTCGAGACGCTGATGGACGTCGGCCTGGGCTACATCCGCCTGGGGCAAAGCGCGACGACGCTGTCAGGCGGCGAGGCCCAGCGCGTCAAGCTGGCGCTCGAACTGTCGAAGCGGGACACGGGGAGAACCTTGTACATCCTCGACGAACCCACGACCGGCCTGCACTTCCAGGACATCGAACTACTGCTGAAGGTGCTGCACCGCCTGCGCGACCAGGGCAACACGATCGTGATCATCGAGCACAATCTCGACGTCATCAAGACGGCCGACTGGATCGTCGACATGGGCCCCGAAGGCGGCGCCGGCGGCGGCACGGTGGTGGCCTGCGGCAGCCCGGAAAGCGTGGCGGCGAACCCTGCCAGCCACACCGGACGCTACCTGCAGAAGGTACTCGCCGCAACGGCGCGCTGAAACGATCCGTGGGAAGCCGCTTCACCCGGGAGCACCGAGCCGCGAATGCAGGCCGCAGCCCTGCCCCGCCGGGGAGGGGCGCCGTCGCCCCCTTTTGCCGCTGAAGGCGATACTGAAAATGCGCTACCGCCCCTCAGCTCCGATAGCCCTGCGGATTGCCGCTCTGCCAGCGCCAGGCGTCCTCGCACATCGCCGCGAGATCCCGCTCGGCGCGCCAGCCCAGCACTTGCGCTGCCCGGCTCGGATCCGCCCAGCAGGCAGCGACGTCGCCGGGCCGCCGGTCGACGATGTCGAACGGTACCTTGCGCCCCGAGGCCTGCTCGAAAGCACGCACCATCTCGAGCACGCTGTAGCCGCGCCCTGTGCCGAGATTCAGCGTCGTCACACCGGGCAACCCCTCGATGCGCTCCAGCGCCCTCAGATGGCCAAGCGCCAGATCGACGACATGGATGTAGTCGCGCACACCGGTGCCGTCCGGTGTCGGGTAGTCGTCACCGAAGACCCTGAGGCGCTCAAGCCGACCGACCGCCACCTGACTGACGTAAGGCATCAGGTTGTTGGGCAATCCATCCGGATCCTCGCCGATGCGGCCGCTCGCATGTGCGCCCACGGGATTGAAGTAACGCAGCAGTACGATGTTCCAGCGAGGATCGGACACGGCGAGATCACGCAGGATCTGCTCGCCCATCAGCTTGGTCCAGCCGTATGGGTTGGTCGCCGTGGTCGGAAAGCTTTCGTCGATCGGCACGCTGGCCGGATCGCCGTAGACGGTTGCCGACGAACTGAAGACGATCCGCCGGCACGCTGCAGCATCCATCGCCTGCAGCAGGCGCATCAGCCCCAGCAGATTGTTGTCGTAATAGGCCAGCGGCTGCTCGACCGATTCGCCGACCGCCTTCTTTGCCGCAAAATGAACGACAGCCTCGATCGAATGGTCGCGGAACACCGTTTCCAGCAGCCCGGCGTCGCGCACATCGCCCCGGACGAAAGCTTTCAGCCGCCTGCCGCCAAGCTCCTCGATCCGCCGCACTGCCTCTGGCGAGGCATTCGACAGATCATCCAGCACGACCACCTCGCGCCCCTCGGCCAGTAACTCGACGCAGGTATGCGAACCGATGTAGCCGGCCCCGCCCGTCACCAGGATCACACCCATCACACGACTCCTCTCCAGCCCGGAACTGGATAAAAAAACCTGGACGAAAAAAAACCGGGACGAGCCCGGTTTTCATTCGAAGCAGAATGCCGATCAGGCTTCCACTTCGCCTTCGACAGCTTCGCCTTCCGGCCGGTCGAGCAGCTCGACGAACGCCATCGGCGCATTGTCGCCGTCACGAAAGCCGCACTTCAGGATGCGCAGGTAGCCACCGTTGCGGGTCGCATAGCGCGGGCCCAGCTCGTCGAACAGCTTGACGACCATCTCGCGGTCGCGCAGGCGGTTGAACGCCAGACGGCGATTGGACAGGTTGGGTTTCTTGCCCAGAGTGATCATCGGCTCGACCACGCGGCGAAGTTCCTTCGCCTTCGGCAGGGTCGTCTTGATCACTTCGTGGCGCAGCAGCGAGTTGGCCATGTTGCGGAACATCGCCTGGCGGTGGCTGCTGGTACGATTCAACTTGCGAAGACCATTGCGGTGACGCATTTCAATTCCTCACTTGCCCGGCGTCTCAACCGAGCTTTTCAAGCCCGGCCGGCGGCCAGTTTTCCAGTTTCATGCCAAGGGTCAGGCCGCGGGAGGCCAACACTTCCTTGATTTCGTTCAGCGACTTGCGGCCCAGGTTCGGGGTCTTCAGCAGTTCGGTTTCGGTCCGCTGGATCAGGTCGCCGATGTAGTAGATGTTCTCTGCCTTCAGGCAATTGGCCGAACGCACGGTCAACTCGAGATCATCGACCGGGCGCAGCAGCACCGGATCGATGGTCATCTGCTTCTCGATCGGCGCCGACACCGGCGTGCCTTCGAGCTCGGCGAACACCGACAGCTGATCCATCAGCACGCGCGCGGCGTAACGGATGGCCTGCTCGGGATCGACCGCGCCATTGGTCTCGATATCGACCACCAGACGATCCAGGTCGGTGCGCTGCTCGACGCGGGCGCTCTCGACCAGGTAGCTGACGCGGCGCACCGGCCCGAACGAAGCGTCCAGCACGATACGGCCGATCGTCTTGCTCTCGGCATTGACCGGACGAACGTTGCCCGGCACGTAACCCCGGCCTTCCTCGACCTTGATCTGCATGTCGATCTTGCCGCCAGGCGCGATGTGGGCAATGACGTGATCGGGGTTGATGATCTCGACGTCGTGACCGACCTCGATATCACCTGCCCGCACGACACCTTCACCCGACTTCGTCAGGCGAAGCATGGCTTCGCTGCGGTTGTGCAGCTTGAACACGACGCCCTTCAGATTGAGCAGAAGGTCGACCATGTCCTCGCGCACGCCGTCGAGCGTGGAGTACTCATGGAGCACACCTTCGATCGACACTTCGGTCGCTGCATGACCAGGCAGCGACGACAGGAGGATGCGCCGCAGCGCATTCCCCAGCGTATGGCCGAAACCACGCTCGAACGGCTCCATCGTCACGCGCGCCTGGACCGGCGAGCTGCTCTGGACGTCGATGATGCGCGGTTTCAGCAGTGCATTGCTTTGCATCAGCATTCCCTCGGAACTAGAAGAGGATCAGCCTCCCGATCAACGGGAGTACAGTTCCACCACCAGGCCTTCATTGATCGTGGGCGGCAGTTCGGCACGCACCGGATAAGCCTTGAAGATGCCCTTGCCAGCCTTGGCATCCACTTCCAGCCATTCCGGGAAACCACGCGACGCGGCGGCTTCCAGCGCAGCCTTGACACGGAGGTGGGCGCGAGCACGCTCGCTCACTTCAACCACGTCACCCGGACGCACGACATACGACGGGATATTGACGCGCTTGCCATTCACCAGCACGCCATTGTGGCGAACGACCTGGCGAGCTTCGGCACGCGAACCACCGAAGCCCATGCGATAGGCGACGGAATCCAGACGGCCTTCGAGCAACTGCAGCAGGTTCTCACCGGTCTGGCCGCGACGGCGATCCGCCTCGGCATACACCTTGCGGAACTGGCGCTCGAGCACGCCGTACAGGCGGCGGATCTTCTGCTTTTCACGCAGTTGCACACCATATCCCGACAGGCGCTGGCCAGAGCGCTGACCGTGCTGGCCAGGAGCGTAGGCGCGGCGCTCGATGGCGCACTTGTCGGTAAAACACTTTTCAGCCTTCAGAAACAGCTTTTCGCCTTCGCGACGGCACTGACGGCACTTGGGATCGAGATTACGAGCCACTTATCAACTCCTTGTCAGATGCGGCGCTTTTTCGGCGGACGGCAGCCGTTGTGCGGGATGGGGGTGATGTCCGTGATGCTGGAAATCTTGATCCCCAGAGCGTTCAGCGCACGCACCGACGACTCGCGACCCGGACCGGGGCCCTTGATGCGGACTTCCAGGTTCTTGATGCCGCACTCCTGCGCCACCTTGCCGGCAGCCTCGGCAGCCACCTGGGCTGCGAACGGCGTGCTCTTGCGCGAGCCCTTGAAGCCGGCGCCGCCGGAGGTCGCCCACGACAGCGCATTGCCCTGACGGTCGGTGATGGTGATGATCGTATTGTTGAAGCTCGCGTGAATGTGGGCGATACCTTCGGCCACATTCTTCTTGATCTTCTTACGAACCTTCGTTCCAGTCTTAGCCATTATCGGTTCCTATTACTTCTTGCCGGCGATCGCCTTGCGGGGACCTTTGCGGGTACGCGCATTCGTACGGGTGCGCTGACCCCGCAGCGGCAGGCCGCGACGATGGCGGACGCCGCGATAGCAGCCCAGGTCCATCAGTCGCTTGATGTTCATCGTCACTTCGCGGCGCAGATCGCCTTCGACGACGAATTTGCCTACTTCGTCACGCAGCTTTTCCATGTCCGACTCGGTCAGATCCTTGATCTTGGTCGAGCGCACGATGCCTGCGGCGTCGCAAATTTTCTGAGCACGCGTACGGCCGATCCCAAAGATTGCGGTCAACGCGATCTCGGCGTGCTTGTGATTGGGAATGTTTACCCCAGCAATACGGGCCATCCGTCTACCCCAAAACGCTAAACATTAAATTTTAATAGCTAGAGTTGACTTAATCAACCCTGGCGCTGCTTATGCCGCGGATCGGTGCAGATGACGCGCACGACACCCTTGCGGCGGATGATCTTGCAGTTGCGGCAAAGCCGCTTGACTGACGCCTGAACTCGCATGTTCTTGCTCCTGTTTCTCTATTCTCACTTGGTCCGGAAGACGATCCGGCCCTTGGTCAGGTCATAAGGGGTGAGCTGCACCGTCACCTTGTCGCCAGGAAGGATGCGGATATAGTGCATCCGCATTTTTCCGGAGATGTGGCCGAGAACCATGTGACCATTCTCGAGCCTGACACGAAACGTTGCATTGGGCAGGTTTTCCGTGACCTCGCCCTGCATCTCGATGACATCTTCCTTCGCCATGTTACCTGGTCGGGAAACCCGCCCCTTTGAAGTTCGCCTTCTTCAGCAGACTCTCGTACTGGTGCGACATCACCGCCGCCTGAACCTGCGCCATGAAATCCATCGTGACGACCACGATGATCAGCAGCGAAGTGCCACCAAAGTAGAACGGAACATTCCACTTCAGGATCAGGAACTCGGGCAGCAGGCAGACCAGGGTGATATACACCGCGCCAGCCAGTGTCAGCCGCATGAGAATCTTGTCGATATAACGCGCGGTCTGGTCGCCCGGCCGGATGCCCGGAACGAATGCACCGCTCTTCTTCAGGTTGTCTGCCGTCTCCCGCGCATTGAATACCAGCGCGGTATAGAAGAAGCAGAAGAACACGATCGCCAGCGCATACAGCATCACGTAGATCGGCTGGCCGGGAGACAGCGTGGAGGCGATGTCACGCAGCCAGTACATCCCTTCCGACGAACCGAACCACTGCCCCAGCGTTGCCGGGAACAGGATGATGCTCGAGGCGAAGATCGGCGGAATGACCCCCGCCATGTTCAGCTTCAACGGCAGATGGGAGCTTTGCCCGCCGTAGATCTTGTTGCCGACCTGACGCTTGGCATAGTTCACCAGGATCTTGCGCTGCCCGCGCTCGACGAACACCACGAAACCCGTCACCAGCGCCACCAGCACGCAGATGAACAGCGCCGTGAAGGGGTGCATCGAACCCGTGCGCACCAGCTCGAACAGACCGCCGATCGCACTCGGGAGACCCGCAACGATACCGGCGAAGATGATGATCGAGATGCCGTTGCCGATGCCTCGTTCGGTGATCTGCTCACCCAGCCACATCAGGAACATCGTCCCGGTGACGAGCGTGGCGACAGTGACGAAACGGAACATCAGACCAGGATCGAGCACCAACCCCGGCTGGCCTTCGAGCGCGATCGCCATGCCCAGCGACTGGGCGAAAGCGAGAACGAGTGTGCCGTAGCGGGTGTACTGCGTGATCTTCCTGCGTCCGGCTTCGCCTTCCTTCTTCAGCGCCTCGAGACTCGGCACCGCCACGGTCATCAACTGCATGATGATCGAGGCCGAAATGTAGGGCATGATGCCCAGGGCGAAGATGGTGAAGCGCGACAGCGCCCCGCCAGAGAACAGGTTGAAGACCCCGAGGATGCCGCCGGCCTGAGACTGGAACAGCTCGGCCAGTTGATCCGGATCGATACCGGGGACCGGAATGTGGGCGCCCAAGCGATAGACGATCAGCGCGCCCAGCAGGAACAGCAGGCGACGCTTGAGGTCGCCGAACCGTCCCGGATTCCCCAGCGTGGCGGAAGGATTGGCCACAGCTCGTCCCTTTTTATTACTCAGCCGACACCGAGCCGCCGGCAGCTTCGATCGCTGCCTTGGCACCCTTGGTCGCACCGACGCCGCGCAGCACGACCTTGCGGTCGATCGCGCCGGACAGCACCACCTTGGCCGACAGCGCGTCGCCCGGCACCACGCCAGCCTGCTTCAGCGTCAACAGATCGATTTCCTCGACCGGCACGGCCGCCAGTTCGGACAGGCGCACTTCGACGTTGCGGGCGCGCGTCAGCGACACGAAGCCGCGCTTCGGCAGACGACGCTGCAGGGGCATCTGACCGCCCTCGAAACCCGTCTTGTGGAAACCGCCTGCACGCGACTTCTGGCCCTTGTGGCCGCGGCCGCAGGTCTTGCCCAGGCCGCTGCCGATGCCACGACCGACGCGCTTGGCGGCCGACTTGGAGCCGGCACCCGGCTTGATGTTATTCAGGCGCATATCAACCCTCACGCTTGAGCAGGTAGGACACCTTGTTGATCATGCCGCGCACTTCGGGCGTATCCGCCAGCTCGACCGTGTGGTTGAGACGGCGCAGGCCCAGACCGCGCACGGTGGCGCGGTGCGACTGCTTGGTGCCGATCACGCTCTTGACGAGCGTCACCTTGATTTTCTTGTCCGACATCGCTTACCCCAGGATCTCTTCGACGGACTTGCCGCGCTTCGCAGCAATTTCCGCCGGGGTGTTGATCGCCATCAGGCCGTTGATGGTGGCACGCACGACGTTGTAAGGATTGGCCGAGCCAATGCACTTGCAGATCACGTCGGTGACACCCATCACTTCGAACACGGCGCGCATCGGGCCGCCGGCGATGATGCCAGTACCGGCCGGCGCGGGTTGCATCAGCACCGAGGCGGCGCCATGCTTGCCGATCACGGTGTGCTGCAGGGTGCCATTCTTCAGCGAGACCTTGCGCATCTTGCGACGCGCTTCGTCCATCGCCTTCTGCACCGCCACCGGCACTTCACGCGACTTGCCCTTGCCCATGCCGATCGCACCATCGCCATCACCGACCACGGTCAGCGCGGCAAAACCGAGAATCCGGCCGCCCTTGACGACCTTGGTCACGCGATTGATCGCGACCATCTTCTCCCGCAGGCCGTCATCGCGCTCGTCGGAGGCTTGCGCACGTTTGGTTTGCTGCTTAGCCATTCGATTCCTCGCTTAGAACTTGAGGCCGCCTTCGCGGGCAGCCTCGGCCAGCGCCTTGACGCGGCCGTGATACAGGAAGCCCGAGCGGTCGAACGCGACCTGCTCGATGCCGGCAGCCTTCGCACGCTCGGCGATCAGCTTGCCGACGAGTTCCGCGGCAGCCTTGTTGCCGCCGTTCGGCGCCTGGGCGCGGACGTCGGCCTCGACCGTCGACGCTGCGGCGAGCACCTTGGAACCGCAGCCCGAGATGATCTGGGCGTAGATGTGGCAGTTGGACCGGAACACCGCGAGGCGAACCGCCTTGAGCTCCGCGAGTTTGGCGCGAGTTTTGCGCGCACGGCGAAGACGAGTTTCTTTCTTGTTCATGACGAACCGCCTTACTTCTTCTTGGTTTCCTTGAGAACCACCACTTCATCCGCATAGCGGACGCCCTTGCCCTTGTAGGGTTCGGGAGCGCGGTAAGCTCTCACCTCGGCCGCAACCTGGCCAACCTTCTGCTTGTCGCTGCCCTTGATCAGGATCTCGGTCTGCGAAGGCGTTTCGACCTTCACGCCTTCCGGCATCTGGTGCACCACCGGATGCGAGAAACCGAGCGACAGATTCAGCTTGTCGCCTTGGGCCTGGGCACGATAACCGACGCCGACCAGGGTCAGCTTGCGCTCGAAACCCTTGGTCACGCCGGTAACCATGTTGTTCACCAGCGCACGCACGGTACCCGACATCGCGCGCGAGTTCTCGGCACCTTCACGCGCCTTGCACACCAGCGAATCACCTTCGCGTTCGACGCTGACCTGGCCGGTCAGAGGTTGGCGCAGCGTGCCCAGGGGGCCTTTGACGGCGATTTCGGCATCGGAGATCACAACCTCGACACCACTCGGAATCACCACCGGATTCTTAGCTACACGAGACATTGCATCTCCCCTTAAGCGACCAGGCAGATGACTTCGCCGCCGACGCGGTTGGCCCGCGCGCTACGGTCGGTCATCACGCCACGCGGCGTGGACACGATCGCGACACCGAGACCGTTCATCACGCGCGGCAGCTCGTCGCTACCCTTGTAGATACGGAGACCGGGGCGGCTGACGCGCTCGATGCGCTCGATCACCGGACGGCCTGCGTAGTACTTCAGCGTCACGTCCAGGATCGGCTTGCCGGTTTCGTCATTGACGGCGAAGCCGTCGATATAACCTTCGTCCTGCAGCACTTTCGCGATCGCGACCTTCAGCTTCGACGACGGCATCGACACCGATGCCTTCTGAGCCTGCTGGCCATTGCGGATACGCGTCAGCATGTCGGCGATGGGATCGGACATACTCATCTTCGAATTCTCCTTACCAGCTCGCCTTGGTCATGCCAGGCACTTCGCCGCGGAAAGCGATCTCGCGCAGCTTGTTGCGGCACAGACCGAACTTGCGGAACACACCGCGCGGACGACCGGTCAGCGCGCAACGATTGCGCTGACGCGTCGGGTTGGCGTTGCGCGGCAACTGCTGCAGCGCAAGGCGGGCCGCCATGCGTTCTTCTTCGGACAGCTTGGTGTCCTGGACCTGCGCAACCAGCGCAGCACGCTTGGCGGCAAACTTGGCCACCAGCTTGGCACGCTTGGCTTCGCGATTGATCAGAGCGAGTTTCGCCATATCACCCTCAATTCTTGAACGGGAACTTGAACGCACCCAGAAGCGCACGCGCCTCTTCGTCCGTCTTCGCCGTCGTCGTGATGCTGATGTTCATCCCGCGCAGAGCATCGATCTTGTCGTACTCGATTTCCGGGAAAATGATCTGTTCCTTGACGCCGAGGTTGTAGTTGCCACGGCCATCGAAGCCCTTGGCACCAATACCGCGGAAGTCACGAACGCGCGGCAGCGCGATCGTCACCAGGCGATCGAGGAATTCGAACATGCGAGGGCCGCGCAGCGTAACCATGCAGCCGATCGGGTAGCCATCGCGGATCTTGAAGCCGGCGATCGACTTGCGCGCCTTGGTGGCAACCGGCTTCTGACCGGCGATCTTGGTCATGTCGCCGATGGCGTGTTCCAGAATCTTCTTGTCGCCGACAGCTTCACCGACACCCATGTTCAGGGTGATCTTGGTGATGCGCGGCACTTCCATCACGGACTTGTAGCCGAACTGCTTCTGCAGCGCCGGCGCGACTTCGTCCTTGTAAACCTGTTGCAAGCGAGCCATCGTCACTCCTTAGGCGTTCACCAGCTCGCCGTTCGACTTGAAGAAGCGGACCTTCTGGCCGTCTTCAAGCGTCTTGATCCCGACGCGATCACCCTTCTGGGTGGCGGGATTGAACAGCGCGACGTTCGAAACATGGATGGGCATTTCCTTCTCGACGATGCCACCCACTTCACCCTTCAGCGGATTCGGGCGCACGTGCTTCTTGACCCGATTCACACCTTCGACCACGACGCGCTCGTCATCGACGCGGCGCAGCACGGTGCCACGACGGCCGCGATCCTTGCCCGTCAGCACCACCACTTCGTCACCCTTGCGGATCTTGTTCATCTAGCGACTCCTCAGAGCACTTCAGGCGCCAGCGAGACGATCTTCATGAACCGCTCGGAGCGCAGCTCGCGCGTCACCGGCCCGAAGATACGGGTGCCGATCGGCTCGAGTTTGTTGTTCAGGAGGACGGCCGCGTTGTTGTCGAACTTGACCAGCGAGCCGTCAGGACGACGAACACCCTTGGCAGTGCGAACCACCACGGCGTTATAGACGTCACCCTTCTTCACACGGCCACGCGGTGCGGCATCCTTGACGGTCACTTTGATGATGTCGCCAACGCCGGCGTAGCGGCGCTTCGAACCACCCAGAACCTTGATGCACATCACCGAGCGTGCGCCGGTGTTGTCGGCCACGTCCAGTCTGGACTGCATTTGAATCATGAAAATATCTCCAACTTATCCCGCATTCGCGGACAGTCTTGGAACCCGTCAGGGTAGGATGCCCCGAGCGAGCCCCGGAGCAAAGAGGCAAAAGTATAACAGCTTGGCGCCAAAGCGCCAAGCTGTTTTTTCGTTTGCTACTTACTCACCACTCAGATGACACGTGCCTTCTCGAGCACCTTGGCGACACGCCAGGTCTTGGTGCGCGAGATCGGGCGGCATTCCTCGATTTCGACCAGATCACCGGCAGCGGCCGCGCCGTCCTCGACGTGCGCGTGGTACTTGGCCGAACGCGTGATGATCTTGCCGTACAGCGGATGCTTAACCCGGCTTTCGACCAGGACCGTGACGGTCTTCTGCATCTTGTCGCTCACCACACGCCCAACCAGCGCGCGACGAACCTTTTGAACCTGTTCGCTCATTGCTGACCCGCCTTTTCGCGCAGGATGGTACGGACGCGCGCGATGTCGCGACGAACCTTCCCGATCTGACTCGTGTTACCCAACTGCTGCGTCGCGTGCTGCATGCGCAGCGAGAACTGCGCCTTCAGCAGCTCGACCAGCTCCGTGTTCAACTCATCAGCGCTCTTGGCGCGGAGTTCAGTCGCCTTCATGCTCAAGCTCCCACCATGCGAGTCACAAAGACCGTCTCGATCGGAAGCTTGGCGGCTGCGAGCCGGAATGCTTCACGGGCGAGCGCTTCGTCCACGCCGTCCATCTCATACAGCACCTTGCCGGGCTGGATTTCTGCAACCCAGTACTCCGGGTTGCCCTTGCCGTTACCCATACGCACTTCGGCGGGCTTACGCGAAATCGGCTTGTCCGGGAAGATGCGGATCCAGATGCGACCACCCCGCTTGATGTGGCGGGTCATCGCACGACGCGCAGATTCGATCTGGCGCGCAGTCAGGCGACCGCGACCGACCGCCTTCAGGCCGAACTCGCCGAAGGACACCTTCGCACCACGGGTAGCGATACCGGTGTTGCGGCCCTTCTGCTCCTTGCGATATTTCCTTCTAGTCGGCTGCAGCATCATTCACCCCTGCTTTCTTCTTGCCGGCCTTCGCCACGACGGGCGGGACGGCGACCCGGACGGCCTTCGCCATCACGCGGAGCGCCACGGCGGCCACGGCGGTTGTCGGCTTCAGGCTCGGCCGCGACCGGCTGTTCGTTGCGGCCCAGCATCTCGCCCTTGAACACCCAGACCTTGATACCGATGATGCCGTAGGTCGTCTTGGCTTCCGAAACACCATAGTCGATGTTGGCACGCAGGGTGTGCAGCGGCACACGGCCTTCGCGATACCACTCGGTACGGGCGATTTCGGCACCGTTCAGACGGCCCGCGCTCATGATCTTGATACCTTGCGCACCGAGGCGCATGGCGTTCTGCATCGCGCGCTTCATCGCACGGCGGAACATGATGCGCTTTTCGAGCTGCTGCGCAATCGAATCGGCGATCAGCTTGGCATCGATTTCAGGCTTGCGCACTTCCTCGATGTTGACGTGGACCGGCACGCCGACGATCTTCTGCAGATCACGCTTCAGCGCTTCGATGTCCTCGCCCTTCTTGCCGATCACGACACCCGGGCGCGCGCTGTACAGCGTCACACGGGCGTTCTTGGCCGGACGTTCGATGACAACGCGGCCGACCGAGGCATGCGCCAGGCGCTTCTTCAGGTACTCGCGCACCTTCAGGTCTTCGTGCAGCATACCGGCGTAGTCACGGCTGGAAGCAAACCAGCGCGAACCCCAGTCACGCGTGACGGCGAGACGGAAGCCAGTGGGATTGATTTTCTGACCCATGTTTACTCCTTACTCGCCGACGGTCACGTAAACGTGGCAGGTGGGCTTGAGGATGCGGTTGCCGCGACCCTTCGCACGCGCGGTGAAGCGCTTCAGCGTCATGCCTTCTTCCACGTGAATGGTCTTGACCTTCAGCGCATCGATATCGGCGCCATCGTTGTGCTCGGCGTTGGCAATGGCGGACTCGACCACCTTGCGGATGATCTTGGCGCCACGCTTCGGCGAGAATGCCAGGATGTTCAGCGCCTGCTCGACGGACTTGCCGCGAACCAGGTCGGCGACCAGGCGACCCTTCTGGGCCGACAGCCGAACGCCACGGAGAATTGCTTTGGTTTCCATGTCGTCCCTCTTAGCGCTTGGCCTTCTTGCTGGCGGCGTGACCCTTGAAGGTACGCGTCAGCGCGAACTCACCCAGCTTGTGGCCGACCATGTTTTCGGTCACGAACACCGGGATATGCTGCTTGCCGTTATGTACGGCAATCGTCAGACCGATGAAATCGGGCAGAACCGTGGAACGGCGCGACCAGGTCTTGATCGGGCGCTTGTCGTTGCTCGTCCGTGCCGCGTCGACCTTCTTCAGGAGGTGCGCGTCGATGAACGGGCCTTTTTTGATAGAACGTGCCATCTTTTACCCCTTAACGCTTGTGACGACGCTGCACGATCATGTTGTCGGTGCGCTTGTTGCTGCGGGTGCGATAACCCTTGGCAGGCGTACCCCACGGGCTGACCGGTTCGCGAGCCTCGCCGGTGCGGCCTTCACCACCACCGTGCGGGTGATCGACCGGGTTCATCGCCACGCCGCGGACGGTCGGGCGGATGCCGCGCCAGCGGTTGGCACCGGCCTTGCCGATCTTGCGCAGACCGTGTTCGCCGTTACCCACCTCACCGATCGTCGCACGGCACTCGACGTGCACGCGGCGGATTTCACCGGAACGCAGACGCAGCTGGGCATAGCTGCCCTCGCGCGCCAGCAGCTGCACCGAAGTACCGGCTGCGCGCGCAATCTGGGCGCCCTTGCCCGGCATCATTTCGATGCAGTGGATCGTCGAACCGACCGGAATGTTGCGGATCGGCAACGCATTGCCCGGCTTGATCGGCGCTTCGACACCGCTCAGCAGTTGCTGACCCACTTCGACGCCACGCGGCGCGATGATGTAGCGGCGCTCGCCATCGGCGTAGCACAGCAGCGCGATGTTCGCCGAACGGTTCGGGTCGTACTCGATACGTTCGACCTTGGCCGGGATGCCGTCCTTGTTGCGACGGAAATCGACGATGCGATAGTGCTGCTTGTGGCCACCGCCCTGGTGGCGGATGGTGATGCGGCCGTTGTTGTTGCGACCGGCGTTCTTGCTCTGCTTCTCGACGAGGCCGGCGAACGGACGACCCTTGTGCAGATCAGGATTGACCACCTTGACCTGGGCACGGCGACCCGCCGAAGTCGGCTTGAGTTTTATGATTGCCATGATCTATTACTCCCCGGCCGCGAAGTTGATTTCCTGGCCAGGCTTCAGGCAGACGAAAGCCTTCTTCCAGTCCTTGCGGCGACCCATGGTCTTGCCGAAGCGCTTGGCCTTGCCCTTGACGTTCAGCACCTGAACGGACTTGACCTCGACCTTGAACAGCGACTCGACAGCCGCCTTCACTTCGGGCTTGGTGGCGTCGGCTGCAACCTTGAACACCACTTGCTCATTCTTGTCGGCGACGAAAGTCGCCTTTTCGGAGATCTGCGGGGCGAGCAGCACCTGCAGCAGACGTTCCTGACTGATCGCGCTCATTGCCACGCTTCCTCCATCTTCGCCAGCGCACCCTTGGTGACCAGCACCTTCGGGAAACGCACCAGCGACACCGGATCCGCTTCGCTGACCGACAGCACCAGCACCTGGTGCAGGTTGCGCGAAGACAGGAACAGGTTCTCGTCGATTTCGTCGGTGATGACCAGGACGGAGTCCAGGCCCATGCCCTTCAGCTTCTGCGACAGCAGACGGGTCTTCGGCGCCTCGACGCTGAAGCTATCGACCACCGCCAGACGATCTTCACGCGCCAGCTGCGACAGGATCGCCGCCACACCCGCGCGATACATCTTGCGGTTGACCTTCTGGCTGAAGTTTTCGTCCGGCGTGTTCGGGAAGACCTTGCCGCCTCCGCGCCACAGCGGGCTCGAAGCCATACCGGCGCGGGCATTGCCCGTACCTTTCTGACGGAAGGGCTTGCGGGTCGACTTGGCGATCTCGGAGCGGCCCTTCTGCTTACGATTGCCCGAACGCGCATTGGCCAGATAGGCCGTTACGACCTGGTGCACCAGCGCTTCGTTGTAATCACGGCCAAACAGCACGTCCGACGCTTCCAGCGTCGACGCGGCCTGACCCTGATCATTCAAGAGTTTCAGTTCCATTCCGCGCTCCTCAAGCCTTGACCGCCGGGCAGACGACGACGTCGCCACCCTTCGAACCGGGCACAGCACCCTTCACCAGCAGCAGCTGGCGCTCGGCGTCGACACGAACGATCTCCAGACCCTGGGTCGTGCGCTGGACGTTGCCGTACTGACCGGCCATGCGCTTGCCCGGGAACACGCGCCCCGGATCCTGCGCCATACCGATCGAACCGGGCGAGCGGTGCGAAATGGAGTTACCGTGGGAAGCACGGTTGGACGAGAAGTTGTGACGCTTGATCGGGCCCTGGAAGCCCTTGCCGATCGTCACGCCGGTCACGTCGACCTTCTGCCCGACCTGAAACAGGTCGGCGCTGATCACGTCGCCGGCATTGAAGCCTGCGAGCTGGTCTTCCGCAACGCGGAATTCCTTCATGCCGCGGCAGGGCTCGACGCCCGCCTTGGCGAGGTGGCCTGCCACCGGCTTGGTGATCCGGCTGGCGCGACGCTTGCCATAAGCGACCTGAACCGCGGCATAGCCGTCGGTTTCAGAGGTCTTGATCTGGGACACACGATTGTCCGACACGTCAAGCACCGTCACCGGGATGGACCTGCCATCCTCGGCGAAGATGCGAGTCATGCCGACCTTGCGTCCAACAAGGCCTAGACTCATATTTTTCTCCTGAATCCCGGTTGCGATTGACCGGGGGTCACAATTAATGCGCCAAAAGGCACAAAGGCCGGATTATACCGGCCTGTTCCAAACTTTCGCAAGCAGGGATTGCTTACTGCAGCTTGATCTCGACGTCCACACCTGCCGGAAGGTCCAGCTTCATCAGCGCATCGACCGTCTTGTCGGTCGGGTCGATGATGTCCATCAGGCGCTGGTGCGTACGGATTTCCATCTGGTCGCGCGAAGCCTTGTTGACGTGCGGCGAACGCAGCAGGTCGAAACGCTCGATGCGGGTCGGCAGCGGCACGGGACCACGGACGACGGCGCCGGTACGCTTGGCGGTATCGACGATCTCGAGCGCCGACTGGTCGATCAGGCGATAGTCGAAGGCCTTCAGACGGATGCGGATTTTCTGGTTCTGCATGGTATTTCCTAAAGAGCGAAAAGAGCATGGGGCGAAACCATGTGGCTCCGCCCCTGACGGGTATTACTCGATGACCTTGGCGACCACACCGGCGCCGACGGTACGGCCGCCTTCGCGGATCGCGAAGCGCAGACCTTCTTCCATCGCGATCGGCGCGATCAGCTTCACCGTGATCGACACGTTGTCGCCCGGCATCACCATCTCGGTGCCTTCCGGCAGCTCGATCGAACCGGTCACGTCCGTCGTACGGAAGTAGAACTGCGGACGATAGTTGTTGAAGAACGGCGTGTGACGACCGCCCTCTTCCTTCGACAGCACATACACTTCACCGGTGAAGTGGGTGTGCGGGGTGATCGAACCCGGCTTGGCCAGCACCTGGCCGCGCTCGACGTCTTCACGCTTGGTGCCGCGCAGCAGCACGCCCACGTTGTCGCCCGCCTGGCCCTGGTCCAGCAGCTTGCGGAACATTTCAACGCCGGTGCAGGTGGTCTTGACCGTCGGCTTGATGCCGACGATTTCGATTTCCTCGCCAACCTTGACGATGCCGCGCTCGACACGGCCGGTCACCACGGTGCCGCGACCCGAGATCGAGAACACGTCTTCGATCGGCAGCAGGAAGGGCTTGTCGATCGCGCGTTCCGGCGTCGGGATGTAGCTATCCAGCGCGTCGGCCAGGCGGAAGATCGCCGGTTCGCCGATGTCCGACTGGTCGCCTTCGAGCGCCTTCAGCGCCGAACCCTTGATGATCGGGATGTCGTCGCCCGGGAAGTCGTACTTCGACAGCAGCTCGCGCACTTCCATCTCGACCAGCTCGAGCAGCTCTTCGTCGTCGACCATGTCGCACTTGTTCAGGAACACGACGATGTAGGGCACGCCCACCTGGCGGGCCAGCAGGATGTGCTCGCGGGTCTGCGGCATCGGGCCGTCGGCGGCCGAGCACACCAGGATCGCGCCGTCCATCTGGGCAGCGCCGGTAATCATGTTCTTGACGTAGTCGGCGTGGCCCGGGCAGTCGACGTGGGCGTAGTGGCGCGAACCGGTTTCGTATTCAACGTGCGCGGTATTGATCGTGATGCCGCGTGCCTTTTCTTCCGGCGCGCTGTCGATCGATGCATAGTCCTTCGCTTCGCCGCCGAACTTCTTCGTCAGCACCGTCGTGATCGCGGCCGTCAGCGTCGTCTTGCCGTGGTCAACGTGACCAATCGTGCCAACGTTGACGTGCGGCTTGGTACGTTCGAACTTACCCTTTGCCATGTCTGTGAGTCCTCTGGTTTGTCGTTACTGTGAATCTGAAAATTACTTGCGGCTGCTGATGACGGCTTCGGCAACACTCTTCGGAGCTTCGGCGTAGTGCTTGAACTCCATCGAGTAGGTCGCGCGACCCTGGGTCAGCGAGCGCAGCTGGGTAGCGTAGCCGAACATTTCGGCCAGCGGCACCTCGGCCTTGATTTCCTTCATGCCGCCCGGGATGTCGTCCATGCCCTGGACGATGCCACGGCGGCCCGACAGGTCGCCCATGACGTTGCCCATGTAGTCTTCCGGCGTTTCGACCACGACCGCCATCATCGGCTCGAGCAGCACCGGGCTGGCGCGGCGCATGGCTTCCTTGAAGGCCATCGAACCGGCCATCTTGAACGCGTTTTCGTTCGAGTCCACATCGTGGTAGGAGCCGAAGTGCAGCGTGACCTTGACATCGACCACCGGGAAGCCGGCGAGGATACCGTTATTGAGGGTTTCCTGGATGCCCTTGTCGACCGCCGGGATGTACTCGCGCGGCACCACACCGCCCTTGACCGCATCGACGAACTCGTAGCCCTTGCCCTGCTCGGCCGGCTCGAGGTTGATGACGACGTGGCCGTACTGGCCACGGCCGCCGGACTGCTTGACGAACTTGCCTTCGACGTCGTTGGCGGCCTTGCGGATGGTTTCGCGATAGGCGACCTGCGGCGCGCCGACGTTGGCTTCGACGTTGAACTCGCGCTTCATGCGGTCGACGATGATCTCGAGGTGCAGCTCACCCATGCCCGAGATGATGGTCTGACCCGACTCTTCGTCGGTACGCACGCGGAAGGACGGATCCTCGGCAGCCAGGCGGCCCAGCGCCAGACCCATCTTCTCCTGGTCACCCTTGGTCTTCGGCTCGACGGCGACGTGGATCACCGGGTCCGGGAAGACCATGCGCTCGAGGATCACCGGCGCGCTCGGATCGCACAGCGTCTCACCGGTGGTGACGTCCTTCAGACCCACCACGGCGGCGATGTCGCCCGCCAGAACTTCCTTGATTTCCTCGCGGTCGTTGGCGTGCATCTGCAGCAGGCGGCCGATGCGCTCCTTCTTGTTCTTGACCGAGTTCAGCACGGTCGAGCCCGATTCCAGCACACCCGAATAGACGCGGATGAAGGTCAGCTGGCCGACGAAGGGGTCGGTCATCAGCTTGAAGGCCAGCGCCGAGAACTTCTCATTGTCCTTGGCATAGCGCACGACTTCCTTCTCGTCGTCATCGACACCTGCGACCGGCGGAATATCGACCGGCGACGGCAGGTACTGGATCACGGCGTCGAGCATGCGCTGCACGCCCTTGTTCTTGAACGCGGTGCCGCACAGCATCGGCTGGATCTCGCAGGCCAGGGTACGGGCGCGCAGACCGGCGATGACCTCTTCCTCGGAAAGCTCGCCGTCCTCGAGGTACTTGTTCATCAGTTCTTCGGAAGCCTCGGCGGCCGCCTCGACCATGTTGGCGCGCCATTCTTCGGCCACGCCGACGATGTCGGCCGGGATGTCGCCGTACTCGAACTTCATGCCCTGGGAGGCCTCGTCCCAGATGATCGCCTTCATCTTCAGCAGGTCGACGACACCCTTGAAGGTATCTTCCGCACCGATCGGCACGACGACCGGCACCGGGTTCGCCTTCAGGCGGGTCTTCATCTGGTCGACGACCTTGAAGAAGTTGGCGCCCGAGCGGTCCATCTTGTTCACGAAGGCCAGACGCGGCACCTTGTACTTGGTTGCCTGGCGCCACACGGTTTCCGACTGGGGCTGAACACCACCCACAGCGCAGTAGACCATGCAGGCACCATCCAGCACGCGCATCGAGCGCTCGACTTCGATGGTGAAGTCGACGTGTCCCGGGGTGTCGATGATGTTGAAGCGGTGCTCGGGATAGGACTGGTCCATACCCTTCCAGAAGCAGGTCACGGCCGCTGAGGTGATCGTGATGCCGCGCTCCTGTTCCTGTGCCATCCAGTCGGTGGTCGCAGCGCCGTCATGCACCTCGCCGAGCTTGTGGCTCACGCCGGTGTAGAAGAGGATACGCTCGGTCGTAGTCGTCTTGCCGGCGTCGATGTGAGCGGAGATACCGATATTGCGGTAGCGCTCGATGGGAGTCTTGCGAGCCACGTTTTACCTGCCTTCTGTTATGCGCGCACTGGTCGCGATCAACGAATTTCTTGCGTTAGAAAACAATCGAGCCCTGTACAGGGCCCGAGATACCGCTACTGAAAGAAATCAGAAGCGGAAGTGCGAGAATGCCTTGTTGGCTTCGGCCATGCGGTGGACTTCTTCGCGCTTCTTCATGGCGGCGCCACGACCTTCGGCAGCCTCGAGCAGTTCGCCGGCGAGGCGCTGGGCCATCGACTTCTCGGCACGCTTGCGCGCGGCTTCGCGCAGCCAGCGCATCGACAGCGCCATGCGGCGCGACGGACGGACTTCGACCGGAACCTGATAGTTGGCACCACCGACGCGGCGGCTCTTGACTTCGACCACCGGCTTGACATTGCCGACCGCAGCCGAGAACACTTCCAGCGGGTCCTTGTTGGCCTTGGCCGAGATGTGATTGAACGCACCATAGACGATACGTTCGGCAACGGACTTCTTGCCCGACTGCATGATCACGTTGATGAACTTCGAAACATCCTGATTACCGAACTTCGGATCCGGCAGGACATCGCGCTTGGGTACTTCACGACGACGCGGCATGACAACCTCTCGCTAAATTTCTTGAGCCAACAATCAGGCTTTCTTCGGACGCTTCGCGCCGTACTTGGAGCGCGACTGCTTGCGATCCTTGACGCCCTGCAGATCGAGGGAGCCGCGGACGATGTGGTAACGCACACCGGGCAAGTCCTTCACACGGCCGCCACGGATCAGCACGACGGAGTGTTCCTGCAGGTTGTGGCCTTCACCGCCGATGTACGAGATGACCTCGAAACCGTTGGTCAGGCGAACCTTGGCGACCTTACGCAGCGCCGAGTTCGGCTTCTTCGGGGTCGTGGTATAGACGCGGGTGCAGACACCACGCTTCTGCGGGCAAGCTTCCAGGGCAGGAACCTTGCTCTTCGAAGCTTCCATCTGGCGCGGCTTGCGGACAAGCTGATTGATTGTTGGCATAGCTTAAGAATTTCCCAAAAAACCGAGGCAGCCCACCACGGGCCGCCTCGGGCGGATTATTCCGGCTGCGACCGACTACGATTGGTCGGTCCACAAAAAGAGGCCGGATTCTATTCCGAGACGGAAGAAAAAGTCAACCGGCCTCGATGTCCTGACTCGGTTCGACGGCAATTTCTGTCGCCCACGCATGTTCCGGTCCCAGATCCACCCCCTGTTCCTGCGCCTTGCGGCTGCGGTGGTAGGCCAGGCCGGTGCCGGCCGGAATCAGGCGGCCGACGATGACGTTTTCCTTCAGGCCGCGCAGTTCGTCGCGCTTGCCCATGATCGCGGCTTCGGTGAGCACGCGGGTTGTTTCCTGGAAGGACGCCGCCGAGATGAAGGAGTCGGTCGACAGCGAAGCCTTGGTGATGCCGAGCAGCACGTTTTCGTACTGCGCCGGCAGCTTGCCTTCGGCTTCCATGCGGTCGTTCTCGTCCAGCACCTCGGAGCGTTCGACCTGCTCCTCGCGGATGAACTTGGTATCACCGGCATCGGTGATCACGACGCGGCGCAGCATCTGGCGGACGATCACCTCGATGTGCTTGTCGTTGATCTTCACGCCCTGCAGACGATAGACGTCCTGGACCTCGTCGATGATGTAGCGGGCCAGCTCGCTGATGCCCTGCAGGCGCAGGATGTCGTGCGGATCGGCCGGACCATCGACGATCAGTTCGCCCTTGTTCACCACCTGGCCGTCGTGCACCATCAGGTGCTTGTCCTTCGGGATCAGGAATTCGTGCGCGGTGCCGTCCGGCTCGGTGATCACCAGGCGCTGCTTGCCCTTGGTTTCCTTGCCGAACGAAACCGTGCCGGTGTATTCGGCGAGCATGCCGGCATCCTTCGGCGCACGCGCCTCGAACAGCTCGGCAACACGCGGCAGACCACCGGTGATGTCGCGGGTCTTGGCCGATTCCTGCGGAATCCGCGCCAGCACTTCGCCGACGCCGATCTGCTGGCCGTCCTTGACCGTGATCAGCGAACCGACCTGGAAGGTGATCGCCACCGCGTGGTCGGTACCGGCGATCTTCACTTCCTCGCCGTTCTCGTCCAGCAGCTTGACCTGAGGCCGCACGCCCTTGGCGCTGCCCGTCGCCGAGCGGCGCTTTGAATCGATCACGACCAGGGTCGACAGACCGGTGATCTCGTCGATCTGCTTGGCGACGGTGACGCCTTCCTCGACGTTCTCGAACTTCACCGTACCGCTGTACTCGGTGACGATCGGACGGGTGTGCGGATCCCAGCTCGCCAGCTGGGTGCCGGCCTTGACCGCTGCGCCGTCATCGACCAGCAGCAGCGCGCCGTAGGGCAGCTTGTGGCGCTCGCGCTCGCGGCCCATGTCGTCGGCCACCACCACTTCGGCCGAACGCGCGATGACGACCTTCTCGCCCTTGGCGTTGGAGACGTAGCGCATGTTGCCGGCAAAGCGGATGGTACCGCCCGACTTGGCTTCGACGCCGCTGGCAGCCGCCGCCCGCGACGCCGCGCCACCGACGTGGAAGGTACGCATCGTCAGCTGGGTGCCGGGCTCGCCGATCGACTGTGCGGCGATGACGCCGACCGCTTCGCCGGCATTGACCATCGAACCGCGGCCGAGATCGCGGCCGTAGCACTTGGCGCACAGGCCGTAGCGGGTTTCGCAGGTCAGCGGGGTACGTACCTTGACCTTGTCCACGCCCAGGCCTTCGATGGTATCGACTGCGCCCTCGTCGAGCAGGCTGCCCGCCTCGATCACGGTTTCCTGGGTGTCCGGATTGACCACGTCCTCGGCCGTGACGCGGCCCAGGATGCGCTCGCGCAGCGGCTCGACGACTTCACCGCCTTCGATCAGCGCCTTCATGGCGAAACCGTCGCGGGTGCCGCAGTCGTCCTCGATCACCACCAGATCCTGGGTGACGTCGACCAGACGGCGGGTCAGGTAGCCGGAGTTCGCGGTCTTCAGCGCGGTATCGGCCAGACCCTTACGGGCGCCGTGGGTCGAGATGAAGTACTGCAGAACGTTCAGGCCTTCGCGGAAGTTCGTCGTGATCGGCGTCTCGATGATCGAGCCGTCCGGCTTCGCCATCAGGCCGCGCATGCCGGCCAGCTGGCGGATCTGGGCGGCGGAACCGCGTGCGCCCGAGTCGGCCATCATGTAGATCGAGTTGAACGATTCCTGGCGGACGGTCTTGCCTTCGCGGTTGACCACTTCCTCGGAACCGAGCTGCTCCATCATCGCCTTGGCGACCTGGTCGCCGCAGCGGCCCCAGATATCGACGACCTTGTTGTAACGCTCGCCGTCGGTCACCAGACCGGAGGTGTACTGCTGGGCGATTTCCTTGACCTCGGCTTCGGCGGCACGGATCAGCTCGTGCTTGGCCGTCGGCACCAGCATGTCCTTGACCGCGATCGACAGGCCGGCACGGGTCGCCAGACCATAGCCGAACTGCATCAGGCGGTCGGCGAAGATCACCGTCGCGCGCAGGCCGCAGCGGCGGAAGGAGGCGTTGATCAGCTTGGAGATTTCCTTCTTCTTCAGCGGCTTGTCGATGACGCTGAAGGGCAGCCCGGCAGGCAGGATCTCCGACAGGATGGCGCGGCCGGCGGTGGTGTCGTAGCGCTTGATCTTCTCGATGCGTTCGCCGTTGGGACCGAGGTCGGCTTCCTTCAGGCGCACGGTGATGCGCGCGTGCAGCGCGATCTGGCCGGATTCGTAGGCGCGCTTGACCTCGCCGACGTCGGTGAACAGCATGCCTTCGCCCGGCACGTTCACACCCTCGCGGGTGGCGTAGTACAGGCCCAGCACGATGTCCTGCGAGGGCACGATGATCGGCTCGCCGTTGGCGGGCGACAGCACGTTGTTGGAGGCCAGCATCAGGGTGCGGGCTTCCATCTGCGCCTCGAGCGACAGCGGCACGTGGACGGCCATCTGGTCACCGTCGAAGTCGGCGTTGAAGGCGACGCAGACCAGCGGATGGAGCTGGATCGCCTTGCCTTCGATCAGCACCGGCTCGAAAGCCTGGATGCCGAGGCGGTGCAGCGTCGGTGCTCGGTTCAGCAGCACCGGATGCTCGCGGATCACCTCTTCGAGGATGTCCCACACCACCGGCTCCTGCGACTCCACCATCTTCTTGGCCTGCTTGATGGTCGTCGCCAGCCCCATCAGCTCGAGCTTGTTGAAGATGAAGGGCTTGAACAGTTCCAGCGCCATCAGCTTCGGCAGGCCGCACTGGTGCAGCTTGAGCTGCGGACCCACGGTGATCACCGAACGGCCCGAATAGTCGACGCGCTTGCCCAGCAGGTTCTGGCGGAAGCGGCCGCCCTTGCCCTTGATCATGTCGGCCAGCGACTTCAGCGGGCGCTTGTTGGCACCGGTCATGGCCTTGCCGCGGCGGCCGTTGTCGAGCAGCGAGTCGAACGGCTTCCTGCAGCATGCGCTTCTCGTTGCGCACGATGATGTCCGGCGCCTTGAGTTCCAGCAGGCGCTTCAGGCGGTTGTTGCGGTTGATGACGCGGCGGTAGAGGTCGTTCAGATCGGAAGTGGCGAAGCGGCCGCCGTCCAGCGGCACCAGCGGGCGCAGGTCGGGCGGCAGCACCGGCAGCACTTCCAGCACCATCCATTCCGGCTTGATGCCGGACTGCTGGAAAGCCTCGAGCACCTTCAGGCGCTTGGAGAACTTCTTGATCTTGGCTTCGGAGTTGGTGGTTTCCAGATCGCCGCGCAGCTTCTCGACTTCCAGGCTGACGTCGAGCGTGCGCAGCAGCTCGCGGATGCCTTCGGCGCCCATCACGGCGTCGAAGTCGTCACCGTACTCCTCGACCTTGGCGAGGTAGTCGTCTTCGGTCAGCAGCTGGCCGCGGTTCAGCGGAGTCATGCCCGGCTCAACGACGACGAAGGCTTCGAAGTACAGCACGCGCTCGATGTCGCGCAGGGTCATGTCGAGCACCATGCCGAGACGGCTCGGCAGGCTCTTCAGGAACCAGATGTGGGCGACCGGCGAGGCCAGCTCGATGTGGCCCATGCGCTCGCGGCGCACCTTGGACAGCGTCACCTCGACGCCGCACTTTTCGCAGATCACGCCGCGGTGCTTCAGGCGCTTGTACTTGCCGCAAAGGCACTCGTAGTCCTTCACCGGGCCGAAGATCTTGGCGCAGAACAGGCCGTCGCGCTCCGGCTTGAAGGTACGGTAGTTGATGGTCTCCGGCTTCTTCACTTCGCCGTAGGACCAGGTGCGGATCTTGTCGGGCGAGGCGAGCCCGATGGTGATCGCGTCGAACTCTTCCTCGTTCGGCAGGGTTTGCTTGAACAGGTCAGCGAGCAGGCTTTTCATCTATCACTCCATCCGGGCCGCCGCATCGTGTGCGGCGGCCCCGGGATTCAATCGCAGGCGGGTTGTTGGTGCGAAATCTCGGTTCTCATTCGCGGTCGAGATCGATGTCGATCGCGAGCGAGCGGATTTCCTTCACCAGCACGTTGAAGGACTCCGGCATGCCGGAATCGATCTTGTGCTCGCCCTTGACGATGTTTTCGTACACCTTGGTCCGGCCGGTCACGTCATCGGACTTGACCGTCAGCATTTCCTGCAGCGTGTAGGCCGCGCCGTAGGCTTCCAGCGCCCACACTTCCATTTCACCGAAGCGCTGGCCGCCGAACTGCGCCTTGCCGCCCAGCGGCTGCTGGGTGACGAGCGAGTACGGGCCGGTCGAACGGGCGTGCATCTTGTCGTCGACCAGGTGGTGCAGCTTCAGCACGTGCTTGTAGCCCACCGTGACCTTCCGCTCGAAGGCTTCGCCGGTACGGCCGTCGAACAGCGTGACCTGGCCGCCGACCGGCAGGCCGGCAAGCTCCAGCATCTGCTCGATCTCGGACTCCTTGGCGCCGTCGAACACCGGCGTGGCGAAAGGCACGCCTTTCTTCAGGTTGCCGGCGAGATCCAGCACTTCGTCGTTACTCAGGCCAGCGATGTCTTCCGACTTGCCGCTGCGGTTGTAGATCTGGTCCAGGAAGCCGCGCAGCTCGTCGGCCGAGGCCTGGGCCTTCATCATCCTGTCGATCTGCTGGCCCAGGCCCTTGGCCGCCCAGCCGAGGTGGGTCTCGAGGATCTGGCCGATGTTCATCCGCGAGGGCACACCCAGCGGGTTCAGCACGATGTCGAGCGGTGTGCCGTCTTCCATGTAGGGCATGTCCTCGACCGGCACGATCTTCGACACCACGCCCTTGTTGCCGTGGCGACCGGCCATCTTGTCGCCCGGCTGCAGGCGGCGCTTGACCGCCAGGTAGACCTTGACCATCTTCTGCACACCCGGCGGCAGTTCGTCGCCCTGGGTGAGCTTCTTCTTCTTGATCTCGAAAGCCTGATCGAAGTCCTTGCGGGTGTTCTCCAGACCTTCGCGCACGGCTTCGAGCTGGGTCGCCAGGGTCTCGTCGGCCAGGCGGATGTCGAACCAGTGGTAGAACTCGAGCGAATCGAGGTATTCCTCGCTCAGCTCGGCGCCCTTGGCCAGCTTCTTCGGCCCACCGTTGACCTTCTGGCCCAGGATCATGCGCTTGATACGGGCGAAGGCGTCGCGCTCGACGATGCGCATCTGGTCGGCCAGATCGGTCTTGAAGCTGCGCAGCTGGTCGTCGATGATCGACTGTGCGCGCTTGTCGCGCTCGATGCCTTCGCGGGTGAACACCTGCACGTCGATGACGGTGCCGACCATACCCGAGGGCACGCGCAGCGAAGTGTCCTTCACGTCGGAAGCCTTCTCGCCGAAGATCGCGCGCAGCAGCTTTTCTTCCGGCGTCAGCTGGGTCTCGCCCTTCGGCGTGACCTTGCCGACCAGCACGTCGCCGGCCTCGACTTCGGCGCCGATGTAGACGATGCCCGATTCGTCCAGGCGCGACAGCTGCGCCTCGCCCAGCGAGGCGATGTCGCGGGTGATTTCCTCGGGTCCGAGCTTGGTGTCGCGGGCGACGACGGTCAGTTCCTCG
This sequence comes from Thauera sp., assembly GCF_047601425.1. Classification (GTDB taxonomy): domain Bacteria; phylum Pseudomonadota; class Gammaproteobacteria; order Burkholderiales; family Rhodocyclaceae; genus Thauera. The sequence continues at coordinate 2,483,267 of NZ_JASGJL010000001.1, forward strand.
ACGTGGATCGAGGTGAAGCGGTCGTCGGCGACCACGCGCTCGGAGATCAGGATCGAGTCTTCGAAGTTGTAGCCGTTCCACGGCATGAAGCCGACCAGCATGTTCTGGCCCAGCGCGAGCTCGCCGAGGTCGGTCGAGGCGCCGTCGGCGACGACGTCGCCCTTGGCGATGCGGTCGCCCACCTTCACCACCGGACGCTGGTTGATGTTGGTGTTCTGGTTCGAACGGGTGTACTTGATCATGTTGTAGATGTCGACGCCGACCTCACCCGCCAGAGCCTCGTCGTCGTTCACCCGCACCACGATACGGTTGGCATCGACGTAGTCGACGATGCCGCCACGCATGGCCTGCACCGCAGTGCCCGAGTCCACCGCCACGCGGCGCTCGATGCCGGTGCCGACCAGCGGCTTCTCCGGCCGCAGGCAGGGCACGGCCTGGCGCTGCATGTTGGCGCCCATCAGCGCGCGGTTCGCGTCGTCGTGTTCCAGGAAGGGAATCAGCGACGCGGCGACCGACACGATCTGGCCCGGCGCGACGTCCATGTACTGGACCATGTCCGCGGTCGCCAGCAGGAACTCGCCCTTGTGGCGGCAGGACACCAGGTCGCCAACCAGCTCACCGGCCTCGTCGATCTCGGCATTCGCCTGGGCGATCACGTACTGGCCTTCCTCGATCGCCGACAGGAAGTCGATCTGGTCGGTGACCTTGCCATCCACCACCTTGCGGTACGGCGTCTCGAGGAAGCCGTGGCGGTTGGTGCGGGCATACACGGCCAGCGAGTTGATCAGGCCGATGTTCGGGCCTTCAGGCGTTTCGATCGGGCACACGCGGCCGTAGTGGGTCGGGTGCACGTCGCGCACCTCGAAGCCGGCGCGTTCGCGCGTCAGGCCGCCCGGGCCGAGGGCCGAGACGCGGCGCTTGTGCGTGATCTCGGACAGCGGATTGGTCTGGTCCATGAACTGCGACAGCTGGCTGGAACCGAAGAACTCCTTGATCGCGGCCGAGATCGGCTTGGCGTTGATCAGGTCGTGCGGCATCAGGTTGTCGGACTCGGCCTGCGACAGGCGCTCCTTGACCGCGCGCTCGACACGCACCAGGCCGGCACGGAACTGGTTCTCGGCCAGTTCGCCGACCGAACGCACGCGGCGGTTGCCGAGGTGATCGATGTCGTCGATCTCGCCGCGGCCGTTGCGCAGCTCCACCAGCACGCCGATCACGGCGAGGATGTCGTCATTGACCAGCACGCCCGGGCCGTCCTCGCCCTGGGCGCCGACGCGCTCGTAGAAGCGCTTGAGCCAGCCCGGCGCCTTGTCGTCGATCTTCTCCGGATAGGCGCGGCGGTTGAACTTCATGCGGCCGACCGAGGACAGGTCGTAGCGCTCCTCGGCATAGAACAGGCCGTTGAACAGGCCTTCCACCGCATCCTCGGTGGGCGGTTCGCCCGGACGCATCATGCGGTAGATCGCGACCTTGGCGCCCCACTGGTCGCTGGTCTCGTCGATGCGCAGGGTCTGCGAGATGTAGCCGCCGCGGTCGAGGTCGTTGATGTACAGCGTGCGCAGGTCGGTGACGCCTGCCAGGCGCAGCTTGTCCAGCAGGTCTTCGGTCAGTTCGTCGTTAGCGCGCGCCAGCACTTCGCCGGTCTCGGGATCGGCAATGTCGTTAGCGATGACGCGGCCAAGGACGAACTCGTCCGGCACGCCGATGGTCTTGACGCCGGCCTGGTCGATCTCGCGGATGTGCTTAGAGGTGATGCGCTTGTCACGGGCGACGATGATCCTGCCGTCCGGCGTGACGATGTCGAAACGCGCCACTTCACCGCGCAGGCGGTCGGGCACCAGTTCGAACTGGGCGCCTTCGCTCTGCAGGTGGAAGTTGTCGAAGTCGTGGAAGGTCGCCAGGATCTCTTCCGGGCTCATGCCGATGGCGCGCAGCAGGATCGTCACCGGCATCTTGCGGCGGCGGTCGACGCGGAAGTAGAGGTAGTCCTTGGGATCGAACTCGAAGTCGAGCCAGGAGCCGCGGTAGGGAATGATGCGGGCCGAGAACAGCAGCTTGCCCGAGGAGTGGGTCTTGCCGCGGTCATGCTCGAAGAACACGCCGGGCGAACGGTGCAGCTGCGAGACGATGACGCGCTCGGTACCGTTGATGACGAAGGAGCCGGTGGTGGTCATGAGCGGAATCTCGCCCATGTACACTTCCTGCTCCTTCACTTCCTTGATCGTTTCCTTCGGCGCTTCGCGGTCCATGATGACCAGGCGCACGCGCGCGCGCAGCGGCGAAGCGAAGGTGAGGCCGCGCTGCTGGCACTCCTTCACGTCGAAGGCAGGCTCGCCCAGCATGTACTGGACGAACTCGAGCCGCGCGTTGCCGCTGTGGCTCGAGATCGGGAAGATCGAGGTGAAGGCCGCCTGCAGGCCCTGATTGCGCCTTGCTTCCGGCAGGGTTTCGGCCTGCAGGAATTCGGCGAAGGACTCGATCTGGGTGGCGAGCAGGAAAGGCGCATCGAGCACGGCCGCGCGCTTGGCGAAGCTCTTGCGGATACGTTTCTTTTCGGTGTAGGAATACGCCATGGATGCTCCGGCTAGAGGGCTGACATCTAAAAACAGAACACAGCGTCCGCTTCAATCCTGGCCGCCACGCGGCCCGCAAACGCTCTGCTCTGGCTTCGTCCCTGACCCGCTGCCCGCGAGCTTCGGCACAAAGCACGAAAGGGCTGGCACTCCGAAGAATGCCAGCCCCGCTGGAAAGCCGAATGTTACTTGATCTCGACCTTGGCGCCAGCGTCTTCCAGTTGCTTCTTCAGCGCTTCGGCATCGGCCTTCGACACGCCTTCCTTCACGGTCTTCGGCGCGCCGTCGACGACGTCCTTCGCTTCCTTCAGGCCCAGGCCGGTGGCGGCACGGACGACCTTGATGACCTCGACCTTCTTATCGCCGGCGGCGGTCAGCACGACGTCGAATTCGGTCTTCTCTTCGGCGGCCGGAGCGGCAGCGCCGGCGCCCGGGGCGGCCACGGCCATGGCGGCAGCGGAAACGCCGAACTTCTCTTCGAACGCCTTGACCAGGTCGTTCAGTTCCATGACGGTCATCGCGCCAACGGCTTCGAGGATGTCTTCTTTGGTGATTGCCATTTCAAAAACTCCAGAATCGATTATGTTCAGTTTGCTTGTGCGAACGAGGCGAAGGAAAGGCTGCGATCAGGCAGCGGTTTCTTCTTCGCGCTTCTTGGCGAGAGCGGCCATGGCGCAGGCGAAGCCCGACACCGGCGCCTGCATGACGCCCAGCAGGGTCGACAGCAGTTCCTCGCGGCTCGGGATCGAGGCGAGCGCCTTGACACCGGCCTGGTCGAGCGTCTTGCCCGCATAGGAACCGGCCTTCAGCACCAGCTTGTCGTTGCCCTTGGCGAAATCGTTCAGCACCTTGGCAGCAGCGACCGGATCGGTCGAGATGCCATAGATCAGCGGACCGGTCAGTTGATCGGCCAGCCCCTCGAACGGGGTACCGGCGATCGCGCGACGGACCAGGGTGTTCTTCAGCACACGCAGGTACACGCCAGCTTCGCGAGCCTTGGCACGCAGCACGGTGAGATCACCCACCTCGACGCCGCGATACTCGGCCACCGCGATCGTCTGGGCGTTGGCCACCTGTGCCGACACCTCAGCCACTACGGCTTTCTTGTCATCCAGATTGAGACCCACAGGTCTTTCCTCCTTTTCAAGTCAACACACGAACCGGAAAGACACGGTTCGCACCCACGGCGACCTGGATCAGGAGCGAGGCTGCAGCGCAGCCATAATCCTGTTCTGGGCACACCATCTGCGCAGGCCGTCCGGAGACGATTAAACGCTTGGCCGGAGCTAGGCTCTGACCTTACGCACCTGCGGTCTTTGACGATCCGCGCCGGAGACCGGCACGGCCCAAAGTTCTGTTCGTGCCGCCCGGGAGCGGCACAGGTTCATCAAGCAGCGTTGACGCTGCTCGGATCGACGCGGACACCGGCACCCATGGTGCTGGAGACCGCGATGCGGCGCAGGTAAACACCCTTGGCTGCGGCCGGCTTGGCCTTGACCAGCGCGTCGACGAAGGCCGACAGGTTCTGCTGCAGCGCTTCGACGCCGAAGGAAGCACGGCCGATGGTGGCGTGCACCAGGCCAGCCTTGTCGGTACGGTACTGGACCTGACCGGCCTTGGCATTCTTAACCGCGGTGGCGACGTCCATGGTCACGGTGCCGACCTTCGGGTTCGGCATCAGACCGCGCGGGCCGAGGATCTGGCCCAGCTGACCGACGACGCGCATGGCGTCCGGCGTGGCGATGCAGATGTCGAAATCGAGGTTACCGGCCTTGACCTGCTCGGCCAGGTCGTCGAAGCCGACGACTTCGGCACCTGCGGCGCGCGCGGCTTCGGCCTTGTCGCCCTGGGCGAACACGGCGACGCGGACGCTCTTGCCGGTACCGGCGGGCAGCACCACCGAACCACGGACGACCTGGTCGGACTTGCGTGCATCGACGCCGAGGTTAACAGCGACGTCGATCGATTCGTCGAACTTGGCGGTCGCGCATTCCTTGACCAGCGCCAGGGCATCAGCCACCGGATAAGCCTGGTTGCGGTCGACCTTGGCGCGCAGCGCCTGAACTCGCTTGGAAAGTTTCGCCATGATTACAGGCCCTCCACAGTGATGCCCATGCTGCGGGCGGAGCCGGCGATCGTGCGCACGGCGGCTTCCATGTCGGCAGCGGTGAGGTCCGGCATCTTGGTCTTGGCGATTTCCTCGACCTGGGCGCGGGTGATCGAACCGACCTTGTCGGTGTGCGGCTTCGCCGAGCCCTTCTGCAGGCCGGCTGCCTTCTTGATCAGCACGGTCGCCGGCGGCGTCTTCATGATGAAGGTGAAGGACTTGTCGGCAAACGCGGTGATCACCACCGGAATCGGCAGGCCCGGCTCGAGACCCTGGGTCTTGGCGTTAAAGGCCTTGCAGAATTCCATGATGTTCAGGCCGCGCTGACCCAGCGCCGGACCGATCGGGGGGCTGGGGTTGGCCTTGCCGGCCGGCACCTGCAGCTTGATGTAGCCAATGATTTTCTTTGCCATTGCGGCTTGCTCCTGTATTGAGTGCTAGCGCACCGGTAAATCCCGGCGCTCCTCGCCTTGCCTGCCGTTCATGGACCGCCCGAGGCGGCCGTGAACGGGTTACGGCAGACCATCAGGCCTGCCGCTTTGCACTCAGGTCTTTTCGACCTGAGTGAAATCCAGTTCGACTGGCGTCGCGCGACCGAAGATGGTCACGGAAACGCGCAGCTTGCTCTTTTCGTAGTTCGCATCTTCCACCGAGCCATGGAAGTCGGTGAACGGGCCTTCCTTGACGCGAACGACCTCACCAATCTCGAACAGCACCTTGGGACGCGGCTTGTCAACGCCGTCCTGCATCTGCTGCATGATCTTCTCGACTTCCTTCTCGGAAATCGGCGCCGGCTTGTTCGCCGTGCCGCCGACGAAGCCGGTGACCTTCGGCGTGGACTTCACCAGATGCCAGCTCTCGTCGTTCATTTCCATCTCGACGAGCACGTAGCCCGGGAAGAACTTGCGTTCGGTGATGCTCTTCTGACCGCCCTTCATCTCGACGACCTCTTCGACCGGAACCAGGATCTGGCCGAAGGAATCCTGCATGCCCGCACGATTGACGCGATCGATCAACGCACGCTGAACCGACTTCTCGAAGCCGGAATAGGCATGAACCACGTACCAACGCTTCGTCATATCACTTCCAACCCAGAACGAGATCGTACAGAACCCACTCCAGGCTCTTGTCGGTCAACCACAGGAAGATCGCCATCACGACCACGAAGGCAAACACGAGACCTGTCGTCTGGACCGTTTCCTTGCGGCTCGGCCAGACGACCTTTTTCGTCTCGACGACCGCTTCGCGCGCGAATTCGACGAAACGGCGCCCCGGCCCGGAGAACCAGGCCACGGCAACGCCTGCAGCCACGCCCACCAGGACGGACAGCACACGAAGCACGAGCGGCTGCTCGGAAAGCAGATAGAAGCCGACAACACCGGCAGCCAGCAAAGCCAGAGCCAGCGCAAACTTCAACTTATCGGCCATTGCGGAAAACCACCCGGAAAAAATTGTGGCAGGGGCAGAGGGAATCGAACCCCCAACCTTCGGTTTTGGAGACCGACGCTCTGCCAGTTGAGCTATACCCCTGCAGCAGAGACTACGAGGCGCATCCGCCAGGATGCGCCCTTACACCGGTCAGCGAGCAGATTACTCGATGACCTTGGCGACCACACCGGCGCCGACGGTACGGCCGCCTTCGCGGATCGCGAAGCGCAGACCTTCTTCCATCGCGATCGGCGCGATCAGCTTCACCGTGATCGACACGTTGTCGCCCGGCATCACCATCTCGGTGCCTTCCGGCAGCTCGATCGAACCGGTCACGTCCGTCGTACGGAAGTAGAACTGCGGACGATAGTTGTTGAAGAACGGCGTGTGACGACCGCCCTCTTCCTTCGACAGCACATACACTTCACCGGTGAAGTGGGTGTGCGGGGTGATCGAACCCGGCTTGGCCAGCACCTGGCCGCGCTCGACGTCTTCACGCTTGGTGCCGCGCAGCAGCACGCCCACGTTGTCGCCCGCCTGGCCCTGGTCCAGCAGCTTGCGGAACATTTCAACGCCGGTGCAGGTGGTCTTGACCGTCGGCTTGATGCCGACGATTTCGATTTCCTCGCCAACCTTGACGATGCCGCGCTCGACACGGCCGGTCACCACGGTGCCGCGACCCGAGATCGAGAACACGTCTTCGATCGGCAGCAGGAAGGGCTTGTCGATCGCGCGTTCCGGCGTCGGGATGTAGCTATCCAGCGCGTCGGCCAGGCGGAAGATCGCCGGTTCGCCGATGTCCGACTGGTCGCCTTCGAGCGCCTTCAGCGCCGAACCCTTGATGATCGGGATGTCGTCGCCCGGGAAGTCGTACTTCGACAGCAGCTCGCGCACTTCCATCTCGACCAGCTCGAGCAGCTCTTCGTCGTCGACCATGTCGCACTTGTTCAGGAACACGACGATGTAGGGCACGCCCACCTGGCGGGCCAGCAGGATGTGCTCGCGGGTCTGCGGCATCGGGCCGTCGGCGGCCGAGCACACCAGGATCGCGCCGTCCATCTGGGCAGCGCCGGTAATCATGTTCTTGACGTAGTCGGCGTGGCCCGGGCAGTCGACGTGGGCGTAGTGGCGCGAACCGGTTTCGTATTCAACGTGCGCGGTATTGATCGTGATGCCGCGTGCCTTTTCTTCCGGCGCGCTGTCGATCGATGCATAGTCCTTCGCTTCGCCGCCGAACTTCTTCGTCAGCACCGTCGTGATCGCGGCCGTCAGCGTCGTCTTGCCGTGGTCAACGTGACCAATCGTGCCAACGTTGACGTGCGGCTTCGTCCGCTCAAACTTACCCTTAGCCATATCGCCATCCTTAAGAATCAGAACCAGAAAAACCAGAACGGCGCCCATTCAGACCGGAATCCGGTCATCTTGGCCGCCGCGCCAGGCCAGGCAGAAAATGAGTGGTGCCCTTGACGTGGATTGAACACGTGGCCTCTCCCTTACCAAGGGAGTGCTCTACCACTGAGCTACAAGGGCGCCGAAAACAGCACATCTGGAGCGGGCGAAGGGAATCGAACCCTCGTCATAAGCTTGGAAGGCTTCTGCTCTACCATTGAGCTACACCCGCACAGCCATTGCAAACCACTGCATGAACTCGCAGCCGATTCCTCAACCCATTCACTGCTACGCCGACCGGACTGCGAACCGAACGCGCCGCCCGACGTCTGTATTACTGGTGGAGGGAGAAGGATTCGAACCTTCGAAGGCTGAGCCGTCAGATTTACAGTCTGATCCCGTTGACCGCTTGGGTATCCCTCCACGCGAGAGCCACGCACTATAGGCGACGCACTTATCCATGTCAAACACTTTTTACAGCTTCCCGTGCCCACGCCGGCCATCGCTGCCCGTTTCGCGGCGAGCCGGGGTTCTTGCGGGTTTTCCGGCATTGAAGGCACTGCACACACTGGCTTAGCCTGACCGTGCCGGCTTCCTGCAGCGCCGCCCACAAGGCCTGTCGCAGGCAGCCTGTGCCATTCCGGAAAGCAAAGCTCTGGAAGGAGGAAGCGCCATGGCCGAACCCGAACATGCCCCCCACTCCACCGCCAGGCCAGCCAGCCTGGACGACAAGTACACCACCGCAAGCGGCCGGGTTTATCTCAGCGGCTACCAGGCGCTGGTCCGCCTGCTGATGATCCAGAAGACCCGCGACGAGGCTGCTGGCCTCGACACCGCCGGCTTCGTCTCGGGCTATCGGGGCTCGCCGCTCGGCGGCCTAGACCAGACGCTGTGGAAAGCACGCAGCCATCTCGAACGGCTCGGCATCGTCTTCCAGCCCGGCATCAACGAAGACCTCGCCGCCACCGCGGTCTGGGGCAGCCAGCAGGTGCAGCTGTCGCCGGGCGCCCGCCATGACGGCGTGTTCGCGATGTGGTACGGCAAGGGCCCGGGCGTCGATCGCTGCGGCGACGTCTTCCGCCACGCCAATGCCGCCGGCAGCGCCCGTTTCGGCGGCGTGCTGGTGGTCGCCGGCGACGACCACGCCGCCAAGTCCTCCACCCTGCCGCACCAGACCGACCACTTCTTCAAGTCGATGATGATGCCGGTGCTCGCCCCCGCCGGCGTGCAGCAGTACATCGATTTCGGCGTCCATGGCTACGCCCTGTCGCGCTATTCCGGTTGCTGGGTCGCGTTCAAGGCGCTCGCCGACACCGTCGAGACCTCCGCCTCGGTGGATATCGATCCCCAGCGCGTGCAGGTCGTGATACCGACCGACTTCGCCCTGCCGGCCGACGGCCTCAACCTGCGCTGGCCCGATCCGCCGCTGGTGCAGGAAAAACGCCTGCTGCACTACAAGCTGTATGCCGCGCTGGCCTACGCCCGCGCCAACCGGCTCAACCGGATCGTCATCGACTCGCCCAGCCCCAGGCTCGGCATCATCACCAGCGGCAAGAGCTATCTGGACGTGCGCCAGGCACTCGACGACCTCGGCATCGACGAGGCGCTGGCGGCCGAAATCGGCCTGCGGGTCTACAAGGTCGGCATGGTCTGGCCGCTCGAGGCCGACGGCGTGCGCAGCTTCGCCGAAGGCCTGGACGAGATCCTGGTGGTCGAGGAAAAGCGCCAGTTGCTCGAATACCAGCTCAAGGAAGAACTGTACAACTGGCGCGAGGACGTGCGCCCGCGGGTGGTCGGCAAGTTCGACGAGAAAGGGGAATGGGCGCACGTGCAGCGCCCGGACGGCACGATAGACCACGGCACCTGGCTGCTGCCCGCCGCCGGCGAACTGACGCCGGCGATGATCGCGCGCGCCATCGCGCTGCGCATCGGCCGCTTCTTCACCTCGGAGCGCATCGAAACCCGCGTCGCCTTCCTCCAGGCCAAGGAGCAGGCCCTGGCGCAGCGCAGCTTCAGCGCCGACCGCGTGCCCACCTTCTGCTCGGGCTGCCCGCACAACACCTCCACCCACGTTCCGGAAGGCAGCCGCGCGCTGGCCGGCATCGGCTGCCACTACATGGCGACCTGGATGCCCGAGCGCCGCACCCAGACCTTCACCCATATGGGCGGCGAGGGCGTGCCCTGGGTCGGCCAGGCGCCGTTCACCGACGAAGCCCACATCTTCGCCAACCTGGGCGACGGCACCTACTTCCATTCCGGCCTGATGGCGATCCGCCAGGCCGTCGCCGCACGGGTCAACATCACCTACAAGATCCTCTACAACGACGCCGTCGCCATGACCGGCGGCCAGCCCCACGACGGCCCGCTCGACGTGCCCACGATCGTGCGCCAGCTGCAGGCCGAGGGCGTGCACAACATCGTCGTCGTCACCGACGGCACCGAGCGCGCCTATGGCCCGGCCGACCTCGCCCACGTGCTGATCCGCCACCGCGACGAGCTCGACCTGATCCAGCGCGAGCTGCGCGCCTCGGGCGGCGTCACCGCGCTGATCTACGACCAGACCTGTGCCGCCGAGAAGCGCCGCCGCCGCAAGCGCGGCACCTATCCCGACCCGGCGCGGCGGGTATTCATCAACGAGGCGGTCTGCGAAGGCTGCGGCGACTGCGGCGACCAGTCCAACTGCATGTCCATCCTGCCGGTCGAGACCGATCTCGGCCGCAAGCGCCGCATCGACCAGTCCTCGTGCAACAAGGATTATTCCTGTCTCAAGGGTTTCTGCCCCAGCTTCGTCACCATCGAAGGCGGCAGCCTGCGCAAGGGCCAGGCCATCGCCGGCGACGAATCCCGCCTGCCGCCGCTGCCTGCTCCGCAGTTGCCATCGACGACCACGCCTTTCGGTATCCTCGTCACCGGCGTCGGCGGCACCGGCGTCATCACCATCGGCGCGCTGATCGGCATGGCCGCCCACCTCGACGGCAAGGGCGTCACCGTGCTGGACATGACCGGACTGGCGCAGAAGGGCGGCGCAGTCTTCAGCCACATCCGCATCGCCGACCAGCCCGAGTCGCTGCATGCGGTCCGAATCGCCGCCGGCGAAGCCGATGCGGTGATCGGCGGCGACCTGATCGTCAGCGCCAGCGTCGAAGCGCTCGCCAAGATGGCGGCCGGGCGCAGCCGTGCCGTGATCAACACCGCCGAGATCCCCACCTCGGCCTTCACCCACGACCCCGACTGGGCCTTCCCGCAACAGCGCATGGTCGCCACCCTGCGCGACGCCACCACCGCCGACAGCGACTTCATCGACGTGCAGCGACTGGCACTGGCGCTGCTCGGTGACGGCCTGGCGGTCAATCCCTTCCTGCTCGGCTTCGCCTGGCAGCGCGGTCTGGTGCCGGTGTCCGAAGCGGCGCTGATGCAGGCGATCGAACTCAACGGCGCGGCGGTCGGCATGAACAAGGACGCCTTCCGCTGGGGCAGGCGGGCGGCCCACGATCTGCAGAGCGTCGAAGCGCTGCTGCCGCGGCGAAGCCCTGAAAACCACCCGGAGCCCGGCCTGGACGCCCTGATCGAACGCCGCGTGGCAATGCTGACGGATTACCAGGACACAGCCTATGCCGAACGCTACCGCCGCCTGGTAGAGCGCGTGCGCGAAGCGGAGGCGCGCTGCATCGGCGCCGGCAGCACCCGCCTGACCGAAGCCGTCGCGCGCAGCCATGCCAGGCTGCTCGCCTACAAGGACGAATACGAGGTGGCCCGCCTTCATGCCGCGGCTGCATTCCGGCAGCAGCTCGACGAGACCTTCGAAGGCGACTACAGCCTGCGCTTCCATCTCGCCGTACCGCTGCTGGCGCGCCCCGACCCCCGCACCGGCAGCATCGCCAAGCGCAGCTTCGGCCCCTGGGTGCTGAAGTTGTTCCGCCTGCTCGCAAGCCTCAAGCGCTTGCGCGGCACGCGCTGGGACGTCTTCGGCCATACCTCGGAGCGGCGAGCCGAGCGTGCCCTGATCACGGAGTTCGAGGCCGACGTCGAGGAACTGCTGAGCAGCCTGAGCCCGGACCGCCTGCCGCTGGCGATCCAGCTCGTCGAACTGCCCGAACGCATTCGCGGCTTCGGCCACGTCAAGGCCAGGAACATGTCCTGGGCGGCGCAGCAGCGCAAGCAGCTATTGGCGCAATGGCGGGCCGCCCCGGCGAGCCCTGCCGAACAGCCAGACTCGAACACGGAAGCCGCGGCTGACACCAGGCCACGCACGGAGATAACAGCCTGAACCGATAAACCTCGGGATGCAGGCTAAGATCGGCATCTTTTACCTCCCAACGCAGCCGATGCCGCCAGCCCTCAAAGCCCTCTGCGCCCAACTGCTGGGCGCAGCAGGCGCTTTCGCCCTCGCCCGTGCCGGACTCATCACCGGCCTGTGGCCGCTGGTCGCCGCCCAGGCGAGCCTGGCCGCGCTTGCCAGCCTGCTGCTGCGCAGCGAGCGCTGGTGGCTGCCGATCCATCTCGGCTTCCTGCCCGCCGCGCTGCTCGCCCATGGGCTGGCGCGGACGCTGAACCTGCACCCCGGCTGGTTCCTCACTGCTTTCATCCTGCTGTTGCTTGTGTACTGGACGAGCTTCCGCAGCCGCGTCCCGCTCTATCTCAGCAATCGCGCGACTGCGGCAGCCCTCGGCCAGTTGCTGCCCGCCACGCCGGCCCGCCTGCTCGACATCGGCGCCGGCACGGGCTCGGTAATTCGCCCGCTCGCCCGCGCCCGGCCCGATAGCCACTTCAGCGGCATCGAACTCGCCCCCCTGCCCTGGCTGCTCGGCCGCCTGCTGACACGCCGCCAGTCCAACATCGACTGGCGGCGTGGCGACCTGTTCGCAACGGCATGGTCGGACCACGACATGGTGTATGCCTTCCTGTCGCCAGTGCCGATGGCAGCAGTCTGGGCCAAGGCCCGCGCCGAGATGAAACCCGGCAGCCTGCTCGTCAGCAACAGCTTCCCCGTGCCCGGCGCCGAAGCCGAGCGTATCGTCGCCGTCGGCGACCGGCGCGCCACGCAGCTTCACCTCTACCGGATCGGCGGCTCGGGCGACGCTGCCGATAGACCGAAATAGCGGGTCGAACAGGCGCTTTTCCAGCCCTTGCCCACCGCACCGCGCCGCGATAATTCCCATCGTGCGGTCGACCGCGGCCGCCAGCAAAGGATGGACGGATTCATGGCTGAGATCATCTGCGTGATCGGCAACAAGGGCGGCACCGGCAAGACCACGCTATCGCACATGCTGTGCCAGGGCCTCGGCCTGCTCGGCCAGCGCGCCGCCTGCGTGCTCACCGACACCTCGCGCGAACCGCTGTCGCCCGCCGGCCGGCGCTACGTCACCGCCGACGCCCGCACCCGTGAAGCGCTGAGCAAGGTCGTGGACAAGCTGCGCGGACTCGACAACTGGATCGGCATCATCGACGGCGGCGGCAACCGCACCGAGATGGACCGCACGCTCTATGCGCTGTCGGACATCGTGCTGCTGCCGTTCCGTGACTCGCACGAAGACATCCGCACCGTGCTGCGCGACCTCGAGATGTTCCCGCGCGCCTATGCCGTGCCCTCGCAGTGGCCGACCAACGCCTGGCAGCGCGATGCCGCCGACCGCGCCGTCGCACAGTTGATGCACGCCCACCGCCACCGCATCCTGCGGCCGGTCAATGCGCTGTCCTCTTCGAAGCTGCTGCTGCAGCGACAGATACCGGAGCACCTGCCGACACCGCTGGCCAACGCCTGCCGTTCGATCGCCCGCCAGGTGCTGCAAGTGCTCGAGATCGACTTCGCCGCAACCACCGTAGAGGACGAGCAGCTCGACGACATCGAGCCGCTGCCGGCAACGGAGCGCCCCTTGCGTCTGGCCGGCACGGCACGCCGTCCCCACTGAGGCGAAGCACGCAGCCATCTCCGCCGTCGCAGGATCTGGAGCCGGATCGCCGACACGATTTCAGCAGCCAGGCAATGCATCAGGTAATATATTGAGCTATCACCACAACTTATCGGGAGCGTGCCAATGTCTCAGGATCACAACGCGCAGGATCCGCTCGAATTCGTTCGCGGCATGTGGAGCAGCATGGGTTTTTCGCTTCCGGGCATGGTCACGCCCACCCTCGACGTCGATGAGCTGGACAAGCGCATCACCGACATGAAGGCAGTCGAAGGCTGGCTGAAGATGAACCTGAACATGCTGCAGATGAGCATCCAGGGTCTGGAGCTGCAACGCGCCGCGCTCTCCGCGGTCAAGGCGATGAGCACGCGTTCCGACCCGGACGACGCAGCGCCCGACAGCAGCGCCAACCCCTTTGCCGCCGCCGCGGCGATGTGGCCCTGGAACCTGATGACCCCGACCGAGCAGCCGCAAGCCGACACGGCCGCGCCCGCCGCCGAGGCCAAGACGAGCAGCCGCAGCACCCGCCGCAAGCCGGCCGGCGACAAGTAAAGACCGGGCGTGGAGCCCGCAGGCGCCCCCTCCCCGGTCTCGACCGGGGAGGGGGCGTTTTTTTCATGGTCTGTCAGCACCACTCGCAAGACGCAAGCGGCACTTCTCAGATAATGCCCGTCTCGCGCAGACGCGCGATATCGGCCGCGCTCAGCCCTGCCTCGCCCAACACTTCATCGCTATCGGCACCCGCCGTTTTCGGCGCCGGCCGGAAGACTTGCTCCGGCATGCCCGACAGCCTCACCGGCGGACCGAACTGGCGCACGCCATCCACTTCGACCACCATGCCACGCGCTTTCAGCTGCGGGTTTTCGAGGCTCTCCTCCAGGCGCAGCACCGGCGTCACGCAGCAGTCGACACCATCGAACAGCGACACCCATTCGGCCTGGCTGCGGCTGGCGAAGATCACCGCAAGCTCGGCCTTCGCCCCCTCCCCGGCCTCGCCGGTCGCCAGGTGGAATGGCTTCAGGTCCGGCCGCTCCAGCGTATCGCAGACCATGTTCCAGAACTTCTCCTCCAGCGCGCCGACCGCCATGTAGCGCCCGTCGGCGGTGCGATACACACCGTAGCACGGTACCTGTCCGGTCAACAGATCCGCGCCGCGCGGCCGCACCTGTCCGCTCGCCAACACTTCGGCCAACGGAAAAATGGCGTGCGCCATCACGCCGTCGGTCATCGACACATCGACCATGCGCCCCTTGCCGCTCGCCCGGGCATCGACCAGGGCGGTCAGGATGCCGAACAAGGCGGTCATGGTGCCGCCGAGCAGGTCTCCGAGCTGCAGGTTGGAGAGCGCCGGCGCACCGCCGGCAGTGCCGATCTGGTCGAGCACCCCGGCATAGCCGACATAGTTGAGATCATGCCCGGCGCGCTGTGCATAAGGGCCGGTCTGGCCATAACCCGAGATGCTGCAGAACACCAGGCGCGGATTGATGCGGGCCAGTGCTTCGTAACCGATGCCGAGCTTGTCCATCACCCCCGGGCGGAAGCCTTCGACCAGGATGTCGGCGCCGGCCACCAGCTTCTCGAACACCGCCCTGCCTTCGGCATGCTTCAGGTCCAGGCGCAGGCTGCGCTTGTTGCGATTGACCACCTGGTAGAACCAGCTGGTGTCGCCGCCCATCGCCCCCATGCTGCGGGCGTAGTCGCCGGCACCGGTGTCCTCGATCTTGATCACGTCGGCGCCGTAGTCGGCAAGGTGCTGCGTCGCCAGCGGGCCGGGCAGCAGGCGGGTCAGGTCGAGCACGCGCACACCGGCCAGCGGCAGCCGAGCATCATCGCGAGAGTTTTCGTTCATCGGCATCCCCATATGAAGGCGGCGCCCGCAGGCGCCGCAGGAAGGGCAGGACGGCGCGGCCTCAGGCGTAGGTCCGCATGTCGTCGATCACCTTGCCGTCATTGGCAAGCGCCCCGCCCGGCAGGAAGGCGACCTCGCCACGCAGCTTGGTCAGCTCGCGCAGGCTGGCCGCGACCGCTGCCGCCAATGTCTCGCTGCCGCCGCCGGCGACTTCGCACATCAGCGTCATGCGGTCGTTCATGTCGGGATTGTCCACCACCAGCCGCGCGCGCGTGATCTCGGGGTGGCGCTTGACGACCTGGGCGACCTGCCCCGGATGGACGAACATGCCCTTGACCTTGGTCGTCTGGTCGGCGCGGCCCATCCAGCCCTTGATGCGCAGATTCGTCCGCCCGCAGGGCGAGACGCCGGGCAGCAGCGCCGACAGGTCGCCGGTGCCGAAGCGGATCAGCGGATAGTCGGGATTGAAGGTGGTCACCACCACTTCGCCCACCTCGCCGGGCGCGACCGGATCGCCGGTGCCCGGACGGACGATCTCGACGACGACGTCCTCGTCCACCACCAGGCCTTCACGCGCCTCGGTCTCATAGGCGATCAGGCCGATGTCGGCGGTGGCATAGGCCTGGAAAGCCTGGATGCCGCGCACGGCGAAGGCGTCGCGGATGCTCGGCGGGAAGGCTTCGCCGGAGACGAAGGCCTTGGTGAAGGACGGCTCGACACCGAACTCGCCGGCTTTCTCGAGCAGGATGCGCAGGAAGGACGGCGTGCCGACATAGGCATTGGGCCGCAGGTCGGCGATCGCCGCCAGTTGCTGCTCGGTCTGGCCGGTGCCGGCCGGAAAAACGGTGCAGCCCAGTGCATGGGCTGCGGTCTCCATCATCGAACCGGCCGGCGTGAAATGGTAGGAGAACGTGTTGTGCACCAGGTCGCCGGCGCGGAAGCCCGCGGCAAAAAAAGCGCGCGCAAGACGATAGTAGTCTGCCCGCGCGCCCTCGGGCTCGTACAGCGGCCCGGGCGAAGCGAACACCCGCCGGCAGTTCCCGCCCCAGCCGACGGCGGCAAAACCGCCGAAAGGCCTCGCGGCCTTCTGCAACTCCAGCAACTCCGACTTGCGCGTGACCGGCAGCCTGGCGAGTTCGGCGCGGCTCGTCACCGCAGCGGGGTCAATGTCCGCGAGCAGGCTGGCAAACGCCGGCGCATTCGCCCGCGCATGGGCGATCTGCGCCGGCAGGCGCGCCATCAGCTCGCGTTCCCGGCTTTCGGGGTCGCGGTTTTCCCGCTCATCGTAGAAATTCATCTCGGCATCCCTGTTCGCTGCGTTGTGGAGTTCGCTGCTGCGCCCGGCTTCAGCTCAGCCAGCGCTTGCGGCGGCGGTAATGCTTGACCTCGCGGAAGCTCTTGCGCCCTTCGCCCGACAGGCCGAGATAGAACTCCTTGACGTCCTCGTTGGACGACAGCTCCTGGGCCGCCCCTTCCATGACGATGCGGCCGTTCTCGACGATGTAGCCGAAATCGGCGTAGCGCAGCGCCACCATGGTGTTCTGTTCGGCAAGCAGGAAGCTCACCTTTTCCTTGGCATTGAGATCCTTGACGATCTCGAACACCTCTTCGACGATCTGCGGCGCCAGGCCCATCGACGGTTCGTCCAGCAGCACCATGTTCGGGTTCGACATCAGCGCCCGGCCGATCGCGCACATCTGCTGCTCGCCGCCCGAGGTGTAGGCCGCCTGGCTGGTGCGGCGCGTCTTCAGGCGCGGAAAATAGGCGTAGACCTTGTCGAGGTTGGCAGCGATCTCGCCCTTGTCGGTGCGCGTATAGGAGCCTGCGAGCAGGTTTTCCTCGATCGTCAGGTGGGCAAAGCAGTGGCGGCCCTCCATCACCTGCACGACGCCGCGGCGCACGAGATCGGACGGCGACAGCGCTTCGACACGTTCACCGCGGTACTCGATCATGCCCTTGGTGACTTCGCCGCGCTCGCCCTTGAGCAGGTTCGAGATCGCCCGCAGCGTGGTGGTCTTGCCCGCGCCGTTGCCGCCGAGGATGGCGACGATGCCGCCTTCGGGCACCTGCAGCGAAACACCCTTGAGCACCAGCGCGACGTGGTTGTAGATCACCTCGATGCCATTCACATTGAGGAGGAGATTCGGTGCGTTCATCGCTTCATCCGATCAGGTCGATGCCGCCGCAAGGCGGCACCGGTGTGATTCGCATCACCGCACCTGCCGCAACCCCGAAGGGATGCGGCAGGTGCGGCCCAAAGCCCGGATCAGGGCTGGCAATCAGCCGCATCGCGGCGCTTGATCTGCTTCTCCGCGGCATAGCGGTCGGCCGTTTCCTTGGCCAGCGGACCGATCACGCCCTTGTCGGCTTCGTACCACTTCTCGTTCATCACCCACTTGCCGCCGTCCCACTGGTGGATGCGCACCCACGACGAACCCATGTGGTCTTCGCAACTGGTCTTGAGCGGGCGGATCACGCCCTTCAGGCCCAGCTCCTCCAGGCGCTTCTCGTCGATATTGAGGTTCTCGAAGCCCCAGCGCACCTGTTCGCCGGTCATGACCTTGCCCTTGCCGTACTGCTCCTGGGCGCGGCGGATGGCCTCGACGCTGAGCATGGAGATGATCATGCCGCGGGTGTAGAGCACCGAGCCGACTTCCTCGCGCGGGCCGGTCCCCTGACCTGCGTCATGCACCTTCTTCAGGATGTCCTGCATCAGCGGATAGTTGGTGCCGTTGGGGTTCAGCGCCAGCGCGCTGTAGCCCTTGGCATTGGCGCCGACGTCCTTGACGTCCGGCTCGGCGCCGGCCCACCACACGCCGAACAGCTTCTCGCGCGGGAAGCCGGTGGCCACCGCTTCCTTCAGCGCGGTGGAATTCATCACCCCCCAGCCCCACAGCAGCACGTAATCCGGGCGCTGCTGGCGCACCTGCAGCCAGGTCGCCTTCTGCTCGACGCCGGGCGCGGTCACCGGCAGCAGGCTGAGCTGGAAGCCGTGCATCTCGGCACGCTTCTGCAGCAGCGGGATCGGCTCCTTGCCGAACGGCGAATCGTGATAGACCAGCGCGATCTTCTTGCCCTTGAGCTTGTCGAGCCCGCCTTCCTTGTCGCCCAGGTGCTGGATGAGCGCGTCGGCCGCGGTCCAGTAGCTGCCCATCAGCGGGAAGTTCCACTTGAACACGCCGCCGTCCTGCGACGCGCCCAGGCCATAACCGAGCGTGATCAGCGGGATCTTGTCGATCGGCGCCTTGTCGGTCAGGGCGAAGGTGATCCCGGTGGCCTGCGGGTCGAACACCGAGGCGCCCTTGCCCTTCAGGCGCTCGTAGCATTCCACACCCTTGTCGGTGGCATAGCCGGTCTCGCACTCCTCGAAGGCGATCTTGACGCCGTTGATGCCGCCGGTGGCATTGATGTACTTGACGTAGTCCTGCTTGCCGTTGGCCCAGGGCACGCCGTTGGGCGCATAGGCGCCGGTGCGGTATGACAGCAACGGAATGTACTGCTCCTGCGCCACAGCCGGAGTGGCGAAGGACGCGGCGCCCAGCGCGGCAAGCGTCGCAGCAAGAGCCAGGGGCTTGAATTTCATGGGTGTCTCCTCGTGTTTTTTGGTGGATGGTACGTACCGCGTACCCGGACCTGCAGCAAAGAACGACTGGATCAGTGCGGGAAGGGCCACAAGCGCATCTTTTGCTTGCCCACGCTCCACAGCTTGGCCAGGCCATGCGGCTCGACGATCAGGAAGAACACGATCAGCGCGCCGAAGATCATATGCACCATGTGGGACACCGTGGCAGTTGACATCGGGATGCCGAACCAGTGCGGCACCTGGTCGAGCAGGATCGGCAGCAGCACCATGAAGGCCGCGCCGAGGAAGGCGCCGGAGATCGAGCCCAGGCCGCCGATGATGACCATGAACAGCAACTGGAAGGAGCGGTCGATCGAGAAGGCCGCCGGCTCCCAGGCGCCCAGGTAGACGAAGGCCCACAGCACGCCGGCCACGCCGACGATGAAGGAGCTGACCGCGAAGGCCGTCAGCTTGGCGTACACAGGGCGGATACCGATCACCGATGCCGCCACGTCCATGTCGCGGATCGCCATCCACTGGCGGCCGATGGCGCTGCGCGTCAGGTTCTTGGCCATCAGCGCGAACACGCACACCACCACCAGGCAGAACAGGTACTTGCTCACCGGCGACTCGATCGGGATGCCGAACACGTTCAGATTCGCCACGCTCACCGAGCCCGAGGTCGAGTTGTCGGTGAACCAGCCGATGCGCAGGAAGGCCCAGTCGGTGAAGAACTGCGCGGCCAGCGTCGCCACCGCCAGATACAAGCCCTTGATGCGCAGCGACGGAATCCCGAACAGCACGCCGATCACGGTCGCGCACAATCCGCCCAGCAGCATCGCCACGATCAGCGGCATGCCGTCGATGCGAACCATGAAGTTGTAGGCGGCGTAGGCGCCCACCGCCATGAAGGCGCCGGTGCCGAGCGATATCTGGCCGCAGTAGCCGACCAGGATGTTGAGCCCGAGCGCCGCCAGCGCCAGGATCAGGAAGGGAATCAGGATGGCGCGGAAGAAGTATTCCGAGCCCACCAGCGGCATCACCACGAAGGCGACCAGCAGCAGCAGGCCGATGGCCCAGCGGTCCTGGAGGATGGGAAAGATCTGTTGGTCGGCCGCGTAGCTCGTCTTGAACTGGCCGTTTTCTCTGTACAGCATGCGGAAAGTCTCCCGAAATCGCGAAGGACGTCAGACGCGGTCGATGATTTTTTCGCCGAACAGCCCTTGCGGCCGCACCAGCAGGAAACCCAGCGCCAGCACGTAGGCGAACCAGATCTCGATGCCGCCGCCGAGCATGGGCCCGATGTAGATTTCCGACAGCTTCTCGCCCACGCCGATGATCAGGCCGCCGATGATCGCGCCCGGAACCGAGGTCAGCCCGCCCAGGATCACCACCGGCAGGGCCTTCAGCGCCACCAGCGACAGCGTGAATTGGACGCCCAGCTTGGAGCCCCAGATGATGCCGGCGATCAGCGCGGCGAAGCCCGCCACCGACCACACGATCACCCAGATCTTGTTCAGCGGGATGCCGATCGACTGCGCGGCCTGGTGGTCGTCCGCCACGGCGCGCAGCGCGCGACCGGTCTTGGTCTTCTGGAAGAACAGCGCCAGCACGATCACCAGCAGCGCGGAAACGACCGCGGCGACCAGGTCTTCCTTGCTGATCATGACGCCGCCTTCGAACATGCTCTCCATGACGAAAGCCGGGTCCTTCGGCATGCCGACGTTGATGCTGTAGATGTCGCTGCCGAACAGGGTCTGGCCGAAACCGTCGAGGAAGTAGGCGATGCCCAGCGTCGCCATCAGCAGCGTGATGCCCTCCTGGTTCACCAGCTTGGACAGGCAGAAGCGCTCGATCGCCCAGGCCAGCGCCACCATGACCGCCATCGCCGCGATGAAGGCCAGCAGGTTGGCCAGCAGCAGGCTCTCGAAGCCGAACCACTGCGGGAACCATTCGGCGAAGCGCGCCATCGCCAGCGCGGCGAACAGCACCATCGCCCCCTGGGCGAAGTTGAACACGCCGGAGGCCTTGTAGATCAGCACGAAGCCGAGCGCGACCAGTGAATACAACATGCCGGCCATCAAGCCGCCGAACAAGGTTTCAAGAAAGAATCCCATGACAGTGTCCCCGCTCAGTGCGACGTGCCCAGATAGGCATTGATGACGTCTTCGTTGTTGCGCACCTCGTCCGGTGCGCCGTCGCCGATCTTCTTGCCGTAGTCGAGCACGACGACGCGATCGGAGATGTCCATGACCACGCCCATGTCGTGCTCGATCAGCACGATGGTGGTGCCGAACTGGTCATTGACGTCGAGGATGAAGCGGCACATGTCCTGCTTCTCCTCCACGTTCATGCCGGCCATCGGCTCGTCGAGCAGCAGCATCGACGGCTCCGCCGCCAGCGCGCGGCCCAGCTCGACGCGCTTCTGCAAGCCGTAGGGCAGTTGGCCCACCGGCGTCTTGCGCACGTCCTGGATCTCGAGGAAGTCGATGACCTCCTCCACCTTCTCGCGGTGGGCGATCTCCTCCTTCTGCGCCCGCCCCCAGTACAGCGCCATGTCGAGGATGTTGCTCTTCATCATCAGGTTGCGGCCGGTCATGATGTTGTCGAGCACGCTCATGCCCTTGAACAGCGCGATGTTCTGGAAAGTGCGGGCGATGCCCTGGCGCGCCGCCATGTAGGGCTCGAGCCGCTTGCGCTCCTGGCCACGGTAGAGAATCCTGCCTTCCTGCGGGTGATAGACGCCGTTGATGACGTTGAGCATCGAGCTCTTGCCGGCGCCGTTGGGGCCGATGATCGAGCGGATCTCGTGCTCGCGCACATTGAAGCTGATGTCGGTCAGCGCCTTCACGCCGCCGAAGCGCAGCGAGATGTTCTGCAGGTCCAGGATCACGTCGCCGAAGCGGCGGCCCGGATCCACGGCGGCATCAGAGGCGGCGGGGTTGATGTCGGTCATGTCCATTCCTCGTCTCCTCAGGCGGCACGCTGGCCGGCCTGCGGCGCAAAAGTCTTCGCTTCCTCGATGCGCAGGTCGGCCGAGACCTTGCCGGTGCGGCCGTCCTCGTAGGTGACCTGGGTCTCGATGAACTGGCGCTCGCGGCCTTCGAACAGCGCATCGACCAGCACCGCATACTTCTCGGCGATGAAGTTGCGCCGCACCTTGCGGGTGCGGGTGAGTTCGCCGTCGTCGGCGTCCAACTCCTTGTGCAGGATCAGGAAACGTTTGATCTGCGCGCCGCTCATCTTCGGATCGGTCGCCAGGTCGGCATTGACCTGCTCGACGCAGTCGCGGATCAGCGCATACACCGCATCCTGCGAAGCCAGGTCGGTGTAGCCGGAGTAAGGCATGCCTTTCCTTTCGGCCCAGTTGCCCACCGCTTCGAGGTCGATGTTGATGAAGGCGGTGACGAACTCCTTGCCGCTGCCGAAGGTGACTGCTTCCTTGATGTGCTGGAAGAACTTGAGCTTGTTCTCGATGTAGTTGGGCGCGAACATCGAGCCGTCGGCCGTCTTGCCGACGTCCTTGGCGCGGTCGATGATCTTCAGGTGGCCGTCCTCGTCGAAGTAGCCCGCATCGCCGGTCATGAAGTAGCCCTCGGCGTTCAATGCCTCGGCGGTAGCGTCGGGCCGCTTGTAGTAGGCCTTCAGCAGCATCGGCCCCTTGACCAGGATCTCGCCGTTGTCGGCGAGCTTGACCTCGACGAAGGGCGCCGGCTTGCCCACCGAGTCGAGCTTGATCTGGCGGTCGGGCTGCATGCAGACGTAGGCGCAGGTCTCGGTCTGGCCGTACAACTGCTTCAGGTTGATGCCGATCGAGCGGTAGAAGCGGAACAGGTCCGGGCCGATCGCCGCGCCGGCGGTATAGGCGACGCGGATGCGGCTCATGCCGAGCACGTTCTTCAGCGGGCCGTACACCAGCAGGTTGCCCAGCCAGTACTGGAAGCGGTCGCCGCCGGAGACCGGCTTGCCGTCCAGGATGTCGGCGCCGCAGCGGCGGGCGACGTCCATGAAATGATGGAACATCCGGCGCTTGAGCGCACTGGCGTCCTCCATGCGGATCATGACCTGGGTCAGCAGGTTCTCGAACACCCGCGGCGGCGCGAAGTAGTAGGTGGGGCCGATCTCGCGCAGGTCGGTCATCACCGTCTCGCCGGACTCGGGGCAGTTGATCGTGAACCCGGCCACCGTCGCCTGGGCGAAGGAGAACAGGTGATCGCCCACCCAGGCCATCGGCAGGTAGGACAGGATGTCCTCGCGGTCGGTCAGCGCGTCGAACTGGATCGCGCCGCGCGCGGCCGAGATGAAGGCCTCGTGGGTCTGGCACACGCCCTTGGGCTTGCCGGTCGTCCCCGAGGTGTAGAGCATCACCGAGATGTCGTCCGGCGCGCCCTTGGCGATCTCGCCGTCGAGAAAATCAGGCTGCGCCTGCGCCAGGGCCCGGCCGGCGTCCTGCAGCGCGTCCAGCGACATCAGCAGCGGCTGGCCGTATTTGCGCAGGCCGCGCGCATCGTCGTAGATCACGTGCTGGAGCAGCGGCGCCTCGCCGGCGATCTCCAGCATCTTGTCAACCTGCTCCTGGTCCTCGACCACCGCGAACCTGACCTCGGCGTCCTGCAGCACATAGACCATCTCCTGCGCCACGGCGTCCTGGTACATCATCACCGGAATGCCGCCGAGGCATTGGCAGGCCATCACCGACGAGTACAGCCGCGGCCGGTTGTCGCCGACGATGGCCAAGCGGTCGCCGCGCTTGAAGCCGATCTTCGCCAGGCCGCAGGCGATCGCCCGCACGTTGTCGGCAACCTGGCCCCAGCTATAGGTCTGCCAGATGCCGTATTCCTTCTCGCGCATGGCGGGCTGCTGCGGCCGCTGCCTGGCATGGTGCATCAGGTAGCGCGGAAAGGTATCCAGTCCCGCGTCCCGCCTGTCGTTGTCGGACATGCCCCTCTCTCCTCCAGTGTCGTACTGCCTGTCTCTTTGCCGGATTCTTTCGTTTCGTTTTGCTTTCCGGGCCCGGCACGGCGCCCTGACCGTGTCGATTCAGACTGCAGTCTCGCAAGGCATGTTTGCGCAACTGTTTGCAGAATGTACTGAATTGTAGCCACCGCCGGACACGCGTCCGGGCATGGCCGGCTGCAACCGCGGTGCTGTCGGCGCCCGGATTCAGGCACCGCCCGGCTGGTCGATTCGCGCTAGACTTCGACGGCACGGAGAATTTGCCCACGAGCGCTTGCCCGTTTCAGTTGCAGCCGCGCCCAGCAATGAGGATGTTTTCCCCATGGAACACAAGGTCTTCACCAAGCCGGTCCACGTCACGACCTGGATGGGCGTCTTCCTGGCGCTGGTGGCACTGCTTGCCGCGGTGCTGGTGCCGCAGCTCAAGCACGCCTTTCTCGCCAATCCCGGCTTCAATGGCGTGATCCTGCTCGTGCTGGCGATCGGCATCGCCGTCAATCTGCGCCAGGTATGGCGGCTGCAGCGCGAAGTGCTGTGGATCGAAGCCTTCCAGCGGCATTCGGAAGCCGAACCGGAGCTGCGGCCAGTGCTGCTGGCACCGATGGCGCGGCTGCTGTCGAACCGCCGGCGCGGCGAGTCTCACCTGTCGCCGGCCTCGATGCGCACCCTGCTCGACAGCGTGCAGATTCGCCTCGAAGAACAGCGCGACCTGTCGCGCTACATCGTCGGCCTGCTGATCTTCATCGGCCTGCTCGGCACCTTCTGGGGCCTGCTGATCACCATCCGCTCGATCAGCGAGATCATCGGCAACATGAGCGTCGGCACCGACCCGGTGACGATGTTCGAGAGCCTCAAGGCCCATCTCGACGAACCGCTGGGCGGCATGGCGACCAGTTTCTCGACCTCGCTGTTCGGCCTCGCCGGTTCGCTGGTCGTCGGCTTTCTCGACCTGCAGGCCGGCCACGCGCAGAACCGCTTCTACAACGAGCTGGAAGAATGGCTGTCGCAGATCACCCGCCTGCCATCAAGCGCCGGCCTCGAAGGCGAAGCCAGCGTGCCGGCCTACGTGCAGGCACTGCTCGAACAGACCGCCGAAGGCATGGAACGCATGCAGCGCACCGCCGCCGAATCCGAGCGCGAACGCCGCGCCACCGCCGAGCATCTTGCCGAACTCAACACCCAGCTCGGCCGCCTGGCCGAGCTCATCGGCCGCGAATCGCGCGACCTGTCGGCGCTGTACTCATCACAGGAAGACCTGCGCGGCCTGATCCGCCAGCTCGCCCAGCAGCCGGCGCAGGGCGCCCAGACCGCGCAGTTCTCCGAAGAACTGCGCGCCGAGCTGCGCCTGCTGTCGCGCACCATTGCCGCGGCGCTCGGCGGGCAGAAGGCGGACTGAACGATGGCCCGCCTGAAACAACGCCGCGCGCTGGACTTCTGGCCCGGCTTCGTCGATGCGCTGGCCTCGCTGATGATGGTGCTGGTATTCGTGATCCTGATCTTCGTCATCGGCCAGTTCGTGCTCAGCGACGCGGTCAGCGGGCGTGACCGCGCGCTGGCGCGGCTCAACGCCGAACTGGCGGCGCTGGCGCAGACGCTGAGCCTGGAGCAGTCGGCACGCGAACGCGCCGACGCCCGGGTCGGCGAACTGAGCGCCTCACTGGCCTCCACCGAACGCGAACGCGAAGCCTTGTCCAACGAACTGTTCAGCGCCCGCGACGAACTCCATGCCGCGCAGGACGAAGCCCGCGCGCAGCGCGAGGAGGCCGCCCGGCTGGGCGCCGACATCGCCGCGCTCGAACGCCTTAAGGCCGAACTCGAAGCCGAAGCCGCCCGCCTCGCCAGTGCGCTCGACACGAGCGAACGCGGATTCAAGGAACAGACCGAGATGTCCGCACAGGCCATCGCCCAGGTCGAACTGCTGAACCGCCAGCTCGCCGCCGTGCGCAGCCAGCTCGAACAGCTCAACGCCGCGCTGGCCGCGGCCGAAGCCGCCGCGCGCGACAAGGATCTCAGGATCGAGGAAATGGGCCGCGAACTGAACCTGGCGCTGGCCGCCCGCGTGCAGGAACTGGCCCGCTACCGCTCCGAGTTCTTCGGCCGCCTGCAGGCCGTGCTCGGCGAACGCAAGGACATCCAGATCGTCGGCGACCGCTTCGTGTTCTCCAGCGAAGTGCTGTTCCCGAGCGCCTCGGACGAAGTCAGCGCCGACGGCATGGTCCAGCTCACCCGCCTCGCCGAGACGCTGAAGGCCCTGGCCGCCGACATCCCGGCCGACCTGCCCTGGGTATTGCAGGTCGATGGCCACACCGACCGCCGGCCGATCTCCACGCCGCGCTTCCCGTCCAACTGGGAGCTATCGACCGCACGCGCGCTGGCCATCGTCAAATTCCTGCGCGCCCAGGGCATCCCGCCGCAGCGCCTGGCCGCCACCGGCTACGGCGAATACCATCCGCTCGATACCCGGGCCAGCGACGAAGCCTATGCCCGCAACCGCCGCATCGAGCTCAAGCTCACGAGCCGCTGACCTGTTTCGGCGCGCGGTCCGGCGCATTCGCCGCAGCTTTCGCCGACTCCAGGTCACGGACCACCAGCGACAAGGCCTCGGTCGACAACAGCACTTCGATCAGCGACAGCACCAGCGAGAGCGCAAGTGCCAGGATGCTGGCGCCGAACAGCAGCTTGCCCGGCAGATCGGCTTCCATGAACAGCGCGAACATCGACAGCGCGCACAACAGGAAGCTGAACACGCCGAAGCCCTGCATGTACTGGGTCAGCGCGATGCGGCGCTTGAGCCCGGGCAGCTGGCGCTGCACCAGTTCGCCGCCACGATCAGCGGACGAGTTCAACTGGCGGATGACGGTCGCCAGCGTCAGGAAGCGATTGGTATAGGCGAGCAACAGCAAGGAAATTGCCGGAAACAGCAGCGCCGGAGTGGTCAGGTTCATCATGGCGGGAAGTGTAACTCCGCCCGGCTCACCCGACCCTCGCGTTTCAGACCTTGATCCTCGCCAGCGCGGCATCGAGCCCGCCGGACACTTCGGCCAGGCCGTGCGACGCATCGGCAATGCCGCTCACCGCAATCGAGGACTCGCCGGCGCGGCGGGCAATGCTTTCGACGCTGCCGGCGATCGAGGTCACCGCCGCCGACTGCTCGCGGGTAGCCAGTTCGATGCCATCGATCAGGTGCAGGCTGTTCTCGGCGGATGTGCGAATCGCCGACAGAGCCGCCTGAGTCTCCTCGATCAGGCCGACGCTCAGCCTCACCCTGGCGCTGCCGGATTCGGCATTGCCGACCGCGGTCCGGGTTTCGTCATGCAGCGAAGCGATGATCGCGCCGATCTCGACCGTCGCCGCCGTCGTCCGCTCGGCCAGCTTGCGCACCTCGTCCGCCACCACCGCAAAGCCGCGCCCCCACTCGCCGGCACGTGCAGCCTCGATCGCGGCATTGAGCGCCAGCAGATTGGTCTGGTCGGCGATCTCCTTGATGACGACGGCGATGCGGCCGATCTCGCCCGAGGCAGTACGCAGCCTGTCCATGCTGGCTGCCGTTTCGCCTACCGCCTGCGCCAGTTGCCCGATCTCCCTTACCGCCTGTTCCGCCTGTGTCATGCCCTCGGCTGCAGCATTCTGCGTCGCCCGCGCAGCGCCGGCGGAAGCGGCCGCATGTTCCACCACCTCTCCGACTGCGACGGTCACCTGCTCGACGGCTGCCGCAGTGGACGACGCAACCTCGCTCATCTCCGCCGACCCGTCGGACACCAGACCGCTCGACCGCTTCAAGGTATCCGACTGCATCACGGCCTGCGCTGCCGCGTCACGGACATTGATCAGGATTGCCTGCAGATTTGCCATCATCGCGTTGAAGGCGTCGCCGATCCCACGCATCTCCCCGCTGCCCTGGACATCGACGACCCGGCGCAGATCGCCATCCTGCTGGGTCGCGGACATGGCTGCGCGCAGGCGGAACATATCTGCGGACACTCCCCGCAAGACACCGAACTGCAACCACCCCAGGACCGCAAGCACCACTGCCAGCACCGTCCACAGCCAAGCAGCGGACAAGGGCCAGCCGCCTGACGCGGCCAGCGCCAGCATCACTGCGCCACCTGCCGCGACAGCCAGCCCGAAGGCAAGGCACGTGGCCGGAGAGCAGTCGGCCAATCTCCCCGACACCCCGGAGCGGACGACTCGGCCATCTCGTACCTCGAAGCGGCCTGGACGGGCACGCATCCGCCGATAAGCGGCATCGACCCTGGCTACCGTTGCCCGATCGACGTGGCGCCGCACCGATTCGTAACCGACCACCTTGCCGTTCGCACGCACCGGCGAAGCAAAGGCCCGCACCCAGTAGAAACCGCCATCCTTGCGGCGGTTCTTGACGTAGCCGCTCCAGGGCGTGCCCGCCTCCAATGACCGCCACAGATCCGCGAAGGCTTCCGGCGGCATGTCGGGATGGCGGACGATGGCGTGCGGCTGGCCGATCAGTTCCTCGCGGCTGAACCCCGACAAGGCGACGAAGAGGTCGTTTGCCGCGACGATGTTGCCCCGGCAGTCTGTCCGGCTGTAGATGAACTCGCCTTCGGGCACCAGTGTCTCGACCGATGTCACGGGCTGGTTGTTTTTCATTCTCGCGTCCGCCAGGGGATGTTTTCAGGGGTGCTTACATCAACGGATACAAAAACCACTTCTTTAGCAACACTATTATCAATCGTAAATGCCCATCCTTGGCAATTTCATTTCCGGCTGTTGCCGGCTGGCGGAAACCTTGTACGGCCGGAGAGAGGAAGTGGAAAATCCGGTATCTTTTTGCTGGCTGTGCGCAATGGCCGGCATGGACGGCAACCCGACGCAACGAGGGACTCCGATGAACGCCGAAGAAACACGCGCCATTCTCACCGTCTGCCTGCTGGCCGCCTATGCCGACGGCGACAAGCACGACCGCGAGCGCGAGCAGATCCGCCAGGTGGCGCAAGGGCTGGCCGAGGACCAGCAGATCAACCTGCCCGGGCTGTACCAGGAAGTGCTGATGCGCCGGGTGCAACTGGCCGACGTGCTGCCGAAGCTGGCCAGCAGCGAAGCGCGTCAATTGGCCTACGCGATGGCCGTGTGCGTATGCGAGGCGGACGGCCGGACCAGCGCGCAGGAGCAGACCTTCCTCGAGCAACTGCGCGCAGCGCTGGGCCAGGCGCCGACCGAATTCGCCGCCCAGGCCGACACGCTGGCGAGCGCGCCGCTGGCTACGGCTGCCGCGGAACTGCCGGAGATCGTCGCGACGGGCGAAGCCACGCCGCACCCCACCGCAGCCGATGCGCTGCCGGACACCGCCGCACAGCGCCGGCTGGGAACGCTGTCCCCTACCGACATGGACCGCAAGATCCTCAACGCAGCGATCCTCAACGGCGCCATCGAGCTGCTGCCCGAAAACCTGTCGACGCTGGCGATCATTCCGCTGCAGATGCGGCTGGTCTATCAGATCGGCCAGAGCTACGGCTACGAACTGGACGGCGGCCACATCAAGGACCTGCTCGCCACGCTGGGCGTGGGGCTGACCTCCCAGTACCTGGAACAGGCCGGCCGCAAGCTGCTCGGCGGCCTGCTGGGCAAGGCCGGCAAAGGCATCCTCGGCGGCCTGGGCCGCCAGGCCGTGAGCAGCGGCATGAGCTTCGCCGCCACCTACGCGCTGGGCCACGTCGCCAGCCAGTACTATGCCGGCGGCCGCAACCTGAACACGCAGATGCTGCGCGACGCCTACCAGCGCGTGATGGCCGACGGCCGCCAGCTGCAGGCGCAGTACCTGCCGCAGATGCAGGAAACGGCCCGCGGGCTGAATACCGCCCGGATCCTGCAGATGGTGCGCGGCGGCTGAAACACGGGCCCCGGCCCGCACGAAAGAGGCCGCCTGGCGGGCATCGGCTGCGGCAAGGCGCGCTTCACGGCTCGTCTGCCGCCGCACCCGCCGGCCAGTAATGGCTGTCCGGCAAGGCCCGTGCGCCGAAGATGGCCTGCCCCACGCGCACCACGGTCGCCCCTTCCTCGATGGCGATCTCGAAGTCGCCCGACATTCCCATCGACAGTTCGTCCAGCACGATGCCGGCCGGCGCCTCCTGGCGCAGGCGCTCGCGCAGCTGCCGCAGCAGCACGAAGCAGCGGCGCACTTGCCCGGCCTCGGCGGAAAACAGCGCCAGGGTCATCAGCCCGCGCACGCGCAGCGAGGAAAACGCCGGCAGCGCCCCGAGGAAGGCCGGCACGTCCGCGGGCGCCAGGCCGTACTTGCTCGCCTCGCCCGAGGTATTGACCTGCACGAAGACGTCGAGCGCACGGCCCTCGACCTGCAGGCGCCGATCCAGCGCCGCCGCCACGCGCAGGCTGTCCAGCGCCTGGAACTCGCTGGCGAAGCGCGCCACCAGCTTCGCCTTGTTGGTCTGCAGATGGCCGATCACCGACCACCGCAGATCGGCCAGATCCTGCATCGCCTCCCACTTGCCATGGGCTTCCTGCACCTTGTTCTCGCCGAACATGCGGCAACCGGCGGCATGGGCCAGGCGCAGGCTGGCGGCCGGCTTGGTCTTGCTCACCGGCAGCAGCCGCACGCCGGCCGGGTCGCGCCCGGCGCGCCGGCAGGCCGCGGTGATGCGGATCTGCACGGCGGCGAGATTGTGGCGGAAGTCCTCGACCGTGCCGGCCTGGGGATAAAGGCCGTGCTGGTCGTGGCGGGTCTGTGTCGTCCTTGCCATGATTCACCCCTTCCTGGTGGCAAGGCCGGCGGAGATCCTGCGCCACGATGGCTGGCCGTCGAGGACGGCATGGGCCAGCAGGCCGATCAGCAGCCCCCAGAACGCGCCGCCGATGCCGAACATCGTGATGTTGGCGGCCGCGGCGAGAAAGGTGATCAGCGCGGCCTCGCGCGCCTTCGGTTCGGCCAGGGCATTGGCGAGGCTGCCGCCGATGGTGCCGAGCAGCGCCAGGCCGGCCAGCGTCGAGATGAAGGTGGCCGGAAAAGCCATGAACACCGCCGCCAGCGTCACGCCGAAGATGCCGACCAGTATGTAGCAGACCCCCGCGGCGATGCCGGCGATCCAGCGCCTGGACGGATCCTCGTGCGCCTCCCTGCCGGTGGCGATCGCAGCGGTGATGGCGGCGATGTTGAAGGCGTGCGAGCCGAACGGCGCCATCAGCAGCGAACCGAGGCCGGTGACGGCGACGATCGGGTTGGCGCTGGTCCTGAAGCCGTCGTTGCGCAGCACCAGCATGCCCGGCATGTACTGCCCGGTCAGCGTGATCAGGAACAGCGGCAGCGCGACGCTGAGCAGGGCGTTGAGCGAGAACTCGGGCATCGTGAACACCGGCGCGGCGAACTTCAGTTCCAGCCCGGACAGATCGACGCGCTGCTGCAGCGACAGGAAAGCCAGCCCCAGCACCAGGATGCCGACGACGGCATAACGTGCGGAGACCCGCTTCAGCACCACGTAGGCCACGATCAGCAGGCCGGCCAGCGCAGGGTCCACGCTCATGCCGGCGAAGGCCTTGATGCCGAACTGCAGAAGGATGCCTGCCAGCAGCCCGGCAGCGACGCCCGGCGGAATCAGCCGGATGAGACGCTCGAAACAGCCCGACAGCCCGAGCACGACGAAGGCCGCCGCGGAAATCAGATAGGCGCCCACCGCCTCGGCATACGGCGTCGTCGCCAGGGTAGTGACCAGAAAGGCCGCCGCCGGCGTCGACCAGGCGGTGATGATCGGCTCGCGGGTCGCCCAGCTCAGGATCAGGCCCGTCACGCCCACGCCGATCGAGACCGACCACACCCACGAGGCCGTCAGCTCGGGGCTGAGCCCCGCCACCTTGGCCGCCTGGAACACCAGGATGAAAGTGCCGCCGTAGTTCACGATGACCGAAATCAGCCCGGCCACGACGGGATGGGTGAGATCGCTCCAGCGAAGGGATGAAGATGAGTCCGGGGATGGCATGTAGGGCTCCATGGAAGTGATTGACCCGGCAGGGCAAGCTGTTTATATGGATTTATACGCCGTCAATGGCCGGACCATTCCTGCCACTTTCACCAAGGAGTACCGGCCAATTGTTCAAGCACGCCCAGCTCGAATCCGTCAAAGCCTGGATCGGCGACCCCGCCCATGGCGCCCTGCCGCTGCATGTCCGGATCCAGCGTGCAGTGCGGCAACTGATCCTCGACGGTGCGCTCGAGGCTGGCCGGCCGCTGCCGGCGTCGCGCGCGCTGGCCCGCTCGCTGGGCGTCTCCCGCGACACCGTGGAAGCCGCCTACGGCCACCTGCATGCCGAAGGCTTCATCGAGCGCCGCGTGGGCAGCGGCAGCTTCGTGTCGGCGCAGGTACAGCGCCTGCCAGGACGCGGCATGCCCAAGCCCGCGACCGTATCCCGGCCCGCGGCACGCCTGAGCCGGCGCGGCAAGGCCATGTTCGCCGGCGGCGGCGTGCGCGACTTCCTGCTGCCGCGCGCCTTTGCCCCCGGCGTGCCGGAAACGCGCAACTTCCCGCTGCACACCTGGGAGCGGCTGCAGCGGCAGGTGCTCAAGGAGTACGGCACCCAGGCGCTGCTGCACAGCCCGCCGCAAGGCGTGGAGCCCTTGCGCCGCGCCATCGCCGCCCATGTGAATCTGGAACGCGGCGCCCGCGCCACGCCCGAGCGCGTGCTGGTGCTGACCAGTTCGCAGCAGGCGCTGACGCTGTGCGCCAAGGTGTTGCTCGATGCCGGCGAGCGCATCTTCATCGAGGATCCGGTCTATCACGGCGCGCGCAAGGCCTTCGACGCCGCCGGCCTGGAGTGCGTGCCGGTGCCGCTGGACGCCGACGGCATGCAGGTGGCGCTGCTGCAGGCGGCGCAAGCTGCCAGGGCGGCCTTCCTGACGCCGTCCCACCAGTTTCCGAGCGGCACGACGCTGGCGCTGGAGCGGCGGCTGGCCGCGATCGAGTGGGCGGAGCGGGAGCAGGCCTGGATCATCGAGGACGACTACGACAGCGAATTCCACTACGAAGGCAGGCCCACCGCCTGCGTGCAGGGACTCGATCCGCACGAGCGCACGATCTACATCGGCACCTTCAGCAAGTCGCTGTTCCCCGGCCTGCGCATCGGCTACATGGTGCTGCCGCCGCAGCTGGTGGCGCCGATGACGGTGGCGCGCACCCTGCTGGACGGGCATAGCGCCCCGATCCCGCAGCTGACGCTGGCGCGCTTCATCGAAGGCGGGCACCTGGGCGCACACGTGCGCACCATGCGCACCGTCTATGCCGAACGCCGCGACGTGCTGGCACGGCTGGTACGCAACGACCTGGCCGATTTCCTGGAACCGCGGGTGCCGGCCGGCGGCATGCAGATGCCTTGCGTGTTCACCCGCGGAATTCCCGAACGCGAAGCCGTCGACGCCGCCCGCCGCGCCGGCATCGACCTGCTGGGGCTGTCAACGCTGTACGCCTCCCGCCCGCGCGAGACGGGTTTCCTGATGGGTTTCGCCGCCCATGCGCCGAGCGAGCTGGAAGCCGCGGTAGCCAGGCTGGCCGGGGTGCTGCGCGCCCTACGGCCTTGATCCGGGAAAAAAAGCCCCCCACGCTCCACCGCTGCGCGGATCGCTGCCCCCCGAGGGGTGCTTTTTGCCTCGGGACGGCCCGGCGGCAAAAAAAACGGCGCCGAAGCGCCGCATCCCAAGTGGGAGAGGGGAAGTCTGGAACTGCAGTGTCCGATTACATGCTGCGGCGGTACTGGCCGCCGACCTTGTACAGCGCCTCGGTGATCTGGCCGAGCGAGCAATGCCGCACCGCCTCGACCAGCACTTCGAAGACGTTGGTGTTGTCGATCACCGCCTGCTGCAGCCTGGCCTGCCACTTGGGCGAATCGGCCTTGTTGCGGGCATGGAAGTCGGCCAGGCGCTTGAGCTGGCTCTGCTTTTCTTCCTCGGTCGAGCGCGCCAGCTCGATTTCCTGCTGGGCCTGGCCCTTCGGGTTCAGGAAGGTATTGACGCCGATGATCGGGTAGGAACCGTCGTGCTTCTTGTGCTCGTAGTACAGCGATTCCTCCTGGATCTTGCCGCGCTGGTAGCCGGTTTCCATCGCGCCGAGCACGCCGCCGCGGCTGGCGATGGCCTCGAATTCCTTCAGCACCGCTTCTTCGACCAGGTCGGTGAGTTCCTCGATGATGAAGGCGCCCTGGTTCGGGTTCTCGTTCTTCGCCAGGCCCCATTCGCGGTTGATGATCAGCTGGATCGCCATCGCGCGGCGCACGGACTCCTCGGTCGGCGTCGTGATCGCCTCGTCGTAGGCGTTGG
Source organism: Thauera sp. (assembly GCF_047601425.1). Classification (GTDB taxonomy): domain Bacteria; phylum Pseudomonadota; class Gammaproteobacteria; order Burkholderiales; family Rhodocyclaceae; genus Thauera. The sequence goes on from NZ_JASGJL010000001.1 coordinate 2,517,331, forward strand.
TGTGCAGCGAGTTGCAGTTGTCGTAGATCGCGATCAGCGCCTGCAGCGTGGTGCGGATGTCGTTGAAGTCCATCTCCTGCGCGTGCAGCGAGCGGCCCGAGGTCTGGACGTGGTACTTCAGCTTCTGGCTGCGCTCGTTGGCGCCGTACTTGTTCTTCATCGCCACCGCCCAGATGCGGCGGGCGACGCGGCCGATCACCGAATATTCCGGATCCATGCCGTTGCTGAAGAAGAAGCTCAGGTTCGGCGCGAAATCGTCGATGTGCATGCCGCGCGCCAGGTAGCTTTCGACGTAGGTGAAGCCGTTGGCGAGCGTGAAGGCGAGCTGGCTGATCGGGTTGGCGCCGGCTTCGGCGATGTGATAGCCGGAGATCGACACCGAGTAGAAGTTCTGCACCTTGTGATGGACGAAGTACTCCTGGATGTCGCCCATCATCTTGAGCGCGAACTCGGTGCTGAAGATGCAGGTGTTCTGGCCCTGGTCTTCCTTCAGGATGTCGGCCTGCACCGTGCCGCGCACCGTCGACAGTGTCCAGGCACGGATCTTGGCGTATTCGTCCGCGGTCGGATCGCGGCTGTTGTCGGCCTTGAACTTGGCGATCTGCTGGTCGATCGCGGTGTTGAAGAAGAAGGCCAGGATGATCGGCGCCGGGCCGTTGATCGTCATCGACACCGAGGTCGTCGGCGCGCACAGGTCGAAGCCGTCGTACAGCACCTTCATGTCGTCCAGCGTGGCGATGCTGACGCCGGAATTGCCGATCTTGCCGTAGATGTCCGGGCGCAGATCGGGGTCGCAGCCGTACAGCGTCACCGAGTCGAAGGCGGTGGAAAGACGGTGCGCCGGCATGCCTTCGGACACCTTCTTGAAGCGGCGGTTGGTGCGGAAGGCATCGCCTTCGCCGGCGAACATGCGGGTCGGATCCTCGCCTTCGCGCTTGAAGGCGAACACGCCGGCGGTATAGGGGAAGGAGCCGGGCACGTTCTCCTTCATCAGGAACTTGAGCGTCTCGCCCTCGTCCTCGAAGTTCGGCAAGGCCACCTTGCGGATCCTGCTGCCCGCCAGCGAAGTGTGGATCAGGCTGGTGCGGATCTCCTTGTCGCGGATCTTCACGACGTATTCATCGGCGGCGTACAGGGCCTTCTCGGTCGGCCACTGCTCCAGCAGCTTCTTCGCCGCCGGGGTGAGCTCGCCGTCCTTCCAGTCGATCAGTTCGCCGAACGAACCCGCGTCCTTGCCGCGCTGCTCGAACAGCGCCTTCGCCGTCTTCAGCGACTGGCGCTCGCGGGCGACGCGGGCCTGCTGTTCGATGTGCTTGTGGTAGTCGCGCACGCTGTCGGCGATCTCGGCCAGGTAGCGGATGCGATCGGCCGGCACGATGGCACGGCCGGCGGAGGATGCCTTCACGGCGACCGCCGGCAGCTTGCTCTTGGCCGCTTTCAGGCCCTTGCCGACCAGCGCCGGCAGCATGCACTGGTACAGCGCGGTGACGCCGTCGTCGTTGAAACGCGCCGCCATGGTGCCGAACACCGGCATCTCGTCCGGGCTCTGGCCGAACAGCTCGCGGTTGCGCTGGTACTGCTTGCGCACGTCGCGCAGCGCGTCCTCGGCGCCCTTGCGGTCGAACTTGTTGATCGCGACGAAATCGGCGAAGTCGAGCATGTCGATCTTTTCCAGCTGCGACGCGGCGCCGAATTCGGGCGTCATCACGTACAGCGACAGATCGACGAAAGGCACGATCGCGGCGTTGCCCTGGCCGATGCCCGAGGTCTCGACGACGACGAGATCGAAGCCGGCCAGCTTGCACGCGGCGATGACTTCCGGCAGCGCCGTGGAGACTTCGGAGCCGGTGTCGCGGGTGGCGAGCGAGCGCATGTAGATGTTGTCGTGCTCGATCGCGTTCATGCGGATGCGGTCGCCCAGCAGCGCGCCGCCGGTGCGCTTGCGCGAGGGGTCGATGGAAACGATCGCGAGTTTGAGCCTGTCGTCCTGGTCGAGGCGGAAGCGGCGCACCAGTTCGTCGGTCAGCGAGGACTTGCCGGCGCCGCCGGTCCCGGTGATGCCGAGCGTCGGCACCTTGGTCCTGGCTGCGGCCTCGATCAAGGCCTTCCTGACATCGTCGCCGTAGCCGCCGTTCTCCAGCCTGGTGATGATCTGGGCCAGCGCCCGGCGGTCGCCGGCGGCAAGCGCCTTCAGCACGGCATCTGCCTTCTGCGGCGCGGCCAGGGTGAGATCGACGTCGCAGCGCTCGACGACGCTGTTGATCATGCCCTGCAGGCCCATCGTGGCGCCGTCCTCGGGCGAGAAGATGTGGGTGACGCCGTAATCGTGCAGTTCCCTGATCTCGGCCGGCACGATCACGCCGCCGCCGCCGCCGAAGACCTTGATGTTCTCGCCGCCGTTGGCCTTCAGCAGGTCCATCATGTACTTGAAGAACTCGACGTGGCCGCCCTGGTAGCTGGTGATGGCGATGCCCTGCACGTCTTCCTGCAGCGCGGCCTTGACGATCTCGCCGACCGAGCGGTTGTGGCCGAGGTGGATCACCTCGGAACCGGTCGATTGCAGGATGCGGCGCATGATGTTGATCGATGCATCGTGGCCGTCGAACAACGCCGCAGCGGTGACGAAGCGCACCTTGTTCTTGGGTTTGTAGGCTTGCAGCTTGTGGGCAACGCTCAGGTCGGTCATGTCGGTCTTCCCCCGGCAGGTGAATGATGTTGCGGCTTCGATGCGCCGCTGCTCTTATGAACGGAATGGTAGAAGGCGGACGGCAGCTTTGCCATTGCGCTTGCCGACGGCAATCGTGCAAAATCCGCCAATCTTCGCAAGCCTGCGAACCCTCCCGGAGCACGCGCCGCCATGCCCCAGCCGCCCCTCCCCCCTCCGCCTGCCCTGCCGCAGGCGAAAAGGCGCCAGGCCACGGTCGCGATGGGCTTCGTCGACGGCATGCTGTCGGGCATGCGGCGCCGCGGCCGCGATCCGGCGCCGCTGCTCGCCGCCACCGGCATCAGCCTTGCAGATACTGCCAGCCGCATCCCGGTCGACCGCTACGCCGCACTGTACAACCTGATCATCGCCGAACTGGACGACGAAGCGCTCGGCCTGTTCCCGCGGCCGATGCCGCCAGGCAGCTTCGAATTCCTCTGCCGCGGCATGCTGGGCACGGCGACGCTGGAGGAAGCGCTGTCGCGCGCCTGCCGTTTCCTGCGCCTGGTGCTGGCGGACTTGCGGGTGGAGGTCAGGCGGCAGGGCAGACATGCCGAGATCGAGATCGCCGAGGCCCCCATCCCCGCCACGCCCCCGCCCTTCAGCGGCCGTGACGACCCCGCCCGCGTGTTCGCCTTCGAATGGCTGCTGCGGCTGGTCCACAGCGTGGCCTGCTGGTTCGTCAATCGCGGCATTGCGCTCGACGAGGTGCGCTTTCCCTATGCCCGCCCAGCCCATGCCGACGACTATGCGCTGGTCTATACCGAGTGCTCGGGCTTCGAAGGCGACACGCTGCTCGCGCGCTTCCACGACAACCTGCTCGATCTGCCGGTGCGGCGCGACGACACGGCGCTGGCGCACTTTCTCGAAGGCGCGCCGGGCCGGATCTCGATGCTTTACCGGCGCGACCGCGAAATGGTGGTGCGCGTCCGCGACCTGCTGCGTGCCGCGCTGCCGGTCAACCTGTCCATCGAGGAGGTTGCCCACCAGCTCCACCTGTCGACCCGGACACTGCACCGCCGGCTCGAAGACGAAGGCTCGAGCTTCCGCCTGATCAAGGAGGCCACCCGCCGCGACATCGCCTGGTCGCGGCTGGCCAAGACCCGCCAGCCGATCGCGCAGCTTGCGGCAGACCTCGGTTATGCGGACACGTCGGCCTTTTATCGCGCTTTCGTTTCCTGGTCGGGCCAGTCGCCCGAGCAGTTCCGGACCCAGTTGGCCGCACGCCAGGACAGCCATCGCGCGCTCCCGCCTGGACGGCCCGGCAGGACATGAGACCGAGGCAGGGGAAACGGGCTGCCGGCGTCCGCGCCGCCGCCAGGCGCCGCCGGCGTGACACTTGCCCCTGCACAGTACCGGGGAACTGTGCCAGCATTGGCCCATAACAATACCGAACAGTACGGAGACAGATCACGACCATGGCGCAGCCGCCCGCCGAAAACACCCCTCAATTGCCCGGCCCCTCGCCGGAGCAGCGCCGTCGGCACGACCTGCTGATGGCCGGCCTCGATCTGCTCGACCAGGCGATCGCGGTGTTCGACGCCACGCCCAAGCTGGTGACGTGGAACAAGACCATGCAGCGGCTGCTCGACTTTCCCGAATCGCTGTTCAGGGTCGGCACCCCCTTCGAAGCGTTCGCGCGCTTCAATGCCGAGCGGGGCGAATACGGCGAGGGAGACGTCGAAAAACTGGTCGCCGCGCGCATGGCCGCGGCGCGCTCGTTCGAGCCGCACTACGTCGAGCGCGTGCGCCCCAACGGCCAAGTGCTGTCGGTGCGCGGGGTGCCGATCCCCAATCTCGGCTTCGTCTCGCTGTGGACCGACATCACCGAGCAGCGCCGCGCCGAAGCGCTGATCCAGGAACAGAACGCCCGCCTCGAAGCCCGGGTCCGCGAACGCACTGCCGAACTCGAGCAGGCCAACCGCGAAATCGACCAGATCGCCGAAGCGCTGCGCCTGTCCGAAGGCCGCATGCGCCTGATCCTGGACGCCATTCCGGCAATGATCGCCCACGTCGATGCCGGCCGCCGCTACCGCTTCGCCAACCGTGCCTACGCCGAATGGTTCGGCCTGACGAAGGACGGCATCGTCGGCCGCTCGGTCGAGGAAGTCTTCGGCCCGGACCTCTACGCCGTCATCGACGGCCACCTGCACGATGCCGAAGAGTCCGGCGAGCGCGTCAGCTACGAATACGCGCGCAAGAACGCGGACGGACACACCGTGCATGCCCGCAGCGTGGTCGTGCCCGACGTCTCGCTCGAAGGCGGCTTCCGTGGCTATTTCGTCATGTCCATCGACATCACCGAACAGAAGGCCAGCCAGGCCGCCCTGGTGCAGGCCCAGAAGATGGAAGCGGTCGGCCAATTGACCGGCGGGCTGGCGCACGACTTCAACAACCTGCTGACGATCATCATCGGCAACCTGTCGGCGCTGCAGGACAGGCTGGCGGGCGGTGAAGGCGCCGGCTACGTCGACCCTTCGCTGCAGGCCGCGCGCCGCGGCGCAGAACTGATCCGGCGCCTGCTCAGCTTCTCGCGCCGCCAGACGCTGGAGCCGGCTGCCATCGAAGTCGGCGAACTGGTGCGCAACATGACCCAATTGCTGATGCGCACGCTGGGCGAGACCATCTCCGTCGGCCTGAACCTGCCGGACACGCCGATCCACGCCCTCGCCGACCCCCATCAGCTCGAAAACGCCATCCTCAACCTGGCCATCAACGCGCGCGATGCGATGGCCGGCAGCGGCACGCTGTCGATCGCCGTTCAGCCCCGCCACATCGACGGCGCCCTTGCCCGGCTCGTCGAAGTGCAGCCCGGCAACTACGTGCAGATCGACGTCAGCGACACCGGCAAGGGCATCGAGCCTGCCGTGCTGGCGCGCGTCTTCGAGCCCTTCTTCACCACCAAGGCCTTCGGCAGCGGCAGCGGCCTCGGGCTGTCGATGGTGTACGGTTTCGTGCGCCAGTCCGGCGGCAACATCCGCATCCTGAGCACGCCGGGCAAGGGCACCAACGTCCGCTTCGTGCTGCCGATGACGCAGCCCGCCCGCCCGCCCGCTTCGCCACAGTCTGCCGCGCACGCTCTCCCCGCATACGAAGGCGGTCCCGTGCTGCTGGTGGAAGACGAACCCGAAGTGCGCAAGGTCATCCGCATGCAGCTCACCGAACTGGGCTATCCGGTGATCGAGGCCAGCGACGGCGTCGAAGCACTGGCATTGCTCGAGAACATCAGCGACATCGCGGTGCTGGTCAGCGACACCGTGATGCCCGGCGGCCTGAGCGGCCATGAACTCGCCCGGCGGGCGCGCATGCTGCGCCCCACCTTGCCGATCCTGCTCATCACCGGCTATACCAGCGAACGGCCGGAAGGCGGCGACGCCGCGGCGCAATTGCCGGTGCTGCGCAAGCCCTTCGAGCCGCCGGCACTGGCCGCCGCGCTGGCCGCGCTCGCCATGCAGGACACAGCCGCAGACACATCCATCCACGCCAAGAACCCGGCCACGAAGGAAAGCCCGACATGACCCCGAGCCCCCCGGACGCCCCCTCGCCGCTGCTCTTCGTCCTGGAGGACGAAACGGACATCGCCCGCCTGATCTGCGCCAGCCTGGCTGAATACGGTTTCCGCTGCGAACACCTGGGCACCGGGCGCGAGCTGCTGGCACGCGCCCGCATCCAGTCGCCCGACCTCTGCATCGTCGACCTCGGCCTGCCCGACATGGACGGCATGCAGGTCGTGCGCCAGCTGCAGGAAGGCACGCCCTGCGCGGTGCTGATCCTGACCGGCCGCAACGACGTCACCGATCGCGTGCTCGGCCTCGAGCTCGGCGCCGACGACTACATCGTCAAGCCTTTCGAACCGCGCGAGCTGGTCGCCCGCGTGCGTTCGATCCTGCGCCGCTATCAGCGCTCGGCGGCGCCGGAGCTTGCCGGCGAAGCGCACATCGCCCGTTTCGCCGGCTGGGAATTCGACGGCAACCGCCATACCCTGACCGCCCCCGACGGACGCGAGATCGGCCTGTCCGCAGCCGAAGCCGGCCTGCTCGCCACCTTGCTGCGCCGCCCGAACAAGATCCTGTCGCGCGAGCAGCTGCTGGGCGAACGCGACGTCGACCCCTTCGACCGCAGCATCGACGTGCGCATCTCGCGCCTGCGGCGCAAGCTCGACGACGACCCGCACAACCCGAAGCTGATCAAGACCGTCTACGGCGCCGGCTATCTGTTCGCCGCACAGGTCAGCTGGCGCTGAGAGTCACCGAGAGCCTTTCGGGCCCTGCAGTTTTCAAGCACGGGCATCAGGTACATAATTATGAGTTATTGATTAACAAAACTTCGGAGTCCTGCATGTCGTCACCGCGCCCCTTCAAGATCCTCGGTATCCAGCAGATCGCCATCGGCGGCCCCAGCAAGGAAAAACTCAAGACCCTGTGGATCGACATGCTCGGCCTGGAAGTGACCGGCAACTTCGTCTCGGAGCGCGAGAACGTCGACGAGGACATCTGCGCGATGGGCAGCGGCCCGTTCAAGGTCGAGGTCGACCTGATGCAGCCGCTCGATCCGGAAAAGAAGCCGGCCGTGCATGCCACGCCGCTGAACCACGTCGGCCTGTGGGTGGATGACCTGCCCAGGGCGGTGGAATGGCTCGGCGCCAACGGTGTGCGCTTCGCCCCCGGCGGCATCCGCCGCGGCGCCGCCGGCTACGACATCACCTTCCTGCACCCCAAGGGCAACGAGGAGTTCCCGATCGGCGGCGAAGGCGTGCTGGTCGAACTGGTGCAGGCGCCGGCGGAAGTGGTGGAAGCGTTCGCGAAGCTGGCGGGCTGAACGCGGCGGCAAAAACGCCGCACAAGAAAGAAGGGCTTCCTCCGCCAGGGAGGAAGCCCTTCTGTTTTTTCCTGTCCCAGGCCCGTTTTACAGCGCGGACGCCGAGAAGGTGTCGCACTCGCTGAAATTGCCCCGCTCGAGACCGGTGCGGAACCAGCGCACCCGCTGCGCGGCGCTGCCGTGGGTGAAGCTGTCGGGCACGGCATAGCCCTGCGTCTGCTTCTGGATGTGGTCGTCGCCGATGGCAGTGGCAGCGCGCAGCGCCTCCTCGACGTCCCCTTCCCTCAGGATGATCTGCTGCTGACGCACGGCATGGTGGGCCCACACGCCGGCCAGGCAGTCCGCCTGCAGCTCGAGCCGCACCGACAGCTGGTTGCCCTCGCGCTCCGACGCGCGCTGGCGCGCCTGCTGCACCTTGCCCGAGATGCCGAGCAGGTTCTGCACGTGGTGGCCGACTTCGTGCGCGATCACGTAGGCCTGGGCGAAATCGCCGGGCGCGCCGAAGCGCCGGCTCAGCTCGTCGAAGAAGGACACGTCCAGGTAGAGCTTGCCGTCGGCCGGGCAGTAGAACGGCCCCATCTGGGCCTGCCCCACGCCGCAGGCACTGCGCGTCGCCCCGGTGAACAGCACCAGCGTCGGCTCCCTGTACTGCTGGCCGGAAGCACGGAAGATCGCCCCCCAGGTCTGCTCGGTTTCGGTCAGCACCTTGGCCGAGAAGCTGGCCAGCTCGTTCTCGGCAGCCGGGCGCTCGGCGCCTGGCTGGATTCCCGACGGCGACTGCAGCACCGCGGCATTGTCGAGCACCACGCTCGGGTCGATGCCGAAATACATCGCCACCAGCGCCAGTACGATGGTGCCGATGCCGATCTTGCCGCCTCCACCCAGACCGCGCCCGCCCTGGCCGCGCCTGTCCTCGACGTTGCGGCTTTCCCTGCCGTTGCGAAAATCCATTGCCCTCTCCTGCATGTCGTTGGCGGGATGCTACTCCGCCGCCGCGCGATGCGGGAAGGGGTAAGGGCTCCGGGCCTTCGAGGCTCTAGTGCGCGGCTGCCTACTCGTCGAGCCCCGCGGCAGCGAGCTTGTCGCTGCGGATCGCCTCATACTCGTCCTCCCAGAACCATTTTTCCTCGCCGAAGGCGGGTTTCAAGTGGTGCAGCCAGGTCGCCTGCCCGTCGTAGCGGGCGAAGAAGGGCCGCTGCACCCAGTCCGGATTGCGCCCCTGGATGAAGCGCAGCACGAACACCTTCTCGCCGGCGATCTCGGCCACGCCCTGGATCTCGACCTTGCCGGGACTGGCGCTCATGCTCGGGCCGCGCGCGGTGCGGCCGAGGCCGGACACCTGCTGCATGGCCTCGCGGTAGATCTCCCAGGCGCGCGCCAGCGGCACCTCGAAATAGGCGCGCGCGCCGGTGTCGCGCTCGGCGAACATGTAGTAGGGCACGATGCCGAGCCTGACCTGCATCTTCCACATCTTCGCCCACACCGCCGGATCGTCGTTGATGTGCGCCAGCAGCGGCCCTTGCGCACGGATCACCGTGCCGGTGCTGCGCACACGCCGGATCGCGGCCTGCGCGGCTTCGGTGTCGAGTTCCTTCCAGTGGTTGTAGTGCGCCATCAGCGCGACGTGCTTGCCCGCCTCGGCCAGCTGCGTCAGCAAACGGATCAGGTCGTCGGCATCGTCCGCGCCGAGGAAGCGATGCGGCCAGAAAGTGAGCGCCTTGGTGCCGATGCGGATGGTCTGGATGTGGTCGAACTCGGGCTTGAGCAGGGGTTCGAGATAGTCGCGCAGATGGCGCGTCTTCATCACCATCGGATCGCCGCCGGTGAACAGCAGGTCGGTGACCTCGGTATTGCGGCGCAGATAGTCGTGCAGCGTCCTGGCCTCGGAAGCCGAGATGCGCAGCTCCTTGTCGCCGACGAACTGGGCCCAGCGGAAGCAGAAGCTGCAGTAGCTGTGGCAGGTCTGGCCCTGGCTGGGGAAGAACAGCACCGTCTCGCGGTACTTGTGCTGGATGCCGTCGAGACGGTTGCCGTGCTCATCGCGCGGCATGTTCATCTCCATCTGGTCGGCCGGATGGGGGTTGAGCTCATGCCGGATTTCGGCGACGGCCTGGTCCAGCTCGGCCTTGTCGGCGCCCTTGCGCAACAGCGCCGCGATGCGATCGAAGTGCTCCGGCGCGAGCATGCCGCGCTGCGGGAAGGTGAGCTGGAAGATCGGGTCGGCGGGGATGTCGTTCCAGTCGATCAGTTCGTCGATGACGTACTGGTTGACGCGGAAAGGCAGCACCGAGGACACCACCTTCATTTCGAAGCGCCGTTCGGCGGAGAGTCTGCCGAGCTGCACGATGCGGTCGAGATCGCGCTGGGTATACACCTTGAACGGTACCGGCTCGAAAGCCGCGTGCGCCGCCTGTTCGATGGTCCAGCGCGGCTTCAGGGTCTGCACTTGAGCAGTCATCTATCGTCTCCTTTCAGTCTGGTCTGACGATGCGCGGGCCGCTGTGGAAGCAGCGCCCACGGCTCCACTACCGGGGCCGTTCGGGCGCGGGCCTGGCAGTCGTCAGGGAGTGGGGAGGCGGTCCGGCGGCGCGGATGAGAGGGGCGCCAGAAGCCGGACCAGCATGCACCCGCCTAGCGGGCTCGATGGAAACGGGCGCATGTTATTTCACAAAGTATATTTGTGTAAATGCGATTCTTTGCAAGCCGATTGGTTCCCGACTGTTTCCTTCACCCTCAAGTCGGGGCCGGGCGCGCCGATATGCGTTCACCCAGGGCGCTCGGAAAACGCCGCAGCCACGCCCTGAAACGGCCCGCTCCCACGGACGGGTGCCCGTACCAGCCCCTACAGGAAGCAACATGAAAATAGCCCATAAAGTCGGCATCGCAGCCGCCGCCGTCCTGTTCCTCACCACCGGCCTGCTGTCCCTGATCCAGGTCAGCCAGGTACGCGACAGCCTCCGCAGCCAGGCAGAGGCCAGCATTTCCGACACCAGCAGCACCATGGCCCACCAGATCGAGAACTGGCTCAACGCCAAGCTCCACTTGATCGACCTGACGGCCCAGACCATCGACAGCAGCTACAGTCCGCAAGAACTCCAGCGGGTGATCGGTGCGCCCATCCTGAAGGATGAATTCATCCTGGTGTTCGGCGCCCTGGAGACGGACGGCAAGGCCATCAGCAACACCGAAAGCTGGAAGCCGGCCGCCGACTGGGACGGCCGCCGACGCCCCTGGTACGCCACGGGCAAGAGCGGCGGCCGGGCCACGCTGACCGAACCTTATATCGACACCACCACGAGCGAACTGCTGATCTCGGCTACGGCCAAGATCAGCGATGCCGGCCGTTTCCTCGGCGTCTTCGGCGGCGACATCAGCCTGCAGCGGATCGCCGATGCGATCAATACGCTCGACTTCAACGGCGCCGGACACGCCTTCCTGCTCAACCGCTCGGGCAAGATCATTTCCCACCCCCGGGCCGAGATGAACGGCAAGCCCTACACGGAACTCTTCGACGGCGCCCAACCCGCGCTGGACAACACGCTGCGCGAGGTCACCGGCGGCGGCAAGACGCTGTTCGTCTCCTTCACCCCGCTGACCGGACTGCAGGGCATGGACTGGTACATCGGCGTGGTGGTGGACAAGCGCATCGTCATGGCCGAGGCCGACCGCCTGACCTGGATGGCGGTCGCCGGCACGGCCGTCGGCGTCGTCGTCAGCCTGGTGCTGCTGATCCTGCTGGTGACCCGCCTGCTGCGGCCGCTCGGCTGCGAACCGGACGAAGCCGCGGCGATCATGGAAAAAGTGGCGGACGGCAATCTCACCACCGAGATCGCCCGCTCGCACCCCGGCAGCCTGCTCCACACCCTGGGCAAAATGGTGGTGTCGCTGCGCACCATGATCGGCGAGATCCACCGCGACGCCAACCAGTTGGCGGAGAACGCACAGCGCATCACCACCGCGTCGGACGACGTCGCCAGGGCCGCCGAGCACCAATCCGACGCCACCACCTCGATGGCGGCCGCCATCGAGGAGCTGACCGTCAGCTCCAGCAACATCTCGGACAGCGCCCGCGAAACCGCGCAGGACTCCGTCACCGCGGTCGAACTGTCCGGCCAGGGTGCGGAGCGCGTCGGCCAGGCCAGCCAGTCGATCCAGCAGATCGCCAGTACCGTCACCGACGCTTCGGCCCGCATCCGCGCACTCGAAGAACGGGCCCGCCAGATTTCCGACATCGCCAACGTCATCAAGGAAATCGCCGGGCAGACCAATCTGCTGGCGCTCAATGCCGCCATCGAGGCCGCCCGTGCCGGCGAACAGGGCCGCGGCTTCGCCGTCGTCGCCGACGAAGTGCGCAAGCTGGCCGAGCGCACTTCGACCGCAACCACCGAAATCGAGCAGATGATCGTCGGCATCCAGAGCGACACCGTGGGCGCCGTGGAAGCGATGGACGCCGCGCTGCCGGAAGTGCGGCAAGGCGTCGAACTGGCCGGTTCGGCGACGGAGGCCCTGCACGCCATCGAACAGGGCGCGCGGCGCACGCTCGAGCGCATCGGCGACGTCGCCGATGCCACTACCGAGCAAAGCGCGGCCAGCACCGCGATCGCCCAGCGCGTCGAGCAGATCGCCAAGATGGTCGAGGAAACCACCGGCACCATCCGGAGCACGGCCACGACCGCGCACGACCTGCAGGGCATCGCCACCAGCCTGCAAGGGCTGGTCAGCCGCTTCCGCATCTAGCGCAGCCAGGCGCCGGGCGCATTCGCGCCCGGCCGAACGGCCGGCGGAGGCCGTTTCTTTCCGCACGACATCAGGCATCATGGCGCGTCCAGACAGCAGTCAGCACCGACCATGAGCGCTCCCGTCTATCTGCGCCGCCCGCCCGACTGGGAAGAGCACGAGAAACCCACCCTGCCCGGCTCGCCGGCGATGATCCACCACCCGCCCTGGGAGCGGGCCTGTTATGCGCTGGTGGCGGTACTGGTCGGGCTGGCCGGGGGGCTGGGCAATGCGCTATTCACCGCCAACCTGCCCACCATCCAGGGCCAGTCCGGGCTGACGCCGAGCGAGGCGATGTGGCTGCAGGGCGCCTACATCGGCTTCAACGTCACCGCCAACCTGCTGATCTACAAGTTCCGCCAGCAGTACGGCATGCGCCTGTTCACCGAGATCGGCCTGGGCGCCTATGCACTGCTGTCGGTGCTGCACCTGCTGCTGGGCAGCCCGCAGAGCCTGCTGCTGCTGCGTGCCGCGAGCGGACTGGCGGCAGCGGCCTGCACCACCTTGTGCACGCTGTACATGCTGCAGGCCGCGCCGCGCATCCATGTGCCGAAGATGCTGGTGCTCGGCATCGGCATCACCCAGTTGGCCACCCCGCTGGCCTGGATCATCTCGCCCGGCCTGCTCGACCACGGCCAGTGGCACAACCTCTACCATCTCGAAGCCGGCCTGGCGCTGATCGCCTTCGCCGCCGTGGTCTTGCTGAAGCTGCCCGCGGGCGTCCATATCCAGAGCTTCGAGCGCCTGGACTTCCTCAGCGCGGCCTTGCTGATTCCCGGCGTGGCGCTGCTGGTGGCCGTGCTGGTGCAGGGCACCACGCGCTGGTGGCTCGACGCGCCGGAACTGGCCTGGATGCTGGTCGGCGCCATCGTGCTGCTGACCGCCGGGCTGTATCTCGAACACCACCGCCGCAATCCCATGCTGCAGACGCGCTGGTTCACCCAAAGCGCCAGCGTGCGCTTCGTCATCGGCGCCATCGTGCTGCGCTTCCTGACCACCGAACAGAGCTATGGCGTGGTCGGCATGCTGCGCACGCTGGGCATGACGCCCGAGCAGATGCAGCCGCTGTTCGGCGTCATCCTGGCCGGCACCCTTGCGGGAATCGCAGCCTCGGCCCTCACGATCAACATGGAAACCATGCGCCGCCAGCTGATCGCCGCCCTGCTGCTGCTCGGCACCGCGGCGCTGCTGGACTTCGGCCGCAGCAGCCTGGACCGCCCGGCGGACTTCTATCTCAGCCAGTTCCTGGCCGCGGCCGGCGCCGGCATCTTCATGGGCCCGCTGATGCTGCTCGGCCTGATCCAGGGGCTCAAGCAGGGGCCGAACTACATGATCACCGTCATCATCGCCATCTCGATGACGCAGACCCTGGGCGGCCTGGCCGGCTCCGCCGCGCTCGGCACCTACCAGATATACCGCGAACAGGCGTATTCGGTCGCCATCACCCGGCACATCAACCCCGTCGATCCGCAGGTCGCCGCCCGCCTGCAGCAGCAACAGCAGGCACTCGCCGGCCAGGTCGCCGACCCTGCGCTGCGCAGCGCCCTGGGCGCCGCCCAGCTGGCACAGATCGCCCGGCGGGAAGCCAACGTCAGCGCCTTCAACGAGGTCTTCCACATCGTCGCCATGATCGGCTTCGGCTACCTGGCCTGGGCGCTGTTCCAGGCCCGCCGGGCCAAGTGGGCTGCCAGCATTGCGGCCATGCGCAGCCGCTGGCGCAGCATCGGCGACGCCAGCGGCGAGATCGGCACCGATGCCGCGATAGCCGCCACGCCCGAATCCGGCCAGCAGGCTCCGCCCATGCCCGCACGCTAGCGCGCCGCCTTGCCTTTCCCGACCCAGAATCCGCTCTCACCGCATGAGCAACGAGATCATGAGCGACAACAACACTACCCAACAGCCCCCCTCCCCGCCTGCGGCCGCCGGTGCTTCCGCAGGCCCATCGCCGACGCCCAAGAAACTGCGGCCGACGCTTGCCAGCGCACTGGTCGCAGTGCTGATCGGCACGGTCGGCATCCTGCTCGTGCTGCGCGCCTGGAACCTGCCGCCCTTCCAGACCAGCCTCATTTCCACCGACAACGCCTACGTGCGCGGCCAGGTGACGGTGCTGGCGCCGCAGGTCAGCGGCTACGTCACCGAAGTGCTGGTGCAGGACTACGAACAGGTCGCGGCCGGCCAGCCGCTGGTGAGGATCGACACCCGCAACTACGAAGCGGCGCTGGCGCTGGCCCAGGCCCAGCTCGCCAACGCGAAGGCGCAGCTGGCGAACTCCGAGCAGACCCAGGCCCAGAACAAGGCCACGCTGCAGGCCAGCCGCGCCGCCCTGGCCGCCGCCGAGGCCGAAGCCACGCGCGCCCGCGCCGACCTGAAGCGCAACGAAGCATTGGGCAAGGACGGCGCGGTGGCGCTCAGCCGGCTCGAACAGGCCCGCGCCACCGCCCGCCAGGCCGATACCCGGGTCGAACAGGCCCGGGCCGACATCGCCATCGCCGGCGAACGGATCAAGGCCACCACGGTGAACCGCGACGCGCTGCAAGCCCAGGTCGACATGGCCGAGGCCCAGTTGCAACGCGCCCGCATCGACCTCGACAACACCACCGTGCACGCCCCGGCCGACGGCCAGGCCAGCGAGATCGGCGTGCGCAAGGGCCAGTACGTCAGCGCCGGCTCGCAGCTGCTGTTCGTCGTGCCGCGCACGCTGTGGGTCATCGCCAACTTCAAGGAAACGCAGATGGCCCGCGTCCGCCCGGGCCAGCCCGCCAGCTTCACCGTCGATGCGCTGGAAGGCGCGCGCATCACCGGCCGGGTGCTGGAAATCGCGCCCGCCACCGGCTCCGAGTTCAGCGTGCTGAAAGCCGACAACGCCACCGGCAACTTCACCAAGGTCGTGCAGCGCCTGCCCGTCAAGATCGCCATCGACCCCGACCAGCCGCTGGCCGAACGCCTGCGCCCGGGAATGTCGGTGATCGCCGAGGTCGATACCCACGGCGCGGCCAGGTAGCGGGACGAAAAAAAACGGGCCCGCTTGCGCAGGCCCGCTGATCCGACAGGCACCCGGACTTGCATCCGGATCTCCCTCCCTATCGATCAAAAACGTCCATCGTTTCGGCTCACTCGAACTCGATGATGACCTCGTCCACCGACAGGCTGGCGCCCGGCTTGGCGACGATCTTCTTGACCTTGCCGTCCTGCTCGGCGCGGAGCAGGTTTTCCATCTTCATCGCCTCGATGACGGCGAGCTTCTCGCCCGCCTTCACATCCTGGCCTTCGGCCACGGCGACTTCGCGCAGCAGGCCCGGCATCGGCGACAGCAGGAACTTCGACATGTCGGGCGGCAGCTTCTCGGGCATCAGCGACAGCAGATGCGCGGCACGGACCGTCATCACCATCGGCTCGACCTGCAGGCCGAAGTGCGAGATGCGGTAGCGCAGGCCGCGGCGCTCGATCTGCAGCGCGAGCGGCTTGCCATTGACGGTGCCGGTGAACAGCAGGTTGCCGAAGGTCCAGTCGGACAGGATGTCGTAGGTCCTGCCTTCGTAGGTGATCGACAGGCCGCCGTCGATGTGCCGGGCCGTCACCGGGTAGTGCTTGCCGCCCATCACCACGACCCAGTTCTTCGGCACCTTGCGGCCGTGGCCGGCGAGCTGGCTGTCGATCTGCACCGCGCGCTCGATGTAGCGCATGCGGGCGAAGGTGGCGACCGCCGCCAGCAGCGCCGGATCGTCGTGCGGCACCATCGAGGCGTCGAAGCCCTGCGGATACTCTTCGGCGATGAAGCCGGTGTTGAAGTTGCCCGAGCAGAAGCGCGGATGCTGCAGCAGCGCGGCCTGGAAGGGGATGTTCGAGCTGATGCCGCGGATCACGAAGTGGTTCAGCGCGTCGCGCATCAGCTGGATGGCGTCGTTCCGGTCCTTGCCGTGCACGATGAGCTTGGCGATCATCGAGTCGTAGTACATCGAGATCTCGCCGCCTTCATACACGCCGGTGTCGACACGCACGCCATTGCCTTCGGCCGGCGGCTGGAACTTGACCAGGCGGCCGGTGGAAGGCAGGAAGCCGCGGAACGGGTCTTCGGCGTTGATGCGGCATTCCATCGACCAGCCATCGAGCTTGATGTCGTCCTGCGTGAAGGCGAGCTTCTCGCCGGCGGCGACGCGGATCATCTGCTCGACCAGGTCGATGCCGGTGATGTTCTCGGTGACCGGGTGCTCCACCTGCAGACGGGTGTTCATCTCCAGGAAATAGAAGCTCTTGTCGGCGCCGACGACGAACTCGACCGTGCCGGCCGACTCGTAGTTCACCGCCTTGGCCAGCGCGACGGCCTGCTCGCCCATCGCCTTGCGCGTGGCGGGGTCGATGAAGGGGCTGGGCGCCTCCTCGATGACCTTCTGGTGGCGGCGCTGGATCGAGCATTCGCGCTCGTTCAGGTACAGCGTGTTGCCGAAGGAGTCGGCCAGCACCTGGATTTCGATGTGGCGCGGCTCGACGACGAATTTCTCGATGAACACGCGATCGTCGCCGAAGCTGTTGCGCGCTTCATTGACGCACGCGGCGAAGCCTTCGTGCGCTTCCTTGTCGTCGAAGGCCACGCGCAGGCCCTTGCCGCCGCCGCCGGCCGAGGCCTTGATCATCACCGGGTAGCCGATCTTCTTCGCGATCTCGACCGCCTCGTCCGGGCCGGAGATGGCTTCGTTATGGCCGGGGATGGTGTTGACGCCGGCTTCCATCGCCAGCTTCTTCGACTCGATCTTGTCGCCCATCTTGCCGACCGAGTAATGCTTCGGGCCGATGAACTTGATGCCTTCCTCTTCCAGCCGGCGCGAGAACTCCTCGTTCTCGGACAGGAAACCGTAGCCCGGGTGCACCGCCTCGGCGCCGGTCTGCTTGCAGGCGGCGATGATCTTGTCCATCACCAGGTAGGATTCCTTGGACGGCGCCGGGCCGATGCACACGCCCTCGTCGGCCATTTCGACGAACAGCGCATCCTTGTCCGCCTCGGAATACACCGCGACGGTGGCAATGCCCATCTTGCGGGCGGTCTTGATGACGCGGCAGGCAATCTCACCGCGGTTTGCAATCAGGATTTTCTTGAACATTTAGCTGTATTCCTTGTGCGCGGATCAGAGCGGGATGTTGCCGTGCTTGCGCCACGGGTTTTCCAGTTCCTTGTCCTTCAGCATCGCCAGCGAACGGCACACGCGCTTGCGGGTCTCGTGCGGCATGATGACGTCGTCGATGAAGCCGCGCGCGCCGGCGACGAAGGGGTTGGCGAAGCGCTGCTTGTACTCGGCTTCGCGCTGGGCGATCTTGGCGGGGTCGTTCTTTTCTTCGCGGAAGATGATCTCCACCGCTCCCTTCGGCCCCATCACCGCGATCTCGGCGCTCGGCCAGGCGAAGTTGACGTCGCCGCGCAGGTGCTTGGACGACATCACGTCGTAGGCGCCGCCGTAGGCCTTGCGGGTGATGATGGTGACCTTGGGCACCGTGCATTCGGCGTAGGCGTAGAGCAGCTTGGCGCCGTGCTTGATGATGCCGCCGTATTCCTGCGCGGTGCCGGGCATGAAGCCGGGCACGTCGACCAGCGTCACCACCGGGATGTTGAAGGCGTCGCAGAAGCGCACGAAGCGCGCGGCCTTGATCGAGCTCTTGATGTCGAGGCAGCCGGCCAGCACCAGCGGCTGGTTGGCGACGATGCCCACCGGCGAGCCTTCCATGCGGGCGAAGCCGATGATGATGTTCTTGGCGTAGTCGGGCTGCAGCTCGAAGAAGTCGCCGTCGTCGATCATCTTGAAGATGACTTCCTTCATGTCGTACGGCTGGTTCGGGTTGCTCGGCACCAGGGTGTCGAGCGACTGGTCCAGGCGGTCGGCCGGATCGATGGCCGGCACCGCGGGCGGCTTCTCGCGGTTGCTGCCGGGGATGAAACCGACCAGGCGGCGGGTCATCATCAGCGCTTCGACGTCGTTCTCGAAAGCGAGGTCGGCCACGCCGGACTTGGTCGTGTGGGTGACGGCGCCGCCCAGTTCCTCGGCGGTGACTTCCTCGTGCGTCACCGTCTTCACCACTTCGGGGCCGGTCACGAACATGTAGGACGAATCCTTGACCATGAAGATGAAGTCGGTCATCGACGGGCTATACACCGCGCCGCCGGCGCACGGCCCCATGATCAGCGAGATCTGCGGCACCACGCCGGACGCCAGCACGTTGCGCTGGAACACGTCGGCATAGCCGCCGAGCGAATCGACGCCTTCCTGGATGCGGGCGCCGCCCGAGTCGTTGAGGCCGATCACCGGCGCGCCGACCTTCATCGCGTGGTCCATGACCTTGCAGATCTTCTCGGCATGGGTTTCCGACAGCGAGCCGCCGAACACGGTGAAGTCCTGCGAGAACACGAACACCAGGCGGCCGTTGACGGTGCCGTAGCCGATCACCACGCCGTCGCCCGGCGTGTGGTCGGCATCCATGCCGAACTCGCTGCAGCGGTGCTCCTTGAACATGTCCCATTCTTCGAAGCTGTCGTCGTCGAGCAGCAGCTGGATGCGTTCGCGGGCGGTCAGCTTGCCCTTGGCGTGCTGCGCGTCGATGCGCTTCTGGCCGCCACCGAGGCGGGCCTTCTCGCGCTTCTCCTCGAGCTGGCGAATGATGTCTTGCATTGATGATCTCCTGTCGGATCGTATGGATCGGGTGCCTGGGGCCCCGGTTTGCTTCGATTCAAAGATGGCCGAGCAGCCGCTGGGCGGCGAGCGAGGGCGTGGTGCTGCCCTCCTTCACCGCGCGCGCCAGCTCCGGCAGTTCCTGTTTCACCAGCGGATGGTTGCGGAAGCGGCTGCGCAAGCCCGAGTCGATCAGCTCCCACATCCACGCCATGGCCTGCTGCTGGCGCTTGGCGGCGAATTCGCCCGACGCGGTCAGCGCCTTGCGGTAATCCGTCACCGCCGTCCAGAATTCGGTGACCCCCTGGTTGTGCAGCGCCGACAAGGTCAACACCGGCACCGTCCAGTTGGGGCTGGCCGGACGCAGCATGTGCAGCGCGGTCTTGATCTGCGCGCGGGCGCGCATCGCCGCCGCGGGGTCGATGTCGGCCTTGTTGATGACGATCAGGTCGGCGATCTCCATGATCCCCTTCTTGATCGCCTGCAGGTCGTCGCCGGCATTGGGCAGCTGCAGCAGGCAGAAGATGTCGGTCATGCCGGCCACCGCGGTCTCGCTCTGGCCGACGCCGACGGTCTCGACGATGATCACGTCGAAGCCCGCCGCCTCGCACACCAGCATGGATTCGCGCGTCTTCTCGGCCACGCCGCCCAGGCTGCAGGCCGAAGGGCTGGGGCGGATGAAGGCGGCGGGATTCTGGCTGAGCAACTCCATCCGCGTCTTGTCGCCGAGGATGGAGCCGCCGGTGACCGAGGACGACGGGTTGACAGCCAGTACCGCGATGCGCAGGCCCTGCTCGATCAGGTACAGCCCCAGCGCCTCGATGAAGGTCGACTTGCCCACCCCCGGCACGCCGGAGATGCCCACCCGCATCGCCTTGCCGGTAAACGGCAGCAGGGCTTCGAGCACGCGCTGGGCGCGCAGCTTGTGGTCTTCGCGCTGCGACTCGATCAGCGTGATGGTCTTGGCCAGCGGACGCAACTGGCCCGCGGTCACGCCCTCGACGAGGCTGCGGTCGGCGGCATCGAGACCGGCGTTCGCGGTGGTCGTTGGGGACGGAAGTTCAGGCATGTTCATCGGCTTCGGGGCTGCTGGTGCATCGGTCGGCGCAGGCCGCGTGGGCAGTTCAGCCTCACGCGACCATCGGCATGCGCCGGCTCAGGCGCCCTTGCGTGCGGCGCGGATCTGCTTCAGCACCTCGCGGGCGGCGGTCGGGATCGGCGTGCCCGGGCCGAAGATGCCCTTGGCGCCGGCAGCGTAGAGCGCATCGTAGTCCTGCGCCGGAATCACGCCGCCGACGAAGGTGATGATGTCGTCGGCCCCCAGCCTCTTCAGTTCGTCGACGATCTGCGGCACCAGGGTCTTGTGGCCGGCGGCGAGGCTGGAGCAGCCCACCGCATGCACGTCGTTCTCGACCGCGTGGCGGGCAGCTTCTTCCGGGGTCTGGAAGAGCGGGCCGATGTCGATGTCGAAGCCGAGGTCGGCGAAGGCCGAGGCCACCACCTTGGCGCCGCGGTCGTGGCCGTCCTGGCCGAGCTTGGCGATCATCACCCGCGGGCGGCGGCCCTCTTCGGCGATGAAGGCTTCGATGTCGGCCTTCAAGGCCTTCCAGTCTTCCTGCTCTTCCACCACGGCTCCATAGACGCCGGACACGGCTTGCGGGTTGGCACGGAAGCGGCCGAAGACCTTTTCCAGCGCATCGGACACTTCGCCCACCGAGGCGCGCAGGCGGATCGCCTTCACCGTCAGGTCGAGCAGGTTGCCTTCGCCGGTCTCGGCGCACTGGGTCAGCGCATCCAGCGCGGCCTGCACCGCGGCACTGTCGCGCGTCGCCCGCATCTTGTTGAGGCGGGCGATCTGCGCTTCGCGCACCGCATGGTTGTCGATGTCGAGGATCTCGATCGGGTCTTCCTTCGCCAGCTTGTACTTGTTGACGCCGACGATGACGTCCTTGCCCGAATCGATGCGCGCCTGCTTGTCGGCCGCGCACTCCTCGACCTTCATCTTGGCCCAGCCGGACTCGACCGCCTGGGTCATGCCGCCCATGGCCTCGATTTCCTCGATCAGCGCCCAGGCCTTGTCGGCCATGTCCTGGGTCAGCTTCTCCATCATGTAGGAACCGGCCCAGGGATCGACCACGTTACAGATGTGGGTTTCTTCCTGGATGATGATCTGGGTGTTGCGCGCGATGCGGGCCGAGAACTCGGTCGGCAGCGCGATCGCCTCGTCCAGCGCGTTGGTGTGCAGCGACTGGGTGCCGCCGAACACCGCCGCCATCGCCTCGATGGTGGTGCGGACGACGTTGTTGTACGGGTCCTGCTCGGTCAGCGACCAGCCCGAAGTCTGCGAGTGGGTGCGCAGCATCATCGACTTGGCGCTCTTGGGGTTGAACTGCTTCATGATCCGCCACCACAGCAGGCGCGCGGCGCGCATCTTGGCGATCTCGAGATAGAAGTTCATGCCCACCGCCCAGAAGAAAGACAGGCGGCCGGCAAAGGTGTCGACGTCCATGCCCGACTTGATGCCGGTGCGCACGTACTCCAGGCCATCGGCCAGCGTGAAGGCCAGCTCGATGGCCTGGTTCGCGCCCGCTTCCTGGATGTGGTAGCCCGAGATCGAGATGCTGTTGAACTTGGGCATGTGCGCCGACGTGTACTGGAAGATGTCGGCGATGATCTTCATCGACGGCGTCGGCGGGTAGATGTAGGTGTTGCGGACCATGAACTCCTTGAGGATGTCGTTCTGGATGGTCCCCGACAGCTTGTCCTGCGGCACGCCCTGCTCTTCGGCGGCGATGATGTAGCCGGCCAGGATCGGCAGCACCGCGCCGTTCATCGTCATCGACACCGAGATCTTGTCGAGCGGGATGCCGTCGAACAGGATCTTCATGTCCTCGACCGAGTCGATCGCCACGCCGGCCTTGCCGACGTCGCCGGTCACGCGCGGATGGTCGGAATCGTAGCCGCGGTGGGTGGCGAGGTCGAAGGCCACCGACACGCCCTGGCCGCCGGCGGCGAGCGCCTTGCGGTAGAAGGCATTGGACGCCTCGGCGGTGGAGAAGCCGGCATACTGGCGGATGGTCCACGGCTTGACCGCGTACATGGTGGGCTGCGGGCCGCGCAGGAAGGGCTCGAAGCCGGGCAGCGTGTCGGCATGCGCCAGGCTCTCGGTGTCGGCCTTGGTATACAGCGGCTTGACGCTCAGGCCTTCGGGCGTGATCCAGTTGAGCTTCTCGATGTCGCCGTCGGGGGCATGCTTGGCGGCGGCCTTTTTCCAGGCCTCCAGATCGGGCTGGGGATAGATCGGCTCATTGGCGTTCGACATGGAAACCTCTTGGATCATCAGGCGCCGCATCCGCGGCGGTTCATATATGTATCAGGACTGCGACGCAGTCCGGTCCGGGCCGACGGCGACGAAGCCGCTCGCGGCTCGATGCCACGAGCGGCCGTCGACGTCCCATCGCGCTGCACGGTCCCTCTCCTGTTCGCCGGCTCATCGTCCGGCGCCTCCCATGCCGCGCAGCGTGATGGAGTGACTGCTTGCAAACCCCGAAATAATACTTTATCCATAATTATGAACGCAAACGCGATGCAACAGGGTGATAATGCGCGCATTACAAATGCCGACCCGAGACGCGGCAGACACACTCTGTCCACATTCCATCCATGAAAGCATCCCGCATCGCTCCACTCGCCCTTTACCAGGAAGTCGCCGAACGCCTGCGCGAACGTATCTTCTCGCATGAACTGCCGCCCGGCACCTGGGTCGATGAACAGGCGCTGGCCGAACACTACGGCATCTCGCGCACGCCGTTGCGCGAAGCGCTGAAAGTGCTCGCCTCCGAAGGCCTCGTCACCCTCAAGCCGCGCCGCGGCTGTTATGTGACCGAGATCTCGGAACGCGACCTGGACGAAGTGTTCTCGGTGATGGCACTGCTCGAAGGGGAATGCGCACGCACGATTGCCGGCCGCGCGACCGACAGGCAGCTGGACGAATTGAAGGCGATACATGCGGAGCTCGAGCGCGCAGCCGCGGCGCAGGACATCGAAGGCTTCTTCGAAGCCAACCAGAGCTTCCACCGCGCCATCCAGGAATTCACCGACAACCACTGGCTGCTGCACGTGATCGAGGACCTGCGCAAGGTCATCAAGCTGTCGCGCCACCACTCGCTGTTCTCGGAAGGTCGGCTCGAACAGTCGCTGGCCGAACACCGCGCCATCCTCGGCGCCCTCACGACCCGCGACGCCGCCTCGGCCGAATCCCTGATGCGCGCCCACATCCACAGCGGCCGCGAAGCCGTGGCGCGCATCGCAGCGGCGAAGACGAAAGCGGCCTGAACCCCGAGCCATGGCCCCGGCGCCATAGGGTGCCCGGGCCAGCCTGACTTTCCAGCTTCTGCAATGCATGCCGCAGTACAGGCGCGAACCCCGGCCATGCGTACGGCATTATTCAAAAAAACGTCGAGAAATTTGACACCAGGCCCAGGCCAGCTGAAACGGCTTTAGACCAGCCCACATCAAGCCATTGAATCAAAACAAATTAATCGATAATAAAAAAAGTGGCACATGCTTTGCTATGAGGTAACCAGGAGCGTTCTCCAACGCTGCGTCCAACCACAAATGAGGGTCTTACACATGAAGCTTCGTAACGTGATTGTTGCTTGCGCCGTCGCGCTGGGTTCGATGAGCGGTGCTGCTCACGCAGCCTTTATCAATGGCGGCCTCTCCGCTGCCGGCAATATCACCAATGCCCCGGCCGCACCGTCGAGCTCGATGGTTAGCCAACTGACGACGATGGCGTCCTCGCAGGGTAGCCTTACCAGCGCCACCGGTGACATGGCACCTCCCTTTACCTCCATCGGCGGCTATAGCTTCGCCCTTGATGGCACCCCGGCCACGCTGTTCACCGCCAACGGATTCATCTTCACGGTGACCGACTGGGGCACCAAGACCGTGACCAATTTCTCCTGCAACGCCACCCAGTGCACTGACGGCATCAACTACGCGGGCATCACCGGCTACGTCAGCCGCGCTGGCTACGATGACACCCTGTTCACCGGCACCTTCATGCTGTCGTCCACCTGCAACAGCGACGGCAGGCAGTGTATTGGCGACATCAACCCCACTTGGGGTGCCAACTTCGCAGCCCAAGGCCAAGCACCGGAACCTCAACCCGTTCCGGTCCCCGGCACGCTGGCTCTGCTGGGCCTCGGTCTGGTCGGCCTCGGCGCCATCCGTCGCAAGCAAGCCTGATCGGGCTTCGGCGACTCAGGAAAAACCGCTCCTCCGGGAGCGGTTTTTTCGTCTACGAGCCGCCTCAAACCGCCGTTTCCGCTTCCCGCGTCACCAGCACCTGGTCGATGCGGTAGTTGTCGATATCGACCACCTCGAACTTGTAGCCCGCATACAGCACCGAATCCGTCCGGCGCGGCACCTTGCGCAGGCGATACATCAGGAAGCCGGCCACCGTCTCGTAGTTCTCGAAGCCCTCGAATTCATCGATTTCCAGCGCCTGCATCACGTCCTCGATCGGCGTGACGCCGTCGATCAGCCAGGATCGGTCGTCGCGGCGCACGATCAGTTCCTCCTGGAAGGGGCTGACCAGATCACCCATCACGGTGTTCATGACGTCCTGCAAGGACAGCAGCCCGACCACCAGCGCGTATTCGTTGATGACCAGGGCGAAGTCCTCTTTCGCATCGCGGAAGCGCTCCAGCGCCTCGAACAATGTCAGTGTGTCCGGCAGCATCAGGATCTTGCGCACGATCGGCTGGGTGCGCAGCGACAGGTCCTGGCCCTGAACGATGCGCGGCAGGATGTCCTTGGAATCGACGTAGCCGATCACGCTGTCGATGCCGTCCTCGCACACCGGGAACTTGCCGTGCGGATGCCCGGCGATCTTGCGCCGGATGCTCTCCTCCGATTCGGACAGGGTCAGGAAGACGATGCTCTCGCGCGAAGTCATGGCCGAGGGCACGATGCGCGAATCGAGCTCGAACACGTTGCTGATCAGGTGCTGCTCCTGGCGCAGCAGCGCGCCGGTCTGGGCGCCGGCATCGGCCATGGCGACGATGTCGTCGGCGGTGATGTCCTCGACGCGCACGCTCGGCACCTTCAGCCAGCGGAACAGGACATCGGCCAGGCCGTTGAAGATCCACACCAGCGGTGCGAACAGCCACACGCACAGCAGCATCGGCCGCACCACGATCATGGCGATGTGCTCGGGCCGGACCATCGCCAGCCGCTTGGGCATCAGGTCGGCGAACAGCACGAACAGGGACGTCACGAAGACGAAGGACAGGGCGAAGCTCAGCGTCCCGAGCAGCGGGCCGTCGTACAGCGGCCGCAGCAACGCCTCGACATGCGGCGACAGCGCCTGTTCGCCGACGATGCCGCCGAGGATGCTGACCGCGTTGAGCCCGATCTGCACCACGGTGAAGAAATTGCCCGGGCTGTCCTGCAGCGCGAGCACCCGCTGAGCGTTGACGTCGCCCCCCTCGGCCATCAGCCTGAGCTTGACCTTGCGCGACGCCGCCAGGGAAATCTCTGACATCGACAGAAAGGCGCTGACGGCGATGAGCAACAGGATGAGCAGCAACTGATCGAACAGCACGATGACTCCTTCGGGATGGGCCTCTGGACGGATCGCCCGGAAGTCTATCACTCCGCCATTCGGCTCCTGCCGGCCCCGCCCGGCCGCTGACGATGCCGGAAAGGAAAAACCCGCCGCGCATCGCTGCGCGGCGGGTTTGCAGGCCAGCGGCGCGGCGCCGTGAGGCGCCCGCGCCGGAGCGGCATCAGTGCGACGAAGCCGAGGCCGCGCCGACACCCGTCTGGGCGCGCACGTACTGGTCCTCGAAGGCTTCGATCTCGGCCTTGGCCTCTGCGCTGCTGTCCATCTTCGACACCAGGATGGTGGCGAGGAAGGCGAGCGGCATCGAGAACAGCGCCGGCTGGGTGTAGGGGAAGATCGGCGAGGCGAAGCCCAGCACGTCGACCCACACCGACTTCGACAGCACGACGAAGGCCACCGCGCTGAACAGGCCCAGATAGCCGCCGGCCAGCGCGCCCTTGGTCGTCAGGCCCTTCCAGTACATCGACAGGATCAGCACCGGGAAGTTGGCCGAAGCGGCGACGCCGAAGGCGAGCGCAACCATGAAGGCGACGTTCATCTTCTCGAAGACCATGCCCAGCAGCACGGCAACGATGCCCAGGCCGATGGTGGCGAACTTGGAGACCCTGATCTCGGTCGCCTCGCTGGCCTTGCCCTTCATGATGACGCGGGAGTAGATGTCGTGCGAGATCGCCGAAGCGCCCGCCAGCGCCAGGCCGGCCACCACCGCCAGGATGGTGGCGAAGGCGACGGCCGACAGGAAACCCAGCAGCAGGTTGCCGCCGACCGCCTGCGCCAGGTGCATCGCGATCATGTTGCCGCCGCCGATGACCTTGCCGCCGATCTCGCCGCCTTCGAAGAACTGCGGGTTCTGGCCGACGATGAGGATCGAGCACACGCCCATGATGGCGATGACGTTGAAGAAGTAGGCGATGATGCCCGAGGCGTACAGCACCGACTTGCGCGCTTCCTTGGCGTCGGTCACGGTGAAGAAGCGCATCAGGATGTGCGGCAGGCCCGCGGTACCGAACATCAGGCCCATGCCGAGCGAGATGGCGGTCACCGGATCGGCCAGCAGGCTGCCCGGGCTGAGCAGCTTCGTGCCCAGCTTATGCACTTCCATCGCACGGTTGGTCACCTCGTCGAACGAGAAGCCGAACTGGCTGAAGGCCAGCACGCCCACCGTGGTGCCGCCGACCAGCAGCATGCATGCCTTGATGATCTGCACCCAGGTGGTGGCGACCATGCCGCCGAAGGTGACGTACACCATCATCAGCACGCCGACCACGAACAAGGCGATGTTGTAGTCCAGGCCGAACAGCAGCTTGATGAGCTGGCCGGCACCGACCATCTGCGCCACCAGGTAGAAGCACACCACGGTCAGCGAGCTGATCGCCGCCATCGTCCGCACCTTACCCTGGTTGAGGCGGTAGGCGGTGATGTCGGCAAAGGTGAACTTGCCCAGGTTGCGCAGGCGTTCGGCCATCAGGAACAGGATGACTGGCCAGCCGACGAAGAAGGACAGCATGTAGATGTAGGCATCGACACCCTGCATGTACATCATCGCCGTCAGACCCAGCAGCGTGGCTGCGGACATGTAGTCGCCGGCAATGGCGAGGCCATTCTGGAAGCCGGTGATGCCGCCGCCCGCGGTGTAGAAATCGGATGCCGACTTGGTGCGGCTGGCTGCCCAGTAGGTGATGCCGAGCGTCATCAGCACGAAGACGAAGAACATCACGATGGCGTGCAGGTTCAGCGGCTGCTTCTCCATTTCGCCCATGGTCGGCTTGGCCAGCGCAAGCGCCGGGATGGAGAGTGCGAGCAGGCTGGCGCCCAGGCGCGATACGAATCGGGTGTTCATCATTTTTCCGCCTTCCATGCAGCCTGGACGATTTCCTTGTTGATGTCGTCGAACTCGCCGTTGGCGCGACGGACGTAAATCAAGGTCAGGATCCAGAAGACGATGAACTGCACCAGACCGGCGATGATGCCGAACGTCCAGTTGCTGCCCTCGAACAGGCGCTTGCCGATCAGTTCGGGGGCGAACGCCACCAGCAGGATGAAGCCGTAGAACACCACCAGAACGATGCCCGCCAGGATCGCAGCAAAGCGGGTCCGTTTGGTCACCAGTTCCGTAAATCGCGGATTGCGCCTGATGTGCGCATAGACTGAGCTAGACACTTTCTCCCTCCTCAAGGAAAAGCAACGCTGTGAAACGCCACATCCTCCACCCTCCTTTGCTCGGGCGGCCGTCTGACGCGGCGTCCCGATCCTGCGGATGATATATCATCCATAAGACTCCATACACTTCCGTATGGAAAATTTTTATTTGTTTGCACGCACATACCATGGCTCCGAACATCTCGCTCGACCGCGCCGAAGGCATCGCCACCATCGCGCTGAACAATCCGGCCAAGCTCAATGCCGTCAATGCGGCGATGTGGCGCGGCCTGTCCGCCGCCATGCAGGAGGTGGCGGGCGATTCGTCGATACGCTGCGTCATCCTGCGCGGCGCCGGCGACGAAGCCTTCGCCGCCGGCGGCGACATCGAGGAATTCCTGACCGTGCGCGCCACGGTGGATGACGCCCTGCACTATCACGAGGAGCTGGTCGCCTGCGCGCTGGAAGCCGTGCGCAACTGCGCGGTGCCGACGGTGGCGGCGATCCGCGGCGCCTGCATCGGCGGCGGGCTGGAAATTGCGGGCTGCTGCGACATCCGCATCGCCGGCGAGTCGTCGCGCTTCGGCGCGCCGATCAACCGGCTGGGCTTCTCGATGTACCCGGGGGAGATGGCCGGCCTGCTGGCGCTGGTCGGCCCGGCGGTGGTGCTGGAGATTCTGCTCGAAGGCCGCATCCTCGGCGCGCGGGAAGCGCTGCAGAAGGGCCTGCTGTCACGCGTCGTCGATGACGGGCAGGTATTCGGCGAAGCGGCGGCCTGCGCCGCGCGCATCTGCGCCGGCGCACCGCTGGTGGCGCGCTGGCACAAGCAGTGGGTGAAGCGGCTGATGGACGGCACGCCGCTGTCGGAAGCGGAGAAGCGCCAGGCTTTCGATTTCCTCGCGACCGAGGATTACCGGGAAGGGCTGGACGCCTTCCTGAACAAGAGAACGCCCCGCTTCACGGGGCGCTGAATCCGCACTATGCCGCTTCCAGCACGGCATGCTCCTCGCGCCTGGCCGGCGCGACGGGCAATGGCACGACGGGCAGGCTGGCGGCAGCCTTGTCAGTCACGGCGATGATGCCGCCGTGCTCGTCATGCTCGACCACCATGACCTGC
Organism: Thauera sp.; assembly: GCF_047601425.1. Taxonomy (GTDB): domain Bacteria; phylum Pseudomonadota; class Gammaproteobacteria; order Burkholderiales; family Rhodocyclaceae; genus Thauera. Next base: position 2,546,169 of record NZ_JASGJL010000001.1, read on the forward strand.
ATCTTCCGCCAGGCCAGCACTTCGGCCTCGCTGTGGCCGGTCCTGGCGCCGACCCCGGCGGGCGTGACCAGCGGAAAGGCCTTGCGCCGCTCGACGTTGCGGAAACGGAGGTGGTTGTACTTCGCCCAGCCGAGCAGAACCGCTCCCATGGCGACGATGACGGCCATGTAGAGGCTGATCAGTTCGGCATAGCCGGTCAGGCCGCCGAGGTCGAACATGTGGAACTTGAACTGCCAGCCGAAGAAGAACCAGCCGCCCAGCGTCAGCAAGGGTATCCACAGGACCAGCCAGGCCAGCCAGAAGAACGTCGTCAGCGCGCCCGACAAGGCCCGTTGCGGCCAGGCCTGCAGGTCGGGACGGTCGATGATCAGTGGGTGCTGCTTGGGCGAATGCCGCGATCGGGACTTTTCCATGTTGCTCGCCTTTTTCCTCTCAACAAAACTTTCGGAAGTGCCACCACCGAAGTGCAGACGTTCAGCATCCAGTACGCCAGCGGATACCAGATCATCCAGTAGTAGTGCCGACCATAACCGCGCTCATAGCGCGAATCCAGGAACATGCTCACACCGAACTGCAACAGGCAGGTGGTGCCGATGACCAGGCCGTTCCAGCCCGGCGCCAGCGTGTGCACCTGCAGCGGCTCGGGCAGCTCGACCACCAGGCCGATGAGGAACAGCAGCGCGATGGCAGCCATCGTGTAGGCCCAGGCCACGCTGGTGAAGTACTCGAAGTAGATCGGCCACAGGCGGCGGTGGCGCAGGCGCGTGAGCACCGGGGCCTGCTTGAGCAGCACCTGGCTGCCGCCCATCGCCCAGCGCAGCCGCTGGCGCCACAGGCCGCGCAGGGTTTCCGGCATCAGGATCCAGCACAGCGCATTGGGCTCGAAGCGCACATCCCAGTGGCGGACCTCGAGCCGCCAGCTGATGTCGATGTCCTCGGTGAGCGCGTCGGGGTTCCAGTAGCCGACGTCCTGCAGCGCGCTGCGGCGGAAGCAGGCCATGACGCCCGACACGGTGAACACCTTGCCGTAGGTCCGCTGGGCACGCTTGATGAGGCCGATGATCGACGAGAACTCGCCGACCTGGATGCGTCCCAGCAGCGTCGAGCGCGTGCGAATGCGCGGATTCCCGGTGACGACGCCGACGCGCGGGCTGTTCAGCAGGTGGCGCATCATCCACTTCAGGCAGTGGGGATCGACCAGCGAATCGCCGTCGATGCACAGGAAGTAGTCGTGGCTGGCCATCGCCGCCGCGGTGTTCAGCCCCACGGCCTTGCCCTGGTTGCGGGCGAGATGGACGACACGGATGCGCGCATCGCCCGCCGCCAGCTGCTCGATCCGCTCGCCGGTGTCATCCGTGCTGCCGTCGTTGATCAGCAGGATCTCGAACTCGGGATAATCGAGCGCCTGCAGCGCCGCCACCGTCTCATTGACGTTTTCGCCTTCGTTGTGACAGGGCACGAGCACGCTCACCGGCGGGTATTCGGGCAGCGGCGGCGGCTGATCCGGCGGCGGATCGCGGCGCTCGTAATGGAAGTAGTAATAGAGTCCGCCCGTCATCCACAGATAGGCCATGAACAGCGGATAGTAGAACGCGAACGCGAAAAGGAAGCGGACGAGGTCGGTCGTGAAGTCGGTCATGATCTGTATCAGCGCCTCAACACTCAGAAACGTAGATTGACGGCCGCATAGATGTAGCCGCGGGTTTCATATTCGCCGTCATAGGGAAAACGCCGGATGCCGATGCCGTAGCGCGCGGACATGTCGTCGCCGTACTGCCATTCGTGCTCGTAGCGCAGTTCGCCGAAAGGCTTCCAGCCGTAGTCGTCATCGCCGTCGCCATAGAGACGGTCGCCATTCTGGTCACGCCCCTGGCGGTACGCAGCGAGCTGGCGGTAGATACCGAGCGTGCCGGCGACGCGCTGGTTGAAGCGCAGGCCGGCCTCCTGCCGCGTCAGCCAGTCCGAGACGACGGTCGCCGACAGTGCGTAGTCGCGCTTGGGATTGAAGTACTCGGCATCCTCGCGCGTGTTGCGGCTGGTATAGAACACCGAATGGACGTCGATGGCATGGCGCGGCGCGCTATGGACACGCTCCACCCAGGTCGCGGTCAGCGTCGTCCGCTCATTGTCGTCGCGGTCGTCACCTTTGTATTGCAGTGCGGTCTTGAACGGCTTGCCATCCCTGAACTCGTAATAGCCGAGATCCAGCGCGAAGCGGCGCGATTCATCGACCACGTAGGTCGTGCCGACGGCGTAGCGGCTGGCCGAGAGGATGGCGTCACGGTCGCCCCGATAGTAGTAGCGCCCCTTCACCGACACGTCGTCGGTGCGCGAATCCGCCGCGGCGCGGAAGATCCAGTGATCGGACGGCTGCCAGACCACGCGCGCCGACACCGTGTCGTCGCGGCCGAAGGTGAACTCGTGGCCGAGTTCCACCGCCATCATCCAGTTCCGCCAGGTGGCCTCGACACCGGCGCCGGCGCGAATGTGCTGGGCGCGGTGATCGTCGAAATCGGCCGCCACGCGCAGATGATGGGCAAAGACCCGGAACCTGTTGGCCAGCAGCGGACTGTAGAGCCAGACGTCGGTGGTGATGTCGTCCTTGTTGTCGATGCTGCCATAGCCGAAGCCGGCAGTCGCCTCCATGCTCAGGCGCGCGCGGCGCGCCGACATCCAGCTGCGGGTCAGGCGCTTGACGCCCGGATGCTCGGGCGCGCTCGCATTGAGTTCGGCGACGCGCCGGTCGGCTTCATCGAGCGCCCCGGCCGCCCATGCGGCCTCGGCCAGGCCGATGGCGGCATGGATGTTGTCGGGCGACTCCGCCTGCACACGTTCATACGCTGCGGCCGCCGCGCGGGGCAGGCCGCGCGCATGAGCAAGGGCGCCTGCTTCCAGCTCTGCAGCAGCGGTGAGGCCCTCATCCGCCGGCAGGGCATCGAGCCGCTGCCTCGCCTCGCGCAGGCGGTCGCTGTAACGCGCCATGCGTATCCGCAACAGACGCGTATCGAGAGAAGCGCCGTCGATGCGGTCGAGCTCGGCCAGCGTGCGATCGAGTTCGCCGTACGAACCTGCCTCGAGATAGGCGTAGGCCAGGCTGACATGCAGCGTGACGTCCTCCGGCTGGGGCACGAGCGCGTCGCGGTAGTGTGCAGCCGCGTCGAGCGGACGGTGCTGGCGCATGGCGATGTCGCCCGCCAATTGACTCGCGTAGGGCGGCAGGGCATCGCCGCGAGCCAATTCACGCAGCAGCTCGGCAGCCTCGTCGTCACGCCCCCGCGCGGCGAGGGCCAGCGCGCGATCCAGCTTCAGCGCCCGCTCGACCGGTGCGAAACCGCCCCGCTTGTGCAACTCGGCAAGCCGCTCGGTGTTGTCCTCGATGGCGGCATCGATGGACAGGTAGCGCTCGGGCGTCCAGTTCGTATCCAGGTGGCGCATGCCGGCGCGGATCATGGCGGCGTTTTCCTGCTGCGATACCCACCATTGTGCGGAGGGCATGTTTTCCGCAGCAGAAGGCGCCCCCCATGCTGACTGGCACAAGACGAACAGGCCGGCTAGAACGAACCGGTCGGCGAACCTGCGTGAAGGCATTGAGACCATGAGATGCGGAGCACTCGAATGACGATGTCCCAATGGTCCGCGATGCAAGGAGGCTTCGGCGAGGCCACAAGTCACACTCCGCCCACTCTTTCGGTGGCCGGGGCGCGACTTTTTTCACGCGATCAGCATTTTTGAGAAATTCGCCAGAATCTACATTCTCGGTGTGACGCAATTCATGGCAATCCCTGCGGCCCTGGCTCGACAATGCAGCCACTTTCAGCACAACCGCAGTTCAACTCCAGGAACGCCATGACCATGCACATCTCGAAAACCCTGATCGCCCTTGCCTTCGGCATCTGCGCTGCACAGTCCGCGTCCGCAGCCCCGATGCTCAACCCGGCCAGCACCGCACCCTACGCCCAGGGCTCGGGGCTGTCGGCCACCTGGACCCAGGTTCGCGACGACTACCGTTTCAGCCAGCAGCCGTGGCGCGAGCCCGGCAGCGCCGAACGGCCGATCGGCAGCTACGGATGGGGCACCGGCGTCTGGAGCACGCGCGACATCCGGCATGTGCAAAGCCTGGCCGACGACGACGCCAACGTGGTCTCGCGCGTCAGGGGCACTTCGGCAGTGAGCTTCGCCAACTCCATCTACAACGAGAAGGCCGCCAACGGCAGCTACGGCACCTGGGGCCACGACTATACCCGCCCGCTGGTGCCGATCGTCGAGCAGACCGGCCAGCAGACCAACTACGTCGGCAGCTTCACCGGCTACATCTACATTGCCGAAGGCGGCCTGTACGACTTCAGCCTGTTCGTCGATGACGGCTTCACCTTCTCGCTGTTCGGGTCCGACGGCGAGAGGCTGGGCATGGAGCGGGAGACCCTGGCCGGCAGCACCGAAGGGCGGGATTACTTCGCTCTCAGCGACGCCTACGGCGGCGAGCGGATTCAACTCGGCAGCGGCTACTACGGCATCCACATCGACTATTTCAACCGCCTCGAGGCCGGCGTCATCGACCTGGCGATGAAAGGCCCCTCGGACGACGACTGGCGCGGCATCTCCTCCGACCAGCTGTTCACCAGCATTCCCGGCCAGGTTCCGGAGCCCGGCACGCTCGCACTGCTGACCCTGGGTTTCATCGGCTTCGGCGCCAGCCGCAAGCGCATGGCCCAGCAGCGCGCCTGAGCCCTGCCCTCACCCGTTCCTTGCTCCACCACTCCCGGCCGCGGCGCCATGCCGCGGCCGTTTTTCATTCCGGCAGCGGTTCCTTGTACTCCTCGATCTTGATGCCGCGCATCTGGTAGCCGGCGCTGCCCATTTCGGAGTCGAACCCGCCCCACCTTCAGCACGCCATTCACCCACACCGGCGACATGTTCATGCCGGCCGGCACCGGCTTGTCGGGAATCACGTGGATGAGCTGGTTGGCCGGCGGCGGCGGTACATGGACGCAGGCGCCGAAGTAGGGCACGAGCAGGAATTCGCGGATCGTCCTGCCGTCGCTTTCCAGCGGCACGACGAAGCCGGGAATGCGCACCGACTGGCCCGACAGGCGCTCGACCACCGGCGCGCGGTCCCACTCCTCGCGCATCCGCGCCATGATCTCCGTCGCGCGCGGATCGTTGTCCTGCAGGTCGTCGAGTTGCAGATCGTCGAAGAATTTCTGCGGATCCCAGTCGGCGGGGATGAGGTCGTCCCAGCTGATCTCGCGGAAAGACGCCGCCGCGCCCTTCCCCGCCTTCGTTGCCGTCTTCTCCTTCGCCGCCTCGAGCCGGTCGCCGATCTGATAAGCGCTGCCGGACTGCGCGGACGCGGCCGGCGCCAGGCTCAATCCCCCCGCCAGCGCGAGGGCGCCGGCCAGCAGGCGAACCCGGAGGCGAGGCAAGGAAAACGGGCGAAACACAGACATCTTCATATCCTGATCGTCAGGCCATCGGCCAGTGAATAACGGTAGGCGCGCCATGCCGGTACCAGGCTGGCAGCAAGGCTGGCGCCGAGCACCGCGCCCAGCAGGCGCCATTCTCCCCCTGACGGCCAGCCCAGCGCGGGATTCAGGCCGTACTCGGCGGACAGCCGCGGCGCCGCCACGGCGGCCGCACCATACAGCAGGGCGAGCCCGAGCGCGATGCCTGCCAGTGACAGCAACAGGCTTTCGAAGGCCAGCAAGACGAAGATCTGCGGCGGACTGGCGCCGAGCGAACGCAGGATCGCCAGTTCGCGCCGGCGCTCGCCCAGGCTGGCAACGACCACCGCCACCAGGCCGGCAAGGCCCACGGCAACGACCAGCGCCGACACCGCCAGCAGCGCACGCTCGGCCATGCCCACCAGCGACCACAGTTCCTGCAGCGTGGCGCCGGGCAGGATCGCCGTCAGCGGTTCACCGGCCATGGTGTTGATCTGGCGCTGGATACGAAACACCGCAATCCGGCTGTCGAGGCCGACCAGCGCGGCGGTGACCGACTTCGGGCTGAGGTCGAACTTGCGCACCTGCCCGGGTGCGATCGAAAGCCCCGGGATCGGCGCGCCGCCGTGCCAGTCGATATGGATCGCCTCGATGCCTTCAAGGCCGACCAGCACGCTGCGGTCGACCGGCGTGCCGGTGCGGGCCAGCACGCCGACGATGGTGAAGGGCTTGTCGGCATGGTCGGCGAAGCGCGGCCCGCCCTCGCCGCCCAGGCTGCCATGGCTGAGCACGATCTGCTGGCCGGAACGATAGCCGAAGCGCGCCGCCACTTCGGCGCCGACGACCGCTTCGAAGATGCCGTCCGGCGCCGCGGCGAAAACGCGCCCCTGTGCCAGGACGAGCCTGTGATCGGCACCATGGCGATAACGGGCGAAGAAATCCGCCGTGGTGCCGACCACCCGCATGCCGCGATGCGAGTCGCCCAGCGAGATCGGCACCAGCCACTTCACCTGCGGCAGCGCGGCAATGCGCTGCATGCTCTGCCACGACACGTTGTTGCTCGCATTGCCGATGTGGAATACCGAGTACAGCAGCAGCTGCACCGCGCCACCGCGCGCACCGACGACCAGGTCGGTGCCCGAGATCGTCTGCGCGAAGCTCTCGCGCGCATCGTTGCGCAGGCGCTCCACGCCCAGCAGCAAGGCGACCGACAGCGCGACCGCGATCACCGTCAGGACCACCGACAGGCGGCGGTTGCCGATGCTGCGCAGGCTGAGCGCCAGCACCGGCGTCATGCGGCAGCCTCGGCTGCCGCACGGTTGATCTGCGCCAGGTCGAGCACACGGTCGAAATGCGATGCGAGCCGAAGATCATGGCTGACGAACAGCAGCGCCGCCTCCGAGGCCGCGCATTCGCCCAGCAGCAGGTCGACGAAAGCTTGCTGGCGGTCGGCATCGAGCGCCGAGGTCGGCTCGTCGGCGATGATCAGGCCGGGCCGGCCGATCAGGGCGCGCGCCGCCGCGACACGCTGCTGCTGGCCGACCGACAACTCGGCGGCTGGACGTTCGAGCGCCCCGGCATCGAGGTCGAGACGGCCGGCGAGGCGCTCGGCCTCGGCCCCGGCCGACACGCCCGCGGCCCGCAGCCGCGCCCGCCGCGCCGGGGAAAAGCGGCAGGCAAGCAGGATGTTGTCGCGCGCGGACAGGTAGGGCAGCAGGTTGAAGAGCTGGAAGACGAAACCGATGTTGTCGGCCCGGAAACGATCGCGCGCACCGGCCGACAGCTGTGACAACGGCTGGCCGGCGACACCGATCTCGCCCGCCCGAGGCTGGATCACGCCGCCGACCAGCGACAGCAGCGTGGTCTTGCCGCTGCCGCTGGGGCCGCGCAGGAATACACGCTCGCCGGCCGCCAGCGCCAATTCATCGATCGCCAGGCAATCGGCGCATGCCTTCGGCCAGCGATAGCGCAGCCTGCTGACTGCGACCGCAGCGCCGCCCGCGCCAGATGCAGCATCCCGCATCACAGCGCCAGTTCGGCCTTGCCCGGCGTCAGCACTGCGGCCCCCTGGCCGGAAGCGGTCGCCCGCTCGGCGCGCACTTCGCGCAGACGCGGAAAGCTGTCGAACAAGCGGATGTGCAGGCTGCCGAGCTTGTCTGGCGCGGCGCATTCGAAGCGATAGCTCGCCACCAGTTCGGCATGGCCTTCGTGCGCCATGGCGCCGTGCGCATCGCTGTGCCCATGGCCATGGTCATGCCCGGGCCGATTGCCCTGCAGCCACGGCGAGTCGAGCTTCGCTCCCAGCAACTGGCAACCGGCAGCGGCAGGCAGGCGGTACAGCGCGGCGCCATCGCGCAGCAGCGCCTCGGCATCGGCCATGGCCTTGCGCTGCTCGTCGCTGCGCGGCTCGTGCTCGAAGCCCGCCAGATTGTCGAGCGGGCTGAGGAACTCGATCACCAGCGCCTTGCCGGCGCTCGCCACCCGCAGCGTGGCCACGCCGTGCTCATGCGCCGGATGGGCGTCATGGTCATGCTCGCCGTGCCCCGCCTGGGCGTGCACGGCATGGAAGGGCATCGCGCAGAACAGCGCGCAAAAGGCAGTGGCAAGACGTGCAGCTTTCATTGTTCCTCCGCTGACGGATCGGATTCGATTGAGTCATCTTTAATGCTACAATGTTGCATCAAAAACGGACAAGCTCTTTACAGTCCATTGCCCTGGCCCCGCTCATTTCCGCCATCTCGCAGGCCCCAGCCCGTTACCGCAATGCCAGACCGCCCGCTTTCCACCACCGTTCCCGCCCGTGACCTGATCACCGCCCATGGCGGGCGGGTCACGCGCACGCGCGTGGCCGTCATCGAAGCGCTGCAGGCCAGCCCGCATCCGCTGTCGCACGACGAAATCGGCGCGATGCTGGCCGCCGCCGGCATCGCGCACGACCGCGTCACGCTTTACCGCGCGCTCGACTGGCTGGTGGAACAAGGCATCGCGCAGCGCATCGCCGGCGGCGAGCGGGCCTGGCGCTTCGAGATCCGCAGCGACGGCGGGCACCGCCACGCACATTTCCATTGCGACCGCTGCGGCCAGATCCTGTGCCTGGAAGACGTGCCCGCCGGCCCCGACCCTGCCCTGCCGGCCGGCTTCGAGCTCGCCCGCAGCGAGCTCGTGTTTCATGGCGCCTGCGCCGACTGCGGGCGCCAGGGCGCCAGGGCAGCCAAGCCATGAGCCCCCGCCACGGCCACAACGGCACAGCCGTGACACCCGTACGTGCTCCCCAGGACACCTACCCGCCGCGCAGCCTGCTCGGCGTCGGCGTCCTCGCCCGCCTGGGTGCCGCCGTGCTCGCCACCGGCCTGCTGTGGCTGACCGTGCTGTGGGCGCTGGACTGAAGACATGCAGCCCGCTCCGCCCCCGCTGATCCGCATCGAGAACCTGACGCTCGGCTACGACCGCCATCCGGCGGTGCATCACCTGAGCGGCGACATTCCCGCCGGCGCCCTGGTCGCCGTCATCGGCCCCAACGGCGCCGGCAAATCAACCCTGCTGAAGGGCATCGCCGGCGAGCTGCGGCCGATCGGCGGCCGCATCCTGATGCCCGGCCTTCCGCCGGGCGCACTGGCCTATCTGCCGCAGCGCGGCGAGATCGACCACAGTTTCCCGGTATCGGTGTTCGACGTCGTCGCGATGGGCCTTTGGCGCGAAATCGGCGCTTTCGGCGGACTGTCGCGCCAGCAGCGCCAGCGGGTACGCGAGGCGCTGGCGGCGGTCGGCATGGCCGGCTTCGAATCCCGCCCGATCGGCTCGCTGTCGGGCGGCCAGCTGCAGCGCGCCCGCTTCGCCCGCCTGATACTGCAGGACGCGCCGCTGATCCTGCTCGACGAACCCTTCGCCGCCATCGACAGCCGCACCGTGGACGACCTGGTGCAGCTCATCCTCGGCTGGCACCGCGAAGGCCGCACGGTGCTGACCGTGGTGCATGATTTCGAGCAGGTCCGCCGCCATTTCCCCACCTGCCTGCTGCTGTCGCGCGAACCCGTCGCCTTCGGCCCCACCGCCCAGGTGCTGACGCCGGAGATGCTGGCGCGCGCGCGCCGCCTGTCCGAGGCCTTCGACGAGGACGCGCCGGAGTGTCACATCGAGCAGCCGGCCCAGGCCATGCCTTCTGACGCCGGACCGCACGCCCACGACCACGCGCATCACCACGACCACGCATCCCACCGGCACTGATCCATCGCCGCTGCACGGCCAACAACCCTCTTCCATCGTGACCGAATTCCTGCTCGCTCCCTTCACCGACTTCGCCTTCATGCGCCGCGCCCTGGCCGGCTGCCTGGCGCTGGCGCTCGGCGCCACGCCGGTCGGCGTCTTCCTGCTGCTGCGCCGCATGAGCCTGATGGGCGACGCCATGAGCCACGCCATCCTGCCCGGTGCCGCGCTCGGCTACCTGGCCTTCGGCCTGTCGCTCGGCGCGATGACGATCGGCGGCATCGTCGCCGGCATCGTCGTGGTGCTGGCGGCCGGCCTGGTGACGCGCGCCTCGGTGCTGAAGGAGGACGCCAGCCTCGCCGCCTTCTACCTGCTGTCGCTGGCGGCCGGGGTCATGATCGTGTCGCTGCGCGGCCGCAACCTCGACCTGCTGCACGTGCTGTTCGGCTCGGTGCTGGCGCTCGACGACGGCTCGCTGCTGCTGATCGCCTCCATCGCCAGCGTCACGCTGTTCTGCCTCGCGGTGCTGTTCCGGCCGCTGGTGATGGAGTGCTTCGATCCCGCCTTCCTGCGCGGTATCAGCCGCTGGTCGCCGGTGGCCCACTACGGTTTCCTGATGCTGGTGGTATTGAACCTGGTCAGCGGCTTCCATGCGCTCGGCACGCTGATGGCGGTCGGCATCATGATCCTGCCTTCGGCCGCGGCACGCCTGTGGGCGCGCGGGCTGCCGGCGCTGCTGCTGCTGGCGGTGCTGTTCGCCTTCGGCAGCGGCGTGGCCGGCCTGCTGCTGTCCTTCCATGCCGACGTACCGGCCGGGCCGGCGATCGTGCTGGTGTGCGGCCTGGTCTATTTCGTCTCGCTGCTCGCCGCACCCGGCGGCCTGCTGGTCGGCCGCCTGCCGGTACGCCACCACCTCGAATCCTGACCCTGCACCAGAGGCACTGCCATGAAAGCTCTCCGTCCCCCGTTGCGCCGGCTCGCCGGCCTGCTTGCGCTCTGCACACTGCCCATGTCCAGCACCCTGGCACGGGCCGAGCCGCTCGAAGTCAGCGCCAGCTTCAGCATCCTGGGCGACATGGTGCGTCAGGTAGGCGGCGACAGGGTCCGTGTGCGCACGCTGGTCGGCGCCAACGAGGACGCCCACGCCTTCCAGCCGCGGCCGTCGGATGCACGTCAGATCGGCAGTTCGGCGCTGGTGGTGGTCAACGGCCTCGGCTTCGACGACTGGATGGCGCGGCTGGCGCGTTCAGGCGGCTACAAGGGCACCATCGTCGTTGCCAGCGAAGGCGTGAACACGATCGAGATGGCGGAAGACGAACACGATCATGATCACCACGGCCACGATCACGACCATGGCCACGGCGCCGACCCGCACGCCTGGCAGGACCTCGGCAATGCCCAGCGCTACGTGGCGAACATCGCCGCTGCCCTGGCTGCTGCCGACCCGGCCCATGCCGACAGCTACCGGACCAATGCGGAGCGCTACCAGGGCGAACTGAAGGTGCTGGATGCCGAGATCCGCGCCGCCTTCGCCGCGCTGCCGGCCGAACGCCGCAAGGTCGTCACTTCGCACGATGCCTTCGCCTACTTCGGCAAGGCCTACGGCATCCGCTTCCTGGCGCCGGTGGGCGTGTCGAACAATGCCGAACCCACGGCCAGGGGCGTGGCCCGCCTGATCACGCAGTTGAAGGCAGAGAAGATTCCCGCGGTGTTCATCGAGAACATCGCCGATGCGCGCCTCATCGAGCGCATCCGCGCCGAAAGCGGCACGCGCATCGGCGGCACGCTGTATTCGGATGCGCTGTCGGCCGCCGGCGGCCCGGCGCCGGACTACCTGTCGATGATGCGCAGCAACTTCAAGGTGCTGCACGAGGCGCTGTCAGCACCGTAAGCCTCCTGAGCGCAGGCTGAAGCGAACTGCGGGGCTTCAGCCGAAGATGCTGTGCAGCATCTTGGCGCACAGCGCCATCAGCACGCCGGCGAAGATCTTCTTCAGCGTCGCCACCGGCAGCTTGTGCGCCAGGGTGGCGCCGACCGGCGCCACCCACATGCTGACCAGCGACACCATGACGAATGCCGGCAGGTAAATGTAGCCGAAGCTCAGCGGCGGCGTGCCGGGCACGTTCCAGCCGTTGACGAGATAGCCGACCGTGCCGGCCAGCGCGATCGGCAGGCCGATCGCGGCCGAAGTGCCGATCGCGTTCTGCACCTTGACGTTGCACCAGGTCATGAAGGGCACCGACAGCGAGCCGCCGCCGATCGCGACCAGTGCCGAAATGCCGCCGATCCCCAGCCCGACGCCCGTCATGCCGAGCGGGCCGGGCAGGTCGCGGCTGGGCTTGGGCTTGATGTTGAGCAGCATCTGGATCGACACGTAGGCCATGAACACGGCGAAGAAGATCGCCAGCGCCGCCGTATTCACCCGCGAAGCGATGAAAGTGGCGCAGAAGGTGCCGACCAGGATGCCGGGCGTGATCGTGCGTACCACGTCCCAGCGCACCGCGCCGTGCGACTGGTGCGCGCGCAGGCTGGACACCGAAGTCAGCACAATGCTGGCCATCGAGGTACCCAGTGCCATATGCACCACCTGCTCGTGCGGAAACCCCTGGGCGAGGAACAGCGTGGTCAGCATCGGCACCATGATGCCGCCGCCGCCGACGCCGAGCAGGCCGGCGAAGAAGCCGACGACCGCACCAAGCACGGGATAAGTGAGCCACCAGATATCGAAAGTCATGCTGAACGATCCGTCATGTGTCGTGCGTCCCCACGGCCAGTACCCGACCCCGGCGGCGGAAAAGCGAAAAAGGCGCAACCGCGATGGCTGCGCCTTTTGTCTGGCCCCCCGCCTGTGCCGTTTCCGCCGGGCATCCTGAACCATGGGTTCAGGGAGGTCGCATCCCTTCCGCTTCAGGATCACCCGCAAGGGGCGTTCACACCAGCGGCCTTGACGGTCAGCAACCGAGTCTCTCGACTATTGGTTCAAGGAATCTACGACTTCAACGAACACTGCAGGGGATTGATCGATGTTGCGTATGAAGCGCCCTCAGAACAGTTTTTCCTGCTGGGCCAGCACCCCGTCGAGGCGTGCTTTCATGAGTCCGATTCTACGCTTCGCACCCGGTATGTCAAACCCGTTTCCACGCTGATGCTGGAGGAATTCATGGGCGATGTTGAGCGCGGTCATGACCGCCAGCTTCTCGCCGGAAGCGTTGGTCCTGCCGCCGAGTTCGCGCAGCCTGTCGTCCAGGTAGGCGACGGTGGCGAGCAGGTCGTCCCGCGTCTCGGGCGTGCAGGAAACCCGGTACTCCTTTCCGAGCAGCATCACGTCCAGATGGTCCATCGACACGTTTTCAGGCCTCCGGGAGTTTGTCGAGCAGGGCTTCGAGGCGGTCTACCGCCAGCTTGAGCTTGGCTTCGAGCTGGCGGTTCTCGGCATCGAGCTGGGCGACACGGCCACGCAGGCCGACGTTGTCGGCCTTGAGCCGGTTGTGCAGACCGATCAGTTCCTCGATCTGCGCTTCGAGTTGAGCAAGTTCGCTATCCATGGTGCCGATCGTAGACAGTGGCCTCGGAACGGTCAATCAGCGCTGGACCTGGGTGACGTCGCGCACCGCGCCGGTGTCGGCCGAAGTCGTCAGCGCGGCGTAGGCCTGCAGCGCCGCCGAGACCACGCGCTGACGGTTTGCCGGCTTCCAGGCCGCGGCGCCCTTCGCCTCCATCGCCGCGCGGCGGGTTGCCAGCTCGGCATCGCCGATCGCCAGGTGGATGCGGCGGTTCGGAATGTCGATCTCGATGGTGTCGCCGTCCTCGACCAGCGCGATCGCGCCGCCGCAGGCGGCTTCGGGCGAGGCGTGGCCGATCGACAGCCCGGAAGTGCCGCCGGAGAAGCGGCCGTCGGTGAGCAGCGCGCACTCCTTGCCGAGGCCGCGGCTCTTCAGGTAGGAAGTCGGGTACAGCATCTCCTGCATGCCGGGGCCGCCCTTCGGGCCTTCGTAGCGGATGATGACGACGTCGCCGGCCTGCACCTGCTCGCCGAGGATGCCGTCGACCGCGTCGTCCTGGCTCTCATACACCCGCGCCTTGCCGGTGAATTTCCAGATCGACTCGTCCACACCCGCCGTCTTGACGATGCAGCCCTTCTCGGCGATGTTGCCGTACAGCACCGCGAGGCCGCCGTCGGCGGTGAAGGCGTGCTCCTTGCTGCGGATCACGCCGCGTTCGCGGTCGGCGTCGAGTTCGTTCCAGCGCCGGTCCTGGCTGAAGGCGACCTGGGTCGGCACGCCGCCCGGCGCGGCGCGGAAGAAGGTATGCACGGCTTCGTCGCTGGTGCGCGTGATGTCCCACTTGTCCAGCGCTTCGGCCATCGTCGCGCTGTGCACAGTCGGCACCTTGGTGTGCAGCAGGCCGGCGCGGTCGAGCTGGCCGAGGATGGACATGATGCCGCCGGCGCGGTGCACGTCCTCGATATGCACGTCGGCCACGGCCGGCGCGACCTTGGACAGGCAGGGCACGCGGCGGCTGACGCGGTCGATGTCCTTCATCGTGAAGTCGACCCCGGCCTCGCGCGCGGCCGCCAGCAGGTGCAGCACGGTGTTGGTCGAGCCGCCCATCGCCACATCCAGGCTCATCGCGTTCTCGAAGGCCTCGAAAGTCGCGATCGAGCGCGGCAGCACCGAGGCGTCGTCCTGTTCATAGTAGCGGCGGGCGAGATCGACGATACGGCGGCCGGCTTCCTTGAACAGGCGTTCCCGGTCGGCGTGAGTCGCCAGCGTGGTGCCGTTGCCCGGCAGCGACAGGCCGAGCGCCTCGGTCAGGCAGTTCATCGAGTTGGCGGTGAACATGCCCGAGCACGAGCCGCAGGTCGGACAGGCCGAACGCTCGATCGCATCCACTTCCTCGTCCGAACAGCTCTTGTCGGCGGCCTTGACCATCGCATCGACCAAGTCGAGCGAGATGACCTTGGCTTCCCACTTGACCTTGCCCGCCTCCATCGGCCCGCCGGAGACGAAGATCGCCGGGATGTTCAGCCGCAGCGCGGCCATCAGCATGCCCGGGGTGATCTTGTCGCAGTTCGAGATGCACACCAGCGCATCGGCGGTGTGGGCGTTGCACATGTATTCGACGCTGTCGGCGATCAGCTCGCGCGACGGCAGCGAATACAGCATGCCGCCGTGGCCCATGGCGATGCCGTCATCGACGGCGATGGTGTTGAATTCCTTGGCGACGCCGCCCGCGGCCTCGATCTCGCGCGCGACCAGCTGGCCCAGGTCCTTCAGGTGCACGTGGCCGGGCACGAACTGGGTGAAGCTGTTGGCGATGGCGATGATCGGCTTGGTGAAATCGTCATCCTTCATGCCGGTCGCGCGCCACAGGGCGCGGGCTCCCGCCATGTTGCGGCCGGCGGTGGATGTGCGGGAACGATACTGGGGCATGGGGGCGCTCCGGAAACTCTGCGGTAAAGCATGTGATTCTAACGCGCGCAGCGAAGCATGCGTATCATCCCGGCTCTCGCCTTTTGCCAGGAGTCGTCATGACGGTGCCCGAGAACGCAGCCACCGCCCCTCTCGCAGACACGCCCCAGGCCAATGCAGACCCCGACACCGGCTTCGACCTCGACGCCATCGAGGTCCGTGTCCTCGGCGTGCTGATCGAGAAGGCCTTCGTCACCCCCGACGCCTATCCGATGTCGATCAACGCCATCGTCACCGGCAGCAACCAATTGACCGCGCGCGAACCGGTGATGAGCCTGTCCGAAGTGGAGGCCCAGGCCGCCATCGACCGCCTGATCGACCGCCGTTTGGTCGCCCGCCGCGACCAGCCCAGCGCCCGTGTCGCCAAGTACGAACACCTGGTCCGCCTGCGCCATTCGCTGCCGCCGGCCGAGCAGGCGGTGCTGGCGACGCTGATGCTGCGCGGCGCCCAGACCGCAGGCGAACTGCGCCAGCGCTGCGAACGCCTGCATCGCTTCGACGACATTTCCGCCGTGGACGCGGTGCTGGAACACCTGGCGGAGAAATACCCGCCGCTGGTGACTTCGCTGCCGCGCGCGCCCGGCACCAAGGAAGTCCGCCACGCCCACCTGCTCGGCGGCCAGGCCGCCGTCGCCGAGATGGCCGAAAGCCAGCAGGGCAGCGGCAGCGCGGGCGGACGCGGACGCATCGCGGAACTCGAGGACGAGATCCGCCGTCTGCGTGAGGACTTCGACAGCCTGCGGCGCGAGTTCGACACCTTCCGCCAGCAGTTCGACTGACTCATTCCACCGGCCCGCCCCTCACCCCCATGCTGACCCACCCGCACTTCAACCCGATCGCCTTTTCCCTCGGCCCGCTCTCGGTGCGCTGGTATGGGTTGATGTACCTGGTCGCCTTCACGCTTTTCATCGTGCTCGGCCGCATCCACGCGCGCCGCCGGCCGGAGCTGGGCTGGAACACGCAGATGCTCGACGACTTGCTGATGTACGGCGTGCTCGGCGTCATCATCGGCGGCCGGCTCGGCGAAGTGCTGTTCTTCCAGCCTGGCCACTACCTGCGGCATCCGGCCGAGATCCTCGCGATCTGGCAAGGCGGCATGAGCTTCCACGGCGGCTTTCTCGGCGTGCTGGCGGCGATGTGGCTCTATGCCCGCCGCCACGGCAAATCCTTCTGGCAGGTGACCGATTTCATCGCCCCGCTGGTGCCGACCGGCCTCGCCGCCGGGCGCATCGGCAACTTCATCAACGGCGAGCTGTGGGGCCGCCCGGTGGACGGCGAACTACCGTGGGCGATGGTCTTTCCCTGGGTCGATGCGCTGCCGCGCCATCCTTCCCAGATTTACCAGGCGCTCGGCGAAGGCCTGCTGCTGTTCGCCTTCCTGTGGTGGTATTCGGCCAGTCCGCGCCCGCTGCGGGCGGTATCGGCGATGTTCCTGATCGGCTACGGCTGCCTGCGCTTCGCCGCGGAATTCTTCCGCACACCGGACCCGGGCATCTTCGGCACGCTGTCGCTCGGCCTGTCAACTGCGCAATGGCTGTGCCTGCCGATGATTGCCATCGGCCTGGTGCTGGCAGCGCGAAGTCGCTCCGCATAGCACATCATCCTCATCCTCGACCGTCCCTTTGCCAAGCACCGTGACATAATTCCTCACAAAATCGACCGACTGCCCTGCTCACATGGCATCAGACGCTATGATTGTTGATTCGGGCATAACGATTCGGGGACAACATGGCGGGGAACGGACTCGTGTCACGCAGCTTGTCGCGCATGCGGCAGCTGATGAGCGGCCGCAGCGCACAGCAGGTGGAGCCCACCGAACGCGATCTGGAGAAGATCCGCAGCCAGCTCCATGAATGCGCAGAAGGCCGTGGCGGCGAAATTTCGACGCGCCAGCGTGCCGCACGCCTGGCCGAAGCCTATCTCCGCCTGGACGACAGCGGACGCCGCGCCATCCTGCGCATGATCGCGCTGGAATTCGGGCCGGATCCGGTGCGCGTCGAAGCCGCGCACCGCGCCTACCAGGCCGCCGTGAATACCCCCGAGCAATGGGATGCCGAAGCGCAATTGCGCGCCGCGATGCGCTCGAGCCGGCTGCGCATACTGACCCAGTTCAACGCCATTCCGCAGGGCGTCAAGTTCCTCGTCGACCTGCGCGCCGACCTGCTGCGCTTCGTCGCTGACGACCCGCTGCTCAAGCCGCTCGACCGCGAACTCGAAGCCCGCCTGTCGGCCTGGTTCGACGTCGGTTTCCTCGAACTGCAGCGCATCACCTGGAACTCGCCCGCCGCGCTGCTCGAAAAGCTGGTGAAGTACGAGGCGGTGCACGCAATCCGCTCGTGGGAAGACCTCAAGAACCGCCTGGACTCCGATCGCCGCTGTTATGCCTTCTTCCATCCGCGGATGCCGCTCGAGCCGCTGATCTTCGTCCAGGTCGCGCTGCTGGAGGAGCTCGCCGACGACGTCCAGCGCCTGCTCGACATCGAGGCACCGCTGGCCGACGCCAGCAAGGCCACCACCGCCATCTTCTATTCGATCAGCGCCACCCAGGCCGGCCTGCGCGGCGTCTCCTTCGGCAACTTCCTGCTCAAGCGCGTGGTCGAGGATCTGCAGCGCGACTTCCCGCGCCTGAACACCTTCGCCACGCTGTCGCCCATCCCCGGCCTGCTGCGCTGGGTCCAGCGCAACCCGCAGGAACTGGCGGAAGCCTTCACCGCGGCCGACTGGAAGCGCCTCGCCGCCGTCGGTGTCGAAGGTCCGGATTCGCCGCTGCTCGCCGAACTGCTCGAAGGCGGCAACGCCTGGTCGGCCGAGCCCCGGCTCGTTCAGGCACTGCGCGAGCCGCTGCTGCGCATCGCCACCCGCTACCTGCTGGAAGCCAAGCGCGGCGGCAAGCCGGTCGATGCCGTGGCGCGCTTCCACCTCGGCAACGGCGCCCGCATCGAACGGCTGAACTGGCTGGCCGACATCTCGTCGAAGGGGATCTCGCAGTCCTGGGGCCTGATGGTCAACTACCTGTACGACCCCGACCGCATCGAAACCAACCTCGAGGCCTTCGCCAGCGAAGGCCGCATCGACACTTCGGCAACCGTCAAGCGCCAGGCGAGGCGCTGAACCATGGCAAAGACACGCCACCTCATGACTTCTGCATCGCACGGCGACACTGGACGATCCTGATGTTCCTCCGTTTCCGACACGCTTCGATCCGTTTCCGCCTGCTGCTGGCGAGCACCACCGTGCAGATGGTGCTGCTGAGCCTGCTGCTGGCCAACAGCGTGCGCCTGATGAACAACGCGGCGTCGGCGAGCCTGGACACCACCATCAGCCAGAACTCGAGCATGCTGCACGCGATGGCCACGACCTACGGCGAACAGCAGCGCTACGACGAACTGCAGGACATCCTCGGCGAACTGCTGCTCGGCGCGAACGAAGGCCTCGTCTACGTGCGCATCGTCGCACCCAACCAGACACCGCTTGTCAGCGCGGGCCGGCCCGACATCGACACCCTGCCCGAACCCACGGTGATCCGTACCGGCTTTTTCGAGGGCGTGCTCGGCAACGAGATCGTGCATGTGCGCCACCCCCTGCTGCTGCCGCGCAACGAAGTCGGCCTGCTGCAGTTCGGCGTCTCGGTGTCCGGCCTCGCGGCAGCCCGCCGCGCCATCACCGAGCAGGGCCTGGCGATCGCACTGTCCGAGATCGTGCTGACCTTCCTGCTGCTGTCGGCCATCGGCTATCTGCTCACCCGCAACCTGGGGCAGCTGCTCGCCGGCAGCAAGGCGATCGCCGACGGCCACCTCGAACACCGGGTGCCGTCAAAAGGCCATGACGAACTGTCCGTCATCTCGCGCCACTTCAACATCATGGCGGCCACGCTGCAGCGCCGCGTGGCCGAACTTCAGGACACCGCATCACGGCTCAGAATCAGCGAGGAACGCCACGCGCTGGCAATGCGCGGCGCCAACGACGGCCTGTGGGACTGGGACATTCCCGCCGGCACGGCCTACTACTCCGACCGCTTCTGCGAAATCCTCGACCTGCCGCCCGGCGGCCTCACCTCTTCGCCTGAAGCCTTCCTCGGCTACATCCACCCCGACGAACAGACTGAATACCGCGAGCGCATGATCGAGCACCTGAAGGGCGACAGCGCGCAGTTCATGATGGAGCACCGCGTCCGCCTGCCCGACGGCAGCTACCGCTGGGTGCTGACCCGCGGCGTCGCCCGCCGCAGCAATACGCCCCGGATCTCGCGCATGGCCGGCTCGATCAGCGACATCGACATGCGCAAGCGGGCGGAAGAGCAGCTCATCCATGACGCCTTGCATGACGGTCTGACCGGCCTGCCGAACCGCGCGCTGTTCATCGAGCACGTCAACCACGCGCTCGCCCAGCGCCGCCGTGACAGCGAGGACATGATCGCGGTCGTCGCCATCAACCTCGAGCGCTTCAGCCTGGTGAACGACAGCTATGGGCACGCCGTCGGCGACGAGCTGCTGCGCCGCGCCGCCGCCCACATCAAGGCTTCACTGCGGGAAGGGGACGTTGCCGCGCGCGTCGGCGGCGACCAGTTCGCCGTGCTGCTGACCGACCTGGCAAGCTCCGCCGATGCGCTGCGCATCAGCGAGACGCTCATTGCGCTGCCGTCGTTCGCGGTGCCGACCGCCGACCGCATCCTGCACCCCCGCTGCCGGATCGGCATCGCCCTGAGCAACGCCGAGGGCGAGGAGGATGCCCAGGCCATGCTGCGCGACGCCGACAACGCCCTGCACAAGGCACGCCAGAGCGAGACTTCGCCGATCGAGTTCTTCCATGCCTCGATGCACACCCAGGCCGTCCGTGCCCTGCAGCTCGAATCCGACCTGCGCTGGGCCCTCGCCCATGGCGGCCTGGCCGTCCACTACCAGCCGATCGTCACCCTCTCGGACCAGCGGACCGCAAGTTTCGAAGCGCTGGTGCGCTGGCCGCATGGGACGCACGGCCTGCTGGCGCCGTCCGAATTCATCCCGCTGGCCGAAACCCTGGACCTGATCCACGATCTGGGCATGGAAGTCCTGCGCATCGCCTGCTCGGACATGCGCAACTGGAAGAACCGCCCCGAATGCCTGCGCGCGCGCGTCAGCGTCAACCTCTCCGCACGCCAGCTGGCCCGCCCGGCGCTCGCCACCGAGCTGCTGGCGGTCATCGACCGCAACGGCCTGCCGCATGACCAGGTCCGCTTCGAAGTCACCGAAAGCCTGCTCGCCCGCCCCGACAGCCCTGCCACCCGCAGCCTGCGGGAATTGCGCAACGCCGGCATCGAGATCCTGATCGACGACTTCGGCACCGGTTATTCCACCCTCAGCTACCTGCACACGATGCCCTGCAACCAGGTCAAGCTCGACGGCTCCTTCGTCAGCTCGATCACCGAAGACCACCGCCTGAGGGCGATCGTCCGGCGCAGCATCGAGCTCGCCCACGATCTCGGCATGACCGTCGTCGCCGAATGCATCGAGGACGCCCATCAGTTCGAAGTCCTGCGTGAGCTGGGCTGCGACTACGGGCAAGGCTATTACTTCTCCCATCCGCTGAATCGCGACCAGACCCTGCAGTGGCTGGAGCAGGAATCGGCGAAGGCCACCACATCATGAACAGACTGACCGCCTTCATCCTCGCCATGGCCACGGCGCTTGCCGCCGGCCCGGCCGCGGCAGACATCGAAGCCGTCACATTCTCGGGCTTCGCCACCCTCGGCGCCGTGGTGTCGCAGGAGAAGGATCTCCAGTTCCTCCGCATGGGCATCGACAACCCCGGTACCGACAGGCTCAACTTCGGTTCCGACTCCGTCCTGGGCGCGCAAGGCAATTTCAGGTTCAGCGGCAGCACCGAGGCCGTCGTCCAGGTCCTGACCCGCCGCACCCCCACCAACGACTACAATCCCCGGGCGTCGCTCGCCTTCATCAGCTTCGCCCCCACGCCGGAACTCACGCTGCGCGCCGGACGCCTGCGCGTGCCGGCCTTCATGCTGTCGGATTCCTTCGACATCAATTACGCACACCCGTGGGGGCGCCCGCCGAACGAGGTCTATTCGCTCAACCCCTTTGCCGACCTCGACGGCATCGACCTCCTCTACCGGACGCGGATCGGAAGCCTGGATCTGGAGCTGCACCCGTATTTCGGCCGCAGCCGGGTCGATATCATGGAATTCGGCCGCGCCTCGCTGTCACGGCTGCGCGGCCTGAACATCGGGCTGTCCAGCGGCTCGCTGACGCTGCACTTCGGCTATTCCCGGGCAAGCCTCGATCTGCACTGGGGAGACCGCGAATTCGACCTGCTGCAGAACGTCCTGAACACCCTGCCGCAAGGCAAGCGCATCCTTGCCGAAATGCACGGCAAGGGGGCATCCGAATCCTTCACATCCGCCGGCTTCCACTGGGACGACAACCGCTGGCTGCTGATCGGCGAATACGCGGTGCGCCGTTCATCAGCCTTCGTGAACAGTGCCCATGGCTGGCATCTGACTGCGGGGCGGCACCTCGGTCCGGTCACTCCCTACGTCAAGGTCGCCCGCAGCCGGCAGGACAGCCGGATCGTCGACCGGCAACTGAGCGAAGCCTTGCTGCCTCCCCCCGTGGCTTCGTTCGTCGAAGCCTTCAACGTTTCGCGCAATACCAGCCAGCGCAGCATCGCCGCGGGCCTGCGCTGGGATCTGCATACCAATGCAGCGATGAAGATCGAACTGGCCCGCAATTACATCGACCGTAACGGATGGGGAAGCTTCCAACCGACAAGGGACATCCTGTTAACCCGTGTCAGCGGCCGCACCGTCAACACCTTGAGCCTGTCGATCGATGTCGTCTTCTGATCGATTCCATCTCTCTCGGCACTGGATCGTTCTTATGACGATCCTGTTTGCCCTGTGTGTTCCACAGGCACGCGCGGAGGCCATTCTCATCGTCACGTCACTCGACAGCCCTATCGAAAAGCTGAGCCGTGACGAAGCGGAGCAGCTCTACCTGGGCCGCCGTGCCGCACTCGCCAGCAGCGTTCCCCTGCTGCTGGACCTCCCCCCCAGCGAGGACCGCGACCACTTCTACCTGCTCCTGACCAGCAAGAACCCCAGCCAGATCCGGGCCTACTGGTCGCGCATGGTATTCACCGGACGAGCCCTGCCGCCGAAAGAGGCAGCCAACGCCGACGAGGTCCGCCGCCTGCTGCTCGAGAACCCGAGCGCCATCGGCTATCTCCCGGCACGCTACGCCAAGGATCCGAGCCTGCGCATCCTGTTGCGACTCGAATAGGGCGGCATCTGCATCGGCTGGACAGGCTGGCCGGACAGCACGGATGGTGCCGCTGAAGACGGATTGATACACTCCGCGTTTTTGCGCCCGGCTCCGCCGCGGCAGCCATCTCCGTGATCAGAATCGAACGACTCGGCAAGACCTACCTCGTCAAAGGCCGGGAAGTCAGCGCGCTGGACGGCGTTGACCTCGAAATAGGCAAGGGCGAGATCTTCGGCATCATCGGCCGCTCCGGCGCCGGCAAGAGCACCCTGCTGCGCAGCCTGAACCTGCTCGAACGGCCGAGCTCGGGCCGCGTGCTGATCGACGGCGAGGACATCACCGGCTTCGACCGCCAGCGCCTGCATAAGCTGCGCCAGCGCATCGGCATGATCTTCCAGCATTTCAACCTGCTCAACGCCAAGACCGTGGCAGCCAACATCGACTGGCCGCTGCGCTGCACCAGCGACCTGACTGCCGCCCAGCGCGCCGAACGCGTGGCCGAGCTGCTGGACCTGGTCGGCCTCAGCGAACACGCCAACAAATATCCGGCGCAGCTGTCCGGCGGCCAGAAGCAGCGCGTCGGCATCGCACGGGCGCTGGCCAGCCGGCCGCAATTGCTGCTGTGCGACGAAGCGACTTCCGCGCTCGATCCCGAGACCACCCAGTCCATCCTGCGCCTGCTGCTCGACATCAACCGCCGGCTCGGCCTCACGATCGTGCTGATCACCCACGAGATGCAGGTCATCCGCACATTGTGCGACCGCGTCGCGGTCATCGACGGCGGCCGCATCGTCGAAAGCGGCAAGGTCGCGGACGTCTTCCTGCACCCGCGGCATCCGGTCACCCGCAGCATGGTGGCGCAGGACGATCCGCTGACCGCGGCGATGCTCGACCCGACCCACGCCTTCGCCCAGGACAAGCTGCGCGGTACCCTGGTGCGCCTGACCTACGTCGGCGACGTCACCTACCAGCCCGTCCTGAGCGACATCATGGCCGCCAGCGCGGTGCGCTTCACCATCCTGCAGGGCGAAGTGTCGAGCATCAAGGACCTGCCTTTCGGCCAGCTGCTGCTCGAACTCGAAGGCAGCGACGAGGACGTCCGCCGCGTATTCGCCGAACTGGACCGCCACCACATCCATCACGAGGTGCTGCAATGATCGACCTGTCGATGATCGAGTGGAGCAGCATCGAATGGGGCGACATCGCCCTCGCCACCTGGGAAACCCTGGTGATGACCGGCGTGTCGCTGTTCTTCACTGTGCTGATCGGCCTGCCGCTCGGCATCCTGCTGTTCGTCACCTCGCAGGGGCAGTTGCTGGAACAGCGCGCGCTGTACCGGGTGCTGTCCTTCGTCGCCAACGTGCTGCGCTCGGTGCCCTTCCTGATCCTGCTGATTGTGATGATCCCGGTGACCGTGATCCTGATCGGCACTTCGCTCGGCGTCGAAGGCGCGATCCCGCCGCTGGTGGTGGCCACCTCGCCCTTCTTCGCCCGCCTGGTGGAAAACGTGCTGCGCGAGGTGGACCGCGGCGTCATCGAGGCCTGCCAGGCGATGGGCATCCGCACCCATCGCATCATCTTCGGCGCGCTGCTGCCCGAAGCCCTGCCCGGCCTGCTCGCCGCCACCACGGTGACCGCGATCACCCTGATATCCTACGCGGCGATGTCCGGCGTGATCGGCGGCGGCGGCCTCGGCGATCTCGCCATCCGCTTCGGCTACCAGCGCTTCCAGACCGAAGTGATGGTGATCACCGTCGCCCTGCTGGTGGTGCTGGTGCAGCTCATCCAGTACGCCGGCGACCGCCTCGTGCTGCATTTCAGCCGCAAGTAAAAAACATCGACTGGACCCAACAACCCCGGAGCCCCACATGTCCTTCACCCTTCGCAAACTGCTGTGCGCCGCTGTCGGCGCCCTTGCCTTCACCGCCTCCGCCCACGCCGCCGACAAGCTGGTCATCGCCGCCACGCCGGTGCCGCACGCCGAACTGCTCGAATTCGTCAAGCCGATGCTGGCCAGGGAAGGCGTGGAGCTCGAAGTCAAGGTCTTCACCGACTACGTGCAGCCGTCGATGCAGACCAACGAGAAGCGGGTGGACGGCAACTTCTTCCTGCACGGCCCCTACCTCGACGAGTTCAAGAAGAAGCAGAAGAACGACATCCAGGTCGTCGTCACCAAGGTGCATGTCGAGCCCTTCGCCGGCTACTCGACCAAGCACAAGACGCTCGCCGACCTGCCCGAAGGCGGCACCGTCGCACTGCCGAACGACCCCTCCAACTCCGGCCGCGCCCTGCTGCTGCTGGCCAGGCAGGGCACGATCACGCTGAAGGATCCCGGCAACGTCATCGCCACCACCCGCGACATCACCGCCAACCCGAAGAAGCTGAAGTTCCGCGAGCTGGAAGCCGCCACGCTGCCGCGCATCCTGAATCAGGTCGACCTGGCGCTGATCAACACCAACTACGCGATCCAGGCCAAGCTGAACCCGCTCACCGACTCGCTGTTCATCGAGGACGCCAGCTCGCCCTACGCCAACCTGCTGGTGGGCCGCGAAGACAATGCCGACAGCCCGGCGATGAAGAAGCTGGCGGCGGCGCTGACCTCGCCCGAAGTGCGGCAGTTCATCGCCGACAAGTACCAGGGCGCGATCGTACCGGCCTTCTGATGCTGGCGATGGCCTGGCCCTCCTCTGAGGGGGCCAGGCCTTCCTAAAGCACAAATCTTCATATCGAATTCGGTTTTTATTATTTTTTGCCCGATTACGGCACTTGTAAACTCCCCAGCCATTACTTGCTGGAGTCATCATCATGCCGTTCCCGGCTTCTCCCCCTGGCCTGCCGACGCGGGCCTTGGCAGCGCTTTCCCCTTCCCTCCCGCCCGCTGCCGGCCTGATGGACGGCCTGGCTGCTGAGCCTGCCCCTGGCGCCGGCCGAAGTCCCCACACGCCTGCGGCGGCACGCTGATGTCGGCCGCCAAGACTTTCCGCGTGCTGCCGGGCTTCAACCTGACGCTCGGCTACACCCTCGGCTACCTGTCGCTGATCGTGCTGATCCCGCTCGCCGCGGTGTTCCTGAAGACCGCCGAACTGAGCTTCGGCGAATTCTGGAACGTCGTCACCGCGCCGCGCGTGCTCGCCTCGTACAAGCTGTCCTTCGGCACCTCGCTGCTCGCCGCCGCGATCAACGCGGTGTTCGGGCTGATGCTGGCCTGGGCGCTGGTTCGCTACAGCTTTCCCGGCAAGAAGCTGATCGACGCCCTGGTGGACCTGCCATTCGCCCTGCCGACCGCGGTGGCCGGCATCTCGCTGACCGCGCTGTATGCCAAGAACGGCTGGCTCGGCCAGTACCTCGACGTGTTCGGCATCAAGGTCGCGTTCACCCCGCTCGGCGTGCTGGTGGCGCTGGTGTTCATCGGCCTGCCCTTCGTCGTGCGTACCGTGCAGCCGATCCTCGAAGACCTCGACACCGAACTGGAAGAAGCCGCCACCAGCCTCGGCGCCCGGCGCTGGCAGACCTTCCGCCACGTCATCCTGCCGATCCTGCTGCCGGCGCTGATGACCGGCTTCGCCCTCGCCTTCGCCCGCGCCGTGGGTGAATACGGCTCGGTGATCTTCATCGCCGGCAACATCCCGATGGTGTCCGAGATCACCCCGCTGATGATCATCACCAAGCTGGAGCAATACGACTACACCGGCGCCACGGCGATCGCCGCCGTGATGCTGATCCTGTCCTTCATCCTGCTGCTCGTCATCAACGGCCTGCAGGCATGGACGGCGAAACGTACCGGGAGGGACCGCTGATGGCCGCCGCCACCACCATGCACCTGGGCGGCGACCAGGCCGCCCGCTTCGAGAGCCGCGCCGCCACGCGCGAGACGCCGCTGGTGAAGTGGCTGATCCTGGGCACCGCGCTCAGCTTCTTCGCCGTGTTCCTGCTGATGCCGCTGATCGCGGTGTTCGTCGAGGCGCTGCGCAAGGGCTGGGAAACCTACGCCACCGCGCTGGTCGATCCGGACGCGCTGTCGGCCCTGCGCCTGACCCTGCTCGCGGCCGCCATCGCGCTGCCGCTGAACCTGGTGTTCGGCGTCTGCGCGGCCTGGGCGATCGCCAAGTTCGAGTTCCGCGGCAAGCACTTCCTGATCACGCTGATCGACCTGCCGTTCTCGGTGTCGCCGGTCATCGCCGGCCTGATCTACGTGCTGGTGTTCGGCGCCCAGGGCTGGTTCGGGCCGTGGCTGTCGGAACACGACATCAAGATCATCTTCGCCGTGCCGGGCATCGTGCTCGCCACCGTGTTCGTCACCTTCCCCTTCATCGCCCGCGAGTTGATCCCGCTGATGCAGGCGCAAGGCAAGGAAGAGGAAGAGGCGGCGATCGTGCTCGGCGCCAACGGCCTGCAGACCTTCTGGCACGTGACCCTGCCCAACATCAAGTGGGGCCTGCTGTACGGCGTGATCCTGACCAACGCGCGGGCGATGGGCGAGTTCGGCGCGGTGTCGGTGGTCTCCGGCCACATCCGCGGCGAGACCAACACCCTGCCGCTGCACGTCGAGATTCTCTACAACGAATACCAGTTCGCCGCAGCCTTCGCGGTGGCCTCGCTGCTGGCCCTGCTGGCGCTGGTGACCCTGGGCATCAAGACCTGGGTCGAACACCGCGCCGCCGCAGCCTGGCGCAATTCACAGGACGACGCATCATGAGCATCCAGGTACGCAACATCCGCAAGCAGTTCGGCGCCTTCACCGCGCTGGACGACATCTCGCTCGACTTCCCGACCGGCGAGCTGGTCGCCCTGCTCGGCCCCTCGGGCTGCGGCAAGACCACGCTGCTGCGCATCATCGCCGGCCTCGAACAGGCCGACGGCGGCCAGGTGCTGCTGGAAGGCGAGGACGCCTCGGACACCCACGTGCGCGACCGCCAGGTCGGCTTCGTGTTCCAGCACTACGCGCTGTTCCGCCACATGACGGTATTCGACAACGTCGCCTTCGGCATCCGCATGAAGCCGCGCCGCGAGCGCCCGTCCGAGAAGCAGATCGCAGAGAAGGTGCACGAGTTGCTGAACCTGGTGCAACTCGACTGGCTGGCCGACCGCTTCCCGTCGCAGCTTTCCGGCGGCCAGCGCCAGCGCATCGCACTGGCCCGCGCGCTGGCGGTGGAGCCGCGCGTGCTACTGCTCGACGAGCCTTTCGGCGCGCTCGACGCCAAGGTGCGCAAGGAACTGCGGCGCTGGCTGCGCAAGCTGCACGACGACCTGCACATCACCTCGATCTTCGTCACCCACGACCAGGAAGAGGCGCTGGAAGTCGCCGACCGCGTGGTGCTGATGAACCACGGCCACGTCGAACAGATCGGCACCCCGGAAGAAGTCTATCGCCATCCGGCCACGCCGTTCGTGTATGGCTTTCTCGGCGCGGTCAACTTCTTCCACGGCCGCGTCGAAGGCGAAGGCCTGCGTGTCGGCGACGACCACCTGGCCCACGCGGCGGACAACTTCGGCCAAGGCGCGGAAGTCGTGGCCTTCGCCCGCCCGCACGAACTGGACATCGTCGTCGGCGCCGACGCGGGCCAAGGCATCGCCGCGCGGGTCAGCCGCGTGCTGTCCTTCGGTGTCACCGCCCGTATCGAACTCGACGGCCTGAACGGCGCCACCGGCCAGCATTTCGAGGTCGAGCTCACCCGCGAGCGCGCCGCCGAGCTCACGCTGGAAGAAGGACAGGCCGTCCGCCTGCTACCCTCCCGCCTCAGCATCTTCGAACAAGGGCATGCGGCGAATGCCGCGGCGGGAGCGCGGAAATGAACTTCCAGCAATTGCGCATCATCCGCGAGACGGTGAGGCGCGGTTTCAACCTGACCGAGGTGGCGAATGCGCTGTTCACCTCGCAGTCGGGCGTGTCGAAGCACATCAAGGATCTGGAGGACGAGCTCGGCGTCGAACTGTTCACGCGCAAGGGCAAGCGCCTGCTCGGCCTCACCGCGCCGGGCAAGGAGCTGGTGGTGGTGGTCGAGCGCATGCTGCTCGACGCCGCCAACATCAAGCGCCTCGCCGAGCAGTACAGCAACGTCGATGAAGGCCAGTTCGACGGTCGCCACCACCCACACCCAGGCGCGCTACGCGCTGCCGAAGATCGTCGCCGCCTTCAAGCAGGCCTTTCCCAAGGTCCATCTGCGGCTGCACCAGGGCAGCCCGGACGAGATCGTGCAGATGCTGCTCGACGGCGAAGCCGACGTCGGCGTCGCCACCGAAGCGCTTGCCGAAATTCCCGAACTCGCGACCTTCCCCTACTACGGCTGGCAGCACGCGGTGGTGGTGCCGGCAGGCCATCCGCTCGAAGCGGTCCGGCCGCTGACGCTGGAAGCGATCACCGAATACCCGGTCATCACCTACCACGAAGGCTTCACCGGCCGTACCCGCATCGACAAGACCTTCGCCGCCGCCGGCCTGAAACCCGAAGTGGTGATGTCCGCGCTCGACGCCGACGTGATCAAGACCTATGTCGAACTCGGCCTGGGCGTCGGCATCCTGGCGTCGATGGCCTTCAGCCCGGAACGCGACCCCGGGCTGCGCAAGCTCAGCAGCGACGGGCTGTTCGCCGAGAACATCACCCGCATCGCCGTCCGCCGCGGCCACTACCTGCGCGGCTTCGCCTATCGCTTCATCGAGCTGTGCGCGCCGGAGCTGACCGAAGCCGTCGTCGCCAGCACGGTCAGCGGCACCAACGTATAGCCGGACATTCATTCGGCCAGCCTTTCGCCGGGAACCATGGCCGTTGCCCTCGACGGCGCCCATGGCCCATCCTCCTCCGCAGTGCGCGCGGCGCGAAACCGCTAGGGACACACCCCCGTGACCGACGGCAGCCACACCAAGGCAGCCGAATCAAGCCGGCGTGTCGAAATGCCGCGCTCACTCCATTTCTGCCCTGCCAGCCCCATCCGACACCGCACGTTTCGCACATGGCGAAAGCGGCACAGACCCGGCCCCGGGGCCGGGATAGTGCACATCTTCACCGGCACCATTGACTCCTTGCAGTAATGCGTGATGTAATGCGAATCGTTATTATTGGTGCAAGCACGAAATGCATTCCCGACAGGAGCAGCATACGGCGCAGGCCGATCGGTTTCAGTCCGGTGATTCAGCGCCTTCCGCAGTCTGCGCGCTGCCCGCCGGGCTGCCCCTGTCCACCGACGTACTGCTCGCCGGACGAAACGCGGTCACCATCGTCCATCAGGGTGTGCATTACGTATTGCGTGCGACGCGTTCCGGCAAGCTGATCCTGACCAAGTAAGCGCCATCCTTCAGGCGGAATCGAGCAGCGAGGCTAAAATATGTACGTCTGTGTGTGTAACGCCGTCACCGATCGCCAAATCGTCGCCGCCGTGCGCGAGGGTGCGACGACCCTGCGCCATCTGCGCCGGGATCTGGGCGTGACGGCCGAATGCGGGCGTTGTGCGAAATGTGCGCACGACTGCCTGCGTTCGGCGTTGGCGGAACACGACAGTACGTCCGAAGCGAGCACCACCATGTTCGCCCGGCCCATGTTCCCGCTTGCCCTGGAGGCCGTATGAAAGGCGACAAGAAAGTCATTCAGTACCTGAACCGTCAACTCACCATCGAACTGACCGCGATCAACCAGTATTTCCTGCATGCCCGCATGTACAAGAACTGGGGCTTCGACCGGCTCGGAAAGCACGAATACGAAGAATCCATCGAGGAGATGAAGCACGCCGACATGCTCATCGAGCGCGTGCTTTTCCTGGAAGGCCTGCCCAACCTGCAGAACCTCGACAAGCTGCTGATCGGCGAGCACGTGCCCGAATGCCTGCAGGGCGACCTCACGCTCGAACTCGGCGGCCGAGCCAACCTGGTCGAGGCCGTCCAGTACTGTGAGTCCTGTAAGGACTACGTGTCGCGCGAGCTGTTCGAGCACATCCTCGACGACACCGAAGAACACATCGACTACCTGGAAACCCAGCTAGGCCTGATCGACAGCGTCGGTCTGCAAAACTACCTGCAGTCGCAGATGGAGCCGCAGGCCTCCTGATTCAACGATAAAAATTTGCCTAATGGCATGCGCCCTGCGGGGCGCATTTTTTCCCCGACAGATGACCTCAGCAGCCCCAGCCCTCACGTTGCCGCTCAACCCATCTCCCGATCCGCTCAAACTTCGACACGAAGCCGCCGATACGCAGGAGGGGGCCCCCTTGGCCGCGCCGCACGTCTCGTACGGCAGCGGAATCCAGCGCTTCGGCGTGGCAACGCTGGTCGTCATCTCCCACCTGGCCGGCATGGCCGGCATCGCCCATCTGGCGAACCGCCCTGTCGAAACGCCTGAAATCACCAGCATCGCCGTCGCGCTGATCCCGGCCGAGCCGGCGATCGAGCAGACCTCACCCACCCCGGTCGAGACGCCTCCTCCGCCCGAGCCGGTAAAGCCGGAAGTCAAGCCGCCTCCGCCGCCGAAGGAAGTTCCCAAACCCAAGCCGAAACCGAAACCCAAGCCGGTGCCCAAGGTGACGGAATCGCCGACCGCGGTAACCCAGGAAGAAGCGCCGCCCGAACCCGCTCCGGCAGAAACGGCCGAAGTCGCCGACACTGCGCCGAGCACGCCGGTTGCACCGCCGCCATCGAGCGCAGCGCCCCCCGGACCGCCGACAGGTGGCGGGCCGGTCACCGGCGCGCGTTTCGACGCCGACTATCTCAACAACCCGAAACCGCCCTATCCACCACTGTCGCGCCGGCTGCGCGAAGAAGGCCAGGTCATGCTGCGCGTGCTGGTCTCGATCGACGGCATGCCGAGCCGTATCGAGATCCGCACCAGTTCTGGTTCCGAACGCCTCGACCGCGCCGCCGAGCAGTCGGTGAGCCGCTGGCGCTTCATCCCTGCCAAGCGTGGCGACACGCCGGTCGAAGCCTGGGTGCTGGTGCCGATCGTCTTCAAACTCACTGGAAACTGAAACAATGGAAGCAACGCAAGCCTTCGGCATCGCTCATCTGTGGGCGCAATCCGACCTCGTGATCCGTGCCATCGCCGTGATCCTGATGCTGATGTCGATCGCCAGCTGGTATCTGATTCTGGTGCGCGGCCTGCGCCAGCTGCGCACGCGCCGTCAAGTGGGTGCCATCGAAGCGTTCTGGACTGCACCCAACCTTGAAACCGGCCTGAAACGCCTCAGCGAACAGGCACCCGATTCATCCTTCGAAGCGCTCGCCCAGCAGGGCGCCGCCGCAGCGCAGCACATCCGTCGCCATGCCGGCAACGACACGCTGGGCAGCAAGCTCGATGCCGATGAAGTTCTGACCCGCTCGCTGCGCAAGTCCATTGCCCTGTCCACGGCCGGTCTGGAGTCGGGCATGACCGTGCTGGCCTCGATCGGCTCCACCGCCCCCTTCGTCGGCCTGTTCGGCACCGTGTGGGGCATCTACCATGCACTGGTCAACATCAGCGCCTCGGGCATGGCGACGCTGGACAAGGTCGCCGGTCCGGTCGGCGAGGCGCTGATCATGACCGCCTTCGGCCTCTTCGTCGCGATCCCGGCAGTGCTGGCCTACAACGCCGTCACCCGTGCCAACCGCATCGAACTGTCCGAACTCGACGCCTTCGCCCACGACCTGCAGGCCTGGTTCTCGACCGGCTCCCGCATCGCTCCGGTCAGCGTGGCAGCCAACGCCAAGGGACGTCCGGCGGCTTCCGCGGGAAACGCAGCACCGGCCAACGGAGCAGCGTAAATGGCATTCGGCGGCTTCAACAACGGGGACAGCCGTCCCCTCCAAAGCGAAATCAACATGGTTCCGCTGATCGACGTCATGCTCGTATTGCTGATCGTCTTCATGATCACCGCACCGCTGCTGACGCACTCGGTGAAGATCGACCTGCCCCAGGCGTCGAGCCAGCCGAACGAGGAAAAACCTGAAACCGTGTCGCTGGCGATCAACGGCGAAGGCCAGTTGTTCTGGAACAACGAGCCGCTCGACGAGGTTGCGCTGCCGCTGCGGCTGCAGGCGGCGGCCGAGAAGAAGCCCCAGCCCGAACTGCATCTGCGCGCGGACCGCGAGACGCGCTACCAGAAGCTGGCGGAAGTCATGTCGCAGGCACGCGAGGCTGGCATCGAGAAGATGGGTTTCATCACCCAGCCGGAAACTGCGCCCAACTGAGCGGAACAAAAAGGCAGCACAAACGATGCGGGCCGCTCGATGCGGCCCGTATCGCGTCCACCGCCAATACGTTCAGGCACGCTTGCTGCGCACCCGGATGATCACGTCGAGGTGCTCCAGTTCGACGCCCTCGGGCAGGCGCGGCACGCCGACGACCTTGAGCTCATCAGCGGCGACATCGCTCACTTCGCCGGTATCGACGTCATACAGGTGGTAGTGCGGATCGGTGTTCGAATCGAACACCACCCGGTCCGGATCGATGATCAGTTCGCGTAGCAAGTTCTTCTCGCGGAACAGGCGCAGCGTGTTGTAGACCGTGGCGCGCGAAGTCTCGGGCGCATTGACGCGCACCCGCTCCAGCACCTGGTCGGCGGACAGATGCACCGGCCGCGCAAACAGCACTCGCGCAATCTCGATGCGCTGCTGGGTGATCGGCACGCCGACGCTGCGCAGGCAGGCGATCGCATCTTCGGTGGTATGAACGTTCATGTCTCTCTCTGGACCCGTCCGAGCCTCATCTTGTCATCGGGATGGCGCTTGCGCCATCCCTGCAGAAACACCCGGCCATCCCGCCACGCGGAACGGCCGGGCCATCGGCACCGCCTTACTGCCAGGGATTCGGCTTCGGCGTGTCGTTGGACGACGGCGGCAGCAGCGGCATCACGAAGGTGGGCTGGTCGCCGGTCAGCGTCTTCAGGAAGGCGACGATGTCGGCGATTTCCTGCTCGCTGTACTTGCGGCCCAGCTGCAGGCGCCCCATGAGTTCGACCGCCTGTTCCAGCGTCGCGGCTTCGCCGTCGTGGAAGTAGGGATAGGTCAGTTCCACGTTGCGCAGCGTCGGAACCTTGAAGTTCATGCGGTCTTCGTCCTTGCCGGTGACGCCGGCACGGCCTTCGGCCGGGTTGTTGGTCTTGTACGGCTCGAACAGACCCATCTTCTGGAACGACGTGCCGCCCACCGCCGGACCGTTGTGGCAGGCCACGCAGCCGCTTTCCTTGAACAGGCCGTAACCGGCCAGTTCGCGATCGGTCAGGGCCTTGTCGTCGCCCTTCAGCCACTGGTCGAACGGCGAGTTCGGCGTCACCAGCGTCTCCTCGAAGGCGGCGATCGCACGGGTGATCTTGTCGATGTTGATCGCCGCGGAGCCGAACACCGCCTTGAACTCGGCGACATAGCCCGGAATCGAGCGCAGCGTATCGATCGCCAGGTCGTGGGTGAAGGCCATTTCACCAGGGTTGGCGATCGGGCCACCCGCCTGCTCCTTCAGGTCGGCCGCACGGCCGTCCCAGAACTGCGCCACCGCCAGGCTGGAGTTCAGCACGGTGGGCGAGTTGATCGGGCCTTGCTGCCACTTGTCGCCGATCGAGGTCTTCAGGTTGTCGCTGCCGCCCATCGACAGGTTGTGGCAGGAATTACAGGAAATGAAGCCGGAACGCGACAGGCGCGGGTCGAAATACAGCTTCTTGCCCAATTCGACCATTGCCGGGTTCGACGGCCTTGGCCGGTTCGATCGGCTGGATCGGCTCGTCACGGACCGTGGCAGCCCAGGCGGAGCCTGCCATGACGAGTGCGGCAACAACTGCAATTGCCTTGATTTTCATGTTGTTTCTCCTTGTACGCATCGAAAATGCCATGCCACCGTTTTTAGACGGCGTCTAAATTTCCACAGCCATTAGACCTAGCTCTTCCGGGCTGCTTGTTGACCGGCATCAAGAAACATCCACTTGCGGCGGCCGCTTTTCACGCAGGGCTGCAATTCGATACACGCCGACATAGGCCAGTCACTATGCTTGGCGACGTCCAGATACTGGGCGCAGCGCCGATATTCCGGCTCCGCCCCCTCCCAACCCTTCCGAATCACAGAACGACGCAGACGATGACCGCCTCACCCTCCCGCCCGAAGAAGAATCGCGCCCTGCGCACCGGACTTGCCGTACTGGTTCTCGCCCTTGCCGGCGCCGGCGCCTGGCTGGCCTGGCCCCACCTTTCAGGCAGCAACGGCACTTCCGCCTACCAGTTCGCGACCGTGCAGCATGGCGACATCGAGGACGTCGTCACTGCCACCGGCACGCTTCAGCCGCGCGACTACGTCGATGTCGGCGCCCAGGTCTCGGGCCAGTTGAAGAAGATCCATGTCGAGGTCGGTTCGGTGGTGAAGGCCGGCGACCTGCTCGGCGAAATCGATTCCACCGTCTATCTGTCGAAAGTCGATGCCTCGCGCGCCCAGTTGCGCAACCTGCGCGCCACGCTCAAGGACCGCGAAGCCCAGCTGGCGCTGGCCCGCATCCAGCTTCGCCGCCAGCAGGCCCTGATGGCCGAGGACGCCACCACCCAGGAAAGCCTGCAGACCGCCGAAGCCAGCGCCAAGTCGGCCGAAGCCTCGCTCGAAGCGCTGCGCGCCCAGATCGAGCAGAACGAATCCAGCCTGCGCGCCGACGAAGCCAATCTGCAGTACTCCCGCATCCTGTCGCCGATGAGCGGCACCGTGGTCTCCATCTCCGCCCGCCAGGGCCAGACCCTGAACACCAACCAGTCCGCACCGACCATCCTGCAGGTGGCGGACCTCACCACCATGACGGTGCAGACCCAGGTGTCGGAAGCCGACATCAGCCGGCTGCGAACCGGCATGGACGCCTATTTCACGACACTGGGCGGCCAGGGCAAGCGCTGGTACGGCAAGCTCGCCAAGATCGAACCCACGCCCACCGTCACCAACAACGTGGTGCTGTACAACGCACTGTTCGACGTGCCCAACGACAACGGCGAACTGATGACGCAGATGACCGCCCAGGTCTACTTCGTCGTCGCCCAGGCGCGCGACGTGCTGCAGGTGCCGCTCGGCGCGCTGGGCCAGATCCGTCCCATGCGGCCGCAGGGGGCCGGCACCGAGGCGGCCGAGGGAGAACGCCGCGCTCCGCGTGCGCAGGCGGCAGGCGCCGAAGGCGGGAGCGGCAGCGATGCGCGCCGTTCTGGCGGGCCGGATGGCGAGCGCCGCGGCCCGCGCCCGCAGGGCCAGGCCAGTGCCGAAGGCGGCGGCGAAGCCTTCCGGCGTGCCAACCGCGGCCCGCGCGAAGGCGGCCAGGCCGCTCCCGGCGCACCGCGCCAGGCGACGGTACGGGTTCTCAAGGCCGACAACAGCATCGAGGAGCGCAGCATCACCATCGGCGTCTCCAACCGGGTGTCCGCACAAGTGCTGTCCGGCCTGGAAGATGGCGACCGGGTCGTGGCCGGTGTCGCAGTGCCGGCAGCCAGCCAGCCCGGGGCTCAGCCCGGCGCCAACCGCCCGCCGATGATGGGACCGGGGCCGCGGCTGTGAAACGCGAAGCTTTCGCTCCCGCCGAGGCACGCGCAGCGGCCGCCGCCCAGCCGCTGATCGAACTGCGCGGCATCACGCGGACCTTCGTCAATGGCGAAATCGAGACGCGCGTGCTGCACGGCATCGACCTCTCCATCCACCCCGGCGAGTTCGTCGCCATCATGGGCGCCTCCGGCTCGGGCAAATCGACGCTGATGAACATCCTCGGCTGTCTCGATCGCCCCACCAGCGGTACCTATCGCTTCATGGGACAGGACGTTTCCGGCTTCGACCGCGACGAGCTCGCCCGCCTGCGGCGCGAAGCCTTCGGCTTCGTGTTCCAGAGCTACAACCTGATCGGCGGCTCCACCGCGCGCGAGAACGTCGAAGTACCGGCAATCTATTCCGGCATGCCGCCGGCCGAACGCCATGCCCGCGCCGAGTCCCTGCTCGCCGCGCTCGGCCTCGCCGAACGCGGCCATCACCGCCCCAGCCAGCTCTCCGGCGGCCAGCAGCAGCGCGTCTCGATCGCGCGCGCGCTAATGAACGGCGGCCGCATCATCCTCGCCGACGAGCCGACCGGCGCACTCGACAGCAAGAGCGGCGAAGACGTCATGAAACTGCTGCGGCAGCTGTCCGCCGACGGCCACACCATCATCCTGATCACCCACGCCCGCGAAGTGGCGGAGCAGGCCCAGCGCGTCATCGAGATCCGCGACGGCCACGTCGTCGCCGACCCCGGCCCGCGCCTGCCCGAAGGCCCGGAGCCCGACTTCAGCCCGCAGGTGGACCGCAGCTCGTCGGTGACCGACATCATCGAAGCCACCCGCACCGCGCTGCGCGCGCTGCGCGCCAACCTGTTCCGCACCATCCTGACCCTGCTCGGCATCGTCATCGGCGTCGCCTCGGTGATCGCCATGCTCGCCATCGGCGACGGCGCCAAGCAGAAAGTGGTCGACCAGATCAGCGCCATGGGCACCGACCTGCTGACCATCCGCCCCGGCGCCCCCAACCAGCGCGGGCGGGACACCACCGCCACGCTGGTGCCCGAGGACGTGGACGCGATCCGCGATCTGGCCAACGTCCGTGCGGCCGCGCCCGAACAGTCGAGCAACGTCACGCTGCGCTACGGCGGCAACGACCACCGCACCCAGATCAACGGCACCTCGGAGGACTACGTGGTCGCGCGCAACTGGGCCGTCGCCACCGGCACCTTCTTCACTGCCGACGACGTCTCCCGCTACGCCACCGTCGCGGTGCTGGGCCAGACCGTCGCCAAGGCCCTGTTCGCCGGCGCCGACCCCATCGGCCAGTACGTGCTGGTCAATAACATCCCCTTCCAGGTGATCGGCACCATGACCGGCAAGGGCGCCACCTCCTTCGGCCAGGACCAGGACGACGTGATCTTCATGCCGCACACCACGTCCAGCCTGCGCATCACCGGCCAGCGCTTCCTGCGCAACGTCACCGTGGCGGTGGCCGACGTCGACCGCATCGACGACACCCAGGACGACGTGCACGCGCTGCTGATCAACCGCCATGGCCGGGAGGATTTCCAGATCCGCAACATGGCCTCGGTCATCGACACCGTGTCCGCGACGCAGAACACCCTCACCATCCTGCTCGGCGCGGTGGCGGCGATATCGCTGCTGGTGGGCGGCATCGGCGTCATGAACATCATGCTGGTGTCGGTCACCGAACGCACCCGCGAAATCGGCATCCGCATGGCGACCGGCGCACGCATGAGGAACATCCTGCAGCAGTTCCTGATCGAGGCGCTGGTGGTGTCGGCGATCGGCGGCGCCATCGGCGTCGCCGCCGGGCTCGGCACCGCGGCCATCATCGCCTTCTTCGGCACCCAGGTGAAATACACCCTGCTGCCGGTCGTGCTCGCCTTCGGCTGCGCCTTCGCCACCGGCCTGGTATTCGGCTACCTGCCGGCGCGCAAGGCCGCCCGGCTGGACCCCGTCGTCGCGCTCGCCTCCGAATGACTCCCCTGCCCTTCCGCCCGCCCATGCCCGCTTCGCCCCTCCGCACCCTGCCCGCCATGCTCGCCGTCGCCGTCGCGCTCGCCGCCGGCGGCTGCGCACTGCCCATCACCCATCCCGGCGCGCCGCTGGACATCCCCGCCACCTGGGACGAGGCCGCCGCCAACGAGCGCGCTGCCGGTTCGATCGATGCCGAATGGTGGCGGCAGTTCGGCTCGGCCGAGCTCGATGCGCTGGTCGAACGCGCGCTCGCCGGCAGCCCCGATCTCGCCGTCGCCACCGAACGGGTGCTGCAGGCCGAAATCGCCGCCCGCAGCGCCCGCGCCTCGCTGTTCCCGACCGTCGACCTGCGCCTCGACACCAGCACCACCGGCAGCCGCGACAGCGACGGCTCCAGCAACAGCAGAGGCTCCCAGGCCAGCCTGGGGATCAATTACGAAATCGACGTCTGGGGCAGCAACATCGCCCGCTACGAAGGCTCGCGCCACAGCCTCGCCGCCACCCGCTACGACTACGAAGCCACCCGGCTGTCGCTGGTCGCGGGCGTCGTCAACGCCTACACGCAGATCCTGTCGCAACGCGCGCGGCTCGACATCGCCCGCGAAAATCTCGCCATCGCCGAACGCCTGTTCAGGATCGTCGAAGCGCGCTACCGCAACGGCGCCGCCTCGGCGCTCGACCTCAGCCGCCAGCGCGGCACCGTGCTGGCGCAACGCGATGCCATCCTGCCGCTGGAAGTCACCGAACGCCAGTTGCTGCGCGCGCTGGCGATCCTCGTCGGCAGCACGCCGGTGGGCTTCGACATCGCCGGACGGAACCTCGACCCGCTCGCGATTCCCGACGTCACCCCCTTCGTTCCGGCCGAGCTGCTGGTACGCCGTCCCGACCTCGCCGCCGCCGAAGCGCAGCTCGCCGCGGCCGACGCCAACATCACCGTCGCCCGTGCCGCGCTGTTCCCGCTCAAGCTCAGCCTGAGCGCCAGCGGCGGCCTGTCCAGCGGCGAGTTCGGCCTGCTGAACCTTTCCAATCCGGTCTCCAGCGGCACCCTGGCGATCTCGCTGCTGCAGTCGATCTTCGACGGCGGCAGGCTGCGCGGCGCGGTCGAGACCAGCGAATCGCAACGCCGCCAGGTCCTCGAAAACTACCGCAAGGCGGTGCTCACCGCGCTGAAGGAAGTTGACGACGCCGCCGCCAACGCCGAACGCAGCCAGCAGCAGGAAGCCTCCCAGCTCGCCATCCGCGCCGAGTACGAACGCGCGCTGCGGCTCTCGGAACTGCGCTACCGCGAGGGCAGCGACGACCTTTCCTCGCTGCTCGACGCCCAGCGCAGCCTCTTCTCGGTACAGGATTCGATCGTGCAGCAGCGCCTGTCGCGCCTCAATGCCGCGGTGGATCTGTATAAAGTGCTCGGCGGCGGCTGGATCATGCCGCCTTCCCCGACCGGCACGACCGAAGGCTGAACCTGCCGCACCGGCTGCGCAACGCAGCCGAGTTCCCCATGGGGCCGGCCGGCCCCAACAAGCTGCGCCAAAGCTGATCCCTCCCGGGGAGGCGCCATCCTGCGCGCTTCACGCCCCCGGCGGAACCAGCCCCCCAACGGCGACGCGAACGTCGCAGCAATTCTCTCCACACCCCGCTTGCCCTGTTTTGGGCGGGCCATCCCTATCCCTGAAGCGGGCACAGCTCCGATATGAATGCCATATCCGGGACGAACTTGTGTCACTGATGCAACAAAATCGAAGTCAAATCCGTCACAAGAACGAACAAATCTTTGCAATGCTTGTTACGAATCATTATTGTTTGCATAAATTTGACAAATCGTAGCCAGCCACCTGCAGCGTAAGTGCCTGTCGGGAAGCCAGCCAACTTTCTTGACATCAACCAAGGACCCCGTTTCATGGCACATACTGCAACTCCGCGCCTGCGGCGCACGGCTCTGCTGATCGGCCTGATCTTCCCTGCCGGCGCGGCCTTCGCCCAGGAACAGCAACTCGGCTCGGTGGTGGTCAGCGCGGCCGGCTTCGAGCAGAAGATCACCGATGCCCCGGCCAGCATCTCCGTCGTCACCCAGGAAGAACTCGCCCGGAAGCCCTACATGACCCTGATCGACGCGGTGCGCGATCTGGAAGGCGTGGACGTCGGCGAGACTGCGGACAAGACCGGCCAGAAGACCATCAGCATGCGCGGCATGGGCTCGGAGTACACGCTGGTCCTGGTTGACGGCAAGCGCCAGAACAACCACGGCGACATCTATCCCAACAGCTTCGGCGGCAACCAGTTCAACCACATTCCGCCGCTGGACGCGATCGAGCGCATCGAAGTCATCCGCGGCCCGGCATCCACGCTGTATGGCGCCGACGCCATGGGCGGCGTCATCAACATCATCACCAAGAAGGACATCACGAAGTGGTCCGGCTCGGTCACCGTCGGCCGCACCTTCCAGTCGGACAACGACTTCGGCGACGACACCACCACCGACTTCGCCATCCGCGGCCCGATCCTGCCCGGCACACTCGGCGTATCCCTGCGCGGCAGCTACTACGACCGCGAATCCTCCACCCCCGAATACGCCTCGTCGGTCGCTCCCGACGGCACGGTCCACCCTCGCAGCCTGGGCTTCGGCGGCGGCGGCAAGACCGTCGACAACACCAACCAGGCCTACGGCATCAGCCTGATCTTCACGCCTGACACACGCCAGCGCATCACTTTCGATTACGACATCTCCAGACAGAAGTACGACAACAAGCCCATCGTCGACCCCTCGACCGGAAGGACCAGCTTCCCGCTCGGCACCGTGGACAGCATCAATACCATCTGGTCCGCGGGGAACTACTGCCAGGGGGCCACCGGCAACAGTGCCGGAGCATGCGCAAGCAACGGTGGCACCTGGAGCCGCCGCGCCAACCCGCAGGTGGGTTATGTTGACGAGCAAAAATTCACACGGGACGCCTGGTCCCTGACTCACGAAGGCAAGTGGGATTTCGGCAACAGCTTCATCTCGCTGTCCTACGTCGAAACCGACAACAAGGGCCGCACCATGCCCTTCACCGTGGCCGAACGGGAACAGCTGCTCGAAATGTTCGACGGCACCGGCCCATATGCCGGCATGAGCCAGGCCGAGCGCAGGGCTGCCGCCGAAGCCGCCTTCCTGCCACGCCGCAAGCGCGCCTTGCAGAGCAACCAATACACGCTGGACGCCAGACTGGACATCCCGCTGCAAAACCTGGCAGGCGAGCACCTGCTGGTCATCGGCGGCCAGGTCATCGACGGCGAACTGAAGGACGGCGTGTTCGGCCTCGAGTCCGGCACGCCGGGCAAGGTCCAGGACCACAAGATGTGGTCGCTGTTCATCGAGGACAACTGGATGGCGACCGAGGCCTTCACGCTGACCGCCGGCATCCGCTACGATGACCACGACATCTTCGGCAACCAGGTTTCGCCGCGCGTTTATGGCATCTACAACCTGAACCCGCAATGGACCCTGAAGGGCGGCGTGTTGACCGGCTTCAAGACGCCCAAGACCACCGACCTGTACGACGGCATCACCGGCTTCGGCGGCCAGGGCACCAGCCCGTTCTTCGGCAACCCGGATCTGGAACCGGAAACCAGCCGCAATACCGAACTGGCGGTGTATTGGAACCACCCGAACGGCCACAGCTTCAACGCCACCATCTTCCGCAACGACTTCAAGGACAAGATTTCCTCGCAGCCTTGCGGCCCCGCTACCTCGCTGCCATGCGCCAGCACGGGTGAATATGCCGATCTCGGCTACACCACCTCCAACAAGGCCACGAACATCGACAAGGTCGTGATCCAGGGCTTGGAACTGGCTGGCCGCTGGCAGATCTCGCCAGCGTGGGCGCTGCGCGGCAACTACACCTATACCGACAGCGAGCAGAAGAGCGGCGTGAACAAGGGGAGGCCGCTG
Source organism: Thauera sp. (assembly GCF_047601425.1). Taxonomy (GTDB): domain Bacteria; phylum Pseudomonadota; class Gammaproteobacteria; order Burkholderiales; family Rhodocyclaceae; genus Thauera. The sequence continues at coordinate 2,587,897 of NZ_JASGJL010000001.1, forward strand.
AACCAGACGGCGAAGCACATGATGAACACCACGCTGGACTGGCAGGTGATGGACAGGCTCAACGTCTTCCTGACCATGGAAGCACGTTCGAAGCGCTACCGCGGCGTGATCAACGGCAAGGAAGCACACTACAAGGACTATGAGGTCTTCCACCTGGGCGCGAGCTACCACGTGACCGACAACGTCACCATCAACGGCCGCATCAACAACCTGCTGGACGAGGACTTCACCACCTACAAGACCGATTTCGTCGCTTGCACCACCGGAACCACGTGCATCAACGGCTGGCAGCCCAGCTACCTCGACGACTTCAACAACAAGGACAAGGCGCGTAATTTCTGGATCAGCGTCAACGCCCGGTTCTGATATAGATAGCTTTCGCCTTGCATGACGAGCCGCGCCGGCCCTGCCGGCGCGGCTCTCTTTTGGGCCGCACGACGTACAAAAAACTACAACAAATTCGAAAAATCTTATTGTTGCGAATGATTATCAACATTAGAATTCCCGGCTCAAGGTCCCGACATCCTGCGGCTACGCACACCGCATCGGGCATTCGAACCGACGGAACCGCGCTTTACTGATGCCGACCTCTCCTGACTCGCCGAGCCGCCGCACGCCCAGCGCAAGCTCCACTTCCGCGTCCGGCCACCAGGCCGCCGCCCGTCAGCAGGCCCGCCGCGGCAACTGGCTCAAGACGCTGCACCAATGGCACTGGATCAGCTCCGCGGTGTCGCTGTTCGGCATGCTGATGTTCGCCATCACCGGCATCACCCTCAACCACTCCGGCGCCATCGAATCCAAGCCCGTCATCGAGACGCGTACGGCGGTCGTGCCCGACGCCGTGGCCGAGGCGCTGCGCCGGCTGGCAGCCGACGAGGATGCCCCGGCGGAGCGGCCGCTGCCCGCCGAGGCAGCGGACTGGGCGGCCGAAGCGCTCGGCATCTCGGTGTCCGGCAGGGACGCGGAATGGTCCGAGGAAGAAATCTACCTCGCTCTGCCCCGCCCCGGCGGCGACGCCTGGCTGCGCCTCGATCTGCAGGATGCCGAAGCGGAGTACGAACTCACCGACCGCGGCTGGATCGCCTGGCTCAACGACCTGCACAAGGGGCGCAATTCCGGCGAGGCCTGGAGCTGGTTCATCGACATCTTCGCCGTGGCCTGTGTGGTGTTCTCGGTCACCGGCCTGCTGATCCTGCAGGTCCATGCCGCCAACCGCGCCTCGGTGTGGCCTGTCGTCGGGCTCGGCATCGTGCTGCCCACCGTGCTCATCCTGCTTTTCGTCCATTAACCCCGCCCAGGAGTCATCCATGCACAAACCCCTGTTCCTCGCGGCTGGCCTGCTCGCGGCCAGTTCCGCGTTCGCCGCCGGCATCGAGGTCGACATCGAGCTGCCGCGCATCGACGTGTCGGACTACCGCCGCCCCTACGTCGCTGCCTGGCTGGAGCGCCCGGACAACTCGGTCGCCGCCAACCTGGCCGTGTGGTACGACGTCAAGATGCGCAACGCCGAAGGCGCCAAGTGGCTGAAGGACATGCGCCTGTGGTGGCGCCGCACCGGCCGCGACCTGGAGCAGCCGATCGACGGCGTCACCGCCGCCACCCGCAACCCCGGCGTGCACAAGCTGAGCTTCACCGAAGGCCAGACGCCGCTCGGCAAGCTGGCAGCGGGCGAATACCGCCTCGTCGTCGAAGCCTCGCGCGAACATGGCGGCCGCGAAGTCGTGACCGTGCCGCTGCAATGGCCGCCGGCCTCGGCCAGCCGCAACGAAGCGCGCGGCGAACACGAACTCGGCACCATCGCCGTCCAGCTCAAGCCCTGATCCACCCGCCATCCGACCCGAGGAGAGAAATCCCATGAAGCTGAACAAGCACTTCGCCGTTGCCGCCCTCGCCCTTGCCGCCGCCATGCCGGCCGCGCAAGCGCACGAATTCTGGCTGCTGCCGTCCTCCACCGTGCTGTCGAGCCCCGGCTACATCACCGTTGACGCGGCCGTGTCCAATGACATCTTCTACTTCAACTACCGTCCGCTGGGCGTCAATGCCCTGGCGATCACCGCCGCCGACGGCAGCAAGGTCGAGCCCGAGAGCATGGTGCAGGGCAAGCTGCGCACGGTGTTCGACGCCAACCTGCAGGCCGCCGGCACCTATCGCCTGGCCATCGCCAACGCCAGCATCATGGCAAGCTGGAAGGAAGGCAGCGAAACCAAGCGCTGGCGCGGTTCGCAGGCCGAGATGGCGGCCAACGTGCCGGCCAAGGCAGATGAGCTGACGATCCGCGAAGGCGTGTCGCGCCTCGAGACCTTCGTCACCGTCGGCCGCCCCACCGACATCAAGCCGACGGGCCAGGGCCTGGAGCTGGTGCCGGTCACCCACCCGAACGACCTGTACGAAGGCTCGCCCGCGGTGTTCAGCTTCACCGTCGACGGCAAGCCCGCCGCCGGCATCGAAATCGAGATGATCCGCGCCGGCACCCGCTACCGCGACCAGCTGGAAAAGATCACCCTCACCACCAACGCCGACGGCCAGATCAGCCACACCTGGCAGCACCCGGGCATGTACTACCTGAAGGCCGGCGTCACCGGCAAGAGCGAGACGATGGCAAACGTCGAGCGCCGCCTGTCCTACGTCACCACGCTGGAAGTGCTGGCGCAATGACCAGGGCTGGCCCGCTGCTCGCCGGCGGGCCGCCTGAATGCCGATGATAAGCAGTCTCGAAATCAGCCGCGTCGGCCCGGCCGCAGGCGTGATCGCCGCTTATGCGGCCTTCTGCCTGCGGATCTGGAGCAGCCACCGCAAGCGCGCCAGCGCGCACAACGCGACGGGTGCCGACGCGGTGCTGGTGGCCTTCGCCAGCCAGAGCGGCTTCGCCCGCGAACTTGCCGAGGAAGCCGCCACGGCGCTCGAATCGACCGGCGTCGGCGTGCGCCTGTGCGCACTCGACGTGGTCGACGCGGCCAGCCTGAAAGGCTGCCGCCAGGCCCTGTTCATCGCCAGCACCTGCGGTGAAGGCGACGCGCCGGACAATGCGGCGCGCTTCGTCAAACGCACCATGGAACAGGCGCCGTCGCTGGCCGAGCTTCGCTACGGCCTCGTCGCCCTGGGCGACTCCACCTACGCGAACTATTGCGGCTTCGGCCGCCGCCTCGACGCCTGGCTGGAAGCCTGCGGCGCCGCGCCGATGTTTCCGCGCATCGACGTCGATCGTGCCGACGGCGACGCACTCACCACCTGGCGCCATCGGCTGGCTGCCTTCGCAGGCCTTGCCGAACTGCCCGAAAGCGCCCTGCCGGCGCTCGGCTTCTGGCGCCTGCGCCGGCAATGCCACCTCAACCCCGGCAGCGCCGGCGGACCGGCCTGGCACGTCGAACTGGAAGCGGTTGACAGCGACGGACCGGACGCCCGCCCCGTTCCGCAACCCGACTGGCAAGCGGGCGACCTGCTGCAGCTGTATCCGCCGGACGAAGGCAGCTCGCCGCGTGACTATTCGATCGCATCGCTACCCGAGGACACTGCGGTTCATCTGCTGGTGCGCCAGGTCAGAGGACAGGACGGCACCCCGGGCCTGATGTCCTCGCTGCTGGCCGGCGCGTCCGGCACCGGCCTGGTGCTGCGCGGGCGCATCCGCCCCCATCCCAACTTCCGCATCGGCGACAATGCCGACCGGCCGCTGATCCTGATCGGCAACGGCACCGGCCTCGCCGGCCTGCTCGCCCACCTGCGCCTGCGCGCCCGCCAGGGCGACGGACGCAACTGGCTGATCTTCGGCGAGCGCAACAAGGCCTTCGACGACTTCCACGGTGCGGAAATCGAGACTCTCGAGCAGCAGGATCTGCTGGCGCGCTGCGACCGCGTATATTCTCGCGACGAACCGGCGGAGTACGTGCAGCACCGCCTCGCCGGCGCCGCCGATACGGTACGCGAATGGGTCGATGGCGGCGCTGCGATCTACGTCTGCGGCAACGCCGTGGGCATGGGGCCGGCGGTACATGAAACCCTGGCGGCCATTCTCGGCGCCGAAACCCTCGAACGGCTGACGCACGAAGGCCGCTACCGCCGCGACATCTATTGAACATGGCGGCCCCACCAGGCCGCCATGCCAGGGATTCCATCCAACTCGACGACAAGGAAGAAAACATGATCAAGCAAAGCTTCGCCATTCTCGCCCTGGCCGCTTTCGGCACGCTGGGCAGCCTGCCCCTGCATGCCGAGGACAGCGCACCGCGTGTCAACCACTACGAAGCCAAGAAGGGCGAATCGAAGGAGGAGACGATCGCCATCCTGCGCGAGACCAACGCCAAGCTGAAGGAACTGCTGGACGGCGAGATGGGCGAATACGACATCCATGACGTCCACAGCCTGTGCTACACGCTCGAAGACGCGCTGCTGGCGCTCGGCGGCGATGAAGCCAAGCGCCTGCACAAGATCGTCACCGACATGCACTTCTCCAGCGAAGGCCTGGATCGCGACGCCGTCATCGACTACGGCAGGGCTTATCTGAGTGGAATCGAGAAGCTGATTCACTGAGCCTGCGCCGGTCTCTTCGACCGGATATTTCTCGAAAGGCGCCCAGGCGCCTTCCATTGCAAGGGTCGCCGGCACGGCAAGCCTGGCGGAGTCATCGCACCGGCCAGCCACCGTCGTTGCTCCATCAACGCGCCAAAAACATAACAAGTCCGATTCTCATTATTGGGTTATAGTCGCCGACTTGCTGATTCCAGATTGGCTCGTCCGGCCCGATACCCATGCGCACGCAACCCTGCAAGCACTGCCTCCGGGCAGACCGTCACCCAGGCGAAACAGCCGCCTATCGCGGAGGCCGCCGATGAGCCGCGTCGTCTCCTCACTGCCGGGCCGCATCCGCATCCGCGACAAGGCGCTGCGCAATCGGGCCCGTCTGGCGCAGGTCGAAGCCGAGCTGAAGCGCGTGGACGGCGTGGTCGTCGTCGAACCCAACGCCGCGGCCGGCAGCATCGTGCTGCACTATGCGCCGGACAGGACCGACCCGATCAGGCTCGAGAATGAAGTCGAGGCACTGATCGACAAGGCACTCGCGGTGCCGCAGCGCCCCGCCGGCACGCGCTCGCTGCGGATGCAGGTGAACCGCTGCGCCAAGATCGGCATGATGGGCAGTCTCGCGACCTCGCTGGCACTGGCCGCCACCGGCAACAAGCGCTGGCATGCTGCCACCGGCGTCGCGTTCGTCGCCTGCCTGGGCGTGCATCTCGGCGTGCATCGCCGCCACCTGCTGCGCTGAAAGCGCAGGCAGGGCGGGTTCAACAGCTACAGTCCGGCGCCGTCACGGCATCATCGAGGCATTGCGCGGCAAGGCCGATCAATCGCCTTGCCAGCGCAACCGCCTGCGGCCGCGCGGGGCCATCGTCCGGCAGGTAGATTTCCATGCAGAGGTAGAGAAAGGCCGGATTGCGCCAGATCCGTTCCGGAATCACGGTACGGGTGGGAATGCCATCCGGCGAGCCCAGCCTGATCACACGCACGGCGGCGGCCGCCGGAACGCCAGCCACCGGACTACCGGCCACAGGCTCGCCGCCCGGTCCATGCGCCAGCCCGGCCTGCAGCCGGTCGGCCAACGCCGCATCGCCGCAAATGAGGTCGGCACAGGGGCCATCACGATCGGCGCCGACATGCAGGTCGATCAGCAGCCGGTGGCGGCCGCGCATGTGGGGCAGCAGCTGCAGGTACAGCGCTTCATGCGCCAGGCCGTATCGGAACCGCTGGTCCGGCCGCGGCCGGCGCCCTGACAGGCCATCGGGAATTTCCAGCACCTCGACCTCGCCCGGCGGCAGTGCGGCGGCGACTTCGCGGCCGAAGGCCAGCTCCTCGCGGTGGATGCCGATCACGACCAGAACCGGCGCGGCAGGCGCGACCACCACGATCCGCTCCTCAACTGATGCCCGGCTGAGGCACCCCCGGCTGTGGCGCCCCCGGCTGCCCAGCGCCCGCGGTCTCCGCGGCGGTCCATTCATACACCGCCACCGTCGCCGGATCGCATTTGCAGCAGGTCGAACCGCAGCCCGATTCGCCCTCGATCCGGCGCACGCGGCCCTTGCGTTCGAGCGTGTCCAGCATCGGCCCGAGCGCCTCGGGCGTGCTTTCCAGCGCGAGCGCCATGTCGGCCACGCTGGCCCGGCGCCGCTCGCGCAGATAGGTACTGAGACGGGACAGGATCATCTCGGCCTCCTCAAACCTGTTGCGGCAGCGGCAGGCCGCCGTCCTCACGCGCGCCGTAGCGCCTGAGCGACCACAGCACGACGGCGAAGCAGACGATGATGCCGCCGATCCAGGCCATCGACGAAGCCGGATGCAGCGCCCAGGTTGCCCCCTGGTAGAAGATCGTCGCCAGGCCGTAGCCCAGACCGGTCGTCCAGGCGGCGACGAACATCGTCCAGCGCGTACCCGACTCGTTGTACACCGCGGCAATCGCCGCCGTGCAGGGGAAGTACAGCAGGATGAACAGCAGGTAGGCGAAAGCTCCCGCAGCACCGTCGAAGCGGGCCGCCATCGCGCCGAAGGTGCCGGTCGACACTTCCTGCTCCTCGGCCACCGCCTCGGCGTCGCTGAGATCGCCGACGTCCAGCCCGACCGGATCGGCCCATGAACCCAGCGCATCGACCAGGTTCTCGGGGATCGTGGCAAAGGCCGCGGCGATGCTGGCACCCAGGTCGAAGGGCTCCTCTTCCTCGTCCGCCTCGTCGCCGGCATCCTTGGCGGCAAGCGCCGAGTAGGCCGCATCCAGCGTGCCCACCACCGCTTCCTTGGCCAGCACACCGGTGAAGATGCCGACCGCGGCCGGCCAGTTCTCCTCGGTCAGGCCCATCGGCGTAAACGCCGGCGTGATGCTGCGGCCGATCTCTGCCAGCACCGAGGCGTCGCTGTCCTCGTTGCCGTAAGTGCCGTCGGTGCCGATCGAGTTGAGCACGTTCAGCACCAGCACCATCGGCACGATCACCCGCCCGGCGCGGATGATGAAGCCCAGCAGACGTTCCCAGGCGTGGATCAGCACGCCGCGGACGGTCGGCAGGTGGTAGGGCGGCAGCTCCATGATGAAGGGCGTCGGTTCGCCTTTCAGCAGCGTGTGGCGCAGCGCCAGGCCGGTCAGCACCGCCGCCGCGATGCCGATGATGTACAGCCCGAACACCACGTTCTGCCCTCCTTGGGGGAAGAAGGCGGCGGCGAACAGCACATACACCGGCAGGCGGGCGCCGCAGGACATGAAGGGCGCCATCGCGATCGTCATCAGCCGGTCGCGGCGGTGCTCCAGCGTGCGCGTCGCCATGACCGCCGGCACGGTGCAGCCGAAGCCGACGATCAGCGGCACGAAGGACTTGCCCGGCAGCCCGACCCAGCGCATGAAGCGGTCCATGACGAAGGCCGCGCGCGCCATGTAGCCCGAATCCTCCAGCACCGACAGGAACAGGAACAGGAAGCCGATGACCGGAATGAAGGTGGCGACGACCTGGATGCCGCCGCCGATGCCGTTCGCCAGCAAGACGGTCAGCCATTCGGGCACGCCGATAGCGGTCAGCAGTTCGCCCAGGCCATCGACCAGCAGTGCGCCGGTGAACTGGTCGAAGAAGTCGATGAAGGCGCCGCCGATGTTGATGGTGAACAGGAACATCAGGTACATCATCAACAGGAAGATCGGGATGCCGAGCACCCGGTTCAGCACCACGCGGTCGATGCGGTCGGTGATGTCGCGGCCGACCCGGCCGCTGACCGACAGCGTCTCGCCGGCGATCCTGTTGGCGAGGCCGTAGCGCGCGTCCGCGACCATGATGTCGAGATCCTCACCCAGCTCGCCGCCCAGCCGCTGGGCTTCGGCGGCCAGTTCCCTGCCCGCCGCCGAGCGCGCCAGATCGTCGCCTTCGAGCAGCCGCACCGCCAGCCAGCGCGGCGAGGTACCGGCGGACTGGGCCGCCGTTTCGAGCTTCGGCCGCAAGGCCTCGATCGCCTGCTCGAGTTCGGGCTGGTAGTCCACCGTGGCGCTCGCCGGCTGGTGCGCCTGCACCGCCTTGCGGATCGCCGCCTTCAGCGCATCCACTCCTTCGCCTTCGGACGCGACCACCGGAATCACCGGCACGCCCAGGCGGCGCGACAGCGCGTCGGCATCGATGCGCATGCCCTTGTCGCGGGCGACGTCGACCATGTTGAGCACCACCAGCAGCGGCACCCGCATTTCGGCGAGCTGGGTGGTCAGGTAGAGGTTGCGTTCGAGGTTGGAGGCATCGACGATGTTGATGACCAGTCCGGCCTCGCCCGCATGCACGTAGTCGCGCGCCACGCTCTCGTCGAGCGAGACTTCGCGGTCCACGACGTCCAGCGAATAGGTGCCGGGCAGATCGACGACTTCGAAGTGCAGGCCATCGTGGCCGTATTCGCCGCTCTTCTTCTCGACCGTCACGCCGGGCCAGTTGCCGACACGCTGGCGCGAGCCGGTCAGCGCGTTGAACAGGGTGGTCTTGCCGCAGTTCGGATTGCCCACCAGGGCAATGATGTATTCGTCTTTCATCACAGCCTCTCTACCGTAAGCGCGTCCGCCTCGCCCTTGCGCAGGGTCAGGGCGAAGCCGCGCACCCGGATCTCGACCGGATCACCCATCGGTGCGACCCGCATCACCTGCAGTTCCGCCCCCGGCGTCAGGCCCATCGACAGCAGCTTGCGGCGATAGGGGCTGCCCGCCTCGGAGAAACCGGACACCTTGGCGCGGTCGCCCACCGCGAGTTGTTTGAGCATCATCTGAAAACTCCAATCCAATCAATTCGGCGCAGCGAGCTTCATACTGATTTGCATTCAAGGCGGCGCGGCCCCGTCTCCAGCCTCGTCACCACCTTGAATCCAGATCGATATCAGTCCTCGATCCGCGCCACCAGAATCTTGTGTGCCATGCCGCCGCCGAGCGCGAAGCGCGTCTCGCCGCGGCCCACGACCAGCCCGCTGCCCTGGCGCTGGCGCACGATCAGCTCGCTGCCGACGTTCAGGCCCAGCTCGGCCACGCGCAACGCCATCGACGAGCCGCCCAGGATGCTGACGACGCGGACGGGTTCGCCTTCGCCCGCCATCGCCAGCGGAAAGGCATTGGAACGGTTCGGGGCGTTCATGCAGTCACCTTCCTTTCGCGCGGCAGCGCCTTGCCCGCACGCCGGCCGCGCGGCAGGCCGGCACCGGCCAGCGCCCGCAGCAGGATGGCGATGGTGCTGCCGTTGTGCAGCGCCGAGGCCGCCACCGGTGTCAGCAGGCCAAAAGCGGCAGCCGACAGGATCGAAGTGTTGAGGCCGACGGTGAGCTTGAAATTGCTGTCGATCAGCCGCTTGGTGGCGATCGACAGGGCTTTTGCGTCCGCCACCCGCGCGATGTCGTCTTCCAGCAAGGCGACGTCGGACGCCAGGCGGGCGACGTCGGCGCCGTTGTGCATCGAGATGCCGACGTGGGCGCCGCTCAGCGCCGGCGCATCGTTGACGCCGTCGCCGACGAAGGCGATGCGCGCCCCCTGCGCAGCCAGTTCCTGCAGGATGCGGGCCTTGTCCTCGGGCATCAGCCCGGCGTGGAACTCGTCCAGCCCCAACTCATCGGCCATCGCGCGTGCGCGCTCGGGATGGTCGCCGGTCAGCATCAGCACCCGCTTCACGCCCAGGCGCCGCAGCCGCGTGACTGTGGCCGCGCTGTTGCTGCGCAGGCTGTCGCGCAGGGCGATGACGCCGAGCAGTTCACCGCCGAAACCGATGTAGAGCAGGGTCTTGCCTTCCAGGTGCAGGCGCTCGATGGTGTCGCGATGCGCCTGGGTGGTGATGCCCTCGTCGTCCTCGACGAAATGGCGCGAGCCGACGACGATGCGCCGTCCGTCGATGACGCTGGCCACGCCGTGGGCGACGATGAATTCGACTTCCTTGTGGTCGAAGTGCTGCGGATGGTGCAGCCGCCGCGAGGCTTCGACCACCGCCAGCGCGAGCGGGTGGAAATAGTGCTCTTCCACCGAGGCGGCCAGGTTGATCAGGTCTTCGGGCGAGTAGCCGGGCTTGAAGGCGATCGAATCGGTCACTTCCAGCTTGCCGGTGCTCAGCGTGCCGGTCTTGTCGAAGACGAAGGTGTCGGCCTCGGCCAGGCGTTCGAGCGCCTTCGCGCCCTTGACCAGCATGCCGGACTTGCCGGCCTCGTACATCGCGGCCTTGAAGGCCACCGGCGTGGACAGCTTCAACGCGCAGGAATAATCGGCCTGCAGCACCGCCGCCACCCGCTGCCAGTCGCCCGAGACCAGCCAGGTGGCGCCGGCCAGGCCGAGCACCATCGGCACCAGGCGGTCGGCCATGCGCGAAGCTTCGAGCTGGGTGGCGCTCTTGACCGCCAGCGAATGCTCGACGAAGTCCGCGATCCGCGCCGCCGCGGCCTGGGCGCCGACCCGTTCGGCGTAGATGCGCAGGCGGCCTTCCTCGACCAGGGTGCCGGACAGCACCGCGTCGCCGCGGCGGCGCGCGACCGGCACGCTCTCGCCGGTCATCGTCGCCTCGTTGACCATCGCCTCGCCGCCGAGCACCGTGCCATCGACCGGGATCACCCGTCCGGTGGCGGCGATGACGGTGTCGCCGACGCGCACTTCGGCGGCGTCGAGCTGGATCTCCTCGCCGTCGCGCTCGACCCAGATCTCGCCCACGTCGGGCTTCAACAAGTGCTTCAGCAGGTCGTCGGAACGGCGCTCGATCGAGGCTTCCAGGTACTCGCCCAGCGCGAGCAGGAAGGAGGTCATGTTCGCCGCGAGATAGTCCTTGCGCCCGATCGAGATCGCCACCGCCATCGCTTCCAGCACGTGCGAGGTCACGCCCTTCTCGAGAAAGTCATCGACCGCCTCGCCCAGCAGCGGGATCGCCGTGCCCACCGCCACCGGCGCCTGCAGCCCGGGCTGCAGCGAACGGGTGGCGAGCAGCGTGGCCGCGCTCAGCGCCACCGGCGCGGCGCTGGGTTCTCCGCTCTCCGCATGCGGGCGCGGCAGCGGCGCCATGCGCAAAATGTCGAGCGCGATGCGGTCGGCGGTGGCGGCAGCCGGATCGAACTCGACCGCCAGCGAACGGGCGGCCGGATTGACCCGCGCCCTGCTGACGCCGCCGATCGCCTCCACCGCCCGCTCGATCGCGCGCGCTTCCAGCGGCGCCCCCTTGCGGCAGGTATAGCGCCAGCGCGCACGGCCACGCGTGGCATGGACCGGTTCGAGCGCGGACATCCAGCCGGCGTCCATCATGCGTCTCCGTGGCGCTCCGCTTCGACTTCGGCGCGGATGTCGGCCATCTGCTCCTTCATTTCCTCGAAGCCGCCGGCCACGCCGGAATACAGCTTCATCGCCGACTTGACGATCTTGCCGCGCAGCTCTTCATCGCTGAGCACCCAGGCCGCTGCCGCGCCGATCAGCGCGCCGAGCAGGAACTGCTCGGTATTGCCGGTGCGCAGGAAGGCCGGCATGTTCTGCAGGAAACCGCCATCGGCGGCCGGCTGCTGCGGCATCGGCCCCATGCCTTGGGCAAAACCCTGGGCAAAACCGGCTTCCAGACCGCCCGGCAGGTCGCTCGCCATGCCGTACTGGCCCCAGGGCTGCTGCGCTCCGTACGGCTGGCCGTATTGGCCATACTGGGCACCATATTGCGCATTGGGCGGCTGGCCGGGCCACGCCTGGCCAGGCCAGGCGTCGTCCTGCATCGCCCGCCTGCCGCGCCCGTGCTTGTTCTTCTTAGCCATCATGCTTCTCCTGTTCGGCCTGCGCGCTGTCGCGCAGCAATCGTTCGATGATCAGCACGCCGGCCGCGCCGACCGCGGCAGCGGCCAGCACGCCGGCGTAGTTCTGCTGGCGGACGGCGGCCGCTGCCCAGGTGCCGGCAGCCAGCGCGGTGCCGCCCTGCAGTGCATGGCGCAGCACCCGCTTCAGTTCGGCCGGCGAGGGCGAACAAAGCTGCGCAGGGCGGTCCTGGAAGGCCGACAGGCAGCCCCCGGCGACGAAGCCCTGCATGAAGGTCGCCCCGCTGGCGCGAAGCGGCACACCGACCGGCATACCCGCCGGTGCACCGTAGGTCATGATCGTGTTTCTCATGATTCGGCGCCCTCCCCGGCCGTGCCGGGTCCGGCCTCGGCGCTCGCAGCGGGGGCGGCCTTTGCCTTCTTCGGCTTGGCCGCGGCGCGCGGCGCACGCTTCCTGCGTGCCGGCGCCGGCTTTTCGGCCTGCTCGGGGGCTCCTGCATCGGCAGGGGCAGCGTCTTCGACGGCATCGGCTGCCGGAGCTTCTTCGGCGCTTAGGCGCTTGCGCGCACGCGCCGAGGCGTTCTCGATGGCCTCGAGGCTGGACACCGCGGCACCGCGCAGCGTGCCCTGGGCCTTCTCCATGCCGGCACGGGCTTTCTCCACGCCGGCTTCGACACCCGCCTTGGTCTTGTCGGCCTTGGCCAGACGGAGGGCAACTGCACCGGTCAGCACGCCGGCGACGAAAGGTAGTAGCGGGAACATGTCAGTCCTCCTTGCGGTTGCGGCCGGCCCTGTTCTTCCACAGATAGACTCCTGCGCCGCCCGTCACCATGCCGGCCAGCAGGGCGGGATGCGCATTGCGCAGAAGCGGACTGAAGATGCCGATCGGCCCGGCGTACGGCCCGAGCTGCGAGAAGGCACGTTCAAGGAAATCGGACAGCGGCCCGTGGCGCACATAGGCCTGCTGCGGCGGAATGCCGTGCGCGGCGTGGTAGCTCTCCTGCGCCTGCGCCGCGACGGCGGCCTGGCGGAAGGCCGGCAGATGATGCTGCAGCGCCGCTGCCTGCAGGTTCTGGAACACCCTGCGCACTTCCGGCTCGGCAACCTGGTTCAGCAGCCCGGCATACATCTGCACGTTGCCGATCTCGCCGGCGACGGCGCGCTGGCAGTTCGCCAGCCAGGTCGGCTCGACCGTGGTCTCCTGCGGGAAGGGGTCGAGCGGGCGCGGAATACCGAAGCGCTCGCACAGCCCCAGCAGGGCCGTCACGTGCTGCTCTTCGGAGCGCACGACGTTGTCAAAGGGCGGGCGCTCGCCAAAGGATTCGACCACCCGCCCATAGAAGCTGCGGGCCGCATACTCGTCGTACAGCGCGATCCTGACCGCCTGGTGCGCCAGGGGAAAAGGCGCGGCCGGGTCGATACGCTGCGTGCGCAGGATCAGTTCATCGTAGTTTTGCATTGCCGGCCTCCAGATAGGCATCGTGCAGAATGCGTTCGAGAATTGCTGCAGCGTCCGATTCGACATCATTCAGCAGATCGATCCAGGCCCGCTCGGGAATCACCGCGGGGTCGTAATGCACGGTGCAGGAGCGCGCCAGCAGGTTGACCTGCACCGAGGCGACGCCGGGAATGCGATCGAGCAAGCCCTGGAACTCGCGCGCCTGGGCACGCGGCACGTCGATGGAAACCGAGCGGCTTGCCAGCTTCAATCGGATGCGCCCCCGAATGTGATGGGCGATATGCACATCACGCAGAAAGATGCGCAACTCTTCGAATTCCGGCATTTCACTCTCCAGCCTTTCCCGGCCACAACAGGCCTTGCCACGCCCGGGGCATACAGCCCTGCTTCCAAAACCAATTACACGGGCAATGCTGGCTGGCGACCTCGGCTGGCTACACGAACCCGATCCATCTGGAAACCACTCTACGCCCCTTGCAGCGGGCGGTAATGATGCACGTCAACTCCGCCCGAGACGGCCGCTCCTCTTTCTGCTCCCGACCTTCAGAACTCCCAGGCCACGCCGACATTGGCGATGTTGCGATCGTTGCCGCGCCCGACCGCCCCGGAAACCTTGAAGCCTTCGAAGATTTCATAACGCAGGCCGACCTGGCGATCCGGACCGGCGTGCTCCTCGCCGAAAGTCTCGATCGTGAACTGCAACTGCCCGGTGAGCGGAAAATCCGCGCCAATACCCCAGAAATCGGTGTGGCCGTCGCCGCGAACCCATTCGCGGCCAAGGTTCAGGTGAACCCGCGGCCCGGCCTCGAAGGCCCAGGTCGCCAGGCCCGCCAGCGCATTGGCGCGCGCAGTGCCTTCGCCGGTGACACGCTCGCGTCCGTATTCGTATTTCAAGCCGGCGGACAGGCCGGCTTCCTGCTGCAGCGGCACCCACTTCACCGCCGCCCCCACGCCCCGCACCGTGACATCGGGCGACTCGTCGCGGTCCTTCGCCCGGCCGAAGGAAAGCTCGACCTCCACGTTGTCGATCGGGCCGTAGCCGACGGCACCCTCGAAGCCTTTCAGCGAGTCGTCCCGGCTCCAGCCGAACTCGACCTTGGCGCCGCCGCGCTCCAGCGTTCCGGCGTCATCGACGGCCATCGGGCGTTCGGCCAGGACCGGCATGCTGACGGTGGCGAGCATGGAGGCAAGGGCAAGCAGCCTCACAGGGTTGCGATTCTTTGTAGTTTTCATGATGCAACTCCACGGCAAAACGGTGGATGAATGGAAAAGAGGCAACCGGCTCCCCGGCAATGCCTCCTGCGAGACTCTGTCGATGCGACGTCTTCAACACCGCCATCAAACAGTACTGATTCTCACTCTATGCTTCTCCACCGCCGCCGTTCTGACGCAGATCAAACGCTCATGCAGCTTCCTCCATCACTTCCTCGCAGCCCGTTCCGGCATCCGGCCGCGGCCGCAGGAACACCGTACCGAGGAAGATGGCAACAAGCCCGAAACCCAGCGTCCAGGCGACCACGCTGGCAGCCTGCAGCCCGGCCACCGGCATTCCCGGCAGGCCGGCCGCGGCACGCGCCAGTGCGCCCACGCCGATCGCCAGTGCGGCCACCGGCACCCATGGCCGCGTGTCGAGTTCGTAGCCCGAATGGGTGCGCCCGGCGATGCACAGCACGCCGAAGATCGACAAGCCCATCGCGCCGACCGTCAGCAGATGCAGGCCGGCGCTGGGCGCCACCGCGACACCGAGCAGGGACAGGCCGATCGCCCCGTAGCCGAGCGCCATCAGCCAGTACACCGCGTACAGCAAGAAGGCCCAGCGCGTCAGCAGGGCGCGGCCGACGTGCCAGTCGTTGAGCAGGTTCAGCACCGCCGCAGCCGCGGCGAGCGCGACCCAGCCGGCAATCGGCGAGCCCGGCAGCGCGAACTCGGCCAGCGTATAGGCGGCGATGCCGAACACCGCCAGGTTGCGCCGCGGCGGGCGGGCACGGTAGGCGGGCAGTTCGTCATCCTCCTCGCCGGGCAGGCGCGGCCGTTCACCGACATCGCCATGTTCCGCCTCGCGGCGCAGGCGCTCCGCATCCAGCGCATCGTTGACGATGCGCATCGACACCCGGCTCATCGCGACGACGATCAGCACCATCATCACGCCGACACCGGCCAGCACCCAGCGCATCGGATACAACCCGCGCAGCACGTCGGCGTGGTAACCGCTGACGACAAGCCACATTGCCGCCAGCCCCCACAGGAAGGACAGGTGGCGCCGTTCCGGATCGCGCCACAGCCGCGGCGCCACCAGCACCACGATCGCGGCCATGAAGCCGCTGTTGAGCAGCGCGGCAAGCACGGTGCCGGCACCGCCCAGCACACCGGACAGCCAGAATGCCGCACGTGCCGCGACCCAGCACAGCAGCAGCGCGAACGTCATCCGTCGGCCGAAAGCCGCCGTCACGGTGAACTCGGGCACCGCAGTCAGCACGAAGCCGGCGACCGCGGCCAGGCCGAAGCCGAACATCAGTTCGTGCGCATGCCAGACGATCGGGCCGCCCGGCACATCGGGCAGGCCGGTGCCGGCGGCAAGGAAACCCAGCCACACCAGCAGCGGGGCCACGCCGTACAGCGCGGCGGCGAGGAAGAAGGAACGGAAGCTGCAGAGGAACAGCGGTTTCGCCAGCAGCCGGTCGAAGTTCGTCATCGCGCCCGTCATCCTCCGCAACGGCTGGCACTGCGCGCCGATGCCGACTCGGGCGTTTCCACCAGGCGCAGCCCAGAAGTGATGGGCACGGCAGCCGTGGGGCCGTCGGCCGCCGGAGCGCCGGCCGCCGGAACGCCGGCCGCCCCTGTTCCTGCCACTACTGGCGGCAGGCCGAAGGCATCACGCACCGCTGCGTTCTGCAAAAGCTCCGCGGTATGGCGATAGACCCAGGCATCGTCGCGCTGCGCGGCAGGCAGGCCCAGTTCGAAGCGGCAGACGATGCGTCCGGGCGTGGGCGCCATCAGCAGAATCGCGTCCGACAGCCGCACCGCCTCCATCAGGTCATGGGTGATCATCAGCACACCCATCGCCCGCCCGGCCTGCTGCTCCAGCAGCAGGCGGTAGAGTTCTTCCTTCAGGCCCACGTCCAGCGCCGAGAACGGTTCGTCGAGCAGCAGCAGGTCGGGCGCCAGCACCAGCGCACGCGCCAGCGCCACCCGGCTCTGCATGCCGCCGGAAAGCTGGTGCGGAAACTTGTCGAGGTCGCGCAGCACGAGGCCGAGCTGCAGGCCGATGTCGCGCGCGCGGCGGTGGCGTTCGGTGCGCGCGAGGCCCGCCGCCTTGAGGCCGAGCGCGATGTTGTCGAGCGCGGTCTGCCACGGCAGCAGGCGCGGCTGCTGGAACATGAAGGCGGTGGTGTCGAAGCCGTTGCTCACCTGTCCTTCCTGCACCGTCAGCAGGCCGGCGGCCAGATGCAGCAAGGTGGTCTTGCCGCAGCCCGAGGGACCGACCAGCGCCGCCACCTCGCCCGCGGGCAGGCGGAAGCCGATGCCGGCCAGCACCTCGTCGCGGCCGAACGCATGGCTCAGGCCCTCGACGCGCAATTCGCGCACAGGCGTGTTCGCCGTACAGGATGTCGTTCCGCTCATGTCCCCTGCACCCGCCAGCGCTCCACTTCGCGCTTGATCGGCTCCAGCACCAGGTATTCGGCCGCCAGCAGCAGGCCGACCACGGCGGCGATCCAGGCCATCGTCGCCGCGGTGTCCAGGTGCGAGCGCGACACCGCCAGCGCCGCGCCGACGCCGTCCTGGGTCGCCAGCAGCTCGGCCATCACCACCACTTTCCACGAAGTGCCGAGCGCGGCGATCCAGGCCGGGAACAGGTAGGAGACGACGTGCGGCAGATAGACGTCGGTGAACATCATGCGCCGCGGCAGGCGGAAGGCCTCGGCCATGCCGCGCAGCTGGTTGTCCAGCGTGCGCGTGCCCTGCAGCGCGCCGATGAAGATCACCGGGAAGGCGGCGACGAAGACGGTGAACACCGGCGTGCCGTCGCTGGCGCCGAACCACAGCATCGCCAGCACCAGCCAGGCGATCGGCGGCGTGCCCATCAGCACGGTGACGAGCGGACGCGACATCATCGAGGCGGTCATCGACAGCCCCGCCAGCAGGCCGAGAAAACTGCCGGCGACCAGCGACAGGGCATAGCCGCTCATCGCCCGGCGCGCGGTGGCGGCCAGTTCCGGCCAGGCCGCACCGCTTTCGATCAGGCCCAGCAGGGTGCCGAAAGCGGCACGCGGATCCGGCATCACCAGCGGGCCATAGAACGAGGCGACCGCTTCCCAGGCCGCGAACAGCAGCAGCAGGCTGGAAATCGCGCCCCAGCCGCTCCACAGGTAGGCAGGCAGCCCGGCCAGCCAGGCACGCAGCAGCTTCATTGCGCAACGGCGCTGCCGCCGTAGAAGCCGTCGTCCGGCAGCTTGCCGCCGACCAGCGCCGGATTCTTGCGCAGCAGATGGCCGAACATGAACTCGAGCTCGGCACGCGCATCGGCAGCCGGCACCGCTTCCAGCTGGCTGACGGCGATCGAATCGGCCACAGCCTCGGGGCTCAGCATGTCGATGCGGGCGGCGACCGCCTTGCCACAGGACTCGGCATTGGCACGGCACCAGGCAAGCGAGCGGGCATACTCGGCCTCGATGCGGGCAATCACGTCCGGGCGATCGCGCAGCGCGCCCATCACCGCGATGCCGGCCTGCGGGATGCGCGCCGGGCGCTCGAACACCCGCCCCCATTCCTGCTGCAGATCGACGCTGCGGTGCAGTTCGGGGGCGATCACGCTGAGCGGAAAGGAGCCAGTCTTGCGCAAGGCCATCGACACCGCCGGCTCCGCCAGCAGGGCATGGTTGACGCGGCGCATCACCAGCAGCTGCATCGCATCGATCGGGCTGGCGACGTAGCGCAGGCTCAGGTCCTTGCGCACGTCCAGGCCCTGCTGTTCGGCCAGCAGCTGGAAGACGATATCCGGCATGTCGCCGCGGAAAGGCATCGCCAGTTCCTTGCCGCGCAGGTCGGCGAGCGACTTCAGCGCCGGGTCGCGCGACACCAGCCACAGCACGCCCCAGGTCGACACGTTGAGCAGGCGCAGTTTTGCACCGCGGTTGTAGAGGTTGGCGGCGACGTTGCTCGGCATCGCCAGCACGTCGGCGCGGCCGTCGAGCGCCATCACGCGCAACTGGTCAGGGTCGCGCCAGGGCACGAACTCGACCACGTCGGCGAGATCGGCCAGGGCGCCGGAGTCGACCATGTGGATCAGCGGATTCGACACCGCCGCCGAGGGGCCGGCGAGCGTCAGCCTGGGCAGCTTTTGCGCGCTGGCAGTGCCGGTCACGACGAGGAAGGCGAGCACCACGCAGATGTGCAGCAGGATCCGGCTCCAGCCGGGCAGACGGGGGCGTGGTGCTTGCATCTCAGAAACTCCCGGAAAGACTCAATGTTACCCCCCGGCCCGGCGCGGCCAGCTCCTGGCCGGAGACGCCGTCGGTGAGGTGCTCGTGGTAGCGCTTGTCGGCCAGGTTGTGCAGGCCGACGGCAGCCGTGGCGCCGCTGAGGAAGCCGACCGGGCCGAAGCGCCAGCCCAGTTCGGCGTCGGCGGTGACGAAACCGGAGGTGGCATCCTCGGTGCCGTTGGAGAAGCGCGTCGCGATGCGGTCCTGTTCGGCCACCGCGCGCAGCTGCGCATGCCAGTACAAGCCGCGTTCGGCCGGCTGGCCGATGCCCAGCCGCAGTTCGGGCGCCGGCATCTGGTACAGCGGCTCGCTGTCCTGATGGTTCCTGCCGCGCAGCCAGGTGAAGCCGGCATCGGCGACGAAGGCGCCGACCGGCGCGCGCATGCTGCCTTCGACGCCGTAGATGGTGACCTTGTCGAGGTTCTCGGTGCGCTTGAGCGGCAGGCCGGTGCCCGGATGCCTTGCGCCGGTGACACGGCCGGCGATGTAGTCGTCGATGCGGGTGTAGAAGGCCGCCAGTTGATATTCGACGCCGCCACGGGTGGCGCTCTTGAGGCCGACCTCGACGCTGGTCGACACTTCCGGGTCGAGCTGCGGGTTGCCGACGTGGTAGTAGCCGTCGCCACGCGCCGAATCCTCGAAGCGTTCGCGCATGTCGGCAGCACGGTAGGCACGGCCGAGATTGGCGTAGGCGTTGAGGCTTTCGCTCAGCGGCTGGATCACACCCAGCGACCAGGACAGGTTGTTGTCGGTGCTGTCGAGCCCGCGGGTCTGCGCTGCCGGCCCCCAGCCCTTCTGCTTCGCGTCGCCCTTGACGCGGTCGTAGCGTGCGCCGGCAACGATGCGGGTGCGGCCCAGCTCGAACTCGTCCTGGACGAAAACGCCGGCCGCCTCCACCTCGCCGTCGATGAAGGGATCGTTGCGCTGGTTGTTGTTGAAGAAGGGCGCGTTGTTGTCCATGTAGCGCTCGGGATCGCCGGTCATGCGCCAGATTTCGGCGCCGACCGTCAGCAGATGGCTGCCGCCGGCCGGGAACATGTACTTGGCCCTGAGCCCGTCGGTGCTGAAAGTGACGTCGTTGCGCACGTAGTCGCGCCCGAGCCGCTCGGCGCGGGCGCGGATCTGGCGGAACACTTCCTGGCGATAGACCTCGGCCGACAGCTGCCCCTCACCCAGTTTGGCATCGATACCCAGTTCGTAGAGTTCGCGGCGCTGCTCGGGCGAGTGGATGGTGGCGACGCCGAGCGGCGGCGGAATGCCCGCGCCGGTGCGCGCCGAACCGGGATACCAAACGTCCTTGTCCTCATGCCGCTGCAGGTTCAGCCGCAGGCTGAGGTCGTCGCCGAGACGGTGGCGGTACTTGAGCAGCAGGCTACTGGAGTCATAGCCGGTACGGCGCTCGCGGCCGTCCGGGCTGCGGTAGTCGCCGATGTCGCGCCCGGCGGCGCCCAGCACCAGGGCATGGTCCGCATTCGAGCGCTGCACCAGCAGCGCGCCGGCGACGCCCTTGTCGACGCTGCTGTAACGTAGCCCGGCGCGTCCGCCGATGCGTTGGTCGGCGCTGAAGCCGGCTTCAGGCGTCAGCATGTTGACCACGCCGCCCATCGCACCGCTGCCGTGCAGCACCGAACCCGGCCCCTTCACCACTTCCACGCGGTCGAGCAGGCCGAGATCCATGAAGGAGGCGATCGCGCCCTGCGGCTGGGCGGAATTGACCCGCAGGCCGTCGACCATGACGACCACGCTTTCCCGTTTCAGGCCGCGCAGCACCGGGTTCTGCCCCCAGGCGCCATCGGACTGCGCAGCCAGCCCGGGCGCACCGCGCAGCAGGTCGCCGGGTACCTTGGCGCCCGCTGCAGCGGGGTGCAGCACTTCGATCGCCTGCGGAGTCTCGAGTGCATCACCCGCATAACCCTTGGCGGTGACGACCTGCTCGCCGAGCAGGGTATCGGCACACGCGGCAGAAGAGGGAACCAGGGACAAGGGAACGGCGAACAGACCCAGCATGGCCAGGCACAGCGTGTGCGGACGGGACTTCATGAACGGCTCCATCGGGCAGCGAGCTGGCTTGCACTTGGCTGGCTTGCTCGGGATGACAGGGAATCAGGCTGAGACAACGATAGCTGAATGGGAATCACTACCGTTTGATTCCGGTCAAATCCACATATCCGATACCCTACCCCGCACTTTCCGTCCTACTTCTTCAGCTTCGGGCAACCCTTGCAGGGCTTGTCCTTCTTGCAGCACTTCTTCTTGCTCATGATCCTGCTCCCGGGGGCATGAGCCCCATGACGGCAATCGATCAATGCACCTGCGAACCCGCTGCCGGAGTTGGCGAGGATTCGCTCAACATGGCGTACGCGCGCCAATCATCGACCAGCCTGGATGCGCATTCGCGCACGCAGCCGGCCATCCTGGCGTCATTGCCGATCACCTGGAGATGATCGGCAATGGCTTTCGCCACCGCCGGCGACTGCCGCGCCGGAAAGCGCGACAGCAACTGCAGGACGGCGGCGAGTGCCAGTTCGGGCTGGTTCGGATAGGCCAGCCCATCGTCCGGCGCGGCCGAAGCCGCGCCGCCACGACGGCGGGATGCCGGAATGCTCACAGCCGCACCGCGTAGTATTCGACGACTTGCTGGACGTCGACCGGGAACGGCACTTCGTCCGGCGACGGCGTGCGCGTCACGCTGGCGGCGAAGGCGGCCTCGTCGAAGCTCAGCCATTCGGGGCGGGTCAGCGCCGGCTCGGCAAGCGCCTCGACCACGATCGGAATGCGGCGGCCGCGCTCGGTGATCTGGATGCGGTCACCCGGCTTGACGCGAATCGACGGGATGTTGACCGAACGGCCATTCAGTAGCACATGCTTGTGGCGCACCAGCTGGCGGGCAGCCACGGTGGTGGGCGCAAAGCCGGCGCGGAAGACGAAGTTGTCCAGGCGGCGTTCGAGCAGCTCGAGCAGCTTGTCGCCGGTCGGGCCGCGGTCGCGCTTGGCTTCGCGGAACAGGCGCTGGATCTGCTTTTCGGTCAGGCCGTAGTTGAAGCGCAGCTTCTGCTTCTCGATCAGCTGCACGCCGTAGCCCGACTTGCGCTTCGGGCGCTGGCCGTGCTGGCCAGGCGGGTAGTTGCGCTCGCCGAGCGACTTGCGCGACAGGCCGGGCAGCTCTGTTCCAAGCGCACGCATCACTTTCAATCGGGGGCCGGTGTAACGAGACAAGATGATCTCCTTCGATCAGTTCGGAAATGAAAAGCTTGTGGCGGAAGTACGCGAGCGAGACTGAATCGAAGTCCATGCATCGCTGCCGGCGCTCGCACCACCCGCATGGCAGGCATGGGATATCGCCTGGTCGAGCTGTTCGCACGAGGACATCAGTTCTTCATCCATCGTGCTGGTGTCGAGGCAGCGCAGCAGCAACCCGGCCTGGTGAGCGGCACGGGGACAGCCGGTATCGAGATAGCGCGAGACATGCATCAGCACCCCTGCCAGCAGGCGATTCTGCTCGATGGACGCATCCATTAGTGTACTCGCCGCCATGAGAAACCCCTTTCATTTGAGAATGGTTCTCGATATCATCTGCCAATCAAAAATGCATGTCAAGACTTCACGATTCGCCGTCAGGCACAGCACCTCCATAGCCTGTGTACTCGCGAGGCATTGATTTTACAATGCCCCCGGAACAGTAAATAATAGCACTCGTTCTCATTTGCGTGCACTATCTCGCAGACCTTTTTCACGGAGATCACTCGATGCGCCTGAAGCTCCTCGCCGTCGGCCTGGCCGCGGCCCTCGCCCTGCCCGCCTTCGCTCAGAAAGCCGTCACCCCGCAGGACGTGCTGAACCATTATGGCCAGCTCGTCCACGCCAGCTATGCGGACTCCGCCGCCACCGCGCAAACGATGAAAAAGGCCATCGACGCCTTCGTCGCCGCACCATCCGAAGCCGGCCTGCTCGAAGCGCGCAAGCGCTGGCTGGAAGCACGCGAGTGGTACGGCCAGACCGAAGCCTTCCGCTTCTATGGCGGCCCGATCGACGGCGAGGACGGCCCTGAAGGCCGCATCAACGCCTGGCCGATGGACGAAGCCTATGTCGACAGCGTGGAAGGCAACCCGGGCGCCGGCATCATCAACGACCGCAGCGTGAAGCTGGACGCCGAGACGCTCGCCGAACTCAACGAGAAGGACGGCGAGGAGAACATCTCCACCGGCTGGCATGCGATCGAATTCCTGCTGTGGGGCCAGGATCTGCGTGCCGACGGCCCCGGCGACCGCGCGTGGACGGACTTCGTCGACGACAAGGCGCCGAACGCCGACCGCCGCCGCGCCTATCTGCAGATCGTCACCGACCTGCTGGTGCAGGACCTCGAAGATCTGACCCAGGCCTGGGCGCCGGGCGCGCAGAACTACCGCGCGGAATTCGTCGCCGATCCGGCGAGCCTGACCAAGGTGATCTCGGCGCTCGGCATCCTCAGCCGCGCAGAACTGGCCGGCGAGCGCATCGAGGTCGCGCTCGACTCGCAGAGCCAGGAAGACGAGCATTCGTGCTTCTCCGACAACACCCACCGCGATGCCGCCACCAACGCGCTCGGCATCCGCAACGTCTGGCGCGGCGAGTTCCAGCGCGCCGATGGCTCGCTGCTGAAAGGGCCGTCGCTCAGTGCGCTGGTGACGAAAAAGGACAAGGCGCTCGCCGCCGAAGTCGATGCCCGCATGAGCGCCAGCCTGAAAGCCGCCGAAGCCATCCCTGCCCCCTTCGACCAGGCCATCCTGGCCGGCAACCCGGGCCGGCCGAAGGTGGAGGCCACCGTCGCCAGCCTGAAGCAGCAGACCGAGAGCCTGGTGAAGGCAGCCGAAGTGCTCGGCATCAAGCGCCTGAACACCGATCTGCCGGAGTAAACTCCCGCCGCCGTGGAAGGCTGGCGCCGTTTTCGGGGCGCCCCTTCCACGGTGCACGCCCGCATTCCACCGTCAGGCAATCGGGCCCTGCACGCACGGAACCAATCGACTGATGCCACTCAAACACAGCCTGCGTACCGCAATGGTCGCAGCAGTAGCTCTGAGCCTGCCGGCCATCGCCGGCACAGCAGACTTCGAACCTGGCGAGGATCTGCCCGGCGGCAGGACCACGACCAGCGACCAGGGGCGCAACGCCTTTTCCTACCCCGCGGCCAACCTGTCGGTCGACCGCCAGACGCCATTCTTCATCGGCAACTCCTTCTTCAAGAAGAACTGGGTCGAAGCCCCCGCCTCCACCACCGGCCGTGACGGCCTCGGCCCCCATTTCATCGCCCGCTCCTGTGCGGGCTGTCACATCCTCGACGGCCGGGGCGCGCCGCCGCCGGCACCGGACGGCATCAACACCGCGCAACCGGTCGGCCTGCTGTTCCGCCTGTCGATTCCAGCCACGGCCGAACGCCCCGCGGGCAAGGACGGCGTGGTGCCGGAACCCAGCTACGGCAGCCAGTTCAACAATGCCGCCGTAACCGGCATCACGGCAGAAGGCGCGGTCGAGATCCGCTATACCGAACAGCCGGGCCAGTTCGCCGACGGCACGCCCTATTCGCTGCGCAGGCCAAGCTACCGGCTGCACGACCTGGCCTATGGGCCGATGCACCCCGAAACACAGGTTTCGCCGCGCGTCGCCCCGGCAGTGATCGGCCTCGGCCTGCTGGAAGCGGTCCCGGAAGCTGGCTTGCTTGCCGCCGCCGCGCGCCAGGCGGAAGAGGGCCTCGGCATCTCGGGCCGCCCGAACCGCGTCTGGGATGCCGGCAAGCAGGACTGGGCGGTCGGCCGCTTCGGCTGGAAGGCGAACGTCGCCACGGTGCGCCACCAGACCGCGGGCGCCTTCCACGGCGACATCGGCATCACCAGCACGCTGTTCCCGCACGAGGAGTGCATGCCCGCGCAGACGGACTGCCTCGAACGCCAGCAGCGCGAAGCCGAATGGCGCCGCGGCCGCGGTGAGCCCGAGGTGGACATCGATGACCGCACGCTCGATCGCACGGTGTTCTACACCACCACGCTCGCCGTCCCGGCGCGCCCCGATGCCCGCGACCCGCAGGTTCTTGCCGGCAAGCGCCTGTTCCACGAAGCCAACTGCGCAAGCTGCCACACCCCCCGGCATGTGACCGGAGACTTGCCCGGCTACCCGGAACTGTCGAACCAGACCATCTATCCATACACCGACCTGCTGCTGCACGACATGGGCGAAGGGCTGGCCGACAGCCGGCCCGATTTCGACGCCGACGGGCGCGAATGGCGCACGCCTCCGCTGTGGGGCATCGGCCGGGTCAAGACGGTGAACGGCCACACCTTCTTCCTTCACGACGGTCGCGCCCGCAACCTGATGGAGGCCATCCTGTGGCACGGCGGCGAAGCCGAAGCCGCCAAGTCGCGCGTGCTCGGCTTCAGCCAGGCCGAGCGCGACGCCCTGATCCGTTTCCTGGAGTCGCTATGAAGCAGCGCCCTTCCCTTGCCGCCGCCCTGCTCGCAGCCGCGCTACTGTCCGCCCCGGCAAGCGCGGCTGCGCCAGCACCTTTCATCAGCCCTGCTGCGTGGATGTCCGCACTCGGCCAGCAGGTGCTGACCCCCGGCTACGTCAACCTGGCCCGCTCCTCGACCGCGCTGGCACAGCACGTCGACGCGCTGTGCCAGCAAGCGCAGGACGATGCGCTCGAAGCCGCACGCGCCGCATGGCGGCAGACCGCGCTCGGGCTGCGCCGCCTCAGCGCGCTGCCTTTCGGCCCGGCGCTGGAAAGCCGCATCCTGCGCCGCATCGACTTCTGGCCCACCCGCCCGCCTCAGATCGAATCCTCGTTGCGCGGCCGCGCGGCCGGCACCTTGCCGGACGAGCGCATCGGCGTCACCGCCAAGGGCCTCCCGGCGCTGGAATACCTGTTGTTCGACCCGGCCAGGACATCGCTCACCGCAGACGCCACGGCCTGCGGCTACGCCAGCTGGCTGGCGGCCGACGCCAGCCGTGACCTCGAAGCGCTGCTGCCTGCCTGGCCGGCATGGATCTCGAGCCTGGAGGAGGTCGACGAGGAAACCGAAGCCCTGATGCTGAGCGACGGGGTGAACATCCTGATCGGTGGTTTCGACACGCTTCGGGTCAAGTATCTTGAAAAACCCGCCCGCAAACCGACCGACCGCAGCGGCTTCGACGCCTGGCGCAGCGGCGAGGAGCGCACCCACCTGCTCGCCCTGTTCGACGGCCTGCGGCTCGGCCTGCAAGGCCGCGAAGGCCTGCCAGGCCTCACCGCCATCCTGCGCGGCCGCGGCCTGCTGGCGCTCGCCGACAAGCTCGATGCCCAGGCCGCCACCGTCGCAACTGCCCTTCAGGCATTGCCGTCGCCCCCCGGCAAGGACGGCGGAGCCGCCATCTCCCGGGCCATCGAGGCGCTGGCCGTGCTGCAGGGGCTGCTTGCCCACGATGCCGCGGAGCATCTCAAGGTCCGAGTCGGCTTCGGAGACAACGATGGCGACTGAGCTCTCGCGCCGCCGCCTGCTTGCCGGTCTCGCGGCGCTGTCCTGCGGCGGGCTCGCCGCCCGCCCGGCGTTCGCGTGGGCCTCCGCCTGTTCCCTGGGAGATGCCGGCGCCCCGCCCGCTCTGCTGACCTGCTGGAGCGATTCGCCGACGCGTCCGACCGAATTCCACGCCGGCCTGCTCGGCGCGGACTCGCCAACGCTCGCCCTGCCTGCGCGCGGCCATGACATCGCCTGGCATCCGTCGGGAGATGGCAGCGCAGTGGTCGCAGCGCGCCGTCCCGGCGATTTCCTCGTGCGCTGGCACGTTGCCACCGGCACCGAACTGGCGCGCTTCGAAACCGACGACGAATCGCGCTTCGAAGGCCATCTCGCCTTCCGCCCGGACGGCCGCGTGCTGTACGCCACCGAAACCGACCTGATCACCGGCGACGGCCGCATCGGCGTATTCGACGCCTTGAGCCTCGAACGCCTGGACGCCTGGCCCTGCGGCGGCATCGGCCCGCACGCGGTCGAATGGATGGCCGACGGCCGCCTGGCCGTCGCCGTCGGCGGCATCCTGACCCTCCCCGAGACCGGCCGGGTGAAGCGCAACCTGACCAGCATGGACTCCACGCTGGCCTTTCTGGACCCGGCCGACGGGCGGCTGCTGTCCCGCCACCGGCCGCCGGACGCCTTCATGAGCGTGCGCCACATCGCGCAGGACGCACACGGCAACATCGCGGTATCGATGCAGAACGAAGGCAAGACCGGCCGCCCGCTGTTTGCCCTGCTCGACGGCGAGCAGTTGCGCTACGGCGAAGCCGACGCCGGCCTGATCGAACGCTGCGGCGACTACGCAGGCGACATCATCGCGATCGACGGTGGTTTCGCGGTGAGCTGCACGCACGCCGGCGTGACCGCGGCATGGGACACGGACGGCAAGGCCGCCAAGGTTTTCGATACCCAGCGGGTGTGCGCGATGAGCACGCACGACGGCCGTCTGATCGTCACTGGCGACACCGGCGGCCTGTGGCAGCTCGAAGCCGCGGACGCACGCTGCACGCGGCAGTGGCGACTGCCGGTGGCGCTGGACAACCACGCCGACCCTGCCCCCTCGCGGACCTGAAAACCAGCCCGGACGGAGTACTGCGCTGCATCTGGATCGCTCCATACGTTTCCGTATCTTTTTGCCGCCGGCCCCATTCCTACACCCCCCGGAAAACCGTATCATTCTCCTGTTCTCCTCAGCGGGACGGCGGCAGACTCACCCGACCACCTTGCGCCAAGGCGGTGAGGACGTCCCCCGCCAGTGCGAGGAGAAGAAATCGGAAACGGGCACCGCTGCACTCATTCCTATTCAATAGCCCGTTTCTCACGATGGGAGTGGAAAAAGAATGTCGAATGCCTACGCAGTCGGACTTGACAAGAATCCGGCCAACTATGTCCCGCTGTCGCCATTGAGCTTCCTCGAGCGCACGGCACTGGTGTATCCCACCCGCACCAGCGTGGTGCACGGCTCGCGCAGCTACACCTGGAGCGAGACCTATACCCGCTGCCGCCGGCTGGCCAGCGCCCTGGTCGCCCACGGCGTCAAGCGCGGCGACACCGTGGCGGTGATGCTGCCCAACGTGCCGCCGATGTTCGAGGCCCACTTCGGCGTGCCGATGGCCGGCGCCGTGCTCAACACCCTGAACACCCGCCTGGACCCGGAAGCCGTCGCCTTCATGCTCGGCCACGGTGAAGCAAAGGTACTGATCACCGATCCCGAGTTCGCTGCCATCGTTCGCCCCGCGCTCGATCTGCTCGAAGGCGACAAGCCGCTGGTCATCGACGCGCTCGACGACGAGTACCCGGGCACCGAGCGTGTCGGCACCCTGCTATACGACGACTTCCTCGCCAGCGGCAACCCCGAATACCAGTGGAGCCTGCCGGCCGACGAGTGGGATGCGATCGCGCTGAACTACACCTCCGGCACCACCGGCAACCCCAAGGGCGTGGTCTACCACCATCGCGGCGCCTACCTGAACGCAGCCTCCAACATCATCAGTTGGGGCATGCCGCAGCACTCGGTGTATCTGTGGACGCTGCCGATGTTCCACTGCAACGGCTGGTGCTTCCCCTGGACCATGGCCGCCAATGCCGGCGTCAACGTCTGCCTGCGCAAGGTCGACCCGGCACTGATCTTCGAGCTGATCCGCAGCCAGAAGGTCAGCCACATGTGCGGCGCGCCGATCGTCTACGGCATGCTGATCAACGCGCCCGAGCAGCTGCGCGCCGGCATCGAGCACAGCGTCGCCGGCCTGATCGCCGGTGCCGCGCCCCCGGCCGCGATCATCGAGGGCGCCGAACGCATCGGCTTCGACATCACCCACGTCTATGGCCTGACAGAAACCTACGGCCCGGCCTCGGTGTGCGCCAAGCATCCGGAATGGGACGAGCTGCCGATCGACCGCCGCGCCGAACGCAACGGCCGCCAGGGCGTGCGCTACCACATGCAGGAAGGCCTGACGGTGATGGATCCGCAGACCATGGAAGTCGTGCCCGCCGACGGCGAGACCATGGGCGAACTGATGTTCCGCGGCAACCTCGTCATGAAGGGCTACCTGAAGAACGAGAAGGCCACGCAGGAAGCCTTCGCCGGCGGCTGGTTCCACACCGGCGACCTCGGCGTGCTGCAGCCGGACGGCTACGTGAAGATCAAGGACCGCTCCAAGGACGTGATCATCTCCGGCGGCGAGAACATCTCCTCGCTGGAAGTCGAGGAAGTGCTGTACCGCCATCCCGCGGTGCTGACCGCCGCCGTGGTCGCCAAGCCCGACGAGAAGTGGGGTGAGGTGCCCGCCGCCTACATCGAGGTCAAGGACGGCGCCGGCGTCACCGCCGACGACATCGTCGCCCACTGCCGCGAGCATCTGGCTCGCTACAAGGTGCCCAAGTACATCGAGTTCTGCGTGCTGCCGAAGACTTCCACCGGCAAGATCCAGAAGTTCGCGCTGCGCGAAATGGCGAAATCCAGCTCGGCGATCGAGTAAGCCGGGCAGCGGCGGCACTGCCGGCGGTTCGCGCCACCGGCACTGCCAGGCACCCCAGGGCTGGGCCGGTGGCTGCCGCTACCAGCCCAGCCCTTTTTTCAGCCCCAGCAACACCGCCATGCCGACGATGAAAGGCAGCCAGGGATTGCGCCAGCGCAAGGCCACGCCGATCACCACCACGCCGGCGGCGAGCTTGGGATTCAGCAGTGACACCTCGTTGCCGTCGAGCAGCAGGTCGGGCACCACCAGCGCGGACAGCGCCGCCGCCGGCGCATAGCGCAGCGCGCGCTGCAGCGCGGGCGGCAAACGCCCCTTTTCGCCCAGCAGGATGAAACTGCCGCGGGTGCCGACCGTCGTCATCGACATCAGCACGAAAGCCAGCCACAGCCACACGCCTTCGATCATGACGGCCTCCCGCGCTGCTGCCAGCGTTCGGCGATGAAGCCGGCGCCGATGCCGAGCACGATGGCCGCCACGACGCCGAGGCGCAGCGGCAGGCCGCGCAGCAGCACGGCGCCCAGGCCGCCGGCCAGCGCGGCGATCAGCATCGGCCGCGTGCGCACCATCGGCAGCACCATGACCATCAGCGCGATCGTCACCATGAACTCCAGCGACCAGTTGCGCGGCACGAAATCGGCGCCGAACACGCCAAAGGCGACGAACAGCTGCCACATGATCCAGTTGAAGATCGACGGCGCGATGAAGTAGCCCCAGCGCCACTGCGCGTCGCCGGATTTCAACGCCTTGTCGGCGCAGATCGCATACACGCCATCGACGAGCAGATAGCTGGAG
This sequence comes from Thauera sp., assembly GCF_047601425.1. Classification (GTDB taxonomy): domain Bacteria; phylum Pseudomonadota; class Gammaproteobacteria; order Burkholderiales; family Rhodocyclaceae; genus Thauera. The sequence continues at coordinate 2,617,856 of NZ_JASGJL010000001.1, forward strand.
GCCAGGCGTTCGGACAGGCTTCGTCCTGCGAACATCGGTGCGATCGAGGCACTGAAGATGACGAAGCGCAGGTTCAGCGCCAGCGCGGTGAGCATGATCAGCCACAGCGGCGCACCGGCGGCAATCAGCGGCAGCGTGCCGAGCTGTGCAGTGCCTGCATACACCAGCAGGTTCATGCCCAGCGACTCGAGCTCGGTCAGGCCGATCGAGCGCATCGCGATGCCGGTGACGATGCCCCAGGGTACCAGGCCGACCGACAGCGGCAGGAAATCGCGCAGCCCTTCCCGGGCGCCGCGACGGAAAGCGGACTCCATCGAAAGCTTCTCGAAAAAAGCTTCGAAGGATAGCAGCCCTAGGCCGCGTGCGGCAGGGATTCCCGCCCTCGCAACAGGAGCCTCGTCTCGAGATAGGCGGCGAACGCCGTTGGCGCCATCGGCTGCGCGAACAGGAAACCCTGCGCCACATTGCAGCCCCGCTCGCTGAGGAAGGCCAGTTGCTTATGGTCCTCGACGCCTTCGGCGACGGTTTTCAGCTTCAGGATCCGGCCGAGGTTGACGATCAGATTGACGATCGCCGCATCCTCGGGGTCGCTGGCCAGATCGCGCACGAAGGCACGGTCGATCTTCAGCTTGTCGATCGGGAAGCGGCGCAGGTAGGCAAGGCTGGAGTAGCCGGTGCCGAAATCGTCGATCGCGATCCGCAGGCCGAGCGCCTTGAGCCGGCGCAAGGTGTCCAGCGTCGCGCCGGAGCCATCCTGCACCAGCAGGGATTCGGTCAGCTCCAGCTCCAGGCATTCGGCCGGCAGGCCGGTTTCGCGCAGGATGCGGTTGACCATTTCCACCGGATCGCCGCGATGGAACTGCAGCGCAGAGACATTGACCGCCATCACCTCCAGACCCATCCCCTGGTCGCGCCATGCACGGGCCTGGCGGCACGCCTCGCGCAGCGCCCATTCGCCCACCGGAATGATCAGGCCCGACTCTTCCGCCAGCGGGATGAAACGTGTCGGCGGCACGCTGCCGAGTTCGGCAGACTCCCAGCGCAGCAAGGCTTCCGCACCGACCACCCTGCCGGTGGCGAGATCGATCTGCGGCTGGTAGTGCAACCCCAGCTCGCCATGCTGGATGGCATTGCGCAGATGGTTCAGCATCGTCAGGCGCTCGTGCGCATCGACGTTCATCTGCGCGGTGAAGAAGCGGAAGACGTTGCGTCCGCTCGCCTTGGCCTGGTACATCGCGGTATCCGCACGCAGCAGCAGGCTGTCGAAATCCGCCCCGTCGTCCGGATGGATGGCGATGCCGATCGAGCACGAGCAGCTCAACTCATGGCCGTCGATGTCGCAAGGCTGCGCCACTGCCTCGATGATCTTCTGCGCGATTGCCGAAACCATGCCGCGATCGCGCAGGCCGGACAGCACGACCAGGAACTCGTCGCCGCCCTGGCGGCTGATGGTGTCGCTTGCACGCAGGCAGGACGACAGCCGCCGGCCGATCTCCTGCAGGAAGCGGTCGCCCACGCCGTGGCCAAGGGTGTCGTTGATGATCTTGAAACGGTCGAGATCGACGAACAGCAGCGCCACCAGCGTCTGCTCGCGCGCGGCCAGCGCCAGCGCCTGGCCGAACCTGTCCCGCGCCAGCACGCGGTTCGGCAGGCCGGTGAGCGGATCGTGGGTTGCCGCGCGGCGCAATTGCTCCTGCGTCTCGCGCAACTCACGCAGGTCGACATCGACGCAGTACATCTCCGCCTCGCCCCGCTCGTTGCTCAGCATGGTGTGGGAAGAGAAGACCGGGACCAGTTCGCCATCACGGTTGAGCAGTTCGATCTCGCTGGCCGGGATCGGCTCGCCCTTGTCGATCCAGTTGCGGTGCAGGCGGATCACCTCGTCGCGGCAGACGGGAGGAATGATCAGATCCTCCAGGCGGCGGCCCAGGGCTTCTTCACGTGGATAGCCGTACAAGGCCTCGCTCGCGGAATTCCAGAACACCACCCGGCGCTCGGAATCGTAGCCTTGCACGGCGACATTGCTGAGATCCTCGAACAGGCGGCGGCAGCGTTCCTCGCTGCTCTTGAGCGCAGTGATGTCGCGCACCACCGCGATCGCACCGACGAACTGTCCATCCTCGTCGATCATCGGCGAAAGCTTGGCGCTGTACCAGCAGCGCCCCTGCGGCAGATCGAGCGCATATTCGACCGACTGCGTCGAGCGCTCGTCGCATACCCGCTGAAGGGCCAGGCCGATCTCGGCCGGCAGGCCCGCCTCACCAGCCTCCTTGCCCATGAAATGCTCGGGCGGGATCAACAAGGCCTTGGGGTCCGGGTAATAGGCATGGGCGAAACGCAGCTTGTCGTCGAAGACGAAGATCAGGTCGTCGAGCGACTCCAGCATCCGCCGCAGATATGTCGCGAGCTCGCGCGACCTGGCGCGCGAGAGCTCGATGCGGGCGAATTGCTCGCGCATCAGGGCAAAAAGCAGAAGCCCGGTGGCAAGGACGAGGATCACCCCTTTCCAGGTCTGCAGCCCAGCATGGATATCGGCATCCGCTGCAAGCCACTGCGTGATGCTGTCGGACAGCCCCATCCACAGCCCTGCCACTGCCATGTAGGGCATGACGATCCGCAACGCGCGCACGGTGGAGGGAGCGATGCCCAGCCATTTACAATTCATGTTCCGCAAACCATTGAATCCATGCGCACAGCTTGGCGGCTGATGCTGGCGTCGTCGCGGTAAAACCGCACGGGCCGGACGGGGCCGGCTCGGGCAAACCGCCGCCGATGTGCATCACGACACGGAAAAGGCAGCGATGGAGGCGCCCCTACGGCGGGGAAGCCCGGTCAGGCTGCCCCGGCAGCAGCGGCACCGTATCCAGATAGACAGCGAATTCCGAGGACGGCATCGGCCGTGCGAACAGATACCCCTGTGCCTCATTGCAGCCGCGTTCGCTGAGGAAAGCCAGTTGCCCGTGGTCCTCGACGCCTTCGGCGACGGTCTTCAGCTTCAAGATCCGGCCGAGGTCGACGATCAGATTGACGATCGCCGCATCCTCGGGGTCGCTGGCCAGATCGCGCACGAAGGCGCGGTCGATCTTCAGCTTGTCGATCGGGAAGCGGCGCAGGTAGGCAAGGCTGGAGTAACCGGTGCCGAAATCGTCGATCGCGATCCGCAGGCCGAGCGCCTTGAGCCGGCGCAAGGTATCCAGCGTCGCACCGGAGCCATCCTGCACCAGCAGGGATTCGGTCAGCTCCAGCTCCAGGCATTCGGCCGGCAGGCCGGTTTCGCGCAGGATGCGGCCGACCATTTCCACCGGATCGCCGCGATGGAACTGCAGCGCAGAGACATTGACCGCCATCACCTCCAGGCCCAAGCCCCGGTCGCGCCATTCCCGAGCCTGGCGACAGGCTTCGCGCAGCACCCATTCACCGATCTGGATGATCAGGCCCGACTCTTCCGCCAGCGGGATGAAACGGACCGGCGGCACGCTGCCGAGCTCGGCACAGTGCCAGCGGAGCAGTGCCTCGGCACCGGCCACCCTGCCGGTGGCGAGATCGATCTGGGGCTGGTAGTGCAATTCCAGCTCGCCATGCTGGATGGCATTGCGCAGGTGGTTCAGCATCGTCAGGCGCTCATGCGCATCGACGTTCATCTGGGTGGTGAAGAAGCGGAAGGCGTCGCGTCCGCTCGCCTTGGCCTGGTACATCGCGGTGTCCGCACGCAGCAGCAGGCTGTCGAAATCCATACCGTCGTCCGGGTGGGTGGCGATGCCGATCGAGCACGAGCAGCTCAGCGAGCGGCCGTCGATGCTGCACGGCTCCTGCACCGCTTCGATGATCTTCTGGGCGATCGCGGCAACCGCGGCCCGATCGTGCAGGCCGGACATCATGACCAGGAACTCGTCGCCGCCCTGGCGGCTGACCGTGTCGCTCTCGCGCAGGCAGGACGTGAGCCGCCGGCCGATCTCCTGCAGGAAGCGGTCACCCACGCCATGGCCGAGGGTGTCGTTGATGATCTTGAAATGGTCGAGATCGACGAACAGCAATGCCAGCAGCGTCCGGTCGCGCACTGCCAGCGCCAGCGCCAGATCGAACCTGTCCCGCGCCAGCACGCGGTTCGGCAGGCCGGTGAGCGGATCGTGGGTCGCCGCAAGCCGCAGTTGCGCCTGCGTCTCGCGCAGCTCGCGCAGGTCGACATCGACGCAGTACATCTCCGCCTCGCCCCGCTCGTTGCGCAGCATGGTGTGGCATGAGAACACCGGGACCAGTTCACCGTCGCGATTGAGCAGTTCCATTTCTCCGGGCGGAATCGGCTCGTCGCGCTCCATCCAGGCGTGGTAGCGGCGAACCGCTTCGTCGCGGTAGGCCGGGGGGATCATCAGTTCTTCCAGGCGCTGGCCCAGGGCTTCTTCACGCGAATAGCCGTACAGCGCTTCGCTCGCGGCATTCCAGAACACCACCCGGCGATCGGCACCGAAACCCTGCACGGCAATGTTGTCGAGATCCTCGAACAGGCGCCGGAAACGCTGCTCGCTGCTCTTGAGCGCCGTGATCTCGCGCACCACCGCGATCGCGCCGACGAAGGTCCCATCCTCGTCGATCATCGGCGAGACCTTGGCGCTGTACCAGCAGCGGCCATGCGGCAGATCGAGCGCATATTCGACCGACTGCGTCGAGCGCTCGTCATATACCTGCTGCAGCGCCTGGCAGATTTCGGCCGGCATTCCCACTTCGTCGGCCCGCTTGCCCATGAAGTGCTCGGGCGGGATCAGCAAGGCGGAACGGTCGGGGTAATAGGCGTCGGCGAAATGCATCCTGTCGTCGAAGACGAAGATCAGGTCGTCGAGCGACTCCAGCATCCGCCGCAGGTACGCCGCGAGATTCCTCGCCTTGGCCCGTGAGCCTTCGATGCGCCTGAACTGCGCGCGCATCAGGACATGGAGCAGGATTCCGGTGGCGATGACGAAGATCGAACCTTTCCAGGTCTGCAGCCTGGCATAGACGTCGGCATCGGCCGCAAACCATCGTGCAAGGCTGTCGGACAACCCGATCCAGAGACCTGCCGCCACCATGTAAGGCATGACGATCCGCAATGCACGCCAGGAGGAAGGCGTGATACCCAGCCATTTATGGTTCATGTTCCGCAAGCCGTTGAGTCCGCGCCCAGTTTGACTGCCGACGCCGAACACGTCGCAGTAAAAGTGCACGAATCATGCAACGCCAGCCCAGGCAGACGGCCGGCCGGCTTGACGCAGACTCAGTCCTCGCCGGTGACCTGGAAGGTGAGCGTGGGCGCGCTGAAATCTTCCGGCTGGGCGCCGAGGCCGATCTCGCCAGCGCCGTACAGCGCACAACTGTCGCGGCGCAGCATCACCGGTGCGGAGGAGCCGGCAAAACGCACCCAGCTGCCATTGCTGCTGAAGTCGGTGAAGGTGCACTGCCCGCCCGTCCACTCGATGCGGGCATGCCGGCGCGACACGCGAGGATCATCGATGGCAAAACCCGCGCCGTCGCCGCGCCCGACGATCAGCGGGCCCTCGCCCGAATACAGCACTGCCTGATGCTCCAGCCTGTGGATGTCGATGCGCTGGACCGGCTGGCGGTCTTCGAGCAGCTGGTTGAAGTCGAAGCTTGCGGCCACGGTCGATTCGGCAGTTCGCGCCCAATCGACGCGCCACACCCGCATCGGCTCGGCCTTGCCCTTGATCGTGATGCGGTCGAGGCTCTGGCATGCCAGCCGCTGGGCCTCGGGCAGGCCGTCGAACGCGGCTTCGCCGATCAGCGTCTCGCCCGGCTGGGCACGGTCGCTGAGCCGGGCGGCGACATTCACCGCATCGCCATAACAGTCGCCGTCATGTTCGACGATGGGGCCCCGCTCGATGCCGGTCTTGACGCCGAGCATGCCGCCTTGCGGCAGCCCGGGAACCTGCTCGCGCAGCACCTCCTGCATTCGCGAGGCGGCTTCGACGGCAGCGAGCGTGTTGTCGAACAGCACCAGCACGCCATCTCCCAGGTATTTCACGAGCTGTCCGCCCGCAAGGGTGAGGTGGCGGCCGATGGTCTGCGTGCAACGCGTGACGAGCCGCGTGGCAATCATGTTGCCCGCCGATTCAAAAAGACCGGTACTCCCCGTCAGATCGGCAAATACCACGGTCCTTACCGTTTGCTTCACACCTCTCCCCGCTGTGGATCATCGAAGCCGCGCAGGACGGGAGGCTCTTTGCCGGCGCGACAAGGACTCCTGCCCATGCAGAAAGACAGGATGCTAGCACCAAGCCTTCTGAACGTCATCGCCCGCGCGACCAAAGGCGGGCCCGGGGCGGGGCGGAAACCTCAAGCGGCGTGAATTGCGCGCAGGGCTTCGGCCAACCGGGGAGCAAGGCATGCCGCCTTGTTGGGATGGGAGTCGCAGCCGGTACTCCGGCCCTGCTCCACGCCGGCTTCGCGCGGCAAGGCGGCATGTGCATGCAGCACCGGCACGGCCTCTGCCAGCGACGAGACACGGCTCGGATACGGGTCCGCAGTCAGCACCGCATCGAACAAGCCTGCGAGAAAACCGCCGACGATGCCCTCGCAGCCAGCCTCGCCTGCCGCGGATTCATCGTCCCGCCGCAGGCCGGCCAGATACGGCGCCACCAGCGTGACATGCTCGGCCCCCCGCCGGCCCGCGGCGCGCACCACCAGCAGCAGCTCCAGCAGCTTCTCGTTGGGACGGTGCAGACTGCGATAGACGACCACCCTGCTCGGCAGGGACTGGGGCAGGCGCAGGTGAAGCTCGTCATCGGGGAAGCTGTGCCGCTCGATGACCGCACATTCGACGCCCACCGCCCGTGCCAGGCGTTCCGCCTCCAGGGTTTCATCGTCGAAGTGCAACAACAAGGTATCCATCAAGGCTCCACGAACAAATGCCGTGCCGGCAAGCGCCGATACAGGCAGGCGAATGGAGGCTACACGCAGGCTCCCGCGGTTTGAAGGATCAAATGAGGCCGGGCGAGAAGCACGCCACGCTGGGCATTTCCTCCGCCGCGGCAGCGCCGCTCAATTGCCGGCCGCAACGCCCCGCACGTGGAAGCGAAGCGTGCCGATCATCTGCTCGTCGCCAGTCAGCACCCTGACCTGCCAGCGGCCGGCGGGATTCTCGGGAAACATCAGCTTGTGCGTCCAGGCGCGATAGCCCTCCTCGCGCCCGCCACGGATATCGAGCGTGATCCGGTCGATCTCGCGCCCTTCGTGGAGCCAGACATGCTGGATGCGCTCCTGCAGGCCCAGCGGCGCACGAATCGAGGTATAGGCATACAGCCCCTGTGCCAACAGCTGGGGGGCATCGATCTCCGCCAGGCTGTCGGCCGGCGCACGCTGCGCATCGTCGATGCTGCTGGCGAGCGCGACGTCGGTCAGGCGCAGCGTGGCTGGCGGCACCCACAAGCGCGCCAGCCAGCCGGTTGCGGCGAGCACCCCCATCAGCCCCACCACCAGCACCCCGCGCCACCAGCGCGGCACCGTGATCGAGCCGAGCAGGCTGGGAAAGGCAAGCAGCACCGCGATGCCCAGCGCAAGCTCGTAGCTGCGCGCGGTCGGCAGCTGCAGGATCAGCGGCATCGCCACCAGCAGCACCGCAAACAGGGCCAGCGTGTGATAGGTCAGGAACAGCCAGCGCCGGGGCGCGAGCCGGCGGTAATAGATCGGATCGATCAGGGCGACCAGTGCCGCCACGATCAGGCTGCCGGTGAACACCGCCTGCCCACTGTTCCACGACGTGCTCGCAAGGAAGAAGGGCAAGGCGAAGAACAGGCTCTCCTGGTGGATCAGCTGCGTCACGTAGCGCAGCACCGGCGCAGGCAGATGCAGGCCGAAACGCTCGAGCAGCAGCTCGCTCAGCATCCGCTCCAGCACCAGCCAGACCCAGCCGATCAGCATCGCCGCCGCAATGACGCGCGCAAAGCCTTCATGGCGATCGATCAGAAAGAAGGAAGCCACGCCGGAAACGAAACCGAAGGCCGCGATCACACCCGGATAACGCCGCGCCAGGGCGACGAGCCGCAACAGTCGGTGCTTGAGCAGAGGCATCGGCAGCAAGAATCCGGGCAGGAACCGAAAGGATGCAGACCATACCGCAGGACGGGCCCGGCCGAAGCGGCTGTTTGTCAGGATTTCTTTCAACCGGACCGCCGCCACGCCACCGCCGGCAAGACCGTAGAATGTGCGTCCTACCGCTGTGGACGCCACCATGCCCGCCTACCGGCACATCCTGTTCGATCTGGACGGTACCCTGATCGACTCCGCCCCCGCCATCCTCGCCAGCTACCGGGATGCCTTCGCTGCTGCCGGCCGCACACCTGCACGGACGATCGACGCTTCCATCGTCGGCCCGCCGCTGACCGAGACCCTGCAGATGCTGGCAGACAGCACCGATCCGGCGCTGATCAGCCCCCTGGCCGACGGCTTCAAGGCCAGCTACGACACCACCGGCTACCTTCAGACGGCAGCCTATGCCGGCGTCGGCGGCATGCTGGCCCGGCTGGCGGCAGGCGGCGGCCGGCTCGCGATCGCCACCAACAAGCGCCTGCATCCCACTAGATTGATCCTGCAGCACCTCGGCTGGGCGCATCATTTCGACGCCGTCTACGCGCTGGACATGTTCGAGCCTCGCCTGCCCGACAAGGCGGCCATGATCGCGCGCCTGCTCGCCGACCTCGGCATTCCGCACGGGGAAGCAGTCTATGTCGGCGACCGCGCCGAAGACGGCGAATCGGCCGACGCCAACCGCCTGCCCTTCATCGCCGCGACCTGGGGCTACGGCAGCCTGCAGGCCGGCGACATGGCTGAGCACTGGCGGGCGGCCGCCAGCCCAGCAACGCTGGCGGACATGCTCCTCGGGGCTTGAAGCTCGTACCAAGCTGCATTCGCAGTGGGAACGAGGTAAGCGGCCGCAAAACGTCCAGAGCCGACATCACCCGGTATCAGGCCGTCTCGCCGGCTGGCCAGCCGTCGGGCGGATACACGCACCAGCCGCCGCCGCCCTTGCGCTTGACCGCGTAGAGCGCCTGGTCGGCGCAGCTTTCGAGGCTGGGGCGGTCATTGCCGTGCAGCGGCGCCAGCGCGATTCCGACTGAACCGGACACGCGAGCCTCGCCCTGCTCCAGCACGAAGGACTCCGCCAGCGCGGCACAGATGCGCTGCGCGGCCTCCCGGGCATCCTCTGCCCCGCCCACTTCCAGCAGGATGGCAGCGAACTCGTCGCCGCCGAAACGGGCCACGGTATCGGACTCGCGCACACAGCCGGTGATCCGCCGGCCGGCCTCGATCAGCAAGGCGTCGCCCGCCGGATGGCCCAGGCCGTCATTGACCGCCTTGAAGCGGTCGAGGTCGATGAACAGCACCGCGAACAGTCCGCCATTGCGATGCATCGATGCCAGCGCGGCATCGAGCCGATCCTGGAACAGCGCCCGGTTCGGCAGGCCGGTCAGGGCATCGTGGTCGGCGCGGTACTGCACGCGCTCTTCGGCCTCCTTGCGCAGCGTGATGTCGGTCAGCGTCGCCACGAAAGCCCCCGCCTCGCCAGGCAGGCTCGCGCGCGTGATCGACATCCACTGCACATAGGCGTCACCGCTCTTGCGCCGGTTCCAGACCTCGCCCTGCCAGTTGCCGGCAGCGGCCAGCGCACTGCGGATGCCGTCGAAAAAATCCCGCCCGTGACGCCCCGCCCCCAGCAGGTCCAGCCCGCGGCCGCGAACCTCGTCCTCGCCATAGCCGGTGATCGCGGTGAAAGCCGGATTGACCTGCGTGATCCGCATGTCGTCGTCGATCAGCATGATGCCTTCGGCCGTGCTGTCGAAGATCGCCCGGTAGCGTGCCTCGCTGGCAGCGAGGCTGCGCTGGTCGCGCCGGCGCTCTTCGATCTCGCGTGCCAGCCCGACGTTGCTGGCCTCCAGTTCACCAGTGCGCTGCGCAATCAGTTGCTCCTGCGCCGCGTTGACGCGAGCGATGGCGCGCACATGGCGGCGCGCGGCAAGGAGCACGTAGTGCACCGAACCCGCCACCAACACGAAGGCCACCAGGAACATCCCCGCCACCCGACGGCGCTCTGCATCGCGCAGGGCCAGCAAGGGTTCCGCAGGCATCGTCACCGAAATGCCGCCGCGGACGTCGCCAAGGCGATAACCATCGGCCGCATGGCATTGCATGCAGGACTCGACCATGCGCAGCGGCGCCATGTAGCGATGAACCGGCTCGCTGCCGCGCTCGAACAGCGCCAAGCGTTCCTGCTCCCCTTGCTCGAATGCGGCCAGCGCCTCGGCCTCCCAGGCATCCGGCACATTCGCCGGACGCATCGGCCGCAGGCTGGTAAGGTGCAGGCGGACGCCGCCAGACTGCTGCGCAAGCTCGGCGATCTGGCGCGTCATGAAGGCCGGGTTGACCATCGTCATGTGCTGCCCATCCCGCGTGACGATGTCCCGCCGAGGGTGGACGAGATAGGGATTCGGCTGCATCTCGTCCGTCTCCAGCACATACACGCCGCCATGGCGGGCATTCCAGTCCCGGGTGGTTTCGACCAGCTGGAACAAAGCATCCCCGCGCTCACGCGCCACCGCCATGGAGGCTTCGTCCACACGCAGCAACTCGCTCCACAGCAGTCCGCCGAACAGCAGCGCCAGCAGCAACTGGGCCAGCACTAGCCGGCAGCAATGCCGGGAAGCCACTTCAGCAACGCCGGAATGGAACGATTCGGCCATCACCTTTTCCCTGCATGGAAGATTCCCCCTGCACAGCAGTTACATACCTGACCGCCACGCCAATCCGCCTTGCACTGCGTAAGCAGGGACACGCTCTTGATCTTCGGTCTCGTGATGGCCAGCAAGCGGTACATGACTGCCTCCATCCGGATTGAACGCCAACGATTCAATCTTGGCAATTCGAAACCGGGCCGAACTTGCCAGAGTCGGGAGGGGGAAATCCCTTCATGGCCATGTGCGCGGAGTGAGCAGCGGAAGCTCCCAGGATGAGATGGCGTCAGACGCGGAAGTGCTCCACGCTCTGCTTGAGCCGGCTGGCGACCTCCTCCAGCGCCTTGCTGGCCTCGGCCGACTGGCGGGCATCGGCATTGTTGCTCTCAGCCATCAGGGCGATCTGCTCGACCCCCTGGGCGACGCTTGCCGCGGCGACACTCTGCTCCTTGGCCGCATTGCTGATGCTGGCAACCGCTTCCGAGGTCTTCATCGCGCCATCGTAGATGCGGCGGATGGCTTCGTCCGCCTCGTTCGCCAGCTTGACGCCGCTGTCGACCTGCTCGACGCCCTTGTTCATGCTCGCCACCGCGTCCTCGGTGTCGTGCTGGATGTGCTCGACCATGCGCGAAATCTCCTTGGTCGAACTGGAGGTGCGTTCGGCCAGCTTGCGTACCTCGTCGGCGACCACGGCGAAGCCGCGTCCCTGCTCTCCCGCCCGCGCAGCTTCGATGGCGGCATTCAGCGCCAGCAGATTGGTTTGCTCGGCGATCTCGTGAATCGTGTTGACGATGCTGGAGATCTCCTGAGACGACTGCCCCAGGCGGGTCAACTTCTCCGAGGCCTCGCCAACGGTGCCGGCAATGTCCTGCATCGCCTCGGTGGCGAGCCGGATGATGCGCGAGCTGTCGGCCGATATCTGCGCCGCCTCCGAACTCGTCTCGCGCGCTTCGTCCGTATTGCCCGCGATCAGGTCGATGCTGGTGCTCATCTGCTCGACCGCCGCCGCCATGCCTGCCGTGGCATCGCTCTGCTTGTCGGAATTGACCGCGACCTCATCGGCCTGGCGCCTGAGCACGTTGGCATCATTGCTCACCAGCGAAGCCACGTCGCGCACTTCGGCAATGGTCTTGCCCAACCCACCGACCATGCGCCCCAAGGCCTCCATCAACTGTCCGACCTCATCGCGCGAGCTGGCGGCGCTGACCTTGACACTCAGGTCGGCATCGGCGACGCGGGTGGCGAGCGCCACGGCTTCGCCCAACGGCTTGCTCACCCAGCGCCGAATGGCGATAACGACGATCAGTATCACGATCGGCACCAGGATGAGGAACAGCAGGATCATTCCCAGCCTCACCTGCTGGCCTTCACTGTTGACCTCAGCCAGATAGCTGCCGGAAACGACCACCCAATCCCATGGTTCGTAGTAGTTGAACACCACCACCTTTTCGCGGGCCTTGTCTTCACCGGGGTTCTTCCACCAATAAGAAAGGGAGCCATTCTTGCGGTCAAGTATTTCGGTGGTGAACGGCCGGCCATGGGTATCGACCGCAGACAGCAGCGACTGGCCTTCGACGGCAGGATGCACTACAGCCGTGCCCCGATTGTCTGCGGCGGCGCTGATCACATAAGGGTAACCGGTATCGCCGATCCGGATACCGACGATCGAACGCCTCAGTTCCTGCAGGCCACTTGTGAAATCGATGCTGACGAAGAAGGCGCCGACGACCGTACCGGCAGCATTCTTGATCGGCTGCGAGTAGGTCATCATCTCGCGGCCAAAGACACTCACCTTGCTGGAAAAGCTCTCACCATTCAGCAAGCGCGCAGTCGCGGCATGCGAAGCACCGAGGAAAGAGCCACCCTGGTTCAGGCGCCGGCCCTGACCGTCCGTCATCGAGGTATTCAAGCGCCGGAAATCGTTGTCGGCACGCACCATCACGGTTCCGAACGCGCCCGAAGTCGCTGTGAAGGCGTCCAGAATCTGCGTGTCGTGCTCGGTGAGCGGCCGCCCGCCGTGGTGGAGCGTGCCTTCGCGCAGTTCAAAGCCGTCCGGGTAGGCCGCTGCGAGCATCCTGCCCATGCGTTCGGTATGTTGGGCGAGGTTTCGGTTGAAGGTGTCGATCATCGTCACGATGGTGGCATTGGTAGCCTCCAGCGTGCGCATCGAGTGCTCCTCCAGCCGGGTGCTCAGATAGTTCGACAAACCTGCCGTGCCGGCCAGCAGCAGCACGCTGATGGACACGACCAGTACAACGCAAAGCTTGAGGCCAATGGAAACATTCTTGAACAATTGAATTTACCTCAAGTGAAAAATCCCCATGCAAAATATGTAAACAAACTAGACATGTCAATTTATTTGACTCAAGACTGCAAAACCACGTCCCGGCAAAATCGTGGACATGGTCGAAGCACACCTCCAAGTCCCTGATTGTCCGAACGAGTTACGCTGGGAGGTACGTCAGCGATTGACCCTGTTGGAGACGAGCCTGGTTCTGCTTGGCAGAATGAACAGCAATGCCTTGACCCACCGCTTCGGCATCAGCCGGGCGCAAGCATCCAAGGATCTCGCGCTCTACCAGAAGCTCCGCCCTGGCAATCTCGTCTATGACCGTTTTGTCAAGAACTACGTCATCACCGACGATTTCAAACCCCTGCTGATCAAGGGCACCTCGGACGAGATCTTTTCGCTGCTGCGCGCAGGCATGCCGGCAGACGGGCCCGTGGTGGTATTGAGCGGCGGGATACCGCCCGTGGATGTGCTGGAACCGGCTCCGCTGCGTGTCGATGCCTGCATCCTGTCGGCAATCTGCCGGGCCATCCATGCCAAAGACAAGATCGAGCTAAGCTACCAAGCGCTGGATCACGCCGACCCGGACTGTCTGCACTTGGCCCCTCACGCACTGGTGTACAACGGCTTTCGCTGGCACGTGCGGGCCTGGAACGAGAATACGCAGTCGTTCCTGGACTATGTCCTCGCCCGGATACGTTCGGTACCCACCAAGCTTGGCCCCGCGGCTCGCATGGCAGAGGAGGACGAGGCATGGCAGTCCATCGTTACGGTGCGCATCGCCCCCCATCCTGGCCTGGCCGCCAGCCAGCAACAAGTGATTGCCGATGACTTCGGCATGATGAATGGGTACGTTGACATCCCGGTACGGGCGGCGCTGATTCCATACTATCTGCGCCTGATGCGGATCGGCTCGGGGGACGAACGGCGTGATCCGAAGATTCAACAGATCATTCTGGCAAACAAGGAAGAAGTGGTGCCTCTAGCCACGCGGCTGGAAGCGTGAGTCAGGCAGTACTGCCATTCTGCAAGGCAGTGACACAGCCGACAGCAAGGCCATCAAGCTTGCGCTGAATCAACTGCCTGGCCCTCCTCATCCTCGGTCGCCTCGCCGATGAAGCCGCCGCTCTGCCGCGCCCACAGCCGCGCGTACAGACCGCCGCGCGCGAGCAGGCTGTGGTGGTCGCCCTCCTCGACGATGCGCCCCTTGTCCATCACCACCAGCCGGTCCATCGCCGCGATGGTCGACAGCCGGTGCGCGATCGCCACCACCGTCTTGCCTTCCATCAGGCGGTACAGGCTGGCCTGGATCGCCGCCTCGACTTCCGAGTCGAGCGCGCTGGTGGCCTCGTCGAGCAGCAGGATCGGCGCATCCTTGAGCATCACGCGGGCGATGGCGATGCGCTGACGCTGGCCGCCGGAGAGCTTCACGCCGCGTTCGCCGACGTGGGCGTCGTAGCCGATGCGGCCTTTCGGGTCGGTGAGGCCGAGGACGAAATCGTGCGCCTCGGCACGCTTCGCGGCCGAGATCATCCCGGCCTCGCCCGCATCCGGACGGCCGTACAGGATGTTGTCGCGCACCGAGCGGTGCAGCAGCGAGGTGTCCTGCGTCACCATGCCGATCTGCGCGCGCAAGCTGTCCTGCGTCACCGTGGCGACGTCCTGGCCGTCGATCAGGATGCGGCCCTGGTCGATGTCGTAGAAGCGCAGCAGCAGATTGACCAGCGTCGATTTGCCCGCCCCCGAACGTCCGACCAGGCCGATCTTCTCGCCCGGCCGGATGGTCAGCGACAGGTCGTCGATGATGCGTTGCGCTTCCGGCCCGGTCGCACCGTAGGAGAAACCCAGGTGTTCGAAGCGGATTTCGCCCCGGTCCACCACCAGCGGCTTCGCATCCGGCCGATCGACCACCGCATGCGGGCGCGACAGGGTGTTGATGCCGTCCTGCACGGTGCCGACGTTCTCGAACAGCGAGGCCATCTCCCACATCACCCAGTGCGACATGCCGTTCAGGCGCAAGGCCATCGCCGTCGCCGCCGCCACCGCGCCGACGCCGACGCCGACCTGGCCCTCGCTCCACAGCCACAGCGCGAGGCCGCCGGTACTCAGGATCAGCAGCATCGACAGGCTGTGGTTGACGATCTCGATCGCGCTGACCAAGCGCATCTGCGCATGCACGGTGTGCATGAACTCCTGCATCGCGCTGCGCGCGTAGCCCGCCTCGCGGCCGGCGTGGGAGAACAGCTTCACCGTGGCGATGTTGGTGTAGGCGTCAGTGATGCGGCCGGTCATCAGCGAGCGGGCATCGGCCTGGGCCCGCGCCACCTTCGACAGCCGCGGCACGAACCAGCGCAGCGACACCGCGTACAGCGCCAGCCAGCCGAGGAAGGGCAGCAGCATCCACAGGTCGAAGCTCGCCACCACCGCGGTGAGGGTAACGAAGTAGATGACGACGAAGACCAGGATGTCGGTCATGATCAGACAGGTGTCGCGCACCGCCAGCGCGGTCTGCATGACCTTGGCCGATACCCGGCCGGCGAACTCGTCCTGATAGAAGCTCATGCTCTGGCCGAGCATCAGGCTGTGGAACTTCCAGCGCAGCCGCATCGGGAAATTGCCCGCCAGCGCCTGGTGCTTGAGCATGGTCTGCAGCGCCACCAGCGCGATGCTGCCGAGCACGATCGCCGCCAGCCACAACAGCTTGCCGCCCTCGTCGGCCCACAGCCGCGCCGGCTCCACCGCCGCCAGCCAGTTCCACCACCTTGCCCAGCATCGCGAACAGCAGCGCCTCGAAGGCTCCGATGGCCGCGGTCAGCAGCATCATGCCGAGGATGAAAGGCCGCATGCCTTCGGTCGCCGCCCACAGGAAGGCGAAGAAGCGCTTCGGCGCGGGCCGCGGCGGCGTGTCGGGGTAAGGATCGACGCGGCGCTCGAACCAGTTGAAAAACAAGGGAATTCTCCGTCAGGGAAAGGCAGGGGCGGAAAAGCAAAAATGCCCCGCAG
This sequence comes from Thauera sp., assembly GCF_047601425.1. Taxonomy (GTDB): domain Bacteria; phylum Pseudomonadota; class Gammaproteobacteria; order Burkholderiales; family Rhodocyclaceae; genus Thauera. The sequence goes on from NZ_JASGJL010000001.1 coordinate 2,633,861, forward strand.
CAGGCGGGGCATTCTACGACAGTGCAGCGGCGGATCAGGCCGGCGCGCTGGTCCGGATCAGGTGGTCGAAGGCCGACAGCGCCGCCTTGGAGCCTTCGCCCATGGCGATGACGATCTGCTTGTACGGCACCGTGGTGCAGTCGCCGGCGGCGAACACGCCCGGCACCGAAGTCTGGCACTTTGGATCGACGACGATCTCGCCGAAGCGGCTCAGCTCGATCGTGCCCTTCAGGAAGTCGGTGTTCGGCAGCAGGCCGATCTGGACGAAGATGCCTTCCAGTTCGATGCGGTGCGGCTCGCCAGTCTTGCGGTTGGTATACACCAAGCCGTTCACCTTCTCGCTGCCGGTGACTTCGGTGGTCAGCGCGCTCTTGATCACGGTGACGTTGGCCAGGCTGTAGAGCTTCCTCTGCAGCACCGCGTCGGCACGCAGCTCGTCGGCGAACTCCAGCAGCGTGACGTGGCCGACGATGCCGGCAAGATCGATCGCCGCCTCGACACCCGAGTTGCCGCCGCCGATCACCGCCACGCGCTTGCCCTTGAACAGCGGGCCGTCGCAGTGCGGGCAGTAGGCCACGCCCTTGCCGCGGAATTCCTGTTCGCCGGGCACGTTCATCTCGCGCCAGCGTGCGCCGGTGGCGAGGATCACGGTCTTCGCCTTCAGCGAGGCGCCGTTCTCCAGCTGCACTTCGGCCAGCGTGGCGCCGTCCGCGCTGCCCGGCACCAGCCTGGCCGCGCGCTGCAGGTTCATGATGTTGACTTCGTACTGCTTGACGTGCTCTTCGAGCGCCATCGCCAGCTTCGGCCCTTCGGTTTCCTTCACCGAGATGAAGTTCTCGATCGCCAGCGTATCCATCACCTGGCCGCCGAAGCGCTCGGCGACGATGCCGGTGCGGATGCCCTTGCGTGCGGCGTAGATCGCCGCCGCGGCGCCGGCCGGGCCGCCGCCGACGACCAGCACGTCGAAGGCTTCCTTGGCCGACAGCTTCTTGGCGTCGCGCGCCGCGGCGCCGGTGTTGACCTTGGCAAGGATCTCGCCCAGCTCCATGCGGCCGGCGCCGAACTCCTGGCCGTTCAGGTAGACCGTCGGCACCGCCATGATCTGAAGCGCTTCGACTTCCTGCTGGAACATGCCGCCATCGACCATGGTGTGGCGGATGTTGGGGTTGAGCACCGCCATCAGGTTCAGCGCCTGCACCACGTCGGGGCAGTTGTGGCAGGACAGCGAGATGTAGGTGACGAACTCGAAGTCGCCTTCGAGCGCCTTGATCTGCTCGATCACCTCGGCTTCGACCTTGGGCGGGTAGCCGCCGGCCTGCAGCAGGGCGAGGATCAGCGAGGTGAATTCATGGCCCATCGGCAGGCCGGCGAAACGCACGCGCGCCTCGCCGCCCTTGGGGCCGACCGAGAAGGACGGCTTGCGCTCGTCGCCGTCGCGGCGTTCGATCAGGGTGATCAGGTTGGACTGCTCGGCCACATCCTTGAGCAGTTCCTGCATTTCGGCCGACTTCGCACCATCATCCAGCGACGCCACGATCTCGATCGGCTGCGTCACCCGTTCCAGATAGGCTTTCAGTTGAGTCTTGATGTTGGCGTCCAGCATGATGGCTTCTTCCTTCAAAAGTATGGTCACCGCTGTTTACGGCGATCCTGATACGACACAGCCGGCACTTGGCCGGCTGTGGAGCGGGCAGCCCGGGCCGGATGGGCCCGGACGGTGCGGCGACGGACTCAGATCTTGCCGACCAGGTCGATCGACGGAGCCAGCGTCTTTTCGCCTTCCTTCCACTTCGCCGGGCACACTTCGTTCGGGTGGGCGGCGACGTACTGGGCAGCCTTGAGCTTGCGCACGGTTTCGGTCACGTCACGGGCGATGGCGTTGTCGTGCACTTCCATCGTCTTGATGATGCCTTCCGGGTTGACGATGAAGGTACCGCGCAGGGCCAGGCCTTCTTCCGGGATATGCACGTCGAAGGCGTTGGTCAGCTGGTGGGTCGGGTCACCGACCAGGGCGAACTGGGCCTTGCCGACGGCTTGCGAGGTTTCGTGCCACACCTTGTGCGAGAAATGGGTGTCGGTGGTGACGATGTAGACTTCGGCGCCAGCCTTCTGGAACTCGCCGTAGTGTTCGGCGGCGTCTTCGATTTCGGTCGGGCAGTTGAAGGTGAAGGCGGCCGGCATGAAGATCAGCACGGACCACTTGCCCTTCAGGTCGGCGTCGGTGACTTCGATGAACTTGCCGTTCTTGTAGGCTTGGGCTTTGAAAGGCTTGACTTCGGTGTTGATCAGCGACATCTGACATCCTCCAGCGGGGGTTGATGAAACGGGGTGTTGAATCGATGGAAAGAAGTTTAGACCGGTTCGATGAATTGCTCTAATTGATAATCGAGATACTGTCGATTCAATCTCGCTATCGGCAAGCCATTCAGGAATGGCCATATCCAATCGCCAGCCAGCCTGCGGCAATAAGGCCGCCGCCAGGCCGGCTACCGTCGATAGCTGGGGACGATATCCGGAAAATCAAGTGCTGGCGAGATGACGCCGCACTGAAATGACCGCGCCCAGCCAGCCGAGGAAGGCTGCAAAGGCGACGATCGCCAGCGACGCGCGCCAATCCGGGCCAGCAAGCTGGAACACCGCGCCATAGGTCTGCGCCAGCCGCGCGACCGGCTGCCCCAGCGCCTGAACGCCAAGCCATACCGTGCCGAGCGCGACCAGGCCGCCGAGCGCGCCCTGCAGGCCGCCGAACCAGTAGAAGGGCCGGCGGATGAAGGGGTCGGTGGCGCCGAGCAGGCGGCTCACTCCGATCTCCTGGCGCTGGGTCAGGATCTGCAGGCGGATGGTGTTGAAGGTGACGATGACGAGCGCAAAGCCGAGCAGCCCGGCCAGCATCAGCACCGCGGACCGCCCCAGCTCCAGCAAGGCATGCAGGCGCGACACCCAGGCGGAGTCGAGCTGCACATGCGCCACCTTCGGCCAGGCGCCGATGTCTGCCGCCATCTGCTCGAACAGCGCGGGGTCCTCGCCCTGCGGCGTCAGCACGAAGGCATCGGGCAGCGGATTGTCGCCCAGCCCGGCCAGCACGTCGCCCAGGCCACTGGCGGCGAGCTGGCCGAGCGCTTCGTCACGCGCGACGAAGCGATAGCTGGCCAGCATGGGCATGGCCTTGAGCCTGCTCTCGATCGCCTCGGCGTCGGCCTTCTGCGCCTGGGTGTCGAGGAAGACGCTGATTTCCGGCGTTCCCGACACACCCCGCGCCAGCGAGGCGACGTTGTCCAGCAGCAGATAGCCGCCGCCCGGCAGCGACAGCGCGATCCCGACCACCAGCGCCGACAGCAGGGTGCCGACCGGCTGGCCGAACAGGCGGCGCAGCGCATCGGCGATCGCGCGCACATGCAGATACAGCCAGTGGCTCATGCGAACACCTCATCCGCAGTGCTGCCGATTGGGCGGTTGTCCTCGCTCAGCATGCCCTTCTCCAGCACCAGCCGGCGCGGCTGGCTGGCAGCGAACAGGGCGGCATCATGGGTGCTGACCAGCACCGTGACGCCCGCCTCGTTGAAGGACAGGAACAGCTCGGCGATGTCCGCCGCATAGGCCGGGTCGAGGTGGGCGGTGGGTTCGTCGGCGATCAGGATCGAAGGCCTGTTGACAATCGCGCGCGCGATCGCCACGCGCTGCTGCTCGCCGCCCGACAGCCCTGCCGGCACTTCCTTGCCGCGCCCCTTCAGGCCGACGCGGTCGAGCGCCGCGGCCACCCGCTTGGCGGCGTCGCGCGGCGGATGGCCGGTGATCACCAGCGGCAGCATCACGTTGTCGAATACGTTGCGGTCGAACAGCAGCCGGCTTTCCTGCAGCACCAGGCCGAGGTTGCGGCGCAGGTAGGGAATCGCCGCCTTCGGCAGATGCGACACGTCCTGGCCGTTGATCAGCACGCGGCCGGCGCTCGGCCGCTCGATGACCGGGATCAGCTTCAGCAGCGTGCTCTTGCCGGCGCCGGAATGGCCCGACAGCACGACCAGCTCGCCATGGCGAATCGCAAAGTTGACGCCCGCCAGCGCCGTGTAGCCGCCCGCATAGCGTTTGGCCACGTCCTCGAAGACGATCATGGACGTTCGCCTTCTCCGTTCCTGGCCGCACCCGCGGCGGGCTCGAACAGCGCATCGACGAACTCCCGCGCCTTGAACGGCTGCAGGTCGTCGATGCCTTCGCCGACACCGATGAAGCGCAGGGGCTTCGGGCACTGGCGGGCGATCGCCGCCAGCACGCCGCCCTTGGCGGTGCCGTCGAGCTTGGTCACGACCAGGCCGGTGACGCCGATCGCCTTGTCGAAGGCCTTGACCTGGGCCAGCGCGTTCTGGCCGATGTTGGCGTCGAGCACCAGCAGCACCTCGTGCGGGCCGCTCGGGTCGGCCTTGGCGATGACACGCCTGACCTTGGCGATCTCTTCCATCAGGTGGAGCTGGGTCGGCAGCCGGCCGGCAGTGTCGGCCAGCACGATGTCGATGTTCCGCGCGCGCGCGGCATTGATCGCGTCGAAGATCACCGCCGCGGCATCGCCGCCGTCCTGCGCCACCACGGTGACCTTGTTGCGCTCGCCCCAGGTCATCAGCTGCTCGCGCGCCGCGGCACGGAAAGTGTCGCCGGCGGCCAGCAGCACGCTCTTGCCCTGGGCCTGGAAATGCTTGGCCAGCTTGCCGATCGAGGTGGTCTTGCCGGCGCCGTTGACGCCCGCGATCATGATCACGAAGGGCTTGTGGGTACCGGCGTCGAGCGGCTGCTCGAGCGATGAGACGATGGCATGCAGGCCGTCGGCCAGCGCCTTCTGCAACTGGTCTGCGGTTTCCAGGCGGTCGCGCTTCCAGCGCAGGCGCAGGTCGTCGATCAGGTGCTGGGTGGCCTCGACGCCGCAATCGGCCATCAGCAGCGTCGATTCGAGTTCTTCCAGCAGCTCCTCGTCGATCTTGCGGCGGCCGAACAGGCTCGCCAGGCCGCCGCCCAGCTGCTGCCGGGTGCGGGCCAGGCCGGCCTTGAGGCGGTCGGTCCAGGAACGCCTGGCCGGCACTTCGGCGGCTGCCGGAACGACAGGCTCCTCGATGGACGATGCAGGTTCGGCGGTTTCGGCAACAGCCGGCACTTCCACCGGCTCGGGCTCGACGGGGGCCGCAGGCGCCTCGACGGCTGCAGGCTCTGCTTCTGCGACCGGCTGCACGACGACGGGCTCGGCCGCGACTTCGGGTAGCACTTCGGCGACGGGGAGGGATTCGGCGGGCAGCGCGACAGCTTCGTCCGCCTGCGGCTCGACAGGCGCATCGACTGCTTCAGCGGATGGATTCTGTGAAGCAGCGCCTTGCGCCGCTTCCGGGGTGACATCGGGGGCAAGCTCGGCAGCCACCTGCCCGGCACGGTCCTCGGCCGGCTGCTGGCCGGCTTCGGCTTGCCCGGCCTTGCCGAACTTCTTCTTCAGGAAACCAAACATTGCACGCTCGGGTCAGAGGGAACGTTTCGCGTCGGCGGCGCCCCACGCCAGCCGTGGGCACCTGCAACCGATCACGTTAAGATGCGGCACTCCGTCCAGCCGGCGCACTCCGTGCGCCAGCCCCGGCGGAGCGCCGCGAATTCTAACAGATGCAGGACATCCCCATGTTTCTCCACACGTTTGCCCGCGCCCTCGCCATCGGCGGCATTGCCGCCGCCCCGCTGCTCGCACCCGCGGGTGCCCATGCCAATCCCTTCGAGACCACGCTCACCAACGGCATGAAGGTCATCGTCAAGGAAGACCGCCGTGCGCCATCGGCAGTCCATATGGTGTGGTACCGCAGCGGTTCGATGGACGAAGCCGAAGGCGTATCCGGCGTCGCCCACGTGCTCGAGCACATGATGTTCAAGGGCACGAAGAACGTCGGCCCGGGCGAGTTCAACAAGCGCGTGGCCGCCGTCGGCGGGCGCGACAACGCCTTCACCGGCAAGGACTACACCGCCTACTTCCAGCAGGTTCCGCCGGACCGCCTGAGCGAGATGATGGCGCTCGAAGCCGACCGCATGCAGCACCTGGTGCTGGACGACGAGGCCTTCCGCCGCGAACTCGAAGTCGTCAAGGAAGAACGCCGCCTGCGCACCGACGATCAGCCGCGGGCGCTGGTCTATGAACAGTTGATGGCCACTGCCTTCAAGGCCCACCCCTACCGCCGCCCGGTGATCGGCTGGATGCCCGACCTGGAAGCGATGAAGCCCGAGGATGCCCGCGAGTGGTATCGCCGCTGGTATACGCCCGCCAATGCCTACCTGGTGGTGGTTGGCGACGTCGATCACCGCCGCGTGTTCCGCGACGCCGAACGCCATTACGGCCCGATCGCCGCGCGCCCGCTGCCCGAGCGCCGCATCTCCACCGAACCGGCTCAGCGGGGGCCGCGCCAGGCGGAGGTGAAAGCACCGGCCGAACTGCCCTACCTGAGCATGGCCTGGCACGTGCCCGCGCTGCACGACCCGGCCAAGGACCGCGACGCCTATGCGCTGCAGGTGCTGTCGGCCGTGCTCGACGGCTACGACGGCGCCCGCCTGACCCGCCGCCTGGTGCGTGACAGCGGCCTGGCCCTGTCCGCCGGCTCCGGCTACGACGGCAGCGGCCGCGGCCCCGCGCTGTTCTACCTCGACGGCGTGCCGGCCCCCGGCCACTCGGTCGACGAACTCCAGGCCGCGCTGCGCGCCGAACTGCAGCGCATCCGCGACGAAGGCATCAGCGAAGCCGAGCTTGCCCGCGTCAAGACGCAGGCCGTGGCCAGCCGTGTTTACAAGCGCGATTCGCTGATGGGACAGGCGATGGAAATCGGCTACCTGGAATCGGCCGGCCTGTCGTGGCGCGACGAAGAGCTGCTGCTCGAAGGCCTGCGCAGCGTCACCGCCGAAGAGGTCCGCAGCGTGGCGCAGCGCTATTTCAGCGACGACAGCCTGAACGTCGCCCGCCTCGAGCCGCAGCCGCTCGAGGCATCGCAACCCCCGCAGCCGCGCTCGCCGCTCGCGCCGACGCATCACTGATCGCTTCCGCCAACCGACGGAATCCCCGACATGACCAAGACTTCCCGCCTGTTCACCCCTCTCGTCGCCAGCCTCGCGCTGCTCGCCCAGCTCGCCGCCGGCCCCGCCCTGGCCGGGCCGAAGATCGAGCAATGGACCGCGCCGACCGGCGCCCGCGTACTCTACGTCGAAAGCCGCGCCCTGCCGCTGGTTGACATCCAGATCGATTTCGCCGCCGGCTCGGCCTTCGACCCTGCCGGCAAGGCCGGCCTCGCCAGCCTGACGCAGGGCCTGCTCGAAGCCGGCTCCGCCTCGCTCGACGAACAGCAGATCGCCGACCGCATCGCCGACATCGGTGCGCAGATCGGCGGCAGCACCGAAAGCGACCGTACCAGCCTGTCGATCCGCAGCCTTTCGTCCGAAGCCGAGCGCAACGCCGCAATCGAACTCGGCGCCAGCCTGCTCGCCCAGCCCACGTTCCCGGAAGACATCCTCGAGCGCGAGCGCAAGCGCGCCCTCGCCGGCCTGCGCGAAGCGCTGACCAAGCCCGCCATGCTGGCCGCCCGCCGCTTCAACGAAGCGCTGTACGCCGGCCACCCCTACGGCGGCAGCGTCACGGCGGAATCGCTCGAGTCGATCACCCGCGACGACGTGGTCGACTTCCACCGCCGCCACTTCGGTGCCCAGCGCGCCTCGATCGCCATCGTCGGCGACGTTGACCGCGCCACCGCCGAGCGCATCGCCATCCGGCTGACCGAACAGTTGCCGCCGGTCGAAGCCGCCGCCCCGCTGCCCGCCCCTGCACCGACGCAGGCAACCGTGCTGCGCATTCCCAACCCCTCGGCCCAGGCCCACATCGCCGTAGGCCAGGCCGCCCTGGCACGCGAGGACGCCGACTACTTCCCGCTGCTGGTGGGCAACTACGTGCTCGGCGGCGGCGGCTTCGTATCGCGCCTGACCAAGGAAGTGCGCGAAAAGCGCGGCTTTGCCTACAGCGTGCATAGCTACTTCGCGCCGCAGCAGGTTGCCGGCCCCTTCCAGATCAGCCTGCAGACGCGCGGCAGCCAGGCCGACGAAGCGCTGGCAGTGGTGCGCGAAACCCTGGCCGGCTTCATCGCCGAAGGACCGAGCGCAGAAGAGCTGCAGGCCGCCAAGGACAACATGATCAACGGTTTCGGCCTGCGCCTGGATTCGAACGCCAAGATCCTCGGCTACGTGGCGATGATCGGCTTCTACCGGCTGCCGCTGGACTGGCTCGACACCTATCCGCAACAGGTCGCCGCGGTCAGCGCCGAACAGATCCGCGACGCTTTCGCCCGCCGCATCCACGCCGACCGGCTCGTCACCGTGATCGCCGGCGGCGACGGCGACAAGGCCGGAGCCGCGCCCGCCACGGCAGAAGCCGGCAAATGAGCCGTGTGCGCATCGTCGGCGGCCAGTGGCGCTCGCGCCTGCTCGAGGTCACCGACGCCCAAGGCCTGCGCCCGACGCCCGACCGTGTGCGCGAGACCCTGTTCAACTGGCTGGGCCAGACACTGGACGGCGAGCACTGCCTCGACCTCTTCGCCGGCAGCGGCATTCTCGGCTTCGAGGCCGCCTCGCGCGGCGCCGGATCCGTCGTGCTGGTCGAACGCAATCCGCGCGCAGTCGCCGCGCTGCACAACGCGGCAAAGACCTTACAAGCGTCGCAAGTAGAGATCGTGTGCGGCGATGCGGTAAGATTCGCCCAAAACGCGCAGAGGAAGTTCGACGGCGTGTTTCTCGACCCCCCCTACAGCCAGGGCTGGATCGAGCGGATACAGCCCTGGCTGGACTCGCTGCTGAAACCCGACGGATGGATCTACGTCGAGTCCGAAGCCGCGCTAAGCAGCTTGGGCAACTGGCAGGCCGTGAAGCAGGGCCGCGCCGGAACAGTCAATTTCCATCTGATGCGCAGGAGTCAGGAATGAAGGAAGCGGTGGCGGTCTATCCGGGGACCTTCGACCCGTTCACCCGGGGGCATGCCGATCTCGTCCGCCGGGCCTCGGTGCTGTTCGACCGCGTCATCGTCGCGGTCGCGCGCAGCAACAGCAAGGGGCCGATCTTCGGCCTCGACGAACGGGTGGACATCGCCCGCGAAGCGGTTGCCGACTATCCCAACGTCTCGGTCGTCGGCTTCGACTGCCTGCTGATGGATTTCCTCGGGCAGCAGAATGCCCGCGTGATCCTGCGCGGCCTGCGCGCGGTGTCGGACTTCGAATACGAGTTCCAGATGGCCGGGATGAACCGCAAGCTCCATCCGGACGTCGAAACGGTATTCCTGACGCCGGCGGAGGAGTACATGTTCATCTCGGCGACGATGGTCCGGGAAATTGCCCGTCTGGGCGGCGATGTAAGCAAGTTCGTGCAGCCTTCGGTACTGGCACGGCTGCAGGAAAAACTGAAATCAAGGCAATAGCAAGGAAGCGAACACCATGGCTCTGAAGATTACCGACGAATGCATCAACTGCGACGTCTGCGAACCGGAGTGCCCCAACGGCGCCATCTCCCAGGGTGACGAAATCTACGTCATCGACCCGAACAAATGCACCGAATGCGTCGGCCACTTCGACGAACCGCAGTGCCAGCAGGTTTGTCCGGTCGACTGTATCCCGCTCGATCCGGACCGCCCGGAAACGAAGGAACAGTTGATGGAGAAGTACGAGAAGCTGACCGCAGAAGGCTGACCGCCCTGCCGCCCAATATACGAGGCCGCCCGCTGCATAATGCAGCGGGCGGCCTCGTATATTGCGGAACCGCAGCGGCGATCAGGCCGCCGCGCGCACCTCCGTCCCGCGCTCGCCCGCCTCGCTCCGCGCCAGCGGCCCGAGGGTCTCCGCGATCTCCTGCAGCAAGGCATCGAGCTGCGCCAGCATCGCCAGCACGTTGTCCTCGCCCTGCTTCAACTCCTCGACCCGGTCTTCGAGCGTATCCGTCGCCTGATGGATGCGCTTGACGCTTTCGAGCCGGCGCTTGAGCTGGATCTGGTATTCGCGCACCTGCGTCTCGAGCGGCGACATCACCGCGCGCAGCCACTGTTCGACGTCGCGGTTGGCGACCTCGAAGGTGCGCCGGGCCTGCACCGCGACGGTCTCGAAGAACTTCTGCGTCAGCGCATGCTTCTCGGTCGTCACCAGCGTCAGCGTGGTGTTGAGCTGGCGGTTGAAAGCCGCCTCCAGGCGGTCGATCTCCTTCTCGTAGCGCAGCGTGGAGAAGGCTTCGGGCTGCGTCAGCTTGAGCCCATGCTCGACGCTGAAGCGCTTGTACATGGCGTCTAGCATCCTGGAGATTTCACCGACCTCTCCCGTCGACCGCTCCAGGTTCGCGCGCAGATGGCGGAAGAAACCCTCCATCGCGTCGCGCAGGCCCTTGGTGAAGGTCGACTCCAGCATTGCTTCGCGGGTGCGGCGGGTCTCGTCGCGCAGCGCGTCCATGCCGATGGTGGCAAGCAGGCTGTTGGTGAGATCGGAGAACACCGAACGCACGGCGTAGTACTTCTGCAGCCCCTGCTCGAAGTCGTCCTTCTCGGTGCGGATCTTGCGCATCATGTATTCGATGACGCTCTGGTTCTTGCCGCGCAGGTCGGTCAGCTCCTGCAACTGCTCGCGCAGGCCGGCCAGGCGGGCTTCGAGCAGCGTGCGCGTCTGCGCCATCACTTCACCGGTTTCGGCCAGCGTGTCTTCGCGCACGATGTCCTGCTTGGCCGGCAGCAGGTCGCTGGTCAGCGCCCGCTCCAGCGCCGGCATGCGGCTGCGCTCGAGCAGCGGCGCATCGCCGGTGATGCGCGCCACCAGCCCCTTCTGCGCCGACACCGGGAACACCGCGTCGGCGCCGACCTCCAGCGTCTCCGCCACCGAGGCCACCTGGCGGGTGATCTCGGCATCGATCCGCGCCTCGTCGCGCAAGCCATCCCACAAGCCGTCGATCTTGTTCAGCACCACCAGCCGGCCGCGCTGGCTGCCGCCCTGCACATAACTGCGCCACACGGTCAGGTCGCTCTGGGTGACGCCAGTATCGGCAGCGAGGATGAACAGCACCGCATGCGCGCTCGGCAGCATCGACAGGGTCAGTTCGGGTTCGGCACCGATTGCGTTCAGGCCCGGCGTGTCGAGCACCACCAGTCCCTGCTCGAGCAGCGGATGCGGAAACTGGATCACCGCATGGCGCCAGCTCGGAATCTCGATCAGGCCGTCCGCGCCCGGCTTCAGCCCATCGTCACCGTCGGCATCGATGGCAAAGCCGAGGCGCCTGGCCTCGTCCTGCGTCACGCGTTCGGTTTCGCCGACGCGGGCGAGCGCAGCCTGCAGGCTGCCGGCATCCAGGCTCTGCAGCGATACCGTCTGCCATTCTTCGGCATAGCGCTTCAGTTCGCTGACCGGCGTCTGGCGGGCCCGCGTGCGGATCGGCAGCAGGCGCAGCTCCGGCTGTGCGCCCTTGCGCCACTGCAGCTCGGTCGGGCACATCGTCGTGCGCCCGGCGCTGGAAGGCAGGATGCGGTCGCCGTAGTCGGCGAAGAAGATCGCGTTGATCAGCTCCGACTTGCCGCGCGAGAACTCGGCGACGAAAGCCACCGTGAGCTTGTCGTCGCGCAGGCGCTCCAGCAGGTACTGCAGGCGCAGATCGCTCTGGACATCGCCGACTTCGTTGCGCGCCAGCCAGGCGCGCAGGCGCGCGACGGAATCAGCGGCGGCAGTGCGCCAGTTGGCATAGGCTGAAAACTGGTCGATCAATTCGGTCATCGGAGCGCTCACAACAAACTCAGGGCATGAAGCGAAATATCAGCAGCATAACGGCGAACACACGGCACGGCCATGCAGAAATGCGCACTGCGGCCCAGCGGCCGGCTGGGGCCGACGAACGCGCAATCTACGCCGGAACGGACGTTCGCCCGGCTTGATTCAGCGGCGGCGCTGGCAACCGGGGCAGAAGTAGGTCGCCCGCTGGCCGCTGACGATGCCGAACACCGTGCCGCCGCACTGGCGGCAGGCTTCGCCGGCACGCCCATAAACGAAATACTGCTGCTGGAAATAGCCAGGGCGGCCATCGCCGCCGACGAAGTCGCGCAGGGTGCTGCCGCCGGCGGCAATGGCGTCGGTCAGCGTCTCGCGCACCGTCTGCACCAGCCGCGCACAGCGCCGCAGGCCCAGCATGCCGGCCGGCTCCAGCGGATGGATGCGGGCACGGAACAGGCTTTCCGAAGCGTAGATGTTGCCGACGCCGACCAGCTTGCGATTGTCCATCAGCACATGCTTGATCGGCGCCCGCAGGCCGCGCGTGACGCGGAACAGCCAAGCCGCATCGAACGCCTCGCCCAGGGGCTCCGGCCCCAGATGCGCCAGCAGCGGATGCTGATCGCCCGCCCCATCCTGCCATACCACCATGCCGAAGCGGCGCGGATCGCGCAGCCGCAGCGCCTGTTCACCGAAAACGAAGTCGACATGATCGTGCTTGCCAGGCTCTTCGCCGGCGCCGACCAGCCGCAGGCTGCCCGACATGCCCAGATGCACGATCACCGTACCGGAACCGAAATCCAGCAACAGGTACTTTGCCCGCCGCGACACGCCCCGCAGCGTCCGGCCCACGACACGCTCGGCGAGCTCGGGAGGCACCGGCAGCCGCAGCCGCGGATTGCGCACCTGCAGCCCGCTCAGCTCGCGGCCTTCGACATGGGGGCGGATGCCGCGGCAGGTGGTTTCGACTTCGGGCAGTTCAGGCATCGTCGCTATCGGGATCGGATCACGGGGTCGGGCACGAGCTTGGGCAAACCTCACGGCGCCCGCACGGCTCGTCTTGCGGGCCGGGCGCCGATCTGCATACCATGCTTGATACAAACCGAATTCTAGAGCAGCACTCCAAACCCTGCCGATACCTTCGCGGCACCATCTGCACCCCCGCCTTCCGTGGCACCATCTTCACTGCGCAAACCGCCGCAGCCTGCCGGACCTCCGATATGAACACTCGTTCCTCCCGCACTCTCCGCATCCTGTGCCTGGCAATCGGCCTGGGCACCACCGCCTGCCTCGCCGGCGCGGCGGACAAGAGCGAGGCAGGCGGGGCGCTGCCAGCCCAGGAACTGACGCCGCGCACGATCTACCAGTTCCTGCTCGCCGAAATCGCCGGCGCACGCGGCCAGATCGGCCTGTCTGCCCAGCTTTACGTCAACCTGGCCCGGGCCACGCGCGATCCGCGCATCGCCCGCCGCGCCACCGAAATCGCGATGTATTCGCGCAACCCCCAGCTCGCTGGCGAAGCCGCCCGGCTATGGACCGAAACCGCGCCCAGTTCCGAAGAAGCGCGCCGTGTGTTCGCGGGCGTCAGCGGCCGGATGGGCGGCGGCCCCGCGGTCAACCTCGAACAGATCCAGATCCAGCTGGCCCGCACCCTGGCCCAATCCAACGCCCGGCTCCCGCAGAATCTGCTGGGCCTGAACCAGGCGCTCGCAGCCGTTCCCGACAAGGAAGCGGCGCAAGGCATCGTACGGCGCCTGACCGACCCCTATCTCGACCTGCCCGAAGCCCACATCGCCCGCGCCCAGGCGGCGATGATCGCCGAAGAGCCGATGCAGGCGCTGGGTGCCGTCAACAATGCGCTGCAGTTGAAGCCGGGCTGGGAACCCGCCATCCAGCTGAAGGCCCAGATCCTGCAGCACACCGGCGCCACCGCGGAGGCGGTGCGCCAGCTGGAAGCCGAACTCGCACGCAACCCCGGCAGCGCCTCGCTGCGCCTGACCTACGCCCGCGCGCTGGTCAGCGCGCAGCGCTTCGCGGAGGCGCGCGAGGAATTCCGCAGCCTGCTGGCCGCCAGCCCCGGCGATGCCGAACTGCTCTACGCCGTCGGCCTGCTGTCGGTGCAGCTCAACGAACCCGCCGAAGCCGAGGCCCGCTACCAGGAAGCGCTCGCAGCCGGCCATCCTCAGCCGGACCTGATCCGCTTGCAGCTCGGCCAGATCGCGGAGCAGCGCGGCGAAGGCGTGCCGGCGCGCAAGTGGTTCGGCGAGGTCACCGACGAACGCCACCGCGCCGAGGCGATGATCCGCAGCGCGCAGAGCCTGGCGCGCGAAGGCAGCATCGACGAAGCTCGCGCACTGCTGAAGGCGCAGCACGGCAGCGACGAAGACACGCGCCGCTACATGCTGGCCGAGACCCAGTTGCTGCACGAGGCCGGGCGCACCGCGGAAGCTCTGGCCGTCCTGGACCGAGCCCTGGCCGCCACGCCGGACGACGTCAACCTGTTGTACGAATCGGCGATGATGGCCGAGCGCCTGAACCGGGTCGACCTCATGGAAACCCGCCTGCGGCGCGTGATCGAACTCGAACCAGACCACGCCCACGCCCACAACGCGCTGGGCTATTCGCTTGCCGACCGCGGCCTGCGCCTGGACGAAGCCGAGGAACTGATCGCCCGCGCGCACGAACTGTTGCCCGACGACGCCTTCATTCTCGACAGCCTGGGCTGGGTGCGCTTCCGCCGCGGCGACGCAGCCGGGGCGCTGGAGCACCTGGAGCACGCCTACTCGATCCGGCAGGACGCCGAGATCGCCGCCCATCTCGGCGAAGTGCTGTGGGCGATGAACCGCCGCGAGGACGCCAACCGCATCTTCGACGAAGCACGCCAGGCCCACCCCGACAACAGCCTGCTGGCCGACACCGTCCGCCGCCTGCGCGGCCAATGAGAACACGCCGCCTCCTGCCGGCGATGGTCATCGCCGCAGCCGCGCTGGCCCTTCCCGCCTGCGCCCCGCTCACGGTCGGTCCGGCCACCGGCGTCGCCGCACGCAGCTTTTCGCCTGCCTTCGAGCTGCAGGGCCGCATCTCCGCCAGCGACGGCAACCAGGCGGCCAGCGGCCGCATCGAGTGGCGGCACGGGCACGGCACCGACAGCTTCACCCTGCTGACCCCGCTGGGGCAGATCGCCGCCGCCCTCGACGCCGATGCCGGCGGCGCCCGCCTGCGTACCGCCGACGGCCAGTCATTGCATGCGCACAGCACGGAAGCCCTGCTGCCGCGCGTGCTCGGCACCGAAGTGCCGGTCGGCCGCCTGAGCCGCTGGGTGCAGGCGGCGCCCGACGCCGATGCCGAAGTCCGCAGCCTCGACACTGCCGGCCGGCCGGCCATCGTCATCGACCAGGGCTGGCGCATCGAGTATCTCGAATACGACGGCCCTGCCGGCGACGCTCTCCCTGCCCGCATCGACATCTCCCGCGGCGACGCCCGCATCCGCCTCGTCATCGACTCATGGACCGCCCTACCCTGACCCTGCCGGACACTTCCGACCCGCGACGCCTGCCGGGCTGCCCTGCGCCGGCCAAGCTGAACCTGTTCCTGCACGTCACCGGCCGCCGCGCCGATGGCTACCACCTGCTGCAGACCGCCTTCCGGCTGCTCGACTGGGGCGACACGCTCGATTTCGCCCTGCGCGAGGACGGCGGCATCCAGCGCACGACCGAGGTCGCCGGCGTGCCGCCCGAGCAGGATCTGGTCGTGCGTGCGGCACGCCTGCTGCAGGCGCATTCCGGCTGCCGCCTCGGCGCCGACATCGCGCTGCACAAGGTATTGCCGATGGGCGGCGGCATCGGCGGCGGCAGCTCGGATGCGGCGACGACGCTGATCGCGCTCAACCGCCTCTGGGGCACCGGCCTCGGCCGCAGTGAATTGCAGGCGCTGGGCCTTCGGCTCGGCGCCGACGTGCCTGTGTTCATCTTCGGCCGCGACGCCTTCGCCGAAGGCGTGGGCGAAGCCCTGCAGCCGCTGGAGCTGGCGCCCGCCTGGTACGTGATCGTGTCGCCGCAAGTGTCGGTACCCACTGGTGAAATTTTTTCGGCAGGGGACTTGACGAGAAACACGCCTCTCATCAAAATGGCGGACTTCGCAGCAAGCACCACGCGAAACGATCTGCAAGCCGTAGCCTGCAGCCGTTACCCGGAAGTGCAGCGTGCGATCGACTGGCTGATGCAACATGCACCAGCCCGGATGACAGGCTCTGGCGCCTGTGTCTTCGCCGAAGTTCCTTCGGCCCGGGACGCGGAGCGCATCGCCGCAAGCTGTCCGCAGCAATGGACAGCCTGGAAAGTGCGAACGGCCTCTCGCCATCCGCTGTACGAATGGCTAGAATAGCGGCCGCTTCGTCACAGTCGATTTCACGAGCTGACGAAAAAAGGTTTCATTGGGGAGTCGCCAAGTCGGTTAAGGCACCGGATTTTGATTCCGGCATTCGAGGGTTCGAATCCTTCCTCCCCAGCCATACAACGACGGGCAGGCCCAGGTTTTATCCGGGAGCCTGCCCGAGTCGTTTTTACGGGTCGACAATTAAAACGGCATCGGAGCAGCGATCATGCCCCACGGCAGCCTGATGGTCTTCACCGGCAACGCCAACCCCAAGCTCGGCGCGGACGTCACGCGGCGCCTGGGCATCTCCCTCGGCTCGGCCACCGTCGGCCGCTTCTCCGACGGCGAAGTCAACATCGAGCTGCTCGAAAACGTCCGCGGCAAGGACGTCTTCGTGCTGCAGCCGACCTGTTCGCCCACCAACGAAAACCTGATGGAACTGCTGGTGCTGGTCGATGCGCTCAAGCGCGCCTCGGCTGGACGCATCACCGCCGCCATCCCCTACTTCGGCTACGCCCGCCAGGACCGCCGCCCGCGCTCGGCACGCGTGCCGATCACGGCCAAGGTCGTCGCCAACATGCTGCAGGCTGCCGGCGTCCAGCGCCTGCTGACGATGGACCTGCACGCCGACCAGATCCAGGGCTTCTTCGACATCCCGGTCGACAACGTCTATGCCGCCCCGGTGCTGCTGAACGACCTCGACAAGCAGAAGTACGACGACCTGCTGGTGGTGTCGCCCGACGTCGGCGGCGTGGTCCGTGCCCGCGCCTTCGCCAAGCGCATGGAATGCGACCTGGCGATCATCGACAAGCGCCGGCCGAAGGCCAACGTTTCCGAAGTCATGAACATCATCGGCGAGGTCGAGGGCCGCACCTGCGTGATCATGGACGACATCGTCGATACCGCCGGCACGCTGTGCAAGGCTGCCACCGCGCTCAAGGAGCACGGCGCCAAGCGCGTGCTGTCCTACTGCACGCACGCCGTGCTGTCGGGCGCCGCGGTGTCGCGCATCAACGAATCCGAACTCGACGAACTGGTCGTCACCGACACCATTCCGCTGAGCGACGACGCCAAGGCCAGCCCGCGCATCCGCCAGGTCTCGGTCGCCTCGCTGCTGGCCGACACCATCCTGCGCATCAGCAACGAAGAATCCGTCTCGTCGCTGTTCATGGAATGATTTTTTTCGCCCGCGCCTTCCGCTGAAGGGACGGGCTTTTTGCGTTTTCGCCTGGTCGCGGGCGAGGACATCAACTTCAGGAGCAACACATGCAGATCCAATTCAAGGCCACCAAGCGTGACGCTCAAGGTACGGGTGCGAGCCGCCGCCTGCGTCGCGCCGGCCAGCTGCCGGGCATCATCTACGGCACCAGCGAAGCGCTGCCGATCACGCTCGACCACAACGAGCTGTACCACATGCTGCGCAAGGAAGCCTTCCACTCGTCCGTGCTGAGCATCGACGTCAACGGCAAGAAGGAAACCGTCGTGCTGCGTGACACCCAGTGGCACGCCTTCAAGCCGCAAGTCCTGCACATCGACTTCCAGCGCGTCGCTGCCGACCAGAAGATGCACCTGAAGGTGCCGCTGCACTTCGTCGGCGACGACGCCTGCCCCGCGGTCAAGCTGGGCGGCTGCATCGTCTCGCACGTCCTCAACGAACTCGACGTCCAGTGCCTGCCGAAGGATCTGCCCGAGTTCGTCGAAGTCAACCTGTCGGCGCTGGAAGCCGGCCAGTCGGTGCACGTCTCGCAGATCAAGCTGCCGGCCGGTGTCGAACTGGTCCAGCACGGCGACTCCGACCCGGTGGTCGCCAGCTCGCTGAAGGTCCGCGGCGCAGCTGACGCCGAAGGCGACGGCGAAGCTGCCTGAGTCGCTGAATCCCAAGGAAAGCCGGAGACCCCAGATCGATGAGCGCCGCGCCTTCGCGCCCCGTGCGCCTCATCGTCGGTCTCGGCAATCCGGGGAGTGAATACACTGAAACCCGGCACAATGCCGGGTTTTGGTTTTGTGAGCAGCTCGCGCACAAGCTCGGCGTGCGCTTCTCGCATGAATCCCGCTTCCACGGCCTGGTCGCCAACGCGCGCGAAGCCGGCATCTGGCTGCTGATGCCGCAGACCTTCATGAACCGCTCGGGCCAGGCCATCGGCGCCCTCGCGCGTTTCTACCGTATCGAACCCGCGGAAATCCTCGTCGTCCACGACGAGCTGGACATCCCCCCCGGCCAGCTGCGCCTCAAGTTCGGCGGCGGCCTCGGCGGCCACAACGGCCTCAAGGACACCTCCGCCCATCTCGGCACCAACGACTACTGGCGCCTGCGCATCGGCATCGGCCATCCCGGCGACCGTAACGAGGTGATCAACTTCGTCCTCAAGCCGGCACGCCGCGAAGAACAGCAACTGATCGACGAATCCATCGACAAGGCCCTCGCCGCCTGGCCGCTGCTCGCCAAGGGCGAACTCAACACCGCCGCCACCCGGCTGAACGCCCGCCCGGCGCCGCCGAAACCGCCCAAGCCTCCGAAGGCTCCCAAGCCGGCAGCGCCTCCCCAGGCACCGGACGACACCGGCGCCTGAGCAGGATCACGCGGCAGGAAGCGCTCAGTAGCCGACCGCCGCCAGCGCCTTCAGCGGCCCCACACGGCGGATCGACTCGATCTGCTCCGGCTGGCGGGTATACAAGGTGCCGCCGAAGCACACCGCACTCATCGAAATGCCCTCGAAGTGCTCCGCGCTACGCGGCAGCACCAGCAGCCAGCCATCGCTCGCCAGCAGGTTGTAGGGCGACAGCAGGCCATCCTCACCCGGCTGCAGATCCAGCGTTTCGCAAGCCAGTCGATACGCGGCATACAGACTGTCCGCCGCCGTCGCCACCGGCACGCCCTCGCCGCAGCACACGCGCACGAAGCAATGCTTCATCGGCAGCGCCGGATGCTGGGCCACGCCCTGCTCGGGCAGGCCCGCCGGCAGGCCGGGCGTGAAGATGCGCAGGCTGGCATTGCCCGCGGTCAACGGAATCCACTGCACGTGCTTGTGCCGCTGGCTCGCACCCGCGGCCGTGCCGCCGTTGTACAGGCCGATGCCGCCGGCCTCGGCCATGATCTCCGCCAGTGCGGCGAAGTCGCTGCGTGCCAGCGGCAGCAGCTGTTCCTCGAATTCGCGCCGCGCCAGCACCAGGTGGCGCTCGCTGAGCGGGAACTTGTTCAGGATCACCGTGTGTGCGTCGCCCAGCGGGCCGACGGTCAGTTCCGGATCGGGATTCAGGAAGGGATTGAAGTTCGGGTCGCGCGGCCCGCCCGGGATCGCCACCTGCGCAGTCTTGGCCGCATCCTTCACCGCCAGCGACGACACCCAGCGCACGATGAAGCGCATGCCGCCGTCTTCCATCTCGGTCTGCTCCGCCTGCACCGGCTGCAAGGCCCCCGACGCCAGCGCGCCCGCACTGCGCGCATCGATCGCCTCGATCCAATTGCTCGCCATATCTCCTCTCCTCCTCGATTCGTCTTGTGTGTGGCAATGCAAGCCGGACATTGTAGGCGCTGCCCGGCCGTTTGGTAGGCACCGGCCAGTTTTGGAGCTGCTCCCCATCGCGGTACAATTCGCGGTTTTCCACACCGGATCAAGGCAATAGCCCGCCTTCGCGGCACCCCGCCCCGGAACGACAAGGATTCACATGAGCCTGAAATGCGGAATCGTCGGACTGCCCAACGTCGGCAAGTCGACCCTCTTCAACGCCCTGACCAAGGCCGGCATCCAGGCCGAGAACTACCCCTTCTGCACCATCGAGCCCAACGTCGGCATCGTCGAAGTGCCCGACCCGCGCCTCGACCTGCTCTCCGAAATCGTCAAGCCGCAGAAGATCCAGCCCGCCATCGTCGAGTTCGTCAACATCGCCGGCCTAGTCGCGGGCGCCTCCAAGGGTGAAGGCCTGGGCAACCAGTTCCTCGCCAACATCCGCGAAACCGACGCCATTGTGCACGTCGTGCGCTGCTTCGCCGACGACAACGTCATCCACGTCTCCGGCAGCGTCGATCCGATCCGCGACATCGAAGTCATCGACACCGAACTCGCGCTCGCCGACCTCGCCACCGTCGAAAAGGCCATCGCCCGCTACAAGCGCCCGGCCGCCTCAGGCGACAAGGAAGCCAAGGTCCTGGTCGCGGTACTCGAAAAGTGCTTCGCCCAACTCGACGCCGGCAAGGCGGTGCGCGCACTCGACCTCGCCAAGGAAGAATGGGCCAGCCTCAAGCCCTTCTGCCTGATCACCGCCAAGCCGGTGCTGTACGCCGCCAACGTCGCCGAGGACGGTTTCGAGAACAACCCGCACCTGGACGCCGTGCGTACCCACGCCGCCGCCGAAGGTGCCGAAGTCGTCGCCCTGTGCGCCGCCATCGAAGCCGAGATCGCCGACCTCGAAGACGCCGACAAGAAGGAATTCCTCGAGACCATGGGCCTCGAAGAACCCGGCCTCGACCGCCTGATCCGCGCCGGCTACAAGCTGCTCGGCCTGCAGACCTATTTCACCGCCGGCGTCAAGGAAGTGCGCGCCTGGACCATCCACGCCGGCGACACCGCCCCCCAGGCCGCCGGCGTCATCCACACCGACTTCGAACGCGGCTTCATCCGCGCCCAGACCATCGCCTTCGACGACTTCATCCAGTACAAGGGTGAAGCCGGCGCCAAGGAAGCCGGCAAGATGCGCGCGGAAGGGAAGGAATATGTGGTGAAGGATGGGGATGTGCTGAATTTCCTGTTCAACGTGTGATCAACGTCAACTTTCTCCTGCCCCAGTGACTGCCGGGTAGCACTCGGCAGACTGAG
Source organism: Thauera sp. (assembly GCF_047601425.1). Lineage (GTDB taxonomy): Bacteria > Pseudomonadota > Gammaproteobacteria > Burkholderiales > Rhodocyclaceae > Thauera. Next base: position 2,654,811 of record NZ_JASGJL010000001.1, read on the forward strand.
CAGCATAGCGGGAAGCACCAATGAGGTAGTTTCCTTGGAACTACCCCATTCCAAACTCATGACTACCTCGTTTGGCGGTGGAACGCCCCCAGAAACCGCCTTGAAAACGGAGGGAATTACTTCGGAGACTGGCCAAAAGATTGGGCACTCCAGCATTTATTTCTGTTCAAGCTCTGACGGTTTTTTCTACACTCGGCGCAGCCAGGCGACGCTCATGCCCCCACAATGAAACAGCAAAGCAAACAGCGTGCGCAAAGGTAAGAGCCGGCATGGAAGGGATCGCCCATGCATAGCAGGCGCTCAGCGAGCTGAACTATACGGACGCTTTCGGCGAAGCTTGGCCAGACGTGCCATTTGTGCAGGCGTTGCTTGCACAAATGCTCTGGCTCTCCTTGCTCGCAGTTGTTAGAGAGGATGGCGAAGAGAACTCATCATGACCGAAGCCGACCTCCTCCACCAACTGGCTCAAGGCGAAGACAGCCGCCGCCAGTTCAAGCGTGACGCCACCAATGCCGATGCGTTGGGCAGAACTGGCGGCGTTTTCCAACAGCGGCGGCGGCACCCTGTTCATCGGCGTGAATGACGATGGTTCGGTGGCCGGGCTGGATGCCTCTGCCGTGCGGCGCCTGAACCAGTTGCTGGGCAATGCGGCATCCCAGCATGTACGCCCGCCGGTGCATCCGCTGACCGAGAACGTGGCGACGGCCAATGGCATCGTGATGGTGGTCAGCGTGCCCGATGGCTTGTCCAAGCCCTATCTGGATGCGCTGGGGCGGTTGTGGGTCAAGCAGGGTGCGGACAAGCGCCATGTGACCTCGCGCGAGGAGATGCAGCGCATGTTCCAGCGTTCGGGCTGGTGCGGGCCGACCTGATGCCGGTAGCGGGTACGTCGGTGGCCGATCTGGACGAGAAGGCCTTCAGTACCTATTTCGAGCGCCGTTACGGACACAGTATCGAAAATACCGGCGCGACGCTGGATCAGGTGTTGCAGAACATCGGGCTGGGCGATGGGCGAGAGCTGACCGGGTGGAGATCATCAGCCCCGGCCATCTGCCCGACAGCCTGAGCGTGGAGGATGTGCGCCAGGGCAAAACCAACCGACGCAATCCGACGTTGACGGAACACGCTTTCCGGGTGCTGCCCTATCGCGGCCTGGGCAGCGGCATTCCGCGTGCGCTGGAGGAATGGCCGCGCATCGACCTGGTCGATGACGTGCGGGGCAACCAGTTCAGCGCGGTGGTGCGCCGGCCGGAAGCAGAGTGGGCGAGCGCGACGGCTCGTATCGCCTACCAAGTCGCCCCACCAGTCACCGGGGAAGTCGGCAGATTGCTGAAGGCGTTGCGGGATGAAATGAAACGGACTGAGCTTCAGAACGCCCTGGGCCTCAAGCACGAGGATCATTTCCGCGATGCTTACCTGAGGCCTGCGCTGGAACTTGGCATGGTGGAGATGATCATCCCCGACAAACCCCGCAGCCGCCTGCAGAAATACCGCCTGACCTCCGCCGGCCGTCGATGGCTGCAATCGCAGCGCAAGGACCAAACCTAGTCATGGCCCCATCGCACCGTTCCCCTCCCCACACCAGCTCAATGCGGACGCAGGCGCAGCTCGCGGCGCAGCACCTTGCCCGTGGTCGTGCTCGGCAGCTCGTCGATGTACTCGATCAGCCGCGGGTACTCATGCCCGGCGAGCCGCGAGCGCACGTGCTCCTTCAGCTGCCGCGTCAGCTCGTCTCCGCCGGCGAATCCATCGTTGAGGACGACGAAGGCCTTCACCAGTTCGGTCCGCTCGGGATCGGGGACGCCGACCACCGCGGCCTGCCGCACCGCGGGATGTCCGAGCAGGCAGTCCTCGATCGGTCCCGGCCCGATCCGATAGCCGGCGCTGGTGATGATGTCGTCGTCGCGTCCGATGAAGCGGATGAAGCCGTCGGCGTCCATCTCGCCCTGGTCGCCCGTGAGCAGGAAGTCGCCGGCAAATTTCTCGCGTGTCGCCGCCGGGTTGTTCCAGTAGCCGATGAACGATACCGGATCCGGCTGGCGGACACCGATCAGCCCGACTTGCCCCGCCGGCTTCACCACCCCGTTCGCGTCGACGATGCGCACGTCGTGTCCCGGCACGGCCTTGCCCATCCAGCCGGGTCTGGCGGGAAACGAGCGGCTGCTCGACGACACCACCACGTTGCATTCGGTCTGCCCGTAGAACTCGTTGATCTCCACGCCGAGGACGGCCCGCCCCCAGTCGAGCAGTTCGGCGCCGAGGCTCTCTCCGCCGCTTGCAACCGAGCGTAGCGCCAGGCCGTAGTCGTGGTCCCTGCGCGTGCCGGCGCGCAGGAGCTTCAATGCGGTCGGCGGCAGCATCACGTTGCGGACGCGGTGCCGGGCCATCAATGCCATCGCCTCGACGGCCTCGAATTTCTCGAAACGGCGCGCGACGACGGGAATGCCGTGGTGCCAGGCGGGCATCAGCACATCCAGCAGCCCGCCGATCCACGACCAGTCGGCCGGCGTCCACATCAGGTCATCGGGCTGGCCGAGGCCATCGTGCGACATCTCGACACCGGGGAGATGGCCCAGCAGCACACGCTGCGCATGCAGCGCGCCCTTCGACTTTCCGGTCGTGCCGGAGGTGTAGATGATCAACACAGGGTCATCCGCGGCCGTGTCGGCGATCAGCGCATGCGTCGCGGCACTGCGTCGAAGCGCGTGGAAGTCCTCGGCGCCATCGGCGGGCCCGTCGACACACAGCACCCGCTTGAGATGCGGCAATCTCGCACGGATCCGCTCCAGCTTGCCGATCGACTGGCGGTCGCCGATGAAGACTTCGGCTTCGCTGTCGGACAGGCGATGCTCGATTGCTTCTTCGCCAAACAGCGGAAACAGCGGAACCGCAATCGCCGCCGATTTGTAGATGGCGACGTGGCAATACGCCGTCTCGGGGCGCTGCGGAATCATCAAGGCGACCCGGGTCCCGGGGGCGACACCGGCATCGCGCAGCAGGTTCACCGTCTGATTCGACAGGGCTTCGATGTCCTGGAACGAATAGCGCTCGACGGATTTTCCATCGTCGTGGATGAGCGCCAGGCGATCCGGGCCAGCCGCCCATTTCGTGCATACGTCGAATCCAATGTTGTAGCGGGCGGGAATCTCCAAATCGGATATCGCGCGCCCTTCGATGAAATAATCCGCCTCGCTGCCCGCTCGTTTCTCCATTTCATCTCCACGCAGTAAGATAAGCCAAGGGTTCAGCAGGAATGGGTAAAAAGACGCCGGAACAATTCCCGGAGTATGAATATTCCGCCCCGCCAAGCAATGAATCACGCTAGCAAGAAGGCCGTGGCCAAGGAAGATACAGTCGCGGCAAACAGTTACTCACGATTTCCCGAGCCGATGACGCCATGAAACAAAAGAATGCCGCGGAAAAGATCGCCCAGGACATTTCGAAGCAGATAGAGTCCGGTTCGCTGAAGAAAGGCGACAAGCTGCCGTCGCTGCGAATCTACGCGCGACTCTACTCACATTCGCTGAATACCGTCATCGCTGCCTTCGAGCTGCTGACGCAATGGCAATTGGTCCAGGCCCATCGGGGCAAGGGTTTCTTCGTGACCGACAGCCCCAGGCAACCCTCCGACGGAGACGAGAGCGCACCGCCGCAGGCATATCAGCGCGCCATCGACACCATCTGGCTGATGCGCCAGCAACTGCTGCAGGCCCCGGGCGAATCGAACCTCAGCATCGCCTTGCCGCCGCCGCATTGGCTGTCGGAAATGCGCATCGACAAATTCCACCGGCAGATCACGCGCAACGGCATTGCCGGGCTGTTCCGCTACGGCAGCCGCTACGGCAACCCGAGCCTGCGTTCCCACATCAACCGCAAGCTGGCCGCCCATTCGATCGGTGCGTCCGAGCGCCAGATCATGACGACGCACGGCGGCAACCACGGGCTCGACCTGATCATTCGCCGCTACGTATCGGCCGGCGATCCGGTTTTCGTCGAAGAACCCGGCTATTACCCGCTATTCGGCAAGCTCCAGTTGCAGGGCGCGCGAATGATCGCCATTCCACGCCTTCCCGACGGCCCGGACGTCGAAATACTCGAGCACAAGCTGCGCACCGAGCGCGCACGCCTTTTCTTCGTCCAGTCGTCGGGGCAGAACCCGACCGGCTCCGACATCAGCGAGGAAAAGGCGCGGCGAATCGCGAAGCTCGCCTCCATGTACAACCTGCTGGTGGTCGAAGACGATGCCGTCGCCGACATCAAGGTCAATTCCGCGCCGAAAATATCGGCGGTGGATGATCTCAGGAATACGCTCTACGTCGGGAGTTTCTCCAAATCGCTTTCCGCATCATTGCGTGCCGGCTTCATCGCCGGCGATGTCAACCGGATCGAGGAACTGGCCGACATCAAGATGCTGCTGCACGTCAGCGGCTGCGAGTACAGCGAGCGGATCCTCGACGTGATGCTGAGCGAGGGGCATTTCCTGCGCCACGTGGTGCGCCTCCAGGAACATGCCCGCAGCGCCACCCAGGCCGGCATCCGGATACTGAAGGATCTCGGCGCCGAACTGTTCTGCGAGCCCGAACAGACGCTCTACCTGTGGGCGCGCTTCCCGGGCATCGACGACATGAACGCGCTGACGCTGCGCCTGCTGCCCAAGGGCGTCGTTCTCGCGCCCGGTTCGATCTTCATGCTGAACCCGCGCTCGAAATCGCCCTGGACCCGGCTGAACGTCGGCTATCTGCAGGATCCGCTGTTCATCGAGAGCATGCAGGCCTGCCTGTGAAGCGGGCGGGTGGCACGGATGCGGTCCGTGCCACCTGCCCGGCCATCACCCCCGCGCAACGTGGATGACGTGGCGGTCGGTGAACTCGTGGATGCCGTCGAGGCCGAACTCGACTCCCAGGCCCGACTGCTTGCGCCCGCCGAAGGGAATGTCCGGCGCCAGCGCGAAATGGGTGTTTACCCACGTCGTGCCGCTTTCCAGCTGCGCAGCGATCCGGGTCGCGCGCGCGATGTCCTTGCCCCACACCGAGCCGCCCAGCCCGTACTGCGTGTCGTTGGCACGGCGGACCGCATCGTCGATCGACGAATACCTCAGGATCGAGCGGATCGGGCCGAAGGTCTCTTCGCGGACCAGCGGACTGGCTTCGTCGATGTCGCGCACCACCGTCGGCGGCACGAACCAGCCCTTGCCTTCCGTCGGTTCTCCGCCCGCGATCACCGTCCCGTCGCGCCTGGCGACGTCGAGCGAACGCAGCACCGCTTCGTACTGGCGCTGGTTCTGGATCGGGCCGTACTCGGTCTTCTCGTCGAGCCCGTGCCCCACGACCGCGGACCTGGCCAGTTTCGCGAACTCATCGCAGAAGCGGTCGTACAGCGCATCCGGCACGTAGATGCGCTTGATGTTGATGCAGACCTGCCCCGAGTTCATGAAGGCCCAGGTGAAGATGCCCCTGGCTGCCGATTCGACGTCGGCATCGTCGAGCACGATCGCGGCATCGTTGCCGCCCAGCTCGAGCACGATACGCTTCAGCGTCGGCGCGCCGCTGGCCATCACCTGCCGCCCCGCTGCCGTTGACCCGGTGAACGACACCTTGCCGATGTCGGGGTGGCTGGAAAGGCGCGGGCCGAGGCTGCCGTCGTCGCCGACGATATTGACCACGCCCGGCGGCAGGATGCCGTGCAGGATCTCGCCCAGCAGCATCGCGTTCAACGGGCTGGTCGGCGCCGGCTTGATGACGACGGTGTTGCCGGTCAGCAAGGCCGGCACCAGCTTGTACACCGTCTGGAAGAACGGGAAGTTCCACGGAATGATCGCCGCGACGACGCCGATCGGCTTGTACTGGACCTCGACGTAGGCCTGCTCGTCGTCCTGCAGCACGTCCGGCTTCAATTCCACGCCAGCGACCTGGCGCGCCCACATCAGCGAGAGATCCACGTCAGCGCGGGCGGCCGCGATCGGCTTGCCGACTTCCAGCGTGATGACCCTGGCGATCTCCTCGCGGCGCGCCTCGATCGCATCGGCGATGCGATGGATCAGCGCGACGCGTTCGGCGTGCGCCACGTTCTTCCAGCCATCGAACGCTTTCCTGGCGGAAGCGACCGCCTGTTCGAGCTGGCTTGCGTCGGCCGCCGGGGCATGGGCGATGATCTCCTCGGTCGCGGGATCGACCACCGGGATCGACGACGCACCGTCGACCAGTTCGCCATCGAGCAGCATCGCGTAGCACCGAACTTCTGCGCCCTGCGCGGCCGCGCCGGGATTCAGATCGTTTTTCATGCTTTTGTCTCCTTCGAATATTTCCTTGTTTCCACTTCTGACGACTTGCTCTCAGAGTGACCAGACCAGGCGGAAATTGAGCGAATTCCCGGCCGGCCGGTTCTTGCCATCCACCGTGTGCAGCAAGTGAATCGAGGCGCTCGACTCCTTGAAATGGAACATCACGCCGCCAAGGACGTCGGTCTCGCTGTTGGCGGGGTTGATCGCCGACGCTTTCTGGTACTCGTAGGCGACGCCGACGTACGGTTCGACGAGCAGCGAAACACGATAGCCGAACAGGTGCTCGGTCGACCACGACTTCCCCGCCTTGGCGTCCGCCTTGTTCGACGTCCCCGGGAAGTTCCAGATCACGTCGCCGGTGTAGTTGAACTTGCCCAGCTGCACATCGATGAAAACGGAGTTGGTGAACTTCCAGCTGTCGCCGCCGCCGACATCGCCGTCGCCGACCGGGAGCTGGAACAGGAAGTCGGTGCCGACCGTGACCTCGTCCGACAGCTTGTACCAGATGTAGGGCGCGACGATGGGGTCGCCCACCCCGCTCGACGAAGTCCTCGCCGTGCGGTTGCGCGTGCCGATCACCGGCACGATCAGCTCCCAGGCGTAGCCGAAGTTCGGATCGCTTTCCAGGGTCCAGCCGCGCGAATACTTCAGCAGCGAGACCATCGTCTCCGTGCGGTCGGAACGGCGCTTGTCGCCCTTGGCGTCGAAGGCCCGGTCGCCCCGTTCCAGGTAGCCATAGACGAGAAACACGTCGAATCCATCGGGGACGTTGGACGGCAGCGCATATTCATGCGGCGCGATGAAGCTGCGGCCGGTGGCCGCCTCGCTGTCCGTCGCCGCGATCAGTCCGGCAGCGCCGGCAACGCAAACCAGCCCCAACAGCCGCCCGATCGACGGACGTTGTTGACGTTCTTCGTTCATTTTTTCACCTCGTGACGAGGCCACCACCCCCGCGGGATGCGGCGGCGGCGCCCTCATGGTCGGTCATGCTTTCAGGGATTGGCCTTCGTGGCCGGATTGCCGGCGCCGCGCGCAGCCTGTTCGGCTTCTTCGTCGGCCTTGAGCTGGATGGCGCGATCGACCAGCCAGGCGCGCAGCGCCTCCACGTCGTCCCGGCTCATGCGGTCGGCGAAGCTCACCATGCCGCGGCTTTCGCGGATGCCGTCATAGACCACCGCGGCGAACGACGCCTTGTCCAGCAGCAGCGGCGAACGGCGCAGGTCGGGCACGACCTCGTCATTGGTGTAGGTGCCGTAGCCGTGGCAGGCCACGCAGTTGCCGTAAAAGGCCGCGCCCCTGGCGACCATTTCGGCCGGGAAGGTCTCCGCCGGCACCTGTGCCGGCCGGCGCACGCGCTCGTAGGGCGGCAACGTGCCCTTACCGTCGAGCTTGAACACCAGCACCCGTCCGATGCCGGCGCGGGGGTTCTTCATGTGCGGAATCTGCAGGCCGGCCGAGCCGCCCAGTCCCGACAGCACGGCGATGTACTGCGTGCCGCCGATCTCGTAGCTCATCGCGCCGGCGATGATGCCGATGCGCCCGTCGTAGCTCCACACTTCCTTGCCGGTATCGGCGGCATAGGCATGGAAGATGCCGTCGGGCGTGCCCTGGAACACCAGGTTGCCCGCCGTGGCGAGCGTGCCGCCCGCGCCGATGGATGGATAGGGCACGCGCCAGACTTCCTTCTGCGCCTGCGGATCCCAGGCGATCAGGTCGCCGCGGAAGCTCTGGGTGATGCTCAGGCGGTCGGCCTCGTCGCGCGGAGCCAGCGTCGGATGCCCGGAAATGTTGGCCAGGTTCCAGGCGCCATTGAGCGGGTTGTACTTGAAGTCCGGGTCGTGCTTGTAGCCGAACGAACCCTGCTGCGCCGGGATATACACCAGGCCGGTGTCCGGGCTGTACGCCATCGGCGGCCAGTTGTGCGCGCCGAACGCGCCCGGAATCGCAAGGAAATCGTTGCCGTGCTTCGAATAGCGCGCCGCCGGGTATTCGATCGGGCGCCCCGTTTCGAGATCGATGCCCGCAGCCCAGTTCACCGGCATGAAGTTCTTCGCCGAAATGAGCTTGCCGTTGCTGCGGTCGAGCACGTAGAAGAAGCCGTTCTTCGGCGCCTGCATCGCCACCCTGGTCTTCTTGCCACCGACGTCCAGCTCGGTCAGCACGATGGGCTGGGTCGCGGTGAAGTCCCATTCCTCGGCCGGCGTGGACTGGTAGTGCCACTTGTACTCGCCGGTATTGGCATCGACCGCGACGATCGACGAGATGAACAGATTGTCGCCCTCGCCGCCCGAGCGCGCCACGTGGCTCCATGGCGTGCCGTTGCCGGTGCCGATCAGCACCTGGTCGTAGTCCTTGTCGTAGACGATGGAATCCCACGCGGTACCACCGCCGCCGGTCTGCTTCCACCAGCCGTCGCCCCAGGTCTTGAAACCGATTTCCCGATGGATCCTGTCCGAGGCCGCGCCGTCGGGCTCGCCGTCCGGGTTGGGCGTGATGTAGAAGCGCCAGGCCAGTTCGCCGCTCTCGGCGTCATACGCCGACACGTAGCCGCGCACGCCGAACTCGGCGCCGCCGTTGCCGATGAACACCTTGCCGTTGGCCACCCGCGGCGCACCGGTGATGGTGTAGCTGCGCGTCACGTCGGTGGTCTGTGTCTCCCACACCGGCTTGCCGGTCCTGGCGTCGATCGCGATCAGGCGCCCATCGTAGGTGCCGACGTAGATCTTACCCTGCCACGCCGCCACGCCGCGGTTGACCACGTCGCAGCAGCCGTCCGGCGCCTTCCTGCCCGGCACTTCCGGGTCGAAGAACCACAACTGTTCGCCGGTGACCGCATCGTAGGCATACACCTTCGACCACGCCGTACTGGTATAGAGCACCCCATCGATCACCAGCGGCGTGGCCTGCTGGCCGCGGTTGGTATCGAATTCGCCATACCAGGCCAGGCCAAGGCGTGACACGTTGGACGTATTGATCCGTTTCAGCGCGCTGTAATGCTGCTCATCCGACGTGCCACCACGCGTAATCCAGTTGGCCGGATCCGCCGCCGCCTCGACAAGCCGTTGCTGGTCGACAGCCGCTTCGGCTTTTTTCCCTGCAGCAAAAGAATGGAGTGGAACGGCGGCAATGGCGACACAGCCCGCAATACTCAGGCATGCCTTCCGCCAGGAAAACTGATTCGATGACGTTCTGGATATCACCACATCCTCCTGATTCTTCATTTTCTGATCCATCCGAAATCACGAACGGTATGGCCTTCCGCTCATTGCCACCCATCCGTTTTTTTCTGTCTCCTACCCGGTGAAGCACCCGCCAAATAACATCCGACGCATGATCTCCTTCAAATACGCCCGCACCCGTCAGTTTCCGGACAATCCTCATCCCGCCCGGCATGTCCCATCATGGAAACAGGAATTCAATTGCACATTGCAGCCGCAAGATGGCAGCACACTGATTCCGGGGGAAATGGCCCGTTTGAAGAAATGGCACCTGGCAAGCGGGCTTTTTTCCCGAAAAGCCCGGCAATGCAAACAATCCAAGCCGCTCCGGGAAAAAATAAACTCGCCCGCTACCTGGAAATGATCTTAGGACAGAACTGCAGTGCAACATGACGGCTCGCAGATACAGTTTCGGACAACAGTCATGCCGGCGAGCCCATTCCCGGCACTCATTTCCGCCCGGCAATGGATTCGCTCATTCGGGCAGCTTTCCGCATGCTGCGGCGTGGCCCTCAAGCATCGGGCCAATGCTGCCGATAAACAGCGCCTGTGACACCGACAACAGCAGCCCGGCATGATCATCGCCAGGTGCTGCGCGCATCCCCGATATGGAGCACCCCATGCGTCTCGACGCCTTCACCCTCAAGACCCGCCTGATCGTCGCGGTCGCCATTCCCTGCATCGCCCTGCTGCTGGTTGCGCTGACCAGCCTCGGCAGCATGGCCAGCATGCACAGGAACACCGAAGTCCTCTACCTCAACACCGCGGCGCCGATGAGGGCGATGGCGGAGGCGGCATCGCGCATTCCGCGCATGCGCGTGGGCATCGACATGATGCTGCTGCAGGACACCGCGCTGCGCGACGCGCGCGGCGTGAAGACGCGCGTGCAGGAAGCACGCGGCGAGGACATCCCCGGCATGCGCGAAGCCATGCGCAATGCGGTGAACGCCCAGGTTGACCCGGAGCGCAAGGCGCAGGCGCAGCGCCTGTTCGACCAGTTCGAAGCGATGGCGGCAAACGAACTCGAGCCGATGCTGAACGCCCTGGATGCCGGCGACATGCACCGTGCCCAGCAGATCTACCGCGACCAGTACGCCAAAAGCTACGGCGCGATGCGCCTCGGCGCCAACGAGCTGCTCGACGCACTGTTGCAGCAGGCCGAACAGCAGAACCGGCACAGCGCCGAGAGCTACGACACCGGCTTCGTCCGCCAGATCGCCATCATCGGCCTCGGCCTGCTGGTGTCCTTCGTCGCATCCTGGATGATCGCCAGCCACCTGCGCCGCCGCGTGGCCGTGCTGCAGAACAAGCTGAGCCAGGCCGCCGAGAACCTGGCGCTGGACACCCGCATCGAGCTGCCCGGCCAGGACGAGCTGAGCGAGATCGCGCGCAGCTTCAACCATTTCGCCGACAAGGTGCATGGGGCCATGCGGCAACTGGCCGACAACTCCCGCCAGTTGTCGGGCGTCGCCCGCGAGGTGGCCGAACGCGCCCGCCTGACCCAGCACAACTGCGCATCGCAAAGCGAGCGCACGGTACAGGTGGCCGACGCGATCAACGGCCTGGGCGCCACCGTTGACGAGATTGCCCGCAACGCCGAGAACGCTGCCACCCTGGCGCGCGAAGCGACCCGGCATGCCAGCGACGGCGGTGATGTGGTCACCCAGGCCCACCGCCAGATCGATGCGCTGAACGGGGAGCTGGAGCGGGCCGGCCAGGTGATCGAGGCCCTGGCCGAACAGGCCAACGCCATCAGCACCATACTCGACACCATCCGCAGCATTTCCAATCAGACCAATCTGCTGGCGCTCAATGCCGCCATCGAGGCTGCCCGCGCCGGCGAGCAGGGCCGCGGTTTCGCCGTCGTCGCCGACGAAGTGCGCACGCTGGCCAGCCGCTCCGGCACCTCGACCGAGGAAATCCAGCAGATGATCGACCGCCTGCAGGCCGAATCCCGCTCCGCCGTGGAGGCCATGGCCAAGGGGCGCCAGCAGAGCACGCTGGTGGTGGAATATGCCGGCAAGGCTTCCGCCGCGCTGCTGCAGATCAACGGTCACATCAACCAGATCAGCGACCAGAACATCCAGGTCGCCACGGCCACGGAGGAGCAGTCCAGCGTGGTCGGAGAGATCAACCGCAATGTCGAGGACATCAACCAGCTTACGGTCGGCACCACCCGGATCGCCGATCAGTTGAACGAGGCCAGCAGCAAGCTGCAAGCGCTTTCGACCCAACTGGACGATCTGGTGGGGCGCTTCCGGCTGTAAAACGTAGTCGTGCAGTGAGCGGACCGGGAAGCCGCTCGTCAGGCGCTCAGCGCCCGACGACCGCCTTCAGCACATCCACCACCACCCGCCAGCGGCTCAGCACCAGGGCCGAAAAGATCAGCCCGCAGCCGAAGAGCTGCAGCTGGCTCATGCGTTCGCCGAACCACCAGGCGGCGATCATCGCGGTCCACATCGGCTCCAGCATCAGGATCAGCGCGGCGTGGCTGGGCGTGGTCAGGCTCTGGCCGTAGAGCTGGACGAAGAAGCGCAGGGTGGTGGCCAGCAGCGCGCTGGCGAGCAGCCAGCCGAGCACCGGGATCGATACCGCTTCGGGCCAGGTTTCGAGCAGCGCGGACAGCGGCAGCAGCAGGATGCCGACCATCATCACCTGCACCGTGCTCAGGGCCAGCGGCGGCACGCTGCGCACCACCCGGCCGTTGAGGTTGATCAGCAGCGCGAACACCAGCGCGGCGGCGAGGAAGAACCATTGCCCGGGCTCGAAGCGGAAGCCGTGCTCGAGCGACAGGCAGGCGAAGCCGGCCAGCGCCAGCGGCATCGATACCCAGGCGATGCGGGGCGGACGATCGCCGAAGAACAGGCGGGCGACCAGCGGCACCAGCACGATGCCGAGGCTGGCGATGAAGGCGCCTTCGCCGAGGTGGTGCGCATGTTCGAGGCCGCTGACCCACAAGCCCATCGCCAGCGCGAACAGCAGACCGATCAGCAGCGCGCCGCGCCAGTTGGCCCGGTTCATCGCCCGCAGCTGCGTCCAGCTGAAGGCCGCCAGCACCACGCCGGCGAGCAGGAAACGGATACCGATGAACAGCAGCGGCGGCAGGCCTGCGAGCGCTTCCTTGGAGAAGATCCAGCCGGCGGCGGCCGCGAAGGTTGCCAGCAACAGCAGCAGGTCCGCCTTGAGCGGATGACGGGTATCGGACATGGTCGGGTAATCTCAGTCGCTGCCCGGCGGGCGGGCGAGCTTGCGTTGCAAGGTGCGGCGGTGCATCTGCAGGGCCCGTGCGGTGGCCGAGATGTTGCCGTCGTGTTCGGCCAGCACGCGCTGGATGTGCTCCCACTCGAGCCGGTCGACCGACATCGGCGTGTCGGGGACATGTTCGTTCGACGACGACGTCTTCGGCCTGCAGGCCATTGACGATGGCATCGATGTCGGCCGGCTTGGCCAGATACTGGATGGCGCCGAGCTTCACCGCGTTGACCGCGGTGGCGATGCTGGCGTAGCCGGTCAGCACCAGGATGCGCGCGCCGGGGCTGGCTTCGAGCAGCGGGCGGATCAGCTTGAGGCCGGATTCGCCGCCGATGTTGAGGTCGAGCACGATGAACTCGGGCGCATGGTCCTGCGCCAGTTCGAGCGCGCCTTCGCTGTCGGTGGCACCGTAGGTGTCGAAGCCCCGCTGCGCCAACGCGCGCGACAGCACGCGGTTGAAGGCGGGGTCGTCATCGACGACGAGCAGGACGGGGGAGTGTTCAGTGCTCATGCGGCAGGCTGGAGAGTCAAGTACCCACGCTGCGCACGAGTATCAGGGCCGCCACCGCGACACAGGCAAAGGCGAAGAAGCGCTGCAGGATCTTCGGCGCCAGCATCCGCCCGCCCGTCATGCCCGCAAGCGCGGCCGCGACGAACGCCCCGGCCGGCGCCCCCAGGACCACGCCCCGGCTCCAGGCGATGGACACCGTCACGCTGGACAGCAGCGCGATCACCATCAGCGACGCGGAGCCGACAGCGAGCAGCGCCACGGGTGCGGCCTCCCGAATGTACAGGCCCAGCCCGAACACCAGCGCCGGCACCCCGAAAATGCCGCCGCCCGCTCCTGTCAGGCCCATCATTGCGCCTATCAGCATCCCCAGCAACCCCGCCATGAGCATCGTATTTCTCCGACAAGCGCATAACCATAACACTCGGCGCCGGACATGCTGAAGGGACTGCTCCTCGCCGCAGCCCCGGCATTTCAGGATGTTCACATCGGTGAAGGGCATGGAATGCATGCAGGCCTTGTCCGGCTTTCTGCCCGGCCCCCCGGTCTGTCCGCTAGAACGCCGTCTACTCCATGTCCCCGGTCGTCGGCGATTGCCCGAAGCGGCGCATCAGCGTGCTCCTGAGGCTGGCGGTCGTCAGTTCGCCCATGTGAGTGTCCACCAGCCGCCCCTGCTCATCGAAGAACAAGGTGGTCGGGAGGCCGCGCGAACCGAAGAGCTGCATGGCCTGGGACGAGTGATCGAGCAGCACGTCCGTGAGCTTCAGCTGCCGGCCCTGCAGGAAGGCGAGCGCCTGCTGCGCGCTTTCCCCCTGGTTGAGCATGACGAAGGCGACCTGCGGAAAATCCCGCTGCGCCTGTGCGAACACCGGCATCTCGCGGCGGCAGGGCGGACACCAGCTCGCCCACAGGTTGAGCACGACCGGCCGCCCCTGGTAGGAGGCGCTCAAGCTGAGCAGCCGGGCGTCGAGCGTGCTCACCTGCACGTCGGGCAGCGGCGGCCCCGACTGGTGCAGCAGGGCCAGCACGCCGCCGCCGGCAAACAAACCCAGCACGCCGGCCGTGATGCCCGTGACGACGGGAACACGCAGCGCCGGCGTGCTGCGGGTCCGCCACCAGACGAACGACAAGGCGGCAAGGACACCGGCCCACCAGGTGAAGCCGCCGTCGCCGATGGCGATCATGGAGAACGGCGCTGCAGCGTATTCCTCCCGCCACTGCGCGATGTAGCCCAGGCGGGCGGCCAGCGCGCCCCAGAACACGCTGTCGAGCAACAGCCCGCCGGCGGCCTTCCTGTACGCCCCGTCCGCCACACGCCTGGCGACCAGGCGTGCCACAACCCAGGCCAGCAGCATGGCGATGAGGACGATGACGACACGAACCGGGAACGGACCGATGCCGATCATGCCGCACCCTTATCGGCAGCGTGAGCCTCTTCGCTGTGCCTGCGGACGTTTTCACGTAGTCTGGCCGGCGACCTGTTCCGGATGTGGTGGGTGAATCGCATGGCACCGAAGTGTGAAGCATGAATACGGTACTGCATATCGCTTCCTGGGCTTCGATGCCTGCCGTCGGCGCGGCAATCCTGGGCCTGGCGATTGGCATGGTCCTGGACCGGCGCAAGGCCACAGGGTTCTGGAGCAAGGCCTGGCGGGTGCTGCTCGTCACGCTGCTTGCCGCGCGGCTGGCTTTCGTCTTCGAGTATCGCGACGGCTTCCTGCAGGCGCCGCTGAGCATTCCGGACATCCGCGACGGCGGCTGGAACGGCCAGATCGGCGTGATCGCCGGCTGGCTCTACGCGCTGACGCTGATACGCAGGCAGCCCTCCCTGCGCCGGCCGCTGATGGCGGGCATGGGCAGCGCCACCGCTGC
This sequence comes from Thauera sp., assembly GCF_047601425.1. Taxonomy (GTDB): domain Bacteria; phylum Pseudomonadota; class Gammaproteobacteria; order Burkholderiales; family Rhodocyclaceae; genus Thauera. The sequence goes on from NZ_JASGJL010000001.1 coordinate 2,669,941, forward strand.
CTGGATGCTCGGATCCGTGGCCTTGCAGCTGCACGCGGCGGACGGCATCCGCCTTGCCGCCACCACCGCCCAGGCACTCGACGGCACGCAGATCGAGCTGAAATCCTTCTCACGCCAGCCGGCAGTGGTCAATTTGTGGGCGACCTGGTGCGCACCGTGCCGGCATGAAATGCCTCTGCTGCAACAGGCGCAGATCGACCATCCGCAGGTTCATTTCATCTTCCTGAATCAGGGCGAGACAGCCGGGGAAGTGCGGCATTTCCTCGACAGCCAGCAGCTTTCGCCGCGCCATGTGCTGCTTGACCCCAGAGGCCGGGCCAGTGCCGGCCTGGGCGGGCTGACGGGATTGCCCACGACGCTGTTCTTCGACGCCGAGGGGCGGCTGGCCGCACGCTACGTCGGCAGGCTTTCACACCACACGCTGACGCAGATGCTGGACGGGATCGGTGCCCATCACGCGCCCGCGGCAAAGTCATATCGCGACTGAGGCCGCTCTCCTGGGGGCCGGCTCAACAACCGGCAGGCGAGCGCAACGGCACGGCCAGGCGGGCAACGGTTCCGCCGCCGGAACGGGCATGGAAATCCAGCCGGCCGCCGTGGTGCTCGACCGCCGCATGCGCCAGCATCAGGCCGACGCCCATGCCTTCGGCGTGGCTGCCGATCGGCGCGTGGCGCGCCGCCGCGAGCCGTTCGCCGGCAATGCCGGGGCCGCGGTCCAGCACCTCGACCCGCAGCACTCCGCCGTCCACCACGGCATGCACTTCCACCGGAGTGCCGGCGCAGCCGGCCGCCGCGTTGGCATTGGCAGCGTTGTCGATGAGGTTCTGCAGTGCTTCGGCCAGGCTCGCGTCGGCAACGAGGCTGCATGCGGACAACTCGGGCGCGATGTCCAGCCGCAAGCCGGCCTCCGGGCGCAGGCGCTGCCAGCGCGCCGCTGCCGCGCGCAGCCAGCGCCCGGCGCATTCCGCGCCGCCGCCTTCGGCACGCTGCTGGCCGGCCTCGCGCGTCAGGCTGTTGAGGATCTCGCGGCAGTGCTCCAGCTGTTCGCGCATCAGGCCGAGGTCTTCGCGCATGCCTGCATCCAGATCATCTCGCCGGGCGAGTTCATCGGTCAGGATGCGCAGCGTGCCGAGCGGCGTCCCCAGCCTGTGCGCGGCGCCTGCCGCCAGATTGCCCAGGCCGACGACATAGGCGTCGCGCGACCGCGCGGCCCGCGCCTCGGCCAGCGCGGCTTCGCCTTTCGCCAGCTCGGCGTTGAGCCGGACGATGAACCACACCACCGTGACCGCGGCCAGCGCGAAGCTGAGCCACATCCCGGCGAGGTGCCAGTGCGTTGCGTCGGCGGCATCGGCCAGATGCACCGGATGGTGGAACTCCCACAACACCGCATAGACGCCGACCGCCACCGCTGCCAGCGTCCAGGCCAGACGTGCCGGCAGGATCGACGCCCCCACCGCCACTACCGCCAGCAGCAGCGAAATGGCGGGGTTGGTGACGCCGCCGCCGAAATACAGGAAGGCGCCCCAGCCGAGCAGATCGAACAGCAGCTGCACGAAGGCGCCAACCCGGCCGTCCAGCCAGCGCACCGGGCCGGCGAGCAGCAGCAGGTTCGCCACGGCGAGGATCAGCGCCACGCCCAGCAGCGGCTGCACCGGATGGTTCGGCGCGAGCAGCGGAAACACCAGCACCGCCATCGCCGCCATGACGGCGACCGACAGCCAGCGCAGGTGAAGAAGGCGGCCGCCGCCGGTACGCAACGCGGCGATCTCGGGCTCGGCGGATACGGAGAGCGAAGCGTCGGGCGGGTGATTCATGGCAATGAAGTCCGGTTGCGGGCAGATTCAGGCTCGACTCGGACGGAATAGCCATCCTTAACGCAGATCAAGGATTGCAGCTTCGCCCCGCTCTAGAGTGGCCCTGCGACAAAACGCCACAGGGCATCTTGTCAGAGGCATCCGCTCCGCAAACAGGCGAGCCGGATGTCCGGACGAACACCGATCAAGCCAGAACGGGAGCGACACGATCATGAACGAAGAAGTGAAGATGGACCAGGCCGGCACGATGCCCGACCCGAGCCGCCGCAAGTTCCTCAACACCGCCGCCTTCGCCGGCCTGGCCGGTGCCGGCCTGTCGGTCGGCCTGTCGGCATGCAACAACGAAACCGCCCCGGCTGCCGCCCCCTCGGCCGCGCCCGCAGCTCCTGCCGCAGCCCCCGCTGCCGCGCACAGCTCGGTCCACCTGGCTCCGGGCGAACTGGATACTTACTATGGCCTCTGGAGCGGCGGCCACACCGGCGACTTCCGCGTGCTGGGCCTTCCGTCCGGCCGTGAACTGCACCGCGTGCCCTGCTTCGCCCCCGACGCGCTGGTGGGCTGGGGCATCACCAACGAATCGAAGGCGGTCATGGGCACCAAGCCCGACGGCAGCCTGCGCTATACCGTCGGCGACACCCACCACACCCACGCCTCCTACAAGGATGGCAACTACGACGGCCGCTACGCCTGGATCAACGACAAGATCAATAGCCGCATCGCACGCATCCGGCTCGACTACCTGGTGTGCGACAAGATTACCGAGCTGCCCAACGTGCAGGGCTTCCACGGCATCTTCCCGGACAAGCGCGACCCGGTTGACCCCGCGATCAACTACACCACCCGCGTGTTCTGCGGCGCCGAATTCCACATCCCGCTGCCCAACGACGGCCGCGACCTCGACAGCCCGGAGAAATACCGCACGCTGTTCTCGTGCGTTGACGCCGAATCCATGGAAGTGCGCTGGCAGGTGCTGATCGACGGCAACTGCGACCTCGCCGCCACCTCCTATGACGGCAAGCTGGCAGCCACCAACCAGTACAACACCGAAGGCGGCTACCACTACGAAGGCATGATGTCGGCCGAACGCGACGCCTGCCTGTTCTTCAACATCGCCCGCGTCGAGCAGGCGGTCAAGGACGGCAAGTTCACCACCATCGGCGCATCCAAGGTACCGGTGGTCGATGGCACCAGGGCTTCCAACACCGACCCCGCAACCGCGCTGGTGGCCTACGTGTCGGTGCCGAAGAACCCGCACGGCGTCAATGCCAGCCCGGACGGCAAGTACTTCATCTGCGCCGGCAAACTGTCGCCGACCGGCACGGTCATCGAACTCACCAAGGTGCTGGACTGGTTCGACGGCAAGCTCGACGACATCGACAAGGCCATCGTCGCCGAAGTCGAACTCGGCCTCGGCCCGCTGCACACCGCCTTCGACGGCCGCGGCAACGCCTACACCACGCTGTTCCTCGACAGCCAGATCGTGAAGTGGAACGTCGATGCGGCGATCAAGTTCCACGCCGGCGACACCAACGCGCAGTACGTCGTCGATCGCCTGGACGTGCATTACCAGCCCGGCCACATCAACGCCTCGCAGTCCGAAACCATGTTCGCCGACGGCAAGTGGCTGTGCGTGGGCTGCAAGTTCTCGAAGGACCGCTTCCTGCCGGTCGGCCCGCTGCACGCCGAGACCGAGCAGCTCGTCGATATCTCCGGCGAGAAGATGGTGCTGATGGCCGACCATCCGGTCCGCCCCGAACCGCACGACTTCATCATCTTCAAGCGCGAGCTGCTGCAACCGAAGCAGGTCTACGACATCAACGACTTCCCCAACGCGATCAAGGATCCGAAGGAAGCCGGCGTGTTCCGCGACGGCAACAAGGTCACGGTCAAGATCACTTCGCTGGCGCCGGCCTTCGAACCGCGCGAGTTCAAGCTCAAGCTCGGCGACGAGGTCACCATCATCCTGACCAACCTGGACAAGATCGAGGACTTGACCCACGGCTTTGCGATTCCGAAATACAACGTCAACTTCATCGTCAACCCGCAGGAAACCAAGTCGGTCACCTTCAAGGCCGACAAGCCGGGCGTGTTCTGGTGCTACTGCACGCACTTCTGCCATGCGCTGCACCTCGAAATGCGCAGCCGCATGATCGTCGAAGCCTGACGGCCAGACGCCGGCAACACGCAGGACACAGGGGGCTCCGGCCCCCTGTGGCTTTTTCAGGCCGCGGCGCGGGTCCGGCAGAGGAATTGATCCGCGACAAATACAGCGCCGTTCCGCTTTCCTAGACTTCATCGCAATTCCCTTATGGAGAGCGCCATGAAGCTGCTGTCCGCACTGCGCGACTCCCTGTCCGCCCTGCTCCTCACTGCCGCCATCGCCGGCACCGCTGCCCCCGCGCTGGCCCAGACCGCATACGAAGCCGCCCTGCCGCCCGAGCTCAATACCGCGCCGGCGCTGTGCGACCACGTGCCCTGTAGCGAAGTGCTGCCCGGCGCGACGCGCTTTTCCGAGCGCAAGGGCCAGCCTTTCTACGTCGAGGGCTACGCCGACGAGAACGGCACGCGCAAGCTAGTCGGCTACGTCGTGCTGTCGACCGACGTCACCGACACCCCGGCCTATTCCGGCAAGCCGGTGATCACGCTGATCGGCCTGACCCCCGACGGCCACTTCGCCGGCATCAAGATCCTCAAGCACTCCGAGCCCATCCTGCTGCTCGGCATTCCCGAGTCCGCGCTGGTCAAGTTCAACGACCAGTACCTGGGCAAATTCGTCGGCGACAACATCGAGATCGGCCGCTCCCGTCCGGAAGAGGACATCATCGGCCTGGACGCCATCTCCGGCGCCACCGTGACGGTGATCGCGCAGAACCAGGTGATGATGATGTCGGGCGCGGCGGTCGGCCGCCAGGTCGGCATCCTGGAGGCAACCGTGCGGCCGCAGGCGAATTTCGCCGACCGCGGCCGCGCGCTCGACTGGGACACGATGGTCAAGGAAGGCGTGGTGCAGCGGCTGGCGGTGATGCCCGAGCAGGTCGGCCTCGAACGCAGCAGCGAGCCCTTCATCGAGTTGTGGTACGGCTACCTGAACCATCCCGAAGTCGGCCGCGCGATCATGGGCGAGGCCGGCTGGCGCACGCTGATGGGCAGGCTGGCCGAAGGCGAGCACGCGCTGTTCGTGATCCGCACCCGCGGCAACGAATCCTTCAAGGGCTCGGGCTTCGTGCGCGGCGGCATCTACGACCGCATCCAGGTCCGCCAGGGCCAGGATGCCTTCACCTTCCGCGACCTCGACTACCTGAACCTGTACGGTCTCGCCGCGCCCGGCGCGCCGGCCTTCAACGAATCCGGCATCTTCATCGTGCGCTCGCCGGCCTTCTCCGGCGCCTTCCCGTGGAAGTTCATCTTCCTCGGCAACCGCGTCGACCGCGCCACCGGCGCCCGCACCTTCGTCAACTTCGACCGCGAATACTGGCTGCCGGCGGCCTATCTCGAAGGCGGCCGTCCTGAGGTCAAGAAGCCGGATGCGCCCTGGGTGCGTATCTGGAAGACGCGGGCGGTGGAGATTGGCCTCTTCTCCGCGCTGCTGCTGATGGTGGCGGTAGCCTATGCCAACCGCGACGCGCTGACGCGGCGCTCGACGCGCAAGAACAAGTGGCCGGTCAACATCTTCAAGTACACCGCCTGGGTCGTCAGCATCGGCTTCGTCGGTTTCGGCCTGCTCGCCCAGCCCTCGATCACGCAGGTGCTGACCTGGTTCCATTCGCTGCTGTTCCAGTGGCAGTGGGAGCTGTTCCTGACCGATCCATTCATCTTCCTGTTCTGGATCTTCATCATCGTCACCGTGTTCGTGTGGGGCCGCGGGCTGTTCTGCGGCTGGCTGTGCCCCTTCGGCTCGCTGTCCGAGCTGCTGCACAAGATCGGCGCCGCGGTCGGCCTGAAGCGCTTCCAGTTCGAGATGCCGGCCAAATGGCACCACAAGCTGAAATGGCTGAAGTACTTCGTCTTCTTCGGCCTGCTGGCGGTGTCGATGTTCTCGATGGGGCTGGCGGAGAAGCTCGCCGAAGTCGAACCATTCAAGACCACCTTCCTGGTCGGCATGTTCAACCGCAGCTGGCCCTACACGCTGTTCGCCGCCGGCCTGCTGGGGCTGTCGATCTTCACCGAGCGGCCGTTCTGCAAATACCTGTGCCCGCTCGGCGCCGCGCTGGCGATGCCCTCGACCTTCCGCTGGTACGGCCTGCGCCGCAAGCAGGAATGCGACAGCTGCAAGGCCTGCGCGAAAGGTTGCGGCTCGCACGCGATCGACGAGGACGGCCGCATCGACCACCGCGAATGCATGCTGTGCCTGGACTGCATGGTGCTCTACACCGACGAGCACGCCTGCCCGCCGCTGGCGCAGGAACGCAAGCGCCGCACCAAGGCCGGCCTGGCGCTGACGCCGATCGGCAAGGACGGCTATTACATCCCGATCAAGCCGGTTGCGCCCGCCGCGCCCCGCGCCTGATTCCGACACTGCCTTGAGGAGGAAACGATCATGGTCGATCCGCGCATCCTGACCGATCCGGTCGAACCGCCCTATTCCGGCGACAGTGCAGCTGCCCGCCTGCTGGGAGAAGTCCGCGACCACCTGTGGCCCTGGAGCCGCGACGGCTTCCAGCATCAGCGCACCATCCAGGCCGCCGGCCTGGCACTCGCGCTCGCCGCCAGCGTGGTCTGGATACTGGCGGCGATGGGCGACATGACGCCCGGCGCCATCATCGGCTGGTGGTTCGGCTGGAGCGTGTTCGAGGTTGCCGTCCGGCTGGGCTCGAAACCTTATGTCAAGGACGGCCCATGGTGGGGCCGGCGCTACCGCCGCGCCAGCCTGATGGACATGGTCTGCTACGTCGGCTTCAAGAACCTGCTGATCGGTGCCGCACTGTTCCTGGCGCTGAAGAGCCTGGGGCTGATCCAGCTCTGACGGCGCCACACGTCACGCCGCGCTCGCCAGCCACGGGCGCGGCGTTGTTTTTTCCGCCGCGCGGGATGGACAGTCCGACGTGTGCTCACTGTCGGGTGTTCGTCATTTCCGCGCAGGCGGGAATAACGGCGTTTTTTTGTCTCCGCATGGCCGGGTCGGCGCTTCACCAAGATCAAGGAAGGCTGCGCAAGCGTCCGCTTATACTTGGCGCCGTCGTCCAACGCCATCCACGCAATGCACCTTGCTCGCCGTTTCCTTCACGTCCTTGCCGCCGCCAGCCTGCTCGCGGCGCTTGTCGCCCCTGCCGCGGCCGCGGTATGGCGGGTGAAGGCAGGCGAATCCATCCAGGCGGCAATCGACCGTGCCGCACCGGGCGACACCATCGAAATCGAGCGCGCCCGCTACGTCGAGAACCTGCTGATCACCCGGCCGCTGACGCTGCGCGGCATCGACCGGCCGACGATATCGGGCGGCCTGCGCGGCGACACCATCCGCATCAAGGCCGAGAACGTGACGATCGAAGGCCTGATCATCGCCGACTCCGGCGCCAGCCTGCGCGAGCAGAACGCCGGCATCTACGTCTGGCCGGGTTCGCACCACACCGTGGTGCGCAACTGCGACTTCTCCTACACCTTGTTCGGGCTGTGGATCGAACAGTCGAACGACGTGCTGATCGAAGGCAACCTGATCACCGGCAAGCGCGAGCTGCGCTCCTCGCAGCGCGGCAACGGCATCCAGCTCTACAACACGCGTCGTGCGCGCATCATCGGCAACAACGTCAGCTTCGTGCGCGATGCGCTCTACGTCGATGTCTCGCACGACGCCCTGTTCCGCGACAACCGCCTGCACCACAGCCGCTACGGCACGCACTACATGAACGCCTACGACAACGTCTGGGAAGGCAACGACAGCTGGATGAACCGCGGCGGCCTGGCGCTGATGGAAGTGCGCCGCCTGACCGTGCGCAACAACCGCGCCTGGGCCAACTCCGACCACGGCATCATGCTGCGCACCATCCAGGATTCGGTGATCGAGAACAACGTCGTCGCCGGCAACCAGCGCGGCTTCTTCATCTACGACGCCGAATACAACGAGCTGCGCGGCAACGCGGTGATCGACAACCGCGTCGGCATCCACCTGTGGGCGGGCTCGAAGAACAACAAGGTCGAGGGCAACGACTTCATCGCCAACCGCGAGCAGGTGCGCTACGTCGGCGCCCGCGACATGGTGTGGGGCGAACAGCAGGGCAACCACTGGAGCAACTACCTCGGCTGGGACCGCGACGGCGATGGCGCGGGCGACGTCCAGTACGAGGCCAACGACATGGTGGATCGCCTGTCCTGGCGCCACCCGATGATGAAGCTGCTGCTGGCCAGCCCCGCGGTGCAGACGCTGCGCCTGGTCGGCCAGCAGTTCCCGCTGCTGCGTGCACCCAGCATCGTCGACCCCAAGCCGCGGATGCAGCCGCACAACCCCGACTGGAGCCCATGGCGTGGCCGATATTTCCCCCGCTCCGAGTGACACGACCCGCAACACTGCCCGCGCGGTGATCGCCGCCCGCGGCGTGCGCAAGCACTATGGCGCCATCCACGCGGTGGATGGCGTCGACCTGGACGTGCACGAAGGCGAACTGTTCGGCCTGATCGGCCACAACGGCGCCGGCAAGAGCACGCTGTTCAAGATGATGCTCGGCCTGATCCCGCTCAGCGCCGGCGAGATCCGCATCGACGGCGCGCCGGTGAACGGTGCCGGCGGCGACTTCCGCGCGGTGCGGCGCAAGATCGGCTACCTGCCCGAGAACGTGGTGCTGTACGACAACCTCACAGGCTTGGAGACGCTGCAGTTCTTCGCCCGGCTGAAAGGCGTGAGCGGGCAGGACCATGCGGCGCTGCTCGACCGCGTCGGCCTCGCCCACGCCGCGCGGCGCCGGGTGCGCGAGTACTCCAAGGGTATGCGCCAGCGCCTCGGCTTCGCCCAGGCCCTGCTCGGCAAGCCGCGCATCCTGTTCCTCGACGAACCCACCACCGGTCTCGACCCCGAGGCGATCCGCGGCTTCTATGCCATCCTGCGCCAGCTGAAGAGCCAGGGCGTGACGATGGTGATCACCTCGCACATCCTCGCCGAGATCCAGGAGCGGGTGGACCGGCTGGCGATCATGGCGGCGGGCAAGGTGCAGGCCAGCGGCACGGTGCAGGATCTGCGCGAACGGATGGACCTGCCGCTGTGGTTCAGCGTGCGCGTGGCACCAGAGGACTTCGAGGCCGTGCGCGCGGCGCTCGGCAGCCTGCCGGTCGGCGCGATCGAGGCGCGCGACGACCACGTCGCGGTGCAGTGCCCACGCGAGGCCAAGATGGCGGTGATCGGCGCGCTGGCGGCGCTCGGGACCAAGGTGCGCGACCTCAGCGTGCGCGAACCCTCGCTCGAAGACGTGTTCTTCGGCTTTTCGGATTAAGGGGCGGACCATGGAGTTGTCGCAGATCGCCGCCATCGCCGGCAAGGAATTCTGGGATCGCATCCGCAACCGCTGGGTGCTGGCGGTGGCGCTGGTATTCACCGCCTTCGCGCTGTCGATCGCCTATTTCGGCGCCGCCCAGCAGGGCGCGGTGGGCTTCCGGTCGATCGAGGTGACCATCGCCAGCCTGGTCAGCCTGGTGATCTACCTGATCCCGCTGATCGCGCTGGTGCTCGGCTTCGACGCCATCGTCGGCGAGCGCGAGCGCGGCTCGCTCGACCTGCTGCTGTCGATGCCGATCACCCGCGTGGAACTGCTGCTGGGCAAGTATCTCGGCCTGGCCGGGGCGCTGACCTTCTCCACCATCGCCGGCTTCGGCCTGGTAGGCGTCGTGCTGTCGGCGCAACTCGACCTCAACGCACTGTTCCACTACCTGGGCTTCATGCTCAGCTCGGTGCTGCTCGGCTGCGCCTTCCTGAGCCTGGCAGTGATGCTGTCGGTGTTCGCCGCCGACCGCACCCGCGCCTCCGGCCTGGCGATCGCGATGTGGTTCTTCTTCGTGCTGATCTTCGACCTGCTGTTGCTCGGCGTGCTGGTCGTCACCGCCGGCCAGTGGGGCGGCGAGGCGCTGCCCTACCTGCTTCTGCTGAACCCGGCCGATGTCTTCCGCATCCTCAACATCTTCTCGCTCGAAGACGTGCGCACGCTGTACGGTCTCGCCACCGTGTTCCCGCCCGCCTTGGCCAAGCCCTGGCTGCTCGGGCTGGTGATGGCCGGCTGGATCGTGCTGCCGCTGGCCATCGCCGCCTGGCGCTTCCGCCTCGGCGCGGGCCGCGCATGACCCCAACCCAAACAGACTGCGACAGGAGAACAAGGCATGTGCACACACCACGACTGCCGCCATACCCCTTTTGACCGCCGCCGCTTCCTGATCGCCGGCGCCGCCGCCGGCCTGCTCGCAGCCTGCGGAGCGCCGGACGGCAGCGGCAACGCCTCGCTCGTTCCGCTCGAGATCGACCGCAGCACCAGTTGCTCGCTCGACGGCATGCTGCTCGCCGACTACCCCGGCCCCAAGGCGCAGATCCACTATGCCGGCGTCACGGAACCTGACTGGTTCTGCGACACGCTGGAAATGTTCAACATCCACCTGAGTCCGGAACAGGCACGCCGCGTCACCGGCATCTTCGTCCAGGACATGGGCAAGGCCGACTGGGACAGGCCGGTCGGCCACTGGATCGACGCCCGGCAGGCCTTCTACGTGTTCGGCTCGCAACGGCTGGGCTCGATGGGCCCGACCGCCGCGTCCTTTGCCGCCGAAGCAGACGCCCGGGCCTTCGCAGGCCAGCATGGCGGCAAGGTTCTGAAGTTCAGTGAAGTCACGCCGGACATGGCCATCCTCGATGGTGGCGCCCTGCACGACCAATCCATGTGAGAAAACCGGCATGAGCAATCCGATCTACGACGTTCTTCCGCCCGAATCGGGCCCCGAGCTGGAACAGCTCGCACGCCTGGCCTACGAGACACGCGAGCATCGGCGCGCAGTGCTGCAGGCTGTCGGCGCGCAGGACGAGCAAGCCCTGCTGGAGCGCATCATCGGTGGCGGCATCGACGAGCACCCGGCCTACGAACACTATCTGGCGGCACGCATCCTCGGCGACACTCATCAGGCCGCACGCGAAGCGCTGGCTGCCAGCCTGAAGGAGCTCAACCAGCGATGAACCTGCATACGGCCATCCTCGAACACATCGAGCGCGAACATGCGGATGCGCTCGCCGCAGCCCCACAGCTCACGCAGGACGCTCTGACCGTCACCCTGCGCAACGGCATCACGCTGACAGTGCGCTACGCTGCGTCCGACGCCTATTCGCTGCGCTGGCACAGCGGGCCGGACACAGTGGAGACGGGCATCAACACGGCACCCATCCACCCCCACCTCGCCACCCGCCCCAACCACCTGCTTCGCAGCGACGGCACGGTAGCCGCCGACCCGGTCACCCGCATCGACGCCAGCCCCGAAGCCAACGTCAGCGCGCTGATCAACGCCCTCTGCAGCGATCCGCAGTTCGCCTCGAAGCCATGACTCTCACCGGCCGCCGCCCCCTCCTGCTCGGTGCCGCAGCACTCTGCATGGCGGCGGCCGGCGCACTGTTCGCGCAGTACGCAACCAAGGGCAAGGCAGCGGAGTTCGTCCCGCCCGCCGAGGACATCTGCATCGTTGCGCCAACACGGCTGTCGGTTCCGTATCCCCATGATCCCGCCTCCGGGCTGGACAGGCTTGCCGCCCGCCCGGTGCCGGCGGACGCGCGCTGCCCGGTGTGCGGCATGTACCCGGCGCGCTTTCCGAAATGGGCGGCACAGATCATCTTCAGCGACGGCTCGGCGCATTTCTTCGATTCACCGGTCGACCTGTTCGCCTTCCTCGACGAGCCAGCACGCTTCGATGCCGAGCACACCGCGGCAGACGCGGCTGCACTCTACGTTGCCGACCATCGCAGCGGCACCTGGGTTGATGCGCGCAAGGCCGTCTTCGTCATCGGTTCCAGCGTGCGCGGCCCGATGCGCGGCCCCGACCTGCCGGCTTTCGCCGAGCCCGGCGCCGCCCAGGCCTTCATCGCCGAACACGGCGGCCGCGCCCTGGCTTTCGACGAGATCGGCCACAACACCGCCCACGAACTGCGCAACGCCGCCCACGACGGCCACATGCACTGAAAGCCACGCCCTAGCAATCCTGAGGCGCCGATCCTTCCCCTGGCTGCTCGTCAGGAAGCATCTCATCCTGAGAGCGAGGATCGTTTTGTCGATTTTGCTTACATCTTAAATGGGCATGCTGGGCAATAGAATCCCAAATTCATGAAATTTAAGGTCAATTTTCATTGGCACTTTTCATGCTTAGGTGACCCGCCGCACCCTTCATCTTTACATGGATTGAAAAACCGTGAAAAAACACCTGGCCATTGCCGTCCTCGCCACCTTGGGCAGCCAAGCCCATGCAGCACTGTTCAACTTCACCGGCAACATCACCTACAACACCGACGTCGTCCAGATCAACTTCACGCTGCTCAACGACGCCACTAACGTTCGCGTGTGGACGGACTCGTTCCGGAATGGCGTCAATTTCGACCCCATCACTGCGTTGTGGAACCTCAGCACGGGCAGCCGCATCGCTGAAAACGACGATGACGACGACGTCGATCCGGCAACTCAAACCTATTACGACTCCGGTTTCTCGCTGGGCTTCCTTGCTGCTGGCGAATATGCCTTCACGATTGCGGCTTATGCCAATTTTGCCGGTAACAACCTGAGCGACCCCTTCGATTACGCAGCGCGCGGCGAAACGCCGATTCGCATCGCCGACTGGTGCCAACCGGCCAGCAACGACTGCACCAACCAGAAGGGCACCTTCTGGAGTGTCAGACTTGACGGTGTCGATGAGGCCTCCAACCCGAATCAACCTGGCAACCCGGTGCCTGAACCCGGCTCCTTGGCCCTGGCCGGCCTCGGCCTCATGGGTCTCGCTTCGCTGCGCCGCCGAAAAGCTGCCTGAGCCTAACGCCGAACCGGGCCATCGGCACCCGGCTTGCGGAAAAACCATTGGCCTGTGGAATGCACCCCAAAAGTTGGACACCCGTTCAACTCTTGGGGTGTTTTTTCATGGCGAAATACGGCGAGAGGCTCCGAGCACAGCGTGATACAGAGCGAGTGGCACAAGGATAATTACGTGGCCAACGCTGCTCTGGAAAGCTCGCTCAAGGCAGAGCGCTTCCATGCCCGCCGGTTCGACTGCATCGAGCAGTTGCAGACCGGGACACAGCAGTACATCCGTCACTACAATCACAAGCACACAAAATAAAAGGCTTGAGTGCGGTGAAATACCGGACTCAAGCCTTTGGCCCTTGGCTTCCTAAACCGCCCGGCTCCCTGGGAACCGGTTCAAATCAAGGGTTTTCTTTTTTCCATCCAGCCAGGCCGAATCAGCGACACGAAGCGGTGGCTCCCCGCCACGCGCATACCTGCCGTTCACAGCCCGGAAGCATTTACCCTACCGCGACTTCGCAACCATGAAATCGACCGCGGCCTTGACGTCGTCGTCGGACAGCGTGGCCGCGCCGCCGCGAGCCGGCATCATGCCTTTCTCGCCGGTATAGCCTTCGAGCGCATGCTTGTACAAGGTCTCGTTACCCTGGGCGATGCGCGGAGCCCAGTCATCCTTGTTGCCGGGAATCGGCGCACCGGCAACGCCCGAGGAATGGCACAGCGCACAGGTCTTCTTGTAGACGCTCTCGCCCCCCGCATTGGCCGGTGCGGCAGCCACCGGTGCGGGCGCAGGAGCCGGAGCAGCGGCAGCAGGCGGCGCGGCAGGTGCAGGTGCAGCGGCGGGCGCCGGTGCCGAACTGGTGGAACTACCGGAATCCTGCCCGCCACAGGCGGCAAGCAGGCCAGCAAGAGCGGCGGCTAGAATCAGCGGGGTCTTTTTCATGGAATTTCTCCTGAAGCTGTCGGGGCAGACGATGCGACGTGGATCGAGACGCATCTCAGGAGTGAGATGCTACGTGCCGGCAATGCGGCATGTGATTGACAGGAATCAATTTAAACTGCTAAAGCACCGGCCCTGCACATGCACCGGACGGGACTGCCCGGACTGCGCCCGCCTCGACGCTCCATGGACACTTTCGCTCTCGCCCCTTCCTTGCCCCCATACGTCGGCCGCTTCGCGCCCTCGCCCAGCGGCCCGCTGCATTTCGGCTCGCTGGTCGCCGCGATGGGCAGCTATCTGGAAGCGCGCCGACACGGCGGGCGCTGGCTGCTGCGGATCGAGGACATCGACAGGCCGCGCACCGTGCCGGGAGCCGCCGAGGGCATCATCGCCACGCTGGCGCGCTTCGGCTTCGAATGGGACGGCGGGATCGTCTGGCAAAGCAGGCGCGACGAGGCCTACCACCTTGCACTGGATCAGTTGAAGGCAGCCGGCCACGCCTTTCCCTGTGCCTGCACACGCCGCGAGATGGCGGATTCGGCGCTCGCCCGCGACGGCTCGCGGCGCTACCCCGGCACCTGCCGCAACGGCCTGCTGCCCGGACGTGGCGCGCGTGCATGGCGGATACGGGCCGAAGGCATGATCGGCTTCGACGATGCGATCCAGGGCTGGCAGCAGGAAGACCTCGCCCTCGACGCCGGCGACTATGTGGTGCTGCGCGCCGACGGCCTGTTCGCCTACCAACTGGCGGTGGTGGTCGATGATGCCGAAGCAGGCGTCACCCACGTCGTGCGCGGCGCCGACCTGCTCGACTCCACCGCCCGCCAGATCCATCTGCAAGGCCTGCTCGGCATGCCGCACCCAGCCTACGCCCACCTGCCGGTCGCCACCAACGCCGCGGGCGAGAAGCTGTCGAAGCAGACACTCGCCCGCGCCATCGACGAACACCCGCCGGCCGCCGCGCTGTGTGCGGCGCTGCGCTTTCTTGGCCAGATTCCGCCAGCCGCGCTCGACCGCGCCCCGCTCGCCGAGATCTGGCACTGGGCCATCCAGCACTGGCGGCTCGACCTCGTGCCGCGCCAGCGCCACGCCCCTGCAACCACCACCGACTCACCGAGGACAGCATCATGCATCCCAATGACATCTCCGCCGACCGCAGCGCCATCCGCGACCTGCTCGGTGCCGCCCGCAGAATCGCAATCGTAGGCATCTCGGCGAAGCCGCATCGGCCGAGCAATGCGGTGGCGCGCTACCTGCGCGATGCCGGCTACACCATCATCCCGGTCAACCCGGCCTACGACGAGGTGCTGGGCGAAAAGTGCTACCCCAGCGTGCGCGAAGCTCCTGACCCGATCGACATCGTCGATGTGTTCCGCAATCCGGACGAAGTGATGGAAGTGGCCGAGGACGCGATCGCCGCCGGCGCCGGATGCCTGTGGATGCAGCTCGGCGTGATCGCGCCCGAAGCCGCGCAACGAGCTGCCGAGGCCGGCTTGAAAGTGGTGATGAACCGCTGCACCGAAGTCGAGCACATGGCGATGGGCCGGCAAGGCTGAAGACTGCCGTGCAGGCAGCTTAGAAAATGGCCGGGCTCAGCGCGGGCGACCACGGGGCCTTCACTGCCGTACAGGCAGCAATCCCGCACGCAGCAGCCTCAGTGCTTGCCCCCGTAGCCCGCCAGCCCGATCGCCAAACGGACGATCTGATACGAAGCCCAGGTCAGGGCACGCTGCAGCAGCGACAGCCGGCGCCAGTCCGACGGACTCAGCTCCACTGCGCCGTCCTCCATTGCGCGCGTCAGACTGTCATGCAGCCCGGCGGCGAAGCCATCGTCCTCGACGACGACGTTGGCCTCGCGCGCCAGCAGCAGGCTGAAAGCGTCGATGTTGCTCGAACCCACCGTCGCCCAATGGCCATCCACCACCGCCACCTTGGCGTGCAGTTCGCTGCGGTGGTATTCGAACAGCCGGATGCCATGCCGCATGAAATACGGGTAGAGCGCACGCGTTGCGTGGCGCTGCAGCGGATGGTCGGCCACCCCCTGCAGCAACAGGGTGATTTTCACGCCGCGCCCGGCGGCATCGACCAGCGCCTGGCGGAAGCGGCGGCCGGGGAAGAAGTAGGCATTGGCAATGACGACCTCGTGCCGGGCACCGTCGATCGCGTCCAGATAGGCATTCTCGATCGCATGGCGAAAGCGCAGGTTGTCGCGTACGAGGAAGGCGGCACGGATGTCGCCCGCGGCCTCGGTCTGCGCCGGCGCCCCCAGCGGCTGATGCGAGCGGCGGCGGAAACTGGCCCATGACAGCAGGCGCCACAGGCGTTGCGCCGAGGCGAGGATCGGTGCCATGATCGGCCCCCGCACATGCACGGCGTAGTCGTAGCGTGGGTATGCCGGTCCATCGGCATGGGTGTCGTCGATGATGTTGATGCCGCCGACGAAGGCCTCGCGCCCATCCACCACCACCACCTTGCGGTGCAGGCGGCGCAGGCGGTGGCGGCGCAGCGACAGCACGCGCAGTTCGGGACGGTAGATCAGGACTTTGACGCCATTCTCGAGCAGCCGCGGCATCAGCTGGGCGACGAAGCTGCGGCCGCCGAAGCCGTCGACCATCAGCCTGACCGCCACGCCGCGCGCAGCGGCGCGTTCGAGCGCGGCGGCGATGCTGCGCCCGGTCTCGTCCGGCTCGAAAATGTAGCCCTGCAGGAAGATCTCGTGCCTGGCGCGGTCGATCGCATCCCGCAGCGCGGGAAAGTACTGCTCGCCGTTTTCCAGCAGACGCACCGCGTTGCCGGGCAGGAAGGAGATCAAGCCAGCGGCTCCAGCTCGGCCGTCAGCGCCGCGTGGTCGGATATCTGCGCCCAGGGTGCGCCGAAGTGCACCTCGGCGCGCCTGACGCGGAAGCCCCGCACATAGATGCGATCGAGACGGAAGAAGGGCAGCGCGCTCGGGAAGCTGCGCGCCGGCCGTCCGCGGCCGCTGCCGAAGGCTTCGACCAGGCCGAGCCGGTCGGCCAGCAGGCGGTCGGCATGGTTGCGCCAGTCGTTGAAGTCGCCGGCGATGATCAGCGGCACACCGTCGGGCACAAGCTGCTCCATGCGCTCGGCCAGGGTTTCCATCTGCCGTCGCCTGCCGCCGCCCGTCAGCCCCAGGTGCACGCAGACGCAATGCACCGGCGTACCGAAGCCCGGCACCTGCACCTCGACGTGCAGCAGGCCGCGGCGCTCGAAACGATGGTCGGAAACGTCGTGGTTGGATTGGCTCAGGATGGCATGGCGGCTGAGGATGGCGTTGCCATGATGGCCGTGGTCATACACCGCGTTACCGCCGTAGGCGGTCTGATGCCAGTTCTCCTCGGCGAGGAACTCATGCTGCGGCAGCGCCGGCCAGTTGGGATGGCGTTCGGGATGGCGCAGGTGCAAGCCCTGCACTTCCTGCAGGAAGACGAGATCGGAATCCAGCGTGCGCAGGCGCTCGCGCAGCTCGTGCACCACCATGCGGCGGTTGAACTGCGAAAAGCCCTTGTGGATGTTGTAGGTGCAGATGCGCAGGTTCATGAGCGGAAAAGACCCCGGTCAGGATGCGGTCGAGAAGCATCATATGCGGCCCGCACACGGAAATTAAAGCGTTCGCGGCAACAAAAAGCATACCCGCCGGCGGCGCTCATAAACGTTCCCACGGCGGCACCGGCTGAAAATGCCCCAGCAAGGCATCGAGAAAGACGCGCAGCTTGGGCAGGCGCACGCGGCTCGGGGTGTAGCAGGCATACAGCTCGCGGCCGAACACGATGTCCGGCTCGTGACCGTCCAGCACTGTCTGCAAATTGCCGGCAGCCAGTTCCCGATGGCACAGGTAGGTCGGCAGGATGGCGATGCCATGGCCCGCGCGGACCGCATCGAAGATGCAGTCGATGTTGTTGAAATGGATGCGGCTGCGCACCGGCACCACGGTCTCGACCCCCTGGCCGTCGATCAGCACCCAGCGCTTGTTGTCACCGAGCACGTAGCTCAGGCACTGGTGCTGCAGCAGATCCAGCGGCTGCCGCGGACGGCCGTGGCGGGCGAGATAGTCGGGTGCGGCGCATACGACCCGGCGCAGGCTGACGATCCGGCGCGCCACCGCATCGTCAGGCGGCAGGCGCGTCATGCGCAGCGCGAGATCGATGTTGTCGCCGACCAGGTCGACGACGCGGTCGGTGAGGATCAGCTCGATTTCCAGCTCCGGATGAGCTGCGGCGACCTCCGGCAGCAGCGGCGCCACGCAATGGCGGCCGAAGGCGACGGTGGCGCTCACCCGCAGCGTGCCGCAGGGGCGGTCGCCGAGGTTGCGCACCGCGAGCTCGGTGTCATCCACCGCCTCCAGTGCGCGCAGCGCATGCTGGCGGAACACTTCGCCGGCGGGCGTCAGCGCCAGCCGGCGGCTGGAGCGCTCGAACAGGCGTGCGCCGAGGCGGCGCTCCAGCTCGGCCATCTGCTTGCTGACCTGCGCGCGGGTACAGCCCAGTTCGCGTGCGGCCGCCGCCATGCTGCCGCCTTCGGCGACGCGGACGAAGCAATCCCAGGCTGGCAGCCAGTTCATCGCAGCTCCATGCTGCGCCGATCATCCGGATTCAAGTCTCGTCCTCCTGTGGCGCGGGTGACTATCCTGCGGGGCGCCAAGCCGCGAAAGCAGCCTTGCTGCCGTCTCCAGCTGCTGCTCTGGCGGCCAGGGCCGCTTGCGAAGAGAAGCCGGGAAGCCGGCAGAGCAGGTGGAGATGCTGCTCCCTCGGCCCCCGCATCGTCAACGAATCATTGACGCACTGCATCGATTCACGGGCTTTTCTGTATACGATGCGGAACCTATCCTCACGCCATCTTCCGCCGTGCCGGCGCCTTGGCTCTCCGCTCCGCCGAACTGCTCCATTCCACTCTTCTCCAAACCGCTCCGAATGTTCCACTCCCTGCGCCAGCCCGGCGTACTCGCCATCACTCTCGCCGCCGCCGGCATCCTCGCCATCACGATGGGCGGGCGCCAGTCGCTCGGCCTGTTCGTCAGCCCGCTCAACAGCGCCACCGGGCTGGGCATCGCCTCGATCAGCCTGGCGCTGGCCGTCGGCCAGTTCACCTGGGGCGCGATCCAGCCTCTCGCCGGCGCCGCTGCCGACCGCTGGGGGCCGCGGGCAGTGCTGATCGCCGGCATCCTGGTGATGGCGCTGGGCAGCGCGATCACGCCCTTCATGGATTCCACTTTCGGCCTGGTGGTGTCGCTCGGCCTGCTGTCGGCGATCGGCTCCGGCGCCGGCAGCTTCTCGGTGCTGATCGGCGCCGCCGCCCAGCGCCTGCCGGCGGAAGCGCGCGGCACAGCCTCGGGCGTGATCAATGCCGGCGGCTCCTTCGGCCAGTTCGTGTTCGCACCCCTGCTGCAGAAGCTGATCCAGCTGTTTGGCTGGATGGGCGCGCTATGGTCGCTGGCGGTGATGACGCTCGCCGCGCTGCCGCTGGTCGGCAAGGTGGCCGGAAACGGCCACGCCACGACGCGGCCGGCAGAGGAAAAAGGCGGCCTGCGCCGCGCCGTGCGCGGGGCGATGGGCGATCGCAGCTACCTGCTGCTGCATGCGGGCTTCTTCACCTGCGGCTTCCACATCGCCTTCCTCGTCACCCACCTGCCGGGCGAAGTGGACCTGTGCGGCCTGCCGCCTTCGGTGGCAAGCTGGTCGCTGGCGATCATCGGCCTGACCAACATCTTCGGCAGCCTGTACGCCGGCTCCTGCGTGGCACGCTACCGCAGCCGCAACGTGCTGGCGCTGATGTACGGCTCGCGCGCCGTGCTGGTGGCGCTGTACCTGGTGCTGCCGAAGACGGAATGGACCTTCTATCTGTTCGCCGCCGGGCTGGGCTTCACCTGGCTGGCAACCGTGCCGCCCACCGCCACGCTGGTCAGCAAGCTGTTCGGTATCCGCTACCTGGGCACGCTGTTCGGCCTGACCCTGCTGTCGCACCAGATCGGCGGCTTCCTCGGCGCCTGGCTGGGCGGCATCAGCATCACGCTGGCGGGCGATTACAGCTGGATGTGGTACGCCGATATCGCCCTCGCCGCGCTCGCCGCGGTGCTGAACCTGCCGATCCGCGAAGCGCCGGTCGAGCGCACACCGCAAGCGGCCTGAGCCAAAGGCACGCCAGCACACCATGCCGCGACAGCGGCCCACTTCGAACACCCCACCACGAAGGAAACACAGTCATGAGCGTCCTGCGCACCGATATCAACGTCGCACTGCTGAACGAACGCGGCGGCGAATACCTGCCCGGCTACCTCGGCATCGAAATCCTGAGCGTCGCCCAGGGAAGCCTGAGCAGCCGCATGCCGGTGAAGAAGCTGCACATCGCTCCCAACGAGTTCCTGCACGCCGCCAGCGTCGTGGCGCTGGCCGACACCAGTTGCGGCTACGCCACCGTCGCCCACCTGCCGGCGGGCGCGGAATCCTTCACCACCATCGAGCTGAAGAGCAATCACCTGGGCACGGTGCGCGAGGGCGCAATCCGCTGCGTCGCCACCGCCCAGCACCTCGGCCGCAACACCCAGGTGTGGGACGCGACCGTCAGCGACGAAGCCAGCGGCCGTACCATCGCGCTGTTCCGCTGCACGCAGATGATTCTATGGCCGAAGGGCTGAGGCGGACAGCGCTCCAACATCACTCGAAAAAAAATAAGACGGGAGCCGGCTAGGCCAACAGGCGTTCGACCACCGGCGACTGTCGAGAATAGGTCAGAAAGGCCTCGTGTGTTGCGCGCGTTATGGCAACGTAGGTCAACCGGACTTCGTCCTCGACGGAATCCAAGGACAGCGCCCCCAGACCGCCGACTGCGACGCATGGAAATTCCAACCCCTTCGACGAATGCATGGTGATGAACCGGACGGCATCGCGGTCAGCGCGAACCCGGTTCTTGTCCTTGTTTTTCTTCACCACATCGATCGGAATGGCGTATCGGGCAAACGTCTTTTCGAACTGATCCCCGACTTTATGTTCAGGGTACAACACCGCCATGTGCCCCCATTGATAGCCTGCCGCATGGCGGGCCAAAAACCATTCGGCAATGGCATGGGCTTCGGCGGCGTAATCCACGCATTTGCGCACTTCAGGCTCCAGCCCCTGCCGGCCAGCATCCTCAGGCAAAAGAATGGCGTCTTCATCGTCCGCGCAAACGCCTGGCGCACCCAGCACATCGGCAGCTACCTTGCGCGCGAAGCGCAATATCTGCGCGGTGTTGCGGTAATTGACCTTGAGCACCGTGGTACGGCCCGATGCCTCGATGCCGAGTTGCTTCCAGACCGGCCTCGAGCGGCCCTTGTAAATGGCCTGGGCATCATCGTAGACGATCATCAACGACTTGGTGTCCGGGTTCACCATCCTGGCTGCGAGCTCAAGCCACTGCGGTTCGAAGTCGTGCGCTTCGTCGATCAGGATTGCGTCATACTGCCCGCCGGCGATCAGGCCTTTGTCCACCGCATCGATGACCGCTTGGACGCGTGCGGCAAGAAATTCGCCTGTCAACGCATAGTCCTTTCTGGACGGCGATTCGAGATCGCCGTGTTGCAACATCCGCCCGCACCAGGCATGAAAGGTGGATACGATGACCCGGTCTTCCACGCCACGATCCTGCATGGCGTTTTCCAACCGGCCTGCAATCGCGTTCGCATAACACAGCACGAGTACAGGCCGCGCCGCCGCCAGCGCCAGATGTTCGGCGCGGAAAGCAAGGATCAGCGTTTTCCCCGAACCAGCCACGCCGCGGATGATGCGATGCCCACCACCCAGGCTACGGGCAATCAGCTCCTGCTGCATGTCCATCACCGCCAGCATGCGGTCGTCTGCCGGCGACTGCGATTCGCTTTCAGGAACGTCGAGCGGCAAGGCAATCTGCCTGACCCGCACCTCAGGAAACAGGCATGCCCGCACTCTATCGAGCTGGGGCAAGGCCAGGCTTGGCCCCAGTCGGGGCGATACCATCCTCCAGATACGGTTCCGAAAATCTTCCGGCTCCACGCTTTCGGTCATCTCGTCACGAAAGATGCAGCGATTCGGCGGGAACACTTCGCACAGATCGGTACCGTCGAACTGCCTGCGCGTAATGTTTGTAAACACCAAGCCATGCCCGAAGGGCAGGACGAGTTGCCCCTTGAAGCGCCCCTCTTCGATTAACAGGATCTTTTCCTGCTTTAGGGTATTGACCACATTGAACATGTAGCCACGCACTTGCTCAAACGGATTCTCCTTGCCGACGACCCCCTGATCCGTCAGCAACTCGACGCCTTGCCTACTGGCTTTGACGATCGTTTCCAGCCGCCAGTCCTTCACTTCCAGCACCACAATACCCTGCTGGGGATGAAGCACGACGAAATCCGGATGTTTGCCGAATGGCCCGACGGACAGGTTGTGCCAGACCCAAGCGTTGTCCTCCAGAAAATCCTTCAACCTTTCCGCCAGGCGTAATTCGCCTCTGGCGTCAAACCGTGCCGCACCCAAGGAAGGAATCAAAGTAGCCATGTTTCGATCGCAGCCATCTGAACGAACCTGTTCGTACATATCCGGCTGATTGTATCTTTCACGGCCCCGCGCATGTCTCCAGCATCCGACCACCGGTCCATTCCGTGGCTAAACGGCCATCAGGCATAGGGAGCAAAATCATTGCCGTCGCGGCTCAGCAACTGCAGCAGCTTGGGATGCAGGAAGAGCTTTTCACGGCCGACGGTGATCTCGCGCAGGACTCCGATGCCAACAAGGTCTTTCAGATAGCGCGAGGCTGCCTGGCGCTGGGCAATGTCCTTGTCGATCAGGTCACCAATGCGGCAATACGGCTGCTCGAAGATGACATCGATCAGATCGCGACTGTAAATTTTCGGCTGGCGGACACGGACGAATTCGGCGGTGTGCTCGGACAGGGCCCGGATGGCGGCGATCTTGGCGGTCGTCCAGGCTGCGGTGTCCGCAATGGCGTCGAGCATGAACAGCGTCCATTCCTCCCAGGCAGCTTCCGTGGTGACAGCAAGCAGCAGACGATAGTAGTCGGCCTTGTGCGCAATCAGGTAACGGGACAGGTAAAGGATGGGCAGATTGAGCAGTTCTTCCTGGATCAGCCAAAGGATATTGATGACACGCCCGGTACGTCCATTGCCATCGGTGAACGGATGGATGGCTTCGAACTGATAATGACCGACCGCCATGCGAATCAACGGGTCGAGGTCGGTCGCGCCGTGCAGGAAACGCTCCCAATCGGCGAGCATATCCCGCAGGCGATTTTCACCGTCTGGAGGTGTATAGATGACTTCGCCGCTGCGGTCATTGATGAGTTGCGTGCCGGGAGTACGCCGGATGTCCATCGCGACGCCTTTCAGTGTGCTGCATACTTCGACGGCCGTAGCAGTACACAGAGGCTTGTCGGTCAGCGACAGATAGCCACGCCGCAGGGCTGATCGATAGCGCAGAGCCTCCTTGGTCGCAGGATCAGCATGCGTGTCGCTCTGAGCGTGCTGGAAGAGTTTGTCGGTGGTGGTGACGATATTCTCGATTTCCGAGCTGTCCTTGGCCTCGAGCAAGGGGATGGTGTTGATCAACATGCTCTGGTTCGGGATCAGCTCGGCAGCCTGCTTGAGTTCGGCCAGTGCTGCACGGGCTCGGATGCAACGCTTGAGCACAGCCTTGCTCTCCAGATCACAGGCTGGCGGCAGGCACGGTAAGGCATTGTGAGGCGTCGCTGGGTTCCAGGCGGCAGTGGACATTTCGGTATAGAAGAGAGGCAATCGAAGCGTCAGATTATGTCCTGGCCAGCGACAGGTCAATAAAACGTGTCGATATTTTCAAAAAACATCGACACGTTATGAGGACATGTCGCCAGCAGCGACATATCACTAAAACGTGTCGCTACTTCTCAGTTTCATCGACATATCTCTTAAAGGCGCATGCAAAAAGGGCGGCTCCCGTGAGGGAAGCCGCCCTTTTCATACGTACAGACCAGTACTCAGGACACGGCCAGCATCCGGTCGAGCGCGATGCGGGCCAGTTCGGCTTCGTGCTCCGGCACCTTGATCTGGTTGACCACCTTGCCGTCGGCGAGGTTTTCCAGCGTCCAGGCCAGGTGCTGCGGATCGATTCGCTGCATGGTCGAACACATGCAAACCGTCGGCGCCATGAACTGGATGTGCTTGCCCTGCGGCTTCATCTCTTCGGCCAGCCGGCTGACGAGGTTCAGTTCGGTGCCCACCAGCCAGCGCGTGCCTGCGGGCGCGGCGGTGATGGTGTTGATGATGTATTCGGTGGAGCCGACGTAGTCGGACTTGCGGCATACGTCCAGACTGCTTTCGGGGTGCGAGATCACCAGGCCGCCCGGGTTCTTCTCGCGCCAGCGGTCGATATGGACCGGCTGGAACATCTGGTGCACCGAGCAGTGGCCCTTCCACAGCAGGATCTTGGCCTTGCGGATCTGCTCGGGGGTGAGGCCGCCGTATTCGAGGTCGGGGTCCCACACCACCATTTCGTCGAGCGCGATGCCTTTCTTGAAGCCGGTCCAGCGGCCGAGGTGCTGATCGGGGAAGAACAGCACTTTCTCGCGCTTGGTGAAGGCCCAGTCGAGGATGGTTGGCGCGTTGGTCGAGGTGCAGACGATGCCGCCATGCTCGCCGCAGAAGGCCTTCAGGTCGGCTGCGGAGTTGATGTAGGTGACCGGCGTGATCAGTTCGTCGGGCTTGTCCAGCACTTCGGCCAGTTCGCGCCAGCAGCGCTCGACCTTGGCCAGGTTGGCCATGTCCGCCATCGAACAGCCGGCGGCAAGGTCGGGCAGGATGGCGATCTGGCTGGGCCTGGACAGGATGTCAGCGACCTCGGCCATGAAATGCACGCCGCAGAAGACGATGTACTCGGCATCGGTCTGCGAGGCCAGGCGGGCGAGCTTGAGCGAGTCGCCGGTGAGATCGGCGTGCTGGTAAACGTCGGCACGCTGGTAGTGGTGGCACAGCAGCACCGCGCGATCGCCGAGACGGGCGCGGGCGGCACGGATGCGCTCCTGCGCCTCGTCGTCGGCGAGCGCGTTGAAGCGGTCGAAGCTGATGGTGGCTACTTGCATGATGCGGGTCCGGTTCCTGTTTGGAGGGGTGCGGGCCAGTCGGCCGCCGTGACTCGGAGCGCCCGCAGCCGGAGGGGTTCCGGCGGCAGGCGCCCGGATTGTAAGGAAAAGCTCAGCCCTGGTGCCAGGGCAGGCCGGCATGGCGCCAGCCGCCGATTCGGTTGCGCTGGCCGTTGGCGTCCTTGTCGCCCTCGAAGCCTTCGAGCACGTTGTAGCAGTTGCTGTAGCCGCCCTCGACCGCCGCGCGGGCAGCACCGTCGGAGCGGCCGCCGGAACGGCACAGGAACATCACCAGCGCCTCGGCATCGACCTGATGCTTGAGCTGATTGACGAAATTGGCATTGCGCTGCATGCCGGGCCAGGACAGCCACTCGATCTCGACCGCGCCGGGCACACGCCCGACCCATTCATGTTCGGCGCGAGTACGCACATCGACCAGCTTGGCGCCGGGCGCCAGCTGCAGCACTTGCCAGGCCTCGGCGGGGGTCAGCGCGCCCTGATAGGGCAGATCGAGGTTGGCAGCGCGCTGCCGGGCCAACGCCAGCAGATCGGACAGGGTTCCCATGCAAGCATCCGTCTAGAATCGTGTATCGCGCGAAGTATAGCGCGTCCCTTCCCAAGCCCCCCATGAACCACGCACCTCCGCCCCTGTCCGACGCCCGCCCATTGCCGCCAGACGGCAGCGGGGCCCTGCGCAACCGTGGCATCCAGCGCACCGCCCTGGTCGCGATCGCCACCAACGCACTGCTGTCGCTGGCGCAGATCGCCGTCGGCCTGTTCGCCAATGCCTTCAGCCTGGTGGCGGATGCGGCGCACACGCTGGCTGATCTCGTCACCGACGTGCTGGTGCTGGTCGCCGGCCGCCACGGCGCAGACCCAGCCGACGCCAACCATCCTTACGGCCACGGCCGCATCGAGACCATCACGACGATGCTGCTCGGTGCCGTGCTCGCGGCGGTCGGCATCGGTTTCCTGTGGAGCTCGGGACTGCGCCTGCAGCACATGGACGCCTTGCCGGAACTGCATCCGGCCGCCCTCGCGATGGCCTTGATGACCCTGGCCGCCAAGGAAGGCCTGTTCCGCTACACGCTGGCCGCCTCGCGGCGGCTGAAGGCGCCGCTGCTGGAGGCCAGCGCCTGGCACGCACGCTCGGACGCGGCTTCGTCGCTGGTCGTGGCGATCGGCATCGGCGGCAGCCTGGCTGGCCACCCCTTCCTCGAGCCGCTGGCGGCCGCGCTGGTGGGCTTCCTGATCGCTGGCATGGGAGTGCGCCTGGGCTGGCAGGCGGTGCGCGAGCTGATCGATACCGGTCTGTCGGAAGGGGAGCTTGCCCGTATCCGTGAAACCATCGGGACGACACCGGGCGTCGTCGGTCTTCACGATCTGCGCACGCGGCGCATGGCCGGCCGGGTACTGTGCGACGCCCACGTCCAGGTCGAGCCGCGGCTGACGGTCTCCGAAGGCCATCGGGTATCGGACGAGGTTTACCGCCGCGTGCGTGAAGCCCACCCCGAAATACAGGACATGCTGGTGCATATCGACCCCGAGGACGATGGCGGCTTGCGAACCATGCCAGCCGTACCGTTGCCCGCACGCAAGGACGTCGCCGCCTCGATCGACGGCTTGCTCCGCCGCGGACTCGGCAGTGACGCGCCTGCTCCCCTGCGGGTGCAGATCCACTATCTGGGCCAGCGCATCGATGTGGACGTGCTGCTCCCCGCCCGGGGGCCTGAGGGGCAGGAAGCAGCGCTTCGCCAGGACATCGAAAACTGGCTCGAAGCACATGCCGAATACCGCTCGATTCGCCTCTTCCAGCAGATCGCACCATGATGGTGCATACGGCATCAACACAGCACCACAATGGTGCATAGGCCCGGCAGGCTGGCACCGTCATTGCGCATCGGCCCTTGTGGCACAATGAGCCACAGACAGGACCCCTGCCTGGCACGTTTGATGCTTACTCGAATTACGAATTCCCGCTCACGGGTTCAGTGCCGGTGAGCAAACCAAACCTCTACGCAACCAAAGCCTCATCTCATCAGGAGTGAACATGAACGCCCAAGACGTCATGAAGATGATCCAGGAAAACGAAGTCCGCTTTGTGGATCTGCGCTTCACCGATACCCGCGGCAAGGAACACCACGTCGGCCTGCCGGTTTCCGCCTTCGAGGAAGAGCACTTCGAAACCGGCCACCCCTTCGACGGCTCCTCGCTGGCCGGCTGGAAGGGCATCCAGGCTTCGGACATGATCCTGATGCCGGAACCCGCATCCGCCTACATCGACCCCTTCTTCGACGAAACCACGCTGGTGGTGACCTGCGACGTCATCGAGCCGGCCGACGGCAAGGGCTACGACCGCGACCCGCGCTCGATCGCCAAGCGCGCCGAGGCCTACCTGAAGAGCACCGGCATCGGCGACACCGCCTTCTTCGGCCCCGAACCCGAGTTCTTCATCTTCGACGCGGTCGAATGGTCGGTCAACATGTCCGGCGTCTATAGCAAGATCATCTCGGAAGAAGCCGCCTGGTCCACCGCCGACAAGTTCGAAGGCGGCAACACCGGCCACCGTCCGCGCGTCAAGGGCGGCTACTTCCCGGTGCCGCCGGTCGATAGCCTGAACGACATCCGCGCCGCCATGGTGCTGGCGCTCGAAGCCTGCGGCGTGCCGGTCGAGGTGCATCACCACGAAGTCGCCAACGCCGGCCAGTGCGAAATCGGCACCAGGTTCAGCACGCTGACCAAGCGCGCCGACTGGACCCAGGTGCTGAAGTACATCGTGCATAACGTCGCCCACCAGTACGGCAAGACCGCGACCTTCATGCCCAAGCCGATCGTCGGCGACAACGGCTCCGGCATGCACGTGCACCAGTCGATCTGGAAGGACGGCCAGAACCTGTTCGCCGGCAACGGCTACGCCGGCCTGTCGGAAACCGCGCTGTACTACATCGGCGGCATCATCAAGCACGCCCGCGCACTGAACGCGATCACCAACCCGGGCACGAACTCGTACAAGCGCCTGGTGCCGCACTACGAAGCACCGACCAAGCTGGCCTACTCGGCCCGCAACCGTTCGGCTTCGATCCGCATCCCCTACGTCGCCAACCCGAAGGGCCGCCGTATCGAGGCGCGCTTCCCGGATCCGCTGGCCAACCCCTACCTGTGCTTCGCCGCGCTGCTGATGGCGGGCCTGGACGGCATCCAGAACAAGATCCACCCGGGCGATCCGGCCGACAAGAACCTGTACGACCTGCCGCCGGAAGAAGACGCGCTGATCCCGACCGTGTGCACCAGCCTCGACCAGGCGCTGGAGTACCTCGACAAGGATCGCGAGTTCCTGACCCGCGGCGGCGTGTTCTCCAACGACTTCATCGATGCCTACATCGAGCTGAAGATGGAAGAAGTCACCCGCATGCGCATCACCACCCATCCGGTGGAATTCGACATGTACTACAGCCTGTAATCCGAGGATTACTGCGCAGACAGGAAAGGACGGGCATTGCCCGTCCTTTTTTTATGGGGTCTAATCCAGCCACCATTCCATCCGGATGGCGCCGGTCCGATCCGCCCGGCGCAGCGAACCGATGAACACGAGCATGCGCCTGCTTCGAATCCTCCCGCTGACCCTGCTGCTTCATGCGGCCCTTCCCGCCCAGGCAGAGGTCTACAAGTGCATCGATGCCGAAGGCCGCGTGACCTACACCAATGACCGCAGCGCGGCACGTGGCTGTACCGCGATCGATACCGGCCAGTCGGTATCGACCGTGCCCGCGCCCGTGCGCCGTCCGGCGCCGGGCACTGCGCCCTCCTCCTCGCCTGCGAACTTCCCCAGGGTCAGCCCCGACGACCAGCGCGCCCGCGACGACAGCCGCCGGCAGGTTCTGGAATCCGAGCTGGAGCGCGAGGAGTCCGCGCTGGCGGCTGCCGAAGCCGCGCTGGCCGAGCAGGAAGCGATCCGCCTCGGCGACGAACGCAATTACCAGAAAGTGCTCGACCGCCTGCAGCCCTACAAGGACAAGGTCGAACTGCACAAGCGCAACATCGAAGCTCTGCGCCGGGAAATTTCCGGCCTGAGGTGACGCACCGGCACGGCTGCGCACCATCCCCGGGGGCCGGGCCCCGTGTCCCCACACACTGGCGCGTATCTTGCGTGTCACCCTGGAGACAAACAGGACGCGCACATGCCGAAGCATCCTCCCCCCATCGTCACCGGCCCCTTCGCCGGCCTCGAGCTGCTGTCGTCGGCCGTCGTGCTGATCGACGAGAAGCTGATCATCCGCTACATCAACCCCGGCGCCGAGAACCTGTTCGCGATCAGCCGGCGCAAGCTGCTGGAGCAGCCGCTGAGCCGCCTGCTCGGCACGCCGCCCGGACTCTGCGCGGCGCTGGAAAGCGCCCTCCACACCAACTGGAGCTATACCGGCCAAGACATGACGATCTCGCGCGGCAGCGCCGAGCCGATCCGGCTCGACTGCACCGTCAGCCCGGTCGAGACCAACGGCGTCCGCCTGCTGCTGGAATTCCGCCCGATCGACGCCCAGCTGCGCGTGGCCCGCGAGGAGCAGTTGCTGCAGCAGCAGCAGGCCAACCGCGAGCTGGTCCGCAACCTGGCGCACGAGATCAAGAACCCGCTGGGCGGCATCCGCGGCTCGGCGCAACTGCTGCAGCATGAGCTGGACGACCCGCAGTTGCGCGAATTCACCGAGGTCATCATCGCCGAGGCCGACCGCCTGCAGGACCTGATGAACCGCTTGCTGAACTCGCATTCGATGATGCGGCCGGCGCCGCTGAACATCCACGACGTGCTCGAACGCGTGCGCCGCCTGATCCTGGCCGAATTTCCCGCGCTCGAGATCCGCCGCGACTACGACCTGAGCCTGCCCGAATTCACCGCCGATCGCGAACAGCTGATCCAGGCCATCCTGAACATCGTGCGCAACGCGGCGCAGGCGCTCGAAGGCGTAGGCGAGATCCTGCTGCGCAGCCGGGTGGCCCGCCAGGTCACGCTGGCCAAGCGGCGCTACAAACTGGCATTGGAATTGCAAGTGATCGACAACGGCCCGGGCATTCCGGCGGAGATCCACGACAAGATCTTCTATCCGCTGGTGTCGGGCCGGGAAGGTGGCAGCGGCCTGGGCCTGTCGCTGGCCCAGAGCTTCATCGAGCAACATCAGGGCATGATCGAGGTGGACAGCCGTCCGGGCCGCACCTGTTTCACGATCCTGCTGCCGATTTCCGATCGTGCGCTGGCCGCCGGCAGCGCACCAGAATAGTGCATAGAAAATGAACAAAGTCTGGATCATCGACGACGATCGCTCCATCCGCTGGGTCCTCGAGAAGGCCTTGAGCCGCGAGGACATCCCCCATCGCAGCTTCAGTTCCGCCAGCGAGGCCCTGGAGGAGCTCGACCGCAGCGGTCAGCCGCCGGCGGTGATGCTGTCCGACATCCGCATGCCGGGCGAATCCGGCCTTGACCTGCTGCAAAAGGTGAAGGAGCGCCACGCCCAGTTGCCGGTCATCATCATGACCGCATACTCGGACCTCGACAGCGCGGTGTCGGCCTTCCAGGGCGGTGCCTTCGAGTACCTGCCCAAGCCCTTCGACGTCGATCAGGCGGTGACGCTGGTCCGGCGCGCACTGGAACAGGGCATGCCGGAGAAGAACGGCACCGAGGAAGCTTCGCTCGCACCCGAGATCCTCGGCCAGGCGCCGGCCATGCAGGAGGTGTTCCGCGCCATCGGCAGGCTCGCGCACTCGCACGCCACCGTGCTGATCAACGGCGAGTCCGGCAGCGGCAAGGAACTGGTCGCACGCGCGCTGCATCGCCACAGCCCGCGCCGCGACGCGCCCTTCATCGCGATCAACACCGCGGCGATACCGCGCGACCTGCTCGAATCCGAGTTGTTCGGCCACGAGCGCGGCGCCTTCACCGGTGCCGCCGCCCAGCGCCGCGGCCGCTTCGAGCAGGCCGACGGCGGCACGCTGTTCCTCGACGAAATCGGCGACATGCCGGCCGAGCTGCAGACCCGCCTGCTGCGGGTGCTGTCCGATGGCCATTTCTACCGCGTCGGCGGCCAGCAGCCGATCCGCGCCAACGTCCGCGTGATCGCCGCCACCCACCAGGATCTCGAGGAGCGGGTGCGCCAGAACCTGTTCCGCGAAGATCTCTTCCACCGCCTCAACGTCATCCGCCTGAGGCTGCCGCCGCTGCGCGAACGGCGCGAGGACATCCCGCTGCTGGTGCGCCACTTCCTGCAGAAGAGCGCGCAGGAACTCGGCGTCGAGCGCAAGAGCATCTCGGACGCGGCGATCGAGTACCTGCAGGCACAACCCTTTCCCGGCAACGTGCGCCAGCTCGAAAACCTGTGCCACTGGCTGACGGTGATGGCGCCCGCCCAGGTGATCGAGGTCGCCGACCTGCCGTCGGAAATTCGCAGCCAGCCGATGCGCGAAGCGCCGACGAGCTGGATCGACGGCCTCGCCAGCGAAGCCGACCGCCTGATCGCAGCAGCACCGGGGACGGTGTTCGAACAGCTCACCCATACCTTCGAACGCACCCTGATCCGGCGCGCGCTCGCCGCCACCGGCGGCCGCCGCATCGAGGCAGCGCAATTGCTGGGCATCGGCCGCAACACCATCAGCCGGAAGATCCAGGAGCTCGGCATGGACGAAGCGCCCGGCGGCGGCGACGACACCGCCGGCTGAGATCTGCGAGCCGCCTCGTTCCGTCGCAATCACGCACCAGGCTCGTGCGCCCGGCACGGTTCGACGGATAATGCGGCCAGCCTAACCGTCTCCCGCCCGACCGTGTCCGACACTTCCGCCAGCACTGCCAGCCTTCTGTCCCATCTCGGCCCGCTTGCCTCGCGTTTCGCGATCGCCTGGATCGACAGTTGCGCGTCGACCAACAGCAGCCTGATGGAGCGGATGCCGGACGACGACGGCAGGGCCCACGTGCTGGTCGCCGACCGGCAGACGGCGGGCCGCGGCCGGCGCGGCCGCCAATGGCAGTCGTGGCCGGATGGCAGCCTGACCTTTTCGCTGCTGTGGCGCTTCGCCGCCGGCACGCCTGCTCCGGCCGGGCTATCGCTGGCCGCCGGGCTGGCGGTCGCCCGTATGCTCGAACGGATCGGCGTGCCCGGCGTGCAGTTGAAGTGGCCCAACGACGTCCTGATCAACGGCGAGAAACTGGTCGGCATCCTGGTCGAACTGCAACCCGCACGCGATCGTTCGCTGGCGGCGGTGATCGGCATCGGCATCAACATCAGCCTGCCGCCCGGCGCGCAGGTCGAACACCATGCCGGCGTCACCGATCTGGCGCGTGCGCTGGAGTCGCCGCCGCCGTCACGCCCGGCCCTGCTGGCCCGGTTGCTGGCCGAGCTGCAGCAACTGCTCGATCTCTACGCCGTCGCCGGTTTCGCCGCGCTGAAGAGCGCATGGGAACAGCGCAACGCCTTTGCCGAATTGCCGGTGCGCATCAGCGGCGAGCACTCCGCCATCGATGGCATCTGCCGCGGCGTCGACGACGATGGCGCGCTGCTGCTCGACACTGCCGACGGCATCCAGCGCATCCTGGCCGGCGACGTCTCGTTGCGCCCGCTCGGTGGAGAAGGCGCGTGATCCTGCTGATCGACGCCGGCAACACCCGCATCAAATGGCGGCTGCAGACCACGGCGGACGGCCTCGTCCATGACGAGGGCGCGATCGCCCACGAAAACCTCGCGCCGCTTTCGGACCTGCGCAACAGGCTGGCCGGCCCGCTCCGGGTGGTGGGCAGCAATGTCGCCGGGGCCGAAACGGCCCGGCGCATCCGCGACACCCTGGGCGTGGAACAGATCGAATGGCTTCGCCCCGAGGCACAGGCCTGCGGCGTGCGCAACCTGTATGCCAACCCGGGCCAGCTCGGCGCCGACCGCTGGGCAGCGCTGATCGGCGCCCGCGCCCTGCACACCGGCGCCTGCCTGGTGGTGATGGCAGGCACGGCCACCACGGTGGACCTGCTGTCGGCCGACGGAGATTTCCTCGGCGGCCTGATCCTGCCGGGCGTCGAGCTGATGCAGCAATCGCTCGCCAGCGGCACGGCACAGTTGCCGCTGGCCGCTGGCCGCTTTGCGGCCCAGCCGCGCTGCACCGCCGATGCGATCCGCTCCGGCTGCCTGCAGGCCCAGGCCGGCGCCATCGAGCGCATGTTCCGCCAGGTCGCCACACAATCCGGTGCCTTGTGCCTGCTCGGCGGCGGCGCTGCCGACGCCTTTGCAGATCTTCTCGACATTCCGCTGAAACGCCTCGACAACCTGGTGCTGCATGGGCTGGCCACGGTCGCCGCCGCATCCAGACCCCAGCAGGCTGGAAACACGGCATGAGCACGCATCGCATCCTCATCATCATCCTGCTCGCGCTGAACGCGATCGCCTTTGCCGGCAGCCAGGGGTGGCTCGGCAGTTCGCCGCTCCGCACAGAACCGGAACGCCTCGCGCAGCAGCTCGACCCGGAACGCATCCGCCTGGCCTCGGATCGGCCGGCCGACAGCACAGCGATTCCCAGTGCGACAGTGCCGCAGGCTGCCGCTGGCGCCACGGTGCCAGCGCTGGCGGCGGAGCCCGCAGGAACAGCAGCCGAGACAGAAGCTGACCCGCCGCCCTTGGTGCCTCCGCCCGAAGACGCTGCCGAAAGCGCGGTAGACACGGCCGCTGCCGAGGCTCCGGCGCCGTCCGCCCCGCAGATGGCCACTCCCGCCGTCGCCCCTCCAGCCCCGGCCCCGGTCAGTTGCGTCGCCTGGAGCGAACTGAGCGAAGCTCAGGCCGATGCGCTGATGCGCCGCCTGCGCAGCAGCGGAGCCGGTGCAGAGCGCAGCAAGACCGAAACACCCACTTCGTGGTGGGTGCGTATTCCGCCCCAGGGCGGCCGTGAGCAGGCCGAACAGCAGGTTCAGGAGCTTCGCGCACTCGGTGTCAATGACTTGTTCATCGTGCAGGACCGCGGGCCTTCGCAGTACGCGATTTCGCTCGGCGTGTTCAAGACCGAGCCCCGGGCACGCCAGATGCTGACCGAGTTGCGCGCCAAGGGTGTGCGCAATGCCGGCGTCGAGCCGCGCATGAGCACCGCCTACCGGGTCCAGGCCCAGCTCACCGCCGACGAGGCGCGCGAGACTCAGCGCAGCGTGCGCGGTCTCGCTGCGCTGCGCACGGCCTGCGTCCGACGCTGACATCCACCGCCCGCAAAGCGCCATGGTCCACACACCGCCTTCACGTCCATTCACCGTCGGCCTGACCGGCGGCATCGGTAGCGGCAAGAGCGCCGCGGCCGACCTCTTCGTCACTCACGGTGCCAGCCTGGTTGACACCGACGCCATCGCCCATGCGCTGACCGCGGCAGGCGGCGCAGCGATGCCCGCCATCCGCACCCAGTTCGGCGATGCCATCATCGCTGCCGACGGCAGCCTCGACCGTGCCGCAATGCGCGCGCATGTGTTTGCCCGCGACGAAGCGCGCCAGCAGCTCGAAGCCATCCTGCACCCGATGATCCGCGACGAAAGTGCCCGCCAGTGCGCGGCCGCCCGCGGCAGCTATGTCATCCTCGCCGTGCCGCTGCTGATCGAATCGGGCAGCTACCGCTCCCGTTGCGACCGGATCTGCGTGGTGGATTGCCCGCCGGAGCTGCAGGTTGCGCGCGTGCGGAGCCGCAGCGGGCTCGAGGAAGCGCAGATCCGCACCATCATGGCTGCCCAGGCGAGCCGCGGGCAGCGCCTCGCAGCTGCGGATGACATCATCGACAACAGCGGCTCACTGGAACATCTGCGCCTGCAGGTCGCCGCCCTGCATGCGCGCTATGCCTCGCTCGCCGCCCGGCCACCGGGCTGAAGACCCCTTTCTCCACAGGGTTTTCGCGCAGAGTGCGAAATCGGCTCTGTGCTATCATCCGCGAAACTTACTGGGCACGATTGTTGCGGAAAATGTGCGGTGATTAGCTACGAATATCCTCTCAACGAGCGCATCCGCACCCTGCTGCGACTCGAGGACCTTTTCGTCAAGCTCGCACACTTCGTCGAGCGCGATGCCCCGCAGGACCATCACGTCGCGCTGCAGACCATCTTCGAGACGCTCGAGGTCGCCAGCCGCGCCGACCTGAAGGTTGACCTGGTGCAGGAACTCGAGCGCCAGCGCCAGATTCTGATGTCCTTCCGCAACAACCCCGAGATATCGGAAGAAGCCCTGTCCGGCGCGCTGTACGAAATCGAACAGGCGTCCACCGGCCTGCTGGCGATGGCGGGCAAGATCGGCCAGTACCTGCGCGAAAACGAATGGCTGATGAGCATCCGCAGCCGCGCGGCGATACCCGGCGGCGTATGCCAGTTCGACCTGCCCTCCTACCACTACTGGCTCAACCGCGACCCCGCCGTGCGCCGGGCCGACCTCGACGCCTGGATGGCGCCGATGGCGCCGATCCGCGAAGGCCTGGAGATCGTGCTGCGCCTGCTGCGCGCCAGCGGCCGGCCGGAGGAGCAGATGGCACGCAGCGGCGCCTACCAGCTGACCATGGCCGGCCGCAGCGCCCAGATGCTGCGCGTGCGCGTGCCGCGTGGCGAAGCGGTAGTGCCCGAAATCAGTGCCAACAAGTACGCATTGAACATCCGCTTCATGCTGCCCGAAACCGTCGCCCGCCCGCGGCTGGCCGAACGCGACGTGCAGTTCGAGCTGACGTTCTGTAGCCTCTGAGCGAAGCCATGGCCGACACGCCACGCACCGTTTCCTGTCCGACCTGCAGCAAGCCCGTGGTCTGGAGTACCGAGAGCCGCTACCGGCCCTTCTGCTCGGCACGCTGCCGCCAGATCGACCTCGGCGCCTGGGCGTCCGAAGCCTATCGCGTCCCCAGCTCGCCGCCCGATGCCGGCGAAGCCGAGGATTTCCTCCCCCCGGGACAGGCACGCGACTGAAGGCCGCAGCGCCGCCGGTCCCACGATCTCCAGTTCGTCTTCCCGCTTTTCATCAGGCCTTTCAGGCCCGCCACGCGCCGCGGATCGCGGCGATGCCATGCGCACCGGCATCACGCGCCGCCTCCATGCTGTCCGGCTGCAGGCCGCCCAGCGCCAGCACCGGCAACGGCAGGCCAGCCGCCAGTTCGACGAAGCGCGCCCATCCCAGCCCGGGCAGGCCGGGATGGCTGGCAGTCGGGGCCACCGGGCCGAGCAGGGCGTAATCCAGCCCCAATGCCGCAGCCCGCTCGAGTTCGCCGCGGTCGTGGCAGGACGCGCCCACCCAGGCGCAATCGGGGCGCTGGGCCAGGCTCGCCAGCAGACGCGCAGGCAGATGCACGCCGTCGGCGCCGACGGTTCCGGCCAGAGCGGGATCGCCGTTGATCAGCACCAGGCCGCCGCAGCCATGGACGCGCGCGACGACTTCGCGCGCGAAACGCGCGCGCTGCGCGTCGTCCAGCGCCGGTTCGCGCACCTGGACCAGCCTCAGTCCGTCCGCCAGGGCACGGTCGAGCGCCGCGAGCTGGGCCTCGATGCCGATCTCGCCAGCGTGGGTGATCGCCATCAAGCGCGGCAGGCTCAGGGCCTTGAGGATCGGCCCGTTGGCCGGCAGCATCGGCTCGCGCGTGGTCAGGTCCGGCAGCACCCAGTCCAGCACGCTGTGCACCTTGCCATGCGGCTCGCCTTCCCAGGCCGAGACCTCGAAGAAGTGCAGGCGGACGTGGGCGTGCTCGTACAGGTGTTCGCGCAGCATCCAGGGCCGCAGATGGGTGACGCGGATGCCGAGCTCCTCGTCGAGTTCGCGGCACAGCGCCTGCGCCGGCGTTTCGCCCGCCTCGACCTTTCCGCCCGGAAACTCCCAGTAGCCGGCATACACGGTGTCCGGCCCGCGCTGGCCGAGCAGGTAGCGCCCATCGACACGCAGCAGCACGCCGGCGGCAACCTCGACACGCTTGCGCGTCACCGCCCGGCTCCTTCGCCGTGCTGCGCGGCTTCGCCGATCTGGCCAGCATAGTCGCGCGCGAACTGCCAGGCGACCCGGCCCGAGCGCGAGCCGCGCATCAGCGCCCACTGCAGCGCCTCCTGCCGCGCCGCGTCGATGCGCGCCTGCGGCACATCGAAGCTGGCAAGCCAGTGCGCGACGATGTCGAGGTATTCGTTCTGGCTGAAGGGATAGAAGGAAATCCACAGCCCGAAGCGCTCGGACAGCGAGATCTTTTCCTCGGTCGCCTCGCCGGGATGGATCTCGCCGTCGATGTGGCGGGCCTGCAGGTTCTCGTCGTGGTACTCGGGCATCAGATGGCGGCGGTTGGAGGTCGCATAGATCAGCACGTTGTCCGCCATCGCCGACACCGAGCCGTCGAGCACGCTCTTGAGCGCCTTGTAGGCATCCTCGCCTTCCTCGAAGGAGAGATCGTCGCAGAACAGGATGAAGCGCTCGGGCCGGCCTTCGACCAGCTCAACGATCTCCGGCAGGTTGACCAGATCGGTCTTGTCGACCTCGATCACGCGCAGGCCGCGATCGCTGTACTCAGCCAGCAAGGCTTTGATCAGCGAGGACTTGCCGGTGCCGCGCGCGCCGGTCAGCAGCACGTTGTTGGCCCGGCGGCCGGCAAGGAACTGCTGCGTGTTGCGGTCGATGCGTTCCTTCTGGTCATCGACGTCCTGCAGGTCGGCAAGGCGGATGCGGTGCGGCGAGCGCACCGGCTTGAGGGCTGCACGGCCGTGGCGCCGCTGCCAGCGGAAAGCCACCGCGGCATCCCAGTCGGGCGCCGTGGCAGGGCCGGGCAGCAGGGCCTCGAAGCGTTCGAGCAGCCGCTCGGCGCGGCTCATCAGGTCTGACAGCTCAGTCATCGTGTTCGTCCTTGTTGTCGCCGGCGTTTCCCCGGCGCGGCCAGGTCGCCCAGACGATGATCAGCAGCAGCACGAGCGCGAGCCCTGCTTCGAGAAAGATCACCCACATCGCAAACCTCGGGGCCGGGATGCTGCCACCGGTATACTGTTGTCCGAAAGCTTCGCAGTCTAACCGATCCCCTCCATGATTCCGGCTCCCTCCCATCCGGCACGCCTCGCGCTGCCCCTCTTGCTCGCATTGCTCGGCGCCTGCGCGAGCCCATCGCCGACACCCGATACCGAAGCGCAGTGTCCGCCGCAACGTGCCTGTCCGTCCTGTCCCAGCTGCCCGCCTGCGCCTAGCAAACCGGCGACATCTCCCCCCCCGCCGGCCGACGCCGCGGCAGAGCAGCCCCCCGCCGTCCAGGCAAGCTGGTCTGCGCTCCCCGGCTGGGGCGAGGATGACCCGGCCGACGCCTGGCCTGCCCTGCTCGCCTCCTGCTCCCGGCTCGCCCGGCAGCCGAACTGGCAGTCCGCCTGCACAGCGGCATCCGCACTCGGCAAGGCCCCCTCCAGCCAGCAGGCGCGCGCTTATTTCGAGCAGCAATTCGTCCCTTGGCAATTGTTCAACAGCGGCCCATCGGCGGAAGGCCTGGTGACCGGCTACTACGAGCCGCTGATCCGCGGCAGCCGCAGCCGCTCCAGCCAGTATGCGTGGCCGATCCACGGCGTACCCGCGGACATGCTGACGATCGAGCTCGGCGACGTCTATCCCGAGCTGAAATCCATGCGCCTGAGAGGGCGTATCGTCGGCAACAAGATCCTGCCCTACTGGACGCGGGGACAGCTGGATGAGCGCGGCGCACAGCTGCCTGCGCCGGTGCTGCTGTGGGCGAACGATCCGATCGACCTGTTCTTTCTGCAGGTGCAGGGCTCTGGGCGCGTCCAGTTGCCCGACGGCAAGACCGTTCGCATCGGCTACGCGGACCAGAACGGACACCCCTACCAGTCGATCGGACGCTGGCTGGTGGCACAGGGAGAGCTGAGCCTGGAGCAGGCTTCGATGGATGGCATCAAGCGCTGGGCACGGGAGAATCCGGCTCGCCTGCGCGAAATGCTCAATTCCAATCCGAGCTACGTCTTCTTCCGCGAACTGCCGGCTTCGGACGGTGGACCGATCGGCGCGCTCAACGTCCCGCTGAGCGAAGGCCGCAGCATTGCGGTCGATCCGCGCTACGTACCGCTCGGGGCACCAGTGTTCCTGGCGACGAGCCTCCCGCTGAGTACGCGTCCGCTGAACCGCCTGGTGCTGGCACAGGACACCGGCAGCGCCATCAAGGGCGCAGTACGGGCGGATTTCTTCTGGGGGTTCGGCGAAAGTGCCGGACGGGAAGCGGGAAGGATGCGTCAGCAGGGGCGGATGTGGGTGCTGCTGCCCAAGGGGATGAAGCCTCCCCGCTGAACGACGGCCCCTGGCACCTCGCCGGTACC
Source organism: Thauera sp. (assembly GCF_047601425.1). GTDB lineage: Bacteria > Pseudomonadota > Gammaproteobacteria > Burkholderiales > Rhodocyclaceae > Thauera. The sequence goes on from NZ_JASGJL010000001.1 coordinate 2,709,031, forward strand.
GGGGGCTGTCCAAATCACTTGGATCGGGCCGCGGCCTTGGGCTTCACTTCGGCAAGCGCTTTTTCGAGCTCCGCCGCGGGCATGTAGCCACCGATGCGGGTGCCGTCGGCCAGGAAGATCGTCGGCGTGCCGCTGATGCGCAATTGCTGGCCCAGCTGCACGTTCTGCGCCACTGCCGTGACGTCGCAATCGGCGGCAGCCGGCTCCTTGCCATCCAGCACCCAGCCGGTCCAGGCCTTGGCCTTGTCCTTCGCGCACCAGATGTTGTTCGACTTGGTGGCCGAATCCTCGCTGAGGATCGGATACAGGAAGGTGTAGATCGTGACGTCATCCATGCCGGCCAGATCCTTGGCCAGACGCTTGCAGTAGCCGCAGTTCGGATCCTCGAAGGTCGCGATCACGCGCGTCCCCTTGCCCTTGACCTGCTTGACCGCACGTTCCAGCGGCAGCGAGGCGAAATCGATCGCGGACAGTTCGTTCAGGCGGGCCTGGGTGACGTCGCGGCGAGTCTTCATGTCGATGATGCTGCCGTCGATGACGAATTCCGCCTTGGCATCGGTATAGACGAGTTGGCCATTCTTCAGCACCACTTCGTACAGCCCACCGTACGGCGTCTTCGTCACCGACTCGACCGCGGGCGCGCCAATGAAGCCTTCAACGCCTTTCCTTACCGCCTCTTCCGAGGCCTGGGCCAGCCCCATCGTCGTCAGGCCCAGCAGCAGCGCGATCGAACGTGCCACGGTACGTTGAGCAAACAAAGTCATCTATATCTCCGGATGGTTTCAGAACCGCCCATTGGCCGCATAGCGCGTCAAGGCGTTGGTTAGGACAGGCAAGCTGCCGGTGAGGTTCATCCCGGTATTGCGCAGCGCGGCAAGAATCGGGTTGGGGTGATTGAACAGACGGTTCAGGCCGTGTGTGAGGTACTGCATCAGAAAAGGCTCTTCAGCACGCGCACGTGCATAGCTGCGCAGGATGGCAAGCTCGCCGATGTCCCGCCAGGTGGGTGCCTGTGCAAGCGCCTCGGCCAGCGCCTTCGCGTCCTGGAAGCCGAGATTGATGCCATGGCCGGACAAGGGATGGATGGCGTGGGCCGCGTCGCCGATCAGGGCGATCCGCGGCTTGACCACCGTATCGACGCGCATCAGGCGCAGCGGAAAAGCCGCCCTCGGCGTGATCTGGCGAAACTCTCCCAGCGCATGCCCTCCCGCAGCAGCGACCTTGTCGCAGAATGCAGCGTCATCGAGCGCAAGCAGATTTTCAGCCGCTTCGTCGGGAGCCGACCAGACCATGGAGATCCGGTTTCCTGGCAAGGGCAGCCAAGCCAGAACCCCGTCGCTGCGGAACCACTGGAAGGCCGTTGCACGATGGGGCAAGGCACAGTCGAAGTTCGCCACCACGCCGCGCTCGCCATAGGCGGAGACGCTGGCCTCGATGCCCGCCTGCTGCCGAACCCAGGACTCGCGCCCATCGGCACCGACGACAAGACGCGCCCGCAGCACCCTGCCGTCCTGCAGGCCGAGGGAAACCCCATCGTCCGCAACAGTGAGACTCGCCGGCGATGCCGGACAGAACAGCGTGACGTTGTGCTGCCGCTTCAGGCTTTCCCACAACTCGCGATGAATGCGGCTGGACTCACCGATCCAGGCCAGTTCGGACAAACCGCTGTCGTAGGCAGAGAAGCGCAGCGCACCGCCCGCGTCACCGAAAATCCGCATTTCGGCAACCGCTTGCAGGCGCTCCCGTTCCAAGTGCTGCCAGGCACCGAGCTCATCCATGAAGCGGACGCTCGCCGAGCTATAGGCGTACACCCGTTGATCCCAGTCCGCCGGCAAGCGCGGCGCACTCGTCTCGATAACGGCCACCTTCAGGTGAGTGCGGCGCAACGCAACCGCGAGCGCCGCGCCTGCCAATCCGCCGCCGACGACAATCAGGTCGAAATTCATTCAAACATCCAGGCGTTGCCTTCGAACTCGGCATTGTGCCGAATGGCGGGATCATCGTCACGCTTCGACCCACCACGAACGAGACTTCTGCCCGCGTATGGGGATTGGATGTTGCAGCGTTTTTCTGTGCGTTGACGCCTTGCTGTAGACGCAAAAACGCCCGAACGTTGTACATGTTCGGGCGTTTTTTTGTGTGAGTTAGTCTGACGATGACCTACTTTCACGAGGGCGGACCTCACTATCATCGGCGCGTTTGTGTTTCACGGTCCTGTTCGGGATGGGAAGGGGTGGTACCACAAAGCTATGGTCGTCAGACTGTGACTTGTTCCCTGCGTGGGTTGCAGGGCAAAGGAGGAAGAAGTGTGTGTTGTGTGATTGGTGCGCGCGCTGCGCACGTTACGAGTTCTAGTGTGCATTCAAGGTTATAGGATCAAGCCACACGGGCAATTAGTATCGGTTAGCTCAACGTGTTGCCACGCTTCCACACCCGACCTATCAACGTTGTGGTCTTCAACGACCCTTCAGGGGGCTCGAGGCCCCGGGGAAGTCTCATCTTGAGGCGAGTTTCCCGCTTAGATGCTTTCAGCGGTTATCTCTTCCGCACATAGCTACCCGGCGATGCGACTGGCGTCACAACCGGTACACCAGGGGTGCGTCCACTCCGGTCCTCTCGTACTAGGAGCAGGCCCTCTCAAACTTCCAGCGCCCACGGCAGATAGGGACCAAACTGTCTCACGACGTTTTAAACCCAGCTCACGTACCACTTTAAATGGCGAACAGCCATACCCTTGGGACCGACTACAGCCCCAGGATGTGATGAGCCGACATCGAGGTGCCAAACTCCGCCGTCGATGTGAACTCTTGGGCGGAATCAGCCTGTTATCCCCAGAGTACCTTTTATCCGTTGAGCGATGGCCCTTCCATACAGAACCACCGGATCACTATGACCTGCTTTCGCACCTGCTCGACTTGTGGGTCTCGCAGTCAAGCCACCTTTTGCCATTGCACTATCAGTACGATGTCCGACCGTACCTAGGTGACCTTCGTACTCCTCCGTTACCTTTTGGGAGGAGACCGCCCCAGTCAAACTGCCCACCATGCACGGTCCCCGACCTGGATTCACAGGCCTGGGTTAGAACCTCGACGACACCAGGGTGGTATTTCAAGGATGGCTCCACCGGAACTGGCGTCCCGGTTTCATAGCCTCCCACCTATCCTACACAAGTCCCGTCAAAGTCCAATGCAAAGCTACAGTAAAGGTTCATGGGGTCTTTCCGTCTAGCCGCGGGGAGATTGCATCTTCACAAACATTTCAACTTCGCTGAGTCTCAGGAGGAGACAGTGTGGCCATCGTTACGCCATTCGTGCAGGTCGGAACTTACCCGACAAGGAATTTCGCTACCTTAGGACCGTTATAGTTACGGCCGCCGTTTACCGGGGCTTCGATCAAGAGCTTGCACCCCATCACTTAACCTTCCGGCACCGGGCAGGCGTCACACCGTATACGTCCACTTTCGTGTTTGCACAGTGCTGTGTTTTTAATAAACAGTCGCAGCCACCGATTCTCTGCGGCCCCTTCGCCCTTCGGATGTTCTCCTACAAGCTAACGGGGCATACCTTCTCCCGAAGTTACGGTATCAATTTGCCGAGTTCCTTCTCCTGAGTTCTCTCAAGCGCCTGGGTATTCTCTACCAGCCCACCTGTGTCGGTTTGCGGTACGGTCAGTTCTAGACTGAAGCTTAGAGGCTTTTCCTGGAAGCTGGGTATCAGTTGCTTCAGACCCGAAGGTCCTCGTTATCACGCCTCAGCTCAGCCCGGCGGATTTGCCTACCGGGCACGCCTACACGCTTGAACCACCTATTCCAACAGATGGCCAACCTAACCTTCTCCGTCCCCCCATCGCATCTAAAACCGGTACAGGAATATTGACCTGTTTCCCATCGACTACGCATTTCTGCCTCGCCTTAGGGGCCGACTCACCCTGCGCCGATGAACGTTGCGCAGGAAACCTTGGGCTTACGGCGAGGGTGCTTTTCACACCCTTTATCGCTACTCATGTCAGCATTCGCACTTCCGATACCTCCAGCATCCCTTACGAGACACCTTCGCAGGCCTACGGAACGCTCCCCTACCACGTGTCAAAGACACATCCGCAGCTTCGGTTCATGGCTTGAGCCCCGTTACATCTTCCGCGCAGGACGACTCGACTAGTGAGCTATTACGCTTTCTTTAAAGGGTGGCTGCTTCTAAGCCAACCTCCTAGCTGTCTGTGCCTTCCCACCTCGTTTGCCACTTAGCCATGCATTTGGGACCTTAGCTGGCGGTCTGGGTTGTTTCCCTCTTGACACCGGACGTTAGCACCCGATGTCTGTCTGCCGTATATCACTTTGCGGTATTCGGAGTTTGCTATCGCGGGGTAGATCGCAGTGACCCCCCCAACGATTACAGTGCTCTACCCCCGCAAGTGTCCGTACGACGCACTACCTAAATAGTTTTCGGGGAGAACCAGCTATTTCCGGATTTGTTTAGCCTTTCACCCCTATCCACAGCTCATCCCCTAACTTTTCAACGTTAGTGGGTTCGGACCTCCAGTACCTGTTACGGCACCTTCATCCTGGCCATGGATAGATCATCCGGTTTCGGGTCTACGCCCAGCAACTACGACGCCCTTATCAGACTCGCTTTCGCTACGCCTCCCCTATTCGGTTAAGCTCGCTACTGAACGTAAGTCGCTGACCCATTATACAAAAGGTACGCAGTCACCCCTTTCGAGGCTCCCACTGTTTGTATGCATGCGGTTTCAGGATCTATTTCACTCCCCTCCCGGGGTTCTTTTCGCCTTTCCCTCACGGTACTGGTTCACTATCGGTCGATCACGAGTATTTAGCCTTGGAGGATGGTCCCCCCATCTTCAGACAGGATTACACGTGTCCCGCCCTACTTGTCGCACGCTCAGACCCGCCACCGGCTTTTCGCATACGGGACTATCACCCTGTATCGTCGGACTTTCCAGACCGTTTTGCTAAGCTGATGGTTTAGTCGTGCAGGCTACTCCGCGTTCGCTCGCCACTACTTGCGGAATCTCGGTTGATTTCTGTTCCTGCGGCTACTTAGATGTTTCAGTTCGCCGCGTTCGCCTCCTCTGGCCTATGTATTGAGCCAGGGATGACCCTTGCGGGCCGGGTTTCCCCATTCGGACATCGTGGGATCAAAGCTCTATTGCCAGCTCCCCCACGCTTTTCGCAGGCTTACACGTCCTTCATCGCCTGTGATCGCCAAGGCATCCACCACATGCACTTAGTCGCTTGATCCTATAACCTTGGTGCCTCAATGAAGCACCCCTGTCACAGGTCGAACTCGTTTGTGCGGCCCAAACTGTGCTGACAACGCAGTCTGAGCCAATGCAATCACACAACTGCAGTACGCACCGGCTCGATGCGTACTACACTTCTTCCACTTTGTTAAAGAGCAAACCTCAAACCGGCTTCTCGCCGATCAAGAAGTCAGAGATGGTGTCTATCCAAACACCATCTCTGACTTCCCGAAACACACATGACCTGGTGGAGCTGGTCGGGATCGAACCGACGACCTACGGCTTGCAAAGCCGCCGCTCTCCCAGCTGAGCTACAGCCCCCTTGTCTCAAGCAAACTTGATTCGGAGCAACCTAAAACTCTGGTGGGTCTGGTTGGGTTCGAACCAACGACCCCCGCCTTATCAAGACGGTGCTCTAACCAGCTGAGCTACAGACCCTCTCATGCACTTCGAGGCTCTTCGCCTGAACAACCGATAAGTTGTGGATACTTGGCAACCATGACCTCTTTTCTCTTGAAAGGAGGTGATCCAGCCGCACCTTCCGATACGGCTACCTTGTTACGACTTCACCCCAGTCATGAATCTCACCGTGGTAAGCGCCCCCCCGAAGGTTAAGCTACCTACTTCTGGTGAAACCCACTCCCATGGTGTGACGGGCGGTGTGTACAAGACCCGGGAACGTATTCACCGCAGCATGCTGATCTGCGATTACTAGCGATTCCGACTTCACGTAGTCGAGTTGCAGACTACGATCCGGACTACGATCGGCTTTAAGGGATTGGCTCCACCTCGCGGCTTGGCAACCCTCTGTACCGACCATTGTATGACGTGTGAAGCCCTACCCATAAGGGCCATGAGGACTTGACGTCATCCCCACCTTCCTCCGGTTTGTCACCGGCAGTCTCACTAGAGTGCCCAACCAAATGATGGCAACTAGTGACAAGGGTTGCGCTCGTTGCGGGACTTAACCCAACATCTCACGACACGAGCTGACGACAGCCATGCAGCACCTGTGTTCTGGCTCCCGAAGGCACTCTCGCCTCTCAGCAAGATTCCAGACATGTCAAGGGTAGGTAAGGTTTTTCGCGTTGCATCGAATTAATCCACATCATCCACCGCTTGTGCGGGTCCCCGTCAATTCCTTTGAGTTTTAACCTTGCGGCCGTACTCCCCAGGCGGTCAACTTCACGCGTTAGCTGCGTCACTCAGTGCATTGCTGCTCCGAACGACTAGTCGACATCGTTTAGGGCGTGGACTACCAGGGTATCTAATCCTGTTTGCTCCCCACGCTTTCGTGCATGAGCGTCAGTACAGGCCCAGGGGGCTGCCTTCGCCATCGGTGTTCCTCCACATCTCTACGCATTTCACTGCTACACGTGGAATTCCACCCCCCTCTGCCGTACTCTAGCCTGCCAGTCACAAGCGCAGTTCCCAGGTTAAGCCCGGGGATTTCACGCCTGTCTTGGCAAACCGCCTGCGCACGCTTTACGCCCAGTAATTCCGATTAACGCTCGCACCCTACGTATTACCGCGGCTGCTGGCACGTAGTTAGCCGGTGCTTCTTAGTCCGGTACCGTCATCCACACCCTCTATTAAAAGATGCGATTTCTTCCCGGCCGAAAGAGCTTTACAACCCGAAGGCCTTCTTCACTCACGCGGCATGGCTGGATCAGGGTTGCCCCCATTGTCCAAAATTCCCCACTGCTGCCTCCCGTAGGAGTCTGGGCCGTGTCTCAGTCCCAGTGTGGCGGATCATCCTCTCAGACCCGCTACAGATCGTCGCCTAGGTGGGCCTTTACCCCACCTACTAGCTAATCTGACATCGGCCGCTCCAATCGCGCGAGGCCCGAAGGTCCCCCGCTTTCTCCCTCAGGACGTATGCGGTATTAGCACATCTTTCGATGTGTTATCCCCCACGACTGGGTACGTTCCGATGCATTACTCACCCGTTCGCCACTCGCCGCCAGGCCGAAGCCCGCGCTGCCGTTCGACTTGCATGTGTAAAGCATGCCGCCAGCGTTCAATCTGAGCCAGGATCAAACTCTTAAGTTCAATCCTACAAAGTACTCAAAATACTGACTTGCAGTATGAGCACCTAATCATTGTGAAACCGTGGCCGAAGCCACCGAGACCACAACCACCAAGCACCCACACTTATCGGTTGTTCAAGTTTTTAAAGATCCGTGCCGGTCAGCACAGAAGCGAGATTATGATCAACATCCAACAACCTGTCAACCACCCGGGAAACTTTCTTCAACACAACAAAAAAAGAAAACCCGAAAAAAACCGCTTCCAAAACCAACCGCAACCCCCGCAACACCCGCCAAAATCACCCGGGCACCGCGAGAAAGATCGGCATTATAGACACCAACACAAAACCGTCAAGAACTACACGCAACAGAAATATCTATTCAACCATCAGAGGCTCGCAACCCACCAGGCAGCAGACGCAGAATGGGGCGGACCGCACAGGTTGAACGAAGCCAAATCCATCACCGTCCGACCACCTCCACTCCCCGCAAACGATGGGCGTCGCCCGCAGCTCTACCCTATCGTGCCCCGGCCAGCGTCAGAAACCCTGGCCCCCCGCGTAGTTCTCGAAACGCGTGTTCTCGCCGATGAAGGTCAACCGCACCGTGCCGGTCGGGCCGTTACGGTGCTTGCCGATGATCAGCTCCGCCGTGCCCTTGTCCGGCGAGTCCGGGTTGTAGACCTCGTCCCGGTAGATGAACATGATGATGTCCGCATCCTGCTCGATGGCGCCCGACTCGCGCAGGTCCGACATCACCGGGCGCTTGTTGGGGCGCTGCTCCAGACTGCGGTTGAGCTGGGACAGCGCGATGATCGGCACGTGCAGCTCCTTCGCCAGCGACTTCACCGAACGCGAGATTTCCGACAGTTCGGAGGCGCGGTTGTCGCCTTCCCGGGTGCCGCTCATCAGCTGCAGGTAGTCGATCACCACCAGCCCGAGCCGGCCGCACTGCCGCGCCAGCCGGCGCACGCGCGCGCGCAGGTCGATCGGATTGAGGCCGGGAGTCTCGTCGATGTAGAGCGGCGCATCGTAGAGCTTGCCCATCGCCATCGTCAGCCGTTGCCAGTCGTCGTCGGTCAGGCGGCCGCTGCGGATCTTCTGCATGTCGATGCGTCCGACCGAGGAGATGAAGCGGGTCGCCAGCTGCGTGCCAGGCATTTCCATCGAGAAGATCGCCACCGGCAGGCGCTGGTCGATGGCGATGTGTTCGGCAAGGTTCAGCGCAAACGTGGTCTTGCCCATTGCCGGGCGGCCGGCGACGATGATCATGTCCGACGGCTGCAGCCCGGAAGTCTTCTCGTCCAGATCCACCAGGCCGGTCGGCACGCCGGTGACTTCGGACGGATTGTCGCGGTCGTACAGCTCCTGCACCCGGTCGACGACCTGCTTCAGGATGGGCTGGATCGAGACGAAGCCGCTGGCATGGCGCGCACCGGCTTCGGCGATCTCGAACACCTTGGCCTCGGCTTCGTCCAGCAGCGCCTTGGCGTCCTTGCCCGACGGGCTCAGCGCGCTCGCGGCAATCTCGTCGCCCACCGCCACCAGCTTGCGAAGGATCGCCCGCTCGCGAACGATCTCGGCATAACGGCGGATGTTCGCTGCCGACGGCGTGTTGTTGGCGATTTCCGCGAGATAGGCCAGCCCGCCGGCCTGCTCCGCCTCACCGCTCTTTTCCAGCGACTCGTAGACCGTGACGACGTCGGCCGGCCTGCCCTGATCGACCAGCTTGGTGATGTGGCGGTAGATGCGGCGATGGTCGTCCCGGTAGAAATCCGCCTCGTTGGCCAGGTCGGCAACACGCTCCCAGGCCTGGTTGTCGAGCAAGATGCCGCCGATCAGCGACTGCTCCGCCTCGAGCGAATGGGGCGGGAGCTTGATGTGCGCGATCTGCGGATCAGGCAGGTAATCAGGAAAACCGGAAGACGAAGAACTCATCACGAACATCCTTGGGGAGCAGCACCCCGCATTCTATTCACTCGATGCCGCGCCCGCATTGCCTCCCAGCGCGGCGGCGATGCCAGGCACAAACACTGGACCAGGAAGCAAAAAGGGCTGCCCCGAAGGCAGCCCTTTTCATCTGCGCAAGAAAACCCGCAGGAATTACTGCTGATCGCCGACCACGGCAACGGTGATGGTAGCCAGCACATCGGCGTGCAGGCCGATCTCGAGCTGGACTTCACCGACTTGCTTCAGCGGACCGTCCGGCATGCGGATGGCAGCACGATCGATGTCGAAGCCTTGGGCAGCCAGCGCTTCGGACACGTCGGCATTGCCGACCGAGCCGAACAGGCGGCCGTCCATGCCGGCCTTGCGCGCGACCTGGACCGACACGCCTTCCAGCTTGCCGGCCAGTTCCTGGGCGGCGGCCAGCTTTTCGGCCTGGACACGTTCCAGTTCGGCACGGCGGGCTTCGAACTCGGCCAGGTTGGTTTCCGTGGCGCGCTTGGCCTTGCCTTGCGGGATCAGGAAGTTGCGGGCATAGCCGTCCTTGACCTTGACCACGTCACCCAGGGCACCGAGGTTGACGACCTTCTCGAGAAGAATGATCTGCATGTGTTCGCTCCTCTCTTACTGGTGCAGGTCGGTGTAAGGCATCAGGGCCAGGAAACGGGCACGCTTGACGGCGACCGACAGCTGGCGCTGGTAACCCGCCTTGGTGCCGGTGATGCGCGCCGGCATGATCTTGGCGTTTTCGGTGATGAAGTCCTTCAGGATGTCCACATCCTTGTAGTCGACTTCCTCGATCTTCTCGGCAGTGAAGCGGCAGAACTTGCGGCGCTTGAACAGGCCACGACCACCACGGTCATCCTTCTTCTTGAACTTGGACTTGGGCTTGAAAGCCATTTCAGTTTCCTTCCAGATATTCGATTGTATTCAGGTGCAGCACCGGGCTTCGACTGCGCAGGCTCCTCGCCGCGAGGAAGCCGCTGATCCGCACTGCCGCCCCGGGTTTCGCCGCTGCCAGCACGCCGGCGAGATCGCCGACCGCCACCGCCTGCATCTCGACCGAAACGTCGCGGGCCAGGCCCGCCTCGGTCTGCTTCGATTCGTGCGCCAGCACACAGCTTGCAACCGGCACACCAGCAGGGGTTCGACGCAAGGGCAGCAACTCTGCCACGCGCGCGTCGAGGCGCAGTTCGTTCAACCCGGGATCAGGCAACTCAGGCGGCAGCCGCTTCGCTGTCGGCCGGCTTGTCTTCGGACGAAGTGCTCAGCGAGCGCGACTTCTCTTCCTTCATCATCGGCGAAGGCGTGGTGACGGCCTTCTTCATCTTGATGGTGAGGTGGCGCAGCACGGCATCGTTGAACTTGAAGGCGTGCTCGAGTTCGGCCAGCGTTTCGCCGTCGCACTCGATGTTCATCAGCACGTAGTGGGCCTTGTGCACCTTCTGGATCGGGTAGGCCATCTGGCGGCGGCCCCAGTCTTCCAGGCGGTGGATCTGGCCGCTGCGGCCGGTCACGATGGTCTTGTAACGCTCGACCATCGCCGGCACCTGTTCGGACTGGTCCGGGTGGACGATAAAGACGATTTCATAATGTCGCATGCAGACTCCCTTGCGGTTGGTTGTTGCAGCTCCCCGGCATGCGGTCCGGTGGAGCAAGGAAAGCCGGGCAGTCTATCAAGAACGGCTGAAAAATCAAAGTCTGCATCGAAACCAGAAGACAGCGGCTCCTCACACAGGCACATCCCCACGGCTGTCCGACAAAGCCTGCTTACACTCCGCCTCTGCGCCGTAGCCCGCATCTCGCCTACTATCCGGAGCCATATCGGGGCGCGGCCCCGATCACCTGACTGAACGAGGCAGCCCATGACGCCCTCCCTTGCCCGCAGGATCGCCACCACCCTGATCTGCGGCACACTTTTCGCAGCTGCCGGCCAAGCCGTTTCCGGCCCGCCGGTGGTAGTGGCCGAACGCGGCCATCGCCACTGGAACGACAGGCATCCGCCCAGGCCCGACCACGGCTGGGAACGCCGCAACTGGGATCGCCATGACCGGGGCCGCAGCGTGTACCGTGAAAAAATCGTCATCCGCGAGCTGCCTCGCCGCATCCGCGAACGCGAGGTACACCACCACTACTACGCTCCACCTTCCTACTACGATCGCCCTTACCGGGCCTACGGCCACAGCGCTCCGCCCGCCGTGGTGATCGGCATCGACGTTCCGCCCATCGTCATTCCGCTGCGCTGACGAAACGGCAGCCGGCCCTGCTCAACGCGGCCGGCTGTCCCAGATTTTCTGCAGGCGCTTGGCCGATACCGGCATCGGCGTGCGCAACTCCTGTGCATACAGTCCGACGCGCAGTTCTTCCAGCAGCCAACGGAACTCCTCCAGCGCCGGATCCTCCACACCTGCACGGCGGCGAGCCTGGCACTCCCGCTCCCAGGCCTGCGCCAGGCCTTTCCATTCCGCCATCGACTGCGCATCACGCACCGGATTGTTGCGGAGTTTGTCCAGCCGTACCGAGGCGCCTTTCAGATAGCGCGGGAAATGCGCCAGCCGCTCCCATGGGAAGGCCAGCAGGAAATCCTTCGGCAATAGCGCCACAAGCTGAGCCTGGATGTCCGCCACCGCCTCCGGGAAGGTCTTCAAGCCCGCCATGCGCTTCTGCAGGGCCGCATGCTCGGCCAGCAACTGGCCGGTCAGGCGCATGAACTCCTGCGCAATCAGGCTGATACGCGGCTTGGCTTCGGCGCAGCGCCGGGTGAAGTCATCGGCACTCATAGGCATGGGGTCGAGCAGGCAGCAGCGGGCCAGCGTCGCCTCGACCAGGCGCGCCTTCAGTTCGGCCTCGGTGCCGAAGCTCATGTACTGCAAGGCCAGCTCACGCAGGCCGGGCAGGCGCTCGACTGCCTTCACCTGATCCTTCAGATTGAGCGCGAACAAGCGCGCCAGGCCGCGCCGATGCACCCGTGCCGCTTCCTCCGGCGTGTCGTAGGGGCGCAGCGACACGCTGTCACCATCGTCGTGCAAGGCAGGGAAACCGATCACTTCCCGGCCGGCGACACGCACTTCCAGCAATTCGGGCAGATCGCCGAAAGACCAGGCGGTGAAGCCGGAGAGGGTTGGCGCCGGGGTTTCGGCCGCCGCTGCAGAATCCTCTGGCCCGGCGCGCCGCTGCTTGGCGCGCCCCTGTTGCTCCATCCTGTCCGCCGGGGCCTTCCCTGACGCATCCGGCGCCGCAGCCGCTCGCGCCTCGCCCGCCCGGCCGGCCATGGAATGCTGCGCAGCTTTTTCCCCTCTCTGTCCGGCCACCCCCGCCCCGGACAGTGCCTCCGCCATCGCACCGCCGATCTTCGCCGCAGAGAAGCGCGCCGCCACCTGCTCGCGGAAGCGTGCGCGCAGCTCCATCAGGTTGCGCGACTGCCCCATCACCCGGCCGTGCTCGTCAACGATGCGGAAGTTCATGAAGCAATGCGGCTTCAGATTCTCCGGCCGGAAGCTCTCCAGCGGCAGCTTCAGCTGCACGCGCTCCTCGACGAAACGCTGCAGCATCTTCAGCAGGGGCTCGTCGGTATCGAACTCGCCCGCTTCATAGACCGCCATGAAGGCCGCCGCGCTGTCGGGCACCGGCTGCAGGCGGTGGCGGTGCTTCTGCGGCACGGTCTTCATCAGCGCCGCGACCTTTTCTTCCAGCAGGCCGGGCACCAGCCACTCGCAGCGGTTGGCGGGAATCTGGTTCAGCATCGCCAGCGGCACCGCCAGCGTCACGCCGTCGTCGGCCTCGCCCGGCTGGTGCAGATAGGCCAGCTTGAGCTTCTGGCCGAGCACTTCCATCGCGGCCGGGAAGCGGTCGGTGGTGACGCCTTCGGCCTCGTGCCGCATCAACTGCTCGCGCGACAGGTGCAACAGCTTGGGTTCGGCCTTCTCCGCCTTCCTGCGCCAGGCTTCGAAACCGGCCACATCGCAGACATCCTCCGGCAGCTTGCTGTCGTAGAAGGCCTCGATCAAAGCCTCGTCCACCAGCACGTCGGGACGGCGCGACTTGTGCTCCAGCCGTTCGATTTCCTCCACCAGGCGCCGGTTGTGGGCCAGGAAAGCCATGCTGCGCGCGGCGCCGTCGGCGATCTCGCCCTGCACCAGCCCCTCGCGGATGAAGAGCTCGCGGCACAGCGCCGGATCGATGTCGCGGTAGGCCACGCCCCGGCGCGGATAGATCACCAGCCCGTACAGCGTGCCGCGCTCCCAGGCCCGCACCGCGCCGGACGATTTCGACCAGTGCGGCTCGAACACCTGCCGGCGCAGCAAGTGGGCGCCGACCTCCTCGACCCATTCCGGCTCGATGCGGGCGATGCAGCGGCCGAACAGGCGCGAGGTTTCGACCTGCTCCGCCGCCATGATCCACTTGCCGGCCTTCTTCGCCAGCGCCGAACCGGGATGCGGCCAGAACTTGATCCCGCGCGCGCCGAGATAAGAGCCTGCCTGCTGCCCCGAGGCGTCCTCGATGCGGCAGCCGACGTTGCCGAGCAGGCCGGCGAGCAGCGCCTTGTGGATGGCTTCATAGTTGGCCGGCTGGTCGTTCTCCTTCCAGCCGTGCTCGGCACACAGTGTGTGCAGCTGGGCGAACACGTCGCGCCACTCGCGCATCCGCATGGTGTTGAGGAAGTGTTTCTTGCACCAGGCTTTCTGCTTGCTGGACGACTCGTGGCGCTGCACTTCGTCCCAGGCCTTCCACAGCTGCCAGTACCAGAGGAACTCCGATTTCTGGTCCTGCTCGCCGCCGCGGAAGCGGGCGTGGGCCTGGTCGGCCACGCCGGGGCCGTCCTGCGGGCGTTCGCGCGGATCCTGCACCGACAGCGCGGCGGCGATCACCAGCACTTCGGCCAGCGCGCCGCGCTCGCGCGCGGCCAGGATCATGCGGCCGATGCGCGGGTCGAGCGGCAGCTTCGCCAGCTCGATGCCGCTCGGCGTCAACCTGCGCTCATCATCGTCGGTGACCGCGCCGAGTTCGGCGAGCAGCGCATAGCCGTCGCCGATCAGGCGCGAGCCGGGCGCGTCGATGAAGGGAAAATCCTCCACCGCGCCGAGCTTCAGCGACTTCATGCGCAGGATCACGCCGGCCAGCGAGGAACGCAGGATCTCGGGATCGGTGTGCGCCTGGCGGCGCTTGAAGTCGTCCTCGTCGTAGAGGCGGAAGCAGATGCCGTCCATGACCCGGCCACAGCGGCCGGCGCGCTGCTGCGCCGCCGACTGCGCGATCTTCTCGACCTGCAGCTGCTCGACCTTGTTGCGCGCCGAATAGCGCTTGACCCGCGCCAGGCCGGTATCGACCACGTAGCGGATGCCGGGCACGGTCAGCGAAGTCTCGGCGACGTTGGTCGACAACACCACCCGCCGCCCGTTGGACGGCGAGAACACCCGCGCCTGCTCCTGCGCCGACTGGCGCGCGAACAGCGGCAGGATCTCGGTGCCGGGCAGGTGGTGCGCCTTTCTCAGCGCTTCGGCGGCTTCGCGGATCTCGCGCTCGCCGGGCAGGAAGACCAGTACGTCGCCCGGCCCGCAGCGCTGCGCCTCGTCGACCGCATCGACCAGCGCATCCAGCAGATCGCGGTCGCGGCCCCTGCCGCCATCCTCCCGGCGGCGCTCCCCCCTCGCCGCCGCTGGCGCCGCATCGTCGCTCTCCACCGGCCGGTAGCGCAGCTCGATCGGATACAGGCGGCCGGAGACCTCGATCACCGGCGCCGGCCGGCCTGCGGCATCGGCGAAATGTTTGGCGAAGCGCTCCGCGTCCAGCGTCGCCGAGGTCACGATCAGCTTCAGGTCGGGCCGGCGCGGCAGCAGCGTCCTCAGGTAGCCGAGCAGGAAGTCGATGTTCAGGCTGCGCTCGTGGGCCTCGTCGATGATCAGGGTGTCGTAGGCCGCGAGCAGCGGATCGGTCTGGGTCTCGGCGAGCAGGATGCCGTCGGTCATCAGCTTGATGTGGCTGCGCTCGCCGGTCTTGTCGGTGAAGCGGATCTTGTAGCCCACGGCCTGGCCGAGCGGGCTGTTCAGCTCCTGCGCGATTCGGCTCGCGGTGGCGCGCGCCGCCAGCCGGCGCGGCTGGGTGTGGCCGATCAGGCCGGCCACGCCGCGTCCCAGCGTCATCGCGATCTTGGGCAACTGGGTGGTCTTGCCCGAGCCGGTTTCGCCGCAGACGATGATGACCTGGTGCGCGGCCATGGCCGACGCGATCTCGTCGCGCCGCGCCGACACCGGCAGCTCCGGCGGGAAATCCGGCACCGGCAGGGCCGCGCGGCGGGTCGCGAAGGCGGCGCGCGAACGCTCCAGCAGGGCATCCAGATCGGCCTGCAGGCGGGCATGCCGCTCCTGCGCCTTCGGCTCCGCGCCCGGCCGGCGCCCCAGTTCGCGGCTCAGCCGCCGCAGGCGCGGGCGGTCGGCACTGAGGCAGTCGCCGAAAGCCTCGTCGGCTTTCCGCGCGTCGGACGGGCGGCGTGCGCCCCGGTGTTCAGCCCTCATTGGGTGGTCGGTCGTTTTCATCAGGCCGCGCATTATCTCCCGCATCGTCCTCCGCGGGCACGGCGGTGCGACAATGGCGGCGCACCTTCGCCTACAGCTTCCGCGCCCGACCATGACCGCCCACCCGCTCGCCGCCATCGTCTATGCCCCCGCAGACAACATCGAACTGCTGCTCGCCGAGGCGACCCGCCGCCTCGCCGGGCGCGGGGTGAAGCTGGGCGGCGTCCTGCAGCACGACGTCGCGGACGCCAACGCCACCAGCTGTGGCATGGAGCTCGAGAACCTCGAGACCGGCGAACGCATCCCGCTGTCGCTGGACCCGGGCAGCAGCGGCGATGCGGTGGCCTGCCGCCTCGACCCCGACGCACTGGCGCGCGGCGCGGTCGCGGTGCGCAAGGCGCTCGGCCGCGGCGCCCAGCTCATCGTCATCAACAAGTTCGCTTCACAGGAAGTGTCGGGCGCCGGCCTGCGCGACGAGATCGGTGAATCGATGCTCGCCGGCGTACCGCTGCTGACCGCCGTGGGCGAGCGCTTCCTCGACGAGTGGACGGTTTTTACCGGCGGCGAGTACGCCCGGCTGAAGCCCGAGCTCGACGACATCCTGGCGTGGTGGGACGCCGTGCAGGACGGAGCCTGACTTGGAGTGCCGCGCCGGCTGCGCTGCCTGCTGCATCGCGCCATCGATCAGTTCGCCGATTCCCGGCATGGAAGGCGGCAAACCCGCCGGCATGCGCTGCATCCAGCTCGACGAAGACGACCGCTGCCGCCTATTCGGCGACCCGCGCCGCCCCGCGGTATGCGGCAGCCTGCCGCCGTCGCTGGAGATGTGCGGCCGTGACAGGGAACACGCCATGAGCTTTCTTTCCCGGCTCGAAGCGATGACATCGCCCTGAGCCCGGCCGCAGTGCAACATTCCGGACGCTATAATCGCCCGCTTCCTCTCCAGTCCCTCCCCTCAGCCGCATGGACCTCCCTCTCCTCCTCGTCGCACTCATCCTCGGCATCGTCGAAGGCCTCACCGAATTCCTGCCGGTATCGTCCACCGGCCACCTCATCATCGTCGGCGACATGCTTGGCTACAACGACGACACCAGCAAGGTGTTCAAGATCGTCATCCAGCTGGCCGCCATCCTCGCCGTGTGCTGGGACTACCGCGAACGCCTGATCAAGGTCGCCACCGGCCTGCCCACGCAGCCGGCCGCACAGCGCTTCGTCGGCATGCTGTTCGTCGCCTTCCTGCCGGCCGCGATCCTCGGCCTGATGTTCCATTCCACGATCAAGGGCCTGCTGTTCAACCCGATCACGGTCGCCACCGCGCTGGTGGTCGGCGGCCTGATCATCCTGTACGTGGAAAAGCGCGCCTACCACCCGCGCATCAACGACGTGGACGAGATGGGCTGGGGCGACGCCCTCAAGGTCGGCTTCGCCCAGGCGCTGGCGATGATCCCCGGCACCTCGCGCTCGGGCGCGACCATCATGGGCGGCGTGATCTTCGGCCTGTCGCGCAAGACGGCGGCGGAGTTCTCCTTCTTCCTCGCCATCCCGACGATGTTCGCCGCCACCGTCTATGACCTGTACAAGAACTGGGAACTGCTGCGGCTGGAAGATCTGCCGGTGTTCGCGGTCGGCTTCGTCGCCTCCTTCGCCGCAGCGATGTGGGCGGTGAAGAGCTTCATCAAGTTCGTCTCCAACCACACCTTCATCGCCTTCGCCTGGTACCGCATCGCCTTCGGCCTGTTCGTGCTGGCAACCTGGTATTTCGGCTGGGTGGAGTGGTCGGAAGCCTGACGGAGGCTGCACGATGATCGTCTATCTGCACGGCTTCCGCTCGGCGCCGGCCTCGATCAAGGCCCGGGCGCTGAAGGCGCGCATGATCGAATGCGGACTCGGCGAGTATTTCTGGTGCGAACAGCTGCCGGTGTCGCCGCGCGCCGCGATCGCGCTGGCCGAAAGCGCGATCGATCGTGCCCGGGCGGCCGGCCTCGTGCCGACCGTGGCCGGCAGTTCGCTCGGCGGCTACTACGCCACCTGGCTTGCCGAACGCCACGGCCTGCGCGCCGTGCTGGTCAATCCGGCAGTCGTTGCACCCTTGTCGCTGGAAGCCTACGTCGGCATCCAGGACAACCTCTACACCGGCGAGCGCTTCGAGTTCACCCACGGCCACATCGACGAACTGCATGCCATCGAAGTGCCAGCCATCAGCCGGCCCGAGCGCTACTGGCTGCTCGCCGAGACCGGCGACGAAGTGCTCGATTACCGCCATGCGGTCGAGAAATACGCCGGCGCCCGCCAGACCGTGCTCGAAGGCGGCGACCACGGCTTTTCGCGCTGGAACGGCTACCTCGACGCCGTCATCGATTTCGCCGGCCTCGGCGATACCCGGCGCTGATATAGTCTCGCCGGACATGGCTTCGCCCTCCGAACCTTCCTCCGCAGCCGGTTTCGATGCCCGCCGCTTCAAGGCGATGGAGCGTGCCGGCTTCAACCGCATCGCCGCGCGCTATGCCGACGGCGCCCACCTGCGCGCCGAACTGGCCGCGGCACTGCTCGACGCCGCCGCGCTCGAACCCGGCCTGCGCGTGCTCGACCTCGCCAGCGGCCCCGGCCTGCTGGCGCGCGATGCCGCCTTGCAGGTCGCGCCGGGCGGCAGCGTGCTCGCCACCGACATCGCCGAAGCGATGCTCGCCGAAGGCGCCCGCCGCTGCGGCGGGCATGCCGACGCGCCCTGCTTCGCCGCCGCCGACGCCGAACACCTCTGCCTCGCCGACACCAGCGTCGACCGCGTGCTGGCCGGCCTCGCGCTGTTCATCTTTCCCCACCCGGAACGCGCGTTGGCGGAGATGCGCCGCGTGCTCGTGCCCGGCGGACGCGTCGCGCTGTCGGTGTGGGGGCCGCGCGAGAGCGTGCCGCTGATCCACCGCGCCCAGGACTGCATCACCCGCCTGCTGCCGCCGCCCAAGGTGGCCCGGCCCTCGGTGTTCCGCTTCGGCGAAGCACAGGTGCTGCAGGATCTGCTCACCCAGGCCGGCTTCGTCGACATCGAGATCCGCCCCTGCGAATTCAGCTGCCACTTCGACGGCGCCGACGCCTACTGGCAGGCTTTCCTCGATCTCGCCGGCGGCGCGGCCGAAGCCATCGGCCGCCTGCCCGAAGCCACCCGGCAGGCCCTGCGCGCGGCCGTCGCCGACGACCTGACCAGCCATGCCGACGGCCATGGCGGCTTCAGCGTACCGGCCCGCACCCTGGTCGCTGCCGCGCAGCGGCCGGCCTGACTTCCGCACAGGCGTCCGGCTCCTCTTTTCTCCCTTGGCACCCATGACCACTCCCGCCATCGAGCAGGCCGAAAGGCGCCGCGGCATATTGGCCACACTGTCCGCGTTCTCCATCTGGGGCCTGTCGCCGCTGTATTTCAAGGCCATCGGCAGCATCCCGCCGTTCGAGATCGTCGCCCACCGCATTCTGTGGTCGCTGCTCTTCCTTGCCGGCCTGCTCGCCTTCCTGCCCTTCACCGGCGGCTTCACGCGCGTCCGCGAGGTCTGCCGCCAGGCGCGCCTGCTCGGCCTGCTGGTACTCACCTCGCTGCTCACCGCCAGCAACTGGCTGGTGTTCATCTGGGCCATCGACGCCGGCCGCCTGCTCGAAGCCACGCTCGGCTATTTCATCAACCCGCTGGTGAACATCGCCCTCGGCGCCGCCATCCTCGGCGAGCGCCTGCGCCCGCTGCAGCGCATCGCGGTGGCGATCGCGATCGCCGGCGTAGCCTGGCGGGTATGGCAGCTCGGCAGCCTGCCGTGGATCTCGCTCTACCTCGCCGGCACTTTCGGCCTGTACGGCCTGCTGCGCAAACGCGCGCCGATCGAGGCCGTCAGCGGGCTGTTCATCGAAACATTGCTGGTCGCGCCGCTGGCCATCGCCGGGCTGGCCTGGATGCATGCCGGCGGATCGCTCGGCTTCGGCACCGGCGCCATCGCCGACTGGCTGCTGCCCTTGAGCGGCATCATCACCGCGCTGCCGCTGATGCTGTTCACCGCCGGCGCCCGCCGCCTGCCGCTGGCGACCATCGGCTTCATGCAATACCTCGCCCCCAGCCTCGGCTTCATCATCGCAATCAGGATCTTCCGCGAGCCTTTCGACTCCGGCCAGTTGATCGGCTTCCTGCTGATCTGGATCGCGCTGGCGATCTATTCGGTGGACATGGTGCGCGCCGCGCGGCGGCCGCGCTGACATCCGCCCGTGCAACCGCCGCACCGCACGGCGGTTGACACGGCTTTAGGGCAAGCCGCCCGAATCCAGTAAACTACGCAGCTTGCTTTTTTCAGGCGGATGCCGATGTTCGTGCTGTATGAAGAGGACGGGGCCTTCAAGGCCGGTACCATCCTCGCCGACAACCAAGCCACGCTGCAGGTCGAGAACACCCACGGCAAACGGGTGAAGCTCAAGCGTGCCAACGTGCTGCTCGAATTCCGCGAGCCCGGGCCCGCCGACCTGCTGGGCCGCGCCGAGGCCGGCGCCGAGGAACTCGACATCGAGTTCCTGTGGGAAGTGTGCGGCGACGACGAATTCGCCTTCACCGACTTCGCCGCCGAGTACCAGGGCCACCCGCCCAGCGCGGTCGAAGCCGCCACCCTCCTGCTGCGCCTGCATTCGGCGCCGATCTGGTTCCACCGCAAGGGCAAGGGACGCTTCCGCAAGGCGCCGGCCGAGATCCTGCAGGCAGCGCTCGCCGGCCTGGAGAAGAAGCGCCAGCAGGCCGCGTTGATCGAGCACATGCGCGCCGAACTGGTCGAGGGCCGGCTGCCGGCCGAACTGGCGGCGCTGCTGCCGCAGGCGCTGTACCGCCCCGACCGCAACCGCAACGAGATCAAGGCGCTCGAAGCCGCCTGCGTCGACACCGGGCTGTCGGCCGCGCGCCTGCTGCTGAAGTGCGGCGCGCTGGGCTCGAGCTACGACTTCCACTACAACCGCTTCCTGTTCGAGCATTTCCCCGAGGGCGCCGACTTCCCCGCCTTCGCCCCGGCGATGCTGCCGGCCGGACTGCCGCGCGCCGACGTCGCCGCGTTCTCGATCGACGACGCCTCGACCACCGAGATCGACGACGCCTTCTCGATCACGCCGCGCGCCGAAGGCGGCTGGCGCATCGGCATCCACATCGCCGCGCCGGCGCTGGGTTTCGCCCGCGGCACCGAGCTCGACGCGATTGCCCGCCGCCGCCTGTCGACCGTCTACATGCCCGGCGGCAAGATCACCATGCTGCCCGACGAAGTGGTGCAGACCTTCACCCTGAGTGAAGGCCGCGACTGCCCGGCGGTGTCGCTGTACCTCGACATCACCCCCGGCCTGGCCATCGTCGGCGAGGAGAGCCGGGTCGAGATGGTGCCGATCGCCGCCAACCTGCGCCATCACGACATCGAGCCGCTGTTCAACGACGACACCGTGCATGGCGAGGGCCCGGATTTCCCGTGGAAGCGCGAGCTGACGCTGTTGTGGGATCTGGCCACCGTGCTCGAAGCCGGCCGCGGCAAGGCCGGCGGCAACGAGGACCGCATCGACTTCGGCTTCAGCGTCGACTGGAACCAGCACACCGCCGACGGCCCCGGTTTCGTCAGCATCGGCCGCCGCCTGCGCGGCTCGCCGATGGACAAGCTCGTCGCCGAGCTGATGATCCACGCCAACGTCACCTGGGGCCGCCTGCTCGACGAAGCCGGCGTGCCCGGCCTGTACCGCGCCCAGGGCGGCGGCAAGGTACGCATGACCACCGTCGCCGCGCCGCACGAAGGGCTGGGCGTGGGGTGCTACGCCTGGTCGAGTTCACCGCTGCGGCGCTACGTCGACCTGGTCAACCAGTGGCAGATCATTTCGGTACTGCAAGGTACCGAGCCGGCCTTCGCGCCGAAGTCGGCCGACCTGATGGCGGCGCTGCGCGACTTCGAGCTGACCTATGCCGAATACGCCGAATTCCAGCGCGGCATGGAGCGCTACTGGTGCCTGCGCTGGCTGCGCCAGCACGGCCGCGGCGAAGTCGATGCCACGGTGCTGCGCGAGAATGTCGTGCGCCTGAACGAGATTCCGCTGGTATTCCGGGTCCCGTCGCTGCCGCTGCAGATCCCGGGCAGCCAGGTACGGCTGGTGGTCGAGCGCACCGACCTGCTCGACATCGAGGTCGACGCGCGCTTCCAGCGCACCCTGGCCGAACCCGAGCAGCAGGACGAAAGCCAGACCGCGGACGCCTTCGGCCCGCTCTGAGCCCCGGCGATGGCACAGGCCCTAAGCCCCCTCCCTCGAGCGCCATCGGCAGCCGCCATGGACAAAGGCAGCCGCCTGCTGATGGGGGCTTTCGCCTTCTCGCTGGCGGTGCACGCCCTGCTGCTGAGCCTGCAGTTCCGCATGCCGGAGGCCAAGCCGCCCGCCAGGGACAAGGGGCTGGAGGTGGTGCTGGTCAACGCCCGCCATGCCAGGGCGCCAGAGAAGGCCGACGTGCTGGCGCAGGCCAACGTCGATGGCGGCGGCACGTCGGAGCAGCAGGAAGCCCGCCCCACCTCGCCGCTGCCGCCCCAGCCGGCGCAGCGCGAAGGCGATGCACTGGTCGAAGCCAAGCGGCGCACGCAGGAGCCGGTGCGCGAACAGAAGCAGGTCATCACCCGCGAGAAGTCTCCCGCCAAGGTCGCCGCCACGCCGACCACGGTCGAACAGCCCGCCCCGGCGCCCAGGCCCAGCGGCCTCGACCTGCTCGACAGCGCGTCCGCCGCCGCCCGCCTGGAGGCGGAAATCAGCCGCAAGCTGGACGAGATCGCCAAGCGCCCGCGCCGGACCAGCATCGGCTCCAAGGCCAGGGAATACCGCTTCGCCCAGTACGTCGAGGACTGGCGCCTGAAGGTCGAACGCATCGGTACGCTCAACTATCCCGAGGCCGCGCGCGGCCGCATGTATGGCAGCCTGCTGTTCACCGTTGCGATCAAGGCCGACGGCAGCGTGGAGCAGGTCGTCATCACCCGCAGCTCGGGGCACAAGGTGCTGGACGATGCCGCCGTGCGCATCGTGAAGATGGCCGCCCCCTATGCCCCCTTCCCGCCCGACATCCGCCGGGACACGGACATCATCGAAATCAGCCGCACCTGGACCTTCACCAACAACAACCAGGTTCGCGCCAACTGAGACGCCCGCCATGGACCGCTACGCCGTCATCGGCCACCCGATCGCCCACAGCAAGTCGCCGCAGATCCACGCCGCCTTTGCCCGCCAGACCGCGCAGGACCTGTGCTACGACGCCATCCTCGCGCCGCTCGACGGCTTCGCCGCGACGGTGGCGGACTTCCGCAAGGCCGGCGGCCGCGGCATGAACGTGACCGTGCCCTTCAAGCTCGAAGCCTTCGCCCTCGCCGACCGCCTGACGCCGCGCGCGCAGGCCGCCGGCGCGGTCAATACCCTGGCCTTCGGCGGCGACGGCATCCTCGGCGACAACACCGACGGCGCCGGTCTGGTGCGCGACCTGACGATCAACCTCGGCTGCACGCTGACGGGCCGGCGGGTGCTGCTGCTGGGCGCGGGCGGCGCCGCCCGCGGCGCGCTGCTGCCGCTGCTTGCTGAAAAGCCGGCGGTGCTGGCGATCGCCAACCGCACGGCCGGCAAGGCCGCAGCGCTCGCCACCGCCTTCCTGTCCGGCGCGGGGGAGACGCAGCTGTCCGCCTGCGGTTTCGATGCCCTTGCCGGCCGGCATTTCGACCTCGTCATCAACGCCACCGCCGCCAGCCTGGCCGACGAAGCGCCGCCGCTGCCGCCCGGCCTGTACGCCGGCGGCGCCTTCGCCTACGACATGATGTACGGCCGCGGCGACACGCCTTTCATGGCCGCAGCCCGCGCCGACGGCGCCGTCCGCGTCGCGGATGGCCTCGGCATGCTGGTGGAGCAGGCGGCTGAAAGCTTCACCCTGTGGCGCGGGCTGCGACCCGACAGCGCCACCGTCCTCGCCGAGCTGCGACGCCAGCTCGACGCTGGCTGAAATCCTCATGCCCAGCCTGCCGAGCTGGCTCGGAGTGCTCTGGCGCGGGCTGCTCGTGCTCGCGCTGCTGTTGCTGTTCTGGCAGCTCGTGCTGTTCACCCAGGTCATCTGGTGGAGCCGCTTCGATCCGGGCAGCACCAGCTTCATGCGCATGCGGCTGGCCGAGCTGCGCGAGGCCGACCCCAAGGCCACGCTGCGCCACCAGTGGGTTGACTACGAACGCATTTCCATCCACCTGAAACGCGCGGTGGTCGCCGCCGAGGACGACCGCTTCCTCGATCACGAAGGCTTCGACTGGGAAGGCATCCAGCGCGCCCTGGAAAAGAACGAGCGCCAGGGCCGCTTCGCCGCCGGCGGCTCGACCATCAGCCAGCAACTGGCCAAGAACCTGTTCCTGTCGCCGTCGAAGAGCTGGCTGCGCAAGGGCCAGGAAGCCGTGCTGACGGTGATGATCGAGACCACCTGGGACAAGCGCCGCATCCTCGAGGTCTACCTGAACGTGGTCGAATGGGGCAACGGCATCTTCGGCGCCGAAGCAGCGGCACAGCGCTACTACGGCACCTCGGCCGCAAACCTGGGGCCGGCTCAGGCCGCGCGGCTGGCAGTGATGCTGCCCAATCCCCGCCGCTACGAGCGCAACTACGGCCCGCGCCTGGCCGCCCACGCAAACCGCGTCCAGCGGCGCATGCAGGCCTCGCAGGTTCCCTGAGCGGCACTCCCGAGCCGTCGCTCGCTGCGATGCAGCAAATTTGCCACGCGGCCTCGTGCACATATCGCGCGCGTCACATCAAGTCCGTAGAATCCGGGGTCCGTCCCCCGAAGCCGGCAGCCCCCCATGACGCAGGAAGAGGAACTCCATCCCGACGACGTCCAGCAGCACCTGCGTGAAGTGCAGGAGCTGCTCGCGCGCCAGAAGGTCGTCGAGGACCTCGTCCATCGCCAGGACATGCCGCGCCACGACCTGGTCGAGAACCTGGTCCATAAACAGCACGAAGCCGGGCTGCGGGCCAAGCTGGACGAACTGCACAACGCCGACATCGGCTACATCCTCGAAGCGCTGCCACTGGAGCAGCGCCTCTACGTCTGGGACCTGGTCAAGGCCGAGCGCGACGGCGAGATCCTGCTCGAAGTCTCGGACGCGGTGCGCGAATCGCTGATCGAGACGATGGCGCCGGAGGAGCTGAAGGCCGCCGCCGAATCGCTCGACGCCGACGAGCTTGCCGACCTCGCGCCCGACCTGCCGCCCGAAGTCATCCAGGACGTCTTCCAGTCGCTCGACACCGAAGGCCGCGAGCAGCTGCGCACCGCGATGTCCTATCCCGAGGACTCGGTCGGCGCGCTGATGGATTTCGACATGGTGACGGTGCGCGACGACGTCACCCTCGAAGTCGTGCTGCGCTACCTGCGCCGCTTCGACGACCTGCCCGACCACACCGACAAGCTCTTCGTCGTCGACCGCGAAGACCACCTGAAAGGCATCCTGACG
This sequence comes from Thauera sp., assembly GCF_047601425.1. Lineage (GTDB taxonomy): Bacteria > Pseudomonadota > Gammaproteobacteria > Burkholderiales > Rhodocyclaceae > Thauera. The sequence goes on from NZ_JASGJL010000001.1 coordinate 2,734,260, forward strand.
CTGGAAACCCTGCTGATCAGCGACCCCGAACAGGAAGTCGCCGACGTGATGCGCTCGGAGACGGTGATCAGCTTCACTCCCGAGGACGAGGCCGACGACGCCGCCCAGGCCTTCGAGCGCTACGACCTGGTGTCGGCGCCGGTCGTCGACAGCGACAAGCGCGTGATCGGCCGCCTGACCGTAGCCGACGTGGTCGACTACATCCGCGAGGAATCGGAAGCCGAGATCCTGAGCAACGCCGGTCTGCGCGAGGAGGAGGACATCTTCGCCTCGGTGTGGGATTCGGTGAAGAACCGCTGGGCCTGGCTGGCGATCAACCTGGTCACGGCCTTCGTCGCCTCGCGCGTGATCGGCCTGTTCGAGGATTCGATCGAGAAGCTGGTGGCGCTGGCGACGCTGATGCCGATCGTCGCCGGCATCGGCGGCAACTCGGGCAACCAGACGACGACGATGATCGTGCGCGCGATCGCGATGGGCCAGGTCGAGCAGTCGGCGATGCAGCGCCTGCTGCGCAAGGAACTGGGCGTGGCGCTGATCAACGGCGTAGTATGGGGCGGGCTGCTGGGCCTGCTGGCATGGTGGCTGTACGACAGCGCGTCGCTGGGCCTGGTGATGACCGGCGCGACGACGCTGAACCTGCTGCTCGCCGCCAGCGCCGGCGTCATCATTCCGATGCTGCGCCAGCGCCTCGGTGCCGACCCGGCGATCGGCGGCTCGGTGATGATCACCGCGCTCACCGATTCGGGAGGCTTCTTCATCTTCCTGGGGCTGGCGACGCTGTTCCTGCTCTGAACGGCTGGGCAGCCACCCCGGGCAGTCATTCCGCGAGGCAGCGGAAACTCCCCGCGGAGCATGTTCCGCCCACCATGAGACAGGAGCTCGACACGCCATGGACGACGACCCGAACCTTGCCAACCTCCACCACCTGATCACCGGGCAGATGGCGGACGCGCTGATCTACGCCGACTGTGACGGCATCATCCGCGTCTGGAATGCCGCCGCCGAAGCCTTGTTCGGCTTCCCGGCCCCGGCGGCCATCGGCCAGAGCCTGGACCTGATCATCCCTGAAAAACTGCGCGCGGCGCACTGGACCGGATACGACCGCGCGCTGGCGGCTGGCGCCACCCGCCTGGGCCGCCGCGCGATGCTGACCCGCGCGCTGAACCAGGCAGGTCAAACGATCTACGTGGAAATGAGTTTCGCCGTCGTCGCCGACCCGGCCAAGGGCGTGCTCGGCTCGGTGGCGGTGGCCCGCGACGGCACCACCCGCCGCGAACTGGAGCTCGCCCGGCGCGCGGCTTCCTAGCCCAAGGCCGCGAACACCTCGCGCGCCGTCGCCACCGTCGCGTCGATCTCGGCCTCGCCGTGCGCGGCCGAGACGAAGCCCGCCTCGAAGGCCGACGGCGCGAAGTAGTGGCCGGCGCCCAGCATGGCGTGAAAGAAGCGGTTGAAGCGATCCTTGTCCGCCGCCATCACCTCGGCGAACGACACAGGCACCCTGTCGGCGAAATACAGGCCGAACATGCCGCCGACGGAATCGGCGCTGAACGTCACGCCCGCCGCCCGTGCGGCCTCGCCCAAGCCATCGGCCAGCCGCCTGGCGCTGGCCGTCAGGCCTTCGTAGAAACCCGCCTCGCGGGTCAGCTTCAGCGACACCAGGCCCGCCGCCACCGCCACCGGGCTGCCCGACAGCGTGCCGGCCTGGTATACCGCGCCGAGCGGCGCGATCCTTTCCATGATGTCGCGGCGGCCGCCGAAGGCGCCCACCGGCATGCCGCCGCCGATGACCTTGCCCAGCGTGGTCAGGTCCGGCGTGATGCCGTACAGGCCCTGCACGCCCTGCGGGCCGACGCGGAAGCCGGTCATCACTTCGTCGAAGATCAGCACCGCGCCGTACTGGGTGCAGATGCGGCGCAAGCCTTCGAGGAAGCCGGGGCGGGGCTTGACCAGGTTCATGTTGCCGGCCACCGGTTCGACGATGATCGCGGCGATCTCGTCGCCACGGGCCTTGAACACGTCCTCGACCTGCTGCAGGTCGTTGAAGTCGAGCACGATGGTGTGCTTGGCGAAGTCCGCGGGCACGCCGCCCGAGGACGGGTTGCCGAAGGTCAGCAGGCCGGAACCCGCCTTCACCAGCAGGCTGTCGGCATGGCCGTGGTAGCAGCCTTCGAACTTGACGATGGCGTCGCGGCCGGTGAAGCCGCGGGCGAGGCGGATCGCGCTCATCGTCGCTTCGGTGCCGGAGCTGACCAGGCGCACCATGTTGAACCGAAGGCAGCAGTGCGCAGATCAGCTCGGCCATCTCGATCTCGGCCTCGGTCGGCGCACCGAAGGACAGGCCCTTCAGCGCCGCCTCGCGCACCGCCTCGACGATCGCCGGATGGGCATGGCCGGCGATCGCCGGGCCCCAGGAGCCGACGTAGTCGATGTAGGCCTTGCCGTCGGCATCCCACACCCGCGCGCCCTCCGCCCGCTCGAGGAAACGCGGCGTGCCGCCGACCGAGCGGAAGGCGCGGACCGGCGAATTGACGCCGCCGGGAATGGTCTGCTGGGCACGCTGGAAGAGGGTTTCGTTACGGCTGGCCATGGGGTCTTCATCCTCGGCTGGATTTGCGAAGGCGGCATTATCGTCCCCGCTGCGGCGCAGGGTCCAGCATCAGGATCAAGGCGGGCAGCCGCCGGCACCGCTCAAGCCAGCCCGGGCTCCGCCTGGAACAAGGCCCGATAGCCAGCGGCACGCGCTGCCGGGTCGGGCGCGGCGAAAACGTCGCCGACCACTGCGATCAGGTCTGCGCCGGCAGCGGCCACCTGAGCCGCGTTGTCGAGGGTGATGCCGCCGATCGCCGCCACCGGCAGACCGAACTCGGCCTTCGCCCGGCTGAGCAGCGCGAAAGGCGCGGGCGGCGCGGTGGGCTTGGTGGATGACAGGAACATTGCGCCGAAGGCGACGTAATCGACGCCGGCGGCAGCACCTGCGCGGGCACGCTCCAGGTCGGCATAGCAGGTCACGCCCAGGATACGGCCGCTGCCCAGCGCACGCCGGGCGGCGGCGAGGTCGCCATCGTCACGGCCGAGATGCACGCCGTCGGCACCGATGTCGAGCGCCAGCGCGAGATCGTCGTTGATGATCAGCGGCACGCCGGCAGCACGGCACAGATCCAGCAGGGCCGCGGCCTGGGCGCGCCGCTGCGATGGCCCGGCAAGCTTGTTGCGGTACTGCAGCAGCGCCGGCCGGCCGGCCAGCACCTGCCCGGCCAGGGCGGCGAGGCGTTCATCGCCGGTTTCGTCCGGCGTCACCGCATACAGGCCACGCAAGCGCCTGGTCTCACTCATCATCTTCTCCTTCGCTGCCGCCCTTGCCGCGTGCCCAGAAGAAACGGTCGGGCAGCGCCCTTCCCATGCCGGCCCGGTAGGCATGGCGCAGGGTCTGCTGGGTGAACTCCTGAGCTTCGCGCACCGCCTCGGGCAGGGCCATGCCGTGCGCCAGCGCGGCCGCCGCGGCGGCGGCCAGCGTGGAACCTGCGCCGAGGAAACGTTCGCCGAGGCGCGGCCAGACGTCGGTACGCAAAGTGCCTTCCTGGCCGATCAGGCGATTGACGACTTCGGCCGTGTGCTCGCCACCGCCGGTCAGCAGGATGTATTCGGTACCGCAGTCGAGCACCCGTTCGATGGCATCGTCCAGCCCCGGCAGTTCGTCGCTACCGTCGTTGCCGCCGGCCACGCCGGCCAGGCGGCACAGCTCGTGCCGGCCGACGACCAGCAGCGTGGTCTGCGGCAGCACGAGATCGGCCAGCGCCGCCGCCATTTCGTCACCGGCCTCGCCCAGGTCGCCGGCGGCATACAGCGCAGGCTCCACGACCAGCGGCAGGCCGGGATAGTCGGACAGCACCTCGGCAATGGCGAGGACATTGTCGACACTGCCGCAGAAGCCGAGCTTGAAGCCTTCGACCGGGATGTCCTCGAGCACCGCGCGCGCCTGCGCGACGACGATCTCGACATCCTGCGGCCATACTTCGTCGGCATTTCGCGTGTCGCGCAGCAGCGCCGCCGTCTGCACCGGCAGGGGGTAGCAGCCCATGCTCGACAGCGTCAGCACGTCGGCCGCGAGGCCGCTGCCAGCCGTCGCATCTCCCGCGCCGAAGCACAGCACGGCCGGCGGCATATCCGGAATTTCAATCGGCATGGGTGAGAAGTCCGTTACGGAGACGTCATTTGGAATGGGTTAAGATGCGGCTGATTTTACCCTCAGCCCCAAGTTGGGTCGAACCGTGGCCGACACTACTTCCGTGACCGCATACAAGACCTGGATGTGCCGGATCTGCGGCTTCATCTACGACGAAGCCGCGGGCCTGCCCGACGAGGGCATCCCGCCCGGCACCCGCTGGGAGGACATCCCGGCCGACTGGACCTGCCCCGAGTGCCAGGCGGGCAAGGGCGACTTCGAGCTGGTCGAGCTCTGAGCCCCGGCACGGTGAAACACGCAAGGATGACTTGAATGGACATTGCCGGACTGAAGGTCATGGTCATCGACGACAGCAACACCATCCGCCGCAGCGCCGAAATCTTCCTCGGCCAGGCAGGATGCGAAGTCCTGCTCGCCGAAGACGGCTTCGACGCCCTGGCCAAGATCACCGACCACAAACCCGACGTGATCTTCGTCGACATCATGATGCCGCGGCTGGACGGCTACCAGACCTGCGCGCTGATCAAGAAGAACGCACGCCTGACCTCCACCCCCGTGATCATGCTGTCGTCCCGCGACGGCCTGTTCGATCGTGCCCGCGGCCGAATGGTGGGCTCGGACGAATACCTCACCAAACCCTTCACCAAGGACAGCCTGCTCAAGGCCGTCTCGACCCACGCCCGTCGCGACGCGACGGGCTGAATCCTTTTCCAGCAGGATTTCAACGATGCCGATCAGCACGATTCTCGTGGTGGACGACTCTCCCACCGAACGCCTGGCCCTGCAGGAGCTGCTGTCCCGCGAGGGCTATCAGGTCCTGACCGCCGAGTCCGGCGAGCAGGCGGTGGAGCGCAGCAAGACCGACAAGCCCGACCTGATCCTGATGGACGTCGTCATGCCGGGCATGAACGGCTACCAGGCGACCCGCACCATTTCGCGCCACGAGAGCACGCGCAAGATCCCGATCATCCTGTGCACCAGCAAGGGCCAGGAGACCGACAAGATCTGGGGCATGCGCCAGGGCGCGCTCGCCTACCTGGTCAAGCCGGTCGACCACGACGAACTGCTCGCCCGCATCCGGGCCATCGGCTGAGGCGACCATGGCCAGACGCAGCAGCCTGCGCGAATTCCAGGAACGCCTCGCCCGCCGCCTGGCCGAAGCCCGCACGGCCGACCGCCGCGGCCTGCTCGGCTTCCAGGCAGGCAGCGAGAACTGGCTGATCGACCTCGCCGAGGCAGGCGAGATCCTGCCGCTGCCGCCGCTGGCCCCGGTGCCGCTGACGCAGCCCTGGTACCGTGGGGTGGCCAATGTGCGCGGCACGCTCTACGGGATTGTGGACCTGGCCTGCTTCCACGGCCAGGCACCGACACCCGTCGGCGGACGCTCGCGGCTGCTGCTGGCAGGCACCCGGCTCGGCATCCACTGCGCCCTGCTGGTCACGGCCTCGGCCGGCCTGCGCAGCGCCGACGATTTCGAAACCGACCTCGAGGGCGACGCACGCCCCTGGGTCGGCAAGCGCCTGCGCGATGCGCAAGGCCACGCCTGGCTGCAGCTCGACGCCGCCAGGCTGCTGACAGCCCCCCGCTTCCTGGACGCCTCGGTCGAATGAATATTCCGGCCACCCGCCCGACTCTCGCTTACCCCACGCACATGGTGGAGCACGCAACATGGCATTGAAATTCTTTGGCAAGAAAACGGCAGCCGCAGACAACGACAGCGCGACCATCATGGAATCGCCACCGGTCCGCAAGGCGGAACCAGCCCCGGCCAGCGCGACGGGCATGCGCGGCTACGGCATCCTGTTCGGAATCTTCGCGCTCACCACGGCCGGCCTTGTGGTATTCCAGCAGCGCGAATCGGCCAACGCCACACTGCAGATCAGCGCATCGAGCGAAATCCAGATGCTGTCGCAGCGTATCGCCAAGTCGGCCCAGCTCGCGCTGCGCGGCAACAACGCTGCCTTCGCCGAACTCGGCAGCAGCCGTGACCGCTTCGCCACGCTGCTCCATGCGCTGGACCAGGGCGGCGACATCGACGCCTCGAGCATTCCGCCGGTACCGGCCGCGATCCGCCCGCAGGTCGAGGCGCTGGCCGCCGCCTGGCAGGGCACCGAGCGCAATGCCGCGCAGCTGCTGTCACAGCGCCAGAGCCTGATCACGCTCGGCAGCGCCGTCGCCACGATCACCAAGGACGACGCCGCGCTGCTGGAACAGAGCGAGCGGATCGCCGGCCAGATCGGTGCCAACAGCGCTGCAGCAGGCCCGCTCAACCGCAGCATGATGCTGAGCCAGCGGATCGCCAAGAATGCCAACGCGCTGCTGGTGGGTGACAGCATCGAGCCGGAAGTCGCTTTCGTCCTCGGCCGTGACATCGAAACCCTGCGCAGCGAAATCGATGCCCTCACGCAGCTTGCCGCCGACGGCGAACTGCGCAACGGCATCGCCGCGCTCGCCACCGCCGCTGCCCCCACCTTCGAAGCCGCCGGCGAGATCCTCGGCAACATCCAGAAATCCGTGCAGGCCAAGCAAGCCGGCAGCCGCATCTTCGGCGACTCGGTACCGCTGCTCGCGCGCAGCACCGAACTGACCGAAAACCTCAAGCAGACCCACAGCGGCCTCGGCCTGCTCCATGCCCTGATCGCCGCCAGCGCACTCGCCAGCGTGCTGGCGCTGCTGGCGATGGCCCGCGCCTACCGCAGCGACATGGCCCGGCGCCGCATCGCCACCGAGCAGCAGCGGCAGGACGCGGAAGACGAGCGCAACCTCACCCAGCAGGCCATCCTGCGGCTGATGAACGAAATGGGCGACCTCGCCGACGGCGACCTCACCGTGCGCGCCACCGTCACCGAGGACATCACCGGCGCCATCGCCGACTCGGTCAACTACACCGTCGAAGAGCTGTCGGTGCTGGTCAGCCGCATCAACGACGCCGCCAGCCGCGTGACCACCGCCACCGAAGCCGCGCAGCGCACCTCTCGCGAGCTGCTCGATGCCACCGAACGCCAGTCGCGCGAAATCGAGGAAGCCGGCGCCACCGTGCAGCGCATGGCCCAGTCGATGACCGATTCGTCCGAACGCGCACTGCAGTCCGCGCAGGTGGCGAGGCGCTCGCTGGACGCCGCGCGCAAGGGCGCGACCGCCGTGGAAAACACCATTCGCGGCATGAACGGCATCCGCGGCCAGATCCAGGAAACCTCGAAGCGGATCAAGCGCCTCGGCGAATCCTCGCAGGAGATCGGCGAGATCGTCGAACTGATTTCGGACATCACCGAACAGACCAACGTGCTCGCGCTCAACGCCGCCATCCAGGCCGCCTCGGCCGGCGAGGCGGGCCGGGGCTTCACCGTCGTTGCGGAAGAAGTGCAGCGCCTGGCCGAACGCTCGGCGGAAGCAACCAAGCAGATCGCTGCCATCGTCAAGACCATCCAGACCGACACCCAGGACGCGGTGGGCGCGATGGAGAACGCCACCCGCGACGTGGTCGCCGGCACCCAGCTGTCCGACGCCGCCGGCCAGGCGCTGTCCGAGATCGACCAGGTTTCGCTCGAAGCCGCCCGCCTGATCGAGCGCATCTCGACCGACACCCAGGAGCAGGCCGCCACCGCCAGCCGCGTTGCCGAGACGATGAAGAACATCCTCACCGTCACCGAGCAGACCACCTTCGGCACCCAGCAGACCGCGGTGTCGATCGGCCAGCTTGCCGACCTCGCCGTCGAACTGAAGGGCTCGGTCTCGGGCTTCAAGGTCTGAACCCGGCCCGGAACACAAGCCATGACACATGCCATCGAGACGGATCTGGGGCCGCTCACCTGGGTCAAGGGCGAGATCGACGCAGCGCTGCGGCGCGCCGCCGACGCCCTGGCCGAAGCCCGTGGTGCCGAGGACGCTGCCGCCCGCCTGCAGTTCGCGCAGACGCACCTGCACCAGGTCCGCGGCGCGCTGTCCATCATCGGCCTCGACGGCCTGACCCAGTTCGCCGACAGCGCCGAGCAGTTGCTCGGCCAGATGTCGCGCGGCGAATGCCCGATCGATGACGGCAACCTCTCGCTGGCCACGCGTGCCGTCGCCAGCCTGGGAAACTATCTCGAAGAAATCGCCCACGGCGCGCCCGACCAGGCGCTCAGGCTGTCACCGCTGTACGAGGAAATCGCCGCCGCCCGCGGCCTGCCGCTGCCCTGCGCCGCCGACCTGTTCCACCCCGACCTGTCGCGCCGGCCGCCAAGGCGGGAGAAAGCGCCGCCCGCGCTGGATGCCACCGTCGCCCAGGCCGCGCTGCGCCATGCGCGCTCGCGCTTCGAACGCGGCCTGCTCGAGTGGCTGCGCGGCGATGCGCGCAAGGGCGCGCAGGTCATGCGCGACGCCATCGCCACCGTCGAAGTCCTGCAGGCCACGCCGGCCCAGCGCAGCCTGTGGTGGGCCTCACTGGCCTTCTACGACGGCCTGATCGACCGCAGCCAGCCGATCGACACGCCGCTCAAGCGCCTGTGCGCCCAGATCGACGCGCATTTCCGCCGCCTGCTCAGCGGCACCCCGACCGCCCCCGACCGGCTGCTGCGCGACATCCTCTACCGCGTCGCGACGATGCCGGCGAACACCGAGCAGCAGCAAGCGGTCCGTGCCTGCTGGCAGCTCGACGCCCTGCTGCCGCCGGATGGCGCCGCCGTCAGCGACATTCCCGTCGGCCCGCTGCTCCAGGCCCTGCGGCAATCGCTGGAAGGCGTGCGTGCGCAATGGGATGAATTCTGCGGCGGCACCGCCATCGCCCTGGCTGCCTTCGACGAAAGGCTGAGCACGCTCGCACATACTGCGCAGCCGCTCGGGCGTCCGGCCACGCAGCGCCTGCTCGCAGGACTGCAGCAGGCGGCGCAATGGCTGCGCCGCGACCCGCTGCAGCACTCGGATGCGCTGGCGCTCGAAATCGCCACCGCGCTGCTTCTGCTCGAAGCCGATTTCGGCGAGCATGTGCCGGACGCAGCCCTGGCCGCGCAGATGGACCAGCGCCTGACGCGGCTGCATGCCCTTCAGCGTGGCGAAACCCCTGTCGCCGACCTTGCCGTCGCCGGCCTCGGCGGCGCCCGCGAGAACCAGGAGAAGCAGGCGCTGGCCCAGCTCTGCCACGAAATGCGCGCCAGCCTCGCCCAGGTCGAGCAGACCCTGGACGACTACTTCCGCAACCAGGCCAGGCACGAACCGCTCGCCCAGCTCCATCAGCCGCTGCAGCAGATCATCGGCGCCCTGAGCCTGCTCGGCGAAACCCGCGCGCTCGAACTGGTGCGAGACGTCAGCGTCCGCATCGCCCATCTCGCCAGCGCCCCGGGCGAAGCCGATCACGCCGCCTTCGAGACCCTGGCCCATCAGTTGTCGGCACTCGGTTTCTACCTCGACGCACTGCCTCTCGGCACCGCCAGGCTGGACGAACTGCTCGACCCCGAACACCGGCTCGCGCCCGATTCAGGCGAAGAACGCGGCACCGACGACAGCACGATCGCAACACCACTACCGATGCCGGCAAGCGAAGCGGCAGTGCCACAGGCCGCCGCACTGCCGCCCGCCACCGGCACGGCACAGCCGGACGGCATCGCCCTGGCCGATGCCACACCTGCTTCATCCGCCCAGGAAGCGGCCCAAGAGCGGCTCGCATCTGGGCTGCAGCCTCCCGGCACCGCACTGGACGAAGCCTCGCTCGAAGAACTCGAGGCTCTGGCCCCTCCCGAACCTGCGCAGGCCGCGGCCCCGCCGGCGCCTGCCATTCCGCCGCCCTCGCTGCCCGGCAGCGACGCCGAGATCGACGCGGAACTGCTGTGCATCTTCATCGAGGAAGCGACCGAAGTCCTCGCCACCATCGACGAGCAGCTCGAACTCGCCCGCAGTGCGCCGCAGCATCTCGAACACCTGACGACGATCCGGCGCGGCTTCCACACGCTCAAGGGCAGCGGCCGCATGGTCGGGCTGAGCGCCCTCGGCGAAACCGCCTGGGGCATGGAACAGACACTGAACCGCTGGCTGCAGCTCGACTGGCCGCTGACACCCGCTGTGCTGCACCTCATCGATGCGGCTCATCAGGTGTTTACAGCCTGGGTCGACGTGCTCCGCGACGGCAGCGGCGCCATCCCGGACACGCAGGCCCTGCTCGCCGAAGCCGAACGCCTGCGCGGCAGCGAAACTGCAATCGCCGAACCTGCGGATATCCAGGCGTCCGCCCACGCAGCCTCCCATCACGATGAGCTTGCCGCAGCAGCAGGCTGGCCCGAATTTCCCACCCTCGACCTGTCGGCAGACGGCGAAATCCTGCCGCTGCCGATCGAAGCCGAAGCCGAAGCCGAAGCCGAAGCCGAAGCCGAAGCCGAAGCCGAAGCCGAAGCCGAAGCCGAAGCCGAAGCCGAAGCCGAAGCCGAAGCCGACAGTGATGGTGCTGCGCCGGACCTCGCTCCGGCAATGGCTGCTGAGGCATCTGCGGCCAGCCCTGCAACGGAAGCACCCGGACGTCTGCCGGAGCAGGATGCTGCGGCCATCGGAGAATCCGCTTCCGCTGCTGCCGAAGCCACTTCCCAGCCGGCCGGCGAAGACGACGGCAAAGAGCCGCCATCCGCAGCCGACAGCGTACGCATCGACGACGTCGACATCTCGCCTGCCCTGTTCGCCCTCTACCAGGCCGAAGCACTGCAGCATGTCGGCACGCTGGCGCAGGAAATCTCGCAGCTTTCACGACACCCGGACGAACCGCCCAGCGAGGCCGCGCTGCGCGCAGCCCACACCCTCGCCGGCATTTCCGGCACGGCACAGCTGCCGCCTCCGCGGGAACTGGCGCGTGCGCTCGAAAATGCGCTCGGCCGCCTGCGCGACCAGGGCAGGACGACCACTCCGGACGAGTTGGCCCTGCTTCACGACACCACCGGCACATTGCGGTCGATGCTGGCCGAGATCGGCATGCAGATCATGCCCGCCCGTGCCGAGTCCCTGGTCGCCGAGCTCGAGGCATGCGGTTATGCCCGCGTCGTGCCGAAAACCGACGATGCGGCCAGGCCCGCAGCGGAACCGGCTCCGGTACCGGAGCCGGTATCGGCCCCGGCGTCCGAAGCCCGCAGCCCAGCTGCGGCAAGCCTGCTCCCGCCGCCGCAGGACGAACTCGATCCGCAGCTGCTGCCGATCTTCCTCGAAGAAGCCGCCGAGCTGTTCGGCACGCTGCATGCCACGCTGCGCGACTGGCAGGCCGCTCCTGACAGCCCTCAGGCGCCCGCGACCATCGCCCGTCTGCTGCATTCGTTGAAGGGCAGCGCGCGCATGGCCGGTGCGATGACGCTCGGCAGCCACCTGCACGAACTCGAATCCCGCCTCGAAGACGGCCTCGCCGACAAGACCGACACCCAGATCCTGGCCGATGACCTGGTCCTCGGCCTCGATGCCGCCGAACAGATGATCGACGGCATCGCCGGCCTGCAGGCCGAGGCACCGGAGCAGCCAGCCACGGACACCGTACCCGCTGCGGCGGGGACGGCACTGCCCGCGGCGGCACCCGCTGCCGAAGCCGAACCGATCGCCGCAGCGACACTTCGCGTGCGTGCCGAACAGGTTGACCGCTTCGTCAACCAGGCCGGTGAAATCGGCATTGCGCGCACCCGCATCGAAGGCGAGCTGCGCACGCTGCGCCGCTCGCTGCACGACCTCACCGAAAACGTCATCCGCCTGCGCAACCAGCTGCGCGAAGTCGAGATCCAGGCCGAAGTGCAGATGCAGTCGCGCATCGCCCAGACCGAATCGCACCACGGCGAGTTCGATCCGCTGGAAATGGACCGCTACACGCGCCTGCAGGAGCTGACGCGGATGATGGCCGAGAGCGTCAACGACGTCACGACCGTGCAGCAGACTCTGCTGCACGACCTCGACGGCGCCGACCTCGCCCTCAGCAGCCAGGCACGCACCACCCGCGAGCTGCAGCAAGGCCTGATGCGCGTGCGCATGCTGCCGTTCGACAGCCTCGCCGACCGCCTCTACCGCGTCGTTCGCCAGAGCGCGAAGGATCTCGGCAAGCGCGCCCGGCTCGACATCCGCGGCGGCCGCATCGAGATCGACCGCAGCGTGCTGGAACAGATGGCGGCGCCGCTCGAACACCTGCTGCGCAACGCCGTCGCCCACGGCATCGAGACACCGGAGGAACGCCGCAAGGCAGGCAAGCCCGAGACCGGCCAGATCGTGCTGAGCGCGACCCAGGAAGGCAACGAGATCGCCATCGAGCTGAGCGACGACGGCCGCGGCCTCGACTTCGAGCGCATCGCCGAACGCGCGCGCGCCAGCGGCCTGATCGGCGCCGATGAACAACCCGACGCCAGGCGCCTGACCAACCTGATATTCCTGTCCGGCTTCAGCACCGCCCGCCAGGTTTCCGAAGTGTCCGGCCGTGGCGTCGGCATGGACGTGGTCAAGTCGCAGACCGCCGCGGTCGGCGGCCGCATCGACGTCAGCAGCCAGAGCGGCCAGGGCACCAGCGTGCGCATCCACCTGCCGCTGACGCTGGCGGTGACACAGGCCCTGCTGGTCCAGGCCTGCGGCCGCAGCTGGGCAATTCCGTCGAATCTGGTGGCCCAGGCGATGGAACTGAAGCCCGACGCCCTGCGCCGCGTGCAGGCCGAGCATGGCACCGACTGGCAGGGCGAGCACTACGCCTACCGCTACCTGCCGCGCCTGCTCGGCGACCGCGAGTCGCAGCCGGAAGAACAGCGCTACAACTGGCTGCTGCTGCTGCGCGCCGGCGCCCAGACCCTGGCGCTGCACGTTGACAGCCTGCAGGGCAACCAGGAAATCGTCGTCAAGAACGCCGGCCCGCAGCTCGCCCGCATCGTCGGCATGGCTGGCGCCACGATCCTCGCCGACGGCGAAATCGCGCTGATCCTGAATCCGGTGGCACTCGCCAGCCGCAGCCTGGGCAGCGAGACCGGCGGCGAAGAGGCCAGCGACGACACCGGCGCCCGGGCGGAAACCTCGCCCGCACCGATGCGCCGCCAGCCCACGGTGATGGTGGTCGACGACTCGCTGACCGTGCGCCGCGTCACCGGCCGCCTGCTGGAGCGCGAAGGCTACCGCGTCATCACCGCCAAGGACGGCGTCGATGCGCTGGAGCAACTGGTTGACATCCTGCCCGACGTCGTGCTGTCGGACATCGAGATGCCGCGCATGGACGGCTTCGACCTGGTCCGCAACATCCGCGCCGACGAACGCACCCGCGCGCTGCCGGTGATCATGATCACCTCCCGCCTGGCCGACAAGCACCGCCGCTACGCCGAGGAAATCGGCGCCAACCACTACCTGGGCAAGCCTTACCAGGAAGAGGAACTGCTGGCGCTGCTGGCAGGCTACACACAGGCGCATACCGAAACCGTCTGAGCTTTCATGTGCCCTGCCCGGCGACACCGGGCAGGGCATGGCGCCGACAGCAGCACACTCCCGGCCGCACCGCAAGGATCGTGAAGCGATTTCACGGAGACCTGCTATTCTCGAATCGGATGGCGGCCGATCAACACCGTCATGCAGCACGCCCGCGTGCCCTTGAGCATTCTCGCCGCCATTCGGGCACCTCTCCTCCCCACCACGAGGATCTGCCACCATGTCCGACGCCAGCCCCCGCGAGATCACCTTCCTGATTCCGGGCCAGCGCCCGGCATCCCGCAGCGGCGACTTCACTGCCGCCTCCGCCTCGCCGGACCTGCCCGGCAGCCGCAAGGACTTCATTCAACTGGCCACGCACCGCGACGGCGGGCCGGTGCTGCGCACCAGCGCCACGGTCGGCGAAGACGTCGTGGTGCTGCACATCGAGGGCGGACCAGAACTGGTGCTGCATCCGGAGGCGGCGCGCGACCTGCTGCTGGCCCAGGCTGACGGGTTGCCGCTCAGGCGCGGCGAGAAGGGCGAACCGCGCTATCCCGGCGAGGTTCCGGTGCCGGCCGAACTGCAGTGGCGCGGGCTGGAGAAGGCGGCGGTCTCACGCGGCCCCGGCTTTCTCGGCAAAGTGCTGCTGCGTGCGGTGGAAATCGTCACCAACGTACTTGCCGATCGCGACACCGCCAGGCGAGCGGCCAAGGCCATCGCGCAGCAGATCGACAGCGGCGTCACGCCCGGCGTCTACAAACTGGACTCCAGACGGCTCGGCAAGCTCAAGGACAGCAGGCCGCTGGACTGCATCGACATTCCGGTGCCTGGGCGGCCGGTGCTGATGCTGCTGCACGGCACTTTCGTCGACACCGCCAGCACCTTCGGCAAGCTCTGGGACCATCACCCGGCACGGGTGGGCGAACTGTTCGCCCACTACGCCGATCAGGTGTATGCGCTCGACCACGCGACCCTGGGCGAGAGCCCGGTCGGCAACGCACTGCAGCTGGTCCGGGCGCTGCCCAAAGGCGTGCCGCTGAAGCTGCACCTGGTTTCGCATTCGCGCGGCGGCCTGGTGGCCGAGGTATTGGCGCGCGTGGCCGCCACACACGCGGTCACCGACGCGGACCTCGAAACCTTCAAGGGCGCAAGCCACCGCGGCCAGCGCGAACAGCTGCAGGCGCTGGCCGCGGCGCTGGCCGAACGCGAAGTGACGGTGGAGCGTGTCGTGCGCGTGGCCTGCCCGGCACGCGGCACGCTGCTGGCGTCGCACAGGCTCGATGCCTATCTGTCGGTGCTGCGCTGGTCGCTGCAACTGGCCGGCATACCGGTGGCGCCGTCTCTGGTGGACTTCCTCTCGGCCGTTGCACGCGAACGTTTCGACCCCACGAAGCTGCCCGGCCTGTACGCGATGACGCCGGAAAACCCGCTGGTGCAATGGCTCAACGATGCCCAGGCGCCAATTCCGGGCGAATTGCGCGTGGTAGCCGGCGACATCGAGGGCGACTCGGTACTGAGCTGGCTCAAGACCCTGCTGGCCGACGCCTTCTACTGGACCGACAACGACATCGTGGTCCAGACCAGTTCCATGTACGGCGGCTCGCCGCGCAAAGCCGGCGCCAGCTATCTGCTCGACAAGAGCGCAGGCGCCACGCATTTCAGCTACTTCCACAACAAGCGCACAGCCGATGCCATCGTCAATGGACTGCTGCACGATGTGCCGGCGGGCTTCGCACCGATCGGCCCCCTGTTGTGGCAAGGCGAAAGCGCAGACGGACTCCGCGCCGCAACGCGCAGCAAACCCGTGCCGATGCCGGAGCAGCCGGCGGTGTTCGTGCTGCCGGGCATTCTGGGCAGCCACATCCAGGTCGACGGCAAGCGCATCTGGCTGGGCTGGCGCGTACTCGGCGGCCTGCTGCGGCTGGCCTACGAACCGGGGCAGCACAACATTCGCGACGATGGGCCGCTCGGCAACTTCTACGACGACCTGATCGACTACCTGGCGCAGAGCCACGAGGTGATCCCCTTCGGCTTCGATTGGCGCCGGCCGCTGGAAGAAGAAGCGCGCCGGCTCGGCGAGCGTGTCGCGGAGGCGCTGGACGCACGCGCGGCCAGCGGACAGCCGGTGCGCTTCATTGCGCATTCCATGGGCGGGCTGCTGGTGCGCACCATGATGCTGGAGTGCCCGGACGTCTGGCAGCGCGTGTGCCTGCACCAGGGCGGCCGCCTGCTGATGCTGGGCACGCCGAACGGCGGCTCCTGGGCGCCGATGCAGGTGCTGACCGGCGACGACACCTTCGGCAATTTCCTGTCGGGGGTCGGGGCGCCGTTCCGCGATCACGAGGCCCGCCAGACGATGGCGCAGTTTCCAGGCTTCCTGCAACTGCAGGCAGGCCTGACGGATCCGCAACTGGCACTGTCGAAGACGGACACCTGGGAGAAGCTGGCGCAGGAGGATCTGGAACGGGTCCGCCAGGCCAGTTGGTGGCATCGCATCTGGGGCAGCGAACCCGCCCTCGGCCCGCAGCTCGCTGCCTACAAATGGGGCATCCCGTCGAAGGAAGTGCTGGACCAGGCCGCCGGCCTGCGGCAGCGGCTGGACGAACAGCGCGACAAGGACCTGCAGCGCTGGGCCGATCGCATGCTGCTGGTCGTGGGGCGTTCGCGCTTCACCCCCGACGGCTACGAATGGGCGGACGAGGGCTTCGTCTACCTCGATGCCGAGAACGGCGGCGACGGCCGCGTGACGCTGGCATCGGCACGGCTGCCCCAGGTGCGGACCTGGACGCTGGATGCCGAGCACGGCAAGCTGCCCTCGCACCGCGACGCCTTCGGCGCGTTCCGCGAACTGCTGGAGAACGGGGACACGGCGCGCCTGAAGCCACTGGCGGCCGGTACGCAGCGCGGTGGCACGGCAGATGCAGCCGAAGCCGTGCCGCACGTACGCAGCCGCCCCTCGCGCGGCCGGCTGGCGGGCGAACGCCCGGCCGACTCGATGGACGCGGTGTTCGCGCTGACGCGCGCATCCCAGGACGGCACAGGCTCACGCCAGACGGCTCCTGCGCTGCGCGTCACGGTACTCAACGCCAACCTCGCCTTCGTCCATCAGCCGCTGCTGGTGGGGCACTACACGGCGTCGCAGCTGTCGGGCGCGGAACTGGCGGTAAACACCCTGGTCGGCGGCGTGATGGAAGATGCGCTGTCGGTCGGACGCTATCCGCAGACGGCCGGCGCAGCGCAGATCTTCCTGAACCACGCGGCACCGCTACACGATGCGCTGATGCCCCAGCCGGAAGGGGTGATCGTGGTCGGCCTCGGCGCCGAAGGCAGCCTGACCGAAGCCAGCCTGGCCGAAGCCGTGTGCCAGGGCGTACTGGCCTGGGCCGAGCGCCAGGCTGAAACCGAACAGTGCCCCGCCGGCATCGAGCTGGCGGCCGTGCTGGCGGGCAGCGGCGGCATCGGCATCCAGCCGGGCAACTCGGCACGCGCCATCGCCCATGGCATACGCGCCGCCAACGGCCGCATCGCGCAATTGAACCAGCGCCGCAAGCGTGCGGCCTGGCCACAGGTCATCCACCTGTGGCTGGTGGAACTGTATCTGGAGCGCGCCGCCGAAGCCTGGCGCGGGCTGCAGGTGCATGCCACGGCACGGCCGGGCGAACTGGACATCTCACCGACGATCGCAAGCGGCACCGCATCCCTGCGCCGGCAGGTGGACTCGGCCTACCGCGGAGCTGCATACGACTTCATCTCCATCACCTCGGTGAACAGCCGCCCGGACGGCCGGAGCGCCGCCCCGCCGCCGAGCGCCGAATCACCGGACAATGCCGACATCCAGTTCCGGCTGGACACCAAGCGCGCACGGACCGAGGTACGAGCGCTGCGCTCGCAGCCGCGGCTGCTGCAGGAGATGCTGCGCCAGGCCTCGAACGACCACCAGTGCGGGCCTCAGATCGGGCGCACGCTGTTCCAGCTGCTCGTGCCGCTGGAGATCGAACCTTTCCTCGCCGGGCGCAGCCAGATGCTGCTGGAGGTGGACAAGGGCACGGCCGTCGTGCCCTGGGAGCTGCTGGACACCGCGCCGGAACAGGGCAGGGAGCACGATCACATGCCCTGGGGCATCCGCAGCCGGCTGATCCGCAAGCTGCGGACCAGCAGCTACCGGGAAGTGGTGCGCGACACCGGCCGCGAGGACTACGTGTTGATCGTCGGCGAGCCGAAATGCGATCCGGCGCGTTATGGCCGGCTCGAAGGCGCGCTGAATGAGGCCCGGGCCGTCGCCAAGCTGATGAAGAGCCGGAGCGGCGTCGGGCCGAACCGTACGTTCGACCTGCTGGGCGGCCACGACGCAACGGCGATCATCAACGCGCTGATGTCCCACCCCTACAGGATCGTGCATGTGGCGGGCCATGGCGAACCCGGACCCGAGGGTGGCGTGGTGCTCTCCGAAGGGACCGTGCTGGGGCCGCGCGAAATCGGCCAGATGCGCTCGGTGCCGGAGCTGGTGTTCGTCAATTGCTGCCATCTGGCCGCGCTGCCGGACCAGCCATTCGCGCAGGCGCCGGCCCCCTTCAGCCGCAGCGACCTTGCCGCCAGCACGGCCGAAGCGCTGATCGCCATCGGCGTGCGCTGCGTAGTGGCCGCAGGCTGGGCGGTAAACGACGGACCGGCCAAGCTGTTCGCGGAAACTTTCTACCAGGCCCTGCTGAACCGCAGGAGCTTCATCGAGGCTGTCGGCGACGCGCGAGAACTCACTTGGCGCAGGCATCCCGGCAGCAACACCTGGGCGGCCTACCAATGCTATGGCGACCCGGAATGGCGGCTGCGTGGCCTGGACGACGGAGACTTCGCCAAACCCGCGCCGACCGCAGACGTGCAGGGCGAGTACAACGGCATCGCTTCGGCGCAGGGCCTGAAGATCGCCCTGGAAAAAATCGCCACCGACGCCAAGTACGGACAGGGCAACCGCGCCGTGCTGCAGGAACATGCGAGGCATCTCGCAGCGCGATTCGGGCCGGTCTGGGGTGACATGGGATCGGTGGCCGAAGCGCTGGGTGCGGCGTGCATCGAAACCGGCCTCGTCGACGAGGGCATCACCTGGTACGAGCGCGCATTGGCTGCCAACGACGCCAGCGCTTCGCTGCAAGTAGCCGAACGGCTTGCCAACCAGCGCGCACGGCGGGCATGGAAGGAGGTTTCGGCGCTGAAAGCCGGCGCGTCGGCCTCGGAACGCGGCGATATCCTGAAGGCCTTCGCCAAGGCGCGGCAGGACATCGAAACCGCAAGGCTGTCGCTCGCAGCCCTGGCCCAAGTGCAGCCCACGATCGAACGCCATGCCCTGATCGGCTCGACCTGCAAGCGCCTTGCGATGGTCGAGCGCACGGCAGCCGACATTGCACGGAAATGGCTGGAATCCGCAGGCGGGGACGAAGCCGCGGGCAAGGATGCACGGCAGCTGGCCGCTCGCCCGGCAGCCGAAGACGAGGCCCTTGCAGCCATGACGGAGGCTTACGGCCTTGGCGAGAAACTCGCCCTGGACACGGGGCATCCGCAACTCTATTACCCTGCCATCAACCGCATGGCGGCCATGCTGGCGCGACCGCAGGAACTCGACAAGGCAGGCTTCACCACCTCAACGGTGGAGGCGGTACGCCAATCGCTGGACCAGCAGCTCGCCCGCCAGGCCGATTTCTGGCTGGCGGCCAGCCGCATCGAGCTCGACCTTTACGTCGCGCTGGCCGGAGGCCGCCTGCAGCAGGTACTGCCGCAGCTCGAAGCGCTGTTCCAGGACCTGCACGATCGCGTGCCCTCGCCCACCATGTGGGCAACGCTGCATGACCAGGAGAAGTTCGTGCTGGAACGCTGGTGCGAGCGGTCAGGGGGGTCAAAAGGGGGCTCGAAAGGCGACATCGAGGCCGCCGGCCGTCTGCTGCAGCTGCTGCAGCGACATGCAGAAGGCAAATGATGCAGCCGTCTTGACGGCCCTAGCCCGTGACGGCCGCCGCCATCCGCCGCAGCGCTTCATCCAGCGTCGCGCGCGGGCAGCCGAAGTTCAGCCGCAGCCAGCCGGGCATGCCGAAGGGGCGGCCGTCCGAGAGGCCGACACCAGCGGCTTCGAAGAAGGCCGCGGGGTCGTCGATGCCGCGCTCGGCCATCAGGCCGCGGCAGTCGATCCAGGCCAGGTAGGTGGCTTCGGGCGAGGTCGTTGCCAGGCCGGGCATCGCCGCCACCGCTTCCAGCACGCGGGCGCGGTTGCCGCGCAGGTAGTCGAGCAGCGCGGCGCGCCACGGCCCGCCGTCGCGGTAGGCGGCTTCGGTCGCCACCATGCCCAGCACGTTGGCGTGCGGTATCAGGCCGCGCATCGCATGCCGGTAGCGGCGGCGCAGCGCAGCGTCCGGGATGACCGCGAAAGCGCAGTACAGCGCGGGGATGTTCCAGGTCTTGGACGGCGCCATCAGCGTGATCGTGCGCCGTGCCGTGGCCTCGTCCAGCGCGGCGATGGGCCGGTGCGGGCACTCCTCGTCGAGCACCAGGCCGCAGTGGATCTCGTCGGCGCAGATCAGCAGATTCCGGCGCTCGGCAAAATCCGCCAGCCGGCGCAGTTCGTCGGTGTCGAACACGCGCCCGACCGGGTTGTGCGGCGAGCACAGCAGCAGCATGCGGCTGCGCGCGTCCGCTGCACGCTCCAGCGCCTCCCAGTCCCATTGCCAGCGGCCGTCGCGCAGCACCAGTTCGCAGCGCTGCAGCACGCGGCCGGTGTTGGCCGGCGCGGACAGGAAAGGCGGATAGACCGGCGTCGCGGTCAGCACGCCGTCGCCCGGCTCGCCGGCCAGCAGGCAGGCGAGGTTGAAGCCCGTCACCACGCCGGGCAGCCACACCAGCCAGTCGGCTTCGATCGTCCAGCCGTGCTCGCGCCGAAGGCCTTCGACCACCGCCTGCTCCAGCGAGGGCCAGGCATCGGTGTAGCCGAACACGCCGTGGTCGATGCGCCGGTGCAGCGCTTCGATGACGGCCGGCGGCGCGGCGAAATCCATGTCCGCCACCCACAGCGGCAGCACGTCGCGGCCGGCGTAGCGGCCCCACTTCTCGCCCGGCATGCTGCGGCGATCGATGATGCGGTCGAAATCAAAAGCTTCGGTTGCGGACAGGTTGGGAGCAGCATCGGTCATGATCGGCGGACTCGGGAAGACATGGCGGACATTGTCCCTCAAGCCGGCCATGCATTCCGGCTTTCGGCCCCCCGGCGGCGGAAACATGGCCGGTACGTCCAGTCACACAAGAACGCGGGCGAAGTGCGTAAAATGGCGGGCATGGAAACACCCACGGCCAACTTCACGCACCACTTCCTGATCGCCATGCCCCACATGGCCGACCCTCATTTCGCGCGTGCGCTGACCTACATCGCCGAACACAACGAGCAGGGCGCGCTGGGCATCATCGTGAACCGCCCGATCGACATGACGCTGGCCTCGCTGTTCGAACGCATCGAAGTGCCGCTCGAAGCCGAAGGCTTCGACACCCAGCCGGTATATTTCGGCGGGCCGGTGCAGACCGACCGCGGCTTCGTGCTGCACCGGCCAGTCGGCGACTGGCATTCGACGCTGAAGGTCAGCGACGACGTCGGCCTCACCAGCAGCCGCGACGTGCTGCAGGCCATCGGCGCCCAGGGCGAGCCGCGCGAGGTGCTGGTCACGCTCGGCTATGCCGGCTGGACCGCCGGCCAGCTCGAACAGGAACTGCTGGACAACGCCTGGCTGACGGTGCCGGCGGACATGTCGATCGTGTTCGAACTGCCGCCCGAGGAACGCCTGGCTGCCGCGATGCAGAAGCTGGGTGTGGACTTCGCCAACCTCAGCGAGGTCGCGGGGCATGCCTGACGCGGCTCCCGCCGCTCCGTCCTCCCTGCCCGCGCGCGGCACCCTGCTCGGCTTCGACTTCGGCCTGGCGCGCATCGGCGTGGCCAGCGGCGAACTCGAGACCGCCCATGCCAGCGCGCTGACCACGCTGCACGACGAATCGAACGACGCCCGCTTCAAGTCCATCGCCAGGCTGATCGCCGAATGGCGGCCGGTGGCGCTGGTGGTCGGCATTCCCGTCCATCTCGACGGCAGCGAACACGAACTCACGGCCCGCTGCCGCCGCTTCGCCAACCAGCTGCACGGCCGCTTCGGCCTGCCGGTCTTCCCCGCCGACGAACGCCTGTCCTCGGTCGCCGCCGAGTCGGAACTTTCACGCGCCGGCCTCAAGGGCTGGAACGAACGCAAGGCGGTGCTCGACGCCGCCGCCGCCCGGATCATCCTGCAAACCTTCCTGGACGCCCATCGCCATGAACATTCTCGATGCTGAAGCCCTGTGCCGGCAGCTCGCCGACCAGATCCGCCCCCACGTCACGCCGGCCACCGCGCTGGTCGGCGTCTACACCGGCGGCCTGTGGCTGGCCGAGCGCCTGCACAAGGAACTCGGCATCAGCCAGCCGCTGGGCGCGATCGACGTCTCCTTCTACCGCGACGACTACGGCAGCAAGGGCCTGCACGCGAAGCCGAAGCGCACCGAGATCCCGTTCAGCGTCGAGAACGCGCACATCATCCTGGTCGACGACGTGCTCTATACCGGCCGCACCACCCGCGCCGCGCTGAACGGCCTGTTCGATTTCGGCCGGCCAACGATGATCGAGCTGGCGGTGCTGGTCGACCGCGGCAGCCGCGAACTGCCGATTGCCGCCCGCTACTGCGCCCACACCCTGCCCGAGGCCCTGCCGCGCGACCAGAACCTGGAGCTGCAGCGCGACGAAGCCGGCCAGCTCAAGCTGGAACTGACCCAGCTCGGCTGATGCCCGATCTGCCGTAACACGCTTCCGACAAAACCCTTACATCCCATCGCCAATCGCTGATTCCGAGGCAAGCCCGATGCGCAACCCCCAGCTCAACAAGCACGGCGAACTTCAGCACCTGCTGACGCTCGACGGTCTTCCGCGCAACATCATCACCGCCATCCTCGACACCGCCGCGCCCTTCACCGAAGTGGCCGAGCGCGAGGTCAAGAAGCTGCCGCTGCTGCGCGGCAAGAGCGTGTTCAACCTGTTCTTCGAGAATTCGACGCGCACCCGCACCACCTTCGAGATCGCCGCCAAGCGCCTGTCGGCCGACGTGGTGAACCTCAACATCAACACCAGTTCGGCCTCGAAGGGCGAGAGCCTGCTCGACACCGTCGACAACCTGTGCGCGATGCAGGCCGACATGTTCGTCGTCCGCCACGCCGCCAGCGGCGCACCGATGCTGATCGCCCAGCACCTGCAGGCCACCGGCCGCGACCACATCCACGTCGTCAATGCCGGCGACGGCCGCCATGCGCACCCGACGCAGGGCCTGCTGGACATGTACACCATCCGTCACTTCAAGCAGGATTTCACCAACCTGTCCGTGGCCATCGTCGGCGACGTGCTGCACTCGCGCGTCGCACGCAGCCAGATCGCCGCGCTGACCACGCTCGGCGTGCCCGAAATCCGCGTCATCGGCCCCAGGACCCTGCTGCCGACCGAAGTCGAAAGAATGGGCGTGCGCGTGTTCCACGACATGCGCGAAGGCCTGAAGGGCGTGGACGTGGTGATGATGCTGCGCCTGCAAAATGAACGCATGAACGGCGCGCTGCTGCCCACGCCGCAGGAATACTTCAAGGTCTGGGGCCTCACCGCCGACAAGCTGGCGCTGGCCAAGCCCGACGCCATCGTGCTGCACCCGGGGCCGATGAACCGCGGCGTCGAGATCGATTCGGCGGTGGCCGACGGCGCGCAGGCGGTGATCCTGCCCCAGGTCACCTTCGGCATCGCCGTGCGCATGGCGGTGATGAGCATGCTGGGCAGCCACTGAGCCCCGGACAGAACAGGCACAAGGATTCGCGAATGAACATCCTGATTTCCAACGGCCGCATCGTCGATCCGGCCCGCCGCATCGACGCGGTGCAGAACGTCTACGTCGCCGGCGGCAAGATCGCCGCCCTCGGCGATGCCCCCGACGGCTTCGTCGCCGAACGCACCCTCGACGCCAGCGGGCTGGTCGTCGCCCCCGGCTTCATCGACCTCGCCGCCCGCCTGCGCGAGCCCGGCTTCGAATACCGCGCCACGCTCGAGTCCGAGATGGAAGCGGCGATGGCCGGCGGCGTCACCAGCCTGGCAATCCCGCCCGACACCGATCCCGCGCTGGACGAGCCCGGCCTGGTCGAGATGCTGACCTACCGCGCCAAGAAACTGAACCGCGCCCACATCTACCCGGTCGGCGCGCTCACCATCGGCCTCAAGGGCGAGCGCCTGTCCGAGATGGCCGAACTGGTCGAAGCCGGCTGCGTCGCCTTCTCGCAGGCCAACGTGCCCATCGTCGACAACGGCGTGCTGATGCGCGCGATGCAGTACGCCGCCACCTTCGGCTTCCGCGTCTGGCTGCAGCCGCTGGCGCCCTTCCTGTCGCGCGGCGGCAATGCCCACGACGGCGAGGTCGCCACCCGCCTCGGCCTCGCCGGCATGCCGGTGGCCGCCGAAACCGTGGCGCTGTACACCTACCTGGAACTGGCCAAGATCACCGGCGCGCGGCTGCACATCACCCGCCTGTCGTCCGCTGCCGGGCTGGAACTGATCGAACGCGCGCGCGCCGAGGGCATGGACGTGAGCTGCGACGTGTCGATCAACCACGTGCATCTGTGCGACATGGACATCGGCTACTTCAACTCCAACTGCCACCTGATCCCGCCGCTGCGCAGCCAGCGCGACCGCGAGGCGCTGTGCAAGGGCCTGGCCGACGGCCGCATCAACGCACTGTGCTCCGACCACACGCCGGTGGACGACGACGGCAAGCAGACGCCGTTCGCCGAATCCGAACCCGGCGCCACCGGCCTCGAACTGCTGCTGCCGCTGACACTGAAGTGGGCGGAGCGCGCCGGCCTGCCGCTGCTCGACGGCCTCGCCCGCATCACCTCGGACGCGGCGAAGATCGTCGGCATCACCAAGGCCGGCCACCTGTCGCCGGGCGCGCGTGCCGACGTATGCGTGTTCGATCCCGCCGCCCACGTCGCCATCACCCGCGACACGTTGAAGAGCCAGGGCAAGAACACGCCCTTCCTCGGCATGGAACTGCCGGGCAAGGTGCGCTACACGCTGGTGGAAGGCCAGGTGATGTACGAAGGCTGAACGGCCAGCGCAGCAGGAACGCTGCCCGCCGCCGGGGCATGCTCCCCGACGGCGGGCGTTATACTTTCTGCAGCCCCATCCGCAAGCAATACATGAGGAGCACGACATGGGCCTGGCTCTGCGCAACGACCGAACCTACACGTATGCCGATTACCTGACGTGGCCGGACGATGTCCGCTACGAGTTGATCGACGGCGTTCCTCATGCCATGTCGCCGGCGCCCTCGCGGACGCATCAGGAAATTCTGCAGCAGATTGCAAGCCAGGTGCTCAACTCACTGGACGGCAAGCCCTGCCGCCCCTTCATCGCCCCTTTCGACGTACGCCTGCCGCACGGCAATGAAGCCAACGGCGACATCGACACCGTGGTGCAACCCGACCTCGTCGTGGTCTGCGACCGCGACAAGCTCGACGAGCGCGGCTGCCGCGGCGCGCCTGACTGGGTGGTCGAGGTGCTGTTGCCGTCCACAGCAGGCCGCGATCTGATCACCAAGCGCCGGCTGTACGAACGTGCCGGCGTGCGCGAATACTGGCTGGTGCATCCGGTCGACCACGTCGTCACCGTGTATCGCCTGCAGGACGGCGCTTTCGGCGCACCCGACATTCACGAACTGAAGGAAACGCTCGCCGTCGGCGTGCTGCCCGAGATCGTCATCGACTGGGAGCGCGCGCTACGCAACGTGGGCTGATCAGCCGCCGAACAGCAGCGGCGCGAAGTTGCCGCGCATGCCTGCCAGCAGCATCAGCACGATCTGCAGCACCAGCAGCAGCACCAGCGGCGACAGATCCACGTTGGCGATCGTCGGCACGATGCGGCGGAAGGGCCGCAGGAAAGGCTCGGCCAGCGAATGCAGCAGCGGCGCCAGCGGTGCATGCGGACTGACCCAGGACAACACCGCCGAACCGAGCACGACCGCGAACAGCAGATACACCATCATGCGGACCAGCTCGATCAGGCCGACACCCCACAGACCCACCAGCACCGCACCCACATTGCCGCTGAACACCGCGCCGCGCAGGCTCAGCTCGATGGCGACCATCGCCACCTGCACCACCCAGGCCGGCAGCAGGCTGGCCATGTCCAGGCCGAACAGGCCGGGCACGAAACGGCGCAGCGGCCGCACCAGCCAGTCGGTGGTGGAGACGACGAACTGGCCGATCTGATTGCGGAAGGAAATGCGCTGCCACTGCATGTAGAAGCGTGCCAGCAGCATCAGCGTCAGGAAACCGCCGGCAGCGTCGAGGACCAGCAGCAGGATGTTGGCGAGCATCGCGGATCAGTCCTTGCCGAGTTCGGCGCCCAGCTCCTGCCCGCGCGACCGTGCCGCGCCGACCGCCCTGACCAGCGCGCCGTGCCAGCCGGACTCGGCCAGGCTGTTCAGCGCCGCCGCGGTGGTGCCGCCCTTGGAAGTCACTTTCTCGCGCAGCACCGCGGGCGAGTCCTCCGAGCCGGCCGCCAGCTTCGCCGCGCCGAGCACGGTGTCGATCGCCAGCCGGCGCGCATCGGCCTCGTCGAAGCCGAGCGCACGCCCGGCATCTTCCAGCGCCTCGATGAAATGGAACACATAGGCCGGGCCGCTGCCGGAAATCGCCGTGACCGCGTCCATCTGGTCTTCGGTATCCGCCCACACCACGCTGCCGACGGCAGACAGGATGCGCTCGGCAGCTTCGCGGCCGTCGGCGTCCACGCTCGGATCGGCATACAGCCCGGTGATGCCGGCACCGATCAGCGCCGGCGTGTTGGGCATGCAGCGCACCAGCCGGGTATAGGGCTGGCCCGGCGCACCCAGCCAGCGGCCGAGGTCGGCCAGGCGCAGGCCGGCGGCAACGCTGATGACGATCTGGCCGTTCAGCCTGCCCGCGATCGGCGCCAGCGCTTCCTTCATCTGCTGCGGCTTCACGGCCAGCATCAGCACGTCACAATTCAGTGCCGCAGCATCGAAGGACTCCACCGCACGCAGGCCGAAGCGCCCGGTCAGCCGCGCACGCGTCTCGGCACCGAGGTCGACGACCTGGATGCCTGCCGCATCGAAGCCGCGCTCGATCATGCCGCCGATCAGGGCCGCTGCCATGTTGCCACCACCCAGGAAAGTGATCTTCATGCTCTCGTTCTCTCTGTGAATGCCGGGCCGGACGCCCGGCTGTCATGCATTGAATCGTGCCGGCTCATTGCGGCGCCGCCGGCCGCATGCGCTCGCCGAAAATCGCCGTGCCCACGCGCACCATCGTCGCACCTTCGGCCACCGCCGGCTCGATGTCATGCGACATGCCCATCGACAAGGTGTCGAGTTCCAGTCCTGCGGCCACCAGCTCCGCCTTCAGCTTGCGCAGCAAGGCGAACCGGGAGCGCAACAGGGCTTCGTCCCCGGTCGGCTCGGGAATGCACATCAGCCCGCGCAGCCGGAGCTTCGGCAGCACGGCCACTGCCTTCGCCAGCGCTACGGCCTCGTCCGGCTCGACGCCGCTCTTGCTTTCCTCGCCGCTGACATTGACCTGGATGCAGACGTTCAGCGGCGGCCGATGCACGTCACGCTGCACCGACAGGCGCTCGGCGATCTTCAGCCGGTCGATACTGTGCACCCAGTCGAAGGCATTTGCCACCGGCCGCGTCTTGTTGCTCTGCAGCGGGCCGATGAAGTGCCATTCGAGCGGTCCGTCCAGCCCCCCTTCCAGCGTCGCCTCGCGCAGCGCCTCGACCTTGGCGACGCCTTCCTGCACGTAGTTCTCGCCGAAGGCGCGCTGGCCCGCGGCGGCGGCTTCGCGCACCGCTTCGGCGGGCCACGTCTTGCTGACGGCGAGCAAGCGGACCGACTCCGGATCACGTCCGGCGGCCTGCGCCGCCGCTGCGACACGAGCCTGCACGGCCCGCAGGCGCTCCTCGATCGTCATCATGTCCGTGGTCTATTTCCTCTGGCTGAAGCGGCGAAAAGTATAACATTCCGCACCGATCGATCTTTTTGGGCTCCGCCCGGCCAGGGACTACGATGGACATCACCGAACTGCTCGCCTTCGCCGTCAAGAACAAGGCTTCCGACCTGCATCTTTCCGCCGGCCTGCCGCCGATGATCCGCGTCCACGGCGACGTGCGCCGCATCAACCTGCCGCCGATGGAGCACAAGGACGTGCACGCCATGGTGTACGACATCATGAACGACGGCCAGCGCAAGCAGTTCGAGGAAACCTGGGAGTGCGACTTCTCCTTCGCCGTGCCCAACCTGGCCCGCTTCCGGGTCAACGCCTTCAACCAGAACCGCGGCGCCGGTGCGGTGTTCCGGACCATTCCGTCCAAGGTGCTGACGCTCGAGGAACTGAACTGCCCGAAGATCTTCAAGGAGATCGCCGACACCCCGCGCGGCATCGTGCTGGTCACCGGCCCGACCGGCTCGGGCAAGTCGACCACGCTGGCGGCGATGATCGACTACATCAACGAGAACGAGTACGGCCACATCCTGACCGTCGAGGACCCGATCGAATTCGTGCACGAATCCAAGCGCTGCCTGATCAACCAGCGCGAGGTGCACCGCGACACCGCCTCCTTCGACAACGCCCTGCGCGCCTCGCTGCGCGAAGACCCGGACGTGATCCTAGTGGGCGAAATGCGCGACCTCGAAACCATCCGCCTGGCGCTGACTGCGGCCGAAACCGGCCACCTGGTGTTCGGCACCCTGCACACCTCGTCGGCGGCCAAGACCATCGACCGTATCGTCAACGTCTTCCCCGCCGCCGAGAAGGACATGGTGCGCTCGATGCTGTCCGAATCACTGCGCGCGGTGATCTCGCAGACCCTGCTCAAGACCAAGGACGGCCAGGGGCGCGTCGCCGCGCACGAGATCATGATCGGCACGCCGGCGATCCGGAACCTGATCCGCGAGAACAAGATCGCGCAGATGTATTCGGCGATCCAGACCGGCCAGAACGTCGGCATGCAGACGCTGGACCAGTGCCTGGCCGACCTGGTCCGGCGCAACATCGTGTCGCCGGTCGAAGCACGCCTGCGCGCGCAGAACAAGGACAGCATCGCCGGCTGAACGCCGGCTGTGATCCTACCCAGGCCAAGCCCCCGACTCCCGACGAGAACACGCACCCATGGAACGCGACCAGGCACTCAAGTTCATGCACGACCTGCTGCGGCTGATGCTGCAGAAGAACGGCTCCGATCTGTTCATCACCGTCGGTTTTCCGCCGGCGATCAAGATCGACGGCCGCATCATGCCGCAGTCCAACCAGGCCATGCAGCCCCAGCACACGGCCGAACTCGCGCGCGCGATCATGAATGACCGCCAGGCGGCCGAATTCGAGGCCTCCAAGGAATGCAACTTCGGCATCTCGCCGGCAGGCATCGGCCGCTTCCGCGCCAATGCCTTCGTCCAGCAAGGCAAGGTCGGGCTGGTGCTGCGCACCATCCCGCAGCGCATTCCCAGCCTGGAGGAGCTGGGCATGCCGCCAGTGCTGAACGAAGTGGCGATGAGCAAGCGCGGCCTGGTGGTATTCGTCGGCGGCACCGGCACCGGCAAGACGACGTCGCTCGCGGCGATGGTCGACCATCGCAACGAGAACAGCTACGGCCACATCATCACGGTCGAGGATCCGATCGAATTCGTGCATCCGCACAAGAACTGCATCGTCACCCAGCGGGAGATCGGCATCGATTCCGACTCGTGGGAAGCCGCCCTGAAGAACACCCTGCGCCAGGCGCCGGACGTCATCCTGATGGGCGAGATCCGCGACCGCGAAACCATGGACTACGCCATCGCCTTCGCCGAGACCGGCCACCTGTGCCTGGCCACGCTGCACGCCAACAGTGCCAACCAGGCGATCGACCGCATCATCAACTTCTTCCCCGAAGAGCGCCGCCAGCAATTGCTGATGGACCTGTCGCTGAACCTGCGCGCGATGATCTCGCAGCGGCTGCTGCCGCTGAAGGAACGCAAGGGCCGCGTGCCGGCGGTGGAAGTGATGCTGAACTCGCCGCTGATCGCCGACCTCGTATTCAAGGGCAACATCCCCGAGATCAAGGAAATCATGAAGCGCTCGCGCGAAATCGGCATGCAGACTTTCGACCAGGCCCTGTTCGAGCTCTACGAGGCCGGCAAGATCACCTACGAAGACGCCCTGCGCAACGCCGACTCCATCAACGACCTGCGCCTGCAGATCAAGCTCCACAGCAAGCTCGGCGAACAGCCGACCGGCGGCGGGCTGCAGGACCTCGGCCTGGTCTGAGGCTCAGCCGCCGCCGTCCGACGGCCCCGCGTCCGGCTCACGCTCCTTGCGCCGGTTGCTGCCAGCGACCATGCGGTATTCGTACAGGCGGCATTCCAATGCGCCATTGAACAAAGGCGTGCGCCTGCTCGCCTTCAGGCCGATCAGCTTCGGCAGCGCCGGATCGGCGCTGAAGAAATGGCAGCGCCAGCCGCCCCAGCGCTGCTTGAGCGCATCGCCCAGGCACGGATAGAAGGCAGCCAGTTCCTCGGCCTCGCCGATGCGCACGCCGTAGGGCGGATTCGCCACCATCACGCCCTCGGCCGCGGGCGGCATACGCTCCAGCACGTCGGCGCGGTCCAGGGTCACGCACTTCGCCAGTCCGCCGGCGTCCAGATTCACCCGCGTGCGGCGCACCCATTCGCCGACGATGTCCGAACCAAAGAGCGGCAGGACACGCGGCGCCTGCCGCCGCGATTCTGCGGCGCGGCGCACCGCTGCCCAGCCGGCCCGGTCGTGGTGGCGGAACTTCTCGAAGCCGAAGCCGCGCCCCAGCCCCGGTGCGATGTCGAGCGCCATCATCGCCGCCTCGATCAGGAAGGTGCCGCTGCCGCACATCGGATCGAGCAGCACCTCGCCCGGCGTCCACCCCGACAGGCGCAGGATGCCGGCGGCCAGGTTCTCCTTCAGCGGCGCTTCGACCGCGGCGGGCTTGAAGCCGCGCTTGTACAGCGGCTCGCCCGAGGTATCGACGTACAGCGTCGCCGTGTCCTCGGTCAGGAAGAGATGGATGCGCACCGCCGGATTCGCCGTATCCACGCTCGGGCGCCGGCCGCTGACGGTACGGAAATGGTCGCACACCGCGTCCTTGACCCGCAGCGTGATGAACTCCAGGCTCTTCAGCGGCGACTTGCGCGCGGTGACGTAGATGCGGATCGTGTCGTCGGCGGTGAACCACTTCGCCCAGGTCACGCTGTAGGCGAGCTTGTAGATGTCGATCTCGGCCCGGTAGCGCCCCTGCGCCACCCGCCACAGCACGCGGGTGGCGAGCCGGCTTTCCAGGTTGGCGCGATGGCAGGCTGCCCAGTCGCCCTGCCAGGCCACCCCGCCATGCACCGCCTGCACGCTTTTGGCGCCGAACGCATGCAGTTCGTCGGCAAGCAGGGCTTCGAGGCCACGTGGACAGGGAGAAAAGAAAGTTTCGGCCATTGCGGGCTCCGGGCAGGGAAGGGGCGCATTGTACCGCCCGCCACAGTTCTGCCGGGCAGAACGCGTCATGTCCGCCCCTGTAAACACGATATGAGCAAGAAGTATGCATTTTGATCTTCCGCATGCTTCTCCACCGGCTCGTGGGGCTATCATTCGCTACGTAGGAAAAAAACATCGGACGACACCGGCTTCAGCATCGTCCACTGCCGCAAGGACTGCCATGGACATCAGACCTCTGCCGCGACCTCCTGCCCTGCGGGCAGCCCGGATGTCGTCCCTCCTGCTCTTCGCCCTGCTCGGCCCCTGCGCTGCAGCCCAGGCCCAACAGGATTTCGACTACATCGTCCAGCCCGGCGACAACCCGTGGAACATCACCACGCGTTATCTCAAGCACATCAACTACTGGCCGAGGATCCAGGCCTACAACCAGATCCTCGAGCCGACCCGGATCCCCCCCGGCACCCGGCTGCGCATGCCGTTCAAGTGGATGCGGACAGAAGCCGTGTCGGCGCGCGTCGTCGATGTGCTCGGCACCGTCCAGCATGAGATCGGCAGCCAGGCCAGCCCGCTCTCGCCCGGCATGATGCTTTCCGCCGGCAGCCTGATCCGCACCGGACATGACGGCAGCGTGACGCTGCAGCTTCCGGACGGCAGCCGCAACCTGATCGAAGCCAATTCCGAGCTGCACATACGCACGCTGCATCGCCTCGAGGCCTCGGATGGGCAGCTTGTCGACTTCGAACTGAAACGCGGCCGCATCGACAACAGCGTACAGTCGATGCGGCACAGCGGCGGCCGCTACACCATCGAGACGCCCGCTGCCGTGGCCGCCGTCCGCGGCACCGAATTCCGTGTCGCGGCACTGGCCGACGGCATGCTGGCGGAAACGGTCAGCGGCGAAGTTTCCCTGCACAACCGTCGCGGCGAAACCCGCCTGGGCGCCGCCACCGGTGCCTATGCGGCGGCAGGCGAAGCGCCCGGGCAGGCCACCGGCCTGCTGCCTGCGCCAAGCGTGGAAGCCGTTCCCGGAGTCATCGACCGCTTACCCTTCCGCCTGCCGATCGAAGCCGTCGCAGGGGCCACGCGATACCGCACCCAGGTCGCCTCGCAGC
Organism: Thauera sp.; assembly: GCF_047601425.1. Taxonomy (GTDB): domain Bacteria; phylum Pseudomonadota; class Gammaproteobacteria; order Burkholderiales; family Rhodocyclaceae; genus Thauera. The sequence goes on from NZ_JASGJL010000001.1 coordinate 2,766,498, forward strand.
AGAGCTTCACCGCGCTCGCATCGGATCTCGTCGCCGATGAGCCGGCGGTGCTCGGCAGCGCCGCGCTGGCCGACGGCCGCTACCACATACGCGTGCGCGCAATCGACGGCCGCGGCCTGGAAGGCCTGGGCGCCGAGCGCGAGATCGTCGTCGATGCGCGCCCTGAGCCTCCTTTCCCCAGCCAGCCGGCGGCCGGCGGCTTCGCGGTGGAGGACAGGGTCACCTTCCGCTGGGCCCGCATTCCGGACGCCCGGGCCTACCATTTCCAGCTCGCCGCCGACAGCAGCTTCAGTGCTCCGCTCACCGCTCACGAAACGCTCGACGGCACCGGACTCGTTGTGGATGCGCTGCCTGCCGGCGACTACTTCTGGCGCGTCGCCGTCAGCACGACGGCGGAAGGCCGCGGACCATGGTCCGACCCCCAGCCCTTCCGGCGCCCCCCTGCCGGCCCCACCGCCGCTGCAGCCGAAGTGGACAGCGATCTCCTCCGCCTGCACTGGCGCGCAGGCAGCGAAGGCGACCGCTACCAGGTCCAGCTCAGCCGTGAAGCCGATTTCAGCGCACCGGAACATGAGTTCGACACCACCACGCCCGAAATCGCCCTCCACCAGCCCGAAGCCGGAACCTGGCATGTGCGCATCCGCACGCAAGAGCCCGGCAGCCCGCCCGGCCCCTGGGGCCAGGCGCAGCAGATCGACGTTCCGCACAGCCGCTGGCAAGCGCTCTTCCTGCTGCTACCGGTGATCCTCGCGCTATGACGGCCCTCGCCCCTCCGTCCGCAAGACACGCGCACGCTCCCCATGGCGGCGCGGCGGAGGGGCTTCGCAGGACGCTGGCCTCCCTGCACAAGGCCCCGGCCCCCGACCATGGAGATGAAGGAGGCTAGCGCTGTGAGCCGCAGCCGACTGGCCGAAGTCTCCGGACGCTACCTGCCATGGGCAGTGGCAGCAGTCCTGGCATGCGCCCTGTCGCTGCTTTCCTGGCTGCCGGTGCAGCGTTTCGACCTGCTCGCCTACGACACGCTCGAGCCGCTGTTCCGCGGCAAGAACCGCACGCAGGATTCGATCGTGATCGCGATCGACGACGCTTCACTCCACGCGCTCGGACGCTGGCCCTGGGATCGTGCCGTGCATGCGCAGCTGGTCGACCGGCTCAGCGCGGCCGGCGTCTCCGCCATCGGCATGTCGATCCTGTTTGCCGAGCCCTCCGGCAGCGACCAGCGGCTGGCGGCGTCTATCGCGGCATCCGGCCGCGTCGCGCTGGCAGTTGCGCCACGGGAGGCCGGGGGCTTCGACGGCGGCGTGGCCGACCTGCTGCCCACGCCCGAACTCGGCAATGCCGCCGCCGCACTCGGCCATGTCGATGTCGAACTCGACGCCGACGCCCTGGTGCGGCGCACCTATCGCCGCGCGGGCAGCGGCTCGCCGCATTGGGAAGCGCTCGCCTTGGCAGCCCTGCGCCTGGCGGCCCGAAGCCAGGCAGCTTCGGGCACTCACTGGATGCGCCATGTCGCTTCCAGTCCGCAGTGGGTGCGCGAGGGCGAAATCCTGCTGCCTTATCCCGGCACGAGCACCGCACCTGCCCGCATCCCGTATCACAGCCTGCTCGACCGCCCCGAGCTCGCCGAACGGCTGCGCGGCAAAGCCGTGTTCATCGGCCCCACGGCCTATGGCCTCGATGCCAGCCTGCCCACCCCGGACTCCCGCAACGGCCAGCCGATGGCAGCGGTCGAGTTCCACGCCCGCACCTATGACGCACTGAACAGCGGCCTGATCTATCGCAGCGCGGACAACAGCGCCGCCCTGGGCCTCGGCCTGGCCTTGCTGACGCTTGCCGCCCTCGTCCACGCCCGCCTGCAGTCCCCGCCCACCGCCGCCGCCGCAGTGGCCGGCCTTGCCATGCTTCCGGTTGCCATCAGCGGCATGGCGCTCAATGCCTGGCAATTGTGGATCTCCCCGATCCCGGCACTGGCCAGCCTGCTGTTCGGCAGCCTGCTGTGGTTCGGGCTGTACCTGCAGCGCACCCGCGGCAGGCTGCGCCACGCCCAGCAGGACGCCGACGCCACCCTGCGCTCGATCGCCGATGCGGTCTTCACCATCGACGAAGGCACCCGCGTCACCCTGACCAATCCCGTTGCCGAACATCTGACCGGCCTGAGCCGCGACGAAGCGCAGGGCAGCCTGATCGGGGACCTCGTCCGCGGCCATACCGGCCAGACCCCGCAGATCGTCGAAACCGTGCTCGCCTGCCTGAAGAACCGGCTGCCCATACGCCTGCCGGAACCGATCGAATGGCAGGGTCCGGACGGCAGCAGCTACGCCCTCAAGCTCACCGCGACCCCGGTCGGCGGTGCCGGCGGCGGCGCGGTACTGGCGTTCAACGACGTCACCGACGCCATCGCCGCCACCGTCCGGCTGCAGCACGAAGCCACTCACGACCTGCTGACCGGGCTGCCCAACCGCGCCCTGCTGCTCGACCGCCTGCGCCAGGCGCTGGCCAATGCCTTGCGCCACAGCAACATGCTGGCGCTGCTGTTCGTCGACCTCGACCGCTTCAAGCGCATCAACGACAGCCTGGGACACGACGCCGGCGACGCCGTGCTGCGGGAAGTGGCTGCGCGCCTGCAGGCCTCGGTGCGCCGCGGCGACACCATCGCACGCTGGGGCGGCGATGAATTCATCATCCTGATGGACAAGCTGGAAGACCGCACTGCGGTGATCGCCGTGGCGCTCAAGGTGCTCGAGATTCTCGACCGCGAGTTCGAGGCCGACGGCAACACCGGCCTGCTGCTGTCGTGCAGCATCGGCATCAGCGTAGGGCCGGACGACAGTCCGAATGCCGAAACCCTGCTGTCGATGGCCGACAAGGCCATGTACCGGGGCAAGATCGAAGGCGGCAGCCGCTACACCTTCTACTCGCCGGAGATGAACACCTGGTCGCGCGACCGCCTGGACATGGAAACAGCGCTGCACCACGGCCTCGCCAACGAAGAATTCGAACTGTTCTACCAGCCGCAGATCGAGATCGCCAGCGGCCGCCTGGCAGGCCTCGAATCCCTGATCCGCTGGCAGCGCCCGGGCAAGGGGCGGGTGATGCCGGACGAGTTCATTCCCGCTGCGGAAGAATCCGGCATCATCCGCGGCATCGGCAAATGGGCGATCCACAACGCGATGAGGCAGACCGCGCGCTGGAGCCGCGAAGGGCTGCTCGCAGTACCGCTGGCGGTCAATGTCTCGGCCCGCCAGTTCTCGGACATGGCCATCGTCGACACCATCCGCGAAGGCCTCAGCGACAGCGGGCTCGCGCCATCGATGCTGAAGGTGGAGCTGACCGAATCGACCGCGATGCGCGACCCCGGCTGCGCCGCCGAACTGCTGCGGAGCATCCACGGCCTGGGCGTCAGCATCGCGGTCGACGACTTCGGCACCGGTTATTCCTCGCTGTCGCTGCTCAAGCGCTTCCCGGTCTCGGAGCTGAAGATCGACAGGAGCTTCGTCGGTGACGTCGGCGACACCGGCGACCACGACGCCGCCGCGATCGTGCGCGGCACCATCGCCCTGGCCCACGGCCTCGGCATGACCGTGGTCGCCGAAGGTGTCGAGACCCAGGCGCAGTTGCGTTTTCTCGCCGACCATCGCTGCAACGTTGCCCAAGGCTACCTTTTCGCCCAGCCCCTGCCGTCGGACGAAATCCGCAACTGGCTCAGCGGTCCGCCGCCACACGTGCTGCAGGCCGTCGGCCTGCTCGGCAGCAGGAAGCCGCCCGCGGCCTGACCGCATGGCCGGCAAGCCGCTACAATCGACAGCCTCGCCGACACCTCATTGCCGTCACGATGCCCGCTCCTGCCCCGCGCCCTGCCGACCGCCGCATCACCGGTGTCCTGCTCGCCGGCGGCCAGGGCAGCCGCATGGGCGGCGTAGACAAGGGCCTTGCCGAACTCGCCGGCAGGCCGATGGCCGCACACGTGCTCGCGCGCCTCGCGCCGCAGGTGGATGAAGTCATCATCAATGCCAACCGCAATCTCGAAATCTGGCGCGCCTTCGGCCATCCGGTGTTCGGCGACGACATCGGCGGCTTCGCCGGCCCGCTTGCCGGACTGCATGCCGCGCTGTCGAACGCCCGCCACCCACTGGTCGCCACCGCGCCCTGCGACTCGCCGTTCCTGCCGGCCGATCTCGTCGACCGCCTCGCCGGTGCGCTGCACGCAGCCGGCGCCCAGCTCGCCGTTGCCCGCGCGGCCGGACGCCTGCAGCCGGTGTTCTGCCTGTGCCGGCGCGAGCTGGCCGGGCACCTCGCCGACTATCTCCACGGCGGCGGGCGCGGCGTCGCCCGCTGGCACGACACCCTCGACGTGGCTGAAGCGGCTTTCGACGACGAGGCCGCGGCCTTCCGCAACATCAACACCCCCGAGGAACTTGCGGAGGCCGGCCGCAGCCTGAACCTCGACGGCAACCCGGCCGTCACCGACATCCAGCAAAGGAATCCGACATGAAGCAATACGACTACATCGCCATCGGCGGCGGCAGCGGCGGCGTCGCCACCGCCCGGCGCGCGGCGGAATACGGCGCCCGCGTGCTGCTGGTCGAAGCCGCCCGCCTCGGCGGTACCTGCGTGAACGTCGGCTGCGTGCCGAAGAAAGTGATGTGGTACGCCTCGAACATCGCCCAGGCCATGCGCGACGCCCCCGGCTACGGCTTCGACGCGCCGGAAATCCGCTTCGACTGGAACACTCTCAAGACCCGCCGCGACGCCTACATCGCCCGCCTCAACGGCATCTACGCCAACATGCTGGACAAGGCCGGCGTCGACGTCGTCGAGGGCTTCGCCCGCTTCGTCGATGCCCGCACGATCGAAGTCGGCGGCGAACGCTACAGCGCGCCGCACATCGTCATCACCACCGGCGGCCGCCCGGCGCTGCCGGACATCGAAGGCGCCGAGCTCGGCATCGATTCGGACGGTTTCTTCGCCCTCGACCGGCAGCCGCGCCGTGTCGCCGTGGTCGGCGCCGGCTACGTCGCGGTGGAACTGGCCGGCGTGTTCCAGGGCCTCGGCAGCGAGGTCGACATGCTGGTGCGCGGCCCCCACCTGCTGCGCCCCTTCGACGCCATGCTGCGCGACGAGCTCGGCGAACAGATGCAGGCCAATGGCGTGCGCCTGAACTTCGGCGTCCAGCCCAAGTCGGTCAGCCGCCAGGCCGACGGCAGCCTGCGCATAGCCTGCGATGACGGCAAGGTCTTCGAAGCCGACGCCCTCGTGTGGGCCACCGGCCGCCGCGCCAACACCGACCGCCTGAATCTCGAAGCCGCCGGCATCGCCGCCGACGACAAGGGCGTCATCCATACCGACGCCTTCCAGAACACCAAGGTGGCCGGCATCTACGCCATCGGCGACATCACCGGCCAGGCCGAGCTGACCCCCGTCGCCATCGCCGCCGGCCGCAAGCTGGCCGCCCGCCTGTTCCTGAACCAGCCCGACAGCCGGCTCGACTACGACAACATCCCCACCGTCGTCTTCAGCCACCCGCCGATCGGCACCGTCGGCCTCACCGAGGACGAAGCCCGCAAGCGCTTCGCCGAGGTCAAGGTCTACACCACCCGCTTCACCGCCATGTACCACGCCCTGACCGAGCACCGCCCGCGTACGGCGATGAAACTGGTCTGCGAAGGCGCCGACGAACGCATCGTCGGCGTGCACGTCATCGGCGACGGCGCCGACGAGATGCTGCAAGGCTTTGCCGTCGCCGTCCGCATGGGCGCGCGCAAGGCCGATTTCGACCGCACCGTCGCCATCCACCCCACCAGTGCCGAAGAACTCGTCACGCTGCGCTGAGGGGCCGGACGCCATGCCGATGAGCTACGAACAGCACTTGGACGAAGTCACCACCCTGCTCTACGAACGCTACGAGCAGAGCGAAGAGGCCGCGATCAAGCTCGTCATGGCCGCGCAGGAGGACGACTTCTTCAGCGGCCACGACGACGATCCGTCCATCTGCACGCAGGAACGCGCGGAGGCCGACGCCCGTGCCGTTTACCGGCAATACGGCCAGCCGCGCCCGGCGGCGGCTGCACAAAAGCCGGTGGAGCAGCGGCGGAAGCCGAAACGGAAATGAAGGCTTGATTCGAGATCGGGGCGCCGGATGGTCAGCCATTCAGGCAAGGGCCCCGCTCACTCGGCAAGCCAGTTCTCCACGACGAGCCCCTTCACCCGCCCGAACTCGCGCACATTGTCGGTGACCAGTACGGCGCCAAGCGAAAGCGCCTGGGCGGCGATCCATAGATCGTTGGCGCCGATCGGCGTCCCCTGCTTTTCGAGTTCGGCACGGACACGTGCATAGACACCGCCGACCGCAGCATCGAGCGGCGGCACGGCCAGGCCGGCAAGCACGGCAGCGAGCCGGCTCCGGTTGCGCTCGATCTGCGCACTCTTTTCCACACCGGTTTCCAACTCCCCGAGCACGATCGGCGACAACAGGATTGCTGCCGCCGGCAGCGTTTCCAGCCGAGCACGCACGGCTGGATGCCCCTTCAATGCCGCGATGAAGATGTTCGTATCGAGCAGGTAGCTCATGGACCGTCAGTCCCAATCGGCTACCGGCTCTGCCGGCGCATCGTCAGGCGGGCTCAGATCCAGCCCGCCATCCTCCCAGCACGGCCGGAAGACATCCGCCGCCGAGCGCATCGTATCCGGCACGAGACGAGCGATCACCCGGCCACGCCGCGTGATCGCCACCTCTTCACCATTCTCCACGGCAGCCAGCAGTGCCGAAAAATGGCTCTTCGCTTCGACAACAGCGACAGTACGCATGGCGCACCTCCATAAATGACCACATGGTCACATTCTGGCAGAGGCGGCCATCAGATGCCAACACCGTGCATATCAAGCGGCACCTACTTCAGATCCTTCAGCGAGGCACCGAAGTTGATGTGGAAAGGCTGGCCGTCGATGACCAGCGCCGGCACCGACTTGACGCCGAGGCTTTCGGCTTCGGCGATGCGGGATTTCTGCTCGCCCAGATGCACGACTTCGACCGTATAGCGCGCAGGATCAAGCGCGCTGGCGAACTGCTGCTCCGCGGATACGCAAACCGGGCAACCCGCGTGGAAGAACACAGCCTTGCTCATGATGACTCTCCTCGGTTCAATGGATATTTATGCATCGACTCGATGCATTTTTAGCATAGACCCCACACATCATGCTGGTCAAGTCATGCATCGAGGCGATACATTATCTTCATGAGCACCGCCACCCTGTACCTCGAACGCCTGAGCACACTGTTCCAGCAGGCCGTGCGGGAGGACGCCGCGCGCCACGGCCTGCTGCCGATCCACATCCAGGTGTTGCAATACCTCGCCCAGGCCAACCAGTACAGCGACCTGCCGATCGCCATCGCCGATTACTTCGGCATCACCCGCGGTACCGTGTCACAGACCCTGGCCGTGCTCGAACGCAAGGCGCTGATCATCAAGCAGGCCGACGCACGCCACGGCAAGCGCATCCACCTGAAGCTGACGCCTGCCGGCATGGCGGTGATGCAGGACAGCTGGGCCGAGCGCATGCAGCGCGCGCTCGACATGCAGGCCGACGGCGCCGCGCTCGCCGACACCCTGCGCGACATCCTCGTCGCCCTTCAACGCCTCAACGGCCAGCACGCCTTCGGCATCTGCCGGCAATGCGCCCACTTCCGCACCGACGGCGACACCACGCGCTGCGGCCTGACCGGCGAAACGCTGGCCGTCGAGCAAACCGGGAAAATCTGCCGGGAATGGGCAACGTCCGCCTGACGGCGAGATTCCCGTATCAGTTCTGCCGAAATGCGCTACGGCCGGATCGGCAAAAAGAGACTTCCTCTCGTCACAAGAACAACGCACGCGAGTTTTGCAGTATCTCCCGGTGATCCAATTGTCAAAAGTTGACACTCCAGCTCTCCGCTTTGTCACATCCCGCCTAGTCCTGCTGTCAACCAGCGGTAAAAAATCACGGAAACTTGCCCTAACTTGCGCTCCTGAACCTGGCACGGCTTTCGCTATGTACATGTCAAGCGGATCACCGCCGTACTCAAAGGAGCAAGGCAAATGAAAAAGATTCAGAAAGGTTTCACCCTGATCGAACTGATGATCGTCGTGGCGATCATCGGCATTCTGGCAGCCATCGCGATTCCGCAGTTCAACGAGTATCGAGCGAAGGCCAACGACACTTCCGCAGTGGCTGATGCCAAGAACGGCATCACTGCAATCATCTCATCGCTGCGCTGATCTGATCTGGAATTTGGAGATACAAGATGAAAAAGCTTTCTGTTCTGCTGATTGGTTTGATGGCATCGGGCCTGACTTTTGCACAAGTTGCTACAGGAACTGTACCGCTTGCAGGATCCGGCCCCGTTACAATCGACCAATGTGGTCTGCTCAATGAGAATGTAACCATCAATCTGTCAACTGGGGTGAATGCCGGCGTCAACTGCACCGCAACACGCGTTGCCATCAGTGCTTGCCACCTTGGTGGCCGAACGGTCGCGCGGCAGGTGGACCGGCCTACCCCAGAAGGATGCGGTGTTCCCGACCCGGATACAGGAGATGTCACTGAATGCACCGGAACTGAACGGGTAACTGCCACCGGAGCAGCTATGGCAACCGCAACCACGCTAGCTGGTACCGTCATACCGGTATATCCCGGTCAAGCATGCAGTGCCAATCAGGCCGCAACAACAGCAAGTGAACAACGCCAATAGGAGCAACAAGATTGAAGCATAAGCAAATCCAATCTTGTTAAAATCTGCTTGATCTTGATCCTCTTAAAGCCGCTGTAAACTTTTGTCACAGCGGCTTCCACTTTTAGAAAATAAACCTTCTTATTCTGAGAAATCGATTGAATTGATTTTCATATAAAAAATCCACGATTCTGAAAATTATCCTTTTGAGTTTTCAATGAATTTATTTTCGGATTTTCGCGTAGCTGTCCACCTCATCCTCAGCGCCCGCTTTCTCACCCTGTTCCTCTGGCTTTCCATCGCCTTGGTCACGATCGGGCTAATAGCGGCCCAATTCAGTGCTCGCCAGCCCGCCACCGTGACACTGGACCTTGGCCTGACGGTGTTCCGCATCGCACTGCCGGTTGTCGCAGTGCTTCTACTCCAGGAACTACTATCACGCGAATTCGACCGAAAACTGTTCCTGAGCTCACTAACCTATCCTCGCCCACGTTACCGTTTCCTAATCGGCCGCTTCGCTGCCATCTTTGGATTGCTATTAATCGTACTGGTGGTCTTATCGGCCCTACTCAGCGGTCTAATCACATTTATCGGTAATGGCTACGCCCAGTCCACGCCTCCCGACCTCGGCCTGCCCTATCTCGTCACCCTCGCTTTCATCGCCCTCGACCTGCTGGTCGTGCTCACCATCGGCACCCTGATCGCCGTCACCACCACCACACCTAGCTTCGTCCTCATCGGCACCCTCGGCTTCATGCTGGTGGCGCGCTCCTATTCGGCCATCGTCGCGCTGCTGACGCGCGACAGCACGCTGGTCGGCAATGCCGACACTTACCAGTCGTCGCTGAGCCTGCTCGGCTACCTGTTGCCCGATCTGGCTGCGCTGGATGTGCGGATGATCTCGCTCTACGGCCAGTGGCAGTTCCTGCCCGAGGACTGGGCGCTGCGCGTGGTCTCGGCGCTGGCTTATGCGGCGGCCCTGCTGGGTCTGTCGGTGTGGGCGCTGAACCGCAAGAAGTTCGCATGATGGATAGCAGGAACCTCGCTCCGCTGGCGGTCGCGGTAGCCGGCTTCGGCCTGTTTGCCGCGATCTGGGCGACGCGTCCGTCCGTCAGTGCTGCACCGCCGGCCGAGGTGTTCGACCGCGTGGTGCTGTCGGCGCCGGTGCAGTTGCTGCTGACCGGCGGTGACCGCTTCCTGGCGGCGAACTTCGAGTCGATCCGTGCCGTCGCCACCGCCAGTGATGCACCCGAGGCGGCGGAAGCCAATGCCTCTTTCGCCATCCGTGCGCGGCGCGTCGTGGCGCAGTTGAATCCCTGCCACGAGGACAACTACTACCAGGGCAATGCATTGCTGACCTGGGGCGGCGCGGTGGCCGAGGGCAACGACTTGCTCAAGCGCGCGACCGATTGCCGCTTCTGGGACGAGGTGCCGCCCTTCTTCTACGGCTTCAACCAGTATTTCTTCCTGCACGACGTTGACGGTGCCCGCGCGGCGCTGGAGACGGCCGCCGAACGTGCCACCGACAACGCGGCCGGCTTTCGCAAGTTCGCCATCATGCTGGCCGCGGGCGAGTTGAAGGACGACAGCGCGGCGCTGGAATTCCTGCAGCGCGAGCGCGCGCAGACGAACGACCCCAAGCTGCAGGGCATGCTCGACAAGCGCATCGCCCGGCTGCAGGGCCTGATGGCACTGCGCGCCGCCCAGCAGCGCTACGAGGCGCGCTTCGGCCAGGCGCTGGCCGATCCGCAGGCACTGATCGACAGCGGCGAACTGGACGCCTTCCCGGACGATCCCTTGCGCATCGGCTATGAGTTCGCCGAGGGGCGTTTCCGCTTGCGGGAGCTGAAGATCGCCGGGCTCGAAAGGCCGTAGGCAGAGCTGTTCCAACCGTCCTTGCCACAGAACGAGGCACCCGCCCAAGCTACCGGCATCGCCGACCTTCTCTTGGCGGCAAGCTCGATTTGCTACCGAGCGCTTGCCTTCAGGCTAGAATCAAGGCGTCAACTCTGTACAGCGACCACCATGACCATCACTGCACGAGACATCGTTTCGCTGACCACCGCCCGCGCCCAGTTGTCTGAGCTGGCGGACCAGGTCAAGGCAGGCGCGGAGAAGATCATCACCAAGAATGGTGAGAGCTATGTCGCACTGATCGATGCACAGCGCCTGGACCACTACCATCGGCTCGAACGCGCGCACATCCACATGCTGCTGATCGACGATGCCGCAAGCGGCTTGCGAGACGTTGCCGAGGGCCGCAGCCGGGACGCCCGCACGGCGATCGCCGATTTCAAGGCACGCCGCGCCAAGGAATGAGCAGGATCGCTGCCGTCCTCGTCACCCGAAGCTTCGAGCTTCATCTCGAAGCCATCGAAGGCTTCCTGGATGGGACCGATTCGTCCGGGCATTTCGATACGCTGCTCAATACCCTGCACGACGTGGTGATCCCGAACCTCGAGCGCCACCCGGACATGGGCCGTGATTTCCTCACCCGCCCTGCGCAATCCATCGAAGCGGCCTCACAGCTCGAGCGGCTCGTCTCACAGCTTGAAAAACTGGACCCCGCGGCCAGCCTGCGGGAATACGTGACGGCACAACATCTGGTGCTGTATGCGCACATCGGCGACACCGTGCATCTGCTCGCCATCCGTCACCATCGCCAGCTATCGTTCGATTTCGAATCGCTGGGCATGTGGAGTAGCCAAGGAAACCACCCATGACATCCGCTCTCGAATTCCGCTCCGTCGGCAAGACTTTCCATTCGCGCGGCAAGACCGTGCAGGCCCTGCGCGACGTCAGCTTCGAGGTCAGCGAAGGCGAGGTCTTCGGCTTCGTCGGCCCCAACGGCGCGGGCAAGTCGACCACGATCAAGGTCATGCTCGACGTCATCAACGACTACGAAGGCGAGGTGAAGCTGTACGGGGTATCGGCGCGCGAAGCGGCGTCGCGCAAGGGCATCGCCTACGTGCCGGAATCGCCCGCACTGTACGAGCAGTTCACGCCGATGGAAATCCTGCGCATGGCGCTCGACATGTACGACATCCGCCGCGCGGATGCCGAGGCCTGGTGCATGCAGTGGCTGGAACGTTTCTCGGTGGCGCAGAATGCCCGGCGCCGCATCCGCGAGCTGTCGAAGGGCAACGTGCAGCGGGTTGCGCTGGCCCATGCGCTGGTCGTCAGCCCGCGCCTGCTGGTGCTGGACGAGCCGCTATCGGGCCTGGACCCGGTGGGACGCAAGGACGTGGTGGACATCCTCGCCGACTACAAGCGCGACGGCGGCGCGATCTTCTTCACCTCGCACGTGCTGCACGACGTCGAGCGCATCGCCGACCGCTTCGGCTTCATCCACCAGGGCGAGCTGCTGACCACGCGCTCGCCGCGCGACCTGGTCAGCGAACGCGCCGACCGCTTCATCGTCCGCTACCAGGCCAATGCGCCGCTCGACGGCGAACACGCGGTAATCCGCGAAGGCGAGTACGAACAGGAGTTGGACGAGTCCGCCCTGCCCGCCTTCCTCACCCGCCTGCAGACTGCCGGCGGCCGGCTGGTGACGGTGAAGCCGGCGGTGTCGCTGGAGACGGTGTTCTTCAAGATTCTGGAAGAACGGCAGCCGGCCTGAAGGGCAGCCGGCCTGAAGGGCAGCGCGAGCCTAAGCCCCCTTCACGCCTTCGAATACCTCGGCCACCGGGCAGCGGAAATCTACGCTGGCCAGTTCCAGCTCTTCATTCGCTGCAAACGGATAGAGCACCCAGTGCCCGGTGGCATCGCGGCGGAACACTTCGACGCGGCGCTGCTCCACCGAAACCAGCACGTACTCCTGCAATGAGGGCAGCGTGCGGTAAGCAGCGAACTTGTCGCCACGGTCGTAGGCTTCAGTGGTGGGCGACAGCACTTCGACGACCAGCACCGGATGGCGCTTGACGTGGCTTGCCTCGGGCGTGCGGTCGCGCGGGTCGCAGGTGACGAGGATGTCCGGGTAGTAAAAGCTGTTTGCTGCTTCGACATGGACCTTCATGTCGGAGATGAAGGTCTTGCAGGGCTTGCCACGCAAAAGAGCATGCAAGCCGGCAAACAGGTTTCCCGCCACCGTGCCATGCGCGTCGGAAGCACCGCCCATGGCGAACACTTCGCCGTCCACGTATTCGCTGCGGAAAGGCTGTTCGCTTTCCCAGGCCAGGTAATCGTCTGGCCCGAACGGAATCTTGGGCTGGAGCAGGCTCATGATCTTTCTCGTAGCAGGCCGGGGATCGAAGCACTCGCCGGGCCAGTTTAACAGCGCAAGCAGGTCCGGTTGCAGCGACCACATTCACCAGAGTGTGCGGGTTCCAAAATGCTCGAACGCAGGGTCGCGCGTAAGCAGCACAAGTTTCTCCAGTTGGCTCTGTGCAGCAAGCATGCGATCGAAGGGATCCCGATGCTCGACGGCATAAGCACCTGCTGTCAGACAATGGTAGTAAGTGATCGGAAGGTGCTCGAAACCATCTGCCGATACCAATTCGGCAAACCTGCCGACCGCCTCATCGGCTTCACCCAGTTTGCCGAGCCGATGCTTCGTCGCCAGTTCCCAGGCGCTGGCTGCACTGACGAAAACCGGGTTGGCTGGATCGGCAATTGCCCGCCGGGCAGGGGCCGAAAGCCTTGGATCATCGAGCCACCACCACAACAGCGTATGAGTATCGAGCAACAGGCTGGTCATCGCCATCATTCCCAGGAGGAAAGCTCTTCGTCGGACAGAGGCTCGAAAAAAGCCTCATCGAGTTGCTTGCCTGCCAGCCGGCCCGGTTCGACGTATGCAAGTCTCGGGCGCCAGCGGCATCAGGCGCGCATAAGGCTTGCCCGCCTTGGCGAGGATGATCTCCTGTCCGGCATGGGCCTGCTCGAGCAGGCGAGACAATTGCGTCTTGGCCTCATGGACATTGACGGTGAGCGGCATGACCCCTCCAATCGAACTAAGTCACTGGACCAAGTCTAGCTTAAAACGCTTCATCGGCGTGACTCCTGGATTCAGAACGGCTTGAACACCACGAGATAGACCACCACTGCGAGCACGAGCACCGGAATCTCGTTGAACACTCGGAACCACTTGTGGCTGCGGGTGTTGCGGCCTTCGGCGAAGGCGCGCAGCAACTGGCCGCAGTAGAGGTGGTAGAGGATCAGGAAGACGACCAGCAGGGTCTTGGCGTGCAGCCAGCCGCCGGCGAAGCCGTAGCCGAACCACAGCCAGAGGCCCAGCCCCACGGCGAGGATGCCCAGCGGAGTCATGAAGCGGTAGAGCTTCATTTCCATCATCGCCAGGCGTTCCTTGGTGGCGGCGTCCTCGACCATGGCGTGGTTGACGAAGATGCGCGGCAGGTAGAACAGGCCGGCGAACCAGCTCACGACGAAGATGATGTGCAAGGCCTTGATGGTCAGCATGTCGTTGAAATCTCGATGATGAAAAAAAAAGCGGCTCAGCGCCGATCGGTCAGGGCACGCAGTCCGTCCGCGACCGCCGGGTAGCGCAGCGCGGTGCGCAGTTCACGCTTGATGCGGCGGTTGTCCAGACGGCGCGATTCGCTCATGAAGGACAGGGTCAGCGGCGACAGGCAGCGGACGATTTCCTCGCGCGGCAGGCGAGGCGGCCGCGGCAGTGCCAGTGCATCGGCAACTGCGTCGAAATACTCGCCCATCTTCAGGCCGGAATCGTCGCTGGCGTTGTACACACGCCCGGCACCGGCACGGAACATCGCCATACAGGCCAGCCGGGCCAGATCGTCGGCATGGATGTGGTTGGTGAAGACGTCGTCCGCGGCCACCAGCACCGGATCACCGCGCTGCAGGCGCTCGCGCGGCAGGCGGTCCGCGGCGTAGATGCCCGGCGCCCGCAGCACGCTGACGCGCACGCCGCTGCGCCGTCCGAAGCGGCGCAGCTGGCGCTCGGCATCCACGCGCCTCAGAGCCCGTGCGGTGCTGGCGCGACAGGGCCGTGTCTCGTTGACGGCCGCACCTCCACAGTCGCCGTAAACCCCTGTCGTACTTATGTATACAAGGCCCTGTGGTAGACTCCGGGCCGCTCCAGCCGCGGCCAGAAAGCACTTCATCCGGGCATCCGCCACCCCCTGCGCGGGCGGCGGAGCGAAGTACAATACGACATCGGCAAGCCCGGCAAGCCTCGCCAGACTCCTGCGGTCGTCGAGATCAGCCCGGACCGGCACGGCGCCCGCCGCGCGCAAGCCGTCGGCCGCTTCGGCATGGCGCACGAGAGCAAGGACACGGAAGCGCTGCGTCAGCCACGGCAGGCAGCGGGCGGCGACATCGCCACTGCCGACGATCAGGACTCTTTTCATCCCATCATTATCACACGCACCATGAGCTACCGGATTTCCCTCCAGCCTGGCGGCCATTCGTTCGACGCCGCCGACGGCCAGACCGTCCTCGAAGCCGCGCAGGATGCCGGCCTGCTGCTGCCCCACAGCTGCCGCGACGGCGCCTGCGGCGCCTGCAAGGGCAGGATCGTGCAGGGCACGGTGGATTACGGCAGATACTCCGCCGGCGCGCTGAGTGCCGCCGACCAGGCGGAAGGCTATGCGCTGTTCTGCTGTGCCAGGCCGCTTTCCGATCTGGTGCTGGAGGCACGCAACGTCACCCGCGCCGGCGACATCCCGGTCAGGAAACTGCCCAGCCGGGTTCAGAAGCTGCAGCGGCTGGCCGACGATGTGATGCTGATCGACCTCAAGCTGCCGGCGAGCGAAACCTTCCGCTTCAAGGCCGGCCAGTACATCGACATCCTGCTCGCCGACGGCCAGCGCCGCAGCTTCTCGATCGCCAACGCGCCGCACGATGCCGGCCACATCGAGCTGCACGTGCGCCGCATCGACGGCGGCCATTTCACCACGCGTGTCTTCGAGGCCATGAAGGAGAAGGAGATTCTGCGCATCGAAGGCCCGCTGGGCAGTTTCTGGCTACGCGAGGACTCGCCGCGCCCAATCGTTTTGATCGCGGGCGGCACCGGCTTCGCGCCGATCAAGAGCATCGTCGAGCATGCGATCGAGACCGGCCTGCAGCGCCCGATCACGCTGTACTGGGGCTCGCGCGACCGTGCCGGCCTGTATCTGGACGAACTGGCACGCAGTTGGGAAAGCCGTCTGCCAAACCTGCGCTACATTCCGGTGCTGTCGGAGGAAAAACCGGGCGACGCCTGGGACGGCCGCCGCGGCCTGGTGCACCAGGCCGTGCTGGACGACTTCGCCGATCTGTCGGACCACGAGGTTCTACGCCTGC
This sequence comes from Thauera sp., assembly GCF_047601425.1. Lineage (GTDB taxonomy): Bacteria > Pseudomonadota > Gammaproteobacteria > Burkholderiales > Rhodocyclaceae > Thauera. The sequence goes on from NZ_JASGJL010000001.1 coordinate 2,782,465, forward strand.
GGCGCACCGGCAATGATCGAAGCGGCGCGCACCGGCTGCTGTAGCGGGCGCGGCCTGCCCGAGGACGCCTTCTTCGCCGACGCCTTCACCTTCGCCAGCCCGGCAAACTGAGCCACTCACCGGAGCCGCAATGAGCCAGACCGTCCTGCTGACCCGAGAACCGGTGGTCAACAAGCGCCACGCGATCACCGCGAACCGCATCATCGTCCACGGGCCCAACGTCGCGGCGGTGGTCGAGGCACTGAACGCACAGGCCGCGGCCTGGCCGGCCCATCACACCGTCTTCGTCAGCCTCGGGCGCCTGGTGCCGACACCGGAACTGATGAACTGGCAGATGCCGGACAACGCCACGATCGAGATTCCTGCCCAGACGCTTGCCCATCCGCAGACGCAGGCGCTAATGGCCCAGCTGCAGGAAGCCGGCCGGCCGATGAACCTGACCTGGTATACGCCCGGCACCGCCCTGCCGGCCGGCATCGACTGGCGATTCGTGCTGATGGACGCCCGCCGTGTCACCTCTCCGGCCGGCGCACCCGGCCTCAAGCTGGCCTGGGGCCTGAGCGAAGCCGGCGGCTTCCCGGCAGCGATCGGCGCCGGCTTCGACGGCGCATCCGGCTGGTTCTTCCTGCACGGCCATCCGCCCGCCCAGGAGCTGTCGCCAAGCCATGCCCAGATCATTCGCCTGCTCAACCTGGTGCGCAACAATGGCGAGGTCCATGACATCGAAGCCGTGCTGAAGCAGGACGTCGCGCTGTCCTACAAGCTGCTGCGCTACATCAACTCGGCTGGCTTCGGCCTGATGTGCGAGATCCAGTCCTTCCGCCACGCGGTCAGCATCCTCGGCTACACCACGCTCAACAAATGGCTGTCGCTGCTGCTCGTCACCGCCAGCCGCAACCCGAGCGCGCCGGCAATGATGCAGACCGCGATCGCCCGCGGCCGCTTCATGGAAGAAATCGGCGCCGGCTATTTCGATGCCACCGAGCGCGACAACCTCTTCATCACCGGCGCGTTCTCGCTGCTGCCCCTACTGCTCGGCACCTCGATGCAGTTGGTGCTCGACGAGATGAACCTGCCGGCCAGCATCACCGATGCGTTGACGCACGGCCAGGGCGAATTCGCCCCCTTCCTGCGGCTGGCGCAACAGTGCGAGAACTTCGACGGCACCGGCCTGGCCAAGGCCGTCGCCGACCTGCATCTGCCCTGCGAGCGCGTCAATCACGCCCTGCTGACCGGCCTGGGCTTCGCCGACAGCCTGCAGGCCTGAGCCCGTCACCGTCCCTGCCAACTCGGTCACACGCGGAACCGGCACCGCCGGGCCAGAATCTCCCTGGCCTGCCGGGGCCGCGCAACCAGTCCGTTTCCGCCTCGGCAAGGCCGGATGGGGGACAGCGGCGCCATCTTCCGGATTCTTCTGCCACTGGAACAATCGGCCGGAGTACTGCATCATGCTGCGACAAATAACATTTAGAGATGATTTTGACGACTCATGTCGATTCCGGGCGATAAACCTTTCCAACCCCCAAAAGGCCTCGGCCCCACGGAACCCGACTTCCGCATCCTAATCGTCGATGACGATCCGGTGCTGCGCCGCACCTTCCCCCACGTCCTTGCCCATCCCGGCCGCAGCTTCGACGAAACGGGCAGCATCGCCGAGGCCGTCATCCGGCTGGAACAGCAGCATTACGACCTGGTCCTGCTCGACTACCGGCTGCCGGATGCTTCAGGCCTCACCCTGCTCGACTGGCTGGTCGAGCGCCGGCGGGACGAAGCGGTCATCATCATCAGCGGCGAGGATGCCATCGATGCCGCGATCGGCGCGCTGCGCCGCGGCGCCGACGACTACGTGCGCAAGCCCTACCACGTCGCCCAGTTGCAGCGGGCTGTGGAAAGCACCCTGCACAAGGGTGCGCTCGAGAAGGCCAACCGCGCGATGAGCCAGCGCCTCAGGGCCTCCGAGCAGCTGCACCGCTACCTGGTCGAAAGCTCGCCCGACCTCATCTTCACTCTCGATGCCGAAGGCCGCTTCAGTTACATCAACCCGCGCATCAAGCCCCTGCTCGGCTTCGAGCGCAACGCGCTGATGCGGCGCCCGTTCACGACCCTGGTCATGCCCGAGGACATCGACCGGATCTGCAACCTGCTCAACCAGCCCAGCCGGATGCCGGGCGAGAGCTTCAACGTCGAACTGCGCCTGCGCTGCAATCGCGGCAGCGGCTTCGACGACTGCGTCACCGTATCGCTGACCGGCCTGCCGATGCTGGCCCAGCCCGGCGACGGCCGCAGCAGCGGACTGTACGGCGTCGCCCGCGACATTTCGGAACGCAAGCGTGCCGAGGAGATCATCTCCTTCCAGGCCTATCACGACCAATTGACGCATCTGCCGAACCGGGTGCTGTTCAAGGACCGCCTCGAACTGGCGATCGCGCAGGCGCAGCGCCGCACCGGCGCGCTGGCGGTGATGTTCATCGACATCGACCGCTTCAAGCTGGTCAACGACACCTACGGCCACGCCGAAGGCGATGCCCTGCTGCGCGCGATCGCGGCCCGCCTGTCGGCCACGCTGCGCCGTGGAGACACCCTGGCCCGGCTTGGCGGTGACGAATTCACGATCCTGCTGCCCGACATCAAGGTTCCCGAGGACGCCGAGGTCATCGCCACCAAGATCCTCGACACCCTGGCCGCGCCGATCAGGCTCAGCCAGGGCGACTACCGCGCGACCATGAGCATCGGCATCGCCCTGTACCCGCGCGACGGCACCACCGCCGAAGACCTGACGCGCCATGCCGACATCGCCATGTACCAGGTCAAGCGCTCGGGCAAGAATGCCTTCCGCTTCTTCGACCCGGCGCTGAACACCCACCACCACGAGCGCATCGCGCTGGAAAACGACCTGCGCAACGCCCTGCTGCGCGATGAGTTCGAGCTGCACTACCAGCCGCAGGTCAGCGTCACCCGCCGCCAGATCGTCGGCATGGAAGCACTGCTGAGGTGGCAGCACCCGGTGCTCGGCCCGCTGTCGCCCAACGCCTTCATCCAGGTTGCCGAGGAACTGGGGGTGATCGGCGAGATCAGCCGCTGGGTCATGAACGAGGCCTGTACCCAGCTGGCAAGCTGGCGCGCACAAGGCCACACGGGACTGCGCATGTCGGTGAACCTGTCGCCGCTGGATTTCGACAAGCGCGACATCGTCGGTTCGATCACCGATTGCCTGTCCCGCCATGCGCTGCCGCCGGGGCAGATCGAGCTGGAGATCACCGAAAGCCTGATGATGAACGACACCGCCGATGCCGCCGCCAAGGTGCGGGAATTGCGCAGCGCCGGCCTCAGCGTCGCCATCGACGACTTCGGCACCGGCTACTCGGCACTCGCCTATCTGCAGAAATTCCCCATCAGCACGCTGAAGATCGACCGCAGCTTCGTCCGTGACCTCGACGGCCCGAACACCAATCCGATCATTTCGGCCATCACCGGCATCGCCCGCGGTTTCGCCCTCGACATCGTCGCCGAAGGCGTGGAGCAGCCCGAGCAGGCCGCAGCCCTGCAGCTGCTGGGCTGCGACGTCATGCAGGGGTACTGGTTCGCACGGCCGGCACCGGCACATGAAGCCCAGCAATGGCTGTCCCAGCCGGCACAGCTGTTCGCCGGCCACTGATCGACGAAAAAAAGCCGGCATCGCTGCCGGCCTGCGCAACGGCGCCACCTTCAGGCGGCGCCCATCATCCCGAAAACGAGCTCATTTCTGCGACAGGATCCACTCCACCAGCGTCCTCGCATCGGCGTCATTGACCTGCGGGTTGGGCGGCATCGCCAGCACCTTGTTGCCCCAGTTGCCCGTGCCGCCCTTCTGCACCTTGTCGATCAGCATGGCAACGGCATCGGCCTGGCCGGCATACCTGGCCGCGACGTCCTTGTAGGACGGGCCGACCCGCCTCGTCTCCACCGCATGACAGCCCATGCAGTTCTTGGCCTTGGCCAGCTCGGCAGTGGCGGAGGCTGGCGCGCTCGAAAGCAGCCCCGCGGCAAGCGCGGCAGCGACGAACAGTTTCATGCTTCTTACCTCGTTGATGGTGTTGGGCCCTGCGGGGACGTCCGATGTTGAGCCGGCACCTGCCCCCTGCGTTCCCGGGCCCCGGCCCCCGGCCCCCGGCCGTCAAAACAGCATTCCCCAACGAAAACCCTGGAGCCGGGCCGTGGATTTGACACGCTTCAAAACCGCCGGCGCTACTGCCTGACCTCCATGCCCTCGTCCGCCCGCAGGCCTTCGCGGCTGGCGCGGAAAGGATTGATGTCGAGCCCGCCGCGGCGCGTATAGCGCGCCCACACCGCCAGTTCGCGCGGCTTGCAGCGTGCCATCAGGTCGCAGAACACGCGCTCGACGCACTGCTCGTGGAATTCGTTGTGGCCGCGGAAGGACACGATGTAGCGCAGCAGGCCCTCACGCTCGATCGCCGGCCCGCTGTAGCGCACCACCAGCATGCCCCAGTCGGGCTGGCCGGTGACCAGGCAGTTCGATTTCAGCAGGTGGGAATACAGGGTCTCCGTCACGTCCTCGCCGCCAGCGCACAACTGCCCGGGCGCAGGCTGGTAGGTGTCGATGTCGAGTTCCAGACCGTCGAGGCAGGTCCCGTCCGGATAGGCCGAAGTCCGCTGCGGGCGCAATGCCAGGGGTTCGATACTCACCTTCACTTCGGCGCCGGCGGCGGCCGACAGGTCGCGCGCAATGAGGCGGCGCACCTCGTCCGCATCCGTGCAGTGCTGCTGATTGAAGGCATTGAGATAGAGCTTCAGCGACTTCGACTCGATCAGCCGCGGCGAGGACGCCGGCACGCGAAAACTCGCCAGCGCCACCACCGGCTTGCCACGCGGATCGAGCCAGGACAGTTCATAGGCGTTCCACAGGTCTTCGCCGACGAAAGGCAGCGCATCGGGCCTCAGCCCCAGTTCGTCGCGCTTCAGTTGGCGCTCGATCGGGAACAGCAGTTCGGGCGCATAGGTGTCGCGGTAGGCGACGGCGCGGCCGAGCGGAGAGGATTCGGCACCGTGCGGACGGCTGCCGGCGGGGTTCGTGGAGGTATTCATCGGCATGGTCATTTCGGCAGGGAGTGATCGAACAGGGCGTCGAGGTCGCAGGCGGCTTCGACCGCGTCGGCCAGACGGTCCAGGTCGGCTTCGCGGCGCGCCGCCAGGTTGACCTGCTGCGCATCGTTGAGGCCAGCCCAGGCGAGCAGCGCAGCCAGCGCCTCGGGCGCATCGAACAGACCGTGCAGATAGGTGCCCAGAATCTGGCCGTCTTCCGACAGCGCGCCGTCTGCACGGCAGCCTTCCGCCCCGTCCAGCCACAGCGCAGGCCGCAGCAGCGCCGGGCCGGCGGACACGCCCATGTGGATTTCGTAGCCGCGCACCGGCGCTTCGCCGCCGAGCGCGGCATCGAGCCGGCCGCCGGCATTGACGAGCTGCTTGTGCGCTTCCAGCCTCGTTTCCATCTCCAGCCAGCCCAGCCCGGGCGCCGTCCCAGGCGCGCCTTCCAGCCCCAGCGGATCGCCCAGTTGCCGGCCCAGCATCTGGAAGCCACCGCAGATGCCGACGACTTTGCCGCCATAACGAAGGTGGCGGCGTATCGCCTCCTCCCAGCCTTGCGTCCGCAGCCAGGCCAGGTCGGCACGCACGCTCTTGGAACCGGGAAGTACGATCAGGTCGGCCGGCGGAATCGCCTGCCCCGGCCCCACCCAGCAGAAATCGACCTGCGGATGCAGGCGCAACGCGTCGAGATCGGTATGGTTGGAGATGCGCGGGTACACCGGCGCCACCACGCGCAGCGCCCCCTCGCCGGCACGCACGTCGGCCGCGCCATCGGCCAGTGCATCTTCGGCATCGAGGAACAGGCCGTGCAGATAGGGCAGCACGCCGAACACCTTGCGCCCGGTGCGTGCCTCCAGCCAGTCGAGGCCCGGCTGCAGCAGGCCGATGTCGCCGCGGAAGCGGTTGATGATGAAGCCCCGCACCCGCGCCTGCTCGGACGGCGACAGCAGTTCGAGGGTGCCGACCAGATGGGCGAAGACGCCGCCGCGGTCGATGTCGGCCACCAGCACCACCGGCACGTCCGCCGCCTCGGCAAAGCCCATGTTGGCTATGTCGCGGTCGCGCAGGTTGATCTCGGCCGGGCTGCCGGCACCTTCGACCAGCACCGCATCGTACTTCGCGCACAGGCGGCCCCAGCTCTGCAGCACCGCCGCCATCGCGGTGGGCTTGTAGGCGTGGTAGTCGCGCGCCGACAGGTTGGCGACCGCGCGGCCGTGGATGATGACCTGGGCGCCGATATCGCTGGACGGCTTGAGCAGCACCGGATTGAAGTCGGTATGCGGCTCGACGCCGGCAGCGGCGGCCTGCAGCGCCTGGGCACGGCCGATCTCGCCGCCATCGACGGTGACGGCGGAATTAAGCGCCATGTTCTGCGGCTTGAACGGCGCCACGGCCAGGCCTCGGCGGCGCAGCGCACGCGCCAGCCCGGCGACCAGCGTGCTCTTGCCGGCATCGGAGGTGGTGCCCTGCACCATCAGGGTGATCGGAAGGGACATGGCGTAGAATCCGGGGTCCTCGGGTAAAGGGGGAGTGCCTGGCCAGGGGCGCGAAGCGCGCGGCCGAAGGCCAGGCGCGGGATTATCGCCGATGCCGCCGCCGCGCGCAGTGCCGGCCCCAGGCTCCTCCTGCCTTGCCCTGTCTTCATTCTCGTCACCGATGCTGCTCTCACTCCCGATCGTCCTTGTACTGAAGATGGCCGCCGGCCTGCTCGCCGACCGCCTGTTCGGCGAAGTGCGCCGCTTCCATCCGCTGGTGGGCTTCGGCCGCTGGGCGCGCGCGGTCGAAACCGCGGTGCGCAGTCTGCCCGGCGAGCACCGCCTCGCCGGCCTGCTGGCCTGGGCGCTGGCGGTGCTGCCCTGGGTGGCGCTGGCGCTGTGGCTGCGCGGCCTGCATCCGCTGGCGCACTGGCCGGTTGACATCGCGCTGCTGTATTTCGCCCTCGGCGGGCAGAGCCTGGCCGAACACGCCGAAGCCATCGCCGCGCCGCTCGAGGCCGGCGACCTGGAAGAGGCACGCCGGCGCGTGGGCTGGATCGTCAGCCGCGACACCCGTGCGCTGGACGCCGAGGGCGTGGCTCGCGCAGGCACCGAGTCGGTGCTGGAAAACGGCAACGACGCGGTGTTCGGCGCGCTGTTCTGGTTCCTGATGGGCGGCGGCGCGGGCGTGCTGCTGTTCCGCCTGGCGAACACGCTGGATGCGATGTGGGGCTATCGTACGCCGCGCTACCTGCGCTTCGGCTGGGCGGCGGCGCGCCTCGACGATCTGCTCAACGCCCTGCCCGCCCGCCTCACCGCGCTGACCTATGCCGCGCTCGGCAACACCCGGTGCGCGCTGGCCTGCTGGCGCGCGCAGGCGCCGGCCTGGGACAGCCCCAATGCCGGCCCGGTGATGGCCGCCGGCGCCGGTGCGATCGGCGTCGCGCTGGGCGGCGCAGCGGTTTACCACGGCCAGCTGGAGCAGCGTCCGCCGCTCGGCGAAGGCCCGCCGCCGGACGCCCGCGCCATCCGCGCTGCGGTGGCGCTGGTGCGGCGCGGCGTGCTGCTGTGGTGGATCGCCGCCGCGGCGATGGCGCTCGCCTTCCAGTTCGTCTTCCCTCCCCTCTTCCCGTTCGCAGGCCTGCCCCATGCTTGAGCACGGCGGACGCCTGCGCCGTGCCGCGCAGCAGTACGGCATCCCGCTGGACGGCTGGCTCGACCTGTCGACCGGCATCAACCCCAGCGCCTATCCCGTACCCGGCATCCCGCTGTCGGCCTGGCACCGCCTGCCCGAAGACGACGATGGCCTGGAGGCCGCCGCCGCACGCTACTACGGCAGCGACGCGCTGCTGCCGGTGGCCGGCTCGCAGCCGGCGATCCAGGCTTTGCCGGCCGTGCTGCCAGGAAAGCGCGTCAGTCTGCTGGCGCCGAGCTACGCCGAGCACGCCCACGCCTGGCGCGGGCGCGAACCGCACTGGTTCGGCGGCTACGGCGCTGCTGCCGAGACGGCGGTGGACACCAGCGACATCGTCGTACTGGTGCAGCCCGACAACCCCAGCGGCCAGCTGTTCGAACGCAACCGATTGCTGGACTGGCACGCCCGCCTCGCCCGGCGCGGCGGCTGGCTGGTGGTGGACGAGGCGTTCATCGACACCATGCCCGAGGCCAGCCTGGCGCCGGAAGCCGGCATCGACGGCCTGGTGGTGCTGCGTTCGCTGGGCAAGTTCTTCGGCCTGGCCGGTGCGCGCGTCGGCTTCGTTTTTGCCCCGGCGGCAGTCCGCCGACAGCTCGCCGAAGCCCTTGGTCCATGGACGGTCAGCGGCCCAGCACGCCATGCGGCGAGTGCAGCGCTGGCCGATACGGCCTGGCAGGCGCAGGCGCGCACACGGCTGACGACAGGCGGCGAACGCCTCGCCAGACTGCTGCACGCCGCCGGGCTGGGCCGGCCCAGCGGCCCCAGCCTGTTCAAATGGCTGCCGACCCCCCTCGCCGCCGACCTGCACGATGCCCTCGCCCGGCATGGCATCCTCGTCCGGCTGTTCGACGGCACGCCGCCCGGCGGCGCCCTGCCCGCCGTCCCGCCTTCCCTGCGCTTCGGCCTGCCGCCCGATGAAACAGGCTGGCAGCGACTGGAACACGCGCTGAACGGCTGCGCACCGGAGCGTTCCGCACCATGACCTTGCCACGCCTGCTCGCTTCCCTCGCCGCCATGGCCTGCCTGAGCGCTGCCCATGCCACCCCGGACAGCGTCGAAACAGTTGACGACATCGGCACCGTCATCAGGCTCGAACGCCCGGCGCAGCGCATCGTCAGCCTCGCCCCCCACATCACCGAGCTGCTGTTCGCCGCGGGCGCCGGCCCCCGGGTCGTCGGCGTGGTCGCCTACAGCGACTTTCCGCCCGAAGCGAAATCATTGCCGCAAGTCGGCGGCTACACCCAGGTAAATCTGGAGGCCGTAGCCGCGCTGAGGCCCGACCTCGTCGTCGCCTGGAGCAGCGGCAACCGCGACACCCATCTCGACCGCCTGCGCGCACTGGGCATCCCGGTCTTCATCAATGAACCGCGCAACCTCGACGACGTCGCCCTCAGCCTTGAAAAGCTCGGCCGCCTGGCGGGCACCGAAGCGACGGCAACCGCCGCGGCGCGGGCCTTCCGCATCCGCCATGCGATCCTCGCCGCGCGCTACCGCGACCGTCCGCCGGTGAGCACCTTCTATCAGGTCTGGAACGAACCGATGGTGACGATCAACGACGAACACCTGATCGCCGACGTCATCCGGCTGTGCGGCGGGCGCAACGTGTTCGGCAGCCTGGCCGCCCTGGCACCGAAGGTCGGCATCGAAGCGGTGCTGGCCGCGAATCCGGAAGCGATCGTCGCCAGCGGCATGGGCGAGGCGCGTCCCGACTGGCTGGACCAGTGGAAGCGCTGGCCGGATCTGGCCGCCAACATCAACGGCCATCTGTTCTTCGTGCCGCCCGATCTCCTGCAGCGCCACACGCCCCGCATCCTGGACGGCGCCACCCGCCTGTGCGAACAGCTCGAATCCGTGCGCACCGACCGCGGTGATGCACCGGCAGCCCGGGCCAACTTCCCGTAGGCGCGGCGTCAGCCACGATGCGACCCGAGGCGGCCCCTGCTCCCATGGGAGCAGGGTGTCGATGGAGCACGCATCAGCGCCCCCTGGCACAACCGACAGCGAAGGAAATCAGTTTTCGTTAATATTCTGCGCACGGACAACACACGCAGGAGACGCCCGATGCACACGCCGCACGCTGACTCACCCTCGCCCTGTCGCTCGCGCCGGCGCCTCCTGCAGGCAGGGCTCGCCGGCGCTGCCGCATTCGGCCTGGCCGGCAACTGGTCCCGGCTGTCGGCCTTCGCTGCCGACGTCGACAACTTCGTCCGCGGCCCTGCCGTAGCGGACGTCGCCCCCACACAGTTGTCCGAGCACGTCTGGATGATCTGGTCGAAGGACGGCTTCCCGACGCCCGAGAACCAGGGGATGATGAGCAACATCACCTTCGTCCTCAGCCGCAAAGGCGTGGTGGTGATCGACACCGGGGGCTCGGTGCAGATCGGCGAGATGGCGCTGCGCATGCTCCGCCGCATCACCGACAAGCCGGTGGTGGCGGTCTTCAACTCCCACTACCACGGCGACCACTGGCTGGCGAACCACGCTTTCGAAGACGCCTTCGGCAAGGATCTGCCGATCTACGCCCACCCTGTGTCGAAGCAGGAGATCGAAGGCATCCAGGGCAGCATGTGGCACAGCATGATGGAACGCTGGACCAACCGCGCCACCGCCGGCACCCGCATCGTGCCGCCGACGCACACCGTCGAGCACGGAGCCGAGTTCGACTTCGGCGACGTCACGCTGCGCATCCACCATTACGGCACCGCCCACACGCCGGGCGACATCTGCGTCGAAGTCGTGCAGGACGGCCTGACCCACGTCGGCGACATCGCCATGGACCGCCGCATCGCCAACATGGACGACGGCTCCTACGTCGGCACGCTCGCGTTCTACGACGAACTGGAGAAGAACGCGCCCTCGCGCATCTGGGTCCCCGGCCACGGCCATCCCGGCGCCGAGGTACTGAACTGGAACCGTGCCCTGTTCGAAGGCATCTACGAAAACTGCGTGAAGGCGGTCGAGGGCGGCCGCGACGTTACCAGCGCGCGCGAGGCGGTGCTGAAAGACCCCCGCGTCGCCAGCCGGGCCAACGACACGGCGGGCTTCGAATCGAACATCGGCAAGTACGTCAGCCTGGCTTATCTGGAAGCCGAACAGAACGCGTTTTGAACCGCATGCGCGCGCTCCGACCCACCCTGCCGGCTCTCCCCCGGCAGGCGCCTGTCAGCCTTCGAACATCTCGTAGCGCCTGCGCCTGTTCTTGCGCCACGCCCGCCACCAGGCACGGTCGAAGGACATGGCCAGGCTCTGCAGCATCGGCGCGAAGAAATGCACGGCGGCCGAAGTGCCCTCGCCTTCGGGAACCCGGCAGGGGACACGCAGCGCGCTCAGGCGCTGCTGCAAGGATGGATGGAAGGCGAAGCGCTCGCCCAGGCTCTCTTCGATCGCCACCGCATGGTCGGACACCGTGCGCATGAAACCCGCTTCCACACCGAGCGCCATGTCGCGGAAGGGCCACAGTGCCGGCCGGGTGCGGCTGGCGTTGTAGGCCTCGATCTGGGGCCAGAAATCGTGTTCCAGGAAATGCGACTTCAGGCTGACTTCGACCAGCGCCTCGCCCATCAGATCGTGGCCGACGAGTTCGGCGGCAATGGCATCCGCTTCGAACTCCTCGATGCGCGCCAGGCGCAGCATCTGGATGCAGAAGCCGACCGATTTCTCGTCCAGCCAAGGCGCGATGCAGGCAAACCCGGCGCTCGCACGGTCGAGCGTCCGCGCCCACCATGCGCGCAGCGCACCGGCGACGCCAGCCCAGCCGCGCCGCTGGGCGGAAAGATGCCCGAGCTCATGGGCCAGTACCGCGGTGAACTGCGCCGGCGACAGGCTGTGCGCAAGCGGCAGGCCAATCATCAGGCAGGTATTCAGCGGCCCGGCCACGCCCCAGGCAAAGCGCTGGTGAATGTGCGCGTTCATGTCCTCGGTGATGAACACATGCTGGATCGGTTCGATATCCAGCCGGGCGGACATGGTGTCGAGCAGCGCAAACAGACGTCCGGCAGTGTCGCGCGTCACGCGGATGCCCTGTGGCCGGGGTGGTGCGCTGAACAGCACGTCGGCGAACGCTGCACTGCACAACGACAGCAGCACCGCACTCAGGCTCCACAGGCCGCTGGCGAAGGGATGGCCGCTGACGACCGCGTCCCAGCTGCTGGTCAACGCATGCACCACGCCACCGAGCAGCGCGGCGAGCAGCAGCAGCCCCCCGGCAAGGCCGGCCAGGGCGAGCAGGGTCAGGCGCCGGGCGAGGCGTGCGCGCAATACGAACAGCCTTCTGCCGGAAGCGGGTGAATTCACGAGAAATGGAGTACCTGAGAGCATAGAGCACCATCCTGGACCAGGAACTTTACCGCATTCCGCACACGATTCTCACCCCGCGATCCGGCTCCGCCGCCGCTACAGGTCACCGTCTGCACCCCTGGCCTGCGAAACGGCTCAGCATGCCTGTCCTCCCACACTCCATTATTCACGCCGTTTCAAGGAGCTTTTTGATGCCATTTAATTATTCAATATCGATTTTCGATTTGCAATATATTTTATTTACATATTTTTCCTTGCGCCGGCCCGCACCTGCAAACCCTGTATCCTGGACACAACAGGTACCGCCGTCACTTTTCTGACGATGATTCCGGCGCAGGCGGCGAAACCCCCTGCCACCTGCAATCACGCTGCTGTGCACAAAAAGCTCGCATCGAACCCGCATAGCCTCTATAGTGCCGGCTCGCCGCGAGTTTGACCGATCGATCGCGGCGTCTCCTGCAACGATCCGGCCGGCGCCTGCCCCGGATCTCTCCCGCCAGCCCGGATTGGTGCCGCCACGAATGCGCGGCGGACTGGCGCCGGAACCCATCGAATGAATTCCGAAGTCGTCTCCTTCGCCAGCCTCGGGCTGGCCGAACCCATCCTGCGCGCCATCGGCGAAGCCGGCTATGCCTCGCCGACGCCGATCCAGGCCCAGGCCATTCCGCAAGTGCTCGCCGGCGGCGACCTGCTCGCCGCTGCCCAGACCGGCACCGGCAAGACCGCCGGCTTCACGCTGCCGCTGCTGCACATGCTGTCGCAGACCCACGCCCACCCGCACCCGCCCGGCCGCCCGCGCTGCCTGATCCTGACGCCGACGCGCGAACTCGCCGCGCAGGTCGAGGAGTCGGTCAAGACCTACGGCAAGCATCTGCCGCTGACTTCGCTGGTGATGTTCGGCGGCGTCAACATCAACCCGCAGATCGGCGCGCTGAAAAAGCGCGTGGACATCCTGGTCGCCACTCCCGGCCGCCTGCTCGATCACGTCGGGCAGAAAACCGTGGACCTGTCCGGCGTCGAGATCCTGGTGCTGGACGAAGCCGACCGCATGCTCGACATGGGTTTCATCCGCGACATCCGCAAGGTGCTTGCGCTGCTGCCGAAGAAGCGCCAGAACCTGCTGTTCTCGGCCACCTTCTCGGACGAGATCCGCCAACTGGCCCACGGCCTGCTGCACGATCCGGCCACGGTCGAGGTCGCGCCGCGCAACACCACCGCCGAACGCGTCGACCAGGCGGTTCTACATGATCGGCCAGAAGCAGAAGCGCGAACTGCTCGCCCACCTGATCAAGGAAAAGCAGTGGTTCCAGGCGTTGGTGTTCACCCGCACCAAGCACGGCGCCAACAAGCTGGCCGAATACCTCACCAAGCACGGCATCGCCTCCGCCGCGATCCACGGCAACAAGAGCCAGGCGGCGCGCACGCGGGCGCTGGCGCAGTTCAAGGACGGTTCGCTGCCGGTGCTGGTGGCGACCGACATCGCCGCACGCGGCCTCGACATCGACCAGTTGCCGCAGGTGGTCAACTTCGAACTGCCCAACGTGCCGGAAGACTACGTGCACCGCATCGGCCGCACCGGCCGCGCCGGCGCCGCCGGCAACGCCATCTCGCTGGTCGATGACGAAGAGATCAAGCTGCTGACCGCGATCGAGCGCCTGATCAAGCGCCGCATCGACCGTGCCGTGGCCGAGGACTTCGTGCCCAGCGCCGGCGCCGAAGCCGCCCACGACGCCGACCACCAGCGCGAACCCTTGCAACGTCGTGGCGGCGGCCGTCCCGGCCAGGGCCGCAATGGCGCCCAGCCCGGCGCACCGCGCGGCGATCGTGCCAACGCCGGCGGACGCGGCACCGGCCAGGGCAAGCCGGGCAGCCGTTCGCAGCCTCGCCGCGGCGAGGCGGACGGCAACCGCGCACCGCGCAGCAGCGAAACGCGTGAGGTCAACGGCAACCGCATGCAGCAGCAGCGTCCCGACGTGGATGGCAACCGTATTTCGCAGGCTCCCCGCCGTGGCGAGGTCAATGGCAACCGTGCCGCCGACAACCGCCGCACCGACGTCGATGGCAATCGCGCCCGCGCCAGCCGTCCCGCCGCGCCGCGTGCAGCCCTGTTCTCCGCCAAGCCCGGCAGCGGCAACCGCTGAACATGAAGCGCCGGGGGCAGCGCGCCCCCGGCCCACTCCCACCCGGCTCGCGGCTTGCCAAACCCCCGGCCCTCACTTAAGCTTCGCGCGCATTCGATCCAGGTGCCCTGCTACGCCATCGCGGACAGGGTGAAACGGGAAGTCCGGTGACGCCGCCGACAGCGGCCATTCCGGCGCAGCCCCCGCTGCTGTAGTCCTGACGGATTCCGCCCCCTGCCACTGGGCTTGCCCCGGGAAGGCCGCGGACATCCGGAAGAAGGAAAGCCAGAAGACCGGCCTGGTCGATTGAAGGTCACTGCCCCGGGGTGCGGGCGATCGCCGTCTGGCCTGCCGTCCCGGCTTTGGCCTTCCGTTCTCCGTCCCCAGGCCGATCGTCGCCACAGCCGCAGCCATGGACCAGGACAACAAGCACCACGACCTCTCTTCTTCCCACGCCTTCGGGGCCGGCACGGCGCAAGCGCCCGCCGCCGGCGGCTGAGATGGCCGTGCGCCTGCTCGCCGCGCTGCTGGCCATGCTGCCCGGCACTTTCGCCTTCGCTGCGTCCAGCGCAGCACTGCCGCGCGTGATGTCAACCAACCTGTGCGCCGACATGCTGGTGCTCGGCCTCGCCGACCCGGCGCAGATCGTCTCGGTGTCGCGCAAGAGCCAGGACCCGCGCCGTACCGACATGTACGAACAGGCTCGCCGCCATCCCGTCAACGACGGCAGCGCCGAGGAAGTGCTGGCCCTGCGCCCCGATGTCGTGCTGGCGTCGCGGCGCTGGCAGGCACGCCACCAGGCCGCGCTGTTCGAGCGCCACGGCATCGAGATCGTCACCGTGCCCTACCCCACCGACTGGGACGGCATCTTCGCCAGCACCCGGCAGATCGCCGGTCGGCTCGGCCGCAGCGCCGCCGGCGAAGCGCTGGTGGCGAACGTCCAGGCCCGCATCGCCCACCTGCAGGCGAGCACGCATCCGGCCCGCGCGCTCTACCTGCGCCCCAACGGCGGCACTGCCGGCGCCGACACCTATGTCGACGCGGTGCTCCAGGCCGCCGGCGTGCGCAACCATGCCGCCGAGTCCGGCCGCCGCGGCTGGGGCCGGGTCGCGCTGGAGGACGTGATCACCGACCCGCCCGATGTCTTCGTCGTCAGCAGCATGCTCAACGACACCGCCTATGCCCGCTCCGGCTTCGCCCGCCATCCGCTGATGCGGACGCTGCTCGCCAAACGCCCGGTGGTGCGCATGGACGGCAACGACTGGGGCTGCAGCAACTGGCAGCTCATCGAGGCCGCCGAAGACATCGCCGCACAATTGGCCCGCCTGAGCCCGCCGGCCCAGTTGTCCCTGAGCCGGGCGCCCCCCTCCCCAAACGACGAAGGGGGTGAGGGGGAAAGTGCAAACGCCACACGGCAAATCACGGCCTCACCGACACAGGTGCCGCAATGACGGCCGGCCAAGCCACATCCCGCACACCGCTGCCGCGCACCAGCCAACGCGCGCTGCCGCTCAACGGCCTGCTCGCGCTGGCCCTGCTTGCGCTCGCACTGGTCTCGCTCGGCATCGGCCCGGTGCAACTGGCGCTGACCGAGGTCGCCGCCGCGCTGCTGCCGGTCGGCGATGGCGCGTCCGAAGCGCTGGCCCGCCAGCACGCCATCGTCGCCGAGATCCGCCTGCCGCGCGTGCTGCTGGCGATCCTGGTCGGCGCCTCGCTCGGCATGTCGGGCGCGGCGCTGCAGGGCCTGCTGCGCAATCCGCTCGCCGAGCCGGGCCTGCTCGGCATCAGCTCCAGCGCCAGCCTGGGCGCGGTGCTGTGCCTGTACTTCGGCCTCGCCCAGTTGACGCCCTGGCTGCTGCCGGCGGCGGCGATGAGTTGCGCCGGTCTGGCGACGTTGGTGCTGTACCGCATCGCCCGCCGCGGCACCGGCAACCTGACGCTGATCCTGGCCGGCGTGGCGCTGTCCTCGCTGGCCGGCGCGCTGACTTCGCTGGCGATCAACCTCGCCCCCAACCCGACCGACGTCCAGGACATCGTGCTGTGGCTGCTCGGTTCGCTGGCCGACCGCAGCTTCGACGACATCCGCCTGTGCCTGCCTTTCGTGCTCGCCGGCCTGGCCCTGCTGGCCGCCTGCGGGCGCGACCTCGACGCGCTGTCGGTGGGCGAGGATGAAGCCGCCAGCATGGGCGTCAATCTCGCCCGCCTGCGCGCGCAGGTGGTCGTCGGCACCGCGCTGTGCGTCGGCGCCAGCGTCGCCGTGACGGGGGCGATCGGCTTCGTCGGCCTGGTGGTGCCGCACATGCTGCGCCGCGCGGTGGGTTACCACCCGGCGCGCCTGCTGGTGTCGAGCGCGCTCGGCGGCGCGGTGCTGCTGCTCGCCGCCGACGTCGTGCTGCGCCTGGTCAGCGGCGGCTTCGAACTGATGCTGGGCGTGGTCACGGCGCTGATCGGCGCGCCCTTCTTCTTCGTGCTGGTGCTGCGCGAACGGCTGGGGCGGGCATGACGCGGCTGCTCATCGACTCCCTCTTCGTGCGCCACGGCAGCGCGACCCTGGTCGACGGCGTCTCCGCCGAAATCGGCCAGGGCGAACTGTTCGGCCTGATCGGCCCCAACGGCGCCGGCAAGAGCAGCCTGCTGCGGGCGGTGGCGCAGTTGCTGCCGCACCAGGGCGCGATCCGGCTCGACGGCACACCGCTGGCCGCGCTGTCGCCGCGCCAGCGCGCCACCCGGCTGGCCTATCTCGCCCAGGGCGACCATGCCGCCTGGCCGCTGACGGTGCGCGACTTCGTCGCCCTCGGCCGCCTGCCGCACCGCCCACGCTGGCGCGCGGCGCCGAATGGCGACGAGGTCGTCACCCAGGCGATGGCCCAGATGCGGCTGGAAGCGCTGGCCGAGCGCCGCCTCGACCAATTGTCCGGCGGTGAACGTGCCCGCGCCCGGCTGGCACGCGCCCTGGCCGTCGATGCGCCGCTGCTGCTGGCCGACGAGCCGGTCGCGGCACTCGACCCCTTCCACCAGTTGAGCGTGATGGAACTGCTGCGCGAGCAGTGCGCGCTCGGCCGCACGGTGATGGTGGTGCTGCACGACCTGACGCTGGCCAGCCGCTTCTGCCACCGCGTGCTGCTGATGGACCACGGCCGCGCCGTGGCCTGCGGCGCGCCGCGCACTGTGCTCACCGCTGCCAACCTGCAGCGTGTCTACCAGGTGCAGGCGATGCTGGGCGAACACGAACGCCAGCCCTATGTCGTGCCCTGGCGCTGCCGGCCCGAAGGCGCGGCACAGGCACCTGAAAACGATGTGGGCGCATCGGCGTCTGCACCCTCCAGCAAAGATCCGCATGCCGGAACAGCTGCTCCGCCCGCAAGCGCATTCGCATCCCCCAGCCGCTGAATTCCCGACCTTCCAGGAGAAACTCCATGTCCGTCCAGGCCAGAATCCCCGCCACCATCGTCACCGGCTTCCTCGGCAGCGGCAAGACCACGCTGCTGCGCCACATCCTGAACAACGCCGAGGGCCGCCGCATCGCCGTGATCGTCAATGAGTTCGGCGAACTCGGCATCGACGGCGACATCCTGCGCGGCTGCGGCATCGGCTGCGACGAGGACGGCCAGGAACGTCCGGGCGAACTATTCGAGCTGGCCAACGGCTGCCTGTGCTGCACCGTGCAGGAAGAGTTCTACCCGGTGATGCGCGAACTGATCGCGCGCCGCGGCGACATCGACCACATCCTGATCGAGACTTCCGGCCTGGCCCTGCCCAAGCCGCTGGTGCAGGCCTTCAACTGGCCCGAGATCCGCAACGCCTGCACCGTGGATGCGGTCGTCACCGTGGTGGACGTGCCCGCCGCCGCGTCCGGCCAGTTCGCCGCCAATCCGCCGGCGGTCGATGCCCAGCGCCGCGCCGATCCCAACCTGGACCACGAATCGCCGCTGCACGAGCTGTTCGAGGATCAGTTGTCGGCCGCCGACCTGGTCGTGCTGTCCAAGACCGACCTCGCCGACGCCGAGGCCCGCGCCCGCGTCGAAGCCCTGGTGCGCGAGGAGCTGCCGCCCGAAGTGAAGATCGTCGCCGCCGACCAGGGCCGCATCGACCTCGGCATCGTGCTCGGCCTCGGCGCCGCCTCGGAAGAGAACATCCACCTGCGCCAGAGCCACCACGATCACGAGGAAGGCGAGGAGCATGACCACGATCACGACGCCTTCGACTCGGTGGTCATCGATCTGCCGCTGGTCGAGCGCGAGCGCCTGCTCGAGATCCTGCACACGCTCACCGCCGAGCACGCCATCTACCGCGTCAAGGGCTTCGTCGCCCTGCCCGGCAAGCCGATGCGCCTGGTGGTGCATGGCGTCGGCCGCCGCTTCGACAGCTACTTCGACCGCCGCTGGCTGGCCGACGAGACGCCGCGCACCCACCTGGTGCTGATCGGCGAAGATCTGAACCCCGACACCTTGCGCAACGCGCTGGAAACCGCAATCGCCCCCGCCGGAGCCGCCTGATGCACCTGCTCGCGGCCCAGCCCGGCGGCTTCGTCGACGACGCCTCGATCATCACGCGCATCGCGCAGGATCCGGCCGACATCGTCGTCCTCAGCGCCGCCGACACCACGCTGGCGCTGCTCGCCGCCGCCTGGCCGGCCGCGAGCGAGGGCATCGAAGGTTTTCCGACCCTGCGGCTGGCCAACCTGCTGCACCTGCGCCAGCCGGCTTCGGTCAACCTCTACCTCGACGACGTGCTGCAGCACGCCCGCGTCATCGTCATCGACCACCTCGGCGGCGAAAGCTACTGGCCCTACGGCACCGAGCGCATCGGCGAACTGTGCCGCGCGCGCGGCATCGCGCTGGTGATGTTCTCCGGCGACACCACCGAAGACAGCAACCTGCTGCAGAAGAGCACTGTCGATGCCGACACCTGCCGCACGCTGTGGCGCTACCTGCGCGAAGGCGGGCCGGCCAACGCGCGCGCCTTCCACCAGTTCCTCGCCGCGCAGTTCTTCGCGCTGCCCTTGCCGGTGCCGCCGCCGCGGCCGCTGCCCTCGGTGGCGGTGTTCCACCCGCGCCAGGAGCTCGGTTCGGTGGAAAGCTGGCGCGGCGACTGGCAGCCCGGCGCGCCCTGCGTCGCCGTGCTGTTCTACCGCGCCCACCTGCAGGCCGGCAACACCGCGGTGTTCGCCCATCTGTGCGACACGCTGGCCGCGCACGGCATGAACCCGCTGCCGATCGCGCTGCTGTCGCTGAAGGACGCGCTGTGCGCCGACACCCTGCGCCGGCTGTGCCGCGAGCACGAAGTGGCGCTGATCCTCAACACCACCGCGTTTTCGCAGTCCGCGCTCGACGATCCCGGCGACCATGCGCTGGTCGACGACATCCCGGTGCTGCAGCTCATCCTGTCCGGCGGCAACGAGGAAGGCTGGCGGAGCGATCCGCACGGCCTGGCGCCGCGCGACATCGCCATGCACATCGCCCTGCCCGAAGTGGACGGCCGCATCATCAGCCGCGCGGTCAGCTTCAAGGGCTTGTCGCACCGCTGCGAACTGACCCAGTGCGACGTCGTGCAATACCGCCCGCAGCCCGAGCGCATGGCCTTCGTCGCCGAACTGGCGCGGCGCTGGTGCCGGCTGCGCGCGCTGCCCAACGCCGACAAGCGGCTGGCGCTGATCCTGGCCAACTACCCCAGCCGCGAAGGCCGGCTGGGCAACGGCGTCGGCCTCGACACCCCGGCCTCGGTGATCACCATCCTCGAACGCCTGCGCGACGAGGGCTATGCCACCGAGGCCATCCCGGCCGACGGCGACGCGCTGATGCTGCAGTTGAAGGAAGGCATCACCAACGACCCCGAGCAGTGGGCCCTACGTCCGGCGCGGCAGAGCCTGGCGCTGGAGACCTACCTCGCCTTCTTCGAGCGCCTGCCGCAGGCGGTGCGCAACGCGGTGAACGAACGCTGGGGCCCGCCGGCCGACGACCCGATGACGCGCCAGGGCCGCTTCATGATCGCCGGGCTGCGCTGCGGCCAGGTCTTCGTCGGCATCCAGCCCGCGCGCGGCTACGAGCTCGACGCCCAGGCCAGCTACCACGACCCCGACCTGGTGCCGCCGCACCACTACCTCGCCTTCTACTGCTGGCTGCGCGAAGTGTGGCGCAGCGACGCCATCGTGCACGTCGGCAAGCACGGCAACCTCGAATGGCTGCCGGGCAAGAGCGTGGCGCTGTCGGACGAATGCTGGCCCGACGTCGCCTTCGGCCCGCTGCCCCACCTCTACCCCTTCATCGTCAACGACCCCGGCGAAGGCACCCAGGCCAAGCGCCGCGCCCAGGCGGTGATCATCGACCACCTGATGCCGCCGCTGACCCGCGCCGAAAGCTACGGCCCGACGCGCGACCTCGAGCGCCAGGTCGACGAATACTACGAAGCGCTGATGCTCGACCCGCGCCGCGCCGAACTGCTGCGCCGCCAGATCCTCGACCACATCCTGCGCCACGACCTGCACCGCGATCTCGGCTTCGACGAGCCGAAGACAGCCGAAGAGGAACAGCGCCTGCTCAACCGCACCGACGCCTACCTGTGCGACCTGAAGGAAGCGCAGATCCGCGACGGCCTGCACATCTTCGGCCGCTCGCCCACCGAACGGCTGCGGCGCGACACCCTGCTCGCGCTCGCGCGCCATCCGGTCGGCGACGGCCGCGGCGGCAAGGAAGGCCTGACCCGCGCGCTGGCGACCGACCTCGGCCTGTGCAGCGAAGGCTTCAACCCGCTCGACTCCGACTGGGGCCAGCCCTGGCACGGCCCGCGCCCGGCCGTGCTCGCGGAACTCGGCGACGGCCTGTGGCGCAATGCCGGCGATACCCGCGAACGGCTCGAACTGCTGGCATTGCAGGTGCTGGAACAAGGCCTGCCGGCAAGCCACGACTGGCCGCTCGCCGGCGCCGTGCTCGAACGCATCGACCACGAACTGCGCCCGCGCCTGGACGCCTGCGGTGAACAGGAACTGCTGCAACTCACGCGCGGCCTCGCCGGCCGCTTCGTGCCGCCGGGCCCGAGCGGCGCCCCCACTCGCGGCCGCCCCGACGTGCTGCCGACCGGGCGCAACTTCTACTCGGTCGACACCCGCGCCGTGCCCACCCAGACCAGTTGGGCGCTCGGCCTGAAGTCCGCCGCGCTGCTCGTCGAACGCTATGTGCAGGAGCACGGCGACTACCCGCGTGCGATCGGCCTGTCGGTATGGGGCACGGCGACGATGCGCACCGGCGGCGACGACATCGCCCAGGCCTTCGCGCTGATCGGCGTGCGGCCCAAATGGGCCGACGGCAGCCACCGCGTGGCCGACTTCGAGATCCTGCCGATGTCGCTGTTCGACCGTCCGCGCATCGACGTCACGCTGCGCGTGTCCGGCTTCTTCCGCGACGCCTTCGCCAACGTCATCCGCCTGTTCGATGCTGCGGTGCAGGCCGTCGCCGAGCTGGACGAAGCCGAGGACGTCAACCCGATCCGCGCCCGCATCCTGCGCGAAGCCGCCACACTGGCCGCCGAAGGCATGGACGCGAGCGAGGCCCGCCGCCACGCCGGCCACCGCATCTTCGGCGCCAAGCCCGGCGCCTACGGCGCCGGCCTGCAAGGCCTGATCGACGGCCGCAACTGGGACGACGACGCCGACCTCGCCACCGCCTGGCTCGAATGGGGCGGCCACGCCTACGGCCAGCACGACTACGGCAGCGAGGCCCGCGGCACTTTCGCCCGCCGCCTGTCCGGCATCGACCTGGTGATGCAGAACCAGGACAACCGCGAGCACGACCTGCTCGACTCCGACGACTACTACCAGTTCCAGGGCGGCATGACCGCCGCGGTGCGCCACCTGTCCGGCAGCCAGCCGGCGGTGTATTTCGGCGACCACGCCAACCCGCAGGCACCGGTGGTGCGCTCGCTGGAGGAGGAAATCAGCCGCGTCGTGCGCTCGCGCGTGACCAATCCGAAATGGATCGCCGGCATCAAGCGCCACGGCTACAAGGGCGCGTTCGAGATGGCGGCCACGGTCGACTACCTGTTCGCCTTCGACGCCACCGCCCGCGTCGTCCGCGACGACCAGTACGCCCGCGTCGCCGACGCCTACATCGAAGACACCCACACCCGCGACTTCCTGCAGCGCCACAACCCCGACGCGCTGCGCGAGATGTGCGAACGCCTGCTCGAAGCCATGCAGCGCGGCCTGTGGCAGGAACCCGGCGACTGGCGCGAACGCATCGAACAGCACCTGCTCGCCGCCGAACAGCATCTGGAAAAACGATGAACGCCTCCACGACCTCCGCCGTGCCCCAATATCCTTTCGCCGCGCTGCACGGCCAGCCGCGCCTGCGTACCGCGCTGCTGCTCGCCGCCGTCGACCCGCTGATCGGCGGCGTGCTGATCGAAGGCCCGCGCGGCACGGCCAAATCCACCAGCGCACGCGCGCTCGCCGAGCTGCTGCCGAAGGAGCAGGGCGGCGGCCGCTTCATCGACCTGCCGCTGGGCACCAGCGAAGAACAGCTCGTCGGCTCGCTCGACCTCGAAGCCGCGCTGCAGGACGGCCAGGTGCGCTTCCGTCCCGGCCTGCTGGCCCAGGCCCACGACGGCGTGCTCTATATCGACGAAGTCAATCTGCTCGCCGACGGCCTGGTCGACCTGCTGCTCGACGTCTGCGCCAGCGGCATCAACCGCGTCGAGCGCGACGGCGTCTCGCACCAGCACCCGGCAAGGCTGACCCTGGTCGGCACCATGAACCCGGAAGAAGGCGAGTTGCGCCCGCAACTGCTGGACCGCTTCGGCCTGTTCGTGCGCCTGGACGAGGCCATCGCCCCGGCCGCACGCCAGGCCATCGTGCGTGCCCGGCTGGCCTTCGATGCCGACCCGGCCGGCTTCGCACGCCGCTTCGAGGCCGAACAGCGCGAGCTTGCCGGGTGCATCGCCCGCGCCCGCACGGCACTGGCCGGCATCGGCTTCAGCGACGCGACCCACGACCGCGTCGCGACGCTGTGCCATGCCGCGCAGGTCGAAGGCGTGCGCGCCGACCTCGTGATGCTGCGCGCCGCGCGTGCCCATGCTGCGCTCGACGGCCGCGACGAAATCACCGATACCGACATCGACGCCGTGGCCGAACTGGTACTCGCCCACCGCCGCAAGGCGGCCGAGGATGTTCCGCCGCAGCGCCGTGACGAATCGGCGCGTAACGACACCCCCCAACGCAAGGATGCCGCGAACGATCAAGCTGATTCGGGCAACTCCAAGAACTCCGGCCAGCAAGACCAACAGGACCAGCAGAACGACTGGGGCGCCCTGCCGCCGCAGCCGGTGCCCATCCAGGCGGTCAAGAACGTCAGGCCGCTACGCCCAAAAAAGCCCTGACGCGTCCGGCGGCCGCGCCCGGCAGGGCGACCGCCGGACGCGTTGCCAGCCCGACCAGGAAAGGCCGTCCCGGCCCGCTCGCCAGCACGCGCATCGACTGGCCGCGCACGCTCGCGGCCAAGGCGAACGCGACACTCGCACCCGCCCACCTGCGCTGGCGTCCGCAGCCGGCCGGCGGCGGCGTGCTGCACTGCATCCTGCTCGACTGCTCGGCCTCGATGCTGCGCGGCAAGCGCCTGTCGCTGGCCAAGGGCCTGCTGCTGCGCTGGACCGCCGAGTTCTACCGCCGCCGCGAAGACCTCGCCGTGATCGGCTTCTCCGGCGAGCAGGCGCGCGTGCTGCAGCCGCCGCGCAAAGCCGTCGCCTTCAACGAAGCCTGGATCGCCGCCATCCCCGGTGGCGGCGGCACCCCGGCGCAGTCGGCCGTCGCCCTTGCCGACGCCCTGCTGCGCAAACGCCGCCGCGCCGTGCCCGAACAACACGTCGCGCTGTGGCTGCTGACCGACGCCCGCTTCGACGACATCCCGCCACGCCCGCTCGACGCCGACATCTGCACGGTGGTGGATTTCGACGATGCGGCAGTCGCACTCGGCCGCGCGACACGCATCGGCGCAGCCTGGGATGCGGAAGTGGTCCGCGCAACCGATCTGCTCTGAAGCCGATGAAACACACCGCCCTCGCCTGTAGATAGCAGCACCTGCCCACCATCCTTGCCAAGGAGAAAACCATGCACATCGAACCCGGAATCGTCGAAGGCTCCAAGATGCTCCTGAGCTACGGCACCGCCGCCGCCGCGCTCGCCTACACCGCCAGGACCGCGCTAGACACCATCAAGCGTGACGGCATCACCTCGCTGCTGCTGCGCGCCGCACTGGCCAGCCTGCTGGTGTTCTGCTTCTTCGAGGTCTTCCCCCACCACCCGGTCGGCGTCTCGGAAGTCCACCTGATCCTCGGCACCACACTGCTGCTGATCTTCGGCCTCGCCCCGGCGGCGATCGGCCTGGCCGGCGGCCTGCTGGCGCAAGGCCTGCTGTTCGCGCCCTTCGACCTGCCGCAATACGGCATCAACGTCACCACCCTGCTGGTGCCACTGTTCGCCACCGCCGTGCTGGCGAAGAAGATCATCCCCGCCGATACGCCCTACGTGGACATCCGCTACGGCCAGGCGCTGAAGCTCTCGCTCGCCTACCAGGGCGGCATCGTCACCTGGGTCGCTTTCTGGGCCTTCTACGGCCAGGGCATCGGCGCCGCCAACCTGGCGGAAGTCGTCTCCTTCGGCGCCGCCTACATGACCGTCGTCATCGTCGAACCGCTGATCGACCTCGCCGTGCTCGCCGCGGCCAAGTTCCTCAACGGCCTGCGCAACACGATGTTCGTGGAGAAGCGGCTGTACAGCGGGACGCAGGGGTAAACGACAGGGCGGCGGGCACACGAAACGCCCGCCGCGCATTGATCGAGGACACAGGATGAGTGGTCAGCCCGCTGGACGCTCCGCGAACTGCGGCAGGGAATCGCAGATTTCGTACCAGTCTGCCTTGGAAGCAACGAAGATATGTGCCGATGGGCGCGCGGACACCAATGGTGAATCAAGCGTGCCGAGTCGCAACCGAAGCACACCGGGCATGCTGTCTCGCTTGCTGAAGATCGGCGAGCCGCAAGTGGAACAGAACAAGCGATGGACGCCCTCCGGCGTACTGAACGACTTCAGCAAATCCTTCCCGCTCGCGAGTTCGAACGCGGCCTCATCTACAGTGGCATTCGCTGCAAACACCGAGCCGTTGGCCTTGCGGCAACGAGCGCAATGACAGAAAGCCGCGGCACGAAGATCGCCACGAATCACATACTTGACCGAACCACACAAGCAGCTACCTTCGTGCATCGAAACCTCCTCATTCAGTTGGACATATCCAGGAATTCAACCAGCCCAGGGGTCGATGACCTGAATTCCGCAATCGCTGAAATCCGTAAGGTTGCGGGTAGCCACGAAGGCTCCCCGCGACTTGGCAATAACCGCAATCATCGCGTCGAACTGGCTGATCGACTTTCCGGCCGCGTTGCAACCGCTTCACGTGACGGCAACTCCAGTTCCACACCACCGAGATCCTCCACGCGCGCACGAATGGCCGCCACCAGCGAAGCACCACGCTCCGTCTCGACCGACAAGGCACCATGCAAAATGTCACGCACTTCGTCTTCCATCGAGCGGCCATGTTGCGCCGCCCGGATCCGAAGCCGGGCCTTCAGCCCCTCATCGATGTTGCGGATGGTCATCGTTGCCATGGCCGCCTCCAGTTTGTAGCAATCGCTGCAAACTAAGGCTAATCACTGACAGACAGGCCGACAAGCCATACCGCAACGACCAGCCATCCTCCAAGCCCATCACCTTATACCGAAGGCCATCCAGCCCGATCCCCACTCATTGTTGCCGATGGGCACGAGCAGTATCTGCTCGCCGTCCGCCATATAGGTGATCGGCCCGCCGGTGGTGCCGGCCGGAATGGGGCTCTGCCAAAGTGTGTCACCGGTCGTCTTGTCGTAGGCGCGCAGCCAGGTGTTCTCCTTGAGTCCGGCTTTGCCGTACAAGGCGTCCGAAGCGTCGCCGAGGAACAGCAGCGACTTCGTCACCAGCGCCACCGGCCGGCCGATGTTGCCGAGCGGCGGCAGGTTCAGGTCCTTCAGCAGCGGATGGTTGCGGGGGCCGTCGCCATTGGCCACCGTCCACAGCTTGTCACCCTTGTTCATGTCGAATGCGGTGATGCGTCCATAGGGCCCTTTCAGCAGCGGCAAGCCGTCCGGGCCAGGACCATAGGCCGACATGATCTCCCTTGGCGGCCTGCTTACCCGATAAGCGATCTTGTCCTTGCCTTCATCCGTCACCTTGGTCAGGGCCAGCACGGCCGGCAGGGTCATCGACACCGCGTAATAACGCCCGGTCTCGGGATCGAAGGCGCCGGTGTTCCAGTTGCCGCTGCCCCAGCCGCCCGGCATCAGCAGCGTGCCCTTCTTGCCGCCGTTTGCGCTTTCGTCGAGCGAGGGCGGCATGAACAAGGGGCCGTGGTTGAAGCCGGCCAGCAAGGCCTTGGCCTTCTCCTTCAGTTCGGGCGTGTAATCGATCAGCTCATCCTCGCTGATGCCCTGGCGGTCGAAAGCGGGCGGTTTGGTCGGAAAGGGCTGGGTCGGAGACAGCTGCTCACCCGGCGTCGTCGATTGCGGCACCGGCCGCTCCTCGATCGGCCACACCGGCTCGCCGTTTCGACGGTCGAACACATAGAGAAAACCGGTCTTGCCAGGCTGGATCACCGCCGGGATGCGCTTGCCGTCCACCTTCAGATCGGCCAGCGTCGGTGGTGCAGCGACGTCAGAATCCCATACATCGTGATGAACCAGCTGGAAATGCCACACCAGCTTGCCGGTTCTGGCGTCGAGGGCGACCAGGCTGTTGGCATAGAGATTGTTGCCTGGCCGATGCCCCCCATAAAAGGCGTTGGTGGGCGAGGACAGCGGCACATAGACGATCCCCAGCTCCTCGTCGGCGGCCAGCGGCGCCCAGGCGCCCATGTTGCCGGTATAACTCGCGGCCTCCGGCGTCCAGGTCTCGTAACCCGGCTCGCCCGGTCGCGGCAGGATGTGGAAGGTCCACAACTGCCTGCCGGTGCGCACGTCGTAGCCGCGGATGTCCTCCGGCCGGGCCTCCTTGGTGTCGCCGCCATCGGCATAGCCGCCACCGGCCTTGCCGCCGCCTTGTCCGCCGATGACGATGACGTCGCCGACGATGATCGGACCGTTGAAGCCGAAGAAAGGTGCCTCGTCGGGCGTATTGCGGTTGAGCGAGACGCGGCCCTGGTCGCCGAAGCTGGCGATCGGCGTGCCGTCACCGGCGTCGAGCGCATAAAGATACTCGCCGCGGACCGAGATGATCCGCTTGTCTGCACCCTGCTCCCAATAATCGACGGTGCGGGTGCTCTGCCCCGAGGCCTCCTTGAGCGTGTTGGCGAAGGGCTGCTGCACCCACTTGGTGGCGCCGGTCGCCGGATCGAAGGCCTCGACCAGGCCGACCGCGTTGGGCGCATAGAGCACGCCGTTGATCAGAATCGGAGTGCCGCGCAGATAGCCAGATGGCGTGAGATCGGGGAACGCGTCCTTGATCGATGCATCCAGCCCCGGTCGCGTCCACAGCGGCTGCAGGCGCGACACGTTGTCCTTGTCGATCTGGCCGAGCGGTGAATAGCGGTCGAAGCGCTTGCTGCCGCCGAAGTAAGACCATTCGCTTCCGGCACTCTCCGACGAGGCAGCAAAGCTCGCTCCGGCCAGCAGCAGCGCCATCGCCAGCGGGGCCAACAGACTTTTCCTACGCATTCAGGAATTCCTTCCGATCAGCTTGTTCATATTCGAAGACATCACGTGCTCAGTCGCTTGGCTCGGTCATCGTCACCGCATCCAGCTCGTTCGCGTCGGCATAACCGGCGGCAGGCATCAGCTGCCTGTTGGCACCGAGAATGAAAGCGGTGATATCCACCACCGTCTTCGCCTCCAGACTGCCCGGATCATCCAGCGGCATCGTGCTGATGATCCGGCCATAAAGCTGGCGCGCCGACTTTCCTTCCCACGACGCCCAGAACGCCTCGCCGGCAAGGTCCGGCGCGTGATCCGTGCCGGCCAGGTCGCTGCCATGACAGGCCGCGCAGTGTTTGGCATAAGCCGCAGCGCCTGACATGACCTGGGGCAGCCGCGCCGTGGTGGATTCAGCCATCAGCGCCGTATTGCCGGCGGCGATCGAAGGCATGGCCACGATTGTCGCGATGAGCGTTCCCAGCCGGAATTTCGATTGAGTCATGGCACCGCTTTGCAAAAAACATCGAACACCCGTCGCGGCCTTGCGATCCGCCTCGCAACGTGGCGCTGCCCTATGGCAACAGGCAACACGCCAGGGAGACGATGCGGTATCACGACAAGGACACATCACGAATATTCCATTCCAAATGCACGTTGCTCCCATTGGCATTGCAATGCGATCAACATCGAAGGAAACCGTGGAATACGACACCGGCTGGCCGGCACCAGGTGAATGCCCGACCTGTACAGAATCACCACCCCCTCCCCCCGCCTGAAACAATGTTTCCCGGGGGGAGGGTTACACGAGCTCAATAACTGATTTCTAGAACCTTACGCTCATGCCGACAGTGAATCTTCTGCCATCAAGCAATTGCCCGTAAGTGGCATTGGTGATTTTCTTGTTGGCTGCATTATAAACGCCAGCCTGGAAGCTCAGATCTTCCTTGGCCCTGAATACGACACCCGCATCAAAGGTGCCATATCCTGGCGCACCTTCGCTGTTATTGGCGCCACTTTTCTTGCCCCTGTAATTATATGTCGTCCAGGCATTCCAGGCATCTGAAACATCCCAGTCGAGTCCAACATTCACCATGTTCTTCGAGATGTCATTCAAAGGCTTGCCTTTGTACTGCCCGCTTTTTTGCTCGGAG
This sequence comes from Thauera sp., assembly GCF_047601425.1. GTDB lineage: Bacteria > Pseudomonadota > Gammaproteobacteria > Burkholderiales > Rhodocyclaceae > Thauera. The sequence continues at coordinate 2,811,485 of NZ_JASGJL010000001.1, forward strand.
TCGGTATATGTGTAACTTGTTCTTACGGTCAAGTTGTGAAGAATATCGTAGTCCAGGCTGAACTCGACACCCTTCAGTTCAGCCTTGTCGATATTCTCGCTTGTCTGCAGGAAATAGTAGTTGTTTGGCCCGTACCTGCAATTCCAGGCGGCGGGGTTGTTTCTGTTCGCACTTCCTGTCACATCGGTCTGGCAAAGATTCTTGGTGGCTATTTTGTCCTTGAAGTCCGTGTGGAAAAGCGTCAGGCTGCCAAACAGGCCGATATCGTGGTTCGTGTAGTTGAGCCCGATTTCAGTGCTCGTGCTTTTTTCCGGATCCAGGTCTTCGCTACCCAGCAACAATCCTCTGGGGTATGCCGCCGGCGAACCACCGCCTCCCGTTCCCTGTCCGAAGTTCTCCAGGGTTTGCGCAATTCTTGGCTGCTTGTATCCAGTACTGACACCGCCCTTTACGGTCCAGGTATTTGTCAAATGATAAACACCGTAAATTCTGGGCGTAATATGGTTGCCGAATACTTCGTCCTTGATGTACCTAAGCCCCGTCGTCAAGGCAAAGTCATCTGTAAGACCCCACTCATCTTCCACGAACAGTGCCATTTCCCATCTGTCGGCACTGGCCTGGCCAATGGGGTTCCAGTTGTTTCCGTTCGTGAGTTTTTCCTTCTTGTACTCCCCGCCAAAAGTGATGACGTGGTTTCCTGCAACGAGAGACGACTGTGTATTCAATGTATCGACGGCCTCTTTTATCGGCCCCTGATTGAAGAATGTTTCCGTTTCTTCTCGCTGGTAATATGTTGTCGTAATAAAATTATTGAATCGCCCGCTATGGGAAATCAAATAATCGGTTTTCTCGATTTCGCTGCTCGAGCCTGTCGCCGTTTGGGCTATGCTTTTGCCCGGAGTCGTCGTGTAATCCTGTTTTGTATGCCCATACCTGAGGCTCAGGTCATTTTTCTCATTCAAGTTCCAGGTAAGCTCAGCGCCGAGCTTCCTGACTTTTCTCTCTTCTTTGCCGCCGCTGATATTTCTACTGCTCAACTCGCTTTCATCATTTCCTTGCAAGGTGCCATCCACGCTCAGAGCCAGCCTATCCTTGATCAGCGGCCCGGTCAGGTACAGGCTCGTACCCCATTCATCCTCGGATATGTCGTTGTCGGATTTCGTGTATTCGGTGGTTATTCCACCTTTCCAGGCATCGCTCGACGCTTTTTTTGTGATGATGTTTATGACCCCGCCCATCGCGTCGGAGCCATACAGGGATGACATGGGCCCCCTGACCACTTCCACTCTTTCGATCATCTCGATGGGAGGCAGGTAGTTGGATACATTCCCGTAATTTCCGGTATTCGCCCAGATGTTTCGTCCCTGGCTTACCGGCTTGCCGTTGATCAGGAATTTCGTGTAGAGATAGCTCATGCCTCTGATGTTTATCTCTTGCCTATTTGCGCTGCCAGACACAAATACACCCGGGATGTTTTTTACGGCATCGGTGACATCCCTATACGCTTTCTTCTGCAACTCTTCGCCAGTGATTACCGAGATGGACGCAGGTGCATCAGCGATTTGTTGCTCGAATCCGGACGCCGTAATGACGACAGTATCCAAAGCCCTGTCTTTATTCTCCGTTTCAGCAAATGCCTGAACGTTCGCCAACATTAATGCTGCAGCAACGGACGATAGACGTGCTGTGTGCGTATCCATTTATACAATTCCTCGAACTGGGGGATTGAAACATTATTCCACACTAGATAAATGCAGATGATAATGATTATTGTCTGCATTAAAAATTTACCTTTTTTGGGTGCAAGAGTCAAGATGGCAGCCATGTTCCTGATGCTGCCTGGATTCTGGATTGCAGCACTGGGATGGGTCGGCTTTCGTGCTGGGCATGCCATTCAAGACATGGCTGAATACACTAAAGGAGGCTCACAAGCTGGCGGTAAAGGCGCCAGCTTCATGACGGACGCAGGCGAATCCGGTGGCGCGATCAAGCTGGTGCGCAAGCGGCCCGCGGCCGACTTCCAGGCCCACGTCGAAGCGCAACTGGGCTCATGGGATGGCAAGCATGTGGCGGGCAACATTTCCGGCCCGCAGGTGGAGCCGGATGCCATTCGTGAACGGTTGATGGCCGTGGTGGATCGTTCCGATTCCTTCGTGGATCACATGCACGAGTTCTGATGCAGCGCGTGCAACCCGCGTTCCGGGCTGTGCACGAAGAAGCTGTACCGGGCGGGCATTCATGCCTGCCCTTGAATCACCGTACAGTCCCTGCGGCACTCGTGTGGCCGAATACCTGCCCGATGGAGACCGCGCCCGGCGCGTAGGCGGACATGGCAGCGCCGAGGATGGCGACAAAGACCGCCGTTGCGGCAAACGGGACGATGGTGCGGCTGACGGCACTCGTGAGCCAATGCTGGGGATCGTGACCGCGCAGATGGCGGAACAGGGCGTAGGAAAGCGCACCATCCACGAGGACTTCGGCAAAGACGACCGGCGCGATGTAGATGACGTAGAGCGATGCAATGGCGAGGCCAGCGGCAAGCGCCAGTGCGACGAGCGGAATTGCGAGTTCGTCCGCATCTTCGATGGGGCTGAGCACCTCTTTGAATGGTGCGCTGGTGCCCGTGGCCAAACCGTCTGGAGGGATTGCGATCACATCGCTTGCACCAGATGAGGCCTCGAAGGAGGCGGATGCCCCACCGCCACCGAAATCACCGCCTTCGCCACTGCGGAACTCCGGTGCCGAAGAGCCTTGCCCGTGGCCCGTATTGCCGAAACCCGGCGAGAGATCGGGCAGATCCAGATAATCCTCGGCGTTGGTGCGAAGCCAGAGCCAGACAAGGAACAGAAAGCACAGGTAGGCGCAGCAAACCGCGAGCGGGTAGCGAATAGCCATGCTGTCCAGGCCGAGCTGGAGCATCACGAAGGAGCTCAGCAAACCGAAGCCACCGGTCAAGGCTGCGATGAGCGTCATCTGGGCGCGGGGAAAGGACCGATCGAGCAGTCGCTGCCTGACCCGGGCCACAGCCACGGAACGGAGAAAGGCGGGAGAACGCTGTCGCATCTGCTGAATTCTTCATTGGCCGCGAGGCCGGCTCAGCAGATCGTCGAGGTGCGCGCGCACCTCCGGCCATTCACCCTGGTGCAGGCTGTACATCACCGTGTCGCGGATACTGCCGTCGCGTCGCAGCGCATGGCCGCGGATCACGCCATCCTTTTTCGCACCCAGGCGCTCGATCGCACGCTGGCTGGCAAAGTTGAAATTGTCGGTGCGCCAGCCGACCACGTTGCAGCCCAGGGTATCGAAAGCATGTGTCAATAGCAGCAGCTTGCAGACGGTATTGACGTGCGTGCGCTGCACCCGCTTTGCGTACCAGGTGTAGCCGATTTCCAGCCGCCTCACGGCAGGCAGGATGTCGTGATAGCTCGTGGAGCCGAGAACCGTGCCGCTGACCTCTTCGATGACGGCAAAGGCAAAGCGGTGACCTTCCTCACGGCTTTTCAAGGCTGCTTCGACATACCCGCGTGTCTCATCGGGTTCAGGCACCGACGTAACACGCAGTTTCCACAACTCTCCGTCAGCGGCGGCGGCACGCAGGCCGGCTTCATGCTCGAGAGCGAGCGGGCGGAGCTGCACGCCGTGAGCAGCGAGAACAACGGGTTCGACAAAAGCCATATGTGCGCTCGAATGTCTTCCTGAATCAAACCGGTCCGGCCTGTGATCCAGTCATGGATGACGGGACTGAGCCAATGCGATCGCAGCCTGGATCGCAGCCCGAGCCTGGGGGCTGTTCTTCCAGCAGGTGGAGCCGACGATGGCCGAGGCTCGAGAAACGATATCCAGCGCATTCGCTTTACTCAGATGGACCAGGGACTCGAACCCCATCTGCTCGAGGCGGGCCACCACCGTGGGGCCTACTCCCTTCACGCCCAGCAAGGCCTTACGTTCTTCAGGCGAAAATGGCACGGTATTTCTCCATCGAAGTGCAGCAGTTCCTCAATTGCTCTCTTCTTGCTGCACAGCCGGCTCCAGCACCGGCAACGCCCCTACCAGGCACGATGTCAGCCACGAAACGGCTCCTGAGTGCGCGGAGCATCCGGCGCCTGCTCGTCCAGAGACTCACGATACCTGATGCAGCCACGCATGAAGTGCTGCCACTCTGGAACGGCTATCCTGGGTTCCACTTTCTCCGGCAGGAGCGCCCACAGCGCCGGATGGTGCCAGCACAGATCATGGCCGGTACTGTCCCTGTGCGCGCGGATGCCTTGACGCAGCTTGAGAACCTCCACGATCAACTGCTCTCGCGACATATCCTGCAGGTCGGCGTCCATTGTCTTTCCAGTATGGCCTCAGTTGCCGGACGCCCATGGCGCCCCTTTCAGCTCGACGACAGTTCCTTCCGGATCGCTTACATAGATCGACGGCCCCTGGCCCTCCGCCCCATAGCGGGATTCGACGGCCCCCGGCTCGACGCCTTTGCTCTTCAAGTGGCGAACGATCTCCTCGGCATCGAAGGGGTCGATGCGAAGGCAGAAATGATCCAGGTTCCTGCCTGTCTTCCCTGGCGCCGCTCCGCCCATGCTGCCCAGGCGGCCATCCACGGGAATCAGGTCTATCAGCGAATCGCCAGCCCTGAGCTGGTACAGGCCAAGCTCATCCTGGACTCTCTCCAACGAGCAGCCAATCACGCCGACGTAGAAATCGAGCATCGCCCGGACGTCGGCCACCCTGAGCACGAGGTGGTCTATATGCCTGATTTTCAGCATCTCCGTGCTCCTTCAGATAAACACAAGGAAAGGCCGATTGCGATTACCGCATCACCACTGTAAACCTTTCACCCCGGTTACGCTGCACTCACCGCCTCGAATCACCCTCACCCCGATACACGCAACACTCCTCATCCACCGTCCCTTGATCCAGATGTTGGTCGACGATGCGGTCGATGGCCGCCTCGTCCAATTTTCCGTACCAGGTTCCATCGGGATAGACGATCATCAGCGGCCCGTGGTTGCAGGGATACTGGCAACTGGTCTGCAGCATCATCACGGTTTTCTGCAGTTTGCCGCTGGCGCGCAGGCGGTCGCCGAGGTGCTGCCAGAGCGTCGCGCCGCCGAGCGCGGCGCAGCGCGGCCCGAGGCAGAACAGCACGTGGCGTTTGTGGGGCGGAATGTTCGACCAGGCGATGGGATCGCGCTGCCAGTCGCCGCCCGCCGTATCCGCCACGTCGGGCAACGGGTGGACAGCGCAGGCCTGGCGGGCGAGCAACGCCGGGAGCTCCGGCAGGCTGCCGAGCGCTGGGGCAAAGGCGATCTCCGGCAGCGCCCGATCCACCGGCTGGCGGGCGCGCCAGCGCATCGCGACCTTGTGCAGCCAGCGCAGCAGGGATTTGTCGCCGGGGATGAACACCGGCAGCACGACGATCCTGCGCACGCCGGCGCAGGCATCCAGCGCTTCCGGCAGCGAAGGGGCTTCGCGGTCGACGAAAGCGGGTTCCACCCGGGTGCCGGGCAGGGTCGCGCGCACGCCTTCGATCATGGACTCCATTTCTTCCCTGGCGGCGGGGCCGAGGCCGCCGCGGCCGAGCAGGATGAGGGCAGGCGGCGTTTGCGAAATATCAGACGGGTTCATCGGGCATGAATTCGATCAAGGGCCTGCCGGTTCGCGGATGCAGGCGGATGGTGGCGCGGACGCCGTATACGCGGGCGATGGTTTCTTCGGTCAGCACCTCGACGGGCGTGCCGCTCGCGGCGAGGCGACCGTTCTGCAGCAGGTAGAGCCGGTCGCAGTAGTGCGCGGCGATATGCAGCTCGTGCAAGGCGGCGATGGCGGTGACACCCAGGCTGCGGATCAGGTTCATGATCTCGAACTGGTAGCGCACGTCGAGATGGTTGGTCGGCTCGTCGAGCACCAGCAGGCCGGCCTGCTGGGCGAGCGCACGAGCCATCAGCACGCGCTGCTTCTCGCCGCCGGACAGGGTGGCGAAGCTGCGTTCGGCCATGGCCAGCACGCCGGTGCGCTGCATTGCGGACTGCACGATGTCGGCATCGTGCCGGTCGTCGCGGGCAAAGGGCGATTTGTGCGGCGTGCGCCCCATGAACACCATTTCACGCACGCTGAAGCCGCCGAAATCACCGCCGGCGTCGGAACTGCCGCCCTGCTCCTGCGCCAGCACCGCCATCAGGCGGGCGTTTTCGCGCGCGGAGATGTCCCATACGTCGCGGCCATCGATCGACACCGCGCCCGCCGTCGGCCGCAGGATGCGGTAGATCATGCGCAGCACGGTGGATTTGCCGCTGCCGTTGGGGCCGATCAGGCCGACCAGTTCGCCTTCGCCGACGTGCAGCGACACGTCCTCGACGATCGTCCGCGCCGTACCGGAATGGGGTGGACGCCAGCGCAGATCACTGGCCTGCAGCTTCATCGCCCCACTCCGGGCGACATGCCGCGCCGATACAGCATCCAGACGAAGAAGGGACCGCCGATCAGCGAGGTGATGATGCCCACCGGCAGCTCGGTGGGCGCGAAGGCGATGCGTGCTCCCGCATCCACCCACACCAGGAAGATGGCGCCGACCAGCGCCGCCACCGGCAGCACGCGACGGTGCTCGGTGCCCACCAGCATGCGGGTGACGTGCGGCACCATCAGGCCGATGAAGCCGATGGCGCCGCTGACGGCCACCATCACGCCGGTCAGCAGCGACACCAGCACGAACAGGCCGCGCCGCATCCGCGTCGTATCCACGCCCAGGGTGCTGGCGGTTTCGTCGCCGGCGAGCAGGGCATTCAACCCGCGCGCCTGCAGCAGCAGCCAGGCGATGCCCGCGACCAGCACCAGCGCCGGCAGGCCGAGCTCGTCCCAGCGCGTGCCGGCCAGGCTGCCCAGCGTCCACGACAGTACCGCATTGGCCAGTTCCCGCTGCCCGGCGGTCAGCGTGACGAGGCTGGTGATGCCGCTGAGGCAATAGCCGATCGCCACCCCGCCCAGGATCAGCCGTGGCGCCAGCAGCCTGCCGCTGCTGTGCGCCAGCCAATACACCGCGACGCAGGCCAGCAGCGCACCGGAGAACGCGCCCAGCGGCAAGGCATAGATGCCGGCGAAGCCCAGCACGCCATAGGCCAGCACCATCACCGCACCGACCGAGGCACCGGACGACACGCCGAGCAGATAGGGGTCGGCCAGCGGGTTGCGCACCATCGCCTGCATGGTCACGCCGACCACCGCCAGCCCGGCCCCCACCAGCGCAGCCAGCAGCACGCGCGGCATGCGTATCAGCCACACGATCTGATGCTGGGCATGCGTCCATTCACCCGGCGCCGAGCCCAGCCCCAGCCGCAGCGCAAGCTCGTGGCCGGCGATGCGCCAGACGCTGGCCGGCGAGATATCCACCGGCCCCAGGGTGATGCCGAAGGTGATCGAGAGCAGCAGCAGACCGGACAGCGCAAGCATCAGCACCGGCATGCACCGCTGCCGTGCGGAAAGGACGTCCGCGGCTTCCCCGCTTCGGACTGGCAGTACGTCCTGCTGCCTCACTGCATCCGTCCGGGATGGAAGGCCTGCGCCAGCGTGCGCACCCGCGCGACGTTGCTCGGCCCCGGCGTGGCCTCGGCATAGGTGAGGACGACGAAATTCCCGCGCCGGATCGCTTCGACTTCGGACAGCTCGGGCCTGGAGCGCAGGAAGTCGATCTTGCCCTGGGGATCGGGGTGGTCGTAGTCGATGATCACGATCCACTCGGGGTTGCGCTCGACGACGTCCTCCCAGTTGCCGCGCGGCCAGTTGCTGGGAATGTCGTCGAAGATGTTGCTTCCCCCGGCGGCCTCGATCATGGCATTGGGCATGCCGAAGCGGCCTGCGGTGGTGAATGCGTCGGTGCCGCCGTCATAAACGAATACCTTCGGGCTCGATTCGATGCCTTCCAGGGCATCGGTTATGGCCTGCAGCTCGGCGCGCTGCTGCTCGACCAGAGCCTGGGCGCGCTGTTCGATGCGGAAGATCCGGCCGAGATTGAGCATGTCGTTGAAGGTGTCCTCCAGCGACACCTGGCTGCGCGCCACCTTGCGCACGCAGGACTCGGTCAGGATGTAGGACTGGATGCCGAACTCCCGCAAGGCCGCCGGCGTCACCTCGCCTTCGCGGAAGCCGTAGCTCCAGCCGGCGAAGACGAAGTCGGCGTGGGCGCCGACGATCGCTTCGATGTTCATGCCTTTCCGGGACAACTCGGGCACCTTGGCCAGTTGCTCGCGATATTCCGGCGCGATGTTCTTGTTGCCGCGGATGCCGCTGTAGCCGACCAGGGTATCGCCGAGGCCGAGATACAGGAACATCTCGGTGATGTTGACGTCGTGCGTGACGACCCGCTGCGGCACGCTGTCGTAGCGCAGCGTTTCGCCGCAGACGTCGATGCTGACCGGCTGCACCCGATCTTCGGCCACCGGCGGCGCCGACACGGCCGGCGGCGCATCCGGCGCGCAGGCGGCCAACGCACTCGCACCAATCACCAGCAGAAAACGATTGATCCACATAACTGCTTCCCAAACGGCCGTGCCGCTACTGGCCGTGCCGGCACGATACCGGCACGGCCGCAGGCATCAGAACTTCATTTCGGCAATCAACTCCACCCGACGGTCGTCGCCCATGACGAAGTTGCCGCCATAGGAAGCCGCCGCATAGACCTTGTCGGTCAGGTTGCGGCCGAGCAGCCGCAGTGTGGTGTTCTGGTCGTATTGCCAACTGATGGCGGCGTCGATCACGGTGTAGGACGGCAGCGTCAGCGAGTTGGCGTTGTTGGCGTAGCGCTTGCCGACATAGCGCGCACCCAGCGAAGCCTGCCAGTCGCCGATCAGGTAATGCCCCCACAGGTTGGCGATGTTGCGGGCCACATTGGCAGGCCGGTTGCCGGCGCGGTCGGCGCCACCGGCTTCGACCAGTTCGTCGAACTCGGCATCGGTCAGCGCATAGTTGCCTTCGAACATCAGTTGCCGGGTCGGCCGCAGCACTGCGCTCAGTTCGATGCCCTTCGAATGCTGGCTGCCGCCCTGCACCGAGATCGCCGGCTGCACCGGGTCGCGGGTGATGATGTCGTCCTTCTCGATGCGGTAGATCGCCGCCGTCCATTCGCCGAGGCCCTGGCCGAACTGCTGCTTCAGGCCCACTTCGACCTGCTTCGCCGACGCGAGCTTGAACGCACTGTTGGCCAGGCTCAGCGACAGCATGTTGTCGATCGGGTCGTAGCCCTTGCTGAGCTGGCCATAGACGCTGAGATCGTCGCTGACGAAGTGCGTCACCCCCAGCCGCCACGAGGTGCCGGACAGTTTCTTGCCGAAGGACACGCCGGTCAGTATGTCGCGACGGTCGTAGTCGCTCATGTCGCGGCGCACGCCGAACAGCAACTGCCACTTGTCGCTGAAACGCCAGGCATCCTCGAAATAGAAGGCATTCTGGGTGGTGTCGGTATCGGTCTTGGGCTGGGTGACGCCCGGATTCACCCACAGGCCATGGATCGGATCGCGCGCCGAGACGCTCGACGAACCGCCGTAAGGCGCGTTGTTGGAAAGCCGCAGGTCGGCCTGCGAGTATTCCCAACCCAGCACGGCCTTGTGCTGGCCGGCAGTGATGGTCGCTTCCAGGCGGTTGCCCGTCTGCTCCAGGTCGTGGAAGATTTCCAGGTAGTCGGAGCGCGACACCCTGTCCGTCGCGGGGTCGTAGCGATAGCCCTCGACGTTCTTCCAGTGCCGGTCGGAAGCGAAGTGATAGACCTCGTTGCGGATGCTCAGCCATTCGTTGGCCGTCCATTCGGCCCGCGCGCGCAGGCGGGTGTCCTTGTAGCGGACGACGCCGTCGGTGACGTTGTAGTTCTCGTGGCGCAGATGCTTCATCACCTTGCCGTTGTAGGCCGGCGTGCCCCAGTAGTCCCCCGGCTTCTGCTCGCTGAAGTCGGCCAGCAGCTCGAAGCGCAGATCGCTCGACGGCTGCAGGCGCAGCGTGCTCATGATCTTGCCGCCGTGCGAACGCGCATAGTCGCGCTTGGCGTCCGACTGATAGCCATAGACGTCAACGCGGTAGCTGGCGATTTCGCCGACGGGGCCGGTGGCGCCCAGGCCGAGGCGGTAGGTGTCGTACTGGCCCAGGCCCAGCATCAGTTCGCTGGAACGCTCGCGGCTGGGCTGCTTGCGCACCGCATTGATGACGGCGCCCGCGGTACCCGCACCCGAAACGATCGAAGCCGGGCCGCGCAGCACTTCGATGCGCTCGTAGCCCCAGCTGGAGTTCGGGTAGTTGATCGTGCCGGCGGCGGTGCCGATGCGTGCGCCGTCTTCGGCGACGCCGACCGAGTTGACGCCCGCGAAACCGCGCGCGGAGAACGACAGGCCGCCATTGCCGCCGGTGCCCTGCGACGTCAGGCCGGTCGTGCGGGTGACGGCCTCGACGACGCCGAAGTCGCCGCGCCGGCGCATCGTGTCGGCATCCATCTGCTCCAGGCTGGCGGGCAGCTCCTGCGCGGACAGGCCGGTGCGGCTGCCGGTGGCGGAGGGCAGGTTCAGGCCGAGGCTGCCGTCGGGCACGGCCGTCACCTCCACCGGTGACAAGGTGGTCTGCGCCACGGCGGGCGCGGACAGGAATGCCGCCAGCAGGGCGAAGGAAACGGGACGAAGCTTCGCCGGGCTACGGCGGGAAACACAAGATTGGGTGAGTTTCATGGTCAGATCGCAGTGCTGACCGTCCGGACATGCGCAGCGGCACACCACGACTCCGCTGCGCTCGACGCCCGGAAATTCCTGGAGCCACCACCTGCTTCCCCGCAGACGGTCTGTTGCCGAATGCCGCACATCCAACATGGAATGCGCGACGCCAACAGGCCGGTCTCCGGGCTTGCACAGCGCATCCGGGCGCAAAGCGCGCCGGATACCGGACCCACCGCCTTCCCGATGCGTTCGCGCGCTTCCTTGGCGGAAGCCACGTGGCGCATCAGTGGCTGGCCCGGGCGTCGATCGCTCGACGGCCGGAGCCGGGGTGAATCCCCATGTACTTACCGTTGCGGGGGCAGCCAAGGCCTTGCACCACCGAAGCCATCATCGCTCCGGCGCACGCACCTTGTTCCCGTTTAACCAGGCGGTCCCACGAGGGAAACCGCGCCGGCACCTGTAGTTCTCGTCGATGGCAGCATACGCAGCCGCATCGACGCGGCAGGCAGTATATAGCAGCCGGTCACATCGGTTGCGCACATGCGCCGATGTCCATGCCGCTTGACAGGCCTTTGCCGATACCCAATAGTCGCGCCCAGCATTGCGCGCCCGCTTCCGTCGCCGGAAGCATCGGGCTGAAAAGGGAACACGGTGTGAATCCGTGGCTGTCCTCGCAACTGTAAGCGCCGAGCGGATCGTCGGCATACCACTGCCCGAGTACGGGTGGGAAGGTGACGATCAGCGTTGAGGCGTGAGCCAGGAGACCTGCCAATGCCAGTTACTGCGCCATCGAGCGAGGGCTCTGGGTGGACGGCCATGCCGCTGCAGTAGCGTAAACATTTGTTTTGTTTACACTTACCGCAACGGATGGCATCGATCTCATCTTGTTCGCAGTGTTGTTCCGCATCGTCCGGCCAGCGCCGGGCAACATGGCTATGGGCACAGCCCGTGGCCGGGAATGCCTGCGAAACCATTCCGTCGCGGCAAGTTCCTCCTGGAGCCTGACCCGATGAGACATCCCCTGCTGAGCGCCGCCACCGCGCTCCTTCTGCTGCCGGCCGCGCATGCCGCCGACACCGCCCTGTCCAGCGTTGTGGTGGAAGCCACCAAGCTGGAAAAATCGCAGTTCACGATGACCCAGTCCGCCTCGGTGGTCGAGGAAGAAGACATCGTCCGCGGCGGCTATACCGACGTCACCGAGGTGCTGCGCAGCCTGGCCGGCATCGAGTTCAAGCAGGTCGGCGGCCCCGGCCAGTACACCTACCTGCGCATGCGCGGCTTCGGCGCCGGCCACGTGCTGGTGGTGGTCGACGGCATGACGCTGAACCAGGCCGGCTCGGGCGACGTCGGCAGCCTGCTGGGCCAGCTCGACCCGTCGATGATCTCGCGCATCGAAGTGCTGCGCGGCCCGCAGGCCGTGCTGTATGGCGCCAACGCGACTGCCGGGGTGATCTCCATCACCACCAAGCGCGGCAGCCAGGAACCCAGGCTGTCGATCGCGGCCGAGGCCGGCTCGCTCGGCTGGCGCAAGCTCAAGGGCAACTGGCAGCATGTGGTGGAGCTGGGTGAGGGCCAGTTGAGCAGTTCGCTGTACGCCTCCAGGACCGACAGCGACGGCGTGCACCGGCACGAGGAATTCAAGGACGAAGAGCTCCAGCTCGCACTCGACTACCGCTCGGCCAGCTTCGACGCCGGACTGTCGGCCTGGCACGCCGACAACCGCTTCAGCTTCGCCCAGCTGACCGAAGTCACCCGCAGCAGCGGGCATCCGACCTACTGGGCGAGCCAGCTGCCCGACCCCAACGCCTGGAACGACACCCGTACCCGCGTCGTCAGCGCCTACCTCGAACACCGCCTCAGCGACAATCTCAGCCACCGCCTCGAAGCGGGCTGGACCGAGTCGCGGCGCAAGACGCTGGACCGCGACGATGGCCTGCTCGGCTACGTCACCGCACCGTGGGACGGTTTCTCCCCCGACTGGATGAACTTCTACAACCGCGGCGATGCGGTACCGATCTTCGACAACGGCAGCCCGCAAGCCGCCTATTACAAGGACAAGAGCACCGAGTTCGACTACAGCCTGCGCTACAGCGCAAACGGCCTGAAGGCGCTGGCCGGCGTCGAGCTGTACGAATCGGACGCCAGGCAGTGGGGGCAATACGGCGAGCTGGACGGCGATACCGATCGCAAGTCCTTCTATCTGAACGGCGAGTACGCGGTGGGCTCGAGCGGGCTGACGCTGGCTGCCGGCCTGCGCCACGACGACTACGACGTCTGGGGCGACAAGACCACCGGCAGCGTCGGCGCCAGCTACCAGCTCGGCTCGATGACGCTGTTCGCCAACCACGGCACCAGCTACCGCGCACCGACGCTGCAGCAGTTGTTCAACCCGACCTACGGCAGCACTTCGCTCAGCCCCGAAAGCGGCCGCAGCACCGAGATCGGCATCCGCCAGCTGGTGCCGGACACCGGCTTCAGTTGGGAAGCCACGGCCTGGCATTCACGTATCAAGGACGTCGTGATCTACGACGCCAGCATTCCCAACCCGAAAAACCCCTTCGGCGGTTTCGGGCTGTACGCTAATGCCGACCAGCAGCGCACACGCGGCCTCGAACTGAGCTTCGCGTGGGCGCTGGACCAAGCGTGGACGCTCAAGGGCAACTACACCTACACCGACTCGCACACCCGCAAGGCCGGGGCCGACTACGCCCGCACCGTGCTGATCGCCCGCCACAAGGCCAACCTCGGCGCCTTCTACGCCAGCGGCCCGCTGAGCGCCGGCGTCAACGCCTATTACACCGGCCGCCGCCTGGACTGGACGCAGCGCGACTGGGTGGATAACTACCTGCGTATCGATGTCTCCGCCCGCTATGCGCTGAACAAGGATGCCGCGGTGTACGCCCGCGTCGAGAATCTGTTCGACGCCGACGTTTCCGAAGGCCTCGGCTACGAGCAGCCCGGCGTCTACGGCGTCGTCGGCATCGAGTACCGCCTCTTCTGACGCGGCTGCCCGCCACCCGCGGCGCGGGCCTGCCCCGCGCCGCTTCGAGGACCACGACATGAACCATCCAATGACACCGCCAATGCCGGCCGTGATCGACGAACCAGGCCTGGGCCGCGTCCAGGCCTGGCCGCTGCCCACCGACGAGAACACGCTGTGGATGCTGGTGAAGGACATTTTCCAGGGCCACTGGCGCGACATTCATTTCGGCACCCTGGTGCCCGGCACGGTGTGGGAAATCCGCGCGCCCAACGCGCCGGTCAACATCGGCCTGCTCGACGGCTATCTCACCGTCAACTTCGGCGCCTGGCATTTCCACCTGTGCATCGGCCACTTCAGCGGCACCACGCCTGAACAGGCCGCGCAGCGGCGCACCGGGCGCGCCGAGTTCTACCGCGTGCTCGGCAACGACGACGCGCCCAAGTCCTGGGGCGTGCGCATGTTCACCGCTGCCGGCGACCAGCAGATGACGGTCTTCCTGCCCAACCCCTTCCTCAACGACGAAGGCCGCCTCGCTGCCGAGCCCGACTGGTCGAAGCTGGCGGCCTGGGACGAGCTGCGTCTCGCCTACCTCGACCTGCCGCCCGATCCGCTCGACCGCAGCGGCTGCGGCCTGGTGTGCGGCGGCTGAGGCGATGCATCTGTTCATGAGGTGCTTGCGCCGGCTGGCATCCGGGCTTGCGCGACGTCTGCCGCTGTTCCTGCTGGCTGCGGTCTGGCTCGGCATGCCAGCCGCCGCCGCTGCGCCTGCTGCCAAGCCGCAGCGCATCGTGTCGCTGAACCTGTGCACCGACCAGATCCTGCTGCAACTGGTCGAGCGCGAACGCATCGCCGCACTCTCCTACATCAGCCAGGACGCCTTCAGCACCGCGCTGCACGAACAGGCCCGCGGCCTGCCGATCGCCTACGGCAGCGCCGAGGAAGTGCTCGCCCTGCAACCGGATCTGGTACTGGTCGGCGTCTACACCACCCGCCACACCACGGCCATGCTGCGCCGCTTCGGCATTCCGGTGCTGATGGTGGCGGGCGCCAACGGTTTCGACGACGTGGCGGCGGAACTGCGCGGCGTGGCGCGCGCCGTCGGCGAGGAAGCACGCGGCGAAGCCATCATCGCCCGCTTCGCCGAACGCCTGGCCGAACTCGAAGCCAGCCACCGCGAACCTCGCCCGCTCACCACCCAATTCACCTCGGGCGGCTACAGCGCCGGCAGCAACACGCTGTACCACGACATCTTCGCCGCCGCCGGCCACGACAACGGCGCCGCACGCGCCGGCCTCGCCGGCTACGGCATCCTGCCGCTGGAAAAGCTCGTCGAGCATGCGCCCGACGTGCTGATCGGCAGCGACTACCGCCGAGGCACGCCGACGCTGGGCAACCGCCTGCTGCAGCACCCGGCGATCGCCGGGCTGGGCGCGCGTGAAGTGGCGCTGCCGGCACGCCTGACCGTGTGCGGCGGCATCTGGAATCTCGACGCCGCCGCCCTGCTCGCGGCCGCAGGGGGGCATCGATGAGCTCGCCGCACAATTACCGGCTGGCGGCGACGGGCCTTGCGGCGGCGTTGGCCGGGCTTGCGGCACTGTCGCTGATGATCGGCTACGTCGACCTCAGCCCGCAGCGCCTGATCGCCGGCACCCTCGCCGGCGACCTGGTGCCGCAGCGCATCCTGCTCGACATCCGCCTGCCGCGCACCGTGCTGTGCCTGGCAGTAGGCGCGGCGCTCGGCATCGCCGGCGCCGCGATGCAGGGCCTGCTGCGCAACCCGCTGGCCGAACCCGGCCTGCTCGGCATCTCCAGCGGCGCCGCGCTAGGCGCGGTGCTGGCGCTGTACACCGGCTTCGCCGACGCCTTCTACCTCGCGCTGCCGCTGGCCGGCTTCGCCGGCACGATCGTGGCGGTGGCCTTCATCTTCGCCCTCGCCGGCCGCCACACCGGCGCCACCACGCTGGTCCTCGCCGGCGTGGCGGTGTCCTCGCTGTGCGGCGCGCTGATCTCGCTGGTGCTCAACTGGTCGCCCAATCCCACCGCGATGAGCGAGATCGTGTTCTGGATGATGGGCTCGCTGGCCGACCGCAGCAGCCGCGACGTCGGCCTCGCCCTGCCTTTCATCGCCGCCGGCGGCGCGCTGCTGCTCGGCTGCGGCCGCGGCCTGCGGGCGCTGACCCTGGGCGAGGACACCGCCCGCTCGCTCGGCATCGACCTCAGCCGGCTGCGCTTTCGTATCCTCGTCGGCAGCGCAGCGGCGGTCGGTGCGGCGGTATCGGTGTCCGGTGCGATCGGCTTCATCGGCCTCGTCGCCCCCCACCTGATGCGCCCGCTTGCAGGCGGCGATCCCGGCCGCCTGCTGCCGCTGTCGGCGCTGGCCGGCGCAGTGCTGCTGACGCTGGCCGACATCGGCGTGCGCCTGCTCCACGGCGGCGGGCCGGAACTGAAACTCGGTGTGCTCACCGCACTGGTCGGCGCGCCCTTCTTCCTGGTGCTGATCCTGCGCACCCGCAGGGAGATGCCATGAGCGTGCTGTCCGGCAAGGATCTGAGCGTCACGGTGCGCGACCGGCAACTGGTCGAGGGCATCGACTTCGAACTGCGGGCGGGCGAACTGACCGGCATCGTCGGCGCCAACGGCGCCGGCAAATCCACCTTGCTCAAGGCGCTGGCCGGGCTGCTGCCGTGCAGCGGCCGGATCGTGCTCGACGGCCAGCCGCTGCACGACCATTCGCCGAACGAGCGCGCCCGCCGCCTCGCCTATCTCGCCCAGGGCCACAGCGCCCACTGGCCGCTGCCGGTACGCGAGGTCGTGGCTTTGGGCCGGCTGCCGCATGGACGCGGCAACAGCCCGGAGGACACCGCCATCGTCAACCGCGCCCTGCGCGCGACCGATTCGCTGGCGCTGGCCGAACGCAACGTGCTGACGCTGTCGGGCGGCGAACGAGCGCGCGTGATGCTGGCGCGCGCGCTGGCCGTCGCACCGCAGGTGCTGCTGGCCGACGAGCCGCTGGCCGCGCTCGACCCCGCCCACCAGATCAGCATCATGCAGCTGCTCGCCGCCGAAGCCGCTGCGGGGCTGGCGGTCGGCATCGTGCTGCACGACCTGACGCTGGCGGCCCGCTTCTGCAGCCGCCTGGTGCTGCTGCACCAGGGCCGTGTGCTGGCTGCCGGCGCGCCGCACGAAGTGCTCGACGACGCCCTGCTGGCCGAAGCCTTCGGCATCCGTGCGCTGCGCTTCGAGCACGACGGCCTGCGGCTGCCGATACCGTGGCTGCTTACCGCGGAGGCCGGCAGAACTGCCGGCGGCGCCCCAGTGGCAGGCGGCAATGCAACCGCGTGACGGCGACGCAACGACACTGCGTATCCGGCCCATGCCACGACGAGCGCTGCGGCATGCGTCCCGACATGGCCCAAACATCCGTGCAGCCCAAAATCCACGATGCTAGAGTGGTTAACGGGCCTGGTGCCTGCAAACAAACAATATCGATGATCCGCTGGAGGAAGACACAATGACCTTGCCGACTCGTGTACAGGCGCACAAGCTGTCCCCGAACGCTTCCCTGTGCGTTCCCGGTTTCAACCTGATCGGCGCGGACTCGCCCGCCGTCGAGGCGATGACCGATTTCACCCGCGTCAACGCAGTCACCATCACCACCGAGGATCCGGTCAGCGAAGCCAATACCCGCATGATCTCGCGTGGCGTCCGCCTGCTGATGGTGCTCGACGGCCAGGAACAGCTTGCCGGCCTGATCACGGCACGCGACATCCTCGGCGAAAAGCCGCTGCAGATCGCCCGCTCGCGTTCCTGCAGGCATGACGAACTGACGGTCGGCGACCTGATGACGCCGATCGCCACCATCGACACGCTGTATCTCGGGGAAATCCTGAATGCCCGCGTGGCCGACGTGCTGGGCGCGCTGAAGAGCCTCGGCCGCCAGCACATCCTGATCGAGGATACCGATCCCGCGACCAGCCAGCCGCGCGTGCGCGGCCTGTTCTCGGCCACCCACATCGGCCGCCTGCTCGGCGTGCCGGTGCTCGGTTTCGACCTGCCGCGCACCTTCGCCGAAATCGAGGCGGCGCTGGCGGAATGAAACTACGGCGGCCTGCTGCCGCAGGCCGTTTGTCTCACTCCTTCTGGTCAGTCTCCGGCACATAGATGAAGGAGCCGTCCTTCATCCGGTAGGCCACGCCCGCACGCGAGCCTTCGCCGGTGCCGATCTCGCCGCTGGCCTGGTAGTGCTCGATGACCTCGCCCTTCTTGACGACCATCTCCATGTTGGGCTGGCCGGGGTTCTTGATCACGGTGACGTCCTCCTGGACGAAGGGGTTCATCGGGTTGCTGGCGACCGCGAGCAGCAGCGCGGCGATGATCACCAGGAAGACGTCGATCAGGTTGACCACCGACAGGATCGGATCGTCGGCCTCGAGATCGTCCATCAGGCGCAGGCCGGCACGGCGGGGGCCGCCGGCACCACGTGCCCTGGCGGGCGGAAATGCCGCCGCAGGAGCATTCGGGCGGGCGCTCACAACACGCCCTCCGCAGCCAGCGGCGCGACGGGATCGTCGTGGCCCTCGTCGGGCAGGCTTTCGTGTTCGATCTCGGCCAGCTCGGTGGCCAGCCAGCGCCGCCGCACGCTGGCGATGCCGTAGGTGATCGCGGACGCGATCAGGGCCAGGATCACCGCCGAGAAGGCGACCATCAGGTTGCGGCTGACTTCCTGCAGCTGGCCGTCGGCCAGCGCCATCAGCGCCGGCCCCATCGGGATCATGGTGGCGACGAGGCCGAGCATCGGGCCGACCCGGCTGGCGATGCGCAGCATCTCGAGGCGCTTGACCGCGATCGCTTCGAGCGCGGTGAGATGCAGGCCGGGACGGTCGTTCAGCGCCGCACGCAGCTCGAAGGCACGCAAGTCACCCCGTTGCCGCTGCCTGGCCTGCACGACGAAGCAGCCGAGCGCATAAAACGCATAGAAGAACAGGGCGGCAACCAGCAGCAGCACCGGCAGCAGGAACAACTGGGACAGGCCATACATGGCCGATTCGACGATCTGGGACACGGTTCGTTTGTCTCCGGGAAAGGTTTGCGGTGAATGGAGGCAAGCCCGGCGGGGCAGCCTCCGTCGTCCTGTCAGCGGGCGCGCATCTGGCGCATGCCGCCGGCGGCGAAGGCCAGCAGGGTCAGCGCGGCGAGCAGCAGTTCCAGCCAGGGCGCGGGCGCGGCGCCCTGCTCGGCCTGGACCTGCTCCAGCACCTGGCCGGTGACCTGCGCCGGCGCGGCGGCCCCGGCAGCTTCGCCCTGCGCCGGGTCGCCGGCGGACCCGAGTCCGAAGCCGGCGGCGAGCGACTGCACGTAGTCGCCGACCATGCTGCTGGCAGGCTGGTAGTCGAGGCGTTCGACGGCGTCCCGGTACACCTCCACCAGCTTGCGCAGGGTCTGCTCGTCGGTGTTCCAGTATTCCTTGCGCGCCGCTTCCAGCATGCGCTCGGCGATCTGCGCCCTGGCGGTCGGGTTGTGCTGCTCGAACCACTCGTCCATCTTCATGTCGAGCGAATCGTCGAGATAGACGTCGAAGAAGCTCTGCCACTGGTCGTCGCGCACGATCTCGGGCGCCACCGCGGTCCAGCCCCAGAAGTTGTTGACGGTATCGACCACGTTCATCGTGCCGGCATGGCCTTCCTGCTGCATCGCGCCGATCCACTGCGGATGGAAGTAGCGCGAGCGCAGTTCGCCGGCGAGGAAGCGCGCGGCGGATTCCACCTTGCTGCTGTCGGCGTTGCGCAGGTTGCTGATGTACAGCTCGGGGCTCTTGCCGCCGAGATGGCGCACCGCCAGGCCGATGCCGCCGAGGTACTGGAAGGGATCGTCGGTGGTGAGCATGCCGTAGAGGTTGGACGAGCGCGCCAGCACCGCCGCCTCGACCTCGCGCAGTTGTTCGGCATACAGATTGACCTTCGCCGGCTTGCTGCCCCAGCGCGACTCGGTGGGGCCGAAGGCGTACTGCATGCGCTGCAGGTAGAGCTCGGCGAGCTTGCCTTCGTCCTCCCAGGTGTCGGTGGCCAGCGCGGCGTCTTCCAGGCCGGTGCCGTAGCTGCCGCTTTCGCCGGAGAAGATGCGGGTCAGCGCGTGCTCGCGCGCATCCTCGGCCGAGAAGCCCTGCTCCAGCAGGCGCTTTTCCAGCGCCAGGGTGTTGCTCCGCACCGCGTTGTCCGGCTCGTCGAGTTCGGCGACGAGTTCGACCGCGCGCGCCAGATGCAGCATCACGTTGGGGAAGTGGTCGCGGTACAGGCCGGTGGCGGACAGCACCACGTCGACGCGCGGACGGCCGAGTTCGGCACGCGGGATCACCTGGATGTCGCTGATGCGGCCGAAGCGGTCCCACACCGGCTTAACGCCAAGGGCGTGGAAAGCCTGGGCTTCGAGCACGCCGAGGTGGCGCATCGCTTCCACCGACCACAGCGAGAACGCCACCTTGCGCAATTCGCTGCCGTGCTGGGCGCGATGCGCGGCAAGCAGCTGGGCGAAGGCTTCGGCGCCGGCGGCATAGGCCTGCTCGGTGGGCAGGCGCGAGGGGTCGAAGCCGTACAGGTTGCGGCCGGTGGGCAGGCTTTCGGGGTTGCGCACCGGGTCGCCGCCGTACTGGGTGTCGATGAAGCGGCCGTCCAGCGCCGCCAGCAGGCCGGCGTGCTCGCCGGCGGCCGACAGCGCATCGAGATGGCTGCGGGCCTCGGCCAGCAGTTCGGCGAAGCCGGCATCGGCTGTCGGAGCACCAGCGTCCGCGGCACCGGCTGCCGCAGCCGGTGCCGCGTTCTGGCCGTCGCCTTCGAGCAGATGACGGGCGAGCAGGCGGTAGGACGGCGACTCCGCGAGCTTGCGGAAATCATCGACGAACAGCTCCTTGGGGTCGGCCAGGCCAAGCTTGCCGTACAGGCGTTCGCCCAGCATCTGCATCACCGTGCTCAGGCGATGCTCGGCCTGCGGCGCCTGGCCGAAGGTATGCAGGCCGAGCGGCTGGGCAGTCTGCGCCAAGGCGTGCAGCCAGTCGTGCAATTCGCGCTCGAAGGGCACGAAGTCGGCGCGGGCGCGCTCGGTCGTCCAGCCGATGTCCTCGATCAGGTTCAGCCGCGCGGCTTCGTCGACGACCGCGGTGATGGTGCGCTCCTTCACCGCGCCGTCGTCGAGCAGGCCGTATTCGTGCAGCAGGTCGTGCAGCGGCATCAGCTTCTCGTGCAGGCCTGCAGGGGCGAAGGACGGCGTCTGGTGGCTGATGATGGTGGCCCGTCCGCGGCGCTTGGCCTGGGTGGCCTCTCCGATGTTGTCGACGATGTAGGGGTAAACGATCGGCGTGTCGCCGAGCGTCAGGTAGGGGTCGTCGTGGATCGACAGCCCGCGCTCCTTGCCCGGCGTCCATTCCTGGCTGCCGTGGGTGCCGAAGTGGATCAGCGCGTCGGCGTCGAACTGCGTGCGGGCGTAGAGATAGGCAGCGAGGTAGAAATGGGTCAGCGGCACCTTGGTGTCGTGGTAGATGGCCTTCTCCGCCGGCTCGCCTGCACGGCCGCGCGGCGGCTGCGGCAGGATCACCAGCTTGCCCAGCTGCAGGCGTGGAATCACGAAAGCACGCTCGCCCTCGGCGCCGGTCAGCATCGGATCCGCGGCCGGCGCGCCCCAGTGCGCTTCGACGCGATTGCGCACCGCATCCGGCAGCGCGTCATACCAGGCGAGGTAGTCGGCCAGCGGCAGGCGCGCGGCCAGGTTGCGCGACACCAGTTCGTCCAGGCGGCGCGTGGCGTCGGCGCGGTAGAACGGCGCCAGCATGTCGGCGGCGGCATCGACCATGCCCTGCTCGGCCAGCGGCTCGACCGCGTAGCCGGCGCCGCGCAGCTTCTCGGTCAGCAGCGCCAGGCTGCGCGGCACGTTCATGAACGAGGCCGACAGGTTCTTCTCGCCTTCCGGGTAGTTGTAGAACATCAGCGCGACACGCTTGTCGGCATTGGCCTTGGTACGCAGGCGGATCAGCTTGAACACCTTGTCCACCAGCGCATCGGCCTGCTCGGGGATCAGCACCGCATCGCCGTCCTCGATGGCGGCGACCATCAGCGGATCGGTCAGCCCGGCGAACTCCGGGATCGCAAGGTAGAAGGGCACACCGCTGGTCGGCACGCCGACCGGGTCCGCGCGCCAGTCGTTCGCATCACCGCCGCGCCAGGTCAACGCCTGCAGCACCGGCACGCCGAGGCGCAGATAGTCCTCGCGCCGGCTGCCCTGGTACATCACCTGCAGGTTGACGATGAGGTCCACCGCCGGCTTGCCGTCCTCGCCGTACAGCAGGTCGAGCGCGCCGGCGCCCGCGGTGGCCGGATGGAAATACACCAGCGGCAGCGCGCCGCGCGCTTCGATCCGGCGCACCAGTTCGTCCACATGGGCCATGCCGAGGTTGCCGATGTAGGCGCGATGGATGGCGATGCCGACCGTCGGCCCGCCCGCGGCGCGCTCCGCGCCCAGCCAGCCGCGATAGGCCTCCAGGTCGGCGACCACCAGATCGGGATGGTCGGGGTGGTAGAAGCCGGCTTCCGGATAGATTGCCGGCGCCGGCACTTCGACGCCGCGCTGGCCCGCCAGATGGTGGCGCACATACGCGAACAGACCGGCGAAGTTGCGCTGGCCGCCGTTGCGGTAATAATCGTGCAGCGACTGGCCGTGGGCGGCATCGAGGCCGCCGCCGGCCTGCGGCCCGCGCGCCGACGACAGCAGCCACGGCACCTCCGCCTTTTCCAGCAGCGGCCCCATGCGTTCGAGCAGGCGCCGGCTGTCTTCCTCGCGCGGCGCGTCGATCAGCACCAGATCGGCTTTGCCCAGCGCCGCGCCGATGCGGGCGTCGTCGTCACGGTCGATATTGAGCGCATCCACGTCAACGCCGGCCGCCTTGCCGATCTCGCCCAGCGCGGTGAACTTGCCGGCAAGAACGAAATCGCTGCTCACCACTGCCACGTTCGGCGTGCGGGAGGCGACATTCGCGCCGTAGAAGGCCGCGGCGACGAGCAGCAGCACGGCGACGAATGCGTAAAGCTTGCCGCGGGAGGCCCGCTTGGGCGGATTCGGCTGTTCAGCGGGAGGACGTTGCGAGGATTCCGGATTCATGGGCTGGCAAGACTCGTAAACAAGGCAAAACCGGCGGACGGCTCAACGCGCATCCGCCGGCGGGATGGACGGGTCAGAACGAACCGTGCAGCGACACCCGCAGCGTGCGCGGCGTCTCGGAATAACTGAAGGCGTCGGACTTATCCACCAGGCGGACGTCGGTCAGGTTATCCACACCCAGGCTGACGCCCAGGTGTTCATTGATGCGGTAGCCGGCGCTGGCATGCAGCAGATTGTAGGACGGCGCACGGTCACCATCGAGATACTGGCGGCCGATGTGCTCGACACGCAGCACGGCATCCCACGGCCCCTGCTGCCAGCCCGCGCGGGCATTGAGCAGAAGGCGGGAACGGCCATCGAGCTCGTCGCCGGTCTCCTTGTCCTTGGTGTCGAGCCACTGCGCGTTGCCGCCCAGGTAGAAGCCGTGCCCGAGTTGCCACTTCGCCGCCGTTTCGATACCGATGATGCGCGCTTCGTCAACGTTGTCGTACAGATAGTGGCGCCGCGGGATCGGCAGCCCGCCCGAGGGCGGCGTGATATGAGTCAGCCGCGTGGTGATCAGATCCTTGACGTCGTTGTGGAACAGCGTCGCTTCCCATTCGAGGCGCTCGTCGGCATAGGCGACGCCGAACTCGACCGAGCGGCTGGTCTCCGGCCTGATGTCGGCATTGCCGTAGAAGGAGTGCGGCCCTTCGTGGCCTTCATAGATCGGCGAGATCTGCTTCAGCGTCGGCGCGCGGAAACCTTCGCCGTAGCCGCCGCGCACGGTCCAGCGCTCATCGACGTGCCACACCAGGTAGGCGCGCGGGCTGGTCTCGCCACCGAACATGCTGTGGCGGTCGTGGCGCACGCCGAGCGTCAGCATCACCGAGTCCGACAGGCCGATCTCGTCCTGCAGGTACAGCGCCTTGTGCGTGGCGTCGTCCTTGCCGCCGATCAGGCCGGCGTTCTTCATCTCCTCGTTGCGCACGTCGAAGCCGATCGTCAGGTGCTGGGCGCTGCCGATGCCGAAGCCGACGCGGCCGTCGATGCCGCGCTCCTCCATGCTCTGCGGCCGCGTCGGCGCCACGCCGTTGGTGCGCTTGCTCTTCACCGAGAAGTCCGACTCCCACACCCGCAGCTGGCTGTCGACTTCGCCCCAGTCGCCCTTCCAGGTGGCGATGGACTGGCTACGCTCGATGTCGTAGAGGTCCCTGTAGTAGCGGACGCCACTGATCTGCTGGCGGGTGCGCTCCTCGTCGGCGACGCGGTGCTCCAGGTCGAAGGTGTGGCCGGCCAGCGGCGCCCAGGACAGCAGCAGATGTCCGGCATCCATCTTGGTGCCCTCGATTTCCGACAACCGGCGGTTCTCCTTCAGCTTGAGCGGGTCGCGGTCGAGGTGGGTCGCCGACAGGCCGATGCGCAAGGTCTCGCCGAGCGGGCCGGACAGATGGACGCCGCCGCCCACCGCATCGCCGCCGCCGGCACCGCTTGCATCGCTGCCGGACAGGCGCACGCTGCCCTGCCAGTGGTCGGCAGGACGGCGGCTGATGGTGTTGACCACGCCGCCGAGCGCGTCCGAGCCATACAGCACCGACATCGGCCCGCGCACGACCTCGATGCGCTCGATGTCGTCGACCGGCGTCCAGTCGTACTGGTAGTCGGAGTGCCCGACCCAGTCGTCGGTGGCGATCACGCGCAGGCCGTCGACCAGATACAGCGTGTGCTTGCCGTCCATGCCGCGCAGCGACATCGTCTTGCGCCCGCCGACGCTGCGGCCGAGCAGGCCGATGCCGGGCGTCTCGCGGATCGCGCCGAGCACGTTGTCGGCGCCGCTGCTGCGGATATCCTCGCGCGACACCACCGAGGCGGCGGCCGGCACGTCGCGGATGGCCTGCTCGCGCTGGGTGGCGGTCACCACGATCTCGCCGAGGCGCTGGCCATCGCCGGCCGCCAGCCCGGCCGCAGGCGCCAGTCCGGCAAGGGCCAGCAGCGCGGCGTAGAGCGGCGCCGGGCGAACCGGCGCCTTCGAATCATCACGAGGCCCGGACGCGCGGGCAGACGACAGCTTCAGCATGGGTATCTCCATCGGAATCTGGCTGGCTGCCTAGCCACGTGGGCATCGGTTGCTTGCTGAAAAAATCGGATCGAAAGTTGCGCGCACGGCAGGTAAGGGATCACGCGGCCGAGCAGCTTCCCGTGTGCCGCACCGCATTTGGCAGGCGTCCCACGGAACGGCGTGATTATATCAATTAATGACAATCATTCTCATTTGATCAAAATCAATTCGGAGCTGGCGAATCAGTGCTTCCATTGACCTGGATCAACCCCGTGGAAGAGCCTCGCCAGCGATCTGGCCTACACTGAAAGCGCCCCACGGCACACTCCAGGAGGAAGTCCCATGAGCATGATGAAAGCAACCGTTTTCGTAGCCCCTGGCCGCATCGAACTGGTGGACAAGCCGATTCCCGACGTCGGCCCGAACGACGCCCTGATCCGCATCACCACCACCACGATCTGCGGAACCGACGTACATATCCTGAAAGGCGAATACCCGGTGAAGCCCGGCCTGACGATCGGCCACGAGCCGGTCGGCGTGATCGAGAAGCTCGGCAGCGCCGTGCAGGGCTACAGCGAAGGCCAGCGCGTGATCGCCGGCGCCATCTGCCCGAATTTCAACAGCTATGCCGCGCAGGACGGCTTCCCCTCGCAGGACGGCAGCTACCTCGTGCCCGGCGGCCAGTGCGGCTGCCACGGCTACAAGGCCACCGCCGGCTGGCGCTTCGGCAACATGATCGACGGCACCCAGGCCGAATACGTGCTGGTGCCCGACGCCCAGGCCAACCTCGCACCGATTCCCGACGGCCTCACCGACGAGCAGGTGCTGATGTGCCCGGACATCATGTCCACCGGCTTCAAGGGCGCCGAAAACGCCAACATCAAGCTCGGCGACACCGTGGTGGTGTTCGCCCAGGGCCCGATCGGCCTGTGCGCCACCGCCGGCGCGCGCCTGCTGGGCGCGACCACCATCATCGCCGTCGATGGCAACGACCACCGCCTCGGCATCGCCCGCACGATGGGCGCCGACGTGACGCTGAACTTCCGCAACTGCGACGTGGTGGACGAAGTCATGAAGCTCACCGGCGGCCGCGGTGCCGACAGCGCGATCGAGGCGCTGGGCACACAAGCGACTTGGGAGCAGTCGCTGAAAGTGCTGAAGCCGGGTGGCACGCTGTCCAGCCTGGGGGTGTATTCGGAAGACCTGAAGATCCCGATGGCCCACTTCGCCGCCGGCCTCGGCGACCACACCATCCGCACCGCGCTGTGCCCGGGCGGCAAGGAGCGCATGCGCCGGCTGATGAACGTGCTCGCCGCCGAACGCCTCGACCTCGGCGTGCTCGTCACCCACCAGTACAGGCTCGACGACATCGTCGCCGCCTACGAGCTGTTCGCCAACCAGCGCGACGGCGTGCTGAAGGTGGCGGTCAAGCCTTCCTGAGCCGCCGCAACCCGCAGCAAGGAAGCGTGCCCGCCCTCTCCAGGGGCGGGCATTTTTTCACCGCTTGCACCGCAAGCCTGGCATGAAGGCCAGGACAGCAGCCGGCACAGCGCCGATCACGTCCGGTCGATGCTCAACCCACCTTCGTCCCGAAAACGCCCCCGCACCGCAATCCAGGCGGCAAGGCTGCCGACGACACAGGCACAGCCGCCGGCCAGCAGGGCCGTGGACACGGCGAAGCGCCGGGCGACGTAGCCCATCTGCAGGCCGCCGAGCGCCGGCCCCAGCGCCGACTGCAGCAGCCAGAATGCCGACACCCGCCCGCGCAACGCATCCGGCGTGTGCTGCTGCAGCAGCGCGCCGCGCACGATGTCGCCGACGGTATCGGCGCTGCCGGCCAGCGCCAGACAAGCCAGCATCATCCACAGGCTGCCGGTGAGGCCGGCCGCGGCCACCGCCAAACCCCACAGCACCGCCATCGCCGCCAGGACGCGGCCCGGGCGGCGCAGCGTGCGCGTCCAGCCGGATGACAGCGCAGCCACCAGCGCGCCCAGCGCCGGCGCCGCATGCAGCACGCCGACCAGCGCCGCATCGCCGCCCAGCGTCTCGCTGGCGATCTGGGGCAGCAGCACGAAGGGCATCGCCAGCAGGCTGGCGATGAGGTCGAGCAGCAGCATGCCGGAGATCACCGGGCTGCGGCGGATGAAACGCAGGCCGTCGCGCCATTCCGCCAGCGCGCCCTGCCCGTTTTTTTGCCCCGATTCCTGTCCTTTGCCGGGCGGCTCATCGGCCGCCCGGGCGGCATTCAGCCGCGGCAGCCGCGCAAGCAGCAGCGGCGTGATCGCCGAGGCCGCCATCACCACCGCGTAGCAGCTCGCGAGCCCGGCGCCGGCGATCAGGAACCCGGCCACGATCGGGCCGACCAGCGCGGCAAGCTGCAGGGCGATGGCGCTCAGCGCGCCGGCCGCGGCAAGCTGCTCGCGCGCCACCAGCGACGGCAGCACCGCCATCAGCGCCGGCGCACCGATGCCGCTGCTGAAGCCGCCGGCCAGCGCCGCCAGGTAGATGAGGCCGAGCTGGGCCTGCGGCAGCAGAGTGTTGGCCAGCAGCAGGCCGACGACGCCGACATAGGCGATCCGGCTGCCGACCATCAGCATGCGCCGGTCGTGCCGGTCGGCCAGGCGGCCGCCGAACACCAGTCCGGCGAGCTGGCCGCCGGCCAGGCAGAAGCCGACCAGGGCAACATGCAGCGAGGACTGGGTGAGCGCATAGACCTGCCAGGCCACGGCGACGGCGTTGATGCCGTACACCATCAGCGCCACCGTCCGCGCCAGGTACAGCAGGCGGAAGCCCGGGCTGGTCCGCAGCGGGCCGATGTCCACCACGAATCGGGCCAGGCGCGGCCCGCCGGCCTGGGCCTTTGCAGGCCGGGCCTCACCCGGCAGGGTCTTTCCTGGTCGGAGCTTTTCTGGCCGGGCGCTGCCACCCGGCCCGGGACAGGATTCGCCCGCCGACTCGGGACAGGCGGTGCCCGCAGGCGAGGTGCATGGCGTCCTCGGTTCAGTCATCGGCAGGCACGTTCTTGAACTCGGTCTCGCTGCGCCCACGCCGCCAGTAGGCCACCACCAGATGTTCGGCCGGCGTGAGGCCGCGTTCCTTGCGCACGTACGCACGCACTGCACGGAAGGCGTCGAACTCCAGGCCGGCCCAGACGAACAGCCGCGTACCGGCTTCCGGCCAGGCCACGGCGCGCACGGCGTCCGGCAGCAGGGTCGTGGTGCCCGGCGCCTGTGAGCCGCGCAGCAGCCAGCGCAGTTCGATGCCGGCCGGCGCGCGCAACGCCTGGCGGTCGCTTGCGTCCTGGACTTCGACCAGCGCCACGCCGCGCGCGTCGGCCGGCAGGTTCTCCAGGATGCGTGCGATGGCCGGCAGCGCGGTCTCATCGCCGGCGAGCAGAGTCCAGTCGGCCTCGCGTGCGCCCAGGCCGCCCGGCCCGCGCATGCCGACCCGGTCGCCGGGGCGGGCGCGCTGCGCCCAGCTGCCGCCCGGGCCGGCAGGTTCATGCACCACCATGTCGATCTCCAGCGTGCCCGCCGCCGGGTCGATGTCGCGGATGGTGTAGGTGCGCATGTCCAGCCGCTTGTCGCCCTCCGGCATGCGCAGCAGGCCGTTGGCATCCAAGGTCGGCCATTCCGGCTCGGTGTTGCCCGGCTGCGGCAGCAGCAGCTTGCAGTGCAGATTGTCCAGGCCGGCATAACGTTCGAGCCGCTCGCCGCTCAGGGTGATGCGGCGCATGCGCGCAGTCAGGTCGCGCGCGGCGATCACCCGCAGCACACGGAAGGCCGGCGGCTCGCGCAACTGGCTGCCGTCGCCGTGCCAGCGAATCTCGACCGGCTGGGAAGAAAACTCCAGCAGGTGGCTCGCCACCACGACCTTGAGGTCGTACAGCGCATCCATCGCCGCGGCTTCGGCGCGGATGTCGAGCTGCTCGCCGTCGACGCGGATATGGATCAGGCCGCCGTGGATGGCGAGCTTCCAGTCGGCGCCGTCACGCTGGAATTCGAAACCGTGTTCGCGCATGTGTTCGCCCAGGCGCGTCAGGGTGTGTTCGGCTTCGGCCAGGCGCACCTGCGCCTGCGCAACAAGCTGGGTCATGATGAAGACTCCTCGGTCGAGGGGGGAAATGAATTCAGGCCGGCGGCGCTTCCGCGGGGCCATCGATCAGCACCATCGTGCGGCCACGCTCGCAGCGCTGCACGCGCGCTTCCACGCCGTAGACGGTGCGCAGCATCTCCGGCGTGATCGCGGCCTGGGGCGTGCCGCAGGCGTGCAGACGGCCCCGGTGTATCACCAGGATGTGGTCGGCCCACTGCGCCGCCAGGGCGAGGTCGTGCAGCACCGTGATCACCAGATGGCCGCTGTCGGCCAGCCTGCGCACCGTGTCCATGACCCGCCACTGGTGGCGCAGGTCGAGCGCGCTGGTGGGCTCGTCGAGCAGCAGGATGGGAGAGTCGCGCGCGATCGCCTGGGCCAGCGCGGCCACCTGGCGCTGGCCGCCGGACAGCTGGTCGAGCCGCCGCATCGCGAGGTCGTCGATGCCCAGGCGTTCGAGCACCGCCATCGCCGCGAGCTCTTCCTCGCGCGCCGGCAGGTCGCGGGCCTGCATCGCCGTCAGGGTGACTTCCAGCACGTTCAGCGCGGCGGTTTCCGGCAGGCTCTGCGGCATGTAGCCGATGGTGCGCGCCAGCGCGGCCGCTGGCATGGCGAGCAGGTCCTGGCCGTCCCAGCGTGCCTGGCCGCTGGCCGGCACCAGCCGAGCGAGCGCACGCAGCAGGGTGGATTTGCCGGTGGCATTGGGGCCGACCAGGGCCACCAGCTGGCCCGGCAGCAGCGGCGGCAGGCTCAGGTCGCCAAGCACGGTGTGGCTGCGATAGGACACCGTGAGGTGCTGGATTTCCAGCGCCGGCGCAGCATTCGTGGTGCTCATGAGCTCATCTCCGCCGGTGGCGCCGGGTGATCAGGGCCAGGAACACCGGCAGGCCGACCAGCGAGGTGGCGATACCCACCGGCATCAGCACGCCGGGCACCAGGGTCTTGCTGATCACCGACGCCAGCGACATCAGCAGCGCGCCGCAGACCACGCTGGCCGGCAGCAGGAAGCGGTGGTCCTCGCCGACCAGCAGGCGCGCCATGTGCGGCCCGACCAGGCCGACGAAGCCGATCGTGCCGACCAGCGCCACCGCCGTCGCCGCCAGCAGGCTGGCGCGCACCAGCGCCCACAGGCGCAGCCGGTCGACGTTGACGCCGAAGCTGCGCGCGCGATCGTCCCCCAGCCGCAGCGCGGTGAGGCGGCGCGCGGCGCGCCACGAGAACGGCATCGTCACGACCAGCACCGCGGCCAGCAGGCCGACGTTGGTCCAGTCGGCGCGCGCCAGGCTGCCCATGGTCCAGAACACCAGTTGCTGCAGCGCGTCCTCGCTGGCGACGAACTGCAGCAGCGACAGCAGCGCGCCGGCGGCGAAGCCGATGGTGATGCCGAACAGCACCAGCGTCTCCGGCCCGGCATGGTGGGTGCGCGCAAGCAGTTGCAGCAACATCAACGCGCCGAGCGCGAAGACGAAGGCGTTGGCCGGCACCAGCCAGGACAGATCCAGCCCGGGCACGCCCACGCCGAGCACGATCGCGAGCGCGGCGCCGAGCGCCGCCGACGAGGACACGCCGAGGGTGAAGGGCTCGGCCAGCGGATTGCCGAGGATGGTCTGCATCTCGACCCCGGCGAGCGCCAGCGCCATGCCGACCAGCACCGCCAGTACCGCGATCGGCAGGCGTACCTCCCACAGGATCACGCGCTGGCCGCGCCCCAGCGATTCGGCATCGAACAGCCCGCGCAGCGCATCCGCCACGCCGAGCGAGGACGGGCCGCTGACGAAGTCGGTCAGCGCGCTGGCCAGTGCAAGAACCAGCAGCAAGGCCACCAGGCCGCGGCGGCGCCAGGTCAGCCGGCGGTACTCGTCCAGCGTATCGAGCCCGGCCGTCGACACCATCACGGCCGGATGACAGGCCTCGCGCGTCATCGGCTGCTCCGGCCGGGAACGGCGAAACCGGCGGGCTGCCCCGGCCCGTTGGTCCAGAAGCTGCCGCGCAGCGGCGTGGCGAGGAAGCGGCCGTTGATCTCGTCCATCGTCGCCTGCGGGTCGATGTCGGCATACAAGTCGGGCAGCACCCATTTGGCGACGACTTCGAGCGCGACGATGCTCAGGCCGCCGGTGAGCGGAAACCAGATGCCGTGGGTGCGCCCGTCCTCGATCGCGCGCATGCCGGACATTCCCTTGCGCTGCAGTACCCGGCCCAGCGAGGCCTGCGCGGCGGCCGGCGTGGTATTCACGCCGAGCACCAGCCCGCCGCGCTCGGCGAGGTAGGCGCCGCCCGCACCGATATAGACCTCCGGGTCCTGGTCGAGCACGTATTCCAGGCTCAGCTGGCCGAACATGCCGGGCAGCACTTCCTCGCCGATGTGGCGCCCCCCGGCGATGGTGACGAGGTCGCCGATGCTCTCGCCGCTTCCCACCGAAGTGCAGCAGGCTGCACTGCCCGCGTGCGGTTCGAGCAGCACCACGGGGCGCCGCTGCACGGTCGCGGCGCGGCTGCGGATGCGCTCGAGACGCTCCTGGAAGAAAGCCACATAGGCGTCGGTCTGCTCGCTGCGGCCGATCAGCACGCCGAGCTGCTGCAGGCCGTCCAGCGGCCGCTCGCTGCGGAAGCTGGGCGTCAGGCGCAGGACCACCACGCCGATGCCGGCCGCCTCCAGTTGGCGGATCAGGCGTCCGACGGCCATGAAACGCGGATGCAGCACGACCAGGTCGGGTTTCAGCGCGATGACGCGTTCGAGCGGAAAGTTGTTCGGATCGTCGACGCTGAGCTGCAGGATGTCGTCGAAGGCGGGATCGGCCTCGCGCAGCGCGCCCAGCGTGTCCGCGTCCAGGCGCCAGCGGTTCCACGCCACCAGGCGCTGCGCCGGACGGTCGTCGATGAGGGCAAGGGTGATGAAGTCCGAGGTGTCGGTCAGCACGATGCGCTGCGCGGGCTGGGACAGCACCACGCGGCGGCCGGCCTGGTCGGTCACCGCCACTTCCGCCACCGCCGCCAGCGACAGCGCGGACAGCAGGCCGACCAGAACGGCACGCAGGGCCCGGCACAAGCGCCGCATGCCCATCAGAAGCCCGCGTTCAAGGCCACCCACAGGCGACGGCCCTCGTCCTGCATCCAGTTGCCGTCGAGGCCGGTGGTGCGCGTGCGGTTGTCGATCGCGACCATACGGTCGGTGACGTTGAGCAGCGCGGCCTTCAGCGTCAGCGTGGGGCTGAAGGCGTACTGCCCGCCGATGTCCAGCGTGGCCGAGGCCGGGCGCTCGCGCACGTTCGTCGCGCCGTTGCGGAAACCGGCGTAGTAGGACTTGCCGTAGTAGTTGGCGCGCAGCCAGCCGGAGAAGGCATCATTGGGCGTCCAGTCGAGCTGGGCCTTCAGCATGTGCCTGGGCGTCTTGTCCAGCGGCTTGCCGTCGAGCGAGCTGTTGTCGTAGGAGAACTCGCCGCCGCCCTCGCGCTCGGACTTCACGTAGGTGTAGTTGCCGTCGAAGCCCAGCGTGCGGGTGAGCGGAAAGTTCAGCGCCACTTCCAGGCCGCGGATGGTGACGTTGTCGATGTTGTCGTAGACGTAGATGCTGCGCGAGGGCATGCGCGGATCGTCCACCCCGGTGTCGTAGCTGGCGACCTTGTTCTTGAAGTCGTTGTTGAACACCGTCGCGCTGAGGCTGGAACCCGGCGCCCACTGCCAGGCCACGCCGAACTCCTGCGTCAGGCTGGTTTCCGGATCGAGGTTCGGGTTGCCGCACAGGTTGCCGCGCTTGGGCGTGTTGCCGCCGGTGGTCATGCAGTAGCCCGCCACGCTCTGGCGCAGCGTCGGCGCCTTGAAGCCGCTGGCGATGCCGCCGCGCAGGGTCCACGCCTCGTCGAGCTGATACACCCCGTACAGCCGCGGCGACCAGTGCGAACCGTAGAGTTCGTGGTGGTCGAGGCGCACGCCGGCCGTCAGCGTGAAGCGATCGCTGAAGAAGAAGTCGTCTTCCGCCGACAAGGCCCACGAATCGATGTCCACCTTGTCCACGTTCGGCGCCGGGAAGCCCGGAATGGAATCCTGCTGGCTGATGCCTTCGACGCTGCTGAGCTGATACTGGGCGCCGAGGCGCAGCAGGTGGCGGCTGAAGGGCAGCGACAGCTGGCCGTCGAACACGCGGTTGGTCACTTCCGGGCGGGCGACGTTGCGCACGCCGTTAGTGTAGTCGTTCTGCTTGCCGACTTCCTGGCTGAGCACGACGCGGGAGCTGCCGAAGGACCAGCGCCCTTCGTGCGTCAGCGAGATGTGGTCGCGGCTGTGGCGGGTCTCGGTGCCGTCCGCGGTGGCGGCGATGGAATGGCCCGGCTCGCGCAGATAGCTGAAGTCCTCGGTGCCCACGTCCAGGGTCAGGTCCTGGTTGTCGCTCAGCTTGGCGCTGAGCTTGGCGCCGATCGAGCGGTCGCGGCTGCCGTGGGCGCCGCTGACGAAAGGCAGGGGGTAGTAGATGTCGTCCTCGTAGCGGCGCACGTACTGGCCGTAGACCTGCAGGCCGAGCGCATCGGCCTTGATCGGGCCACCCGCCCAGAAGTCGGCCTGGCGGCTGTCGCCGAGATCGGAATGTTCCTGCTTGGTCGCCGACAGCGTGACCGAGCCGCGCCACGCGGTCGGCACCTTGCGGGTGATGATGTTGATCACGCCGCCCATCGCGTCGGCGCCGTACAAGGTGCCCATCGGGCCGCGCACCACCTCGATGCGCTCGATCGCATCGAGCGGCGGCAGGAAGTTGGCCTGCACGCCGCCGGTGCCGCGGTTCATGGTCTCGCGCGTGCCCTGCCGCTTGCCGTCCACCAGGATCAGGGTGTATTCGCCGGGCATGCCGCGGATCGAGATGTCGCTGGAATTGGGGCTGTCGCCATTGACGTTGACGCCTTCCAGGCGGTTGATGGCGTTCGACCGCGCTGCCGACCGGCAGCTTGTCGATCTCCTCGCGGGTGATCACGGAAATCGACGCCGGCGCGTCCTTGACCATTTGCTGCTTGCCGGCGGCGGAGACGACGACCGCGCTCAGCATGCTCTCTTCCTGAGCGTGGACGGAAGCGCTGCCCGCCATTGCCGCGATGGCGGCCAGGATGCAGCGGGCAAGCGGCAGGACGGAACGATGGGAATGGATGTCGGCGGTGGGTTTCATGGGCGTGGGCAGCTTCGGCTTCGGTAGGATCTGGAGTCGCGCACTGCGCGAACGACAGGCACGCACGGAACCCGAGCGTGCTTCGGCAGGCATTTCAGCATTCCATCGCCTCGCCGTGGTTTGCCGGACACGCACGAATGTTTGCCGGATGCGCTTTGCGGCCACAGCGCCGTTCAGATGCGTGCGCGCACCATCTTGGGCGACAGTCCGAAGCGGCGCTTGAAGGCCGTGGCGAAATTGGCGGCGCTGTTGTAGCCCGCCACATGGGCGGCCTGGGCCACGCTCGAGCCGCGCTGTTCCAGGTCGATGCGCGCCTTGTGCAGGCGCGCATCACGCCGGAACTCGACGATCGAAGTGCCGTAGGCGGCACGGAAGTGGCGCTGCAGCGCGCTGGCGCTGAGCCCCGCCCAGCGGGCGATCTCGTCCAGGCTCAGATCCAGCGCCGCATCGCTGGCGAGGAAATCGCGCAATCGAGCCAGGCGCTCGTGCTGGCATGGGCGCAACCCGGCATTGCCGGCATGCTCCGTCAGGCTGCCCAGCGCCTCGTGGGCCAGTTCGACCGCCCGGCTGTTGATCAGCAAGCGCCCCAGCGGTGCCGGGCCGGCCGTCAGTTGCATCAGTTGCTCGGCCAGCGCCACGGCGCGCGGCGACGGCCGCCAGGGCTGTGTCGCCAGATTGCGGTCGAGAAAGCTGCGCACGCGCGGGTCCGTCCCGGCATCGGCAAGGCCCTGCTGCTGCAGCCATTCGGACGACATGAACAGGCTCACCTTGCGCTCGAGCTTGCCCCGCTGCCAGCGGCGCTCGAAAGTCTCCTGCCGCGTGGTGCCGACCATCATGCCGCATGCGGTGGCTTGCCGCCGCCCCGCCGACAGATCGACGCACTGCGCGCCGAAGGACACATCGACGTTGCCGACCAGCAGTACCGTGACGCGCAAGCCCGGGGCCAGCGAGACCCGTGAGCGCAGGTCGCGAAGATCGCAGACCTGCGAGCAATGCACTTCGAGCCCGTCCTGCGCCCCCAGGCGAGACACCCGGCCGGCGAGCACCGGTTCGTCCGGCGTCATGCGTGCGCCGACGAAGTGGTAATCGCCTCCATTGAACTCGCCGGCCAGCATCATGCCCGGCGGCAGAACGAAATCACGGGCGATTGCCGCACCCATTGCTTGATTCGAGGTCATCCGTGCTTCCAATCGGATGAGCCAGACTCGCAGAACCGTCCGGAGGCTGGTCACTGAAGTTAGTAATGATGTCCATTATCATTTACTTTCACGGAGATCTCTGCAAGCCTTTTGTGCATTGCAACCAGCACGGCGCCTCAGCCTCGCGAGCAAGGCAGCATGACGTCCTGCTGCACGGACCGCGGCGGCGCTTCGCTGCTCAGCGCATGTCGCCGCGCCAGGCTTCGGCGACGACTTCCATCGCAGCGCCGATCGGCGGCTCCTTGACCCTGTCCTTGCGGCAGATGAAGCCCAGCGCCGCCGGCACCACCACGGCATCGGCGATCACCACGCCGTCGGCATGCGCGGCACGCAGCGCCAGGCTGTCGCGCGCCAGGGTCAGCGCGACGCCCGACCTGACCAGATCCATCATCGACGGCTCGAGGTCGACCTGCGCCACGACCTTGAACTCCACCTCCTCCGCCGCGGCAATGCGGCTCAGCAGGCGCTGATGGACCGACTCCGGCGGCGTCCAGATCCAGGGCAGCTGGGCCAGCGCCCGCCAGCCTTTGCCCCGCACCTGCCCACCCCAGCTCGGTGGCGCGACGACGCGGTAAACGAAACCCGTCAGCGCCATGACGTGGAAGCGGTCCTGCAGGTCTTCCAGGCCGGGCGCGCCCAGGGCAAAGGCAGCATCGAGACTGCCCGCCTCCACTTCACGCGCCATCGCACCCGACATGCCGTGGCGCAGCATGAAGGACACGCCAGGATGGCGCTCGGCCAGCAGACGCAGGCAGACACCCAGGCGCAGGAACTCGGGATCGACGATGGTCCCCAGGCGCAGCGTGCCCATCAGGCTGCCCTTGAGGTGGGCTGCCGCGGCCCGGAACTCCGCCGCCGTCGCCAGTGCCCGCTCGGCTGCCGGCAGTAACTGGCGGCCCGCCTGGGTCAGGCGGACTCCGCGCGGCAGACGCTCGAACAGCGTCAGGTCAAGGGATTCCTGCAGCTTCTTGAGCTGCAGGCTCAGGGCCGGCTGGGTGATGCACAGCCGCTCGGCCGCCCGCGTGAGGTTCCCCTCCTGGGCAGTCATCACGAAAGCCCGCAGGCCCGAATAGTCCATTTGATATTAGCAATCGAAATAACTAATCCAATGATAACTCATTGGACCGGATGGTTTTCGGCGGTTTTAAATCCCCCGCGCTGCACCCTTGCGCCCTTTCGCAATGAAGGGGGAATTTTCTTTCGTCATAACCAGAAGAGGAGATACCGTGAGTCTGCTGATCGTCATCGCGGCACTTGCCTTCCTGATGTTCGTGGCCTACCGCGGCTACAGCGTCATCCTGTTTGCCCCAGTCGCAGCGCTCGGCGCGGTGTTCCTGGTCGATCCATCCCTGGTGGCGCCGATGTTCTCCAGCGTCTTCATGGAAAAGATGGTGGGCTTCGTCAAGCTCTACTTCCCGGTCTTCCTGCTGGGCGCCATCTTCGGCAAGGTCATCGAGCTGTCGGGCTTTTCCAAATCGATCGTCTCCACGGTGATCGGACTCGTCGGCCAGAAGCGCGCAATCCTCTCCATCGTGCTGGTCTGCGCGCTGCTGACCTACGGCGGCGTGTCGATGTTCGTCGTCGTCTTCGCTGTCTATCCTTTCGCCGCCGAGATGTTCCGCCAGAGCAACATCCCCAAGCGCCTGATCCCGGGCACGATCGCGCTGGGCGGCTTCACCTTCACGATGGACGCGCTGCCCGGCTCGCCGCAGATCCAGAACATCATCCCCAGCACCTTCTTCAAGACCGACACCTGGTCCGCGCCCTGGCTCGGCGTCACCGGCGCGGTGTTCATCCTGGTCACCGGCCTGATCTACCTGGAAGTGCAGCGCCGCCGCGCCGCGGCCGCCAACGAAGGCTACGGCAGCAGCCTGGTGAACGAGCCCGAGCCCTTCGACCACCACAACCTGCCCCACCCCGCGATCGCGCTGCTGCCGCTGGTGATGGTCGGGGTGATGAACAAGGTCTTCACCAGCCTGATCCCGTGCTTCTACGGCGACACGCACGAGATGACCCTGGCGGGCGCCTCGACGTCGATAACGACCGACGTTTCCAAGGTCGTCGCCATCTGGGCGGTGGAAGCGGCCTTGCTGGTGGGCATCCTGACGGTGATGCTGTTCGCCTTCAAGACGGTGACCAAACACTTCGCCAAAGGCACCCAGCTCGCGATCGGCGGTTCGCTGCTGGCGACGATGAACACTGCATCCGAGTACGGCTTCGGCGCGGTCATCGCCGGCCTGCCCGGCTTCCTGGTGGTGGCAGAAGGGCTCAAGGCCATTTCCGACCCACTGATCAACCAGGCGGTCACGATCACCGCCCTGGCCGGCATCACCGGCTCGGCTTCCGGCGGCATGAGCATCGCACTCGCCGCCATGGCCGACACCTTCATCCAGAACGCGACGGCGGCGGGCATCCCGATGGAAGTCCTGCACCGGATCTCCGCCATGGCTTCCGGCGGCATGGACACCCTGCCGCACAACGGCGCCGTCATCACGCTGCTGGCCGTGACCGGCCTGACCCACCGCCAGTCCTACAAGGACATCTTCGCCATCACCGTCATCAAGACGATCGCGGCCTTCCTGGTCATCGCCGTGTTCTATACCTTCGGCATCGTCTGAGGCGCGTATTCGCGCCTGCCCCGGGGGCTGGCTCCAAAGGCTGGAGATATTAGCGATCAAAATATCGAATCTAATGATAAGTCATTGGACCGGTACCCCCGCAGCCGCTTTAATGCAAGGCTCCAAGCCCCCACACACCACAGCAGGAGAAATCGACATGAGTTTCACCTACGCATCGCCCCAAGGCCGCGTCGGCCACTGGATCGACAACGAATTCCGCCCCGGTGAAGGCGGCCAGGTCCCGGTTTACGATCCCGCCCTGGGCAGGATCTCGCGCCAGGTCGCGCTCGCCACCCGGGCCGAAGTCGATGCCGCGGTCGCCTCCGCCGCCGCCGCCCAGCCCGAGTGGGGCGCGCTGGCCGTCCAGCGCCGTGCCCGCGTGCTGTTCAAGATGAAGGAACTGGTCGAACGCCACACCGACGACCTCGCCCGCCTGATCACCCGCGAACACGGCAAGACCTTCCCCGACGCCCGCGGCGAAGTGCAGCGCGGCCTGGAAATCATCGAGTTCGCCTGCGGCATTCCGCAGCTGCTGAAGGGCCAGTACTCCGACAACGTCGGCGGCGGCATCTCCAACTGGAACCAGCGCATGCCGCTCGGCGTCACCGCCGGCATCACGCCGTTCAACTTCCCCGTCATGGTGCCGATGTGGATGGCGCCGGTGTCGATCGCATGCGGCAATGCCTTCGTGCTGAAGCCCTCCGAGCGCGACCCCTCGCCCTCGCTGCTGCTCGGCGAGCTGTTCCGCGAAGCCGGCCTGCCGGCAGGCGTGTTCAACGTCGTGCAGGGCGACAAGAGCGCGGTCGATGCGCTGCTGAACCACCCCGACGTGCAGGCGATCAGCTTCGTCGGCTCGACTCCGATCGCGAAATACATCTACGAGACCGCTGCCCGCAACGGCAAGCGTGCGCAGGCGCTGGGCGGCGCCAAGAACCACATGGTGGTGATGCCCGACGCCGACCTCGACCAGGCCGCCGACGCGCTGATCGGCGCCGCCTA
This sequence comes from Thauera sp., assembly GCF_047601425.1. Taxonomy (GTDB): domain Bacteria; phylum Pseudomonadota; class Gammaproteobacteria; order Burkholderiales; family Rhodocyclaceae; genus Thauera. The sequence goes on from NZ_JASGJL010000001.1 coordinate 2,850,386, forward strand.
CGGCTCGGCCGGCGAGCGCTGCATGGCGATCTCGGTGGCGGTTGCGGTGGGCCACATCGCCGACGAGCTGATCGCCAAGGTGAAGAGCCGCGCCGAACAGCTCAAGGTCGACGACGGCGAAGCCGACGGCGCCGACATGGGCCCGGTGGTCACGCAGGAGGCCAAGGCGCGCATCGAGGGCTACATCGCCTCCGGCATCGAACAAGGCGCCAGCCTGGTGCTCGACGGCCGCAGCCTCGCCGTGCCCGGTCGCGAGCAAGGCTACTTCCTCGGCCCCACGCTGTTCGACGGCGTCAAGCCCGGCATGAAGATCTACGACGAGGAAATCTTCGGTCCGGTGCTGTGCGTGGTGCGAGTCGATACCTTCGCCGAGGCGGTGGCGATGATCAACGCCCACGCCTTCGGCAACGGCGTCGCCTGCTACACCCGCGACGGCCGCACCGCGCAGGAGTTCGCGCAGAAGATCCAGGTCGGCATGGTCGGCATCAACGTGCCGCTGCCGGTGCCGATGGCCTGGCATTCCTTCGGCGGCTGGAAGCAGAGCCTGTTCGGCGACCACCACAGCTACGGCGAGGAAGGCGTGCGCTTCTACACCCGCTACAAGAGCATCATGCAGCGCTGGCCCGACAGCGGCTCCAAGGGGCCCGAGTTCGTGATGCCGGTGAACTGATCCGGCAAGTCCCTCCTCAGCGGACCGCCCTTCGCCCCCAGGCGGAGGGCGCCACGAAATTCGACCCCCAGGAGTGCCCCATGAAAGACTTCGGTGAATTCGATTACATCGTGGTCGGCGGCGGCGCCGCCGGCTGCGTGCTGGCCAACCGCCTGTCGGCCGACCCCGACGTGACCGTGCTGCTGCTCGAAGCCGGCAACGACGAACAATGGATCTGGACCAGGATCCCGGTCGGCTACCTCTACTGCATCAACAACCCGCGCACCGACTGGTGCTACAAGACCGAGCCCGAGCCGGGCCTCAACGGCCGCTCCATCATCTATGCCCGCGGCAAGGGCCTGGGCGGCAGCACGCTGATCAACGCCATGCTCTACCTGCGCGGCCAAGCGCGCGACTACGATTCCTGGGCCGAAGCCACCGGCGACGCCGGCTGGGCCTGGAAGGAAGTCATGCCGGTGTTCAAGCGCGTCGAGGACCACTGGAGCGGCGGCAACGACCTCCACGGCGGCAATGGCGAATGGCGGGTGGAAAAGCAGCGCCTGCGCTGGGACATCCTCGACCGCTTCGCCGAGGCTGCGGCCCAGGCCGGCATTCCGGCCACGCCCGACTTCAATGGCGGCAACAACCTCGGCGTCAGCCAGTTCGAGGTGAACCAGAAGCGCGGCACGCGCTGGAGCAGCGCGCGCGGCTTCCTCGACCCTGTGCGCGGCCGCGCGAACCTGCGCATCGTCACCGGCGCACTTTCAGACAAGCTGGTGCTGGAAGGCCGCCAGGCGCGCGGCGTCGAATTCCGCCTCGGCAACGAGGCCTGCGTGGCACGCAGCCGCATCGAGGTCGTGCTCGCCGCCGGCGCCGTCGGCTCGCCGGCCATCCTGCAGCGCTCCGGCATCGGCGATCCGGCCCTGCTGCAAAAACTCGGCATTCCGGTAGTCCATGCCCTGCCCGGCGTCGGCCGCAACCTGCAGGACCACCTGCAGATCCGCAGCGTATACAAGGTACAGGGCATCAAGACGCTGAACCGCCAGGCCAACAGCCTGTGGGGCAAGGCCATGATGGGCCTGGAATACGCCCTCATGCGCAGCGGCCCGCTGACGATGGCGCCCAGCCAGCTCGGCCTCTTCGCGCATTCCGACCCTTCGATGCCGACGCCCGACCTGGAATACCACGTCCAGCCGCTGTCGCTGGACAAGTTCGGCGATCCGCTGCACACCTTCCCGGCCTTCACCGCCAGCGTCTGCGACCTGCGGCCGCAGTCCCGCGGCCATATCGACATCCGCGACCGCGACCCGGCCAGCGCGCCGAGGATCGCCCCCTGCTACCTCAGCCATGAGGCCGACCGCCAGAAAGCCGCCCGCGCGCTGCGCCTGACCCGCAAGATCGCCAGCCAGCCCGCGCTGGCGCCGTTCAAGCCGGTCGAGCACCTGCCGGGGCCGGACTTCACCACCGACGAGCAGTTGATCCACGCCGCCGGCAACATCGGCACCACCATCTTCCACCCGGTCGGCACCTGCAGGATGGGGCGCAGCGACGACGACGCGGCCGTCACCGACTCCGAACTGCGGCTGCGCGGCATCGCCGGCGTACGCGTGGTCGATGCCTCGATCATGCCGACCATCACCTCGGGCAACACCAGTTCGCCGACGATCATGATCGCCGAGCGGGGGGCCCAACTGATCCGCGCCGCCCGGCAGCGCTGAAGCACCGCCGCAACCGCCCGCGCCCGGCCTTCTCACGAGGGCCGGGCGCTTCCCGTTTCGGGTGCCGGCTTCAGTTGCAGCCCTGGCTGATGGCGTCCAGCGCCTTGGCGTCGATGATCTGCCAGTTGCGCCGCTTGCCGCTCACATACCCCTGGCGCAGCCAGTCCGACAGCAGGCGGTTCAAGGTCTCGGCCCGCAGGCCCAGGGTCGCCGCCAGTTGCCGCTGGTTCGGCCGCAATTCGATGGCCATGCCCTGCTGCTCGCGCTGCTGGAGCAGGTAGGCGGCAAGACGCTGGGCGCCCGATCCGCGCGCCATCAGCTCGACCTCGTCGATGCGCCGGCACAGACGCTGGCTCGCCCGCGCCAGCAGGCGCATGGCAACCCGGGGTTCGCGTTCGCACAACTGATGCAGCGACTCCCGCTTCATCTGGAACAGCAGGCACGCGCTGCGGGCGCGGATGCTGACCGGATAGCAGCCGGCCGGCGTGAACATCAGCACCTCCGCCACCAGGTCGGGCGCATTGCGGTGACCGAATATCCGCTCCTCGCCGTCGGCGCCATGGCGCATCGCCTCCAGCTCGCCTTCCAGCAACAGCCACCAGGCGCGGGCGCATTCCTTTTCTCGAAACAGGAATTCCTCGGACTCCAGACGGCGGAAAAAGCCGCTGTCCAGCAAGGGCAGCAGGGACGCTTCGGCAATGCCGGAGAACACCTCGTCCTGTTGCAAAACGGGAATCACGTTCTTGATCTGCATCATCGACAACTTGAGAAAAGTCATTTCTGTTTTCGGCAGCGGATGCCACCATGAGCCGCATGATAATCGTTATCACTTACAACTGGTGGTCTCAAATGCGGCATCAAAATTCGAAGCCCAGGTCCGCGCAAGCGGGTGCAGCGCTGCTGGCGCTGGGAACCTGCCTGACGAGCCCCTCGCAGGCGCAGGAAGCGACGGAAACGGTACTGGGCGTGACCGAAATCGTCACCGCCACGCGCTCGGGCGGCGCGGTGGATGATTCGCCGCGCGCAGTCAGCGTCGTGGATGGCGAAACGATCCGTGAGCGCCCTGCCGCTGCGGGCATCCAGGAACTGCTGGCGGAAGTGCCGGGCATCCAGTTCTCCCGTTCCGGCGGGCTGGGCGGGCAGATCGTCATGCGCGGCTTCAACTCCAACGCCACGCGCTCGATCGTGACCGTGGACGGCGACCGCTACCGCGGCCGCAGCACGCTTGAATTCAATATGTTCGACCCGAACGGCATCGAGCGCATCGAGGTGATCCGCGGCCCGGCGTCGGCGCTGTACGGCGCCGACGCGATGAACGGCGTCGTGAACATCGTCACCCGCCGCGCAAGGGTCGACCGTGACCAGCCCTTCGTGCTTGCGCCGCGCCTGCGCGCCCTCGAATACGCCAGCGTGAACGACCTGTGGGGCGGGCGCGTCGAGCTGGCGGGTGGCGGCCAGGGTTTCGACGTGCTCATCGGCGCCCACGCGCGCTCGGCCGGCGACTACGACACGCCGGTCGGCAAGGCATACAACAGCGCTTTCGAAACGAAGGGCGTGGATTTCAACATCGGCTACCGGCCCACGAACGAGTCGCGCTGGGAAATCTCCGGCCGCTACGAAAACGCAAAAACCGAACGGGCAGGCGGCCTGGGCGCCGCGCCCGGCGAACCGGTCCTGAGCGTCAGCGAAAAACCCATCACCGAACGCTATCTGCGCCTGGGCTACCAGGGACGCAACTTCGGCGCAGTGGCCGACAGCCTCGACGCCTCGATGTATGTGCGCAAGTTCGACACCCACATCTGGCAGACCAACCGCGCCAATCCGGCCATGACGGTGGACGCCCACATCCGGGTCGACGCGCCCACCGTGTGGGGCGGTCACCTGGTCGCGATGAAGGCGGTGGACGATCACCTGCTGAGCTACGGCGCGGACTTCTTCAGCGAGGACTTCGAGGGCCGCAACCGCCAGATCACCCGCAGCAACAACACCACCGGCACGGTGACGCCGCTGCCGTGGGAAAAGATCGACCGCGACTCCAAGACCACCAACATCGGAATCTTCGTCGCCGACGAATGGCGGGCGAACGAGCGTTGGGTGCTGTCCGGCGCCGTGCGCGGCGACTGGGTGAAGGCGGAAGTCGGCGGCGCGCTGGCGAACGAGAACGCCGCCCAACGGGCGGCTTACGGCCGCAATCCGGGCAGCACCGAAACGGCGCTGACCGGCAGCATGGGCGCGGTGTTCGCGCTGGACGAGGTGTGGAGCGTGGCCGCCAACCTGAGCCGCGGCTTCCGCGCGCCTTCCGGCATGGACATGACGATCACCTCGACCGCCGGCACCATCACCACGCTGCCGTCTCCCGACCTGTCGCCCGAGGTGAACCGCACGGTCGAACTCGGCCTGCGCTGGGCCTCGGCCCGCCACCAGGGCAGCGTCACAGCCTATCAGAGCAACTACCGCGACCTGATCACGACGACCGTGGTGTCGCCGACGCTGCGCCAGCGCCAGAACGTGTCGAAGGCCGTCATCCGCAGCCTGGAGCTGGAAGGGCGCAGCCTGCTCGACCGCAACTTCAGCCTGAACTACATGCTGACCGCGACCCGCGGCACGGACGAGTCCGAAAGCCGCCCGCTGCCGGGCATCGCCCCCTTGAGCGGCCGGCTCGCGCTGCGCTACACGCACGGCGGCTGGTACGCCGAAAGCGTGCTGCGCGGCTACAAGGGCCGCTCGCGGATCGACAAGACCCAGGAGCGCGGCACCGCGAGCTACGCGATGGTCGACCTCCATGCCGGCACCCGACTGGACGGCCTGCTGGGCGAAAGCTGGAAGGGCTGGAAGGTGGTCGCCGGCATCGAGAACCTGTTCGACCGCGCCGGACGCAACCCCACCGTGGCCGAGGACATCGCCTACCCGCGCGGCACGGTCGGCAATCCGCTGGTCGAGCCGGGCCGCAACTTCGCCATCAAGCTGAGTTCGGACTTCTGACATGGCCGCACTGCAAAGATACCTGGCCCCCGGCCTGCTTGCGGCCGCGCTCTGCGCGCCGGCCGCCGCCGCCACGATCACCGACCAGAACGGCCACGAGGTCGCCATCCCCGAACAGGTGCGCCAGCTCGTCGCGATTCCGATTCCGCTGGCCTCGATGGTGATGGCGGTCGACGGCGGCGTGGCCCGCCTGTCCGGCATCAACGCCGCCGCGCGCAGCGACATCGACGACGGCCTGCTGGGGAAGATGTTCCCCGGCGCCGCCCGCCTGCCGGCGCAGGTCGCCGGCGAGAACTTCGTGCCCAACGCCGAGGCGCTGGCCGCCGCCCGCCCCGATCTGGTCATCCAGTGGGGCGACCGCGGCGACGCCATCGTCGCCCCGATCCGCAATCTCGGCATGCCGGTGCTGACGCTGCGCTACGGCGACAGCCTGCTGGCGGCCGACTGGCTGCGCCTGACCGGCACGGCGCTGGGCAAACGCGAGCGCGGCGAAGCCCTGGCGAACTGGTTCGAGCGGCGCGTGGCGGAAATCGAACACCGGGCTGCCGCCATCCCCGAGCAGAAGCGGCCCCGCGTGCTCTACCTGATGCGCGCGCGCTCCGCCCTCCAGGTCGCCGGCAAGGGCACCAGCATGGACGGCGACATCCGCCGCGCCGGCGGCATCAACCCGGCCGCGGCGCTGCCGAACTTCGCCCAGGTCAGCATCGAGCAGATCCTGGCGTGGAACCCGGACGTGATCCTGCTCAACAACTTCGAGCCCGGCCTGATGCCGGCAGACCTGTTCCGGGACAGCCGTTTCGACGGCGTCGGGGCGATTTCCTCGCGCCGGGTCTATCTCTACCCGAGAGGCGGCTTCCGCTGGGATCCGCCGAGCCAGGAAACACCGCTCGCGGTCAACTGGATTTTCAGCATCCTGCACCCGGATAAGGCCGAACCCGGCCTGCGCCGGCGCATCACCGAGGCCTACCGCGAGCTTTACGGCCATCAAACCGGGGCGGCCGACCTCGACCGGGTGCTGCGGCTGACGGAGAACGGCGCCAGCGCCCGCTACCTGGAACTGTGCGGGCCGGCGCCATGATCGTGGATCATCGCCGTCACTGGCGCGCCAGCGCGTTGCTGCTGCTTGCGCTCGCCCTGTGCCTGCTGGCCGGCCTCGTCCTCGGCCGCTATTCCATCCCGCCGGGGCAGGTGCTGGACATCCTGCTTGCCGGCGGCGGCGCTGACGATCCGGTCGCGGTGCGCGTCATCGAGGCCGTGCGCCTGCCCCGCGTGCTGCTGGCGGCGCTGGTCGGCGCCGGACTGGCCGCCGCCGGCGCGGCGCTGCAAAGCCTGTTCCGCAACCCGCTGGCCGAGCCGCAGTTGCTCGGCGTGTCCTCGGGCGCGGCCTTCGGCGGCGTGCTGGGCATGATGATGCTGGGCGACGGCCCGCCAGTGGTCGCCGGCGCCCTGATCTGGGGCCTGCTGGCGCTGTTCGCGGTGTTCGCGCTGGCCGGGCGGCAGGCCGCCGGGCGCACCAGCGGCACGGTGCTGCTGGTGCTGGCAGGCATCGTCGTCAGCGGCGTGTTCGCCGCCGGGGTTTCGCTGGTCAAGCTCGTCGCCGATCCGCAGAACCAGCTTCCCGCCATCGTCTTCTGGCTGATGGGCAGCCTCGCCAACGCCAACCAGGACAGGATCCTGCTGGCCCTGCCCTGCATCGGCATCAGCCTGCTGCTGCTCTACGGCCTGCGCTTCCAGCTCATGGCGCTGTCGCTTGGCGAGGAAGACGCCCGCGGCCTCGGCATCCGCGTCGGCCGGGCGCGCTTTCTGGCGCTGGCCGCCGTCGGCCTGATCACCGCCGCCAGCGTCGCCGTGTGCGGCGTGGTGGGCTGGGTCGGGCTGGTGGTGCCGCACCTGGTGCGCATGGGCATCGGCACCGACCACCGCAGCTTCATGCTCAACGTGATGCTGGGCGGCGCGGCCTACCTGACCCTGGTCAACACCCTGTCGCGCACCGCCGCCGAGGTGGAAATTCCGCTGGGCGTGCTGACGGCCCTGCTCGGCGCGCCGCTGTTCGCTTTCCTCGTGCGCCGCATCGGCCACGGCCTGGAGCACTGACATGACGGACGACGCAAGAATCGTCATGCGCGCCCACGGCCTGGGCTACCGCCTCGCTACCGAGGATCGCTGGGTGCTGGACGGCGTGTCGCTGGAACTGGCGCACGGCGACCTGTGTGCCGTGCTCGGCCCCAACGGCGTCGGCAAGTCCACCCTGCTGCGCATGCTCGCCGGCGCCCAGCCGCCATCGGCGGGAGAGGTCGAACACCTGGGCCGCGTCGGCTATGTGCCCCAGGCCGTGCATCCGGCGCTGCCCTTGAGCGCGCTCGAAATGGTGCTGCTCGGCCGCGCCGGCGGCATTTCCCTGCTCGGCGCGCCGCGCCGCCGCGACTACGACGCCGCCCTCGCCGCGCTGGCCCGGGTCGAGGCCACGCATCTGGCCAAACGCCCGTTTCCCGCGCTGTCCGGCGGCGAACGCCAACTGGTGCTGATGGCCCGCGCGCTGGCGGCGGAGGCGGACATCCTGATCCTGGACGAACCCACCGCCGCGCTCGACTGGCACAACCAGGCCTTGCTGATGGGAGTGCTGGCCGAGCTGGCCGCCGACGGCATCACCGTGCTGGTCAGCACCCATGCCCCGCAGCACGCGCTCGACTTCGCCAGCCACGTCCTGCTGATCTTCGACGGCAGCCGCCACGGCTTCGGCCCGCCGGCGCAGGTGATGGACGAAGCCGCGCTGTCCGCTCTCTACCGGCTCCCGGTCTGCCGGGTGCCGCTGGCGGCCGTGGCAGGCGGCATGGCCGCCATTCCAGTGTTCAGACCGCCCACCCGAGAAGCAGACCATCCATGAGCTCGATACTTTACGTGCGTGCCGTCGGGCACGAATTCCCTTCATTCCTGCAACTGCCCGAAGCGCAGGGCGTCGTCACCCGCCATGTGCGCGAACTCGGAGCGGCGGATTTCGCCCGCTTCGACGTCATCATCGTTCCGGCCCACATCGACCAGCGCGCCTTTGCCGGCCACAGCGCGGAGCTGGAACGCTTTCTCGACAAGGGCGGCACCCTGGTCTTCAACGGCCACCTCGTCTATCCGGTGCTGCCGGAACTGGCGATGTTCGTGCAGGCCGCCGGCAGCCGCAAGGACGACCTGCTGGTCGAACGCACTGCGGCGCATCCCGTCTTCGACGGCGTCGACGTCCATGACCTGAGCTTTCGCCGCGGCGTCGCCGGCTTCTATGGCCGCGGCGCCAATCCGCCGCCGCCCGGCGCCATCGTGCTGCACCGGCTCAAGGCCGACCGCTCGCCGGTCAACTGGTACTGGGAACGCCCGCAAGGCGGCCGCATCCTGATGCACTCGGGCAACCCGCTGTGGATGTACGTCAACGACGACACCAGCGCCGCCCGCATCGCCCCCCAACTGCTGCGCTGGCTCAAGGCCGGCATCCACCAGGGAGCCTGAAAACATGTCCATCGCCTTCATCGACGGCGGCACCTACTATCACCACGCCACCGTCAACGACCCCGAGTTCGCGCGCTATTTCGCCGCCAGCATCTATGCGCCGGAGCTTGCCGACACCGAGCTGGACGCCTTCGACTGTATCTACGTCGCCAGCCGCCAGGATCCCGAATACCTCCTGCGCGCCAGGCCGCGCCTCGACGACTTCCTCGCCGCCGGCAAGACCGTGGTGGCGATGGGCGACAACCAGGCCGAGGACTGGCTGCCCGGCGTGCGCTGGCGGCCCGCGCCGGTCAATTTCTGGTGGTGGCTGACGCCGGGCGCGGACAGCGGCCTGCGCGTGGCTGCCCCGGAGCACTCGCTGGTCAAGGCCATCGGCCTGGACGCCTTCACCTGGCACCGGCACGGCCATCTTCAGCCCCCCGCGGGCGCGGTTTCGCTGGTCGATGCGGTGGAAGGCGGCTCGATCTTCTACGACGACCGGGTGAGCACGCCGGGCCGCCTGCTGGTGTCAACGCTCGACCCCTGCTACCACCACGGCAGCTACTTCATGCCCGCGACCACGCGCTTCCTGCGCGGCTTCCTGCCCTGGCTCGCCGCCGGCGCGTCCTGAGCAGGAAACCGTCCCCGAATCGCTCGCCGGCAGCCCCCGCCAGGGGGGGTCGCCGTTCCATGTGGCGTCAAACTGTCCGACACTGTCGGCCTGCCCGAACGGGCGACCCAACCGACCCACACATGAGGACACTACGATGAACGACAGCACGATGAAGGACAGCACGACGGGCGACTGCGTGGTCCTGCGTGAATTCGACACAACCTGCGGCCGCCGCTTCGGCCACGCCACGCTGAATTCGCCCAAGAGCCTCAACGCCCTGTCGCTGGCGATGATCGACCGCCTCGCGCCGCAGCTCGACGCCTGGGCGGCCGACCCGGCGATCGTCGGCGTGCTGCTCGACGGCTCGCTGGAGAAGGCCTTCTGCGCCGGCGGCGACGTCGCTGCGCTCTACCACGCCATCAAGGCCGCGCCCGAAGGCGAAATACCGCAGGCCGCCAAGGATTTCTTCGAGCGCGAATACCGCCTCGACCATCGCATCCACACCTATGCGAAGCCCATCCTGTGCTGGGGCCAGGGCATCGTCATGGGCGGCGGCATCGGCCTGATGGCCGGCTCCTCGCACCGTGTCGCCACGCCCACCACCCGCATGGCGATGCCGGAAATCACCATCGGCCTGTACCCGGACGTCGGCGGCAGCTGGTTCCTGCGCCGCATGCCGGGCCGCAGCGGGCTGTTCCTGGCGCTGACCGGCGTGCCGATCAACGCTGCCGACGCCCGCTTCGCCGGGCTGGCCGATTTCATCATCGACGATGCCCAGCGCACCCGATTGCCGGCGCTGCTCGCCGGCACCCGCTGGGATGAACCGGATGCGGCCGGCAATGCCGCCAACCACGCCCGCCTGGGCGCCCTGCTCGACCGCCTAGGGGAATCCGCCGCCGTGCCGGAATCGCCGCTGCGCGCGCACTACGACCGCATCGAGGCGCTGATCGGCCACGACGGCCTGGAAGCCATCGCCCGCCGCCTGGCCGCACTGGCCGACGACGCCGACCCCTGGCTCGCCACTGCCGGCAAGACCTTCGTGCACGGCGCTCCAAGCTCGGCAAAACTGTCCTGGGCGCTGTGGCAGAAAACGCGCCACATGTCGCTGGCCGAGGTGTTCCGCACCGAATACCACGTCTCGGTCGCCGCCACCGCCCACCGCGACTTCGCCGAAGGCGTGCGTGCGCTGCTGATCGACAAGGACCGCAAGCCGCGCTGGCAGTACCCCACCCTGCAGACGGTCGATGACGCCGCCATCGAGGATCACTTCGAGCCTCACTACGGCGGCCCGCACCCGCTGGCCGATCTGGGCGCCTGATTCCGGCCGCCCACATGGAAGGCTGCATCTTCACCCGCGCCTGGCCGCGACCAGATCGTGCACGAAGGCAAGCTTCTGCCGCACCACGTCGGGCAAGGCGAAAGGGTAGAGGTCGGCAGCCCCCATCGAACGGTTCAGCGCATTCAGCGCCACGGTGAGCGGCACCCAGGCGGACAGCAGCCGCTTCACCGCCGCTGCGCGGTAGGGATCGATGTCGATGTCGGCGGACAGCTCGCCTGCCTCATCGACTTCGGGCTCCAGCTCGATGCCGAGCACGGCGGCGGTTTCCAGGGTATCGACCATGTGCAGATAATGCGCCCAGGTCTCGGCCCAGTCTTCCCAGGGGTGCATGGTGGCGTAGGCCGACACGTGGCTCGCCTCCCAGCCTTCCGGCGGCCCCTCGCGGTAGTGGCGGTCGAGCGCCTGGGCGTAGTCGGCGCGCTCGTCGCCGAACATCGCCCGGAAACCGTCCAGCGCGCCGCCGTCGCGCACCAGCAGATCCCAGTAGTAATGCCCGATCTCGTGGCGGAAGTGGCCGAGCAAGGTGCGGTAGGCTTCGCCCATCTCGGCACGCGTCCCTTCGCGCGCGGCGTCGTCGGCCTCTTCCAGTGCGATGGTCACCACGCCGCCGGCATGGCCGGTCATCACCGGCGCGGCGCTGCCCGGCAGTTCGGCGAGAAAATCGAACACCAGCGGCTCGGCATGGCCGTCACCGGGGGCCGGACGCGGCAGCCCGAGCCTGGCGAGCGTGTAGATGAGCCTGCGCTTGGCCACCTCGATCTTCTGCCAGCGCGCGAGCTGAACCGGGTCGTCGAGATTGGGCACGGTGCGGTTGTGGCGGCAGGCCGGACAGAACTCGGCCGCATCGTCCGGCACTTGCGCATCAGCGGCCTCGCCGGCGGGCACCATCCAGTTGCAGGCGCTCAATTCCCAGTTTCGGCAGAAGCGCCAGCGCCGGCCGTCCTCCGCTCCGTCCTCGCCGGGCAATACCCGCCAGCGCGGCCCGTCGGCCTCCACCGCCGCCATGCGGTCCTGTTCCGGCAGATAACCGAGCGTCTGCCCGCAGCGCAGGCAGACGGTATTCTCGAAATGCACCACCTGTTTGCAGCACTGGCACTGGAACAGCTTCATCGCCATCTCCTCGGAAACGGTTTTCCCGGCCACGTCATTGTCTGCCTGCACCGGCGCCGTCCGCAGCGCCATGTGTATCGACTTTTTACCATTTGCCCTTTGGCAGCGCACAGCGCGCCTGCATAATCCGGCTTACGCCGTCATTGCCATGGCGGCGCGCGTTTCCACTGTTTCCACTGATCTGGAGGACGTGCAGATGAGCGACATGGGTGTCGGCTGGTTGGCCGCCGTGATCATCGGCGGCATCGCGGGCTGGATTGCTTCGGGCGTGATGAAGAGCAATACCGGCGTCCTGATGAACATCGTGCTCGGCATCATCGGCGCCTCGGTGGCGAGCTTCCTGTTCGGCATTCTCGGCGTCTCCTTCGGCGGCTGGCTCGGCTACCTGGTGGCCGGCACCGTCGGCGCCTGCATCCTGATCGGCATCGTCAGAGCGGTCAGGAAATGACGTAGCCCGGAGCGTGCCGGCCCGGCACGTTCCGGATACAAGAACCACCGCCCTGCCTCACTCTCCCCTGGCCGGAGGCCGGCCATCCGGCGGCATGCGGCGGCCGTCTCCCGGAGGCGGATCGCCCGGCCCGCCTCCTGGCCCCCTCCCGCCCCGGCGGGCGCCGCTGACCCTGCACAGCGGCTCGTCCATGGCCTGGCGGACCACCAGCGTCTTGTGGGCGAACATCACCCCATCGCCCATGCGCTCGACCTCGAACAGATAGGGTGCCTTGTCGGCTTCCCCGCCGACCACGCCATCGGTCTCCAGCGTGGTGTCCGGCTGGCCGAAGCGCTGGTACAGCGCGTGCTCGTCGAAGATCCGCGCATTCAGTTCATCGCTGAACAGCAGTTGCGTGACGACACTGCTGGGTGCGCGGTCGTCGGCCAGGTATTCGCCGATCTGCACACGCACATGGACATGCACCGCACGGCCGCGATACCAGCCGGGATAACAACTGTCGAAGGCAACGACACCCCGCGCATCGGTGCGCTGGTAACCGCGGAAGAACTGCCTGCCGCGGTCCTCCGGGTCGTTGTTGCACATGCGCATGATGTCCCCTGAATAACCCCCGGTGTAGTTGGTATGCCAGATCTCGACGATGGCATCCGGCACGGGACGGCAGGCCTCGTCGACGACGCGCAGCGCCATGCGCAGCGGGATGCCGTCCCAGCCGTCGCTGACGTCGGCGCGTTCCGGCGAGGCGGTGTGGCAGGGACCGATGGTCGTCGAGCAGATCAGCCGGCATGCCGACTCGAGCGTATCCGTGAACGGGTCCGGAAAGCTCACCGCCCGGCCGATCCGGCGCGTGCCACCGCTGGCCCATGCGCCGAGTGCGGTGCCCGTGCCAGCCGACGGAGTGGCAGCGGCTGCCGCCATCGGCCGCTGCCCGAATAGCGTGGTCAGCAGCAGCGAGCCGGCCGCCAGGCGGAACAGGCCGCGCCGGCTGCTGCTTGGCGGGTCGGCTTGCCGTGACGGCTCCGGAACGGAATGTGCATTCTTCATGGCGGCACCTGCGAGTGATTGGAGAGCGGGCCGGCACTGCCACCGATACGCGGCATCCTGCGCCCGAAGGCGGGCTTCACCTGCGCTTTGCCAGCAGGCTGTCCAGTTGGTTCCCGAAGGCCTGCCGGTCGGCATTGGAAAAGGCGCGCGGACCGCCCGTTTCCACGCCGCTGCTACGCAGGCTCTCCATGAAGTCGCGCATGCTCAGGCGCTCCTGGATGTTGGCGGCGGTCAGGCGCTCGCCGCGTGGATCGATCACCGTGGCGCCCTTGGCGATGACCAGGGCCGCGAGCGGGATGTCGGCAGTAACGACGATGTCGCCCGCTTCGACTTCGCTGGCGATGCGCTGGTCGGCGACGTCGAAGCCGCCCGGCACCTGCACCGCCCTGATCCACGGCGAAGGCGGCACCCGCAGCATCTGGTTGGCGACCAGGGTCAGCAGCGTTTCGGTGCGCCTGGCCGCACGGTAGAGGATTTCCTTGACGACGGCCGGACAGGCGTCGGCATCGACCCAGATTTTCATGGCGACAGTTTCTCCAGATGAAGGCCGACGATAGCACTCAGCCAGCGTGAAATGCAGGAATGGCGCCTGCCAAGGCTCCGGGTGAGCTGCTAAACTGCTCGGCCGGATGCCCGAACCGGGCGATGTCTCAAGCGCCCGCCTGCCAGATACCCGCATGCTGCATACGCACCTTCCCACTACCGTTTCTGCTGCCCGCCATTCAGACCTGGCGCGGGGCGGGCGATGAGCCCTCCTGCGTCCACGGTCTGCCCGCTGCCCGGTGGCGAGGCGGCCACCGACTTCGACCCCGCTACCAGGCCGATGTCGCAGACAATGCCCGTCCTGCGCCATACAGTGGACGGAAGCAGCGGTGATTTCGACGAGGTGATCGAGGAAGTGCCCGTCGCCATGGTGTTCAACGGCATCTCCCACGCGGTGATGCTGGCCTCGCCCGCCGATCTCGAGGACTTCGCGCTCGGCTTCGCGCTGAGCGAGAACATCGTCGCCAATGCCGCCGAAGTGTTCGACCGCGAAGTGTTCTCGCTGCCCGCGGGGCTGGAAGTGCGTATCGAGATCGCCGCGCGCCGCTTCGCCGAGCTGAAGGCGCGCCGCCGCAGCCTGGCCGGACGGACGGGCTGCGGCCTGTGCGGCGTCGACAGCCTGGACGAATTCGAACGCGCGCTGCCCCAGCTGCCTCATCGCACCAGCATCGACACCGCCGCGGTGCAGCGCGCACTGGCGGCCTTCGACGGCCACCAGCCGCTGCGCGAACGCACCGGCGGCGCCCACGCCGCGGCCTGGGTCGGTTCCGCCGGCGGCATCATCGCCGTACGCGAGGACGTCGGCCGCCACAACGCGCTCGACAAGCTGATCGGCTGGCGCGCAGCCCGGCTCGCTGCCGGCGATGCCGCCGCGCACGACGGCTTCGTGCTGGTATCGAGCCGCGCCAGCTACGAAATGGTGCAGAAGGCCGCCCGCGCCGGCATCGGCGGCCTGGTCGCAATCTCGGCGCCCACGGCGATGGCCTGCCGACTGGCGGAACAGAGCGGGCTGGTGCTGGCGGGCTTTGCCCGCGGCGACCGGCTGGTGGGCTACGCACACGCGGAGCACCTGCTGCGCGGCTGAGGCACGGCGCGCACCGGATTCCGGGGCGATCCAAAGCCTCGTCTCCGGCAAGCGGACCGGGGGCAAGGCCCACTCGGGTATAGTCCCCCTGTTGGCCATCCGCCCCGTTCATCATGCCGCCAGTCCTGCAAGCTCCCCTCATCGTCCGCACGCTGCTGCTGTTGATCCTGGCAGCGGGGGCCTATTTTCTCAGCGGCTTTCTCGTCCCCGTGCTCGCCGCACTGATCATCGGCTTCGCCAGCTGGCCGCTCTACCGCCGCGGCGTCGAGCTGTGCAGGGGCAACACCACGCTGGCCGCGAGCGTGGCAATCATCGTCGTCATCTGTGCGCTGATCGTGCCGCTGACCATCGCCCTGCACTACGCACTGAAGGAAGCCGGCAATTTCATCGCCTGGCTGCTGGAGGCGAACCGCACTGGCGCCCCGGTGCCGGAATGGATCAGGGCGCTGCCGATCGTCGGCGAGCGGCTCGCCGAATACTGGAAGGAACACCTCGGCAGCCCCAGCGCGCTCGGCGAATGGGTGCAGATCGTCAGCGGCGAGCATCTCGGCAACATCTACCGCATGGTGCTGAGCGCCACCGGCGACCTGTTCCGCCTGGCGCTGACTGCGCTGTTCATGCTGATCACGCTGTTCTTCGTCTACAAGGACGGCCGGCGCATCGCCGCGCAGATCGACGTCGTCGGCGAACGCATCCTGCCCGCGCGCTGGCAGCGCTTCTCGCGCGTGGTGCCGGCCACCGTCAGCGCCACCGTCACCGGCATGGGGCTGATCGCGCTCGGCGAAGGCGTGGTGCTGGGCGTGGCCTACTGGGTCGCCGGCGTGCCCTCGCCGGTGCTGCTCGGCGTCGCCACCGGCTTCATGGCGCTGATTCCGGGCGGCGCGCCGCTGTCGTTCACGCTGGTGTCGCTGTACCTGATCGGCTCGGGCAACCTCGTCGCCGGGCTCGGGCTGTTCGCCTGGGGCTCGATAGAACTGTTCATCGTCGACAAAACCCTGCGCCCTCGCCTGGTGGGCGGGCCGGTGAAGCTGCCTTTCCTGCCGACCTTCTTCGGTCTCGTCGGCGGCGTGCAGACCATGGGGCTGGTCGGCCTGTTCGTCGGCCCGGTGCTGATGGCGCTGCTGGTGGCGATCTGGCGCGAATGGCTGCATGGCATCGAGGACTCGCCCCCCGCCTACGGCGGACAGCCCTGAGCCGCGCGGCGGCCGGCGCATCCGGCGCCGTGCATGCCGCTGGCCGCCTTTCGCCGCCCGATCCATACGCATCAGTATGGAATGTCCTATAATCCGTTTTTCTTATACGCCCAGAACGACGGGACAGGAGGGTGAGCGCATGTCAGCAGTCCAGACCCTTTACCAGCAGAAGCGCATGATGGCGACGGACGCCGCCGGCCTGGTCCGCGACGGCGACACCGTCGTCGTGCCGACAGGGGTCGCCGAACCTCCTGCGCTGCTGCATGCGCTGTCCGAGCGGCGCCACGAACTGCGCGACGTCGCCGTCAGCCAGATCCTGCCGTTGCGCAAGTTCGCCTACCTGAACTCCGAGACACGGGCCAACATCCGTCACGATGCCTATTTCTTCGGCGGCGCCACCCGCGAGGGCGGCAAGGCCGGCTGGGTCGACTACGTTCCCGCCTATTTCTCCGAACTGCCGATGCTGATCGACCGCGGCCTGACGCCGGCCGACGTCGTCGTGTCGATGGCCTCGCCGATGGACGAGCACGGCTACTTCAGCCTGTCGCTGGCCCCCGACTACACGATGGCGGCGATCCGCCGCGCCCGCGTCGTGCTGCTGGAAGTCAATCCGAACGTGCCCTTCGCCAACGGCAACTGCCACATCCACGTCTCCCAGGTCAGCGGACTGGTCGAAAGCGACGAACCGCTGTTCGAAGTCGGCCTGCCGCAGATCGGGCCGGTGCAGGAAGCCATCGGCAAGTATGTCGCCGACCTGATCGACGACGGCTCGACGCTGCAGATCGGCTACGGCGGCATCCCCGACGCGGTGGTCATGCAGCTGCAGCACAAGCGCGACCTCGGCATCCACACCGAGATGATCGGCGACGGCATCCTGTCGCTGCTCGAATCCGGCGCCGTCACCAATCGCCGCAAGACCTTCATGCCCGGCAAGATGGTCGCCACCTTCGCCCTCGGCTCCAATCGCCTGTACCGCACCCTGCACCGCAATCCGGCAATCGAGATGCATCCGGTCGATTTCACCAACGATCCGTATCTGGCGGCGCGCAACGACAAGCTGTGCGCGATCAACGCCACCCTGCAGATCGACCTGATCGGCCAGTGCGGTTCCGAATCGCTGGGCCACACGCCCTACTCCGGCACCGGCGGCCAGGTGGATTTCGTCCGTGCAGCCAACCGCTCGAAGGGGGGCAAGGCTTTCATCGTGCTGCCGTCGACGGCGAAGGACGGCACCGTGTCGCGCATCGCGCCGATGCTGTCGCCCGGCACCCACGTCACCACCAGCAAGAACGACATCAACTACGTCGTCACCGAGTACGGCGTCGCCGAGCTGCGCGGCAGGACGGCCAGGCAGCGCGCCGAAGCCCTGATCGGCATCGCCCATCCGGATTTCCGCGGCGAACTGCGCGAGGCGGCACGGCGAATGAACCTCGCCTGATCCCGCAGCGGAGATGACGGGGAGCGCGCACCGGCTTGGTGCGCGCGGCGGGCCTGCGCTAAGATCGCTCCCCGCCCCTCTCCCCGGCAGCGTGCCGGGCTGATGCCCTAGTCCGGAACGCCGCGTGCAACACCTGTCTTCCTGGTTGAAGGCCTTCTGGCCTGCCCCTCTCCCGGCCAGCCCGCGCGAACGGCTGCTGGGCGGCATCGGCGCCTTCCTCGGCCTGCTCGTCACCGAAATCGTCAGCCGCTACACGCTGGGCAGCAGCGTGCCATGGTTCGTCGCACCGATGGGCGCTTCCTCGGTGCTGCTGTTCGCCGTGCCGGCCAGCCCGCTCGCCCAGCCCTGGTCCATCGTCGGCGGCAATTTCGTCTCGGCGCTGATCGGCATCGCCTGCGCCCGCTGGATTCCCGATCCCGCGCTGGCGGCGACGCTGGCCGCCGGCGTGGCGATCATCGCCATGTTCCAGCTGCGCTGCCTGCATCCGCCCGGCGGCGCGGTAGCGCTGACCAGCGTGCTCGGCGGTGCCGAAGTCGAGCGCCTGGGGGTGCTGTTCGCCTTCACGCCGGTGGCGCTCAACTCGCTGCTGCTGCTGCTGACTGCACTGCTGTTCAATGCCGCACTGCGCAGGCGCTACCCGCATCGCCCGGCCGAAGTTCCTGCGGCCGCCCAGCACCATACCGCCGACCCCAAGCCCAGCGACCGCCTGGGCGTCCGCCCCGAAGACCTGCAGGCCGTGCTGGAAGAACGGGGCGAAATGATCGACATCAGCGCCACCGACCTCGAGGAAATCCTGCTCGCCGCCGAGCAGCGCGCCTGGCGGCGGCGTTTCGGCGACTTGAGCTGCGCCGACGTGATGTCCCGCGACGTGGTCACGATCACGCCCGATGCGACGCTGGAATCAGCCTGGGCCCAATTGGCCCATCACCGCGTCAAGGCGCTGCCGGTGGTGGAGGATGGAGACCGCCTGGTCGGCATCATCACGATGCACGACTTCCTGCTCGCCCAGGACATGCCCTGGCAGAGCGTGGGCGAAGTGATGAGCGCAGAAGTGTTCACCGCCAGCCCGGCGCAGAACATCATGGATCTGGTGCCCGCCTTCTCCGATCGCGGCCGCCACCACGTGCCGGTGGTGGACGCGGACGGCCGCGTGGTCGGCATGCTGACCCAATCCGATCTCATTGCCGCTCTGTTCCAGGCCGGCCTGGATCAGGCACTGCACGGCGCCTGATCCAGCGGCCGCTTACAGAATGACGGTGATTTCCTCGCGCCGCACCAGCTCGGAGCCGAAATCGAGCGCATCGAGCGCCAGCGCGTCGCGCGCGGTGATGACGCCCAACGGGCAGTTGCTGGCATCGATCACCGGCACGTGGCGCACGCCGTTCTCGTACATCAGATGCAGCGCATGGCCGAAGGGCTTGTCTTCGACCAGCGTCAACGGGTTGTGGGTCATGACTTCGCCGACCGGCGTGGCATCGGCATCCAGGCCGGCGGCCAGCACGCGGAAGGTGGCGTCGCGCTCGGTGAAGATGCCGCTGAGCACGCCATGCTCGGTCACCAGCGCGGCGCTGCTGCGCTGCTCCTGCATCATGCGCGTCACGCTGCGCACGGGCATGTTGACGGACACGCACAGGAAGGGACGATCGGAAAGTACCTGTTGGATGGGACGGTTCGGCATGATCTGTCTCCTTGATGCTTTTTATGGAAAGGCATGATTGCCTAGCGTCAATCGTGCCAGCCTGGGTGCGCGTTGTGAACCAAGTTTTCCGGCTATGGTTTTCACACCCAAGCTATTGTTATAGCGCACCTTTCTTACAGACAAAAGACGATGCCATCATGCTGCAGCGCAGCACAATGACATTGCCCATGCACTCCCCCCGTGCGTGCCCGCCCGCCGCCGCCCCGGAATGGGGCATGGCGCACGCTCAGACTGCCGGCGGACGCCGCCCCATCGCTTCGCCCAGCCTCACCGCCCCCCCGGCCGACCAGCCGGACTCGAAGCGCATCGTGCCTTTCGGAAACAGCATCACCACCGTCGAGCCGAGCAGGAAACGGCCCATTTCATCACCCTTGCGCAGTTCGACTTTGCCCGGCGCGTAGGCATGCTTCTCGATGTCGGGCCGGCGCGGCGGATTGACCACGCCGTGCCAGGCGGTCGCCATGCTGCCGACGATGGTGGCGCCGACCAGCACCATCACGAAGGGGCCGGCCTCGCCCTCGAACACGCACACCACGCGCTCGTTGCGCGCGAACAGGCCGGGCACGCCGCGCGCAGTGGCCGGATTGACCGAGAACAGGTCGCCCGGCACATAGATCATCTGCTGCAGCCGGCCGTCGCAAGGCATGTGGATGCGGTGGTAATCGCGCGGGCTGAGGTAGATCGTGGCGAACTCGCCATCCTCGAAACACGCCGCCAGGCTGCGGTCGCCGCCGACCAGGGTGGTGGTGGTATAGAAATGCCCCTTGGCCTGATAGATCTGGTCACGCTCGATGGGGCCGAACTGGCTGATCGCACCATCGACCGGGCAGAGGTAGTCGACCTCGGCGAACGGCCTCGCGCCTTCGCGCAGCGGCCGGGTGAAGAACTCGTTGAAGCTCGCGTAGCTCGCCGGGTCCGGATTCGCGGCTTCGTCCATATTCACGCCATAGCGCTTGATGAACCAGCGGATCACCGCCGTCGTCGCCTTGCCGCCCCGCAGGCCGGCGAGCTTGCCGGCAAGCTGGGTCAGGGCGCGCTTGGGCAGGAGGTACTGGAGGGCAACGGAGAGGCGTTCGGACACGGCGGAATTCCAGGTTTCAGATCATCGAGCCGCCATTATACCGCCATGGTTTTTTACCCCTTCCCTTCCTTTCAGCCCAGCAGCGCCGCAACTGCCTCCGGGCAGGATGGGAACCAGAAATGCACGTAGGACGCGGTGATCGGGCCGTGGCGATAGATCGGCTCGCCTTCGCCGCCGTCCGGCCGCTGCGCGCGCAGCCAGGGTTCGAGCGGCGTTTCGGCTTTCGAGTAGTGGAAGGTGTGGCCCGTCAGCCGCCCCTGCGGAAAATCCGCCTGCTGCATGCCGAGCGCGGCCAGCCTTTTCTGCATCAGCGCGCGGCCCGGCAGCAGGCCGCCGAAGGCGTGTGAGGAGCCGGCGGCATCAACGATGGTTTCGAGCAGGCTCATCCAGCCGCCGCATTCGGCCAGCACTGGCCTGCCGGCCGCCACATGGGCGCGCAGCCCGGCCCAGAAGCCGGTGTTGGCGGCGAGCGTCGCGCCATGCAGCTCCGGATAGCCGCCCGGCAGCCACACCGCATCGCAGCCGGCAGGCAGGCCGTCGCCCGCCAGCGGCGAGAAGAACACCGGCTCGGCGCCCAGCGCCCGCAGGGTGTCGAGATTGGCCGGATAGATGAAACCGTAGGCGGCATCGCGGGCGACGGCGATGCGCCTGCCGGCCAGCAGCGGCGCAACGGCAGGCGGCGGCACCGCGGGAAAATCGACCGCCGGCGGCAGTTCGGCGGCGCCGGTCTGCGCCAGGTGTTCGGCCAGGCGGTCCAGGCGGCAGCCGAGATCGTCGATTTCCTGCGCCTGCAGCAGGCCGAGGTGCCGTTCCGGCAAGGCCGCGGCGGCATCGCGCATCACCGCGCCGAACCAGCGCATGCCGGCGGGCAGCGCCTCGCGCAGCAGCTCGGCGTGGCGCGCGCTGCCGACGTGGTTGGCGAGCACGCCGGCGAAGGGAATGCCGGGCTGGTAATGCGCCAGGCCATGGGCCACCGCGCCGAAGGTCTGCGCCATCGCCCGCGCGTCGATCACCGCCATCACCGGAATGCCGAAGCGGCGCGCGATGTCGGCGCCCGACGGCGCGCCGTCGTACAGCCCCATGACACCTTCGACCAGGATCAGGTCGGCCCCGCAGGCCGCTGCGTGCAGCCGCCAGGCGATGTCGGCCTCGCCGCACATGCCGAGGTCGACGTTGTACACCGGCGCGCCGCTGGCAACCGCGTGGATCTGCGGGTCGAGGAAATCCGGCCCGCTTTTGAACACCCGCACCCTGCGCCCCAGCCGGGTGTGCAGGCGGGCGAGCGCGGCGGTGACGGTGGTCTTGCCCTGGCCCGACGCGGGCGCGGCGACGAACAGCGCCGGGCAGCGCGCGGCAGCGGCCATCAGCCTTGCCCGTCCGGCGTCCCGGCGCCGGGATGGACGGCGGTACAGCCCGCATGCGGTGCCGGCGCGGCCGGCGGCGGCTCGCCCGGCTGGAACCAGCTCAGGCGCGGATACAGGCTGACGACGTCGCCCACCACCGTCAGCGACGGCGGCTTGATGCCCTGCCGGCGCACTTCCTCGGCCAGCGTGGCGAGGTCGGCCCTGGCGACGCGCTGGGCGTGCGTCGTGCCGCGCTCGATGACCGCGGCGGGCGTGCTCGCCGGCAGGCCGTGGGCGACGAGCTGCGCACAGATCTCCGCCAGCCGCGATACGCCCATGTAGATCACCAGGGTCTGGCCGCGGTGGGCCAGCAGCGGCCAGTCGAGATCGAGCGAGCCGTCCTTCATGTAACCGGTGGTCAGCACGACCGACTGCGCATGGTCGCGGTGCGTCAGCGGAATGCCGGCATAGGCGGCGATGCCCGCCGCCGCGGTGACGCCCGGCACCACCTCGACGGTGATGCCGGCCTCGAGCAGTTCTTCCATCTCCTCGCCGCCGCGGCCGAAGATGAAGGGGTCGCCGCCCTTCAGCCGCACCACGCGCTTGCCGGCCTGCGCCAAGCGCACCAGCAGGGCATTGATCTCGTGCTGCGGCAGGGTGTGGTCGGCCGCCTTCTTGCCGACGTAGATGCGCTCGGCCGCGGCCGGCGCGAGATCGACGATGGCCGGCGCGACCAGGTTGTCATACACCACCGCGTCCGCGCCGGCGATCAGGCGCGCGCCGCGCAAGGTCAGCAGCTCCGGGTCACCCGGCCCGGCCCCCACCAGATAGACATGGCCCGGCAGCGGGCCGGCGCGGAAGACTGCAAGATCAGGGACTGGACTCATGGAACACGGGCTCGGGCAGAGCTTCAATCAGGAACGAAAACGACGCGCCCTTCGTTCTCGAAGCGGCGCAAGGGGTGGCCGAAAGCCTGGCTCAGCAGCTCGGCGCGCATCACGCTGTCGCGGTCGCCAGCGATGACGCCGCCGCGGCCGTCGAGCAGGATAACGTGATCCGCGTAGCGCGCGGCAAGATTGAGGTCGTGCAGCACCAGCACTGCGCCTGCTGCTACCTCGCCGCTGGCGTTCACACCGTCTCCGGCCCCCCGCCGGACGCGGCGGCGGAACAGCTCGAGGGTGGCGATCTGGTGGTGGAGGTCGAGATGGTTCAGCGGCTCGTCGAGCAGGAACAGCCGCGGCGCCTGGGCCAGCAGCGCGGCGATGGCGACGCGCTGGCGCTCGCCGCCGGACAGGGTCAACACGTCGCGCTGCTCGAAACCCTGCAGGCCGACGTCGGCCAGCGCCTGGCGGGCAAGGGCTTCGTCCCGCTCCGTTTCCCAGCCCCAGCGGCCGAGATGCGGATGGCGGCCGATCAGCACCGTTTCCAGTACGCTGGCGGCAAACAGGTCCGGCTGCTGCTGCGGCAGCAGGCCGCGGAAACGCGCCGCCTCGAGCGCCGGCCAGCCGGCGTAGGGCCGCCCGCCGATGCGCACCTCGCCCGCCGAGGGCGCGCGCAGGCCGGCCAGGGTGTGCAGCAGCGTGGTCTTGCCGGCACCGTTCGGCCCCAGCAGCACCAGGCATTCGCCCGGCTTCAGGCTCAGGCTGAAGGCGCAGCACAGCCAGCGCCCGCCCGCCTGCAGGGCAAGGCCTTCGGCTTCGAGCAGCGGCCCGGGCCCAATCATCATCCTGCCGGCCGCGTTCATCGCCGGTGCCTCGCCAGCAGGAACAGGAACACCGGCACGCCGATCAGCGCGGTCAGTACGCCCACCGGCAGTTGCTGCGGCGCGATCACGGTGCGCGCGGCGGTATCGGCCACCGTCAGCAGAGCTCCTCCCGCGAGCGCCGCCGCCGGGATCAGGATGCGCTGGTCGTTGCCCAGCACCAGCCGCACCAGGTGCGGCACGATCAGGCCGACGAAGCCCACCGAGCCGATCAGCGTCACCGCGGTGGCGGTCAGCAGCGACGCCAGCACGTACAGGCCCATGCGCAGGCGGCGCACTTCAACGCCGAGCGCGCGCGCATTCAGCTCGCCGCGCGCCAGCACGTTGAGGTCGCGCGCGAACGGCATCACCGCCAGCAGCCCCAGCGCCAGCACGGCGAGACCGGGCCAGGGCCGCGCCGCGCCGCTGGCGTCGCCCATCAGCCAGAACAGCATCGACTGCACGCGTACGTCGGAGGCCAGCGCCAGCATCAGCGTCACCGCCGCGCCGCAGCCGGCGGCGACGATGACGCCGGTCAGCAGCAGCCGCGTCTGCGTCCAGCTGCCGTCGCCGTGCGCGAGGCCGAACACCAGCAGCATCGCCGTCAGCGCGCCGGCGAAGGCCGCGGCATCGACCCACAGCGAAGCCGCGCCGAACAGGATCGCCACCAGCGCACCCACCGCCGCGCCGCCGGAAATGCCCAGGATGTAGGGGTCGGCCAGCGGATTGCGCAGCAGCACCTGCATCACCGCGCCGGCCACGGCGAGCAGCCCGCCGCAGACGAAGGTGGCGACCGCGCGCGGCAGGCGCAGCTCGCGCACGATGCCGCCGGCCATGCCCTCGCCGCCGGCCAGCGCGGCCAGCACCTCGCCCGCGCCGATCGCCATCTCGCCCGCCATCAGCGCCCAGGCGAAAGCCAGCACGCAGGCCAGCCCCAGCACGCCGATGACGACAAGGATGCGCTGGCGCGGCTTCATCCCCTCACCCGGCCCGGGCAGGCCGGCACGTCAGCGCGGCACATAACGCACACCGACGAACACGCTGGCACCGGGGGTCCGGTAGCCGCGCGCCAGCTCGTAGTCCGCGTCGAGGATGTTGTTGGCCCGCGCCTCGATGCGCCACTGCGGCGACAGGCGGTAATGGGCGTAGGCGCCGAGCAGGCCGTAGCCATGCAGGTCCACGGTGTTGGCGGCATCGTCGTGGCGCCGCCCCGAGCCGTTCCACTCCAGCCCCCAGTCGAGCCCGCCGACGGAGCGCGCCAGGCGCAGGAAACCCGCCTGGCGGGCGCGCCGCGGCAGGCGGCGGCCGTTCTGCTCGTCCTTCGCATCCAGCCAGTCCGCCCCGGCGCTGACGGTCAGGGCGCCGAGCGACAGGTGGTAGGCCAGCTCCGCGCCCCGCAGCCGCGCTTCGGCGATGTTCACCTGCTGCCCGCGCTGCGCATACACCGGATTGCCGGCGATGAGGTCCTTGACCCGGTTGTCGAACAGCGTCAGCTCGGCGCCCTGCCCGCTGCCGCTCCAGCGGATGCCGAGTTCGCGGTTCAGCGCCCGCTCCGGCTTCAGCTCGGGGTTGCCGTGGTAGCTGGCCGGCGAAGTCATCGGCCAGTAGAGCTGGTTGAAGGTGGGCGCGTTGAACGCGCTGGCGATGCTGCCATGCACGCGCCAGGCCGGCGTCAGCTCGTAGCCGTAGGACAGCATGCC
This sequence comes from Thauera sp., assembly GCF_047601425.1. Classification (GTDB taxonomy): domain Bacteria; phylum Pseudomonadota; class Gammaproteobacteria; order Burkholderiales; family Rhodocyclaceae; genus Thauera. Next base: position 2,875,582 of record NZ_JASGJL010000001.1, read on the forward strand.
GGTGGTCTTGCCGCCGAACTGGGAGTTGTCGTCGCGGCGGACGTTGAGCTGCAGATGGTGGGCGTCGATCTGCGCCGACCAGCCGAGCAGCGCCGAATTCACCCGCCGGCTGTCCTTGTTGTACACGGTGGTGCTGTCGAGCCGGGATTCGACGTATTCATAGGCCAGCAGCAGCGTGCCCAGCGGCAGCGCGATGTCGTGCTGCCAGCTGAGCTGGTCCTGCTCGGTGTCGTGGCGGCTCGGCGCCGCGGCGCTGGCGCGCGTCAGCGATTCGTCCTTGCTGCGGCCCAGGCGCAGCGTACTGGTCCAGCCGGCGCGCAGCTCGTTGCGCACATGCAGACCCAGGGTGGCGGAAGTCTTGTCCATCCACGAATCGAAATAACTCGCCGCCGAAGCGTCGTAGCGGCTGCGGCCATCCGCGTGGGTGAAGCTCAGGCCGGCTTCGTCCTTGTCGCGGAAACCCAGCGTCAGCGAGCCGCTGGCGTAGGTGCTGCGGAAGCCGTCGTCGTCGGCCCAGTACGAGGTCCGCGGCGGCGTCCCGGCCCAGAACGCGGGGTCGCGCTTGGAGTTGAAGCCGTCGGTGTCCTCCGCGCCCGCGCTCAGGCTGTAGCGCAGGCGCTCGGTGCCGCCCGACAGCGCGACCGAGGCCTTGCGCGTGCGCTCGCTGCCGTAACCGGCGAACAGCTCCGGCCGGAAGCCGGACTCGCCCTTGCGGGTGAACACCTGGATCACGCCGCCGATGGCCTCCGAGCCGTACAGCGCACTGGCCGGCCCGCGCAGGATCTCGACGCGATCGATCATGCCCAGCGGAATGTTCTCGAGCGTGGGCGCGCCCGAACTGGCCGAACCGACCCGCATGCCGTCGATCAGCAGCAGGGTGTGGCGCGCCTCGGCGCCGCGGATGTAAACGTTCGCGTTGGTGCCCGGACCGCCGTTGGCGGTGGCGCGGACGCCGGACAGCGCCTGCAGCACCTGGACCAGCGAGGAATGGCCGGCGCGCTCGATGTCCTCGCGTTCGAGCACTTCGACGCTGGCGAGGCTGTCCTCGGCGCGCTGCTGCTGGCGGGTGGCGGTGACGACGACGGGGGCGAGCGCGGAACCACCCTGCGCCGACGCCACGGGAACGGAAAAAGGCGAAGCCGCCAGTACGGCGGCAATCACGGAAAAACGGACGGGGGGCATGGAGAAGCAAGGCATGCGGTTTTCTTGTTCAGCGTATTCGGCGCCAGGAGACACATGGGAAAGGCTGCGGGCAGACGCGGCATCGCCTGCCCGCAACCGCTTTCCGCTCGGGACCCGCGGATCTCAATGCATTGCGTAACGTAGCGCAATGAAGGCATTGGCCCCTTGCGTACCATAGCGCGAGGCAAGCTCATAATCCTTGTCGAGGATGTTGTTCGCGCGCAGTTCGACGCTCCATTCCGGCGCCAGGGCGTAATGCACATAGCCATTCAACAGCCCGTAACCCGCCAGACGGTTGGCCGCGGTATTGGGAATGCTGTCATGGCGCCGCCCCTGGCCATTCCATTCCAGCCCCCAGGTCCATTGCCCCGCGGAGCGCTCGATACCGAGCGAACCACCGATACGCGCACGGCGACTGAGTTCGTCGCCCGTGGCCTTGTCTTCGGCATCGAGGAAATCGATGCTGGCCCGCACCCGGTAATCCCACACCATGGCGCTGGCCGCCAGCTCGAGCCCTTCGATCGACGCACGCGCCACGTTCGCCGGCAGCCAGAACCCCGTCGGATCGGACGGATCGACCGGCGCCCAGGCAATCAGATTCCTGACGCGGTTGTCGAAATAGGTGGCGCTGAAACTGAAGCCCCCGCGCTCCCATACCAGCCCTGCTTCACGATTCAAGGCCTCTTCGGGCTCAAGGTCCGGATTGCCGCTCCAAGGGTAATAAAGGTCGTTGAAGGTCGGAGCCTTGAAGGCCGTGCCGATGCTGACACGGGCACGCCACTCGGGCGTCAGGCGATAGCCGTAGGCGAGCGTGCCCGTCGTCTTGCTGCCGAATTGCGAGTTGTCGTCGTAGCGCGCATTCGCCTGCAGGTGATGACGATCGAACTGTCCGCTCCAGCCGAGCACCAGGGAATTGGTATGGCGCCCCGTCTTGTCGTAATCGTTGCTCGAGTCGATTTCCTGTTCGAGATATTCGTAGGCCGCCAGCAGGGTTCCCCCTGCCAAGCCGATGTCGTGCTGCCAGGTGAGCTGGCGCTGGGTGGTCTCGAAGTCGGTTTTCGAATTGCGCTCGGCCCGATCGTCGGACTCATCCACGCCGTAGCCGAAACGCAGCGTGCTGGTCCAGTCGGCATCGATGCGGTTTCGCATGTGGAGTCCGATCGACTCGGTGCGCTTGTCCATGTGCGAATCGTAGGCCTTGCCCATGTCGTACCAGCTCCGCATTTTCGAATGCAGCATCGTCAGGCCGACCTCATCCGCCTCACGAAAGCCGAGCGAAACCGAGCCGCTGAAATAGTCGTTGCGGAAGCCGTCGTCGTCACGGTCATTGCCGGCAATCGAGGCGGGCTTCGCATTGATGCCGTCGGTGCGTTCATGTCCGGCGGCAAGCCTGTAGCGCAGCCGCCCCGCTCCGCCGGCCAGCGCCGCATCCAGCGTACGCGCACCATCGCTGCCCAGGCCGACACGCGCGCTCGGCTGGAAGCCTTCGCTGCCCTTGCGGGTGAACACCTGGATCACGCCGCCGATGGCATCCGCGCCGTAGAGCGCACTGGCGGGGCCGCGCAATATCTCGATGCGCTCGATCAGTTCGAGCGGGATGTTCTCGAATGCCGGAGCGCCGCTGGTCAGCGAACCCACGCGCACGCCGTCGATCAGCAGCAGCGCATGGCCGGAATTGGTGCCGCGGATGAAGACGCTGCTGTTCGAGCCCGGGCCGCCGTTGCTCGTCACTTGCACCCCCGGACGGCCGGACAGCAGCTGGACCAGATTCGAATTGCCGGCACGGGCAATTTCATCGCGGTCGATCACATCGACGCTGGACAGCACCTCGTCTGCGCTGACGGGCTGGCGTGTGGCAGTGACGACGACGTGATCGAGCTGGGCATCCCCTGACCGGGCCAGGCCAGCAAGCGGATAGGCCAGCGCACAGGCGGAAACGAGCGCGGCAAGACGGATCTTCATGATGACAACTCCCTTCGCCACGACACGCGTCCCCGCATATCCATGGCAATCCCACATGGACACGCCGAAAGGAAGGGAATAGATGGCAGCGCTGCAGACTGCGCCCATCGCCGCCACCCCGCGGCACATCCGCCAATTCGCGTTACGGCCGGTCTCCGGGCTCGTGTGTGTACCAGCCTGCCGGCCGGACGGATGGACCGCCTTCCCAGGTCATGACCCAGTGGCTGCGTGATCCACCTTGCGCACACCTACCGTTGCGGGGGCAGCACAGGCATTGCGGCCTCATGGCGAAATGGGCCGTGCACCTGTTTCCCGTTCAACCCTGGGCGAGATTCGCCCGCGGGCACCGATGACGCGCCGCCCCTTCCGGGGCAGAGGCTGCGGATGATACCGTACCGGCCCGTATCGTGCACTGCACCAGCGCAACGCCCCTGTGGCGAAAAAAGGCAACCGGCACCATGACATACGAACTGATCCTGGGCGGCGCCCGTTCTGGCAAGAGCCGCGAAGCCGAACGCCGCGCCGCCGCCTCCGGCCTGGCCGTCACCGTGATCGCCACGGCCGAGGCGCTCGACGCCGAAATGGTCGCGCGCATCCGCCGCCACCAGGCCGACCGCCCGGCCGGCTGGCGCACCGTCGAAGCGCCGGTGGCGCTGGCGGCTGCACTGCGCCGCGAAGCTGCGCCGGAGCGCTGCCTGCTTGTCGACTGCCTGACGCTGTGGCTGACCAACCTGCTGCTCGACGCCGACAGCCTGCCGCCCGGCGCGGACGCCGAAGCTCTGCCGCTGTTCCGCAGCGAGCGCGACGCCCTGCTCGCCGCCCTGCCGGCGCTGCCCGGCCGCATCATCCTCGTCGCCAACGAAGTCGGCCTCGGCCTGGTGCCGGAAACCCCGCTCGGCCGCCTGTTCCGCGACGAAGCCGGGCGGCTGAACCAGGCCGTCGCCGCGCTGTGCCCGCGCGTGGTGTTCGTCGCCGCCGGCCTGCCGCTGGTGCTGAAGGGCGGCTAAACCGGAAGCCATCGACACGGCACGACGGGAGCCGCCGACAGGCACGCTGCCCCACCCGGCCCATCGCCCAAACTGCGGAAGAAGATGCGATGACACCGGATGAATTCCTCACCTGGGAAACTGATCGGCCGGAGCGCTGGGAATTCATCGACGGCAAAGCCGTCATGAAGGTGGGTGGATCGGACGTACACAACGTCATCGGCATGAACACCGTGCTTGCCCTGCGCAACGCATTCAAGGCTACTCCCTGCACGGTTTTCATGTTCGACGTCCGCCTGCTTCTGGCCGAGGCAGGCGCTCTCTTCTCCCCCGACGTCTTCGTCACCTGCTCGGACGCCGACCGCGAGCGCCGCCAGCTCAAGGAAGACCCGGTGCTGATCGCCGAAGTGCTGTCGCCCTCGACCGAAGCCCATGACCGCGGCGGCAAGTTCGCCGCCTACCGCCGCTTCCCCGGGCTCAAGACGGTGCTGTTCCTGTCGCAGGGCCGTGCCCACGTGGAATGCTATTCCCGCACCGCCGAAGGCGACTGGCTGCTGACCGAAGCCGGCGGCGACGCCGCCAGCCTCGCCCTGCCGGAGTTCGGCTTCACGCTGGCGCTGGCGGAGCTGTATCAGGATCTGCCAGCCAATCCGGCCTGAAATCACTGCCCTGAGGCTTCACCCAGTCTGCGGATCCGTTCCGCCGTCGGCGGATGGGTGGAAAGGTAGCGCCACCAGCCCTCGCCATGGCAGTCGCCGCTCGCCCCGCCGGCCTCCCGCTCCGGCCCGCAGCCTGCAACATGGCTTTTGTCCAGCCGCGCCAGCAGGTCGCCCAGCAGCGTGGGCGGCAGGCCGTGCCGCTGCAGCACCCCGGCCGCGTGGCGGTCGGCCTCGAACTCGAACTCGCGCGAATAGCCCAGCTCGGTGAGGATCACCGGCACCGCCGCGACCACCGACGAGATCGACGACACGTCGCCGGTCAGCACCGTCGCCGCCAGGCCCACGGCCGAGCCCTGGATCGCGCGGCGCAGGGCGTGGCGGTGCTCGACGTGGCCGATCTCGTGGGCGAGCACGCCGATCAGCTCCTCGTCGCTGCCGGCCAGCCGCACCAGCTGATCGGTGAACACCACCGTGCCCGACGGCAGCGCCAGCGCATTCGGCCCCAGGGTGTCGGCTGCGTCGCGGAACTCCACCCGCAGCGGCACGCCGCCACCCGCATCGCGCATGAAGGGCGCGAAGCGCGCGCGCAGCCGCGCCTGCTCCGTTTCGGGCAGCGTGCTGGGCGCAAGCAGGCGGCCATCGAGCAGTTCGAGCACGCCGTCGCCCAGCCGTGCCGCCAGATGCGGCGGCACCGCATGCGCCGCCGACTCGGCCAGCGCCGGAATGCCATGGCGCACCACCGCCCAGGCGAAAACCGCCGTCACCGCCAGGCCGAGCAGCACGTAGCGCAGCCGCGACTCCAGCCGGTGAGCCAGGTCGTGGCGCGGCCGCAGCGGGCTCAGCAATGCATCGACCGCGGTATTGTCGGCGGTCTCGAACGCGCCTTCGGCCGGGAAGCGGACGAAACGCGGCGTGTCGCCCAGGCGTGAACTCACCTCCAGCGCGGCAAGCGGCCGCGGGCCGGCGAGCAGCCCACCATCGCCGGCTTCTATGCGAACGCCGTCGGTGCCGACACGCAGCACGGCCGGCACCCGCGCAGAAGTGCCGGATGCGAACCAGGCGCCGGCCATGCCGCTCGTGGCCGTGCCGCTCTCTTCCATCATGGTTCGGCGCTCACAGCCCGATATCCACGTCGAACAGGTCCGCCACCTCGCCGCCGGTCGCCGATGCCGCATCGCGCTGCGCAGCGACGAAGCCGGCGAGATCGTCCTCGGCAATGAAATCGGTGTGTTCGGCCGCATAGCGCGCATTGCGCACCTTGGCCCAGGGATAGAACAGGCCCAGCGTCAGCACCACACCCAGCGTATTGCCGAGCGCCAGCAGCGCATAGGAACGGAATTTGTAGCGGGTAGCGAAACGATGGCCGCCAAGCACGGTATTGCCCAGCACCAGGTTCGTGAAGCGGACCTTGAACCAGGTAAGCAGGAAGAACCAGATCAGCAGCGGGATCAGACCCGCCAGCCCCGGATCGACCAGAAAACCGACCACCATGCTCGCAACGATGATCACCAGCAGTCCCAGGTACAGGCGATAGAAACCGCGCACACTGGCTTCCAGGCCGAAATGGCTGGTGCCATAGCGCGTGTTCTCGACCAGGAAACGCTGCTGGCGCTGCATCGCCAGCGGCAGCAGGATGCCCAGCGTCAGAAAACCGGCCAGCGGCCACAGCAAAAAAAACCTGGCCGCCTCGCCCAGCTTGCCGTCGAAGCCGAAGCGCACGCCACGCCAGGCGCTGTGATGATTGCGGAAGGCCAGCGAACGCACCACGATCCACGGCATCGCGAGCATCAGCAGCAACATCATCGCGAGACCGAGCAGAGGCAACAGCTGGTTGACGACGGCATAGGTCACAAAAAAGACCAGGGCGATCAAGCGACCTTTCAGAAGCTGCTTCGGCGTCGCCAGGTATTCGAAGCTGCTGCCGTCCAGGCTGGTGTTGCCGTAGAAGTAGCGCTGCGTGCGCACCTTGGCCCAGGCCGAATAGATGCCCAGCGTGACGATGGAGAGCAGCACGTTTGACGATCCAGATGCGGAAGAACTCGCTCCCCTTGCCGGCGAAGGCGAAAGGCAGTACCCGCGGCCCGTCGCCTGCCACGGCCGGAACTGCGGCAGGCGGTACCGGTTCACCGCCTGCCAGCTCTCCGCCGAACCCTTCCGTAAGGACCGCTTCCGTCATTCACGCCTCCTGCAGAGCACATACGATTCGAATCACGATGTGCCGAAGGCAGGCATCGCCGAAAAATCAGGCTGCGATGATACAGGCAATGACAATTGTATTGAATGAGAATCAGTCATGAATTTGCCTCACCATGGTGGGTCGAACCGGACGTGCCGCATCCATCACGATCTGCTACCTTTCGCCCCATGCCTGCGGCCAGCCCCGGCCACAGCCGAACGACAGCCCCCACGACATTCCTCATGCAGACGAACATCATTCCTCCGAACCAGGCGCTCGCCACGGCGCTTCAGCAGAAAATCGACCGCAAGACCAAGCCGCTCGGCGCGCTCGGCCGCCTGGAAGCGCTCGCCTTGCAGATCGGCCTCGTCCAGCAGTCGCTGGAACCCGAACTGAGCCAGCCCCAGATCGTCGTCTTCGCCGGCGACCACGGCGCGGCGCGGGCGGGCGTGTCGGCCTATCCGCAGGACGTCACCTGGCAGATGGTCGAGAACTTCCTCGCCGGCGGCGCCGCGATCAACGTCTTCTGCCGGCAGATGGGGCTGGGCCTGAGCGTGGTCGACGCCGGCGTCAACCGTGACTTCGGCAAGCGCGACGGCCTGATCGACGCCAAGGTCGCCTTCGGCACGGCAAACTACCTCCAAGGGCCGGCCATGACCGCCGGGCAGCGCGACGCCGCCCTGCAGCGCGGACGCGAGATCGCCCATGCGCTGGCGGACAAGGGCTGCAACTGTGTCGGCTTCGGTGAAATGGGCATCGGCAACACCGCTTCCGCCTCATTGCTGACGACCTGCCTGGTCGGCGCCGAACACGGCGCCGACCTCTACACCGTCACCGGCCCCGGCACCGGGCTCGACGACGCAGGCGTCGTGCACAAGCGCGAACTGCTGAAGGAAGCGCTCCACCGCGGCGGCTGGCCGACCGACCCGCTTCAGGCCCTGTCCGAATATGGCGGCTTCGAGATCGCGATGATGGCCGGCGCCATGCTCGGCGCGGCGGAGCGGCGCATGCTGATCGTCATCGACGGCTTCATCGTCACCTCGGCGCTGCTGGTTGCCCACGCCCTCAACCCGAACCTGCTGCCCTATTGCGTGTTCGCCCACCGCTCGCTCGAACCCGGCCACCGCGTGCAGCTGTCCTTTCTGCTGGCGCAGCCGCTGATCGAGCTCGACCTGCGGCTGGGCGAAGGCAGCGGCGCCGCACTGGCCTTTCCGCTGGTGCAGGCGGCGGTGAACTTCCTCAACGACATGGCGAGCTTCGAATCGGCAGGTGTGGACTCCGCCAGCAGCCGCGAACAGCAGGCAGCGAACGATCTGAGCGCGGCATACTGAGGCCGATGCGCCACCAGGCGGAACTGTTCTTCACCGCGCTCGGCTTCTTCACCCGCCTGCCCGTGCCCGCCTGGGTCCCCTGGTCGCCCGGGCGCCTGCGCCATGCGGTGCGCTACCTGGCGCTGATCGGCTGGATCGTGGGTCTTGCCGGCGCTGCGGGCTATCTCGCCCTGTCGTGGCTGCTGCCGCCGGCGCTGGCGGTCGTGCTGTCGATGGCGCTGACCATCCGCCTCACCGGCGCGCTGCACGAGGACGGCTTCGCCGATGCCTGCGACGGCCTCGGCGGCGGCTGGGACAAGGCCCAGGCGCTGGCGATCATGAAGGATTCGCACATCGGCAGCTACGGCGCCATCGGCATCGTGCTGATGCTGCTGGCGAAGGCAGCGGCGCTGGTGGAGCTTGCCGCGATCGGCAGCTTCGACGCGCGAGGCATGCCGACCGGCATCGTCGCCGCGCTGCTGGTCGCCCATCCGCTGTCGCGCCTGGCCGCCACCAGCCTCGTTCACCTGCTGCCTTACGCACGCGACGACGACAGCAGCAAGGCCCGGCCGCTGGCGCAGCGCCTGACGCCGGCCGGGCTTGCCACCGCCTGCGCCTGCGGCCTGCTGCCGCTGGCGCTGCTGACACCGGCCGAAGCCCTGGCAGCCTTCACCACCACCGCCCTCGTCACCGCCTGGTGCGCGCGCCTGTGCATGCGCCGGCTCGGCGGCCAGACCGGCGACCTGCTCGGCGCCACCCAGCAGTTGGCCGAACTGGCCTGCTACGCCGGCCTGCTGGCCGCGCCCCGGCTCGCGGCACTGACGACCACCGCATGAGCAATCGACAGACGATGGAACTCCACCTCATCCGCCATCCCCGCCCCGCGATCGAGCCAGGCATCTGCTACGGGCAGCTCGACATCGGCATCGCCGAAGCCGCGCCCAAGGTCGCCGCGCGGCTGCATCCGCTGCTGCCGGAAAGCTACGAGCTCCATGCCAGCCCGCTGATGCGCGCACGCATGCTCGCCGACGAACTCGGCGCCCCCAGGCTGGACGGGCGACTGAAGGAAATCCACTTCGGCGACTGGGAAGGACGTGCCTTCGACGACATCGGCAAGGCCATCGACGACTGGGTGGCCGATCCGCTGGGCTTTCACGCCCCCGGCGGCGAATCGGCGCGCGAAATGACGGCACGGGTGCTGCACTGGCTGGAAGAACTGCGGGCCGCAGCGCCGGCCGCGCCGGTCGTGGTGGTCGCCCACGGCGGCCCGCTGCGCGTGCTCGCCGGCCACCTGCTCGGCCTGCCGCCCGAACGCTGGCTGGGGCTGGCTTTCGACTGCGGCCAGGTGACGCGGCTGGACGTGGAAAGCTGGGGCGTGGCGCTGCGCTGGTTCAACCGCTGAGACGCTGGCTCAATACCCCATCAGGAAAGGATTGAAACCCGCCCGCTTGAACGGCGTTTCGTCGCGCATCAGCACGTCCAGGCCCATGCTGCCGACGTCGTCGGCGACCGGCTCCAGGCTGGTGTTGCGCACCTGGTAGAGCAGCTTGGTCCAGTGCCCGCATTCCTTGCAGACCTCGGCCTTGACGGTGGCGTCCTCGGTGCCGGCGCTGCGGTAGCTGATGCCCTTGGTGGAGCCGCAGCGCAGGCATTTGATGCGCACCTCGTTCCACTGCGTGGCGCAGCAGCTGCACGTGGCGTAGCGCACGTTCTCGATGTCGCGCAGGCCGATCACCGAGGATGTCACCGGCCGCCCGCCGCAGGCGGGACAGACGCCGGTCGCCACCGGCTTGAACGACTCTGTCGGCAGGCCGGCGGCCAGCCGCGCCATGTGCGCCTGTACCGCGGCGGCGGCAAACAGGTGCGGGGCGACGCTGTCTGCGGGGATCGCATCGCTCAGCACGTTGGCCAGCAGCCAGCGGCGGTCTTCCGCATCCGCGCCACGCAGCGCGTCGAGCGCCTGGCGTGCCGGTTCGGGCATGGCCAGTTCGACGGCGGCATCGCACAAGGCCTGCAGGCAGGCATGCAACCGCTCGTCGTCCACCAGGGCGGCACGATCGATCAGCGGCAGGCCCGCCTGCGCAGCCTGGGCCAGGCGCTCGGGGGCAGGCGACGCCGGCGCAGGCAACTCCCGCACCAGCGTCGCCTGCAGCTCGGTCAGATCGGCCAGAAACTCCAGATACGGCGCCAGCTCGCTGCTCTGCGCCAGGAAGCGGAAGCGCGCGGCACGGGCCTCGAAGACTTGCGCCGGCTCGTGCTGCAGCACGAACGGCGTCTTGGCGATGCCGCCGGTGATGAAGGAAGGATCGGGTTGAAGCGTGCTGTCCGCCATCAGTCGGCCTGTTTCCCGGTGGAGCGTTGCGCCAGTTCACGGAACCACTTGCGGTGGTGGCGATAGGCCCAGCCGCCGGTGACGGTGCCGCGCGTCATCGCGCGGATGGTGCCTCGCGTCCAGATCGCCGCATACACGTGGAGCAGGAACAGCAGGAAGATGCCCAGCGCCGTGGCCGCATGCACCACCACCGCGACGCGACGCACCGGGATCGAGACCAGGAAGGGGAAATGCTCCTCCCAGATCATCATGCCGGTTGCGATCAACACCACGATCGCGCCCGCCATGCCCCAGAACACGGTCTTCTGGCCGGCGTTGTACTTGCCGAGCTCGGGCAGGCTCTCCTCGTTGCCCTGGAGCACGTCACGCGTCTTTTTCGCCCACTCGACGTCGTCGCGGTTCGGCAGGTTCAGGTGCCACATCTGCACGAACATGCCGAGGAAGCTGAAGAACAGCAGCACGCCGATCCAGGGATGGATCCAGCGCGTGGTCTGGCCGCCGCCGAACAGCTCGGTGAGCCAGAACAACGAAGGATGGAAGAACGCGAAGCCGGTCAGCAGCAGCAGGATCATGCTGCCGGCCGTGATCCAGTGGTTGAGCCGCGTGAAGCCGCGGTAGCGTGTCACCAGCACCGGTTTGCGGGAGACGATCTCGTCGCCGGCGGCGGAGTAGACGCGCCGGCTTTCGGCGCCTTGCTGTTTGCCTGCCATCATCGCTCCTTGCCCTGTGCAGTTTCACGCTCGCGCTTGTGCCCGCTCGCGTGATTGATCTCGTCGACCAGTTCCTGCGCCTCTTCCTCTTCGTGCTCCGACACCGCATTGGGGCGGGCGAAGATGCCGTGCAGCACCGCGCCCGCGGTGGCCAGGCCGGCGGCGATCAGGCCCAGCTTCTTGGCCGGCCCCTTCCACAGCTCGACCATCGGCGAGATCTTCGGATCGTCGGGCAGGCCGGCGTACAGCGAGGGCTTGTCGCGGTGGTGCAGCACGTACATCACGTGCGTGCCGCCCACGCCTTGCGGATCGTAGAGGCCGGCGTTCTCGTAGCCGCGCTCCTTCAGGTCTTCGACGCGCTCGGCGGCCAGCGCCTTCATGTCTTCCTTGGTGCCGAAGCTGATGCACTGCGTCGGGCAGGCCTTGGCACAGGCCGGCCCCTGGCCCACTGCCACGCGGTCCGAGCACAGCGTGCACTTCTTGGAGACGTTGAGGGTCTTGTGGATGCGCGGCACGTTGAAGGGGCAGCCCTTGACGCAGTAGCCGCAGCCGATGCAGTTGTCCGAGATGAAATCGACGATGCCGTTGGAGTACTTGACGATGGCGCCGGGCGCCGGGCAGGACTTCAGGCAGCCCGGGTCCTCGCAGTGCATGCAGCCGTCCTTGCGGATCAGCCACTCGAGGTCGCCGCTGTCCGGGTTCTGATACTCGGTGAAGCGCATCAGCGTGAACATGTCCGGCGTCAGGTCGTGCGGGTTCTCGTACACGCCGACGTTCTCTTCCATGTCCGGCTTGGTGTCGTTCCACTCGATGCAGGCCGACTGGCAGGCCTTGCAGCCGATGCACTTGGAAACATCGATCAGCTTGGCGACTTCGACCAGTTGCCGCGTCGGCGGCGGCACGTTGGCGGTGGCCGAAACCATCACCACGTCGGACGGCAGCAGATTGGACGCCATCGGCTGCACCGGCGGGTTGGCCGCCGCGGTGCGGGGTTGGGAGGCGATGGGAAGCGTCATGATGTCAGCCTCTTGATGTCGGCATCGCTGGCCGGCTCGATGTTGACGAGGAAGGCCTTGGATTCGGGCGTGTCGATGTTGGCCTCGCCCGCGAACACGGTGAGGCTGTTGGCACCGAAGCCCTTGCGCGCCGCGCCCTTGAACCCCCAGTGGATCGGGATGCCGACCACATGCACTTCCTTGCCGTCGCAGATCATCGGCCGGATGCGCTTGGTCACCACCGCCTTGGCCCAGATCTCGCCGCGCTTGTTCCACACCCGTACGCGGCCGCCCTTCTTGATGCCGCGCAGCGCCGCTAGCTCCTCGCTGATCTCGACGAAGAAGTCGGGCTGCAGCACCGCATTGACCCGGTTGTGCTTGGTCCAGGTGTGGAAGTGCTCGGTGAGGCGATACGAGGTGCCGACGAAGGGGAACTCGTCGCTGGTGCCGAGCTGCGCCAGGTCGTCCGGGAAGATCCGGCCGGCCGGGTTGCCGCGCATCTTCTTGTTGAAGGGGTTCTCGATCGGGCTTTCCCACGGCTCCATGTGGGTCGGGAACGGACCGTCGCGCAGCAGCTTGCGCGAGAACAGGCGTGCCGTGCCCTCCTGGGTCATGATGAAGGGACGCACCACTTCGGGCTTCGCCACCGGCGAGAAGTCGGGCACGTCGTAACCTTCCCAGCGCTGGGTCTCGGCGTTCCACTCCATCAGCTTGCGGCTCGGGTCCCAGGGCTTGCCCTGCAGGTCGGCGCTGGCGCGGTTGTAGAGGATGCGGCGGTTGGCCGGCCACGACCAGGTCCAGTTCAGGTAAGTGCCGATGCCGCCTTCGTCGTGGTTGTCGCGGCGGGCCATCATGTTGCCCTTCTCGGTCCACGAGCCGGCATAGATCCAGCAGCCGGACATGGTGGAGCCGTCGGCGCGCAGCTCGCCGAAGCCGGCCACCTGCTCGCCGGCCTTGCGCACCAGCTTGGTGGGGTCGGCGGGGTCGTACACGTCCGCCAGCGCGCGGCCGTTCATTTCCCTTGCCAGCTCCGCAGGCTCGGGGTCACCCGGGTTGTGGTACTCCCAGTTCAGGTTCAGGATCGGCTCGGGACACACGCCGCCTTCCTTGCGGTACAGCTCGCGCACGCGCAGGAATATCTGCGCCATGATCCAGGTGTCGTGCCTGGCATCGCCCGGCGGCGTCGCGCCGGTCCAGTGCCACTGCAGCCAGCGCCCGGAGTTGACCGTCGCGCCCTCGTCCTCGGCGAAGCAGGTCGAAGGCAGCTCCAGCACCTCGGTCATGATCTCGGCCGGGTTCACGTCGTTGTAGACGCCGTGGTTCTGCCAGAAGGCGGCGGTTTCGGTTTCCAGCGGGTCGATCGACACCAGCAGCTTGAGCTTGGACAGCGCGCGCGACAGCTTGGCCCGGTTGGGGAAGGCCATCAGCGGGTTGAAGCCCTGGCAGATGTAGAGGTTGACCTTGCCCGCGTCCATCATCGTGAAGATGCGCAGGATGTCGTAGTAAGGCACGTCCAGCTTGGGCAGCCACTGGTAGCCGAACTCGTTCTCCGCCGTCGCCGCCTCGCCCCACATCGACTTCAGGAAGCTCACCATGAACTTGTCGGTGTTCTGCCAGAAGCTGGTCTGGCCGGGGAACATCGGCTTGTTGGTCTTGGTGGAGAGATAGCTCGCCAGGGTCGGCTCACTGTCCTTCGGCAGCCCCATGTAGCCCGGAATCATGTGCGACAGCAGGCCGAGGTCGGTCAGGCCCTGGATGTTGGCGTGGCCGCGCAATGCGTTCACGCCACCGCCCGGCAGGCCGATGTTGCCGAGGATGAGCTGCAGCATCGCCATGCCGCGGATGTTCTGCGCACCCTTGGAATGCTGCGTCCAGCCCAGCGCGTAGCACGAGGTCATCACCTTGTTGGTGGCCGAGGTCTCGCCGATCAGTTCGCAGATCTTGAGGAAGCGGTCCTTCGGCGTGCCGCAGATGTTCTCGACGAACTCGGGCGTGTACACCTCGACGTGCTGCTTGAGCAGGTTCCACACGCAGCGCGGGTGCTCCAGCGTCGGGTCGGTCAGCGGCTGGCCGTTGTCGTCGAACTGGTATTCCCATTCGCTCTGGTCGAAGGCGCGCTTGTCCTCGTCGTAGCCGCTGAACAGGCCGTCCTGCCAGCCGAAGCCGTCCCGCACCAGGTAGCTGGCGTTGGTGTAATGCTTGAGGTACTCCCACTGCACCTTGCCGTTGGCGATGCAGTGGCGGATCACGCCCATCAGGAAGGTGATGTCCGAGCCCGGCCGGATCGGCGCGTAATAGTCCGCCACCGCAGCCGTGCGGTTGAAGCGCGGGTTGACGACGATCAGCTTGGCCTTGTTGTGATGCTTGGCCTCGGTCACCCACTTGAAGCCGCAAGGGTGCGCTTCGGCGGCATTGCCGCCCATGACGATGACGAGATCGGTGTTCTTGATGTCGGTCCAGGCGTTGGTCATTGCGCCACGGCCAAATGTCGGAGCCAGACTGGCTACCGTGGGGCCGTGTCAGACGCGTGCCTGATTGTCGAACGGAAGAGTGCCGAAGGAGCGGATCGTCTTGTAGGTCAGCCAGCCGGTTTCGTTGGTACCGCCCGAGGCGGCCAGGAAACCCAGGCTGGTCCAGCGGTTCACCGTGACGCCGGCCGCGTTCTTCTCGATGAAGTTGGCGTCGCGGTCATCCTTGATGTGGCGGGCCAGCTTGTCGAGCGCGAAGTCCCAGCTCACCTCTTCCCACTTGTCCGAGCCCGGGGCGCGGTAGCGCGGCACCTTGGTGCGGGTCTCGGAGTTGACGAAGTCCTGGATCGCCGCGCCCTTGGGGCACAGCGTGCCCTTGTTGGTGGGGTGGTCCGCATCGCCTTCGATGTGGATGATCTTCGCCTTCTCGCCTGCGTAGTAGTCGCCCTTGGAATACATGATGAGACCGCAGGCGACCGAACAGTAGGTACAGATGTTGCGCGTTTCGGTGGTGGTGGCGAGCTTGAACTGGCGGACGTGGGCCGCGACGCTGGCCTCGGCCGCGCTGAAGCCCATCGCGCTCAGCGAGGTCGCCGCCGCGCTGCCGCCGGCCAGCTTCAGAAAGCTGCGCCGGGAGAGGCTGGGAAGAATGGATTTTTCTTGCATGCTTGTGGATGACGGGGTTCGACTACGCGGCACGGATGCGGCACGCCCGCAGATCACGGCATACCGCCACCCGAAAGGGGAGGTCAGGGTACACCTCAAGCCAATCACGGGAAACCGTAGTTTCCACCATATACAATAAGCGGACAGAGTGCTCCGCCCAGCACCGGACACCCGGACATGGCCATGACCCGCTGCCGGCGCCCATCCCGGTGCCGCCGCACAGCGCGGCTTCGTGGGATAATTCCGCCCCCGCCATCCCTGCGCCCAGCCGAGCCATGACGACTTCCCTGCCCGAGTTTTCCCGCGGTCGCCTCGTGATCGTCGGCGACGTCATGCTCGACCGCTACTGGCACGGCTCGACCAACCGCATCTCGCCCGAGGCGCCGGTGCCGGTGGTCAAGGTCGAAGCCGACGAATACCGCGCCGGCGGCGCCGGCAACGTCGCGCTCAACGCCGCGATGCTGGGCACCAACACCGAACTGGTGGCGCTGGTCGGCCGCGACGAAGCGGCGCAGCGCCTGCGCGAAAAGCTCGAAGCCGGCCAGGTCGCCTGCCGCCTGCTCGAAGCGCCGCAGCACCCGACGATCACCAAGCTGCGCATCATCAGCCGCCATCAGCAGCTGATCCGGCTCGACTTCGAGGACAGCTTCGCGGTACTGGAATCGGCCGGCATCGAACAGGCTTTCGGCGACACCCTGCCCGGCGCCGGCGCGGCGGTGCTGTCCGACTACGGCAAGGGCACGCTGGCCCAGGCCGGCAGCCTGATCCGCAGCGCCCGCGAACGCGGCGTGCCGGTGGTGGTCGACCCCAAGGGCACTGATTTCGGCCGCTACCGCGGCGCCACCGTGATCACCCCCAACATGAGCGAATTCGAAGCAGTGGTGGGCCACTGCGCCGACGAGGCGGCGCTGCGCGAACGCGGCGAAGCGCTGCGCGCCTCGCTTCAACTCAACGCCGTGCTGATCACCCGCTCCGAGCGCGGCATGACGCTGCTGCAAGCCGGCCAGGCGCCGCTCGACCTGCCGACCCGCGCCCGCGACGTGTTCGACGTCACCGGCGCCGGCGACACGGTGGTCGCGGTGCTCGGCGCCGGCCTGGCCTGCGGCCTGGCGCTGGCCGAGGCGACCGCGGTGGCCAACGTCGCCGCCGGTATCGTCGTCGGCAAGCTCGGCACCGCCACCGTCAGCCCCGAAGAACTCGCCGCCGCGCTGCGCGGCAGCGGCACACCAGACTGAAGGAAACCAGCATGATCATCGTCACCGGCGGCGCCGGCTTCATCGGCAGCAACATCGTTCATGGCCTCAACGCCCGCGGCATCCGCGACATCCTGGTGGTTGACGACCTCACCGACGGGCGCAAATGCCTCAACCTGTCGGACGCCGACATCCTCGACTACATGGACAAGGACGACTTCCTCGCTCGCATCCAGGCCGGCGAGGACTTCGGCGCCGTCGAAGCGGTGTTCCACGAAGGCGCCTGCTCCTCGACCACCGAGTGGGACGGCCGCTTCGTCATGAAGGTGAACTACGAATACACCAAGGCCGTGCTGGCCTGGTGCGTGGCGGGCAAGGTACCGCTGATCTACGCCTCGTCGGCCTCGGTGTACGGCATGGGGCCGGTGTTCCGCGAGGCGCGCGAGTTCGAGCAGCCGCTGAACATGTACGCCTATTCCAAGTTCCAGTTCGACTGCCATCTGCGCACCAGGCTGGCCGGCATCGGCAGCCAGGTCGTCGGCCTGCGCTACTTCAACGTCTATGGCCCGCGCGAACAGCACAAGGGCAGCATGGCCAGCGTCGCCTTCCACTTCTACAACCAGCTCGCGGAGTCGGGCCGCGTGCGCCTATTCGAAGGCAGCGACGGCTACGGTCCCGGCGAGCAGCGGCGCGACTTCATCCACGTGGATGACATCGTCGCGGTCAACCTGTGGCTACTCGACAACCCGCAGGTGTCGGGCATCTTCAACCTCGGCACCGGCCGTGCGCAGAGCTTCAACGACGTCGCCCACGCCGCCACCCGCTGGCACCGCGCGCAGGGCCACGAAGGCGGTGGCATCGACTACATCGCCTTCCCCGACCACCTGAAGGGCCGCTACCAGAGCTTCACCGAAGCCGACATGGGCGCGCTGCGCGCCGCCGGCTACGAGCGCCCCTTCATGAACGTCGAGACCGGCGTGCCGGCCTACCTCGACTGGCTCGCCACGCGCGGCTGAGCGGACCGCCGCAGGCATGACGTCCGCCACCTCGCGCAAGATTCTCGTCGTCGGCCCCTCGTGGGTCGGCGACATGGTGATGGCGCAGAGCCTGTTCAAGGCGCTCAAGCAGCGCGGCGCCTGCGACATCGACGTGCTCGCGCCGGGCTGGTCGCTGCCGATCCTGGACCGCATGCCGGAAGTGCGGCGCGGCGTGGTGATGCCGCTCGGCCACGGCGAATTCGACCTCGCCAAGCGCCGTCAACTGGGCAAGTCGCTGGCGGGCGAAGGCTACGACCAGGCGATCGTGCTGCCCGGCTCGCTGAAATCGGCTTTCGTGCCCTTCTTCGCCGGCATCCCGCAGCGCACCGGCTTCCGCGGCGAAATGCGCTACATCCTGCTCAACGATCTGCGCAAACTCGACAAGGTGGCGCTGCCGATGACGGTGCAGCGCTTCACTGCCCTCGCCGCGCCGGCCGGCACGCCGCTGCCGGAACCCCTCCCGATGCCAAGGCTGGTCGCCCAGGCCGACAACCAGCCCCACCTGCGCGAGAAGCACGGCCTGCCCGCCGAAGTGCCGGCCGTCGCCTTCATGCCCGGCGCCGAATACGGCCCGGCCAAGCAATGGCCGATCCCGCACTTCGCCGCGCTGGCGCGCAGCCTGGCCGAACAAGGCTTCCAGATCTGGGTGCTCGGCTCGAACAAGGACCGCGAAGCCGGCAAGGCCATCGCTGCCGGCAACCCGGCGGTGCACAACCTGGCCGGCCTCACCGCACTCGGCGATGCGGTTGACCTGCTGGCGATGAGCGCCGCCGCCGTCACCAACGACTCCGGCCTGATGCATGTCGCCGCCGCGCTCGACGTGCCGCTGGTGGCGATCTACGGCTCGTCCAGCCCGGAACATACGCCGCCGCTGTCCTCACGCGTCTCCATCCAGACCCTGCGGCTCGACTGTTCGCCCTGTTTCAAGCGCGTCTGCCCGCTGGGCCACACCCGCTGCCTGACCGACATCGCGCCGGAGCGCGTATTGGCTGCGCTGGGCGAGCTAGGCCTGCCCTGTACGGCCGCCGGCGGGACCGCACAGGTCATCCCGCTGGTTCGCGGAGCCTGACGCAGCGATGCGCGTGCTGATCGTCAAGACCTCCTCGCTCGGCGATGTCATCCACACCCTGCCCGCGCTGACCGATGCCGCCCGCGCCCTGCCCGGCATCCGCTTCGACTGGGTGGTCGAAGAGGCTTTCGCCGAAATCCCGCGCTGGCATCCGGCGGTTGACCAGGTGATTCCGGTCGCGGTGCGGCGCTGGCGCAAGCATCCCTTGCAGGCCCGCCGCAGCGGTGAATGGCAGGCCTTCCGGCAGGCGATCGGCCTGCACCGCTACGATGCCGTGATCGACGCCCAGGGCCTGTTCAAGAGCGCCTGGCTCGCCCGCCACGCCCACGGCCCGCTGCACGGCCTGGACAGGCGCTCGGCGCGCGAGCCGCTGGCGAGCCTGTTCTACCGCCATCGCCATACCGTGCCCTGGGGCCGCCACGCGGTGCTGCGGGTGCGCGAGCTGTTCGCACAGGCGCTGGGCTACGCCCTGCCGGCCGATGCGACGGCCAGCCTCGGCGACCATACTCCGACGCACGACCCCTACGGCCTCGACCGCAGCCGCGTATTGGCAGGCGCCGGCCAGGCGACCAAGGATGGCGACTCACCTTACGTCGTCTTCCTGCACGGCACGACCTGGGACACCAAGCACTGGCCGGAAGCCTATTGGCGCCAACTGGCCGAGCGTACCTGCGCCGCCGGCTGGCAGGTGCGCCTGCCCTGGGGCAATGCCGCCGAGCACGAGCGCGCAGAACGCATCGCGGCCGGCCTGCCCGGCGTGCAGGTGCTGCCCCGCCTGCCGCTGGCCGGTGTCGCCGCCGAAATCGCCGGCGCCCGCGCCTGCGTCGCGGTCGACACCGGCCTGGGCCACCTCGCCGCCGCGCTGGCGGTGCCGACGGTGTCGCTGTACGGCCCGACCAACCCCGGCTTCACCGGCGCCTGGGGTTTCGGCCAGCGCCACCTGGCAGCGGATTTCCCCTGCGCGCCCTGCCTGAAGAAGCAGTGCAGCTACGTGCCGACGGCGGAGGACAAGGCGCGGCCGGATTTCGCCCACACCCAGCCGCCCTGCTTCACCCAGCTGCCGCCCGACTACGTCTGGCAGGAGCTCGCCCGGCTGCTCGAGCGGCCGGATGCTGTCGCCGGCGCCGCAGAACACAATCGATTGCGCCCGGAAGCGCCGGCACCTGCTGCCAGCCTGCCCCCCGCGGAGGCTCACTGATGCAGCTCGCCTTCTGTCTGTACAAGTTCTTCCCCTTCGGCGGCATGCAGCGCGACTTCCTGCGCATCGCCCAGGCCTGCCAGGCGCGCGGCCACGCGATCCGGGTGTATGTGCTGGAATGGCAGGGCGAGGTGCCGGCCGGCTTCGAGGTCGTGCATGTGCCGGTGCGCGCGCTGTTCAACCACCATCGCTACCGCAGATACACCGACTGGGTGCAGGCCGACCTCGCCCGCCGGCCGGCGGACCGGGTGGTGGGCTTCAACAAGATGCCGGGGCTGGACGTGTATTACGCCGCCGACCCCTGCTTCGAGGACAAGGCCCAGACCCTGCGCAACCCGCTGTACCGGCTCGGCAGCCGCTACCGCCACTTCGCCGCCTACGAGCGCGCGGTGTTCGGGCCGGACAGCCGCACCGAGATCCTGATGATCTCCAGCGTGCAGCAGCCGCTGTTCGTCAGGCACTACGGCACGCCGGTCAGCCGCTTCCACCTGCTGCCGCCCGGCATCGCCGCCGACCGCCGCGCGACGCCGAACGCGGCAGCGATCCGGGCGGAGTTCCGCAACGAGTTCAAGCTGGGCGATGAGGACCTGCTGCTGGTGCAGATCGGCTCCGGCTTCAAGACCAAGGGCGTGGACCGCAGCCTGAAGGCGCTGGCCGCGCTGCCGGACGCGCTCAAGCGCCGCACCCGGCTGATGGTGATCGGCCAGGACGATCCCAAGCCCTTCAAGCTGCAGGCCGCCACCCTCGGCCTGGGCGAGCGCGTCGACTTCCTGAAGGGCCGCAGCGACGTGCCGCGCTTCCTGCTCGGCGCCGAGCTGCTGATCCACCCGGCCTACAACGAGAACACCGGCACCGTGCTGCTGGAAGCGATCGTCGCCGGGCTGCCGGTGCTGGCGAGCGCGGTGTGCGGCTACGCCCACTACATCGAGGATGCCGACGCCGGCCGCGTCGTGCCCGAACCCTTCGTGCAGGCCCAGCTCGACCGCATGCTGGCGGAGATGCTGACCGACGGCGACGCACGCCGGCGCTGGCAGACCAACGGCCTCGCCTTCGCCGAACACGCCGATCTCTACAGCCTGCCCGAGCGCGCCGCCGACGTGATCCTCGACCTGCCGGCGACAGGGCGGAAGGCATGAGCACACTGTTCCTCGACGAACCTTTCCGCAGCCTGTGGCAGGGCCGCAACGCCTTCGAAGCAGTCGAGGCGCTGCAGGGCGAAGTGTTCCGCGAACTCGAAGGCCGCCGCACGCTGCGCACCGAAGTCGCCGGCCGGGCCTTTTTCGTCAAGATCCACCGCGGCATCGGCTGGGGCGAGATCTTCAAGAACCTGCTGTCGCTGCGCCTGCCGGTGCTCGGCGCGCGCAACGAATGGGAGGCGATCGCGCGCCTGAACGAGGTCGGCGTCGCCACGATGCGTGCCGTCGCCTACGGCGAACGCGGGTCCAACCCGGCGCGCCAGCACTCCTTCATCGTCACCGAAGCGCTGGCGCCGACGATCAGCCTGGAAGACTGGTGCCGCGACTGGGCCGAACATCCGCCGCCGCCCGCGCTCAAGCACGCGCTGATCGCCCGCGTCGCCGACATGGCGCGGCGCATGCACGAAGGCGGCATGAACCACCGCGACTTCTACCTCTGCCACTTCCTGCTGCACACCGAGCCGCCGCCCACGCCGGACGCGCTGCGCCTGTCGCTGATCGACCTGCACCGCAGCCAGGTGCGCAGCGCCACGCCGCGGCGCTGGCGCGACAAGGACTTGGCCGGGCTGTATTTCTCGGCACTGAACATCGGCCTGACCCGGCGCGACCTGCTGCGCTTCCTGCGCGATTACTTTCCCCGCCCCTTGCGCGACACCCTGCGCGAAGAAGCCCCGCTGCTGCGCAAGCTGACGCAGCGGGCGGAGAAGCTGCAGGCGCGCTACCTGCGCAAGTACGCGCCGCCGCAGGACAGGCAGCCGTGACGCAGTGGCGCCTCTGCCCCGGCTACGACACGCCCGCGCTGCGCGAGGCCTTCGGCTCGCTGGACCAGTTGACCGCCGCCGGCCAACCCGTGCGGCGGCAGATACTGGCCTACTTCGAGGGACGGGAATGACCACGCCAACCGCCCAGACCGCGAGCTCGCTGCGTGCCGCCGGGCGTGAGCCGCCGCTGCCCTTCGCAGTCACGCTCGACGATGGCCGCGAACTCGTCATGCTCCGCGTCCTGCGCATCCTGCCCAGCAAGCGCATCGTCGGCGAAGCCGAAACCGCCGGCAGCCGCATGCTGGCAAAACTCTTCATCGCCCCTGGCAGCACCCGGCACTGGCAGCGTGAACGCCAGGGCATCGAGGCACTGGCCGCCGCCGGCATTCCGACTCCCGCGCTACGGCACGCCGGCGAGCTCCACGGCGGCGGCCACGTGCTGCTGACGGACTTCCTCGCCGACGCGGCAAGCCTGTCGGACCACTGGCAAGCCGTTGCCGGCCTGCCCGCCAGTCATGCCGACGCACTCGCGGTGCTGGCACCAGCCTTCGCCATGCTCGGCCGCATGCATGCACACGGCCTGGTGCAGGACGACCTGCATCTGGGCAACTTCCTCGTCAGCGGCGGCGAGCTGATGGTCATCGACGGCGACGCAGTGCGCAGCCTCTCACCCGGGCAGGCACTGCAAGCCGACCAGGCCGCCGCCAACTTCGCCATCCTGGCAGCACAGCTGCCGGCCGGCTGGGACGAACACATCGCCCCGCTCATCGACGCCTGGCGCCAGGACGGCGAAGGCCTGCCCACGCTCGACACGGCAGCACTGCGCGAGCGCATCACCCACACCCGCGATGCGCGGCTCAAGGACTTCCTCGCCAAAACACTCCGCGATTGCACACTGTTCAAGGCGGAAAAGACTTTCGACCGGCTGACGATCGCGGTGCGTGCCGAAGCGGACGAACTCGCCGAAGTGCTGGCCGACCCGGACGCCGCCATCGCCCACGGCAGCCTGCTGAAGGACGGCGGCACCTGCACGGTGGCGAAGCTGGAGCATGGCAACCGGCCGCTGGTGATCAAACGCTACAACCTCAAGAACACCCGCCACGCGCTATCGCGGGCCTGGCGGCCGAGCCGGGCCGCGCATTCGTGGGTGGAAGGCCACCGGCTCGCCTTCCTCGGCATTGCCACACCCGCGCCGCTGGCGATGATCGAGGAACGCGCCGGCCCCTTGCGCCGCCGGGCCTGGATCATCAACGCCTGGTGCCCCGGGGAAGACCTGGCCACCCACCTCGCCCCTTACGTTGACAGCGGCCCGCCGCCTGCGGAAGCCGAGGCCCTGCGCACGCTGTTCGCCACCCTGTACCGCGAACGCATCTCGCACGGCGACATGAAGGCCACCAATCTGTTGTGGCACGACGGCCATGTCGTGCTGATCGACCTCGACGCCATGCAGCAGCACCGCAGCGCATCCTCCCACGCCCGCGCCTGGCGCCGCGACCGCGCCCGCCTGCTGCGCAACTGGCCGACGGACAGCGCGCTGTGGCGCTGGCTGGATGCCAATCTGCCGCCTGCCTGAACCGTGATTGGCAGGTTTACCTGCTGCGTTCAGAAATCAGGGATATTCCTGTCTGGCATGCAGTACGTTGAGAACCTTGATGCAGACCAGTTCAACGCGATACACAATTATGTAATTCGGATGGACGACGATTTCACGCGTGCCAAGCACCCGGCCGGGACGAAACAAATGGGGATGTTCCGGCAAAGGCCAAGTGCTTTCTCGAATGGCATCACCCAGCCGCTCTGCTGCCCAAGGGTCACGTTCACCAACGAACTCAATGATCGAGAGAAGGTCTTCCTCCGCCCGAGCGCTCCAGACCACCGGAAGCATCACGCAACCTTCTGATACTTGGCTTTCAGTTCGGCAATGCGCGCGCTCATCCGCGCCATGACTTCATCGTGCGGAATCCCCGGGCGTGGATCATCGATCGCTGCCTGCACCTTCGCACGAAACCATTTGTCATGGCTATCAGCCTGCTCCTTGGTCTCGAACTCGGATACGCGGGGATCTAGAGGGGTGCTCATGGCAAGCTCCTGAATACGGGATTGCGAGCAACACGACAATGGCGCTGCTCGCGATGCGGCGTCGAACACGGTGATCGAGCGTATCACATACGCCCAAGACCTCCAGTTCGAAGTGCAGTTCCGGAGTCCATGTCAAGAAGGATCACCGCGATTGACGGTGTTCATCAAGCTGAAACTGCCGCTTCGCCGGCATGGCGGTTAAGATGTGCCTGTAACATCCTGGTAACAGACATGTCTGACAGCGCAATCGACTACCCCACCCTGCGCGGCGACGCCGAAGTCATCGAGGCCGACGGCCACGGCGAGAAGGTGTTGCGCCATGCCGACGGCAGCTATCTCAAGATTTTCCGCCGCAAGCGGCTGCTGTCATCGGCCGCGTGGTACCCCTATGCACGCCGTTTTGCCGACAACGCCGCTGCGCTCGCCCGGCTGGACGTGCCCTGTCCGCAGGTGATTCAGCTACATCGCTTTCCTGCCATGCGCCGCGACGTCGTCCATTACCGTCCGCTGCCCGGCCTCACGCTGCGGCAGATCATCCACGGCGCGCGGCCCGGGCTCGACATCCCCGCGCTGCTCGGCCAGCTAGGCCGCTTCGTCGCGACGCTGCACCAGTACGGCGTGTTCTTCCGCTCGATCCACCTCGGCAACATCGTCCTCGGTAATGACGGCCGGCTCGGCCTGATCGACATCGCCGACATGCAGATCGGCCGCCGCCCGCTGCCGCGCTTCAAGCGCAAGCGCAATTTCGCCCACCTGCTGCGCTATCGCGAAGACCGCGCCTGGCTGATGGCCGACGGCGGCCAAGCCTTTGCCGAAGGCTATGCTGCACAAGCTGGCAAAGGTTATGAAGCAGCAGATCTGCAGGCGTGGCTGAATGCCACGGCCGGAGCTGGGCGCTGATTCGACATACGCCCAGCCAACCTGTCGCAAGCGGCTTCAGCTGTGACCGGACAGCATCAATCCACATCCTTGAACTGATGCGCATGCAAGCCGGCATAGTGGCCGCCGGCGGCGAGCAGTTCAGCGTGGGTGCCACGTTCGGCGATACGGCCGTGGTCCATCACCAGGATCAGGTCGGCCTTTTCGATGGTCGACAGCCGGTGGGCGATCACCAGCGTGGTGCGGCCGGAGGTGGCGCGATCGAGCGCCGCCTGGATGTGGCGCTCGGATTCGGTATCGAGCGCCGAGGTGGCTTCGTCGAGGATCAGGATCGGCGCGTTCTTGAGCAGCGCGCGCGCGATCGCCATGCGCTGGCGCTGGCCACCCGACAGGGTCACGCCGTTTTCGCCGATCTCGGTGTCGAAACCTTGCGGCAGGCGATCGATGAACTCCCTGGCGTAGGCCGCCTCGGCCGCGGCCTCGATGGCTTCGCGCGGCGCGCCGGCGAGGTCGCCATAAGCGATGTTGTTGGCCACGGTATCGTTGAACAGCGTCACCTGCTGGGTGACGAGGGCGATGTGGCGGCGCAGGTTGCGCAGGCGGTAGTCGCGCGAATCGACGCCGTCGATCAGGATCTGCCCTTCGCTGTAGTCGTAGAAGCGCGGAATCAGGTTGGCGAGCGTGGATTTGCCGCTGCCCGATCGGCCGACCAGGGCCACCATCCGGCCAGGCGGGATATCGACATCGATGTCCTGCAGCACCGGCTGCTCCGCGCCGGGGTAGCGGAAGTTCAGCCCCTTGATCTCGATATGCCCTTCCAATCGGTCGCGCTCGACCGTGCCCTCGTCCACTTCCGGTGCCTCGTCTAACTGCTCGAAAATGCTCTCGGCGCCGGCCACGCCGCGCTGGATGGTGGAGCTGACTTCGGACAACTGGCGGATCGGCTTGGGCAGCAGGCCGGCGGCGGTGATGTAGGCCACCAGGTCACCCGCGGTGGAATCGCCGCGCAGCAGCAGCACCAGGAACAGCACCGCCGCCATTGCGCCATAGGTGACGACCTGCAGGCTGGGCGTGAACACGGCGCCGGTCTTGACCATGCGCAGCTGTTTTTTGGTGTTGTCGACGCTGGCATGCAGGAAGCGCCCGGACTCGTATGGCTCGCCACCAAAGCTGCGCACCACTCGATAACCCTGGATGCTCTCCGACACCACATGGGTCAGATCGCCCATCGCCGCCTGGATGCGCTTGGCCTGCTTGCGAAACTTGCGGCTGGCACGCCCCACCAGCACGCCGATCAAGGGCAGCACCGCGACCATGACGAAGGTCAGTTTCCAGTTCATCCACAACAGATAGCCGAACAGGAAGATCACCGTCAGGCCTTCGCGGAAGACGACCTTGATCGCATCCGTCGCCGCCCCCGTGACCATCGTCACGTTGAAGGTGATGCGCGAAATCAGGTGGCCGGAGTTGTTCTGGTCGAAATAGCGGTTCGGCAGGCTCAACAGGCTGTCGAACAGCTTGACCCGCAAGTCGTGCACCAGCCCGAGAGAAACCCGCGCGAGGAAATAGTTGCCCAGGTAGGAGCCCACCCCCTGCCACAACGCAATCAGCACGATCATCAGCGGCACGGCTTTCATCAGCGACACGCCGTCGAGCAGTTCCCAACCCAGATCGAGCACAGCCGCCGGATCGTTTAGGCCATCGACGAAATACTTCATCACTCCGGCCAGCATCGGCTGCGACGAGGCGAAGATGACGAAACCGAGAATGCTGACCGCGAACGTACCGGTGTAGGGCCGGACGTAGGCCAGCAGGCGGAGGTAGATTCTCAGAGAAGAAGCTGAAGAGGTCTTGTCCTGCGACATATGACGCCGGGTGTTGAAGCGATGCTGCAGTCTAGCATGCGGCTGATGCCGGCCTGCCGGAAACTTGCCCCATGGGAAAAAGGCAAAGCACCCTTTTCATACATTTCACATATTGAGTGCTACACTCCGCCCACTTGAAAGGAGCGTGCCCGATCATGCACGAGAATCCAACTCCTCAACAAATTCTAGAACATATGCTCTCAGCAATGACACAGCGAAAAACTCATCTTCCGGACAGAAGTGAGAACATTTTTTTCATTCTTTCCGCAATATGGATGTCAGGGTTTTTCCTGTTGCCATTCGAAAAGCTTCACCAGCAACTGTTCCACATCTGCTTCACCCTGCCTGGCGTCTGGATTCTGCTAAAAAACAGATTCAATGCAGGAATCCCACCATCGGGAATTCTTTTTTCTTCCATGGCATACGGAGCCTGCTACATCATCAGCCAGGCATGGACACCGCCTGACAGCACCGTCGATCACCTGAGTGAGATCAAGAGAGTCATATATCTCTTCATGTTCTGGATAACATTGAACTACTGGATGAAGACGTCTCCAGAAAAAATGGCATCACTGGCAAAAGTGCTCACAGTCACCGCGCTGGCAGGTATCGTGGCCAATGGCATCATTTTTTACGGCATCGAGGGACACGGCCTTGCAGATCGATTCGTAAGTGCCGGCAAGCTATGGAACGCCCTCTGGTCCGGAGCGGCATATGGTGCTCTTGCGATACTGATATTTGGCCTGATGAACTGGAGAGATGCTGATCTGACAAAGAAGGAAAAAATCCTTTACTCGCTGGCCTTTTTGATTTTTTCTGCCGCAACAATCCTCACGCACAGCAGAGGGCCAATCGGCGCCATGTTTTTCACCTGTACAATCATATTCCTGACCTGCAAGACGAACACGAAGAGGAAAGTAGCCATATTGGCCGCAGCGACCATCCTGCTCTTAGCTCTTTTGTATGCGTCATATGATTATTTTCAGGCCAGCATTGAAAGAGGGCAAAGTTACAGATTGGAGTTATGGCAAGGCTTCTTGGAACGCGCAAGGGAACATCCCATTTTCGGCTTCGGCGCCGGCACGCAGGTTTTCATCCACGCTCCCGGAGAACTCGTCGATGGCTGGACGCACTACCACAGCGTATATGTCGGCTCCCTCGTCGAACTGGGGATCACAGGCCTGCTGCTGCATCTGGCCCTATGCTGTATCGTCATCAGGACAGGATGGAAACACCGACATGACCTTCACGCCCGCATAGCACTCATCCTGTTCATCTACACCATGATCATTGGCACCACCTTCGGCCAGGGCATCATCACGAGACAGAACGTGCAATGGGTTCTTTTCTGGCTGCCGGTCATCATCCTCGCGACATTCCCCCGCACGACACGGGCAGAGGATGAAAGCCCTCGGCACTGATGGCCCAGCATGAACGTGCCGCCAAGTCCGGCTCAGCAACCCGCTGTTCGGGGGCCAAACCTGCCCAAGGATGTCCTTTCCAGACAAGGAAATGGAGATACGGAAAATCGCGTCTGCCATCCCGATCGGTATGAAGCCGTCCATCACGCCACACCCACTGTGCTGGAAAATCGAAACTGCCATCAGTCCAGGGAATGCGCGCATAGGGGGTACTGAACGCTTCGACGAACTCGCAACGCCTGAGCATCGGGCTCAGCGCGCGGCGAAAGCGCCTCAGCGGCTCCGGCCAATTCTTGTTCTTCACGAACAGCTTGCTGAATGCCTTTTCGTCGAAGGCCCGATGCGCCGGGTCAGCCAGTGCCCTCTGCCATCCAGGCACCATCATGAATGCCTTTAGCATTTTTTGATTATTGCGTAATAAGCACAAATGCCCGGAAATCCGGGTCGCATGAGTAAACAAAAGGTCGTAGCGCCCCAGACGCTCGTCGTCGAAATAGCGGCGCAGGTTCCCGTATACCAGATCGATGTCGCCAAACCCCCAGAAATCGAAACCATCCAGACAGTCAGCATGAACAAAGCCGAGCGCAGGTTTCAGATCGCATAGCTTGTAAGGGTTCGGCGGAGCAAACTCAATACCGAGCTGCTCGGAAACCATTTCGCAATACCCGACATAGGACAGATCACGGATCTCGACATTCGGGGGGCAATTCTCCGGAGGACCGCAATCGGAGAAAAAAAGCCACTCGATGCTCGGGTTGTAGCGACAGCTCTGCAGAAAAAACGGCATCCAGAAAGGCCATTTCCCGAAATATGGAATGAGAAAACGAATTCGAGCCTGCCCCATCTTCATGCTCCACCTTAAGCACCACTACACGTTCTTTCTGCCCACACCACGATCATCCAAGCCAGGCACGCAGATGGCGAAACGCCATGAAGCACTGCCGTCCGTACTCATCGGTGAACCTCGCCGGAACATGTATACAACTGTTTGCCGGCCCCGTACTCAGGACGTCTGCGAGCACAGTCGCATTTCCCAAAGGGAAGACCCTGCCTACGCCCTCGACCACCTCGCGCCCGCCACCGCAGTCGCTACAGGCCACCGGCACGCCGGCAGCCATCGCCTCCAGCAACACCATCCCGAAGGGTTCATGGTCCGAAGTCAAGACGAACACGTCGAATGCCTTGAAATAGCGCCGCCCATTGGGCACTTGGCCGAGAAATCGCACCTGCGCTGCGATACCCAATTCATCGGCCAGCCCGCGTAGCCTCCCTTCCAGGCGACCACTTCCCATGATCGCCAGCAAGCTGCCCGCCGGCAGCCGCGGCAGCGCCTCGGCAAAACCGCGGATGAGCGTGGCCTGGTCCTTGTCCGGGTGCAGGCGGCCGACGTTGCCCACCACCCAGGCATCATGCGGCAACCCCAGCGCCTCGCGGGCCACCTCGCACGACACCTGTTCGGCCTGCACGGCACCGACATCGATCCGGTTGTACAGCGTCTGGATGCGCTCGCGGTCCCAATCCGGCAGATACGCTCGCATCTCGTCGCGCACAGCGTCAGACACACCCAGTAGCAGCATGCGCGACTGGAAACGGCTGACGAACCAGCGCCGCATGGCACGCTCGAAGACACCGAATGCGTGGAGGACACCGACCACCGGCAAACGGGTCGCCAGCAGAGCAACGTAGATTGGCTTGAAACGGTGCGCAATGCACAAACGGAAATCCCGACCAGCGACGATCTGCCGCAAGCGCCGCATCGCGCCGAGCTTGAGGCCGCGCACCTCGCGGCTGTCGTAGCCGAGAAAGATCACCTCGTCCGAAGCCGAAGCGCGCTCGACCTCCGCATCCGGCTCGCCGGTCAGGTAAACGGTGCACACCTTGTACGGCGTGCCCTCGAACAATGCCGCGTACTGGCGCGCAACGTCGAGGAAAGGGCCGTCATAGCCATGACAGAATTGCAGCACCCACGGCTGGCTGCTCATGTCAGGCCGCGCCTTCCTTCACCACCAGCACGTCTTCCATGATCAGGTACTGCAGATCCGAGCCGAAGAACATGTTCAGCGCATCCATCGGCGAGCAGATCATTGGCTCGCCACGACGGTTGAGCGAGGTGTTCAATACCACGCCGTTGCCGGTGAGTTTTTCCAGTTCCTTCATCAGGTCGTAGTAGCGCGGGTTGAACTCGCGCTTCAGCACCTGGGCGCGGGCGGTCCCGTCCTCGTGCACCACTTCGGGCACGCGCGTCTTCCACTCCTCCGCCACCTCGAAGGTGAAGGTCATGAAGGGCGCGGGGTGCTCGGTCTGCAGCATCTGCGGACCCACGGTGTCGAGCATGCTGGGGCAGAAGGGGCGCCAGCGTTCGCGGAACTTGATCTGTTCATTGATGCGATCGGCCACGCCGGCCGCGCTCGGGCAGCCGAGTATGGAGCGCCCGCCCAGTGCGCGCGGGCCGAACTCCATGCGGCCCTGGAACCAGGCCACCGGGTTGCCGTCGGCCAGGATCTGGGCGATGCGTTGCGGCACGGCGGTATCGCCGTCCGCGATCAGTTCCCAGCGCGGCTTCGACGGGTGCTTGGCGCAGGCAGCAATCACCTCTTCGTTGGTGTAGCGCGGACCGAGATAGACGTGCTCCATCTTCTCGACCGGCACACCGCGCTGCACCGACACATACGAGGCCGCGCCCACCGCAGTGCCCGAGTCGCCCGAAGCCGGCTGAACGAAGAGCTCCTTCACTTCCGGGCGGGCGATGATCTTCTGGTTGAGCTTGACGTTGAGCGCGCCGCCGCCGGCGAAGGCCAGCCGGCCCGTCTCGCGCAGGATGTCGCCCAGGTAGTGCTCCATCATCTGCAGCGCGAGATCTTCGAACAGCTTCTGCATGCTCGCGGCGTAATGGATGTAGGGATCGTCGGCGATGTCGCCGTGGCGCATCGGGCCGAGCCACTGGATCAGCTTGGGCGAGAAGTAGTAGCCCTTGCCCTGCTCCTTGTAGCGGCGGAAGCCGATCACGTTGGCGTAGTCGGTGTCGATGATCAGCTCACCATTCTCGAATTTCGCCAGACGCGAGAAATCGTACTTGGTCGGGTCGCCATAGGGCGCCATGCCCATCACCTTGTACTCGCCGTCGAGCATCTCGAAACCGAGGTATTCGGTGATCGCACCGTAGAGGCCGCCGAGCGAGTCGGGGTCGTAGAACTCCTTGATCTTGTGGATGCGGCCGTTCTCGCCGTAGCCGAAGAAGGTGGTCGCGTACTCGCCCTTGCCGTCGATGCCCATGACCGCGGTCTTCTCGGTGAAACCCGAGAGGTGATAAGCGCTGGAGGCATGCGCCAAGTGGTGCTCGACCGGCTCGATCTTCACCTTCTTCAGGTCGAAGCCGAGCTGCTGCAGGCACCACTGGATGCGCTTCTTGTAGCGGCGGAAACGGCGGTTGCCGGCCAGGATCGCATCCAGCCCACGATCGGGCGCGTACCAGTAGCGCTTGGCGTAGTGCCAGCGCGCCTTGCCGAACAGGCTGATGGGCGCGAACGGAATCGCCACCACATCCACGTCGGCCGGCTTGATGCCGGCGAAATCCAGGCAGAACTTCGCCGACTCGTAGGGCATGCGGTTCTTGGCATGCTTGTCACGGACGAAGCGTTCTTCTTCCGCCGCAGCGACGAGCTTGCCGTCGATGTAGAGCGCAGCAGAGGGATCGTGGGTGAGCGCGCCGGAAAGGCCGAGGATGGTGAGCGCCAAGGTAGTCGTTCCTGCGTGAAGAGGGTGACCGCCGGACACCGCAGGCCCGGCGCGGGAGCGCGGATTATAACGTGGCCAGCCTTGCCGCCAGCGGCGGCGGTGGCCGACAATGGACGGCAAGCATCTGCGCACGTTCAAGGCAGTACTGCCGTTTCAGGAGACACAACATGAAACCCTCTGCTGCATTGGAGGCAAACCGGGAGCTGATTAGGCGAATCGTCTCGGCTCACCGGGCCAGCAATCCACGCGTGTTCGGCTCGGCTCTCCGCGGCGACGACTCGGAGGAAAGCGATCTTGATCTGCTCGTCGCCCCGGCCCACGACACATCGCTGCTCGATATCGCGCACATCCAGGTCGAGCTCGAAGCCAAACTCGGCGTACCAGTCGATGTCCTCACTCCCGCAGCCCTACCGCTCAAGTTCCGCAACCAGATACTGCAGGAAGCCAGTGCCGTATGAACAAAAAGGCTTTACGGCTGGGCGACTACCTGGAACACATGTGCGACGCAATCGCACGGGTGCAGCGCTACACGCGCGACAAGTCGTTAACCGAATAAGTGCTGCGGTGGAGGCCTCATCTAGGCCTTCGAGTTCCCCCACGAGCTCGCCTGGAACACCATGACCACAACGACCACCTCCACTTATGGCCTGCCTGGCACCGCACTCAGGCAATTGACGTACTGAGCGTACCCCCCGGCGTCGAGCGCATCCTGCTGTATGGCTCGCGCCGCCAAAGGCACGCACCGGCCAGCCTCCGACATCGACATCTGCCTCGTCGCCCCTACGCTGGGGCTGGACATGAAAATCGGCGAACTGCTCAAGCTGCCGCGGAAGATCGACCTGAGCCTCTGACACCAGATCGACAACCCGGCGCTGCTCGAGCACATACAGCGAGTCGGCATCGATCTGACGAACCACTGACAACCCAGAACCGTAGGCAAGTCTAGAAGCCGAAATCCCCCCGACAGCGATCGAACCGATCCATCCGTCATTCGCGGCAACAAACGCAGTACGATCTGGCCAGGAAAAATCTCATTACGGCTACAGGGTTCAGGAACTGTCAGGGCAGTGCGATAATGCCGCCTTGTCAACAGCCATAGCCAGCCATGCAGAACAGCCAGCCAACTCCGCAACCCCAGGTCGATGAAGAGATCAGCCTGTACGAACTCTGGCAGATCCTCGCCAAACGTAAAGCGCTCATCCTAGCCTGCCTGCTTGTCTGTCTTGCCGCAGGGGCTGCATATGCGTTCCTGAAGCCTCCCGTCTATGAAGCCAGCGTCAAGCTGCGCATCGGCCAAGTGCGAGGCAGTGGCGGGCTCCACGAGAATATCGTCCTCGAGAACGCCGAAGAACTCTCCTCCCGCATCCTTGCTCAGTATGGAGAAGATATTGCCGATGGCATCAAACGTAACCGCCCCTTCATCACCGGAGCAAGAGCCGAGAAAGGCGTCACGACTACCATTCAGCTGACTGCCGAGGGCGATGCTCCACAAGATGCAGCACATCTGCTCGAAGAGGTCACTGATACCGTAATCAAGGCTCACTCGGTAATGTACGAAGCGAATATCAAGCCCATCGCCGAACGACTGAAGAACCTCGACGAACAACGCCGAGCATTGCAACAACAATATTCGGACATCACCGCACTGGTGGATCAACTCAAGGCCCGCGACAGTGTGCAAGCCTCACTAGTAATGATCGAACGCGGCCCGATCACCGCCGCACTGGATCAGCAGGGTGCAGAACGATTAAGCCTATCAGCGCAGATGCTGCCGCCACAGACTCGCCCAACTGAACTATTGAGCCCGATCACTGCACCAGCCAAACCATCACAACCTAAAAAAGCTCTCACAATTGTCGCATCAACAATATTTGGCATCATAGCCGCGTTAATACTGGCAATTTTAATGGAGTTCGTTGCGAAACCCAAAGCGCGCAGCGCCCCTTAGCAGCAAACTCATCTGAGGAAACACGCATGCGGCTTGGACAAAGAGAAAGATCTTGCACAATCCTCGTGTTGATGGGACACGCCGCGCTTTGAAACCCTCCCCTATCTAACTTCGCTCAACACCATATGACAACAGGAACATTAATCTTATCTTTTGACTGCGAGGGAAAGTGGGGCATTGCTGATAGCCCAATGTCGCGATTGGGTTTCATCACTCACGAAACCCTCCGCAAAGCATACCGAACCATTCTTGATCTGCACAAAAAGTATCACGTGCAATCAACTTTCGCCTTCGTTGCCGCATTATGCATGAGGAGCTCTGACCTAAAGGATTGGCTCAACACAACTCGCACTTTAGAACATCAAGGGAAGAACTGGCTAGCACCCGCTATCAACCAGATTTCCGCAGGAATAACGGAAGGGTGGTGCGACGAGGCTCTTTCAAGAATGATCCGCGATGAGGGCGATCATGAGCTTTGTAGCCATGGAGGAACACACCTGCCTTACTCTGAAGGCTCGACCCCCATCGAAGCTGTCCTGTCAGACATCTCTCTTACTCAACAAGTCTTTAGCCAACTATCCATCCCAATGGAGAATCTCATTTTTCCGAGAAACATTATTGGCTTTCAAGAGTTACTAGCCAATGCCGGATACCTCGGCTATAGAAACATAGATTCTTGGGAAACGAAAAGTGGGAAAAGCGGCAAGCTATCGCGATACGCTGCAGAATTCTTTCCTTTTGACCGACCATCTCTTCCGACCGGACATGCGAATAAGGACCCATCTGGTCTTTCCGTAATTCCCGCAGCAAAATTTCTTAACGCTGCCCTTGGCGCCAGAAAACTCGTTCCAAAGAGCATGACAAACTTTCGCATTGAATCCCTTCTTAAATTTGCCATCCACAACAATCGTGTTGTGCACTTCTATAGCCATCCACATAATTTCATCACCGACCCGACACTTTCCGAGAAACTAGATTACATGCTGAGAATAGCCACTCAGCACCGAGATCAAGGAAATTTGAATATCCTGACAATGAATCAATGGCGAGCTGCACATGAATAATTCATACAAAATCCAATTTTCAGATGGCATTACCTCGATTGATCGAATTGCAGCGATATTCGAACGAAATGACAATTATAAATCGAGGGCCGATCTTTCTTGGCAGTATTTAGATACCCCTGGAGGGGGGCATATAACGGCTTTCGCAGTTGCACCTAATGGCCAAGATGCTGCGGTATACAGTATTTTCCTCGTACCCTTCCTGCTGAATGGACAGCGAATTCTAGCTGCACAATCTCTGGACACTCTCACCGACAAAAATCATAGAGGCCAAGGTCTGTTCACTCTATTAGCCAAAGCCGTTTACAATCGCTGCACAGAGAAAAATATTCAGTTCGTATACGGCTTCCCTAATAGCAGCTCGGGGCCAGGATTTTTCGGAAAACTCGACTGGCAAGAGCTAGGAGCCCCTCCCTTCCTTATTAAGGTAATGAATTTTGGTTATCTTATCAGGCGAATCACTAAAGGCAAATTCAACCTGGATATCCCTAATATTTTTTCGGGCCCTTTCTCTATCGAAAAGAAACCATCCCCAGAAAAAAATTATTCTGTTTCTGCGATTTCTCGTTTCGACGAAACCTATGATCAACTTTGGGAAAGAAGTACAGCACGAAATAAAGTCACAATCGACCGTACTTCTCAGTACATGAACTGGCGCTATGCAGACTGCCCACGCAAAGACTACAAGATCATCGCAGTACACAAGAACGGCGTACTTGAAGCGCTCTGCGTATCAACTATCCGGAAAAAACATGGCGGAACGATCGGTTACATAATGGACGTTGTGCACGACCCGGAGGCCCCACTAGCAACAAAACTTGCACTTCAGTCGGCACTTAAAAACATGAAGAAGCAGGGTACAGACGTAACGCTGGCGTGGAGCTTTGACAACACAGATTCATATGCTTTGTACATGACGCAAGGCTTCAGAAAGCTACCCCGCTCCCTTCAGCCGATAAAACTCTTCTTTGGTGTAAAAGACACATCCAAAACCTTGATTTCCGACATACATCCTGGCGATTTTTTTATTTCTTACGCCGATTCAGATACTGTATAAACACCTGAAATTAATTTCACAGCCAAAATTAACCCGCCTCATAGCGAGCTAATTTTACTACCTCATCCGCCTTTATTGACAAACAACCGATACCGAGAAACCAATCATTGCAGTAGATAGTATGGCAAGCCTGTAAATTTTCACAACTAAAAAAGACGTTACACAAACTAAGTGGACACCAGCATTAAAACTTTGTTCGGCACGACAAAAATATCCTGCCGAATCGTTCTGTCACAGATCAATAAATGAAGACAGTTAATGATTGGATATAAATAAAACATGAATCAGTTAGCACTACCGGCGGCGGCGCTATTCTTTTTCCTTCATCTTTTATGTGAAACAATAGCAACATTCATAAAATATAACTTCTCAAGCCTAGGCCGCCATATGCTTGGAATAAGTCTAGCAAACATATTCGGCATTTCATCCCGGGGCTTCGTCGCACTTTATGGAATAATTATTTCCATTGTAATTGAAAAGAATATTTCCAGCATCCAAGTTTATGTTTATGTTTACTTTGCCGTTTTACTACTCGGCGCAGGATTCTCTTTAGTCTTAGCAAACATAAAAATCACAGATTCATTTATGGGCGGCATTTCACACAACGAACTTCCTTTATTAAAGCAATTAAAAATGGCCTTTGGTACTAATAATAGCAAATGCGCCATTCCTGTTCGCGGCATTACGGCAATACTGCTCGGAATTCAATTCGTATCGGTCGTCATCGCATACGGGCTATGCTTTTCTTTACCACATAGCCGGCTTTTAATCATCTCTTTTGTTCCACTCGTTAGTATGCTTGGCACTCTTATAGCCATTCTTTGGGTTGAACCAAGGCTCGCCAGGATGATCGATGCGGACAACGCAACTGGTTACGCCGCTGCAAGGGAGTTTCTGAGGGCTCGCGCGATTTCTTTCTTTTTCTGTGCCGTATCGTTGCTGGCACTCCCCTTGCTGACACCCGAGATCGGGGCCTAAGCTCTCCATTCTTATGATCCCCCCATCAATTCAGGCCGGCATTCTATTTCTTACAAGTGCGACAGCTGTCAATATATTCGGCGCTCGACTCAGCGATATTGCAGCACTTCTTTTTCTCTTATTCTTACTCCCTCTCCGATCAAATAGCAATACACAAGAACGGTCCATTGCTAGCGCCTTCCTACTGCTGCTTTTAGCGATATTTACAAGCTTTTATTTCCAACTTCTTAACTCAGACTCCGAACTGATTCTCGCTGGCCTACCCAACGCAACTGCAATACCGTTCGGAATTATTCTAGCGCTCTTTTTTTTAGACCGCTGCCGCGGCCAACGGGCCGTCGGAATAGCGTCTTCTTACTGCCGCATCACACTATTGATCTGCTGGATTCTATTCATTTGGCAACTACTCATCGGTCAACCAGAATGGATAACTCCAGGAGAAGTGGAAGGCCGCTTTTCCGCCCTATCTAACAATCCTAATCAACTTGCTCTTTTTCTGCTTCCCATCCCTTTCTTTTCTCTTTTTTCGTACATGAAAGGAACCAAAGGGCGTACCAGTGTCATTTTCGAAATCGCTGCGGCCGTATTATTGAATTTCTTCATCATTGGCAAGGGCCTACTTGTCTCTTGGGCTCTTGCGCTAATGTTTTTGATGCTTTCAGGCTGCAAACTTGAGGGAACCATCAGAGCCACGTTGAATTTCGTGCTCACTAGATCACTACTAGTCTCTATTTTCGTCCTCGCAATATCACCTATAGCTTTTCTATTATTTACAGGCAATGCGCCAGGAAGCCAAGAAGGGCAAGGCTCAATCCGCCTTTCCCTTTGGAAAAACGGCATTGAAGCCTGGGCCGAAGCACCCATCTTAGGGCATGGGCCGGGGCATTATAGTGGCCTTGAGCGACCTTACTCCGGCATGGAAGCACATAACTTCCTCATAGACTGGGGGTCTGCATATGGTCTTTTTGGATTTTTGAGCCTTCTACTGCTGCTTCTACTTTTCTTTGCGAACGCTTTTAAGAAAGAAAAATGGATTATTTTTGCATTCTATATTGCACTACTTGCACAAATAACCTTCCATTTTTACGGAAGACAGCCTGCATTCTGGCTATGGTGGGCATTCGGTTTCATTTTTTCCATGACAAATTCTAATGGAGCCGCTAACAAATTGAGGCAGTTAGAAGCAATCCCGATAAACGACGAAAGCGAGCTTCCTTCCCGAGCAGCTAAGAGTCAACACCTACATTAATGGCACCACCCGCAATCAGGTTTAGAATATACTCATCTTCACAAATTTAGTTTCCGAATAGGCTCCCATGTGCGGCTTCGCTGGTTTTTATCAAGGAAAATCCCGTTTAGTGTCTCTCGTTGATTCAATCGAGCACATGACCAACAGGATTAGTCATCGAGGGCCAGACGATTTTGGCATCTGGTTCGATCAAGAGCTAGGGCTGGCCCTTGGACACCGTCGTTTGTCCATTCTCGATCTATCACCCGCTGGCCATCAGCCAATGCATTCGGCGTGCGGACGTTACGTCATCGCATTTAACGGTGAAATATACAACCACTTGCTGTTACGCAAACAGTTATCTGCGCAGGCAAGGGCTCCAGATTGGCAGGGGCACGCCGATACAGAAACTTTGCTGGCCTGCTTCTCAATGTGGGGGATCAATAAAACACTGCGTGCGACAGTCGGCATGTTTGCACTTGCTTTGTGGGATCGCCATGACAACGTGCTTACACTCGCACGTGACCGGATGGGCGAGAAACCACTGTATTACGGATGGCAAGGCAGCACCTTACTGTTCGGTTCCGAACTCAAGGCATTGAAGGCTCACCCGGCCTTCAATGGCGAAGTCGACCGTAACGCACTTGCACTTCTGCTCAGGCACAACTGTATCCCTGCCCCATACAGTATTTATCGGGGTATTTCCAAGCTAATGCCTGGTCATTTTCTCAACATTCGTTTAGACAATGCAAGTCTCACCAGATCAGAACAACCTCAACAATATTGGAGCATGAATAATGCAGTCGAAAATGGAATAAAGCATCCATTTTCAGGCAGCGAAGACGAAGCGATTTCTATTTTACAGCGGCAGATATCCGAAAGTATCGCTGACCAGATGCTTGCGGACGTTCCCCTTGGTGCGTTTTTGAGTGGAGGAGTCGACAGCAGCACAATTGTTGCATTGATGCAGGCACAGAGTCAGCGCCCTGTTCGGACCTTCACCATTGGCTTCGATGAATCGGGATACAATGAGGCTGCTCATGCCAAGGCAGTAGCGACTCATTTACAGACCGATCATACAGAACTCTATGTACACCCCGAGGACGCTCTGCAGCTAATCCCAAAGTTACCAGCGATCTATTGTGAGCCATTCAGTGATAGCTCACAGATTCCTACCTTTCTTGTCAGCCAGTTGGCCAGACAACATGTAACGGTTGCGCTAAGTGGCGACGGCGGGGATGAGTTGTTTGGTGGGTATAATCGCTATCTTTCGGCGCGCAAGGTTTGGGAAAAGATGCAGTATCTGCCCAACAGCGTCCGCCATATAGCCGCCCGATTGCTTCAAACCCTCTCGCCATCGGCGTGGGATCAAGTTTTCGAACTAATCAAGCCAGTGATGCCAAAGAGATTGCACCTCGCAACCCCGGGCGACAAGGCGCATAAGTTGGCTGACGTGCTCACGCTGTCGGATGGCCACGCATTCTACCGGCAACTCACCAGCCACTGGAAAGATCCAGCAAATGTAGTAATTGGTGCATTTGAGCCACAAACGCTCCTGACCAACCGAAAAGCCTGGCCGGAGACCGATTGCCTGGAGCACTGGATGATGGCGATGGACGCACAGACTTACATGGCTGATGACATTCTGGTGAAGGTTGATCGGGCTGCAATGGCAAATAGTCTGGAGACACGTGTGCCGATGCTTGATCATCGTGTCATTGAGTTGGCCTGGCGAATGCACATTGGCTTGAAGATCCGTGACGGCCAAGGGAAGTGGCTATTACGGCAGATTCTATACCGCCATGTCCCAAGGGATTTAATCGAGCGCCCTAAGATGGGTTTTGGCATTCCGCTGGATAGCTGGTTACGCGGCTCATTGCGTGACTGGGCCGAGGATTTGCTGGATGAAGGCAAGCTGAAGGCGCAAGGTTTCTTTCGACCGGAGCCGATCCGACATATCTGGGCAGAACACGTTGAACGGGCGACGAAACTGGCAACACCACTTATGGGATGTACTGATGTTTCAAGCATGGCTTCAGGAAGAATAGAGGTGAAATTTCTATTGATAGCGAGCTTCCCCGATTCATTGCTGCATTTCCGGGGCTCCTTGATTGATGCATTGATTGTCAAGGGACAAGATGTTCATGTAGCTGCACCAGACCTACCTCCTCACAATCCGATACGATTGAAACTCGAAGCACGTGGCATCACGGTGCACGAAATCCCGCTATACCGTACCGGAACCAATCCGGTGTCGGATTTTCGCCTACTACTGCATCTAGCATGCTTAATGCGGAAAATTCGCCCTCAGCGCGTTCTCGGCTACACAATCAAGCCAGTAATCTATGGCACACTTGCAGCATGGGTCGCACGTACTCCCCAACGATTTGCTTTAATCACAGGCTTGGGCTACACCTTTCAGACTGAAAGGGAGCGGGGTTTTCTGCGTTCGTTGGTACAAAAGCTGTACGCGTTGGCTCTCCGCTACGCGCACAAGGTCTTTTTCCAGAATCCAGATGATGAAAAACTTTTCCGACAGCTGGACTTGCTCCCATCCGAGGTACCTTCATGCGTCGTTAACGGATCCGGTGTGGATGTTGCCGCTTTTACAGTAGCGCCACTACCGCCCCATTGCCGGTTCTTGCTCATTGCGCGGTTACTTGGTGACAAGGGTGTTCGCGAATATGTGGGAGCGGCCCGTCGAATTCGTGCCCAGCATCCGGATGTAGTCTTCAGCCTAGTAGGCTGGATCGACGAAAACCCCGATGCAATCAAGAACGACGAACTAGAAGCATGGATAACGGAAGGAGTGATCGAGTATCGCGGCCGGCTGAACGATGTCCGATCCGCCATCGCCGATTGCAGCATTTATGTACTTCCATCCTATCGAGAAGGCACGCCGCGGACAGTACTCGAGGCTATGTCTATGGGACGTGCGATCATCACCACCGATGCACCGGGCTGTCGGGAAACTGTAATCAATGGCGATAACGGTATTCTGGTGCCGGT
The DNA here is from genome assembly GCF_047601425.1 of Thauera sp. Lineage (GTDB taxonomy): Bacteria > Pseudomonadota > Gammaproteobacteria > Burkholderiales > Rhodocyclaceae > Thauera. The sequence continues at coordinate 2,916,745 of NZ_JASGJL010000001.1, forward strand.
GAAGGCGGTCGATGAACTCGTCAATGCCATGTTGCGCTTCATCGAGGACCCCAAACTCACCGCCCGTATGGGGCAGCGCTCCAGACAAATTGTAGAGAGCAAATATGACGTCCATCGAGTAAATGATGTCATGCTTCAAGAGATGGGAATTCAATGATCAAGCGGTTTTTCGATGTCCTGTCATCGGCACTGGTGCTAATGGCACTGTCGCCGGTGATTATATTGCTGGCATGGGCGATCCGCCGCAAACTCGGCTCCCCGGTATTCTTCCGACAGATTCGTCCTGGTCTGCATGGCAAGCCGTTCCAGATGATCAAGTTCCGCACGATGCGCGACGCCGTTGGCCCGGGTGGCCAACCTTTGCCTGACGCTGAACGGATGACTCCCTTCGGCAGCTTCCTGCGCTCGTCCAGCCTGGATGAGTTGCCGGAACTGTGGAACGTACTCATGGGCGACATGAGCTTGGTAGGACCACGTCCGCTGCTGATGGAGTACTTACCACTGTATTCGTCCGACCAGGCACGTAGGCATGAGGTACGCCCGGGTGTAACTGGCTGGGCCCAGGTCAACGGACGCAACACACTGAGCTGGGAGGAGAAGTTTCGCCTGGATGTGTGGTACGTGGACAATCAGTCGTTCTGGTTGGATCTGAGAATTCTGGTATTCACGGTGAAGAAGGTGTTCGTACGTGAGGGAATTAGTGCCGCAGGTGAAGCTACGATGCCCAAGTTCACAGGTTCGCACGACAAAGACATTTGACAGTACATGGTGATGCTCCGCAATGCCTGTTGAGATGCAGAGCTCGCTAAATCAACGAGACATGCTAAAGGAAGGGCCGTGAATTCGCCTCTTTATGCTGTGTACGGTGCAAGTGGTTGCGGCCGGGGGATCATGCCCCTTGCACGTGAGCAATTGCGCCGCCTGGGAGTGAAGCTGGACCGACTGGTATTCGTAGATGACGGCGTAAGAGACAGCATAGTAAACGGGCAACGAGTGCTGTCATACGCCGACTTCGTTTCCGAACCCGCGAGTGAGCGCCATGCAGTATTGGCTATCGCCAACAGCTTGGTTCGGGAGCGCCTGGCGGCGCACTGCGCAGCGCACGACGTACATGCATGGACAGTAGCAGCAACCAACATGGTTGTGATGGATGAGGTGGAGATCGGTGAAGGTGCAGCACTGAGCCCCTTTGTGACGATCACCTCAAACATCCGGATAGGCAGGCACTTCCATGCCAACCTATACAGCTATGTGGAACATGATTGTGTAATTGGCGACTTCGTTACCTTCGCACCGGGCGTGAAGTGCAACGGCAACATTGTGATCGAGGATCATGCTTACATCGGTGCCGGCGCAGTGATCAGACAAGGACGCCCAGGCAAGCCACTGGTGATTGGCCGCGGCGCAGTTATCGGCATGGGCGCGGTGGTCACAAAAGACGTGCCGCCCGGCGTAACTGTAGTCGGCAATCCGGCAAGACCAATGAACAAGGACTGAACAGTGCTGAACACCCCTTTTTCCCCTTGGCCGAACTTCTCAACGGAAGAGGCTGATGCAGCCCGCGATGTGATCTTGTCCAACAAGGTGAATTACTGGACCGGCCAGGAATGCCGGTTGTTCGAGAAAGAGTTTGCCACCTGGGCCGACACTCAGTTCGCAGTGGCGCTGACCAATGGCACGGTCGCATTGGATGTGGCGTTGAAAGCACTGGGAGTCGGTTCCGGCGACGAGGTGATTGTCACTCCACGAACCTTTCTTGCATCAGTGTCGAGCATCATCAATGCAGGAGCTGTACCCGTATTTGCAGACGTCGATCGGAGCTCACAGAACATCACTGCCGATACCGTGCGAACCGTCCTGACGCCACGGACGAAGGCGGTGATCTGCGTGCATCTAGCCGGTTGGCCGTGTGATATGGATCCGATCATGGCGCTGGCGGCTGAACACGATCTGTTCGTGGTCGAGGATTGCGCACAAGCGCATGGAGCCCGCTACAAGGGGCGCTCAGTAGGATCGATCGGACATGTCGGCGCGTGGTCTTTCTGCCAGGACAAGATCATGACCACCGGGGGAGAGGGGGGCATGGTCACCACCAATGATCATGAGCTCTGGTCGAAAATGTGGTCCTTCAAAGATCACGGCAAAAGCTGGGAAGCTGTTTACGAGCGGGAGCACCCCCCTGGTTTCCGTTGGCTGCATGAGAGCTTCGGCACCAACTGGCGGATGATGGAAGTCCAGGCCGCCATCGGCCGTATCCAGTTGCGGCGCATGCAGGACTGGCATGATGAACGCTTGCGGAATGCGCGCGCCATCTGGAATACGGCGTGTACCTTGCCGGGGTTGAGAGTCCCATCGCTCCCGCCAGAGATCGAGCATGCAGCCTACAAGTGCTATGTATTCATCGAGCCAGAGGCACTGAAACCCGATTGGAGCCGCGACCGCATCCTGCAGGACATCAACGCACTGGGCGTACCTTGTTACTCCGGTTCCTGCTCCGAGGTCTATCTGGAGAAAGCTTTCGACAACACGGGTTGGCGCCCCGAGACTCGTTTGCCAATCGCCGGAGAGCTTGGTGAAACGAGCCTGATGTTTCTCGTCCATCCCGGGTTGTCTGAAGCCGAGATCAAGCTGGCTTGTGGCGCCCTGACCAAGGTCATGAACTCAGCCGCAGCTTGACTGAGCGAACGTTCTTCGAATGAATACCACTGCGCGTTCCGTACTTGTCTTCCTGTTCGACCTCTTGGCCGTCTTTGTGGCATGGGTCGGCGGTTTTCTGCTCCGCTTCAATTTCCAATGGCCTTCCAGCTACAACGAAAAGATCATCGTGGGGCTGGGCATCCTGCTGGCAATTCATGCCATCGCCTGCCGCTGGGCCGGCCTGTATCGCGGCATGTGGATTTTTGCCAGCCTCCCCGATCTGAAGCGGGTCCTGAAGGCGGTCCTGGTGTCGTCGCTTGCGCTTGTCGTCATGCTCGCGCTTGACCGTGGTGCAGGCCCTGCCATTCCGCGTTCCTTGCTCGTGCTGTATCCGCTCCTGCTTCTGGCGATAATGGGCGGCGGTCGCGCTGCATGGCGCATGTGGAAAGAACATCGCATCTATGGCGGCCTGATGGCCGCCGGCAAGCCCGTCGTGATCGTCGGCGCCGGCACCGGTGGCGCGATGCTGGTTCGCGAACTGGAACGCAGCCCGGATTGGCGAGTCGTGGCGCTGGTGGACGACAACCCGTCAAAGCAGGGGCTGGAACTGCACGGCCGCCCCATCGCCGGCAATGTCGAATCGCTGCCGCGGATTCTGCGGGACCACAAGGCCAGCCATGTGATCCTGGCCATGCCGTCTGCAGCCGGCGAAGCCCTCAAACATGCGACCGACGTCGCCATCCGCGCCGGCGCCCAGGTTTTCACCGTGCCCGGCCTGGAAGACCTGATGAGCGGCAAGGTGGCGATCAATGCGATGCGGCCTGTGGACATCGAGGACCTGCTCGGCCGGGAGCCGGTGAAAATCGACTCGAATCACGTCAAGGAGATGATTACCGGCAAAACAGCGCTGATCACTGGTGCGGGCGGCTCCATCGGCAGCGAGCTCTGCCGCCAGCTTGCCCGCTTTGCGCCGGCACGGCTGGTGCTGGTGGAAGCCAGCGAGTTCGCGCTCTACAACATCGAGCAGTGGTTCCGTGTCCAGCAGCCCGGCGTCGAAATCATCCCGCTTGCAGGTGACGTCAAGGATGGCATCCGGATGGACGAGGTATTTTCGACCTGGAAGCCGCAACTCGTATTCCATGCAGCCGCCTACAAGCACGTGCCATTGATGGAGGTGGCCAACGCGTGGCAAGCGGTACGCAACAACGTGCTCGGGACCTTGCAGGTCGCACGTTGCGCCCAGCGCCATGGCGCCGAGCGCTTCGTGCTCATTTCGACTGACAAGGCTGTCAACCCGACCAACGTGATGGGTGCCACCAAACGCCTGGCCGAGATGACCTGTGAAGCGCTGCATTGCTTTGCCGAAGGCCATACGCAGATGGAAATGGTCCGCTTCGGCAACGTGCTGGGCAGCACCGGGAGCGTGATCCCGAAGTTTGCCGAACAGATCGCCCGTGGCGGCCCGGTCACGGTCACCCACCCGGATATCAACCGTTATTTCATGTCCATCCCGGAAGCAGCACAACTTGTGCTGCAGGCGGCTTCCATGGGGCAGGGCGGCGAGATATTCGTGCTCGACATGGGGGACCCCGTCAAGATCGTAGACCTGGCGCGCAACATGATTCGCCTGTCGGGCTATACCGAAGACGAAATCCAGATCAAGTTCACCGGCCTTCGTCCGGGCGAAAAGCTGTACGAAGAACTCCTGGCCGACGCCGAGGAAACCCGTGAGACACCTCACCCCAAGCTGCGCATCGCACGTTCGCGGCCCGTCACAGAGAGCTTCCTGGACGAATTGACACAGTGGTTGGCGCAAACGGGACCGGTCAGTGACGACGACGTACGCGCAGGCCTGAAGCGTTGGGCGCCGGAGTACGAGCCGGCGAAGCATTGAAGACTGGACACGCGGACTGTTCTGTTGGTCCACTTGGCCGAAAAAAGCTTCCCGATACCGTAGAGCAGATGGCAATGGTGTGCCTGGGCATTCGAAAATGACTGCAGTCCTTACAATACGACGCAAAGGCATCATCCTCGCCGGCGGCTCAGGCACACGCCTGCATCCAGCCACGCTCGCCGTCAGCAAGCAGTTGCTGCCGGTGTTCGACAAGCCGATGGTCTATTACCCGCTCAGCACGCTGATGCTGGCGGACATCCGCGACATCCTGCTGATTTCGACACCGCAGGACACGGCGCGCTTTCAGCAACTGCTGGGGGACGGCTCGCAATGGGGCATCTCGCTGCAATATGCCGTACAGCCACAGCCGGAAGGGTTGGCGCAGGCGCTGATCATTGCAGGCTCCTTCCTGGCCGGCGCGCCCTGCACGCTGGTGCTGGGCGATAACCTCTTCTACGGCCACGAACTCCATCGCCTGCTGCGGAGGGCGGCTGCGGCCACCGCCGGCGCAACGATATTCGCCTATCACGTGCAGGACCCGGAGCGGTATGGAGTGGTCGAGTTCTCTGCGGACGGCAAGGTTCTGTCGATCGAGGAGAAGCCTGCCCAGCCGAAATCAAACTATGCCGTGACGGGGCTGTACTTCTACGATGGCAGCGCCAGTGAGCGCGCTGCCACGTTGCGCCCGTCGGCGCGGGGCGAACTCGAGATCACCGACCTGAACCGGCTGTATCTGGACGATGGCCTGCTGGACGTCGAAACCATGGGGCGCGGCTACGCCTGGCTGGATACCGGCACCCACGATTCGCTGCTGGAAGCGGGCCAGTTCATCGCCACACTGGAGCGCCGTCAGGGCCTCAAGGTGGCCTGCCCGGAAGAGATCGCCTATCGCATGGGCTGGATCGACGCCGGGCAGCTTCAAGAGCTGGCAGCACCGCTTGCTCAGAATGCCTACGGCCGCTATCTGCTGCGCCTGCTGAAGGAAGTCCCTGCATGATCGCCGCCAGGCGCACGCCTATCCCCGATGTATGGCTGCTGGAACCCAGGGTGTTCGGCGATGCGCGCGGCTTCTTCCTCGAAAGCTACAACCAGCGGGACTTCGAGGCTGCGACCGGTCGCCAGGCAAACTTCGTGCAGGACAACCACTCACGCTCGCAGCGCGGCGTGCTGCGCGGACTGCACTACCAGATCCATCAGCCGCAGGGAAAACTCATCCGCGTGATCGAAGGCAGAATCTTCGACGTCACCGTCAACCTGCGCCGCAGCTCGCCGCACTTCGGCTGCTGGACGGGCGTCGTACTGTCAGCCGAGAACAGGCACCAGCTCTGGATTCCCGAAGGCTTTGCACACGGCTTCCTGGTGCTGAGCGAAACCGCCGACGTGCTGTACAAGGCCACCGACTACTACGCACCCGAGCACGAGCGCTGCCTGGCCTGGGACGACCCCACGGTCGGCGTGGACTGGCCGCTGGCGGGCAATCAGCCACTACTGTCGGCCAAGGACCAGGCCGGAAGGGCGCTGGCGGAGTGCGAGGTTTTCGACTGACGAGGAAAAGGCGGGCGTTCCACGTCTGCCTACAGATGCGGCATGATGTCAGCGAGGCGTGGCAAGGCAAGAAGCTCGGCGCGGGACTGCTGCGCGATGCTGTTCTGCGGACGCTGCAAGTGGCCGATATTGCTGGGATCTGCGCCTGGCAAGCTCGACCTGGGTCATCTTCAGGGAGGCTCGGTGCTCGGCGACGCTTTGGCGTATCTGCTGGGTGTCCATGTGATGTAAACACCACTTAAAGAGACGCCTTGAAGCTGTGACGAAATGGCGAACCGCTACAGCTCGACATCCTCGTACAGCATTTCCAGCATCAACTCGGCACCAATGCTGTCCAGCCGGATGACGTCACCCGGCCCTGCCGGGTGCAACACCCACAAGCCTTCGTCGTTCTTGCGAAACAGGTCCGCATGCTTGCGGTCCTGCTCGATGAGCAGGTATTCCCCCAGGGTATCGATCTGCTGGTACAGCTCGAACTTGCGGCCACGATCGAAGGCCGCAGTCGCGTCGGACAGCACTTCGACGATCAGGCTGGGATATTGCTTGGCCAGGCTGGCATCGGACTGGCGATCGCGCAGATCACAGGTGACGAAAACGTCGGGGTAGAACACCGCATCGGCGCGGTCGATGCGCAGCTTCATGCCCGAGACGAAAACCCGGCAGGGTTTTCCGGCCAGGGCAGTCTTGAGGCTGGTCGCGGCATTCAACAGGACCGTGTAGTGTGCGTCCGTGCCTCCGGACATGGCGAACACCTCGCCCGCCAGATATTCATGGCGCTCGGCCTGCTCCTCTTCCCACGCCATGTAGGCATCGATGTCGAACTCGGGTTTGGTCATCGGCAAGGGCATGGTGCGGACTCCGAAGGTTTGGGTGAGCATAATCAGTCGAGACCATGGCCTCAAGCTGGACGCTCCAGGCTGATTTATCATTGCACCCTACCCCGCCCCCGATGGAGGCCCGCATGAGCAGCATTCCTGCACACCGCGAGAAAATCAGCATCGAAGACTATCTCGACGGCGAAACCCGTACCGAGATCAAGCACGAATACCTGGACGGCGAAGTCGTCGCCATGGGCGGCGCAAGCGCGAAACACGGCCTGGTCGCCGGTGCACTCCATGCAGCAGCACTCCCCCATGCGCGCCGCAAAGGCTGCCAGCTTTTCATGGCCGACATGAAGGTTCGGGTGGTTCATACCAAGCAGACCTTTTTTTACTACCCCGATCTGCTGCTGGCCTGCGACCCGCAGGACCGCGACCCCTATTTCCGCCGCCATCCCAGCCTGATCGTCGAGGTGCTGTCGCCCAGCACCGAGCGCATCGACCACCGCGAGAAGCTGTTCGCCTACCAGACGATTCCGACACTGCGCGAATACATGCTGGTCGATCCCGAAAAACGCCACGTGGAAATCTACCGCTTCGGCGATCCGGGGCAGTACGAAGTCCATACCCAGGGCAGCATCCGGCTCGACTGCCTGGATGCGGAAATCACCCTGGACGAGATCTACATGGATGCGGAGGCGGTGTGAGGGAAGCCCTCGGGATCAACGTCCCCACAGCGAAGACAGCGGCGCTGCCCACAGGCCTTTGCCCAAGGGCAGGGTTTCCTTGCCGTCGTAGAGCAGCACCCCCATTCTGAACCGGTCGCCAGCCAGACCGGCGAGTTTTCGCAAACCGCGCAAGTCGCTTTCCTGCACCGTGGCCGAAGCCTTCACTTCGACGCCAAGCAGCTCGCCAACAGTGTTCTCGATGACGAAATCGACTTCCACCTTGTCGGCATCGCGGTAATACATCAACTGGTAGTCGCCCTCTGCCCACGCCATGTGCTTGAGCATCTCGCCAAAAACGAAGGACTCCAGGACCTTGCCGAAACGGCCGCGATCCTCAGCCACGCGCACCTCGCCCAGATCCATCAGCGTGGCCAGCAAACCGGAATCGATGAACTGCAGCTTCGGCGTTTTCACCACGCGGCTGAGCCGGTTGCGTCCCCAGGGATCGATCCGCTTGAGCAGGTACATCTGCTCAAATACACCCACATAGCGCAAGGCCGTCTTGCCGTCCAGGCCGATCTGCCCGCCCAGTCGGGTGTAGTTGCACATCTGCCCGGCGGTCTGCGCCAAGGCCCGCAGGAAGCGCGGCAACTGATCCAGACGCTCGATGCCGGCAATGTCCCGGACATCGCGCTGAATGATGGCATCGATGTATTGCCGAGCCCAGGCCACACGCCGGCGCGAAGCGTTTCTGGCGATGGCTTCGGGATAACCGCCGCGCAGCACCCGCCCGGCCAGTTCGTCGCCCAGTGCGAACACCTTTGCCTCAGGAAGGGCACCTTCGAATGCGGCATCGACCCAGTTTGCCGCCCCTCCTTCGATTTCGCCTTGCGCCAGCGGCATCAGAGACAGAGTCTCCATCCTCCCGGCGAGCGAGTCGGCCACGGTCGGCAGCGTCATCAGGTTGGCTGAACCGGTCAGCAGGAAGCGGCCAGGACGGCGATCTTCATCGATGCTGGCCTTGATCGCCAGCAGCAACTGCGGCGCACGCTGGATTTCGTCGATGACGGCCCGATCCAGGCTACGGATCATTCCGGCCGGATCTTCGCGGGCGGACAGCAGGGTCAACTCATCGTCGAGCGCCAGATAACGAAAGCCCTGTTCGGCAAACTGGCGCACCAGTGTCGTCTTGCCGGCTTGCCTGGGGCCGGCGAGCAGCACTGCCGGTGTATCGAGCAGAGCCTCGGCAATGCGAGGGGCGATCCAACGAAGGTAAAGCGGGGCGGAGTCCATGCCTGAACTCTAGCGTAACCCCCGGAATCAGTTCCCGTAAAATTCGGAATCAATCCTCGTAAATTTCGGAATCAGAGCCCGTAAATTCCGGAATCAAGCACCGTCGCGGATGCGCTCGATCAGGCTGGTGGTCGAGTGCCCTTCAACGAACCCCAGCACCCTGACGTCGCCGCCAGCGCGGCGCACGCAGTCGCCGCCGGCGATCTGGTCGGGGGTGTAGTCGCCGCCCTTGACCAGCAGGTCGGGCAGCACGGCGCAGATCAGGCGCTCGGGCGTGTCTTCGGCGAACGGCACCACCCAATCCACACAGCCGAGCGCGGCGAGCATGCGCATGCGGTGGGCCAGCGAATTGACCGGGCGGCCGTCGCCCTTGAGGCGGCGTACCGAGTCGTCGTCGTTGACGGCGACGATCAGGCGCTGGCCGAGCGCGCGGGCCTGTTCGAGGTATTCGATGTGGCCGGGGTGGAGGATGTCGAAACAGCCGTTGGTCATGACCACGCGCTCGCCGGCCTGGCGCGCGGCGCGGACGGTGGCGATGGCCCGGGCTTCGTCCAGCACGCCGGCGGCCGAGGCCTTGGCCGCATCCGCGGTGGCGAGGTGGGCGTCGACGTGGGCGCACCACATGTGGCCGATCATGATGTGGCATTCCTGGATGTGGGCCGTCTCGGCGACGCCGATGATGACTGCCAGGTCCACCAGCTCGCGCAGCTTGCCGCCGTCACGGCCGAGCAGGCCGATGACCTCCACGCCGCGCCGGCGCGCCGCTTCGACCGCGGCGATGACGTTGGGGCTGTTGCCGCTGGTGGAGATGCCGACCAGCACGTCGCCCGGCTGGCCGAGCGCATCGACCTGGCGCGCGAAGACGTCATCGAAGCCGTAGTCGTTACCGACCGCGGTGAGGATGGAGGTGTCGGTGGTGAGCGCGATGCCGGGCAGCGCACGGCGCTCGGCGACAAAGCGGCCGACCAGCTCGGCGGCGATGTGCTGGGCGTCGGCGGCGCTGCCGCCGTTGCCGCAGAACAGGATCTTGTTGCCGCGGTTGAGTGCCGCGCTGATGCGCTGCGCGCCGGCTTCGACCACCTGTTCGATGGCGCGCAGGGCCTCGATGGCGGCCAGGTGCTTGTCGATGTACTGGGTGAAGAAGCTCATGGGTGATCTCGCGGTTCGGCCCCGGCGCGGGCCGGGGCAAGCATTCTGGATGCCGGCGATGCTAGCACGCAGCTTTGCTGCGGGCGGCTATCGGGGCGATTGATTCGCTAAAGCACCGGGTGGCTTCAGCCGCGAAAATAGCGGTTGGGGGTGGCCATGAGGCCCAATTCGCGGCGAGGCGCCCCCAGCTGAAGCCGCTCCTGCGGAAAAATGGGCGGCACGTCGAAAAGATGGACGGTGCAGCAAAGACAACAAAGGGCAACACGTACGCCTAGTGCGCCTCATCCCAGTTGTCGCCCGCCCCCACTTCGACCAGCAGCGGCACGTTCAGCTCCGCGACGCCGCCCATCAGCTTGGGCAGTTCGCTGCGGATGGCCTCAAGCTCGCCCTTGGGCACTTCCAGCACCAGTTCGTCGTGCACCTGCAGCACCAGCTTCGACTTCAGCCCGGATGCGGCCAGCCAGTCGCTGGTGGCGATCATCGCCTTCTTGATCAGGTCGGCGGCGGTGCCCTGCATCGGCGCGTTGATCGCCGCGCGTTCGGCGCCCTGGCGGCGGCCGGCCTGGGCGGCGCGGATGTCGGGCAGGTAGAGGCGGCGGCCGAACACGGTTTCGACGTAGCCTTGCTCGCGCGCCTCGATGCGGGTGCGTTCCATGTAGTCGGCGACGCCGGGGTAACGGGCGAAATAGCGGTCGATCCAGCCCTGGGCCGCGGCGCGCTCGATGCCGAGGTTCTTGGCCAGGCCGTGCGCGCTCATGCCGTAGATGAGGCCGAAGTTGATCACCTTGGCGTAGCGGCGCTGTTCGCTGCTGACTTCGGTCGGAGGCACGCCGAACACTTCGCTGGCGGTGGCGCGGTGCACGTCCTCGCCGTGGGCGAAGGCTTCGAGCAGGCGGGCGTCGCCCGACAGGTGGGCCATGATGCGCAGCTCGATCTGCGAGTAGTCGGCGGAGACGATCAGGTGATCCTTGGGCGCGATGAAGGCGGCGCGGATGCGGCGGCCTTCGGGCGTGCGGATCGGGATGTTCTGCAGGTTGGGCTCGGAGCTGGACAGCCGGCCGGTGACCGCGGTGGCCTGCGAGAAGCTGGTGTGCACCCGGCCGGTGGCGGGGTTGACCATGCGCGGCAGCTTGTCGGCGTAGGTGCTCTTGAGCTTGGACAGGCTGCGGTGCTCGAGCAGCAGCTTGGGCAGCGGGTAGTCTTCGGCGAGCTTTTCCAGCACTTCTTCGTCGGTGGAGGGCTGGCCGGTGGCGGTCTTCTTGACCACCGGCAGGCCGAGCTTGCCGAACAGGATCTCGCCGAGCTGCTTGGGCGAACCGAGGTTGAAGGGCTGGCCGGCCAGTTCGTGCGCCTGCAGTTCGAGTTCGTGCAGGCGGCGGCCGAGCTCTTCGGAGTGCTGGGCGAGCAGGAAGGGGTCGATCAGCACTCCGGTGCGCTCCATCTGCTGCAGCACACGCAGCACCGGCAGCTCGATGTCGCGGTAGAGCGCGGCGAGCCGGGGTTCGGCTTCGAGCTGCGGCCACAGGTGCCGGTGCAGGCGCAGTGTGACGTCGGCGTCCTCGGCGGCGTATTCGGTGGCCCGCTCGACCGCGACATCAAAGAAGCCGATCTGCTTGGCGCCCTTGCCGCAGACGTCGGTGTAGGGGATCGTCGTCAGGCCGAGATGGCGGCGGGCGAGCGAATCCATGTCGTGCGACTTGTCGCTTTCGAGCACGTAGGATTCGAGCAGGGTGTCGTGGGCGATGCCGCGCAGGGTGATGCCGTGGTTGGCGAGCACGTGGGCGTCGTACTTCAGGTTCTGGCCGAGCTTGGCATGGGTATCGGATTCCAGCCAGGGCCGCAGCTTGTCCAGCACCTCGGCCAGCGGCAGTTGCTCGGGCGCTTCGGCGCCGCGGTGTGCCAGCGGCAGGTAAGCGGCTTGACCCGCCGCGACGGCGAAGGACATGCCGACCAGTTGCGCGGCCATCGGGTCGAGGCTGGTGGTTTCGGTGTCGAAGGCGGTGAGTTCGGCGGCGCCGATCCTAGCCAGCCAGGTCTCGAAGCTGTCCCAGTCGAGGATCGTGGCGTAGTTGCCGCGGTGCGATCCTGCTTCGGCCGGCTCCGCGCCCTTGCTTTCACCATCCGGAGCAAAACGGCGCGCTTCGGTAGCGGCTTTCGACGCGGCGACGCTGCTGGCGCCGGCATCAATGTCCTTCAGCCAGGAGCGGAACTCGAAGCGCTCGTACAGCGCGCGCAGCGCCACCTTGTCGTCGCCGCGCGCGGGCAGTTCGTCCAGCGTCACCGGCAGGTCGACGTCGGTGGCCACCGTCACCAGCTTGCGCCCCAGCGGCAGGAAGTCCAGGTGTTTGCGCAGGTTCTCGCCGACCTTGCCGCCGATCTTGTCGGCGTTGGCGACCAGGTTGTCGAGGTCGCCGTACTCGGCCAGCCATTTCAGCGCGGTCTTGGGGCCGCATTTCTCCACTCCGGGCACGTTGTCCACAGTGTCGCCGACCAGGGTCAGGTAATCGATGATGCGCTCGGGCGGCACGCCGAACTTGGCTTCGACGCCAGCCGAATCCAGCACTTCCTCGCTCATGGTGTTGACCCACTGCACGCCGGGGCGCACGAGCTGGGTGAGGTCCTTGTCGCCGGTGGAGATCACCACTTCCCAGCCGCGTTCCAGCGCCTGGCGGGTCAGCGTGCCGATGACGTCGTCGGCCTCGACGCCCTCGACCGACAGCAGCGGCCAGCCTTCGGCGGCCACCGCTTCGTGCAGCGGCTCGATCTGCGCGCGCAGGTCGTCGGGCATCGACGGGCGGTGGGCCTTGTATTCGGGATACCAGTCGTCGCGGAAGGTCTTGCCCTTGGCGTCGAACACGCAGGCACGAAATTCCGCCTTGTAGTCGCTTTCCAGCCGACGTAGCATCGACAGCACTCCCCGTATCGCCCCCGTCGGCTCGCCCTGCGAATTGCGCAGATCGGGCAGCGCATGGAAGGCGCGATAGAGGTAGCTGGAGCCATCGACGAGCAGCAGGGTCGGCATTTCTGGAAATCCTCGGGAACGGGGTCCGGCCTGCTCCGGCCGGGAACATACATGAGAACAACAACATGACCGCGAAAGACAAACTCCCCCGCAGCATCCGCGCCCACAGCGCGCCGGACGGCGGCACACCGCGCTACAACGCACGCGAGTCCTGGCGGATCTTCGGAATTATGGCAGAGTTCGTGGAGGCGACCGACCGCCTGTCGGCCATCCGGCCCGCAGTGTCGATCTTCGGCAGCGCGCGCATACCGCCCGACCACATGTACTACATCCTGGCCGAGCAGATCGCACGCCGGCTGTCGGACTCCGGCTTCACCGTGATCTCCGGCGGCGGGCCGGGCATCATGGAGGCTGCCAACAAGGGCGCCTTCTTCGGCAAGAGCCCGTCGGTGGGGCTGAACATCCAGCTGCCGCTGGAGCAGACCGCCAACCCCTACCAGGACATCTCGCAGACCTTCCGCCACTTCTTCGCGCGCAAGTTCATGTTCGTCAAGTTCGCTGCCGCCTACGTGGTGATGCCGGGCGGCTTCGGCACGCTGGACGAACTGCTCGAAGCGATGACGCTGATCCAGACCAAGAAGAGCCAGAAGATTCCGATCATCCTGGTGCACGGCCCGTTCTGGCAGGGCCTGCTCGACTGGTTCCGCGACCGTCTGGTCGCCGACGGCATGGTCAACCCGGAAGACCTGGACCTGGTGCAGGTCATCGACACACCCGAAGAAGTCGTCGAGGCCATCTTCAAGCATTACGAACGGCGCGGCTTCCAGCCGATGCCGGCCGAGCACGACATGATGCTGAACCTGTAGCCCGCTCGCCCGCGGCAGCAGGCTTCGGCCCAAACGGCTAGAATTACGGCATCTTCTGGAGAACACCATGCGCCGCACCCTGATCGCCCTGCTGCTCGCCGCCGTCATGCCGGCCTACGCCCAGCAGCCGCCCGCCCTCGAGCCGATTCCCGAGCCGCCGCCGATGCCTGCCGAAGGCGATGTCGACGAGCCGCAGGTCACCATCATCCAGCGCGGCGAGGACACCGTCGCCGAATACCGCATCCGCGGCCAGCTCTACATGGTCAAGGTGACACCGCCGCACGGCGTGCCCTACTACCTGATCGACAAGGAAGGCAAGGGCAAGATGGTGCGCGAGGATTCCCTGCCCGACCTGGCGGTGCCGATGTGGGTGATCAAATCCTGGTGAGCACGCCCCCCCGCGTGCGCTGCTTCGCGCCCGCCGTGCGTGCCGACGCGCGGGTGCTGGTGCTCGGCAGCATGCCGGGCCAGGCTTCGCTCGACGCCGCGCAGTACTACGCCCATCCGCGCAACGCCTTCTGGCCGATCATGGGGGCGCTGTTCGGCGCCGGCCCGGAGCTGCCCTACGCCGCGCGGCTGCTCAGGCTGAACGCGGCCGGCGTGGCGCTGTGGGACGTGATCGCCGCCTGTGAGCGCAGCGGCAGCCTCGACAGCGCGATCGCCCCCGGCAGCATCGAGCCGAACGACTTTGCCGGCCTGTTCCGCTCCTGTCCGCAGATCACGCACGTCTTCTTCAACGGCACCACCGCCGAAACGGCTTTCCGCCGCCATGTGCGGGGTCGTGTCGCGCTGCCGCCCGGCCTGGCCTTCACCCGCCTGCCATCGACCAGCCCGGCGCATGCCGCGCGCGGCTTCGACGCCAAGCTGGCCGCATGGCAGGCAGTGCGCGTGGCAGCCGCTTCTGCCAACCCAGCCGCCGTGCTGGCGGCCTGACTCAAACCACTCGGTCAACCCGCCCATCGCCCCTCGGAGTCCGCATGTCCGTCTTCACGCACGTCCCCGAAACCACGCTTGCCGAATGGCTGAAAGGCTATGCCGTCGGCCGGCTGGTGGAGCTGAAAGGCATTTCGGCCGGCGTGCAGAACAGCAACTTCTTCGTCACCACCACGCTCGGCCGCTACGTGCTGACGCTGTTCGAAGACCTGTCTCGCGCCGAACTGCCCTACTACCTGCACCTGATGGCGCACCTGTCGCGCCACGGCCTGCCGGTGCCGGGGCCGATCGCCAACCGCGACAACGAATACCTCGGCACCCTGCAGGGCCGGCCCGCCGCGCTGGTGGTGCGGCTGTCGGGTTCGTCCGAGATGGATCCCGGTCTCACCCACTGCGGGAAGATCGGCGCCATGCTCGCCGGCCTTCACCTCGCCGGGCAGTCCTACGGCCGCCGCCAGGAGAATCCGCGCGGCGCTGCCTGGCGGGCAAGCACCGCGCAGGTGGTGCGCCCCTTTCTGCCTGAAGACGAACAGGCAATGCTCGATGCCGAGCTGGCCTTCCAGGCGAGCGTCGATGCCAGCGCCCTGCCCCAGGGCGCGATCCACGCCGACCTGTTCCGCGACAACGTGCTGTGGGACAGGGACGAAGACGGCACGCCGCGTATCGGCGGCCTGATCGACTTCTACTTTGCCGGCTACGACGTCCTGCTGTTCGACGTCGCCGTGACCGTCAACGACTGGTGCAGCCAGCCCGACGGCCGGCTCGACCCCGCCCGCAGCCAGGCCCTGCTCGACGCCTACCACGCCGAGCGGCCGTTCACCGCCGCAGAGCGCGCTGCCTGGCCGGCGATGCTGCGCGCCGCGGCGTTGCGCTTCTGGCTATCGCGCGCGGCCGACTTCCATCGCCCGCGCAGCGGCGAGATGGTTCTGGTCAAGGACCCGAACGAATACCGCAACATCCTGCGCCTGCGCGCCGCAGGCGTGCCGCCCCTGCCGCTATGACCAGGCAAGGACATCTCCCTCCCGCTCCCGCCCCTGGCGACGTCGCCCCGGGTCACGCCCTGCAATGGCTGGCCGACGGCTGGCGGCTGTTCATGAAAGCTCCAGTGGTGTGGGCGATCCAGGCCTTCATCGTCTTCGTCATCCTCGCCGCGCTGGGCGTGCTGCCCATCCTCGGCTGGGCGGCGGCGCCGATCGCGCTGCCGGTGCTGCTGGCAGGCATGCTGTCCGGCGCCCAGGCGCTCGACCGCGGCGAGACACTGCGCATCGACCACCTGTTCGACGGCATCCGCCGCCATGCCGCCAACCTGCTGCTGGTCGGCACCTTCCACCTGCTGGGCGCGCTGCTGGCGGCGCTGGTGGCGGCAGCGATCAGCGGCAGCGCGATGCTGACCGGCATGGTGGTCGGCAGCGTGCCCGGCGCAGGCATGGCGGCCGGCGGCGTGATGTTCGGCGCCCTGGTGTTCACCGGGCTGTGGGTGCTGCTGCTGATGGCGCTGTGGTTCGCCCCGGCGCTGGTGATGCTGCACGGCGTGGCCCCGCTCGAAGCGATGATGCTGTCCGCCCGCGCCTGCTTCCACAACCTGCTCGCCTTCATCGTGCTTGCCGCGCTGCTGTACGTGCTGGCCTGGGTGGCGCTGATCCCGGCCGGACTGGGCATGCTGGCGCTGCTGCCGGTGACGGCCGGCGCGCTGTATGCGGCCTGGCGGGAAACCTTCGCGCCGCAGTTCCCTGCGCTGCCGGCTCCGGGCAAGAGTTCCGCCGATGCGGCTGGCGCCTCCGGTACGAATACCCCTGCTCCCGGCCCCGATTCCGACTGAAGATCCAACGATGCAAGCAAATACCCTTCGTACCGCGCACGGCTGGAACTGGCTGCGCGAAGGCCTGCAGCTCTGGCGCAAGAACCCCGCACTGATCAGTTTCGCCGCCTTCGGCTACCTGCTGGCGCTGCTGGTGGTCAGCATCTTCCCCTTCGTCGGCCAGATCGCCGCCTCACTGCTCATGCCGGCGCTGTCGGTGGGCGTGCTCAATGCCTGCCGGGCAGTCGATGCCGGCAGGAAGGTCGGGCCGGACGTGCTGTTTTCGGGCTTTCGCGGCAACCTGCCGTCGCTGCTGGCCATCGGCGGCCTCTACCTGGCGGGCTCGGTGCTGGTCCTGCTGGTGGTGTCGATGGTCGATGACGGCACACTGGCGGCGATGATGCGCGGCGACGGCGATGTCAACGAAGCGGCCCTGGCGAACTCCAACATCGGCACCACGCTGCTGGTGGGGACCCTGCTGTCCACGCCGCTGATGATGGCCTACTGGTTCGCGCCGATGCTGGCTTCCTGGTGGAAACTGCCCGCCGCCAAGGCGATGTTCTTCAGCTTCTACGCCTGCCTGCGCAACTGGCGCCCCTTCCTCGCCTACGCGATCGGCGTGATGGTGTTCGGCGCCGTGCTGCCCGGCCTGCTCATCGGCGTGCTGGGCCTGGTTTCGCCCACGATCGCCACGCTGGCGTCCTTTCCGCTGCCGCTGATCCTGGTGCCGGTGCTGTTCGGCAGCTTCTACGCCAACACCCGCGACGTGTTCGGCCTGCCGGGCGATCTCCGCCAATGAGCGCAGCCCGGGACAGCGCAGCGGCGAGCACCCCGCTCGGCCTGCTCGGCGGCACGTTCGATCCGATCCATTTCGCCCACCTGCGGCTGGCGGAAGAGGCGCGCGAAGCGCTGGGGCTGGAGCGGGTACGCCTGATTCCCGCCGGCCAGCCGCCGCACCGCGGCGATCCCGGCAGCACCGCCGAGGACCGCCTGGCGATGACACGCCTGGCCGCCGCCGGCAATGAAGGCCTCGAAGTCGACGATGGGGAAGTGCGTGCCGAACAGAAAAGCTACACGGTGCTGACGCTCGAGCGCCTGCGCACCGACCTCGGTCCGCGGCGCCCGCTGGTGCTGATCCTCGGCGCCGATGCCTTCGAAGGCCTGCCCCAATGGCATCGCTGGCAGGAGCTGTTCTCGCTGGCCCACATCGCCGTCGCCAACCGCCCCGGCTATTCACCCCACGCCCGCCGCTGGCCGGCGACGCTGTCGCCTGAGCTTGCCGCGCTGTGCGAAGGCCGCCACACCTCCGACCCGGCCGAGCTGCGCGCGGCCCCGGCCGGACGCATCATCCCCTTCGACATGACGCCGCTGGCGATTTCGGCCACGCTGATCCGCGACCTGATCGGTCACGGCCACAGCGCGCGCTATTTGCTGCCCGATTCCGTTCTCGACTATATTGGGGCGAATGGGCTCTACACCCGCAACCTGACTGGACACGCTTCCCCTTGATGGACACTCCTGCACTGCAACAAATCGTCGTTTCCGCCCTAGAAGACATCAAGGCGCGCGACATCGAAGTCATCGACACTTCGCGCAACACCCCGCTGTTCGACCGCATCGTCGTCGCCAGCGCCGACTCCGGCCGCCAGAACCCGCGCCCTGGCCCGCAACGTGCATGACAAGGCACGCGAAGCCGGCGCCGACGTGCTCAGCATCGAAGGCGAGGACAGCGGCGAATGGGTGCTGGTGGACCTGGGCAGCATCGTGGTCCACATCATGCAACCCGCCATCCGCGCCCACTATCGCCTGGAAGAGCTTTGGAACACCGCCCCGGCCTCTCGCAAGCCGGCACAGGCCGCCGCGGGAAAGTGAATTGAAGCTTGCCGTCGTCGCCGTCGGCCACCGCATGCCCGGCTGGGTCGAGGCCGGCTTCGACGAGTTCGCCCGCCGCATGCCGCGCGAGCTGCCGCTGCAGCTGGTCGAGGTCAAGGCCGAGCCGCGCACCAGCGGCAAGACCGTGGACGCGATGATGACGGCCGAAGCGGCACGCATCGAAGCCGCGCTGCCGCCGCGCTGCCGCCGGGTCATCCTCGACGAGCGCGGCGCCGACCTGAGCACGCTGGCGCTGTCGCGCAGGCTGGAAGCCTGGCAGGGCGAAGGCCAGGACGTGGCCCTGATCGTCGGCGGCCCGGACGGGCTGGCACCGGCGCTGAAGGCCACCGCCCATGAAGCCATCCGCCTGTCCAGCCTGACCCTGCCGCACGCCCTGGTGCGCCCGCTGCTGGCCGAGGCGCTTTACCGCGCCTTGACGGTGCTGCGCAACCACCCCTATCACCGTGAATGATCCGATGAACCCACGCATCTACCTTGCCTCGAAGAGCCCCCGCCGGCGCGAACTGCTGCGCCAGATCGGCGTCCATTTCGACGTGCTGACCTTCCGCACCGGCGAGCGCGGCGAAGACCCCGACGTCGACGAAAGCACCCTTTCCGGAGAAGGCGTCGAACGCTACGTCGAACGCCTGGCACTGACCAAGGCCCAGGCAGGCGTACGCCGCATCCAGTGGCGCAAGCTGCTGCGCCATCCGGTACTCGCGGCCGACACCGCGCTGGAGCTGGACGGCGACATCATCGGCAAGCCGGCCGACACCGCCGACGCCCATGCCATCCTGCGCCGCCTGTCCGGCCGCAGCCATCGCGTGCTGACGGCGCTGGCGATCAGCGACGGCGAGCGCACGCGCAGCAAGCTGTCGATCAGCACGGTTAGGTTCCGCGAGCTGTCCGACCTCGAGATCCGCCACTACGTCGCCACCGGCGAGCCGATGGACAAGGCCGGCGCCTACGGCATCCAGGGCAAGGCGGCGATCTTCATCGAGGAAATCCACGGCAGCTACTCCGGCATCATGGGCCTGCCCTTGTTCGAGACCGCGCACCTGCTGGAGACCTTCGGCTATCCTCTGTGACCCGCGCAATTCGCCGTAGAATCTCTCGCAGGAGCGGCTTTGGCGCGACCGCTGCTGTCGCGGCTCGGCGCCCCCGGCCAAAGCCGCTCCTGCGAAACACAGGGCCTGCCGATAGCCGGGCCACGATGGATGAGCAATGCGCAAGGGCGGCCCGATCGGGAAGGTGAGCCGCCCTTGCGCATTTCCCATTGACGCAGGCATTCATGAGCACGGAATTCCTCATCAACTTCACCCCGCAGGAAACGCGGGTGGCGATCATCGAACAGGGTGTGGTGCAGGAACTGCACATCGAGCGCACCGCCAGCCGCGGCATCGTCGGCAACGTTTACCTCGGTAAGGTCGTGCGGGTGCTGCCCGGCATGCAGTCGGCCTTCATCGACATCGGCCTGGAGCGCACCGCCTTCCTGCACGTGGCGGACATCTGGAGCGAACGCCAGAACGGCGAGGCCGCGCGCCCGATCGAACGCATCCTGACCGAAGGCCAGAGCCTGATGGTGCAGGTGCTGAAGGACCCGATCGGCACCAAGGGCGCCCGGCTGTCGACGCAGATCAGCTTGGCCGGCCGCCTGCTGGTCTACCTGCCGCAGGAAAAACACATCGGCATCTCGCAGCGCATCGAGGACGAGGCCGAGCGCGAGGCCCTGCGCGACCGCCTGGGCGCGCTGGTGCCCGCCGACGAGCCCGGCGGCTTCATCGTGCGGACGATGGCCGAATCCGCCTCGGATGCCGAACTGGCGGCCGACATCGCCTACCTGCGCAAGCTGTGGGGCGAGATCCGCAACAGCACCACCGGTCTGTTCCCGCCCAAGCTGCTGCACGAAGATCTCGGCCTCGGCCAGCGCGCGCTGCGCGATCTCGCCAACGACGACACCGCGCGCATCCGCGTCGATTCGCGGGAAAACTTCCAGAAGCTCACCGCCTTCGCCGCCGAATACACCCCCAAGGTGCTGCCGCTGCTCGAGCACTATGCCGGCGAACGGCCGCTGTTCGAGCTGTACAACGTCGAGGAAGAGATCCAGAAAGCGCTCGCCCGCCGCGTGGATCTGAAGTCAGGCGGCTACCTGATCATCGACCAGACCGAGGCGATGACCACGGTCAACGTCAACACCGGCGGCTTCGTCGGCGCGCGCAACTTCGACGACACCATCTTCAAGACCAACCTCGAAGCCACCCAGGCGATCGCCCGCCAGTTGCGGCTGCGCAACCTGGGCGGCATCATCATCATCGACTTCATCGACATGGAGAACACCGAGCACCGCGAGATGGTGCTCGACGAGTTCCGCAAGGCGCTGTCGCGCGACCACACCAAGATGAGCATCAACGGCTTCACCGCGCTCGGCCTGGTGGAGATGACGCGCAAGCGCACGCGCGAATCGCTCGCCCACCTGCTGTGCGAGCCCTGCCCGACCTGCGACGCCCGCGGCGAGGTCAAGACCGCGCGCACCGTGGCCTACGAAATCCTGCGCGAGCTGCTGCGCGAGGCCCGCCAGTTCAATGCGCGTGAATTCCGCGTGCTTGCCGCGCCGCAGGTGATCGACCTGTTCCTCGACGAAGAAAGCCAGTCGCTGGCGATGCTGTCGGACTTCATCGGCAAGAAGGTCTCGCTGCACGCCGAGGCCAGCTACACGCAGGAACAGTACGACATCGTGCTGCTATGAGCCTGCCGATGCCCGCCCCGCACCCGGCCGAACCGCAGCCCGGCCGCTTCGGCAGCGCCTTCGCCTGCTACTTCGCCGCAACCCGGCCCGCCTTCCTGTCGGTGACGCTGGTGGCCTGCCTGATCGGGCTGGCCAGCGCCTGGCGCAGCGGGGCCGGCATCGACACTACGACGGCCGTGCTCACCGTGCTGTTCGCTCTCGTCGCCCATGCCGGCGTCAATGTCATCAACGATTACCACGACGCGTTGAGCGGCGCCGACGCAGCCAACACCGAGCGCCTGTTCCCCTTCACCGGCGGCAGCCGCTTCATCCAGAACGGCGTGCTGACGCCCCGCCAGACGGGGCTGTTCGGCTACGTGTTGCTGGCGTCGGTGATTCCGGCCGGGCTGTGGCTGACTTGGCAGGCAGGGCCCGGCCTGCTGCTGATCGGCGCCGGCGGCCTGTTTGCCGGCTGGGCCTATTCGGCGCCGCCCTTGAAGCTGATGAGCCGCGGCCTGGGCGAACTGGCGATCGCCGCCGCCTGGCTGCTGGTGGTGGTCGGCACCGACTACGTGCAGCGCGGCAGCTTCGCCGCATTGCCTGCCGCCGCCGGCCTGTCGTATGCGCTGCTGGTCGCCAACCTGCTGTTCATCAACCAGTTCCCCGACCATGCCGGCGACGCCGCGGCAGGCAAGAACACCCTGGTGGTGAAGCTCGGCCCGCAGGCGGCGAAATGGGGCTACCTGCTGATCGCCATCGTCGCCTACGGCTGGCTGGTCGGCATGAGCAGCAACGGCACCCTGCCGCAGAAGACCGCCGCCGCCGCGATGACGCTGGTGCTGTCCTTCTCCGCCGGCCGCGAACTGCTGCAGCACGCCGAAGACCCCGCCGAACTCGGCCCCGCGATCAAGCGCACCATCCTCGCGGCCAACCTGCACGGCTTGATCCTTGCCGGGGCGCTGGTTTTCGGTTGAAGAAGGCACAAGCGACCCAACGGAATCATTTGGCATACAATCCCATTCGTCATGAAATCGGGATTGTGCGATGCCAGCGCCGAGCCACGACCAGAACTTCAAGAACCTGATCCTCGACTACCCTCGGCAGGCGTTGGCCTTCTTCGCAGCCGACGAAGCCCATGATCTGGACGACGCGGTACGCATCACACCGATCCGGCAAGAACAGCTCAAGGGCCGACTCGGCGATCGCTTCCACGAACTCGATGTGCCGCTGCTGGCCGAATGGCCCGACGGCCGGCGCGAGGCCTTGCTGTTCGTGCTCGAGGAAGAAAGCATGCCTGGGCGATTCTCGATCCATCGCCTTGTATCCTACTGTGCCGCCCTTAGTGAATTGATGGATACCGACCGTGTGGTACCGGTGGTGATCTTTCTGCGTGGTGGGGAACGTGTGCGCCGCCAACTGGTGCAGGGCAGCGAGCGGCACACCTATCTGCGCTTCGACTATCTCGCCTGCATCCTCGCCGATACCCCGGCCGACGCCTGGCTGGACAGCCCCAATCTCGTCGCCCGGCTCAACCTGCCCAACATGCGCTGGCCGCGCGAGCGCAAGCTGGAAATCTACGCCCAGGCCGTGCGCGGCCTGATCGGGCTCGAACCGAGCATCGAAAAACGTATCAAATACATGGACTTCATCGACATCTACAGTCCGCTTGACGATAATGAACGGCAGCTGTACCAACAGTGCTATCCGCAGGAGAACGAGGAGATGCTGACCTGGAGCGAACGTGCCCGCCATGCCGGAATGGAGCAAGGCTTGTTGCAGGGCCTGGAAAAAGGTCGTGAAGAAGGCCGCGAGGACGGTGAGCGTGAGCTGCTGACCCGCCAGCTTTCCCGCCGCTTCGGCCCGCTCGACCGCCAGACCTCCGAACGGCTGCAGCGTGCCACTCGCGCCGATCTCGAACGCTGGGCGGACAGCATCCTGGATGCGCAAACGCTGGAAGACGTCTTCGGCGAACACTAAGCACAGCGTCAGCCTCCCACCACCGCTCATACTCCCAGATAACGGCTCCACAACTCCCGCTGTACATCCAGCTCGGCCGAGCTGCCCTGCCAGACGATGCAGCCGCGCTCGAGGATCAGGTTGCGGTCGGCGAGCGGCAGCAGTTTTTCGACGTATTTGTCGACCACCAGCGTGGTCTGGCCCTGGGCCTTCAGCAAGGCCAGGCAGCGCCAGATTTCGTCGCGGATCACCGGCGCCAGGCCTTCGGTGGCTTCGTCGAGGATCAACAGGCGGGGGTTGGTCGAGAGCGCGCGGGCGATCGCCAGCATCTGCTGTTCGCCGCCGGAAAGCTGGTTGCCCATGTGGCCGGCGCGCTCGGCCAGGCGCGGGAACAGCACGTACAGGCGGTCCAGCGTCCAGGGTTCGGCCGCAGCATTGCGGCAGTCGGCGAAGGCAATCAGATGCTCGCGCACGCTCAGGTTCGGAAAGCACTGGCGGCCTTCGGGCACGATCGCGACGCCGAGACGGGCGATGTGGTCGGCGCGTGCGGCGTGGATGGGCGCACCGTCGAACAGGATCTGACCGCGCTGCGGGCGCAGGCCACCGACCAGGGTCTTGATCGTGGTGCTCTTGCCCATGCCGTTGCGGCCCATCAGGGCGACGACCTCACCCGCGCGGATGTCGAAGTCCAGCCCGAACAGCACCTGGCTCGCGCCATAACCAGCTTCCAGGCCCCGGCAGCTCAGCAGCGGCGTACTCATTGCACGATCCTCCGGCAGCGACGCAGCTTCCTCCTTGCGGCAGCAAGAACGCCCTCGGCGGGCAGGCAGGCGAAGGCGCTCATGTCTGCGCCTCCGTGCCGAGATAGACCGACTGCACTTCAGGGTGCCCCTTGACGTGCGCAGCGTCGCCCGAGGTCAGTACCCGGCCATAGACCAGCACCGAAATGCGGTCGGCAAGCCGGAACACCGCGTCCATGTCGTGCTCGATCAGCAGGATCGCGGTTTCGCTGCGCAGGCGGCCGATCAGTTCGACCATCTGCACCGAATCCTCCGGCCCCATGCCGGCCATCGGCTCGTCGAGCAGCAGCAGCCTGGGGTGAGCGGCCAGCGCCAGGGCGAGGTCGAGCCGCTTCTGCATGCCGTGCGGCAGCACGCCGGCGGGACGGTCGAGCACCGCGGCGAGGCCGGTCCTGTCGGCCAGTGCCAGCGCCGCATCCATCAGCGCGGTCTCGGCTTCGCGCCGCCGCAGGCAGCGGAAGCTGGAGCCGGCCTGGGCCTGCACGGCCAGCAGCAGGTTGTCGCGCACCGAATCGTTGCGGAACACGCTGGTGATCTGGAAGCAGCGCGCCAAGCCGTGGCGCACGCGCTGGTACGGCGCCAGGCCGGTCAGATCGGCGCCGTCGAGCACGATGCGGCCGGCGTCGGCCGGCAGCAGGCCGGAGATCAGATTGACCAGGGTCGACTTGCCGGCACCGTTGGGGCCGATCAGGGCGTGGATCTCACCGCGCTCGACGGCGAGGTCAACATGGTCGGTGGCGAGCAGGCCACCGAACCGCTTGACTAGGCCTTCGGCCACGAACAGGCTCATCGGCCGCCCTCCCGGCGCTCGAACAGCGCCGCCAGGCCCTGCGGCGCATGGAACACGGCGAGCAGCAGCAGCACGCCGAGCGGCCAATGCCAGTAGTCGGTGTGCATCTTCAGCGTTTCTTCCAGCACCAGCCACAGCGCCACGCCGAGCGGTGCGCCCCAGCGCCGGCCGAGGCCGCCGAGCATCACCATCACCAGCAGCAATGCCGACTGCGTCCAGTGCATCATCGCCGGGCTGACGAAGGCGTTGTGGCTGGCGAGCAGGCCGCCGGCCAGTCCGGCCACCGCGCCGGCAGCGACGAAGCCGGCGAGCTTGAGCCGATACACCGGGTAGCCGAGCGCGACCATGCGCGTTTCGTTGTCGCGGATGCCGCGCAGCGCATGGCCGTAGCGCGAATGGGCGACGCGGCTGAAGCACGCGAACACCAGCGCGGCGATGACCAGCACCACCCAGTAGAAGACGTCCGGATGCACGCCGTCCAGCCAGGCGCCCATTTCCAGCGGGGTGTACAGGCCATAGCCGTCGTCGCCGCCATAGGTGCGCAGCGACACCGCCAGGTAGTACAGCATCTGGGCGAAAGCCAGCGTGATCATGATGAAATACACCCCGCGCGTGCGCAGCGACACCGCACCGATGAGGGCGGCGGACAGGCCGGCGGCGACCAGCGCGCCGCCCCAGGCCAGCCAGGCGGACGAGAAGCCGGCCTCGACCAGCGCGACCACGGTGTAGGCGCCGACGCCGATGAAGCCGGCATGCCCGAGCGCGGCCATGCCGCCATAGCCGAGGATGAAGTTGAGGCTGCTGGCGGCGATGGCGACGATCAGCAGCCGGCGCACGAAGCCGACGTAGTATTCCAGCCCGAAGCTCGGTGCCAGCAGCGGGAACAGCGCCAGGATCACCAGCACCAGCCAGGGCAGGCGGCGGGCGAAGCCCGGAAAGCGCACCGCGAAGGGCCGATGTGGGTGTTCGGCCACGGCGCAGGCAGCACCTGTGGTGGCGGCCACGCGCGACGAATCGGCAGCGGGACGATTCACACTGTTCGCCTCATGCCCGGGCCGGGAACAGGCCGGCGGGCTTCAGCGTCAGCACGGCGGCCATCAGCACGTACATGGCGATGCCGGCCAGCGCCGGCCCCAGGTCCGCCGCCACCGAAGGCGGCAGTACCGCGCGCAGCGCCGGCGGCAGGAAGGCGCGCCCGGCGGTATCGACCAGGCCGACCAGCAGCGCGGCGACGAAGGCGCCGCGGATCGAGCCGATGCCGCCGATGACGATGACCACCAGCGCCGGGATCAGGATCGCTTCGCCCATGCCGATCTGCACCGAGCTGATCGGCGCCATCAACGCGCCGGCCAGCGCCGCCAGTCCGGCGCCGAGCGCGAACACGAAGGCGAACACCGTGCCCACGCGCACGCCCATGAACTCGGCCATCTGGCGGTTCGAGGCGCCGGCGCGCACCAGCATGCCGATGCGTGTCTTGTTGACCAGCAGGTAGAGCCCGAGCGCGACCAGCAGGCCGGCAGCGATCAGCAGCAGGCGATAGGACGGGTAAGGCAGGCCTTCGGCCAGCTGCACCGGCCCGGCGAGCGCCGCCGGCGTCGACGCCATCAGCGGCGCCACGCCCCAGATCGCCTTCACCGCGTCGTCGGCGATCAGGATGATGCCGAAGGTGGCCAGCACCTGCACCAGGTGGTCGCGCCGGTACAGGCGGCGAATCACCAGCACTTCGAGCAAGGCCGCGACGACCACGGTGACCAGCACGGCGACCAGCACGGCGAGCGTGAACATGCCGCTGGCTTCATGCACGCGCGCGGCGACATAGGCGCCGGCCATGTACAGCGAACCGTGGGCGAGGTTCATGGTGTCCATGATGCCGAACACCAGCGTCAGGCCGGCGGCGATCAGGAACAGCATCAAGCCGTAGCCGAGACCGTTGAGCAGTTGCTCGAAGACGAAGATTGCATCCATGGAAACAGGGCTGGGGGGGCGGGAATGCTGCCCGCCCCGCGCACGCTTACATCTTGCAGGCGCCGACGTAGGCATCCTGGTGGTTTTCCAGCGTGATGCCGACCAGCTTGTTGGTCAGGCGGCCGTCGGCATCCTTGCCGACTTCGCGCAGGTAGTAGTTCTGCACCGGATAGTTGTTGACGCCATAGGTGAAGTCGCCGCGCACCGACTTGAAGCTCGGGTTCTTCAGCGCCTTCAGCACCGCTTCGCGGTCGCCCACCTTGCCGCCGACATCGCGCACCGCGGCGTCCATCGCCATCAGCGTGTCGTAGGCCATCGCCGCATACACCGAGGGGTAGCGGCCGTCGTACTTCTGGCGGAAGGCGGCGACGAATTCGGCGTTGGCGGGCACATCCAGATCGTGCGTCCAGTGCGCGGTGTTGAGCACGCCGAGCATCGGCTCGCCGACGGCCTGGATCACGTCCTCGTCGGCCGAGAAGCCCGGTGCGATCAGCGGCACGTCCTTCAGGCCGCCGCCGACGAACTGCTTGACGAAATTGATGCCCATCGCGCCCGGCAGGAAGAAGAACACCGCGTCGGGTTTGGCCGCACGGATCTGGGCGATTTCGGGCGCGTAGTCGATCTGGCCGAGCTTGGTGTAGATCTCGTCCTTCACCGCACCCTTGTACAGGCGCTTGAAGCCATTCAGGTGATCCTTGCCCGCCGGGTAGTTGGGCGCGATCAGCACGACGTTCTGGTAGCCCTTCTCGTTGGCGACCTTGCCGGCGGCCTCGTCGTAGGTGTCGTTCTGGTACTGGGCGAAGAACCAGGGACTGCACTTGTCGCCGGCGTAGGCGCTGGGGCCGGGGTTGCTCGACAGGTAGGGCACCTTGGCGGCGAACAGCGCCGGGCCGACCGCCAGCGCGGCGTTCGAGCCGATCGGGCCGGTGAAGAAGTCGATCTTTTCACGCTGCAGGTAGCGGGCGACGAGCTGGTTGGCCTGCTCCGGGCTGCCGCCGAAATCGGTGCGCAGGAACTCCGCCGGCTGGCCGCCGAGTTTGCCGCCGAGCTTCTCGATGGCCAGTTCGAAGCCGTCGCGCGCCTCCGCGCCCAGCGCCGAGAAGGGACCGGAAATGTCCAGCGCGATGCCGACCTTGATGTCGGCGGCGTTGACAGTGGCAGCGGCGCACAGCGCCAGGGTGGCGGCCAGGAACTTCATCTGCGGCATGGGGAATCTCCTCGATCATTTCGACGGGGCGGCATCTGTGCAGCACAAGGCAGCTCAGGCCGGCGCAATTGCGCGAACGGGCCAGATTCTAGCCCGAGCGCGCCGGCCGACAGAAGGAAAATACCCTCCAGGCGGGCCTGAATCCATGGCCACCCCGTTCATGGACCCCGCCAATCGAGCTGTATGAATTTTCACCCATGGGAACAGGCACTGGCAGGCGCCACTGGTAGACTTGCCACGTTCTCATCCGCCCCGCCTGGAAGCTCGCTCATGATCGGACGCATCACCGGCACCCTGCTCGAAAAGAACCCGCCCCAGATCCTCGTCGACGTACATGGCGTCGGCTACGAAATCGACGTGCCGATGAGCACCTTCTACGGCCTGCCGGCCACCGGTGCCCAGGTCAGCCTGCACACCCACCACGTGGTGCGCGAGGACGGCCATTTCCTGTTCGGCTTTGCCACCGACGAGGAGCGCACCACCTTCCGCCAGTTGCTGAAAGTGTCCGGCGTCGGCGCGCGCATGGCACTGGCGGTGCTGTCGGGGCTGTCGGTGAACGACCTCGCGCAAGCGGTCGCGCTGCAGGAAACCGGCCGCCTGGTGAAGATTCCCGGTATCGGCAAAAAGACCGCCGAACGCCTGCTGCTGGAACTGCGCGACAAGCTCGGCAAGGCGCTGCCGAATCTGTCCGGCGCCCGGCTCGCCGCCGCGCCGGGCCACGCGCCCGATGCCCGCAGCGACATCCTCAATGCGCTGCTGGCACTGGGCTACAACGAACGTGAGGCGCTGGGAGCGATGAAAAGCCTGGACGAAGGCATCGGCGTGTCGGAAGGCATCCGGCTGGCGCTGCGCCAACTGTCAAAAACTTGAAAATCGAATCACAACAAACAACAAAATCACAAATGTCGACAAATTTTACAGATAAAACCAAACGTAGAAATTTGTTTAATTAAATCAATAACAAGAAATATGGCACAAGTTGTGCTTGATGGCCTTGCAACCTTTTCTGGGAGGACCACACAATGCACACCATCCGCAACATCGTCGCCGCCAGCGCCCTGGCTCTGACCGCAACCGCTTCCTTCGCAGCCCCCGTCAGCTCCTGGGACTTCACCATCGGCCTGAGGTGGGACACCAGCGCAGGCGCCACTCAATTCGGTGGCGGTACCGGCACGCAGACCGTCGAACAACCAGCTGATCAGCTGGGGATACAACGGCGGCGACCACACCAATCAAAATGCAGGGACCAATTTCTCGCGTAGCGGCCTGCAGATCGGCAGCTCTCCGGCGTCCGGCAGCGTCGCCACCGACGGCAGCACGGCCCTGACCAACACCATCACGCATTACAACAATGCGCTGAATGGCAACTTCGCGACCCTGCGTTCCGCCACCCTGATCGCCGACGTGCTGCTGACCCCCCAAGGCGGCGATTCCATGCCGGCGCTGCAGAACATCTTCCAGATCCATTTCGTCGAAACCCCCAACTCCGCCGGCACCTGCCTGCCGAACAGCGTCACGGTCTGCGACGACGTCTTCGTGCTGGCCTTCGGCGCGCTCAACTACGAGTTCGAATTCGATGGCCACAAGTACTTCGCGAGCATTTTCGAAGCGTCCAACAATCTGAGGGCCCTGTCCGACGAAGCCTGCCTCGCCGCAGGCACCGCTCCCGGCTGCACCGGCTTCATGACCGAGGAAGGCAAGGCCACCGAGGCGCAATTCGGCCTCAAGATCACGACCCGGCCGGTGCAGGTGGTTCCGGAACCCGGTGCGCTTGCCCTGCTGGGCATCGGCCTCGCCGGCCTGGGCGCCCTGCGCCGCCGCCGCGCCTGATCGGCACTGCACTCGTGGCAACAAAAACGGGGGGCTTCGGCTCCCCGTTTTGTTTTCCCGGCCATCGGCTAAACTGCGCACCATGATCGAGACCGACAAGCTGCGCGCCGGGAGTACCGAGCGCCTGATCTCCGCCCAGCCCGCCGACCGCCAGGAAGATGCGATCGAGCGGGCGCTGCGCCCCAAGCGGCTGGCCGAATACGTCGGCCAGGCCAAGATCCGCGAACAGCTGGAAATCTTCATCCAGGCCGCACGCCGCCGCGGCGAGGCGCTGGATCACGTGCTGCTGTTCGGCCCGCCCGGCCTGGGCAAGACCACGCTGGCCCACATCGTCGCCGCCGAGATGGGCGTCAACCTGCGCCAGACTTCCGGCCCGGTGCTGGAGCGCGCCGGCGACCTGGCCGCGCTGCTGACCAATCTCGAACCGCACGACGTGCTGTTCATCGACGAGATCCATCGCCTGTCGCCGGTGGTGGAGGAAATCCTCTACCCGGCGCTGGAAGACTTCCAGATCGACATCATGATCGGCGAAGGGCCGGCGGCGCGCTCGGTCAAGCTCGACCTGCCGCCCTTCACCCTGGTCGGCGCCACCACCCGCGCCGGCATGCTGACCAACCCGCTGCGCGACCGCTTCGGCATCGTCTCGCGGCTGGAGTTCTACACGCCGGAAGAGCTCGGCTTCATCGTCGGCCGCTCGGCGCGGCTGCTCAACGTCGAGATCGACGATCCGGGCGCGCTGGAGATCGCCCGCCGCGCGCGCGGCACGCCGCGCATCGCCAACCGCCTGCTGCGCCGC
Source organism: Thauera sp. (assembly GCF_047601425.1). Taxonomy (GTDB): domain Bacteria; phylum Pseudomonadota; class Gammaproteobacteria; order Burkholderiales; family Rhodocyclaceae; genus Thauera. The sequence goes on from NZ_JASGJL010000001.1 coordinate 2,947,249, forward strand.
GTGCGCGACTACGCCGAGGTGAAGGCGAACGGCCGCATCAGCTCGGCGGTGGCCGACGCTGCGCTGGGCATGCTGGACGTCAACTCGCTCGGCCTCGACCTGATGGACCGCAAGCTGCTGTCGGCGATGCTGGAGAAGTTCGGCGGCGGCCCTGTCGGACTGGACAACATCGCTGCCGCGATCGGCGAGTCAACCGACACCATCGAGGACGTGATCGAACCCTACCTGATCCAGCAGGGCTATCTGCAGCGCACACCGCGCGGGCGCATGGCAACGCATTCGATCTGGCAGCATTTCGGCCTCGCACCGCCGCGCGCAGCAGGCGGCGATCTGTTCGACGCCTGAGCGGCATCCGGCGTGCGCTCGCTGCAGGTGGTGATGTTCATGCTGTGCCTGGTCGGCGGGCTGTTCCTGCTGACGCAGGCGCCAGCCTTTTTCATGCCCGGCCGCGACCCCGCCATCGGGCTGCAGTTCGACACGGGCTCCTCCCGTTTGCTCGGCGCCGGCCTGCTGACGCTCGCGGCGGCAGGCGCGCAATACCTGCGGACAATGTATTACCACGGCGCAGAACGCAGACAGGCAGGCACGGCGGCACAACAACGCCGCTATTCGGCCGTGCTGCTGCTCGCACTGGCGCTTATCGGCAGCGCGCTCTGGAATGCGGAGCCCGGTGCGAATCCAGACTACCGCGCACCTGCCGCTACGGCGGCACCGTGATCACACCCACCGTCCCCGGTGGATTCAGGCATCGGCACCCACGCCCGTCGCCTCTCCCGTGGCAAGCTGGCCGGCTTCCCGCAAATCGCTGTATTCCGGCATCAGCTTGCGCGCGCGCTCGGCGGCATCCATCAATTCGACCAATTCACGCGAACTGAGGATCGAGCCGAAATGCCTGATGGCGGCTTCGGTAATGAACAGATGGCCGTTTTCCCTGCGCTCGATCCATCCCAGATCGACCAGACGGCCGATCTTCCTTCTCACGGTTTCACGCGGCAGATCGGTCGCCGCAGCGATGGAATAGGCGTTGCACGGACGCATGCGGCAATCATCGAACCGGAACACGTCGGGCGTGGGGCTCGAAGATACTCCGGACAGCTCAGACGCCCACTTGCTGTCGTGCTCAAATACCCCTATATTGTGCAAGGCGATTTCACCCAACAATATCGGCAGCAGGATGTCGCGGTCGAACTCCTCGAACCAGCGGCGCAGGTTACGGATCTGATGGCGGACAAGCAGCAACGCTACTGCGCGTGTTGCGCAACGCGGGGATTCCAAGGCCGGCTTTCCGGTATCGGCCATGCCTTCCCGAATGGGTAGCGCCTTGGGGACGGTTTTATTTGACATGAACTCCTGAGCCAACGGGCGTTGCCAGATTGGCCATTCACCGCTCTTATAGTAACTGGCCGAGCATACCGCAGCGCTTCTCTTCCGCCATGTTCAAAAATGCCCAATCTGGGCAAAACTTCCGAGACCGCTCCCTGTATGCCCAGTTTACTTGCGTGCTCGCGGGTGAGCCTTGTCATAAACTTGGGCAAGATGCTGGAAGTCAAGATGAGTATAGACCTGCGTGCTCCGAATGCTGGCATGGCCGAGCAATTCCTGGACAGCCCTGAGATCGCCGCTCGACTGCAGCAGGTGGCTGGCGAAGCTGTGCCTGAGCATGTGCGGATGGACATGCACGCCCAGGCCGCTCTGCCTGGCGCGCTCAGCCAGACGGCTGCGGATGCCGCTCGGCGACAGACGGGCCCCCGTGCGTGAAACGAAAACGGCCTGTTCATGCCTGGGCGCAACGGAATCCCGCACCGCCAGCCAGGCATGCAAGGCTTCGAGCGCCTTGCCGCCCACCGGCACGCTGCGCTGGCGCTGGCGTTTGCCGGTCACGGTGACCATGGCTTCGGCCAGATCCAGGCCCCCGCCGATGTCGAGCGACGCCAGTTCGGCAAGCCGCAGTCCTGACGAGTAGAACAGTTCGAACATCGCCTGATCGCGGAGGTCGAGCACGCCATCGCCCGTCTCGCCATCGAGCAAGGCCTGCGCCTGATCGGGAGACAGGGCGCGCGGCAGGGTCATGGCTGATTTCGGCGCCTGAATGCCGTCCACCGGATTGGCCGCCAGCCCCCGGCGGCGGACCTGCCAGCGATAGAAGCCCCGCCAGGCGCTGAGGTGGCGCGCAATCGAACGCCCCGTCAGCCCTTCGCCATGCAGGCGGGCGACAAAACGCCGGATGTCGTGCGGAACGAGCCCCGCCAGCTCCCTGCCCTCAGCGAGGCGCAGCAGGGTTTCGAGATCGCGACGATAGGCCTGCAGCGTCAGAACCGCCGCGCGGCGCTGGCTTGCCAGCCAGTCCAGCCAAGCCTCCACGTCAGGCGGCAACGGTATGCAGGCCTCTGCCGGCCCGGCTTCCGTGATCACATCCTGGGCCATACTGCCGCCTTGCCGATCGAATCAGCCACGTCCGGCCGACAAGGCGGCGGCGGCCAGATCGCCGATGCGCATGAGATAGAGCGTGCCCATGTCGGCATAAAAGCGCTCCGCTTCGGCACTGCCGAGCGCGAGCACGCCAAAAGCCGCACCGCCGCACCGCAGCGGAATCAATGCGACGGAGCGCACATGCGGCGCGACTTCGCCGAAGCAGGACAGCAGCTCCATGTTCTCGGGAGCGCCGCAATAAGGATTGCGCAAGGCGTCGAGATGGCGGCGCAGCGGTTCGCCGAGGCTGGAGTCGTCGCCTGCCAGGCCCCAGGTTTCCAGCGCGACATGCGGAACCGAAAAATCTTCCTGCAGGCTGCCGACCAGCACGCGGCGCACCGCATCCGCACTGCCTGCTGCCAGCAGGGCAAGCGCGAGACGATGCACCTTGGAGCTGATGTCGTCGTTTTCCTCGCCGAAACGGATCAGTTCGGCAAGCTTGTGCTCGAGCTGGCGGATCTTGTCGCGCAGCGCATGGAGCTGCCGCTCGGCGAGCGAGATGGCCTGGCCGCCATGCTGCGGGTGCGGCACGGTCAGCCGGGTGAACAGCTCGCCGTGCTGGGCAAGGAAATCAGGGTTGTCGCGCAGATACCGGGCGACGTCGTCAGCATTCATATCCATCACTCCAGCCGGGAGTACAGCGTGCCCAGCATCAAGAATTCGGCAAACCGCGGCGGGCCTTCCGCGACACCTTCAGTTGGGGACGCCCGGTCAGGGACGCCCGGCGATGGCCACCTAATCGAGCTCCATCTCGCCTTCGAAAACACTCACTGCAGGCCCGGTCATCAGCACCGGCGTGCCCGGCCCGGCCCAGGCGATCTCGAGTTCGCCGCCCCGGGTCTCAACCCGCACCGGCGACTCCAGCAAGCCGCGCAACAAACCGGCAACCACCGCCGCGCAGGCGCCGGTGCCGCAGGCCAGGGTCTCGCCGGCGCCGCGCTCGAACACGCGCAGGCGCACGCGATGCGGTTCGAGCACCTGCATGAAGCCGGCGTTGACCCGCGCCGGGAAACGCTCGTGGCGCTCGATCAGCGCGCCCTGATCGACCACCGGCGCGGCATCGACGTCGGCGACGACCTGCACCGCGTGCGGATTGCCCATCGATACCGCGGTGATCGCCACCGTGACCTCGCCCACCGGCAGCGGCTGCACGACCGCGTCGGAATCGGACAGGAAGGGAATCCTTGCCGGTGCCAACTCGGGCACACCCATGTCGACGGTGACCAGGCCGTCTTCGCGCAGGCGCGGGGCGATGATGCCCGAGCGCGTTTCGACGCGGATCTCGCGCTTGTCACTGAGGCCCTTGTCATGCACGAAACGGACGAAGCAGCGCGCGCCATTGCCGCACTGCTCCACTTCGCCGCCATCGGCATTGAAGATGCGGTAGCGGAAATCGACACCCGGCTGGCCTGCCGGTTCGACCACCAGCAACTGGTCGCAGCCGACGCCGAAATGGCGGTCGGCGATCGCCCTGACACGGGCCGGCGTCAGATCGGCCGGCGCACGCGTCGCGTCGATGACGACGAAATCGTTGCCGAGGCCGTGCATCTTGGTGAAACGCAGCTTCATCGCAATCCAGAGGGGAAAAGGTAAGGAGGACACCCGGGAGCGGCGATTGTCCTCCAGCCCGCTGCCCAGCGTCCACCTCGGGGCACGCGCTGGCCACCGCTCAGTAGATGCGCGGCTCGCCCTCGGGGCGGGTCTTGAAGCGGCGATGCACCCAGTAATACTGCTCGGGCATGGTGCGCACCACGCCTTCCAGCCAGCCGTTCATGCGCCGGGTATCGGCCTCGACGTCGTCCGAAGGATAATCCGCCCAGGGCTCGCCCAGTTCCAGCACATAGCCGGCGCCACCGGGAAGCATGCGCACGACGCTGGGCATCACGGCTGCTCCCGCCAGCCGCGCCAGCCGCGGCAAGCCCGTGATGGTGGCCGCCTGCACGCCGAAGAAAGGCACGAAGATGGATTCCTTGCGGCCGTAGTCCAGGTCCGGCAGGTAGTACAGCGGGCGGCCGGATTTCATCGCCTTCACGGTGGCGCGCACGCCATCGGTACGTGCGAGCAGCAACTGGTCATTGAAGCGGCTGCGGCCGTGATGCAGCCAGTGATCGAAGACCTTGTTCTTCTGCGGCGCATAGACACTGACGAAATCGCCTTCCATCGACAGCCGCGTGCCCGCCATGTCGAGGCCGACGAAATGCGGCGTCAGCAGGATCACCGGCTTGCCGGCGTCCTTCAGCGCCTGCAGGCGCTCCAGCCCGTCGATGCGCACCAGCCGGCGCAGGCGCTCGGGACCAGCCCACCACGCCAGGCCGCGTTCGAGCACGCTGCGGCCATTGACGGCGAAGTGGCGCCGCGCCAGCGCGCGGCGTTCGCCGTCGGACAGTTCGGGAAAGCACAGGCGCAAATTGGTCAGCACCACCTTGCGCCGCGGCACCACCACCACATAGAGCAGCAGGCCGAAGGCTTCGCCGATGCGCGACAGCAACGACAGCGGCAGCCAGTGCAGCAGCCAGAACAGGCCGATGGCGAGACGGCTCATGCTTCCCCCTCGCCGGCTGCCCGCCTGTCAGCGTCTCCCTCGCCGCCCCGCGGCTGCTTGTAGCGGTTGTAGCCCCACAGGTATTGCTGCGGGCATTGCAGGATGATGCGCTCCACTTCGCGGTTGATGATCGCCACGTCGGTCTCCAGTTCGCCGGTCAGTGCCTCGGTCGGCGCCTGCAGGCGGAACAGATAGCCTTGGCCGCGCGGCAGGCGCTCGGCCCAGGTGTAGATCACGCGCACGCCCTTCACCGCCGCCAGCCGCGCCGCCAGCGTCATCGTCCATGCCGGCTTGCCGAAAAAGGGCGCCCACACGCCTTCGCCCTCGCCCGGCACCTGGTCGGGCAGCATGCCCACCGCCTCGTGACTGCGCAGCGTCTTCACCAGCTTGCGCACGCCCGACAGGTCGGCCGGCGCGGTGCGCATCTGGCCGCGTGCCCTGCCCGCCTCCATCAGCGGCTGCAAGGCGGGCTTGCGCGGCGGGCGATAGAGCACGGTGATCGGAATCTTCGCCGCGATGCACTGCGCGGTGATCTCGAAGCAGCCCAGGTGCGGCGTGATGAACAGGATGCCGGCACCGTCCGAGCGCGCCTGCTCGACCAGCTCCCAGCCTTCGGTGCGCACCGCGCTGGCCACCACTTCCTCGGCCGGACGCAGCCAGATCCAAGGCAATTCCATCGCCTGGCGGCCGGCTTCGGCGACCGCGGCGCGCAGCACCGCCTCGTCCTCGCGGCCGAGCGCATTGAACAGGTTGGCACGCAGGCGCCGTGCATAGGACGGCGAGGCACGATAGACCAGCCAGCCGGTCCAGCCGCCCAGGCGGTGCAGCCAGGACAGCGGCAGGCGCGACAGAAGACGAAACGAAAGATCGACCAGCACGTCGGAAACAGACCCGGAAACAGGGGAGAAGGGGCGAATGCTTACATACCCGGCGATCCCGGTCTATAATCGCGCTTCACCGCCGAGTTAAATCGACAACTTGCAGGGCGGGCGCAGCGACCGGGCAAACAGGCTCAGACAGGTCGCCTCTGCGGAAATACTGCTAAAGCGTCGGCTGCCCGACAAAAATCCCCGGAGCTGGCCGCAGACGCAAGTCATTGGCTGATCGGGGATTTTTTGTTGCTGGAGCAGTACGACATGGCTGAATTTCTGTTTACTTCCGAGTCCGTTTCCGAAGGCCATCCGGACAAGGTGGCCGACCAGGTGTCCGACGGCGTGCTCGACGCCATCCTGGCCGAAGACCCGAAGGCGCGCGTCGCCTGCGAAACCCTGGTGTCCACCGGCCTGGTGGTGATCTCGGGCGAAATCACCACCACCGCCCATCCCAATTACCGCGAAATCGCGCAGGACGTCATCCGCCGCATCGGCTACGACAACTCCGACATCGGCTTCGACTACAAGAGCTGCGCGGTGCTGGCGGCGATCAACCGCCAGTCGCCCGACATCGCCCAGGGCGTGGATAACGCCAACGATGACCCGCTCGACCAGGGCGCCGGCGACCAGGGCATCATGTTCGGCTACGCCACCACCGAAACCCCCAGCCTGATGCCGCTGCCGATCTACTACGCGCACCGCGTCATGCAGCGCCAGGCCGAAGTGCGCAAGGACGGCCGCCTGCCGTGGCTGCGGCCGGACGCCAAGAGCCAGATCACGGTGAAGTACGTTGACGGCAAGCCGGCGGCGATCGACACCGTGGTGGTATCGACCCAGCACGACCCCGACGTCAGCCAGTCGCAGATCCACGAGGCAGTGGTCGAGCTCATCATCAAGCCGGTGCTGCCCAAGGAACTGATCCAGGGCAAGGTGCGCTACCTGGTCAACCCCACCGGCCGCTTCGTCGTCGGCGGCCCGCACGGCGACTGCGGCCTGACCGGACGCAAGATCATCGTCGACACCTACGGCGGCGCGGCCCGCCACGGCGGCGGCGCGTTCTCGGGCAAGGACCCCTCCAAGGTCGACCGTTCGGCCGCCTACGCCGGCCGCTACGTGGCGAAGAACATCGTCGCCGCCGGCCTCGCAGAGCGCTGCGAAGTGCAGGTCGCCTACGCCATCGGCGTCGCCCGCCCGGTGTCGCTGATGGTCAACACCTTCGGCACCGGCAGGATCGCCGACGAGAAGATCGTCGAACTGGTCGGCAAGCACTTCGACCTGCGGCCGAAAGCGATCATCCAGACCCTCGACCTGTTGCGCCCGATCTATTCCCGCACCGCCGCCTACGGTCACTTCGGCCGCGACGAACCGGAGTTCGGCTGGGAGCAGACAGACAAGGCCGCCGCGCTGCGGGCCGACGCCGGGCTGTAAGCCTCGCAGCTTCAGGCAAGTGCGCCCCCTGCCGGAAACGGCAGGGGGCGTTTTTTCTAGGTGAGGTACAACGCCAAGGCAATCACCGACGGAAGGCATGATGATTGATTCGTTATCGGCACGAGGAAACTGAAATGGCACGGACTGAAACCAAGGTGCTGACCGCGCACGTACCGCTGCCGTTGGCCGAAAAGGTCGATCAGATGGCCGAGCGGCTGGAGCGTTCGCGGGGCTGGATCATGAAGCAGGCGCCGTCGGCCTGGCTCGACCAGGAAGAAGAGCGGGAACGGCTGACCCACGAAACCCTCGCCGACGTGGACGCAGGCCGGGTCATCGATCATCAAGCCATGCAGGCGTGGGCCGACAGTCCGAGCACCCGAGAGGATCGTTGAGATTTCCTGGGCAAGTGAGGCCACGTAGGCCATGTAGCGAAACCCATCACACGCTTCTGTTCAAACCATGGGCAGTGCATCACGGCTACGCCCCAATCCCAATCTCGCCCCGATAGCCGGCACCCTATACTCCTCCGGCATCAGACATCCGCTCGCGTCCCACGCCATGGCCCTTCTCCGCTGCAACAAATGCACCCTGCTGGCCGAACAGGCAGACACACTGGCAGGGCAGACCCTCGCCTGCCCGAAATGCGGCGCCCCGACGAAGATCTACCCCACGCTGTATTTCGTCGAGCAGTTGCTCGCCCGCTACTTCGACGCTCAACGCGAACTCGCGCGCCTGAAAGCTTCCGCGCCCGACGTGTCCGCCGCGGCTCCGGCGTCCGCGTCGGCCAGCGACATCGATCTCTCCAACACCACTGTCCTCGCCAGCGATCAGCAACACCAGCCGATCTACGACTGGTTCCAGAAGCGGCAGATCAAGGCCGAAGCCGAACCGGACAGCGTGGATACCAGCGGCTTCTACGACGAGGTGGCCGAAGCCATCGGCGCGAACCTGCCGGTGCTCAAGGACGTGCTCGAACGCATGCGCTGGTCGCAGAACAAGGGCTACGCCAGCGCGTCGATCAGCCTGGCCAACAAATCCGCGGAAGACGCCCGCACGATCACCGACTTCTGCCGGCAGCTCTACGACTTCTCCTTCGTCGCCAAATACCTGCACAACAAGCAGGAAAACAACATTCGCCTGGTGCTCCAGACCGCCCCGATGATCCGCGCCTTTTTCAGCGGCCGCTGGCTCGAATGGCATGCGCTGATGGTCTGCCTGCGCCACGCGAAGGAGCGGCGCTGGCGCGTGTCCTGCGCCCGCAGCTTGCGGCTGATGTCCAGCAACGGCGACGCGTGCGAAGTCGACGTTTTCATGCTGCGCGACGGCCCCACGCCCGTTCCCGTCTGCATCGAATGCAAGACCGGCGAATTCCGTCAGGACATCGACCGTTATCTGGCGCTTAAGAAGCGCCTCGGCCTGGGCCGGCACCAGTTCGTGATGTGCATTGCCGGCCTGCCGGACGAAAACGCCAAGGCATTCACCTCGATGTACGAGCTGACTTTCGTCAATGAGCGGACCCTGCTGGAACACCTCGCGCACCTTTCGTGAAGCACCCCGAAAGGCCTTGCCATGCGCTCAAACCTGCATGGCCGCCTCGCTCAGCCGCTTGCCGTTCACCCCGCACACCTCGCGGAATCCCGCGCTGATCCGCCCGTCCGATGCCGCCAGCGACCAGAATGCCTGCGCCGCTTCGCAGGCGATACGCCATGCCGGCCGCTGCTGCGGCAGGGGCGGCGGGGGTTTGAACTCCCTCACCGGCAGTTCGCCGCCGGGCAGGGGGGCATACTGCATCGGCAGCATGTCGTAGGCTGGCGCCAATGCCAGACGCCCGCCGGCAGGACGAAAACTCAGGTTGCCCGTGTGCATGTCGATATTGGCAATCAGCCGTCCGTACCACCACAGGCACTCGATGCGATGCACATCCGCCGGTGACAGCAGGCCAGCGGCAGTGAAGCGCTCGGCCAGCCGGCCCCAATCGCGGGTGTCGGCGCCGAGCAGCGCGGCATCGAGCGTACCCAGGCTGCACAGCGGACTGCGGCCAAAATCGCCATGGCGGTCGAAACGCTCGACTTCCAGGAAGGTACGGCCGGCATGACGGACGATGCGGCTGGCGGCGCTCTCCACGCCAGGCATGTTTGCCGCGCATTCGAGCGCGAGATGCTCGCACACCAGCAGATCGGCCCAGCGCGTCACCGTGGCGGAATCGTCCGCGCCGGAGAACTTCACCAGCACATGCGGCGTGGCACTGCCCGGCAGGCGCCGCATCGCGCTGAACTTGGGAAACTCGCCGGCCGCGCTGGAGCCAGCGATGCCGGCTGCAACTGCACGCTCGGCCAGTTGCCCGTAGGCTTCGCCGATACCCTCCGCTTCCAGCGGTTCGGGCATCACGGAACGATTCTCCTGCCATTGCAGGCATGCCGCTTCACCGACGACCAGATCGCCACTGACGTCGCTGCCGGTCTGGCTGAGGACGTGCAGGACATCGTCGTCATCCCACTCCTCGGGATTCTCGGCGACGCCGAAGCGACGATGCTCCGCACGCGCGAACTGCCGGCCCATGTAACCCTGCGGGCGCATGTCGTAGAGCGGATAGGGCAAGCCTTCCCACCAGCCGTCGCGCGCCTCTTCCGGCGCCGGCCAGCCGATGACGGCAAGATCCATCCGGCAGCCTCGCGGCATCATGGGCGACAGGCTGGCCACCTGTTCGATCCGGCCGGCCCGATCGACCCGGTAGACCGGCAGTTCGGCCTCGACGCCACGCAAGGGTCTGCGCAGGGCGTAGCGCACACGGCGGGCCTTGCCGGCAGCCAGCACGCGGCCGTCCAGCTCGGCCAGCATGCGGTGCAGGGTCGGCACACTGACGCCGAGGATTGCGGCCAGCTCGCGCGCACTGGCCGCTGGTTGCCGTCCGAGCACGGTAGCCAGACGATCCCGAGGATGTTCGAGTCGGGGGCGCACGCAGCCTCCTGCCGAAATAATGAGAAGATTCTAATACAGAATTATCAAAAATCATCAAATGCTTGGCCATTATAAACAGCATAGTTATGAGAAGATTATAGGAAACATATCCACCCATCCGCGGCAACAGACCCAACACCTCGCCAACTGCACTGCACATGCCCCCGCCAGTCGCCGTATAATGCCGCCCTTGTTCCGAGGAGCGCTGCGAGGCGCCGGGCTGCCCAGCCCAGCCCCCCAGGCTCGGAAACCCGCGGCTTGCCGCCGCGGCGGTTTGAACGGCGCTCGCCCGAAACGTCTCCGTGTGTCGTCCGCAGGCGTTTCTTCCCTCAACCCTGCCGGGTTCGGGATGCCGGGTGAGCCGCACGCCATGCCCCTTCCCTCCCGGCCATAGCAATGGAGCATCACATGAACGCTGTGGCTGATTTCAAGGATTTCGTCGTTGCCGATCTGTCGCTTGCCGACTGGGGCCGCAAGGAAATCCGCATCGCCGAAACCGAAATGCCGGGCCTGATGGCGATCCGCGAGGAATACGCCGCCCGCCAGCCGCTGAAGGGCGCGCGCATCACCGGCTCGCTGCACATGACGATCCAGACCGCGGTGCTGATCGAGACGCTGACCGCGCTCGGCGCCGAAGTGCGCTGGGCCTCGTGCAACATCTTCTCGACCCAGGACCACGCCGCCGCCGCCATCGCCGCCTCGGGCGTGCCGGTGTTCGCGGTCAAGGGCGAATCGCTCGAGGATTACTGGAACTACACCCACCGCATCTTCGAGTGGTCCGACGGTGGTTACAGCAACATGATCCTCGACGACGGCGGCGACGCCACGCTGCTGCTGCACCTGGGCGCGCGCGCCGAGCAGGACCTGTCGGTGCTCGACAAGCCGGACAGCGAGGAAGCCGAAGTGCTGTTCGCCAGCATCAAGGAAAAGCTGAAAACCGACCCGAGCTGGTATTCCACCCGCCTAGCGCAGATCAAGGGCGTCACCGAGGAAACCACCACCGGCGTGCACCGCCTGTACCAGATGCATGCCCGCAGCGAGCTGAAGTTCCCGGCGATCAACGTCAATGATTCGGTCACCAAGTCCAAGTTCGACAACCTGTACGGCTGCCGCGAATCGCTGGTCGACGGCATCAAGCGCGCCACCGACGTGATGATCGCCGGCAAGATCGGCGTGGTGCTGGGCTACGGCGACGTCGGCAAGGGCTGCGCCCAGTCGCTGCGCGGCCTCGGCGCCACCGTGTGGGTCACCGAGATCGACCCGATCTGCGCGCTGCAGGCGGCGATGGAAGGCTTCCGCGTCGTCACCATGGAAGAAGCCGCCGTGCTCGGCGACATCTTCGTCACCACCACCGGCAACGTCGGCGTGATCACCCACGACCACATGAAGGCGATGAAGAACAACGCCATCGTCTGCAACATCGGCCACTTCGACTCCGAGATCGAAGTCGCCAGCCTGCGCCAGTACCAGTGGGAGAACATCAAGCCGCAGGTCGACCACATCATCTTCCCCGACGGCAAGCGCATCATCCTGCTGGCCGAAGGCCGCCTGGTGAACCTGGGCTGCGCCACCGGCCACCCCAGCTTCGTCATGAGCAATTCCTTCGCCAACCAGACGCTGGCGCAGATCGAGCTGTTCACCAAGACCGCCGAATACCCCGTCGGCGTCTATGTGCTGCCCAAGCAGCTCGACGAAATGGTCGCCCGCCTGCACCTGAAGAAGATCGGCGCCAGGCTGACCGTGCTGAGCCAGACCCAGGCCGACTACATCGGCGTGCCAGTGAACGGGCCGTACAAGCCCGAGCACTACCGCTACTGAGCGCATCGTGGGGCCGTCCGCATGAGCATGAACTCCTTCCATGCCCGCCAGGGACGGCCACGCCAGGCAGCGGAAACCAGGGTGCCGATCGAGCGCCACGGCATGCTGCGCGCCGACCAGCTGCTGGTGGCGCAAGGGCTTGCACCGTCGCGCACCGCCGCGCGGGCGCTGATCGAGGCCGGCCGCGTCAGCCATGAAGGCCAGCCGCTGGCCAAGCCGGCGCAGGTGCTGCCGCCCGACGCCGAACTGACGGTGGCGCCGGACGACAGCGACCGCTTCGTCTCGCGCGGCGCGCTGAAGCTCGAAGGCGCGCTGGCACGCAGCGGGCTCGACGTCCATGGTGCGGTCTGCCTCGACGTCGGCCAGTTCGACCGGCGGTTTCACCGACTGCCTGCTGCAGGCCGGTGCGGCCAAGGTGATCGGCGTCGAAGTGGGCCACGGCCAGCTTCACCCGCGCCTGACGGCCGAGCCGCGCTGCATCACGCTCGAAGGCCTCAACGCCCGCCATCTCGTTGCTGACGACCTGGGCGAGCATTTCCCGCCGCAGGGCTTCGACCTGCTGGTGTGCGACGCCAGCTTCATCTCGCTGACGCTGCTGCTGCCTCGATGGCCCGCGCTGCTGTCGCCGGACGGCCAGGTGCTGGCGCTGGTGAAACCGCAGTTCGAAGTCGGCCCGCAAGGTCTCGGCAAGGGCGGCATCGTGCGCGACACCGCGCTGTATGCCGAAGTCGAGGCCAGGCTGCGGACCGCCGCGCACGAGGCCGGGCTGATCGTGCTCGACTGGTTCGATTCGCCGATCACCGGCGGCGACGGCAACCGCGAATTCTTCTTCCACGCCATCCGCACGCCGGCTGGCAAAACCGCTTCCGACACAGCATGAACCACACTGAAATCTCGATCGAGTTCTTCCCGCCGACCACCGCCGAAGGCGCGGAAAAGCTGCGGGCCACACGCGACCGCCTGGCCGCGCTGCAGCCGTCCTTCTTCTCCGTCACCTACGGCGCCGGCGGCTCCACCCGCGAACGCACTTTCTCCACCGTGAAGGAAATCGCCGCTGCCGGCTTCGAGGCCGCGCCGCACCTGTCCTGCGTCGGCTCGACCCGCGACAGCATCCGCGAGATCCTGCAGGAATACGCCGAAGCCGGCATCCGCCGCATCGTCGCGCTGCGCGGCGACCTGCCCTCGGGCGTGGGCGATGCGGGCGAGTTCCGCTACGCCAACGAACTGGTGGAGTTCATCCGCGCCGAGACGGGCGACCGCTTCTCGATCGAAGTGGCGGCCTACCCCGAATGGCATCCGCAGGCGCGCAGCCCGAGGGACGACCTGCTCGCCTTCAAGCGCAAGGCCGAAGCCGGCGCCAATTCGGCGATCACGCAATACTTCTACAACTTCGACGCCTACCTGCACTTCGTCGACGAGGTCCGCAAGATGGGCATCGACATTCCCATCGTGCCCGGCATCATGCCGATCGGCAGCTTCAGCAAGCTGGCACGCTTCTCGGATGCCTGCGGCGCCGAGATTCCGCGCTGGATGCGCCGCAAGTTCGAGTCTTTCGGCGACGACAGCGACTCGATCCGCGCCTTCGGCCTCGACGTGGTCACCGAGCTGTGCAACAAGCTGATCGCCGCTGGCGCGCCCGGGCTGCACTTCTACAGCATGAACCAGGCGGCCCTGACCACCGAGATCTGCAAGCGGCTGAGTCTGGCCTGAGGGCCGCGCCGGATTTCAGTTCCGCTGGCGCGCCATCACCAGCACGCCCGCCACCACCAACACGGTACCGGCAAGCTGGGCGAAGCCGATCGCTTCGTCCAGCATCAGCCAGCCGAGCAGGATCGTGATCGCCGGCCCCAGCGTGCCGGTCAGCGATACCGGCCCCGCACCCAGGCGCCGGATTGCCTCCGACACCAGCCACACCGGCGCCACGGTGCTGAACAGCGCCATCGCCAGCGACAGGCCGTACACCTGCCAGGGCTGGGAGAACAGCGTCTCCAGCGGCCGCATGGCGAAGAACTGCGCCAGGCTGAACACGCAGGCGAAAGTGCTGGCATAGGCGGTGACGCGGGCCGAGCCGAGGCGGCCGACCACCTGGCCGTTGCCCATCAGATACAGCGCATAAGCGACCGCACTGCCGAACACCAGCACGCTGCCGAGCACGACGTCGCCGAATTCCCCCGACAGCTTCAGATCGTGGCCGACGGCAAAGCCGATGCCCAGGTAACAGGTCGCCAGCGCCAGCACGGTGCGCGCGGTGATGCGCTTGCCGAGGAACAGCGCCGACAGCACGATGACGATGGTCGGATAGCTGAACAGGATCAGCCGCTCGAGCGCGGCGCTGATGTAGTCGAGGCCGAGGAAATCGAGGTAGCTGGCAAGGTAGTAGCCGAAGAAGCCCAGCCCCGCCATCCAGCCCCAGTCACTGCCAGTCAGGGGGCGGGCTGAGTTGCGGCTCGCGAACACCCCCATGACGAGGAAAAAGGGCAGCGAGAAAGCCATGCGCAGGGCCAGCAGGGTTTCGGCATCGACACCGTGGCGGTAGGCGAGCTTGACCAGGATCGCCTTGAAGGAAAAGCCGACCGCCCCCAGTACCGCAAAGCCGAGCCCCGCACTGCTGCTGCCTATCACCTTCAGCGCTTGCCCCCGAACAGCGAGCCGAGCAGGCCACGGACGATCTGGCGACCGAGGTTGCTGCCCACGGTGCGCGTCACGGTCTTGGCGGCGATCTGCACCAGGCCGTCGCGCTTGCCGCCGCGCGGGCCGGTGGTGCCGAACAGGATGTCGTTGATCATGTTGCCGTCGTCGCCGTCGCCAGCGGCGCCAGGCTTTGCCGCCGCCGCGGTCTTGCTGTCGGCCTGGGCGCGCAGGATTTCATAGGCCGATTCGCGATCCACCGCCTTTTCATAGTGGCCGTAGATGACCGAACCGGTGATCGCCGCCCGGCGTTCGGCTTCGCTCAGCGGCCCGAGGCGCGAATCCGGGGCGATGACGAAGCAGCGCTCGGTGATCTGCGGCCTGCCCTTTTCGTCGAGGAAGGACACCAGCGCTTCGCCCACGCCCAGTTCGGTGATCGCCGCCGCGGCGTCGAAAGCCGGGTTCGGCCGCATGGTGTCGGCGGCGGTCTTCACCGCCTTCTGGTCGCGCGGGGTGAAGGCGCGCAGCGCGTGCTGGACGCGGTTGCCGAGCTGGCCGAGCACGGTCTCGGGCACGTCGAGCGGGTTCTGGGTGACGAAATAGACGCCGACGCCCTTGGAACGGATCAGGCGCACGACCTGCTCGATCTTCTCGATCAGCGCCTTGGGCGCGTCGTTGAACAGCAGGTGGGCCTCGTCGAAGAAGAACACCATCTTGGGCTTGTCGGGGTCGCCCACTTCCGGCAGTTGCTCGAACAGTTCGGACAGCATCCACAACAGGAAAGTGGAGTAGAGCTTGGGCGAGTTGTACAGGCGGTCGGCGGCGAGCACGTTGATGACGCCGCGGCCGTCGGCATCGGTCTGCATCAGGTCGGCGATGTCGAGCATCGGCTCGCCGAAGAACAGGTCGCCGCCCTGCTGCTCCAGCGCCAGCAGGTTGCGCTGGATGGCGCCGATCGACGCGGTGGAGATGTTGCCGTACTCGGTGGTGAAGCTCTTCGCGTTCTCGCCGACGTACTGCACCATCGCACGCAGGTCCTTGAGGTCGAGCAGCAGCAGGCCGTTGTCGTCGGCAACCTTGAACACCAGCGTCAGCACGCCGGTCTGGGTATCGTTGAGGTTCAGCAGGCGCGAGATCAGCAGCGGCCCCATGTCGGAGATGGTGGCGCGTACCGGATGGCCCTGCTCGCCGAACACGTCCCAGAACACCACGGCGTTGGCGCGCGGCGTGTATTCGGTGATGCCGATCGCGGCCAGGCGCTGCATCAGCTTGTCGGATTTCACCCCCGCCGCGCCGATGCCCGAAAGGTCACCCTTGACGTCGGCCATGAACACCGGCACGCCGATGCTGGCGAAGGACTCGGCCAGCTTCTGCAGCGTCACCGTCTTGCCAGTGCCGGTCGCACCGGTGATCAGACCGTGGCGGTTGGCCAGGCGCGGCAGCAGGTGGATTTCCTTGTCGGCGGTCTTGGCAATCAGCAGCGCTTCGGTCATCGCATCACTCCGGGGTGGTCACAGGGTCGTCGGGGGTTTCCCGCATCGCGCCGGAGTTTATCAGGCCGCCAGCAGAGCCGGCGAAGGGCGAGGGCAGGCGGCCCGGCAGAACGAGCCGGAACTGCATCGGCCTCAGGCGACACACGGCGTGCGGCAAGGCGCCGCCGGGTTGTAGACTGCGCAACTTTCAACCGCTTACGGCAGTATCGAGGGTCTTATGGCTGGTCATTCGAAGTGGGCCAATATTCAGCACCGCAAGGGGCGCCAGGACGAGAAGCGCGGCGCCGCGTTTTCCAAGCTGGCAAAGGAAATCACTGTCGCCGCCAAGATGGGCGGGGGCGACCCCAGCTTCAACCCGCGCCTGCGCCTGGCGGTGGACAAGGCCAAGGGCATCAACATGCCCAAGGACAAGATCGACAACGCAATCAAGAAGGGCACCGGTGAGCTCGAAGGCGTCAGCTACGAGGAAACCCGCTACGAAGGCTACGGCATCGGCGGCTCGGCGGTGATGGTCGATTGCCTGACCGACAACAAGACCCGCACCGTCGCCGACGTGCGCCACGCCTTCTCCAAGTACGGCGGCAACATGGGCACCGACGGCTGCGTGGCCTTCCAGTTCAAGCACTGCGGCCAGTTGCTGTTCGCGCCAGGCACGAACGAGGATGCGCTGATGGAAGCCGCGCTCGAAGCCGGTGCCGAGGACGTTCTCACCAATGACGACGGCTCGATCGAAGTCCTCACCGGTCCGTGGGAGTTCACCACGGTGAAGGAAGCGCTGGAACAGGCCGGCTTCACCGCCGAATTCGGCGAAGTGACGATGAAGCCGGAAAACGTCATCGAACTGGCCGGCGACGAGGCCGTGCGCATGCAGAAGCTGCTCGACGCGCTGGAATCCCTCGACGACGTGCAGGAGGTTCTACACCTCGGCGGAGATCGGCGAGTAAGCTGGCGGCCCTCGGCCCGCAAACACCCGAGCGGCGCCCTGCGCCGCTTTATTTTTTGCCGTCCCCCAGCCCCCCGCTCCCGACCATGCCGCCCCTCTCGTCCTCACCCTGGGTCCAGCGCCTGACTCCGCTGCTGTTCGTGCTGCTGTGGAGCACCGGTTTCATCGGCGCCAAGTTCGGCCTGCCCTATGCCGAGCCGCTGACCTTTCTGGCCGCCCGCTACGTGCTGGTCATCACGCTGATGACGGCGCTGGCGCTGGCCATGCGTGCCCCTTGGCCCTCCAGCCCGCAAGAAGCCTTCCATATCGGCGTCACCGGCCTGCTGGTGCATGCGCTGTACCTGGGCGGCGTGTTCATGTCGATCGACCGCGGCCTGCCGGCCGGCGTGTCGGCGCTGGTGGTCGGCATGCAGCCCTTGCTGACCGCGGCCTGCGCCGGACTGCTGCTGGGCGAACGCGTGTCGCCGCGCCAGTGGGCAGGGCTCGCACTGGGCTTTGCCGGCGTCGGCCTGGTGGTCGGCAGCAAGGCGACGGTGGACGGCGTCGCACCCGGCGCCCTGCTGCACATGCTGGTGCCGGCGCTGGCGGCGCTGGTCGGCATCACCGCCGGCACGCTGTACCAGAAACGCTTCTGCCCGCGCTTCGACCTGCGTACCGGCTCGGTGGTGCAGTTCGTGCCGACGCTGGCGGTCACCGCGCTGATCGCCAGCCAGACCGAAACGATGGCCATCGACTGGAGCGGCGAATTCATCTTCGCCCTGCTGTGGCTGGTGCTGGTGCTCTCGCTCGGCGCGATCAGCCTGCTGAACCTGCTGATCCGCAGCGGCAGCGCGGTCAACGTCGCCAGCCTGTTCTATCTCACGCCGCCGACCACCGCGCTGATCGCCTGGGCGATGTTCGGCGAGACGCTGAGCGCCATCGCGCTCGCCGGCATGGCCGTGGCAGTGGCTGGCGTCTGGCTGGCGCGCAAGGGCTAGAATGCGGTTTCCCCCCAAAGCGGAGAACAGATCATGCTGATGACCACCACGTCCACGCTCGAAAACCGCCCGGTGCGCCAGTATCTGGGTGTCGTCAATGGCGAAGCCATCATCGGCGCGAACATCTTCAAGGACATGTTCGCGTCGATCCGCAACGTCGTCGGCGGCCGTGCCGGCGCCTACGAACGCACGCTGTCCGACGCCCGCCGCATCGCGATGAACGAGATGGAGTCGGAAGCGAAGAAGCTCGGCGCCAACGCGGTCATCGGCATCGACGTCGATTACGAAGTGCTGGGCGCGGACAACGGCATGCTGATGGTGTGCGTCAGCGGCACCGCCGTGCAGATTTGAGCAAAGCCGCCGCCTCGCGCAGCGTCGCCACCCGCATCCTCGGGCTGGACCCGGGGTTGCGCATCACCGGCTTCGGCCTGGTGGACCAGCTCGGCAGCCAGCTGCGCTACGTCGCCAGCGGCTGCATCAAGACCAAAGACGGCGAACTGCCAGGCCGCC
Source organism: Thauera sp. (assembly GCF_047601425.1). Lineage (GTDB taxonomy): Bacteria > Pseudomonadota > Gammaproteobacteria > Burkholderiales > Rhodocyclaceae > Thauera. Next base: position 2,965,887 of record NZ_JASGJL010000001.1, read on the forward strand.
TCAAGACCCTGCTCGACGGCGTGCGCGAGGTCATCGCCACCTACCAGCCGGACGTCGTCGCGGTCGAGAAGGTCTTCGTCAACGTTAACCCGCAGTCCACGCTGCTGCTGGGACAGGCGCGCGGCGCGGTGATCTGCGGCGCGGTGTCCTGCGAACTGCCGGTGGCCGAATACACCGCGCTGCAGGTCAAGCAGTCGGTGGTCGGCTACGGCAAGGCGGCCAAGGAGCAGGTGCAGCACATGGTGCAGCGCCTGCTGGCGCTCGATGCCTGCCCCAGCCCCGACGCCGCCGACGCGCTCGCCTGCGCCATCTGCCATGCCCACGGCGGACAGGGGCTGGGTGGCCTGACAGGCGTCGGTACACGGCGGCGCGCGGGCCGCATCCTCGCCTGAGCAAAAAATATCCGTGCACATGTTGCGCCGGGCGGGAAGCCTCTCTATAATTCGCGGCTCTTGATCGACGGAAACGCCGATCTGCCGAAAGGCACCGGGGGTATAGCTCAGTTGGTAGAGCAGTTCACTCTTAATCAATTGGTCCAAGGTTCGAGTCCTTGTGCCCCCACCAGACAACATGAAAGGCCGATTCGAAAGGGTCGGCCTTTTCAATCCCGGCTCTGAACGAGCCGGGGGCAGGCGGGAACTGCCCATGTGGCTCAGTGGTAGAGCACTCCCTTGGTAAGGGAGAGGTCGGCAGTTCGATCCTGCCCATGGGCACCAGGTTGCAGACTTGGCCGGCCACAGGTTTTACGCGGGAATAGCTCAGTTGGTAGAGCGCAACCTTGCCAAGGTTGAGGTCGCGAGTTCGAGACTCGTTTCCCGCTCCAGTATGGCGCAGCCGCATGGCTGCAGAAAAAAGGAGCTTCGGCTCCTTTTTTCGTTTCTGCGCACCCCACCCTCACACAAGTCGCGCGCCGGCTTCAGCGTTCCTATGGAAATATTCGGTATCTGATCGATAACATTTCCATGGGAATAATCCTGCCCGACAGAGAAGCGAGCCTGCGCCAGCCAGCGTCGCGATCAACAGCTCCGCCGCAGTGGAAGCGAAACAGGCCGGCACGCCGTACCGGAACACGGCGGCCATGGCACGCAAGACCGACGGCAGGCGCGAACCACCCACGATCAGGTTCACCCGCACCAACCGCACACAGCTCAGCAACAGACCCCAGCCGGCTCACCGGAAAGAAGCATCAGTATTCGTTCCTGCCGAGAAACTTCCTGTCCACCACCTGCCAGCCCCCTTGCTGCATTTCCAGCGTGTAGCGATACCTGTTGCTGGGGAAGTTGTCGGCATCGTCCTCGGCGTGCTCGGAGGAGACGAGGGTGAATCGCCTGTCGCCCGTCTGCTTCAGCTCCTTGATGAACCTCGGGTTGATCCTGCTGACGAACTGCTCGCCGAAAGCATGATTGGTCCGGACCATGAACGGCCGCGAATCCGAATGGCGCCCCACTTCGCTGACGAACCACGAGGACGTGCCCGCACCACGGTTGCAGTCCATGTCGCCACCCCACAGGATGTAATAGGTGGCGCTGCCGATTTCCAAGTCGCGCTCGATGGTGTGGACATTCTTGAGCAATTCCCTGGCCGACTTGTGGCCGAGGAAAGTGGTGTCACAGGCCACGGTCTCGGAATGCTTGATCAGCACCGCCAGGGCCTCGAGCCTTTCTTCCGCTTCGGTGCTGGCATGGGACACGCTTGAAGCCGCGAGCAGCAAGGCGGACAGAAGGGTGCGCTTCACGATGGATCTCCCTGGATCGATGCACCGGGGAGAGTAGCGCTCCCGATGGCGCCGTGCCAGCACACGGGCAGATTAGCGCTTTCCGACCGGATCGCTACACTTGCAGGACTTGCTTTCTTACATCCGCCGCGCGCCATGCAAAAACCCATCCTGATCGCCATCACCGGCGGCACCCATGCCGAAATCCGCCAGCCGCCGGGCTCTCACGCCGACTTCGGCGACTGGATCGCCGCCGGCCTGGGGCGGGCCGTCCCGCATCGTTTTCTCGATGTGCGCAGCAGCCCTGTCCTGCCGGCTCCTGCCGACATCGCAGGAGTGGTCGTCACCGGCTCGCACGCAATGGTGAGCGATCATGCCGACTGGAGCGAACGGCTGGGACAGTGGCTCAAGACCTGCGTGGACGCGGAGGTGCCGGTGTTGGGTATCTGCTACGGCCACCAGTTGCTGGCCCATGCGCTCGGGGGCCGGGTTCGACTACCATCCGGCGGGACTGGAGATCGGCACCCACGCCATCCATCTGACGCCCGAGGGCCGGCAAGACCCCTTGTTCGCCACCCTGCCCGCCAGCTTCCCGGCCCAGCTCGTGCACCGGCAGTCGGCGCTGATCCTCCCGCCCGGCGCAAGCGTGCTGGCGCACAACGCGCATGAGCCGCATCAGGCGTTCCGCATCGGCAGATGTGCCTGGGGCGTGCAGTTCCACCCGGAATTCTCCGCCGCGGCGATGCAGGGCTATCTCGACCGGCTGGCACCGGACGCCGGATCGGTCGCCCGTCCGACACCCGAAGCCGCCAGCCTGCTGATGCGCTTCGGCATGCTGGCCGCCAATTCACTGCGCTCCACAGAAGAAACGACCGGGCCGAATCGACCCTAGGTCGCTGCATGCTGCCCGGCAGCCGGTCACGGAAAACCGCCGCCCTGGCTCAAGCCATGGGCGCATGTGAGAATATGGCGATTTTCAAAGACGGGGGGTGCGGGACAAAGCCGGTTCTGCCCCGAAACGGCCTACGCGATAAAAATGACGAGCAAAACCTCCTCCCCGACCCAGGACACTGCCGACCTGCTGCCTGAAGACGTCCAGCGCGGCAACATCTGGCGGCTTTCCATCGCGCAGGCGCTGGCCGGTGCGAATGCCGTGGTGATCTTCGCCACCGGCGCCATCGTCGGCAACGCGCTGGCGCCGTCGCCGATGCTGGCGACCCTGCCCGTGTCCATCTTCGTCGTCGGCATGGCGGCCTGCATCCTGCCGCTGGGGTCGCTGGCGCGCCGCCGGGGACGGCTGGCAGCCTTTCTGGCCGGTACCGCGGCCGGCGTGCTGGCCGGACTGCTGGCATTCGTTGCGGTCATCATCGATTCGTTCTGGCTGTTCTGCGTCGCCACCTTCTTCGCCGGCAGCTATGCAGCAGTGGTGCAGAGCTTCCGCTTCGCCGCCGCCGACGGCGTCGCGCCGCATCGGCGGGCACGGGCGCTGTCGCTGGTGATGGCCGGCGGCGTGGCCGCGGGCGTGGTCGGGCCGCAGCTCGTGACCTGGACGATGGACCTGTGGCAGCCGCACCTGTTCGCCGCCACCTACCTGGTGCAGGCTGCGGTCGCCGCGATCTCTGCCTTCATCCTGCTCGGCGTGCGCCTGCCGATGCCGAGCGCGGCCGAAGCGGCCGGCGGCGGCCGCCCGCTCGCCGAGATCGCGCGCCAGCCGCGCTTCGTCGCCGCGGCAGTCTGCGGTGCGGTGTCCTACATGCTGATGAACTTCCTGATGACGGCCGCACCGCTGGCGATGCACATGCACGGGCATTCGCAGGCATCGGCCAACCTCGGCCTGCAATGGCACGTCATCGCCATGTATGCGCCCAGCTTCTTCACCGGCAGCCTGATCGGCCGCTTCGGCGCCGGGCGCGTGGCCACGGTCGGCCTGCTGCTCATCGGCCTGTCGGCTGCTGCCGGACTGGCCGGCGCCGAGGTGATGCACTTCTGGTGGTCGCTGATCCTGCTCGGCCTGGGCTGGAACTTCGGCTTCCTCGGCGCCTCCGCGCTGGTGCTGGAATGCCACCGCCCGGAAGAGAGAACCCGGGTGCAGTCGTTCAACGACTTCATCGTGTTCGGCCTGATGGCGCTCGGCTCGTTCTCGTCGGGCGGGCTGCTGTCGGCTTACGGCTGGAACACCGTGCTGTGGGTGTCCTTCGTGCCGCTGGTACTGGCGGTGGTGGCGCTCGCGATGGCAGCGCGGCGCCAGGCTGCCGCACAGGGCTGAGGCCCGCGCATCACGAGGACCGCAGCCAGGCCACGGTGGCGATGCCCGCCAGCGTCATCGCCACCGAGCCGGCGACGTGGATGGCGACGGCCCCCATCGCCCCCGCGTACAGGCCGCGCTGCAACAGGTGGACGATTTCGGCCGAGAAAGTGGAGAAGGTGGACAGTCCGCCGCAGAAGCCGGTGATGATCAGCAGCCGCCATTCAGGCGGCAGGCTGGGCGTCTGGGCAAAGAAGGCCACGGCGAGGCCGACCAGATAGCCGGCAATCAGATTGGCTGCCAGCGTGCCGGGCGGCATGTCGGGAAACAGGCTGTTGAGCTTGAGGCCCAGGCCCCAGCGCAGGAGGCCGCCGAGCACCGAACCAATTGCAATCGCGATGATGGGTTTCCACATTGCCGCATCGTCCTTTTTTATTTGATCGTCATCAGGACAGGCAGCACGCACCTACGCGGCCCGTCCGGCCAGTCGTAGGCATCATCAGCCGCGAAGCGCGGCGGTTGAGGGAGGAATGCCATCTCCGCCCGGCAGTATAGCGCCTCAGAAAAACCGCTGCACCAGCACCGGCATGGCCGACGCCAGCAGTGCGACGCCGGATGCGGTCAGCAGCCCCAGCACGATCTGGCGGAAGCGTTCCTCGCTGATGCCGACGTACAGCCGCGCGCCCAGCAGCACCGGCACCAGCACGGCCAGCGCAACGATGCCGAAGAAAGGCAGGTGGCGGGCCGTGACGAGCCCGGTGGCGAGATAGGTGCCCATGGTCACGGCGAGCATCGCCAGGTTGAAGTTCTGCACCACGGCACGCAGCTCATCCTTGGGCCAGCCGCGCAGCGTGCCCCACAACGTAGGCAGCACACCGGTGAAACCGCCGATGCCGCCCATCACCCCGCCCGCGATGCCCACCGACGCATCGGCCAGCCGCCCGCCACGCTCGATACGCGGCAGCCGGGCGGACATCAGCATCGCCGGGCACCAGAGCACCAGCAACATGCCCAGCACGGCCTTGAACAGCGCCACGTCCAGGTGCGGCAGCACCCACACGCCCAGCGGCACCCCCGCCAGCCCACCCAGCGCGAAGGGCAGCAACCTGGGCAGATCGAAGCCGCGCCGCACCGTGACGGCGGCGATGACCTGCCCGGTCAGGCCGCCGAACACCGCCAGCACCGCCGCCAGGTGCGGGTCCAGCGTCCACGCCCAGATCGACATCGAGACCATGCCGAAGGCAAAGCCCGACAGGCCCTGCACGAAGCCGGCCACCACGGCCCCAAGCGCCACCATCAAATAGATCGAATCCATCAGCCCCGTCCCTGTCCTGCCGCCTATTGTCGCCCAGGACGAGGCGGCGACGAGACATCACTCCCGCCCCTGCCTCGCCTCTCGTCGCAACGGCTCCCGCCAGCCGCGCAAACGCAGGGCTGGCCCAGGCCCGCGGCAGGCCGGGCCAGGCCACCCTCGCCGCCAAATCTTGCCAGCCTCCGGCCATTCGTGGATAATGCGCCGCACTGCTGCCGTGTCACTGCATTAACGCAGACGGATCAAGCAGTTATCGAGGAAAGTGAGTGTTTCACATTTCCTTCCGGTTTCAAGATCGATGCCCGCATGGGCCTCGATTCAGGAGTGGTAGTTCAGTTGGTTAGAATACCGGCCTGTCACGCCGGGGGTCGCGGGTTCGAGCCCCGTCCACTCCGCCAGCTTCATTCGAGAAAAGGGCCGCGATCACACGCGGCCCTTTCTTTTTTTACTCCGGTTCTGAACCGGTCCATGCCTGGACCGCAGCTCCACCCAACCAGATCTACGCTTCCTTGCCGGCCGCTTCGCGCGCAGGCAGCTCGCCGGTATTCTGCACGCGCAGCCGCGGCATGGCTTCCTGCGGCCAGGTCTTCCAGTCAGGGTCGGGCAGGTCGGCGAAGACCCGGCGCAGGCTGGAGCCCCACTGGTTGTGGATCATGTCGAAATAGGGATTGTCGGCGTCGATGCTGACGTGGCGCGTCACCTTGAGGCTGTCGCGCTTGTAGATCAGCAGGTCCAGCGGCAGGCCGACGGAGAGGTTGGAGCGGATCGTCGAGTCCATCGAGATCAGCGCGCACTTGGCGGCCTCGTCGAGCGAGGTGCGGCAATTGACCACGCGGTCGACGATCGGCTTGCCGTACTTGGATTCGCCGATCTGGAAGTAGGGCGTGTCGCTGGAGGCCTCGATGAAGTTGCCGGCGGCGTAGATGCTGAACAGCCGCGGCGGCTCGTCGGCGATCTGGCCGCAGAGGATGAAGGAGGCGTTGAACTCGACGCCGAACTGCTGCAGGGCTTCGGCATCGCGCTGATGCACGCGGCGGATGGTGTCGCCCACCAGGCGCGCGCATTCGAACATGGTCGGGGCGCTCCACAGGCTCTGGCGGTCCTGCACCGAGGCGTGCTCGCGCAGGATGTTGATGACCGCCTGGGTGATGGCGAGGTTGCCGGCGCTCATCAGCACCAGCACCCGGTCGCCGGCACGCTCGAAGACGGTCATCTTGCGGAAGGTGTTGATATGGTCGACGCCCGCATTGGTGCGGGAATCGGACAGACAGACGAGTCCCTCGTCGAGGCACATCGCTACGCAATAAGTCATGCAGGCAGTCCTGTCGGGGTCATTGCTCGGCGCCGCCGGCCCATGGCCGTACCAGGGGCGGCGCCAGGAATCGTTCAGGCGGCGACCGGAACGAGAAAGTTGTCGCCGATGCGGTCGCCCAGCCGGTTGATGCGCTCCAGGAAGCGCTCGAGCCAGGGGTGCAGGCCGGTGTCGAAGATGTCGTCCATGCGGCCGTAGTGCAGCGTGGCGTGGAGTTCGCCGGCCTGGCGCGCGGCTTCGGCCGAATGCAGGTTGGCGATCTGGCCGAGGATGTCGTTGACCTCGTTCGACGCAGGCATGCAGCGAGCGCGGCATGGCATGGTTGAGGATCAGCAGCTCGGCGACCTTGTAGGGCGTGATGACGTCGCGGTAGACGTGGCGGTAGGTCTCGAAGGCCGACACCGAGCGCAGCAGCGCGCCCCACTGGTAATAGTCGGTGGTGCCGGTCGGGTTTTCGCTCTGCGGCAGCAGGCTGTGGTATTTCACGTCGAGCAGGCGCGCGGTGTTGTCGGCACGCTCGAGGAAGGTACCCAGGCGCACGAACTGGAAGGCATCGTCGTGCAGCATGGTGCCGAAGGTGACGCCGCGCAGCAGGTGGGAGCGGAATTTCACCCACTCGAAGAATTCGCCGAGGTCGGTCGACCGCAGCTTTTCCGGCGTCATGTCGCGGATCTCGAGCCAGGTGGCATTGGTGGTTTCCCACATCTCCGCGGTCAGCGTGCCGCGCACCGCATGGGCGTTCTCGCGCGCCGCGCGCAGGCAGTTCCATACGCTGGAAAGGTTGTCGCGGTCGAGCACGACGAACTCGATGACGTCGTGCGCCGTCAGCGGCCTGCCGCTGCGGGCGTAGGCATCGGTCAGTTCGCTGATGGCAAGGATCGCGCCCCAGCCGTCGTCGCCGTTGCCTTCGTTGCGCGGCAGCAGCGACATCCGGTACGAAACGTCGAGCATGCGCACGGTGTTCTCTGCGCGCTCGGTATAGCGCGCCATCCAGTAGAGGTGGTCGGCGGTGCGGCTCAGCATGATCGTTCTCCCAGCTTCATCGGATATGAGGTTCGGGCCTTCAGGCGCCTGGAGTCGGGCGGGCGGCTCAGCCGACCACCCAGGTGTCCTTGGTGCCACCGCCCTGCGAGGAATTCACCACCAGCGAGCCGGCCTTCATCGCCACCCGGGTCAGGCCGCCGGGCACCATGCGGATCTCCTTGCCGCCCGACAGCACGAAGGGGCGCAGGTCGATGTGGCGCGGGGCGATGCCGGCGTCGACGAAGGTCGGACAGGTCGACAGCGACAGCGTCGGCTGGGCGATGTACTTCTCCGGCGCGGCGATGATGAGCTGGCGGAAATGCTCGATCTCGGCCGTGGTCGCCGCCGGCCCGACCAGCATGCCGTAGCCTCCGGCGCCGTGGACTTCCTTCACCACCAGCTCGGGCAGGTGCGCGAGGGTATAGGCGAGGTCCTCCTCGTTGCGCAGCATGTAGGTGGGCACGTTGTTGAGGATCGGCTCCTCGCCGAGGTAGAAGCGCACCATTTCCGGCACGTAGGGGTAGATCGACTTGTCGTCGGCGACGCCGGTGCCGACCGCGTTGGCCAGCGTCACGCGGCCGGCGCGGTAGGCCGACATCAGGCCGGGCACGCCGAGCATGGAGTCGGCGCGGAACACCTGCGGATCGAGGAAGTCGTCGTCGATGCGGCGGTAGATGACGTCCACCCGGCGCGGCCCCTGGGTGGTGCGCATGTAGACCGTGTCGTCCTTGACGAACAGGTCCTGGCCTTCGACCAGTTCGACACCCATCTGCTGGGCGAGGAAGCTGTGCTCGAAGTAGGCGCTGTTGAAGGCGCCCGGCGTCAGCAGCACCGCGGTGGGGTCGAGCACGCCTTCGGGCGCGACCGCGCGCAGGGTTTCCAGCAGCAGGTCGGGGTAATGCTCCACCGGCTGCACGCGGTAGCGTGAGAACAGGTCGGGGAACAGCCGCATCATCATCTTGCGGTTTTCGATCAGGTAGCTGACGCCCGAGGGCACGCGCAGGTTGTCCTCCAGCACGTAGTACTCGCCCTTGCCGTCGGCGCCCGCGGCGCGCACCAGGTCGATGCCGGCGATCATCGCGTAGAGGCCGCCGGGCACGTTGACGCCCTTCATCTCGGTGCGGAACTGGGCATTGTTCAGCACCAGATCGGACGGCATGCGGCCGGCACGGAGGATTTCCTGATCGTGATAGACGTCGGTGAGGAAAGCGTTGAGCGCCCTCACCCGCTGGCGCAGGCCGGCTTCGAGCGCCGTCCACTCGTCGCCGGGGATGATGCGCGGCAGGAGGTCGAACGGGATCAGCCGTTCCTTGCCGCCGTCGGCGCCATAGACGTTGAAGGTGATGCCGACGCGGTGGAAGGCGACGTCGGCCTCGCTGCGCTTGCGCTCGATGCGCTCGCGCGGCATCCGTTCGAGCCAGTCGGCGTAGCTGTGGTAATGGGCGCGCACCGAACCGTCGGCGGCATACATTTCGTCATAGGGTTTCGCTGCGGTCATTTTGCGTTCTGCGATCATTGTCGGACTCCCTTGCGCACTACCACAGCAGAAAGCGTGCCAAGCCACGGAGGTGCGCAGAACGCCGCGCCACGGCCCGATTGCGCGGCGTGCACCTCGCTGGTGCGCACCAGCCTGGCATCCCATGCATCATGCTGGTGCATGCCGTTCTCCGGATGCCGGCGGCGGCACGGGCATCACCGTCACCGCGACGTCCGCGGCATGGCGGGCGCCGCCCAGGATCACGCCGCGCAGCGGGCAGACGTCGCCGTAGTCCCGCCCCCAGGCCAGCGTGATGTGGCCCTGCGCCGGCTGCATGGCATTGGTCGGGTCGAACTCCACCCAGCCGATGCCCGGGCACCACACTGCGACCCAGGCATGCGAGGCATCGGCACCGATCAGCCGCGGCCGGCCCGGCGGCGGTTCGGTCAGCAGGTAGCCGGACAGATAGCGCGCTGCCAGTCCCAATGAGCGCAGGCAGGCGATCATCAGGTGGGAAAAGTCCTGGCACACGCCATGGCGCTCGGCAAAGACTTCGGCCACCGGCGTGGCGACGCTGGTCGCCGCCGGGTCGAAGCGGAATTCGGCATGGATCAGCGAGGACAACTCCTGGGCCGCCTCCAGCAGCGGCCGGCCGGGGGTGAAGCAACGCGCGGCATAGGCGGCGTAGATCGCGGTTTCCTCGCCGAGCGCGACGAAGGGCGAGGCGAAACGGTACTGGCCGGCGTCGCGCGCATCGGCCTGCAGCGGTGCATGGCCGGACAGCGCATCGCGCAGATGGTCGCGCGCGGCCTCCCAGGGCAGGCTCTGCGCCGGCTCGGGCCAGTCCTGCACCTGCACGCCGACGAGACTCACCGCCTCCACGCTCAGTTGCTCGTGCCGCGCATGCAGGCCGAAGTGCGTCGTCGGGTTGCCGAAGAAATCCAGGCGCTCGCCACGCGTGGCCGGCTCGGGCGAAATCGTCAGGCGGTGCCCGAACAGGCGCTGGCGCGGCATCGCGCGCGGGCGGAGGTGGGCGATCTGCTGCGACAGCAGCACCGGGCTGGCGTAGCGATAGGTGGTGTCGTGAGTGATCTCGTAGCAGTGCATCGACGATTCGCCGGCCGTCGGCATGCATGGCTGTTCAGCGCGAGGCGGTTGCATGGCTGCGCGCGTCCAGGTGGGTGAAGTAACGGTGGGAGATGCCGTCGGCCAGCGCATTGCCGGCGCTCCATATCCGCCGCAACAGCGACGCGACGGCCTCTCTCGCCTCGATCGCGGAGGCTTTGCGGGGGTCGAGCGTCAGCCTGTCGAAGCAGTCGCACTCGAGCTCCGTGTCCAGCTCGGCCAGCAGCACCTGCAAGGGCTCGCCAAGCGACTGGCCGTCCGGCAGGCGGGCAACGTGCTCGATCAGCGATTCGAGCTGATAGCGCAAGGCACGCGGGTTGTCGGCGTCGAACATCACCAGCTCGGCGACCGGCCGCGGCGCGAGCCCGCGCGTATTGCGGCTGCGGTAGCGGATCTCGCCGTCGGTGACGGCCAGCAGCGCTTCCAGCGCCCCCTGTTCCGGCACCGTCAGCAAGGCAGACAGCGCCGAAGTGAGGAATTGCAGGCGTTCGATGCGCCGGCCGATGGACAGGAAACGCCAGCCGGCATCGCGCGGCATGCTCTCGATGACGAAACCCGACAGCGTCACCAGCGACAGCAGCGATTCGTCCAGCCGCTGCATCGCCTCGCCCAGACTCGGCGCGGCCGGCACCGGCGCGGCGAATTCGGCCAGGCGGTTGTAGATGCGCCAGCTGTCCGGCGACAGGCGGTCGCGCAACTGCGCCGCCAGCCGCAGCACGCCGCGCAGGTTGGCAACCACGCTGCCGCTCTGGCTCTCGTCGAACAACGCACCCGCCAGCCGTTCGATGCCGCACTCGGTGGAAGGGGAAGCATCCTTGGGCACCGCCGCACCATCGGCCGGCCCCATTTTCTGCGCCGATCCCTCGCCCCCTGCCGCATCCTCCCCTGCGGACAGCCGCAGGCCGCAGCGCTCGCACAGGCTGGCCAGCGCCGCCAGCGTCGGCGTCGCCCATGGTCCCGCTTCCTCGCCCGGCCCTTTCCCCCCACGGCGGCCGAACTCCACCAGTCCGCCGAGCCGCCTCAGGGTTTCCCGCCCCAGGCGTGCCGAACCATCGGCGCGTTCGCTGTAGCGGCCCAGCCAGAAGAAATTTTCCGCAACCCGGCTTGCCAGGCCTGGCAGCGGCATGTCGAGCTCGCGCGGCGCAAGCTGGCCGGGCACCACGGGCGCCGGCCGGCGCACCGTGGATACCGCGCCGCCCAGCACCCAGGCATCCTTGCTGCCGCCGCCCTGCTGCATCGACACCACGCGCATGTCGGTCTCGGAGGCGACGCGCACCAGGCCGCCAGGCATCACGCGGAAACCGTCGGGCGAGGCGGCGACGAACACCCGCAGGCCGATGTTGCGCGCCACCAGTCCGCCAGCCGCTTCTGCATCATCGGCCAGTACCGGCGCCTGCGAGATATTCACCATTTCCTGCGCGACGAAATCGAAAGGCCGCTCGGTGATGCGCGCGGCCAGCGCTTCCAGTTCCGCAGGCGGCAGGTCGCGGCAGAACACCGGCCCGCCGCGCATGGCCGGATAAGCCGGCTTGACCACCAGTTCGCTCAGCCGCGACAGCGCATGGGCGCAGGCCGCCGCTTCGCCGCACCACCAGGTCGCCACCGAGGGCATCTTCAGCTTCTGCCCCAGCAGGTGTTCGGCCAGGCGCGGCAGGTAGCCCAGCAACGCGCCGGTCTCGAGGATGCCGCTGCCGAGCGCGTTCGCCACCGTCACGCCGCCGGCGCGCACCGCCGCCACCAGCCCGGCCACGCCAAGCGCCGAGTCGTCGCGCAGCTCCAGCGGATCGCACCAGATGTCGTCCACCCGGCGCAGGATCACATGCACCCGGCGCAGGCCGTCCAGCGTGCGCAGGAAGACCTGCTCGTCACGTACCGTCAGGTCCTGGCCTTCGACCAGCGGAAACCCCATCTCGCGGGCGAGGAAGGCATGCTCGAAGTAGGTTTCGTTGTACGGCCCCGGCGTCAGCACCACGATCAGCGGCGCACCACCGCCGCCCTCGCCTTCCCCGCCGGGAGGCGCCAGTGCGGCAAGACTGTCGCGGAAATCCTCGAAGAAGGGCGCCAGCGGCTGCGTGCCGGCTGCGCGGTACAGCTCGGGCAGCGCGCGCGCCACCACGCCGCGGTTCTCCAGCGCATAACCGGCGCCGGACGGCGCCTGGGTGCGGTCGGCCACCACCCACCAGCGGCCGTCGGGCGAGCGTGCCAGATCGACCGCATACAGATGCAGGAACAGGTCGCGCGGCTGCTTCGCCCCCACCAGCGGGCGCAGGAAACCGCTGTGGCCGTAGATCAGCGCGGGCGGGATCAGCCCTTGCTGCAGCAGGTTCTGCTCGCCGTAGAGGTCGGCGAGGATCAGGTTGAACAGCGTCGCGCGCTGGATCACCGCGGCCTCGATCTGGGCCCATTCCGTCGCCGGCAGGATGTAGGGCAGCAGGTCGAGATCCCAGGGCCGCTCGAAGCCGCGCGGGTCGGCATACACGTTGTAGGTGATGCCGTTCTCGTGCACCAGCCGGCGCAGCGCCGCCCGCCGCGCCTCCGTCTCGGCCGGCGGCAGCGCCGCCAGCTGGTGGAAGAAGTCGCGCCAGTGCGGCCTCACCACCACCACGCTGCCGATGCGCTGGCAAAGTTCGTCGTAGCGGTCGGGCCGCGCGGCGTAGCGGGCGAGCAGTTCGGGCGGGCTTTGCGGCTGGACCTGCATGACGCCCTCAGCCCTGGCGACGCAGGTCGAGGGTGAAGGGGAAGTCGGCGTTGCGCGTCGCCGGCGCCGGCGCAATGCGTCCCGGCGTGTGGCCGGTGACGGTGAAACGCGCCAGACGGCGGCCTTCGGCCTCGTAGGGATTGACCGGATAGGCCTCGTGGTTGCGCCCGCCCGGGTGGGCGACGTGGTAGGTGCAGCCGCCCATCGAGCGCTGCATCCAGCCGTCGACCAGGTCGAAAGTCAGCGGCGCATGCACGCCGATGGTCGGATGCAGGCAGGACGGCGGCTGCCAGGCGCGGTAGCGCACGCCGGCGACGAACTCGCCGACGATGCCGGTGGGCTGCAGCGGGATCGCGCGGCCGTTGCAGCTCAGCACGTGGCGGTCGTCGTTGAGGCCGCTGACCTTGACCTGCAGGCGCTCGACCGAGGAATCGACGTAGCGCACGGTGCCGCCGACCGAGCCCTCCTCGCCCATCACGTTCCAGGGTTCGAGCGCCATGCGCAGCTCGACCCGGACGCCGCGCGCGGCGAACTCGCCGTATTTGGGGAAGCGGAACTCGAAATGCGGCGCGAACCAGTCGAACTCCATCGGATAGCCGAACTCGCGCAGTTCGTCGATGACGTCGCGGAAGTCCTCCGCCACCCAGTGCGGCAGCAGGAAGCGGTCGTGCAGCTCGGTGCCCCAGCGCCGCAGCCGGTCGGGCGCGTAGGGCTGGCGCCAGAAGCGGGAAATCAGCGCGCGCAGCAGCAGTTGCTGGGCCAGGCTCATGCGCGCATGCGGCGGCATCTCGAAGGCGCGCAGTTCCAGCAGGCCGAGGCGGCCGGTGGGGCCGTCCGGGCTGTAGAGCTTGTCGATGCAGAACTCGGCGCGGTGGGTGTTGCCGGTGGCGTCGATCAGCAGGTTGCGCAGCAGGCGGTCGATCAGCCAGGGCGGCACCTGCATGCCGGGATCGGGGAACTGCTGGAAGGCGACTTCCAGCTCATGCACCGAATCGTGGCGGGCCTCATCGACGCGCGGCGCCTGCGAGGTCGGGCCGATGAAGAGGCCGGAAAACAGGTAGGACAGGCTGGGGTGGTTGTGCCAGTAGCTGACCAGGCTGCGCAGCAGGTCGGGCCGGCGCAGGAAGGGCGAATCCACCGGCGTGGCGCCGCCGAGCACGAAGTGGTTGCCGCCGCCGGTGCCGGTATGGCGTCCGTCGAGCATGAACTTCTCGGTCGACAGGCGCGACTGGTGGGCCTCCTCGTACAGCGTGGTGGTGCGCTCGACGAGTTCGTCCCAGTTGCCCGCCGGGTGGATGTTGACCTCGATCACACCCGGGTCGGGGGTGATGCGGAAGCTCGACAGGCGCGGGTCGGACGGCGGCTCGTAGCCTTCGAGCACGACCGGCAGGGCGAACTCCTCGGCCGTGGCTTCGATCGCGGCGACGACTTCGAGGTAATCCTCCAGCGCCGAGGTCGGCGGCATGAAGATGTACAGCAGGCCGCCGCGCGGCTCGGCGCAGATCGCGCTGCGGGTGATCCAGCCGGCGGATTCGTAGGGGCCGGGGCGGCGGGCCGGGTCGTAGCGTTCGTCGCGGCTGGCAAGCGCCGCGGTGTCGGCGCCGGGCAGGGGCATCGCCGCTTCGCCATCGACGTCGTGCTGGCCCGCGTGCTCGACGTGGCTCGGCGTCCAGCCGCCGGGTTGCGCATCGAAGCCGAGGCCGCTGTCGGCACCGATCGTCACGCCCGCCGGGCGCAGTTGATGGCGCAGCGCGGCGTGGGCCGGCAGCGCCGGGAAGGCCTGGTTGGGGTCGGTCTGATGGATCCACGGATAATCGCCCTTGCCGGCCCAGGGTTGGGAGTCCAGCGGCAGGCGGTAGCCGATCGGCGAATCGCCCGGGATCAGGTACAGGCGTTCGGCGCGCAGGAACCACGGTCCGCTCTGCCAGCGCTGCGGGCCGCTGTGGCTGCGCACGATCGGCAGCACGTGGCCGATGACCTCCTTCAGGCCCTGCTCGAAGACCTTGGTCAGGCGGGCGCGCTCGAGCGGATCATCGACGCGCGAGTCGTGCGGGTCGACGTTGGTCGGCAGCTTGCGCTCGCGCCACAGGTAGTACCAGGCATCCTCGAAGGCCGGCATCATCCACTTGCCGGCGACGCCGAGGCGTTCGGCGACGCGGGCGAGGAAGGCCGCCGCGGTCTGCTCGTCCACCTGGGTACCGGAGAGTTCGCGCGCAAACAGCTCCGGGTCGCGCCACAGCGGCTCGCCGTCCTTGCGCCAGTAGCAATTCAGCGACCAGCGCGGCAACTGTTCGCCCGGATACCACTTGCCCTGGCCGAAATGCAGCAGGCCCTGCGGCGCATAGTGGTCCTTGAGCCGGAACATCAGGTTCTCGGCCAGCGTGCGCTTGCTCGGTTTGCTGGTGTCGCGGTTGAAGGGATCGAGCGCATCGCCGTTCCAGGCCGCGCCGTCGCGGTCGTCGAGCGAAACGAAGGTCGGCTCGCCGCCCTGGGTCAGGCGCACGTCGTCGGCGTCCAGATCGCCGTCGATGCGGTGGCCGAGCGCTTCGATCGCCGCCCATTGCTCCTCGGTATAGGGCTTGGTGACGCGCGGCGCTTCCCATACCCGCTCGACCTTCATGTGGTGCTCGAACTCGCATTCGCACTCGTCGGTGAAGCCGGTGATCGGCGCCGCCGAGGACGGCTCGGGCGAGCAGGCGAGCGGGATGTGGCCTTCGCCGGCGAACAGGCCGGAAGTCGGGTCCAGCCCGACCCAGCCGGCGCCGGGCAGGTAGACCTCGCACCAGGCGTGCAGGTCGGTGAAGTCCACTTCGGTGCCCGAAGGGCCGTCGAGCGACTTCACGTCGGGCGTGAGCTGGATCAGGTAGCCCGACACGAAGCGCGCCGCCAGCCCCAGGTGGCGCAGCAGCTGCACCAGCAGCCAGGCCGAATCGCGGCAGGAGCCGCTCGCCAGGGTCAGGGTTTCCTCCGGCGTCTGCACGCCGGGCTCCATCCGCACCAGATAGCGGATGTCCTGCTGCAGGCGCTGGTTGAGCGCGACGAGGAAATCGACGCTGGGCTGCGGTTCGCGCGGAATCGAGGCCAGGTAGGCCGCGAACTTCGGCCCCAGCGTCTCGGCCGGGGCCTTGACCAGATAGGGCGCGAGTTCAACGAGCTGGCCGTCGTCGTAAGCGAAGGGAATTTCCTTGGCGCTCGGCTCGAGGAAGAAGTCGAAGGGGTTGATCACCGACATCTCGGCGACCAGATCGACTTCGACGCGGAATTCGGTGGTCTTCTCCGGGAAGACCAGCCGCGCCAGATAGTTCGACTGCGGATCCTGCTGCCAGTTGATGAAGTGCTCCGCCGGCTCGACCTTCAGCGAATAGGCATGGATCGGCGTGCGGCTGTGGGGTGCCGGGCGCAGGCGGACGACCTGCGGCGACAGCGCCACCGGGCGGTCGTAACGGTAATGGGTAATGTGATTCAGCTTGACGTGGATGGACACGAGAGCCTCGCAGGACACGGTTGGGCAACAGCCTTCGCCACAGCAAGAACCGTGCGCATCTGAAAATCGAGGCCGACGCCATGCAACCCGGCAGCAGCTCTCACCCGTCACGCACCTGGATCGCACATCGCGCACCACGGCGGTGCATGGACCACATGTTCACAGGGAACTGGCAGAATCCGGGGGCTCGGACCCCCAAGCCCGCATGTGCGGCGCTTGCCGTGCCCACATGCCATGAGCCGAACCGCGCGCCCCTCCTCGCTGCCCCGCAATCTCGCCATCGCCTATGCGGCGCTGGTGGCCTACGCCTGCCTGCATCCGCTGGCAGGCTGGAGCGACAGCGGACTGCCGCTGTTCGACTACCTGTGGGCGCCATGGCCGCGCTACTTCATCCTCGACGACTTCCTGTTCAACATCCTCGGCTACCTGCCCTTCGGCTTCCTTGCCGCCGCCGCGCTGCCGGCGGGCAGGCCGGCCTGGCGCGGCGCCGCACAGGTCACCATGCTGGCGGCACTGCTGAGCCTGGGCCTGGAAACCCTGCAGAACCTGCTGCCCAGCCGCATCGCCAGCAACCTCGATCTCGGCGCCAACATCCTGGGCGGCCTGCTCGGCGCGATGCTGGGGATACGCTGGGGGCAGGACTGGTTCGGCCCCCGCGGCATCATCCATCGCTGGCGCACGGCCTGGATCATCGGCGGACGCACCGGCGAAGCGGGCCTGGTCCTGCTCGCCCTGTGGCTGCTGAGCCAGCTCAGTGCCACCGACCTGCTGTTTTCCAGCGGCAACCTGCGCCAGCTGCTCGGCATCGCCGGACCATTGCCCTTCAGCCCCGAGCGCTTCATCGCCTTCGACACCGCGCTGACCGCAGCCTCGATCCTGGCCGTCGGCCTCTTCACACGCTGCATGATGCGCGCGCGCAATCCACTGCCGATCGTGCTGCTGCTGGCGCTGGGCATCGGCGCCAAGAGCCTGGCGACCGCCACCTTCTTCGAACCCGGCGCACCGCTGGCCTGGCTGACGCCGGGCGCCGAACGGGGACTGGCGATCGGCGGCGTGCTGCTGGCCGCCGCGCTGCTGCTGCCCCGCCTCGCCCAGCACGCGCTCGCCGGTACCGCTCTGCTGGGCGCCACCGCGCTGGTCAACCTGATGCCCGACAATCCCTACCTCGCCTACAACCGGCAGTTGGCCCACCTGAGCAACGTGCTGAACTTCCACGGCCTCACCGACCTCGTCGACAGCCTGTGGCCTTTTGCCGCATTGGCCTACCTGTCGGCGCTCGGCCTGTGGCGCGGCGAACATCTGACCGCCAAGGCAGGCGAGCGGCGCCAAGGCCTATAATCGCCGCAAGCTTTCCGCGCGGCCGGCGCTGCCCGCCCCGGCCAGCCCCCTGACCTGCGCCTCTTTGCCAAACCACGAGACACCGATGAGCTACTTCAAGCACCACGTCTTCGTCTGCTGTAACCAGCGCGACGGCGGCCAGACCTGCTGCAACGACCACCGCGCCAGCGAGCTGCAGGCCTATGCCAAGGATCGCTGCAACGCGCTCGGCCTGCGCGGCAAGGGCAGCGTGCGCATCAACAAGGCCGGCTGCCTGGGCCGCTGCGACGACGGTCCGGTGCTGGTGGTCTACCCCGACAATGTCTGGTACACCTTCGTGGACGAGGAAGACATCGACGACATCATCGACAACCATCTGGTGCATGGCCGCATCGTCGAGCGCCTGCGCCTGCCGGAGGAAGCATGAGCCGCTCCCTGCCCACCGAATCCGCGCTGCTGCGCGGCGCCGAAGGCCACATCGAAGTCCTGATCGACGCGCCGGAAACCGTGCGCGGCATCGCCCTGGTGTGCCACCCGCATCCCTTGTTCGGCGGCGCCAACACCAACAAGGTGGCGCACACCCTGGCACGCAGCTATCGCGACCTCGGCTACGCCGTGATCCGGCCGAACTTCCGCGGCGTGGGCCAGAGCGAAGGCAAACACGACGAAGGCGTCGGCGAGACCGAGGACATGCTGTCGGTGATCAGCTGGGCGCAGTCACGCTGGGGCAGCCTGCCACTGGCGCTCGGCGGCTTCTCCTTCGGCGGCTACGTGCAGGTGCGCGTCGCCAACCGGCTGGCCGACAGCATCGCGCCGCCGCGGCAGCTGATCCTGGTCGGCACGGCCGCCGGCGACACCACCGGCAGCGGCCGCAACTACCAGACGCCGGCGGTGCCGAAGAACATTCCGACGCTGCTGATCCACGGCGAGAACGACGACACCGTGGCGCTGGCCAACGTGCTCGACTGGGCACGGCCGCAGGAACTGCCGGTGATCGTGGTGCCGGGCGCCGACCACTTCTTCCACGGCAAGCTGCACATCATCCGCGAGCTCATCGCCCGCAACGTCGCCCCAGCCTGACCTGGCCCCCGAGGGCCTCGCCGGAGGTAGACCGCCATGCATCCGCTCCGTGTTCTGGTGCTTGCCCTGCTGTCGGCGGCGGCCGCTCCAGCCGACGCCGACGATCTGCCGGTTGCGAGGCCGGCCGGCCCCTTCTTCGAAACCGAGCACGTCGACGTCGCCGTAAGCGGTTCGGTCATCGTCGGCGTGGCCTCCAGCAATGCGCTCGGCGGCCATGCCGTGCAGCAACTGCGGCTTTCGCCATGGCCGGCCATGGCGGGAAACCAGCTGTGCTTGACGGTGCTGTCACGCGACGGCGTCTATTATTCGCACAACACTTACGACGTGCCGGCGCTGGAGCGCGCCCGGCCAGTGCAGCTGCGCTACGACACCGCACTTCAGGCGCGCCTGAACAAGTATGCCGATGACGAACTGGCCATGCGTGCCCGCCCCGGCGCCTGCGAAACGAGCGGCAACGAGTACTACGTACTCGACGCCGGCGCGGGGAAACGGCCGGAAACGATCCACATCTTCGTCAATTCCTTCGGCGCGACCGACGTCTTCTGGCACGACAAGGGCACCGACACCCATGGAAACTGCGACGCGATCGATGTCGGCCGGCGCACGAGCTTCGATCATCAGTGCGAAATCAGATGGCCGGCCAGCACCAGGGAACGCCTCGATCTGCGCATCGAACGTGAACGCTACGGCCGCGAAATGCCCGCCGCGGACCTGACGCTCTTCCTCTCTCCCCAGCCATGACGCAGCCCGGCGAAGGCCCGTCGTCGTGGGCAATGGCGCGGCAGCGCATCGAGGCGGTCGGCGAATTCCTGCGGAGCGTGCTGCTGCGCCTCGCCGTCGCCGCGCTGCCACTGCTCATCGGCGGCCTCGTCGTGTTGCTGGCGATGAACCTGGTATTTCCGCCGAGCTGGCATTTCAGCGTCAACGCCCGCACCGATACCGCAGTGCTCGACTTGCCCGCAACACGCGAAACGAGCTGGCGCATCGAAGGCGCCACGCTATGCAGCACGGAGGCACTTGCGCTGCCTGCCGAAACGAACCGCCCGGCAGCGTGCGGCGGCAGGCGCTGGCACGCCCATCGGCTGCCGACGGGCAGCGATCCGATACTGGATGAGCAGGTGCTGGTTCTCGGCGCCCAACCGCCTGCGTCCACCGGCCCTCCTGCCATCAAGGTCACCCTGACCGTCGATGCCGATGGCGCCCTGCAGGCCTCGTTCCGTTCGGGCGGCGACTACGGTCTCGGCGTGCTGCGGCTGAACGACCGGCCCGCCGAAATCGCACTGGGCACGCAGATCAATCTCGTCTGGCCCACCGAAGGCCGGCCGCGCGATCTCGTTTTCCCCTTCATTGCCGAACAGCTGCGGATCGGGCGCGACATCGCCTGGTCCGATACCAGCATGCTGCACAGCGGCCGGCTCGCCGTCTATACCGGCTCGGAACAGTCACTGGCCAAGCGCGCCCTGATCGAACAGGTCGATCTGCTGCCGGGCGACCAGGTGCGGCTCAGCCAGTTACGCGGCGGAAGCCCGCTTCAGCCAAAGGGTTTCCTGCGCTTCGAGCGCAATCCGGCAGAAGAAGCTCCGTCGCTTGCGATCATTGCTTTCGGTGGCGCCGAAAGCGTGCGCATAGAGCGCTTCGGCGACAACGGCTATGATTTCCGCCCCGGCTGGTGGGCCAGCATCATGTACGACCGCTGGCTGGCGATCTGGCTGGCCATCACGGCCGGCCTGCTCAGCCTGCTAGGCGGCTACGCCAGTTGCCGTGACATGCGTGCCCCTCCGCTGGGCCGCGCCTGGACGATTCTGCGCAGCAGCTGGCTTGGCGAGCCCATGCCCATCGATGAGGAGCAACGATGAAACGCGCTGGTTCACTCCTTTGCACGTTCATGCTGAGCTTGCTGTGGCCGTCCATCGTCCCGGCCCAGCAGGCCGTCGTGACGACCCACGACAGCGCCGCAATCGAAGTCGGCCAGGCCTTTCTTGCCCGCCACGGCAGCGACTGCCTGGCGATCCTGCCACAGCACGTCGTCCAGGAGGTTGGCCGCCCCGCCCTGCTGCGCGAAGGCAAGCCGCCGCTGATCGGCGAGACACGCTCGGCCGCCGACCTCGGCAACGACCTCGCCGTCCTGCGCATCGAAGGCGGCATCTCCGGCGCTTGCGGCGCCGGGGCCCTCAGCATCCGCCGCGACATCGCCCGCCTGTTGCAGCAGGGCCGGCTCGGCACGCTGCGCTCGGTCAATGGTGACGGCACCATCGCTCAGCTCGCCGTCACCCTGGTCGACGACGATGGCCACAGCCTGCTCCGCATCCAGCCCACCCATCCCGACAATCCGATTCGCAAGGGTTTGAGCGGCAGCCTGCTGATGATCGACGGCATTGCCGCCGGCATGCTGCTGTCCGTGAATGCACGCTCGGGCATCGGCACGGTGATGCGCATCGACGCACTGCTGGCACGGGTAGACCGTCATCTATTGACGGCCGGTATCGGCACCACGCCCACTCCGGGCGGCAAGCCGGCCCACGCCAGCGGTGCCCAGGTGCTCGCCTGGAGTTCACTGCCGCGCAGCGAGGACTACCGTGCAGCCAACCTGCTCTCAGGCGACGAAAACACACCGCCCTGGATCACCACACCCGCGCGCTGGCCGGTCAGCGTCGACCTGCAAGCGGGTGAAGGCATCGTCACGATCAGCGGCATCACGTTCGACACCCTCGGCCTGGAGGACAGCGGCCAGCGGCCGGCGGCGGTCGAGATATTCATCAACCTCAGCGGCGAGCCCCATGGCTGGCGCACGATACGCTCGGCGGCGCTGGAGTATGTCGAAGGCATCGCGCGCGTGGAATTCGCCCCGCTACGCGCCCGGCAGATCAGATTGAGTTTTTCCCGCCCGGCCGACGGTGGCGTCACGCTGGCGCTGCGGCGCGTGGCGCTGCACTGAAGCTGGCCTGGCCCGGCTCAACGCAAGCGGGCGGTGGCCAGGAAGCGCGTACTGCCTTTATCCAGTCGCACCACACCAGCCAATGCATTGTCGTCCTTCAATGTGAGCTGGGCATTGTTGCCCCCGTAATTGAGCATGAACTCCATTCCACTCACCTGGCCTGCCCAGCTATTGCTGCGGAACGTACCGGCCGCAGGGTCGCGCTTCCCCAGGCCGATCAGCAGCGCGTTGCCGTTCTTCGCCAGATAGGCCGTCGAGGCCTCGACGATGGGCCGGGGTGCGGATGGGTCCGGCGCCAGCTCCAGATGAAGAGTGTCCAGATTCATCACTGCTGCCTTGAAGGCCATTGCGCGCATCACGCTGTCGGCGCTCGCCAGCCCGGCTTCGTATGCGACCAGCCGCATCGCCTCGTCACCGCTCTTGATCATCGTATCGAAAGTCGCCAGACGCATGTTCTGGTCGGCACCGGTGAGGATGGCACGCAGTTCCTCGATCTCGCGCGCCTGCGCGCGAGCTTTTTCGAGTATCTGCGCCGCGCTGTCCTGGGCATTCGCCGGCAGCACGGCCGCCATCGACAGGCAGCACACCACGGAAGCGAACAAGGCTCGAATCTGGGACATGGATCGTCTCCGGCAGGGGGTCGTGGGCACGCAGGCAATTTAACCACACCGAACGCTGCGGACAAGCGCTCCACAGCCGGCCCGGCACCGTCCCCCACCCCAAGGCAGCCCTCACTTGATCCGCGACAGCCCAAACAGCTTCCACCTCTGGGACAATCCCGGCAAGCTCCGGAGCACACCATGTCCGACACCCTCCTCGTCCTCACCAACCTGCCCGACACGGCCGACGCCCGCGCGCTGGCGACCGACCTGGTGGAGCAGCGGCTCGCCGCCTGCGTCAACATCCTGGCGCCCTGCACCTCGGTGTATCGCTGGCAGGACGAGATCGAGACGGCGACCGAAGTGCCGCTGCTGATCAAGACCACGGCCGCGCGCTATGCCGAACTGGAAGCGGCAATCCTGGCTCGCCATCCCTACGAACTTCCCGAAATCATCGCGGTCCCTGTGAAGCCGGGCCTACCCGGCTATCTCGGCTGGATCGCGGCCGAAACCGCCCCCGGCGACTGAAACCCGCTCTCATGCCTTTCTTGCAAAGAACACGATGCACCGCCTGCTGATCCTGTTTTCGCTGCTTGCCAGCCTGTTGCTGCCCGGTCTGTCCCTGGCCAACCCGATCGAACCCGAAAGAGCCTTCGCGCTGCGCGCCCAGGCGCTGGATGCTCGGACGGTGGAAGTCGTGTTCCAGGTGGCGAAGGACTACTACCTGTACGGCGACAAGTTCCGCTTCGAGTCCGAGCCTGCCGGCGTCGAATTCGGCCCGCCGGTGAAGCCGGCCGGCAAGTGGCACAAGGATGATTTCTTCGGCCAGGTGGAAACCCATCGCGGCGAATTGCGCATGCTGCTGCCGGTGACGGCGCTTCCCGATGGGATGACCCGCTTCGAACTGGTCGCCACCAGCCAGGGCTGCTGGGACGGCGGCATCTGCTACCCGCCGACGACTCAGCTCGCCGCGATCGATCTCGACGCGCCACCGCAGAAAAGCGGCAGCGGCTTCCTCGGCAATGTGCTCAACGGCAGCTTCGGCGGTGCGGCGGCCTCTTCCGCAAACACGCCAGTCACCGCCGAACCCGCCGCCAGCGCGGCCGTTTCCAGCGACGAGACCGGCGACATCGCCCGCCTGCTGTCAGGCGCCAGCGTGCCGCTGATCCTGCTGAGCTTCTTCGGCTTCGGCCTGCTGCTGGCGTTCACGCCCTGCACCTTCCCGATGATTCCGATCCTGTCCGGCATCATCGTCGGCCAGGGCCACAAGGTCTCGCACATGCGCGCCTTCGTGCTGTCGCTGGCCTACGTGCTGGGCATGGCGGTGACTTACGCGCTGGCGGGCATCGCCGCCGGCATGTCGGGCACGATGCTGAGCGCGGCCTTGCAGAACGTCTGGGTGCTGTCGGCCTTCGCGCTGCTGTTCGCGCTGCTGTCGCTGTCGATGTTCGGCTTCTACGAACTGCAGCTGCCGACCGCGCTGCAAAGCAGGCTGGCCGATTCCGCGAGCCACAACAAGGGCGGCAATCTGGTCGGCGTCACCATCATGGGCGCGCTGTCGGCGCTGATCGTCGGCCCCTGCGTCGCCGCACCGCTGGCCGGCGCCCTGCTCTACATCGCCCAGACCGGCGACGCGGTGCTGGGCGGCTGGGCGCTGTTCGTGATGGCGCTGGGCATGGGCGCGCCGCTGCTGCTGGTGGGCGTGGCCTCGCGCAGCCTGCTGCCCAAGGTCGGGCCGTGGATGGAAGGCGTCAAGAAGGCTTTCGGCGTGATGCTGCTGGCGGTGGCGCTGTGGATGCTGACGCCGGTGATCCCGCCGCTGGCCATGATGCTGGG
This sequence comes from Thauera sp., assembly GCF_047601425.1. Classification (GTDB taxonomy): domain Bacteria; phylum Pseudomonadota; class Gammaproteobacteria; order Burkholderiales; family Rhodocyclaceae; genus Thauera. The sequence goes on from NZ_JASGJL010000001.1 coordinate 2,990,044, forward strand.
CTGGGCGGCGCTGCTGCTGTTCTCGGCCATCTTCCTGCACGCGATCGACCCGCTGCCGCACAACGCCAGGGGCTGGCAGCGCTTCTGGAAAGGCGTCGGCGTGCTGCTGCTGCTGTCCGGCGCGGCGATGCTGATCGGCGCCCTGGCCGGCTCGCGCGACCCGCTGCAGCCGCTGGCGGTGCTGCGCGCCGAAGCCGCGGCGCCGGTCAGCCTGCCGCCGTTCGAGAAGGTCGATTCCATCGCCGAGCTCGACGCCCGCCTTGCGGCCACCGACCGCCCGGTGATGCTCGACTTCTATGCCGACTGGTGCGTGTCGTGCAAGGAAATGGAACGCTTCACCTTCACCGACGCCGCCGTCGCCGAGCGCATGGGCCGGATGCTGCTGCTGAAAGCCGACGTCACCGCCAACAGCGACGAGCACAAGGCGCTGCTGAAGCGCTTCGGCCTGTTCGGCCCGCCGGGCATCATCTTCTTCGACGCCGGGGGCCAGGAGCGCAAGGGCCTGCGCGTGGTCGGCTTCATGAAGGCCGAACCCTTCGCGACCGTGCTGGACCGGGCGCTGTAAGCGAGACCAGGGTTTTTACCCTACAATCCCGCCTTTCCCCTTTCGCGTCAGACCTTTCATGTTCTCCGGCATCGTCGCGGCCATCGGCCGCATCGAACACATCGAGCCGCTCGCGGACGGCATCCGCCTCACCGTCGATACCAACGGCCTCGACCTGTCCGACGTCATCGTCGGCGACAGCATCGCACACAGCGGCGTATGCCTGACCGTGATCGAGATGGACGGCCCCAGGCTGAAGTACGACGTCTCGCGCGAGACGCTGAACTGCACCGTCGGCCTGGACGCGGCCGGCAACGAAGTGAATCTGGAAAAGGCGCTGCGCCTGGCCGACCGCCTCGGCGGCCACCTCGTCACCGGCCATGTGGACGGCGTCGGCGAAGTGCTGAAGTTCGAGCCGCTGGGCGAAAGCCACGAACTGGTGATCCGCGCACCGGCGGCGATCGCCGGCTACATTGCGAAGAAGGGCTCGATCACCGTCAATGGCGTCAGCCTGACGGTGAACCAGGTCGAGCAGCGCGACTTCTCGGTCAACCTGATCCCGCACACGGTGGCGATGACCAACCTGAAGCATCTCGCCGCGGGCAGCCGGGTCAACCTGGAAATCGACCTGATCGCTCGCTACGTCGAGCGCATGCTCGCCTGGCGCAGCGAAGAAGCCGCCCAGGCCTGAGCAGCAACGAAACACATGCGCCGCGCCAGACGCCGGCAAGGCACGAACAAAGGAAACAACATGAGCGCACTCGCGCCGATTACCGAGATCATCGCCGACATCAAGGCCGGCAAGATGGTCATCCTGGTCGACGAGGAAGACCGCGAGAACGAGGGCGACGTCGTCCTCGCCGCGGAGTTCGTCACCCCCGAAGCGATCAATTTCATGGTCACGCACTGCCGCGGCCTGGTCTGCCTGACGCTGACCGACGAACGCTGCCGCCAGCTCGGCCTCGAGCAGATGGTGCGCGACAACCGCACGCCGCACGGCACCGCCTTCACCGCCTCGATCGAGGCCGCCACCGGCGTCACCACCGGCATTTCGGCCCACGACCGCTCCCGCACCGTGCAGGTCGCGGTCGCCCGCCACGCCAGGCCGGAAGACATCGTGATGCCGGGCCACATCTTCCCGCTCACCGCGCAGAAGGGCGGCGTGCTGATCCGCGCCGGCCACACCGAGGCCGGCTGCGACCTCGCCCAGCTCGCCGGACTGGAGCCGGCCGCGGTGATCTGCGAGATCCTCAAGGACGACGGCACCATGGCCCGCCTGCCCGACCTCATCGAGTTCGGCAAGGCGCACGGCCTGAAGATCGGCGCCATCCGCGACCTGATCGAATACCGCGCCGCCACCGAGCACCTGATCGAGAAGGTCTGCGACAAGGAAGTTGACACCGCCCACGGCCGCTTCACGCTGTCCGCCTTCGAGGACAAGACCTCGGGCGACGTGCATTTCGCCCTGTCGCGCGGCGACATCACGCCGGAACGCGAAACCCTGGTGCGGGTGCACGAGCCGATCTCGGTGGTCGATTTCCTCGACTCCAGCAGCAATCACCACAGCTTCCCGGTCAACGAATCGCTCGCCGCGCTGGCCGCGGCCGAAGCCGGCGTGATCGTGCTGCTCTACCGGCCGATGTCCGGCCGCGAGCTGCTCGCCAGCCTGAACGGCGGCCAGGATCGCCCGGCGAAATGGGACGCCCGCCTGTTCGGTGTCGGCGCCCAGATCCTGCGCGCGCTGAACGTCGGCAGGATGCGGCTGCTCGCCAGTCCGCGCAAGATTCCGAGCATGGCCGGCTTCGGCCTGGAAATCACCGGCTTCGTCGACAAGAACTGACCGCACCCCACGAGACCTCCGCATGCAACGCAACCAATCCGAAAACGCCCGCCAGGGCGTCCGCTACGACGGCATCGACGAGATCGACCCCAACTTCGACGGCAAGGCCGTGCGCGTCGGCATCGTCATGGCGCGCTTCAACCTCGACATCTGCGAAGGCCTGCTGTCGGCCTGCACCGACGAACTGCTTCGGCTCGGCGTCGCCCGCAGCGACATCCGCATCGTCACCGTGCCTGGCGCGCTGGAAATCCCGCTGGTGCTGCAGACGATGGCGAAGAGCGGCCTGCACGACGCCCTCGTGGCGCTCGGCGCGGTGATCCGCGGCGAGACCTATCACTTCGAGCTGGTCTCCAACGAAATGGGTGCCGGCATCACCCGCGTCGGCCTCGACACCGGCATCCCGATCGCCAACGGCGTGCTGACGACCGAGGACGACGACCAGGCCATCGCCCGCATGAGCGAGAAAGGCGCAGACTGCGCCCGCACCGCGGTGGAGATGGTCAATCTGCTGAAGGTGGTGAAATGAGCGACACCGACGACACCCGGCCGGCCGCCGACGGCGCCGCCGCGCCCAACCCGACTAGCAAGATGGCGCGCCGCCGCGCCCGCGCGCTGGCCCTGCAGGGCGTATATCAATGGCTGCTGTCGGGCAACACCGCGGCGACCGTGCAGCGCCATCTCGAAGCCGAAAGCGACAACTTCGACAAGACCGACCGCGAGCTCTTCGTCAGCCTGCTGCGCGGCGCGATCGACAGCGCCGACGAACTGCGCGCCTGCTTCGAACCGCTGCTGTCGCGCCCGGTGGCCGAGCTGTCGCCGATCGAGCATGCCATCCTGCTGCTCGGCACCCACGAGCTGCGCCACAACATCGAGACGCCCTACCGCGTGGTGATCAACGAGGCGATCGAGCTGGCCAAGGGCTACGGCGGCACCGACGGCCACAAGTTCGTCAACGGCGTGCTGGACAAGACCGCCGCCAGGCTGCGCCCCGAGGAAGTCGAAGCCACCCGCGCCGGCCGCGGCTGACGCGGACGGCTTCCCTCACCGCCTCCGTTCAATCCCGCCGGGCGCGCACGATGCTGCGCTCGGCGGACTTCAGCTCCAGGCTGCCGTCGGCGGCGATGCCGAAGCCATCCACTTCGTCGAGCGCGGCCCGGAAACGCAGCTCCTCGTCCATCAGCGCCTGCTCGCAGGCCATCTTTGTCGCCCCCAGCTCCGACAGCCGCAGGCCTTCGCCCGACAGGACGTAGCGGCCCTGGTAACGGTTGCAGGCGGCGATACCGGCCAGGCTGCCGCCTTCGCCGAAGGCCAGCGTCAGCCGCTGCGGATCGCCGACGCGCCGGCCATCGATCTCCACCACCAGCCACGGCTCGCCCTGCAGCAGCCGCGCCGGATCACCGCCGCAGCCTTTCAGGCGCTGCCCCTGCCAGCTCACTTCGACTGCCGCCGGATGCGGCATGCCGCTCATGCTGTCCACGCACAGGCGATCGACCACGGTGGCCGACATCTCTCCATCGAGCGTGTCGGCACGGTAATGGCGCACCCCGTCCGCCTCCTCGACCAGCGGCCCCGGCGCGACCACACGCGTGTCACCCCAGTCGGTCAGCAGGACCAGCGCCCTAGCCGTCACATCCAGGCGCCAGGACGGTTCGTTGCCGACGGCGCGGAACAGGCGCTCCTCGTCGCCCGCCAAGCGGCATTCGGGCTGGCTCACGCCGGCCAGTTCCAGCATCGCCACATCGCCCTTGCTCCAGAACACCGTGCGCTCGTCGTCCACCGCCACCAGCTTCACGCCCGACGCGGCGATTGCCTGCCGCAAGGCCCAGTTCCGGCCACCGGCGTTCAGGCTTGCACCATCGCCCAGGCGCCTCAGCGTCGCGACCATGTCGCCGCAGCGCCAGCTCTCCTCCAGCGAGGTCGCCGCCGCCATGCGCTGAACGGCAGCCGGGGGTTCCGCCGGCCCCGCGGTTTCAGCCTTGTCGCCGAACAGGCTGCAGCCGCTCAAGGACAGCGCGGACAACATGCAGACGGACATTTTCCGGGCCAGGCTCATCGACATTCCTCGTTCGGGTGAAAACCGCACAGCAGCGGCGACGGACGCCATTCTCATACAGGGCTCCGAGAACGGCACCAGGCAGTCGCCGACCTTACAACTGATTACCTTGCCGGCCCCGCAGGACGCGGGATTTCCTCTACCGTCCGGTTGCCGATATTGCGCACTCCATAGCCTGAACGAAGGACGCCGACGATGAAGCCCTCATGGCCCCCGATGCTGGCAGCAACGCTGGCGCTGCTGCTGACCGGCTGTGCCGTCGCTCCCGACGAACGCAGCTACGGCTACGGCAGCCATGGCTACGATGGCTATGGCGGCCCTTACTACGAACGCGAAATCATCATCGTCACGCCCGCGCCCCGCATCGAGCGCCGCGGGCCGCCGCCCGGCCCGGGCCACGTCTGGATCGGCGGCTACTGGAATCGCGTCGGCCCCCGCCACGACTGGGTGCCAGGCCATTGGTCGCCGCCCGCCCGCCAGCCGCGGCCACCGGCATACCCCCAATGGCAGGGCGGCCGCGACCGCGTCGAGCACCATCGTGATGATCGCGGCCGCGAACCGCCGCGGCTGCACCCGGCGCCGAAGCCGCGCCTCGACCATGACATGCGCCCGGATCGCCCCCGGACACCCGATTTTGGCGAGAAACGCCGGCCACCGCCCGAAGCACGCAAGGATGGACATGACCGACAGCCGCGGCCGGATTTCCGGCCTCGCAACAGTCGGGACAAGTTCAACGACAGGCCGGGCGACAGGCAGCAACCCTCGCTCCACATCAATCGCCGCTGAGTCCGCTGGCGGCCTCGCTGCATCAGCCGGTTGATCCCCCGCCGCATCACGGCGAAAATCACGCCTTCGGCGCCCGTGACATGGGTGCCGAATCGCGGCGTGCAAAGCTTCTGTGCGCCCTCGATCACTCTTTCGGGCAAGACCATGAAGAAACTCACCTCGCTGCTGATGCTCTCCCTCACCGCCGGAGCCCTGCTGGGCGGATGTGGCAACAACGACGCCACCCCGGCAGCACAGTCCGGCGCGGCGCCCGCCGTCCCGGCGAAGATCGTCGTCGGCCTGGACGACAATTTCCCGCCGATGGGCTTCCGCAACGAGAAGAACGAACTGGTCGGCTTCGACATCGACCTGGCACGCGAAGCCGCCAGGCGCCTCGGCGTGGAAGTCGAGTTCAAGCCGATCGACTGGAGCGCCAAGGAAGCCGAGCTGAACGGCAAGCGCGTCGATGCGCTGTGGAACGGCCTGACGATCACCGAAGAGCGGCGCAAGAACATCGGCTTCACCACGCCCTACATGGAAAACCACCAGATCATCGTGGTGCCGGCCAATTCGCCGATCAAGGCCAAGGCCGAACTGGCCGGCAAGGTCATCGGCATCCAGGACGGCAGCAGCGCGATCGACGCGGTGCAGAAGGATCCGATCTCCGGCTCCTTCAAGGAACTGAAGCGCTTCGGCGACAACGTCACCGCGCTGATGGACCTCGCCACTGGCCGCCTCGACGCCGTGGTGCTCGACGAAGTCGTCGGCCGCTACTACACCTCGAAGAAGCCGGACGACTACGTGGTGCTGGACGAGCACTTCGGCACCGAGGAATTCGGCGTCGGCGTGCGCAAGGACGACACCGAACTGCTGGCCCGGATGCAGAAGGCCATGGACGAGATGAAGGCCGACGGCAGCGCCGCCCGCATCTCGAACGAATGGTTCGGCAAGGACATCATCAAGTAAGTCCCGGTCGCCCCGTCCCTTTCCTTCTTCGACCCCGCCGGGCCCGCGACACGGCCCGGCGGACGGACAGGCCGCATGGACTACGTACTCAGCATCATCGGACCGCTTGCCGAAGGCTCGCTGGTCACCCTCAAGCTGTTCTTCATCACGCTGGCGCTGGCGGTGCCGCTCGGGCTGGCGCTGGCGCTGATCCGCATCTCGCGCTTCACCGCCGCCAGCCAGGCGGTCAATGGCTACATCTGGCTGATGCGCGGCACGCCGCTGATGCTGCAGCTGCTGTTCATCTACTTCGCGCTGCCCTTCGTGCCGGTGATCGGCATCCGCCTGCCCGACTTCCCGGCGGCGGTGGTGGCTTTCGCGCTCAACTACGCCGCCTACTTCGCCGAGATCTTCCGCGCCGGCATCCAGTCGATCGACCGCGGCCAGTACGAAGGCGCCAAGGTGCTCGGCTTCTCCTACGGCCAGACCATGCGCCGCATCGTGCTGCCGCAGGTGGTCAAGCGCATCCTGCCGCCGATGAGCAACGAAACCATCACCCTGGTCAAGGACACCTCGCTGATCTACGTGCTCGCCCTCAACGACCTGCTGCGCGCCGCGCGCGGCATCGTCCAGCGCGACTTCACGATCACCCCCTTCGTGGTCGCCGCCGCCTTCTACCTGCTCATGACCCTGGTGCTGACCTGGTTCTTCCAGCGCCTGGAGAAACGCCATGCCGTCTATGACTGAGGCAGCGAGCCCAATGACGACTCCGATGACGGGTCCAATGATTCTCGCCGACGGCATCCACAAGCGCTTCGGCAGCAACGAAGTGCTCAAGGGTGTGTCGTTGACGCTGGCCAAGGGCGAAGTGATCGCGGTGATCGGCCCCTCCGGCTCGGGCAAGAGCACCTTCCTGCGCTGCCTGAACCACCTCGAGACCATCGACGCCGGCCGCATCGACATCGAGGGCGACACTCTGGTGAGCAACGATGCCCAGGGCTGCGCCCGCTACGTCGCCGACGCCGAAGTGCGCCGCATCTGCGCGCGCATGGGCATGGTGTTCCAGCACTTCAACCTGTTCCCGCACCTCACCGTGCTGCAGAACGTGATCGAGGCGCCGATCACGGTCAAGGGCATGAAACGGGAGGCGATCCTGCCCAAGGCCGAGGAGCTGCTGAAGAAGGTCGGCCTGCTAGACAAGCGCGACGCCTACCCCTCGCGCCTGTCCGGCGGCCAGAAGCAGCGCGTCGCCATCGCCCGCGCACTGGCGATGGAACCGGACATCATGCTGTTCGACGAGCCGACCTCGGCGCTCGACCCCGAGCTGACCGGCGAAGTGCTGCGCACCATGCGCCAGCTCGCCGACGAGCACATGACGATGCTGGTGGTCACGCACGAGATGGGCTTCGCCCGCGAAGTCGCCAGCCGCGTCGCCTTCATGGACGGCGGCAAGCTGATCGAATCGCAGCCGTCGGCGGCGTTCTTCGCCAATCCGCAGCATCCGCGCACGCGGGCGTTTCTGGAGAGCATGCTGTAAGCAGGCATCTCCATTCGGGGGCAGAATTCCCGCGATCGGTGGCAATGATGTAGATTGTGCACTGCACAATCAAAATACCCCTTGTCAACACTCGTCCGGGAGAGTGTCCATGTTCGGCAAATTCCTGCGGGCCGGGCGCAGCGATCCGGCCCCTCCCCTCAGCCTCGCCCTGCAGGGCGGCGGGGCGCATGGCGCCTATACCTGGGGCGTGCTGGACCGGCTACTGGAAGAAAACTGGCAGCTGGATGGTGTCAGCGGCACCAGTGCCGGCGCGATGAATGCGGTGGCGCTGGCGCAGGGCTGGACCGCCGGCGGCGCGGAAGGCGCGCGCGCCGCACTGGAAGCTTTCTGGCTGGCGGTGGGCGACAGCACCCCCTTCCATCTCGACCTGATGCACAGCCTGAACCCGGCGCAGGACGGCGGCCTGCCGGCGCCGATGAACATGATGCTGGGACTGGCGCGTCTGTTCTCACCCTATCAGCTCAACCCATTCGAACTGAATCCGCTGCGTGACGTGGTGCGCGCGCAGTTCGACTTCGAGCGCCTGCGGCAAAGCTGCCCGCTGAAACTCTTCATTGCTGCCACCGAGGTGCGCACCGGCAAGGTCCGGTTGTTCCGTACCGGCGAACTGAGCGAGGATGCGCTGCTGGCTTCGGCCTGCCTGCCCACGCTGCACCATGCCGTCGAGATCGATGGCGAGCACTACTGGGACGGCGGCTTCACCGCCAACCCGGCAATCTACCCATTGATGTACGAGTGCACGACGCCGGACGTGCTGCTCGTGCTGCTGAATCCGCTGGTGCGTGACGCCGCACCGCGCAGTGCGAAGGACATCGGCGCGCGCAGCATGGAGCTGGGTTTCTCGACGACCTTCCTGCGCGAAATGCGGATGATCGCGCACGCTCGCAGCTATGTCGGCGAAACGAGCAGCTGGCTGCCGCAGGGACGGCTGGAGCGCAAGCTGACGCGCCTGCGCTTCCACCTGATCGACGCCAGGGAGCTGGGCGACATCAGCGGCGACAGCAAGCTCAACGCCTCGACCCGCTTCCTGCTGCATCTGCGCGAGCTTGGCCGCGCGCGGACCGATGAGTGGCTGCGCCGCCACCGGCGGGACGTCGGCCGGCGCGAATCCGTGGATCTGGAAGCGCTGTTCGCCTGAAGCGCCGCGCCGGTTCGGCTCACCGGCGCTTCAAGCCAGCTCAAGCGCAGGTTCAGCCGCGCGAACCGCGGTCGAAGCGGCCGCCACCGCCGTGGCTGCGCTCGTTGCGCGAGGCATGGCCGTCGCGGCCATAGCCGCCCGCACTGCGGCGGCTGTCGCCACCCGGACGGCCCTGACCGCCGCCATTGCCGAAACGGCGGCCGCCGTTGCCGCCCGGGCGCGGGCTGGACGGACGGCGCGGGGACGGCTCCATGCCGGGGATGGTGTGAACTTCCAGGCGGCCGCCGGTGAAGCGCTCGATGGCACGGATCAGGCCGGTTTCGCGCGGACCCGACAGCGTGATCGCGACACCGTCGCGGCCGGCACGGCCGGTGCGGCCGATGCGGTGCACATAGTCTTCGGCCTGGCGCGGCGGATCGAAGTTGATGACGTGGCTGATGCCGGCAACGTCGATGCCGCGCGCGGCAACGTCGGTCGCGACCAGCACGCCGATGCGGCCCTGGCGCAGGCGGTCCAGCGTGCGGTTGCGCTGGGTCTGGTGCATGTCGCCGTGCAGCGCGGCGGCGGCGATGCCCTTTTCCTGCAGCGACAGCGACAGTTCGTCGGCGCTCTTCTTGGTGGCGGTGAACACCACCGCCTGCTGCAGGCTGTCGTCACCGAGCAGGGCTTCGAGCAGGCGGCTCTTGTGGCCGATGTCGTCGGCGAACATCAGGCGCTGCTCGATCTGGCCGCGATCTTCCTTGGCGACTTCGATCTCGATGCGCTGCGGATCGCGCGTCATGCGCGCGGCCATGTTGCCGACGACGCCGTCGAGCGTGGCCGAGAACAGCAGGGTCTGGCGCTTGGCCGGGGTGGCGGCGACGATGGCATCGATGTCTTCGGCGAAGCCCATGTCGAGCATGCGGTCGGCTTCGTCGAGGATCAGCACTTCGACGTCGGAGAGCTTGAGCTTGCGGCGGTTCAGGTGATCGAGCAGGCGGCCCGGGGTGGCGACGACGACGTCGCACTGGCGCTGCAGCTGCTTGACCTGGGCGAACATCGGCGCGCCGCCGACGAGGCAGGCGGTCCGCAGCCAGCGCAGCGCCTTGCCGTAGGTCTGCACGGCCTTCTCGACCTGCAGCGCGAGTTCGCGGGTGGGCGTCAGCACCAGCACGCGCGGGCCGCTGCCCTGGGCGGGACGGCGGTCGATGATGCGGTGCAGGGCCGGCAGCGTGAAGGCGGCGGTCTTGCCGCTGCCGGTGTGGCTGGAAACCAGCAGGTCGCGGCCGGCGATGGCCGCCGGGATGGCCTGCATCTGCACCGGGGTCGGGGTGGTGTAACCAGTCTGCTCGACGGCCTGGAGGAGTTCTGCGGCAAGGCCGAGGTCGTGGAAGTTCATGTTCTTGTCCTGTGTCTGGCGTGCCGGCTTCGATCTGACGAAGACCGCACGGATTCTGGCTCCCCGGCAGGGAAGCTCATGGCATCGCGCCGCACCGTGCCAGCCTGGCTGGAACGGGAGCGGAATCGCAAGGGCTACGAACGCGCGATGGGCGTGGCTGGTCCGGACGGCCGAAGGCCGCAAGGACCGCGCATCGGCACCAACCGGTTGTCACGATGCCAGACGATCGGAAGAACGAATGGGGATTCGGCGGGAGGTCGGGGGCGATGGGGCTGTGGTTACAGTCCCTCGGGCCAGGTCGGCGGGCACCCTCGTCCGCACCGAAAAGCTCCATGGCCCTGCTGCTGCATTGCACAACGCGGCGGAGTATAACGCCTTTCTTCACTGCTGTCGCCAAAAAGCAGCAAAAAGACTTGACAGGCAGGCTCTCTCCTCCGTGGCAGCCTGGCTGGACACACCTCGGCAAGGAGCCTCCCCGGCGCTGGATCGGCGTCGCGAAAAAAAACGGGCCTGGCGCGCGGCGCTCAGACCCGTCTCCTGGCGGAGAGTCGCCCCTCCGCAGGGTACGACCCGGTTTCTTACTTGTTGACCGCAGCCTTCAGCGTGGCGCCAGCGGTGAACTTGGGCACGCTGGATGCGGCGATCTCGATCGTCGCGCCGGTCTGCGGGTTGCGGCCGGTACGGGCTGCGCGTTCGGAGACTTCGAACGAGCCAAAGCCGGTGAACGCGACTTTCTCACCCTTGCCGAGCTGCTCGGCGATGATGTCGAGCACGGCGGACAACGCACGATCGGCTTGCGCGCGGGAGACATCCAGACGGTCGGCCAGCGCTTCGACGAATTCACCTTTGTTCATGCTTTTCCTCGATTGGTGTGTGTGTGGAGTTTGGGAAGTCCTATCTACGCGGCGGATTCTAGCACCGTCGCGGCTTGTGGAGCATTTCCCGGCGAACATGCGTGACATGTTCCATAAGCCTTACGCATGCAGCGGCACTTGCACGACTCGGAATGGGGACTTCCGCGCTATCCTTGCGCCTCGAAGGAACACGCGCCCCGAGAGCCTCATGCCGTACGACCCGTTCATCCGCATCATCGCTCACCGCCACGGCGGATGCGTCGTGTCGGCCACGATCACCATGCCGGAACAGACTCCGCTGCACACGCTGGCCATCGGCCTTGCGCCGGAAGCGGCCGTCCAGGCCCTTGCCCAGCATCTCACTCACGGCAAGCGCGCCCATGCCCATGCCATCGGCGCGGCCGCGGCCGCTGCGGCCGGCTCGCCTCCCGCGGATATCGACAGCCTGTTCGCGAGCGAACGCGAGCTTGCCGCCGAAGCGGCCGACGACCACCTGCAGAAGCTGCTGATCGACTGGCCGCTATGCCTGGACATGGATGCCCGGCCAAGCCGGCACGCCGAATTCCATCGCCGGCTGAGCACCCGGACCGACGCTGCGTCCTGCTTCGAACTCGGCGGCGACATACTCGATCTGGTTGCGCGCGAAATGCTGGGCGGCTTCTTCACCAGCATCCGGCTGCCGCACAGTCTGGCCGAATTCGCCGAACGCGCCGGCCGGGGCGGAACCCTCGGCGCCGCGCTGCGCGAGATGATCAATCTCGGCCCGTCCCAGCCCCGGCAGGGCCGCGCGGCCCCGATCCTGGGCAAATTGAGCGCCGCGGCCTGGGTTTCCGCCATCGGCAACTGGCCCGGCGCCGAATTCATCGCCCGTCCGACTTTCGCCGGCGAGCCGGCCGAAACCGGCCCGCTGGCGCGCCACACCGTGTCGCCCCTGGTACGGCTGCTGCTCGACCGTGGCCACCGCGTCTCGGCGCGGCTGTTCGCCAAGGCGATCGACCTGGCCGACTGCGCCAGCCGGCTGCGCTATCCCTTCACCGACGACGTACCGCCGATGCTCGATGCGGCCCAGGTCGCGCCGGGCATCGGCCTGGCGCGCGTGAGTACCGCACGCGGCGTATTGCTGTGCTGGGTGCGCATGAAAGAAGGATTGATCGCCGACTGCGCGATCGTCCCGGCCGAGGCCTGGAACTTTCACCCGCAAGGCGCGTTCTGCCGCGAGGCCTGCATCGAGCTGGAAGAAACGCCCGAGGCCTCGCACCACCGCCTGTCGCTGCTCGCGCTGGCACTCGATCCCGCGGCGCCCTGCCGCATCGAACTGGCGGAAGAAGCGCCGAAAAAGCATGGCCGCAGCGCAAACGCGCCGCGCACCAAAGCTGCTCAGGGCACCAGGCGCCGGTAGTTGCCGCCGAAATACACCAACGGCAGACGCTCGTTGCGATCGAAACCGATCACCTCGCTGATGAAGACGACGTGATCGCCGCCTGCATGGCGCACAGTATTGCGGCAGATGAAACGGGCGCAGCAGTCCTTGAGCAGCGGTACTCCGTCCGGCCCCTCATCGACCTCCAGCCCGGCGAATTTCTCGCCCATGCGGCCGGCGAAGCGCTGCGACAGTTCGGCCTGATCCTCGGCCAGCACATTGATGGCGTAGTATTCGCACCCTTCGAACAGCGCGCGGCTCGGCAGGCTGTTCGACAGGCTCCAGACGACCAGGGGCGGCTCGAGCGACACCGAATTGAAGGAATTCACCGTAAGGCCGATCGGCTCTCCCGCCGCTGTGCGGGTGGTCACCACCGTGATCCCGGTGGCGAACATGCCGAGGGCGTTGCGGAAACGGCGGAAGAAATCCTCGCCGGAATCCGGCTGCGGGACGGTCTGCTGGGTCATGGACGAAACGTCGCGGTGCGATCCGCGCCTGTTGGAATGCTGGCGAAGCCGCGGATTATGGCCGCATGCGGCCGGCGCGTCGAGGGCGGACGCCATGATGCATGACAAGAAACACAGGAAAAACCGTGACATGAACGATTTTGCCGAGCGCCTCATCTCGTGGCAGCGCGAGCACGGCCGCCACGACCTGCCCTGGCAGGGCGGGCACGATCCGTACCGGATCTGGCTGTCCGAAATCATGCTGCAGCAGACCCAGGTCGATACCGTGATTCCCTACTACGCCCGCTTCCTGGCACGTTTTCCCGACGTCGCCAGCCTGGCGGCGGCACCAGTGGAAGAGGTCATGGCGCTGTGGAGCGGCCTGGGCTACTACGCCCGCGCGCGCAACCTGCACCGTGCCGCACAGGCCATCGTCGACGAACACGGCGGCGCGTTCCCACCCAGCGCGGCGGAAATCGCCGAGCTGCCGGGCATCGGCCGTTCAACCGCCGCAGCCATCGCCGCCTTCGCCTACGGCGAACGCGCGGCGATCCTCGACGGCAACGTCAAGCGCGTGCTGTGCCGCATCTTCGGCGTCGAGGGCTTTCCAGGCGACAAGGCGGTGGAGAACCGGCTGTGGGCGCTGGCGGAATCGCTGTTGCCGACGCATGGGATCGGCCGCTACATCCAGGCCCAGATGGACTTGGGCGCCACGCTCTGTACCCGCGGCAAGCCGGCCTGCGAGCGCTGTCCGTTCGCCGGCGACTGCGTCGCGCGGCGCGAGAACCGGGTCGGCGAACTGCCAACGCCACGGCCGAAGAAAACGGTGCCGCGGCGCAGCGCCCGCTATGCGGTGATCCTGCACCAGGACGCCGTGCTGCTGGAGCGCCGCCCGCCGGCGGGGATCTGGGGCGGACTGCTGAGCCTGCCGGAGATTCCTGCCGAAATTCCTGCCAGGCTGGCCGATACCAGCGCCTGGGCACGTTCGCATTTCGGCTTCGATGCCGTCGAGGCCCATGCGCTCGGCGCCTTGACCCACACTTTCACCCACTTCGTGCTGGACATGCAGCCGGTACTGCTGCGGCCCGGCACCGGCACACGTTCCTGTGCCCGGGATGGCGACGCACTGCAGTGGGTGCCACTGTCGGCGCTGGACGAGGCCGCCCTGCCGACGCCGGTACGCAGGATCCTCGATGCGCTGGCGGCTCCGAATCTATTCACGGGCTGAGTCCAGCCGCCGAGCCTGTCCGGCGCCGCCCTCGCTCAGGCCATGCCCGGCAGCAGGCCGCGGTCCAGCAGGAACTGCTGCACGATCTCCAGCCTGCTGATCACATCATCCAGTTCGAGCAGGCGCTGCCTCGCCTGCAGCGGAATCGGCAGCAATTCGGCATAGCGTGCGCCGACCCATGCCGCATCGTCGAAGCGGTGCGGCGGCGGCAGGCGCTCGCCCAGTTCGGCGACGATGCTCTGCAGCAACGGGAGCAGATTCTGCAATTCGGCAGGCACGGGCTCCGAAGCCGGTTCGGGCAGCCATCTCACTTCGGCAACGAGCAGGCCGTCGCTTTCGACTTCATGGTCGAGCACGCGGAAACGCCGCCCGCCACGCACCAGCAGCGTGAGCAGGCCCGCCTGCTCCATGTCCCATCGCTCGATCAACGCTTCGGTACCGGTCGGATGCGGTACCGCGGCTTCGCCCACTTCCTCGCCGGCAGCGATCAGGCATACGCCGAAAGCCGTGCCCTCGCGCATGCAGCGCGTCACCATGTCCATGTAGCGCGGCTCGAACACCCGCAGCGGCAACACTCCCGCCGGGAACAGCACGGTCTTGAGCGGAAACAGCGGCAAGCGCTGCGTGCCGGCCGGGGAACTCATGCGCCAGCCCCTCCCGAGCGCTCAGCCTCCTCGCCCCAGCGCGCCATCAATTGATGGTCCACGCCCAACTGATCGAGAATGCGCGCGACAACGAAGTCCACCAGGTCCTGCACGTTTTGCGGATGGTGGTAGAAGCCAGGATTCGGCGGCAGGATGCACACGCCGAGGCGCGCGAGCTTGAGCATGTTCTCGAGATGGATGGCGGAATACGGCGTCTCGCGCGGCACCAGCACCAGCTTGCGCGCTTCCTTGATGACGACGTCGGCTGCGCGCTCGATCAGGTTCTGGCTCAGACCGCCGGCGATCGCCGCCAGCGTCGCCATGGTGCAGGGGCACACCACCATCGCATCCGGCGGGTTGGAGCCCGAGGCCGGCGGAGCGAACCACTCCTCGCGGCCGAACACGCGCAGCTGGCCGGGTACGGCGCCGAAGCGAGCAGCCAGCTCCGTTTCGACCTCGGCCGGACGCGTGGGCAGATTCCAGTCCATTTCCTGGCGGGCGACGATCTGCGCCACCTGCGAATAAAGCAGCCAGACCCGTTGGCCTGCCCCCAGCAGGCATTCGACCAGGCGCAGGCCGTAAGGCAGGCCGGACGCGCCGGTGAAGGCGACGGTGATCGTGCGGGGCTTGGCGGCAGGGGAAACAGCAGGGCCCATCGGCGCTCCTGAGTGAATGCAGACCAGGCTAAAGGCGAATCAGCGCAGATAGTCCGAGATCAATTCCCAGCGCCCGTTGCGGATCTGCGCCAGGCGGCCGTGACGGTTGCCCAGATGGTCGGCGGCGCTGAAACGATAGACCGGGCTGCCGAAATCGTCACTGGCGAATTCGATGCGTTCGAGGGTGCGCGCGAACGCTTCGGGCGTCAAGTCGCGCCCGGTGGCCTCGGCGGTGCGGACGAACATGTCGGCCAGGGTGTAGCCCATCACGCTCCAGACGTTGGGCGCGGCGCCGAAGCGCGCGCGATAGCGCTCAATCCAGCCGGCAAGCCAGGGATTGGCGCCTTCGGCATAGGGGTGCGGCAGCACGCTGACGCCATACAGGCCTTCGACTGCCGCGCCGCCCAGCTCGTGGGTCTGGGCCGAATAACCCGATGCCGTCACCAGCATGTCGACCTGCCAGCCGATGCGGCGCGCCTCGGCCATCGCCGCGACCGTCTCGCGCACCACCGTCGCCAGCACGACCAGGTCGCACTCGGCCGCGCGCAGGCGCGCAATCTGGCTCGACAGGTCGGTGGCGCCACGCTTGTAGCCGGTACGCTCGACCAGCGGCCGCCCCAGCTTGCCCAGCCCGGCCTCGACACCGCGCATCACCTCCTGGCCATAGTCGTCGTCCTGGTACAACAGGCAGGTACGGCGGTAGTCGCCGCGCTCGACCATGTGGCGCGTCGCCGCTTCCATGTAGTCCTGGTAGGGGGCGAAATTCTGGAACTTGAGCGGATGCAGCGGCGTATGGGTGGCCTCGTGCGGCGAGAACGGGAACAGATGCAGGCGGCCGGCATCGAGCACCACCGGCATCGTCGCCATCACCACGGGCGTGCCCATGGTGGCGAGGAAAGCAAAAGCCTTGTCGCGCTGCACCAGCTTCCGCGCCGCCAGCACGCCACGCTTGGGGTCGTAGCCCGCGTCCTCCACCGCCAGCCGCAGCAGGCGGCCATGCACGCCGCCCGCAGCATTGGCCTCGTCGAAGCGCATCAGCATGCCGTCGCGCACCGGCGTGCCCAGCATCGCGATCGGCCCGGACAGATCGGAAATGTGGCCGACGACGATCTCGCGTTCACTGACGCCGGCCGGGTCGGCCGCATGGGCAGGTGCCACCAGCAGGGCAAGCAGGGCAAAGGCGAAGCGATGGAGGAGTTTCATTGCAAGGCACATCCCGGGCTCGACGAAAGGAGGTTGGATTCTCCGGGGATCGGGCACGGCGGACAAGGGATTGGTCGGGCCGCCCCCGGCAGTCATGACGCGCTTCCGCGCAGCGGCACGATAGGCCACAACGAACGCCCAAGCTGTCCGTACCGTCAAACCGCAGGGAAATGCACCATGCAAGGTGCACATTTATGACACTCGCACCCGCTCGCTCAGGCGCATGCTGTAAGGAGGCAGCACGGCGGAGGGAGCACGCCACACCACGCTTCATTCCTTACATTTGCGACACTGGCGAGGAGAAATCCTCAAGCGCCTCCACCTCTTTGAAGTAATCGTGACCCTTGCCCTCGTCTCTGAAATACGACCAGATCAGCTTTGCCAGACTCTTGGCGAGAGGGTGAGAAGCATCCTGGTTATCAGCATGGACTGCACATATATTCTCAGACCCCCACTCCCCCAGTACCGCAACATCGGGGAAATCATTGATATACCGCCAATTCACCCACCATCCTTCGGCCTTTCCGCCTTTAGCATCACGCAGCGTTCTCTCAATCTCTGTTTCCCTTTCCCTCCAACGATCAATCCACTTCGGCCTGCGCCAGCCGACATAGTTTTTCCAAGCAGAGAATCTCATCTCCGCGACGCAACAATAACCAGGATAGCTCTCTCGCGCTGACGCCGGAAACAGGCCAACCAACGCACCATCCTGTTCAGATATACCTGCCTCCCATTTCCCTGCCGCCTCAGAAGCCTCCAATATTTCACTAAGAGCAACAGCAACATACCTCCTGAAATCCTGCTTAATGCTTTCGATCACCACCTCGTCCAAATGTCTTCTAATCTCCAGAGCCGCCTCCAAATTCGTTGGATCCAGTAACAAATCGGAAACCTTGTCACTCAAGCATGTCATTCCGCTCCCTCCCTTCCGAATTTTTCTGCACAAATCCACGTACTGGCCAACCGTCTCTCTCAACGAATCAGCCTCATCTGAAAGCCCCTCCAGACCTTTTTCAAGCATATCAGCCATATCACCATAAGACATGAGCATCGTCACAATGCGACATCCAGCACCATCACTCATTGCCTTCCGACCGTCCGGCGTCAGAAACACCAGCCTCCTCTTGCTCTCATCGGTCGCCTGGGATTCAAGCCATTGCCCGTAACGCTCAAGCTGCCTTTCCCCTTCCCCTGCACCCACCTTGTTCTCGATGGCAATGACGACGCCGTCATCCAGCGTGATGACAATATCGATGCGCCCATATTCCCCTGCATCCTGCTCAACCACAACCCGAGCATTTTTCCACGACCCAGGTAATTCAAGGCGAATGAGAAACTGCTTCAGAAACATGTCACCCTGGAAATGACTTTCACGAGGATTCAATAAATAACCGATGAAGCGTGAGTGATAAATCTCCCGGCCAGCCACGCCCAGCGCTTCAAAAACATTGAACTGCCCAGCCTCTTCCTTATTCCGGCACTTGCGTCGTTCTACATCCTCCTCGACTGCTGACAGCAGCTTCCTCACCCGCTCCACCCTCGGATCGTTCCACTCACCCAAAGCTTCGGCTTCGCTCACGCCTGCACCTCCTTTTCAGCATCCTGTGCATTCTTGACCACATCCTTCACCGCATCCCCGAACCCGCGCAGCCACCAGTCGAGCATCGCGCTGTTGACCACCGTGGCGGTGATGCGGAACGTACCGTCATCGAACTCCTCGACCTGCTGATCGGCAGAGAGGCGCGATTCGAGCAAGTGCAGGCCGTGATCCTTGTCAACATGGAAGGACAGTTTCACGCGTTCGCCCTCGCCGAAGCCAAAACGGCCGTTATTGTCGTATTGCCGCAGATCGAAATCCTGCGGACGCTCGAAGCCGAGGGTGGAGACAGCCGCCGACGACATGCGGTGCAGCGCCAGGCTGCGCTCGTTGTCGTAGCCGCGGTAGCGGCACACGAGATAGAGGCGCGGCCCTTGCTGGGCAAGGCCGAGGGGCATGACTTCGATGCGGCTGAGGCGGCCGCTGGCATTGCGGTAGTCGAGATGCAACCAGCGGTTGTCGTACAGGGCTTCGCTGACGGCCTCGAACACACCGGATTCGATCACCGGCGGCAACAAAGGCTGGCTGGTGGCGACCACGCGCACCTTGCTGATCCATTCGTTCTCCCGCCGGGCCGTTCCGTCGTCCGCGAGATTGCGTCTGGCCTGATCGAAGAAGCCTTCCATCGCATCCGCCACGCGGGTGGGCAGCAGGTTTTTCAGGTGCTCGTAGGAGAGTTGCAGCAGCAGGGATTCCTGCGTACCCAGGCCTGGCAGTGCAAACCCCCTGGAGTCCTTCAGCCAGCGGTAGCCGTAGGGCTTGCTGCGTTCATCGCGTTCGATGTCGAAATGCCGGCTGAGCATCTCGAGCTGCCGCTGGATGGTGCGCAGCTCGCGCTCGATGCCGGCAGCCTTGAGCTGGGCGTGCAGTTCCGCCGCCGTGACCTTGCGGGTGCGGGGAATGCGCCGCAGCAGCTCGATGGCGAGCAGCGCGGTTTCGGTGGTGTCGGAGCGTTTCGCCATACCGATGTTCCTTACAGGAAGCCGATGCAGCTCCGGCCCCCTTCCTTGATCGCGCATTCGGCCTCCAGCGCTTCGAGCAGCATGACAGCGGACTTGAAGGGACGGAAGCGATGCTGACGCGCCACCGTGGCAAAGTCACCGGGCGTGAGCGTTTTCAGTTGCCGGATGCGCGGCTGCAGCGCCGCCGCCGGCTCGTCCAGCTGCAATTGCCGGCAATGAGCTTGCAGCAAGGGCCAGATCTGATCGACGGCAAGGAAGTCGAATTTCACCTTGAGGTCGAAGCGGCGCAACGCGGCCTGATCCAGCCCCTCCATCAGGTTGGTCGAGGCGATGAAGATGCCGGGAAAGGATTCCATCTGGGTCAGCATTTCATTGACCAGGCTGACTTCCCAGCCACGCTGAGCGCCACGCCGATCCTGCAGGAAACTGTCGACCTCGTCGATCATCAGCACGGCATTCTCCTGGACCGCATCGCGGAAGGCTCGGGCGACATTTCTTTCGTTCTCGCCCACCCACATCGACATCAGATCGGAAGCGCGCCGGATCAGCAGCGGCTTGCCCAATCTTTCCGCCAGCCAGTTGCCGTAAGCAGTCTTGCCCGTACCGGGCGGGCCGTACAGACAAAGACGTCCCGAACCGGCCTGCTCCAGTCCCTCGCCCACTTTTGCCAGATCGGCATCGGCGCGAATGAATGCGGGGTCGTACACTTCGGGC
This sequence comes from Thauera sp., assembly GCF_047601425.1. Taxonomy (GTDB): domain Bacteria; phylum Pseudomonadota; class Gammaproteobacteria; order Burkholderiales; family Rhodocyclaceae; genus Thauera. The sequence continues at coordinate 3,009,989 of NZ_JASGJL010000001.1, forward strand.
AGGCGGTTCGGGTCGTACTGGCGGGCCGGCGGGTGGCCCTGGGCTTCGAGCGTATTGTTGATCAGGTCCATGAAAGCCCTGGCGCTGCCCTGCGCACCCAGTTCATCACGGATGGAGCGCACCACCGACGAGGCCTTTGCAATCACCGCCGGCGCCAGATGCTCGGCGCGGGCGACGACCGCGACGGCGGCATCGTCGAGCAGATCGCCGCAGCTTTCGCGCAAAATCCGCTCGCGCTGGCAGCGGGGCGGCACCGGCAGTTCGAACACCATGTCGAAGCGGCGCATGAAGGCGGGATCCAGCCCTGAAATGGAGTTCGACAGCCACAGCGCCGGCACGGGATTCTCTTCGAGCGTGCGGTTCATCCACGCCTTGCGGGTCTGAGCCGTGCTCTTGTTGCCCCAGAAGCTGTCGCCGTCGTTGAACACGTCCTCCACTTCATCGAACAGGATCATGGCGCGGCGGCTGGTGAAAAAGCTCTGGGCTGCGCGAAAGGCGCGCAGCCGGCGCTCGCCCATGATCGGATCGCCATCGCTGTCCTCGCTGGCGACTTCGAACAGCTCGCACTCCAGCTCCTTGCCCAGCGCCCTGGCCAACTGGCTTTTACCGGTGCCCGGATCGCCGTGGATGAAGATGTTCACGCCTCTGCGCCCGCTGGCCATCGCCTTCTTCAAATAAGGCACCAGGGTGGCCAGCGTCGCCGCGAGGTGCGGATAGTCGTCCAGCCCGAGCTGGGCGGATGCGCTGGGCAGGACAGTATCCCGCAGCAGGCTGAGCGGATCGGCTTCGGACGACAGGATATGGTCGCCAAACTCGTTGGACAGCAGGTCGAACTTGTGGCGCAGCTCCCTGCTGCAAGTACGATCCAGCGTGACCAGCCCCGAGCGCGCAAGCACGCCTTGCGCACTGAACGCACGCCTCACCTCGGCTGCGGGAACGTCGAGCAGCACTGAAAGCACGTCGAATACCTTGCTGGTCGGCAGAGCCCCCAGCATGTCCGCGGCACTGTCGAGCAAACTGTCGTGGTGAATCAGCACGGCGAATTCGAGAATGCGGCAGTCAACCGGCGTCAGCCCGACCAACGCGGCCAGCCGCTCGACGTTGGCGCCAAGAAAAACCGGCGCCTTGCCGTCGGCCAATTCACGTTCGGCTCTTTGCCAGGCTCGCCGCAGTTCCGCCCGAATGGCTTTGACATCGAAGTCCTTCCTCTCCAGGTCGATCCACCCGCCAAGGCCGACGGCTTCGGCCAAAGCGTCATCGGAAAAGCCGTGCTCGGTGATGAAATCGTGCTGTCCGCCGAGCGGCGCGAGCAAACGCAGCAGCCAGAGCTGAACGAGCGGAGAAAGCGGCTGCTTGCCGAAGGCAGCGGAATGACGCGAGCGCTTGCGCATGTCAACCTCCGTGGAACATGGCCCGCATTGTCCGCCGCAGCTACGACACGATGCGTCGCAGAGCGGCCGCACTCAGTTCCGGCCGCCGCCCGCCAGCCCCTGCGGCCGCAGCAGCACCACGCCGACCACCACGGCGCCGAACAGCATCAGCTCCAGTCCGGCCGAGCGTGCCCAGTCGCCGGGCAGAGCGTCGCGCAGCACCGCGATCAGTTGCGGAATGGCCACGACCACCAGCGCGCCCCATGCCGCTCCTGCCAGATGGCGGGCGCCGCCGATGAACGCCAGCATCAGCAGTTCGAACGAGAACACCAGGCCGAACTGCTCGGGGCTGATGAAACCTATCCAATGGGCATACAAACCGCCCGCCAGCCCCGACAGTGCACCGCCGATGGCGAAGGCACGCAGCTTGGCTGAACCCGGGGCGATGCCGCATGCGGCCGCGGCGCTTTCATCCTCCCGCACGGCACGCCATGCCCGGCCCAGCCGCGAAGCGAGCAGGCGTGCACACACGGCCAGTACCGCCAGCAGCATGGCAAGGCTGACCGCCGCCTGCGCCAACGGCGTGTCGGCCGTCCAGCCGGAAAGACCGAACGCCGGCACCATCAGACCTGCCGGGCCGCGAGTCAGCGATTCCCAGCGCACCAGCAGCTCTTCGACGATCAACGCAAAAGCCAGCGTGCTCATGCCGAAGTACAGGCCGCCGAGCCGTCCTGCCGGCAGGCTCGCCAGCACGCCGCCCATCGCCCCGGCCAGCGCGGCGCAGGGCAAAGCCGCCAGCGGCGCCAGGCCGGCCTGCACCAGCAGCGCCTGAGCGTAAGCACCGAGCGCGACGAAGGCCCCCTGGCCGAGCACGATCTGTCCGGCCTGGCCGACGATGATGACCACGCCGAGGCCGGCGATCGCATAAGTCGCCACCAGCGTCGCCTGGCCAAAGGCGAAATCCGCGCCCAGCCAGACCACTGCGCACGCCAGCAGCAGCACCCAGGCCAGGTGCGGGCGCAACAGCTTCATCGCCCGTCTCCGCCGCCGCGGCCGCCGGCAAGGCCCTGCGGAAACAGCAGCAGCGCCGCCATCAGCAGCACATAGGGCACGACATCCTTGGCCCCCTCGGGCAGCACCAGGCCTGCCAGCGCCTCGGCCACGCCGAGGAACACACCGCCGGCCAGCGCGCCCGGCAGGCTGGTGAGGCCGCCCAGCACCGCGGCAGGAAAGGCCTTCAGCGCGATGAAACCCATGTTCAGATGCACGAAGGTGACCGGTGCCAGCAGCAGCCCGGCCACCGCTGCCAGACCGGCACCCAGCGCCCAGGCCAGCGTGTGCATCTGCGCCACCGGCACACCCATCAGCGCAGCGCTGCGCGCATCCTCGGCGCAGGCACGCAAGGCGAGCCCGGCGCGGGTGTGACGGAAGAAGGCGGCAAGCAGCAGCGCCAGCACCACGGTGGCGCCGATCACCCAGACATGGCTGGCGGCCAGCACCAGCGGCCCGAGGGTGACACTATCGGCTGCGAACGGCAGGCGGTACATGTCCTGCGCAGCCGCCGGCACCGAGGCGACGCCGCCGCGCATCATCATGCCGAGGCCGAAGGTGAGCAGTACCGCGACGAGGTGCGGCTGGCCGATGGTCCGGCGCAGCACGGCGCGTTCGAGCCCGGCCCCGAGCAGCCCCACCGCGATCACCGCGGCAAACGCCGACAGCGCCAGAGGCCAGCCAGCCGCCAGATGCAGCGCCAGACCGGCAAAACCGCCCAGCATCAGCAGGTCGCCCTGCATGAAGCTGACCGTCTGCGTCGCCTTGAAGATCAGCACGAAGGACAGCGCCACCAGGCCATATACACAGCCGATGGCGATGCCGCTGGACAGGACCTGGAGAAAGGCAAGCATGGGGGCGAAGCATAGCCGATCCGCCCCGCGGCCGTGCTCAGCCCGGAGTCAGCGCAACGCTCGGCGGCAGTGCGCAGGCGGCACGGTACTCGGCGGCAAGCCGCGCCACCAGTTCGCCGGCCGAGGGTACGTCGTCGATGGTGGCAACGCCGTGGCCCGCACTCCAGACGTCGCGCCAAGCCTTGGCCTCTTCGGACAGATCGTGCAGCTTGCCCTTGCCGAAGCCCATCGCCAGTTCCTCGCGGCGGTAGCCGGCACGTTCCAGGCTGGGCCACATGAAGTTGGCGTTGGCGCCGGAAATGGCATCGGTGTAGACGATGTCGCCCGGCTTGGATTCGACCACCATCTGCTTGTATTCCGGCTGCGCCATGGACTCCCGGGTGGCGATGAAGCGTGTCCCCATGTAGGCCAGGTCGGCGCCCAGCACCTCGACGGCGCGGATCGCCGCGCCATCCGAAATCGATCCGGCCGCCACCAGCAGGCCGTCCCAGAACTCGCGGATCTCGCGCACCAGGCTGATCGTGCTCTGTACCCCGGCATGCCCGCCGGCCCCGCCCGCTACCGCGATGATGCCGTCCACACCGGCCGCGATCGCCTTGCGTGCATGGTAGGCATGCACCACGTCCGCCAGCACCAGACCGCCATAACCATGCACGACTTCAGCCACTGCGGCGGGGTTGCCCAGGCTGGTGATGACGATCGGCACGCGATGGCGCACCAGGGTGGCCAGATCCTCCTGCAGCCGCGCGTTCGAGGCATGCAGGATCAGATTGACGCCGTGCGGTGCGCAGGGCGCAGCGGGATTGGCGGCGCGGAAGGCGGCGAGTTCGGTATCGATGCGGGTGAGCCATTCGTCGAGCTGCGCCGCAGGGCGTGCGTTCAGCGCCGGGAAGGTGCCGGCGACACCGGCTTTGCAGGTTTCGATGACCAGCTCGGGGCCGGACACCAGGAACATCGGCGCGGCGATCGCCGGCACGCTGAAACGGCCGTGAAGACTGGCGGGAAGGCTCATCTGCGGTTCTCCTGTGCGTGTCTCGCATGGGGTGCAAGGATTGGAGGGCCGACTGTAGCATCACAGCGGCCGGATTAAAACGACCGTTTGAATAATCGCTGCGCTTCCTGAACGGATGCCCGTCCCGCCGCAGACCTGCGCCGCTGTCCAGCGCTGCGGCCGATGCTATGCTCTTGCCGCATGCAAGGCATCGAATCCATCCTCTACGGCATCGGCATTGCCGGCGTCGCCGCCCAGGCGGCTGCCGGTGTGCTCGACGCCGGGCGCAAGCCCTTCGACATGTTCGGCATCGTCGTCGTGGCGCTGGCGGCATCGCTGGGCGGAGGTTCGCTGCGCGACGTGCTGCTGGACCGCACGGTGTTCTGGATCGCCGACCAGAGCTACCTGATCGCGGCGATGATCGCCGGGCTCGCGACTTTCGTGCTGGTACGCCGCGTTCGGCTTCCGGCGCGCCTCTTCCTGCTGCCCGATGCGATCGGCCTGGCGCTGTTCACCGTGTCCGGCACCCAGGCCGCGCTGGCGATGGGCGCGCCGTGGCTGGTGGCAAGCCTGATGGGGGTGATCACCGGCGTGTTCGGCGGCATCGTGCGCGACGTGCTGTGCAACGAAGTGCCGCTGGTGTTTTCCGGCGAACTGTATGCGACCGCTTCCTGGGCGGGTGCCTTGCTGCTGCTGGGACTGGCTGCCCAGGGCGTCGGCCCCGGCTGGGCGGCACTGGCCGGCGGGTCGGCCACGCTGCTGCTGCGACTTTGCGCAATACGCTTCCGCTGGCGTCTGCCGATGTTCCGCGCGCGGGTTTGATGAAACCCGGCCGATGACGATCGACAGGACAGCGCCTCAGGCGAAACCCACCACGTCAGGCGCCACGATCGATGGGTATCGCCTTGCGGCTCTACCCATCCATGGCCCACTACCTTTTTATTCTCCTGCGGCCGGCGGCGCGGCGGGCGCGTCCGGGGCCGGCTCGGCTGCGCTTTCCTCCGCCACCGGCGCCTCGGCGTCAGGCTGGGTGAAGAAGCTGTCGTACACACCTTGGCGCCACAGCACCAGCGCCGTGATCACCACGGCCAGCAGGAATAGCCAGGTGCCCCAGGGCGTCTCCTTTTCAGCATAGGGATCGGCAGCCACCGCGCGCGAGGCGCCGGCCGGCAGCTTCGCCACACCTGTCAGCGCGCCCCCGAACGGGATGTTGATGCGCGCACGGGTGTTGACCGCCCAGCCATTGGCGTCGAGCAGCGGGCCGAGGTTGCGCTGGCGCAGCTTGAGCCAGGCCATCAGCATCGATGGCCCGGAAATCAGCAGCATGATGCCGACGATGACGAGCGGCATCTGCCAGACCGGCAGCGACAGGAAACCGGTGACCACCGCCGCCAGCGCCGTACCCAGAGCGCCGAGTGCGAGCCCGATGGCGGCAAAGATGCCGGCAAACTTGGCGATGTCGAAGGCCGGCGTGGCGGCAGGCGCGGGCGCCTCGGCCTTCGCGCCGGCATCGGCGACACGCGCGGCGGCCTTGTCCTCGACCGCCTTGTCGCGCGACGAGGCGAATTTCTGGATCTGCTCGCCGATCATGCGGGCGACACGCTTGTAGGGCGACCAGAAGGCCTGGCGCACGCTGATCGGTGCCTCGACCACCTGCACCACGCTGGCATGCCAGTCGCGGCCCTGGCGATCGTAGAACACGCCATTGCGGCCGGGCACCATCATCTCGTCGGCCTCGCCGCCGGTCATCGCCGCGACGATGGTCATCGGCGCCTCGCCCTGGCGCACGCATTGGCAATACACGAGATAGGTGCCGGACAGGGGCGCCAGCGCGGCGTGGCGTGCCATGTCCGGCACGCGCAGGCAGAGCTCGCAGCTGCGCTGGTCCAGATACAGCGTACCGGCCTGGAAGATGGCCTTTTCACCCGCTCCGTAGAAGTCGCTGAGGGTGACGAAGTTGCGCAGCAGGGTGACGAAATCGCGCTTGTAGCGCACCAGGCGCTCCAGTGCGTCGACCTGGGCGGCGGCGGTTTCGGCAGCCAGATCACGTTCGATCAGCGCCGTCAGTTCGGCTTGCGCGGTGCCGGCTAGCAGTTCGCGCAGCTGTCCGGCGGCGAGCGCGGCGACCGGAGTCTCGGGCCGGGCGGCGAGCCAGGCACGGTAGGCATCGAAGCGCGCCGCGATGTCCTGCCATTCGGCGAAGGACAGCTCGCTGCGTTCGCCCAGGATGGGTTTCACGACCGCAGCACGCAACGTTGCGATGCGCGCCTGCCAGGCGGGGTTGAGCCCATTCTCCAGCGGCAGCGCACGGCCGGCACGAACCTGGGCCAGCGGCAGTGCGGCAACACCCTCGGTATCGGTGGCCAGCGCCTGCAATGTCAATGCAGCATAGGCTTCGTCGGCGGGGTTCAGCGCATCGGCAGCGCGGCCGTCGAAAGCGGCAAGGCGGCAACGAGTGAAGAAATCCTCGATCTTTTCGCGCACCGCATCGAATACCGCGGCGGCATCGGCCGTCCCCTCGCCCAGCGTCAGCACCGTGTCCGCACTGGCGGCGGCCTGGTCGTGCCAGGCGACGGCATCCTGCACCGCAGCGAAGAAGGCCGACACCTTGTCCAGATCGACGCCCGGCTGGCCGCTGCGGTCGTCGGCCGCGCCGAAATGCTCGATGATGAGGCTGATCAGGGCGGCCTGCGCGTCGTTCAAGGCGAATTCGACGGGCACGATGCCGTCGCCATTGGCATGCCCCGGCTCGAAGATGCGTGACGGCTCGGCGAAATCGGCCACTTCGATCGCATCGGCTTCCGGCTTGCCCATGTAGGCGAGCACTTTCCGGGCAGTTGCCAGCAGTTTCGCGCCCTCGGGATGTTCGCCGTCGATTGCGTCCAGCGGTAGACCGTCGCCGGTGCGGAACAGCACTTCCGGCGTCTTGAGCACGGCGCAAAGCCAGTCGGCTGCGGCGATCACTTCCGGTGCGCGGATACTGCCGTCGCCATCACTGTCGAGCAATTGCAGGGTACGGGAGTCGAACTCCAGGCCGGACGTCGGGCAGGCCAGAACCGACCACAGCTTCTGGTCGAGTTCACCGAGGTGGCGCAGATCATCCACGTTCTCGATCAGAACCTGGTCGAACCCGCCCGAGCGGAAGAAACGCCATTGATGGCTCTTGCTGTTTTCCTGCTTGCTCATCTGACACCTCTGTTAGTGGTTCCGAATCCGCATCCTGCTCACGGCACCCGGCCGCGAAATACTGCGCTGGATCAGTGGGGCGGGCAAGGGTTCTGCTGCCCGAGACGGCCGCACTCAGCCCTCAGCCATAAGCGCCGACGAAGGGATTGCTCTCGCGCTCCTCGCCAAAAGTGGAGGTAGGGCCGTGGCCCGGGATGAAGGTGATGTCGTCACCGAGCGGAAACAGCTTGTCGCGGATCGATCGGATCAGGGTCTGGTGATCGCCACGCGGGAAATCGGTGCGGCCGATGGAACCGGCGAACAGCACGTCGCCGACGATGGCCAGGCGCGCTTCCGGATGCACAAACACCACGTGGCCGGGCGTGTGGCCAGGCGTGTGGATGACGTCGAAGCGCTCATCACCGACGCTGACGGTGTCGCCATCGTGCAGCCAGCGATCGGGCTCGAAGGTCTCGACGTCCGGAAAACCGAACATCCTGCTCTGCTGCGCCATGCCTTCGATCCAGAAGCGGTCTTCCTCCTGCGGGCCTTCGATCGGCACGGCGAGTTCGCGTGCCAGCTTCGCCGCGCCGCCTGCATGGTCGATGTGGCCATGGGTGATCAGGATCTTCTCGACCGTCACGCCCAGTGTTTGTATCGCAGCGAGAATGCGCTCGATGTCGCCGCCAGGGTCCACGACGGCGGCCTTCTTCGTGCGCTCGCACCACAGGATGCTGCAGTTCTGCTGGAAGGGCGTGACCGGAACGATGCTGGCCTGAACCATGGGTGAAACTCCTGAAAGCCTTGAATCGGCGGCAGTGTAACCGATCGGCCCGGGCGGGCCGGTGAACGGAAAAACCCGCTTACCGGCACCAGGCGCGGCAAGCGGGTTTCAGGATGCTGCGGGCGCCAGCGACGCCCGCGCGGATCAGATGGTCAGACCACGCCCTGGGCCAGCATTGCCTCGGCCACCTTGACGAAACCAGCGACGTTGGCGCCATCGGCGTAGCTGACGCTGCCGTCCTCGCGCTTGCCGTACTTGAGGCAGGCGGCGTGGATGCCGAGCATGATCTCCTTCAGGCGGGCGTCGACTTCCTCGCGGGTCCACGAGATGCGCATCGCGTTCTGGCTCATTTCCAGACCGGACGTCGCCACGCCGCCGGCGTTCGAGGCCTTGCCCGGCGCATACAGCACGCCGTTGTGCTCGAAGATCTTCACGGCTTCGGCGGTACTCGGCATGTTGGCACCTTCGGCGACGGCGATCACGCCATTCTTGACCAGCGTGGCGGCGTCGTTGGCGTCGAGTTCGTTCTGGGTCGCGCAGGGCAGCGCGACGTTGACCGGCACGTGCCACGGGCGCACATTGGGCTCGAAGCGGGCGCCGACGCGCTCGGCGTAGTCGGACACACGGCCGTAGAGGTGATTCTTGACCTCCATCAGCACGGCGAGCTTCTCGGCAGTGAAGCCTTCCTCATCGATCACGGTACCGCTCGAATCCGAGCAGGTGATCGGCTTGGCACCGAGTTCGAGCAGCTTCTCGATGGCGTACTGGGCAACGTTGCCCGAACCGGACACCGCGACGCGCATGCCCTTGATGTCGCGGCCAGCGTGCTCGAGCATCGCGTTGGCGAAATAGACGGTGCCGTAACCGGTCGATTCCGGACGGATCAGCGAACCGCCGAAGGTCAGACCCTTGCCGGTGAACACGCAGGCAGCGTTGTTCGACAGCTTCTTCATCATGCCGGCCATGTAGCCGACTTCGCGGCCGCCGACGCCGATGTCACCGGCCGGCACATCGGTATCCGGCCCCACGTGGCGGTACAGCTCGCTCATGAAGGCCTGGCAGAAACGCATGACTTCGCCCGGGCTGCGGCCCTTCGGATCGAAATCGGAGCCGCCCTTGCCACCGCCCATCGGCAGCGTGGTCAAGGCATTCTTGAAAGTCTGCTCGAAGGCCAGGAACTTCAGGATCGACAGGTTCACCGAGGGATGGAAGCGCAGGCCGCCCTTGTAGGGGCCGATCGCCGAGCTGTGCTGGATGCGGTAGCCGCGATTGACCTGGACTTCACCCTTGTCGTCCACCCAGGACACACGGAACATGATCACGCGTTCGGGTTCGATCAGACGGTCGAGGAGGGAATGCTCGGCATAACGCTTGTTGGCGGAAATGAAGGGCCAGAGGCTCTCCATGACTTCGCTGACCGCCTGAAGGTATTCAGGTTGGCCAGGGTTACGCTGCTCAACGTATGCCAGGAACTCCTCGAGAGACTGATATTTCATGATGATGCTTCGCCTGTTAATGGATGGACACGCGCACGCGACTGCCTCGGTTTTACCCGAGGCAGTCGCGTGTATTCCCCAATATTGTGCATCAAGACTCGCCAAAATGGTGCGCTTTTTTGCACCAATGTAAGGAACTCAGGCGGAACACACCGGCAATGCACATCATCAGTGCATGTGCGCACCAAATACGGGCATAACAATCCTTCGATGGCGATCCTCGATCCGGTACACCCCCGCAGAAAGCAGAAAGCCGGGCATCTGCCCGGCTTCCGCTGCAACTGCCGATCGTGCCGCTTGCGGCGCCTCGCTTACTGCACGCGCGCCTCGACCCGGCGCGCTTCGGCGGCATCGCTGCCGCCCAGGGTCACTGCCGGGCGGCGCATCAGCACGCGGGCCTCGGGGACGCCTGCCGCGACCAGCGCATCACGCACCGACAGCGCACGCTGCCTGGCGACTTCGGCATTGACCGCCGCACCACCGGTCTCGTCGTGGAAACCCGACAGCAGCACGTTCGCTTCGGGCGCAGCCTCCAGCGCCGCCAGCACAGCGGCAACCTGCTCGGGTGCAGTTGCCGGCAGCGCGGTCTGGCCCAGATCGAAATAGATCTTCACCAGCGGTTCGCCGACTTCGGCCACGTCGACAAAAATATCCTCGACAACCGCAACCGGCGCAGCCGCCCGCACGGAACGCTGCTGGTACACACCGAGGCCGATGACGAAGGCGATGACCAGCGCGATGATGCCGAACACCACGCCCATGACGACGCCCAGGTCGCTGTCTTCCTGATCGAACATGTGCTGCACTCTCCTGACAAGAAAATGAAAAGACGGACTTAACCGCGCGATTCTACCTGAACGCCATCGCACTCTCTGCAACAGTCTGCATTGATTCGCTTGGCGCGCAGCGCACTACCTGAGAGTTTCGTCATGGACCAGCGGCAAAAGAATCGTCTATGCTGGGCACTTCACGTAACAGCCAACCAGAGGGGGTCACATGGGATTCTTCGATTTCGTCAAGGAAGCCGGCGAAAAGCTCTTCGGCAGCGGTGAAGCCAAGGCTGCCGAAACGGCACCGAATGCCGCGGACACCAATGCCAAGGCAGCTGCGGCAATCCACGGCTACATCACCGCCCTCCAGATCGCACCGGCCGACCTCGCCATCGAGTTCGACGGCGCCAACTCGGTCGTCACCGTCTCGGGCACCGCACCCAACCAGGCCACGCGCGAAAAGATCCTGCTCGCCGCCGGCAACGTCGCCGGCGTGGTCAAGGTGGACGACCGCATGACCGTGACCGTCAGTGAGCCGGAGGCGCAGTTCCACACCGTGGCCCGCGGCGACACGCTGTCGGCGATCGCCAAGAAGTACTACGGCAACGCCAACAAGTACCAGGCCATCTTCGAGGCCAACAAGCCGATGCTGTCGCACCCGGACAAGATCTATCCGGGCCAGGTGCTGCGCATTCCGCCGCAGGCCTGACATGGCAGCGGCCGACAAAGGCCGCACACAAGCGCACGGCCCGGACGGCAACGTCCGGGCCGTCTCCCGTTCACATCCCGACATCCGGAACCGCCCCGCATGGCCCGCATCCTCATCGAACTGCCCGACGCCTTCCCTTTCCGCACTGAAATCCCGCTGCTGATCACGCACATCAACCACGGCCAGCATCTCGACAACGCGCGGCTGTTCGGCCTGGTGTCCGAGGCCAGGGTGCGGTTCCTTCAGTCGATGGGCTACACCGAGCTGGACGTCAACGGCTTGGGCATCATCGTTGCCGACGTCGCCGCACGCTACCGCTCGGAAGGCTTCTACGGCGAGACGATGGTCGTCGAGATGGCCGCACACGATTTCCACGGCTTCGGCTGCGACCTCGTCTGGCGCATGAGCGACAAGGCAAGCGGTCGCGAGATTGCTCACGGCAAGACCGGCATCGTCTTCTTCGACTACGGCCAGCGCAGCAAGGCGCCCGTGCCGGACGGCTTCCGCCGCCGCTTCCCGGCGTGAAACGGCCACGGCATCGCCCACTGCAGCCTCATCCATGACGACGTATTCCGCCCCCGCCGTCCATCCACACCAGACGGGCCGCCACGTCGCCGTCGTCGGTGGCGGCCCGGCCGGCTTGATGGCAGCAGAAACACTCGCAGCAGCCGGCCTGGCGGTCACCGTCTTCGACGCGATGCCTTCGGTCGGCCGCAAGTTTCTACTCGCCGGACGTGGCGGCCTCAACCTGACCCACGGCGAAGCGCTCGATCTCTTCCTGTCGCGCTACGGCGCCCGGCGCGGCGTGCTCGAACCGATGATCCGCGCCTTCGGGCCGCAGACCTTGCGCGACTGGGCGCGCGGTCTGGGCGTGGAGACCTTCGTCGGCAGTTCGGGCCGCGTGTTCCCGCAGGAAATGAAAGCCGCGCCGCTGCTGCGAGCCTGGCTGGCACGGCTGCGCTACGCCGGCATCCGCTTCGAAGTCCGGCACCGCTGGCTGGGCTGGGCTCATGAGTCCGCCGGCATCGGACAGTTGCTGCGCTTTGCCACGCCGGAAGGAGAGCGGTACGTCGCAGCCGACGCCGTGCTGCTCGCCCTGGGCGGCGGCAGCTGGGCGAAGTTCGGCTCGGACGGTACCTGGGTCCCCGGTCTGCGCGCGCTTGGCGTCGATGTCGCGGAACTACGGCCGGCCAACTGCGGCTTCGATGTCGTTCGCGATGCAGCCACTGGCTGGAGCGCGCATTTCCTCACCCGCTTCAAGGGCCAGCCGCTCAAGAACATGGCCGCCCATTTCATTGCAACCGATGGCCAGCGCCATGAACGTGCCGGCGAATGCCTGATCTCGTCAACCGGCATCGAAGGCGGGCTGATCTACGCACTGTCCGCCGCGCTGCGCGACACGATCTCGGCGCAGGGCCAAGCCACGCTGGAACTCGATCTGGCGCCCGAACGCAGCCAGCAGAGGCTGGCCGCCGAGCTCGCCCGCCCCCGCGGCAGCCGCTCGATGGCCAGCCACCTGCAGGGCCAGGCCGGCATCAAGGGGATCAAGGCAGCGCTGTTGCGCGAATGCCTGCCGCAGGACGCCTTCGACAGCCCTGCCCTGCTCGCGGCCGGCATCAAGGCGTTGCCCTTGACGCTGATGGCAGCGCGGCCGCTCGACGAGGCCATCAGCAGCGCCGGCGGCGTCCGCTTCGAAGCCGTGGACGGCAGGCTGATGCTGAAAACCAGGCCAGGCGTGTTCGTCGCCGGCGAGATGCTGGATTGGGAAGCCCCCACCGGCGGTTATCTGCTGACCGCCTGCTTCGCCACCGGGCTGGCAGCGGCGCAGGGACTGGCCGACTGGATCGCGCAAGTGCCCGCCGGCACCACTTGAACCCATTTGTCTGCAGCAGCACACCCGGCCCCGGCGCTGCCTGGCATTAGGGTTTACAATCCCGCCCTCAGCGAACCTTCATAAAATTCAAATACATGCTTCACACCCCACGCCGCCCGGAACTGCTTGCCCCTGCCGGTACGCTCGACATGATGCGCACCGCCTTCGCTTATGGCGCCGACGCCGTCTATGCCGGCCAGCCACGCTATTCGCTGCGCGTGCGCAACAACAGCTTCGGCCAGCTCGACACCCTGGCCGCCGGCATGGCCGAGGCACGCACGGCAGGCAAGCTGTTCTACCTCGTCGCCAACATCTACCCGCACAACGCCAAGATCCGCAGCTTCGAGGAAGACATGGCGCCAGTGATGGAATTGAAGCCCGACGCGCTGATCATGGCCGATCCCGGACTGATGATGATGGTGCGCGAGCGCTGGCCCGAGACCGACATCCACCTGTCGGTGCAGGCCAACACCACCAATTTCGCCTCGGTGCGCTTCTGGCAGTCAGTTGGCGTCAAGCGCATCATCCTGTCGCGCGAGCTGTCGCTGGACGAAGTCGCCGAGATCCGCGATGCCTGTCCGGACATGGAACTGGAAGTCTTCGTCCACGGTGCGCTGTGCATCGCCTATTCGGGCCGCTGCCTGCTGTCGGGCTATTTCAACCACCGCGACCCCAACCAGGGCACCTGTACCAACTCCTGCCGCTGGGACTACAAGCTGCACGCGGCGGACGAAAACGCCGCGGGCGACGTTCAAGCCATCGGCGACAGGCCGATCGGCAATCCGAAGGATTCCGGCGCAGTCGGCACCGCCACCCGCAGCCGGCTCGATACCGTGCAAGGCCTCGCGCTCGGCGGCGGACCGCGCCACATCGGCGGCAGCAAAGTCTGGCTGCTCGAGGAAGGGACCCGCCCGGGCGAGCTGATGCCGATCGAAGAGGACGAGCACGGCACTTACATCCTGAACTCCAGGGATCTGCGCGCGATCGAGCACGTGCAGCGGCTGGTGGAGATCGGCGTCGATTCGCTGAAGATCGAGGGCCGTACCAAGAGCCCCTACTACGTCGCCCGCGCCAGCCAGGGCTATCGCCGCGCCATCGACGATGCGGTGGCCGGCCAGCCCTTCGACCCCCGCCTGCTCGGCGAGCTCGAGGGCCTCGCCAGCCGGGGTTATACCGACGGCTTCTACCAGCGCCATCACACACCCGAGCACCAGAACTACCTGCGAGGTCACTCCGAGTCCGGCCGCAGCCTGCTGGTCGGCGAGATGGTCGGCTACGATGCCGAGCGCGGGCTGGCGGAAATCGAGGTCAAGAACGGCTTCGGCGTCGGCGACAGGCTGGAATTCGTGCAGCCGGGCGGCAACCACAAACTGCAACTCGATCGCATGCTGGCCACCGATGGCGGCAACGTGGAGCGCATCCCCGGCAGTGGCCGGCGCATATGGCTGCCGCTGCCGGCCGGAGCCGACCCGGCGCAGCCCTGTTTCATCGCCCGCTTCCTCTGAGCCGGCGCTGCCCGTCTCATTCCCGTCTTTCCTGCCCCATGACCATGATCCTGAACATAGACCTCGTCTCCGATTTCGTCTGCCCCTGGTGCTTTCTCGGCAAGGTGCGGCTCGACCGTGCGATCGAGGAGCTGAAGGCCAGCCGCCCCGATCTCGACGTCCGCATCAACTGGCTGCCCTTCTTCCTGAACCCCGACACGCCGGAGGCTGGCGAACCGTATCGTGAATTCCTCGAAGCGAAGTTCGGCGGCCCGCTCAAGGCCGATGCCGTGCTCGCCAAGGTCAGCGACGCAGCTGCCGAAGATGGCCTGCACTACGCCTTCGAGCGCATTCGCACCCGCCCCAACACATTGCAGGCACATCGCCTGATGTACCGTGCTCAAGCCATCGGCCAGACACCGGCACGCGTCCAGGCGCTGGCCAGCGCACTGTTCGCCGCCCATTTCCAGGAAGGCCGCGACATCGGCGAAAAAGACACGCTGGCCGACATCGCGGCCGCCAACGGCGAGCGGCGCGACACCGTGCGCGAGTGGCTCGACGGCCGCGAGGACATCGACAAGGTCAGACGCATGGCCGACGGCGTGCGCAAGCAGGGTGTCGAGGGCGTGCCCTTCTTCATCCTCAATCGCAAGCTGGCGGTATCAGGAGCACAGTCGGCAGCCGTGCTGGGCGCAGCAATCCTGCAGTCGCTGGAGGCTGGCAAGCCTTCATGAGCCCACTGCCGGGCCCTGCCGCGGAACGCCTGCTGCGGCAGGGCGTCTGACGCAGCAGAAACATCTTCATGGCCCGAGCCGCATGAATACACCTCTGCTTTCTCCTGCCGATCTCGACGCGCTTGCCCGAGCGCGCGTCCTGCTCGGCCGGCCCAGCCTCGCGGCCCGCTTGAGCAATCTCGTTGGCAGTCCGCTGGAAAAGGGCATGGCACGTCTCCCTGCCAGCTGGCGCGGCCGTGTCGGCGCGCTTGCGCACGATGCCTTGCTGAAAGCACTGGAAACGGCCGCCAGGACACTGAAACCGGAAGTGCGCGATGCTTCGCCCCGGCTGCACAAGCTGCTGGGCTCGGTCAGCGGAGGAGCGGGCGGCGCCTTCGGCCTGGCGGGACTGGCAGTGGAGATTCCGGTATCCACGGTTCTGATCATGCGTGCCATCCTCGACATCGCCCGTGCCGAAGGCGAAAGCATCGACAGCGCCGCAGCGCGGCTGGCCGCACTGGAAGTGTTCGCCCTTGGCGGCACCAGCCCGGGCGACGACGCCGCGGAATCCGGCTACTACGCCGTGCGCGCGGCGCTGGCGACCACGGTGGGCGAAGCGGCGCGTCATCTGGCCGAAAAAGGTTTGACCAGCGAAGGTGCGCCGGCGCTGGTACGGCTGATCACCATGGTCGCCGCACGCTACAAGGTACAGCTTACGCAGAAGGCGGCCGGCATGCTGGTGCCGGGCATCGGCGCGGCAGCTGGCGCCGGCATCAACCTAATGTTCATGAACCACTTCCAGGACGTCAGCCGTGGCCACTTCACCGTACGCCGGCTGGAGCGGACTTACGGCCAGGAAGCGGTGCAGGCTGCCTGGCAGGCGCTCGGCACACGCTCGAACTGAGCCCAGCTCTTCATCCGTACACAGCCACGAAGGAATCCCACGGCAGAGGCTTGCTGAAGTGGAAGCCCTGCGCCAGATCGCAGCCGTGCCGCTGCAGAACGTCGAGATGGGCGCGGGTTTCGACACCCTCGGCAACCACCCGCAAACCCAGACTGTGGCCCAGTGAAATGATCGCCGACGCCAGCGCGGCATCGCGCGCATTGCGGTCGATGCCGCGAACGAAAAGCCGGTCGATCTTCAGTTCGTCGATCGGGAAATCCTTCAGGTAAGCCAGCGACGAATAGCCCGTACCGAAGTCGTCCAGCGCCAGACTGACCCCGAGTCCGCGCAGCTTCTGCATCCGCACGACCGACGCGGCGGTATCGTCCATCAGCATGCTCTCGGTCAATTCGAGCGTCAGCAGCGATGGTTCCATTTCAGTTTCGTACAGTACGCGACGGACCATATCGACGAAACCTTCCTCGCGGAACTGGCGTGCCGAGATATTCACCATCATGCGCAGCGGCGCCCGCTTATCCTTGCGCCACTTGCCATGGCAGATACAGGCGTGGCGCAGCACCCACTCACCAATCGGCACGATCAGGCCGGTTTCCTCGGCCAGGGAGATGAAATCGGCCGGCGACACCAGCCCCAGTTCGGGATGCTGCCAGCGCAGCAAGGCCTCTGCCGCAACCAGTTCAGCGGTATCGGCCTGGACCAGGGGCTGAAAATGCAGCAGCAGCTGGTCACGCTTCAAGGCGCCGTGCAGTGCGGTTTCGAGCGCCAGGTGCTCCAGGCTGCGTGCGTTCATTGCCGGCTGGTAGAGCTGGAAGCTGTTGCGCCCCTCTTCCTTCGCTCTGTACATGGCGACGTCGGCATTCTTGATCAAGGTGGCGGAGTCGGCTGAATCATCCGGATAGATGCTGATGCCGACGCTGGTCGTCACCACCAGTTCCCGGCCATCGATGGCGATCGGCCTGCGCAGGGCCGCAACGATGCGGCGCGCCGTTGCTGCGGCGGCGTCGGGCTGGGAGAGATTGCCGAGAACGACGATGAACTCGTCCCCACCCATACGTGCCACCGTATCGTCATCCCTCAGGCAGAGGCGAATGCGATTGGCGATTTCCACCAGCACACGATCGCCGACTTCATGCCCAAGGCTGTCATTGATGCGCTTGAAGCGATCGAGGTCGACGAACATCACCGCCAGCCGGCCGCTCATCCGCGCTGCATGCGAAAGTTCGACCTGCAGACGGTCTTCCAGCAAACGCCGGTTCGGCAACCCGGTCAATGGGTCGTAATAGGCAAGGTCGCGAATGCGGGCCTCGGTTTCCTTCAGCAGGCTGATGTCGGTGAATACGGCCGCATAGTGGGTCACTTGGCCCTTCTCGTCCTTGATCGCCGTGATGTGCAGCAGCTCCGGGTAGATTTCGCCCGATTTGCGCCTGTTCCAGATTTCTCCCTGCCACTTCCCTTCTGCCTGCAGGCGAAACCACATCCGGGCATAGAAAGCCGAACTCTGCCTGCCTGACGACAGGAGCGAAGGGCGGCGGCCGACGACTTCTTCTTCCGTATAACCGGTGAGCCGGCTGAATGCAGGGTTGACCGAGATGATCATGCCTTCGGCATCGGTCACCATGATGCCCTCGAGCGAGCTCTCGATGACCCGCTCTGCCAGATACAGATTGCGCCGGGAATGGTTCAGCGCACGGTCCGATTCATGCAGTGCCTGCTGCAGCTCATCGACATAGGCAAGCTCCATGCTGCCCAGGATGTCGCGGAAGCTGATCACGTCGGCCAGGGAACCATCGCTGCGCAGCACGCCGATGTGGCGGATGCGGCGTTCGGTCATCATTGCCCGTGCCCGGTACAGGCTGTAGTGCTCATCGACCGTCAGCAGCGGGCGGCTGGCAAGTACGCCGACAGCAAGGCCGAGCCCCTTCCTTGCCACCAGGCGCATGACATCACGCTCGGTCACGATCCCGTAGCGCCCTTGGGCCTCCGCCGCGAGGTCGGCGCCAAAGTCCACCACCACCGCATCGAGCGCAGCCTCGCGCATCAGTTTGACGGCCTCGGCCATCGAAGTGTCTGCGGGCAGCACGCGCAGCCCGCCCTTGATCAGGGAGTCAACCTTTCTCAGCTTGAGATAGTGCTCGACCCCCTGGTTGAGCACGATATCGGACAAGGACACGATACCGCAGCGCCGCCCGTCCTCCTCATCCACCACCAGATAGTGGCGCATCTGCTCTTCACGAAAGCGCTGGGTGAGCTCATGCAGGTTCATGGCGGCTGGTACGGTACGTACCGGAGAGCTCATGACGGCAGAAATCGGCCGAAAGAAGACTTCCGAGTCAGTAAAGTTGATCGCCAGGGCATCCCGTTCAGTCCAGATGCCAAGAACCTCCCCTTGCTCGACGACGAGAATCGAACTGACGCGGCGTTCACTCATCAGGCGTGCCGCTTCGTACAGTGGCACCTCGGGGGCACATTCGAGCAGGTCACCATGTGCGATCGCCCCCGCCCTCAAGGCATCGGCAGAAGGCAGGCGAAGCTCCTTTTCGAGCGAGTCGCCAAAAGAATCATCAGAGAACGTCATTGCTAAACAGTGGGATTGGGGAAGGAGGTGTTTGAATCCTGCGTACAGTGCCGATTCTCGTGCCGGCATCTGCTGCTGACTCCATGCTCTCAGAATAAGCGCACTCTGCACAAGTCGGCATCATCTCTGCCTCACGCTGCATGGGCGTCCTTTTTGCCGACGACACCACCTCCGGTATCATCAGAGTTTGCGGTCGGCGAACAGCACACGACCGCCCATCAGATCACCCGAGCGGAGCATTTTCCATGCAGACGACCACCCTGATCATCAGCGGCATGCAGGACGAACAGTGTCTGCGTCTGGTCACCAACGCCATCCAGGACCTTCCAGGCATCGGCTATCTGGAAATCATGCTTGAAACCGGCGAGGCAACGATCGAGCACGGCAATTTTGTTTCATCTGCAGACATTTACCAGGCGATCGAAGACGCCGGCTTCAGTGCCCGCTGAGAGCGGGAGGCCAGATTTGCCGAAACCCATGGCGGCAGGATACAAAAACTGCGATAGCTCTTATCACGCCCCTTGCCAAAGCTGACAAACCAATAGCCGCACTGCGGCCTTGGGTGGTCTGGAGGTTGTTCTGTCCTGGTGCTGTAGACGCAAAAACGCCCGAACGTTGTACATGTTCGGGCGTTTTTTTGTGTGAGTTAGTCTGACGATGACCTACTTTCACGAGGGCGGACCTCACTATCATCGGCGCGTTTGTGTTTCACGGTCCTGTTCGGGATGGGAAGGGGTGGTACCACAAAGCTATGGTCGTCAGACTGTGACTTGTTCCCTGCGTGGGTTGCAGGGCAAAGGAGGAAGAAGTGTGTGTTGTGTGATTGGTGCGCGCGCTGCGCACGTTACGAGTTCTAGTGTGCATTCAAGGTTATAGGATCAAGCCACACGGGCAATTAGTATCGGTTAGCTCAACGTGTTGCCACGCTTCCACACCCGACCTATCAACGTTGTGGTCTTCAACGACCCTTCAGGGGGCTCGAGGCCCCGGGGAAGTCTCATCTTGAGGCGAGTTTCCCGCTTAGATGCTTTCAGCGGTTATCTCTTCCGCACATAGCTACCCGGCGATGCGACTGGCGTCACAACCGGTACACCAGGGGTGCGTCCACTCCGGTCCTCTCGTACTAGGAGCAGGCCCTCTCAAACTTCCAGCGCCCACGGCAGATAGGGACCAAACTGTCTCACGACGTTTTAAACCCAGCTCACGTACCACTTTAAATGGCGAACAGCCATACCCTTGGGACCGACTACAGCCCCAGGATGTGATGAGCCGACATCGAGGTGCCAAACTCCGCCGTCGATGTGAACTCTTGGGCGGAATCAGCCTGTTATCCCCAGAGTACCTTTTATCCGTTGAGCGATGGCCCTTCCATACAGAACCACCGGATCACTATGACCTGCTTTCGCACCTGCTCGACTTGTGGGTCTCGCAGTCAAGCCACCTTTTGCCATTGCACTATCAGTACGATGTCCGACCGTACCTAGGTGACCTTCGTACTCCTCCGTTACCTTTTGGGAGGAGACCGCCCCAGTCAAACTGCCCACCATGCACGGTCCCCGACCTGGATTCACAGGCCTGGGTTAGAACCTCGACGACACCAGGGTGGTATTTCAAGGATGGCTCCACCGGAACTGGCGTCCCGGTTTCATAGCCTCCCACCTATCCTACACAAGTCCCGTCAAAGTCCAATGCAAAGCTACAGTAAAGGTTCATGGGGTCTTTCCGTCTAGCCGCGGGGAGATTGCATCTTCACAAACATTTCAACTTCGCTGAGTCTCAGGAGGAGACAGTGTGGCCATCGTTACGCCATTCGTGCAGGTCGGAACTTACCCGACAAGGAATTTCGCTACCTTAGGACCGTTATAGTTACGGCCGCCGTTTACCGGGGCTTCGATCAAGAGCTTGCACCCCATCACTTAACCTTCCGGCACCGGGCAGGCGTCACACCGTATACGTTCACTTTCGTGTTTGCACAGTGCTGTGTTTTTAATAAACAGTCGCAGCCACCGATTCTCTGCGGCCCCTTCGCCCTTCGGATGTTCTCCTACAAGCTAACGGGGCATACCTTCTCCCGAAGTTACGGTATCAATTTGCCGAGTTCCTTCTCCTGAGTTCTCTCAAGCGCCTGGGTATTCTCTACCAGCCCACCTGTGTCGGTTTGCGGTACGGTCAGTTCTAGACTGAAGCTTAGAGGCTTTTCCTGGAAGCTGGGTATCAGTTGCTTCAGACCCGAAGGTCCTCGTTATCACGCCTCAGCTCAGCCCGGCGGATTTGCCTACCGGGCACGCCTACACGCTTGAACCACCTATTCCAACAGATGGCCAACCTAACCTTCTCCGTCCCCCCATCGCATCTAAAACCGGTACAGGAATATTGACCTGTTTCCCATCGACTACGCATTTCTGCCTCGCCTTAGGGGCCGACTCACCCTGCGCCGATGAACGTTGCGCAGGAAACCTTGGGCTTACGGCGAGGGTGCTTTTCACACCCTTTATCGCTACTCATGTCAGCATTCGCACTTCCGATACCTCCAGCATCCCTTACGAGACACCTTCGCAGGCCTACGGAACGCTCCCCTACCACGTGTCAAAGACACATCCGCAGCTTCGGTTCATGGCTTGAGCCCCGTTACATCTTCCGCGCAGGACGACTCGACTAGTGAGCTATTACGCTTTCTTTAAAGGGTGGCTGCTTCTAAGCCAACCTCCTAGCTGTCTGTGCCTTCCCACCTCGTTTGCCACTTAGCCATGCATTTGGGACCTTAGCTGGCGGTCTGGGTTGTTTCCCTCTTGACACCGGACGTTAGCACCCGATGTCTGTCTGCCGTATATCACTTTGCGGTATTCGGAGTTTGCTATCGCGGGGTAGATCGCAGTGACCCCCCCAACGATTACAGTGCTCTACCCCCGCAAGTGTCCGTACGACGCACTACCTAAATAGTTTTCGGGGAGAACCAGCTATTTCCGGATTTGTTTAGCCTTTCACCCCTATCCACAGCTCATCCCCTAACTTTTCAACGTTAGTGGGTTCGGACCTCCAGTACCTGTTACGGCACCTTCATCCTGGCCATGGATAGATCATCCGGTTTCGGGTCTACGCCCAGCAACTACGACGCCCTTATCAGACTCGCTTTCGCTACGCCTCCCCTATTCGGTTAAGCTCGCTACTGAACGTAAGTCGCTGACCCATTATACAAAAGGTACGCAGTCACCCCTTTCGAGGCTCCCACTGTTTGTATGCATGCGGTTTCAGGATCTATTTCACTCCCCTCCCGGGGTTCTTTTCGCCTTTCCCTCACGGTACTGGTTAACTATCGGTCGATCACGAGTATTTAGCCTTGGAGGATGGTCCCCCCATCTTCAGACAGGATTACACGTGTCCCGCCCTACTTGTCGCACGCTCAGACCCGCCACCGGCTTTTCGCATACGGGACTATCACCCTGTATCGTCGGACTTTCCAGACCGTTTTGCTAAGCTGATGGTTTAGTCGTGCAGGCTACTCCGCGTTCGCTCGCCACTACTTGCGGAATCTCGGTTGATTTCTGTTCCTGCGGCTACTTAGATGTTTCAGTTCGCCGCGTTCGCCTCCTCTGGCCTATGTATTGAGCCAGGGATGACCCTTGCGGGCCGGGTTTCCCCATTCGGACATCGTGGGATCAAAGCTCTATTGCCAGCTCCCCCACGCTTTTCGCAGGCTTACACGTCCTTCATCGCCTGTGATCGCCAAGGCATCCACCACATGCACTTAGTCGCTTGATCCTATAACCTTGGTGCCTCAATGAAGCACCCCTGTCACAGGTCGAACTCGTTTGTGCGGCCCAAACTGTGCTGACAACGCAGTCTGAGCCAATGCAATCACACAACTGCAGTACGCACCGGCTCGATGCGTACTACACTTCTTCCACTTTGTTAAAGAGCAAACCTCAAACCGGCTTCTCGCCGATCAAGAAGTCAGAGATGGTGTCTATCCAAACACCATCTCTGACTTCCCGAAACACACATGACCTGGTGGAGCTGGTCGGGATCGAACCGACGACCTACGGCTTGCAAAGCCGCCGCTCTCCCAGCTGAGCTACAGCCCCCTTGTCTCAAGCAAACTTGATTCGGAGCAACCTAAAACTCTGGTGGGTCTGGTTGGGTTCGAACCAACGACCCCCGCCTTATCAAGACGGTGCTCTAACCAGCTGAGCTACAGACCCTCTCATGCACTTCGAGGCTCTTCGCCTGAACAACCGATAAGTTGTGGATACTTGGCAACCATGACCTCTTTTCTCTTGAAAGGAGGTGATCCAGCCGCACCTTCCGATACGGCTACCTTGTTACGACTTCACCCCAGTCATGAATCTCACCGTGGTAAGCGCCCCCCCGAAGGTTAAGCTACCTACTTCTGGTGAAACCCACTCCCATGGTGTGACGGGCGGTGTGTACAAGACCCGGGAACGTATTCACCGCAGCATGCTGATCTGCGATTACTAGCGATTCCGACTTCACGTAGTCGAGTTGCAGACTACGATCCGGACTACGATCGGCTTTAAGGGATTGGCTCCACCTCGCGGCTTGGCAACCCTCTGTACCGACCATTGTATGACGTGTGAAGCCCTACCCATAAGGGCCATGAGGACTTGACGTCATCCCCACCTTCCTCCGGTTTGTCACCGGCAGTCTCACTAGAGTGCCCAACCAAATGATGGCAACTAGTGACAAGGGTTGCGCTCGTTGCGGGACTTAACCCAACATCTCACGACACGAGCTGACGACAGCCATGCAGCACCTGTGTTCTGGCTCCCGAAGGCACTCTCGCCTCTCAGCAAGATTCCAGACATGTCAAGGGTAGGTAAGGTTTTTCGCGTTGCATCGAATTAATCCACATCATCCACCGCTTGTGCGGGTCCCCGTCAATTCCTTTGAGTTTTAACCTTGCGGCCGTACTCCCCAGGCGGTCAACTTCACGCGTTAGCTGCGTCACTCAGTGCATTGCTGCTCCGAACGACTAGTCGACATCGTTTAGGGCGTGGACTACCAGGGTATCTAATCCTGTTTGCTCCCCACGCTTTCGTGCATGAGCGTCAGTACAGGCCCAGGGGGCTGCCTTCGCCATCGGTGTTCCTCCACATCTCTACGCATTTCACTGCTACACGTGGAATTCCACCCCCCTCTGCCGTACTCTAGCCTGCCAGTCACAAGCGCAGTTCCCAGGTTAAGCCCGGGGATTTCACGCCTGTCTTGGCAAACCGCCTGCGCACGCTTTACGCCCAGTAATTCCGATTAACGCTCGCACCCTACGTATTACCGCGGCTGCTGGCACGTAGTTAGCCGGTGCTTCTTAGTCCGGTACCGTCATCCACACCCTCTATTAAAAGATGCGATTTCTTCCCGGCCGAAAGAGCTTTACAACCCGAAGGCCTTCTTCACTCACGCGGCATGGCTGGATCAGGGTTGCCCCCATTGTCCAAAATTCCCCACTGCTGCCTCCCGTAGGAGTCTGGGCCGTGTCTCAGTCCCAGTGTGGCGGATCATCCTCTCAGACCCGCTACAGATCGTCGCCTAGGTGGGCCTTTACCCCACCTACTAGCTAATCTGACATCGGCCGCTCCAATCGCGCGAGGCCCGAAGGTCCCCCGCTTTCTCCCTCAGGACGTATGCGGTATTAGCACATCTTTCGATGTGTTATCCCCCACGACTGGGTACGTTCCGATGCATTACTCACCCGTTCGCCACTCGCCGCCAGGCCGAAGCCCGCGCTGCCGTTCGACTTGCATGTGTAAAGCATGCCGCCAGCGTTCAATCTGAGCCAGGATCAAACTCTTAAGTTCAATCCTACAAAGTACTCAAAATACTGACTTGCAGTATGAGCACCTAATCATTGTGAAACCGTGGCCGAAGCCACCGAGACCACAACCACCAAGCACCCACACTTATCGGTTGTTCAAGTTTTTAAAGATCCGTGCCGGTCAGCACAGAAGCGAGATTATGATCAACATCCAACAACCTGTCAACCACCCGGGAAACTTTCTTCAACACAACAAAAAAGAAAACCCAAAAAAAACCGCTTCCAAAACCAACCGCAACCCCCGCAACACCCACCAAAATCACCCGGGCGCCGCGAGAAAGATCGGCATTATAGACACCAACACAAAACCGTCAAGAACTACACGCAACAGAAATATTGATCCGCTCATGAGCCCAGGGCAACTACCCATACGGGCCGACCAGGCAGACACTCACTGCCCTTGCACACGGGCCTGTCACACCACCATTACGCCTCGGCCGGCGCATCCAGCCTGAACCACAGCGCGTAAAGCGCCGGCACGAACAACAGGGTAATGGCGGTTCCGACCGCCACACCGCCAATCAGCACATAGGCCAGCGGCCCCCAGAAGGTATCCAGCGTCAGCGGAATGAAGGCGAAGGCTGCCGCCAGCGCGGTGAGGATGACCGGCCGGGCCCGCTGCACCGCGGCCTCGACGACGCTGTCGAAGGCCTCCATGCCTGATTCCAGGTTGTCAGCAACCTGCTGAGTGAGGATCAGGGTATTGCGCATCAGGATGCCGGCCAGCCCGGTCAGGCCAAGCAGGGCGACGAAGCCGAAGGGCTGGTTGAACAGCAGCAGTGCCAGCACCGCGCCGATCAAGCCCAGCGGGGCAGTGGCAAGGACGATGAAAGTGCCGGAGAAGGATCTCATCTGCAGCATGATGAAGATCAGCATGAAGGCCACCATCACCGGCTGCAGCTTCTGGATGGACGCATTCGCCTTGCCCGACTGCTCGACCGCGCCGGAGATGTCCAGGCGATAGCCCTGCGGCAGCTCGGCGCGCAGCGGCGCCAGCGATTTCCACAGCGCCTCGGTGACGTCGTTCGGCTGCGCGCCCTCGATCTCGGCCTGCACCGTCAGCTCGAATTCGCGGTTGTAGCGCTTGATCACCGGCTCCTCGAACCTGACTTCGATGCTGCCCAGCTGTCCGGCAGGCAATTTTCGCCCATCGGGCGTGAGGACCTCGAGTGCCGACAGACTACTGGCATCGAGCCGCTGCCCGCCGCTGGCGCCGCGCGCAATGACGTCCACCGTGCGAATGTCCTGGCGGACCTGGGTCACGCGCAGGCCGTCGAGCTGGAACTGCAGCTGCTGCGAGACGTCCTGCGGCGTCAGGCCCAGCAGTCTCAACCTCGCGTGGTCCATGGCCAGATGCAGCACCGGAACTCTTTCATCCCACTCGAGGTGCGGATCGACCACGTGCGGGCTGGACGCCATGACTTCGCGCACCTGATGGGCGATGCGGCGCAACTCCTGCGCCTCCGGCCCGACCACGCGGAACGCCACCGGCCAGACCACCGGCGGGCCGAACAACAGGCGGGACACCCGCACCCGTGCCTCGGGGAATTCGCCGTCATCGATACGCTGCTTCAGTTCATCCATCACCCGGGTCCGCGCCTCGACCCCTTGCGTCACCGCGATGATCTTGGCAAAAGCCGAATCCTGAGGCTCGGGGTTGGCAGACAGGAAGAAGCGCGGCGCGCCACCACCCGTATAGCTCGACAGCGTCCGCACCTCCGGCATCGGCGCCAGAATCGCTTCCAGCTTGCGCACCGCCGCATCGGTGCTGCCGATGCTGCTGCCTTGCGGCAAATAGACGCTCACCAGCACCTCGGGCCGATCCGAACTGGGGAAGAACTGCTTCTGCACGAGCGTGACCATGCCAACGATCGCCGCCGCCAGCAACAGAACGGTCGTAAAAACCACTGTCCGACGCCAGCTGACGCACCCGGCAATGAGCCGGCGCAAGCGCTTGAACATCGGTGTCCGGTAAACGTCCGCATCCCCATGCGCGTGCTGATGCGCCACCTCGGGCAGCATCTTCACGCCGAGATAGGGCGCGAACACCACCGCCACCAGCCAGGACACCAGCAGGGAGACCGCCAGCACCCAGAAGATGTTGCCGGCGTATTCACCCACCGATGAGCGCGCGAAGCCGATCGGCAGAAAGCCCGCCACGGTGACCAGAGTGCCGAACAGCATCGGCGCCGCCGTCACGTTCCAGGCATGGGCGGCCGCATGCACGCGGCTCCAGCCCTGCTCCATCTTCACCAGCATCATCTCGACGGCGATGATCGCATCGTCCACGAGCAGGCCCAGGCCGATGATCAAGGCACCGAGCGAAACCCGGTCCAGGTTGATGCCCATCAACTTCATGATCAGGAAGGTGATGCCCAGCGTCACCGGCACCGCGATCCCGACCACCAGCCCGGCACGCCAGCCGATGGCCAGCATGCTGACGGCCACCACCACGGCCACCGCCACCAGGAACTTGAGCTGGAAGAGATTGACCGCACTGGCAATGGCTTCCGACTGGTTGGTCAGCACCTCCAGCGACAGGCCCAGAGGCAGGCGCACGCGCTCTGCCTCGATGAATTCGGCGAGATGCTCGCCCAGCGACAGGCCGTTCTCACCCTTGTTCATGACCACGCCAAGCAGCAGCGCGTCCTCGCCCCGCGAACGCACCAGATAGCTCGGTGGATCCTCGTAGCCGCGATGCACGCTGGCGATGTCGCCGAGCCGCAACACCCGATCGCCCACCCGCAGCGGCACGGCGGCAAGCTGCGCCGGATCGGACAAATCCGCATCGAGCCGAAGATTCAGGCGCGGCCCCGCTGTTTCCATACTGCCGGCCGGCAGCAGGCGATTGTGGGTCGAGATGGCGTCGAATACAGCCTGTGGCGACAGGCCCAGATTGACCAGCGTGGCGTTGTCGAAATCGAGGTACACACGCTCGGCACGCTCGCCCAGCACCAGGGCCTTGTGCACCCCGGGCACGTGCTGCAGCCGGTCACGGATCGCCTCGGCCTCCCGTGTCAGTTCGCGCATCGGCATGCCAGGCGCGGTCAGCGCGATCAGGCTGAAATAGGTGTCGGCAAAGTCCTCATTGACGATCGGCCCGATCGCCCCTGCAGGCAATCGGCCCGCCTCCTCCTGCATGCGCTTGCGCACCTGGTACTTGAGATCGGGCACCTGCGCGGCCGGCGTGTAGTCGTGGAACTCGATCTGCAGGTTGGCCATGCCCGGGCGTACCGTGGTGATGATGCGATAGATGTTCTCGACCTCCTGGATGCGCTTTTCCAACCGGTTGACCACCTGTTCCTGCATCTCCTGCGGCGTGGCGCCGGGCCAGACCGCATTGACCACCAGCACCCGCATGGTGAACGCCGGATCCTCGGCGCGCCCCAGCGACAGGAAGGCATAGACTCCCGCCAGCACTGCGAGGACGAGAAAGAACAGCGTGACCGAGCGCTCGCGCACGGCGAGCGCGGACAGGTTGGGGAAGCTCATCGCGCCAGCTCCCGCACCTTCATGCCTTCGGTCAACAAATGGGTGCCCAGCGCCACCACGGAATCGCCTGCTGCCAGCGCGCCACGCACCTGCGCCACCTCGCCGTCGATGCCGCGCACCTCGACCGGCACGGCTTCGACGGCGCCCTCGCGCACGCGCCAGACACGAGGCCCTTCGCCGCGCTCGTTGAGCGCCGCGAGCGGCACGACCAGGCTGCCGTCGGCCTCCTGTTCGACATGGAAGCGCGCGCGCAGCACGGCGCCCAGCATCAAGCCATGCCGCACGCCCTGCACCGTGTAACGCGCCCGCAGCGTGCGGCCCTGGGGCTCGACCGCGCCGGCTGTCTCACGCAGGACCAACGGCAAGCTCATGTCCCCATCCAGCAGGGCAAGGCCTTCAGCCGGCGGCACCACGCCTGCCGGGAAATTCACTTCGAGCTCCCGTTCGCCCGCCTGCGCCAGCTGCGCCACCCGCTGGCCCACACCGACGACCTGGCCAGGTTCGCCAACGACATCGACCAGCACGCCCGCCGCCGGCGCCTGCAGCCGGGCATAACCCAGCGCGTTGCGTGCCTGCACCAGCCGCGCTGCCGCGGCTTCCCGCCGTGTCTGCGCTTCACGCCGGGCCAGCTCGAAGCGCTCGGCGGCCTGTGCGCTGGTGTAATTGCGCTCATGCAACTGCCGTGCCCGCCTCAGATCGGCATCCGCCGTGCTCAGCGCCGTCTCGGCCGCCGCCAGATCGGCCTGGGCCGCACGCACGCCTTGTTCGAGATCGTGGGTATCTAGCTGGAACAGCAACTGGCCGGCCGCAACCTGCTCTCCTGCATCGACCGCACGGCGGACGATACGCCCGCCGACCTGGAAGGCCAGCGGCGACTCCACCCGTGCCCGCACCGTGCCGGACAGACCGAGATCAGCCGCGGCCGCCATCCCCACCTGTGCAGTCCTGACGAAAGGCGGCGCCTTCTCTGCCTCTGGCGAAGGCGCCCTGCCGCAGGCAGCGAGCACCAACACAGCAAGGGAAAACAAAAGCATCGAGCAGCGCATGGCAGTTCCGTATCCGGGGCGAATCGTTCTATTGCATCGTTCCAGGAACAGCCTGTCCCTGGCAAAGGGAAATATTATCCTTCTCTGATACGGGTATCGATACCGCCTGCTACCCCGCTCACGGCTCGGGCGGCAGATAAAGGCTTTCCTTCACCTCTTCCATCACCACGTAGCTGCGCGACTCGGTGGCCGAAGGCAGCTTGAGCAGGATGTTGCCGAGCAGGCGGCGATAGTCGCTCATTTCGGCGATGCGCGCCTTGATCAGGTAGTCGAAATCTCCCGACACCAGATGGCACTCCATCACTTCCGGCACATAGGCAAGCTGCTTCTTCACCCGGTCGAAAGTGTCGTTCGACTTCGCCGACAGCTTGAGTTCGACGAACACCAGCAGAGGCCTGCCGAGGGCACGCGGATCGACGCGCGCGTGATAGCCAGTGATGACGCCCTCGCGCTCCAGGCGCCGCACGCGCTCGGTACATGGCGTCGCCGACAGGCCGACACGCTGGGCCAGCTCGGTCATCGACAAGCGCCCTTCCTTCTGCAGCAGGTCGATGATCTTCCGGTCCACACGATCGAGTTCGCGCATTTCACTACCCCTGTCGAAAAACAGCTGGATGAACTGACTGTTTCACTGTTCAGCATCATTTTTTAAGTGAAAAACGCTGCTTGAGCTTGCCTAGACTGCATACATCCAACGGCAATCGGGCAGGAGCCAGCCATGCATGTGATCGTACTCGGAAGCGGCGTCATCGGCACCACCACGGCGTGGTATCTCGCCCAGCGCGGCGCACGCGTGACCGTGCTGGAACGCCAGCCCGGCGCCGCACTCGAAACCAGCTTCGCCAACGCCGGCCAGGTCTCGCCCGGCTACTCGACGCCCTGGGCGGCGCCCGGCATTCCGCTGAAGGCGCTCAAATGGCTGTTCCAGCGCCACGCCCCACTCGCCATCCGCGCCGACGGCAGCCTCTTCCAGCTGCGCTGGATGCTGCAGATGCTGGCCAACTGCAGCGCGGACCGCTATGCGCTCAACAAGGAGCGCATGATGAGGCTGTCCGAGTACGCTCGCGACTGCCTGCGCACCCTGCGCAGCGAAACCGGCCTCCGCTACGAGGAACGCAGCCTCGGCACCCTGCAGCTGTTCCGCAGCCAGGCCCAACTGGACGCCGCCCGGCGCGACATTGCCGTACTGCAGGAATGCGGCGTGCCTTTCGAACTGCTGAGCCCAGCGGAACTCACCGATGCCGAACCCGCACTCGCCCGCAGCCGCAGCCCGCTGGCCGGGGGCTTGCGGCTGCCGAACGACGAGACCGGCGACTGCCACCTGTTCACCACCCGGCTCGCCGAGATGGCACAGCAGGCCGGCGTGGAGTTCCGCTACGGCGTCGATGTCGGCGAAATCCTGACCGGCGGCGGAGGCGTGATCGGCGTCCGCATCGGCACGGGCAAGCACAGCCAGGTGCTGGCCGCCGACCGCTACGTGCTCGCGCTGGGCAGCTATTCGCGCCAGATGGCAGCCGGCCTGGGCCTGGATCTGCCGGTCTATCCGGTCAAGGGCTACTCCCTGACCGTGCCGCTGACCGATCCCGACGCCGCCCCACGCTCGACCGTGCTGGATGAAACCTACAAGGTCGCGGTGACGCGCTTCGACCAGCGCATCCGCGTCGGCGGCATGGCCGAACTGGGCGGCTTCGACCTGCGCCTGAATCCCCGCCGCCGCGAAACGCTCGAGAAGGTGGTGGCCGACCTGTTCCCGCACGGCGGCGACATCGCCGGCGCGCAGTTCTGGACCGGCCTGCGGCCGATGACGCCGGACTCGACCCCGATCATCGGCGCCACGCCCTACCCCGAGCTGTTCATCAACACCGGCCACGGCACCCTGGGGTGGACCATGTCCTGCGGTGCGGGCGAACTCGTCGCTGATCTGGTCACCGGCCGCCAGCCCGCCATCCGCCACGACGACCTCGGCCTGCGCCGCTATGGCGACGGAACCGTGCGGCATGCACAGGGCCTGAGCCTGTCACCGGCCTGAAACCTGACGCAGGCCTTGCAGACCATCCGCATTGCAGCGCGCGGCTCTTGGGCGCACCATGTGCGCCCCGCTTTACTGGATTGAAACGATGCGCCCCGCCCGCGCCCTGATCGATCTCGCCGCCCTGCGCCACAACTACCGGCTCGCGCGCGCCCGCCATGGCAGCTCGGCACTCGCCGTGGTCAAGGCCAATGCCTACGGCCACGGCGCGGTGCGCTGCGCCCGCGCCCTGGCAGAAGAAGCCGACGGCTTCGCCGTGGCCTTCCTCGACGAGGCGCTGGAACTGCGCGCGGCCGGCATCACCGCGCCGATCCTGCTGCTCGAAGGCGTGTTCGATGCCCTCGAGCTGGCGGATGCCGTCCGCCACGAACTATGGGTGGTGGTCCACCACGAAGCCCAGCTGCGCATGATCGAGACCACGCCGCTGGCGATGCCGCTGCACATCTGGCTGAAGGCCAACAGCGGCATGAACCGCGCCGGCTTCGTCGGCCCCGCCGTCGCCAATGCCTGGCAGCGACTGCAGGCGAGCGGCAAGGTCAGGGAGATCACGCTGATGACGCATTTCGCCCGCGCCGACGAACCGCAGATTCTCTCCACTGCCGAGCAGCTCGACCGCTTCGAGGCCGCCACCCGGGGTCTGGCAGGGACCCGCAGCCTGGCGAATTCCGCCGCCATCCTCGGCTGGCCTCGGGCACATCGTGACTGGGCGCGTCCCGGCATCCTGCTCTACGGCGCCGATCCGATGCCCGGCGAAGGCAACGGCCTGCAGCCGGTGATGACGCTGGAAAGCGCGGTGATGGCGGTGCGCGAGCTCGAAGCCGGCGATGCGCTCGGCTACGGCGGCCGCTTCGTCGCCGGACGGCACACCCGGGTGGGGCTGGTGGCGATGGGCTATGCCGACGGCTATCCGCGCGTGGTGCCCGACGGCACGCCGGTCGCCATCGACGGCCAGCCGGGCCGCCTGATCGGCCGCGTGTCGATGGACATGCTGACGGTGGATCTCACCGACCTGCCATCAGCCGGCATCGGCAGCCGGGTGGAACTGTGGGGCCGGCAGGTGCCGGTCAACCGCATCGCCGAGGCAGCGGGCACCATCGCCTACGAACTGCTGTGCAACGTAAAACGGGTGCGCTTCAGCTATCAGGACTGAGGCGATCCGGCAGGCAGCGCAAAGCCGCCTGCCGGACGGCAATCACGGCCGCACGCGGTCGATCTTGACGATGATTCCGCTGGCGTCGGCAGCCACGGGCAGGGTCGAGCTTTCGAGATCGCCGCTGTTCGCGGTGGCATTGCCACTCTTCGACACGCGGGCGCCGATGACGACGCGCTCGGGCAGCGGTCCATCGCCGCCCATCATCAGCGTCGCACCGTCGAACGAGAAGTCGCGCGGCAGCTCGCCGGCCTTGAAACGCAGCGCCGCCAGCGGCGGCCCGCCGCCTTCGTTGCGGGCAAACACGAACACCACGTCGTCCGGCGACAGCCGGTCGAGCAGCGCCGCATCCGCTTCGAGGCGGCCGGACAGCGTCAGACCCTTGGCAGTCGCCGCCTGCGGCGCAGGCGCAGCCTCGGCCAGCGGCGGCATGCCTGCCTTGACGCGCGCCTCATTGACGCTGGCGCGGACACCGCGAGCGACGTCCTCGCCCGGCGGAATCTGCGCCAGAATCTTCTCCCAATGCTCGGCGGCAGCGGTGTAATCCCCTTTCTGGTAGGCGGCCGTACCCAGCAGCGCCAGCGCCTTGGGATGCCCCGGCGAAATCTCGAGCGCCTTCGCCGCCAGGGTCTCGGGCTCACCAACCACCGTGCCCCTCGTCGCGGCAACCACGTCGGCCCAGTCGGCGAACACGTCCGGCTCGTTCGGCACCAGCTTCGACAGCCTCTCGTAGGCAGCAGCGGCCTTGGGGAAGTCCTGCAGCACCGTGTAGGTACGCGCCAGCATCATCCAGCCTTCGGCATTGTCCGGCTCCTGCTGCAGGCGGGCCTCCAGCTTGCCCACCATGTCGGCGATCTCCTCCTTGGAGAAGCCCTGCTGCGCGGCCGTCACATTGGCAGGATCCAGTCCTTCCGGCTCGCCGAAGACGAGATAACCGGCCACCGCCAGCACCGGCACGCTCAGCGCCAGGCCCACGGCCCAGCTGCGCTCGGCGCGGGTGTCGGCAGACTGCGCACGCTCGGCCGCCGCCTGGCCCTCCTCCAGCGCCCGGCGCTCGACCTCCTCCCGGCTCTTCACGTGGGTGGCCGCATCGATCCGGCCTGCAGCAAGATCGGCATCCAGTTCGGCGAGCTGTTCGCGCAGCACGGCCAGCACCAGCTGACTCTGCTCAGCCTGCTCGCGCTGTGCGCGGCCGCCGGCGCGGAACAGCGGCGGCAGGATCCAGAGCAAGGCGCCGGCCACCAGCAGGCCGGCAAGAAGAATGAAGACGGTCACGAACGGGACTCCGGAGATTCAGATGGGGACTGCTTCGCATCACCGGCGAGCAGTTCACGGGCACGGCGGCGCTCGGCTTCGCTCAGGCCCTGCACGGCGGCGAGTTCGCCCTGCCGCCGGCGCAGCCGCCAGCCCAGCCAGCCCGCGCCGCCCACCAGCAGCAGCACCGGCCCGCCCCACAGCAGCAGCGTCGTGGCCTTGAAGGGCGGGTCGTAGAGCACGAAATCGCCATAGCGGGCCACCAGATAATCGATCACGTCGTCCTTGCTGCGGCCGGCGGCGAGCTGCTCGCGCACCTGGTCGCGCAGATCGAGCGCCAGCGGCGCATTGGATTCGGCGATCGACTGGTTCTGGCACACCAGGCAGCGCAGCTTGTGCGACAGCTCCATCACATCGGCTTCGAGCTGCGGGTCCGCCGCCACCGTGGGCGCCGCACCAGGCACGGCCGCAGGCTGCTGCGCAGCGGCCGGCATGCCGGCCACCAGCAGTGCCGCAAGCGCCAGCGCACGCAAAGGATTCACGAACACGTCAGCCCGCACGGCGAACCTCCTCGATCTTCGGCAGGATCACCTGCTGCAGGCTCTCCGGCGTGATCGGGCCGATGTGCTTGTAGCGGATGCGGCCTTGGCCATCGATCAGGAAAGTCTCGGGCACACCGTAAACCCCGAAGTCGATGCCGACGCGGCCGTCGATGTCGAGCACAGACAGCACGTAGGGATCACCATGGTCAGTCAGCCAGCGCCGCGCCCGCTCGATCGCCATCGCGGTCTCGGCTTCCAGCGCCATGCCGCGCGCATTGATCGCGCCATCACCGCGCACTTCCTTGTAATTGAGGCCGACGACCGGGACGAGCTTCTGCTGCGCCATGCGCACCAGCAAGGGGTGCTCCTGCCGGCAGGCCACGCACCACGACGCCCACACGTTCAGCAGCCACACCTGGCCCTTCATTTCCTCCAGCGCGAAGGGCCGCTCGGGATCGTCCAGCCTGGCCAGGCTGAACTGCGGCGCAGGCTTGTCGATCAGTGGCGAGGGTACTTCGCGCGGGTTCAGGGTGAGGCCGAAGGCGAGGAAGCCCGCCAGGGCGAAGAACAGGATCAGGGGAACGAGGAATTTTGCTTTCATCGGGAAACTTCCGTGCCGCTCAGGCGACACGCTGGTTGGCCGCCACCGTCGCCTCGCGCGCGGCGAGACGTCGATAACGGCGGTCGGAGGCGGCGCACACGCCACCCAGGGCCATCATGATGCAGCCCAGCCAGATCCAGCTGATGAAGGGCTTGTAATACAGGCTGACGATCCAGGTGCCATCGTCGATCTGCTCGCCGAGCGACACATACACGTCGCGGAAGGGCCCGATGTCGATCGAGGCCTCGGTCATCGGCATGCCCTGCGCCAGGTACAGACGCTTTTCCGGCGTCAGCGTGGCGATCGCACGGCCGCCGCGGATGACGTCGATGGTCGCGCGCGCGGCATCGTAGTTGGGGCCGTCGGCATCGCGCACGCCGCGGAAGGTGAAGGTGTAGCCGGCCAGTTCGGCGTGCTGGCCGTTCTGCATCTTGACGTCGAGATGGTCGTTCAGGCTGCCGACCAGGGTCACGCCGATGATGAACACGCCGACGCCCAGGTGCGCCAGCCACATGCCCCACCAGGCGGAGGGAATCGAGCGCAGCCGCGCGCCCATCGCCGCACCGGCGCGTTCGGTGATGCGCCCGACCAGCAACTGGATGCTGGCCAGCACCACCCAGGCCGCCAGCGACAGGCCAAGCACGGTGCGCCAGGTGACGTGGTCGACGGCATAGGCCGTGCCGACACCGATCAGCACGCTGGCGACGAAGGCCGGACCAACCTTGCGTACAGCCTTGCCCAGATCGTCGTCCTTCCAGCGCAGGAAGGGGCCGAACATCATCAATACCACCACCGGCGTCATCAGCGGAATGAACACCGACTCGAAGTACGGCGGCCCCACCGAAATCTTGCCCATGCCCAGGGCGTCGAGGAACAGCGGATACATCGTGCCCAGCAGCACCGAGGCCGAAGCCACCGACAGCAGCACGTTGTTGCCCAGCAGCGAAGTCTCGCGCGACACCAGGCTGAAGCTGCCGCCGCCGCCGAGCTTCGGCGCCCGCCAGGCGTACAGCAGCAGCGACACGCCGATGACGATGACCAGCAGCGCCAGGATGAACAGGCCGCGCTTGGGATCGGTGGCAAAGGCATGCACGCTGGTGATGACGCCCGAGCGCACGATGAAGGTGCCGAGCAGCGACAGCGAGAACGCGCTGATCGCCAGCAGCACCGTCCAGCTGCGGAAGGCGCCGCGCTTCTCGGTGACCGCCAGCGAGTGCATCAGCGCGGTGCCGAGCAGCCAGGGCATGAAGGAGGCGTTCTCGACCGGATCCCAGAACCACCAGCCGCCCCAGCCCAGCTCGTAGTAGGCCCAGCCCGAGCCGATCGCGATGCCGGCGGTCAGGAACACCCAGGCTACCGTCGTCCACGGCCGCGACCAGCGCGCCCAGGCGGCATCGAGCCGGCCACTCAGCAGCGCGGCGATGGCGAAGGCGAAGGCCACCGAGAAGCCCACGTAGCCCATGTAGAGCAGCGGCGGGTGGATGATCATGCCCGGGTCCTGCAGCAGCGGATTCAGGTCGCGGCCGTCGGGCACCGCCGGCAGCAGGCGCTCGAAGGGATTCGAGGTCACCAGCAGGAAGGACAGGAAACCGGTGCTGACCCAGCCCAGCACGCCCAGCACGCGGGCGACGAAGGCATCGGGCAGGTTGCGCGAGAACACCGTGACCGCGACCGTCCACAAGGACAAGGACATCGCCCACAGCAGCAGCGAACCTTCGTGGTTGCCCCATACCCCGGTGATCTTGTACATCAGCGGCGTGGCGCTGTGCGAGTTCGCCGCCGCCAGCTGCACCGAAAAATCGCTCTGGATGAAGGACCAGGTCAGACAGGCGTAGCTGAACAGGATGAAGAAGAACTGCCCCTGCGCCGCCGGCCTGCCCACCGCCATCAGCGCCAGGCGGTTGCGGCTGGCGCCGACCATCGGCACCACGGCCTGCACCAGGGCGAGAACGAGCGCGAGAACGAGCGCGAAATGTCCGAGTTCGGGAATCATGTCACTGGCTCACTGTTTCCGCGGCCTTGGCGGCCTGCTCCACCGCATGCGCCGCTTCCGGCGGCATGTAGTTCTCGTCGTGCTTGGCCAGCACTTCGGTGGCGCGGAAAGTGCCGTCGGCCTCCAGCCTGCCCTGCACCACCGCGCCCTTGCCTTCCTTGAACAGGTCCGGCAGCGTGCCGCGGTAGCTCACCGGAATCACCCTGGCGGTGTCGGTGATGGCAAAGCTGACCGTCAGGCCGTCGGCCTCGCGCTTGATCGAGCCTTCTTCGACCATGCCGCCGACGCGGAAGGTCTTGCCGACGGGCGCCTTGCCCTCGGCCACTTCGCTGGGCGTATGGAAGAACACCAGGTTCTGCTGGAAGGCGCTCAGCACCAGGGCGACGGCAGCGACCAGCAAGGCCACCCCGCCACCGACCAGCATCAGACGTTTGCTACGGGCTTTCATGATTCCGACTCCATGGCGGGCACTGACGCGCCGCCCTCTTTTGCTGAACCTCTTGCTGAACCCTTGCCGACGGCGCGCCGCCAGCGCAGCAGCCGCGTGATGGTGTCCTTCCGACGCCGCAGCACCAGCACGAGTTCCAGTGCCATCAATGCAAAGGTGACGCCATAGCTGCCCCAGACGAAAAAGGCCGCGCCACCCATGTCCCAGAACGCCGACCAGCTTTCCCATTGCTCCATCAGGCACGCCCTCCCTGCGCTTCGCGCTCGAGCACCGCGCCGACCCATTCGGTATGGCGTTCGCGCTCGAGGATCATCGAGCGGGCGCGCCACAACACCACCGCGAGGGTGTACATCCAGGCGGCGATCGCCATCACCAGCATGCCGAGCAGCATCGTCGTCGCCATCGACGGCGCCTTGGTCACACTGACCGAAGCACCCTGGTGCAGCGTGTTCCACCACTGCACCGAGAAGTAGATGATCGGCACATTCACCGCACCGACGAGGGCGATGATGGCGCCGGCGCGGTCGGCGCGGCGCGGATCCTCGATCGCCCGCGTCAGCGCGATGAAGCCGAAGTAGAGGAACAGCAGCAGCAGCTGCGAAGTCAGGCGCGCGTCCCACACCCAGTAGGCGCCCCAGGTCGGCTTGCCCCACAGCGCACCGGTCCACAGCGCGACGAAACAGAACATCGCCCCGGTCGGCGCCAGCGCCTGACTCATGATGAAGGACAGGCGGGTGTTCATGACCAGGCCGACGGCGGACCAGAAGGCCATCACCAGATAGACGAACATCGACATCCAGGCCGCCGGCACGTGGATGAAGATCACGCGGTAGACCTCGCCCTGGGTGGCGTCGGTGGGTGCGACGAAGAAGCCGAGCCACAACCCGACCACGCCCAGCACCAGCGCGGCCGCGGCGAAACAGGGCGCGAGACGGCCGGCCAGCGGATAGAAGTTATGCGGCGCCGCGAAGCGGAAGATGCTGCGGCTGCGCTCTGGTGAATTCATGCGTCGACTACTCGTTGTCGGTACGTTCCACCGGCCGCTCTGCCGCCGGTGCGGGGTTCATCGTCAATCCGTCGAAATCCTCAGTGCCGCCGCGCAGGCCCACGGCGCCAGCGCCAACGCACCCGCCAGGCCGCCGCCTAGCAGCAGCAGGTGGGCCGTGGCGCCGGTGCCCGAGGCCTCCGCCTCGACCGCGCCGGCACCGAAGATCAGCACCGGCACGAACAGCGGCAGCACTAGCAGCGCCAGCAGCATGCCACCGCCACGCAGGCCGAGCGTCAGCGCGGCACCGACGGCGCCGAGCAGACCAAGGATCGGCGTCCCCAGGGCCAAACTTAAGACCAGTACCGGCAAGGCGCCTTGCTCAAGGTCAAGCAGCAGCGCCAGGCCGGGCGCCACCGCCACCACCGGCAGGCCGGTGCTGAGCCAGAAGGCCAGCACCTTGGCCGCAACCCACAGCGCGGCAGGCTCGCTAGACAGGAGAAGCTGCTCAAGGGTTCCGTCGGCATGGTCCTGCGCGAACAGGCGATGCAGCGACAGCAGGCAGGCAAGCAGCGCGGCAACCCACAGCACGCCGGGCGCGATCGCCCTCAGCTGGTTCGGCTCGGCGCCGACACCGAAGGGAAACAGGCAGACGACGATGACGAAGAACGCCAGCGTGACCAGCACGTCAGCGCGGCCGCGCCAGGCCAGCAGCAGGTCGCGCCGCAGCACGGCGAGGAAGGTGCTCAGCATGCGTAGGCTCCGACGTCGAGTACGCGCGGCGCCACCGCGAACGGCGCATCCTGGTGCGTGGTCAGCATCACCATGCCGCCGCCGGCACAGTGGTCGGACAGGGCCTGGGCCAGATCGGCCACCGCCTTGACGTCGAGCGCGGTGAAAGGCTCGTCGAGCACCCACAGCCTGCGGCGCGCCGACAGGAACAGCCGGGCAAGGCCGACACGGCGGCGCTGGCCCTGCGACAGCACCCGGGCGGGCAGATCGAGCTGGTTCGTCAGGCCGATGCGCACCAGCGCCTGGGTACAGGCCTCCTCGTCGATGACGTCGCCCGCGGCCGCACAGGCGAAGCGCAGGTTCTCGAGCGGGCTCAGCAGATCGTTGATCGCGGGGGCGTGGCCGAGATAGAGCAGTTCGCGGTGGAAAGCTTCGCGGTCGCGGCGGATCGGCGTGCCCTGCCAGCGGATTTCGCCGGCCTCGGCCAGCGCCAGCCCGGTGACCAGCCGCAGCAGGCTGGTCTTGCCGACGCCGTTGGGGCCGGCGACGCGCAGCAACTCGCCCGCCTGCAGGCGAAAAGCGAGCTCGCGGAACAACAGGCGATCGCCTTTCAGGCAGGCGAGATCTTCGACTTCGAGCATGGAGCAGGATTGAACCACAACAAGCGGCGCCACGGAACGCGCGGCACCGCCTGAAGCGCAAATCCTTTCGCGGCAAACCTCCGAAAAAGCTAGCGCGTCGCCGCGGCCGGCAGTGCGAGCCGCGACATGTAGTCGCTGACCGCCTTCAGATCCTCGTTGCTGTAGTCGCGGATGACGGCAACCATCTTGGGATTGGCGTTGCGGCGCTCACCGTCGCGGATCATCACCGCCTCCTTGTACAGGTAGGCATAGTGCTGATGCGCCACCAGCGGATAGAACTCATCCGCCCTGCCCTCGCCGTTGTCGCCGTGGCAACTGGCACAGTCGTTGTCGTAGAGCTCGCGGCCGCGCGCCAGGCGGTTGCCGCTGCCCTTGCCATTGTCGAGCGAGATCGGCAGCTGGTTGAGATAGGCGGCGATGTTCGCCACGTCCTCGACCGACACCACCCATTCACCGACGAAGGGGTGCATCTTCGGGTTGTCGCGGCGGCCCGCGCGCACGTCCATCATCTGCTTGATCAGCACCGAGGCATGCTGGCCGGCGAGGCTGGGATAGATGGCGTCGGCACGCCCGGCAGCGTCGGGTTGATGGCAGCCCTGGCAGACCTCATAGGCGATCTTGCCCTTGTCGATGTCGGGACGGTGCGCGAGCGCGGCATCCTTGTCGGGGTCGGGCTGGTTCCACACGTAGCCGCTGGATTCGATCCCCGGCGCGCGCGGCGCGCTGCCGGTCTGCGCGACGGTCGAGCCACAGGCCACGAGCAGCAGGCTCATGGCGGACAATGCGTATTTCATTTGCTGCCCTCCAGGCTGGCGATGTACTCGGCGACGGCGCGGGTTTCGGTCTCGCCGAGGCGGCTGGCAATGGTCTGCATCAGGCGCTTGTCGTTGCTGCGGCGGCCATCGGCGAACTGCGCCATCTGGTCGAGCACGTAGGCCGGATACTGGCCTGCAAGCCGCGGATAACGCGCATTGCCGATGCCGTTCGCACCGTGGCAGCCGGCACAGGCCGGAACACCCTGGTCCGGATTGCCTTCGTTGAATATCCGGCGCCCGCTATCGAGCATCGACGGATCATCCACCTGGCCGGGCAAGGGCTGCTGAGCGGCGAAGAACACCGCCACGTCGGCCATGTCGCGGGTGCTCAGGCCCTCCACGATCGGCTTCATGATGTCGCTGTGGCGCCGCGCACTGGCAAACTCCTGCAGCTGCTTCAGCGCATAGTCGGCGTGCTGGCCGGCAAGCTTGGGGAACATCGGCACCGGGCTGTTGCCGTCCGCACCATGGCAGGCAACGCAGATCTCGGCGGCCAGCGTCTTGCCGCGCTCGATGTCGCCGATCACCTCGGCGGACGCGGTGGCAGCGGTGAGCAGCAAGCCTGCACAGGCCGACGCCAGAATCATTCTCGAATGTTTCATTCTCACTTTGCCTCCTGTACCGCGCCGTCGTGGCGATCTGGATCGGCTGGAAAGATGTGCCGGCTCACAGCCTGACCTGCAGCAGCAGGCCGATCAGGCTGGCCCGGTAGTTCTGCGGACCGGCGTCCAGGATGACCGCGGTCGGCGCGCCGGTGCCGGGCGCATTGACCGCCACCGGGTCAGACTGCAGGCCGCTGTAGTGCCAGTCGCGGTACTTGCCATACTCGTGGCGCAGCAGCAGGCGGGCAGTCACCGTCTTGTTCACCGGCATCAGCAGATTGGCTTCGAAGATGTTCTGGCTGGTGGTCAGGTCGGGGAAACCGCTGCCTGCTGCAGCCACGGCCCCAGGCGCCAGGTTGGCCGGCACCGAGTACTTCATCTCGGTCTTGCTCTTGGCGTAGGTGTAGCTGAAATCGACCTTGAACTTGCCGAAGTCGTGGCGCAGGCCCAGGCCCAGGGTGTCGCTGCGGTCCTTGTGGTCCAGTTCCCAGAAATTGGCCGCGACGAACACCGCGCCGGAATTCGGGCTCTGGCAGATGTCTTCCGCATTCTCCGGCGTGATCACGCCCATGTTGGTGTTGCTGCCGATGATGCAGCCCGAACCGCCGCCGCTCGGCACCGAACTCTGGCCCAGGGTGCCGCGCTGGAAGGAATAGAAGGCGTAGAAATTGCTGACCGGGCTGTACTGCCAGTTGACATCGACGTTGAACCAGTTCTGCCGCTGCTTGCCGTCGCGGCCGTAGTCCGAGCTCGGATAGCGGATTTCCTTCAGCTGCGCCGACAGGCCGATGTCCAGATCCTCGCGCGGCATGTAGTTGAGGCGAGCGTTGAGCGTGTTCTGGGTGCGGTCGGCAAGGTCATATTTCCGCAAGCCGTTGTTCATGTGCAGCACCCAGGACTGCACGTTGCCCGTTTCCGGCATCGGCAGGATGTAGCCGCTCAGGAAGTTCGCGTACGGATGGTGCGTGTGGTAGCTGCTGCCGCGGCGGCGATCGTGAGCGAAGGACAACCGGATCGTCGTGTCCTCGATGCTGCGATTGACATAACCGAGCTTGAACTTGTCTTCCCAGGTCTTGTCGCGTTCGCGGTGGTCGCGCGAGTAGGTTTCACGCTCATAGCCGGCATTGATGCTGCCGCTGTCCAGACGCCAGTCGGCGGTCAGGCCGGTGTTCAGCTTGCGATAGTCGTAGGGCACGCTGCGGATCGGGATGTTGCCGGCCGGCGCGGCCGGATTCACCATCGAAACCGCGCTGCCGTCGTTGATCATGCGCCCCCACACGCCGGTGCAGCCGAAGGCGCTGAGCCCTCCCGGCGTACCATCGCCGCTATCGTTGTATTCGGCATTGGGGTTGCACGCCAGGTAGTCGGTGTGGTTGCGGGTTTCGTAGTAGCGCGCCTTGGCCTTGAGGTTCAGGCGGCTGGTCGGGTTCAGCGACAGCCCGAGATCGATCAGCCGGGTGTCGATGCGGGCATCGGCCGACTGGCGGCTGAGCGCATCCCTGCTGTCCCAGTTGTTCGCCGACGAGATGGTCGGCCGCAGGCCCGCATAGGTCGTGTAGGGAATCAGCTTGTCGTCCTGGCGCGACGACCCCATCGACACCACGGCAGTGAAGCGTCCGTTCATCAGGTCCGGCAGCTTGCGCGCGTACTCGGCCTTGACGTTGTAGGCTTCGTTGTCCGGGTAGAGGTCAAAACGGCCGGTGGTGAACATGCCGGGCGTCGCCCCCGTGACACCCGCCGCGCCGATCCGGAACGGCGTCTCGAAATCCAGCGTGTTGATCTTGTTGCGGAACAGCGAGGCCGAGGCCTGCAGGTTGAAGCTGTTCAGCGCATCGTTGTAGTACAGGCCGCCGACGAAATCGTGCGTTTCGTAGTCGATCGGCTCGATGATCTCCATCTGCGACGCGCCGCCGCCGCCGCCCCACACCGAGCCGAAGGGCCGCGTCCCTTCGCGCTTCTCCAGCGAATAGCCGGCAAACAGCTTCAGATTGTCGGTGAGCGTCATGTCGAGACGCAGGCCGCCTTTCTTTCGCACCAGGCCGAGTTCGGTATTCGCGTTGGCCTGCGCTGCCGCGGTGATGGCGCGGTTGTCCGCCGCCTGGTTGCCGCTGCCGCCGGGCGTCAAACCCGAATCGGGCTTCAGCGTCAGCTTCCTGCCGCCGGCACCGTCCCACAGCGAGCGGAACGAGGTCGTGAACACATGCGGCGTTTCGTTGTAGAACGCCTTGACGCGCCAGTCGTTGTAGCGGCCGAAAGTGGCACCGTAGAACTGATCGTCGCGGCCGACCCCGCCACCGACCACTTCGAAATAATGGGCGGAATCCGCCTTCTCGGCGGAAACGCCGAAGGCGCTCAGGTAGCCGCCGTTGCCGACGTCCTTGTAGCGCTTGAAGCCCTGCTCGCGGTGATCACCCGAGACATGGGTGATGCCGAGCTCGACGAAGCCGAGGTACTGCCAGCCGCCATCCATCTCGTGGATGCGATCGGTCGGCACCCGGGGCCGGTTGTAGAGCTGGCCGGTCGGCGTGCGCGCCGCATGGGGGTCGCCGTTGAGGCCGTCGAGGTCATAGCCGCCGGTGTGCGTCACCGGGTTGATCGGCGCAAGGTTGAGCGCATTGCCCAGCGTGGTGTCGGCACCGACTGCCGAATCCGCCCACACGCGCTCAGCCGCCATCAGCGCCAGCGCGCCGCCCACCAGCACGCTCAGCATCCGCACCCGTGGCTGCATGAAGGGACGCACGGCCACGCGATTCGCATTGACGTTGTTCATGTCGTAACCCTCCAATCAGCGCTGGAAGCGGGCGCCCGCCGGGTGATTGCTGCCATGGATCTGCGTATGGCAGTTCTGGCATGCACGACCCATGACGCGGGAATTGAGGCCCGTTTCGTTGTTGGCCATCTGTCCGGCGTTGTAGAACGCGGACGGATGGTTGGTGTTGGCATGGCACTGCTGACACAGCGCCGGACGGGCGACCTGCAGCAGCTTGTCGTGGTTGCTGCCGTGCGGCGTATGGCAGTTGGTGCAGGCTTCGCGCACCGGCGCATGCTCCCAGATGAAGGGGCCGCGCTTCTCGGCATGGCAGCTGTAGCAGAGGTCGTTGACCGAGTCGGCCTTGAGCAGCGGCGCGGTGGCCGTACCGTGCGGATTGTGGCAATCGACGCAGCTCATCTTGCCTTCGGGCACCGGCATGTGCGAGCGCTTGCGGAACTCGGCGCGCTGCTGCGAATGGCAGCTCTCGCAGACCTGGGTGATGCTCTGCTTCTTCAGCAGGCTGTTGCCGGAGAAACGCGCCATCGGGTTGTGGCAGTCGCTGCAGGCCAGCTCGTTCAGTTCATGCACCGAGCCCGGCCAGTGCATGCGCTGGCCGCCTTCGTGACAACTCAGGCACTGGCCGTTCATCTTCTCGATCGGCGTGCCCCAGGATTTGGTGAAACCGATGATCAACGACTTGTTCAACGATCTTGTCCCACGCCTCCTGGCCTTGCGCGACCGGATCGGCCGACTCGACGGCCATGTTCTCGGCGTGCAGCGAACCGGGGCCATGACAGGCTTCGCAGACCTGGCGCTCGACATCGTTCCTAGGGTTCTGGCGGAAGATCTTGGCGTGCAGGGTATGGCCGAAGTGGGACTCCTC
Source organism: Thauera sp. (assembly GCF_047601425.1). Taxonomy (GTDB): domain Bacteria; phylum Pseudomonadota; class Gammaproteobacteria; order Burkholderiales; family Rhodocyclaceae; genus Thauera. The sequence goes on from NZ_JASGJL010000001.1 coordinate 3,054,522, forward strand.
GACCTGGTGACAGGAAACGCAGACCTGTTCGCCGACATAAGTGGCGTGGCGGGCGGGCGGTTCATCCGCGGCGCCAGCCGCGCTCGCCGCAAGCAGCGAAACTGCCGTCAGCATCGCCCGCAGGGCAGGAAATACACCGGGAACTTTCATATCTTCGTCTCCTCGCCTGCAATGCCGGCGCATCACGGCAGCCGCCCGCGAAACGGCGGCACCCATCGGGTGAAAACAGAGGGAGAACACCACCCCGTGCGAACATGGCTCCGCCTTGGCGGCAAGCACGCGCGGGACACCCTCCTTTGGCTTCTGCCTCGGGTACGGCCGCCTGACTGTCCGCGGCCGACTCCGGGCTGTAACGCAATCGTTACAAATTTGGTACGAGTCTAATTCCCTTGCGGGCACGTGCCTTGTCGGAAAGTGAACCGATGTTTGCGCAATCGGTCCCCGCGCTCTGGGTGCACTGCGCGGCACCGCTGCAACAGGGCGCCAGACCGCCCCTGACGTCACTCGGGCTGACGCCGAAGCGGGCACGGAAGGCGCGGCTGAAGTGGGCCTGGTTGGCGAAGCCCCATTCCTGCGCAATCAGATAGACCGGACGCTTGAGCTTGCCTGGCGCGGACAGCTCGCGATGGCAGGCATCGAGCCGCTCTGCGGTGATCCACTGCATCAGCGTCATCGTGCAGCGCGCGAAGAGACGGTGGATGTAGCTCGGCGACAGGCCTACCTCGGCCGCGATCAGCTTCACGTCCAGCTCGGGGTCGGCCAGGTGGGCGCGCGCGAAGGCCTTGACCCGCTCCAGATGCCAGGCCTCGACCGACGAAGCTTCGTCGCCGACCTGGCGGGCGAAGCTGGCCAGCATGCCGCCCAGCAAGCCGAGCAAGGCATCGGCACAGGTCTTGAAATCGGATGGCGCCAGGGTTTCGCGCTGGCTGAAGATACCGCGCAAGGTGCCGGCGAACACCGCCGCCGAGCCGCAACAGGACGCCATACAGGACACGGTCAGCGGCCGCCAGTCGCGCATCACCCCTTCCAGCGCGGGCCGGGGCACGCGCAACACCAGATGGTGGAAATCCTCGGGCAGCTGGAGCGCGAAGGAAGCGCCATCATCGAGCAGGTGCAGAGATCCGGGCTGAAGCCGGGCTTCGCGCAGCCCCTGCCGCAGCGAGCCGGTGCCAGCCACGTTCAGCAGCACGGCAGCGCCGTCGTTGACACCCTGCACCTGCATCACATGCGCGGAACCGCGCACTTCGAACAATTCCAGTATGCCGAGCCGGAAATGCTTCAGATGCATGTCGAACGGTGCCGCCGCATCCGCTTCGATGTGGTGATCCGACTGCAGCAGGGCGCCCATCTCGGTGCGGCAATGGGCGATGCGTTCGTGTTCGAACCTCGCTTCGGCAGCGATTATCTCGATCATCACGAGCCTCCTCCGGGCCTGTACGCGCAGGCTTTTTGTTTTGTAACCGTCTATGACAGTCTTTTTTGAGCTTTTACTACGAAAGTGGGAGGTACTGGCTGTAATGAGGCGCTTCGAATCTGTTTTTGATGCCGAAAATGTCGTTTATACGCAACATTTTCGCGGAATATGAATCAATTTATGCGAAATGAAACCCGCCAGGGCGCCGGTGCCCATGGGCAGGATTTCAAGCCATCGGCATCCTCCGCGGCTCCGTGCCAGCCCCGGCACGGACGTCATGCAAAAGAAAACGCAGCGCCGGGGCGCTGCGTTCTTCCGGGCACAGCTGCCGTCCCTCCGTTACTCGGGCGTCGCTGGGCGGACGGGCGGATGCAGCACCTCGGGCGCCACGCCCTCGTGCGGGAGGCCGATGTGCTGGTCGACCGGCGGCAGCGAGTGGGCGATGCCCTTGTGGCAGTCGATGCAGGTCTGGCCCGCGGCGAAACCGGACTGATGCATCTGGTTGGAGCGGCGACCCTGCACCGAGTAATCGAAATACTCGTAGTTGTGGCAGTTGCGGCATTCCTGCGAGTTGTTCGCCTTCATGCGGCCCCACTCGTTCTGCGCCAGGCGCAGGCGTTCGGCGGCGAACTTCTCGGGCGTGCTGATGGTGCCCATGATCTTGCCGTAGACCTCGCGCGAGGCCTTGATCTTGCGGATCATCTTCGGCCCCCACTCCTTCGGCACGTGGCAGTCCGGGCAGGTCGCGCGCACGCCGGTGCGGTTCTGGTAGTGGATGGTGTTGCGGTATTCCTTGAAGACGTTTTCCTCCATCTCATGGCAGGAAATGCAGAACTTCTCCGTGTTGGTCATTTCCAGGGCCCAGTTGAAGCCACCCCAGAAGGTCACGCCCGCGGCGAAGAGCAGCGCGATGGCGGCCCAGCCGGCGCCGCGAATGCGCTGCATCAGGCTCTTGTTGTTGTCGGTCATGAGAATCCCCGTTTGTCGATGCGTCAACGCAGCCCTTCCGCGCGCTGGAAGCGGTTGCCGACCAGCGGCTTGGCGTCGGTCTGCGGCACGTGGCACTGCATGCAGAAGTAGCGGCGCGGCGAGATGTTCGACAGTTCGCCGCCGTCACGGTCCTTGAAGTGGGTCAGGCTGACCTTGGTCGCGCCGGTGTCCTTGTAGCGGCTCCAGGCGTGGCAATCCATGCACTTGTTGAAGTTCATCGTGACTTCGTAGCCTTCGACCTTGTGCGGAATCAGCGGCGGCTGCTGCACGTATTCACGATCGATCGGCGCCTGGTCGGGCAACTGGCGGAAATGGCCGACCTGCGGCTCAGGGTCGGCGACGTCGGCGCCGCGGATGCTCTTGACCGCCTGGGCGGTGGCCACGGACGGCATCACCGCGCCGAAGCCGACGGCGGCGACGAGCGCGAGTACCAGATTGCGTGTGATTTTCTTCATGACTCGCTCCTGTTGAATCGGGTCGTAATACGGAAAACGTCCTTGCCGCAGACATCCACGCAGCGTCCGCAGGTGGTGCACTCGGCATCCAGAATGAGGGGATGGTCCTGGCCGACGCCCTTCAGCGCCGGACGGATGACCTGGGGTTCGGGACAGACCGCGAAGCAGTCCATGCAGTCATTGCAGTCGCGGCGCTTGTCGGCCGACACCTTGAGCAGCGAAGCCCGTCCCAGCAGGGCGTAGAACGCACCCTGCGGGCACACGTGGCCGCACCAGCCGCGCGGCGCGATCAGCAGGTCGTACAGGAAGATCCCGCCGACGACGCCCCAGGCCAGGCCGAAGCCGAAGATCAGGCCGCGATGCAGCATCGACACCGGGTTCACCCACTCCCAGGCCAGCGAGCCGGTCACCGCGGCGATCACCAGCACGAAACCGAGCAGCCAGTGGCGGGTGTTGGCCGCCGGCACCTTGCCGCCCTTCAGGCCGAGGCGGCGGCGCAGCCAGGCGGCGGCGTCGGTGACGAGATTCACCGGACACACCCAGGAGCAGAACAGCCGGCCGCCGAGCAGCAGGTAGAAGGCGAGCACGATGCCGCCTCCGAGCAAGACCTCGCGGTAGGGCCACTGGCCCGCGGCGAGCTGCTGCGCGATCAGGAAGGGGTCGGTCAGCGGCAGCAGGCCGAGGGTCAGGCTCGACGACAGGTTGCCCTTGACGATCCACCAGCCGAACCAGGGGCCGACCAGGAACAGCGCCAGGATGCCGAGCTGCGAGAGACGCCGCAGCAGCAGCCACTTGTGCGCGCGCAGCCAGCCCTTGGCTTCGATCGCCTCGTGCCCGGGCCGCGCCACCACGCCGCGCATCGCCGCGCCGCGCACGCTGGTGGGCGGAACCTCGCGCTCCGGCCGCGTGCCGGCCGCCTGGCCGCTCGTCGTCTGCGCGTTCATGGCTTCCACCCCGAATCGAGGCCGCCGCCCGGCGGACGGGCAGGCGCGTAGTCGGGCACCGCCGGCGGCGCCTGCGGGCCTTCGCCCGGCCGCACGCGGGTGTCGCCGTAGGCCTTGTCTTCCAGGCCGCGCACCGGCAGTTCGAGCTGCTCGCCGATCAGCGACTCGCCGGCGGCATCCTTCTCCTCCCAGCCGCGCAGGTAGTGCTCGGCCTTCGAGCCCTGCGCCAGCCTGATCGGCAGCACCTTGATCGCCGACTCGCCGGGCAGCACACAGGACTTCTCGCACTTGCCGCAGCCGGTACAGTGCTCGGAATGCACCGTCGGCAGCAGCATGGCGTGGCGGTCCGAGCGCGGGTTGTGCATGCGCTCGAGCGTGATCGCCTTGTCGATGACCGGGCAGACGCGATAGCACACGTCGCAGCGCAGGCCGAGGAAGTTGAGGCAGTTCTCCTGGTCGATCAGCACCGCCAGCCCCATCCTCGCCTCGCCGATGTCGGTGAGTGCGCGGTCGAGCGCACCGCTCGGACAGGCGACGACACAGGGAATGTCCTCGCACATCTCGCACGGGATGTCCCGCGCCAGGAAATACGGTGTGCCGGTGGGCACGCCGTCGCCGAGCTCGGCGAGCTTCAGCGTGTCGTAGGGGCAGTCGCGCACGCACAGGCCGCAACGCACGCAGGCGGCGAGGAAGGCGGCTTCGGCGAGCGCGCCGGGGGGGCGGATGGCAGTCGCCGGCAGCGCCGAAGCCTGCCTGGCGTACATGCCGGCGCCAAGCGCGAGCAGGCCCGCACCGCCGGCGACGCCCGCCGCATCCTTCAGGAAGCGGCGGCGCGGCGACGGCGTGCTGGCTGCGGCACGGCTGGTCGGTTTCACGGTGTCGTTCATGGTCGTTGCGAGCCCGTGCCCGGCACCACCCCCCGGTCGGCAGGGTCACGATGCTCGCACCTCCTGTGGATCAGGCCTTCATCACCTTGACTGCGCACTTCTTGAAGTCGGTTTCCTTCGACAGCGGGCAGGTGGCATCGAGCGTGAGCTTGTTGACCAGCCTGGATTCGTCGAAGAAAGGCACGAAGATCAGCCCGACCGGCGGCTTGTTGCGGCCGCGGGTTTCGAGGCGGGCCGTCATCTCGCCACGGCGCGACGCGACCTTCACCACCATGCCGCGCTGCAGCCCGCGCTTCTGCGCGTCGTCCGGATGCATGAAGACCTGGGCCTCCGGCACCGAGCGGTGCAGCTCCGGCACGCGGCGGGTCATCGAACCAGTGTGCCAGTGTTCCAGCACGCGGCCGGTGCACAGCCACATGTCGTACTCGGCATCCGGCATCTCGGGCGGGTCCTGGTAGGGCAGCGCGAAGACGATGGCCTTGTTGTCCTTGTGGCCGTAGAACTTCACGCCTTCACCGGCCTTGACGTAGGGGTCGTAGCCTTCGCGGAAGCGCCACAGGGTTTCCTTGTTGTCCACCACCGGCCAGCGCAGGCCGCGCGCCTTGTGATAGACGTCGAAGTCGGCGAGGTCGTGGGCATGGCCGCGGCCGAAGGCGGCGTATTCCTCGAACAGACCTTTCTGCAGGTAGTAGCCGAGCTCCTTCGACTCGTCGTTCATGTAGCCCGGGATCGCATGGGCATTGGCCTTCTCGACGTCGGACAGCGGGAACTTGTTCACCTGGCCGTTGGCGTAGAGCACGTCGTACAGCGTCTTGCCCTTCAGCTCGGGTTTCTTCGCGATCAGTTCGGCCGGCCACACCTCCTCGACCTTGAACCGCTTGGCGAACTGGATGTACTGCCACAGGTCGGACTTGGCCTCGCCCGGCGCCGACACCTGCTGGCGCCAGAACTGGGTGCGGCGCTCGGCGTTGCCGAAAGCGCCTTCCTTCTCGGCCCACATCGCGCAGGGCAGGATCAGGTCGGCCGACAGCGCCGACACGGTCGGATAGACGTCCGACACCACGACGAAGGCTTCCGGATTGCGCCAGCCGGGATAGATCTCTTCATTGACGTTCGGCCCGGCCTGCATGTTGTTGGTGGTCGTGGTCCAGTAGCACTTGATCTTGCCGTCCTTCAACGCCCGGCTCTGGGCCACGGCGTGATAGCCGACCTTGGCCGGGATCGTGCCTTCCGGCAGCTTCCACAGTTCTTCGGTGTGCGCGCGATGCGCCGGGTTGGTGACGACCATGTCGGCCGGCAGGCGGTGGGCGAAGGTGCCGACTTCGCGCGCGGTGCCGCAGGCCGAGGGCTGGCCGGTGAGCGAGAACGGGCTGTTGCCGGGCTCGGAGATCTTGCCCACCAGCAGGTGGACGTTGTAGATCATGTTGTTCACCCAGGTGCCGCGGGTGTGCTGGTTGAAGCCCATGGTCCAGAACGACACCACCTTGCGTTCCGGATCGGCGTACTGCTCGGCGAGCTTGAGCAGACGGTCTTCCGGCACGCCGGACAGCTTCGACACCTTCTCCAGCGTGTATTCGGCGACGAAGGCGGCGAAGTCCTCGAAGCTGCAGTCCCGCGCCGCGCCGGTGTCGCCCTTGGGCTTGCCGTCGGCGCCCGGATAGCCGTTGCTGGTGGCCTTGGCTTCGAGCGGATGGTTGGGACGCAGGCCGAAACCAATGTCGCCCTCGCCGATCTTGAACTTGACGTTGCGATTGACGAACTCGGTATTGACGCGCTTGGTCTGGATGATGTGGTTGCAGATGTAGTTCAGGATCGCCAGATCGGTCTGCGGCACGAAGATCATCGGGTTGTCGGCCAGCTCGTAGGAGCGGTGCTCGAAGGTCGACAGCACATGGACCTGGCAGCCCTCCCTGGACAGGCGCCGGTCGGTGATGCGGCTCCACAGGATGGGGTGCATCTCGGCCATGTTCGAGCCCCACAGCACGAAGCTGTCGGCATTCTCGATGTCGTCATAGCAGCCCATCGGCTCGTCGATGCCGAAGGTGCGCATGAAGCCGACCACCGCCGAGGCCATGCAGTGGCGCGCGTTGGGGTCGAGGTTGTTGCTGCGGAAGCCCGCCTTCATCAGCTTGGAAGCGGCGTAGCCTTCCCAGATCGTCCACTGGCCCGAGCCGAACATCGCGATCGACTCCGGGCCGTGCTCCTTCAGCGCGGCCTTCCACTTCTGCTCCATGATGTCGAAGGCCTGGTCCCACGAGATCGGCGCGAACTCGCCGTTCTTGTCGTACTTGCCGTTCTTCATGCGCAGCAGCGGCTGGGTCAGGCGGTCCTCGCCGTACATGATCTTGGACAGGAAGTAGCCCTTGATGCAGTTCAGGCCGCGGTTGACCGGCGAATCCGGGTCGCCCTGGGTGGCGACGATGCGGCCGTTCTGCACGCCCACCAGCACCGAACAGCCGGTGCCGCAGAAGCGGCAGGCAGCCTTGTCCCAACGGACCTTGGTGCCGGCACTGGCAACCCCTTGCGCCTGGGTGACGACCGGAATGCCGATGCCGGCGGTCGCGGCGGCCGCGGCGACCGCATTGCTCTTGATGAAATCACGCCGATTCATGCTCATTTCATTCCTCCGTCAATTCCAGACCGTCATCGGTATATTCGTAAGCCAGCGTCACCGCCTGCACCTTGGGCGCGAGGTTCACCGCGAGGATCGAGTCGGTGACCGACCAGCCCTCGCCATCCTCGACCGTGACCACGATGCGGCCGACCTCCTCGGAAGAGCCGTGGATCTCGACCCCCGGGATGCGAGCCAGCGCCGCCTTGATTTCCGGGAAATCCGCGGGCAGCGCCCGCAGCACCAGACTTGCAATCTTCATCGTTCGCTCTCTGTCGGAAATTCGTTCATCGCGTCACTCGCCGCCACCGAGATCGCCCGCGTCGGACAGGGCGCAAAGCACGCACCGCAGCCGGTACAGGAATCGGCATCCAGCTGCGGCAAGGCCACGCCGCCGAGGCGAGGGCGGAAGCGGATGGCCCCCTCCGGACAGTTCTCGCCGCAGACACGGCATTCGACGCCCGATTCGGCGAGGCAGGCTTGGCCGATGCCCGCCTTCAGTTCCCAGGGCGCCATGCCTTCCGCACTGCGCACCAGGGCCTGCGGCTCGCAGCGCGCCACGCATTCGCCGCAGAAAGTGCATTCGCCGGCAGAAAAGTCGACGCCAGGAAAACCGCCGTCCGCCCTCAGCAGGATGCCGGTCGGGCAGGCTTCGATACAGGCATCGCAACGGGTACAGGCAACGAGGAAGGCCGCCTCCACCCGCGCCCACGGAGGACGGACGGCCGGAGCCACCGCGCGCCTGCCGCCACGCAGAAAACCCCGACGGGAAAGTGAAGCCGTTTGCACGAATCCTCCGGGCAGCCTATGTACGGCGTGCCATATGTACGCCGCCGATTCAAACCCATAGCCGGAGTGCGGTCATTGACCGCCATCAAGAACCGCGTGAATACGGCAATAAAGAGGATTTGACGGCGGGGGCCGACCATGCGGCAGCCTGCGCGAAGCCCGGACGGTCAGGCGCGCAGGCGCTCCACCGCCCACACTGCGGCTTCGACCCGGGAGCGCAGGTCGAGCTTGCGCAGGATGTGCTTGACGTGGACCTTGACCGTGCCTTCGGCGATGTCGAGCTCGCGCCCGATCATCTTGTTCGACAGGCCGGCGGCGATTTTTTCGAGGATGCGCGTCTCCTGCTCGGTCAGCCCGGCGGCGTCGGCCGTCTGCGGCCGGGCCTCGCTGCGCAGCGCCGCAGCCAGCAGGTGGTTGAGTTGCGGCGGAATGACGACGCGGCCGGCGGCGACGGCGGTCAGCGCCTCCAGCATCTCCTCCGGCTCCATGTCCTTCAGCAGATAGCCATCGGCACCGCCGCGCAGCGCCGCCACCACGTCCTCGCCCTGGTCGGACACGGTGATCATGACCACCCGCGGCTCGGGCTTCAGCTGGCGCAGCTGGCGCAGCACTTCCAGGCCGTTCAGATCGCGCATGTTGAGGTCGAGCAGCACCAGATCCGGCTGCCGCTCGCGTGCCATCTCGATGCCCTCCTCACCGCCGGCGGCTTCGCCCACCAGGCGGAAACCCGGTACCGTCTGCAGCAGCTGGGCGAGGCCCTTGCGGAACAGGGGATGGTCATCGACGATCAGGACGGATTCGGCAGGCAGTTCGCTCATCGGCGGTTTCCTTGCTGGAACAGTGCGGTGCCCGCGAAGGCGGGCTGAATGGCAGACAGGGAGGATTGTGCGGAAGCCGGCGCGACGGCGACGGCCTGGAAGCGGACACCGACGCGGGTGCCGCCTTCGCTGCGGCGGCCGATCTCGATCGTGCCGCCGAGGCTGCGCGCGCGTTCGCGCATGATCGACAGGCCGTGGTGATCGCGGCCGTCGATCGGCCCGTCGTCGATGCCGACGCCGTCGTCCTCGATCGAGACCGTGACATGGCCCGCTTCGTCGCATTCCAGGCCCACCCGCGCATGGCGCGCCAGTGCGTGGCGCAGCATGTTCGACAGCGCTTCGCGCACGATCTGCAGCACGTGGACTTCCTGGTTCGGGGTCAGGCTGCAGCCGGCCAGGCGGATGTCGAGCGCGATGTCGATGCCCGCGCGCTCGCGGTACTCATCCACCGCCGCCCGCAACAGGCTGCGCAGGTCGGCGGACAATTCCAGGCGGAAGGACACCAGCAGCTCGCGCAGCTGGCGGTAGGCGTCGTTCACCCCGCTGCGCAGGTCGGCCAGGATCGTGTCCGCCTCGGCCAGCCGTGCCGGATCGGCCAGCGCACGCTGCAGCAGGCTCATCTGGATCTTCATGTACGACAGCGCCTGCGCAAGCGAATCGTGCAGCTCGCGCGCAATCACCGAGCGCTCTTCCTGCAGCGCCAGCAGGCGCTCCTGCTCGCCACGGCGGGCCGCGCCCAGCGCCATGCCGATGTGGCGCGACAGCGCCTCGACCAGTTGGCGCTGCCAATCCTCCAGTCCGTGGTCGGCCGGCAGCGCCAGCCGCAGCATGCCGTAATGGTGCTCGCGGTCGCGCAGCGGGAAGCGCAACAGCTTGCGCTCGCCTTCGACCGTCTCGCCGGCGGCCGATTGCGCACGGCAGGCGTTGCAGGCCTCGTCTCCGCGCGCGCTGCGATCGACACAGGGGCCGATGGTCGAGGCGATCACCGTCGCCGCCCCGCCCTGGCGGGGCTCGATACAGGCGAAACTGCCATCCAGGCCGGCGACATGGTCGATGTCGCGCAGCGTGGCCTCATAGACCGCCGGCTCGGTCGGCGCCTGGTAGAGACGGGCGATGGCATGGTAGAGCAGCTCCAGCGCGCGGTTGCTGCGCTGCAGCTCCAGCGTCTTCTCGGCCACGCGCTGTTCCAGGGTCTGGTACTGGCGGGAGATCTCGCCCGCCATCAGGTTGAAGGTCGCGCCCACGCGGCCGAGTTCGTCGTGGCCGACGTGCTCCACACGCGCCGAATAGTCGCCGCGCGCGACCGCCCGCGTCGCCGCCAGCAGGCCGCCCAGCGGCTTCAGCAGCGAAGTGCGCAGCACGATCAGCGCCGCGACGATGACCACCAGCGTCGCGATGATGGCGCCGGCAAGGATCTCGCTGAGGTCGCCGATGCGGGCCTCCGTGTCCTGCTCCAGCACGAACACCAGGGTATTGAGCTGGTTGACGAAGCTGTTGACGCTGCCGAGCAAGGCCTCGATCTGCCCGGCCGATGCCGCCGGCCCCAGCTGCGCCACGCCCCTCAGGTTGGACCGGACGCTGAGCCGCCAGGCTGATTCGACACCGCGATAGGTGGCGGCGAACAGCCCGCCGGGCTCGCGCTGCACGATGCGCTGCAGTTCGGGGTGTTCAAACACCTGCTCGAAGTCGGCAATGGCGGCCTCCACCCGCGGCAGCGCCAGCGTGCCGCTCGGCGCACCGGCCACCACCAGGCTCGCCGCGCGGTGGGTCAAGCGGCGCAGCGCGCCAGCCTGGTTGATCGCGCTGGCACTGCCCTGCACGCTCTTGGCCACCATCACCGACGCACTCATGCCGGCCAGGCTGATCAGCGCGAGCGCGAGCATGGCCAGCGCCACCAGCAGCAGGATCGAATGCCTGACGAGCAGGCGCGGCATCGCGAACTTCATGCAGTCCCTCCAGCGCCCGTCCGCTGACGCCCCTTGTGTTTTCCGTGCGGTCCAGGCCGGCTCCCGCCACGCCATTCATTCGGGGTGCTGCCCCGGATGCGGATTTCCGGCCTACCCCTTTATACCCGCAAGCGCCGACCCTCGGCCGGACACGAATATCTCATCCAATGTTTACAGACACTTGCATGCCATACCGATACCTCTTTGGAGGTATGCCGTACGCCTGTACCGCCGCCGCCCTGCCTTGGAGGCATCTGCCCCCCTGACTAGACTTGGCTGCAGCGAGCAGGAGCCGACGATGACACGAGCAAAAATCCCCACCAGCATCCCCAGCCTGAACGAGATCGCCCCCTTCGATCTGCTCGGCGAGGAGCGCCTGCACCGGCTGGTCTCCGCCTCGCGCCTGGTGCGCGCGGAACGAGGCGAAATCGTTCTCCAGGCACAGGATGTCCCCTCCTGTATGCACGTCGTCCTCGACGGCGAAGTGAAATGCCTGCTGCTCGCGCCGTCGGGCAGCGAGAAGCTCATCCGCATCGTCGGCGCCGGCGACATTTTCGCCGAGGAAGCCGCCTTGCTGGGGCGCCCCGCCATGGCGATGGCCCAGGCCGGACGCAATACCCGGCTGCTGCAGATTCCGGTGGCACTGGTGCGTGAAGCGATGGCTGCCGAACCCGCGTTCGCCGAAGCCATGACCACCCGCCTCGCCGCCGCCAGCTACGAGATGATGATGCACATGCAGCTCTGCATCCAGCTCAGCAGCACCCAGCGCGTGGCGCAATATCTGACCCAGCTGGCGCCGCAGGGCGTGGAACACGCCGAAATCCATCTCGCCGCCGACAAGCAGACCATCGCCGCGCAGCTCAACCTCACCCCCGAGACCTTCTCCCGCGTGCTGTCGCGCTTCGTCCGCGACGGCCTGGTGCGTCCGCAGGGGCGGCGCGGCCTGGTGCTGGACAAGGTCAGCCAGCTCAGGCGCGCAGCATCGCACTAAGGCAGCGGTTCGGCCGCTGCCGCATGGGCGGGCACCGCGAACCAGCGCCCGAGCAGGCGCCAGGTGTCGATGTCGAAGCGGCGCTCACGCCCAATCGTCGGCAATTCCTCGCGCCGCGCCACGCTGCCGAGATGGCACCACTGGTCGAACACATGCCAGGCTTCGCGCCCTGAATGGGCATTGCGTTCGCTGACCACCACCGCACCCGGCCACGGCCACGGCTTGACGCCGAGCGACGCCAGGCCGCCAGCCAGCCTCGCATCATGCTCTGCAGCTGTTTCCCGGCGAGCGCAGACGCCGGCACAACGCCGTGCCTGAAAGGCCGAGCATGGTCCGGCCGGGCCCGGCTCCAGGCCGAGGCGGCGCGGACACAGGCGGTAGAGCATCGCCAGCTCGCGCAGCCGGTTTTCCGCTTCGCGTTTGTTGCGGAACAGGCCGTGCAGGCCTGTCCAGCTTGCGGGGTCGGTGCCGACGACCGGCACGCGTTCGTAGATCGGCGCTCGCCGGCGGTTTTCGATCAGCCGCAGCGCGAAAGCCTCGTCACCTTCCTCGGGCAGGCGATTCGACGGCGGCCGCAGGCGCCTGACGAGTTCCGCTTCGAGCAGCAGCGCACTCAGTTCTCCGGCCGTGGCAATCCATTCGACGCGGCGGGTCCGTTCGCGCAGTTCGGCATCCTTGCCCTTGCGCGTACTGCCGGCGAAATGCTCCCTGACTCTCGCCCGCAGGCTGGCGGCGCGGCCAACGAACAGTGGGCGGTCGCTGCGTCCGGGCGGCGGAGCTTCCGGCTCGGCATGGAGGAAATAAAGACCGGGCTCGTCGGGCAAGGCCTCCAGCACGCCTTCCACCAGGCCAGGCGGCGAGGCCGGCGCCTTCATCGCGCGCTCGACCGCGCGCTGCAGCACTTCGGGCTCGAAGCGCGCCTGCGCCAGCTGCACGAACTGCCACAGCGCCTCGGTGTCGCCCATCGCCCGATGGCGGGCGCCGCAATGCAGGCCGTGGCGCTCGATCAGCGCATCCAGGCCATGGCGGTGATGTTCGGGAAACAGCGCGCGCGACAGTTTGACGGTGCACAGCACCGGCGCGTCGAAGTCGCGCCCGAGGCGGGCGAAGGCATTCTTGATGAAGCCGAAGTCGAAGCGGGCGTTGTGGGCGACGAACACATGGCCGGCCAGCAAGGCCTGCACCTGGTCGGCGAGTTCGCCGAAGGACGGCGCACCGGCGACCATTTCGTCGCTGATGCCGGTGATCTGCCGGATCAGCGGCGGGATGGGCGTCTGCGGGTTGACCAGGCTTTCCCAGCGGTTGACGAGCATGCCATCCTCGACGCGGAGGATGGCGATCTCGGTGATGCGGTCGCGTACCGGATGGGCGCCGGTGCTTTCGACGTCGATGAAGGCAAGCCGGCGCGGCAGGCTCATGCGTTCGGCGTCCTGCCCCCGCAGCCCGGCCGCAAGGGCAGACGGCTCAGTGATTGGCGTCGTAGTAGTAGGGCTTCACCGGCACGCGCACTTCCTGCAGGCGCTGCTGCTCCTCGACCGATTGCGGCTTGTCCCACCACAGGGCGCGGCCCTTCTTCTGCTCGGTCAGCTCTTCCGGATGCTTGGCCATCCATTCGCGCATGAACTTGGTGTGATCGGATTCGTACATCGCCATCGTCGGACCCCTTTTTGAAAGTGGGCGTCATTCTAGCAGCCGGCGGCAAAACTCGCCGCTGTGGCGACGCCGCGACAGGCAACGCTCAGACCGCCCGGCCGTCACCCTTGGCACGGCCGATGCGCACCACCTCCTGCACCCGGCGCACCGAACGCATGACGCGCGCCAGATGCATGCGGTCGCGCACCTGCAAGGTGAAATTGAGCGCGGTGTAGGCACCCTGCTCGTTATCCATGTGCACGCTCTGGATGTTGCAGTCTTCCTCGGCGATGGCGCTGGCCACCCGCGCCAGCACGCCGCGCGCGTTGCGCGTCAGCACGCGGATGCCGACGTCGAACAGGCGGTCGTCGCCCGCCTCCCACTCGACATCCACCCAGCGGCCGCGGTCGCCGCGCAGCTTGGCCACGCTGGGGCAGTCGTGGGTATGGACTTCGAGCCCCTGGCCCTTGCGCAGCGTGCCGATGATCGGGTCACCCGGAATCGGGTGACAGCAGCGCGCCAGTTGCACCGCAATGCCTTCGGAACCGCGGATCGTGATCGCGCCTGCCGGCTTCGGCTTGATGACGTCGGGCCGGCCGGATTCCATGTCCTGCGCCTGCGCCAGGCGGCGCGCGATGATCGCCGGCAGGCGCTTGCCCAGGCCGAGGTCGGAGAAGATTTCCTTCTTGTGCCGCACGCCGCGATCGCGCAGGAAGCGGTCCCAGGCAAAGCTGGAGATCTGCCCCAGGGTCAGGCCATGCGGCCGCAGCGCCTGGTTGAGCAGGCGCTCGCCCAGAGCGACGGACTCATCCTGCTGGGCGTTCTTCATGAAATGGCGGATCTGCGCCCGCGCCTTGCCGGTGCGTGCATACGACAGCCAGGCCGGGTTGGGGTTGGCGTGGGCCGCGGTGATGATCTCGACCTGGTCGCCATTGGTCAGTTCGCTGCGCAGCGGCATCAGGTCGCCATTGATGCGGCAGGCCACGCAGCGGTTGCCGATGTCGGTATGCACCGCATAGGCGAAATCGACCGGCGTCGAGCCCTTGGGCATCGAGAAGATCGTGCCCTTGGGCGAGAACACATAGACCTCGCCCGGGAACAGGTCGATCTTGACGTGCTCGAGGAACTCGGTGGCCTCGCCCGAGGCCGACTGCAACTCGAGCAGGGACTGCAGCCAGGAATGCGTCTTCTGCTGCAGCTCGGTCAGCGTCTTCTCGTCTTCCTTGTACAGCCAGTGCGAAGCCACGCCGGCCTCGGCGATGTGGTGCATCTCGCGCGTGCGGATCTGCACTTCGACCGGCGTGCCGAAGGGGCCGATCAGCGTCGTGTGCAGGCTCTGGTAGCCGTTGGCCTTGGGGATCGCGATGTAGTCCTTGAACTTGCCCGGCACCGGCTTGTACATGGAATGCAGCGCACCCAGCGCGAGGTAACAGCTCGACACCTGGCCGACGATGACGCGGAAGCCGTAGATGTCCAGCACCTGCGAGAAGGACAGGTGCTTCTCGACCATCTTGCGGTAGATGCCGTAGAGGTGTTTCTCGCGGCCGCTGACTTCGGCGGTGATGCCCCATTGCGGCAGCCGCTCCTCGATCGCCGTGCTGACCTTGCCGACCACTTCACGGCGGTTGCCGCGCGCCGCGCGGATCGCCTTGGCCAGCACCCGGTAGCGCATCGGGTACTTGTTGCTGAAGGACAGCTCCTGCAGCTCGCGGTAGAGGTCGTTGAGGCCGAGGCGGTTGGCGATCGGCGCGTAGATCTCCAGCGTCTCGTTGGCGATGCGGCGGCGCTTGGCCGGGCGCATGTGGCCCAGCGTGCGCATGTTGTGCAGGCGGTCGGCGAGCTTGATGAGGATGACGCGCAGGTCGCTCGCCATCGCCAGCAGCATCTTGCGGAAGTTCTCGGCCTGCGCTTCCTCGTGCGAGCGGAACTCGATCTTGTCGAGCTTGGACAGGCCATCGACCAGCTCGGCCGACACCTTGCCGAAGCGCTCGGCAATTTCCGCCTTCGGGATGTGGGTGTCCTCCATCACGTCGTGGAGGAGCGCGGCGATCAACGCCTGCGAATCGAGGTGCCAGTCGGCCACCAGCGAGGCCACTGCGACCGGATGGCTGACGTAGGGCTCGCCGCTGACGCGGAACTGCCCGGCATGGGCATCGGCGGCGAAATGATAGGCCGCCTCGACGAGGCCCACGTCCTCGGGCCGCAGATAGCCCAGCAGCTTGGTCTTGAGTTGCTGGAAGTCGAGCGACAGCACGCTCGACGGCGGCGGGCGATACGGCTCTTGAGGGGCTTCCCGCTCGCTCTCGTCCATGTCTAGCCCCTCACGACCCGGCTCAGGCCTGGCCGCGGTTCAGCATCTCCAGCCCGACCTTGCCGGCGGCGACTTCGCGCAGCGCAATCACGGTGGGCTTGTCCTTGTCGGACGGGTCGAGCTCGATCTGCGGCGTGCTGCCGATGGTCAGCTGGCGCGCCCGGTAGGTAGCCGCCAGCGTGAGCTGGAAGCGGTTCGGAATCTTCTTCAGGCAGTCTTCGACGGTGATGCGGGCCATGTTCAATCCTGTTCCAAAAAGTCGAAATATTCGGGATGGCGCTTGTGCTGGTTGGAATGGCGCAGCCGCGAGGCACGCACGACGGCAACCAGATCATCCAGCGCTTCATCGATTTCGTCGTTGATTATAACGTAGTCGAATTCCGCCACATGGCGCATTTCCCCGCGTGCGCCCAGCAGCCGCCGGCTGATGACCTCGTCGCTGTCGGTGCCGCGGCCGCGCAGGCGGGCTTCGAGCTCCTCCATCGACGGCGGCAGGATGAACACCCCCACCGCCTCCGGGAAAACCTTGCGCACCTGCTGCGCGCCCTGCCAGTCGATCTCCAGCAAGGTGTCGCGCCCGGCGGCGATCTGCTCGCGCAGCCAGACCTTGGAGGTGGCGTAGTAGTTGCCATGCACCTCGGCCCACTCGAGGAACTCGCCGCGGTCGCGCAAGGCGCGGAAAGCCGGCACATCGACGAAGTGGTACTCCCGCCCGTCCTGCTCGCCGGCGCGCGGCGCGCGCGTGGTGTACGAGATCGAAAGCTGCACGCGCGCATCGCGCTGCAGCAGACCATGCACCAGCGTGGTCTTGCCGGCGCCGGACGGCGCGGTGACGATGAAAAGGGTTCCGGACATGGGGAGGCTCGCAAATTCGCAAAAAACACCGCCCGGTGGGCGGTTGAAGGCTGGGATTGTAACGCGGGCGGAACGAAGGGTCGTGGGCAGCGCCCGCACCGCCTGTCGGCCGCCCTCTGCGGGCTCGGCTGATCTACGATGCGACGGCAAGCCGACAATCATGGGATGAAAAACATGAAGACCATTGCACTACCCTCCGGAGAGCACGTCCCTGCGCTGGGCATGGGAACCTGGATGATGGGCGAAGACCCGGCGCGCAGAGCCGACGAGATCGCCGCGCTGCAGCACGGCATCGAGCTCGGCATGACGCTGATCGACACCGCCGAGATGTACGGCGAAGGCGCCTCCGAGACCCTGATCGGCGAAGCCATTCGCGGCCGCCGTGGCCAGGTCTTTCTCGTCAGCAAGGTCTATCCGCACAACGCCGGCCGGCGCTCGATGCCCATCGCCTGCGAGCGCAGCCTGGAACGGCTCGGCGTGGATTGCCTGGATCTGTACCTGCTGCACTGGAGCGGCTCGATCCCGCTCGATGAAACCGTGGAAGCCTTCGAACGCCTGCGGGCAGCCGGCAAGATCCGCCACTGGGGCGTCAGCAACCTGGACGTCCGGGACATGAAAGCCCTGTTCGCCGAGCCGGAAGGTGAACGCTGCGCCGTCGATCAGGTGCTCTACAACCTGTCCCGCCGCGGCATCGAATGGGATCTGCTGCCCTGGTGCCAGGCCCACGACATGCCGGTGATGGCCTACTCGCCGTTGGAGCAGGCACGGCTGCTGCGCAATCGGGAATTCGCATCGCTTGCCGCATCGCGGGGCGTCACCGCCGCCCAACTGGCGCTGGCCTGGCTGCTCCATCAGGAAGGCGTCATCGCCATCCCCAAGGCGACGGGCCGTCGTCGGGTAGAGGAGAACTTCGGCGCGCAGGATGTCCTCATCGACGCCGAGCTTCGGGCGGCGCTGGATCGGATCTTTCCACCGCCGGCGGGGCCCAGTCCGCTGGAGATGATCTAACTCCAGAACATCTGCATGAATTTAGTTGCTCCGCCTCGTCTCCTGCTCACAAGCGTCATGAACCGCCATCTTGCCGCGGATGACTGCTCAACCTTACCAACGGCACGGCACTCGACTGACAGCCGAATCGTCGATGCTGCCTTCTTCCACGTAGCTCCAGCCCATGGGTGACATTCCGGTTGTGAGACCAAGTCATGGGTGAACAGTCAAATAGCCATCAAATATAAAAACTTGATGTAAAACAACCAATTACTCTCAACCCAGGCCGCCTAAGAAAAGGCATACAGTCTTTGAGTCAAACAACCATAAACACCACCTGCTTTACGCCCAGAACGGCTGGTACTGCATCAGCTTGCGAGACTTGTTGTCCGGTTGGCGGGCTTGATTAGCTCAGCCTCCACCGTCTCAGCGATGATCCGCGATGCTTGGGCCGCATTCCTATTGTGACCGTGGGGATCATGTCAGACCCCTTCAACCTTGCGGACGAGTTCTTCGGTGAGCAGTCCTGCTGCGACGCATAGCCTTGACCTGCATAGCAAGTTCGTCACTGTTCAACTAACACCATCTCACACAACCTTTTGGATGGAGTGAATCACTCGACCCCTCACTCCAGATTCTGCACCTGAAGCGTGAGATACGCTCCAAGTCGTTGATTTTCATGGTCTATTGGGGTTGTAGACCTGCACTTCCCCCACGATTTACCCCACAGGATGCCTGGGCTGTGGTGAGACGGCATGCCACTGCAACGGCTCTCCAGCGTGCGCACAATCCACAGAAGTCTATCAGTGAGGCCCCTCTGCAAAACCTTGCATAGAACCCAGCGGAGCATGCTCATCTTCTGCCATTCGCAGTTCCGGGTCGTCACAGGCACCTTCGCCCCTGACTGGCTGCAACTGCTTTTGGCTTTGTGCTGGCGCATGTTTGATGAAAGCGCCTATGAACTCATGGAATGTGCGCGTGTGGGATTGACTAGGATCACGGTGCCGCTGAGAGGAATGAAAAACGACTCCGGCTCCACTGCGGCTGTCACCCGCTCTACCGACGTTCGAAGAGTTGCCACGAACTCATCGGCCGAATCGCAGGGGTGCTGGACTCGGTGCCGTAGGAAGTTGCCCCAGTCACACCAGACAGCCCGAGGATCATGGCCGTTTGCGGATGTGAAGTGGGCGTGGTAACGCCCCAGCACGACTAGGTGAATGGAGAGAGCGGTATCGGTTTTGATCGCGAGACGCTCCTTCAAGCCGTTGACTCCAACTGCTTTGATCCAGCCCAGGACGTCAGCGATCCACTTGTTGCTGTCATCGACCAGGCTACTCGCATTGTTCCGACGCACTTTGTCGTCACCCACGAATGGCTGCTGCCACTTGAGCTGGAAGAGAATGACGCTGCTGCAGCGGGCATCGTGCGCGACGAAATCGATGTCGGTGACCGTCTTACCATCCCGCTTCAGATTGACACCATCGAGGCAGTGCCAGTGGGGCGCAGGGAATTGTGCATGCAGTTCGGCAACCCATCTGCTTTCTCGTCGATTGGCAGCATCAAACCAATCCTTCTCATACCGCCTGCGCAGCTCTGTCCAGAGAAATAGGAATGGATTGAGCTCGAGACCGTACGTCGGGAGCGCCACCAATTGCTGGCTCGTCCTGACTGCTGGAGCGAGTGTTTGTGTTCCACGCCCCAGATGATCCTTGGCGTTTGCAGGGCTCAACGTCAGATGATCTAAAAGCTCCGACACTTCCTGCCGGGATGCATCGAGAAAACTGGCTACCCCTTCGATCAGCTCTTCATGAAGTGCTCCGCCAGTCAAGAGATTCCTGATTCCAATGCGTGGATCATCAGCATTCAACAGTCCGGCATAGCAAAGCCTCTGCTGCGACATGGCTGAGAGCGCTTCGAGAACAGCCACATACGCCGAATAGGCGCGACCTCCAAAGCGGTCATCGTCTGCCAGCATATCCCTGAAAGACATCCTTCTCAGATACAGGACTGCCCATTCCTTGAAGTAGTCATCGACGCCGTCAAAAGGTAGGTCCTCAGGCGACGGGTTACTACGAAGGTAGTCGGTCAAGCGGGGGAGTATTCCCATGTGGCGAAGCTCCAAGGCGGCCTCCTTGGAGCGATCCTCCGCCACCGTCATGTCACTGAGCCAGTTCAACCCTTGAAACCCAACCTGTTCCCGGTAGGCTGTGTTGTCTTGTATCGACAGGACAAGCAGCGTCATTCCCTTCAACTTGCGCTTGTCGATCTCACCTTTCAGCGCCCCCGAGCGCAATAGAGTCAGTTGTCTCTCTGCCATCGTCAGGCAGCCCATCCGCCACAGAAACTCATCCGTCTGCTCCGCAGTGCTGGCATTGGAGGTGAAAAGTCGAGGGGCATCTGCCTTCAGCTCGGATGGCAGGACCCGCTTCAAGGCTGCATTGATTGAATACCTGCGGATGCTCTCCATCCGTCGTTCTGATTCTTCCAACTTCTCCAGCTCTGGAATCAGCTCTCGACAGAAGACGTAATCAATGGCACGTAGAGTCTCGAGGGTCAATGCCTCCGAAGGTTTCTCGTAGCCCCGCAGGACATACCGTTCGTCCTCAATGGCATCCTGGAGGAGGTGTACTGGGTCTTTCATACCGGGGAAACGATCTTCATGGAGACCAATGCACGCAGATGCTCCTCCAGCATCTGCGGAATATTTCCTCCAGAAAGCAGTAGTCCTGCCTCCATGTTCCTGTCCATGGCAAATCCCGTCAGGTTTGCGCTGGTGATGAAGCAAGTGTGTCGATCGGCCACAGCCACCTTTGCATGTACTCGTCCCTCAGAAAACATTCCGCCTCGATCCCGCCACGTATAGAGATGAGCATTGGGCACGAGGGACTCCATCTTGCCGATCGCATCGAACGAGATGCTGCCGCCATGATCTTGGGACGCTTCGAGGAGCATGGAGATGTCCACACCCCGTGTGCTTGCTTCGTTCAATGCCTTCACGATTGTCGAGACGTCATAGGCCACGAAGCTCGTGACGAACAGAGTTTGCTTGGCAGCATTGATGACTTGCAGGAGAGCTTGCTCCGTTCGACGTGCGGAGACGAATGGCGTCGTCGGCCCCGTCCACACGAGTTCGGTGGACTGGTGCCTCGACACGCTCTCGAATGCATGGCCTGCGGCGAGCAGCATCGAGGCCAATTCGTCGGAACCGACCGACGTGGCCCGCCACGCATCGACGAGCCGATCGACGACGGCTCTTGCCGTCGCCGTCCCGACGACCTCCGAGAGGGAGACGCTCGCCTTCACGTCTTCAATCTTCCGAATCCTGCCAGCCAGTGCTTGAACCTTCTCCGGCGAAACGAGACAGACCACGGCTGTGACGGCTTCGAGCAGTCTTTCCATGTCACAGCCCCGCGAAGAACGCGGCATCGTCTCGGTCGAGGGTCTGCACCAGCAACGATCTGTCGAGGTATCGGTTGCCCCGTTCGCACGAGGTTTCGGCGACCAGACTGCACGCATGACAGGCTGCCGCGTGCAACGAACGGTCTTTGCCCGGATCGTGTTCCGAACACAGCGGATCGGACGAACAGATCTTCGACCGGTTCAGCGCCTGCCGGAGCAGCCGACCGAGGTTCTCGGGCTTGCCGAGATCGACGAGGCCGCCCAGCGTCCCATCGGAATCAGCGGCCGCCGTGTAGATGAGGATGCCCCCCTGCGGATTGGCGCTCGACACGTCGGCGTAGATGCGTTCTCGGATGCTCGCCGCGTTGTAGCCGCATTCCAGCGCCAGTTCGCGGATGAGCAGGTGCGAGAGCGTGTGAAGCATGGCGTAGCGGATGCCGGGGTAGCCCTCGTTCGGATCGAGATGGCGCGAATTGCGCCATCCACCATGACCAGCCCTGAGCTTCGCATCCACGCGCTGGACGCCAACCTGCGCTTCCCACATCCGCAGCGCCGCTTCGTCGAACTGGATGAAGATGCCTTCTCCGTGCACCTGATTCGCTGGCACCCAATCCGGCTTGCGGCGCACGAGGCTTGCCATCTGCGGGCGCTCGTTCGGGTCGCTCGATTCCTCGGGCGCTTCCACACGGGTGAAGCCCAACAAGGCATTGACCTCGCGCAGCCGCTCCAGCAACAGCACTCTGGTGATCCGGTTCTCGAAGCCCGTGGGTGTTCCCACCTTCTTGCTCATGAAGTGCGGGTAGTCGGCAGGCGGATTGGCCGCCGTCAGCACGTCCCACTCCGGCCCTTTGATGTCGGCTTCGCCGACCGTCTCCTGACCGCCATCGTTGCGATGGGCCTCGATGGCCGCCCAGATGTCCGACGCCGGGTACTTGTCAATGCCCGGCAGCGCTCCTGTCTTCTTCAGCGTTTTCACCGCCACGGCGACGGCCGCCTCGGAATCCAAATCGTCGAAGAATTCCCAGCCATCCTGAATCAGTTGGCCGAGCGGGTCTTTGGCCTGGGGGATGGCAAGCGCCGACAGCGTGATCGGGAACCAACTGTTCGTCGAACCCAGCAAAACGGCCCGCGCTTCCTCGTCGCACTCTTCGTCGAAGTGGTCGAGGTGCGGATGCCTGCCCCGGCAACTCGGCAGGTTTTCCTTCCCGGCCTTGCCGAAGGCGTGGGCCATGCTGCGCGACGCACCACAGGCATCGCACTTCACCCACAGGTTCTCGGTTTGCAACGAAGCCCCGCTCTCGAAGAAGCGCAGCGTACCCTTGCACGAGCTGTTGCCGCCGTGGACGAAGTAATGCCACGGGAAGTCGTCGAGGTGACCGTCTCGGCAGGCCAAGAGAAAACGCGCTGGAACGGCGTCGGCGTCCTTCGCGGGCTGGTCGCCCTTGGAGCCTCGGCATCCCTTGTGGACGAAGCGGGTGCGTTCCGGGCGGAAGCGGTTTTCCTTGATCTCGAACAGCCCCGCGTCGAAGGGCGACAGCAGGCCGCACTTCACGCAGCGCATCCAGCGCGGGAACGGACGCACGGGCACACCGATGTTCGCTTCCGCCGACCACGGATCGACGAGTTCGCTCTTCTGGAACGGTGGCATGCGCAGGTTCTCCACCTGCGCCCCGAGAACCTTGCGCACGGCGGTGAGCAGGCGCGGCTCGGCGATGGGCTGGCAACGATCCTTCTCCCACTGGTCGATGCCCAGCGTCACCACCGAGAGGCTCGGCAGGTCGATCAGCGCGCCCGGCCCGTATGTCCAGAGCAGTTGACTGGGGCGGACTTCCCCGACGGGTGTTTTATTGGTGGTCATGGTCAGCCCTCGTCCTCCGGCGCCGGACGCGGCTTCCACCCGTGGTCGTCCGAGATATGTCCCGTGTTCATGATCAGGCGCACGCCCGGCTCCACCTCGCGCATCGACATCGGCACCGTCCAGTTGTCCCACGCATGGATGCCCGGCGACTTGACCAGCCCGACCATCGTCGCTGCCTGTGCGCCGCGCTTCTCATAGGCCAGCGTGCGACCGGGCACGCTCACTTCGTTCGCCCACTCGTCCGCGCGTTCCTTCAGGTTCACGCTCGGCCAGACTCTTGATTGCGGTCGTCTCGCTGACGTTCCACGCCCGCCGCACCAGCACGTCGATGGCTTCGGTGATCTCGGGCTTATCGGACTTGTTCAGCTCGCCCGCGCCCACGTTCGGGCTGAAGGCGTCGTTCTCCAGACGCATCAGGGAGAGCAACGCACCGGTCAGGCCGCGATCCATCGCGCGCGGCGAGAAAGGCGTCACCGACTGCGCCTCCACATGCTTGTAGAAGGTCGCGTGGTAGTGCTCGAAGGTCTCGTAGTGCGAGAGGTCGCGTGGACGCGCCCACGTGAGCACCGTACAGACCAAGCCGGGGAAGGAACGGCCCACGCGGCTGGTGGCTTGGATGTATTCCGCCGTGCCCTTGGGCTGACCGTTCACCGCCATCAGGCCCAAGCGATTCACGTCCACACCGACCGACAGCATGTTGGTCGCCAGCACCACGTCGATGGCGCGGGTGTCGCCCTCGTTCCACTTCGTCACGAACTTGCCGGTGGCTGCATCGAGCGCGGCCTTGAACTTGACCTCCAGATGGTCGAGATACTTCGGGATGTCCTGACTGGAGACGCGCGAGGTCAGCTCACGGATGTTGTTGACGCTGCGCTGCGCGAGCGCGGGTCGCTCGACCATACTCATCTGCACGCGGTAGGAACGTGTCTGCACGTCGTCCTCGGCCAAGCGCCGCATCCCGCCCAGCTCGCGCAGCGAGTTGAAGTAGCCGACCATCGTCATGTACGGGTCTGCGGGTTCGCCGAAGCGGTCGAACAAGGCTTGGGCGGCGGTGAGGAAAGCGGTATAGACGCGGATCAGCATCGCGGGCCGCGAGCTGCCGGGCGAGCACACGCCGAGATAGCGCCGTCCGGGGCGTTCTTCGATGGGGCGCTGCACCGAGAAGTAGTTGTCCTCCACGTCCAAGCCGTGCGGCGGGAACACCGACACGCGCCGCATGAACACGTTGTTCACCTGCTCCTGGGCTTTGCGCACCGTTGCCGTGGACGCGACGATCTTCGGCTTGACCGTCTTGCCGTCGAGCGTCCAACCGGAAAGTTCATCGACGGCAGATTCGTACAAGCCGACCATCGTGCCTAGCGGGCCGCTGATGAGGTGGAACTCGTCCTGGATGATCAGATCGGGCGGACGGATCGGTGCGACGTTCTTGACCTTGACCGCAGGCAGACCTTTTCCGGCAGTGTGATTCCCTGTGCAATCGCAGTCGGGCCACAACAGACCGTGGCGTTCGCACTCCTGATGCACACGACCGAACAGCGTGCGCACCTGCCCGCGCCACGCCATCATGGCGAACTTGTCCACGGTGGCGATCATCATCGTCGGCGGGCGGTGGTAGATCTCCTCGTCCACCGTCAGCACCGGGATGCCGGGGTGCGGCGACTTGCTGGACTTGCCGCGCGAGAACTCGCAGTGGCCCTTCTTGTCACCGCAATAGACGAGCGTCCGCCCGTACTGCTTATCGACATCCACCTCACGCCCCGGCGCGATGTCGGAGCCGCACCAGGGGCAACTGGTCAGTTGCACGGGCGATGCCGCTCCGGCGTGGTGTCTACCGGGGTTTCGGATGTCCTCGATTGCGCGGTGGCTGTCCTCGGTCGTGCCCGGCGTCACCTTGTTGCCGACCCACAGGCCGATGGTGAACGGCTCGTGGCCCAAAGCGGAATCGCCGCTGGCCAGCGCCTTGCGTCGTAGCACCTCCATCGCGCAGATCAGCGCAGTGGCACGCTGGAACTGCTGCAAGGTCAGCAGGCGCAGCGTGTAGCGCATGATCACAGCCAGTCCGCGCGAGGCGTCGTAGCCGCCGAGCTTGCCTTGCAAACGGCGAATCGCCATCGTGAACGCCGCCACGCCCAGATACGCTTCCGTCTTGCCGCCGCCGGTGGGGAACCACAGCAGATCGGCGTGGGCTTCCATCGGCTGCACCCGATCCGGGTGCGTGGGATCGGCCAGCGATGGGATCGACAGCAGCAGGAACGCCAACTGGAATGGACGCCAGCTCCGGTTCTTCGGCTGGTCGAACTGATCGACTGTCACCTCGCGCCCGCGCCGCACTTCCAGCGCGTACTGACTGCGCACACGCTGGATCGCCATTGCTTTGTTGGCAAAGCGGAAAGCGGCCAGCGCCTTGCCGTCGCTCTTCAGCGTGTCGATGCCCTGCTGCAAGCGCATCTGGATTGCCTGGCACCGATCCAGCGCCTGCGCGGCCTGCGTGTCATACCCGACCACGTCCTCGCCGATGCGTTCGCGCTGCTCGGTGATCCACGCGGCGTAGTCCTTCGTCAGCACGTTCAGGGCATCGATCAACTCGGTGACATCCAGCGTAGCGAGCCGCTGCATGTCGAGCAGACCGCTTTCTACCATCCGCTTCATCGCCGGACGGTCGGCGGGGTCGAGGCCCGGTGTCTCCGTGACCTGCACTTCGTACTGCGGCAAGACGGTGGTGCGCACCTCGACGGCCAGCGTCACGTCGTCCGCCGTCTCGGCATGGACGGCGACGCCGTGCCCGACAGCGAACTCCACGCGGTTGCGATAGATCATCTCCAGCGATTCGCGCTCCAGGTCGTTCCCATCGGCGTCCAGCACGGGGCGGCGGCGGAAGATGGCGCGTTTGGACGCCTCCGCTTCCGCACGCACGATCAGTTCCGGCTGGAACAGCCACGCCGTGTCGCGGTTGGTGTCGGGTTCCTCCTGCGCGTTGATCAGGAACAGCGTCACCAAGCGGTCGCCATTGGCGTTCTTGGCACGGATGGAACCTTGAATCCGCACCGCCGGACGATTGGTGTCCGGTGCCTGATGCGGGATCACGCCTTCGGTGAGCGACAGCACCAGTTTCCCCCCGCAAGGGATGCGCTGCCAGACCTTGGCTTTCTGACCATTGGGCCGGGTCAGTTCGTGTTCGTTGTTCGGCACGCGCTCGTAGCTGCCCCAACGCGCCTCGACCTCGATGCGCTCGGCGTCGCCATCGACGCAGAAGGTCATGCCGAAGCTGCTGGGCACCAGCGATTGGTTGCTGGCGGCGTCGATCTCATCGGGAGGCTCCGTTTCAGGAGAACCTTTGGGAACGGGTGCGCCGGATTTCTCCTGTTGTGCCTTGACGATCAAATCATCGGCATCATCCTCGACCTGCTCTGGATCGACTGGAAATTCCTGACCCCGTTCAGCCACTTCGCGCGGGCCCAGCTTACCGACCAGATAGCGGTCGCGCACGCTCATATCCACGATGTGCTCGCGCTGCCCGCCTGCCGGGCCGAGAAGGTCGTCCACCACGGCCAGTTGCAGCAGTTCGCGGATGTAGCTCTGATCCTTGATGGGTGGCACGCCGTCCACGGTCTGATGCAGTGCCGTGGACAAGGCCGTGACGAACTCACCCCACTGGATGCGCCCGACGTTGCCCGACGACGGTGGGGCCAGCGAAACGCTGGCGACCGGCTCCGGAGCATCGGTGACCGACAGCCGGTCGAAGAAGATCGTGGTGGCTTCGAGGTCGGAACGAAGCCGTAGCACGCGCCCCGCGCGGACGATTTCCCCGGCAGAATTCAGCACGAGCACCCAATCGTCCTCAGCGATGGCTTGGTACAGGGAACGGTCACCCTTCAAGACCAACGTATAGGGCGCGAGCCTGCGATCCGTGCCGAGACCGTGATCGACGGTGATCCATGCGTTGGGTGATGTCGTCATGCTGCGGGTGCCTCAGATGGTTACGGGCTAAAGCTCCACCCGCGAGAAGTGCGGATAGATGCGATAGAACTTCTTGAACACCTCGAACGGGTTTTCGCCCATGTTCGATTTCGGTAACTCGAAGCCCATCTTCGTCTGGGCATCGTCGGTCGATTCCATCGTCAGTCGTTCCAGCGTCGAGAGCGCAGGCAGATCGACCCGATGCGGCGCATCGGTCGTCGCATGGAACTCCCAAGCCTTCACCGATTCCTCGATGGTCTTGTCGTCGTTCTGGCAGACCACGAGCGCGGCGGTGACCATCGCCTGACCATCGGCATAGTGCGTCGCGAGCGCCCAGACGATGCGGCGATCCCGAAAACTGAGCATTTCCTTCTCGACTGCCAGCTTGAGCGCATGCAGCAGACTCTTGCCAAAGTTCTTCTGCGTCATGCCATCGGCGGTCAATCCGCTCGGAAAGAGCGATCCCAGTCGTTCCTTGAAACGCGCGAGACGCCATTCCTGCGTCGTCGGCTTCTGCGCCCGATCCTCCGAAACGTCGCCGTCGGCCTCGACCGAGATGTCCTTCGGATCGGGCTTCCCCAACGATTCGGGGTTAGCGTTGAGTGTGATGCGCAGAATGCTGCCGATGGGCACAGTGCCGATGGTGCGCGCAAACCGCTCAATCTGCGTGGTGATGCCCTTGGGTTCCGTGTAGTCGAACCAGATGATGGCGGGCGAATCGAGATTGGTTTCGTCCAGATAGTCTTCGAGGCTTTTGTAGACGCACTCGATAGAAGCGACGGGTCGGTTGAAAAGCTGGCGCTTATGCACCTGCTCTTCCGTCTCGATGCAAGTCATCTTTGCGATGCCGAGCCTTCCGTGGATCAGCCGAAAATCTTCGAGAAAAGGGCCACCGAGTCCGACATAGTGATACTTTTCCAGCGCGAGCTTCGGAGCCAGCCGCATCAGCAGCGACAGGAAGAGTTCCCGATCCACGGCCTTGTTGGGCCGCAAGCGGTACGGTAAGGAAGAAGCTGCGCTCATCGTTCACTCCCCCTGCTTCTTGGCCTTCGTGAGTTGCATCTCGAAGCACTTGTCGCCGACGATGCCTGGCTTTTCATCCGGATCATCGAACAGCAGCTTGGCGACGAGCCGCACTTCCTCGGCAGGGCGCGAAAAAACGATCTTCCGGGACGATGGCTTCTTGTCCTCCGGCTCCGGCAAGACCTTCGCCTTCTGTGGGTTGAATTCGATCGTGTCGGCAATCCTCCTCGTGGCGCTGCGAGCGGCAACAACCTCAATTGCCCGGCTCAACGGCATCGGCTTGGCAGATTCCCAATGACTCGACTGATCGGCGCGCGGATGGTTCTTCCACTGGTTCGTGTACGAAATCCAGATGCGCATGCCTTCCTTCATCTTCACGAGAGATTCCAACCACACGTTCGATGACGTGTCGAGCGCGCGCTTCGTCGTCGTGACCGGCAACTTGTCGGCATGCTTGGAGCGGAACTCGATGATGCCCGTGATGATGGCGAACTGCGGGTGGTAGAGCGGGATGCCATCGCCCCAGCCCGTCAGCCGACCTTTGTCGCCCACGATGACCGCACGGTCGTTGCAGAGCACTGTCCAGCCTGCCGTCGCGGACGACCGGTCGCGCTCAAAGCCCGCATCGTCCTCGTCGTCATCGCCGAGGCTCTTCCCGTTGTTGAGGCCAACGGTGATCGAGACGAGCACATCGTCGATGGTTTTCTGGAAGACGTAGGGTGCCGGGCGATCCTCGTCCGTCGAAACGAGCACCTCGACGCGAACGGACTCCACGGGCTTTCCATTGAGTTCCACCTTCAAGCCCCACTGGATGAACATGGTGAAGTGCTCCGCGATCGCGGTGCGCACTTCGTTCTCGAAGGCTTCATTGGCAAAATGACGCGAGACACCTTCGTAGAGGTCGCTGACCTCGATCGTGGTGCCCACCTCAGGGAGTTGTTCGTTGACTTCGGTCGGCTCGTTGATCGGCAGTGGGTCCCAGTTCTTCGCCTCCAGCCATTGCGAAGTAATCGGCACCTCGAACGTGTCATCGCCGTGGCGCGTGCGCACCAACGCGTTGCGGCCCATTTTGAAGATCGCACGCTTCATGCCGACGCCGTACATGCCGATGGTCTCGGCATCCGAATCGCGGTCGTCGTCCGGCTCTCGCCCCATCTTGAAGGCGTAGTTCTTGGCGACCTCGCGCGGGATGCCACCGCAGTTATCAGCGATCAGAAAATGATCCTCGGCGATTTCGATTTTCACGAAGTGCTTGGCGTAATCGACAGCACCACCATTCGCCAGCCGCATCGCACCGTCGAGGCAGTTGTCGAGCAGGTCGAGAATCGCGTCGGCAAGGCTGATGTCGCGCGTGAGCATCGATACGAAGAACTGCTTCGTCGGGCTTGCCTGTGCCTGGTCGGTGCTTGGTTTGGTCATGGACGGAGGCTCCGTTGGTGCGGTGATTTCGCTGATGCCAAGAAAGTCATCGAGAACATCGGGGTAGCTTGACCTTGAGTCATCACATCTCCTCGTGAATGTCGTTCCGATTACCAGGCTGAATGCGATAGCGCGCACCCCGCCGCTCGCCTTGGCGTTCGACTTTGCCGCATGTGATCAGCTCATTGATGGCGGGGGTCCACTGGCTGTCCGTGATGCCGGTAGCGGCAAGGATGTCGGCCTTGGCATGCCAGCCATCGTGAGCGCGCAGGAAGCCGAGGATGGCCGTGGCGGGCGTCCTGCCTTTGGCACTGGTGGCAGTGCTTATCTCGAAGTCGAGTGCGGATTGGGCCGTTGTGGCGCGATTGGCGCGCGGGGCCCGAGTCGAGGCGCGCTGCGAACCATTGCCTCCATGCAGCCCTTGGGCCGCTTCTTCCTCGTATCGCTGCTGGTTCAATTCCGACAGGCGGCGCAGCACTTCGACGCGCGCAGATTCCGAGATGGTGTAGCGAACGCGATCATTCTCCGGCAGGTACGGCACTTCGTGGAAACCGTGCTCAAGGTCGAGATCGTTCCAACCGTAGGCGCGTGCGACGGCGGTGTCCATTTCGCGCTGCAATGCGCGCAGCCCTTCGATGCGGGGATCGCGTTCAGCTTCGGTATGGAAGCGGTTGTAGAGCTTGGTCAGGCCGATGCGGTCGGCCTGCATGATGTCGATGCGCGCTTGATGGAGCCGATCTCCCATTTCACCTAGATCGGAATGCGGGGACTGCAAGAACGGATAGGTTTCAAAGCAATCGGTAGGAGCGTATCTGAGTCGGGTCTCCAGGCGACCTCCAAAGGCAAAAGCCCAACTTACATGTAGGGAAGACGCCAACTCCGCAAACCTAGACAAACCTGGGTGAGTAATAACTCCAACGGCGTGGGAGTACACAATGTTCGCTGGGACAAGGGAAAAAACAGCATATTTACTTGCCTGAGTGGCAAAGGCGATGACTCTTGGCGTCGAACTTACATCAGGCGACCACTTTTCCGGGTGGCGCTCAAAATGGCGACCACGACCGATGGCGTGGTAAAGGCCAGGTCGCTTTTCACCGAACTGCCACCAACGCTCCGGCAATGGTTTCCGAAGAATGAACTCGCCCCGCTCATTGAGGCGCTGACGCTCCGGCTTCACCCGTTCTTCGATTCGCTGCCACGGCAATTCGTAGTCTTGTGCCCGTTCCTCTGGCCAGTCCCAAAAATTGATCACCCAGCGGCTCGGCTTCTGCTCTGGGTCTGAATTGAGATCATCCCCATTGATGTAGGGGAAAATCACGTCGGCGTTTCGCGGGTCGGCATCCAGCATGCGGCGCGCGTCATCGGGTGAAAGCACGAAGCCCTTGCCGAGCACGATCGAGCCTTGATACGCCAATCCTTCGTTCGCCTTCAGCCGTTCTGGACTCCTCTCCTCACGATCGGACAGGAAAGCCGATATGAATGGAGTCGGTCGTCCGAGCAGTGAGCGTTCACCCGACCACTGACCTTTGTGGACATGCACGCGACTGGTGACGACCGCCGCCTTTCCGGGCCACGGTTCGTTCGGGTAGGCCGCGTAGATGACGGCACCTGCGCCGACCATCGCTTCCAGCCCGACCTGCCGCGTGTCGCCTTCCGCGATGGTGTTGACCGCGAGCAACCCGAAGCCGCCGTTTTTGCGTAGCAGGCTCCATGCCCGAAGGAAGAAATAGGCGACCAGATCGGCAGAGCCGCGCCGCCCTTCGGCGATGTGTGCGACCAGCCAATCACGGAAGGCTGTGCCCGCGACGCCCGTGATCTTCTGTCCACCCAGAAAGGGCGGATTGCCGACGATGCCATCGAAACCGGCGCACTCGCGTGCGAACACCTCCGGAAATACCAGTGGCCAATGGAAAGGCCGGCGGGCTGGTTTGTCAGCAGGCAGGTCGGTCGAGAGCGCAGCGATCGATCTCTGGCGCATCGAGGAGAGCACATCGCGGTTGCCGTCGATGGCCCGCCCGGCTTGAACAGTCAGTGACACCAGCGCGTTCTCCAGGGCCGTGCCACTTCCGCCCGATGCGAAAACTTCGCCTACGAACACATCGGCGATGCCTTCCGGCACTGCCAGCCTGCGGCGCGCATCGGCATCCATATGCGCCATCGCCTCCACGTCGCGGATGTCGCGGATGGGCATTTCGCGCAACCGTTGCCGCAGCTCGATGGCCTCGCGCACGGCCTGCTCGATGTTCTGCCCGAACAGGCGCAGTTGTCCTTGACCGGATGGGTTCATCGAAAGCTGAGTGAGCTGATCCAGCCGATGAATGCCGAGCAGGCTGTCGCCACAGCGCAGGTTGTGGTCGAGGAAGCCGAAGGGACGGCCCTTGGCCAGCGTCACCAGCCAGATGGAGAGCTTGGCCAGCTCGACCGCCAGCGGGTTCAGATCGACGCCGTAGAGGCAGCGTTCGGCGATGAGACGGCGGGCGACGATGGTGCGTGCCTCAATGTCGAGCGGCAACGGCTCGACGTTGGCGTCGGCGGCCACCACACGCCCGTCCATGCCGACCGTGTGCTCCTGCGCCTCGATCTGTGCCCACGACTCCACCAACCTGTCGGCCAGCCAGCGGCAGGCTTGCACGAGGAACGCGCCCGAACCCATCGCAGGGTCGCAGATCTTCAGGTCGAGCAGTTCGGCGGGCGATTTCAGCATCCAATCCGCGCGCTGTGTGCCCTGCACGGGGCCGACGTAGGCGATGGGTGTGAGCGTCTCGGCGACGATGGCCTCGGTGAGCGACTTCGGCGTGTAGTGGGTGCCGGTCTCGCGCCGGTCGGAGCCGGTGGTGACGATGAAGGCTCCGGCGGGATACACCAACGGATAGCCCCACGGATCGGTGCGCACCAGATGGCCGAAGGGTTTGATGCGGTCGCGCAGTGCCGTGTCGCCGTGGCAGGCCGTCAGCAGGCGGTCGGCGAGCGCATCGTCCACGGCGCGGGCCAGATCGTTGCGCACGCGGCTGACGGAACTGCCGGAACGCTGCTGGAGCAGTTCGACCAAACGCGCGGCACCATCCAGCCGCGCGGATTCGAGTTCGGCCAGCGTGACCCACGGCGACTGCGCGCTCTTGGTGGCGTCGAGTTCCAGCGTGACTTCGGCGGTGCGCTTGACGGTGCGCTCCAGCAGACCCTCATAGACGTAGCCGATCTGCTCCACGTCCAGCGCCCGGTATGACAGCGTGCGCCCTTGGAATTGCTGGATGGCTTCGAGCAACAACAGGACGGTGCGATTGTCGATGGGCAGCGGTTTGGCGACGTCGGTGTGCCAGTCGGAACCTTTCGCACGACCTTCGAGGAAGGGGAAGCGATCCGGGTCGAACAGCGAACCGCCCAGCGCGGGCAGGCGCAGATTTTCGTGCTCGATGCCGCCATAGACGGCACGGAAAACGGCCAGCAGGCGCGACCAAGCATCCCAGCGGCGCTCCAGAATCTCATCCGATTCGGCACGCAACTGCATGCGCAGGGTCGAGAGCGCGTAGTTCGCCTCGTAGCGTTCGTCGCCCAAGAGCAGCAGGCCGCGCTCCTCGGCGGAGAGCAGGAAGACCAGCCGCATCATCACCGTCAGCGCGGCCTCGTAGAGTTCGGCTTCCTTCACGCCACGCAGGAGTTCGCGGTCGCGGTCTTGGTCGGCCTTGTCGAGCGACTGGATCAGCACTTCGACCGCGCGCCGCACTTGCTCGCCCAGGGCATCGGTCACTTCGTCCTGGAACTTCAGCGAACGGTCGAACAGCGCAGGCAGCCGTTCGGACTCGTCCACGAAGAAGCGCCGGATGCCCAAGAGGTGGACGAAGGCTTGCAGGGTGACAGGTTCCTGCGACCAGATGCGCGCATACCAACTGGCGAAGGTGGTGACCGCGCCCACCGGCGCATCGACCAGCATCCAGCGTTCGCCGTTGGTCACCAGGCCGAGACGGCAGCCCGTGGCGCGGCAAAGTCTAACCATGCGCTCCGCGGACGTGCTGGCCCAGCCGTCCAGCTTCTGCGTGGCATCGAGATCGACGTCCTGCGCGTAGGCGTGGACGAGCATCAGCGGCGTGTCACCACTGCCGACGACTGCGAAGTCTGGCGACAGGCTCACGCCGTATTCGGGCAGCGAGACGATCAGGTGCGTGGCACACCAATCCTTGCGCTTCAACACGTCGCCGCGCCCGTCCTCGTCGAGTTCCAGTCCGCGCGACAGCACCTCGTCGATCCACGCTGCATGCAGATCGGCGAAGCGGGGATCGTTGGTCTCCAAGGCCTCGCGCCATTCGTCGTAGGCTTGGCGCAACCGCTTGCGCTTGCCTGCATCAAGTTCTTCCAGCCCCTGCGGAAAGGCTTCCTTCAGGACGGGGACGGCGAGGAACGGGCCGGAAATCTCGATGAGCGCGAGCCAGTCGTGGTGATGATTGCTCTGGCTCATGCCTCGGTTCTTTCGAATTCTTTTTGTAGTTCAGGTACGCCGACCGCCTCAAGTAATCGAGCGACTCGGTCGAATCTGTCCGGGTCGAGCGTCGGATCTTGTGCATTGCCCGGTGGTATCCAGACGATCATGCCGAGACGTGCACGCGTGAGCAGCACGCGGTAGCGATTGCGCACATAGGTACGCTCAGCATCATTACGCACCTGATTCCAGCCACCTCCGCGAGACTTCCGGTACTCCCAACCTCCGCGGTCGGATGGGGTGAAATCTCCACCCCAGCAAAGACCAATCCAGTCCAACTCCAGCCCTTGGCACTCGAATTCCGATGCTGCCACCTCCAAGACATGGCTCGAACGCGTGTCCGACGGAGGCATCAAAAACCACTTCTCGAACGAATACCCCAGGCGGAAGGCACTCGATCGCTCCAGCCCATAGGCGCGAAGGCGTTGATCCTCGGATGTGGCAATCAAGCCTGCACGCTGGCCATGAGCCGGTTGGCTCCTGGCGCGCAGCCAAGCCTTCGCTTTTTCGAGATCACGCGTGAAATGGAGCGGGAACTCGCGGCGATCTGGCACGAGCGACCGTGCACGTTCGGTATCGAGGGTCAGCACCGCATCGACCCACTCTGCCAACCGCTGAGCCCGAAAGCTCCGCACGCCGACACTGAGGTGCGCCAATGGCTCCGGTCGGAACTCGATTCCTGCCGGAACGCTATCGGGGAACAGACGGTGCCCCGATACACTGGTTCCCCCGGAGACGACTTCGGGAGACGCCACGATTCGCCAATCTGGACGAACGGCGACGGCCCGGCCCCATTCCTCCAGGCCTGCCTCACCGAGGAATATCTCTTGCCCACCGCCGACGAGCGCGATGATCACGGCCCATCCGTCCAGTCGATCCATCATGTCGAAGAGTTCGGCAGCCTCCGAACGATCCACCCCTTGTTTGCGCAGCATCTGCTCTCGATCCCATGCGCGTTGGGCCTCGTCGAAGACGACGACGTGCTCGTGTGGCAAAGCCGTGGGATGTTCGCGGTGATAGCGCAGGAACTGGTGGACGTTCTGAATGAAGGTCGAGACTTCATGGGCACTGTCTTGGCGCCGATGCCCGGCACGCTGCTGGCTCAATATCAACGCCTCTCGCACGACTTTGACCAAGGGGCCGTTGCCGGACAAGAAAATTCCCGATGGGCCACCTTCAGTGCGCAGCGATGGGTCGTGTACGACGTTGAGTCCTGTCAGTGTCTTGCCGGCGCCGGGGACGCCCGTGACGAAGCACACGTAGCGCCGGTTCTGTGCACGTGCTTCTCTGATCACCTCCGCCAGTAGGTCGGTCGTAGCGTCCAAGTTGCTGGCGTAGCTGTGGGTGATTTCGCGAACGTCGTGGTTCTCGTAAAGGCGTTGGGCTGCCTCGATGACCGACAGCGTGGGACGATAAGGTGCGTCGATCCAGGTATCGGCATCGATAGGAGAGCCATTGGGATCATGCCGCGCGGAGTAGGCCGACAGCAGCGCGCTAGCCAGATCGTCGGCATTCGTAAGCCGTACTGGCGCGACGTATGAGATCGTCGAAATCGGAGACGTACTGGTGCCACTTGGCGCAGCAGTAGAGCAAAGCACCGGCACGATCGCACGCCCAGAACTGCCGCCGTGGAAGTCACGTAAGTTCAAGCAGTAGTCCTCTACCTGCCAGCGGGACGATGCGTCGTGGGACGTAGCCCCGACCTTGAACTCGATTACCTGGATCACATCCTCGGCGAGCAAGATCGCATCGGGGCGCTTTTGCCGGCGCGGCAACTCATATTCGAGGATCAAGTGCCAGTCTTTGGCCGCCTCGTATCTCTGGATCAGGTCAAGCGCACAGCGTTTCAGGAGCGTGATTTGGGTCTTCCACGTCTCGATTTGGGTCGTGCGTGTGCTTTGTATACCAGTCGAGGCAACCGCGTCGGTGAGTTCGCCCAGCAACTGGGCATCATCGGCAAGCGTGAAGCCTGATACCGAGTATCGAACGCCACGACTCATCTCGTACTGCCCTCCGGCACGACGAAGATCACCGCGACCGGGAAGGTGCGGTCGTCGAGCTTGGCGTAGCGGGCTTCGATGGCCTGCGTCTCCATCTTGCGCTCGTCGGGGATGCACGCGAGGCGCGCTTCCAGCGCGGCGATGTCGCGCCGCAGTTGCGTGCGTTCGTCCTCGGTGAAGAGCGTGAGCTGCTCGGGCTGCTCGCCTTTCTTCAATTCGGACTGGATCGCCTTCTCCAGTTCGTCGAGCACGGTGCCGATGTCGCCGATTTCCTGCTGCTTGCGGGTCTGGAGCGTGTTGGTCAGGTAGCGAAGGCGTTCTTTGGAACGGGCATCGACCGCTTTCAGGATGGTTTCCTGCTGACGGTCGAAGCGGACGCGCAGCGCGTCGAACAGGGACGGGGCCGCCGTGATCGGTTTCGATTCGTCCAGCCACTGCTGGACGCGGGTGACGCCTTCTTCGCGGCGGAAGGACTGATCGCGTAGGTAGCCGCCCGACAAGGTCAGTTCCTCGTGCAGCCGATGATGGTTGCCGCCGGTGACGACGAGCCGAGAGACGACGACCACGGCGGGGCCGTCGACGAGCGCATCCGGCACGGTGCGGACGGTGACCCGGTGCAACTTCTTCACGTCGTCCTGCGCCCAGATTTCGGCGCGCAGCAGACGCAGGCACATTTGCACCAAACGATGGTTCAGGTGGGCGAGCACGACGTCGTCGCGACCACTGGCGATGGCGTGGTTGAAGGTGATGGGCCGCATCTTCTGGGTGTGCGGGTGGCGCAGCCCTTCCAGACAGCGTGCCCACGAGCCGGACAGCGCGGGCATGCGGAAGACGCTGCCCGAAGGTGCGCCCGCCAGTGCGACGGGTTCCAGCGGCGGACGGCCCGCCAGCTCAAGGCCGGTCTTCACGGCCATCAGGACGTGGTCGGGCGTGAGGTGGAAATCCTGCTTGGTGGTGAGCAGGCGCTCGTGCAGCTTGGCGACGCGCTCCTTCAATTCGCGCTCGGCGCGCACGAAGTTCTTGGCGCGGGCGATCCGCGCCTCGGCCATCCCTGTGTCCAAGTCCTTCAGCGAACCTTCGATGAGGCCGGACATTTGCGGCGCGATGACCGGATTGACGCTGCCCATGTCGGCGCGCATCGAGTCCAGCTTCCGCAGGGCGCGCAGGATGTCCTCGCCGTGGCCGCCGACCGATGCGCCGTTCGCACCATCGCCATCGACCGGGTGCCAGATCAGCACTTCCTTCTCGCGCTGGCCGTGGCGGTCGATACGCCCGTTGCGTTGCTCCATCACGTTGGGGTTGTAGGGAATCTCCAAGTGGATGAGCCGATTGCAGTGGTTTTGCAAGTCGATGCCTTCGGACGCCGCGTCGGTGGCGAGCAGGATGCGGACAGGCGAATCCTGCGGCGAGGTTTGGAACGCCGCCTTGATGGGTTCGCGTTCATCTTGGGAGAGTCCGCCGTGGAGCAGGCCGAGGCGTTCGCCGCCGAAACCGTGGCTGGCGAGGATTTGCTGCATCCACTGGTGCGTGGTGCGGTACTCGGTGAACAGGATCACCCGACGGTCGTTCCACTCGCCGTTGGGCTTGAGATGGGTGGTGAGCCAGTCGAGGATGGCTTGGGCTTTGGAGTCGGCCTGATTGCGGGCGCGTTGCGCCCACGCGCGCAAATCGTCCAGTGTCACTCGCTGCTCCGGCGTCAGCGGCATCGAGCGGCGCGTGGCTTCCTCGATGGCTTCGGCTTGGGCGTTCTCGACCTCGCTGTCGTCGGCGTAGTCCTCGTCGGCCTTCAGGATGGCCTTGTGCAGGATACGCTCGGCCATCGCGTCCGGCTTCGCGGGCCGGGCTTCGGACAGCGATGCGACGTGCTTTTCGAGCGTGGACGCGAACGCCGCAGGTGACGAGAGCAGACGCTTCTTGAGGAGCCTGTTGACGAAGGCCGTGCCGAAGCCGTTGCCCGCTTTCTCGGCGTCCTTTTCTCGGTTGGCGCAGTAATCGTCCAGCTTGCGATGAATCTCGCGCTCTTCCGCCGTGTAAGGGACTTCGAGCGCCTGCAAGGTGCGCCGGGCATACAGGGGATTGCCATCGGCATCGACCAGATCGCTTTTCAGGCGACGGATCATCACCTGGCTCAGACGCTTCTCGTCGGGGAGGATGTTGCGCGCGAAACGCTGATCGTCGAGTAGTTCCAGCAGTGAGGTGAATGACTCGGTGTAGCCGTTGTGCGGCGTCGCGGTCAGGAACAGGCGGTGCTGGAAATGCGGGCCGATGGCACGGACGAAGCGCGTGCGTTGGCTCTCCAGTGCGTAATGTGTGCCTGCGGCAGGTGCGACGTTGTGGGCTTCGTCCACGACCAGCAGATCGAATTTGCGCGGATGGCCGACGTGCGGCGGGATCACGTCGCGCATGGCGCGCAAGCCCTCGCCGCCCTTGGCCCAATCCATCGACGTGATGAGACGTGGATGTGACGTCCACGGGTTGGCGTGGATGCCGCGCTCGCGCCGCAGTCGCTTGATGTAGTCGGTGTCCACCACGCGGAAGTCGAGGCCGAACTTCTCCAGCATCTCGACGCGCCACTTCTCCTGAAGCGACGCGGGGCAGACGATCAGGACGGTGCGCGCGCGGTGCCGCAGCAGCAGTTCCTGAATGACCAGACCGGCTTCGATGGTTTTGCCGAGGCCGACGTCGTCGGCGATGAGCAGGTTGACGCGCGCCATGTCGATGGCGCGCACCAGCGGGTCGAGCTGGAAGTCCTCGATGCTGACACCGCTGCGGAACGGCGCTTGGAGAAACCCACGGTCGGCGTTGGTGACTGCGCCCCAACGCACGGCATCAAGGAAGGCGTCGAGCATGCTCGAATCGTCCTGCCCCGTGACCGATGGCAGGCCCGCGCGCTCGATGACCTGAGCGCCTGGCTCGATCTCCCAGACGACTTCCAGTTCCTCGCCGAGACCGTCCTCGTCGATGGACGACAGCGTCACGCAATGTTGGGGCGCGGCGGTTTCCAGTCCAGCGGCATCGACGTCGGCCACCACCCACTGACGACGGCGCACCTCGACGAGCTGCCCCGGCTCGGGGCAAGCGCGATATGTCTGAGGTTGCCGTTCGTTTGGGGTGCCCATGTGGTGGCCATCTTCCTTTTCAGTTCTTCGCGTCGGCCTTGGCGACCACGCTGGCGACCGTCGCGGCGGCCTTGGCTGGCGACTCGTGCGACCAGAAGCGCAGCGCCGTCCAACCGGCGGCCTCAAGCCGCGCGTTCGTGTCCGCGTCCCGCTGGCGGTTGGCCTCGATCTTCTGCCGCCAGAACTCCGCGTTTCGCTTCGGCCACGTGGCATGTTCTGGGCAACCGTGCCAGAAGCAGCCATCGACGAAGACGGCGATCTTGCGACCGGGGAACGCCACGTCCGCGACGCGGCGCGGTTTCTTCAGCACCTCGTAGCCGACCCGGTAGCGCAGGCCGATGCGATACATCTCCCGCCGTAGCGCCAGCTCTGCGTCCGTACCCGTCTGCCTGACCTTCGCCATGCGGTGACTGGCATCGGATGACGAAGGCAGGGGGCTGGGCATCGGGCGATCCACGTCAGTCCATCACCGTGCGA
This sequence comes from Thauera sp., assembly GCF_047601425.1. Lineage (GTDB taxonomy): Bacteria > Pseudomonadota > Gammaproteobacteria > Burkholderiales > Rhodocyclaceae > Thauera. The sequence goes on from NZ_JASGJL010000001.1 coordinate 3,093,875, forward strand.
CCGGGGCGAGGTGCCGATCAATGCTGCGGGCGATGGCGCGACCGAGATCGACGGGCACCGCGTTGCCGATGAGCCGTCCGAGCACCTTGAAGCTGACCTCACCACGCTTCGGGATGAATTTGTAGTCACGCGGAAAGCTCTGCAAGATCGCCGCTTCACGCAGCGAGATGGCCCGATCCTGCTCGGGGTGGCCGAAGCGGCCATTGCCGAATCCATAGCACTGGGTCGTCATCGTCGGCGCGGGCTTGTCCCACTCCATGCGTCCATAGACGCCCGGATAGGTGCGCCCGCTGTCTGCGCGGTGGCAATCGGCGACGAGGTTCTTCGGCCAATCGCGCCAAGTGCCGCCGGGTTTGGACGCCTTGATCCGCTTGAGATTTGTTTCGGACAGCATCGAGGTGACATGCAGTTTGTCCTTGGGAGCGGATTCACCGGCGCTGAGACGACGCAGGCGACCGATGGCTTGCTTCACCGTCTTGGGATTCTTGCGCGTCGGCTCAATCATCTCGATCTTGCCGTGCTTGGAGGCCAACAACACCATCCGACGTCGCATCTGCGGGACGCCATAGAGGGAACTATCGACGACGTCGTGCCAGACCTCGTAGCCGAGCCGTTTCAGCGTATCGACGAAATCGTGGAAGACCTCGTGCTTGGCGACGGTTGGCACGTTCTCCATCGTGATGACGTCGGGCATCGTGCCTTCCGCGAGCCGCGCAAACTGGTAGAGCAGGCCCCACTTGCCATCCTTGCCATCGAGTTCGTAACGCTGGGCGTAGGTAGAGAAGGGTTGGCACGGCGCGCAGCCCGCCAAGATCGTCACATCGGCGTCGCCGAACAGCCCCTTGAGTTCGTCGGTCGTGACCGTGCTGATGTCACGCTCGAGGAATCGGGCCTTGCCGTTGTTCTGTTCGTAGGGGAAACGGCAAGCGGGATCGAGATCGATGCCCGCGACGACGGGCAGCCCCTCCAAGATGAAGCCATGGGTCAGCCCTCCCGCGCCGCAGAACAGATCGACGCATGCAATTTTTTTCTTCACGTCAGTTCTCCTGTTTCCATTTCGACCACCATATGAGGCGATCGAAACGAGCAGAAGCCAAGTTCTTCATTTCCTCGCCCTTCCTTCGCTTTCTGCCGCGCCGCCCGAGCGCACCCACTCGTCGATCTCTTCGGATTTGAATTTCCACAGTCGGCCGATTCGATGGGCTGGCATGTTTCGTTTGCTGATCCATGCATAGACGGTGTCCTTGCTTACGCCGAGGTGTTCGGCGATCTCCTCAACCGATAGCCAACGAGTGGTCATAACTCGACTTCCATCAAAGGGTGTACCTCCGGTAACGTTCACATCTTCTCATGAAATCGAAGGCCTAATTCACCCGATTGAGCCTGGTTTGACATGTTTTGATCAGGTTTTATTTGATGTCTTTCAGGCGTCTCGTTCCTACTGCTTCAGGGGTGGTCGTCGACTGCCAGTTCGTACCCAGTGCTGCGTCCGCCTCCGGGGGACTTTCGTAACATCCCCAAAGCCAGCAACTGTGTGATGTCGCGTAGGGCCGTATCCGGCGAGCACTTGCTAATGGCTGCCCACTTGCTGCTGGTGAGCTTGCCGTCGAAGCCATCAAGCAGGCGATTGAGGAGCTTGATCTGGCGCTCGTTCATCGGCGTGCCGGCCCAGCGCTGCCAGAACCGGGCCTTGGCTAGCACGCCGTCGAGCGTGGTCTGGGCGCTGGCGACGGCTCGGCCCAGCGTGCCGAGGAGCCAGGCCAGCCACTCGGTGACGTCCAGCGAGCCCTTCTGGGTGCGTTCGAGGATGTCGTAGTAGGCCTTGCGCTCGCGCTGGATCTGCGCCGACAGGCTGTAGAAGCGCTGCTCGGCGCCATCGGCACGCGCCAGAAACAGATCGCCCACGGCGCGCGCGATGCGGCCATTGCCGTCGTCGAACGGGTGCAGGGTGACAAACCAGAGGTGGGCCAGCCCGGCCTTGATAAGCGCAGGCTCGTCTGTTTCCCGGTTCGCCCATGTCAGGAAACGTGCCATCTCGGCTGACAGTGCGTTTGCGGGGGGCGCCTGGAAGTGAACCTTGCGACGGCTCATCGGGCCGGACACGACCTGCATCGGGCCGGCCGCGTCATCGCGCCATTGGCCCACGGTGATCTTGGCGAGGCCCGAGTAGCCCGTCGGGAACAGGGCGGCATGCCAGCCGAACAGGCGCTCGGCCGTCAAAGGCTTGGTGCTGCGCGAGGTGGCGTCGAGCACCATCTCAACCACGCCCTCGACATGTCGATCAACTGGCGCCAGGGCGCCGATGTCCATGCCCAGGCGGCGGGCGATGGACGAGCGGACGGAGGCGACGTCCAGCAGCTCGCCTTCGATCTCGCTGGTCTTGACCACATCGTCCGTCAGCGCCGCCAGGCTGGCCTGGTCGCGCAGCGTCAGCCCGACGTCGGCCAGACGACCCAGCAGCATGCCCTGGGCGCGGCTGACCTCGGCCAGCGCTTGGGCCAATGGAGGCAGGTCGTAGCGCAACTGAGGCCAGTCGGCGGATTGCCAGATGTAGAGATTTTCTCCGCTATACATGCGGAGATTAGACGCCCAATTCACCGCATGGGCAAGTGATTGCCGCAATTCATGCGGTGAAAGAGGTCTGCAATCACCGCACGGGGCGGCGATTCCGCTGCGCTTCGCTACTTGATTCGTCGCAGCCGCGGTGGCTCGGCGGATACCGCTGTCAACGCCTTCTCCAGGCCACGATCCACTTGTCCGCGCAGCCAGGTTCGCCCGAGCAGCCGTCGGATCACCTGTACGGGCAAGTACAGCACCCCGAGGGGCACGGCCACCACCAGGGCCAGCACATCCCAGCCGAGGGCCAGGGCGGCGCCCGAGGCGATGATGCCAACCGACACGAGCCAGTCGCAGCGGCGCAGCAGCAGCGGCGGATCGGCGCGGATGAAGTTGACCTGCCGGCCTGTGTTCAGGTTCACCAGGCCCACAGCCAGTCCCCTGAACAGCAGCACACAGACCTCGTGCCCGCGCCGTGCCGGCATCGAGCGGCTGTAGACCACGAGCTTCACGTCCTGGTCGACGCCATCGGTCCGGGCCAGCCAGAACTCCCGCCGTTCGCGCGCGGGATACTGCTCGCACCAGCGCATGGGGACATTGATGTAGCGCTGCACTTCGGTCAATTGGCCGGTGACATACCAGAACTGGCTCATTTCGGGCTCCGCTTGCTGAAATGAGCACAAGCTCTCATGGATGTGCGACTCGTCAACTGCCACGATGGGCCGTGTGTACCTCCTACCTATGGCACTCAGTGCTACTGCGCTGTGATGGTCGTGACATTGCAGTGAAAATTTCGGATCCGACAGCATGCATGGTTTCCGAAAAAGTGGCATTCGAGTTGCCCTGCTGAGGGAGGAAGCCTGTCTGGCCTCAAGCCTTTTCGAGAGGTTCGGAACCAGAGGTAGGCGAACGCCCTGTCAACACCTCGCAAAGCGTGGTTGTTCTCGGCTGGTGGCGCGCTAAACGGCTCTTTTTGCGCTTGCAAGGGCGGTCATCCGTGCGCACACTGGACGTTCCTCTCCGACGCATGGTTCAGCTGGCGACCGTCGGGAGCGTGCATCGAGCACGTCAAGCGAGACCTGGAGTTGCGGTGCCCTTTCACCGCTGCGCGCTGTGCGCTGAGCATCCCGGATGCCCTGCATCCATGGAGCCCTTCGATGGACGCGCGCCTCGCGGCCCTGAGCCCGAGGCAGCCTTGCCATTTCGCCGCACCCGATGCGGCGGCAAGGTCTGCGTGCCTGGTACGGCAACCCAGAGTGGCCGTGCCCATTCCTGTGGCGGCCCGACCGCCCATGCCTTGAGCACCGACAGTTTGACCACCCTCGGGTGATCTGTCGTTCCCCGCAATCTCTCGCACCGTTCCCGGCTGCGAATGACGCCTGCCCTGTGGGGTCGGCGTACGAGTTCCTCCTCCTCGCATCCACGTACTGACCTCGGGTCAGCCGTGCCTGTTCCACCCTGTGTGGCGGCACGGCCAGCGTGGAGCGGCATTGCGCGCCCGTCGCGGAACGGGCGCTGCCAGTCAGGCCGGCGATGGAGGATGAGTTCGCGGTGCCGCTCGGGCACCGCACCGGAGGTCATGCCTCCGGGGTTGCCTCGGGTTCCTGGAGAACCTGGTTCGCTGCGGCGAACGCCACATTGCGCAAGACGCGTGCTGGCCGGCGATCACTTTTACGCACCTCCGCGTGGCTCCGCTTCGGCGAGGGCTGCAAACCACTGGCATGGCATCGGTCATGGAGCCCGCTGATGCAGCGAAACCAGGGCTCCTCCATCGACGACGGATACGAATCATGAACGCAAAACGAACCGTACCGGGCCGGCACAGCTCGCACCAGGCCGATCAGCTGGCCTTGCACGAACTGCCTTTGTCGCCTAAGCGATGGCGGTACGTGCTGACCCTGCTCCTGCGAGAACACAACTGGCGTCACAGCAGCAAGCACAAGGGCGTCAGCCACAAGACCATGGCCGAGCGCCAGCGCTTTTGCCACTGGCTATTCGACTTCCTGCGCCGGCCACCCCGGCAATTCAAGCTCGATCCGCGATCCTTCAGCGGCCGGCATGCGGAAGCAGTGATGGCACATTGGCAATCCGAAGCCAAGGCCGGACGCATGAGCCCGGCGACCATCCAGACCTACTTCAGCTTCCTGAAAACCTTCACGGCCTGGATCGGCAAGCCGAGACTGTTGCGGCCGATTGGCTGCTACTTCGAAGATGCGCGGCTTTACCAGCGCTCGCTGGCCAGCGGCATCGACAAGTCATGGCGTGCCCAGGGCGTGGACGTCGAGGCGGTGATTCGCGCGGTCGAAGCGTACGACGTGCACGCTGCGGTGTCATTGAAGCTCATGCAGGCCTTCCATCTGCGCTTCAAGGAGAGCGTGATGCTGCGTCCGCATGAGGATGTCCTCACGGCCGCCCAGGCGGGCAGGGTGGGCGAGCAGATCGCCTTCTACCTGGATACCCACCGGGGCACCAAGGGTGGACGGGAGCGGATGATCGCCATCGATACGGCACAGCGGCAGGCGGCCATCGACTATGCGCGCCGGGTGACGGTGGGCGTGCATGAAAGCGTCAGCGATCCGCGCCTGACCCTGCAGCAGGCCATGCGGCATCTGCGCTACGTGATGGAGCGCCATGGCATCGCCCGGGCTGCGCTGGGTGTGACGCCGCACGGCTTGCGGCACCAGGGGGCGGCCGACGGCTACGAGGCCATCACGGGGCAGCGTCCGCCGGTGGCCGGCGGTGGGCTGGTTGATCCAGAGCTCGACCGCCGGGCGCGTCAGCAACTTGCCGAGCACTTGGGGCATGGGAGGACACAGATCACGGATGCGTACTTTGGCAAAACACCCAGGTCTGTCAGTTCCACTGCAGGCGACTTTGATCACGCCACGGATTGCTCGCGCAAGTTGCCATGAGCAAGCATGTGGTCAGTAGACCTTATTGGGTTCGTCAGAGAATGGCTCGATAGGTTGCAAGGGCCTTGACGGTCTGGACCAGACCCTGTCGCAGCAATGCTTCGAGGTAGCGGTCAACATCCAGCGGCGGGCTTTTCAGCTGCGCCCGCTGCTTCTGCGCGGCCGATACGACTGCTGCCGCATCCAGGTCGAGCAGGTTGTCAATGAACAGATCGGGATGCTGCGCCTCGATGCCGAAGGGCGCGAGCGCTGCCTGCGGAAAATCCTTCCCGTTGAAGGTCACGATGACGCTGGCACTGCAACGGATGGCCGCAGCCAGGACATGGCGGTCGTCCGGGTCTGGCAGGCGTAGTCCGGCGATGAGCGCTTCGTAATCCGAAACCAGGCCATCCGGGATGGCCTGGTCCATCAATGCCGATGTGCGGTCAATCTGATCCGGGCGAAGATCCGGCCGGTTGATCAGCAGGTTGCGTTTCCATTCCTCGTGGATCTGCGTGCTCCAACGCGCCCGGAAGCGGCCAGAAAGACCCAGCCACATGAGGAAGTCCCGCAGCGGCGCCGGGTACAACACGCACGCGTCGTAGACGGCCGTGAATGGCGACTGCCTCATTCGTAGCCCATGCTCAGTTCCTGAGCCTGCTTCGCCAATGCTGCCATGGCGTCTTCGCTGGCTTGGTCTCTCTGGGCCTTGAACTGCATCAGATCGGCAAAGCGGACGCGCCGATGCTTGCCGGCCCTGTGGAAGGGCAGAGCCCCCTCTTCGAGCAGCTTGACCAAGTGTGGCCGGGACACATTGAGCATGTCGGCGGCCTCCTGGGTCGTGAGTTCGGCATGAACCGGCACCACCTTGACGGCATTGCCTTCGGCGAGTTCCGCCAAGATGTCCACCAGCAGGCGCAGTGCGGACGTGGGCAACTCCACCCGATGGGCCTGGTTCTTGTCGTCGAAGATCTGGATCTGCTGCGTTTCCAGGCGCGTGGCCAGAAAGGCGGCCAAGGCTCGCTGTCCTTCCAGGGCGGCCTGCACCTCACGCTCGACGGGCAGCGACACGTTGACAAGGGCGGCGGTGGACATGATGGCTTCCTGCATCTGAAGATCAATGTGGAGGATTTTATTCGAAACAAACGAAAATCGCAATAAACGAAAATGACCGGGCGGTGACAGGCTACGGACGCCTCTGACGCGGCGCTCGCTGCCGCTGGGTGGCAAGTTCGGCCCGCTCCATCTGTGCGATGGATTGACGCTTGAGCACGAAAAGGTGTTCCAACTCATCCACCAGCCCCAGTGACTGGACCACACGAACCACCGTTTCCAATGAGCACTGGCCGCTGCTTTCCAATTTGCGCAGCGCTCCCAGCGACAGGCCAGCCATCTGCGCCAATTCACGCTGAGGGAGCCCTTGAGCCAATCGCTGCAAGCGCAGACGCTGGCCCATGGTCCGGAGGATTTCGTTGGCGGTTGCCAGGGCAAAGATCATTTTTCTGATCCTCAACGCGTCTTCTGACAGGTAAGTGTCATTACTTTGGTACTTACTCGGCAGTGGTGCCGCAGCTTCTGAAAGAGGAGGAGACTGTTTCCAGCAGTTGCGCCCATCGATCCAACGCCACCTTGCGCTCCTCGAAGTAGTCGTACTGGTTGTAGACGCCCTCGACATCGCGCACCTTGTGGTTCAGCGCCCGCTCTGCGACGAAGCGGTCCACGCCCAGCGCGGCCATGTGGGTGCGGGCCGTGCGGCGCATGTCATGCACGGTGAAGTGCTCGATGTCGTCCAGCGGCAGGCGGCGCAGCGCGACGTTGAGCGTGTCCGGGCTGATGTGGCCGAAGCGGTTCCGCCTCGGCACGCCGCCTTTCATGTGGATCAACCGGCGCGTAGGGAACAGGTACTCGCTGTTGCAGGAGAACACCTGGACCTCCTCCAGCCACCGCAGGACCGGCGCCGCGAGCGGGATGTCGATGGACTGGTTCATCTTCGTGCGCGACGGGTGCAGCGACCAGACGCCGCGCTTCAGGTCGAACTCGCTCCACCGGGCCGACAGCAACTCCATCTTGCGCACGCACAGGGCGAGCAGCAGCCATATGGCCAGCTCGTTCTGGCGGCCGAAGTTCGGCGTGCCCTGCATGGCCTTGGCGAACGCAGCGAGTTCATCGCGGTTCAGCCAGCGCTGCCGCGACGCCTCGGTGCCACCTGCGTCGGAAATCTCGAAGCCGGAGACGGGGTTGGCATCGATCCAGCGGCGCTTCACGGCGAAGTGGAACATGCGAAAGAGGTAGCGCAGCGCATCGTTGGCGACGGTCGGCGCGCCTGCGGCGAGGATGCGGGTGAGCACTTTGTCGATGTGCAGTGGCCGGACCTCCGCCACGCCCAGCTTGCCGACCACGGGCTCGATATGGCGACGGACGACGCGCAGAACGACTTCGGGGTGCTTGTAGGTCTTGGCGATGTGGCGGTCGTACCAGGCCTGGGCGAGGGAGGCCACAGTGGTTTGCTCCTGGGCCTTGAGCCGTTCGGCGCGCTTCTCGGCGGCGACGTCCACGCCCTGCTGGATGCGTGCCCGGTTCAGACGGGCCGCTTCGCGGGCGTCCTTGAGCGACAGGTCAGGGTAGCGGCCGAGCACCTTCTCTCGGGCAACGCCGCCGAAGCGATAGCGAAGAACCCAGGAGGCCCTACCCTTCAGTGCACTGGCGGTGGTGGCCACGAAGGTCAGGCCGTTGCCAATGCCCCGGTCGACGGGGCCGGTGTTGAGCCAGGCTCGCAGCGTCTTGTCGGTGACGCGTTCGGTTTCAGTCATGGTGCGATCTCCACAGCGATTCACGAGGAATCTGTGGGGGAAAAATTCGGGCGCTGCCCCCGAAACCATGGGGAAGCAAATTTCCCCCACGATTTCCCCCACAGAAATCGTGCGCTACGCTGAAATCGCCTGCTACCTCATGACACCCATTGCCACGCTAACCAACTGATTTTCAAGGAGTTTTCGGGTGGCATGTGCCATCCTGAAACTTCACTCTATGTTCTGCACCTGCTCCCGCATCTGCTCGATCAACACCTTCATCTCCATCGCAATACCCGTAATGTCCGTCGCCGGCGACTTCGACGCCAGCGTGTTCGCTTCCCGATTCAGCTCCTGCATCAGGAAATCCAGCCGCTTGCCCGCCGCTCCGGGCGACTTGAGGATGCGCTCGACTTCGTCGAGATGGGTGCTCAAGCGAGTCAGCTCCTCCGCAACATCGATACGCTGGACGTAGAGGGCAACTTCCTGGCGGATGCGGTCCTCGTCCAGGCTGGCGACGGCATCGCGCAGCTTGGCGGTGAGGCGGTCCTGGTATTCGGCGACGATGGCGGGCATGCGCGGCGAGGCGGTGGCGACCAGTTCACGCATGCGGGCGACGCGTTCGCGGATGGCATCGGCGAGCTTTTCGCCTTCGCGCTGGCGGGTGGCGACGAGTTCGTCGAGGGCAGCGTCAGCCAGCGCGCGGATGTGCGGCAGCAGCTCGTCGAAGCCGAGACTGTCGTCGGCGAGCATGCCGGGCCAGCGCAGCAGTTCGTTCACCGACAGCGGCGCGGCGTCGGGGAAACGCGCGCGCAGCGTGGCTTGCGCTTCGGCGAGCTGGTCGGCGAGCGTGCCGTTCAGCGCCAGGCTGCGCGGGGCACTATGGCCGGCCTGCAGATTCAGGCGGCATTCGACCTTGCCGCGGCCGAGACGGGCGCTGATGCGTTCGCGGATGGCAGGTTCGGCCTGGCGCAGGTCGTCGACGATGCGGAAGCCGAGGTCGAGATAGCGCGAATTCACGCTGCGCAGTTCGAGGTGCAGGCTAACGCTGCCCAGATCGCGGGTTTGGACCGCGAAGCCGGTCATGCTTTGGATCATCGGGGGTCTCCGGGAACCCGGCGCGATGGATTACACTGCGGGTCCCACTCAGGAAAGAGGCTGGGAAAGCCCGGATTCTAGCGCCCACGAAGATGCCGCCTCAAGCCAACTGCGCGCTGCCCGCAGGCTTCCAGCTCGATCAGTACCGCATCGACCGCCAGTTGTCGCTGGGCGGGTTCTCGATCGTGTACCTGGCATATGACGAAGTGGGCACGCCGGTGGCGATCAAGGAGTACCTGCCCAACTCGCTTGCGCTGCGCAAGGACGGCGAGATCGAGCCCCAGGTGTCGGAGGAGCATCTGCCCGCCTTCCGCTACGGCATGAAGTGCTTTTTCGAGGAAGGGCGCTCGCTGGCGAAGCTGATGCACCCCAACGTGGTCCGCGTGCTGAACTTCTTCCGCGCCAACGGCACGGTGTACATGGTGATGCAGTTCGAACGCGGCCGCACGCTGCACGACATGATCCAGAAGCATCGCGGCGAACTGAAGGAATCCTTCATCCGCACGGTGTTCGTGCGCATGCTCAACGGCCTGCGCGAGGTGCATGCGCACAAGCTGCTGCACCTGGACATCAAGCCTTCCAACATCTACCTGCGCGCCGACGGCACGCCGGTGCTGCTCGACTTCGGCGCCTCGCGCCAGACGCTGGCGAACGACCTGCCGGTGCTGAAACCCATGTACACCCCCGGCTTCGCCGCACCCGAGCAGTACGACCGCCGCGACCAGCTCGGCCCCTGGAGCGACGTCTACAGCGTCGGCGCCGCGCTGCATGCCTGCATCGTCGGCAAGGCGCCGCCGCGCGCGGACGAGCGCGTCAAGCACGACACGCTGCAGCCGCTCAGCAGGACGCACGCGGAAAAGTACAGCGCGCAGTTGCTCGGGCTGGTGGACTGGTGCCTGCAGCTCGATCCGCTGGCGCGGCCGCAGAGCGTCTATGCGCTGCAGAAGGCCCTGGTGCAGAAAGCCACGGCCACCACCGAAGCCACCCCGCACACCCGCTGGTTCACCGATCTCGGCAGCCGGCTCAAGGCCTTCGTCGGCCGCAGTTGAAGGAAGGCAGCATGCGATTCACCATCTACCAGGAAAGCCGCACCGGCCGGCGCAGCGCCAACCAGGACCGCATCGCCTACTGCTATTCGCGCGATGCGCTGCTGATGCTCGTCGCCGACGGCATGGGCGGACACCAGCACGGCGAACTGGCGGCCCACATCGCCGCGCAGTACGTCACCCAGGCCTTCCAGCGCGACGCCCACCCCGCGCTGGCCGACCCGCTGCACTTCCTGTCGCGCGCGCTGAGCGGCGCCCACCACGCCATCCTCGACGACAGCTTCGACCGTAATCTCGCCGAAGCGCCACGCACGACGATCGTCGCCTGCGTGGTCCAGTACGGCACCGCCTGGTGGGCGCACGCGGGCGATTCCCGCCTCTACCTGCTGCGCCGCGACCGCATCCTGGAGCAGACGCGCGACCATTCGCGCGTGCAGCTGCTGCTCGAACAAGGTGTCATCACCGCCGACGAGGCGGCCAGCCACCCCGGACGCAACCGCATCTACTCCTGCCTCGGCGGCACGCACGCGCCGCAGATCGAATATTCGGAGCCCTTCACGCTCAAGGACGGCGATCTCATCGCGCTGTGCAGCGACGGCCTGTGGGGCCCGCTGGACAACGACACCATCGTGCTCGGCCTGAATGGCGCCCCGCCTGCCGAGGCGGTGCCGCAGCTGCTCGACCGGGCGGAATTCCACGGCGGCGACAAGGCCGACAACCTGTCGCTGGTGGCCATGTGCTGGCACGACGACATCGGCGCGGCTCAGCCCGACGCCATTTCGACGCAGACCATGTCGCTCGACGACTTCGCCACCGAGATGGAGCTTTCCAGCCGCGGCAGCGGCCGCCTCGCCGACCTCGACGAGGACGAGATCGAACGCGCGATCCGCGAGATCAACGCCGCCATCCACAAATTCGACAAACGATAGGACATCCCCATGCGACCCAGCCAGCGCCAACACGACGAACTCCGCAAGGTCCGCCTCACCCGCGGCTTCACCTGCCATGCCGAAGGCTCGGTGCTGGTCGAATTCGGCAATACCCGCGTGCTGTGCACCGCCAGCGTCGAGGAGAGCGTGCCCGGCTTCCTGCGCGGCAAGGGCCAGGGCTGGCTGACCGCCGAATACGGCATGCTGCCGCGCGCCACCCACACCCGCGGCGCGCGTGAAGCGGCCAAGGGCAAGCAGACCGGCCGCACGCAGGAAATCCAGCGCCTGATCGGCCGCAGCCTGCGCGCGGTGGTCGATCTCGCCGCGCTGGGCGAGCGCCAGATCATCATAGACTGCGACGTGCTGCAGGCCGACGGCGGCACCCGCACCGCCGCCATCACCGGCGCCTGCGTCGCGGTGCACGACGCCATCGGCGGCCTGGTCGCCGCCGGCAAGCTGGCGCGCAATCCGATGCGCGAATTCGTCGCCGCGGTATCGGTCGGCATCCACCAGGGCACGCCGGTGCTCGACCTGGACTACGCCGAAGACTCGGGCTGCGACACCGACATGAACGTGGTCATGACCGAAAGCGGCGGCCTCATCGAAGTGCAGGGCACGGCCGAAGGCGCGGCCTTCTCGCGCGCCGAGCTGGACGCCCTGCTCGACCTCGCCGAAGGCGGCATCCGCCGTCTGGTCGAGCTGCAGCGCGCCGCCCTGAGTGATGCCACGACCCATGGCACCGACACGAGGAGCACGACATGAGCAAACGATTGATCCTGGCCAGCAACAACGCCAAGAAGGCGGCCGAAATGCAGGCCCTGCTCGCACCGCTGGGCATCGAGATCATCCCGCAGAGCGCGCTGGGCGTCAGCGAAGCCGAAGAGCCCCACCTCACCTTCGTCGAAAACGCCCTCGCCAAGGCCCGCCACGCCGCCGCGGCCACCGGCCTGCCGGCGGTCGCCGACGATTCCGGCCTGTGCGTCGCGGCGCTGGGCGGCGCGCCCGGCGTGCAGTCGGCCCGCTTCGCCGGCGAGCCGAAGTCCGACGCGCGCAACAACGCCCTGCTGCTGGAAAAACTCGCCGGCTTTCCCGCTCTCGGACAGCGCAGCGCCTATTTCTGCTCGGTGGTGGTGCTGGTGCGCCACGCCGACGACCCGCAGCCGCTGATCGCCGACGGCGAATGGCACGGCCAGATCCTCAGCGCCGAGCGCGGCGAAGGCGGCTTCGGCTACGACCCGCTGTTCTGGCTGCCCGAGCTCGAACAGACCGCCGCCGAGCTCGACGCCGCCTTGAAGAACACCCTCAGCCACCGCGGCGCGGCGATGCGCCACCTGCTCGCCCGCCTCGAATCACACCCGCTGTAAGCCGCCGGGCGGGCCAGGCGCGCAGTCCGGCGCCGCTCCGCCCGGCCCTGGACCCTGCCGTGACCCGTCGCATCATCCCGCTCACCCCCGCCCCGGCGGCGCGCACCGTGCCGCTGCCGCAGCGCCCTCAACTCGATGCCCCGCCGCCGCTGGCGCTGTACGTGCATTTCCCCTGGTGCGTGCGCAAGTGCCCCTACTGCGACTTCAACTCGCACGCGCCGCGCGACGGCGGCATTCCGGAACAGGCCTGGCTCGACGCCGTGCTCGCCGACCTGCAGCACGCGCTGCCGCAGGTCTGGGGCCGGCGGGTCCATAGCATCTTCATCGGCGGCGGCACGCCCAGCCTGATGTCGGCGCCCACGCTCGACGCCCTGCTCACCAGCGTCCGCATGCTGCTGCAACTCGACCCGCTGGCAGAGATCACCCTCGAAGCCAACCCCGGCACCGTCGAAGCCGAGCGCTTCCGCGACTACCGCGCCGCAGGTATCAATCGCATCTCGCTCGGCATCCAGAGCTTCGACGACGCCATGCTGGCCAGGATCGGCCGCATCCACGGCGGCGATGAAGCGAAACGCGCGATCGAGGCCGCCACCACGCATTTCGAGCGCGTGAATCTCGACCTGATGTACGCCCTGCCCGGCCAGACCCTGGAGCAGGCGCTGGCCGACCTGGACACCGCGATCGGCTTCGGCACCGAACACCTGTCCTGTTACCACCTGACGCTGGAGCCGAACACCCCGTTCGCCCACGACCCGCCGCCGCTGCCCGATGACGACAGCGCCGCCGACATGCAGGAAGCCATCGAAACCCGCCTCGCCGCCGCCGGCTTCGCGCACTACGAAACCTCCGCCTTCGCCCGCCCGCACGGCCAGAGCCGGCACAACCTCAACTACTGGACTTTCGGCGACTACCTCGGCATCGGCCCCGGCGCCCACGGCAAGCTGTCCAGCCACGAAGGCATCCGCCGCGAAATGCGCCACAAGCACCCGGCGCGCTATCTCGAAGGCGCGGCACGCGGCGATTTCGTCCAGGAGGCGCGCGAGGTCGCCGTGGCGGAACTGCCCTTCGAATTCATGATGAATGCGCTGCGCCTGACCGATGGCGTGCCGGCCAAGCTGTTTGCGGCACGTACCGGCATTCCGCTAGAAGCGATCGGCGACAAGCTGCGCGCGGCGCAGGAACAGGGGCTATTGGAAACCGGCAGCGACCGCATCAAGCCCAGCGCGCGCGGGCAACGGTTCCTGAACGACCTGTTGCAGGTTTTTCTGGACGACTGAAACGAGAGCACAGGGGCTCCGGCGAATCAGGAAAAGCGCCCTGGTCCAGGCACCTCTACCGCTGGAAACAGTACAAGGCCGGATGGGGACTTCGGGAACGGGCGAGGACTGTCCGAGCCCGCAGGGCGAGTTCCGCAGCCCCGGAACGAAGTCCCCACCCGGCCCCCACCTCAAGAAAAGGACGGAAACGGGTGGGGCCGGGAACGACGCAATATCAGAGCAGCGACGGATTCAGCGTATACGTCCCCGTGATGCGCGCTTCCGCCAGCACATGGCCTTCGATTGCATCACGCACCTCCTGGCCGGTGAAACGGCCTTCGACCGGGCAGTTGGCCACGTCCAGCGCGTACAGCGTGAACACGTAGTGGTGCACCAGTTCGTCGTTCCACGGCGGGCAGGGGCCGTCGTAGCCGTAGTAGTCGCCCTTCATCGCCTCGTCGCCGGCAAACCAGGCGGTGTAGTCGTTGATGCCGTGGCGGGCGCCGAGCGAAGTGTCCGGCCCCTGCTTGCCGCCCGGCGTCACTTCGTTGGAGAACTGGCCGGCATCGATGGAACGCAGGTCGGGCGGCAGATCGACCAGCACCCAGTGGAAGAAATCCACCCGCGGCAGGTCGACCGGCACGGAGCGCCCTTCCTGGTTCACGTCGTCGCCCCTGCTCGGCACGTCGGGGTCATGGCAGATCAGCACGAAGGATTGGGTGCCCTCGGGCACGTCCCGCCACTCCAGCTGCGGATTGTGGTTGTCGCTCAGGCACACATGGCCTTCGTCGGCCGGGACGCAGAAGGCGAATTCACCCGGGATGGGGGCGTCGTCGGCGAAGCTCTGGCTGCTGAGTCTCATGCGGTCTCCTTGTTCACACTCGGGGTGGATGACACCTGCACACGCACCCTCAGGGTGCCTCGCACAGGCAATGCATGTACTGGTGCTGCGGATCGTTCCACTGCAGCAGGGCCGCTGCGGGCGCCTCCACTTCGGCCAGCAGGCGAAGCAGCGGCGACGGCGCGAGCTGCGGCAGCTCGACGCCGAACTGACCGGCAAAACCCGTCAACTTGCGCAGCAGGCGCTCCTGCAGCGATTGGCCGGGCTCGGGCCTCACCACGTCGTAATTCTCCAGTCCGGCACGCTTGGCCGCGGCGGCGACGGCCGCTTCCAGGCCACCGGTCTGGTCCACCAGGCCCAGCTCACGCGCCGCCGAACCGAGCCACACCCGGCCGCGGGCAACGGTATCGACCTCAGCCGGTTTCATGTCCCGCGCCTTGCCGACGACATCGAGGAAGCGGCGGTAGCCGTGCTCGATGCTGAGTTGCATGGCTTCGGCCGCGGCCGGGCTGAGCGGCCGGCGCGGGTCGAGCGCGCCGGCCAGCGGCGCAGTGGCCACGCCATCGATGTGGATGCCGAGCCGCTGCAGAGGTTCGGAGAACTCCGGGAACATCGCGAAGATGCCGATCGAGCCGGTCAGGGTCGCCGGCGCCGCCCAGATCTCGTCCGCGCCGGACGCGATCCAGTAGCCGCCGGATGCGGCCACCGAGCTCATCGAGGCGATGACCGGCTTGCCGGCCTTGCGCGTCAGTTCGAGTTCGCGGCGGATGACCTCGGACGCCGAGGCACTGCCGCCCGGGCTGTCGATACGCAGCACCAGCGCCCTGATCTGGTCGTCCTCGCGGACGGCACGGATCAGTTCGGCGAAGGTGTCGCCGCCGACCGCGCCGGCCGGCTCGCTGCCATCGACGATCGCCCCTTGCGCCACCAGCACCGCCACCTGCTCGCCGTGCTGCGGCTGCTTGCTGCGCGCCACGGCGAGGTAATGATCGACATCGACCACGCGCGGATCACCGTTGTGCGACTTCGTGCCGACGCGCTCGAGCAGCCGCGCGCGCCATTCGTCGCGCGTGCTGAAGTGGTCGACCAGGCCGGCGTTGCGCGCCGCCAGCGCACCATCGCCGCCCGTTGCCGCCAGCGCATCGCGATAGTTGTTCACATGGGCGTCGATCGCTTCCGGCGCCAGCTTGCGTGCCGCGGCGATGTCGTCGCGCAGCATCGCCCACACGCCGTCGAGCAGGTCGCGCGACGCGGCGCGGTCCTCGTCCGACATGTCGTTGCGGGTGAAGGGCTCGGAGAAGGACTTGTATTCGCCGACGCGGAAGACATGCATCTTCATGCCCAGCTTGTCGAGCGCATCCTTGAAATAGGCGCCGTAGCGCGACAGGCCGGTCAGCAGCACGAAGCCGTCGGGCGACAGGTGCACCTCGTCCGCGGCGGTCGCCAGGTAGTACTGCCCCTGGGTGAAGCGCTCACCGCGCGCCAGCACCGGCTTGCCCGAAGCCTTGAAGTCGAGGATGGCGGCGCGCAGTTCGCCCAGCTTGGAGAAGCCGCCGGCCAGCAGGGGGTCGGTCTCGATCACCAGCGCGCTGATACGTGCGTCGTCCTTGGCCAGGCGGACCGCTTCGAGCAGGTCGGCGAGCACGTTCTGCCCGGCGGGCGTGCCGCCGGAGGCAAGAAGGTCGAGCGGCTGGTCGAACACCGCCTGCTCGACGATGGCGCCGCCCGGACGCAGCAGCAGCGCGGAGCCGGCCGGGATCTCGGGTTCGGGGCGGAAGAAGAAGGCGACGACCATGCCGACGGCGAACACCAGCAGGGCGTAGAACAGGCCACGCACGACGAAGTCCAGCGTGCGCACGAACAGCCGCAGCGTGGCGAAGATGAAACGGAACAGGCCCCGGATCACAGGACGCCCCTCCTCAATCGGTGCGGCGGCGGAACACCAGGTCCCAGACGCCGTGGCCCAGCTTCAGGCCGCGGTTCTCGAACTTGGTCAGCGGCCGGTAGCCGGGCCGCGGCGCGAAGCCGTCGGCAGTGTTTTGCAGCAGGGGCTCGGCGGAAATCACCTCGAGCATCCAGTGCGCGTAGTCTTCCCAGTCGGTGGCGCAGTGCAGGTAGCCGCCCGGCGCCAGCTTCTGCGCGATCAGGGCGACGAAATCCGGCTGGATGATGCGGCGCTTGAAGTGGCGCTTCTTGCGCCAGGGATCGGGGAAGAACACATGCACACCGGCCAGCGCGCCGTCGGCGATCATGTCGCGCATCACCTCGACGGCGTCGTGCTGCATGATGCGCAGGTTGCTCAGATTGCCCTCGGCGACCAGCTTGCACAGCGCGCCGACGCCCGGCGTATGCACTTCGATGCCGAGGAAGTCGTGGCCGGGCATCGCCGCGGCGATCTTCGCCGTGGTCTCGCCCATGCCGAAGCCGATCTCGAGGATCTTCGGCGCCCGGCGGCCGAAGGCGGCGTCCAGGTCGAGCGGCGCCACGCGGTAGTCGATGCCGATCTGCGGCAGCATCTCGTCCAGGTAGCGCTGCTGCGCTTCGGACATGCGGCCCTGGCGCAGCACGAAGCTGCGGATGCTGCGGCTGGAGAAGCGGTGCTCGGGGCTGTCGCGGCCGATGATCTCGATACCGGCCACGGCTTGCTGCGGGTCGTGCTGCACTGCGTCCGTGTCGCTCATGAACCGATCAGCCCCTGGGTCGGCGAACTGGGGTCGGCCGAATAGAACTTGCGCGGCATGCGGCCGGCCAGGAAGGCCTCGCGGCCGGCCTCGACCGCCTTCCTCATCGCGCTCGCCATCAGCACCGGCTGGCCGGCGCCGGCGATGGCGGTGTTCATCAGCACGCCGTCGCAGCCCAGTTCCATCGCGATCGCGGCGTCCGACGCGGTGCCGACGCCGGCATCGACCAGTACCGGCACCTTGGCGTTGTCGATGATCAGGCGCAGGTTCCACGGGTTCAGGATGCCCATGCCGGAGCCGATCAGCGAGGCCAGCGGCATCACCGCGGCGCAGCCGATGTCTTCCAGCATGCGGGCCTGGATCGGATCGTCGGCGCAGTAGACCATGACGTCGAAGCCGTCCTTGACCAGGGTCTCGGCCGCCTTCAGCGTCTCCGGCATGTTGGGGAACAGGTTGCTCGGGTCGCCCAGCACCTCGAGCTTGACCAGCGCATGGCCGTCGAGCAGCTCGCGCGCCAGACGCAGCGTGCGCACCGCGTCGTCGGCGGTGTAGCAGCCGGCGGTGTTGGGCAGGATGGTGAAGCGGTCCGGCGGCAGCACGTCGAGCAGGTTGGGCTCGTCCGGGTTCTGGCCAATGTTGGTGCGGCGGATGGCGACGGTGACGATCTGCGCGCCGCTGGCGTCGATGGCCTCGCGGGTCTCGTTGAAATCCTTGTACTTGCCGGTGCCGACCAGCAGGCGCGAGCCATAGGACTTGCCGGCGATGACCAGGGGGTCGTTCATGGTGTGAAAGCCTGTGTTGTTCTCGGTGATGGGGTGGAGCTGTATCGATGTGCGCGTTGCGCGGAGGCGGCTCTGCGGCCGGACTCAGCCGCCGCCGACGGCGACGACGATCTCGACCCGGTCGCCCTCGGCGAGCTGCACCTCGGCATGGCGCGCCTTGGGCACGATGTCGCCGTTGCGCTCGACCGCCAGGCGCTTGCCGACGAGGCCGCGCGCTTCGAGCAGGCCGAGGACGGTGAGACCGGGCGCCAGCGCTTCGGGCTGGCCGTTGACGATGACCTGGATCATGAAAGTACCGATTGGTGTTGCGGAAGAAAATCTTATCATGCCCGCGGAGTTTGACTTTTCCCGCGGCGGGCGCTAAGTTCGCCCGACCTAGCGCCGATTTGATCAACAGCTTGCGGGCGCTCAACAAATACGGCTAAAGCGAGGGCACCCAGTCCGCTGCTTCAGCCGACTGGGTTTTTCGTTTTAAACGGCACGAACATGATCCAAGCTCAATCCGTCGGGGTCGTCGCACCGCAGCGGGCGGACTTCGCCGAGCCGCTCAAGCTGCGCAGCGGCGGGCAGCTCGACAACTACCATCTGGTCTACGAGACCTACGGCACGCTCAATGCCGAGCGCAGCAACGCGGTGCTGGTCTGCCACGCGCTGTCGGGCTCGCACCACCTCGCCGGCCACTATGCGGACGATCCGCACAACGTCGGCTGGTGGGACAACCTGATCGGCCCGGGCAAGCCGCTGGACACACGCAAGTTCTTCGTCATCGGCGTGAACAATCTCGGCGGCTGCTACGGCTCGTCCGGCCCCAACCAGCCGAACCCGGCCACCGGCAAGCCGTGGGGCGCCGACTTCCCCTTCGTCACCGTCGAGGACTGGGTCGAGTCGCAGGCGCGGCTGGCCGACCGGCTCGGCATCCAGCGCTTCGCCGCGGTCGTCGGCGGCAGCCTGGGCGGCATGCAGGCGCTGTCGTGGTCGCTGCAGTTCCCCGAGCGCGTCGGCCACGTCGCCGTGATCGCCGCCGCGCCCAAGCTCACCGCGCAGAACATCGCCTTCAACGAAGTCGCGCGCCAGGCCATCCTGACCGACCCCGAGTTCCACGGCGGCCACTACTACGAGCACGGCGTGGTGCCGGCGCGCGGCCTCAAGCTGGCGCGCATGGTGGGCCACATCACCTACCTGTCCGACGATTCGATGGCGGAGAAATTCGGCCGCAGCCTGCGCCATGGCCGCAATACCTACAGCTACGACGTCGAGTTCGAGATCGAGTCCTACCTGCGCTACCAGGGCGACAAGTTCGCCGGCTACTTCGACGCCAACACCTACCTGCTGACGACCAAGGCGCTGGACTACTTCGACCCCGCCTTCGACTACGGCGGCAGCCTGCCGGCCGCGCTGGCGCGCGCCAGCGCCGACTTCCTGGTGATCTCCTTCACCACCGACTGGCGCTTCTCGCCCGAGCGCTCGCGCGAGATCGTCTATGCGCTGCTGCACAACAAGCGCAACGTCTGCTACGCCGACATCGACTGCCACGCCGGCCACGATTCATTCCTGCTCGACGAAACGCGCTACCACGCGCTGCTGTCGGCCTGGTTCGACCGCATCGAGGTATGACATGACCGCCTACCGTTACGACCATGAAGTGATCGCGCAATGGATCGAGCCCGGCGAGAAGGTGCTCGACCTCGGCTGCGGCGACGGCACCCTGCTCAAACATCTGGTGGAAGTTCGCCAGGTGCAGGGCTACGGCGTCGAGAACGACCCCGACAAGCTGCAGGCCAGCGTCCGGAACGGCATCAACGTGATCCAGATGGACCTGGAGAAAGGCCTCGTCGGCCTGGAAGACGGCTTCTTCGACCACGTCATCATGAGCCTGTCGCTGCAGGCCATGCACAACACCCAGGGCATCCTGCACGAGATGCTGCGGGTGGGCCGCGAGGCGGTGGTGAGCTTCCCGAACTTCGGCTACTGGCGCCACCGCCAGAGCATCCTGAATGGCCGCATGCCGGTGTCCGAGAGCCTGCCGCACCAGTGGTACAACACCCCCAACGTGCGCTTCTTCACCATCGCCGACTTCGACGTGCTGTGCGAGATGAACGGCATCGCGGTACGCGAGCGGCTGGCGTTCGACGAAGGCAAGCTGGTGCTGGAAGAACCGAACTTCCTCGCCAGCGTGGCGGTGTATCGGCTCGGTCGGGCCACTTAGGCGAACTACCTCTCGCGCAGCAGCGGCTTTAGCTGGGGGCGCCTAGCTGGGGGCGCCTAGCCGCGACCACCGCGGCTAGAGCCGCTCCTACGGTACGGCAGTCCCCGCCAGGTAATGGAACTCAGCCGACAGTGAAACCCGCCACGTCGACCCGGACAGCCGGGCGATCGAGCGCGGCCGCCGTCACCAGGGCGAACTTCTTCGCCCATTCGGTCGCCTGCTCGAAGCGGCTTTCGCCGCCGTACTTGGCAACATTGAGGACCATGTCCAGCACCAGCACCTTGCCCATCGGGTTGGTCGGGGTGCATTCCAGCTCCTCGAACTCCTTCGCCAGCCAGCCGCGCGCCTGATCCTTGGTCATTCCCGTCACTTCGGAATCGTGCAGCGCAAAATCGTATTCGCGATTGCCACCGAACACCACGGTCACTGTGTACGACATGAAGGACTTCCTCCTCGAAGCTGGAAATTCTGGGGCCGAACTTGGCTGAATGGCGGCATTGTTGAGGCATCCGCCCGCAGACGCAAGCAACGTATCGAATTGTGAAGACCTCCCATACCGCAGCGTATCCACCGGCGGGGCCTTGCCGATCTGCGATAATGCGCCGCTCCGCCACGCCGCCCGCCCTCGTCTCTTGCCCGCCTCCGCTCCTCCCGCTCTCGCCCGCGCCTGGCGCCTGTCCGCCATCCTGGTGCTCGGTTTCGCCTCCGGCCTGCCGCTGGCGCTGACCGGCCAGGCGATGCAGGCCTGGCTGACGGTCGACGGCGCCGATCTCGCCACCATCGGCTTCTTCGGCCTGGTCGGCGTGCCCTACACCTTCAAGTTCCTGTGGGCGCCGCTGATGGACCGCTTCGAGCCGCCCTGGCTCGGCCGCCGCCGCGGCTGGCTGGCGCTGACCCAGCTCGCGCTCGCCGCGCTGCTGTGGTGGATGGCGAGCCTGTCGCCGACCGCCACGCCCGGCCTGTTCGCCGCCGCCGCGGTGCTGGCCGCCTTCCTGTCGGCCTCGCAGGACGTGGTCGTCGACGCCTACCGCACCGACCTGCTGCCCGAGGACGAACGCGGCCTGGGCGCCTCGGTGCACGTCTTCGCCTACCGCCTGGCGATGATCCTGTCCGGCGGCATCGCGCTGATCTGGGCCGGCCAGTGGGCCTCGTGGCCGCGGGTGTACCAGACCATGTCGCTGCTGATGCTGGGCTGCGGCATCGTCTCGCTGCTGGCGCTGCCGCGGGTGTCGGCAGCGCTGAAGCCGCTCGATTCCGACCCCAGGCGCGAACTGATCGGCTTCGCCGCGATGCTGTGCGGCGTTGCCGCCGGCTACTGGATCGCCCGCCAGGCGCTGATCCTGCTCGGGCTCGACCCCAATGACGCCAACCGCTGGATCCAGTTGCTGTTCGTCCTCGCCGAGATCGCGCTGGCGCTGCCGCTGGCCTGGTGGGCCGCGCGCCGCGCCGGCTTCGAAACCCTGAACCGCTCGCTGTCGAGCTATTTCGCCCAGCAGGGCGCGGCCGCCTTCCTGGCGCTGATCATCCTGTACAAGCTCGGCGACGCCTTCGCCGGCAGCCTGACCACGCCCTTCCTGATCAAGGGCATGGGCTTCTCGCAGGAAGAGGTCGGCATCGCCAACAAGATCATCGGCATCTGGCTGACCATCCTCGGCGCCTTCATCGGCGGCCTGATCATGACCCGGCTGGCGCTGTACCGCTCGCTGCTGCTGTTCGGCGTGCTGCAGCTGGTGTCGAACTTCGGCTTCTACCTGCTGGCGCAGCTCGGCAAGGGCGCCTGGGGCGCGGTGATGGTGCCGGCCTTCGACTGGGGCATCGTCTCGCTCGACGCCCCCGCCGCGCTCGACCTGCTGCTGCTGGCGGTGATCGCCGGCGAGAACATCAGCGGCGGCATGGGCACGGTGGCCTTCGTCGCGCTGCTGATGGGCCTGTGCAACCAGCATTTCAGCGCCACCCACTACGCCATGCTGTCGGCCTTCGCCGCGGTCGGCCGCATCTACGTCAGCCCGCTGTCGGGCGTGCTGTCGCAAAGCATCGGCTGGCCGGCCTTCTTCATCTTCTCCATCGTCGTCGCCGTGCCCGGCGTGGTCATGGTGTGGTGGCTGCGCGACGCGCTCCAGCGCCTGGGGCGGCCGAAGGTCGATCCGGCCATGGACGACTGACGGCGGGCAAGGCAAGCATCGCCGCCGGCATGGCGACGCCGTATCTGCCGGAATTCCTGTTCTTCCAAATCGCCCGCCGCCCATGTCACGCCGGCACGGGCGATCCGGCTAAACTCGACCTCTCCACCGCATTCCTGCTCCAGCCGCCATGACTTCCACCGCCCCCATCCTCATCGACGCCGCTCGCAAGCTGTCGGCCGAAGTTGAACGCGATGCGCTTCTCCGCGCCCGTCACCCACGTCTACAACCCGCTCGACTACGCCTGGGAAGTGCATCGCCGCTACCTGGAACGCTACGGCGAAGGAAGAAAGCGCGTGGTCTTCGTCGGCATGAACCCCGGCCCCTTCGGCATGGCCCAGATCGGCGTGCCCTTCGGCGAAATCGCCAGCGCCCGCGACTGGCTGAAGCTGGAAGGCCCTGTCGGCCAGCCGCGCGAAACCAATCCCAAGCGCCCGGTCGAAGGTTTCGCCTGCACCCGCTCCGAAGTCAGCGGCCAACGCCTGTGGGGCCTGTTCCGCGAACGCTTCGGCACACCCGAAGCCTTCTTCGCCGAACACTTCGTCGCCAACTACTGCCCGCTGATGTTCTTCGAAGGCGGCCGCAACCTCACGCCGGACAAGATTCTCGCCGCCGAGCAGCGGCCGCTGCTGGCCGTCTGCGACGTCCATCTGCGCACGCTGGTCGAAGCCTTGCAGCCGGAATGGGTGATCGGGATTGGCAACTGGGCGGAGAAGCGCGCCATGGAAGCGCTGGGCGGCACGACGAATGTCAAGTTCGGGCGTGTGCTGCACCCGAGTCCGGCTAGTCCGGCAGCGAATCGGGGTTGGGCCGAGGCGGCGACGAAGCAGTTGGTGGAACTTGGGGTTTGGACGGGTTAAGAAGCTCAAAACTCGATTTGCGTTGTCGGCTCAGGGACGTCTGAACACACAGGTACGCCACTTGGCCAGCAACCACTCCATCAGCACCACCGACCGCTTGTTCTACGATGGACACCGCCTCAGCGCGGCGCGTAGCTCAGCGCCGCGTCATACTCGAACGCGATCTCGCGCGCCAGCGCCTGCAAGGCCGCATTGCTGGCCGGTGGGCAGACCGGGCTGGCCGTCTCCACCACCAGCTTGCGGCGGATGACGACTTCGCCCTTGCCTTCCAACGCATAGTTGGAGGTGAAGATGTAGGGCAACGCAGCATCTTCCGACACCAGGCGGCGGTTCGGCGGCAAGGCGCCAAGCTTGATGCTGTCCGGCCAGGTTATGCGCTGTTCCTCGATCATCGTTGTTGCCGGGCACATGAAGGGCGCACGCCGGGTTGAATCCATGATGGCCCTGCCGTACGCGTGAATGCCGCCGAAACCCACGCCCCGGGTGACCGAAAAATGGCCCGGCACTCTCAGGTCGAGCCCACGCGTCAGGTCGTAGCTAAGGCCGCTCTCCGCCACCTCGCCCAGTGCCAGGTTGGTAGGCCGGCGGAATTGCGCCTGCCCGTGTTCACCTGCATTGGTAAGGACTGCTGCGGCGATCTGGGCATCGGGCACGGCGGCGGCCTGGGCCATCATCGCGCGATCGATCTGTGCGGCAAAGCCGGACGAACGGATCGTGGTGTCGCCCTGCAGATGTCCATCGGCATCGACCGTCATCCGCTGCACGATGCTCGCCCCCGTATCCTGCGCCCGCACGGCCGGCGTCTGCACCACGCGGCCATCGACAACGATCAGCGCTGGCTTGGCCGCCGACTCGAAGGGCAGGAGGCCGAAATCGACGTAGCGCGCAGTCGAATCGACATAGAGATCGAGCGTCGGCAGATAAAGCAGCGCATGGTTGAACGAAGCCAGCGTGGGGTATTGCGGCAGCCAATAGCTATTGCCGGCGTTGAGCAGCACCGGCGAACTGTCGATGCCCCTGGCCCGCAGCAGCGCGGCCAACAAGGTGACGTGGTCCTTGCAGTCGCCGTAACGGCGCGACAGCACTTCGCTGGCCGCGTGCGGCACCCAGCCGCCACGGCCCATGTGGATGGCCACGTAACGGATGTTGCCCGCCACCCATTCGTACAGCGCACGCGCCTGCTCGCGTGGCGTTTCCTTGCCGGCAGTCAGCTCGTCGGCCAGCGCCTGGATTTCCGGCGTCACCGCATCACGGCCGGCGATCATGTCGCGGTAGGCGGCAGCGAAAGTGCCATAGTCGGCAACGGTGCTCACCGCCACGCGCGGGCCGTAGTCGACGGCCGCAACGCTGCCCGGCTCCGAGGGCCATGGCTGCTCGACCGACTTCAGCTTCACCGTCCACGTCACCTTGTCGCCATTGGCCTCGCGGCTGACTTCGGCATCGTGCGCATCGACGTGCAGCGGCATGTCGGCCGGCACCGTGAAGCGGATACGCGTGTCCAGCGAGCCGAAATGAGGCGAACGCCATTCCAGTGTCGAGAACTGGCCCGGAATCACCGCCTCGAGCTGCTGCGAGCGTGTGGTCGCAATTGCCTTGCTGCCAGGCTGCAGGTCGGGAAACACCAGGGTCATGCGCTTGCGATCGGTAAAGACCGCCGCCTCGGGAAAGGAATAAGCCTCCTGCAGGTGAACGTCATCCGGACGCAGCACGATCTCACGGCCATCCGGCTGCACCACCCTGGCATCGATGAACTCCGCCTTCTCGATACCGCTCTGGAATGCCATTTGCGCCTTGCCCTCTTTCTCGATGCCCTGGGCATTTTCCAGGCGCTTGACGATTTCGGCCGTGCGCACATAGGTGCCGTCGCGTGCAACTTCGTAATCGACGTGGACACGCTCGAAGACAACACCCGCGGTGTAGGGCTGGGTCGCCCACGCAGTAGGTGTCAACAGGGTCAACACGAGGGTGGCCGGCACAATGCGCGGTGAGCAGGATTTCAGCAGGAAGGAGAAGGACATGGGTCAATAAGCTCTATTGGAAAAAATACAGGACAAGAAAGTGGTCTGCATCATGCAATTACCCTCATGCAGCAAGCACCGGGCGTTCAATGCGTACATCTTCGACCACCACTCCGCCATCCAGCCGCACGATGCGATCGGCCAGCGTCACTGTTTCGGGGCGGTGCGCAATGGTAATACGCGTTGCCTTCACCTGCTGCAGGGCACGAACCACATGCTGTTCGCTATGCAGGTCGAGATGACTTGTTGCCTCGTCGAGAGCGATGATACTTGGCATCCGGTACAGCAGGCGCGCCAGCAGAAGGCGCTGTTTCTGCCCGCCGGACAATCCGCTGCCAAGCTCCGCCACAAGGGTTTCATAACCCATCGGCATTTTCATGATGGCATGGTGAATATGCGCCTTGCGCGCCGCTTCTTCGATCCGCTCCCGGTTGGCCTCGGGATCGAAACAGGCAATATTCTCCGCCAGCGTACCGGCCAACAGCCTGTCTTCCTGCATGACGACGCCCACAAGATTCCTCACCGCCGCTGGGCCGAGCTGCCGTACCGACACACCACCAATCAACACTTCACCTTCGGCCGGCCGCAACAGCCCCAGCAGCAACTTGAATACCGTCGACTTCCCGCACCCGGACTGGCCGACCATGGCAACGGATTCCCCTGCCTCGATCGTCAGCGAGAAGTTGCGCAATATCCACGGCTCGCCGTCCCCATAACGAAAGGAGACATTCCGAAACTCCACACGCACATCCGTCACGGCCGGAACGGCGACACTTGTCGTTTCGTCGGGTTCCGGCATCTCCAACGCAATATCGGCGATGCGCTCGGCGTGCAGCGACAGCATTCGCACCTCGATCGCCAAATCGATCAATCTGCTGGCCCGGCTGGTGAACTGGCTCTTGTAGGCAATGAACGCCAACAGCATGCCCAGCGACAAACCTCGGTCGAGAACGGCCAGGCCGCCGATGTAAAGCAGCAGCATGCCCTCCATGCCGAAGATCAAGGTATTAGCGCTTGAAAACGCCAATAACATGCGCTGCGTCTTTACGTCACGATTCTGGACATCGGCCACCATGTTCTGCCAGGTCGCAACCCGCAGCGGCGCAGCACCGAACAGCTTGAGCGGCAGTGCAGCCCGGATCGATTCGAGGAAGTAAGCATTTTCCTTCGCGGCAAGCACAATCCGTTCTTCCGACGCATTGCGCAGCGGTTGATAGAAAGCCCAGCGGAGCAAGCCGTAAAACAGCAAGGCCGCCAGCACCACGGCACTGAGCGTGGTGCTGTACAGAAACATCATGCCCAACGTAACGAGGGTAACGAGGCCATCGAGCACGGCCGTGATCGCGCCATTGGCCAATACGTTGCGGATCGCCCCCAAGGACTGAAAGCGTGCGGCGATGTCGCCAAGCGAGCGCTTTTCGAAGAAGCCCCAGGGCAGGCGCATCAAATGGCTGAAGAGATTGGCGGACCATTGGATGGAGAGCTGCTGGTTCAAGCGTAACCCGATCCAGCCCCGGGCCATGCGCAGAACGAAATCGAACACCATCAGCAGCCCGCCGCCAAGCACCGCGATGAGCAACAGATCGCGATCGGCGGATACCAGCGCGCCATCAACCACCCATTGCGTCACCTGTGGTATGAGCAGGCCCACGATCTCGATCGCCAGCGCCAAAACCAGGATATTGGCCAAGGCGCGCTTGAGCCCGAATATCTGCCCGGTGAGCTCTCGCAGCCGTATACGGGGCGCTTGCGCAACCGGCTTGAACGTGGTGCCGGGCGTCAGTTCCAATCCGACGCCAGTGAAGTGTGGCGACGCCGCATCCGCATCGATCACGCGCCGCCCATGGGCCGGGTCCAGAATCGTCAGACGCCGCCCTGCAACCTTGGTCAACACCACGAAATGATTCATGTCCCAATGGAGTATGCAAGGCAGGCGCAGCTTGCCGAACTCCTCGGGCTCAAGGCGCAAGGGACGACAGGAGAAACCCAGTTGCTGCGCCAAGCGCATCAACTGGGCCAATGTCGTACCCCGCATCGACACAGGGAAGCGCCGTCGCAGATCAGCCAGACGGAGATCCATCCCATGTGCTGACGCGATCATCGCCAGACATGCCAGGCCACATTCCTGGTTTTCGGCCTGTAATACGGGCTGCAAGTTCAGGCTGCCTCCGTACAGACCTGCAGCACGTCGTTGCGGCAGAGTTCAGTCACCAGCCGCCGCAGCTTGTCTCCGTCCACAGCGGGCGACTGGCCGAGAAGGTCTTTCAACCGGATGCCGGGTTTGTCCACGATATGGCGAATCAAACTGACGCCTTGCAGGTCGAGATTCAGCTTCGTACCGTTGGCGATGATGTAGCCATCCCGCAGGCCGTGCGGCGCATTGGCGCTCACCCGAAGGCCAGCATCATCACCAAGGGCCTGACATGCCGGATTGCCGAACAGGTCGATCGCCAATGGAGATTCAACACGTGTCGCACCAATGAACTCATCCATGAAACGCGCGTAATTGGCCGGGTCGTTGATGAAAGCGTCCAGATGACGCCCCACCTCGGCAAGTCGGCCCTTATCGTCTTTCCATTGGCTCATGGACTGGCGGGCAGGGAGAAAATCCTGCATGTGCCGCATTGCCCAATCCAAGTAATCCACTGTATAGGCGGGAAAGGTGCCAAGCGCCAGATGAAAGGTTTCCTCCCCGAGCGGCAAGGGGTTGTGCCACCAGCCACGAGGCAGGTAGAAGACATCGCCCGCTTCGAGAATGAAGTCCATATAAGGCTCTTTCGGACACGGGTAGAGATGCTCATAGTCCTTGCTTTGCTGGGTGTACAACGGCGCCTCGAACGAGGGCTCGTAAACGATCCAGCGTTTGCGGCCAATGAGCTGGATGGCGAATACGTCGCGGGTATCCCAATGGCAGCGGAACGAATCCCGGTCGCCGAACGCCGCATAGGCGCTGCTGACGACCTGCCGGCCGGTAAATTCCGCAACCTGTCGGGCAAACCGGCTCACCAACGGCTCATTGTTGATCTTGTTGGTAATCAGCGTGGCGCCCTTGCGCATGTAATCGTAAACGACGGGCTTGATCAACCGATGGCGGAGGGTGCCGATGTCCAGATAGCTTTCGACGTATTCGTGCTTGGGGCGGATGCCTTCATAGGAGAGTTTGAAATCGTCCGACGCCACGTCGCTCCGTTCGAAAATTTCGTTCGCATCACTCCACGTAAACATGCAACACGAAAGCGCCCCCTTCATGAGAAGGGGGCGCCTTTCCTGAAAATTCTCAATAAAAGCGGAAGCGGAAATCTCAAACTCAATACCCAATTTTCTTCACCCACATAAATTAATAAGACAACACCTCATACATCCTATGAATTACCTCCACCAAGGAATCATTTCTGATAATTAAGGCCCGCCGGATCAGGGTAATTTGTTCCAGCCTCGTTGACCATCCTCGCAGCCGATCCTGTTGAAACTCCAGTGTAGTACCCAACCAGAGTGCCAACGACTCCCTGTGAAATTGAACGTACCGCACCGCCGCCAACACCACCAGTAAATAAACCCACCACTGCTCCACCAGCAGTATACAGAATAAAATCAGAAATACTGCCTTCGCCGCTTGTCGTAGCATGACCAATGTATGAAGCAGCTGAAGTTACAGCCCCAACAACTGCACCTGCAGGCCCGAATCCTCCAGCAACCACTTCAAGGTCACGCAATGAAATCTCACGCATATCAATCCCCTACCTATAAGATCAAGTCTTTTATCAACATACCTGCCGAAAAAGAAAAACTAAGAAGCACAACAAAAACGATGGAATTCATTCTCCAAGGAAAACTAACCCCAAGGGCACGCCTAACAGCCCAGTGCAATATATACACAAAAACCCATACCCCTAACTGAATTAACACCATCATCAAGGCGTCAGACCACGAACCAATAGTCCACTTCACCCCGAGAAAATCCGCACTCCATTCACCTTGAGACGATAAAGAAAATCCATTATCCATTCCAGGGCCTATCCCTTTTTAAACTATCCACAGTATCCAACTATTCTCACACCTCAATTTCTCTCAGAACACTCAACTTGCTGGCATCCTGGATCACTGCGCAGCGCAGCTTACGATTATTGAGAACAGACGCACACCCTATGCATGTAGGATTAAATTACGATGCTTGCATCCCTACTGCGTATTTCGACGCAAGCTCTGTTCTATTCTTGGCACCCAGTTTTCGCAGTAGCGAAGACACGTGATCCCGCACCGTAAAATCGCTGATTCCCAGCCCGACCGCAATCTCCTTGTTCATTTTTCCTTGTGCGATGTGTTCGAGAACTTCCATTTCACGCACAGTAGGCTGCATGTCCATGTTTATCTCCCTGTGATCGGCCTTGTTTGTCCGCTTATTTTTCCGGCTCGGTGTTGCGGGTAATTAATTTCCCCGTGACCGAATAAATCGGCTCCAGCGCCCATTCATACAGCCGCCGGGCGTCCTGCACAATGTCGGCTTCGAGCACCATGCCCGCCCTCAGCGGGTTCTCCCGCCCTTCCGTCGAGATCGCCTGGTTGTCCAGCTCCACCGTGACGCGGTAATACAGCGCCGGGCCGGACGTTTCCGACTGGACGGCCATAGCCACGTGTTGCGGTAGTTCGGCGAGCGCGTAGGGGCTTTGCGCGACGCTGACGACAGTGCCATTAGCCATACCGTATTTCTGGTAGGGAAATGCGGCGTAGCGGATGCGCACTTGCTGCCCGACCTCGAGAAAACCAGACTTCTGCTCCGAGGCGTAAAGATGCGCAACCAGCTTGGCGGTATCGGGAATGATGCTGGCAAGCAATGCACCGGCCGAGACAATGCTGCCTTCGTGCACATGGACACCCGTCACCATTCCGGAGAAAGGCGCGGTACTGATCAGCTCACGGCGCGCATCCAGCTCGGCAAGCTCCTGGCGCAGGATGGCCAGTGTGGTCTCGGCTTCGGTCGATTGAGCCTGATGACGCGCTTTGATTTCTTCCTGTGCGGCAAAAAGTGTGGCGCGATCGCGCTCAAGCGTGGACCGCGTGCGCTGCACCGCGTGCTTCTGCTGCCGAATCGTCAACAAGTCACTTTCGGCCTGTTCAAGCTGGGCCTGGGAGACAAACCCGGACTCCGCCTGGCGGCGAATGCGTTCCCTCTGGATCTGGGCCAATTCTTCGCGCCGCGCGATAAGAACAAGCTCACGCTCGATCTGAGCGAATTCGACATCGAGCGCATCGAGACGCCGCACGGTGAGCTCGAGATCACGTGCTTGACGCTCCCGAGAGTAGGCCGCGCTGCTCCGCGCCAATTCCAGGCGCTGTTGCAGTTGATCCCTGACCAGGAGGTGCGTTGGCCCGGAACTCGTCACTTGGGCGGTGGTAAGGGTGAACAGCGCCTGATCAGCTTCGACCTGCTGACCCTCGCGGGCCTTGACTGCAGCGATCTGCCCGCCACTGGGGGCAACCAGCCTGAACAGGCCTTGCTCTGGCATCAGCAGCCCGCGTACGGTCGCCTTGCGCGTGTAGGTGCCGAAGTAGGCATAAGCCACGGCAATGGCGATCAAGGCGCCAGCCATCAGCGCAGTCAAGGTGTAACCCAGGGGCTGGTGGATCAGCACGCGCCCCATGCGTGCGCTGCCGCGTGCCTCCAGAACCTCGGGCCTGAACAACGGCTCACTCATGGGCAGCCTTCTCCAAGAACGCCCGCACAACCATTACCAGCCGATGCAGGCTCACAGAGTAAGCCCGCCATATGGGTGTCCCGGAAGAAGCAACAGGAAAAGAGGTGAAGGGCTTTCAGTAGCACAAAGCTATAAATGATATTGATTTGTATTTATATAATCGATTATCAGCCAGCACCCCTGCATAGTCAATACGCTTATGCGAATCGAGCAGCTCAATGTGAGCGCAATCCATCCAGCATCAGCGCGGCGTGTATCTCAACAGCGTGTCGTATTCGAGCGCGATTTCACGCAGCAGAGCCTGCAGGGCGGTATTGCTGGATGGCGGGCAGCTCCTGCTGGCGGGGGCCACCACCAGCTTGCGCTGGATGACGACTTCGTTGCCTTCCAGCCTGTAGTCGGACGTGAAGGTGTAAGGCAGCGCCGCATCCTCCGACACCAGGCTGCGCCCGGGCGGCAGTGCGCCAGGCCGCACCGTGTCCGGCCAGGTGATGCGCTGCTCTTCCTCCATCGTCGCTGCCAGGCAATCGAATGGCGCGCGGCGGGGGATGTCCATAACCGACCTACCGAACATCTCGATGCCGTGGAAACGCACCCCACGCTTCACCGGCAACACTCCCGGTGCACTCAGATCGAGCCCGCGTGTCAGCGTGTAGCTCAGCTCAGCCTCCAGCGGCTCGCCCGGCGACGCGCTGTCCGGCCGCCGGAGCCGGGCCTGCCCGTGCTCGCCCGCGCTGACCAGCATCGACCTGGCGATCTGATCGGCGCTCAACTGCTTCGTCCGTGCCAAGGCCCCCCGGAAGGACTGCGCCATGCCCCCTCGGAGCTGCACCGTGGTATCGCCCCGCAGCTGCCCTTGGTGATCGAGCATCATCCGCTGCATGACACGGCTGCTGGAATCCTCTGCGGACGCGACCGGCGTCTGCGCCACGCGGCCGTCGGCAACGATCAGTGCAGATTTGCCGGCCAGACGCTGCTGCAGGCGCCCGAATTCGACCAAGGGCGAGGTCGAGTCGAGGTACAGATCCAGCGCGGGCACATGGAGCATCACATGATTGAACGATTCCAGCGTGGGATATCGCGGTAGCCAGTAATTGCCATCGGCATCGAGCAGCACCAGCGAGCTGTCGATGTTCCTGGCTTTCAGCAGCGCGGCCAGCAATACGGCGTGATCCTTGCTGTCGCCCTGGCGGAGTGACAGCACGATACCCGCCGGATTCGGTACCCAGGCACCGTGGCCGAGAGGAACGGCGACGTAGCGGATGTTGCCCACCACCCAGTCGTACAGTGCCCGCGCCTGCTCACGCGGCGTCTTCAAGTCGGCGCTCAGGGAATCGGCCAGCGCCTGAATGGCGGGCGTCACCGCATCGCGGTCGGCGATCATGACACGGTAGGCGGCGGCAAACGTGGCATGGTCAGGAAAGGTACTGACCGCGATGCGCGGGCTGTAGTCCACTGCGCCGACACTGCCCAGCTCGCGTGGCCAAGGCTCGCGCACATGCATGTGCGCGGTCCACGTCGCCATGCCGCCATCGACTTCGCGTGTCATCTCGACGCCTTGTGCATCGATATACAAGGGCATGTCGGCCGGCAACCGGTAGCGGACACGCAGGTCCTCCACGCCGACATGCGGCGAACGCCACGTCAGTCGAGTGAAGTGACCGGGAACCACCGCTTGCAGCCGCTGCATGCGCACGGTCGCAATTGCACGGCTACCGGGCCGCAAATCGGGAAACACCAGTGTCTTGCGCTGGCGGTTGCTGAACATCTGCGCCGGAAACGAGGAGTAGGCCGGCTTCATCTCCACCACGTCCGGCTGCAGCACGATTTCACTGCCATCGGGCTGCACCACGCGGGCGTCGATGAATTCCGCCTCCTCGATGCCCTTCTGGAACGCCAGGTGGGCCTTGCCTTCGCGCTCGATGCCCTGGGCATTCTCGAGCCGCTTGATGATCTCGGCCGTGCGAGTGAAAGAGCCGTCGCGCGCAATTTCATAGTCAACGTAAATGCGCTCGAAGACGACGCCTTCCGAGTAAGGTTCGCTTGGCGCATCTGTACGTACCGCGGGGTCCTGCCTCATCACCTCCTCGCCGCTGGCTCCCTGCCTGGTCATTGGGGGTGTGCTCGCGCAGCCGGAAAGCGCCAGAACCAACAGCGCTACGGCCCCACCGATGACAAGGCGCTCCGGGCTTGGCGGCCAGAGCGGAGAGCGGCTGCTCGGGGGTTGTGCCTTCTTGGTCATACAATGGTTTCCTGGCGAAGAAGGGGATCGAAAAGCTGCCGGGCATTGGACGAACCAATGACCATGGACAGACTTCGACTGAAGCCGGCATGTCACTTGGCCTCTGCTTATAAAAAATACTAATTCTCATTAGCAAGGGCGATTATCATCAAGCGCTTCCGCCCAGTCAATACAGATATGCCGTTTGCCTTTCACCCTTCGCTGATGCCCCCCGGCTTGCATCCGCCAGTTGTTCCATCCCCGGGCTGTCCTTCACAATCACGCCTGTCGCGCGAACGCGCGTTTCCAGGATTTCCATGCCTCACTCCATCGAACACCTCTTCGCCGACAACAAGGCCTGGTCCGACCGCATGCAGGCGGAGGACCCCGAGTTCTTCTCCCGCCTCGTCGCCCAGCAATCACCCGAATACCTGTGGATCGGCTGTTCCGACAGCCGCGTGCCGGCGAACCAGATCATCGGCCTGGCGCCGGGCGAGGTCTTCGTACATCGCAACGTCGCCAACGTCGTCGTCCATACCGATCTGAACGCGCTGTCGGTGATCCACTATGCAGTCGAGATGCTGCGCGTGAAGCACATCCTGGTGGTCGGCCATTACGGCTGCGGCGGGGTCAAGGCGGCGCTCAACGACAACCGCACCGGCCTCACCGACAACTGGCTGCGCCACGTGCAGGACGTGCGCGACCGCCACACCGAGCGCCTGGCGCAGATCGACGACGCCGACGCCCAACTCGACCGGCTGTGCGAACTCAATGCCATCCACCAGGTGGTCAACGTATGCCAGACCTCGGTGCTGCGCGAAGCCTGGCAGCGCGGCCAGAACGTGACCGTGCATGCGTGGTGCTACAGCCTGGACAACGGCCTGGTGAACAACCTCGGCCTCAGCGCCCATAGCCGCGACGAAGCGCTGGAGTTGTACCGCAGCGCGGTCGAACGGCTGATCTGAACACGGCACGGCATGCGGATCGGCATCGACCTGGGCGGCACCAAGATCGAGCTCGTCGCCCTCGACGAGCGCGGCAGCGAACGTTTTCGCCGCCGCGTGCCGACGCCACAGGGCGACTATCCCGCCACGCTGCAGACCATTGCCAATCTGGTCGGCGAAGCCGAAGCACACACCGGCATGCGCGCGACGGTCGGCATCGGCACGCCGGGCTCGGCATCGCCGCGCAGCGGCCGCATGCGCAACGCCAATTCCACCTGCCTGAACGGCCAGCCGCTGCAGCAGGATCTCGAAGCCCTGCTCGGCCGCCCGGTGCGCATAGCTAACGACGCCAACTGCCTGGCGATGTCCGAGGCCACCGACGGCGCCGCCGCAGGAGCGGAGGTGGTGTTCGCGGTGATCCTGGGCACCGGCGTGGGCGGCGGCATCGTCGTGCACGGCGGGCTGCTGAATGGCGTGAACGGCGTTGCCGGCGAATGGGGGCACAACCCGCTGCCGCTGCCCACGGCTGACGAGCTGCCGCTGCCCGCCTGCTACTGCGGCCGCAATGGCTGCATCGAAACCTGGCTGTCCGGCCCGGGCATGGCTGCCGACCACGGCCGCCGCCATGGTGGCGGCCTCACCGCAGCCGCGATCGTGGCTGCGGCGGAGCGCGACCCCGACTGCGACGCCACGTTGCGGCGCTATGAACAACGTCTGGCACGCGCGCTGGCGAGCGTGATTAACCTGCTCGATCCGGACGTCATCGTGCTCGGCGGCGGGCTGTCGCGCATCGAACGCCTGTATGCGAACGTTCCTGCGCTGTGGACGCCCTTCGTGTTTTCCGACTTCATCTCCACACGGCTGGTACCGGCGAAACATGGCGACGCCTCGGGCGTGCGCGGGGCCGCATGGTTGTGGCCCGCCTGAAATCGGCACAGGGCCGCGGCAACGGCGCTGTGGGGCACCTTCACGCCATGGCAAGGGAATTTCACTGCAGAAATCGCGTCAACGCCGCCGTTCAGCTTGAGAGGACTTACCGCCCCTTTTATACTTGAGAACGAATCTCACTCAATTCTCCTTTTCAATTCCATTTCAGGCAATTCCGGCGTTCCGCTCCGGGAACGCCGCCGCGCAGCACGCGCTTTCCTGAATCCATGCCTTCCACTCCGTCATCCAAAGGGCGATCGCGCCTCCTGCTGCTGGCCGCCGTCGTTGCGGCAGGCGCTGCCACCTGGTACTTCCTGCGCCCCGCGGCGCAAACTGCGGCCCCTTCGGGGCCACCCCGTCCTGGCATGATGGGCTGGGGCGGCCCGGTGGCGGTCAAGACCGCAGCCGCCGAACGCGGTGAACTGGACGTGCGCCTGCGCGCGATCGGCACGGTCACGCCGCTGGCCAGCGTCACGGTGCGCAGCCGTGTAGACGGCGAACTGATCAGGCTGGCCTTCAAGGAAGGCGATCAGGTACGCAAGGGCACATTGCTGGCCGAGGTCGACCCCGCGCCCTACCGCGTCGGCCTCGCCCAGGCCGAAGGCCAGTTGCAGCAGAACCAGGCCCAGTTGAAGAACGCCGAAACCGAGCTCGCCCGCTACCGCCTGCTGTTCAAGCAGGATTCGATCGCCCGCCAGCAGGTCGAGGCCCAGGAGGCGATGGTCAATCAGCTGCGCGGCACGCTGAAATCCAACCAGGCCCAGGTCGACGATGCCCGCCTGAAGCTCGGCTGGACCCGCATCGAGGCGCCGATCGACGGCCGCGTCGGCCTGCGCAGGGTCGATGCCGGCAACCTGATTTCCAGCGGCGACAGCGAGGGCATCGTCAGCATCGTCCAGACCCGCCCGATCGCGGTGATGTTCACCGTGCCCGAGCGCGACCTGGCGACGCTGCGCGAGGAAATGGCGCGCGGCCGCACGCTGGAGGTGGAAGCCTGGGACCGCGACGACCGCAAGCCGATCGCCAGCGGCGTGCTGCGCACTTTCGACAACCAGATCGACACCACCACCGGCACGGTGCGGCTGAAGGCCGAGTTCGCCAATACCGACGACGCCCTGTTCCCGAACCAGTTCGTCAATGTCCGCCTTGCCGTGCGCAGCATCCAGGATGCGGTGACGATCCCTGCCGATGCGGTGCAGTTCGGCTCCAGGGGCAGCTACGTCTACGTCATCAACGAGGGCAAGGCCAGCATCCGTCCGGTGGCGCTGGGCGCCTCGGACGGCATCAAGGTGGTGGTGGAAGACGGCCTCGCAGGCGGCGAACAGGTCGTGCTCGAAGGGCTGGACCGCCTGCGCGAAGGCAGCAGCGTGATCCTGGCCGACAGCGACGGCAGCATGGAAGGTGGGGCACAAGCGCCCGGCGGACCCGGCGCAGGCATGCGACCGGCAGGCGGGCCTGCTGCGGGCGGCAACGCCGCCGGAGGGCCGCCCCCAGGAAGACCGTCCGCAGGTGCGCCTGCCGCAGGAACGCCTGCCGCAGGCACTCCCGGCGCTGGCGCCCCTGCCGGCCGTCCGGGCGGCTGAACGACGCTCCAGCGATGAACATCTCCCGCCCCTTCATCGAGCGGCCGGTGGCGACCACGCTGCTGATGCTCGCGCTCGTCATCTCCGGCCTGCTGTCCTGGCGGCTGCTGCCGGTGGCGGCGCTGCCCCAGGTCGATTACCCGATCATCCAGGTGTTCACCTTCCACCCGGGCGCCAGTCCCGAGGTGACGGCCCGCACCATCACCGCGCCGCTGGAACGCCGCCTGGGGCAGATCCCAGGGCTCAAGCAGATGAGCTCGACCAGTTCCGGCGGCGCCTCGGCGATCACCCTGCAGTTCGGCCTCAAGGTCGATCTGGGCGTGGCCGAGCAGGAAGTGCAGGCGGCGATCAACACCGCCGCCAACCTGCTGCCGAGCGACCTGCCGACGCCGCCGATCTACCGCAAGGTCAATCCCGCCGACGCGCCGATCGTGACGCTGGCGGTGTCCTCGGCGGCGCTGCCGCTGCCCGAGGTGTACGACATGGTCGACACCCGCATGGCGCAGAAGCTGGCGCAATTGCCGGGCGTCGGCATGGTCAGCCTGGCCGGCGGCCAGCGCCCGGCGCTGCGGGTGCAGGTCAATCCGCAGGCGCTCGCCGCCCACGGCCTGAGCATGGAGGACATCCGGACCACGCTGGTGGCGGCCAATTCCACCCAGCCCAAGGGCAGCCTGGACGGCCCGCACCGCTTCGTCATGGTCGAAGCCAACGACCAGATCAAGTCGGTCGAGGAATACCGCAATCTGATCGTCACCTGGTCGAACGGCGCACCGTTGCGCCTGGGCGACATCGCCACCATCGAACAGGGCGCGGAAGACCGCTTCCTCGCCGCCTGGGCCGGATACTGCCAGGCCAGCGATGCAGACGGCGCCTGCGCCGAACCGGTGGACGCGCCGGCCGTGCTGGTCAACATCCAGCGCCAGCCGGGCGCCAACGTCATCGAAGTGGCCGACCGCGTGCGCGAGCTGCTGCCGCAGCTCACCGCGACACTGCCGGCGGCGGTCGATGTGGCGATGCTGACCGACCGCACGCTGTCCATCCGCGCCTCGGTGCGCGACGTGCAGAAGGAGCTGGTGTTCGCCGTCGGCCTGGTGGTGCTGGTGACCTTCATGTTCCTGCGCCGCGCGAGCGCGACGCTGATTCCCAGCGTGGCGGTGCCGCTGTCGCTGGTAGGCACCTTCGGCGTGATGTATCTCGCCGGCTTCTCGGTGAACAACCTCAGCCTGATGGCGCTGACCATCGCCACCGGCTTCGTCGTCGATGACGCCATCGTGATGCTGGAGAACATCGCCCGCCACCGCGAGGCCGGCGCCTCGCCGATGCAGGCTGCGCTGAAGGGCGCCGCCGAGATCGGCTTCACGCTGGTGTCGCTGACGATCTCGCTGATCGCGGTGCTGATCCCGCTGCTGTTCATGGGCGACGTGGTCGGCCGGCTGTTCCACGAGTTCGCCGTGACGCTGGCGGTGGCGATCATGATCTCGCTGGTGGTGTCGCTGACGCTGACGCCGATGATGAGCGCGCGCATGCTCGGCGACACCGCCGGGCATGAGGAAGGCGGCAATGGCTTCCTTGACCGCGTCATCGACCGCTACGCGGTATGGCTCGACTGGGTGCTGCGCCACCAGACCGCCACCTTGCTGGTCACGCTCGGCACGCTGGCGCTGACCGCGCTGCTCTACCTCACCGTGCCCAAGGGCTTCTTCCCGGTGCAGGACAGCGGCGTGATCCAGGTCGTCACCGAGGCGCCGCAGACCGTGTCCTTCAGCGCCATGGCCGAACGCCAGCAGGCGCTGGCGCGGGTGGCGATGACCGATCCGCAGGTGCAGAGCCTGTCGTCCTTCATCGGCGTCGACGGCAGCAACACCACGCTCAACAGCGGCCGCATGCTGATCAACCTGCACCCACACGGCGAACGCGACGGCGTGGCCGAGATCATGCAGCGGCTGACGGAGCGCTTTGCCGCAGTCGAAGGCATCGAAGCCTGGATGCAGCCGGTGCAGGAGCTGTCGATCGAGGACCGCATCAGCCGCACCCAGTACCAGTTCACGCTGTCCACGCCGGACGAGGACGAACTGGCGGCCTGGGTTGACGCCATGGTGACGGCTTTGCGCCAGCGTCCGGAGCTGGCCGACGTCGCTTCCGACCTGCAGCGCGGCGGCGTGCAGGCCCGGGTCGACATCGACCGCGACGCCGCGACCCGGCTGGGCGTCAGCGCCGCGCAGGTGATCGGCGCGCTGCACACCGCCTACGGCCAGCGCCAGATCGCCACGCTGTTCACCCATGCCAACCAGTACCGCATCGTGCTCGAAGTCGATCCGCGCCACGCGGTCGGCCCCGAGGCGCTGGAACGCACCTACATCCCGACCGCCGGCGGGCCGGTGCCGCTGTCGACGGTGGCGCGGATCTCGCTGCGGCCGGCGGTGCTGGCAATCTCGCACCAGGGCCAGTTCCCTGCGGCGACCTTGTCCTTCAACCTGGCGCCGGGCGCCTCGCTCGGCGAAGCAGTGGCGGCAATCGAAGCGGTGCGCGGCGAAATCGACCTGCCGATGGCGGTGGAAATGCGCTTCCAGGGCGCGGCCGAGGCCTTCCGCGCCTCGCTCGGCAATACCTTGTGGCTGATCCTGGCGGCGGTGGTGACGATGTACATCGTGCTCGGCGTGCTGTACGAAAGCACCATCCACCCGATCACGATCCTGTCCACGCTGCCCTCGGCGACCGTCGGCGCGCTGGCCGCGCTGCACCTGTCGGGCCGGCCGCTCGACCTGGTGGCGGTGATCGGCATCGTGCTGCTGATCGGCCTGGTGAAGAAGAACGGCATCATGATGGTGGACTTCGCCCTCGACGCGCAGCGCAAGCTCGGCATGGCGCCGCAGGAGGCGATCCGTCGCGCCGCGCTGCTGCGCTTCCGCCCGATCCTGATGACCACGCTGGCGGCGCTGGTCGGCGCGCTGCCGCTGATGCTGGCCGGCGGCTCGGGTGCCGAGCTGCGCCAGCCGCTGGGCGTCGTCATGGTCGGCGGCCTGCTGGTCAGCCAGGTGCTGACGCTGTTCACCACGCCGGTGGTCTATCTGTTCTTCGACCGCCTGACCGGCGGACGCGCGGCGCAGCCTGACACGCCGGCCGCGGACGCACGCGCATGAACCTGGCGCGCGCCTTCATCCGCAGGCCAGTGGCGAGCTGCCTGCTCGCGCTCGCGCTGGTGCTGTGCGGCCTGCTCGCCTACCGGCTGCTGCCGGTGGCGCCGCTGCCGGAGGTGGAGTTTCCGTCGATCGAGGTCACCGCCAACCTGCCCGGCGCCAGCCCGGAAAGCATGGCCTCGACGGTGGCGACGCCGCTGGAGCGCGCGCTCGGCAGCATCGCCGGTGTGACCGAACTCAGCTCGTCGAGCAGCCAGGGCGCCACCCGGGTGCGGCTGCGCTTCGACCTCGACCGCGACATCAACGCCGCCGCGCGCGACGTGCAGGCGGCGATCAACGCGGTGCGCGGCCAGTTGCCGGCCGGCATGCCCGGCAACCCCAGCTACCGCAAGGTCAACTCGACGCTGTCGCCGGTGATGGTGATCGCGCTGTCCTCGCCCAGCCTGTCACCCGGCCGGCTGTACGACCTGGCGGCGACCATCCTGGCGCAGAAGATCGCCCAGATCGAAGGCGTGGGCCAGGTCAACGTCGGCGGCTCGGCGCTGCCGGCGGTGCGGGTGCAGCTCAACCCCGGCATGCTCGCCCATCACGGCATCGCGCTCGACGACATCCGCACGGCGATCTCCGCCGCCAACGCGCTGGAGCCGCTCGGCGTGCTCGAAGAAGGCGATCTGCGCTGGCGCGTCGGCACCAGCGACAGCCTGCGCACCGCCGACGACTACCGCGAACTGATCGTGCGCTACCGCGACGGCGCGGTGGTGCGGCTGGGCGACGTCGCCGCCGTCAGCGACAGCACCGAGAACCGCTACAGCAGCGGCTTCCACAACCACGACCCGGCGGTGCTGCTGCAAGTCTATCGCCAGCCCGACGCCAACATCGTCGCCACCGTTGACACCATCCGCGCGCAGATGCCGATGCTGCAGGCGCTGCTGCCGGCCGACACGACGATGCGGGTGGTGGTCGACCGCAGCCCCGGCATCCGCGCCACGCTGGCCGAAGCGCAGTTCACGCTGCTGATCGCCGCCGCGCTGGTGATCGCGGTGGTGTGGGCCTTCCTCGGCGACGGCCGCGCCGCGCTGATCCCGAGCCTGGCGGTGCCGGTGTCGCTGATCGGCGCCTTCGTCGTGATGTATTTCTACGGCTTCTCGCTCAACAACCTGTCGCTGATGGCGCTGATCGTCGCCGCCGGCCTGGTGGTGGACGACGCCATCGTCGTGCTGGAGAACATCGAGCGCCACATCGCCGACGGCATGCGCCCCTACCGCGCGGCGCTGAAAGGCGCGGGCGAAGTCGGCTTCACGCTGCTGGCGATGAACGTGTCGCTGGTGGCGGTGTTCCTGTCGGTGCTGTTCATGGGCGGCGTGGTCGAACGCCTGTTCCGCGAGTTCGTCGTCACCCTCGCCGCCGCGATCCTGGTATCGCTGGCGGTGTCGCTGACGCTGACGCCCAGCCTCTGCGCCCATCTGCTGCGGCCGCGCGAGGAACGCGGCGGCGGGCGCCTGGCCGCCTTCGGCAGCCGTGCATCAGCCGCCCTGCAGCGGGGCTACGCGGCCAGCCTGGGCTGGGCGCTGCGCCACGGCGTCATCGTGCTGCTTCTGCTGGCCGCGGTGATCGCCTGCAACGTGTATCTGTACATCGCCATTCCCAAGGGCACGCTGCCGGAACAGGACACCGGCCAGCTGCGCGGCATGGTGCGCGGCGACGACAGCTTCTCCTTCCAGTTGATGCAGCCTAAGATCGACGTTTACCGCAAGCACATCCTGTCCGACCCGGCGGTCGAGGACGTCGTCGGCACCAGCGGCGGCACCGGCGGCATCAGCAACTCCTGGCTGATGGTCAAGCTCAAGCCGCGCGCCGAGCGCGACGCCAGCGCGCGCCAGGTCATCGACCGCCTGCGCGCCAGTGCGCCCAAGGTGCCGGGCGGCATGCTGTTCATGCAGGTTGACCAGGACATCCAACTCAACCCGCCCTTCAACAGCAGCGAATACTCGGTGCTGCTGATGTCGCCCGAGACCACGCTGCTGAAGCACTGGGCGGCACGCCTGACCAAGGCGATGGAAGACCTGCCCGAACTGGTTGACGTCAATGGCTACCGCGACGAAGGCACGCAGCAACTGAGCATCGACATCGACCGCGAAGCCGCCCAGCGCCTGGGCGTGGACATGCGCATGATCGGCTCGGTGCTCAACAACTCCTTCTCGCAACGCCAGGTCGCGACGCTGTACGACAGCCTCAACCAGTACCGCGTGGTGATGGAGCTCGACCCGCGCTACACCGAGCACGCCGGTGTGCTCGACGAGCTGCAGGTCGTCACCCGGGACGGCCAGCGCGTGCCGCTGTCGGCCTTCACCCGCTACCGCCACAGCCTCAGCAACGACCGCGTGTCGCACAAGGAGCAGTACGCCGTCGAAGGCATCGACTACGCGCCGGCGCCCGGCATCGGCCCGGAACAGGCGATGCGGGCGATCGACGCCGCGGTGACGCAGTTGATGATCCCGTCCTCGCTGTTCGTCCGCCACGGCGGCACGGCCCAGACCCTGGGCCAGACCAGCCAGTCGCAGCCGCTGCTGATCCTGGCGGTGCTGGTGGCGGTGTATTTCGTCCTCGGCATCCTGTACGAAAGCACCCTGCATCCACTGACGATCCTGTCCACGCTGCCCTCGGCCGGCATCGGCGCGCTGCTGGCGCTGATGCTGTCGGGCACCGAGTTCAGCCTGATCGCGCTGCTCGGCCTGTTCCTGCTGATCGGCGTGGTAATGAAGAACGCCATCCTGATGATCGACTTCGCCATCGACGGCGAACGCCGGCTCGGCCTGTCGCCGCGCGCCTCGATCGAGCGCGCCGCGCAGTTGCGCCTGCGCCCCATCCTGATGACCAACCTCGCCGCCCTGCTCGGCGCCCTGCCGCTGCTGCTCGGCGTCGGCGAAGGCTCGGAGCTGCGCCAGCCGCTCGGCATCACCATCGTCGGCGGCCTGGCGGTCAGCCAGCTGCTGACGCTGTACACCACCCCGGTGGTCTACCTCGGCCTCGACCGCTTGCGGCTGCGCGTGCTGCGCAAACGCGCTGCGGTCGGGACGGTAACGCCATGAACAACAGCAGCCTTTCCCTCTCCAGCCGCCGCCTCTCCCCTGGCCAGGCGCCCGACAAGGGACGCCCGGCCAAAGGGAGCGGGCGTTTCGCCGTCGCTGCCTCGGACCTCTCATCCCTTCTTCCGCCCTTCCCGCCATGCGCCTGACCACGCTCTGCTCCCTCGCCGCCGCCTTCGTCCTGACCGGCTGCGCGGTCGGGCCCGACTACCGCGCGCCGGAACTGCCCGCGATGCCGCAGACCTTCAAGCACGATGCCGGCTGGCAGACGGTGCGGACTCCGCTGCTCGAAGACGGCGCCTGGTGGAAAGCCTATGGCGACGGCACGCTGGACGCCCTGATCGCCGAGCTGGACGCTTCCAACCCGGGAATGGCGCAGGCCGCCGCCCGCCTGCGCCAGGCCGAGGCCGCCCTGCGCGGCGCGCGCGCCGGCTTTTCGCCGACGGTGGGCGCCGACCTCTCGGGCCGGCGCAGCGGCACGGCCGACGGCGTGGCCACCAGCTACGACGGCGGCCTGTCGGTGAGCTGGGTGCCCGACCTGTGGGGACGGGTGCGGCGCGCGGTCGAGGCTGGTCAGGCCAACCTTGCGGGCTCGGCCGCCGACCTGGCCGCGCTGCGGCTGTCGCTGCAGGCCAGCCTGGCGCAGTCCTACATCCGCCTGCGCGTGCTCGACCTGCAGCGCGAGCTGCTGCTGCAGACCGAGGCCGCCTACACCCGCTCGCTGCAGCTCACGCAGAACCAGTACGAAGCCGGCATGATCGCGCGCGCCGACGTGGTGCAGGCCGAAAACCAGCTCGAGAACGTGCGCGCCCAGTTGCTCGAGCTGGTCGACCAGCGCGCAATGGCCGAGAACGCCATCGCCGTGCTCGCCGGCCAGCCGCCGTCCGGCTTCGGCATCGAAGCCGACGGCAGCCTGCTGACACTGCCCGCCGTGCCTTCGGCGCTGCCGGGCGAACTGCTCGTCCGCCGCCCCGATCTGGTGGTGGCCGAGCGCCGCGTCGCCGCCGCCAACGCCCGCATCGGTATTGCCCAGGCCGCGTGGCTGCCCGACCTGACCCTGGGCCTGTCCGGCGGCTACCGCTCCGGCACCTTCGCCAACCTGTTCGAAGCCCCCAACCGGGTCTGGGCGCTGGGCCCCACGCTGGCCGCGACGCTGTTCGACGGCGGCGCCCGCGCCGCGACGCTGGACGACGCCCGTGCCGCCCACGAGGCCGCCGCCGAAGCCTGGCGCGAAGCGGTGCTGGCCGCGCTGCAGGAAACCGAGGATGCCTTCGCCAGCCTGCGCGCGCTCGAAGCCCGCGCCGCGCAGCAGGCCCGCGTGGTGGAGCTGGCGGAGGAAAACGAGCGCCTGGTGACCAACCGCTATCGCGCCGGCCAGGTCTCCTTCCTCGAAGTCGTGGTGGCGCAGAACGGCACCCTCGCCGCCCGCCGCAACGCCCTCGACATCACCCGCGACAGGCTGCAGGCCAGCGTGCAGCTGGTCGCCGCGCTCGGCGGCGGATGGCAGGCGGGCGAGCCGCAGCAGGCCCCCCGCCCTGCTCCGTGATGGAGCTCAGT
The DNA here is from genome assembly GCF_047601425.1 of Thauera sp. Taxonomy (GTDB): domain Bacteria; phylum Pseudomonadota; class Gammaproteobacteria; order Burkholderiales; family Rhodocyclaceae; genus Thauera. Next base: position 3,138,520 of record NZ_JASGJL010000001.1, read on the forward strand.
CCTGCGGCCCCTGACCGTTGCGCGGACGCATGCCGGCGCGCATCTCGTCCTCGGTCAGCCTGCCGTCCTTATTGACGTCGAGCGTATCGAAACGCTCGAGCAGGCGCGGGTTGTCCTTCAGCTCTTCCTTGACCAGCACGCCGTCGCCGTTGGCGTCGAAACGGGCGATGCCGCGCGGGCCATCGCCTGGCGGACGCTCGCCACGGGGCTCGGACTGGGCAAGGGCGACGGAGCACAGCCCGGCAAACAGCAGAGGAAGCAGGCGGACGGCTTTCATGAGGGGTATCTCCAGAGGCATCCCGGCGGGATGAGGCGCGTATCCTAGCGCCCGCCCTGCCGGCGCATTTGTCCGGCAGGTTTTTTCCTGTATCGCCGTGTAGCAGCCCGGCCAGCCGGGTTGCGGACTACAGTTCGAACGGATCCACGTCCAGGTGCCAGCGCAGTTCGCGCGCCGTGCGCTGGCGGTAGAGCAACGCCATCCAGTCGGCCAGGAAGGCCTGCAGCAGGCCACGCTGGTCGGCCTCGACCAGCAGCTGGACACGTTCACGGCGGGCCAGCCGCGTCATGCGCATCGGCACCGGATCGTAGATGCGCAGCCCGGCCGGGGCGCGCTCGGTGGCGAGGCGGCGGGCGTGGGCCAGGAACTCGACGGCATCATCCAGCACCGGTGCGTCGGCGCGCAGCATGGCCTGGTGGCTGAAGGGCGGGAAACCGGCGCTGCGGCGCGCCTGCAGTTCCATGCGGGCAAAGGCGTCGAAGTCGTGGCGGGCGAGCTGCTGGTAGAGCGGGTGCTCCGGGTATTCGGTCTGGATCAGCACTTCGCCGGGCAGCGCGCCCCGCCCGGCGCGGCCGCCGACCTGCATCAACTGCTGGAACAGGCGCTCGGGGGCGCGGAAATCGGCGGCATGCAGCGAGGCGTCGGCGCCGATGACACCGACCAGGGTCAGGTTCGGAAAATCGTGCCCCTTCGCCATCATCTGGGTGCCGACCAGGATGTCGGCGCCGCCTGCGGCGATGGTGTCGAGCAGCGCTTCCCATTGCTTGCGCGTGCGCGCGGCATCGCGATCGACCCGCAGCACCCGCGCCTGCGGATACAGCTCGGCCAGGCGCGCTTCGATGCGCTGCGTGCCGCGGCCGAAAGGCTTGATGTCCTGGTCGCCGCAGCTCGGACAGGCGTGCGGGATGCCGCCGTCGCAGCCGCAGTGGTGGCAGCGCAGGCGGCGGTCGGCGAGGTGCACGACGAGATTGGCCGAGCAGTGCGGGCAGCGGCTGACCCAGCCGCAGGACGGGCAGGACAGCACCGGCGCGTAGCCGCGGCGGTTGAGGAACACCAGGCTCTGCTCACCGCGTTCCAGCCGCTGCGCGATCGCCGCCTGCAGGCCGGGGCTGAGCCCTTCGTCCAGCTTCAGCCGGCGCACGTCGATGCAGCGCACCTTCGGCATTTCTGCCGCCACCGCGCGCTGCGTCAGCACCTGCAGCGCGTAGCGTTCGCTGCGGGCGTGGTACCAGGTTTCCAGCGACGGCGTGGCCGAGCCCAGCACCACCGGCACGCCGCGCTGGCGCGCGCGCCACACCGCGATGTCGCGCGCCGAATAACGCACGCCTTCCTGCTGCTTGTAGGAGGCGTCGTGTTCCTCGTCGACCAGGATCAGGCCCATCCGCGGCAGCGGCGCGAACACCGCCAGCCGGGTGCCGAGCACGATGTCGGCGTGGCCGCTCAGGGCCTGCACGAAGCCGCGCGAGCGCGCGCCGTCGGCCAGGCCGGAATGCAGGCTGACGATGCGGGCGGCGGCAAAGCGCTGGGCGACGCGCTGTTCGAGCTGCGGCGTCAGCGCGATCTCGGGCACCAGCATCAGCACCTGGCGGCCCTGCGCCAGCATGTGGGCCGCCAGGCGCAGATAGACCTCGGTCTTGCCGCTGCCGGTGACGCCGTGCAGCAGCCAGCTGCGGAAGCCCTCGCCGGCGTCCAGGATGGCCTTCACCGTGCCGTGCTGTTCCGTGGTCAGCTCCGGCAAGGCGCCGGATGCGGCACGGCTCGGGGTATCGAGCGCGGCCTCGGCCAGCCAGCCGCGGCGCAGCAGGTCACCGACCGCTTCGCCGCCCTCCCGCTCGCGCACCACGCTCCGCCGCCACGGCGGCGTATCCTGCGCCAGCGCCTGCAGCAGGGCCAGCGCCTTGCCCGGGCGCCGGCCGGCCTGCAGGGCTTCTCTGCCGGCCGGACCGATCTCGAGCAGGGGATCGTCCTCGTCGCCGCAAACGCCGTCGGCACGGCGCAGGCCGGGCGGCAGCGCGAGGGCGACGATCTCACCGATCGGCGCGTGGTAATAGCGGGCGACGAAAGCCACCAGCTCCAGCCAGTCCGGCGGCAGCGGCGGCACGTCGCGCTGGATGTGATGCACGGCCTTGAGCCGCGTCGGGTCGATGTCGGCCTCGGTCGCCAGGGCGACGATCAGGCCGTTGCGTTCGCCGCGGCCGAACGGCACCTTGACGCAACGGCCGACGTCGGCATCGGAGGCGTCCGGTGCAAGGTAATCAAACACTTGCGGCAGCGGAACCGGCAGGGCGACACGGACGATGGGCATGCGGCAGCGGTGATGATACGAAAAATCGTTGTTCTTCAGTAGCTTGTGCAATGTTCGTGAGAACGAACCGTGGAAATGCCGGGCAAGCCATTGGCGGGAAAACCGGCCTCGCGCTTGTCCACAAAACCTGTGGATAAGTTTGTGGGAAAGATGGGTGAATCGGCCTCAAACCGGCGCCAGTTCAGGCTTTCCGTCACATTGCCTTAACATTGTGCTTTTTTAATTCCCTTTGTTTTCAACAATTTATGAAAACAGTGGAATAAAACCGGAATCTGATGCCCATCCGCCCGGCGGAACGTGGCGATGTGCATAAGTCAAGCCTTCAAATGCTGATTTAGTGCTTGACAGGAAACGGCAGCCGCCTTTCGGAAAGCGGCCGCCGCGATGTTACCGGCCAGGCCTTCGATCAGCCCTGCGCGCGCAGCCTGCGGCTGTGTTCGTGCACGGTATCGACCAGCACCGTGACGTTGTCGGGCGGGGAGAACTGCGAGATGCCGTGGCCGAGGTTGAAGACGTGGCCCGGGTGATTGCCGAAGGAATCCAGCACGCGGCGGGTTTCAGCGGCCACGGTCTCGGGCGGGGCGAACAGCACGTTGGGGTCGAGATTGCCCTGCAGCGCGACCTTGTCGCCCACCAGCTGGCGGGCGCGGCCGATGTCCATGGTCCAGTCCAGGCCGACCGCGTCGGAGCCGATCGCGGCGATGGATTCCAGCCACAGGCCGCCGCCCTTGGTGAACACGATGCTGGGCACGCGCTGGCCGTCGCGCTCGCGGATCAGGCCGGACACCACCTGCTCCAGGTAGCGCAGCGAGAATTCGCGGTAGGCCGCTTCGGACAGCACGCCGCCCCAGGAGTCGAACACCATCACCGCCTGGGCGCCGGCTTCGATCTGGGCATTCAGATACTTCACCACCGCCTGCGCGGTGACGTCGAGGATGTGGTGCATCAGGTCGGGGCGGCTGTAGGCCAGGCTCTTGACCTTGCGGTAGTCGCTCGACGAGCCGCCTTCGACCATGTAGCAGGCCAGCGTCCACGGGCTGCCGGAGAAGCCGATCAGCGGCACGCTGCCGTCGAGCGCGCGGCGGATCTCGCTGACCGCGTCCATCACGTACTGCAGCTCGGCATGCGGATCGGGCGCGCTGAGGTTGCGGATCTCCCACTCGTCCTTCAGCGGACGCTCGAAGCGCGGCCCCTCGCCTTCGGCGAAGTACAGGCCGAGGCCCATCGCGTCCGGCACGGTGAGGATGTCGGAGAACAGGATCGCGGCATCGAGATCGTAGCGCGCCAGCGGCTGCAGCGTGACTTCGCAGGCCATCGCCGGGCTCTTGCACAGCTGCAGGAAGCTGCCGGCGCGCTTGCGCGTCTCGCAGTACTCCGGCAGGTAGCGGCCGGCCTGGCGCATCAGCCAGACGGGGGTGTATTCGGTGGGCTGGCGCAGCAGCGCGCGCAGGAAGGTGTCGTTCTTGAGACGGCTCACGTCGAGTCCTTTATGGCGGTCGTTCGGGCACAAGCCGCGATTATCGCCCGTTGACCGTCCGGATGGGCTTGTTGCGCGTCAAACAGGCCCGGAATCGCCTCAGCGCCGCCAGAAAGCCGGCGTCAGCACGACGAGCACGGTGAAGATCTCGAGCCGGCCGAGGATCATCGTGAACGCCAGCACCCACTTGTGGAACATCGACAGCGCCTGGTAATTGCCGCCCGGTCCGACCCCTGCCAGGCCGGGACCGGTGTTGTCGAGGCAGGCGACCACGGCGGAGAAGGCGGTCAGCAGCTCCAGCCCGGTGGCGGCAAGGATCAGCGTCAGGCAGGTGATCGACACCATGTAGGTGAAGCTGAAGCCGAGCACCGCATGAAGGATGTTCTCCGGCACCGACTGCCTGCCGATGCGCACCGGCTGCACCGCGTTGGGATGCAGCGAGCGCACGGTCTCGCGCAGCACCTGCTTGTACAGGATGATCGCCCGCATCATCTTGACGCCGCCGCCGGTCGAGCCGGAACAGGCGATGAAACTGCCGAGGAACAGCATCCAGACCTGGGCGAACATCGGCCAAGCGGAATAGTCCTCGATGACCAGACCGAGCGACGTCGAGATCGACACGACGTGGAAGGCCACGCTGCGCAGGGTGTGGAGCGGATGGTCGTGGCTCTGCCAGTACAGCAGGTAGATCGTCAGCATGACGATGCTGAAGGCCAGCACGCCGAAATAGAACGGAATCTCCGGATCGCGCGAATAGGGCCGCAGCGAACGGCGCACCAGGGCGAGATAGTGGGTGGCGTAGTTGAGGCCGGCCAGCAGGGCGAACACCATCGCCACCAGCTCGACGTTCAGGCTGGCGAAATGGCCGAGCGAAGCGTCCTTGCTCGAGAAGCCGCCCAGGCCGGTGATCGAGAAGGCATGGATCAGCGCGTCCCAGCCGCCCATGCCCGCCCCCCACAGGCTGAAGCCGCAGGCGACGGTCAGCAGCATGTAGGCCAGCCACAGGCCCTTGGCGGTCTCGGTGATGCGCGGCGTCAGGCTGGAGTCCTTCATCGGCGTCGGCACCTCGGCCTTGTAGACCTGGCGGCCGCCGATGCCGAGCAGCGGCAGGATCGCCACCACCAGCACGATGATGCCCATGCCGCCGATCCAGTGCATCTGGGTGCGCCAGACGTTGATCGAGATCGGCAGGTCGTTGACGCCGGACAGCACCGTGGCGCCAGTGGCGGTGAGGCCCGATACCGCCTCGAAGTAGGCATCGGTGAAGCTCAGCGCCGGCATGTAGCTCATCAGCGGCAGCGAACCGAACAGCGGCAGGATCGCCCAGGTGGCGACGACGAGGAAGAAGCCGTCATGCACCCGCAGGTCGCGCCGTACGCCGCGCGTGGCGAGCCACAGCAGCAGGCCGGCGGCGAAGGTGGCGAACAGCGCCTTGTCGTAGGCCAGCGCCGCGCCGTCGTCGAGCCATAGCGACACACAGAGCGGGAAACCCATCAGCAGGCCGAAGATCATGATGATCAGGCCGAGCGCATTCAGCGCAGGACGGTAGGCGCGCATGTCCGATCTGCCGTGTCAGAGGAAGTGGAAGCCCACCTGGAAGACCTTCTCGACCTTGCGCACCAGGTTCTTGTGGGTACAGAACACGATGACGTGGTCGTTTTCCTCGATCACCGTGTCGTGGTGCGGCATGATCACCTCGCGCCGCAGCAGGCGGCCGTCGTCCCGCTTCACCTCGCGCACGATGGCACCGATGGTCGCGCCCTTGGGGAAGGGAATCTCCTCGATCGTCCGCCCCACCACCTTGGAATCCTTGCGGCTGCCGTGGGCGATGATCTCCAGCGCCTCGGCGGCGCCGCGCCGCAGGCTGTGCACCGCCACGACGTCGCCGCGGCGCACGTGCGCGAGCAGGGTGCCGATCGAGGTGTGGGCGGGCGAGATGGCGATGTCGATCGGCCCGCCCTGCACCAGGTTGACGTAGCTGCGGCGGTTGATCAGCGCCAGCGTGCGGCGCGCGCCCATGCGCTTGGCGAGCGAGGCCGACATGATGTTGTCTTCCTCGTCGTTGGTCAGGGCGACGAACAGGTCGGTCTCGTCGATGCCTTCATTCTCGAGCAGCTTCTCGTCGGTCGAATCGCCGCGCAGCACCAGCGCGCGCGACAGCTGGCCGGCCAGCAGCTCGGCGCGCTCCTGCCGCGTCTCGATGATCTTGACGTGGTAGTTGTCCTCGATCGACTGCGCCAGGCGAAAGCCGATGTTGCCGCCGCCGGCGATCATGATCCGCCGCATCGGCTTGTCCGAACGCCGCAGCTCGCGCATCACCTGGCGCACATGCACGGTGGCGGCGAGGCAGAAGACTTCGTCGTCCGGCACGATGACGGTATCGCCCTGCGGGATGATCGGCACGCCGTTGCGGTAGATGGCGGCGATGCGGACCTCGACGTTTGGCAGGTGGAACTTCAGCGCCTTCAGCGGATGCCCGACCAGCGGTCCGCCTTCGAAGGCGCGCACGCAGATCAGGCTGAGCACGCCGCCGGCGAACTCCAGCACCTGCAGGGCTTCGGGAAAGGCGATCAGGCGCTCGATGTAGTCGGTGACGACCTGCTCGGGGCAGATCGAAAAGTTGACGGCGAAATTGTCCTCGTCGAGCAGCTCGGGGTAGTCGACGTAGTCGGTCGAGCGCAGCCGCGCGATGCGCGTCGGCAGGTTGAACAGCGCCTTGGCGATGCGGCAGGCGCAAAGATTGGTCTGGTCGGACTGGGTGACGGCGATCAGCAGGTCGGCATCATCGGCACCGGCTTCGCGCAGCACCCTGGGGGATGCTGCATTGCCACAAACAGTACGTACCTCGAGCCGGTCGCGCAGTACCCCGAGGCTGTCGGGACTGGTGTTGACGACGGTGATGTCGTTGGCTTCGGAAGCCAGGTTTTCCGCCACCGAGGCGCCGACCTGGCCGGCACCGAGAATGATGATCTTCACCGAACGCTTCCGCAGTACGTATCGGAGAGGATTCTACGCTGCCCTGCACAATCGCGGAACAGGATTGTTGCGGTGCAACAATCCTGTAATGACTCAGCTCTCCTCGTGCCGGCGCCCCGCCTGCAGGCCGAGCTGCTTGAGCTTGCGGTAGAGATGGGTGCGCTCCAGCCCGGTCTTCTCGGCCAGGCGCGTCATGTTGCCGGCTTCCAGCCGCAGGTGGTGCTCGAAGTACAGGCGCTCGAAAGCTTCGCGCGCCTCGCGCAAGGGCTGGTCGAAGGACACGCCGATCGAGCTGGCCGCAGCGTCCGGCGGCAGCAGGCGGCGCACTTCTCCGGCGCCGATCTCCTCTTCCAGCGTGCCGAGCGCAAGCGATTTCACCGCTGCGCGCAGTTCGGCATAGCCGCCCGGCCACTGCAGGTTGCGCACCTGGTTGAGCGCGGCGGTCGAGAAGCGGCGCAGCGGCACCTCGCCGCCTTCGACCAGGTGCAGCAGGATCTGGCTGGCGAGCTCGGGCAGGTCATCGCGTACGTCGGCGATCGACGGCGGCGCCAGGCTGACTTCGAACAGCCGCGACACCAGCGCTTCTTCCCAGCCTTCGGCCAGCAGCGCCTCGGCGTTGCGGTCGGTAGCGGCCACCAGGCGCAGGTCGTAGCGGTCGAGGCGATCGACGGCAAAAGCCAGGTTCTTCTGCTGCGCGCGCGACAGGCGCGCCAGTTCGCCGACGAACAGCACGCCGCCCTGGGTCGCCTGCAGCTGGCTGATGTCGAGCGGCACCGAGACCGCAGCGAGGTCGAGCCAGGCCGCGCGGCCATTGTTGACGCTGCGCGCGACCAGTTCGGCGAGGCTGCCCGCGCCCACCCGCAGCAACAGCAGGCGCGAGCTGCTGGCGATCTGTTCGACGCGGCGGCGCAGTTCGCGCAGCGGCACCGAACGGGTGAAGGCCGCCAAGGTCAGCGGCGCCGGCGCGCCGGGTGCGAGCGGACGCTGCAGGCCGCGCTTGACGGCCGCCAGCAGCTTCTGCAGCGCGATCGGCTTTTCCAGGTAGTCGATCGCACCAATCCGCGTCGCTTCGACCGCGGTATCGATGGTGCCGTGGCCCGACATCATCACCACCGGCATGTTGAGCTGGCCGTTCGCCGCCCATTCCTTCAGCAGCGTGATGCCATCGGTATCCGGCATCCAGATGTCGAGCAGCACGATGTCCGGCCGCCCGGCATTGCGCATCGCCCGCGCCACCGTGGCGTTCTCGGCGAGCAGGATGTCGTAGCCCTCGTCGCGCAGGATCTCCGACAGGAGCTCGCGGATGCCGATTTCGTCGTCAACGATGAGTATCTTTGCCATTGTGTTCAGTCTTCGTCATTCGTTTCGGCCGGACGCAGCCGGATGCGGATCTCCGCCCCGCCGCCATCGAGATTGCTCAGGCGGACGTCGCCGCCGTGCTCATCCACGATCTTCTTGACCATCGCCAGGCCCAGCCCGGTGCCGCGCGACTTGGTGGTGAAATAGGGCTCGAAGGCGTGCGCCAGCACTTCGGCCGGGAAGCCCGGACCGTTGTCGCGGAACAGCAGCACCACGCGCTCGCCCTCGCGCCGGGTGATCACCCTGGCCTTGCCATCCTCCACGCCGGCCAGCGCATCCTGCGCATTCTGCAGCAAGTTGTGGATGACCTGCCGAAGCTGGCTGGCGTCGCCCTGCACGCGCGGCAGATCGGCGGCAAGTTCGGGGCGGATCAGCGATGCGGCGCTCTCGTAAAGGTTGAGAATCTCCCGGATCAGCGCATTGAGGTCGATCACCGCCAGTTGGGGCGCGGGCAGGCGTGCATAGTCGCGGAAGGCGTTGACCAGGTTCTTCATCGCCTCGACCTGGTTGACGATCGTCGTCGTGCCCCGCTCCAGCATCTCGCGGCCGCCGTCGTCGAGCTTGTCGGCGAGCTTGAAGGCCAGCCGCTCGGCCGACAGCTGGATCGGCGTCAGCGGGTTCTTGATCTCGTGCGCCAGCCGCCGCGCCACCTCGCCCCAGGCTGCAGTGCGCTGCGCGGCGATCAGGTGCGAGATGTCGTCGAACACCACCACCAGGCCGCCGCCGCTGGCCTCGGGTAGGCGCGAACCATGGACCAGCAGCGTCAGCGGCGTACTGTCCTTCACCGGCAGCTCGATCTGGGTCTGCCAGTCGCCTTCGTTGGCAGCGAACCCATCGAGCAGCGCATCGCGGAAGTGCTCCAGGCGCGGCCATTCGGCCAGCGTGATGTCCTCGAAGCCTGCCAGGGCGTCGTCCAGGATCTGCGCTGCGCCATGGTTGGCTGCCCGCAGCCTGCCGTCGGGCGAAAAGGCGAGCACGCCGGTTGACAGGTTGGCGAGCACGCTTTCCAGGTAGGCACGCGCCGACTCCACCGCGGCGCGGCTGCGTTCGGCAGTCTCCCGCGCGTCTTCGAGCTGGCGCGTCATGCGGTTGAAGGACTGGGTCAGCACGCCGAGTTCATCACGCGCCGGCAGCGTCTGGCGCTGGCTGAAGTCGCCCTGCGCCACCGCCTGCGTGCCTTCGGCCAGGATCAGCAGCGGCGCCGCCAGGCGGCGGGCGATGATGAAGGCGGCGGCCACCGCCGTGAGCAACGCCAGCAGCAGCGTCATCGTCAGGGTCAGGGTATAGATGCGGTTCAGGCCCTCGCGGCCGAGCGTGAGCTGCTGGTATTCGCGATAGGCGTCCTGCACCGCCTCGGCGTGCCGACCGAATGTTTCGGGCACGGCCTGGGTCAGCTGCAGCAGATTGGGCTCGCCCGCCAGTGTGCGCAGCGGAATCTGCGTGATCACGCGAATCACCAGGCGGCCGTCGGGCTGGCTCTCGACCGCGTGGAACACGCGTACTCCGCGCGCCTGGCGCAACTGGTTGGCGCTGGGCAGGTCGGGGATCAGGCCGGCGGAAGCATCGGCCGCCATCGCCAGGATCTGGCCGTTGGCCGTCAGCACGGTGGCGCCGCCGACCGCCGACTGCTCGCGCAGGCGGTTCAGCAGCGCCGGCGAAATCCGCTCCACGCCTTCGAGTTCCAGCACCATGTCGGACGCCTTGTCGCTGACCTGGCCGACGAGATAGTCGAGCGCGTTCTGGCCGAGCGCAATGCCGCCTTCCAGCGCGGATTCCACCCGCACGTCGAACCAGGTCTGGATGCTGCGCACGACGAACTGCAGCGACACCGCATACACGACCACGCCCGGCACCACGCCCATCAGCGCGAACATCAGCACCAGGCGGTACTTGAGCCGCGAGCCGAACTGGCGCGTGCGGTACTCGCGCCACAGCTGGCGCAGCTGCACGCCGACCAGGCCGGCCAGGGCAACGACCAGCACGCCGTTGAGGGCGAACAGGTAGGGATAGCTGCTGACGAAGAGCTCGGTGTTCGAACTGGCCGAAGTCAGCAGGAAAAGCGAGATCGCGGCCAAGGCCGCCGCGATGATGAGCAGGAAGCGCTTCATCGCTGGCCCGCCACCCCAGGCAGGAAGGTTCACGTGACCCAGTCCGTACCCAGGTTCCAGTCACGGCCGCCGAGCGCCGTCACCTGGAAAGGCTTGGGCAGCTGGCTGGTGTCGAGCCTGAAGCGCAGCGCCACTTCGTGCGACTGGCCGGCGGCAAGCTGCGAGCTGTCGGCGATCTGCCAGTTGCGCACGCGCTGCATGGTACGCACGGCCGCATCGAGATCATCGAAGCTCTGGTGGAAGCTGCCGATCGACAGCCGGTAGCTGCGGGTGATGGCGTGGTAGGACAGGCGGTAGTGCAGGCTGCGGTTGACGACGACTTCGTTCAGCCAGTACCAGCGCGGCCGTTCGATGCGCAGCTCGGTGGTGAAATACAGCGACACCCCGCGCGTCACCGCATCGGCAAGGCGGGAATTGAGCTCGATGTCGATGTCGGCATTGAGCACATAACCGCCATCGCCCCGCACGATTTCCGCGCTGCGGATGCGGGCATCATCGGCGCGCGCGGCAGGCAGGAAGACGAGCAGCACCAGCAGCGTGCAGCAGACACGCAGCAGGCGCTCAAGCCTTCTTGTGCAGGCGGGCGAAATAGAAGCCGTCATGATCGGCATCGGGCAGCAACTGGCAATCTGGAAAACCGTCGATGGGATCGGATTCGGCATCGGCGTGGCGGCGGAGGAAGGCGGCAAGCTGTGCCGAGTTCTCCTGCCCGAACACCGAGCACGTGACGTAGAGCATTGTGCCACCCGGAGCCAGGGTCTGCCAAAGCGCATCGAGGATGCGGGCCTGCTGGGCGGCAAAACCGGCGATGTCCTCGTCGCGGCGCAGCCACTTGATGTCGGGGTGGCGGCGCACCACGCCGGACGCCGAGCACGGCACGTCGGCCAGGATGCGGTCGAACGGACGCCCGTCCCACCAGTCGCCCAGCCTGGCGCAGTCGGCGACCTGGATCCCTGCCTCCAGGCCCAGGCGGTCGAGGTTGGTCCGAATGCGCTGGGCACGCTGCGGGTCGAGCTCCAGCGCCAGCAGTTCGATGTCGGCCAGCTCCAGCAGATGGGCGGTCTTGCCTCCCGGCGCGGCGCAGGCGTCGAGCACACGCTCGCCGGCCCGCGGCGCCAGCAGCCGGGCCGCATGCTGGGCGCCGGCATCCTGCACCGACACCTTGCCCTCGGCAAACCCCGGCAGGCGCCCAACCGGCACCGGCTGAGCCAGCAGCAGTGTCTGGCCGCTGACGGCCCGTACCTCGATGCCGGCAGCCTCCAGTTCGGCGACGACCGCATTCACCTCCGCTCGCCGCCGGTTCACCCGCAGCGCCATCGGTGGACGCTGCCTGCCGGCTTCCAGGATGTCACGCCAGTGCTCCCGATGATCCGCCCTCACCCGCGTGATCCACCAGCGTGGGTGTGCATTGCGCGCCTCTTCGTCGGCCTCGACCCAGGTCGGCCATTGCCCGCGCTGGCGCAGAGCGTTGCGCAGCACCCCATTGACCATGCCCTTCAGTCCCGGCATCGCCACCGCCGCAGCCTGCACCGTCTGATCCACGACCGTATGCGCCTGCTCCGGCCGCTGCTCGAGCCGCGTCAGCGCGACCAGCAGCAGACCGTGAATGATCACGGCCGGCGGGGTATGCAGGAACTGCTGCAGGATGACGTCACCCGCCCCATAACCCCGCAACGTCGACCAGGCCAGGTCGCGCACCGCACCGCGAGTGGCATCCGGCCAGCCAGCATGATCCGCAGCCATACGCTCGAAGGCGTCGGTCAGGTTGCTGCCTTCCATCACGCTGGCAACGAGCTCGGCCGCGCGCAGCATGGCGTAACCGAGGCTGTCTTCGAGCAGCGTGGGACGCGGGGCGGATACAGCACGGCGCCCGGACGAAGATGAACGGCCACTTGCCAAGCTGCGAGGGCGGGATTGCGGGGGCGCCTCACGCGGGCGCCTGGGTGGGGAAGAACTCACTGGATGTCGAAGCCTTGCGGCGCACGCCGCCGGCCTTCGTCAGGCCAGCAGGGCACGCAGATGATTGGGAAGCGCGAACTGCGCGTGATGTAGCGCGCCATTGTAATGTTGAAGCTCTCCGATCAGCCGTTCCGAGATGCGGCGATCGATCTCGCCGGCGTGCACCGCGAGCGGATCGAGCCGGTCGGAGGCCGTCGCCAGCCCCCACAGGCTGCCATACAGGGGAATATGGACAAGATAAGGCCGCACGCAGGCGAACACCCGGCGCAGGCGCTGTACCAGGCTGCCGACCCGTTCGGGCTGGAAGAAAGGCGCGCCCAGATGCAGGCTCAGCACCCCGCCTTCAGCAAGCAGGGCACGGCAGGCATGGAAGAAGTCCTCGCCATACAGCGCCTCGGCCACCCCTTCCGGATCGGTCAGGTCTAGCACGATCAGGTCATAGCGGCTGGCAGCGGCCTGAGCATCGAGGGCGACGTAGCCCAGGCCATCACCAATCCGGAGATCGACGCGCGGATCATCGAGGGCACCATGGTGCACCCCATGCAGATAGCGGCGCGAGATGTTGACGACCTTCTCATCGAGTTCGACGATCTTCACATGTTCGATCGTCGGATACTTCAACAACTCCTCGGCCGAACCGCCGTCACCGCCACCGATGACCAGCGCCCGCTTCAACCCGTCATGCGCCATGCCGGGCACGTGGATCAGGTTCTCGTGGTAGAGAAACTCGTCCCGCTCCGAGCTCATGAAGCAGCCGTCGAGGCGGAACAGGCGACCGAAGCGCGGCGTTTCCCAGACCTCGTAACGCTGGAAACTTGATTCGCCAGCCTCCAGTAGACGTCCTGCCTTGATGAAGTATCCGGCGTCCTCGCTCAGCCACTCGGACAACAGCCCTTCCAGCGAAAGGGGTTTCGTATCAGCCATGCTGCTGATCTCCCATTGACCAATAGCGCTCGGTGGATTGCATCAATTCAGATGTCCGGCTGGCAGCAGGACATGAGGAGCCGGCATTACTTGTTCCACGTGAAACAAACCCCTGTCAGCGAAAGAACGTATCGTAGGCAAGCCGCGCGATCAGCACCGTCACCACGGCCAGGAACATCTTGCGCACGAAACCGGAGCCGCGCTTCAGCGCCATGCGTGAGCCGACGATCGCACCGCAGAGATTGCATAGTGCCATCACCAGACCCAGCTTCCACATCAATTCGACCGTGCTGGCGAAGTAGGTAATCGCCGCCAGATTGGTCGATACATTCAGGACTTTTGCCGACACCGAAGCACGCAGGAAATCCATGCCCAGCAAACGAATGAACAGAAAGATCAGGAAGCTGCCCGTGCCCGGCCCGAAGAAGCCATCATAGAAACCGATCACCCCACCGATGCCCAGCGCCAGCACTGCCGAACGTGCCCCATGTACCGGCTCGACGGAGACCGCCCCCAGATCCTTACGCACGAATGTGTAGAGCGCAACGAGAACAAGCAGCACCAGAATCAGCGGACGCAGCACGGCGGGATCGAGAAACGCCACGGCTTTGGCACCGAACCAGGATCCTATCAGCGCCGAGACAGCGCCTGGCCCGACTACCCGCCAGGGTATCTGCACCTTCCGCCCGTACTGGATGGCCGCACTCGCGGTGCCGACGATGCTGGAAAGCTTGTTGGTGCCAAACAGGATTGCCGGTGCAGTGTGCGGAAAAGCCGCAAGCAAGGCAGGAATCTGGATCAAGCCACCCCCGCCGACCACAGCATCCATGAAGCCGGCAAACATCGCGGCGAGGCCTAGCGCCAGGAAAAGAAATTCGGAATCCATCATTTGTTTCACGTGGAACACATCGGGGTGTCGTCAACTCGAGGAGCCGGCACACAACGCGTGACGCCCATTCTCCCCGGCATCGAGCGCCTGCGATCTTACCCGCAACGGCACGTACCACGCAGCGGATTGGGGCACCCAATCGCATCCACTGTGGATATCCTGCAGAGAGCCAATGGAAACAATGACTTGAGCCAATAAGGGCCTTCGCATAGAATGGCGCGTCCGGCACCCCCGCCGGGCCATCTGCTGGTTGGAGAGGACGCCATGTCAATAGACGCCCTATTCCAATTGGGGATCGTCTCAGTTCGCCTGAACACCTCCCAAACGGAAAACCACTCGAGACCGCGATTTTCGCAAGGGTCTGAATACTGCTTGCCCGTCGTGCGCATCAGCTGTCATCGCACGCCTCTCGATCTCAGGCCATTCACGTGCAGGCCGTGCCCGGCTCTGCACCACCGCCGAATACCCCATTGAATCTGGCCTTTCCGGCCAGTGCCTTTACGCACATCCGCAGCATGCACAGCACGCTGCGGCCCGATTCATTTGCGCCTCGCTTTGCAGAGGTGCAGTTTGGTTATTTCGACATCGTGATCCAGACACCTTACTACCTGATCGACAAATCACGCCTGCTGAAGAACATGCAGCGCATCGACGTCGTCCGCAAGCAATCGGGCGCCAAGGTCCTGCTCGCGCTCAAGTGCTTCGCGACATGGTCGGTCTTCGACCTGATGCGTGACTACATGGACGGCACCACCTCATCCTCACTGTGCGAAGTGCGGCTGGGGCACGAGAAATTCGGCGGCGAAACCCATGCCTACAGCGTGGCCTGGGCCGACCACGAAATCGACGAAGTCGTCTCCCACGCCGACAAGATCATCTTCAACAGCCTGAGCCAGTTCGAACGCCACGCCGGCCGCGCTGCCGGCAAGCCGGTCGGCCTGCGCCTGAACCCCGGCGTCAGCAGCTCCGGCTACGACCTCGCCGACCCAGCCCGTCCCTTCAGCCGCCTGGGTGAAGCCGATCCTGCGCGCGTCGCGCCCTTCATCGGCCGGATCAGCGGCTTCATGATCCACAACAACTGCGAGAACCGCGACTTCGCCCGTTTCGACGCCCTGCTCGGCGAGATCGAAACGCGCTTCGGCACCCTGCTCTCGCAGGTCGAGTGGGTAAGCCTGGGCGGCGGCATCCACTTCACCGCCGATGACTATCCGCTGGACACCTTCTGCGCCCGTCTGCGCAGCTTCTCGGAACGCTACGGCGTGCAGGTCTATCTGGAGCCGGGCGAAGCCGCGATCAGCGACAGCGCCAGCCTGGAGGTCAGCGTGCTGGACACCCTGTACAACGGCAAGCAACTGGCCGTGGTGGACGCCTCGATCGAGGCCCACATGCTCGACCTCCTGATCTACCGCCTGCAGGCCCGTGTCGAACCCAATGCAGGCCCGCACCGCTACCTGATCTACGGAAAATCCTGCCTGGCCGGCGACATCTTCGGCGAATTCGATTTCCCGCAAGCGCTCGAAATCGGCCAGCGGCTGTCGATCCGCGATGCCGCCGGCTACACGATGGTCAAGAAGAACTGGTTCAACGGTCTGACCATGCCCTCCATCGTCGTGCGCGAACTCGACGGCACGGAACGGGTGGTACGCCAGTTCGGCTACCACGACTACGCAGACAGCCTGTCCTGAGCGCAAGCCAGGCATTCCATCGCAAGGAGCTGACAGATGAAACCCAATGTCCTCATCATCGGTGCCGGCGGCGTGGCCCATGTGGTCGCGCACAAATGCGCACAGAACAACAAGCAGTTCGGCGACATCCACCTCGCCTCCCGCACGCTCGGCAAATGCCAGGCGATCATCGATTCGGTGCACGCCAAGGGCAGCCTGCAGCGCCCCGGCGTGCTGCGCGCCCATGCGCTGGATGCGCTGGACGTGCCCGCCACCGAAGCCCTGATCCGCAAAACCGGCGCACGCATCGTCATCAACGTCGGTTCGGCCTTCCTGAACATGTCGGTGCTGCAAGCCTGCCTGCACACCGGCGCAGCCTACATCGACACCGCCATCCACGAAGACCCGGCCAGGATCTGCGAAACGCCACCCTGGTACGGCAACTACGAATGGAAGCGGCGTGATGCCTGCAAGGCCGCCGGCGTCACGGCCATCCTCGGCGCCGGTTTCGACCCCGGCGTGGTCAACGCCTACGCCCGCCTGGCCTGCGACGAATACTTCGACCGCATCGACGCCATCGACATCATCGACATCAACGCCGGCCGCCACGACCGCTACTTCGCCACCAACTTCGACCCCGAGGTCAATTTCCGCGAATTCACCGGCACCGTCTGGTCGTGGCAGGACAGGCAATGGACGCCCTCGAAGATGTTCGAATACCGCAAGGACTGGAACCTGCCCGTGGTCGGCAAGCAGACCGCCTACCTCACCGGCCACGACGAACTGCACTCGCTGTCGCAAAACCTCGACGTGCCCAACATCCGCTTCTGGATGGGCTTCAGCGAGCACTACATCAACGTCTTCACCGTGCTCAAGAACATCGGCATGCTGTCCGAAAAGCCGGTGCGCACCGCCGAAGGCCAGGAAGTCGTGCCCCTCAAGGTGCTCAAGGCCGTCCTCCCCGACCCCGCCTCGCTCGCCCCCGCCTACACCGGCAAGACCTGCATCGGCAACATGGTGCGCGGCGAGAAGGACGGCAAGGAACGCACGGTATTCATCTACAACATCTGCGATCACGCAGAGAATTACCGTGAAATCGGCAGCCAGGCGATCTCCTACACCGCCGGCGTCCCCGCCGTCGCCGCCGCGCTGCTGATCGCCGACGGCACCTGGGACGTGCGCCGCATGGCCAACGTCGAAGAACTGCCGCCTCGCCCCTTCCTCGCGCTGATGGCGAAGATGGGCCTGACGACCCGGGTGCGGGAAGGTGAACGCGACGTGCTGCTGGAGGAGCAGGCGGAAACGGTGGGGGTGTAAGGACTGGAAATGGACTGCTTCGTGGATCGAGGCTGTCCTTCCGCTGAGCTATCCGGAAATTCCGGATAGCTCAGTCATCAATGTTCTCCTTGAGCCAGCAACTGCACTAACGGCACGTTGATGAAGTACAGATGCTTGCCTTGGCTATGCTCCTGCACCAAACCCACCTGTGCCAGTTGCCGAAGATAGCGCGCCGCCGTTTGCCGTGTGATACCCAAATCGCGCTGCACAAACTCGATACGCGTGTAGGGATGACGAAACAAGTTGTTGAGTAAATCCTGGGAATACAACTTTGGCAAGTTTGTGCGCATGCGGCGCTTGGTCTCGGCCATCAACTCGCGCATGCCACCCACCAGTTGCACGGCACGCCGAGCCGTCTCCGCCACCGCGCACAGCATAAATCTTACCCAGTCGTGCCACGCAGCCGCATTCGGTGTCTCGTCGCGCACTGCCTGCAACAAACGGTAGTAGTCCCCCTTGTGCTGGTTGATATAGCGCGACAAATACAAAACCGGCGTATCCAATAAACCAGCCTGCACCAGATACAGCACGCACAGAATCCGGCCAATGCGGCCATTACCGTCACTGAAAGGGTGAATACTCTCGAACTGGTGGTGAATCAGAGTCATTTTGATGATCGGGTCCAAGTCACAGACAGTTTCATCGTTGATAAAGCGTTCCAAGGCTTGCATATGCGCCAGCACGCTTGCACCGTCCTGCGGTGGCACGAACACCGTAGCCCCCGTCCTTTCATTCTTCAGTACGGTACCTCCGCTGGAACGAAAGGCTTCGCTGCTATTCTTGAGCAATTGAAACAGCCCTATCAGCGTTCCGTTGCTCAAAATGCCTTGCTGCTCCCGCATGCGTTCGAACCCGTGCATCAGCGCCTCGCGGTAGCGAGATACCTCCTTCGCTGCAGGTGACATCCATTCCGCGATGTGCAGATCAGCCTGAAACAGTTCGTCCTGGGTCGTCACGTAACTCTCGACCTCCGAACTGGCTTTGGCCTCTTGCAATGCCAAGGTATTGATCAGAATTCCCTGGTTCGGAATGCTTGCGGCACACCCCTTCAGCTCCGCCAGATGGCGGTGCGCCGTCACCAATACTTTGAGGAGTTCCGGCGTATGGAAATCCACACCCGCTGGGGGCAACTCGGGGATGACGTAGTTGCCTTGCAGGGCCATGTCAGGACTCCATTCGATTCAACACGCGAATTATGTATGAGAGCATGCTTCATGTTCTAATTTTACGTATTTTTTAACATGAAAAACAACTTATGTTAAAAAATGCTCTCACTACTCGCTCACTTCCCGATGCAGAAGTGGCGTTTTCTCCGCATGACGTTGTTTTTAAGGGAGTTTTTGAACCCCATCGACGCGCTTGGATCTATTCTTGGATCAAAAAATCAAGCGTGTCTCTTGGTAGCGGCGGATGGCCCTCCCTGGACACTTCCCGCTCTCCCATTACCGATGCGATGCATTAGCAGACGACCTGATCAGTGGCAGCGAAACCGGCCATCGACGTTCGCCAACGTCCAATGCGCTGCAATCTGTTCTTCAACGTGGTGGCCAAGCGCTACGAGCGAGGCTCAATGGTGCTCACGAGCAACCTGCCGTTCACGCAGTGGGCAAGCGCCTTCGCGGACGACCAGACGCTGACGGCGGCAATGCTGGACCGCCTACTGCATCATGCCCACATCGCCGACCGTGGCGCTGACACACAAACAACTCGCCCAAGATAATGCCGCACGGCAAAGAATCAGCCGAGAACTTGGGCATGAGCGGATCCAGATTACAGCGGTGTATCTTGGACGATAGATTACTTTTCAGATTGATCCGCCTACGCCCTTAAATTTCTCCACGAACGCAGCGATCTTCTGGAAGACGCTTTGCTTTTTCGTCAGGTATTGCGGGTTGAGTGGGCTCATCTTGGGCAAAAGCGCGTTGAGTTCAGTACCGTTTTCGCTGGCAAATTCGCGCTTGAGCGAAGTGGAGATATACCGCTTGGCCGCCTCGGGATTCAGGTTCTCGGCCTCGATCAGTTCCTGTGCCTCGTGTTGTTGCTCGGCCTGGGCAAAGCGGAAGAAAGCCTCGATCACACTGGTCTTGTCGCCCAGCCTGTCCAAGTCAGTCTGGTTTATGAAGTCCACCACCAGGCTTTCCTTGGCGCGGTTACCCAGGCTGGCACGGATTACCCGGCGCACCTCCTCGACCAAGGCCACCTTGTCCTTGGTCTTCTTGTTCTTCTCGAAGATCAATTCCAGGATGTAGTCCAGGTTGATTTCCTGCGACTTGAGCAGGTCTACCTCGAACACCACATCATCCCAGTCGATGCTGGATTTCTCTTTTTCCGCCGAGGCTTTCTCCCGGCGCAGCCAGTCGCGGATGTCGTTGTAGGTGGAACGGTAATCCTGGATTTTTCGATCGGCAGGAATGTGGATCGCCTGCAATGCAGCCAAATCGTCGTCGCTCAGGTAGCACTTCGCCTTGAAGTCCTCCACCGCCTGCGGGTCGCTCGTGTCGATGTTCTGCAAGGCTTTCAGGCTGCCGAATTCATCATAGTTTTGCAGCACGTTCTCCACGCGCAAGTATTCGCCGAACAGTTTGGCAAACGCCTTCTTGTCGGATTCCTTGAGGATGTTCGACGGGTCGGGAAAGCGCTGCTCCAGCTCACTCACCACGTCGATGAAACCGCGCCGGGCCTCGCCCGTGGCTGCGTCGGTGAAGCCATCCATGTATTCGGTGTAGCTTTTCTCCAGCACCACATTGCGGGTGTTCTTGTCGCCGAACAGGGTAATGGCATCGATGGTCGCCTGCTCCAGATCGCGGAAGGTGACGACGTTACCGAAGGTCTTGGTGGCGTCAAAAATGCGGTTGGTGCGCGAATAGGCCTGGATCAGGCCGTGGTAGCGCAGGTTCTTGTCCACGAACAAGGTATTCAGCATGGGCGCATCGAAGCCGGTCAGGAACATGCCGACCACAATCAGCAAATCGACATCCTGCTCTTTGACGCGCTTGGCCAGGTCGCGGTAGTAATTCTGAAAGCCCTTGCTGTCCACGCTGAAGCTGGTCTTGAACATCGCGTTGTAATCGGCAACGGCTGCGCTCAGGAACTCCTTCGCACTGCTGTCCATGGCCGAGACTTCAAAGCCTTCGTCCGCGATGTCGCCCACCGCGTCCTGCTCCTCGTTGGCGGCATACGAGAAGATGGTGGCGACTCTCAAAGGCTTGTCGCCGTCCTTCTGCTGGGTCTTGAAGGCTTCGTAGTAGAACTTGGCCGCATCCACGCTGCTCACGGCAAACATAGCATTAAACCCCTTGGCACCCGCTTGCAGGCGGTGGGTCTTCTGCCGGAAGTTGCTCAGGATGTACTGGGTGATTTCGCGGATGCGATCCGGGTGCAGCAAGGCCTGCCGGTTTTCCGCCGCGCTGAGCTTCTTCTCGTCCTGCTCGGTTTCGATGGCCTTGAACTGCGGACGTACATCGTTGTAGTCCACCTTGAACTTGAGCACCTTTTCGTCGCGGATGGCATCGGTGATGACGTAGGAGTGCAGTTCCCGGCCGAACACGCTGGCGGTGGTGTCCGCGCCCAGCGCGTTTTGCGGGAAGATCGGCGTGCCGGTGAAGCCGAACTGGTAAAACCTCTTGAACTTCTTCTTCAGGTTCTTCTGCGCCTCGCCAAACTGGCTGCGATGGCATTCGTCGAAGATGAAAACCACCTGCTTGCCGTAGATCGGCAGGTCGTTTTCGCTCTTCATCAGGTTGTTGAGCTTCTGGATGGTGGTGACGATGATCTTGTTGTCGTCCTTGTCCAGATTACGCTTCAGCCCGGCGGTGCTGTCCGAGCCATTCACGCTGTCAGGCGAAAAGCGCTGGTATTCCTTCATGGTCTGGTAGTCCAGATCCTTGCGATCCACCACGAAAAACACCTTGTCGATGAAATCCAACTCCGTCGCCAGGCGAGCGGCCTTGAAGCTGGTCAGGGTCTTGCCCGAACCCGTCGTGTGCCAGACATAGCCGCCACCTTCGGTACTGCTCCAGTGTTTGGCCAGCCGGGCACTCTTGATCTTCCACAAGATACGTTCGGTCGCGGCAATCTGGTAGGGCCGCATCACCAGCAGGGTATTGCCGACATCGAACACCGAATAGGTCAGAAGCACATTGAGCAAGGTGTGCTTCTGGAAGAACGTGGCGGTGAAGTCCTTCAAGTCCTTGATCGGGCTGTTGTCGGCCTGCGCCCAATTCATGGTGAAGTCGAAGCTGTTCTTGTTGCGCTGCGTGGTGTTGGCAAAGTAGCGCGTGTCGGTTCCGTTGGAGATGACGAAGAGCTGCAAATACCTGAACAGGGAATGCTCGCTGTTGAAGCTCTCCTTGCTGTAGCGGTGCACCTGATTGAAGGCTTCGCGGATGGCCACGCCACGCTTCTTCAATTCCACCTGAACGAGCGGCAGGCCGTTGACCAGCACCGTGACGTCATAGCGGTTGGCGTGGCTGCCGGTTTGCGCGAACTGCTTGACCACCTGCACCTTGTTGCGGGCGATGTTCTTCTTGTCGAGCAGGTAGATGTTCTGGATGCGGCCATCATCGAACACGAAGTCATGGATGTAGTCATCATGAATCTTGCGGGTTTTCTCGACGATGCCATCGCTGGGTTTGTCCAGCCAGCTTTCCACAAAGCGCGTCCATTCGCCATCCGAGAATTGGGCGCTATTCAGGGTTTGTAATTGCTCACGGACATTGCCCAGCAAGCCTTGCTGTGTTTTCAGGCCGGGCAGGTATTCATAACCCTGATTGACCAGATCCTGGACGAACTCGCGCTCCAGGTCGCCTTCGCTTTGGTAGCTTTCGGCGACCTTCCACTCCTTGGCGTACCTATCAAGGACGATGAAGTTGTTCGACTCGGCGATGGTTTTGTAGTCAGTCATTTCTGTGCACCCTTCTTGTGCAACAGCTTTTTAACGGTGCGGTCGAAGTCGGATTCGATGCGCTGCTGCTTGTTGAATTTCTCGTACTCGGCAATGGCTTTGGCATCGGCATCCGTGCGCTTGACCTTGCCGTAGCCTTCCAGAATTTTGTATTCGTTGAAGGCCAGAAACTTGTTCACGCTCTCGGCAAAGCTCTCCATAGTGAAGGTGGTTCGCCGCTCGATGATGCCTTCGATGTAGTCAAAGAAGCCGGAAACCGCCCGCTCCAACTGCTTGATCTCTGCCTCGCAGAGATAGTTTTTCGCCACCGTGGCATCGGACTTCAATACCCGGCCATGCGGGGCATTCTTGTAGGTGCTCATGCCCATCAGCGGCTTGTCGGCATCGGCCTTGCTCTGAATGATTTCAGCCGCCGTATGGCCGGTGATGGCGTAATGGAACTTGTCCTGTACATGCGCATAAAACAACTGCGTGGTGACGGATTTTGGATCGTAGTCGATACTGCATTCGGCAAAAATATCGGTGATCTGCTGGTAGACGCGCCGTTCACTGGCGCGGATGGAACGCACCCGCTCCAGCAATTCTCGGAAATAGTCCTTACCGAAGTAACGGCCATTTTTCAGCCGCTCATCATCCATGGCAAAGCCCTTGATGATGTATTCCTTGATCAGCGCCGTGGCCCAGATGCGGAATTGGGTGGCCTGCGCCGAATTGACCCGGTAGCCGACCGAGATCACCGCATCAAGGTTGTAATACTTGACCTTGTGGGTCTGGGTTTTGCCTGCAATGGCGCCGTGCTCAGTGGTGTTTTCCAGAATGGAAACAACCACTTCTTCCTGCAACTCATTGCTTTCAAAGATGTTTTTCAGGTGCTTGGAGATGGCAGGCACACCAACCCCGAACAGTTCGGCCATGCGCTCCTGCGTCAGCCAGAGGGTCTCGTTACCGAGCAGCACCTCCACCTTGATTGCGCCGTTGGGCGCGGTGTAAAGCAGAAACTCGGTGGTTTGATCTTGAAAGCTGATTAGATTAGGCACGACGACCCTCTTTGATTTAGTTCTGCTGCCAATAGCTATAGTTGTCGATCAGGTTGTCCAGCAGGAATTTGACTGTCTGCTTTTCTTGCGGCGTCGGCTCGGCAACCGCTTCATTGGACAAAGTGCTATGGCTGGTGAATTGGATGATGCGATTCAAATAGGTCTGCTTGTCGTCCGGCAGTAGTTCCGACCACTGTGGGTAACCCAGGAAGCTGGCAGTTTTCTCATAGAGATTGCGCAGTAGTGTGAAGTGATAACGTTCAACCTGATTAGCGGCAATCGCCTGCTCAAGGGTTTTCCTGAGATGCAGGTGATAGGAAAAACTCTTGTTGGAATCTCCCTTCTTTTCCACAAGAGCGAAGGTGCCATCCTCAAGCCGCTCCAGTAAATAGCAGATCTTGGAGTTGAGTTCGTTGTAGACCACGTTGTAGAACAACGGGCTGTGGGTGGTGATGATGAACTTCAGATTGGGGGGACTGGTCTTGATCATCCCCGCCAGATTGACAGCCAGCTCGATCAGGTGGTTTTCGTCCAACGAACTCACCGGATCGTCGATGAATACATATTCAAGCTGGTCGAACTGTCGGGTTTCACGATCTTCCGGTTCCGCGACATTGAGCACACTGATGGCTTGATCCAGTAGCGTATAGAAGACGCTCCAGATGAAGTTGCTCTCTTCGCCTTTCGATATCTTGATATTGCCGGAGCTTTCATCATCGCCACGCTCCAGCGAAAAGGTGACTTCGGAAAAATCTTCGCTGAAATGTGGGGTCAACTTGTCGTTGGCATAGCGCTGGAAGTATCTGACGATATTTCCGTCCTGCCCCAATTCCCTGAGCAGCGCGAGCAACCAGTCGGTAAACGAATTGGGCTGAATCCGCAGCCTGGGAGCGGCATCCAGCGTCAGATCGTTGTCCCAATAGAACAAATCTTCGGTGAAAGCGCTGTAGTAGAGAATCTTGCTGCGTGACGACGCGGGCTGATCGGTGGCGCCTTCTTCGCCGTCCTCGTTCTTGGGGGCAACAAGCTGCTTGAATTCGCGGGAAAGGCGCGTTTTTCCCATGCCATTGAAGGCATAGATCAACTGCACTTTTTTGTCAGCGTCTCTCAGTTGTTTGGCAACTTCGGCGAGCGTCTTGCCCATGTTATGCGGCTTCCTCCAACTCCACGAAGTTCAACAGCTTGTCGCGGTAATGCGTGTACTGCTTGCGGCGCAGTTCGATTTCGCGAGGCAGGCCTTCGCTGATGGAGTTGGTCAGGGTGTCGAACTTATCGAGGATGGCAGCGATACGTTCTTGTTCTTCGAGTGGGGGCAAGAGCACTTTCAGATTCTTTAGAAGCCCACCAGTTACCAGAGGCTGGCCACCGCCGACGGCATATTGGTTCAAATTCATGTGAGTCAACTGATGGAATGCGAAGCGCACATTCCATTCTGGGCTTGGTCGAACGATGAGCGTATTGTCGGATACGTCGAAGTTGCCACTAACTGCATTGACTAAACCTGCATTAGCACCTACGCGAGCTACAAGAAGTGCATCTCCCGAGTAGGCCGGCTCATCCGAGTAACCAAGAAGACCCGTCGAGCCATAGACGGGATAGTCACCCTCGCTCATTCGACGCTTGTTTCTACCCGAAACAATAGTGGTTGTAATCTCACTCAAGGCTGTTATCCTTGCTTGCTTGCTTGCTTGCTTGCTTGCTTGCTTGCTTGCGCTATTCTCACGTTCGTCGAACGTGAGAAGCGCGTCGCGGTAATACTTGTATTGCCGCCGACGCGCCTCCAGCTCCGCCTCCAGCTCCGCCTCCAGCTCCGCCTCCAGCTCCGCGAAAGTATCAAGAATTTTTGCAATTTCGCGCTGGATTTCGAGTGGCGGTACCGGAATGCGAATCTTCGCAAGTGCATCACCGGAGATGCGACGGACTTTTAACCCTGTTATGTATTTTCTCTTCTGATCCTGGAACTGGGCAGATTGGAAGAAATACGATACATACTTCGGGTCGAGCGTATGGCGGTAGATGTGAGCATCTCCGCTGACCGCAATCTCGGTACTTCCTAGCCAAGCCACTGCTTTCGCTACAGCTTCGTCGTCTTCACTGGTCGTTGCAATTACAAGATTGCCAGGCTTGGCCTTTCGTAACCGTGAGGCAAACTCCTCAGTTACAAATGATTTCGTTACGGTCGTCCATGTACCGTAGTGGGTATGAATCTGGCCATAGTGAATGGCGCCAATCCCAGTCGCTACGAAATCGCTTTTTTGAAGGCCATTGCCGCGGATAAAATCGCCGACTTCGCCGAGAAATTTGAATTGCACGCCATTTTGGCAATGTAAGGCGAGGAGATCTTCAATGCGATTCATGCTTTTTTACCTTCAATATCGGCCACGATGGCATCGATCTCCGCCCGCAGCTTGTCAATCCGAGCAACGATGATTTTCAGTTCGGCATTGACCTGGGCGATGTCCACCACTTCGCGGGTGTCCTTGGTTTCCACGTAGCTACTGACCGACAGGTTGTAGTCATTGCCGGCTATCGCCTCGTAATCCACCAATTTGGCGAGGTGCGCTACGTCGGCTTTGTTGTTGAACACCTGCATAATCTGTTCGATGTGCTTGTCAGACAGTTCGTTGTTGTTGGTTTTCTTGTCGAACAGGCCGCTGGCGTCGATGAACTGGGTCTTGGCGTCGGTCTTGTGCTTGGACAGCACCAGGATGTTGACGGCGATGGTGGTGCCGAAGAACAGGTTGGGGGCCAGCGCGATCACCGTTTCCACATAGTTGTTGTCCACCAAGTATTGGCGGATTTTCTGTTCCGCCCCCCCCCGGTAGAAGATGCCGGGGAAGCAGACAATGGCGGCACGGCCCTTGCCTGAGAGGTAGTGCAGCGCGTGCAGCACGAAGGCGAAGTCGGCCTTGGACTTGGGCGCGAGCACGCCGGCCGGGGCGAAGCGGTCGTCGTTGATGAGGGTGGGGTCATCCCCGCCGATCCACTTCACCGAATACGGCGGGTTGGAGACGATGGCGTCGAAGGGCTTTTCGTCGCCGAAATGCGGGTTGCGCAGCGTGTCACCCAATTGGATGTTGAACTTGTCGTAGTTGATGTTGTGCAGGAACATGTTCATCCGCGCCAGGTTGTACGTGGTGTGGTTGATTTCCTGGCCGTAGAACCCGTCTTCGATGATGTGTTCGTCGAACTGCTTCTTGGCTTGCAGCAGCAGCGAGCCAGAGCCGCAGGCGGGGTCATAGATCTTGTTAACACTGGCCTGCTTGTGCATGGCCAGCCTTGCGATCAGCTTGGAGACGTTCTGCGGGGTGAAGAACTCGCCACCGGACTTGCCGGCGTTGGCGGCGTAGTTGGAGATGAGGAATTCGTAGGCATCGCCGAACAGGTCGATGTGGCTGGCATCGAAGCCACCGAAGTCAAGTTCAGCCACGCGTTTGAGCACGGCGGCAAGGCGGGCGTTCTTCTCCTTGACAGTATTGCCGAGGCGGTTGCTGGTGGTGTCGAAATCGGCGAACAGGCCCTTGATGTCGTGCTCGGACGGGTAGCCGCTGGCCGAGCTTTCGATGGCAGCAAAGATGCGGGCCAGATCGGTATTCAGGGTTTCGTTGCCATGGGCGCCGCCGGCCACGTTGGCGAACAACTGGCTGGGATAGATGAAATAGCCCTTGGTCTTGATGGCATCGTCCTTGATGTCAGCGGTGATGACGCTGTCAGCCAGTTTGGCGTACTGGATGCTGTCGTCACCGCCTTCGATATAGCTGGCAAAGTTCTCGCTGATGAAGCGGTAGAACAGGGTGCCAAGGACGTATTGCTTGAAGTCCCAGCCATCGACCGCGCCGCGCACGTCATTGGCGATCTGCCAGATCTGGCGTTGCAGGGCAGCGCGTTGTCGGGTGCTTGTCATGCGGTGCTTCCTGTTTCAATGGGTTTGGTTCGGGTTTGACTCAAACAGAAGATGTGAGCCAAAGAAAATATTTCGCCACGACAATGGGTTAGCCGGGATTCCAGCCGGTTTGGCGCATGGCTTTGGCGCAAACTTGGCGGATAGTCGGCGTTTTGAGCCAAATCAAGGCAGGCGATAGAGAGTCCGCTTGCTATCGCCCAATCTTGATTGCCTGTGGTCGATAGAAACCTTTGATTCATCGGGCTGGTGCCGGTGTATCGCTCAATCTCTATCGTCCATCTATCACCGATATGGAGAAATTTGTCTGATAGCCAGTTCATAACACCGCCCAATGCCGTTCGGTCAGTTCCGGCGCGGGCCGGCCCTGCGACAGCAACACCTCGGACATCTTGTCGAAGCCACTACCTTCCCGCTCCATAAGCTTGAGATCGTGAAACAGGCGGGCAAGGTGCCCTTCCTGGCTCATCGGCAGCCCCTCTTCATGCCCGCGTCCATCAATCCAGTACCACCAGGAATTCGGTCGCCAGCGCGGTCGGCTGAACGTCCCGGACATTGCGTTGCAGGGAAACCAGCCCATAGTCCGCCATCAGCCGCAGCGTGCGCGACAGGTTCGGCACCTTGCGCCCGCTGAGTTCGGCCAGTTCCGTCAGGGACTTGGGTTGCCTGTCGTGAATGAGGCGCAGCAGACGGCGGTTGTCATCGGAAAGCACAGCAGCCAGCGATGCCAGGGATGGAAACCAGATGCTTGGCATCTCGCTCCCTTGCGGGAGTGGTCTATCCGGCTGTCGGACGCCGACAATGCAACGCTTCATGATCGTGAGGTTCATAACATGTCTGTTTGACGATTGTATCAGTGCGTGATAATCATCGTTGTTAAGAATGTCTCCGTTGCGGATGGCGGTGCCCTTTTGCAGCAGAAAGGGACAAGGCAAGGGAATGGTGCCCAAGGGACAACGGCCCTGCCCGGAAAAGGAAAAGGCCCTCTCAAGCCGAAGCAGCAACGATCACCAGATTCCCCGACGGCGCCAGCCCGTCGATGTAGTCCGACTACGCCTGCAACATTTCCCGCCGCTGTTCGGCATACTCGGCGCGGTTGTAAATACCGCGCACCCCGCTGATGGTGTGGTTCAGCGCCTTTTCCACCACATCCGAAGGCCAGCCCTGTTCGTGCAGCAGCATCGAAGCCTTGTTCCCTCTTGCGCCAGATGACGCTGCGCACGTCCTCGGCGGTAATGTCCCGGATCGGCTTGCTGCCGATGCCGGCAGGATGTCCATAGGCACCACCTCACTTCCCGATACAAAACCTCGAAAAAATCACCCCCAGCAGATCATCCGCACTGAACTCCCCGGTGATCTCGCCGAGGCTTTCCTGCGCCAGGCGCAGTTCTTCGGCGAAGAGTTCGAGGGCGGCGGACTGGGTGGCGGCGGATTCGACGTGGGCGAGGGCGGCGCGCAGGGCGTGAAGGTGGCGTTCGCGGGCGAGGATGACGTCTTCGCCGTGGGCGTGCCAGCCGGCGATGCGCAGCAGTTCGGCGCGGACGAGGTCGATGCCGGTGCCGTGGCGGGCGGCGACCTGAAGGCGGACGTGGCCACTTTCGTCTTCGCTACGGCCGGCTTCGAGGCCGGCGAGGTCGATCTTGTTGGCGACGGTGATGCGTTCGGCGTCGCGCGGCAGGCGGGCGTCGATGGCCTCGGGAGCGCTGTCCGACGCGGCAGCGCTGGCGTCGACGAGGCGCAGGATGACGTCGGCGCGTTCGATTTCGCGCCAGGTGCGCTCGATGCCGATGCGTTCGACGGTGTCGGCGGTTTCGCGCAGGCCGGCGGTGTCGATGATGTGCAGCGGGATGCCCTCGATCTGGATCGTCTCGCGCAGCGCGTCGCGGGTGGTGCCGGCGATGTCGGTGACGATGGCGCGGTCTTCGCCGGCGAGCTGGTTGAGCAGGCTGGATTTACCGACGTTGGGTTCGCCGACCAGCACGACGTTGAGGCCGCTGCGCAGCAGCGCGCCCTGGCGGGCACGGTCGAGCACGCTCTCGAGCTTGTCGCGGATTTCTTCGAGGCGCGGCATCGCGCGCGCGCGTTCGAGGAATTCGATTTCTTCCTCGGGGAAGTCCAGCGTGGCTTCGACCAGCATGCGCAGGTCGATCAGCGCATCGACGATGCGGTGGATTTCTTCCGAGAAGCGACCGGACAGCGAGCGCACCGCGGAACGGGCGGCGGCGGCAGTCGAGGCTTCGATGAGGTCGGCGACGCTTTCGGCCTGGGCGAGGTCGAGCTTGCCGTTGAGGAAGGCGCGGCGGGTGAATTCGCCGGGTTCGGCGAGGCGGGCGCCGAGTTCGAGGCAGCGCGCCAGCAGCATCTGCATGACCACCGGGCCGCCGTGGCCTTGCAGTTCGAGCACATCTTCGCCGGTGAAGGAGGCGGGGCCGGGGAAATGGAGCAGGATGCCCTGGTCGATGGCCTCGCCGGCGGCATCGGTGAAGGTCGCCAGCATGGCCTTGCGCGGCTGAGGCGCGCGGCCGCAGAGCCCGGCGGCAAATTCACTCAGGCTGGCGCCCGAGACGCGAACGACACCGATGCCTCCCCGGCCCGGTGCCGTCGCGATGGCGGCAATGGTGTCAGGCTGTCTTGCTGCCGGGTTTTGCACTTTCGATCATCCGCGTGATCTGCCATTGCTGGGCGATCGACAGGATGTTGTTGACCACCCAGTACAGCACCAGGCCGGACGGGAACCACAGGAACATGAAGGTGAACACGATCGGCATCGCCATCATGACCTTGGCCTGGATCGGGTCCGGCGGCGTCGGGTTCAGCTTCATCTGGATCAGCATGGAGACGCCCATGATGATCGGCAGGATGAAGTAGGGGTCCTTCGCCGACAGATCCTGGATCCAGCCCAGCCAGGGCGCATGGCGCATCTCGACGCTGCCCAGCAGCACCCAGTACAGCGCGATGAACACCGGGATCTGCACCAGGATGGGCAGGCAGCCGCCGAGCGGGTTGATCTTCTCGGTGCGGTAGAGATTCATCATCTCCTGCTGCATCTTGGCCTTGTCGTTGCCGTACATCTCCTTCATGCGCTGCAGGCGCGGACCGAGCACACGCATCTTGGCCATCGACTTGTAGCTGGCAGCCGACAGCGGGAAGAACAGCGCCTTCAGCGCGACGGTCACCAGGATGATGGCCCAGCCCCAGTTGCCGGTCAGCTTGTGGAACCACGACAGCACCCAGAACAGCGGCGCGGCGATCACCGTCAGCCAGCCATAGTCGACCACCAGGTCGAGGCCCGGGGCGATGCCTTCGAGCTTGTCCTGCTCCTGCGGGCCGGCGTACAGGCGGGTGCCGACCGTGGCCTGCGCGCCCGGTTCGATCGCCGCCACGGGCATGATCAGGCCGGCCGAGAACATGTTGTTGCCCAACGGACGGGCGAAGTACTCACGCTGCGTGCCCTGCTCCGGCAGCCAGGCGCTGACGAAGTAGTGCTGCACCATCGCCACCCAGCCGTCGCTGGCGTTCTTGACGAACTTGGCATCACCCTCGGTGATTTCCTTGAACTGGACCTTCTGGAACTTGCCGGCGTCAGTGAAGAAGGCCGGGCCGGTGAAGGTATTCACACCGAAGGCTTCCACCTGCTCGGCGGCTTCGCCGTCGCGGGTGAGCTGGAAATAAGCATGCGGGGCGATGGCCTGGCCGCTGCCGTTGCGGATCTCGTAGCTGACGTCGATCAGGTAGCTGCCGCGCTGGAAGCGCATCACCTTGGTGACCTGCAGACCGTTCTGCTCGGGCGCCTGGAGGCGCAGTTCGACCTGATCCTCGCCGTCCTTCAGCGTCACTTCGGAAGCCGGCAGCGCGAACAGCGTCTTGTGCGTCGGCAGCCCTTCGCCGATCAGGCCGGACTGGGCGAAATACTGGTGGCGGACGGAGCCGTCGTCCAGCAGCACGAAGTTGGCCTCGCTCTCGCCAGCGGCCTGATGCTGCTTGAGCTCGAGGCGGACGATGTCGCCGCCCTCGGCGGACACCTGGGCACGCAGCAGGTCGGTTTCGACCACCACTCGCGGCGCCGAGGTAGCCGTGGCGGCAGCCTGGCCGCCGGGCACGGCGTTCTGGCCTGCGGCCAGGCCGGCCGACGGCGTCGGCACCGAGCCGTCGGCCGCTGCGCCGGCAGCAGCCGTCGCCTGGACCGCCGGAGCGGGATTGTTATGCTTGATCCAGCCTTCCCACAGCATCACCAGCGAGAAGGAGAAAACCAGGAAGAGGATGAGGCGGCGTTGATCCATCGGATTCGTTCTGTCTCAGGTCAGGGAACGGGATCATACCCGCCCGGATTGAAAGGGTGACAACGCCCCACCCGTCTTGCCGCGAGCCAGCCGCCGCGCAGCGCGCCATGGCGCTGGACGGCTTCGATCGCGTACTCGGAGCAGGTCGGATGAAAACGGCAGTTGCGCCCCAGCATGGGGCTGATCGCATAGCGGTAGAAGCGCAGCAGGGCGATCAACAGGGTTTTCATGGCCGGGGCAGCTTTTGCAGCAAGGCGAGCAGGTCCTGGTTCATCTCGGCCCGTGTCGCCTTGGCGACCGGTGCATGCAGGCGGACGACCATGTTGACCGCGGGCAAGGATTCACGATTGCGGCGAAAGATCTCGCGCGCGATGCGCTTCACCAGGTTGCGGGTGTTGGCGCGCTTGGCGAGCTTCTTGGCCACCACCACGCCCAAGCGGGCCGTGTCGAGGCCATTGGGTCGATAGTGCAGCATGTAGAAGCGCCCGCGCAGTGCCCGCCGAAAAGCAAAAACGGATGAATACTCATCCGTTTTATGCAATCTGTGAGCGCTGCGGAAACCCTGATCAGCGCCCGAGGGCAACGTCACCTCAGACGGCGAGGCGATGACGGCCCTTGGCACGACGTGCGCGGATGACCGCACGGCCGCCACGGGTCTTCATGCGGACCAGGAAACCATGGGTGCGCTTGCGACGGACGACGGAGGGCTGGTAGGTGCGTTTCATGATCGACTGCCAATGTTAGGTCAAACGCGAGAGTTAAATGGATAATCCCATGTTTGTCAATCACAATTTTTGGCCGGGCCTGTGGATAAGTCCCCTCCAGGGGGTTAGAATAGCCGGCTTCCGAGCTTCGCCGCGAAGGCAGGCGCCGACACCCGAACGTCCGGCCGCCAAGAAGCCGCCCATGCAGCATCCCCCTGCCCGTGCCCGCCAATGCGCCACCTGAGTGCATGCTGCACATGCTTGCTGTAGATACCGCCCATCAACACGAACCGAACACCCACGAACCCGCCGTGACCGAAGACTTCTGGCCTTTCTGCCTGTCGCGCCTTGAACAGGAGTTGCCGCAGCAGCAGTTCAACACCTGGATCAAGACCCTGCGGGCCGAGTCCGGCGAGGACGGCACGTTCCGGCTGATCGCCCCCAACCGCTTCGTGTTGCAATGGGTTCGCGAACGCTACCTGGGCCGCATCCACGAGCTGGGCGAGGAGCATGCCGGCAATCCGCTGCAGGTGGAGCTCCAGCTGCCGCCGGTCGGCGCTTCGCGCAACAGCCGCCCGGCCGCAAGCACCGCCGCCGCACCGGCCCGGCCTGCCGCAACCGAACCGGCAGCCGATGCCGCCCCGGCATCCGTCGCTGCTGAAGCTGCGCCCGCCCGCGCTCCGCGCGCGACCGCCGCCAGCCGCGACATCGAACCTGCGCCAGCGGCATCGTCCGCTTCCTCCGGTCTCGAACTGGCCTACGAGAAGACCCGCCTCAACCCGGATTTCACCTTCGACACCCTGGTCACCGGCCGCGCCAACGACCTCGCCCGCGCCGCGGCGATGCAGGTGTCGCAGAACCCCGGCACCTCGTACAACCCGCTGTTCGTTTACGGCGGCGTCGGCCTCGGCAAGACCCACCTGGTGCACGCCATCGGCAACGCGGTATTCAGGCACAACCCCCGTGCGGTGATCCGCTACGTGCACGTCGAGGACTACTACGCCGACGTCGTGCGCGCCTACCAGCAGAAGAGCTTCGACGCCTTCAAGCGCTACTACCGCTCGCTGGACATGCTGATCATCGACGACATCCAGTTCTTCAACAACAAGAACCGGACGCAGGAAGAATTCTTCCACGCCTTCAACGCCCTGACCGAAGCGCGCAAGCAGATCGTCATCACCTGCGACACCTACCCCAAGGACATCCAGGGCCTGGAAGACCGCCTGATCTCCCGCTTCGACTGGGGCCTGACGGTGCAGATCGAGCCGCCCGAGCTGGAAATGCGCGTCGCCATCCTGAAGAAGAAGGCCGAGGCCCTGCGGGTGGCGGTGGACGACGACGTCGCCTTCCTGATCGCCAAGAACCTGCGCTCGAACGTGCGCGAGCTGGAAGGCGCGCTCAACAAGGTCGTCGCCTATGCCCGCTTCCACGGCCGCCAGATCGGCCTCGAAGTGGCCAAGGAAGCGCTCAAGGACCTGCTGCACGCGCACAACCGCCAGCTTTCGATCGAGCACATCCAGAAGACCGTCGCCGACTATTACAAGATCAAGGTCGCCGACATGCACTCCAAGAAGCGCACCCGCGTCATCGCCCGGCCGCGCCAGGTGGCGATGTGGCTGGCCAAGGAGCTGACGCCGATGAGCCTGCCGGCGATCGGCGAAGCCTTCGGCGGCCGCGACCACACGACGGTGCTGCACGCCTGCCGTACCATTACCGAGCTGCGCCTCGGCGACCACCAGCTCAACCACGACGTCCACGTGCTCACCCAGGTGCTGCGCGGCTGACCCGAAACTGTTTCCTTCCGATCAACTCAACGACCCGATCTGACGCCATGCTCCTGCTCACCACCACCCGCGATGCGCTCCTGGCCCCGCTGCAGTCGGTTGCCGGCATCGTCGAAAAGCGCCACACGCTCCCGATCCTGTCCAACGTGCTGATCGAGAAGCGCGGCGACCAGCTCACGATGCTGGCCACCGACATCGAAATCCAGATCCGCACCATCACCGCCGGCCACATCGGCGGCGAAGACGCCTCGATCACCGTCGGCGCGCGCAAGCTGCAGGACATCCTGCGCGCCCTGCCCGACGGCGTCGACATCAACCTGACGCTCGACGACAAGCGCCTCACCGTCAAGGCCGGCCGCAGCCGCTTCCAGCTCCAGACCCTGCCCGCCGCCGACTACCCGCGCCTGTCGCCGCCGGACGAAGCCGCCGCGCGCATCACCATCAGCCAGCGCAGCTTCAAGCGCCTGCTCGCCCAAGTGTCGTACTCGATGGCGCAGCAGGACATCCGCTACTACCTCAACGGCCTGCTCATCATCGCCGACGGCGGCGAACTGCGCATGGTCGCCACCGACGGCCACCGCCTGGCCTATGCCGCCGCCGACCTCGACGCGCCGGTGGAGCAGCGCACCGAAGCCATCCTGCCGCGCAAGACCGTGCTCGAACTCGCCCGCCAGCTCGCCGACAGCGAAGACCCGCTGGAAATCGTCCTCGCCGGCAACCAGGCAGTGTTCCGCTTCGGCCCGATCGAGCTCGTCACCAAGCTGATCGACGGCAAGTTCCCCGACTACGAGCGCGTGATCCCGCAGGCCCACCCCAAGCTGATCAACTTCGCCCGCCAGCCGCTGCTGGCCGCGCTGCAGCGCGCCGCGATCCTGACCAACGAGAAATTCCGCGGCGTGCGCATGGTGCTCGAGGACGGCCTGCTCAAGATCGTGTCGACCAACGCCGAGCAGGAAGAGGCGATGGAAGAGCTCGAAATCGACTATCACGACGACAAGCTCGACATCGGTTTCAACGTCACCTACCTGCTCGACGTGCTCAACAACCTCTCGTCCGAGACGATGGATTGGCGCTTCAACGACGGCAACTCCAGCGCCCTGATCACCCTGCCCGGCAACGACAAGTTCAAATACGTCGTGATGCCGATGCGCATTTAGTGGAGCGCGAATAAACCTGTTGCGCGGGTCGGCGTCGCCGCTGTGATGCTCGCCATACAGCAGTATGGCTGCGCTTCTCGCGCCGACGCCGACCCGCTCGCTACGGTTTCTTCACGCTCCACTGTGGCAATTTTGTTTCTTAGCAGCAGCGTTCTTTGAATCACCGAGATGACCATGTCCGAACCGCAAAACACGCCGGCCCCGCAAGGGAGCAACGACTACGACGAATCCAGCATCCAGCAGCTCGAAGGGCTGGAGGCGGTGCGCAAGCGCCCCGGCATGTACATCGGCGACACCTCCGACGGCACCGGCCTGCACCACATGGTGTTCGAAGTCGTGGACAACTCCATCGACGAGGCCCTGGCCGGCCACTGTGACGACATCGTCATCACCATTCACGCCGACAACTCCATCTCGGTCACCGACAACGGCCGCGGCATCCCGGTCGGCGTCAAGATGGACGACAAGCACGAGCCCAAGCGCTCGGCGGCCGAAATCGTCATGTGCGTGCTGCACGCCGGCGGCAAGTTCAACCAGAACAGCTACAAGGTCTCCGGCGGCCTGCACGGCGTCGGCGTGTCCTGCGTCAACGCGCTGTCGAAGTGGATGAAGGTCATCGTCTCGCGCGACGGCAAGAAGCACCAGCTCGAATTCGAGCGCGGCAAGCCGCAGAACCGCGTCATCGAAGTCGTCGACGGCGTCGAGGTCAGCCCCACGCGCATCGTCGGCGAAACCAGCAAGCGCGGCACCAAGGTGCATTACCTGGCCGACGACGAAATCTTCGGCACCGTCGAATACCACTACGACATCCTCGCCAAGCGCCTGCGCGAACTGTCCTTCCTCAACAACGGCGTCAAGATCCGTCTCGTCGACCAGCGCACCGGCAAGGAAGAAGACTTCGCCTTCGCCGGCGGCGTCAAGGGCTTCGTCGAATACATCAACCGCGCCAAGACGGTGCTGCACCCCAACGTCTTCTACGCCACCGGCAACACCCGCATCCCCACCGGCCAGGGCCACGACGCCGAACTCACCGTCGAAGTCGCCATGCAGTGGAATGACAGCTACCAGGAACAGGTGCTGTGCTACACCAACAACATCCCTCAGGCCGACGGCGGCACCCACCTCACCGGCCTGCGCGCGGCGATGACACGCGTCATCAACAAGTACATCGAAGAAAACGAGATCGCCAAGAAGGCCAAGGTCGACATCACCGGTGACGACATGCGCGAAGGCCTCGCCTGCGTGCTGTCGGTCAAGATGCCCGACCCCAAGTTCGCCAGCCAGACCAAGATGAAGCTGGTGTCCTCCGAAGCCCGCCCGGCGGTCGAAGAAGTCGTCGCCAGCAAGCTCGCCGACTTCCTGCTCGAAAACCCGATCGATGCCAAGACCATCTGCAACAAGATTGTCGAAGCCGCCCGCGCCCGCGACGCCGCCCGCAAGGCCCGCGAAATGACCCGCCGCAAGGGCGTGCTCGACGGCGTCGGCCTGCCCGGCAAGCTCGCCGACTGCCAGGAAAAAGACCCCGCGCTGTGCGAGCTCTACCTGGTCGAGGGCGACTCCGCCGGCGGCTCGGCCAAGCAGGGCCGCGACCGCAAATTCCAGGCCATCCTGCCGCTCAAGGGCAAGATCCTCAACGTCGAGAAGGCCCGCTTCGACAAGCTGCTGCAGAGCCAGGAAATCGCCACCCTGATCACCGCGCTCGGCACCAGCATCGGCAAGGACGACTACAAGCCCGAAAAGCTGCGCTACCACCGCATCATCCTGATGACCGACGCCGACGTCGACGGCGCCCACATCCGCACCCTGCTGCTCACCTTCTTCTACCGCCAGATGCCGGAACTGGTCGAGCGCGGCCACATCTACATCGCCCAGCCGCCGCTGTACAAGATCAAGCACGGCAAGACCGAGATCTACATCAAGGACGACCACGAGCTCAACGGCCACCTGCTCAAGCTCGCCCTCGACGGCGCCAGCCTGACCCCGCGCGAAAGCGCCGCGCCCATCGTCGACGAAGCCCTCGGCGGCCTCGCCCGCAGCTACCTGCTGGCCGAAGCCGTCATCAGGCGCCTGGCCAACTACATCGACCCCGAAGTCCTGCAAGTCATGCTCGCGCACGACCTGCAGGTCAGCCTCGACGACGAAGCCGCCGCCCGCAGCTCCGCCGACAGCATCCAGGCCCACCTGCCCGAAGGCCTCAGCATCTACCCCGAGTACAACGAAGAAGCCGAAGCCTGGCGCCTCGTCATCGAGCGCCTGCATCACGGTAACCTCAAGTACGGCTGGGTCGAGCAGGAGTTCCTCGCCTCCGGCGACTACCGCAGCATCCGCAACGCCGCCGAAGCCATCGCCGGCCTGATCGGCCCCGGCGCCGAAATCCGCCGCGGCGAAAAGCGCCAGCCCGTCACCCGCTTCGCCGAAGCCATCACCTGGCTGCTGCGCGAAGTCGAACGCGGCCTCACCAAGCAGCGCTACAAAGGCCTGGGCGAGATGAACCCCGAGCAGTTGTGGGAAACCACCATGGACCCTGCGGTTCGCCGCCTACTGCGCGTGCAGATCGATGACGCGATTGCGGCGGATGAGATTTTCACGACGCTGATGGGGGACAACGTGGAGCCGAGAAGGGCGTTCATCGAGGGGAATGCGCTGTATGCGCAGAATATTGATGTGTGAGAAAGAAATTTAAATTTATGCCATGTATGTGAGGTTCTCATAGCGCGGCTATTGAAATGAGCTCCGTAACTGGAGCTCATTTCAATTATTGCCTTCATACCGTCAAGCTAGCTAACCAGGTTACTCAAAGTCAGAATAGCTGCGTCGGCTGCGCGATCTTCTGGAACGGCTCCCCATAGATCGACTGGTAGTCGATCTGTACCTTCAGGCGGTTCAGTCTGGTCATCAGCTTTGTAAACTCTGTCTCACATGTTTCCGATATTGGAGTCTTGAGACCAATCAGCGGCTCATCCACTTCAGGCCCAAAGCTGAGCGATGTTTCAGGGGCGGTCCAACTGGTAGAAAAACAATCTCCGCGAAGATCCAACTTGGTCAGCACCTCCTTCCATCCGCCCAGGGCTGTCGACCCAATCGGCTCATCATCCACAAATAGCTTGAATCCAGTGAAATAGGCCGGTCCAAGGCCGTTGTTGGACAAATACCAACCGTAACGACCACGTTTGGAGTCCGAGTGGAATGCAAGTGTGATTCTAGGTTGGACCGAAATCCGATCGTGCCGTTTGGAGAGCTCGATTTGATAGTATGTGAAAACCAAGGAAATGAGGCCAAGCGCGATACCGCACACGCCAACGACAAGCTCCCAATTAAATTTCCGTGTTCTCATACTTTGTCTCCATCGAGAAAATTCCTCCCCAACTGTATTGCCCCTGCTAACCGCAGCGCATCCGGCAAAAACTCCATGAAATCCTCCTCAAACCCCGCATAGTTCGCCAGCAGTTCTTCCCCCGCCCCCTTCAACTGATTCGGTTGCCGCAAGCGATACTCCCCGATCCGATCGAGCGCCAAAGCCACCGAAGCCGGATCGCGATAACTGGCCAGCCAGTCCTGCGCTGCCATGCGGGCGAACACCTCACGGAACGCCGGCGGCAAGGGCTCGGAATGCGTGGCGATGAGTCGATAGGTGTTGGCCGTGAAACATTCCAGTTCACTTTCCCCAGGCAGATCCTTCGCCAGTTCCGTCCAATGCACCGCGAGGAAATGGTCGTAGAACAGATCGACCATGATGCCGCCGACACGGCGGCGCTGGGCGCTGACGCGAGCGCGGCTGCGCTTGAAGGCGGGGTGGATGTCCGCGTAGGCGTCGATGCGGCGATGCAGGACGAGACCAGCGCCAAGCAGGGGGCCGATGCCCGGCGGCAGTGGATCGAGCGGGCCGCGGACAAAATCGCCGGCAATGCCGCCGACGCGGTCGGAGGACACGGGACCGGCGAGGAAAGCGTGGGCGAGGTAGTTCATGGCGCTATGGACGATAGTGAAAACCGGCGTCAGGCATTGTGCTCCCCATCCTTGCGTTCCTTCGCCTCCGCTGCCAGCAGATGCGGAAACACGTCCATCCTCGCCAGCACCGGAAACAGCTTCATCCACCCACCTGCCACGGCGAGCGTCGCCGCGCCGCCGAACACGACCGCCGGCACCAGGCCGAGCAGGCGCGCGGCCACACCGGATTCGAAGTCGCCGAGCTGGTTCGAGGCGCCGATGAACACCGAATTGACCGCGCTGACGCGGCCGCGGATTTCGTCCGGCGTTTCGTGCTGCACCAGGATCTGGCGCACATAAACGCTGACCATGTCGCCCGCGCCGCTCAAGGCCAGCGCAACGACGGACAGCCACAGGCTGGTGGACAGGCCGAACAGCACCATCGAGACGCCGAACAGGGCCACGCCGCCGAACATCCAGGGCCCGACCTTGTGGCGGATAGGCCGCCATACCAGCATCACTGCGGCCAGCGCGGCACCCACCGCCGTCGCTGCACGCAGCAGGCCGAGGCCAGCGGCGTCGGTATGCAGCACGTCGGTCGCCATTGCCGGCAGCAGCGCCACGGCGCCGCCGAACAGCACCGCGAACAGGTCGAGCGATACCGCACCCAGCACCACCGGGCGCGAGAACACGAAGCGCAGGCCCTCGAACACCGCGCCGGCACCGCGATCACTTTCCTGTGTAGACACGTGGCGCAAGCCGCTGCGCACCCGGCTCATCAGCAGCACCGCGCAGCAGAACAGCGTGGTCGAGGCGATATAAACCGCGTGCGGCCCGCCGAGATAGACCACGCCGCCGAGCACCGGACCGACGATCACCGCGATGTGGAAGGACGAGGAGTGCAGCGCCACCGCCTGGGCGAAGCGCGGCGCCGATACCAGGTTGATCAGCACCGCCTGGCTGGCCGGCATCATGAAGGCCCGCGCGCAGCCGAGCAGCACCAGCACGGCGTAGATCAGGCCGACTTCGCGCCAGCCCGACAGCGTGATGGCCAGCAGCGCGGCCGATGCCAGCCCTTGCAGGGCGAAGCACACGGCGATGATGCGGCTGCGTTCCTTGCGGTCCGCGACCTGGCCGGCGGGCAGGATCAGCACCACGAACGGCAGGAACTGCGCCAGCCCGACCAGGCCGAGCGCGAGCAGGTCGCCAGTCAGTTCATAGACCTGCATGCCGACCGCGACGCTGACCATTTCGGCGGCCAGCGTGACCAAGATCTTTGCGCTCAGGAAGAAGACGAAATCGCGCTCCTGCAATACGTCCAGCCGATCGCCCAGGCTCAATGCCGTCTCCGGGAGTGTTTCTCAAGACCGACGATTATCCCGCAGCGGCTTAGAATTCCGCTCATCGAGTCTCACTCACCGAATCCATTCCCCTGACATGCAGAATTCGCTTTTCGACGATGACGGCGCCGGCCTGCCGCCGGTGGTCGAGGCCGCGACACTAGATCCGGCGCTGCTCGAGCTGGCCGCCGCGCTGCCTCCTCGGCTCCGCTTCGGCACTTCGTCGTGGAACTACCCCGGCTGGGCCGGACTGGTGTGGAAGCGCGACTATCCGGATGCGGTGTTGTCCAGCCACGGCCTGCCGGCCTATGCGCAGCATCCGCTGTTCCGCACGGTCGGGCTCGACCGCAGCTTCTACCGGCCACTGAGCGCAGCCCAGTACGCCGACTACGCCGCGCAGGTACCCGAGGATTTCCGCTTCGTGATCAAGGCGCCGGGCGCCGTGACCGATGCCATGCTGCGCGACTCATCGGGCCGCGGGCGGCAGCCGAATCCCGATTTCCTCGCCACGGAACCTGCGCTGCGGGATTTCATCGAGCCCGTGCTGGCCGGCATGGGCAAGAAAGCCGGCGCGCTGGTGTTCCAGATCAGCCCGCTGCCCACCGACTGGCTGCCGCGGATACCCGAATTGATCGCACGCCTGCACACGATGCTGGCCGCCATTCCCGACCTGCGCACCACTGCGCCCGACGCCGTGGTGGCAGTGGAAGTACGCGATGCGCAATGGCTGGTGCCGGCTTTCACCCAGGCGCTGCGCGACACCGGCGCGACCTACTGCATGGGCCTGCATGCCAAGATGCCGCGCATCGCCGATCAGCTTCCGGTTCTGCGTGCGCTGTGGCCGGGGCCGCTGGTGTGCCGCTGGAACCTCAATCCGCTGCACGGCGCCTTCGGCTACGAGGAGGCGCGCCGGGTGTATGCGCCCTACGACAAGCTGGTCGATCCGGACCTGGACACCCGCGCCGCGCTGGCACGGGTCATTGCCGGCACGGTCGGCGCCGGCCAGAACGCCTACGTCACGCTCAGCAACAAGGCCGAAGGCAGCTCGCCGCTGTCGATACAGGCCCTGGCCGACGCCGTCCGCACATTGCGACACTAAGCGCACGGAGCAGACCGTCTTTCACTGCTCGCGCTTCTTGTTGGCATACATGGCCTGGTCGGCATGGGCGAGCAGGGTCACGCTGCTGGTGCCGTCAGTGGGGAAACAGGCCGCGCCGATGCTGGCGCCGACCTTGAGGATATGCCCGCCATGCTCCAGCGGTGCGGAGATGGCCTTGTACAGCTTATCGATCAAAACCTGGGGCTCGTAGGGCTCATGGAGGTTTTCGGCAATGACGACGAACTCGTCGCCGCCAAGGCGGACCACGGTGTCGGAGCAGCGCACGTTGTTCAGCAGGCGGCGCGCCATTTCCTGCAGCACGGCATCCCCTGCCGCATGGCCATAAGTATCGTTGACCGGCTTGAAGCGGTTCAGGTCGATCAGCAGCACACAGCCGATGGTGTCCTGCCGCTCGGCGCGCGCGACCGCACTCGCCAGTTCTTCTTCCAGCACCAGCCGGTTGCCGAGCTTGGTCAGCGGATCGAGGCGGGCAATTTCCATCAGCATCTGCTCGTTGTCGCGCAGCTTGTCGATCACGCTGGCGAGCTCGGTCATCAATTCGTCATAGGCATACATGACGTCGCCGAGCTCGTCGTTGTGCTTGCGGATTTCGTCGTCGAGCCGCGGAGAGTCCTCGCCGACGAAGTCCACGCCAGTGTGGATGGCAGCCTGGAAGCGCGCCAGCCGCTGGCTGATGGTGCGCCTGAAGACCAGGATCGCACCCGCCATCATCACCCCGAGCATGACGAAGAACAGCACCAGGTAGCGCCACAGCATGTCGAGCGCGGCATTCACGATGGAAGCCGGGCGGAAAGCCACTTCCAATTCACCTACGGCGTACTGGCGTCCCTGCGGGTCGACATAGGTCACGCGCTCGCTGTACTGCTGCTCCTGCGCTTGCTCGGACACGCTCCCGCCAGCCATCAGCGACAGGTTGTTGCAGAAATCCCGCACCTGGGCGCCTGATACCGTCGGCAGCGAAACCAGCGCATCGATCACGCCCTGCGAGGTCGTGCTGTCGCAATCCCACAGCGGCTTGACCATGGCATCCGAAAAGACTCGGACGATTTCCTGCCGGTGCGAAACCTGTGCCGCAAGCTCCACCCGGTAGCCGATGAATACCGTACCGGCAGCAGCCAGCAGGAAAGCAATGACCAGTGGCACCAGCAGCTGGCTGATGAACTGGAGATACAACGGCCGACGAGGCTGTGCGTTGCGCCACGGCGATTCGAGGCTCACTTTGCCCTGTCCTCGAAAAGTAGATGGCGGTATTTCGGCGGAACCAGGTCGTAGCCGTAGAACGGATTGGGGATGTCGATGATGACGCGGTCCTTGAAGACCGAGTTCGGCGGCGGCTTGCGGTACTGCTGCCAGATCTTCAGGAAGCGGCCGTTGGCAGCCATTTTGTCGAAGCCGCGCTGCAGCGCATCGAAGACCTCGTCGGCATCGGGCCTGGGCGACACCCACACGAAGCGGAACCAGGGATAACGCACGATCACGTGCGGATCGATGGTCAGCTGCGGATATTTCTTGCGGAAATGGGGCAGGAAATGGGTGAGCGTCTCTTCCAGCCCGAGCGGAAAAAGGTCGAGAAAGCCGGCCTCCATCTGCAGGGCGAACTCGCCGTCGGCCCAGTCCTTGATTTCCTTGGTCTGGATGCCCGCCGCGCGGTAGATCTCGACATCCATCCAGCCCACGTTCTGCCCCAGGCTGAAGGCCCGCAGGTCTTCCGCGGTGCGGACGCCGGCAAGCATGTCGCGCCGGCTTTCCAGCAGCAGATTGACCCGGTAGCCCAGCAGGCCGCGATCGAGCGGAATCGGGATCATCCTCAGCTTGCCGCTGCGCACCAGCTCGAGACGGATGGGCGTGGCCGGCATCATGTCGATGTGGGTCAGCCCTTCGGTGATCAGGGCCACGTTGCGCCGCTCGTTGCCCTTGGACGCATCGACCAAGTCGACGGTCAGCCCGCCGCTGCGGAGCGCCTCCTGCACCAGCGCACGGGCATGCGCAAGATGGGGTTCGTTCTGCACTGTCAGCGTCGCCGCGGCAGCGCCGGCAGCCATGAACAAGCCGCAGAGGAACAGGCAGAAACGAGTCGGCAAGGCCATGCTCACTTGCTGGTCAGAATGCCTTCAGAAACCTTCTTGCCCTTGGAATAGAGCGCGATCTGGCCGTCCTCGGACTCGACTTCCATGCAGCCGGAGTTGCCTTGCAGCTTGCCGTCCAGCCATTCACGGCAGTAGCGGCCCTGATCGTCCACCCACCAGCGGCCGTTGGCACCCGAAGCGTCGGTCAACTTGCCGTCGGCCCCGAAATTGAGCGTGTAAGCGGATTCGGTGCGCAGATAGACACCGATGAAGGTCGCCCCGCTCAGCATCTTCTCGACTTCGGCCCTGTCGGTGATGATGTTCTGCGCCATTGCGCTGCCCGTGGCGGCAGACAAAGCCGTTGCGGCCAGCAACACACGTCCTGCAGTACGGATAT
The DNA here is from genome assembly GCF_047601425.1 of Thauera sp. Taxonomy (GTDB): domain Bacteria; phylum Pseudomonadota; class Gammaproteobacteria; order Burkholderiales; family Rhodocyclaceae; genus Thauera. The sequence continues at coordinate 3,182,412 of NZ_JASGJL010000001.1, forward strand.
CTAGTTTCATGCCTGTCTTCCTGTTGCCTGGTTTGCTTCGATTCATGGAACCGCGGCTTTCAGCCGCGCGCGCCCAGCTTGCCGACGAGGCCGCGCAGGGTTTCCTGCAGGTCGGCCGGCATCACCACCACCTTGGAGCCGCTGCCTTCACCCAGCTTCTCCAGCGAAGCGATGTACTTCTCGCCCAGCAGGTAGAGCATCGGCGTGGTCTGGTCGCCGATGCTGGCCGACACCCGGCGGATGGATTCGGCAGAAGCCTCGGCCAGCATCACCTGGGCATTGGCGTCGCGCTTGGCCGCCTCCAGCCGGGCCTCGGCCTCGAGGATCGCCGCCTGCTTGGCGCCTTCGGCCTTGGTCACCGCGGCCTTGCGCTCGCGTTCGGCGGCAGCCTGCAATTCCATCGCCTTCTGCATCGACGGCGATGGCTTGATGTCCTGGATCTCGACCGATTTCACCGTCAGCCCCCAGTCCACTGCCTCGTCGGCGATGCTCTCGCGCAGCCTGGCCTTGATCTTGTCGCGCGACGATAAGGCCTCGTCCAGCTCCATTTCGCCGACGATCGAGCGCAATGTCGTCATGATCAGGTTGCGGATCGCTTCGGAGAAGTCGGTCACGCCATACACCGCCTTGACCGGATCGGTCACCTTCACGAAAGCGATCGCATTGGTCAGGATCACCGCATTGTCGCGGGTGATCACTTCCTGCTCCTGCACATCGAGGATGATGTCCTTGGTCACCAGCTTGTAGGCGACGTTGTCGAGATAAGGGATCAGGATGTTGAGGCCGGGCCGCAACGTGGCGTGGTACTTGCCGAGCCGTTCGACCACCCATTCCTCGCCCTGGGAGACGAGCCGCACGCCCTTGGCAATGGTGATGACGATGAAGATCAGGACGGCGAGCGCAATGGCGAGGCCTTCGGTCATGGATGTGTTTCCCGTGGATTGAAACGATCAGGCCTTCGCCACCTTGACGAAGCTGCCCTCGACGCTGACGACACGCACCCGCTCGCCGGCCGCGATCGGGCTTTCTGCCATGCAGGCCCATTCCTCCGCCCCCAGTACCGGGCGCTGGAAGCGTACCTTGCCGCGCTCGAACGGCGCCACCGCACTGACCAGCAAGCCGATTTCACCGATGACTTCGCCCGCCGCGGTGCCGATCAGGGTCTTGTGCTGTGAACGCTTGAACACCTTGAACCACAGCACCGCCATCGCCACCGATGCGGCCGTCCAGGCAACGATCTGAGTCGGCAGGGACAGGTCCGGCACTGCCAGCAGCAACAGTCCGACCAACAGCGCGCCGAGGCCGAACCAGATGACGAAAAAGGCCGGAATCACCAGCTCGAGCAGCACCAGCCCGACACCGACGATTTCCCAATGCCACCATTCGATGAGCGATGTGTAGTCCATGGCGCGACTTTAGCGCAGCTCGGCGGCTGCCGGTTCGATTCCTCAGTACGGCTGGGTATCTGGTGCAGTGGAAAAACTGTGGTCCAGAAGGGGAGGAAACTGTGGACAAAGCCGGTTCTGCTGCACATGGTGTTTTTCATCAACAAAGCATCCAGTGCTTCCAGGCGAACCATGCACGGCCTTATGCAGTACACAAGAAACTGTTTTTAAAGTGATAAAGAAGCTTATCCACAGAAACGGGACCTACATGATGTTTACAGTCTTTTAAATATATAAAACCTGTGTACACCAAAAAGAAAAAGCCCTTTCCTTGCGGGAAAGGGCCTGAAAGAGGTCAGAACGGCGGATCGTCTGCCGCCACGCCTGTTGCTGTTTCAGGAGTCGGCACCTTCATCGCCGGCGTGGCGTCCGGTTTTGCCTCGGCCGGTGTGGCCACGATCTCGCCACCCAGTGCCTGCACGATTGCCGGCAGCAGATGGGCAAGTTCACCGGTCATCAGCGCGAATTCAGCGTTGAACAGCGCTTCGGCGTCATCCTGCTCGCCGTCGATCTGGTCGCGCACGACGTCGAGGAAATCCAGGCGCTTGACCTCCAGCTTCTCGGTCAGCACGAAGCTGATGCGGTCGTCGAAGGTCAGCGCCAGCCGGGTCGGCAGTTTGCCGGCCTCGAGGTGGCCCTTCACTTCCTCGCCTTCCAGGGTATGGCGGACGTAGCGCACCGCGGCCTTGTCCTCGCCGATCGAGCGCAGCTCGCAATCCTGGTCGATGGTGAAGCCTTCCGGCGCCTCGCCGCCGGCCAGCCAGTCGGCCATCGCCGAAGTCGGCGAGCGTTCGGTGCGCAGCAGGCTCAGCGGGAAGCTGTCGAGGGTGTGGCGCAGCTGTTCGAGCACGTCCTCGGCCTTGCTCTGGCTGGCCGCATCGACCACCAGCCAGCCATTGACCGGGTCGATCCAGGCGAACATGCGGCGGCGGCGGGTGAAGGCGCGCGGCATCAGCTCCTGCGTGATCTGCTCGCGCAGTTCCTTCATCTGCTTGCGGCCGAGCTTGTAGCCCTGCTGCTCGGCCATCTCCTCGGCGCGCCCATCGGCTTCCTGCTTGACCACCGCCGAAGGCAGCAGCCGGTGCTCGAAGCCCAGCGACACCAGCCACTGGCCGCCGACGGCATGCACCAGCACCTCGTTGTTCAGCGGCGACAACCAGCCGCGGCTTTCCATGTCCTGGCTGCCGCAGGAATGGAAGGGTTTCTTCGCCAGCTGCTCTTCGAAGCGTTCGGCACTCATGTCCCAGTTGGCTGGCAGGCGATAGATCTGCAGGTTCTTGAACCACATTGCTTGGGGTCTTCCTTGTCGTGAACGAAAACACGCCCGCCACGGCTGCAGCGGGCGCGATGAAAGATGGATTTACTGCTGCAAGCCGCCGGACGCGGCGATCATGCGGATGACACGGACGGTATCGACGTCGGACTGGTGATAGGCCGAGCGCACGAACTCCGCGTAGCGGCCGTCCTCGCTGCCGGCGCCTTCGGGCAGCGTGGTGCGGTAGCGGAAGCGCAGGAACAGCGAACCGGCTTCCGGCTCCTCGATGCTGATCGTCAGGCTGCCGCCGGCGTGCTCGTCGTTGGCTTCGGATTCGAAGCAGATCCACTCCATCGTCTTGAAGCTCACGCGGTCACGGACGATCGCATGGCCGAAATGCAGGTCGCGCACCAGCTCACCCTCCCTGCGCTCGACGATGTTGCAGGCTTCCAGGCCGGGCAGGAAGGCACGCGCGTCTTCCGCCCTGCACAGCAGGCCGAACCACAGCTCCTCGCGTGTCAGCACGTCCTGCTGCGGATCGGCAAGATCATTGACTTCGACCAGGTGTTCGAAATTCACGGGCATCTCCTGAACGGCGAGCGCGACAGTTTACCCCGATGCCCGCCATGGCCGGGATAACATGCGCCCCATGCAGATCGAACGACTCCTCCATTCCCAGGGATTCGGCAGCCGCAAGGAATGCCGCGCCCTGATCCGTGCCGGCCACGTCAGCGTCGCCGGTGTTCCGTGCGAAGACCCTTCCGCCGATTTCGCCCCGGGCAGCAGCGACGGCTCGGCCGGCCTCGAATTCAGCGTCGGCGACGAAAGCTGGCACTACCGGGCCAAGGCCTACCTGATGCTGCACAAGCCCGCCGGCTACGAGTGCTCGCACAAGCCGACCTTCCATCCGTCCGTGTTCACCCTGATGCCGCAGCAGATGCTGCTGCGCGGCGTGCAGTGCGTCGGCCGGCTGGACCAGGACACGACGGGCCTGCTGCTGCTGTCGGACGACGGCCAGTTCATCCACCAGTGGAGTTCGGGCAAGAAGCGCACGCCGAAAGTGTATGAAGTGACGCTGAAGCATCCGGTCGATGAAAGCTTCACTGCCCGTCTGCTCGCAGGCGTCGAATTGCACGACGAACCGGAGCCGATCGCCGCTGCCGCCTGTGTGCTGATCTCGCCGACACAGCTGCAACTGACCATCTGCGAAGGCAAGTACCACCAGGTCAAGCGCATGATCGCTGCCGCCGGCAACCGGGTGGAAGCCTTGCAACGCAGCAAGGTCGGCGGCTTGGCGCTCGATCCGGAACTTGCGCCGGGGCAGTGGCGCTGGCTGGAAGCTGACGATCTGCAGACTTTGGCCGATTTCACCTGAACCACTTCTGGTATGGCGCGTGAGCGCCTTTCCAGCCCTGCCCCGGGCCTTTCACTTTGTTTTTTCACCTGCAGGTCGTGTGTAAGGAAAGGGGGCAGGTTTGTTCTATATGTTTTTCTTTTTATTTAAAGATAAAGATGTAAACAGTCGGACGAAATCTGTGGATAAGTCCATCAAGGCCTTGAGGCCCGCTGCTTCCAGGACTGTAGAACAGCGTGGACAAGGCTGCTGGATCCCTGTGTGCCGATTGTCCATGGTTTTTTCGGTAATGCGCTTTTTCCCCTTTGTTCACAAGCTTTCCCCTTTTTCTGCGCAAAACTATCCACATTCATGAATGCCGCCCATGTAGATTCCGTACCCACGTGGGAGATCTTCTGCCAGGTTGTGGATAATTTTGGGGATATCGGCGTGTGCTGGCGGCTGGCGCAGGATCTGGCGGCGCGTACGGGTGCCGGCGTCCGGTTGTGGGTGGATGACTGGGCGGTGCTGTTGCGTCTCTGTCCGGCAGCCGAAGGCATCGATCCGGCCGTAGGCGGTGTCATTGCTGGCGTGGAACTGCGCCAGTGGACAGAACCCTTGCCTGCGGCTGAAGCGGCCGGCATTGTCGTCGAGGCCTTTGCCTGCGAACTTCCAGACACGCATCTGCAAGCCATGGCGCGGCGGCAGCCGGCGCCGGTGTGGATCAACCTCGAGTATCTTTCGGCCGAGGACTGGGTGGCGGGCTGCCACGGCATGGCTTCACCGCATCCGCGCCTGCCGCTGACCAAGCATTTCTTCTTTCCGGGCTTTGGCCGCGGGACTGGCGGTTTGCTGCGCGAACGCGGGCTGTTGGAGCGCCGCGATGCCTTCCTGAGCAATCGCGAGGAATGGCTTGCGCGCCGAGGCGTCCGGCCCGGCGCAGGCGAAACCTGTGTGTCGCTGTTTGCCTACGAACAGCCCGCCCTGCCTGCTCTGCTGCAGGCCTGGATGCATGGTCCACGGCGGACGCATCTGTTCGTTCCCGAAGGCCGGGTGCTGGCGGACGTGGCGCGTGCCTTCGGCCGTGGCGGGCTCGGTGCTGGCGATGTCGTGAGCGAGGGGGCACTGGACCTGCATGTGCTGCCTTTCACCGACCAAGGCGGCTACGACGAACTGCTGTGGGCCTGCGATCTCAACTTCGTGCGCGGCGAGGATTCCTTCGTCCGCGCCCAGTGGGCGGGCAAACCTTTCGTCTGGCACATCTATCCGCAGCAGGACGGGGCCCACTTCGACAAACTCGAAGCCTTCTTGGCGTGTTACACCGCCGGTCTGGCGTTGCCGGAGAAGGCTGCGTTGGGCGATTTCTGGCAAGCCTGGAATGGCCGCGGCGATCCTGCTGCAGCCTGGCCGGCATTCGCCGCTGTGTTTCCGGCGCTGGGCCGTCACGCGGCCGCCTGGGGGGATTCGCTCGCTGCCCAGCCGGATCTGGGGACACGCCTGGTGGAATTCTGTTCGCACAGCAGGGCGCCGGCAGGGTAGAATCCTGCGGCTAAATTTTTCAAGGACATGCGGCGCCTGCGCCGCATCGATTCAATCAGGAAACAGCATGAAAACCGCTCAGGAACTCCGCTCGGGCAACGTCATCATGGTCGGCAGCGACCCGCTGGTGGTGCAGAAGGCCGAATACAACAAGTCCGGCCGCAACTCCGCGGTCGTGAAGATGAAGCTCAAGAACCTGCTCACCGGCGCGCCGTCCGAGTCGGTTTACAAGGCCGATGACAAATTCGAAGTCGTGGTGCTCGACCGCAAGGAAGTCACCTACTCCTACTTCGCCGATCCGATGTACGTGTTCATGGACGCCGACTACGAGCAGTACGAAGTCGAAGCCGAGAACATGACCGACGCCCTGAAGTACCTCGAAGACGGCCTGCAGTGCGAAGTCGTGTTCTACAACGGCAAGGCGATCTCGGTCGAGCTGCCCAACAGCGTCGTGCGCGAAGTGGTCTATACCGAACCGGCCGTCAAGGGCGACACCTCGGGCAAGGTCATGAAGCCGGCCCGTATCGGCACCGGCTTCGAGCTGCCGGTTCCGGCCTTCGTCGAAATCGGTGACAAGATCGAAATCGACACCCGTACCGACGAGTACAAGAACCGCGTCAAGTAAGCACCGCTCGCATGCCGCACGAGAGGCCCCGTCATGGGGCCTTTCCTTTTTCGGGCTTCATTCGCGACCGGGCCGCCACACTGCGGCGAAAGCCTTGAACTTGCTCCAGGTTGACAGGCGTTCGTCCGATACCGCGTCGAGGAAGTCCGACAGGCGCTTCGATTTCACCATCGTGTAGATCGTCAGCCCGCTGAAGATTGCAGCGACCAGCACGAACAGGAGCAGCCGCCGGGACAGCGGCGAATTCGCTTCCGCCAGCAGGTTCATGCCGAGGAAGCCGGTGGTCATCGAGCCGATCAGGCCGAAGATCGTCACCACCGTCAGCCGCACCACCGTGTTGGCCTGGCGGCGCAGGCCGTCGGCGTCGAGATAGGTATTCATGTCGGCAGTGCGTTCCTTGACTTCGGCGTACAGCGAATCGGTCTGCAGGTGCTCGGTGGTCATGCGGAACAGCGCGCGCGTCTGTGCCTGTTCGGCGATGTCGTGGAACCAGTAGCGGTGGGTGAAGCGCAGGAAGCCCTCGAAACTGGCGCGGATCGCACGCTTGAAGCGCCGCACGCTGGCCGGATCGCTGACCCGCAGCGGCTTCAGCGCTTCGACCAGGCGCTCGGAAAAGGTCAGCAGGGCTGCTTTCTGGAAGTGCGCGATCAGGAACAGCAGGAAATGCTGGTGGCGGAACTGCGCCAGCACGCCGCGCTGGCGGTCGGTGAAGAAGGCCGAGCGGGCGTCGCCCACCACGATCAGGGCATGGCCGCTGCACAGGTAACGGGTATGGGGCGCGGAGCCGCCGGCGCTCCAGAAGCGGTCATAGCAGTAGCGGCGCTCGAAGTCCGCGAGATGGAGTTCGGCGTAGGGCGCCGTGGCCTTGTCCGTCCCGCTTTCGCTGTTGTCATCGCTGCTGGGTGTGGCTGGTCTCCTGCGCGGCGCGGCGCCAGTCACCAGGCCTAGGCGGATGAAATCATTGCGCGTCAGCGCGCCGGGATCGTCGAGCGCCAGGTAGGCCGCCAGCGGCATGCGGTGGTATTCGATCTGGCGGTAGCGCAGCGCGCCTTTTTCGTCGGCATGGGCGCTGACCAGCGGGCGCATCAGGAAAGCCCAGTTCGCCGCGATGCGCGGTGAGCGATGGCGGCTGACGTGAGTCAGGAAAGCCTGCCTGTCGTGGGCGTCGGAGCGCGCCAGCACCGTGCCGTCGGCGGCCAGCCATTCGGATCGCGCCAGGCCGTGCAGCGCCTTGCCGTGCTCGTCCCAGCCCGAGGGGTAGGCGCGGCCGATGCGGTACATCAGGTCCTGCACCTGCGGCAAGGGCATGTCCTCGCCCCTGACTTCGACGTTGAGGATCACCACATCGATGTCGAAGAAGAAGTACAGATGCACATGCACGACGTCCAGCGTCACCGGCTCGTCGTGTTCGTGCGCGGCGATGCGCATCCTGGTCACGTCGCGGCGCTTGAAGACCCGTACCGGCGCGCCTGCGCCGGGCTCGCCGCCAGCTGCCGAGCGGCCTTCGCCGTACAGGAACTGCTGAACGTAGGGCAGGAAGGTGATGAACTCGCTGTAGTGGCGCTCCTCGAAGAAGCTGCCTTCGCGCTCGATGTCATGCTCCACTTCGCGCCACGGCGAGCCCTCGCCCATGTCGCGCAGCACCTCCCATGGCCGTAGCTGTGCCTCTGCCATGCCAGGCGCGGGCAGCAGGCGCAGCGGCCACAGCAGGGCCAGGCGGAATTGGGACACCCTCGGTTCGGCGGCGGATTCGTCCATCGCCTGTCTCCTGTTCATCGTTTTTTGCGGCGGGGCCTTTGCAGTGCAGTGTAGCGGTCCTGCCGCTTCACTGCTGGCCCGCGGCTGGTAACGGTTCGGTGAGGTGCGGGCCAAGCCTTAGAATGTCGCCTTGTGTCACTTTTCCGCGAGCCATGTCCGCCGCCGACCACGATCCCGCCGCCATCCGCATCCGCGGCGCGCGCCAGAACAATCTGCGCAACCTTTCGCTCGATTTGCCGCTGAACCGCCTGACCGTGGTTACCGGCGTGTCCGGTTCGGGCAAGTCCTCGCTGGTGTTCGACACCTTGTACGCCGAGGGCCAGCGCCGCTACGTCGAGACCTTCTCGCCCTACGCGCGCCAGTTCCTCGACCGCATGGACAAGCCGCAGGTCGACCGCATCGAAGGTGTGCCGCCGGCGATCGCGATCGACCAGACCAATCCGGTGCGCACCTCGCGCTCGACGGTCGGCACCATGACCGAGCTGGCCGACCACTTCAAGCTGCTGTATGCGCGCGCGGCGCATCTGCACTGCCGCTGCTGCGGCAAGCCGGTGCGGCGCGATTCGGCGGCCAGCATCGCGGCCAATCTCAAGGAGCGTGCGGCGGCAACGGATGATCCGCGGCTGGTGGTGTGCTTCCCGGTGCCGGTGCCGGCCAACTTCAGCGAGGAAGAAGTCGCTAGCCTGCTGAACGCCCAGGGCTACACCCGCATCCAGCAGCGCATTGCCGGCCGGAACGGCGAAGGCGACGTGCTGCAGGTGGTACAGGACCGCTTCCGCGCTTCCAATGTCGATGATGCCCGCCTCGCCGAGGCGCTGGAAACCGCGCTGCTGCGCGGCAATGGCCGCATGTCGGTTCATGCCTCGGGCGAGGGCGTGAAGCCGGATTCCGCTTCGGCGGCCGGCGAAGCCGTGTGGCGCTATTCGTCCGGCCTGCACTGCGCCGAATGCGACATCCACTATGCAGAAGCCACGCCCGGCCTGTTCTCGTTCAACTCGCCGATCGGTGCCTGCGAGACCTGCCGCGGCTTCGGCCGCGTGATCGGCGTCGATTACGGCCTGGTGGTGCCGGACGAGTCGAAGACGCTCGCCGAGGGCGCGGTCAAGCCCTGGCAGACCGAAAGCTACCGCGAGTGCCAGGGCGACCTGGCGAAGATGGCGAAGAAGTACGGCGTGGCGATGGACATCCCGGTGCGCGACCTGCCGCCCGAGCATCGCGAGTGGCTGTTCGAAGGCGATCCGAAGTGGAAGAGCTGGGACAGTTCCTGGCCGCGCATGTGGTACGGCGTGCGCCACTTCTTCGACTGGCTGGAGAGCAAGGCCTACAAGATGCACATCCGCGTGCTGCTGTCGCGCTACCGCAGCTACACGGAATGCCCGGCCTGCCACGGTGCGCGGCTGAAGCCCGATGCCTTGCTGTGGCGCCTGCCGGTGGCGTTTGATGCCGCGGGCGACTCGCGAGGGCTGGCGATCCACGAGCTGATGGCGCTGCCGATCGATCGCGTCCGCGAGGCGGTGGCGGCGCTCGGCCTGCCCGGCGCGGCCGACGAGGCCACCGAGCTGGTGCTGGGCGAGATCCGCAGCCGGCTGGACTACCTCGCCGACGTCGGCCTCGGCTACCTGACGCTGGACCGCCAGTCGCGCACGCTGTCGGGCGGCGAGGTTCAGCGCATCAACCTGACCACTGCGCTCGGCACTTCGCTGGTGAATACCCTGTTCGTGCTCGACGAGCCTTCGATCGGCCTGCACCCGCGCGACATCGGCCGCATCCTCGGCGTGATGACGCGGCTGCGCGATGCCGGCAACACCCTGGTGGTGGTGGAGCACGACCCGCAGGTGATGGTGGCTGCCGATGAACTGCTGGAGATCGGCCCCGGCCCCGGCGAACGCGGCGGCAACATCGTCGCACGCGGCACGCCGGCCGAGATTGCCGCCGATCCCGGCTCGGTGACCGGGCCGTGGCTGGCCGGCCGCAAGCGTATCGACATCGACCGACCGCCGCGTCCGGTCGATGCGAGCACGCCGCGATTGATATTGGCCGGTGCGCGCCAGCACAACCTGCGCAACATCGACGTCGCTTTCCCGCTGGGTCGGCTGAGCTGCCTGACCGGGGTGTCCGGCTCGGGCAAATCGACGCTGATCCAGGACGTGCTGTATCCGGCGCTGGCCAAGCATTTCGGCGAGTCGATCAGCGAAGCGCCGGGCGATTTCGACCGCCTGGAGAATGTGGATAACTTGCGCGGCGTGGTCATGGTCGACCAGTCCCCGATCGGCAAGAGTTCGCGCTCCAACCCGGTCAGCTACGTCGGCGCCTGGGACCCGATCCGGGCCTTGTTCGCTGCCCTGCCGGAAGCCAAGCAGCGCGGCTACAGCCCCGGCACCTTCAGCTTCAATGCCGGCCACGGCCGCTGCCCGACCTGCACCGGCTCGGGTTTCGAGCATGTCGAGATGCAGTTCCTGTCCGACGTCTGGCTGCGCTGCCCGGACTGCGACGGCAAGCGCTACCGGCCGGAAGTGCTTGAATTGAAATGGAACGGCCTGTCGGTCGCAGACGTGCTCGAACTCACCGTGCATGAAGCGCTGGACGTCTTCCGCGAGCATCCCAAGGCGCTCGCCGCGCTGGCGCCGCTGGCCGACGTCGGCCTCGACTACCTGCGCCTCGGCCAGCCGGTGCCGACGCTCTCCGGCGGCGAAGCCCAGCGCCTGAAGCTGGCCGGCCATCTGGCCGAGGCGGCGCAGAAAAAGACTGTACGCAAAACCAGGCCTGTGGATAATTCTGGGGGTAAAGCTGGGGACAAACCAGCACCCGGCCTGCTCTTCCTGTTCGACGAACCCACCACCGGCCTGCATTTCGAGGACGTCGCCAAGCTGCTCGGCGCCTTTGACAAGCTGCTGCAGGCCGGGCATTCGCTGATCGTCATCGAGCACAACCTGGACGTGATCGCTGCCGCCGACTGGATCATCGACCTTGGTCCGGAAGGCGGCGAGGGCGGCGGCATGATCGTGACCGAAGGTCCGCCGGAGGTGGTGCGTGCCCATGAAACCTCGTTTACCGGTGCCGCGCTGCGTGAATACGCCGAGGCGCTCGCGCGCACGCGCAGCGAAGCGGCCGAGCAGGTTTCCGGCGCCGCGTTGCTGGCCGCCGAACCGGCCGTGCGCTACCGCGCGATTGCGGCGCCGGCGATCGAGATCCGCCATGCGCGCGAGCACAACCTGAAGAACGTCAGCCTGAGCATTCCGCGCGACCGCTTCAGCGTCATCACCGGCCTGTCGGGCTCGGGCAAATCGACGCTGGCCTTCGACATCGTCTTCGGTGAAGGCCAGCGCCGCTACCTGGAATCGCTCAATGCCTATGCGCGCCAGTTCGTGCAGCCGGCGAGCCGGCCCGACGTTCACGGCCTGTTCGGCATTCCGCCGACGGTGGCGATCGAGCAGCGCACCAGCCGCGGCGGGCGCAAGAGCACGGTGGCGACGCTGACCGAGATCCATCCCTTCCTGCGCCTGATGTACGTGAAGCTGGGCACCCAGTTCTGCCCGGACTGCAACGTGCCGGTGACGCCGCAGAGCTTCGAGGCCATCGTCGCCCAGATCCAGCGCGAACTGCGCGGCGCGTCGGTCGAAGTGCTGGCGCCGCTGGTGGTCAACCGCAAGGGCTTGTACACCGATCTCGCCAAGTGGGCGCGCAGCAAGGGCCACACGCAGCTGCGCGTCGATGGCGAATACCTGCCGACGGCGAAGTGGCCGCGGCTCGACCGCTACAAGGAACACAACATCGAGCTGCCTACCGGCATGGTGGTGGTCGAGCCGGAGCACGAGACGACGCTGCGCGAGTTCGTCCGTCAGGCGCTGGACATCGGCAAGGGCGTGATCAAGGTGCTGGCCCTCGGCAGGCTGGGTGCGGAGCCGATCACCTTCTCCACGCTGCGCGCCTGCCCGAGCTGCGGCACCGGCTTCCCCGAGCCCGATCCGCGCCTGTTCTCGTACAACGCCAAGCACGGCTGGTGCCTGAAGTGCTTCGGCACCGGGCTGAAGACCGCGCCGCGCATCGAAGACCCGGATGCGCTCGATCTCGGCGATGCCGAAGGTGTCATCGTCAGCGACGAGCCCTGCCCGGCCTGCCACGGCGCGCGGCTGAATCCGGTGGCGCGGTCGGTGCGCTTCCGCGATCTCGGCCTGCACCAGCTCGCGGCCTGGCCGGTGGATAAAGCGGCCGTCTTCTTCAACGATCTGGCGCTGAACGAGCGCGAAACCGATATCGCACGCGACCTCGTCGCCGAAATCCGCGGCCGGCTGGCCTTCCTGCAGCACGTCGGCCTGGGTTACCTGGCGCTGGATCGCGCCGCACCCACCTTGTCGGGTGGCGAAGCGCAGCGCATCCGCCTGGCGGCCCAGCTCGGCTCCAACCTGCGCGGCGTCTGCTACATCCTCGACGAACCGACGATCGGCCTCCATCCGCGCGACAACCGCCTGCTGCTCGATACCCTGGAAGCCCTGCGCGACCGCGGCAACACGCTATTGGTGGTCGAGCACGACGAGGACACCATCCGCCGCGCCGACCACGTCATCGATCTCGGCCCCGGCGCCGGCGTGCGCGGCGGCCAGGTGGTGGCCGAAGGCGGCATCGCCGATCTGCTTGCTTCACCTGCGTCGGCGACCGGCGAGTGCTTCCGCCATCCGCTGCAGCACCCGCTGCGGCCGCGCCGGCCGGTGCTCGAGGATCATCCGTCGATCCGTATCGAAGGCGCCAGGCTGCACAACCTGCAGGACGTCTCGGTGCGTATCCCGCTCGCCCGCCTGAGCGTGGTCACCGGCGTGTCCGGCTCGGGCAAGTCCAGCCTGGCGCGCGACGTCATCCATGCCAACCTGTGCGCCCGCCTCGGCGACCCCGAAGCCACCCGCGCCCGCCGCCGCGGCCAGGCCCAGCCGGCCGAAGTCGATCAGCCGCTGGTCGGCTGCAAGGCGATGCACGGCTGGCAGCAGGTCGGCCGCGTGCTGGAAGTCGACCAGACCCCGATCGGCAAGACACCGCGTTCCTGCCCGGCGACCTACGTCGGCTTCTGGGATGCGATCCGCAAGCTGTTCGCCGACACCTTCGAGGCCCGCACGCGCGGCTGGAATGCATCGCGCTTCTCCTTCAACACCGGCGCAGGCCGCTGCCCGGTATGCGACGGCGCTGGCCAGACCACGGTCGAGATGAACTTCCTGCCCGACGTGAAGACGCCCTGCGAAGGCTGCGGCGGCGCCCGCTTCAACCCCGAGACGCTGGCGGTGCGCTGGAAGGAGCGGACGGTGGCCGAAGTGCTGGCGATGCCGGTGGACGAGGCGGTCGATTTCTTCGCCGCCCATCCGGCCATCGCCCACCCGCTGCAGCTGCTGCAGGACGTCGGCCTCGGCTACCTGACCCTGGGCCAGCCCAGTCCGACGCTGTCCGGCGGCGAGGCCCAGCGCATCAAACTGGTCACCGAGCTGGCCAAGGTGCGCCGCCGTCCCGGCGATGCCGAGGATACCGGCGGCGTGCCGCTGCCGGCCGACAAGCACAGCCTGTACGTGCTCGACGAGCCGACCGTGGGCCTGCACATGGCCGACGTTGACAAGCTGATCCGGGTGCTGCACCGCCTCGCCGATGCCGGCCATACCGTGCTGGTGATCGAGCACGACCTGGATGTGATGGCCGAAGCCGACTGGCTGATCGACCTCGGCCCGGAAGGCGGTGACGGCGGCGGCCGGGTGGTGGCCGAAGGCCCGCCGGAAACGGCGATGGCGACGAAGGGCTCGCACACCGGCCGGTACCTGAGGGAATTCCTCGCCAGCCGGGCGAAAGGCGTGGAGGCCTGATTACTTCGCGGCCCACCCTGGCCGTGGATCGCGCTCGAAGCGGTAGAACAGGTTGGGCTCCGACAGCACGTAGATTGCGCCGTCCGGACCAGTGGCGAGCCCCTCGGCCTGCGGCACCATCTTCGACAGGCCGTGCCAGCCCCGCCACATCGGCAGCATGCTGACCGGGCTGCCGTCCGGTGCGTATTCGACGATCAGCGCCGATTCGTCGCTCAGCAGCAGCACGTTGCCGGTCTGTTCGTGAAAAGTCAGCGAGGACAGATCGGTCATGAACAGCGCCGATGCTTTCGACGAGGTCCATTCGCTGATTTGCAGATCGAAGGCGCTGCCGTTCAATAGCCCGGGCAGCCCGCTGATGATGAATACCCGTAGCGGCGCTTTCTCCTTGGCGACGAACAGGCGCTGATTGGTGGAGTCCCATGACACGCCTTCGAAGCCGCGATTCTTGTACAGATCGACCGCCAGCCCCATACGCGGCGCGCCGCGCAGGTCGATGCTGTGGGTGCCGGCATCGATGATGACGCGGTAGAGCTGCTGGTCGGGCTCGTCGGCAATCACGAAGATGTCGCCGTCGATGTGGGCGATACCTTCCGGATCCTGGCTGCCGTGGATCGGAATCCGTCGCAGCAGCTGGCCTTCGGTGTCGAGCTCGATGACCTCGGGCGGTGCGTTGGTGATGGAAAACAGCGTGCCGGTCTTGGCATTGAAGGTCAGCCCTGAAGCATTGCGCTCGATGCCCTCGATCGGCCGGGCCTCGACCACGACGCCGTAGAAGGGCAGCCAGACGCCCTTCTCCTGCCATTCGGCCGACCGGCTCTTCATCGTCATCCAGTAATATGCGAACGGAACGGCCTTGAAGTGCCAGGCGCCGAAGGCCAGGATGGCGAGCAGGGTGGCCAGGCCGAGGATTCGTCTTGCTTTTTTGGTCATCGCGGGAAGCCGCAGGAAAGTGGAACTGCCGGGGCGCCGATTCTAGCTGGCCTCACCGGCAGGCGGCGATCGCCCGTTTGCTACAGTCTGTGCGGGTGCTCGCGTGCTGCGGTGCGGAACTTTGGTCGGCCGCATCTGTCGTTTTCCGGATCATCCAACACGGACAATGAACAATTCATGAACATACGCAAGATACTTGTCTGGGATATGCCCACGCGCATTTTCCACTGGACGCTGGTGCTGCTCGTCGTTGCGGCCTACTGTACGGCGCTGATCGGCGGCAACCTGATCGTCTGGCATGGATGGCTGGGCATTGCCATTGCCGGGCTGCTGGTCTTCCGCCTGGTGTGGGGTGTGGTCGGCTCGACCTATGCGCGTTTTGCCAATTTCGTGCCGGGGCCGGGGGGCATCGTTGCCTACCTGCGTGGGCAGTGGCGCGGCGTCGGGCACAACCCGCTCGGCGCGCTGTCGGTGCTGGCACTGCTGGCGATCCTTGGCTTCCAGGTGGTCAGCGGGCTGGTGGCGAACGACGACATCGCTTTCGAGGGGCCGCTCTACGCACTGGTGAGCAAGGACACCAGCGACTGGCTCAGCGGCCTGCACCGGCAGAACTTCTGGATCATCATCGCGCTGGTTGCGCTGCACGTGCTGGCGATCATGTTCTATGCGCACGTGAAGAAGGACAACTTGGTGAGGCCGATGATCACTGGCTTCAAGGAAGTGTCCGACCCCGGGTTGAAGTCGGCACAAGGCGGCGGCACGGTCGCTTTCATCGCGGCGGTGGCCGTGGCGGGCTTCGCGGTGTGGGCGGCGATGGGTGGCCTGCTGCCGCCTCCTCCGCCACCGCCTCCGGCTCAGGAAGTTCCCGCCTGGTGATTGCGGGCGTCAAGCCTGCCCTGCCTGAGTGTTCTGCCTGCCGATGGGCAAAATGAAAAAAGCCGCAGTTCAGTTTTGCGGCTTTTTTCATTATGTCGGGCCCAGCCTGGCGGGCCTGGCCCGGCGAGTGCTTACTTGGCGCGATACTTGTCGTGGCAGGCCTTACAGGTGCCGCCGGTGTCGCCGAACGCCTTCTGCACCGCAGCCTTGTCACCGGTGGCAGCAGCAGCGGCCAGCGCAGCGGCGGCGGTGTTCAGATCGGTGGCGAGCTTGCCGACGTCTGCCATGTTCTGGAAGAGCTCGGGTTTGGCACGGGTCTTGACGTTGCCGATGTCCTTGTCGGTGCCGGGGCCGAACAGGGCGCCCATGCCGGAGCTGGAGATGGCGGCGATGGCGTTGGCAGCGGCCTGGACTTGCTGGGCGTTGAACTCGCCTTCGAGGTTGGCCTTGATCTTGCCCATGTTCCAGGACATGAAGCTGTAGCCGGCCTGGCGATACTTGATCTGGTCTTCCGGCTTGACCTGGGCGGAAGCGGTGCCGGCGATGGAAAGGGCGAGGATGCCGAGCGCGATGATTTTCTTCATTGTTACCTCGTTGCGTGGAAGCGTGGTTGGAAAGGGGGCGCCGAAAGGGGGACGACGGGTTTGTTCCGGGAGCCGCGTGCCGGAACCCGGACCGCCCTCCGACAGCGCAGGTTCCGGTTTGGTTCAATGCATCTTATATCAGCGCTGAATGATATGCGGTTTGCGCGCTGCCGGGCAAATCCCCTGATGCCGGCTCAAGAATGTGTGCCAGGCAGCCGTTCGACGGAAAGCGGGCCCGTCGATGGAGCATTCCGGCCCGCCATCATGAATGGGGAGCGAACGATGCGCCGCTTTGCGGATACTCCGATCTGGTTCAGGCTGACAGCCGCGATCTGGCTGATGCTGGTGCTTGCCTGGGGCGGCATGATTGCCTGGGAAACGCGTGTGAGCCGCGACATGGCGATCGGCCAGGCGAGGGACTTTGCCGCCACGGTCAATGAGATGACCATGGCCGGGCTGACGGGCATGATGATCACCGGGACCGTGGCCCAGCGCGACGTGTTTCTCGACCAGATCAAGGAACTGTCGGTGGTGCGCGACCTGAAGGTGATCCGCGGCGAGGAAACCAGCCGGATCTTCGGTGCGGGCGAGGCCGGCGAGCTCCCGCTCGACGAGGCCGAGCGCCGTGCGCTTGCCGATGGCCAGACCCACATGATGGTGGAGCACAGCGCGGAACACGGCGAGCATCTGCGGGTGGTGATGCCTGCGCTGGCGTCCAGCAACTGGCTGGGCAAGGACTGTGTGGCCTGCCACCAGGTTGCCGAAGGCGTGCCGCTGGGCGCGGTCAGCATGCGTGTCTCGCTCGACCGTGCCGAGGCAGCGGTGGTCGAGTTTCGTGACAAGAGCATCGTCTTCGCTGCGCTGGTGTCGCTGCCGCTGCTGGGCTTCGTGTTCTTCTTCATCCGCCGCTTCGTTGCCAGGCCATTGTCCGGGCTGGCGGCCAGTCTCGCCGAGATCGCGCAAGGCGGCGGTGATCTGACGCGCCGTCTCGACCGGGCAGGCAAGGATGAAATCGGCCGTACCGCCGCCTCCTTCAACGACATGATGGGCACCATCGCCGCGCTCGTGCGTGAAGTCGGCACGGCAGCCGATGAGGTGGAAAGGGCGGCGCGGCACCTGGCGGAAGGCGCGGGCGATCTCGGCCAGCGCTCGCACCGGCAGAACGAGCGCTCGGCAACGGCCAGCGCCGCGGTCGAGCAGATGAGCGGCAGCATTACCCATATTGCCGACAATGCCGCCGAAGTGCGCGAACGTTCGCACGCCAGCCTGCAGCATTCGCGCGAAGGCGAGCAGAGCGTGCGCCAGCTGATCGGCGAGATGGGGCAGATCGAGGCGGCCGTGCGCCAGATGGCGGCCACGGTGGGGGATTTCATCGAATCGACGCGGGCGATCTCCCGCATGACGCAGGAAATGCGCGAGATTGCCGAGCAGACCAATCTGCTGGCATTGAATGCCGCAATCGAAGCGGCGCGTGCGGGTGACCAGGGGCGCGGTTTCGCCGTGGTCGCCGACGAAGTCCGCAAACTGGCCGAGAAGTCGGCGCGTTCGGCGGGAGAAATCGACGGCATCACGTACGAAATCGGACAGCGTTCGGATTCGGTCAGAGGAGCGATCGAGAACGGTCTGGCTCATCTCGAATCGAGCCGTGCGGTGGCAGATGGCGTTTCGCGC
This sequence comes from Thauera sp., assembly GCF_047601425.1. Taxonomy (GTDB): domain Bacteria; phylum Pseudomonadota; class Gammaproteobacteria; order Burkholderiales; family Rhodocyclaceae; genus Thauera. The sequence goes on from NZ_JASGJL010000001.1 coordinate 3,200,262, forward strand.
GTGCTGGGCGCGGCCAATGCACTGGTCGCCGAAGTGGGCGACGGGCTGGACCGCATTGCCGCAGCGACCGCAGAGCAGCGCCGTGCCAGCGCATCGGTGGCATCCGGCATCGACGACATTGCCGGCATGGCGAGCGAGAACGATCTTGCCATCGGCCAGACGGTGGAAGCGGCGCGGGAACTGGAAAGGCTCGCGGTACGGCTGCAGGAGTCGGTCGGGCGATTCCGGGTTTGAGCGGGAGGCGGGTCCAAGCCCCTTCGTTCAAGCGGAAACACCCATCCCTGCAGGAGCGGCTTAGCCGCGACTGAAGTCGCTCCTACGACATCAGGGCGCTGATTTCACTCCAGCCGCAACGGCACGTAGATGCGTGCTTCGCCCCGCTGGATGAGCAGCGCGAAGCGCTTGCCGGCAGCCTGGACCTGCTTGCGGAATTCGGCGGCGCTGCTCACCGGCTGGTTGTCGAGCGCCAGGATGATGTCGCCACGCCGCAGGCCGGCACGCGCAGCGGGACCATCTGCACCTTCCACCACCAGGCCGCCCCGCAGCCGCAGCTGGGCGGCTTCCTGCGACGTCAGTTCGCGCGCGTTCAGGCCCAGGCCGGCGTCGATGCTGTCGGGCTGGGTGGTCGACGGAGCGCCGGCGATGTTGTCGTTGGTCATCTCGTCCAGCGTTGCCGTCACGTCACGGCTGCGGCCGTCGCGCCAGATTTCCATGCGGATGCGCGTGCCGGGGCGCTTTTCGCCGACCTCGCGCGGCAGGTCGGCCATGTCGTCGATGCGCTTGCCGTCCAGGCTCAGCACCACGTCGCCGGCCTGGATGCCGGCCTTGTCGGCGGCGCTGCCCGGTTCCACGCTGGCAACGAGAGCACCGCGCGCGTCCGGCAGGCCGAAGGACTGGGCGAGATCCTTGTCGACGCTCTGGATGCCGATGCCGAGGCGGCCGCGCTGCACCCGGCCATGAGTGGCGAGCTGATCCTTGACGTTCATGGCGACGTCGATCGGGATCGCGAACGAAATCCCCATGAAGCCGCCCGAGCGCGAATAGATCTGCGAGTTGATGCCGATGACCTCGCCGGCCAGGTTGAACAGCGGCCCGCCGGAGTTGCCGGGGTTGATCGCGACGTCGGTCTGGATGAAGGGCACGTAGGTCTCGTCCGGCAGGCGGCGCGCCTTGGCCGAAATGATGCCGGCGGTGACGGTGTTGTCGAAGCCGAAGGGTGAGCCCATTGCCACCACCCACTCGCCGACGCGGGCGTCGTCGGCCTTGCCGATCTTCACCGCCGGCAGATTCTTGGCGTCGATCTTCAGCAGCGCGACGTCGGTGCGGCGGTCGATGCCGATCACCTTGGCCTTGAACTCCCGCTTGTCGATCAACGTCACGGTGACTTCGGACAGCGCCGCGTCGCCGTCCTCGCCGGCAACGACGTGGGCGTTGGTCAGCACGTAGCCGTCCTGGCTGACGATGAAGCCCGAACCGATGCCCTGCCGGGTGCGCGGCCCGATGCCGGGCTGGCCGGGGAAGCCCGGCATCGGCACGCCGAAGCGGCGCAGGAAGTCGTAGAAAGGATCGTTGGCGAACGGATTCTGCCCGCCCGAAGCCTGCTGCTGCGTCTGCACCACGCTGATATTCACCACCGCCGGGCCGACCTGCTCGACCAGGTCGCCGAAGTCCGGCAGGCCGTAGCGGTTGGGCGACACCAGTGAGGTTGCCGGTGCGGCCTGCGCGTGGACGGCGGGAATCAGGGCCGTGCCGGGCAGCGCGGCAGCGATGGAGAAGGCGAGAACAGTGGTCACAAGATGTTTGCGCATGATCGATTCCGTAGTTGGTCAGTGCCGACGACAGCAGTGGACGCCGATTCGCCGAGACTGTTCCACTGCACACATCTGATTGCAAATTAAGGGCAGAGCAAGGCGCAATCAAGCACCCTCGCTTTTTTTTGCCGGACGGGCGAGTTTCTTCAAACGGACATTCGCCCGACCATGGGAATCTGGCGGGTTCGTCGTGGCGGGCAGCCATCGAGGTGCGCAGGGGCTTGGCGGGCGAGGTAACATCGACGGTACATCCTGGAGGAAAACCCATTTTCAGCGGGAGCAGACCATGACATTGACCGATCTGCGCTATCTCGTCGCGCTCGCCCACGAGCGCCATTTCGGCCGCGCTGCGGAGAAATGCCACGTCTCCCAGCCGACCCTGTCGGTGGCGGTGAAGAAGGTCGAGGAAGAACTCGGCATCCAGCTCTTCGAGCGAAGCGCGACCGAGGTCAAGATCACCGAGACCGGCCGGCGCATCGTCGCCCAGGCCGAGAAGGTGCTGATGGAGGCGAGCCAGATCCAGGAGATTGCCGCGGCGGGCAAGGATCCGCTGGCCGGCCCGCTGCGCCTCGGCGTGATCTACACGATCGGCCCCTACCTGCTGCCGCGGCTGATCCCGCGCATGCACCAGCTGGCGCCGCGCATGCCGCTGATCATCCAGGAGAACTACACCGCCAGGCTGGCCGAGGCGCTCAAGCGCGGCGAACTCGACGTCATCATCATCAGCCTGCCGTTCGAGGAGGTGGGCGTCGTCGCCCAGCCGGTGTATGACGAGCCGTTCCGCATCCTGATGCCGGCCGATCATGAATGGACGAAGGAGGAGGCGGTGGATGCCCGCCATCTTGCCGAGGACCAATTGCTGCTGCTCGGTTCAGGCAACTGCTTCCGCGACCAGGTGCTGGAAGTCTGTCCGAGCTGCCGCAACGTCGGTGGCCTGCAGCGCACGCTGGAAGGCAGTTCGCTGGAGACGATCCGCCACATGGTCGCCACCGGCCTCGGTATCACCGTGCTGCCGAGCTCCGCGGCGGACGATGCGACGATGCAGAATCCGCTGGTGGCGGTGCGGCCGTTCTCGCAGCCCGAGCCGGCGCGCCGGGTTGCGCTGGCGTGGCGCGTCACCTATCCGCGCAGCGGGGCGATCGACATCCTGCGTACGGCGATCCTCGAGAGCGGTTTGCCGGGCGTGCGGCCGGTCGGCCGGATACCGGTGAAGGAGCCTGCCTGATCGGCGGAGTCGACAGAACGGCAGACCGCCGCCGTCGGGCGGCGGTGGATGCTGCAAGGTCGGCCTGAAGCCGTATCCGGGCTTGAGCCAGCTCAGCTGGCCTTGCGAGTGGTGCGTTTTTTCGCCGGTGCTTCGGCCTTGGCGGCCGGGGCTTCCTTGTCGGATTTCTCGGCTTTTGCTGCACCGGCAGCCTTGGCGCCGGCTTTCGGCGTCTTGGCCTCGAACTCGAAGCCGACCTTGCCGTCCTTGCCGCGCACCAGGAAGGCCGAGAACTTGCGCCGCGTGCGGGCCGAGACGAAGCCCTTCAGCAGCTCGGTCTTGCCTTCGGCCAGCAGCTTGCTCATCTGCTCGCGTTCGATCGGCTGCTGCAAGATGATCTTGCCGGAGCGGAAGTCGCAGCTCTTGCCGGGGCCGACCGATTTCTCGCAGACGTAGGCCATGCCGTGCTCGAACACCCGGCTGCTGCATTTCGGGCAGGCGCCGACGCTCTGCTGCTCGGAGAAATCGACCGGCTCGGCTTCCTCGCCTTCCTTGGGCTGGCCGAAGTCGAAGGCAGGCTGCTTGTCCTCGTTGAGCACGATATCGGCGTTGAACAGCCGGCCCATCTTGTTGCGGAAGCCGAGCAGCGGGCCGACCTTGCCATCGCGCAGCAGGGTTTCGATCTCGTCGTATTCGAACTGGCGGCCGGCGACGATCTTCCAGGTGCTCCAGTCGCAGCTCTGGCAGGCGAACTTCTTGTAGTTCTCCTTCACCACGCCGCCGCACTTCGGGCAGGGCGTCTTCAGCGTGACGAAATCGCCCGGCACGGTGTCGGATTCGTAGCGCTTGGCGCGTTCGACCACTTCGCGCGCCATGTCGGCGATTTCCTGCATGAAGGCTTCGCGGCTCAGCTCGCCCCGCTCCATGCGCGACAGCTTGTATTCCCAGCCGCCGGTCAGTTCGGGCGAAGTCAGCGCGCTCACGCCCAGGCCCTTCAGCAGCGTGATCAGCGAGAAGGCCTTGGCGCTGGGGATCAGCTCGCGGCCTTCGCGGTGGATGTACTGCTCGGTGATCAGCCCTTCGATGATCTGCGCGCGCGTGGCTGGCGTGCCGAGGCCGCGTTCGGCCATCGCTGCGCGCAGTTCCTCGTCGTCCACCATCTTGCCCGCGCCTTCCATCGCCGACAGCAGCGTGGCTTCGTTGAAGCGTGCCGGCGGCTTGGTCTGCAGGGACTTGAGCAGAATGCTTTCGGTGGCGACCGTCTCGCCCTGTTTCACCGGCACCAATTGCGGGCCGCCGTCCTTGCCGTCCCCCGTCTTGCCATCCTTGTCGTCGCCGGCGGCTTCCTTGCCGTAGATCGCCAGCCAGCCCGGATTGACCAGCACCTTGCCCTCGGTCTTGAAGGCTTCGCCTTCAACGCGGGTGATGCGGGTGGTGATCTGGTACTCGGCCGCCGGGTAGAACACCGCCAGGAAGCGCTTGGTGACCAGGTCGTAGATCTTCTGTTCGGCCTCGGACAGGCTCTTGGGCAGCGTGCCGGTCGGGATGATGGCGAAGTGGTCGGAAATCTTGGCGTTGTTGAAGATGCGCTTGTTCAGCTTCACCCAGCCGTTTTTGGCGATCTCGGCGGCGAAAGGCGCGTACTGCGCGGGAAGGTTGCGCATGACCTCGCCGACCGTGCCGAGGTAGTCCTCGGGCAGCGCGCGCGAATCGGTACGCGGATAGGTCAGCACCTTGTGCTTTTCGTACAGCGCCTGTGCCAGCTGCAGCGTGACGCGGGCGGAGAAGCCGAAGCGGCCGTTGGCCTCGCGCTGCAGGCTGGTGAGGTCGAACAGCAGCGGCGACAGCTGCGTCGAGGGCTTGGATTCCTCGGTGACCACGCCCGGCTTGCCGTCGCACTTGGCGCGGATGGCTTCGGCCCGGGCCTTGTCCCAGATGCGGTAGGCGGTGGCGTGTTCGTCGCCTTCCGGTTTCTTGAACTTCTCGTCGAACCAGCGTCCGAGGTAGTGCCCGGCCGCGGCAGCGAAATCGGCTTCCAGCTCCCAGTAGTTGCGCGGCTTGAACTTGCGGATCTTGTCCTCGCGCTCGACCACCAGCGCCAGTGTCGGCGTCTGCACGCGGCCGACGGTGGTGAGGTGGAAGCCGCCGGTCTTGGAGTTGAAGGCGGTCATCGCCCGCGTGCCGTTGATGCCGATCAGCCAGTCGGACTCGGCGCGGCAGACTGCGGCGTTGCGCAGGCCTTCGACGTCCTGCGCGGCGCGAAGGTGGGCGAAGCCGTCGCGGATCGCCTGCGGCGTCATCGACTGCAGCCACAGGCGCTGCATCGGCTTCTTGGTGCCGGCGTGCTGGGCGATGAAGTTGAAGATCAGCTCGCCTTCGCGCCCCGCGTCACAGGCGTTGATGAGGCCGGTGACGTCCTTGCGCTTGATCAGCCGGGTCAGCAGCTTGAGGCGGTCCTCGGTCTTTTCGATCGGCTTGACCGCGAAGTGCGGTGGGATGACCGGCAGGTGGGCGAAGGTCCATTTGCCGCGCTTGACCTCGAACTCCTCCGGCACCACGAGTTCGAGCAGGTGGCCGACGGCCGAGGACAGCACGTAGTCGTCGGACTCGTAGTAGTCCTTTTCCTTGGTGAAGCCGCCGAGCGCACGGGCGATGTCCTGTGCGACGGAAGGTTTTTCCGCGATGATCAGTTGCTTGCTCATGCTCTCTGGCTATCGGACGGGCCGGCATATGCCGGTCGGGGGGTCGGGGGGCTGGAGCCGCGGATGATAAAGAGGCCGCGTCGCGCCATGCAAGCAGCCGGGGCTGCCGGGGTCTGTCTGGCTAATGTACCGTGGGACTGTAGTCCCAGTCTTCGTTGACGCTCAGCAGCTCATCGACCATCAGCGTGTCGATGGGCTGCTCCTGCTGCCACAGCACCATCAGCACGATGACTTTCAGGCGTTCGAGCGTGATGTTGACACTCTCCAGCGCGAGCGCGCGTTCGATGATCAGCTCGCGATGCACGCCATCCAGCACGCCGGCGTTTTCCATCAGCGCCAGGAAGCCGCGGCAGTCGGCATTCAGGTGAAGCTGTTCGTCCTCGGTGTAGATGCGGAGCGAGCGTTCGTCGGGTGCGCCGGCCGGATGGGTTTCGCGCGCAACATGCTGCAGCCCGGCCAGCCATTCCAGCGCCCTGGCGATTTCCGCTTCCTCGAAGCCGGCGGCGGACAGCTTGCGTGCAAGCTGTTCGGACTCCGGACAGGCGTCGGCGTGGATGTAGCTTTCGTAGAGATAGACGAGGATGTCGAACAAAACGGTCTCTCAATGGGACGGCAAGGGGAACGGCTGGAGGCGGGCAAGGCTGCCACAGGTCGTGGCGCAGGTGAAAGGGAGAACGGCGTGGTTCAGCGCCCGACTCTCTGGATGCGGCTACCGGGAAGACTGGCGATCCGCCCATCCAGTTCAAGCGGCAGCAGGATGGCGTACAGGGCATCGACCGTCAAGCCGCAGCGTTGCGCGAGCGTGTCGAGGTCGACGGGATTGTGGCCGATCGCCTCCATCACCCGGGCGGCATCATCGTCATGTCCATCGATTGCCAGGCTGGCCTGGAGCGTGGTGCCGTGTTTCGCTGCACGGGTGGGCAACCGGGCGCCGAGCCGGCCCCTGAGCTCCTCAACCACGTCCTCCGCGGTTTCCACCAGCTTGGCGCCGTCGCGGATCAGGCGGTGGCAGCCGCGCGACAGCGGCGAGTGGATGGACCCTGGAATGGCGAAGACCTCGCGTCCGCCCTCGGCCGCCAGCCGCGCGGTGATCAGCGAGCCGCTGTTGAGCGCCGCCTCGACCACCAGCACGCCCTGCGCCAGGCCGGCGATGATCCGGTTGCGGCGAGGGAAGTTGTGCTGCAGCGGCGGCGTGCCGAGCGGGAATTCGCTGACGATGGCGCCGCAGGCGGCGATTTCCCTTGCCAGCGTGGCATTGCGGGCCGGATAGATGCGGTCGATGCCGGTACCGACGACGGCCACTGTGCCGGCGCCTGCCGTTCCCGCGATCAGGGCACCGCGGTGGGCGGCGGTATCGATGCCTGCCGCCAGGCCGCTGACGATGGCGAAGCCCTGGGTCGCCAGATGCTGGGCAAAGGCTTCGGCGTTCGAGTCGCCCTGGGGTGTGGCAGTGCGGGCGCCGACGATGGCGAGCATGGGGCGCTGCAGCAGGGCGGGATCACCCTTGACGTAGAGCATCACCGGCGGGTCGGCGATGTCGAGCAGGGCGCGCGGATAGGCTTCGTCGGCCAGGGTCAGGATGTGGCTGCCGTCTTCGGCAGCCCAGGCCCGCGCGCGTTCGATCCAGTCCTGGCGGGGCTGGGCGAGCAGCGCGTCGGCCGCCGCGCTGCCAACGACGCCGGTGAGGGCGCTGCGCCCCGCGGCGAAGATGTGGCGTGGCAGGCCGAAGGCGGCGAGCAGGCTGCGCTGGCGGTCGGCGCCCAGGCCGGGCGTGGCGGCCAGCCGCAGCCAGTCGATGAGGTCGTCGTCTTCCGTCAATGGCGGCTGGGGACGTGCGTCAGGGTTTGCGGACGGCGTCGCCGACCGTCACCGGTCCGTCGGTTTCCATCACCAGGGCGTAGGACACGCGATCGAAGACGCGGAACACGAACAGCAGGCCGTAGCGCTTTTCAGGCAGGGCGAAGGTTTCCTTGCCGTTGTCGCCGCGATAGACGGCGGTGCCGCGGTTGCGGAACAGGCTCAGCACGTGGCCCGGCTCGATGCCTTCGCGAGCGCCGCTATCGAGAGCGACGACATGCAGGCGGCCGGTCTCCTGTACGCCGCGGTAGATCGACACCACGTGGCCGTTGATTGCGTGCTCGGGTGCATGGGGCACGTAGGAGAAAACGTTGGGCGGTTCGCTGGGCAGCAGCAGGTCGCCCGTGCCCACTTCCTCGATCGCCGAGAGGATTTCGAGCGTTGCCGGTTCGCCATGCGCGGTGACGCGGGCGCTGCCCAGGTTGTCGGCCTCGTACGCGATCAGCTCACCGGTCAGCGGGTGCTTCAGCGGGCGTGCCGGGCGCATGATCTGCCAGACTTCGACGCCGGGGTCGACGTTCTTGGCGAACACGGTGTCGCCGGCACCGGTCATCACGCGGCTGGTTTCGGTGGCGACGATGGTCGCCGCGCCTTCGAGATTGGACTGGTCGATGACCAGCGGCTTGTTCAGGAAGGGCTCGATGACGTGCACCGGGATGCTGGGTACCGCATTTTCGAGCGTTTCCTCATATACCTGCGGCTGCAGCTTGCCGCTGCCGCCGATGCGCCGGCCGATCGTCAGCCATGGCCCGCTGCGGTCGAGCAGCACGACCTGGCCGGGGTAGATCAGGTGCGGGTTGCGGATCTGCTCTCGGTTCATGCGCCAGACTTCCGGCCAGCGCCAGGGTTCGCTCAGGAAGCGGCCCGAGATGTCCCACAGCGTGTCGCCCTTGACGACGGTGTAGCTGTCGGGCGCGTTGTCGGCAAGCCGGACGTTGGACTGGGCGATCGAGGCGCTGCTGAACAGTGCCGAGATGCCGACGAGGAGAGGGAATATAATTCGGATCATCGATCGCTTCCGGTTGGGTGGGGCACGGAACGCCCGCGGCCTGGCTGGGTCGAAACCACGGTGGGCGCGTGGTGCCCAAAACGCCCGTGTGACCGCCCCGAGATCATCGCGCATTACATGTGCATATGCGCGAAATCACTTGAAATTCTGCACTCAAAGGTTTATTGCGGCAAGCATTCATGGCTTTACTACCTATCCTCCGCTATCCCGATCCCCGGCTCCACACCATTGCGCAGCCGGTCGAGTCGGTCGACGACGAAATCCGCCAACTGGTCGCCGACATGGCCGAAACCATGTACGAAGCGCCGGGCATCGGACTGGCCGCGACCCAGGTCAATGTCCATAAGCGCGTCGTCGTCATCGACGTGTCCGAGGACAGGACCGACCTGATCGCGCTGATCAACCCCGATATCCTCGAACGCTCCGGCGAACAGGTGTGCGAGGAAGGCTGCCTGTCCGTACCCGGAATCTACGAGAAAGTGACCCGTGCCGAGCGTGTGAAGGTTCGCGCTCTGGACGAAAAAGGCCAGTTGCGCGAAATCGAGGCCGACGGCTTGCTCGCGGTCTGCATCCAGCACGAGATCGATCACCTGGACGGCAAGGTCTTCGTCGAGTACCTGTCCTCGCTGAAGCTCAGCCGGATCAAGAGCAAGCTGGCCAAGAAGGCCCGGATCACCGCCTGATGGCCGCCCCGCTCCGCGTGGCGTTCGCCGGCACGCCCGAATTCGCCGCCTGTGCGCTCGACGCCATCCTGGCCGCCGGCCACGAGGTGGCGCTGGTGCTGACCCAGCCCGACCGCCCCGCCGGCCGCGGCATGAAGCTCACGCCCAGCCCGGTCAAGCAGCTGGCGCTGGCGCGCGGCATCGAAGTCGACCAGCCCGAGCGGCTGCGCACCGACGAGCAGCGCGCCCGCCTCGCCGCGTGTGCGCCCGACGTGCTGGTGGTGGCGGCCTACGGCCTGATACTGCCGAAGGCAGTGCTCGATCTGCCGAGCCGAGGCTGCATCAACATCCACGCCTCGCTGCTGCCGCGCTGGCGCGGCGCGGCGCCGATCCATCGCGCGATCGAGGCCGGCGATACCGAGACCGGCATCACCATCATGCAGATGGACGAAGGCCTGGATACCGGTGCGATGCTGCTCAAGCGCAGCCTGACCATCCTGCCCACCGAGACCACGGCGACGCTGCACGACCGCCTGGCGGTGCTCGGTGGCGAATGCATCGTCGCCGCGCTGGCCCAACTGGATGAACTGAAACCGGTGCCGCAGCCTGCCGAAGGCGTCAGCTACGCCGCCAAGATCGGCCGTGCCGAGGCCACCGTCGACTGGCGGCGGCCGGCGGCCGAGCTGGAACGCGCGATGCGCGCCTTCGATCCCTTCCCCGGCCTGGCCTCCACATTGCGCGATACGGTGGTCAAGTTCTGGTCGGCCGAAGTGATCGACGCCGAAGGCGAACCCGGCACGGTGCTGGCCGCCGACGAGGCCGGCGTCGTCATCGCCTGCGGCCGGGGCGCGCTGCGTTGCACGGTGTTGCAACGCCCGGGCAGCCGGCGCCTGCCCGCCGGGGAATTCCTGCGCGGCTTTGCGGTCTCTGTCGGCGAACGCTTCGCTTCCGGCGAAGCCGATCCGGCTTGATGTAGGGCGGCTCCGCCCCCATCTACCGCATCGAAGCGAATCTTTACGAAGGAATACGCAATGCTAGGAAACTGGATCAAGACTTCCATCCTGATGGCCGGCATCGTCGCCCTGTTCGGCGCGATGGGCGCGGCCATCGGCGGCCGCGAGGGCATGATGATGGCGCTGGTGCTCGGCGGCGCGATGAATTTCTGGGCCTACTGGTTCTCCGACAAGGCCGTGCTGAAGATGTACAAGGCACGCCAGGTCGATGCCAGCACCTCGCCCTACCTGTACAACATGGTCAGCGAACTGGCGCAACGGGCCCAGTTGCCGATGCCCAAGGTCTACATCATCGACGAAGACCAGCCCAACGCCTTCGCCACCGGCCGCAACCCGGAGAACGCCGCGGTGGCGGCCACCACCGGCATCATGCGCATGCTGTCCGAGCGCGAGCTGCGCGGCGTGATGGCGCACGAGCTGGCCCACGTCAAGAACCGCGACATCCTGATCTCGACGATCTCGGCGACGGTCGCCGGTGCGATCTCGATGCTGGCCAACTTCGGCATGTTCTTCGGCAATCGCGACGGCGAGGACCGCCCCAACCCGATCGTGTCGATCGCGATGATGATCCTCGCGCCGCTGGCCGGCATGATCATCCAGATGGCGATCAGCCGCACCCGCGAGTTCGGTGCCGATCGCGGCGGCGCGGAGATTTCCGGCGACCCCGAGGCGCTCGCCAGCGCGCTGGCCAAGATCGACGCCTACGCCCGTGGCATCCCGATGCACACCGCCGAGCAGCACCCGGAAACGGCGCAGATGATGATCATGAACCCGCTGTCCGGCGGCGGCCTGCGCGGCCTGTTCTCGACCCACCCGTCGACCCAGGAGCGCATCGCCCGCCTGCGCGAGATGGTCGGGCGCTGACTGCCCGCGCCTCGGCATTCGAGCCGCCCCGCCGCCTTCGAGGTGGCGGGGCGGTTTTCTTTTGTCGACGGCCAGTTGCCGGCTCGGCGCCACGATAGCGAGAAAGGCTCCTGGCCGGAGGGTATTCCGGCCGGAAGCGCGCATGGGCTTGGCCGTCCTGGCCGAACGAATTCCGTATCGGGTCCGCATCTACCGCCATCCGCCGGCTCTCCTGCGGATGCCCTGCCCGAGGGGGCGGTGATCAGGGCCGGGACGACGCATGGCGGGTGGCAACGTCGGCTGTGCCGCGCGCAAGGCAGCGAGTGTCTGCCGGGCGGCCAGCGTCGGCAATGGATCGTGTTACGCTCGTCCATATCCGATTGTTCGTAGATTCTTTCCACGCATATACCTTTTCTGGACAAAGGTATTGCATTTCAGCCCGGCGTCCGCCGCGCTGTTTCAGGGTTCCCGTATGGAAATCAAGGTCAATTTCCTCGACAAGCTTCGTCTCGAGGCCAGGTTCGATGACTTCACGGTGGTGGCCGATCAGCCCATCCGCTACAAGGGCGACGGCTCGGCGCCCGGTCCGTTCGACTATTTTCTGGCGTCATCGGCGTTGTGCGCGGCTTACTTCGTGAAGCTGTACTGCGAAACACGCAACATCCCCACCGACAACATCCGCCTGTCGCAGAACAACATCGTCGATCCCGAAAACCGCTACAAGCAGATCTTCAAGATCCAGGTCGAATTGCCGGCGGATATTTCCGCCGCTGACCGGCAGGGCATCTTGCGCTCCATCGAGCGCTGCACGGTGAAGAAGGTGGTGCAGACCGGGCCCGAGTTCGTGATCGAGGAAGTGGAGAATCTGGATGCCGATGCGCAGGCCTTGCTGACGCTGAATCCGGATGCCGGGGCAGGCACCTACATCACGGGAAAGGATCTGCCGCTGGAGCAGACCATCGCCAACATGTCGGGGGTTCTGGCGGACCTGGGCATCAAGATCGAAATCGCGTCATGGCGCAACCTGGTGCCCAACGTGTGGTCGCTCCACATCCGCGACGCGCATTCGCCGATGTGCTTCACCAACGGCAAGGGCGCGACCAAGGAAAGCGCCCTGGCGTCGGCGCTGGGCGAATTCATCGAGCGGATGAATTGCAATCATTTCTACAACGACCAGTTCTGGGGGCAGGACATTGCCGGCGCGGAGTTCGTCCATTATCCGGACGAACGCTGGTTCAAGCCCGGCCCTGGAGATGCGCTGCCGGCTGAAATACTCGATGAATACTGCCTGCGGATCTACGACGCCGATGGCGAGCTGCGTGGCTCGCATCTGTACGACACCAATTCCGGCAATGTGCAGCGTGGCATCTGTTCGCTGCCCTACGTGCGCCAGTCGGACGGCGAGGTGGTGTATTTCCCCCCCAACCTGATCGACAACCTGTTTCTCAGCAATGGCATGAGCGCCGGCAATACGCTGGCCGAAGCGCAGGTGCAATGCCTGTCGGAAATCTTCGAGCGGGCGGTGAAACGCGAAATCCTGGAAGGTGAAATCGCACTGCCTGACGTGCCGCACGAAGTGCTGGCGAAGTACCCCGGCATTCTGGCCGGCATCGACGCGCTGGAGAAACAGGGCTTTCCCGTGCTGGTGAAGGATGCGTCGCTGGGCGGGGCGTTTCCGGTGATGTGCGTTACCTTGATGAACCCGCGCACGGGCGGCGTGTATGCGTCGTTCGGGGCGCATCCGAGCCTGGAGGTGGCGCTGGAGCGCAGCCTCACCGAGCTGCTGCAGGGGCGCAGCTTCGAAGGCCTGAACGATCTGCCGCGGCCGACCTTCGAAAGCAACGCCGTGACCGAGCCGAACAACTACGTCGAACATTTCATCGATTCCAGCGGCGTGGTGTCGTGGCGCTTCTTCAGCGCCAAGGCCGGTTTCGATTTCGTCGAGTGGGATTTTTCCGGCCGCGGAGAACACGCCAATGCCGAGGAGGCCGCCACATTGCTCGGCATTCTCGAGGACATGGGCAAGGAAGTGTACATGGCGGTGTATGACCAGCTCGGCGCAACGGCCTGCCGCATCCTGGTGCCGGGTTATTCGGAAGTCTATCCGGTGGAAGACCTGATCTGGGACAACACCAACAAGGCCTTGTCCTTCCGCGCCGACGTCCTGAACCTGCACCGCCTCGACGATGCCGGCCTGGAGGCGTTGCTCGAACGCCTGGAGGACAGCGAACTCGATGATTACACCGACATCATCACGCTGATCGGCATCGAGTTCGACGAAAACACGGTCTGGGGCCAGTTGACGATTCTGGAGTTGAAGCTGCTGATCAATCTCGCCTTGCAGCAATTCGAAGCGGCGCACGAACGGGTGAAGGCCTTCCTGCAGTACAACGAGAACACGCTCGAACGCGGATTGTTCTACCAGGCCCTGGACGTGGTGCTGGAAGTCGTGCTGGACGACGACTTGGAACTGGACGATTACGAGGCCAACTTCCGCCGCATGTTCGGCAATCCGCGGATGGATGCGGCGATGGGATCGGTGGACGGCAGCGTGCGCTTCTTCGGCCTTACGCCGACGAGCATGGCGCTGGAAGGGCTCGACCGGCACCAGCGCCTGATCGACAGCCTCAGGAAACTGCACACGGCGCGGGCCAGGGTGGCGGCTTCATCCCGCCAGGGAAGTTCTGAAAAAGCCTGTCATGCCCGCGAAGGCGGGCATCCAGTGACCCCCTGAGGCCTTGACGTCAAACGCACTGGGCTCCCGCCTTCGCGGGAGCGACGAATAAAACCGAATTATTCAGATCTTCCATAGGGCGGGCGGCCGCTTGCCGGTGTTCCGCGGTCTCCTCGGCGGCGCGGGCCCGATGACGGCCGTGGCCGAACGGCCGCCATCCTGTTTCACCCCTGGGCGCCCGGTGTCTTCCCCGCATCCGCGTCCGCCGAAGCGGCGGCAGCATGGTTGATGGTTTCCAGCCGGGTTTCCTTGCCGTCGATGCTGCGCACATGCACGTCGACCGTGTTGAAGGCGATTTCGATGCCGTATTCGCGGAACAGCGCGTCGATGCGGCGGTTGATCTCGTCCACCACCGCGCCGCGATCGCCGATCTCGCGCACGTGCAGGCTCAATTGGTGGTCGAGGGTACTGGCGCCGAAGGCGACGAACTGCGCCTTCGGTGCGGGCTCCTCGAGTACGCGCGGGTTTTCGCGGGCAGCCTGCAGCAACAGCTTGCGGGTCAGTTCCAGGTCGGAGCCGTAGGCCACGCCGACCGCCATCGTCACCCGTGTCACGGTGTCGCTCAGCGACCAGTTCACCAACTGGCCGGTGACGAAGGTCTTGTTGGGGACGATGATCTCCTTGCGGTCGAAGTCGGTGATCGTCGTGGCGCGGATCTGGATGCGGCTGACCGTGCCCGACAGGTTGCCGATGGTGACGACGTCGCCGATGCGCACCGGGCGCTCGAACAGGATGATCAGGCCGGAGATGAAGTTGGCGAAGATCTCCTGCAGGCCGAAGCCCAGCCCCACCGACAGCGCCGCGACCAGCCACTGCAGCTTGTCCCAGCTCACCCCCAGCGTGCCCAGCGTGGCGACGATGCCGATGCCGCCGATGATGTAGGACAGCAGCGTGGTGATGGCGTAGGCGCTGCCCTGCGCCAGCCGCATGCGCGACAGCACCAGCACTTCGAGCAGGCCGGGCAGGTTGCCGGCAAGCACGAAGGCGAGCGCGGCGATCAGCAGCGCGCCGAGCAGGTCGCCCAGGCTGATCGGGATCAGCGTGGCCGCCTGGCCGCTGCCGCTGGCGTATTCGTACAGGGTGACGTTGTCGAGGTAGGCGAACACCGTGATCAGGTCGGCCCACACCCAGTACAGCGCGCCCAGCAGGGCGCCGAGCAGGCCGAGGCGGATCAGGCGCAGCGACTGCTGGTTGACCTGGTCGATGCCGATCATCGGCGTTTCGGGCAGCTCGGTGCCGGCCGTGCCGTTTCCTTCGGCCTCGTGCTCGGCGGCTTCGCGCCGTTCGACCGCGCGCTTGTATTCGAGGCGGCGGGCGGCCACGGCGAGGCCGCGGACGGCGGTGGCGTTGGTGATGGCCCAGACGATCAGGATCAGCTGGGTGTCGATCAGGCGGCCGGTGAGCTTCAGCGCGGTGTAGTAGTAGCCCAGCACCAGCGCGACGATCAGCGCCAGCGGCATCAGCGCGAGGACGAGGCTGACGACCAGTTGCAGGGGCGAACGTGCCGAATCGCCGGGGCGCTGGTGCGACAACAGGCGGCTCATCAGCCAGGCCATCACGGCATAGCCGGCCAGCAGGGTCAGGATGCCGAGCACGTCGTGCTCCAGCCCTTCGGGCTGGCGTTCGGCGACCGCGACCACCAGCACCACCGCCAGCACCACCAAGCCGAGGTGGCGCAGCCTGCGGTGCAGCGTCCGGGTCAGTGCCGATGGCCACTCGAAGTGTCGCTCGGCGACGCCGCCCGGCTCCAGGATGCGGTAGGCGGTGTAGAACACCAGCCATGCCTGCGCCATGTTCATCATGCCCACGCCCAGCGCCAGGTTCTGGCCGCGGCCGTCCATCTGCAGGGCCAGGCCGGCCATCGCCAGCAGCAGGCTCACCGGCAGTGCCAGCAGCAGGTTGAGCAGGATCGCCAGCGGGGTGTGGAGCTGGGTATCGCGGCGCACGTAGCCGATGTCGGCATTCAGGCGCTCCAGCGTGTCACGCAGCCAGCGCCGGCGCACCAGCAGCAGCACCGAGATCAACAGCACCGGCAGCATCACCAGTGGCTGCGCCTTCAGGCCTTCCCACAGCTGGACCGCAGTGGCGCGCCACGGCATCGCGGCGAGCTGGCGCTCGAGTGCGACGGGAAGGCGCTTGAGCCAGCCGAGATCGAGCGGCGGGTTGCTGGGTACCCAGAACAGTTGTTCATCCACCGTGGTCCGCAGGCGTGCGGCAGTCGCCAGCAACTGGGTCTCCTGCAGCTGGAGGTGGACCGATTCGCTGAGGATGGCGTTGAGTTCCTGACTCAGGCGTTCCAGCAGTTCGGCACGGCTCTTGAGCAGGGTTCGCAGAGCGTCGCGCTCGGTAGCGTCCGGTGCTGGTTCCTGGGTGGCGAGCAGCGCATCGGCATAGGCTTCCGGTTTGCTCAGCGCTTCCCGCTGCTTGTTGATCTCGAACTGGTAAAGGCGGACGTCGGCGATCTGGTGTGTCAGCGCGTTGTCGGGCTGAGGGGTCGGCAAGGCCCGGCGCTGTTCGTTGAGAATGCGCGGCAGCAGCGGGCTGTCCTGCAGCACTTCGATCTGCTCGGCGATCAGCATGCTGCTGCGGTTGAGGGCGTCCAGGCGCTGCTGGGCGTCCAGGTTGCGCTGTTTCAGATCGGCAAGATGTTCTGTGGCGCGCAGCAGATAGGCCGACAAGGTCTGGTTGCTGTCCGTCTCGCGCGCCATCAGGCTGCCGCCCGTCGCCGTGTCCGAGTCGACTCGACTGAGCTGTTGCACGGTCTCCAGCATGTCCGCACGCCGGCGCTGGTTGATGGCAGACTGGATCAGTTCCATGTCGTGCTCGATCCGGCCGAGTTCGAATTCAGCCAGTTCGCGCTGGGCCTGGGTCAGTTCCTGCAGCAGGCCGCTGCCCGAAAGCTCCGCCAGGCGCAGCGCCGAGCGTGCATCGAGCGCGTACCATTCCGCGGCCAGGGCGGCACGGTGTTCGGCGCCGAAGCTGCGGCCACCGTCGCGCCCGCTGCGCAGCGCGGCATCGATGGCCTGCATGCGGGCCTGCATGTCGGCGATGCCGGCCTGGGTGCGTTCGGTGGCAGTGCGCAGACCCGGTGTGCCGGCCTGATCCAGCATGGTGCGCCAGTGGGCGAGCCGCGTTCTGGCCTGGCCCAGACGGGTTTCGAGCGAAGCCAGGGTGGCATTGGCCGTGACCGCCGTCGTGGCCGGCTGCGACTGGCCGTGCGTCAGCTCGTTGCGCATCTTGTCGATCAGCGCCGGGGCCTGCGCCAGCTGCTTGCGCAAGTCGTCCAGTTGCTGCCGGCTGTTTTCGGCGTCCGCCAGATGCGCCAGGGCCTGCTGCAGATCCTGCCGGGCTGCGGGCTGTTCGGCTTCGGGCAGCTTGCGCTCGGCGAGTGCATCGAGCTGAACCTGCAGTTCGGCGGCAGTGGGAAGCGGCGCCGGCTCGGCGAGGGCGAGCAAGGGCATGAGCAGCAGGACGCAAAGCAGGGTACGCAGATGGCACATCGGAAGCGGCTCCCGGAACGAAAGGGAGAAGGAACGAAGGAGCTGCGTGGCCGGTGGGCGGCAACCAACCGGGCAGCCTCGGGCCGGGGTGTCGCCATTGCCCGGCGTGGAGGGCTGCAGTTTAGCCGTGTGACAGGTGACCAGGCAGCCGGCGCGGTGGCTTCATGTCATTTGCCGGAGCTGCCGGCGATGCGGATGACGGCCTGTGTAAGCGTGTCGCGCAGCCGCGGCGGCATGTCGGTTTGCCGATACACCATGCCGGTCGGCACCATGCCGATGTCGGCCGATACCTCACGAGTCGCCAGGTGCTGGGCGTGGGACGACTGCTGGACGATGCGGCGTGGCATCAGCGTCCAGCCGAGCCCGACCGAGACGCAGCCGAGGATGCCTTCGAGCGTGCCGAACTCCATCGCGTCATTGTGCACGTGGCCGAGCGTGCGCTGCAGCGCGAGCGCGCGTGCGCGGTAGGCACAGCCCTCGCGGAAAAGGATCAGCGGGCAGCGTGCCGGATCGGTATCGGGGGCGAAGACCTGGACCAGCTCTTCCCGGGCCAGTTCGTCGAACTGCAGCGCCGGATGCAGCAAGGGGCCTGCGATGAAGGCGCAGTCCAGCTTGCGGGACAGCACTTTGTCGATCAGCACGGCGCTGGTATCCGTCCTGATGTGCAGCTCCAGCGTGGGGTGTGCCTGGCGCAGGTCGTGCAGCACGGCCGGCAGATAGAGCGCGGTGAAGGTTTCCATGGCGCCGATGCGCAGTTCTCCCGCGTCCTCGCCCGCCTGGCGCACCGCCGCCATGGTCTGGCGTTCGAGGCTCAGCATGCGGCGGGCGTAGTCGAGCAGCACGCGGCCTGCCGGGGCGAGCTCCACGCCGCGGCCGGAGCGGAAGAACAGCTCGGTGCCCAGCTCTTGCTCGAGCCGGCGGATGCGGTTGGTGACGTTGGACTGGACGGTGTTGAGCTTGCGCGAGGCGGCAAGGATGCCGCCCTCATCGACGACGGCCTCGAAGGTGCGCAGGGCGAGAAGTTCCATGCACTTATCTCTTAAGCAGAACGGTCTATTCTTAAATAATCGCTTGAAGGGATATCTTACGCCGACTATCTTTCCTGCTCCAGCAGGAGACAGGACACAAGAACATGGATGATCAGATCCAGCGGATGAAAGTACTGGGCGCAGGCGTCTTCAGCCTGATCCTGGCGATGGGGGTGGCGCGCTTCGCCTATACCCCGCTGTTGCCGATCATGCAGGCCCAGGCGGGGCTGGGCCTTGCCGAAGGCGGCTGGCTGGCAGCGATCAACTACGCCGGCTACCTGACCGGAGCCTTGATCGCGGCATCGATCAGCGATCTGGTGCTGAAGGACCGGCTGTACCGCGCCGGCCTGGTGCTGGTGGTGCTGACCACGGCGATGATGGGATTGTCCGACAGCGTGGTGGTATGGGCGGTGTCGCGCTATCTGGCCGGGCTGGCGACCTCGGCGGCGATGCTGCTGGGCACCGGCCTGATCCTGAACTGGCTGATCCGCCATGGCCACCGCAGCGAGCTTGGCATCCACTTCGCCGGCATCGGTATCGGCATCGCCGCGTGCTCGATGGCCGTGGCGCTGATGAGCAGCGTACTGGACTGGCGTGAGCAGTGGTTCGTGTTCACCGCCATTGCCTGCGTGCTGCTGGTGCCTGCGCTGGCCTGGCTGCCGGCGCCGGACACCAGTGCGCTGACCAGGAGCGGTGCGCCGATGCACGACAACCCGCCGAGCCCCCTGTTCCTGCGCCTGTTCATGATCTCGTATTTCTGCGCGGGGGTCGGCTACGTCATCAGCGCCACCTTCATCGTCGCCATCGTCAACGGCCTGCCCGGACTCGAAGGCAAGGGCAACTGGACCTTCTTCGCCATCGGCCTGGCGGCGGCGCCGACCTGCATCGTGTGGGATCTGGTCGCCCGCCGCACCGGCGAGCTCAATGCCCTGATCCTGGCGGCATTGCTGCAGATCGTCGGCATCCTGCTGCCGGTGACGCTGGGCGGCACGGTCGGCACGGTGGCGGGGGCGCTGCTGTTCGGCGGCACTTTCGTCGGCATGGTCAGCCTGGTGCTGACGATGGCCGGGCGCTACTACCCGACGCGGCCGGCGAAGATGATGGGCAAGATGACGATCTCCTACGGCGTGGCGCAGATCATCGGCCCGGCAGTCACCGGCTGGCTGGGGGCCCACTTCGGCAGTTATGCCGGCGGGCTCTACTTCGCCGCCGCCATGATGGTGCTGGGCTGTGTGCTGCTGCTGATGCTGAAAGCGGTGGAGAGGCGTGACGCGGCTGCGCGTGCGGCGGCCGCGCCCTGCATGCAGGGGTGAGGGCCGGAGACCCCGTCCGGAGTGAAACTGGCCGACGAGATTTAGGGGCTGCTTTTGATGTTTACGGCCCCCGGGGGGCGGCGTTGCGTGGTATTTTCCTGCCGACATGCGCGAGCATGCCCACGCGTCGTGCAAGGCGACCGGGTACCGCCATCGGCTTGGCGGCAAGAGACCAGAACATAGGGGAAAAGAATGGCTGAGGGGAAATCCAAGATCATCTACACGCTCACCGACGAAGCGCCGCTGCTGGCCACGTCGGCCTTCCTTCCGATCATCCGCACTTTCACCGGCCCTGCAGGCATCGACGTCGAAGAGGCCGACATCTCGGTGTCGGCCCGCGTGCTGGCGGAGTTCCCGGAGTTTCTGAGCGAAGAGCAGCGCGTGCCGGACATGCTGGCCGAACTCGGCCGCCTGACCCTGCTGCCTGACACCAACATCATCAAGCTGCCGAACATCAGCGCCTCGGTGGCGCAGTTGAAGGCGTGCGTCAAGGAACTGCAGGGCAAGGGCTACCCGGTTCCCGATTATCCGGAAGATCCCAAGACCGACGAGGAAAAGGCCATCCGCACGCGCTACGGCAAGTGCCTGGGCTCGGCGGTCAACCCGGTGCTGCGCGAAGGCAACTCCGACCGCCGCGCGCCCGCCGCGGTCAAGAACTTCGCCAAGAAGAACCCGCACTCGATGGGTGAATGGAAGCAGTGGTCGCAGACCCACGTCTCCCACATGCACCACGGCGACTTCTACCACGGCGAAAAGTCGATGACGCTGGACAAGGCGCGCGACGTCAAGATGGAGCTGATCACCAAGTCGGGCAAGACCATCGTGCTCAAGCCCAAGGTCTCGCTGCTGGACGGCGAGATCATCGACTCGATGTTCATGAGCAAGAAGGCGCTGTGCGAGTTCTACGAGCGCGAGCTGGAAGACTGCCGCGAGGCCGGCATCCTGTTCTCGCTGCACGTGAAGGCGACGATGATGAAGGTCTCGCACCCGATCGTCTTCGGCCACTGCGTCAAGATCTACTACAAGGATGCCTTCGAGAAGCACGGCAAGCTGTTCGAGGAACTGGGCATCAACGTCAACAACGGCATGGTCGACCTGTACGAGAAGATCAAGACCCTGCCCGACTCGCTGCGCGAAGAGATCGAGCGCGACCTGCACGCCTGCCAGGAACACCGTCCGGCGCTGGCGATGGTCGATTCGGCCAAGGGCATCACCAACTTCCACTCGCCCAACGACATCATCGTCGATGCGTCGATGCCGGCGATGATCCGCCAGGGCGGCAAGATGTGGGGCGCGGACGGCAAGACCTACGATGCCAAGGCCGTGATGCCGGAATCGACCTTCGCCCGCATCTACCAGGAGATGATCAACTTCTGCAAATGGCACGGCAACTTCGACCCGCGCACGATGGGCACGGTGCCGAACGTCGGCCTGATGGCGCAGAAGGCCGAAGAGTACGGTTCGCACGACAAGACCTACGAAATCACCGAGGACGGCGTCGCCAACATCACCGACCTCGCCACCGGCGAAGTGCTGCTGACCCAGAACGTCGAGGAAGGCGACATCTGGCGCATGTGCCAGGTCAAGGACGCGCCGATCCGCGACTGGGTGAAGCTGGCCGTGACCCGCGCGCGCAACTCGGGCATGCCGGCGATCTTCTGGCTCGACCCCTATCGTCCGCACGAGAACGAGCTGATCAAGAAGGTCAAGACCTACCTGAAGGACTACGACACCAGCGGCCTCGACATCCAGATCATGTCGCAGGTGCGCGCCATGCGCTACACGCTGGAGCGCGTGATCCGCGGCCTCGACACCATCTCGGTGACCGGCAACATCCTGCGCGACTACCTGACCGACCTGTTCCCGATCATGGAGCTGGGCACCAGCGCCAAGATGCTGTCGATCGTGCCGCTGATGAACGGCGGCGGCATGTACGAGACCGGTGCCGGCGGCTCCGCGCCCAAGCACGTGCAGCAGCTGACGCAGGAAAACCACCTGCGCTGGGATTCGCTGGGCGAGTTCCTCGCGCTGGCGGTGTCGATGGAAGATCTCGGCATCAAGACCGGCAATACCAAGGCCAAGATCCTCGCCAAGACGCTCGACCTTGCCACCGGCAAGCTGCTCGACGAGAACAAGTCGCCGTCGCCCAGGACCGGCCAGCTCGACAACCGCGGCAGCCAGTACTACCTCGCCACCTTCTGGGCCCAGGCCCTGGCCGAGCAGACCGAGGATGCCGAACTGGCGAAGCACTTCGCGCCGATCGCGCAGAAACTGGCGGAAAACGAGCAGAAGATCATCGCCGAGCTCACCGAGGTGCAGGGCAAGCCGGCCGACATCGGCGGCTACTACAAGGTCGATCCGGTCAAGTGCGGTGCGGTGATGCGTCCGAGCACCACGCTCAACGGCATCCTGGAGGCGGTCAACGCCTGATCCCGCAAGCCTGAGTCCGGAGGGCACAGCCTTCCGGGCGCGGAACCGATGCCGGTGTTTCCCCGCAAGGGGACACCGGCATATTCACGTTTACGGCCCCGGGTGGCTGCCGGCTTGCCGGGAGGGCATGCAGGATCGATAAAGCGGCGTGTATACTGCCGCCCTTGCTGCCATGGCATCACGGAGGATGCACCGCGTGCCCTTTATCTGGAGTTCCGATCTCGATACCGGCATCGATGTGATCGATCAGCATCACCGCCGCATCGCCGACTACATCAACGCGCTCGAAGTCGCCAATGCCTCGGGCAACAGGAACGAGGTCGGAAACACGCTCGATGAGCTGGTCGACTACACCGTGTCGCACTTCGCCTTCGAGGAAAGCCTGCAGGAAGAAGCCGGCTATGCCTTCTGCAAGCCGCACAAGCGGGTGCATGAACTGTTCGTGCGGCGGGTCAACGAATACGTTGAGCGGCATCGTGCAGGCGAGGACATCGGCGCCGAGCTGTACAAGCTGCTGTCGACCTGGCTGGTCAACCACATCAAGCGCGACGACGCCGACTATGTCGCGGCGGTCAAGGCCAACATGATCGGCATCATCGCCGAGAAGCGCGAGCGCAAGGATACCGGCTGGTTCAGCCGCTTCTTCCGCCGCTGAGCGGCGGCGAAGCCTCGCCGCCGCATGCCGCCCGGAGTTGGATCAGCTCGCCTTGCAGTCGTTGGCGAGCGGCGCGTGGGTGCGGCCGTCCAGCAGCAGCCCTTTCCATGGCAGGTCGATCCAGACCAGGCCGCTGGCCGCATCTTCGAAGCGCGGCAGGCCTGATTCGGAAAAGTCGCGTTCGAGCTGATAGCGACGCCCTTTCCAGTCCAGCTGCAGGCGGTGGTTGACCTTGCCCTGCATCTCGCGCTGCAGCCCGAGTTGAAGGCCTTGGTCGCAGTTGTATTTGCCGCTGGGCAGGACGAAATGGAATTGCCCGTGCTGGCTGGAAATTCCGTCGTCCTGTTCGACCACCGGCGGCTGCAGGCTGCAGGCGGAGATCAGCAGCGCGAGGCTGGCAAGGAGGGCGCGCGTCATGGTCACTTCACCACCAGCAGGCTGTCGTCCCATTTGTCGTGCTTCTGCAGGCCGAGCAGGTTCGCCACGGTCGCGGCGATGTTGGACAGGCCGGCGGTTTCACCTTGCTTCAGGCCCAGCTTGCCGCCGCTGACGTTGTCGTACAGGATCAGCGGCACCGGGTTCAGCGTGTGGGCGGTCTTGGCCTTGTAGGAGCCGTCCTTGTTCAGCGCCGGCTGCTTGGTCTTCTTGTCCAACTCGAACATCTCGTCGGCGTTGCCGTGGTCGGCGGTGACGAGGGCGACGCCGCCGGCCTTGTCCACCGCTTTCAGCAGGCGGCCGAGCGCCAGGTCGACCGCTTCGACCGCCATCGTCGCGGCGCGGAAGTTGCCGGTGTGGCCGACCATGTCGCCGTTGGCATAGTTGCAGCGCAGCACCTTGTACTGGCCCGACTCCAGCGCGGCAATCATCGCATCGGTGATCTCGGCGGCCTTCATCCACGGACGCTGCTCGAAGGGCACGACGTCGCTGGGGACTTCCTGCCAGGTTTCGCCGTCGAACTTGTTCGAGCGGTTGCCATTCCAGAAATAGGTCACGTGGCCGAACTTCTGCGTCTCGGAGCAGGCGAACTGTGCCAGCCTGGCCTTGCTGAACCATTCGCCGGAGGTGTCCCTGATCGCCGGCGGCGGCACCAGGAAGCGCTTGGGCAGCTGCAGGTCGCCGTCATACTGCAGCATGCCGGCGTAGGTGACGTGCGGGCGGCGGACGCGGTCGAACTCGTTGAAATCGTCCTCGACGAAGGCGCGGGTGATCTCGATCGCGCGGTCGCCGCGGAAGTTGTAGAGCACCACCGCGTCGCCATCCTCGATGGTGCCGATCGGCTTGCCGGCCTCGGCAATGACGAACTCCGGCAGATCCTGGTCGATGGTGCCGGGATGGCTCGCGCGCAAGCCTTCGACCGCCGCGGTGGCGCTGGCGAACTGCGGGCCTTCGCCCAGCACGTGGGTGCGCCAGCCGCGCGCGACCATCGGCCAGTTGGCGTCGTAGCGGTCCATCGTGATGTACTGGCGGCCGCCGCCCGAGGCGATGCGGGCATCGAAGCCGCCGGTGCTGATTTCGTTCAGGAAGGCCTCGAAAGGCACGACGTATTCCAGCGCGCTGGTCTCGGGCACGTCGCGGCCGTCGAGCAGCGCATGGATGCGCACCTTCTGCACGCCTTCGGCCTTGGCCTGCACCACCATCGCCTTCAGGTGGTCGATGTGGCTGTGCACGTTGCCGTCCGAGAACAGGCCGATGAAATGCAGCGTGGCGCGCTTGCCGGCGGCGACGATCTCCTGCCAGGCGGCGCCCTGCCAGATCGCGCCGTCGGCGATCGCGTTGGCGACCAGCGCCGCGCCCTGGGCATAGACCTGGCCGGCGCCGATGGCGTTGTGGCCGACTTCGGAGTTGCCCATGTCGTCGTCCGACGGCATGCCGACCGCGGTGCCGTGGGCGCGCAGCGTGATGTTCGGATACTCGGCGAACAGGCGGTCCAGCGTCGGCTTTTGGGCAGCGTCGATGGCGCTGCCGACCGTGTGCCTGGGAATGCCGTAGCCGTCCATGACGATCACGACGACAGGGCCCGGGACGCCGGCGAAGGCGGGGTTCTTTTGCAGCATGGTCGCTTCCTGAACAAGAAAATCGATGCCGGCGCGTCGAGCCGCGCACGGCCAAACCGCTATTTTCCTTCAAATCTGCGCTGCAGTCGCATGGGAGTTGTCACGTCCTGCCACCGATCCAGCGCCGATTTCATGCCTGTGGCCTATTTCCGAAAGCCGCGGTGGCAGGACTTGCAGCTTGCCTGGACCTTGTCATAGGCCGCCTGGGCACCGTTCCTGCCATGTGTCTGCGCTGCCTGGGCGAGTGCCTCGGTGGCGTCGAGGAACGCCTGCCGTTCGCGCTCGAAGTCCTGCGGATGCTCCCACACCGCGGCCTTGGCCTTGGTCGGCGGCTGCAGCGTGCCGGGTGTGAAGTATGGCCACGGACCGTCGCGCAGGGTGACCAGCTCGGCGGCCAGGCGGGCGAATTCCTCGGCCTGGTAGCGATCCTCGCGCAGCATCTTGCCCATCGGCTCGAAGCTGCGCAGCATGGCCTTGAAGGCATCCTGGCGATGCTTGATCGGCTGCCCGGGAAGCGTGTCCTCTACCGGGCCGCCACAGCCGGAGAGGGTCAGGAGCACGACGAAGGCGGAGAAGGCGAAGGGCGAGCGGGCGAAGGGCGGCAGCGCAGGAAACGGGAAACGGGTTCTGGACATGGGCGGGGAGCTGAAGAATTTCAAGGATTGGGAAAGCGTTCGCAGGGCGGTGGTTCCGACCGCGCCGGCCGCAGGTCGTTCGGGGCCGGGCGCTCAGGCACGCAGCCGTGCCGGGGTGAGCCTGCGCAAATGGCGCCCGACGATTGCGCGGAAGCGCGCATTGTGCAGGCAAAGACCGCCCGCCAGCCCGATCAGGCAGCCGAGCAGGGTGTCGATGAAGCGGCTCTGCAGCAGCTCTGCTGCCGGCAGCTGCTCCAGCGTGGGCGCTTCGGCGAGCAGGATCGTCAGAGGTGTGATGAAGATGACGGCTAAGCCGTAATGCCGCACCACGGTGCTTTCGATGATGAAGGTGAGCACGATCACGATCGGCGCGATGCTCCACGGCGACAGCGGCAGCGAGATGATGCCCCAGGCCAGCAGCATGCCGATGGCGGTGCCCAGCACGCGATGCAGCTGGCGGTTCCACACCGCGCGCAGCGACACGCCCTGGATCACCGCCATGCAGCTGATCGGCACCCAGTAGGGGCGGTCGAGCTGGAGTGCCTGGGCGATGGCGAGCGACAGGAAGACGCAGGTGCCGATCACGATCGAGTCCAGCACGATGAAATCGAAGTCCGCCGGCGGCAGCGGCGCGGCGGCCTCGGGCGCTTCCAGGCGCAGCACGTGCAAGCTGTAGAAGAAGGCGATCAGGCTCGCGAGCAGCGTGCCCATCGTCAGCAGCCCGACCCTGAGCGGAATCTCCTCGATGGTGGCGGGCGTGTAGGCGGCGATCGATGCCGCCATGACGAAGAACAGGCTGCCCGGTGGCCCGATGCGGTAGAAGCGCGCCACCATCGACACCAGCAGGGTGATGAAGCCCAGCATCACCGCCTTCGCCAGCGGCAGGAAATGGACGATCGCGCCCAGCGTGTAGCTCGCCGCCATGCCGAAGGAACAGGCCATCAGCCAGGTCATGCGGTGCGACAGCGGCGTGTTGGGCTGGTACAGGAATACCAGGCCGCCGAGCGAGGAGATCAGTCCATATTGCAGATGGCCGAAGTAGGCCCCCACCAGCAGCGGCAGGCCGGATGACAGCGCCGCGGCGAATGGCATCTGCCAGCGCCGGTTGCTGGGCGTGATGGCGGTGAGCTGCTGCCATTCGCTGCGCATCAGCGTCTTGAGTCGGTGCAGTGCGGATGGAGGGTTCATGGTCCGGTACCGGTGACGTGCCCCGATGTGTAACACACCCTCGCCGATGCTTGCGATAGCATCCTGCCGTATCACCTTTCTTTCCGGATCTCCACATGAGAGCACCCACGCTGATTGCACTGATTTCGCAGAAAGGCGGGTCGGGCAAGACCACGGTGGCGATGCAGCTGGCCGCAGGTCTGGCGACGGCCGGCCATCGTGTCGCCCTGGCCGATCTCGATCCGCAGGAAAGCGCATCGCGCTGGGCCGAATCGGCGCCGCCCGATGCGCCTTTCCCGGCGCAAACGCTGCGCCTCCAGGGCAGGGCGAAGGACATGGCCAAGACCCTGAAACCGGTTGTCAGCAGCGTCGACGTCGTGGTCATGGATTGCCCGCCGTCCATCGAGCATCCGCACACGATGAGTGCGCTGGAACTGTGCGACCTCGCGCTGGTGCCGGTGGTGCCCAGCCCGACCGACCTGTGGGCGACGCGCGGCATCGAGCGCCTGATCCTCGACCGACAGCGCAAGCGTCCGGCCCTGCGCGGCGCATTGCTGCCCAACCGCGTCATGCGCACCGCGCTGGCGGGGGACGTGCTCGACGTGCTGCACGATTTCGAGCTGCCGGTGCTCACTGCCGCGCTGTCGCAGCGCAGTGCGTATGCGCTCAGCGCCGTGCGCGGCACTTCGGTGTTCGGGCTCGGGCGTACCGCCGCCGCTGCCCAGGAAGAAGTCGAGCAACTGGTGGCGGCCGTTCTCAAACTGATCGAGGAATGAGCGATGACCACGCCCAGGAGCACCTTGTCGAAGCTGCGTGAAACCCTGAAGCAGGAAGATGATGCACTGTCCGAGCGTCTCCCGGCGGTGGCAGTGCCGCCGGCCATCCGTGCGAAGGCACGGTCCGGGAGCGCAAGGGCCGGGAAGTCGGTAGCGGCGCGGAAGGTCGCCAGCTCAGCCGCAGCGTCGAAGGCTGTACCGAAGCCGGAATCGACGCCCGGGCCGGCGAACCTTGCCCAGCCGGAGCCGCCGCGTGCCAAGGCAGGCAGTGAGCGTCCGGCCGAAGTACTGGCCATCGAGGACAAGAAGGCAAAGTCCGGCAGGGCAAAGCTTGCCAAGCCGGAAAAGGTCGAGCGCGACTCTTTCTCGATGCCCGCAGGCGAACACAAGCGCATCAAGACGCTGCGGGCCGCACTGGCCGAGGCAGGGTGCGAAGCGAGCAAGTCCGAAGTGCTGCGGGCCGGGCTGGCCTTGCTGGCGGCGCGGGACGTACACGAAGTTGCCCGGATCGTCGCTGCTTTACCCAAGGTGCCCAAGGGCAGGCGCGGCAAGAAGGCCTGAACCTTCCGCGACGCTCGCCCGCAATACCGGCCGGATCAGCGCAGCAGGAAGTTCTCGTCGGGCTTCGGCGCCGGCGGCGGCGTCTCGCCCAGCAGTTCGCGCAGACTGGCATCGATGCCGGCGACGATGCTGTCCAGGGCGAGGTCGTTGGGCATGGTGCCGAACGGCTCCTCGATTTCGTCGCTGAGCGCTTCGAGGGCGAAGAAGGTGTAGGACACGAAGGCCACCACCAGCGGCATCATCAGGCCGATCGAATCGACCAGGCCGAACGGCAGCAGCATGCAGTAGCAATAGGAACTGCGATGCAGGATCACCGTATAGGTGAAGGGCAAGGGCGTGTTGGCGATGCGCTCGCAACCGCCCAGCATCGCGGACAGATCGTCCAGCCCGGCCTCCATGTGCTGCGCCAGGATGGGGGTCAGGCTGCCGTCCTCGCGCCGTTCCCGCAGCCATTCGCCCAGCCAGGCGAGGATCAGCGTCGGCGCCGAGCGCGCACCTTGCAGGCGGGCAGCGACCTCGTCCGGCAGCAGCCCGGCGAGGCCGACGTCTACGGGCTGGCGGCGCAACTGGTTGCGCATGGTGGTCACGAAGGCGATCAGGCCGAGCACAAAAGGTCGGGCAGCGTCAGGCCGCGTATCGCCGCCACGTGGCAGCGTCAGCGCCTGGCGGGCCAGGTTGCGCGCCGCGACCAGCGTTCCGCCCCACAGCTTGCGTGCTTCCCAGTAGCGGTCATAGCTGGCGTTGATGCGGAAGCCGAGGAAGATCGCGAGCGAAACCCCCATCAATGAGAACGGTGCGGCCGTCAGCGTGACTTTCCAGTCGAAAAATTCGCCATGCGCCAACAGCACTGCACAGGACAGCAAAAAGACGAAGAGCTGTTGCGGCATGATGCGGCGCACAATGGAGCCGCGGCGGATCAGCAGAAGGTGTAGCCAATGTGGCCGGGGGCGGACGATCACGATGAGGGCTTGTCAGGAGAAAGCGGAATTCTGGCATTTTTTGCAGCGCAGCAAACTGTTCTCCAGTGTTTCCTGGTGAAGTTTCTGCTGCCTGCGGCAAAGCTGCCCGATTCTGTCCGCCTCGGCCGGGAACGCTGCGTGCAGTGCGTCCTCCCCTGCCTGCGGCGGCGTGTCAGCTTTCGGCGAAATTCCTGAAGATCACCTTCAACGTCTCGTTGAGTTGCGCCAGTTGCGCTTCCGTGAGGTCGCGATATCCCTTCACGTAGACCTTCTGGGTCGCCTCCTGGATCTGGTCCAGCAAGGCCACGCCCTTAGCGGTCATGGACACGTCGGTGATGCGGGCATCCTCGGCATTGGCGCAGGTCGATACCAGCTCCGCATCGCGCATGCGCTGGATGATGCGGGTGAGCGTCGAGAGTTTGATGATGGTGTGTTCGGACAGTTGCGACATGGTGGCGGTACCCCTGAGGTGCAGCATCAGGAGCACGCGGCGGGTCGGCACATCCGTTCCCAGTTTCTTCAGCACCTTTTCCTGTTCGAGCATGTACATGCTGTGCACACGGGCAAGCCAGAAGAAGGGAAATTCTTCGTAGTCGAAGGCCGGGTTGTCGGGGAGAAATCGATGACTCTTCATGATAGGCATTATCACTCGGCTTCGGTCCTGCTTGGAATGCGCTCCACGCCGAACTGCCAGAGGCCGTGAAGGGCGGGCACTGTCCGCTGCCGCGGCGCGTCCGCCGGGCTGCCGCCCGGGGCTTCATGCTGCTTTTGCTCGCGGCTTCATGGGCGCCGACGCCTGCCCCGCTCGATCCCGCCGTATGCCTCTCCCGCATCCGTCCGCACCATGCGCTGGACCGGATGTGGTGCATGCCGCACCGCGGCAGTGCGTACCGTCCTTGCGCGGCAGTGCCTCTGTCGACGATAAAACATCAATAAAAACAACATTTTGATTCGTTTTTGTGCAGCTCGGGAAGCTGGCATTGCAATTGCTAGGTATGAAACGTTCCAAAGCGGGTCGAGGTGCGTGGCGCACGTCCCTCAAAAAATTTGCAAAATCACTTGATGATTCAAATAAATTTCCGATATGCTTTCATTCATCAAGTACATGGCCGGGTGCGATCGAACGGATCGCCTGGGATGAACCGAGTTCTCCGAGGAGTCAGAAGATGACGATTTTTGTCGAAAAGCTGGATCTGGGCGGCAGCGGCCCGACCGTCGGCATCAAGGATTCGATCGATATCGCCGGTTGCTGTACGCGGGCGGGCAGCCGTGCGCTGGAGGACGTCGCACCGGCAAGCGCGAATGCCGATGTCGTCGATGGCCTGCTTGCGGCGGGCTACCGCATCGTCGGCAAGACCAACCTGCACGAACTGGCATTCGGCACCACCGGCCTCAACAACTGGACCGGCACGCCGGTGAATCCGCTCTTCCCCGACTATGTCCCGGGCGGTTCGTCGAGCGGCTCGGCGGCGGCGGTGGCAGCCAGGCTCGCGGACGTGGCCATCGGCACCGACACTGGCGGTTCCGTGCGCATCCCGGCATCCTGTTGCGGCGTGTTCGGCTTCAAGCCCAGCTTCGGCCGGGTCAGCCGCCGCGGTGTCATGCCCGCGCAGACCACGCTCGACTGTGTCGGTCCGTTCGCACGCGACATGGACGCCCTGATCGACTGCATGCGTGCGATCGATCCCGGTTTCGGCGCCCTGCCCGATACCGCCGATGTCCGCATCGGCTTGCTGGACGTCGAGGCGCGGAGCGAAATCCGCGCAGCCGTCGAAGCGGCCGTGCGCACCAGCGCCTTCCCCTACGCCAGCCTGGCGCTCAGTGAATTCGTGCCTGCCTACGAGGCCGGACTGGTGATCATCAATGCCGAGACCTGGGCCGCCTGTGGCTCGCTCGTGGCGGGCGGCAAGGTCGGCGCGGACATTGCTGCGCGCCTGCTCGCGGCATCGAAAACCACCGCGGCGGACGTGGCGGCGGCGGAGCGCGTGCGTGCCGCCTTCACGGCGCAGCTCGATGAAGCCCTGCAGCAGTTCCAGGTGCTCGCCCTGCCCACGATGGCCGACGCGCCGCCCCTGCTCGAATCCGGTGCCGACACCAGCAAATTGGTCGGCATGACCTCGCTCGTGCGCCCCTTCAATCTTTCCGGCCATCCGGCCATCACGATTCCCCTGCCTGCCAGGGATGGGTATCCGGTCAGCCTGCAACTGGTGGCGGGAATGAATCAGGACGAATTGCTGTGTGCGGTGGCGCGCCAGCTCGTTCAACGATCGATGCAAGCCTAACTACAAAGGAGACAGCAATGTCAGCGACTCTCGAGACCGTGAAGAAGGTTGCGGCGGCTGAGCCACCGGCCGCCGGCATGGATGAATTGCTGCAGGACATCCGCGCGCGTCGCCGGGAGTTCGAAGCGCAGAGCTACATTCCGCAGGACATCGTCGACCGCTTCAAGGCCGTCGGGGTGTATCGCGCACTGGTTGCCAGGCGTTTCGGCGGCGACGAGAAGTCGCCGGCGGAGTTCTGCCGCCTGGTCGAGCAGATTTCGCAGGCGGACGGTTCGGCCGGCTGGGTCGCCAGCTTCGGCATCGGCGCGGTCTATCTCGCGGCGCTGCCCCTGGAAACCCTGGAAAAGCTCTATGCCAACGGACCGGACCAGGTGTTCGCCGGGGGCATCTTTCCGCCGCAACCGGCGGTGCAGGTGGAAGGCGGCCTCAAGGTCAATGGCCGCTGGAGTTTCGCCAGCGGCTCGACCTGTGCCGATGTGATCGGCACGGGCATCCTGCCCAGGAGCGGCGACAAGGTCGGCCTGCCGCGCATGGCGGTGATGCCGCGCGAGAAGGTGCGCATCGAGTTCAACTGGGACGTCATGGGCCTGAAGGCCACGGGCAGCAACGACCTCGTGGTCGAAGACGTCGTCGTGCCCGAGGAATGGACTTTCGTCCGCGGCGGCGCCTCGTCGCTCGACACGCCGCTGTACCGCTACCCCTCGCTGTCGCTCGCCACGCAGGTGCTGACCGTCGTCGGCCTGGGCATCGCGCGTGCCGCGATCGACGAAGTGCTGAACATGGCGGGCGGGCGGGCGTCGGTGACCGGCGCCCCCAACCTGGGCGAGCGCGTCTATGTCCAGCTCGAGATCGCCAAGATCGAAGCCGAGCTGCGTGCGGCGCGGGCCTGGTTCTACGAAGCGATCGACGAGGTCTGGCAGGTCCTGCTCGGCGGCGGCACGCCCTTGGATGACCAGATCAGCATGCTGCGCCTGTCCTCGACCCACGCCAGCCGAGTCGCCGCCGACGTCACGCGCCGTGCGCAGATGGTCACCGGCATGACGGGTGTCTATGAGACGAGCCCGCTCGCGGCCCAGGTGCGCGATGCCCAGATGATCACGCAGCACGCCTTCATGGGCGAAGTCACCTACCAGAACGCCGGCGCCATGCTGTTCGGCCTGAAGCCGCTGCCCGGTTACCTCTGATCCTCCGCACCAACCCGCACCAACCACTTCGAGGGAATGAAAATGAGCGACAAACAAGCGTTGCGCGTGCTGTTCTGTATCGGTGTGAACCAGAACTTCATGGATGGCACCGCCGAGGAAATGAAGGACGTCTGGGGGGCCTTCGTGGCCATGATGCAGGGCATCGCCAAGCTGCCCGGGGTCCGCGTGCTGGGCAACATGGATGACGACCGGATCATGGTCGGCCCTTCGGTCGCCTTCCCCTGGACCACCTACGTGCTGGCCGACGTGCCCGACTACGACACCGTGACCGCTGCGTGCAACCTGCTGCGCATCACCCCGGTCGGCGACGGCACGTACAAGCTGTGGAAATACATGCGCATCGAGGCCCGCATCGGCCGCGAACTGCAGTTCCCGGCCTGAAGCCGGACGGTCGCCGCATCGAATGCCGAGGTGCCCCGTGCCGGACGCAGAAACCATCATCGCCCTCACCCGCCGCATCGACGCGCTCGAAAGCGAGCGCGCCGTGCGGGCCTGCATGAATCGCTACATGTACCTGTGCGATCGGCTCGACGTCGGGTTTCCGCTCGACGACCTGATGGCCTTGTTTACCGACGATGCCACCTGGGAAGGGACGGGCGGACGCTACAAGAAGACCTTCGGCCGCCACGAAGGCAAGCAGGCGATCAGGGCGATGTTCGCGAAGTACACCGTCCCGCCCGCGCATTTCAGGCTGAACGTGCATTACCTGACATCCGAGCTCATCACGGTCGATGACTCGTCGGCGCATGGCAGTTGGGTACTGCTCCAGCCCTCGACGTTCTCGTCGGGGAAGTCTCAGCTCAGCAGCGCCAGGCTGAGCGTCGTGTTCCGCAAGGAAAGGGGGGCCTGGAAGATCGCTGAATTCCAGACCGAAGCCTTGTTCAGCCGTCCCGTCGAGCATCCATGGGATGCCAGCGCCGATCTGCCGGTTCCGGACTGACGGCGGGGCTGCAAGGCACTTTTACGCAACATATTCGCAAGGAAACAGAAGACATGACACAAGCTAACGCGAGCAATGGCCAGTGCATCGATGTCGGTAGCCTGGTCCAGGAAGACCGGGTGCACAAGAAGCTGTATTCGGACCCCGACATTTTCGCCGCCGAGATGGAGCGGATCTTCACCAAGACCTGGGTGTGGGTCGCGCACGAGAGCGAGATTCCCGACGTCGGCTCGTACAAGACGTCCTTCGTCGGCAACCACCCGGTGATCGTCAGCCGTGACCGCAAGAAGAACATCCACGTGCTGCTCAACCGCTGCCGCCACCGCGGCGCGACCGTGTGCGAAAAGAAGCACGGCAACACGCGCGCCTTCACCTGCCCCTACCACGGCTGGGGCTACTCCCTCGACGGCGAGCTGCGTGCGCTGCCGAAGCCCGAGGAATACGAAGGCGTGATCGACAAGAAGGATCTGCCGCTGCAGAGCCTGCGCACCGAGTCCTATCGTGGCCTGATCTTCGCGACCTTCGACAACGACATCGAGCCGCTGGAGGATTTCCTCGGCGGGGCGAAGAAGTGGATCGACCTGTTCATGAAGCAGTCGGGCGGCTTCCCGCTCAAGGTCCTCGGCGACCACCGCTTCCGCTTCGAGGGCAACTGGAAGATCCAGCTCGAGAACACGACGGATGCCTACCACTTCCCGATCGTGCACAAATCCTTCATCTCGTCGCTGGACGATCAGACCTCCGACGTCTTCGATTTCCTGGATGGTGCCGGCTTCGTCGAGGACCTCGGCAACGGCCACAGCGTCATGGTGATGATTCCGGAGCTGGTCGATCTCGAGGCGAACCTCGACGAGCCGATTCCCGACCGCTTCAAGGCGCTCGCCGAAGAACTGGCTAAGGAAGGCCTGCCCGACATGGAAGTGCGCAAGCTGGTGCGCGCTGCGACCGGGTCCGGCTTCAACCTCAACCTGTTCCCGAACCTGGCCTGCTCGATGGCCTTCTTCCGCGTCCTGCGCCCGGTCTCGGTCAGCGAGACGGAGATCCACCACATCGCGATCGGCGGCGACGGCGCGCCCGCGGCCTTCAACCAGAAGCGCATCCGCCTCCACGAGCACTTCCAGGGCCCGATGGGTTTCGGCACGCCCGACGACTCCGAAGGGTGGGAGCGCGTCCAGCGCGGCTCGGTGTCCGGCAAGGATGGCTGGATCCTGGTGAACCGCGGCATGAGCAAGCTCACCAGCAGCGAGGACGGCAACGTCGCCGGCGCCGTGTGTTCGGAGACCGGCATGCGCGCGGCCTACCGGAAGTACAAGCAAATGATGACTGCCAACGAAGCGGAGTGAGCACAAATGACATCGAAAAACACCGTAGCGGCCAATGTCATCGACCTCATCAACCTCGAAGCCGATCTGCTCGACCACAAGAGCTATGACGAATGGCTTCAGTTGTGGACGGATGACGGGCTGTACATCGTCCCGGTCGATACCCAGACAACCGATTTCGCCAACGCCGTGAACTTCGCCTACGACGACGCCGAAATGCGCCATCTGCGGACGGCGAGGCTGATGGGCGGGGAGTCCGTGTCGAGCGGCGCGCTCGACAAGACCGTGCGCAGCGTGTCGCGCTTCCGCCTGCTGGAGGAAACCGAAACCACCGTGCGCGTGCGCTGTGCGACGACGATCAACGAAGTGCGCGCCGGCCGCCTGCTCAGCTATCCCGGCGACGTCGAGTTCGAGCTCGTCAAGGGCGAGGAAGGCCTCAGGATCAGGAAGAAGATCGTGAGACTGCTGCACGCGGCCAGCTACCTGGCAACGGTTGCCTTCATCTTCTGAGGGGGACGACATGAAGCAGGTCGTTCTGATCACCGGTGCGGCGCAGGGCCTCGGCCATGTGATCGCGCAGAAGTTCTGCGCCCAGGGCGCGTGCGTGGCCGTCACCGACGTCGACCAGGCGAAGGCCGCGGAAGCGGCCGGCAGCCTGGACGCCAGCGGCGAGCGCGTCATCGCCCTGAAGCTCGACGTCACCCGCAAGCAGGATTTC
This sequence comes from Thauera sp., assembly GCF_047601425.1. GTDB lineage: Bacteria > Pseudomonadota > Gammaproteobacteria > Burkholderiales > Rhodocyclaceae > Thauera. The sequence goes on from NZ_JASGJL010000001.1 coordinate 3,235,642, forward strand.
GCCGATGCGCTCGAGGCCGCGGTCGCGCGTTTCGGCCATGTCACCACCCTGGTCAACAACGCCGCCATGACGCCGACGACGCCGGTCATGGAGATCAGCGCGGAAGAGTTCGACCGCGTGGTCGCCATCAACCAGCGCGGCACCTTCTTCGGCTGCCAGGTTTTCGGCCAGTACTTCGCCGGCCGCAAGCATGGCCGGATCATCAACATGGCCTCGCTGGCGGGGCAGAACGGCGGCACCGCCTCGGGCGCCCACTATGCCAGCAGCAAGGGCGCGATCCTGACCCTGACGAAGATCTTCGCCCGCCAGCTTGCCGCCAGCGGCGTCACGGTCAACGCGGTCGCCCCCGGGCCGATGGACCTGCCCTCGGTGCATGCCGCGGTGCCGGCCGACAAGCTCGCGGCGATCATCAACGACATGATCCCGGTCCGGAAGCTGGGTGATCCGGCGTTCGTGGCCGAGCTGGTGCTCAGCCTCGCGGCGGAGAACGCCGGTTTCGCCACCGGTGCCACGTTCGATGTCAATGGCGGCATCTTCATGCGCTGAAGCGGGCGCCATGCCGCGCCGCACGCAGTTCCCAGCGCGTGCGGCGCGCAACATTCTTCAAAGGATTGGCCATGGATCATGAATCGGTAAAGGTGGTGATCGCCCGTCGCGAGCTGCAGACACCGGAAATCGTAGTGCTCGAGCTGGCGCCCGCGGACGGGGCGAAGCTGCCGCCCTTCGAGGCGGGCGCGCATATCGACGTGCAGGTCAGCGACGACATCGTCCGTCAATACTCGTTGAGCAATGCCTTCGAGGACGGTGGCGTCTATCGCCTGGGCATTCTCAACGACCCCAACTCCCGCGGCGGTTCGCGCACCATCCACGCGCAGTTCGCGGAGGGCGACGAGATCAGCATCAGCCTGCCGCGCAACCATTTCCCGCTCGACATGAGCGCCGCGCACACGATCCTGTTCGGCGGCGGCATCGGCATCACGCCGATGATCGCCATGGCGTATGCCCTGAAGAAGGCCGGGAAATCGTTCGAGCTGCACTACTGCTGTCGGTCGTCCGCCAATGCCGCCTTCGTGGACGAGCTCGCCAGCCAGTTCGGCGACCGCCTCTCGCTGCATTTCGACGACGGCGCGGATGAACAGAAGCTCGCGCCCGCCGCCATGCTGCAGTCGCCGCGCGAGGGCTTGCACGTCTATGTGTGCGGGCCGACCGGCTTCATGGACTGGATCATCGACACCGCGAAGCAGGCGGGCCTGCCCTCCGCGCAGATCCATTTCGAGTATTTCAGCGCGGAAGTCGACACCTCGGGCGCGGCCTTCGAAGTGTTCGCGGCGGCCAGCGGCGTCACCGTCCAGGTGCCGGAAGGGGTCTCGATCGCGAATGCGCTGAAGGCGGCCGGCGTCAAGGTCGATGTCTCGTGCGAAGAAGGCGTGTGCGGCACCTGCATCTGCGACGTGCTGGAAGGCACGCCGGACCACCGCGATCACTTCCTCAACGACGAGGAGAAGGAATGCGGGGACCAGATGGCCGTGTGTTGTTCTCGAGCGAAATCTGCGCGGCTGGTGCTGGATATCTGATCGCGCGGCAGATTGTAGGGAGGTGATATGAGCTTGGATCCGAGGAATTTCCGCCGCGCGCTCGGCAAGTTTGCGACGGGCGTCACCGTGGTGACGACCGTCGACAGCCAGGGGCAGCGCATCGGCGTGACCGCCAGCAGTTTCAATTCGGTGTCGATCGACCCGCCGCTCGTGTTGTGGAGCGTCGACAAGAGCGCCTATTCGGCAGAGGTGTTCAGGAACGCGCCGCATTTCGTCATCAACGTGCTCGCCAATGACCAGGTCGATATCTCGAACCGGTTCGCGCGCCGCGGCGAAGAAAAGTTCGAAGGCGTCGCCTGCAGCGAGGGGGTCGGCAACGCGCCCAGGATCGCGGGTGCGGTCGCCTGCTTCGAATGCCGCACCTGGAACGTCTATGAGGGCGGCGACCACCACATCATCGTCGGCGAGGTGCTCGATTTCCATTACGACGAAAGCCGCAATTCCCTCGTCTTCCACAACGGGCGCTATGCAATCCCGCAGCAGCACCCCGTGACGCGGGAGGTCGACGAGAGCCGGGCGCTCGACGGCGTGCTGGGCGAAAGCCTGATCTACCTGCTGCGCCAGGCCTACTCGGCGTGCTGCGACGGCCTGTATCCGAAGTTGGGCGATTACGGCGTCACCGCCCAGGAGTGGCGGGTGCTGACCCTGCTAAGCGACCGCGGGCCGATGAAGGTCGACGACATCGGCGCCGTCGTCATGCAGCCGCCGAAGGGCATGAGGGACACCCTGGCCTGGCTTTCGGAAAAGGGCTTCGTGCACGTCGACAGCGACGACGTGGTCACGCTGACCGATGCGGGCAACAAGATCACCCATCGCTTGCTGGACATGGCGCGCGAATTCGAGAGCAACGCGCTCGGCGCCCTGAGCGCGGACCAGACCGGGCTGCTCAAGCAGCAGTTGCGGGACATCGCGCGCTCCTGAGCGGCCGCGGCAGGAAGCACTTTATCGGGGAAGTGCGTGGCGGATGTTCCGGCGGTCCAGCCGGGACGCGTTTGCGCACGAATCAACAAGGACTCCAGGACGATCATGCCGAATCTGAACATTTATCTCGTGGAAGGCTTCAGCCAGGAGCAGAAAGCGCGCCTGATGCGGCGGGTGACGGACGTCGTGGCGCAATGCCTCGCCGCCCCGCTGCCGTCGATCCGCATCTTCCTGATCGAACTGCCGAAGGCGCACATATGCGTCGGCGGCGAAATCCTCGCGGCCCAGGACTCCTGTGGTCTGACGGGAGGGCCGACGGTGCATGCCTTCCTCATCGCAGGACGCAGCGATGCGCAGAAGGAAGCAATGATCGCCGGCCTCACCGAAGTCATCGAGGAAACGCTGGGTATTCCGGCCGAACCGGTCCGGGTCATGTTTTTCGATATCGCCAATACCGATTTCGGCATGAAAGGGCTTACCGCCAAGTCGCTGGGGCGCTGAGCCGCTGGGCTTCGACACGCCAGCCCGAACGGCAGCATTTCGTTTCAGACCACAGGAGAGACCAAAATGAAGTACAGCAAGATCATGGGTTCGCTGTTGCTGGGTGCATTGATGCTTGGCAACGCACAGGCGCAGGTCAAGGTCGGGGTCGTCTCGTCGGCCACCGGTCCGGTCGCGATGGTCGGCATTCCGCAGAAGAACACGGTGTCGCTCCTGCCCGGGAAGGCCGGGGACTACACCATCGAATACATCGCACTCGATGACGGCAGCGATCCGACCGCGTCGGTGGTGGCGGTGAGGAAGCTGATCAGCGAACAGAACGTGGACGCCATCATCGGGCCGTCGGGTTCGCCCAATGCGATGGGCGTGATCCAGTTCGTCGCCGAGGCGGGCGTTCCGCTGCTCGCCCCGGTCGGCACGGCGGCGGTCGTGCAGCCGATGAACGAGCAGAAGAAGTGGGTCTTCAAGACCACCCAGAACGACGACCTGATTGCCGAGGCGCTGCTCGATCACATGGCCGGCGCCGGCGTCAAGACGCTCGGTTTCATCGGCACCTCCGATCCCTATGGCGAGAACTGGGCCAAGGTCGTGAAGGCGGGCGCCGAGGCGAAAGGCATCAAGGTGGTGGCCGACGAGCGCTTTGCGCGCCAGGATTCGTCGGTCATCGGCCAGGCGCTGAAGGTGATGGGCGCACGGCCCGACGCGGTCCTGATCGCCGCGCCGGGCACGCCCGCCGTGCTGCCCCAGACCACCCTCGTCGAACGCGGCTACAAGGGCCAGTTCTACCAGACCCATGGCGCCGCGCTGCCTGACTTCCTCAAGCTCGGCGGCAAGAAGGTCGAGGGCACCATTCTCGCGGCCAGCCTCATGCTGGTCGTCGATGAAGTCGCCGACAGCCACCCCTCGAAGGGCATCGCGAAGGACTACATGGCCCGTTACGAAAAGGCTTATGGCGTCGTTCCGGCGACCTTCGGCGGCAACGTGTTCGACGCCGGCCTGCTGCTCGAGAAGGCGATCCCGGTCGCGGCCGGCAAGGGCAAGCCCGGCACGCGCGAATTCCGCGCCGCCCTGCGCGAAGCGCTCGAGAAGACGACCGAGATGCCCGCCACCCAGGGTGTGTACAACATGACGGAAGAGGATCACAGCGGCTTCGACGCCCGCGGCCGCGAGCTGATCACCGTCAAGGACGGCACCTGGACGCTGGTCAAGTAAGGCTTTGCCCCCACCCGCGCGAGAGGCATCGCGCGGGCGGGAAATCAGCGTGAGAAACACAAGGACGAAAACGCGGCTCCGGCACCGTTCCGTGCCCGCGTGCAGGGGTTGTTCATGGATATGTCAATTGCATTGATCCTTGGCCAGGACGGGATCACCAACGGTGCGATCTACGCGCTGCTTGCGCTTGCGCTGGTGCTGGTGTTTGCGGTCACGCGGGTGATTTTCGTCCAGCAGGGCGAGTTTGTTGCCTACGGTGCGCTGACGCTGGCGATGATGCAGGCGGGCACGGTGCCGGCCACGGTGTGGCTGCTGGTGGCGATGGGGGGTCTGGTGACGGTGCTGGACGCCGGCCGCGCGCTCAAGGCGGGCCAGGTGCGGCGCGCCTGTATGGTGGCGCTCTGGAACCTGGCCTACCCGCTGGCGCTGGCGGGGCTGCTTTGGGCGTTGCCGGCCAATGAACTGCCGCTGTTCGCGCAGGTGCTGCTGACGCTGGCGATCGTGGTGCCGATGGGCCCGATGATGTACCGGCTGATGTACCAGCCGATCGCCTCGGCGCCGGTGCTGATCCTGCTGATCGTGTCGGTGGCGTTGCACATCGCGATGGCGGGCCTGGGCCTGCTGTTTTTCGGCGCCGAAGGCCAGCGCACGCCGTCCTTCAGCGACGCCAGCTTCGAGCTCGGTCCGCTGATGGTTTCCGGGCAGACGCTGTGGGTGCTGGTGGTGTCGGCGCTGCTGATCGTCGCGCTGTACCAGTTCTTCGAGCGCACGATCTACGGCAAGGCGCTGCGCGCGACGGCGATCAACCGCGTGGGCGCGCAGCTGATGGGCATCTCGCCGGCGCTCGCGGGCAAGCTCACCTTCTTTCTCGCCACCTTCATCGGCGCGCTCTCGGGGGTGCTGATCGCGCCGATCACCACCATCTACTACGACACCGGCTTTCTGATCGCGCTCAAGGGCTTCGTTGCCGCGATCATCGGCGGGCTGGCGAGCTACCCGCTGGCGGCGCTGGGCGCGCTGGTGGTGGGCCTGCTCGAAGCCTTCGCCTCGTTCTGGGCCAGTGCCTACAAGGAAGTCATCGTGTTCACCCTGATCATTCCCGTGCTGCTGTGGCGCTCGCTGCGTAGCCACCACGTGGAGGAAGAAGAATGAGAACCGACCGTCTGGTGCTCGGCGCCTTCCTCGCGCTGCTGCTGGCCGTGCCGGCGATCCTGTCGCCGTATTACGTCACCTTGCTGAACTACATCGGGCTGTATGCGATGGTGGCGCTCGGGCTGGTGCTGCTGACCGGCGTGGGCGGCCTGACCAGCTTCGGCCAGGCGGCCTTCGTTGGCCTGGGCGCCTACACCACCGCGGCGCTGACCACGGCGGCCGATCTGCCGGGCTGGCTGGCCTGGGTGGGGGCGTCGCCGTGGCTGACGCTGGTCGCGGGCCTGATCCTCACCGCCACCGTGGCGCTGATCCTGGGCTCGCTGACCTTGAAGCTGTCGGGCCACTTCCTGCCGCTGGGCACGATCGCCTGGGGCATCAGCCTGTACTTTCTGTTCGGCACGATGGAAAGCCTGGGCGGCCACACCGGCATCTCGGGCATTCCGCCGATCGAGCTGTTCGGCTGGACGCTGGACGAAGGCAGCGAGATCTACTACCTGATCTGGGCCTTCCTGCTGCTGGCGATGCTCACCACGCACAACCTGCTCGACTCGCGCGAAGGCCGCGCCATCCGGGCGCTCAAGGGCGGTCGGGTGATGGCCGAAGCGATGGGGGTGGACACCTCGCGCTCGCGCATGATCATCTTCGTCATCGCCGCGCTGCTCGCCTGTGCCTCGGGCTGGCTGTACGCGCACATGCAGCGCTTCGTGAACCCGACCCCGTTCGGCGTGCACATCGGCATCGAGTACCTGTTCATGGCGGTGGTCGGCGGCGCCGGCTACGTCTGGGGCGCGATCGTCGGCGCGGGCGTCATCACCGTGCTCAAGCAGTGGCTGCAGGACTGGCTGCCCGCTCTGCTCGGCGCCAACGGCAACTTCGAGATGATCGTGTTCGGCATCCTGATGGTGCTGGTGCTGCACCGCGCCCGCGAAGGGCTGTGGCCCATCCTCAGGAAGCTGGCGCCGATGCCGGTGGTGAACAAGAAGATCGACGAATCGGCCGAAGTGCTGCCGCGCCGCACGCTGCCCAAGGCGGGCGAGCTGATCCTCGAAGCGAAGAACGTCACGCGCAAGTTCGGCGGCCTGGTGGCGAACAACGACATGAGCCTGGAAGTGCGCGCCGGCGAGATTCTGGCGCTCATCGGGCCCAATGGCGCGGGCAAGAGCACGATGTTCAACCAGATCTCGGGCGTCGACACGCCGACCTCGGGCGAAGTGCTGTTCCTCGGCAAGCCGGTGGCGGGCCACGACTCGCGCGAGATCGCCCGCATGGGCATGAGCCGCACCTTCCAGCACGTGAAGCTGCTGCCGACGATGACGGTGCTCGAGAACGTCGCCATCGGCGCGCACCTCAGAAGCGGCAAGGGCGTGCTCAGCTCGGCCTGGCGCCTGGACCGCGCCGAGGAAGCGCGCATCCTGAAGGAAGCGGCCTGGCAGATCGAACGCGTGGGCCTGAAGGAGCACATGTACGAAGAGGCGGGCAGCCTCGCGCTCGGCCAGCAGCGCATCCTGGAAATTGCCCGCGCGCTGTGCGCCGACCCCTGCCTGCTGCTGCTCGACGAGCCGGCCGCCGGCCTGCGGCTGAAGGAGAAGCAGGCGCTGGGCGATCTGCTGCGCAAGCTGCGTTCCGAGGGCATGGCGACGCTGATCGTCGAGCACGACATGGACTTCGTCATGAACCTGGTCGATCGGGTGGTGGTGATGGAGTTCGGGCAGAAGATCGCCGAAGGCCTGCCCGACGAGATCCAGAAGAACCCGGCGGTGCTCGAAGCCTATCTGGGAGGTGTGGAATGAACGCACACAGCAATGCCGGCGCCGCGAAGCCGGTGCTGGAGGTCAAGGACCTCTGCGTCTCCTACGGCAAGGTCGAGGCGCTCACCAACGCCAGCCTGACCGTGGGCGAAGGCCAGATCGTCACCGTGATCGGCCCCAACGGCGCGGGCAAGACGACGATGCTGTCGGCGATCATGGGGGTGCTCGGCTCCAAGGGCAAGGTCGCCTTCGACGGCACGCTGGAAGTCGTGCCCGAGGTCGAGCGCATGGTCGCGCGCGGCATGAACCTGGTGCCGGAGAAGCGCGAGCTCTTCGGCGAGATGAGCGTCGAGGACAACCTCGTGCTCGGCGCCTTCCAGCGCTACCGGATGGGCAAGCGCGACCACGGACAGACGCTGGAAGAGGTCTATGCGCTGTTCCCGCGCCTGAAGGAGCGCCGCGACCAGGCCGCCGGCACCATGTCGGGCGGCGAGCGCCAGATGCTGGCGGTGGGCCGCGCGCTGATGGCCAAGCCCAAGCTGCTGATGCTCGACGAACCGAGCCTGGGGCTGGCGCCGCTGATCGTGCGGGAGATCTTCCGCATCATCGCCGAGCTGCGCCGGCGGGGGGTGTCGATCCTGCTGGTCGAGCAGAACGCGCGCGCGGCGCTGCAGGTGGCCGACTACGCCTACGTGCTCGAGACCGGGCAGGTGGCGATGGAAGGGCCGGCGCACCTGCTGGCGGACGACCCCCGCGTCATCGAAGCCTATCTGGGCTTCGGCAAGCACCAGGACATGCTGGCGACCTGAGCGCGCCGGGCAAGGAGAGACCGATGGAAGCGATGCGCATCTTGATGGACGAACACCAGTCGCTGGCGGCGATCATTCACGCCATCCGCTACATGATCAAGGAGATCGGCGAAGGCCGGCTCGAGCCGGATCAGAAGCTGCTGAAGGCGATGGTCGAATACCTGGACGCCTACCCCGAGAAGCGCCACCACCCGAAGGAGGACGAGTTCCTCTTCGGGCCGCTGATGGCGCGCACCCGGGAAGGGGCGGAAGTGCTGGCCCACCTGGGGCGGGAGCACGCCGAAGCGGACGCCCGCATCAAGACGCTGGAAGCCGCGCTGGCGCGCTACCAGGCGGGCGAGCCCTGTGGCTTCGAGGGCTTCAGCGAGGCCTTCGACGCCTATGCCGAGTTCTACCGCCTGCACATGATGACCGAGGAGCGCGAGGTCATTCCGCTGCTGATCAAGCATCTCACGCCCGAGGACTGGGCGCGCGCCGATGCCGGCTTCGCCGCCAACCGCGACCCGATGGGCGGCACGCGCAACGCGGGCGGGCAGGAGGACTTCGGCCGCATCTTCTCCAAGCTGGTCGCCGCTGCGCCCGCCCCCATTGGACTCGGCGCAGGACCCTACAAGGACGACTGACGCCCGTTCCGCCCTGCCGACAAACCGATGACAGAAGCCCGGACACCATGAAACCCGTTTCCGCCATGATCCTGCTGGCATGCGCTGCCAGTGCTGCCGGGTACGCAAATGCCGGCACGACGGCTGCGGCCGCCCCCCGGCAGCTGGACATTGCCTTCGAGATGCTGGCCAACGGCCAGCCTGTGCGATGCGGGCAGCCGCTGGCCAGCGTCGGCAGCGATGCCAGGCGCGCGACGCTGCGCGACGCGCGTTTTTATGTCTACGACGTCGCCCTGATCGGCGCCGACGGTAAAAGGACGCCGCTTGCCCTGGACATCAACGATTGGCAGAACGAGCAGGTGGCATTGCTCGATTTCGAAGACGCCAGCGCGGGCTGCAGCGGCGGAACGCCGGCCACCAACATGGTGGTCAGCGGTACGGTGCCGGCTGGCCAGTACAGCGGCCTGGCCTTCACGATCGGCGTGCCGCCCGCGTTGAACCACACCAGCACCGAACTCGAAGGCGCGCCGCTGGACATCGCCGCCATGGGCTGGAGCTGGCAGGCGGGCCGCAAGTTCACCAAGATCGAGATCGATCCGGAAGGCGGCGTCACCAAGGCGGATGGCTCGCGCGCGGCCGCCTGGTACGTGCATCTAGGCGCGACCGGCTGCACCGGCAACCCGGTCACGGGGGAAACGGTTTCCTGCCGGCGCGCGAACCGGGTGCCGGTGGTGATGGAGCGCTTCGATCCGGCCGGCGAACGCGTCGTGCTCGATCTGGACGTCCTGTTCGAGGCCACCCAGGTGTCCGCGGACCGGGGCGGCGCGGTCGGCTGCATGAGTGGGCCGACCGACCCCGAATGCAAGGGCATCTTCGAGCGCCTGGGCCTGTCCGTCGAGGAAGGCACGCCGCTCGCGGCCGGACGATCGCCCGCGTTCGGCACCAGACCCAAGCCATGAAGTCCTGGGCGCTGCCCGTGGCGCTGAGCCTGCTGGCCATGCCGGCGGCGTTCGCCGTGGCCGATACCGCCGCCTGGTCATGGAAGCTGCCCCCGCACGTGCCCGAACCGCGGGTACCGGCCGACAATGCCATGTCGGCGGCCAAGGTCGAACTCGGCCGGCACCTGTTCTACGACACCCGGCTGTCCGGCAACGGCACGCTGTCCTGTGCGTCCTGCCACCATCAGGAGCGGGCGTTCACCGACGGCCGCCCCCTGCCCGTGGGCTCGACCGGAGAATTCGCCCACCGCAACGCCCCGGGCCTGGCCAACAGCGCCTGGCACGCGACCTACAACTGGGCGAATCCGGCGCTGGTCTCGCTGGAGCAGCAGATGGAGATTCCGCTGTTCAGCGACGACCCCGTCGAGATGGGCGTCAATGATGCCAATCGCGCCGAAGTGCTGGACCGCCTGCGGCGCGAACCGATCTACCCTCCGCTGTTCCGGCAGTCTTTTCCTGACGAAGCCGAGCCCTTGAGCATGGCGGCGGTGATCAAGGCCATCGCCGCTTTCCAGCGCGCCCTGGTCTCGGCCGATAGCCGCTACGACCGCTATCTGCAGGGCAAGGAAAGCTTCACCGCCTCGGAAGAGCGCGGCATGAACCTGTTCTTCGGCGAAAAGGTCGAGTGCCACCATTGCCACGGCAGCTTCAATTTCAACGACCAGGTGGTGCACAGGAAGAGCCGCGTGGTCGAGACGCTGTTCCACAACACCGGGCTCTACGACATCGACGGCCAGGGCAGCTATCCCTATCCGAACCGGGGCGTGTTCGAAAGCACCGCCAGGCCCGAAGACATGGGCGCCTTCCGCGCGCCGAGTCTGCGCAACGTGGAAGTCACCGCGCCCTACATGCACGACGGCAGCGCCGCCAGCCTGGAGGAGGTCATCGAACAGTACGCCCAGGGCGGGCGCGTGACGGCTTCCGGACCGCACCGGGGCGATGGACGCCTGAACCCTTACAAGAGCGGGTTGATCTCGAAAATCGACCTGAGCGCGCAGGACAAGCAGGACCTGCTGAGTTTTCTCAAGACGCTGACCGACGAGGCTTTCCTGAACGATCCGAAGCTGTCGGATCCCTGGAGGCCGCGGCGCTGAATACCGCCGGCCGATGGCGTTTCGCCTGGCCGCATCGTTTGAGCAGAAAAAAGGAGACGCGCATGTCATGGACTGACGCAATTGGCTCAAGCAGGCTGGCCGGTGTCGGCATGCCTGCCGCGGATCAGGCTTTCCACCCTGCTCTATGGGCGCAGCAGGTCCGGCAGAGTTTCTTTCCGCTCGACGTGACGGTCGATGCCGATACTCCATTCACCGCCCAGTCGCGCCTGGCGGGGTATGCGCAGTGCAGGATGGCGCAGGTCGCGGCCGGCCGCCATGTCGCCTCGATGAGCCAGGCGAACTGCGACGACCTGGGCCAGCGCTACGTCAAGATCCTCTGGGAACTGGACGGGGCTGGCTGGCTGGAGCAGGCGGGTCAGGGCGTCTGCCTGCAGCCGGGCCACTTCACGATCTACGAGGCCAGCCGGCCCTATTCGATCCAGATGGAAGCCGGCTCCGCCTTCGTCGTCCTGCTGTGCGAGGTGGCGCCCAATGATCTGCTGACGTCGCTGGCGCAGCGCGTGGCCGGCCGCGCGCTGCCGACGACCGGCGGCGCGGCGGTGGCGCTGGCCGCGGTGCAGGAAATGGTGGCGCAGGGGCAGGCCATCGGCCACGGCAGCCGGTTCACGGTGGTCGAGTTCGTCTCCACCCTGCTGGCCCAGCAGGTCAAGGCCCTGGAAGGCGAGCGTGGCGCGCGGCAGAAGCGTTCGCAGGAGGAACTGCTGTGCGAGGCCTTGCAGTACATCAAGTGCCACATGGACGACAGCGACCTGTCCCCCGACCGCATCGCCAGCGCCTTGAGCGTCTGCCGCCGCACGCTCTACCACGCGTTCTCGTCGATCGACGAGACGCCGCAGGCCACGGTGCAGCGTCTGCGGCTGGAACGCTGCCGCGAGATGCTCGCGCAACCCGGCGGCGCGAGGCCCACCGTCACCGAGCTGGCGCTGCAGTACGGTTTCTCCGATCCGGCCTACTTCGCCAGGCTGTTCCGCAAGCGTTTCGGCATCACGCCGTCGCAGTGCCGCGCCGAGGAGGAGTTCGAGCGCAGGGGCGGCCGCTGACCCTGGACAGGTATGCACCCGTTTCAGGCTGCAGGTGCATCCAAATGCAAGCCAAGCCAGGGTCGGGCTCCTAAAGTCATTCCAGTCCCGCAGGCGCAAGGCCAAGGGGAAATGCAATGCATTTGGAGAGCTGAATGTCCGTGCCGAACACATACCGACACCTGATTGCCGGCGCGTCCCGGGATGCTTCCGACGGCGCCCTTTTCGACAAATTCGAGCCCAGCAACGGCCGGGTGATGGCGCAGGTCGCCGCGGGGACGCTGCAGGACGTGGACGCCGCCGTGGCGGCGGCGCGCGCCCAGTTCGACGGCGGCGAATGGAGCAGGATGCCCGGCGCCGAGCGCGGCAGGCTGCTGCTCCGGCTGGCGGATCTGCTGGAGCGCGATGCCGAGCGCTTCATCGAACTGCTGGCGCGCGAGCAGGGGCGGCCGGTGATGGAGATGCGCATGCTCGACCTGCCCGTGGCGATCGATACCCTGCGCTACTTCGCCGGCTGGGCGGACAAGCTCGAAGGCCGCCAGATCCCGACCGGCGGCTTCATGGGCCGGCCGACGCTGAACTACACGGTGCGCGAGGCTGTCGGCGTGGCCGCGCTGATCGTGCCGTGGAACGCGCCGCTGATGATCGCGTGCTGGAAGCTCGCGCCCGCGCTGGCGGCGGGCTGCACGGTGGTCCTCAAGCCTTCGGAAGACGCGCCGCTGGCCGTCGATGCGCTGGCGCGGCTCACGCTGGAAGCGGGCTTCCCGCCGGGCGTGGTCAACCTGGTGCATGGCATCGGCCCCACCGTGGGTTCGGCGCTCGTCGAGCACGCCGGGGTGGACAAGATCAGCTTCACCGGCAGCACCGCCGTGGGGCGCCAGATCGCCCAGGCGGCGGGGCCGAAGTTCAAGCGCCTGACCCTGGAGCTCGGCGGCAAGGCGCCGCAGATCCTGCTGGAGGACGCCGTCCTGGAGCAGGCCGTCGGCGGCCTCGTGATGGGCCTGTTCGTCAACCAGGGGCAGACCTGCGCTGCCGGCAGCCGGATTCTGGTCCACCGCCGCCACTACGAGGACGTGGTGGCGGCGCTCGCGGAGGCGGCGCGCTCGATCAAGATCGGCGACCCCTTCGACCCCGACACCCGGATGGGCGCCCTGATCAACGCCAGGCATGCCGAGCGGGTCCGCGGCCACATCGACAGGGCCCTGAACGAGGGCGCGCGACGGGTCGCGGGCGACGAGACGCTGCCCGTCAACGGCTATTTCGTGCGGCCGACGATCTTCGCCGGCGTCAAGCCGTCCATGGGCATCGCCTGCGAGGAAGTGTTCGGCCCGGTCGGCGCGGTGATTCCGTTCGACACCGACGACGAGGCGGTGGCGATCGCCAATGACACGCCCTACGGGCTGTCCGCGTCGCTGTGGACCCAGAACGTCGCCAAGGCGCACCAGATCGCCGGCCGGCTGCGCGTCGGCGCCGTCGCGGTCAACGCCTGGGCGCCGCTGGACGCCCGCCTGCCCTGGGGCGGCCTCAAGGACAGCGGCATCGGCCGGGACCTGTCCGCGTGCGCCCTGGATGCCTACCTGGAAGACAAGGTCGTCACCGTGGTGATGTGAAGGCCCGCCGCCTCGCATCCCCGTTCTTCACCTGCCCCCAACACCGACAAGAGGAAACCATGTCCCGTTCGTCCGATCCACATCACGCCTTCACGCTGCCGCCGGTCCTGCGTACCGTCGCCGTGGCTGTTTCACTCATCTGTGCCGCATCGCTGGGCGCGCCCGAGGCCCGCGCCCACGGCGCGCCTGCCGAAATGAAGCCGCTGTCCCAGGTGCTGGAGGGCTTCGACGCCCGCGTGCGCTGGGATGAATTCGCCAAGGTGTACGACATCCAGCACAACAGCACGCTGGTGCGCATCAAGCCCGGTTCGAACGAGGCGACGGTCAACGGCCAGGCGCTGAAGCTGTCGGCGCCCGTCATGCTGCGCGACGGCCAGCCCCACGTGTCGAAAGACTTCGTGAACGAGGTCTTCCAGTCCGGCCTGGACAAGACCTTCGTGATCGAGAGCACGCCCAGCCCGCTCAATCCGCTGACGTCCGAGGAAATCAGCACCACGGTGGAAGTGCTCAAGGCCTCGGGCCGCTTCCTGCCGGGCTACCGCTTCACCGAGATCACGCTGAAGCGGCCGCCCAAGGACCAGGTCTGGGCCTATGCGCTGGAAGGCAAACCGGTCACCGCTCCACGGCAGGCCGCGTTCGTGATCCTCGACGGCAAGAAAGTGATCGAAGGCAGCGTCGATCTCGCCAAGCGCGAAGTGAGCGGCTGGGAAGAGATCAAGGGCGCGCACGGCATGGTGCTGCTGGACGACTTCGAGGCCGTGCAGTCCGCGATCGAGAACAGCCCCGAATACGCCGCGGCGCTGGCCAAGCGCGGCATCACCGACGTCAAGAAGGTGGTGGCCAACCCGCTGACCGTGGGCTACTTCGACGGCAAGGACCAGCTCCGGCAGGAAGACCGCCTGCTGAAGATCGTCAGCTACCTCGACGTGGGCGACGGCAACTACTGGGCCCACCCGATCGAGAACCTGGTCGCGGTGCTCGACCTGGTGCAGAAGAAGATCATCAAGATCGAGGACGCCGGCGTGATCCCGGTGCCGCTCGCGCCGCGAGCCTACGACGGCCGCGACGGCAAGTCTTCCGAGCCGCCCAAGCCGCTGCGCATCGTCGAGCCCGAGGGCAAGAACTACACCATCACCGGCAACACGCTGCGCTGGCGCAACTGGGACTTCCACCTGCGGCTGGATTCGCGCGTGGGCCTGATCCTGTCCACCGTCACCTACAACGACAAGGGCACCAAGCGCAAGGTGATGTTCGAGGGTTCGCTCGGCGGCATGATCGTGCCCTACGGCGACCCGGACGTGGGCTGGTACTTCAAGGCCTACCTCGACTCCGGCGAATACGGCATGGGCACCCTGACCTCGCCGATCGAGCGCGGCAAGGAAGCGCCCGAGAACGCCGTGCTGCTCAATGCGGTGCTGGCCGACTTCACCGGCCAGCCCACCGAGATTCCGAACGCGATCGCCATTTTCGAGCGCTACGCCGGCCCCGAGTTCAAGCACAACGAGATCCTGACCGAACCGCGCAACGTCGCCGTGGAACGGCGCGAACTGGTGGTGCGCTGGCTCAGCACCGTCGGCAACTACGACTACATGTTCGACTGGGTGTTCGCCGAGAACGGCACCATCGGCATCAACGCCGGCGCCACCGGCATCGAGGCCGTCAAGGGCGTGCTGGCGCGCACCATGCAGGACCCGAGCGCGGTGGAGGACACCCGCTACGGCACGCTGATCGACCACAACATCGTCGGCACCACGCACCAGCACATCTACAACTTCCGCCTCGACCTGGATGTGGACGGCGAGGGCAACGCGCTCACCGAGATCGACCCGGTGGTCAAGCCCAATACCCGCGGCGGCCCGCGCACCAGCACGATGCAGACCGAAGAGCGCACGGTGCAGAGCGAGAAGCAGGCGGCGCAGAAGTTCGACCCCGGCACCATCCGGCTGCTGAGCAACCCGAACAAGCTCAACAAGGTCGGCTATCCGGTCAGCTACCAGTTGATCCCGTATGCCGGCGGCACGCACCCGGTGGCCAAGGGCGCCAACTTCGGCACCGACGAATGGATCTACAACCGCCTGAACTTCATGGACAAGCAGATCTGGGTGACGCGCTACAAGTCCGACGAGTTCTTCCCCGAGGGCACCTACCCCAACCGTTCGGCCAAGGACACGGGGCTGAAGCATTTCACCGACGACGACGAGAACATCGTCAACACCGACAACGTCGTCTGGCTCACCACCGGCACCACCCACGTGGCGCGCGCCGAGGAGTGGCCGATGATGCCCACCGAATGGGTGAACGTGCTGCTCAAGCCCTGGAACTTCTTCGACGAGACGCCGACGCTGGGGCTGAACCCGCCGTTCCAGAAAAAGCCCTGAGGGCACACCCGACACCGCCGCGTGCCACGGCGCCCGCCTGAAGGGCGCGCGTGTGCACGCCGGCCCGTGCATTCATTTTCCAGGGACCACATGTCATGAAAAAGCATCGACTCCTGCGTCGCGTACTGCCCCTCATCCTCATGGCCGGCACGGCCAACGCCCTGGCCGCCGGCACGCCCGACCCCGGCGACTACGTGCCGGCGCCCCCGGGTGCCACCATCGTGGCGCTCTACGGCCAGCACTTCCGCGGCGACAAGGTCTACGACGGCGGCAGCCGCGTCGCCGATGACCTGGGCTTCAAGCTCGACATCGGTCTGGCGCGGGTCATGCACTACTTCGAGCTGGGCGGCATGCCGGCCGACTTCGAAGTCATCCTGCCCTATGCCCGCCAGCGCATCGACGCCGACGACTACCGCGAGTCGGGCGTGGGCAACCTCATCCTCGGCATGACCTTGTGGCCCAAGAGCGACGAGGCGTCCGGCCGCCACCTGGGCTTGGCTGCCTACCTGAGCCTGCCCACCGGCCAGAAACGCGACGACGGCCTTGCCGTGAGCGAGGACCGGTATGCGCTCGACATCGAGACCGGCTACATCCTCCCGCTCGGCGGCGCCTGGTCGCTCGACCTGATCGGGCAGGTCGAGTTCTACGGGCAAGATCGGACCACCAAGGTCAAGCGCAAGCCCATGGTGCGCGGCTTCGCCCACCTGAGCTACCACCTCTCCGACGCCACCCGGCTGGCGTTCAGCGTGCGCCAGACTTGGGGCATGCGCGAGTCGTACCACGGCGACACGGTGGTCGGCGCCCACAACGACACCAACCTGATGCTCACCTGGCAGCACCAGCTCACGGAGAACGCGCAAGTGCAGGTGCAGTACACGCGGGACGTGGACGTGCGCAGCGGGCTGAAGATGGACGGGCTGCAGACGCGGCTGGCCTTCTTCTTCTAGGCCGGCCCGGCCACTTGCCGCCGCTGGCGGGAGCGGGCGGACGGGATACCGGAAAGAAGGCCCGTTCCGCTCCCCGCTCGCCCGACGGCGGTCGGCGATCCATGTCTTATGCCCAGAAGACAGGATAAGGACACATAAATATAAAGATGGGCAGCCCCTGGCCAATATCAAGAATAAATACGGAGAGAACATGAGCACGGATGCGAAGAACGAGGATCTCGGGACGGAAGGCGAGCGGCGCGTGGCGCCTGACTCGGGGCGGCGGGCGTTCCTGCGCCGTTCCGGCCTGCTGGCGGCGGCGACGGCGATGCCGGGCATGCTTGCTGGCGGCCGGGCAATGGCGGCCGGCGGCGGCACGCACGGCCCGGCGGACATCGTCATGGCCGATGCGCTCGAGCTGTCGGAGTGGATCAGGTTGCGCAAGGTGTCCTGTCGCGAGGTCATGACTGCTTTCCTGGACCACATCGACCGCATCAATCCGGTGGTCAATGCGCTGGTCTCCCTGCAGGATCGCGGGAAGTTGCTGAAGCAGGCGGACGAGCATGACGCCCTGCTGGCGCGCGGCCAGTATCTTGGCTGGATGCACGGCTTGCCGCAGGCTCCGAAGGATCTGACCAATACCGCCGGCATCCCGACGACCAACGGCTCACCGATCCTGAAGGACTACATACCGGCGAAGGACTCGATCATGGTCGAGCGCATGCGCCGCAGCGGTGCGATCCTGATCGGCAAATCCAACACCCCGGAGTTCGGCGTCGGTTCGGTGTGCTACAACGCCGTCTTCGGCATCACCCGGAACGCTTACGACCAGAGCCGTAACGCGGGCGGAAGCAGCGGCGGTGCGGCGGTGGCGCTGGCGACGCGGATGCTGCCGGTAGCCGATGGCAGCGACATGATGGGCTCCTTGCGCAACCCGGCGGCCTACAACAACGTCTTCGGTTTCCGGCCGTCGCAGGGACGAGTGCCTTTCGGGCCGACCAGTGAAGTTTTCTTCCAGCAGATGGGTTACGAGGGGCCGATGGCGCGCACGGTACGCGACCTCGCCATGCTGCTGTCGGTGCAGGCTGGCTACGACGCCCGCACCCCGCTGTCGATCGACCAGGATCCGGCCATCTTCACCGCGTCCCTGCAGCGTGATTTCCGCGGTGCGCGCATCGGCTGGATGGGCGATTACCGCGGTTACCTGCCGATGGAGCCTGGCGTGCTCGAACTCTGCCAGGAAGCGCTGAAGGGTTTCGAGGCGGTTGGCTGCGTCGTCGAGGAGGTGATGCCCGACTACCCGATGGAGCAGTTGTGGCAGACCTGGCTGACACTGCGCCATTTCAGCATTGCCGGCGTGGGCGGCGGCTTCTACGCCGATCCCGCCAAGCGTGCGCTGATGAAGCCCGAAGTGATCTGGGAGATCGAGGGCGGACAGAAGCTGGGGGCGGGCGACGTGTGGCAGGCCAGCGTGCAGCGCAGCAAGTGGTATGAAACCCTGCGCCGGCTGTTCGAGACTTACGACTACCTGGTGCTGCCCACCGCCCAGACCTTCCCCTTCGACGCCGAACTGCACTGGGCCACCGAGATCGCCGGCCGGCCGATGGATACTTACCACCGTTGGATGGAAGTCGTGGTCGGCGGCACGCTTGCCGGCCTGCCGATCGTCAACGTGCCTGCCGGCTTCAATGCCGAGGGCCTGCCGATGGGCCTGCAGATCATCGGCCCTGCCCAGGCCGACCTCGCCGTGCTGCAGATGGCCTACGCCTATGAGCAGGCGACGCACTGGGTTCAACGGCACAAGCCGGCCCTGCTCTAGCCTTGCTGCCCGCCCCGCGCCCGAAACATCGGGCGGGGGCTTGCCCTAGCCTCTTCGCCACCCCCGGCCCTGCCGCCACCGATGTCCCCATCGGCATCGGCCGGCGGGTAGGCGCGCGCCCCTACCCTGCCCGTAATACTGTCCACGAAGGAGACAGACATGGATCAACCGCTCGTGCAGCCCATGCTGCGCACTCTCTCCGCCAGCCTGTTGTCGACGGCCATGGCCACCACTGTCCATGCCAGCGACGAAATAGCCGAACTGCGCGCCCTGGTGCAGGATCTGCAGGCCCAGATCAACGCCCTCAAGGCGCCCCTGCAGACTGCTGCTGAGCCGGCGCCTGCCACCGCGACGCGCTACGTCGAGGCCGGTGATTTGCCCGGTTCGTTCAAGCTGCCTGGTAGCGACATTTCGATCAAGCTCTACGGTCACGTCCGCTTCGACAGCACCTACGACATCAAGGGCCGCCAGTCGAACATCAATTCCACCGGCTGGGCCAACAGCCTGTTCGTACAGCCTCTCGACCGCAGCGCGGCAGGCAGGCGCCACGGCCAGACCTATGCCACCGCCCGCGGCTCGCGCTTCGGTTTCATGGCGTCGATGCCGACCGGCACCGACGCAGGGCCGTTGCTCGCCAAGCTGGAGGGGGATTTCGACGGCCGCAATGATCTGGGCGGCGAAACCCAGACCAGCGTCCGCCTGCGCGAAGCATACGTGAAGCTCGGCGGCCTGCTCGTGGGCCAGTCCTGGAGCACCTTCGTTGACCTGCGTGCCGTCCCCGAAATGGTTGAATGGAACAGTACCGGCATCGTTCCCAACATCCGCCAGGCCATGCTGCGCTACGGCCTGCCGCTGGGGGAAAACGGCCGCGTCGAACTCGCCGTCGAGAACTCGATCGGCAATAGTTGGAGCCGGCCGCCGAATGCCGATTTCGACACGGGCTACGACCTGGTCGCGCGTTACGACCACAATACGGCCTGGGGGCATTTCTCGCTGCGTGGCGTGAGTGTGCAGTACGAGAATGACCGCCATGATCGCCGCGGCTATGGCCTGGCGGCCAGCGCACGCGTCAATCTCGGTGCAAGCGACAGCATCGTGCTGCTGGCGGCCGGCGGCGAGGGTATCGGCCGCTACCTGTACAACGGCCTGGTACAGCAGGCCGTGGCCACGGACGAGGGCATCCGGCTGTGGAAAGGCTGGGGCGCGCATCTGGGCTACACGCATAAATGGTCGGACATCCTGCGCAGCACGGCAGCCGTGGCCTACACCCGCTTCACCGCCGACGAGACCGCGAATGCCGCCCAGCTCGCTGCGGTGGGCGGCCCCTTGTCGGATTTCGCGCCCAACCGGGAACTGCGCCAGATATTCCTGAGCACCCTCTGGAGTCCATACCGCAATGTCGACGTCGGCCTGGACTATACCTACGGACAGCGCGAGACCTTCCAGGACGACGAGGGCACCATCAGCCGCCTGAGCGCGATGATGCGCTACCGGTTCGAATGACGGATCAGCTGCACAGGACGCACCGCGCGAAGAGCGAGCGCTCAGGCGCGGGCCGTCCGCTGTTTGCGGCCATACCGGCGCCGATCGGGCGCGGTGCCGGGCCGCGCAAGGGGAATGGCTGCAGCGCCTGCCCCCGCTGATCCCCGAACGAACCGATAATGGCGGCTCAGATCCAGGAGCTGCCATGCCCGATATCAGTTTTGTCGAACTCGAAACCGCGCCGAACCCCGGTGTGGCGGTGATCTGGCTGCACGGCCTCGGCGCCGACGGCCACGATTTCGAACCCATCGTCCCCGAACTCGGGCTGGCGTCCTCGCCCGCCGTGCGCTTCGTCTTCCCGCATGCGCCCCACCAGCCGGTCACCTGCAACGGCGGCTACGTCATGCGCGCCTGGTACGACATCGTCTCGCTGGCGCCGGACAGCCGCAAGATCGACGAAGCGGGCCTGCTCGCCTCGCGCGACGTCGTCCGCGCCCTGATCGCCCGCGAAGTGGCGCGCGGCATCCCCAGCAGCCGCATCTTCCTTGCCGGCTTCTCGCAGGGAGGCGCGGTCGCCTACCTGAGCGCGCTGACGCATCCCGAGCCGCTGGCAGGCGTGATCGCGCTATCGACCTACATCCCCGCTCCCCATCTGATCACCGATGCTCTGTCCGCCGCCAACCGCGACATTCCGCTGTTCGTCGCCCACGGCAGCGAAGACGACGTGGTATCGCCGGCGATGGGCAGGCAGGCGCTGGAACTGCTGCAGAGCCTGGGCCTGAAGCCGGAATGGCGCACCTACGCGATGCCGCATGCGGTTTGCACGCAGGAGATCGACGACATCGGGGTATGGCTGCGGGCGAGGTTGTGAGGCGGGCATCGTTGGCTGCTACTCGTAATGTGTCCACATGCGCAGCACTTTGACTGTGTGCTCCGGTTGAAGCACCTCATAAACGAGACGATGCTGGATGTTGATGCGTCTGGAACAAGCGCCAGCCAGATCACCGACGAGCTTCTCGTAGGGCGGCGGATTCTGGAAAGGATCTTCCGCAACGATGGCGAGCAAGGCTTGCGCTTTGTCCTTGAGCCCTGAAGAAGCAAGCTTGCGTGCGTCTTTCTGCGCCTGCTTGGTGAAGACAACCTGCCAAGTCACCAGTCGAGCTCCGTTGCGCAGGAATCAACAGGTTCAGCCATCCCGGCCTTGATGGACTCACGCATGCCGGGAACGGAGAGCAGGAAGAGCGTTTCCTGGATCGCAGCCCAATCCTCCTCCGCGACGAGAACGGCATTGCCGCGCTTGCCGGAGATGAGGATCGGACGATGTGATTCCGCTGCCTGATCGATGAGGCGATAGAGATTGGCACGCGCTTCGCTGGCAGTGAGCATGGTCATGACGGTGCTCCGGAGATTAGAGTACATATCGTACGGCATTGCGTACGTGATCGCAAACGTCACACTTGTGGCAGCTTGCAAATGGTAGGCCGATACAGCGCTCCTTCCCCGCGCTTGGCACGCCCCCATATCTCCTCGTCGGACAGGGAGGTCTGGATCAGCTCCACCGGAACGCCTGCATCATTGATGATTGCGACGAAGTAGCCATCGATGGGCTCGTACGGGCCGAGAATCACTTCCTCGCCAGCGATGGCATCCTGCATGGCGAGTCAGCTTTCCGGGCTGCGCCCGATGGCCTTGGACAAGCGGAGCGCCATTTCGGGGGTGACCCGGCTGCTGCCCTTGAGGACACGGCTCAGCGTGGAGGCTGCCATATCGAGCTTTTCCGCAAGTTCGCGGCCACTGATGCCATTGGGCTCAAGATGGACGGCGGTGATGAACTCACCCGGGTGAGGAGGATTGTGCATAGCCTTCAGCTCGTCGGAGTTCCCTCGTGCCGGTGCACGACATGCCGCAACGAGAAGTCCTGGTCTTGCAATAGCTGCTTCAGGAAAGAGGGGCGAATGTCAATCGAAGCAAGCTCGTCCGGAGAAAACCAGGCAAACTCCAAACGACAATGCTTTTCCAGCCCTACATACGGCCCCGGTTCATTAAGCAGCAAACTGTCTTCTGACGGCTCTGCGAGGAAATACAAACCGACCTCGTGATGGGCTTCACCTTCGTGCTGAAAGAAATTCTCCACCACCCATGTCAGTTGCGTAGGCGTGACTTCGACCGCGAGTTCTTCCTTCATTTCGCGTGTCACTGCATCTGCCGCAGCTTCGCCTGGCTCGACTCGCCCGCCGGGTAAACCCCAGAATGTGTAACCTTCGGCACGATGCAGCAGCACGGCGTCGTCTCGAACCAGAACTGCTGCTGCGCGCAGATGAAACCTATGGGTGCCGATGGGGAAGCTGATCATGGGTTGTATGCTTGATCGCCCGTCATAGCGGCAGATCGTTCGGCCACAGAAAATAGGGGCCGAATTTGGGGCTCATGCGAAATTCGCCGCCGGCTTCTTTCCCCTTGGCGGTGAGGTAAGTTTTTCCGTCGCGCAGTTCCAGCAGCCCGATCGTAATCAAGCGTTCGGTCAGAGCCTGCGTTTTCAAGCCGGAAGCCTTGGCGAGTTTCGATGTAGTCAGTTTGGCGCTCGGGGTTGCTTCATCGGTTCGTGCGCTCTGTTCGGGTGCCCTCACGGCCAGTGGCATGAGAGGGCTTCGTCGTTACCTGGTTCAAATTGCCCATCATGGTAACCAGGATTTTGAAGACATGCCGTGATCTGGTTGGTATGTGATGTGGACGGCTGCTGGTTCTGTCTGGTCTGCTGCTCACATCGAGGCTGCAAGTAGCTTTGCACCGCACGGGATCGGTTCCCGTCCGGTGCAAAGTATTGCGCCACGCTGGAAGCCTCGCGGCTCGATCTTCAGCGGCTTTGCACCGCTGGTACTTCACTTCTCGACAAAAGCCCGCTCGATCACATAATCCCCACGCTCACCCTGCCGCGGGCTGATCTCGAAACCACGGGCATCGAGCAGTTTGCAGGTGTCGGCCAGCATTGCCGGGCTGCCGCAGATCATCGCACGGTCGTGCGCGGCGTCGAGCGGCGGCAGGCCAAGGTTGGCGCAGAGCTTGCCGGAGTCCAGCAGGTCGGTCAGCCGGCCCTGGTTGCGGAAGGGCTCGCGCGTCACCGTCGGGTAGTACAGCAGCTTCTCGCTGACCACTTCGCCGAGGAATTCGTCCTGCGGCAGTTCGCGCTCGATGAAGTCCACATAGGCCAGTTCGCTGACCTGGCGCACGCCATGTACCAGCACGACGTGATCGAAGCGCTCGTAGGTTTCCGGGTCGCGGATGATGCTGAGGAAGGGGGCGAGGCCGGTGCCGGTGGCGAGCAGGAACAGGTTGCGGCCGTCGTGGACGTCGTCGATCACCAGGGTGCCGACCGGCTTGCTGCCGACGATCAGTTCGTCGCCCGGGCGCAGGTGCTGCAGGCGCGAGGTGAGCGGGCCGTCGGGCACCTTGATGCTGAAGAACTCCAGGTGTTCGTCGTAGTTGGCGCTGGCGATGCTGTAGGCGCGCAGCAGCGGCTTGTTTTCGCCGGGCAGGCCGATCATGACGAAGTGGCCGTTGCGGAAGCGCAGGCCGGGGCTGCGCGAGGTGCGGAAGCTGAACAGGGAGTCGTTCCAGTGGTGGACGTGCAGGACGCGTTCGGTGCTGAGATTGCTCATGATGGTTTCCTTTTCGGTTCAGGCGCGCCCGTCGCCGAGTTCGCGCAGATAGGCCCAGGGATAGATGCCGCGGTCGTGGCCGTCGGCGAAAACCAGGTTGAGTCCCTTGTCGGCGACCGGCCGGATGTCGGCCAGGGCGGAAGGCGGGGCGGGCATTTCACCGTTGCGCCGGCGCTGGGTGCAGGCGGCGCAGCGGCATTGCTGGCGCAGCCTGCCGTGCTGCAGCAGACTCAGCGCGCCGTCGTCCCATTCGATGACCAGCAGGCCGGATCGGCGCCTGTCGGTGATCTGCACCGGCAGGCAGGATGGCGTGGCGACGGCGTTCATAGCACGGCCCTCACGTCGTCCTTGCTGCCGAGGTGCCAGTCCTGGCCCAGGCCGCCGTCCTTCAGTTCGCCGCCCATCGCGGCCAGGCTTTCCTCGCGGATCAGCGCCTTCAACTGGCGGTGCAAGGCCATGAAGGTCGGCGATGCGGTCATCTCCGCGGTGCGCGGGCGCGGCAGCGGGATCGGGATCTCGGCCTTGATCCGGCCCGGCCGTGCGGTCATCACATAGACCTTGTCGGAGAGGAAGATCGACTCTTCGATGTCATGAGTGATGAACAGCACCGACAGGCGCAACTGCTGCCACATGTTGGTGAGGATTTCCTGCATCACCACCCGGGTCTGGGCGTCGAGCGCGCCGAAGGGCTCGTCCATCAGCAGCACCTGCGGGCCGGTGGCGAGTGCGCGGACGATGCCGACGCGCTGCTTCATGCCGCCGGAAAGCTGGTCCGGGTAGTGGTTCTCGAACGAGAGCAGCCCCGCCAGGCCGAGCAGGGTGCGGGCCTTGGACTCGCGCTCGGTCCGCCCCATGCCCTGCATCCTGAGACCGAACTCGACGTTCTCGCGCACCTTCAGCCAGGGGAACAGCGAGTATTGCTGGAACACCACGCCGCGTTCCGAACCCGGGCCGTCGATCGGCTTGCCGTCCACGCGTGCTTCGCCGCCGCTCGGCTTCAGGAAGCCGGCGACGATGTTGAGCAGGGTGGATTTGCCGCAGCCCGAAGGGCCGACCACCGAGACGAATTCGCCCGGCTGGACGTCCAGCGTGACCCCGCTCACCGCATCCAGCGACACGCCGTTCTGCATGAAGCTGACGCGGATGTCGCGCAGATCGATGTGGCCCCTGGCCGGGCCCCTGTCTTCGCTTGCCATCATCCATTCTCCTTGTGGCCGGCGCGCTGCCAGGGCATCGCCAGCCTTGCCAGCAGGCGGATGCCGCCGCTGCAGAGCAGGCCGAGGACGCCGATCACCAGCATGCCGATGACGATGTGGGGATACTCGATGAGGGAATAGGCTTCCCAGGTGAAGTAGCCGACGCCGAACTGGCCGGAGATCATCTCGGCCGCGATCAGCGACACCCAGGCCACGCCCATGCCCACCGCCAGGCCGGTGAAGATGTGCGGCAGTGCGCCGGGCAGGATCACGCGGACCAGCAGCGCCAGCTCGCCCGCGCCCAGGCAGCGCGCGGCCCGGATCAGCACCGGGTCAACCGCGGCGACGCCGTGCAAGGTGTTGAGCAGGATTGGGAAGAAGGCGCCGATGAAGGTGATGAAAACGATGCTGCTCTCGGTGCTGGGCCACAGCATGATCGAGATCGGCACCCAGGCGATCGCCGGAATCGGCCGCAGCACCTCGAGGGCGGGAAACAGCAAGCCCTTCAGTATTGCGTAGCGCCCGCACAGCAGCCCCAGCGTCACGCCGAGCACGGTGGCGATGCCGAAGCCGGACAGGATCCGGCCCACCGAGGTGCCGATGTTGGTCTGGAACTGGCTGCTGCCGATCAGGCCCATCAGCTCGGTGAACACCTCGCCCGGGCTCGGTATGTTGGTGAAGCGGATGTAGAAATCCCAGCGGTACTCGGTGCCGAGGTACCAGAAGCCGAGCAGCAGCGCGATCGACAGCACGCTCAGCGCCAGCGAGCCGAGCTGGGCGCGCAACTGGCCGAGCAGCCGGGCGCCGGTTCCGGGCGGTGTGCCGGACGGTGCCGCCGGCGTGCTGCCCAGGTCGCGGCGCTTGATCACCAGCGGAGGGTTGATGCCTTCCTCCACCTGATGCACTTCCGCCGTGTGCGGCGGGGCGATGTCGGCCGAGCTGCCGACGATCGCTCGCATTGGAATTGCGCTGGCCATGGCTCAACTCCCGATCAGCGCGAGCGCTTCTTCATAGCTGCCGACCTTGCCGCCGTTGGCGGCGGCATGGGCTTCGGCATCCTTCTTCAGCAGGAAGGCCACCACCGAGGGCTTGCCGTCGACGCTGGCGAGGGAATAGAAGGCCTTGTCGGCGAACAGCTTGATCCGGGTCGTGTGATCGAAGACATAGCTGGCGCCGATCTTCTTGCCTTCGCCGACCGCCTTGTTCACCGCCGCCAGCGTGCAGGCGGTGGATTTGTAGGCGGTGATGCCGGCGCCATCGATCCATACCTCGCCGGCTTTGCGCGGCGTGTCGATGCTGCCGCCGCACAGCGGGTCGGTGCCGCCGATCTCGTAGTTGTCGAGGCTGGCGCGCTGCTGCTCGTAGTCGAGGCCGAGTTCGGCGTAGGCCTGGCGCAGGTAGCTTTCATCCACCCAGGCATCGGCGTCGAAGTCCTTCACCCGGCCCATGCGCTGCAGCACGCCATGGTCGTACTTGATCGTCTCGACCCACTTCGGCTTGATCGTCGGGTCCAGCGTATGCACGCCGCTGGGGCCGAGGAAGATGTAGGCGACTTCCTTCTCCACTCGGGTCCATTGCTCGATGCGGGCCGCCGCTTCGGCCGGGTTGCTGCGCACCCAGTCGTTGGCCTCGATCAGCGCCTTGATGTAGGCGACCACCACTTCCGGGTACTTGGTGGCGAAGTCCTCGCGCACCACCACGCCGTGGAAGGTCGGCACCTTGGTCTCGACGCCGTCGAAGATCTTGCGGGCGAAGCCGCGGTAGGGCAGCAGCTCGGCGAAGGGCACGAAGTCGCCATGGCCGTCGATGCGCTTCTCCTGCAGGCTGGAGGTGCCGACTTCCGGGCTCTGGCTGGAGAGTTCGAAATCCTCCGGCTTCCAGCCGCGGTCCTCGAAGGCCTTCAGCAGCATGCCGTGGGCGGCGGAGCCGAAGGGCACGGACAGCTTCTTGCCCTTGAGGTCGGCCAGCTCGTAGTAGGGCGAGTCCTTGTGCACCACCACGCCGTTGCCGGCGCCGTCGGCGTTGTAGGCGATCAGCGCGATCAGGCGGCTGTTGGTGCCGTTGGCGTTCTGGAAGGTGGCGCCGTTCACCAGCAGCGGATAGTCGCCCATCATGCCGATCTGCAGCGTGTCGGCGACCATGCCGTTGGTGACGGGCGGGCCGGAGGTGAAGTTCTGCCACTGGATCCGGAACTCGATGTTCTGGTACTTGCCGGTCTTGGGCAGGTGCTTTTCGAGCAGGCCGAGCTCCTTCAGCACGATGCCGCCGGTCACCGTGTTGGTGGTGGTGTTCTGGGTGCCGATACCGATGGTGACGACTTCGGCCATCGCAGGCAGCGAGAGGCAACAGCCCAGGGCGAGCGTGCCGAGCCGGCTGGCGAGGCTCTTCCTGCCAGGCCGGGCGGTGATGCTGGAATGTGCAGTCATGATGTGCGTCCTTTTCCGGTGAATCCAGGGGGGAGGGGCAGGTGGAAAGGCGGTGTTCAGGCCGCCGCGCCTTCTTCGAGGTATTGGCGCTTGTCCTTTACTTCGGCCCAGGTTTCGGCCTCGGGCAGCGGTTCGCGCGCTTCGGTGATCAGCGGCCATTCGGCTGCGAGCCGGGCATTGATCTCGACGAATTCGAGCTGGTCCGGCGGCAGCTCCGCTTCGTCGAAGATGGCGCCGATCGGGCACTCGGGTACGCACACGCCGCAGTCGATGCAGCCGTCGGGGTCGATGACGAGGAAGTTCGGCCCTTCGTGGAAGCAATCGACCGGGCATACCGCCACGCAGTCGGTGTATTTGCAGCGCACGCAGGCTTCGGTGACGACGAATGTCATGTCCGTTCTCCTGTTACTGGCGTGCCAGCTCGATTGCCGTCAGCGCCAGCCGGGACAGCTTGCGGACGTCTGGATCGGGGTCTTCGAGCGCCTTTTCCAGCGCGGGAATCGCGCGCGGGTCGGCGATCTCGCCGAGGGCGATGGCGGCTTCCTTGCGCAGGTTGCTGATCGTGTGCGAGAGCGCTTCCACCAGCGCCGGCAGGCCGGCCGCGGCTTTCAGCACGCCGAGGCTGCGCGCGGCCTTGACCCGCACCTGCCAGTACTCGTCGTTCATGGCCTTGACCAGGTCCGGGATCGCCGGGCCGAGGCGGAGCTTGCCGATGGTCTGGGCCGCTTCGTCGCGCACCATCCAGGCGCCGTCGTTGAGCGCCCGGGTCAGCGCCGGCAGCACGCTGATCTCGGAGGTGTAGCCGAGCGCGCCGACGGCGATGCGGCGCACTTCGGCGTCCGGGTCGTGGGCGGCGACTTCGGCCAGCTCGCCCACCGCCTCGGCGCGGCGCAGGTAGCCGAGCACGCCCACCGCCTCGCGGCGCACGCCGGGGTCGGGGTCGCGCAGGGCGTCGATTGCGGGCTCGAAGGCGCCGGCGACGCGCAAGGCCCGCACCGCGCGGAAGGCCAGCATGCGCACGGCTGCGGCATGGCCGCGCAGGTAGGGCAGCAGGTGCTCGGCCGAGTCGCTTTCCTTCAGTTCGGCGAGCACTTCGCCGGCGGCGTCGCGCACGCCCTCGTCGTCGTCGAGCAGGCGGGTCGCCAGCGCCGCCACCACTTCCGGCTCCTCGAAGCCTTCGAGCGCGCGCACTGCCTCGGCGCGGACGTCGGCGACCTCGTCGGTCAGGCGCGGCAGCAGCAGCGGCACGATGTCGTCCTCGTCACTGTACGGCAGGTCGATCACCGCCAGGCGGCGGACTTCGGCGTCGTCGCTGGCGAGGCGTTCGGCCATGGAATTCAGGCTGATCGTCATCGTGTTCTCCTCAGCGCAGCAGATAGGGGATGCTGACCTCGACCGCGCCGGTGGGGCAGTCGGTCTCGCAGGGCAGGCAGTACCAGCATTCGTCGAACTGCATGAAGGCCTTCTTCTTCACCAGGTCGATGGCCAGCACGTCGAGCGGACAGACGTCCACACATACGGTGCAGCCTTTCTCGGCGATGCATTTGTCTTCATGGACTTTGACCGGCACCTGGGTCAGGGTGGTGGCGATGCTCATGGCGGAATCCTCTGTTCGTTGGGGTATCTGGGCGGGCGGCGGGTGGCTGGCCGGAATCAGGCGGCCTCGGCCTTGCGCTCGACGCGCAGGCGCTGGTAGGCGTCGCGCTCGTCGTCGTCGATCTGCACGACGTAGGGCTCGACGGCCTTCTTGGCCATGCTCATGCTGCCGTCGGCTCCCTTGCTCAGCAGGGTGTGGCAGAACCAGTCGGCGTCGTTGCGCTCGGGGTGATCGACGCAGTAGTGGTACAGGCCCCAGCGGCTCTCGGCACGGAACATCGATGCACGTGCGGCCATCTCGGCGCAGTCGATGATCGACATCGCTTCCATCGCCCGCATCAGTTCGTGCGGGTTGGTCGCCACCATGGTTCGGGCGTCCTCGCGTACCTCGTCGAAGCGGCGCAGGCCGATCTCGTACTTGCGCGTGATCTTCGGCGGCTGCAGGTAGTCGTTCACCAGGCGGCGGGTCTTGTACTCGATCTGGAACGGCGTCAGCCCTTCGCTGCGCTGCAGCGGCGCCGAGATGCGGGCCTGTTCGGCAGCCACCGCGGCCTCGTCGATTTCCGCGCCGGCGGCCGTGCTGCAGTACTCGGCGGCGTTGTAGCCGCAGATACGGCCATAAACGAAGGCGCCGAGCATGTAGTTGTGCGGCACGCTGGCGCAGTCGCCGGCGGCGTACAGGCCGGGCACCGAAGTTTCGCCGCGCGCGTTGGTCCAGATGCCCGAGGCGCTGTGGCCGCTGCAGAAGCCGATCTCGGAGATGTGCATCTCGATCATCTGCTTGCGGTAGTCGTTGCCGCGCTTGTCGTGGAAGCGGCCGCGGCTGGGGCGCTCGTTGGTGTGCAGGATGTGCTCGATCTCGCTGATGGTCTCTTCGGCGAGGTGGTCGAGCTTGAGGAACACCGGGCCGTTGCCGCTCTGCAGCTCGCGGTAGAACTCCAGCATCATCTGGCCGCTCCAGTAGTCGCACTCGATGAAGCGCTCGCCCTTGCCATTGGCGGTATAACCGCCGAAGGGGCCGGTGACGTAGGCACAGGCGGGGCCGTTGTAGTCCTTGATCAATGGGTTGATCTGGAAGCACTCGAGGTTGGCCAGTGCCGCACCGGCGTGATAGGCCATGGCGTGGCCGTCGCCGGAGTTGGTCGGGTTCTCGTAGGTGCCCATCAGGTAGCCGGATGCAGGCAGGCCGATGCGGCCGGCGGCGCCGGTGGTGATGATCGCGGCCTTGCAGCGGATCACGTAGAAATCCGCGGTGCGACAGTCGAAGCCCATCACGCCGGTCACTTCGCCGTTGGTCCCGGTCAGCAGGCGGGTGACGACGACGCGGTTGGTGATCTCCACCCGTGCGCGCTTCATCTGGCGGTAGAGGATCTTCTTCATGTGGTGGCCTTCCGGCATCGGCAGCACATAGCTGCCGAGGTGATGCACCTTGCGCACCGCGTAGTCGCCGGTCTCGTCCTTCTCGAACTTGACGCCCCAGCGGTCCAGCTCCTGGATCATGTCGAAGCTGTTGGCCGCATAGGCCATCACCGCTTCCTGGTCGACGATGCCGTCGTTGGCGATGGTGATTTCCTTGACGTACTGCTCGGGCGTGGCGTGGCCGGGGATGACGGCGTTGTTGAGGCCGTCCATGCCCATCGAGATCGCGCCGCTGCGCTTGACGTGGGCCTTGTCGATCACCAGCACCTTCAGCTTGGGGTTCTTTTCCTTGGCCTTGACCGCTGCCATCGGGCCGCCGGTGCCGCCGCCGATCACCACCAGGTCGAATTCCATGTCGATGCGTTTCATTGCTGCTCCTTGAGTCGGAAGTACGTCTTGCGGTGAGGGCGCCGGTGACTGGCGCAGCGCAGGCTGTGCGGCATCGGCTCCCACGTTCCGGCCGGCATCGCTGCCAGCCATGTTCATCGCGGCTGTCCTGCGCCTGGGGGCAGAACCTTATGCCGCTCCGATTCGGTCACGAACCAATATGAATTGCTATCCATTCCATGCCCGTGAATAAGTCGGACGGCGGAACGAGCCGGTTTCAGCTGCGGTCGATGCGCAGGCGATACTGGAAGGCATCGCCGCGGTAATAGAGGTATTCGAAATCGACGGGCGTCTCGCCGGCGTGGGTCATGCGCTCCATCCTCAGCAATGGCGCGCCTTCCGCGATGCCGAGCCGGCGGGCGAGAAACTCGTCGGCGCAGATCGCCTCGATCTGCAGGTCGGCATGGGTGAGATTCAGGCCGTAATCGTTTTCGAGGATCACGAATATGTCGCGCGTGGCCAGGTCTTCCTGGATCAGGCGCTGGCCGATATCCAGCGGGAAATAGCTGACATCGACCGAAATGGGTTCCCTGTTCAGGTAGCGCAGGCGCTGTATTTCGAAAACCGTGCTGCCGAGATTGAGCGAAAAGCGCTGGGCAACGACGGCGCTGGCCTCGATTTCACGTGCGCTCAACAGCCGGGAACAGGTTTCGTAACCCGCTGGCGCCATGGCCTCGCCGAACCCCTGAAGCCGGGAAAGGCTTTGGAAAGCCTTGGGTTTCGCGACAAAGCTGCCCTTGCCCATGATCTTGAAGATCAGGCCTTCCTTTTGCAGATCGCCCAATGCCTGCCGAATCGTGATCCGGCTGACGCCGAATGAGCTCATCATCTGGCTTTCGGATGGAATCTGCGAATGAGGCGCCCACCGGCCATCGAGAATATATCGCCTTAGCGTTTCCCGAATTTGGGTATGGAGCGGAACCGGAGAAATGGGTGTGACACCGTCCCTGGCTTGCTGACTGGCATGCATGTTTCCGATTTGGGGCATATCGATCACCTGAATTGCTCAACCTGTCATGACAGGTCATGTCTAGCAATTGCAGTGCCAGTTTTCCGCGTTGCACAATAAAATATAATTCATTGTTTTTATTGAATATTTATTTTTATTCTGGAACTGGGGTGCGGCACTGCACGAATGCCGCGCACTGGCGCAGTGCGACATGCACCACATTCGTTCGGGCGAATGGCGGAAATGAGTGCGGAAAAGCCGCTCAGCGGGAAAGGAATGAAGCGGGATCGAGGATGGCAGGCAATGCCGCCATTGCGCCCGCGAGCAGAAGCAGGGCGAGAACCAGATGGCGGAGCAGGCGTTTTTCGATATTCTGGTACAGCTTCACGCCGAATGATCCGCCGACATGGAATAGCGGAAACAGCAGCAGGCCGGAAAGCAGGACCGAATTCGACATCAATCCCGATAACAGCAGGAGTGCGCAGGACACCGGATAGAGCAGCGCAAAGAAGATGACGAAGTTGGCGCGCGCCCGGTAAGGATCATCCTCGATGCTTGCCAGGTACAGGATCGCCGGCGGTCCGCCGACGCCGCTGAAGCCGGTCAGCATTCCGCTCAGCCCGCCGACTGCTGCAGATGCCCTGCCCGAGCGCAGGTTCGGCAGGCGGATGCCGGACATCAGCACCAGCGCGCTGGCCATGACGCCGAAACCGATGATCGGGCCGAACACCTTGCCCGGAATCCGGGTCGCCAGCCACATGCCCGGCGCCAGTCCGCAGATTGCGGTGATGGTCAGCGGGCGCACGACGCCGGCATCCATGTCCTGCCAGGCCAGGCGCATGTTGCGCGGACTCAGCGGCAGCACGCTCAGCAGCGTGATCAGGCACAAGGTGTCGCGCGGCGACATCACCAGGCTGAACAGTGGCGCCATCAGCAATGCAGCGCCGAAGCCGGTGAGTCCGCGCACGATGCCGCCGGCGGCGACGGCGAGCATCAGCAGAATGGATACGGGGAGGGAAGGAAGAAGGCTTGCTGTCGTGGCCAGTGCGTCCACGCCCGGCTCCAGGGGAAAAGTGACAGATGCGCGGGGCGCTTCGCGGCTGCCTCAGCGAGATCGGATGCTGGCGCCGCTTGTGGCCTCAGTGTGACACAGGACGGAGATGCTCGCTGTTTTCCACCTCCGTGCCGGCCTCCATCATGCCAGCCACTTCACCAACCCGAAGCCGGCCACCAGCAGATAGGACCACAGCAGCAGGGCCAGCACCCAGACCTTCGTGCCTGCCGCCCTGATGTCGGCGATGCGGGTGAGCATGCCGAGCGCGGCCAGGCCGCTTGCCAGCAGCGCATCGGCGAGCAGGGCGCCGGGCTGGCGCAGGGCTTCGGGCACGAGGCCGGTGAGGTTGAGGACCAGCACGGCGAGGAAGAACCACAGGAAAGCCGGGACTTCGATGCGTGCGCCGTTGCCGGTCCGTCGTTGGCCGGCTTGCAGCGCGATCCACAGCACCGCGGGCGCCAGCAGCATCACGCGCAGCATCTTCTCGACCAGCGCGGTGCTGGCCGCATCGGGGCCGACCATCGCCGCCGCGGCGACGACGTGGCCGAGCTCATGGACGGTGAGCCCGATCCACAGCCCGAAGTCGGCGCCGGACAAGCCGGTCAGCGGCATCAGCAGCGGCATCAGGTACATCGCCAGCGTGCCGCAGATCACCACCGCGGCGACCGCCGATGCCACCTGCCGCGCCCGCGCGCCCAGCACGCCGTCGGCGGCGGCGACCGCTGCCGCGCCGCAGATCGCGCTGCCGGCGCCGATCAGCAGTGCCAGGCTGGGCTCCAGCCCCAGGCGGCGGCCCAGCAGGCGCGCCAGCAGCAGCGTCGAGGTGACGATGACACAGGCCAGCGCCAGTCCTTGCCAACCCACCGAAGAGAGGTCGGCAAAGCTCAGCTTCAGGCCGTACAGCACGATGCCGGCGCGCATGAGCGTGCCGCGCGCAAGCGCCAGGCCGTGGCTGCCGGACTGCGCCAGGCTCGGCCACAGGTTGCCGACCACCATGCCGAGCACGATCGCCAGCGGCAGCCATCCCAACCCATGGCTGGCCAGTGCCGGCAACGCAGCCAGCCCTGCGGCAGCGGCAGCGAGCGCGAAGCTGGTCAGCAGGCCGGTGCGGGTGTCCAGGCGCAGGATGGAGGTCATTATGTCTTCCAGTTCTATGTTCAGTTTTGCTGGGCATAACGATAGAACGGCGCCTAGAATTCTTGTAGGCAATGAAAGTTAAGTTTGAATTCCTCCGGGTTATGCATGAACCTGCATCTGCTCAAGATCTTCGTCCAGGTCGTCGAAGAGAACAGTTTTTCGCGCGCGGCCGAAACGCTCGGCATCAGCCAGCCGGCGGCATCGAAATCGGTGCGCGAACTCGAATCCCAGCTCGATGCCGTGCTGCTGGAACGACGTGGCCGCTTCTTCGAGCCGACCGAGGCCGGCCAGGTCCTGCTCGAATATGGCCGCAGCCTGTTCGCGCTGGAGCGCGAAGCGGACGAAGCGCTGCGCGCGTTCAACGGCCTGGGGCGTGGCCGCCTGCGCATCGGCGCGAGCACCACGATCGCGACCTACTGGCTGCCGCCCTTCCTGCGCCGCTTCCACGACCGCCATCCGGGCATCACGCTGCAGGTCGTGGCTGCCAACACCCACCAGATCGCTGCCCGCCTGCTCGATTGCGAGGTTGACGTAGCCTTGGTCGAAGGTGGGATCGACGATGCGCGGCTGGAGATACGCCCATGGCGCAGCGAAGAGATGATCGTGATCTCGCCGCGCGAGGCCTTGCTGCCGGTGGCTGGCGACGAGGCGGAACCCTGGGGGCCGCAGACGACATGGATCGTGCGTGAGCGCGGCTCCGGCAGCCGCGATGCCACTGAGGCGCTGTTGCGCAGGATCGGTGCCGAATCGGCGGAGATCATCGAGGTGGGCAGCAACGAAGCCATCGTGCAGGCCGTCGCAGCCGGCATCGGCTGCGGCGTGGTGCCGCGAATCTGCGCCCGCGATGCGCTTGCCCTCGGCCGCGTCCGCCGCCACGTCCCCGTCAGCGGCCCGATCGAACGGGCGCTCTACCGCCTGCGCCTGCCGCACCGGCCGGTCAGCCCTGCCGCGCTGGCTTTCGAGGCTTTGCTGGCAGTACCGGAGTCGGCCGAGGATTGAGCGGAATCAGGCGCTCAATTCGGCTGCGCCCACCACACCGACATCGGCACCGCGAACAGCTTTTCGCCGAAAGGGATCGTTTCCCGCCCGGTGTAGAGCACGATGCCGCGCTGGAAGCGTTCCGGCTCGGTCTCCTGCAGGTGCTTGAGGCCTTTGAAATCCTTCCGGTCGACGCTTGTGGCCGCCTTGACCTCGATGCCGGTCAAACGGCCCTGGCGGTCTTCGAGCAGGAAGTTGACCTCGGCGCCGGTCTGGGTGCGGTAGTGCCAAAGCGACAGGCCGCGCGCCGAGAAGGCGAGATGCTTGAGCAGTTCGGCGGCAACGAAAGTTTCGACCAGATCGCCCGGCAGACCTTGGGCGGCGTCGAGAGCGGCGGCGTTGTGGCCGCAAAGATGGGCGAGCAGGCCGGAATCGGGCAGGAAGATCTTGGGCGCCTTGACCAGGCGCTTGGACGGGTTGCGTTCCCAGGCGGGAATGCGCTGGACGAGGAAAAGCGTTTCGAGCAGGGCGAAGTAGCGTTTGAGCGTGGTTTGCGCCAGGCCGCTGCTGCGCGAGAGCTCGGCGAAATTGAGCAGGCTGGCGCTGCGGTGGGCGAGCAGCTGGACGAGATTGGGCATCTCGGTGAGCTGTTCCAGATGCGCAAGTTCGCGCACGTCGCGTTGCAGCACGGCTTGCAGATAGCTGTCGAACCAGGCTTCGCGGCGGCGCGGCGTGCTGCGTGCCACGGCTTCCGGAAAACCGCCGGCGAGCAGCGCGTCGACGAAGAACCCGCGGTCACAGGCCGGCAATGGCTGCTCGGCGATTTTGCCGTCGAAAAGCCAGTCGACCCGATTGAAATGTGGGAAACCCGCCTGCTCCGCGCAGGACAGCGGCGTGAGCTGGACGATCTCCATGCGCCCGGCCAGCGAGTCGGCCAGCGCCGGCAGCAGCATGACGTTGGCCGAGCCGGTGAGCAGGAAGCGCCCTGCCTGGCGGTCGCGATCCACCGCGGCCTTGATGGCGAGGAAGAGCTCGGGGGCGCGCTGGATTTCGTCGATCGCGACCGGTCCGGTGATTGCCGTGATGAAGCCGCTCGGATCGGAGCGTGCGGCAGACAGCGTGGTGTGCTCGTCCAGCGTCAGGTAGCGGCGCGGCGTGGATTCGCGCAAGGACTGGGCGAGCGTGCTCTTGCCGGTCTGGCGCGCGCCGTTGATCAGGACGACGGGCGTATCGGCCAGGGCTTCGAGCAGCTGGGGCGTGATGTGGCGATCGAGCATGGCGCTCACTCTACGCCGTTGAGTGGCTGAAAATCAACCGCCAAACGGCTGAAAATCATCCATTGAACGGATGATTTTCAGCCATCAGAACGTCAGCGCCCGCCATGCCGGATCGAGTGTGCGGCCGATGAAGGCAGCGGCGCCGGCCTGGCCGCGGACTTCGGTGCGCAGCGCTTCCGGTACCACGCCATGGGCCTGCATCGCAGTCGGGCAGGCATACAGCCGGGTGCCGTAGCGGACGGCTTCGTGCAGGAAGTGGGACAAGGGCGGCATGCCGCTGCCCTGCCCGCCCGGATACAGCGTTTCGGCCACACCGGGCACCAGCAGGCGGACCGAGCGGGCGGTGAAATACATTTCGACTTCTGCATCCATCGCGGCGGCGACGGCGGCGAAATGGAAAGGCGTGGCGCACAGATGCGGGCTGTCCGGATCAACTGCCCAGACGAGGATGGCGAGGTGCTCGCTCATTCGCGCAGGCCTTTCGCGCCTTCGCCCAGCAAGGGCGCCTGGAAGCCTTGCAGGTCATCGAAGCGCCACAGGTCCATCTGCGCGGCGATGCCGGCGCGGGCCTCTTCCCAGCGCAGCAGGTGGCTGGCCGCATCTGCCGGCGCGATGCGCAGCCGTGCCAGCCAGGCAGCATAGGCGTTGGTATTCATCTGCGCGGCGGAGTACGACAGCGCCTCGTTGCCTTCGACCAGCATGGCCTCGACCGGCGTCTTCACCGGGAACACGGTCTTGCCCGCTTCGAGCAGGCCGAAGGCGCGCCCGGCGGCCAGCGTGCGTCCGGCCGGCTTGGGCGTGAATAGCAGGATTTCGCCGGCGATGGCGACGCCAAAAGGTGTCACGCCGACGCGCCAGACATCGTCCGCCTCGGCGGCAAACCACAGGTGGTTGGCCGGGTCGTAGCGGAGGTCTTCCGGAAAGCTGCAGCCGCGGAGTTCAGCCATGGCGGATCGTCGGAAAGGATGGCGGAAGAGAATGGGAGTCGAACCCACCTGGGACCGGCTGACGGCCCCACCTGGTTTTGAAGACCAGTCGCCCCACCGGGGAACGCCTCTCTTCCATCGGAGCGGGGATTGTAGCCCGCTGGGCTGGATTCTTCACCCAGCGGAAATTCGCGCTTGATCTCCGTCATTGCCGTATACCCAGGGGGCTGGAGAAACTTGGGGCGTGGCTATAATCGATCCGCTCCGAACAGCATTGCTGCCATGACCACTGTCCGCCCTTCGCGCTTTATCGCCTGGATCGCCGCCTTCGCGGTGGTGCTGGCTGCGCTGATGCCCACGCTTGCCCAGGCGGTGGCTTCGGCTGGCGGCGGGCAGGTGAAATGGATGGAGCTGTGCACCGTGGCCGGCATGAAGCTGGTGGCCGTGCAGGACAATGACGATCCGGCCAGTTCCGGCAGTGACAGTCAGGGCATCCTGAAGGTCGCGCATTGTCCTTATTGCTGCTCCCATGCCGGCAGCTTTGCCCTGCCGCCTTCGGCAACACCTCTGCTGGCGGCACCGCTCGCCACCTGTCGGCAAGCTGCCTTCCTGCCGGTTGCGCACAAGGCACTCCAGCGCTGGGGCATCTTCCTTTCCCGCGCTCCCCCGGCACTTTCCTGATCGCCTCGTGCTGCACGCCGCCGCTGTTCTCCCGGACACGGCGAGCTATCTCTCCGGTCCTTTGGGAGCTGGCTGGTCGCCACGTCGGCAGCACGCGTTTTCGTAAGCAGCGGGCACCTGCATGCCCGCTGCTCCGCTCGACTGGTACGTCCTCGATCCCGAGGGCGCTGCATGGGGGGCAATCCCCCGCAAGGAGAGGAAGCATGAGAAGGAAAGTCGTCGTATCGCTGTTCGCCGCATTGCTGTCGTCCGCCGCATTGGCCCAGGTGGAGGTGGCCGAACCCTGGGTGCGTGCCACGGTTGCGCAGCAGAAAGCCACGGGCGCCTTCATGCGGCTGACCGCCGCCAAGGATGCACGCCTGGTCGAGGCCCGATCCCCGGTGGCCGGCGCGGTGGAAATCCATCAAATGAAGATGGAAGGCGACGTGATGAAGATGAACGCCATCCCTGCGCTCGACCTGCCTGCCGGCAAGACGGTCGAACTCAAGCCCGGCGGCTATCACGTGATGCTGCTCGGCCTGCATGCCCAGGTGAAGGAGGGCGAGATGGTGCCGCTCACGCTGGTGGTCGAGGACCGCGACGGCAAGCGCGAACAGATCGAGGTGCAGGCACCGGTGCGTCCGCTGGCCGCAGGGCGCGAAGCCCAGCACGATCGCGGCCATGCCATGGAGCACAAGCACTAAGACGACGTCCGCATGATCCGCTGATTTGAGCGCCGTTTTTTCCTTCAGTCCATGATGCCGCGTTCCTTGCGCCGTATCCGCCTGTTCGCCCGTTTCGCCGTGCTGGTGATTCTGGTGGGCACGCTCGCGCCCTCGCTGATGCAGGCCAGCGTGCGTGCGGCCGATGTCGAGCGCTGGATGGAAGTGTGCTCGGTCGCCGGCATGATGCGCATCGCCACTCCGGCGGCCGATGCGGACGGCGATGCCCGATCAGCCAATACGCTCGACCTTCGCTATTGCCCGCTGTTCGTTCCGCTGGGCGGCCATGTGGCGCTCCCCGGCAGCCTGGCATGGCTGCCGCCGATGCTGCCGAAAGCGCATGCACAACCCGTCCATGCAGACCTGCCCGCCGTTATTGCGCGAACCTGGCGCAAGACCTTGCCGCGTGGCCCGCCGGATTCCTCGATGCCGTTCATCGCTTTCGCCTGAAAGCACCCGGCTCCTTCGGGCGCCGGCACACCTGCCTTTCCCGACGGCACCGTACACCGCCACGCCGGCTGCGCATGGCGGCGCTCGTCCGTGTCGATCGAATCCGCTTCAAGGAATCCGACAATGAAATCCCTGCCGTCTCCCAGCCGTCTGGCATTGGCGTTGTGCGCCATGCAGGCCGGCATGCTTGCCTCTCCGGCGGTATCCGCCGCCGACACCGAAAACGCCTTGGGTGCCGTGGTGGTCACCGCGCCCACCAGTGCCGAGCCGCTTACCGTGGTCACCGACCCGAAAGCGCCGCGCCAGCCCATTCCCGCGCATGATGGCGCTGACTTCCTGAAGAGCATTCCGGGCTTCTCGGTGATCCGCAAGGGCGCCACCGACGGCGATCCGGTCTTCCGCGGCATGGCCGGCTCGCGCCTGGGGATCTTCCTCGACGGCCAGGAAATCTACGGCGGCTGCGGCGGCCGCATGGATCCGCCGACGGCCTATGTGTATCCCGAGTCCTACGACCGCGTGACCGTGCTGAAAGGGCCGCAGACGGTGCTCTACGGCGCGGGTTTTTCGACCGGTGCGGTACTGTTCGAGCGTGACTTGCGCCCTTTGAAGGAAACCGGCTGGAGCCTGAACGGCAGCCTGACGGTGGGCAGCTTCGGGCGCAACGACCAGGTCATCGACGTGAAGGGCGGCACGCCGCAGTTCCAGGTTCGCGCGGGCGCCACCTACGTGGATTCCAACGACTACGAGGACGGCGACGGCACCCGCATCCATTCGCACTACCGGCGCTGGAACACCCAGGCCGCACTGGCGTGGACGCCGGACGAGCACACCGCGCTGGAGCTGTCCGCGGCGCGCAGCGACGGCAAGGCGGCTTATGCCGACCGCGGCATGGATGGTTCGCGCTTCGCGCGCGACAACGTCGCGCTGAAGTTCGAAAAGCGCGAACTGTCGCCGCTGGTGCAGAAAGTCTGGGCACAGGCCTACTACAACTACGTCGATCACGTGATGGACAACTACAGCCTGCGCGACCAGCCGCTGGCCAACCGCTTCTCGGCGATGAACCCGGATCGCATCACCGTGGGCGCACGCGCCGGCATCACCCTGGCGCCGGGCGAAGCCTGGAGCGTCACCCTGGGTGCCGACACCAAGCGCGATACGCATCGTGGCCGCAACGTCATGAACGCATCCAGCAGCGATGCCGCGAAGGCTGCCTTCCGCGATCAGCCGTATGAGGAGGACATGAGCTTCCGCCAGTTCGGTGTGTTCGGCGAGATGGCCTACACCATGGCCGACGGCGGCCGCGTGGTGGGTGGTCTGCGCGTGGATCGCCATGCGGCCAAGGACAGCCGCCATTGCGTCAATGGCATGTCCATGAACGGCATGTGCATGATGGCGCCGATGAACCAGACCCGCGGCAAGACCGACCGCGACACCCTGAGCAGCGGTTTCCTGCGCTACGAGGGCCTGTCCGAACTGGGCAACTGGTACGTCGGCCTCGGCCATGCCGAACGCTTCCCCGATTACTGGGAGCGACTGCTGCGCGACGAGGACACGTTGAACAGCGCCTTCCTCAGCATCGAACCGGAAAAGACCACCCAGCTCGACGTGGGCATGAACTGGCAGCATGGCGCATGGAACGGTTCGGTATCGGCCTACTACGGCAAGGTGCAGGACTACATCCTGCTGAAGTGGGTGGCGCCTGCCCGCGTGCGCAACGTCGATGCCACCATCTACGGCCTGGAAGCCGATGCGACCTGGCGCTTCGCGCGCAACTGGAGCACGACCGCCACGCTGGCCTGGGCGCAGGGCGCCAACGACACCGACGGCAAGGCACTGGCCCAGCAGCCCCCGCTGGAAGGCCGGCTGTCGCTGGACTACGACGACGGCAGCTTCTCCTACGGTGCGCTGCTGCGCGTGGTCGCAGCACAGAACCGCGTCGATATCGGCTCCGGCAACATCGTCTCGAACGGCCAGGACATCGGCAAATCCTCCGGCTTCGGCGTGTTGTCGCTGAATGCCGGCTGGCGGCCGAAGAAGGGCGTGCTGCTGACCGCCGGCATCGACAACGTGTTCGACCGTACCTACGCCGAGCACCTGTCGCGCACCGGGGCATCGCTGCCGGGCTTCGTGTTTCCGGCCGACACTCGCATCAACGAGCCGGGCCGCAATGCCTGGCTGAAGCTGCAGGTCGCGCTGGATTGAAATCCGTGCGGTGTCTCGTTTGCAGCAATGCCGCACCACCCGCGGCACTGCTGCAAGTCCTGTCGGCCGCTGTCGGGCTACGCGTCCTCGGTGATAGGCGGTTCGCCGCGCAGGATGTGGGCGCGCTGGCTGCCTTCGCCGACGCGGCGGGTGAAGCCGAAGCGGTCGAAGAATTCGAGGATCTGGATGGCGCGCTTGCGGCCGCCGCCGATGCGGTCGCGGAAGTCGGCGGCGCGGATGCGGCCGTCGTTGCCGGCGGCCAGTTCGCGGACGATGCCGATCATTTGGGCGACGATCGCGCGCGGATAGAACAGGTCGCGGACGATCTGGAACACTTCGCCGCGCATCGCCACGCGGCGCAGCAGGCGGCGGACTTCGACCTCTTCCATGTTGCAGCTCGCGGCGAGATCGCGCACCCAGGGCGGATCGAAAGCGCCGTCGGCCAGGCGTCGCAGGATTTCGTCGGCGCGAACCCGCTCGGCGGGCGAAAGCTCGGCGGTATGGGTCGGCAGATGCCAGGCCGAGCCGGCGCGGCGCAGGCGATCGTCGACCAGCAGGCTTTCGAGGCGGGCCAGGAAGATCGCCGGCGGCAGTTGTGGGGCGCACATCCGGCGCAGGCGTTCGCGTTCCACGCCCGGTTCGTCGGCAAAGGCTTCATGGTGCGCTGCCAGGCGGGCGAGGATGCGTTCGGCGAGTGCTTCCCAGGCCACAGGCGAGAACAGCCGGGTGCCGCCCTTGGTGGCGACAACGTCCACCTCGGGCAGGCGCTGCTGCCAGGACGGTGCGTCGGCACTGTGCAGGTTGTGGGCGGTGGCCAGTTCCCCGGCGTCGGCGCCGAGTACGGCGGCGTCGATCAGCGCACGCAGGCGAACGTCAACGTCACGGTGTTCGAGCGCCGCCAGCAGGGCGAGGCGTTCGGGCCGGCGGCGATGGCGCGCGGGCGGGAAGGGGTCGAGCACCACGCCGCCGCCCAGTGTCTCGCGGCCGGCGGCGTCGCGGATCACGATGCGGTCGCCGCAGCAGGCGAACAGCGGGCGGTCGAGCACGGCCTGCACCAGGCCGTCGTCCCCGCCCTTCAGGCCGCCCGCCTCCAGCGCGCCGTCGAGCAGCACCAGCCGTGCCATCGCATGGCCGCCGGCATGGTGCAGAGTCACGCCCGCCCATTGCCCCAGCTTGCGCCGCAGCTCCGGCAGCAGATGCAGGCGCAGGTCGAGGCGGTCGGTGCTACGTATCGGATGCGGCGACAGCAGCCAGTCGCCGCGCTC
The DNA here is from genome assembly GCF_047601425.1 of Thauera sp. Taxonomy (GTDB): domain Bacteria; phylum Pseudomonadota; class Gammaproteobacteria; order Burkholderiales; family Rhodocyclaceae; genus Thauera. Next base: position 3,277,829 of record NZ_JASGJL010000001.1, read on the forward strand.
GATGTCGCGGTATTCGATGCCGGCGAGGTTGACCGCGCAACGGCTGCCCGGCCCGCCGGCCTCGGCCTTGCGGTTGTTGACGTGCAGCCCGCGCACCCGCAGTTCGCGCGCCTCACCGCCCGGCCGGGCCAGCAGCACGGTATCGCCGACGCGCAACTGGCCGGCATGCACGGTGCCGGTCACCACCGCGCCAGCGCCGGCGATGGCAAAGCGGCGATCCACCACCAGGCGCAGGCCGCCTTGCACGCTGCGTGCATCTTCGGCGGTTGCTACCGCTTCGAGATGGGTGCGCAGTGCCGCCACGCCCTCCCCGTTCTGTGCCGACACCGCGAACACCGGCGCATCGGCCAGCCGGGTCGGCGCCAGCAGCGCCGCCACTTCGGTACGGACTTCCTCGATGCGTTCATGCGGCACGCGATCGCTTTTGGTGATCGCCACCGCGCCGCGGTCGATGCCGAGCAGATGGACGATGGCGAGGTGCTCGCGCGTCTGCGGCATCACGCCGTCGTCGGCCGCCACTACCAGCAGGGCGAAGTCGATGCCGCTGGCGCCCGCCAGCATGGTCGGGACGAATTTCTCGTGCCCCGGCACGTCGATGAAAGCCAGCGTCCGCCCTTCGCCATCGCCCGCCAGCGGTGCATAGGCATAGCCCAGTTCGATGGTGATGCCGCGCTGCTTCTCTTCCGGCAGGCGGTCGGTGTCCACCCCGGTCAGGGCGCGGACGAGCGTGGTCTTGCCGTGGTCGATGTGGCCGGCGGTGCCGATCAGCATGAGGAAGTTTCCTGTGTCGGGGCGAAGGAAAGGCCGGGCTCAGGCCAGCCTGAGATACCGCTGGTGGCGCGTGAGATCTCTGCTCATGCAAGCTCTCTTTACTTTGCGGCTCTTTTAGTTAAAGAAAGCACAGTATCTTTAACTAACGAACAGTTCAAGGTAACGGTCGAAAGCATAGACCCGGCCGCGCTGCTGACCCGTGATCTCAATCAGAATCTCTTTATCGATCAAAGATTTGATCAGGCTGTTGGCCGTCGGGGTGGAAATGCCCAGTGCCTTTTCCAGCTCTGCCGCGTCCAGAACAGGTTTGCGGTACAGCAGGTGGATGGCCTGGCGGGCCAGAGAGGCCCGCTTGCCCATGTCCATCGCTGCCTGCTCCGCCTCCGTGCGCAGTGCCAGAATCCTCTGGAAGACATCCCGCCCCTTGCTGGCGGTCTGGGCCACGCCGTTCAGGAAGAAGCGCAGCCAGTGGGACAGGTCATTACTCGTGCGCACCCGCATCAGGGCATCGTAGTAGCTGGCCCGGTTGCGCTCGAAGAAGTCGGACAGATACAGCGAAGGCTTGGCCAGCAGGCCGTGGCTGACCAGATACAGCGGGATCAGCAGCCGGCCGATGCGGCCATTGCCGTCCAGAAAGGGGTGAACGGTCTCGAACTGGTAGTGGCTGATGGCGATACGGATCAGGTGAGGGACCACGACCTCTTCGTTATGCCAGAATTTTTCCAGATCCCCCATCAGTGTCGGCACGTTTTCGTGATGCGGCGGGATGAAGGCCGCATCTGCCAGGTTTGAACCGCCGATCCAGTTCTGGCTGTTGCGGAATTCGCCGGGCTGCTTGTGGTCGCCGCGTACGCCACGCATCAGAATCGCGTGTGTCTGTTTGAGCAGACGGTTGGACAGCGGCAGGGTTTTCAACTCGGCAACGGCAGTATTGATGGCCTCGATGTAGTTGCGCACCTCTCGCCAGTCGTCGCGTTTCTCCGGGCGGATGTGTTCTTCCGACATCAGCGCTTCGTCGATGCCGGTCTGGGTGCCTTCGATCTTGCTGGAAGTCTGTGCCTCCTTGACGACGTGCATTTCGATGAACAGATCGATGTCCGGCACGATCAGCGAGAAGGCATTCAGCTCACCCAGTGCCCGCGTGGCCTGTTCCAGCAGTGCATTGATGGTCGGATCTTCCCATCGCCACTCATGGTTGACCGGCACCGGCTCGAAGCTCTTGTACTGGTAGCGTTGCTGCCATTGGCCGGCTTTGAAGGTTTCGATTTTCATGCAGCTTCTTTGAAGGTGAGCAGGCGATCGCGGTAGTGCCCAGGCAGATGCGATCCTGCCGTCCTTCAGTGCGGGATCGGAACACCGAAGCTCCGAATCCTATCAATGATCTCGCCGGGCATACCAGTTCCGGGGGGCTGCAGAAATGTGGGAACGGCCATCGAAGCCATACAGCCGGGTCGTCTCCGATGGCGCGTTCCCGGCCGGACATCAGCCGAACATGTCCTCGTAGATCCCCCGCGCCCACTCGAAGTCCTCGCCCACTGTTTCCGGCTTGCGTTCGTTGAAGTCGATCTGGGTCTGCTCGATGATGCCGAGATCATTGACCTTGTAGTCGAACTTCACCGAGATCGCTTCCTGCGGCTGGGTGCTGACCATCATGAAGCACAGGTTGTCGGGCAGGCGGTAGCCCGGCTGGCGGTCGGCCTCGCGCTCGGCGATGTAGTGGGTGACGATGCGCGCGTGCTGGTTGGCGACGTGGCCGGCCTTGGGATAGAAGGAGAACTGCGGCGACACGTAGCCGACCGCGTCGCCGATCACGTACACGTCCTTGTCGTCCTCGGCGTGCAGGAACAGCGGATCGACCGCGGCCCAGCCGTCCGGCCCGCCCTGGAAGGACTGGCCGACCACACCGGCTTTCCAGGCCAGGTCGCCGGCCTGGTGCGGCGCCATCAGGATCGCGTGGTCGAAGTCGAAATCGCCGGCGGCGGTCTTGATGCGCTTGTTGAACGGATCGACTTCCTTGACGTGAGCATTCGGCACGTAGGTGATGATGTCCTTGTACAGCTCCTGGAAGGCGGCCTTGAAGCCTGGGCCGATCGGCATCACGTCGGGCTTGTGGTCGAGGATGGTGATGCGGGCGTTGAGCTTCTTCGCCTTGAACAGCGAGGCGATCAGGCAGGCGCGCTCGTAGGGGCTGGGCGGGCAGCGCTGCGGCGGCGGCGGCAGGGTCATCACCAGGTCGCCGCCCTTGAAATCCTGGATGGCCTGCTTGAGGCGGAAGTGCTCGGCGCTGGGGATGTAGGCCGCCGGGAAGCGTGCGCGGGTGGCTTCGGCCGCGCGGCGGTCGTTGCCGAACCAGGCTTCGTAGTTGTAGCGGATGCCGGGCGACAGGATCAGGTAGTCGTAGTCGAGCGCGCCGGCGGCGGTGATGACGCGCTTGGTGTCGCGCGCGATCTCGAGGATCTCGGTCTGGATGAAGCGGTAGCCGAGCTCCTCGGACACCTTCAGGTAATCCTTGGTCAGGTACTGGGTGTCAACGACGTCCACCAGCCACTTGTTGCTCATCGGGCAGGAGAAGAAGTTCTGGTTGCGCTCCAGCAGCACTACTTCCAGGTGCGGCACCTGCTGGCGCAGGTACTTGGCGGCGGTGATGCCGCCCCAGCCGCCGCCGCAGATGACCACCCGGCGCGCCTTGCCGCGCGGGATCAGGGTCTCGGTGCTGCGCCCGACCAGCGGCGGCAGCGGGCGTTCGGTGCTTGCGCGCGGCACGGCCGCCTGGCTCAGGCCGGGCGCTGCCAGCGCGGCGGTGGCGATGCCGCCGCTCGCCGCCAGGAAGCGGCGGCGTGAAGCATTGTATTGATCAGTCATGGTGTTCCTCCCGATGATGTTTCAGCCGCCCCGGTGCGGGATGCCGCCGGAGCTTGATGTGCCGTGCGCAAGGCTCGGCCGTGGGGGTGGCGACCGAGGTCGCCTTGCCGGACGGCAGATATTCAGATCGGCCTGATGTGTCCGGCCGCCCGGGTGGCATGGCTGCCGTCCGGGCGGATTCTGCGAAGCGATGCCGGTCCGCGTGCCGGCTGCTTCAGTGCGCTTGCTGCGTTGTTTCAGCGCGGCCTGGCCGCGAGTTCGTGAAGCTGGGCGGCGAAGCGGGCTTCGTCGGTCTGCCGCAGGCAGCGCAGGTCCAGCCACAGCGCGTTGTCGGCGATGTGGCCGATGACCGGTACCGGCAGCCCGCGCAAGGCTTTTTCCAGCCGGTTCAGCAGACCGCCCTTGCGCTGCGGACGGCACACCAGCCCGGCGGAGGGCAGGCGGTCGACCGGCAGGCTGCCGGAGCCGATCTGCGAGCGCATCGGCTCCACGCTCACCGTCAGCGGCCACTCCGCCAGCGCGGTGGCCAGCGCCGGGCGCAGGCGTTCGGCCTGGGCGAGGATGTCGGTCTGGGCGCGGGTCAGCAGTCTCAGGGTTTCGAGCCGTTCCGGCAGGCGGTCGGGGTCGCGGTACAGGCGCAGCACCGCTTCCAGCCCGGCGAGGGTGATCTTGCCGACGCGCAGCGCGCGCTTCAGCGGGTTCTTCTTGATTTTGGCGATCAGCTCCCTGCGGCCGACCAGGATGCCGGCCTGCGGGCCGCCGAGCAGCTTGTCGCCGGAGAAGGTGACGAGGTCGGCGCCGGCGGCGATGGCTTCGCGCGGCGTCGGCTCGTGCGGCAGGCCCCAGGCTTCGAGGCCGGTCAGCGTACCGGAGCCGAGGTCTTCGACGAAAGGCAGGCCGTGGGCGTGGGCGATGGCGGCGATCTCGGCCTGCGACACCGACTTGGTGAAACCTTCGACCGCGTAATTGCTGGTATGCACCTTCATCAGCAGGCCGGTGCGCGGGCCGATGGCTTCTTCGTAATCGCGCGCGTGGCTGCGGTTGGTGCAGCCGATCTCGACCAGCCGCGCGCCGGCCCGCTTCATGATGTCGGGTATGCGGAAGGCGCCGCCGATCTCGACCAGTTCTCCGCGCGAGACGACGACTTCCTTGCGCTGGGCCAGGGTGTTGAGCAGCAGGAACACCGCCGCGGCGTTGTTGTTGACCACGGTGGCAGCCTCGCCGCCGGTCAGCTCGCCGAGCAGGTCGGAGACGAGGTCGTCGCGGTCGCCGCGGCCGCCGGAATCGATGTCGTATTCCAGCGCGCAGGGGTGGCGGGCAGCTTCGACCATCGCCGCGATCGCTTCCTCGGGCAGGGTCGCGCGGCCGAGGTTGGTGTGCAGCACGGTGCCGGTGAGGTTGAACACCTGGCGCAGCCGGGACTGGCTGTCGCGGGCGATGCGCTGGCGGATCGTGTCGATCAACGCAGGAACGTCAGGTGGTGTGCTGCCGTTCCGGGCTGCTTCACGTACCGCGGCAAGTTCGCTGCGGATGGCTTCGGTGACGATCTGGCGGCCGTGGGTGGAAATTTCAGCAACGATCGAGGGCTCGGCGAGCAGGCGGTCGACCGCGGGAAGGGAGGCAAGTGGGGATGTCGTCATGGCCTGGGCCCGCACCGGGCAACGAGGTCTATCGAAGGTTGAAGCGTAGTCGATTCCGGACTTCCTGGGGTGGGCCGGCATTGCCGGCCCGGTTCTTGGCTGTGGTGTTCAGCGGTCGGCCTGGGATTCGGCGACATCCCCCGGCACGAACAACGGATTCGGCCCGCTGCGCAGGTAGCCGGCTTCGTCGACCAGGATGTCCAGCGCCAGCGTGGCGAGGTCGTCGGCCACCGGGTCGGCGCTGGCGTCCTTGTCGCGCAGCACCTGCTTCAGGTAGCTGTGGCAGTCGTCGCAGACTTCGGCGCGCACGGTGTCGTGGGTGGTGTTGCCCGCGGCTTCGAGCACGCGGTAGGACACCTTGTCGGTTTCGCCGCAGCTTGTGCAGTTGGCGCGCACCAGGTTCCATTCGGTGTTGCACAGCGAACAGTGCAGGTAGCGCACGCCGGTGTATTGGCCGGCTTGGATCACGCTGGATACCGGCAGGCTGCCGCAGCAGGGGCAGACGCCGGGCACGTCGAGCCGGGCCAGGCCGGCCAGCGCGGGCTGGGCGGCCATCCAGGTCCAATACACCTGCAGCGCGGCGGCGATGAAGGGCAGGCGGGCGCTGTGCGCGGGGTCGTATTCGGTGCGCAGCACGCCATCGGCCAGACGTTCCAGTTCGGCTTCGTTGGTCGTGAGCAGCCCGGCCAGCACCGGGCGCAGTGCTTCGGGCGCATGGGCTTGCAGGCCGTCGGCGAGGGCGGCGAGATGCTTGTGCCAGACCGGGTCGCGCTGCCAGCCGTTGGTCGGCAGCACCGGCATGCCGTGTTCGCGCGCCTGCGTGCGCGCGGCATCGGACGGCAGGGGGATGGCCGGGTGGGCCTTCAGCAGGTCGTGCTGGATGCGGCTCAGGCGGGCGAGAAAGGCGAGCCAGTCGCCCAGGGCGTGGCCGTCGGCCAGGCGTTCGAAGCGCGCGGCACGGTCGGCGAAGACGCTGGCCGGCATGGGCTGCAGCACCGCGGGCGCTTCGGAGCACTGCTGCAGATTGGCGCCGGCGGCGGTTTGGGGCAGGTTCATGTGCTTCCTCACAAGGCGCGGCGGGCGGGGCCCGGTTTAACCGGACACCGCCCGCCGTGGGTCGGGGACAGGACCGATCAGTCCTTGCCCGTCATCTGGCGGTACCAGCCACGGTGGTGCTGCTTGGCCCAGGCCCGCGTCACGGTGCCGTAGAGCATGGCGCGGATGGTGCCGCGGGTCCAGATCGCGGCATACACGTGCACGAAGATCAGGCCGATCATGAACGCAGCGGCGGCGGCATGCACCACCACGGCGATGCGCACCAGCTCGGTCGGGAAGTCGAACTGGCTGCGCCACATCACCACGCCCGAGACGGTGATCAGCACCATGCACAGCGTCAGCAGCCAGAACAGCAGCTTCTGGCCGCCGTTGTACTTGCCTTGCTCGGGCATGTCGTGGTCGTTGCCGTCCACCATCTTGCCGACCTTGGACAGCCAGTCCCAGTCCTTGCCGCCCATGAAGTTGAGGCTGGCGAAGCGGAAGAACATGATGACGAAGAACATCGCCATCACCACGCCGATCCAGGGGTGCAGGATGCGCGCCCAGGTGCCGCCGCCGAACAGATTGACCAGCGGGAACAGCGCGGGGTGGAAAAAGGCCAGGCCGGACAGCGCGAGCAGGATGAAGCAGATGCCCACGATCCAGTGGTTGGCGCGCTCGGAGGCGTTGTAACGCTGCAGGTCACGCGGATTGCGGATCATTGTGCGTCCTCCTTTTCCATTTCCGCTTCGAGCTCCTTGGAGACCTCGTTCGGACCCTTCATGACGTAATGGAACAGGCTGCCGATGGCCGTGGCGCCCAGCGCGAGCAGGGCGAGCGGCTTGGCGACGCCCTTCCACAGCGCCACGGTCGGGCTGATCTGCGGGTTCTCCGGCAGGTCGGCGTACAGCGTCGGCTTGTCCGCATGGTGCAGCACGTACATCACGTGGGTGCCGCCGACGCCTTGCGGATCGTAGAGGCCGGCGTTCTGGTAGCCGCGATCCTTGAGGTCGTCGATGCGCGCCTCGGCGTAATGCACCATGTCCTCCTTGGCGCCGAACTTGATCGCGCCGGTCGGACAGGCCTTGGCACAGGCCGGCGCCTGGCCGACCGCGACGCGGTCGGAGCACAGCGAGCACTTGTAGGCCTTGTTGTCCGTCTTCGACAGCCGCGGGATGTTGAACGGACAGCCGGTGATGCAGTAGCCGCAGCCGATGCAGTTCTCCTGGTGGAAATCGACGATGCCGTTGGAGTACTGGATGATGGCGCCCGGCGAGGGACAGGCCTTCAGGCAGCCGGGATCGGCGCAGTGCATGCAGCCGTCCTTGCGGATGAGCCATTCGAGCCTGCCGTTCTCCTCGACCTCGGTGAAGCGCATCAGCGTCCACGTCTTGTCGTCGAGATCCTGCGGGTTGTCGTAGATGCCGACGTTGTTGCCCACTTCAGGGCGGATGTCGTTCCACTCCATGCATGCCGCCTGGCAGGCCTTGCAGCCGATGCAGGCGGACACGTCGATGAGCTTGGCGACTTCGGTGGTTTCGCGCACCTTGGGCGCCTCGGTGGTGGTCGCCGAGCGCCGCGCGATGTCTAGCGATTGCAGTGCCATGGGACCCCTCCTATGCCTTCTCGATGTCCACCAGGAACGCCTTGTACTCCGGCGTCTGGCTGTTGGCGTCGCCCACGAACGGCGTCAGGGTGTTGGTGATGTAGCCCGGTTTGGTCTCACCCTTGAAGCCGTAGTGCAGCGGGATGCCCACCGTATGCACCGTGCGGCCGTCCACCGTCAGAGCCTTGATGCGCTTGGTCACCACCGCCACGGCCTTGATGTGGCCGCGGTTGGAGCGCACGGTGACGACGTCGCCCTTGCGGATGCCCTTCTCGGCCGCCAGTTCCTCGGAAATCTCGACGAAGTGCTCCGGCTGGAGGATCGCGTTGATCTTCGAGGTCTTGGTCCAGAAGTGGAAGTGCTCGGCCAGGCGGTAGGTGGTGGCGACATAGGGGAACTCGTCGGCCTTGCCGAACACTTCCATGTCGCCCTTGTACACCCGTGCCGCCGGGTTGCTGACCACCGCGGGCACGTCCGGATGCATCGGGTTCTTGCCCAATGGCGTCTCGAACGGCTCGTAGTGCTCGGGGAAGGGGCCTTCCACCATGCCGGGCGCGAACAGGCGGGCAACGCCCTCGCCGGTCATGATGAAGGCGCCGACGCCCTCTTCCGGCGCGGCGTTGGGCCGCATGTCGGGCACGTCGTTGCCGCCCCAGGCCTTGCCGTTCCAGTGGAGGATGTTGCGGCTCGGGTCCCACGGCTTGCCGCTGGCGTCGCACGAGGCGCGGTTGTACAGGATGCGGCGGTTGGCCGGCCAGGCGTAGCCCCAGTTGAGCGACTGGCCGAGGCCGGTCGGGTCGCTGTTGTCGCGCCGCGCGGTGAGGTTGCCGGCCTGCGACCACATGCCCGAGTACAGCCAGTTGCCGCAGGCGGTGGAGCCGTCGTTGCGCAGCACGGCGAAGCCCGCGACCTGTTCGCCGGCTTTCACCGTGACGTTGCCGCTGGCGTCGGCCAGGTCGGCGACCGCGTAGCCGCTGATCTCGCGCGCCAGTTCTTCCGCGGACGGATGGGTGGCGATGCGGTAGGGCCAGTGCAGCTTCATCAGCGGCTCGGCGAAGGCGCCGCCTTCGGTGGCGTACATCCTGCGCAGCCGGGTGAACAGCTGGCCGAGGATCTCGGTGTCCTCACGCGTTTCACCCGGGCCGTCGGCGGCCTTCCAGTGCCACTGGATGACGCGGCTGGAGTTGGTGAAGCTGCCCTCGTGCTCGGCGAACAGCGCCGCCGGCAGGCGGAACACCTCGGTCTGGATCTGCGCCGGATCGACCTTGTTCAACTCGCCATGGTTCTTCCAGAACTCGGACGTGTCGGTGGCCAGCGGGTCGATCACCACCAGGTACTTCAGCTTCGACAGCGCGGCCGAGACCTTGCCCTTGTTGGCCACCGAGGCCAGCGGGTTGAAGCCCTGGCAGGCGAAGCCGTTCATGCGGCCCTGGTGCATGCGCTCGAACATCGCCAGCACGTCGTAGGCGGTGTCCTGCTTGGGCAGCCAGTCGTAGCCGAAGTTGTTTTCCGCAGTGGCGTTCGGGCCGTAGAAGGCCTTCAGCAGGCTGACGAAGAATTTGGAGTAGTTGCTCCAGTAGTTCATCTGCCCCGGGCGCAGCATCTTCGGCGTGCGCTTGGTGATGAAGCTCTCCAGCGTCGGCTCGGCGTCGGTCGGTTCGTGCAGGTAGCCCGGCAGGCTCTCGCCGAACAGGCACTGGTCGGTGATGCCCTGCACGTTGGCGTGGCCGCGCAGTGCGTTGATGCCGCCGCCGGCCACGCCCATGTTGCCCAGCAGCAGCTGGATCATCGCCATCGTGCGGATGTTCTGCGAACCCACCGAGTGCTGCGTCCAGCCCAGCGCGTACAGGATGGTCATCGTGCGCGTCGGCGCCGAGCATTCGGCGATCATCCCGCAGACCTTCAGGAAGGCATCCTTCGGCGTGCCGGTGATGCGGCTGACGGTGTCGGCGTCATAGCGCGCGAAGTGCTTCTTCATCAGCTGGAAGACGCAGTTCGGGTCCTGCAGCGTCGGGTTGACCCTGGCGTAGCCGTCCTCGCCCATCTGGTAGCTCCAGGTGGACTTGTCGTAGTTGCGCTTGTCAGCGTTGTAGCCGCTGAACAGGCCGTCCTTGAAACCGAAATCGGGGTTGATCAGGAAAGGCGCGTTGGTGTGCGTCTTCACGTACTCGTGCTGGATCTTGTCGTTTTCCAGCAGGTAGTGGATGACACCCGACAGGAAGGCGATGTCCGCGCCCGGACGGATCGGCGCGTAGTAGTCGGACACGGCGGCGGAGCGGGTGAAGCGGGGGTCGACGACGACCAGCCTGGCCTTGCGGCCCTGCTTTGCTTCCTGCACCCATTTGAAGCCGCAGATGTGCGCTTCGGCGGCGTTGCCGCCCATGATCAGGACGAGGTCTGCATTCTTGATGTCAACCCAGTGGTTGGTCATCGAACCACGCCCGAACGTCGGAGCCAGACTGGCTACCGTGGGAGCGTGTCAGATACGGGCTTGAGTATCGAATGCAACCGCGCCAAGGCCGCGCAGCACCTTGTGGGTGAGGTATCCCGGTTCGTTGGAGGCGGCGGAGCTGGCGAGGAAACCGAAGGTGTTCCAGCGGTTCACCGTCAGGCCGGCTTCGTTCCGTTCGATGAAGTTGGCATCGCGGTCGGCCTTCATGTGCCTGGCGATGCGGTCGAAGGCTTCGTCCCAGGAAATGCGCTTCCATTCGTTGCTGCCGGGTTCGCGCACTTCGGGGTGGGTCAGGCGCAGCGGGCTGTGGACCATGTCCAGCAGGCCGGCGCCTTTCGGACAGAGGCTGCCCCGGTTGACCGGATTGTCCGGGTCGCCCTCGATGTGGAAGATCCGCGCCTTGGCGTTCTTCGACTTGTCGCCCATCGAGTAGACCAGCGTTCCACAGGATACCGAGCAGTAAGGACAGATGCTGCGTGTTTCGGTTGCGTGCGCGAGCTTGTACTGACGAACCTCGGCCAGTGCCGCGGTGGGTGCGAAACCCATCGTGGCCAGGCTCGAACCCGTCATGCCCGCCGCGCAGACCTTGAAGAATCCGCGTCTCGAGACGTTCATGGCTCCCTCCGTCTTCGTTGGTTTGCAGGGCTGTTTTGACAGCTACTGCTTATGGGACCATAAAAGCCTATGAAATGTAAGGCATAGGTTTACCCTAGGTGGACGGGGCTCCATCCAGAAGGAATAAACGATCGGATGCCATTGGTTTTGAAGGAGTTAACCATGTTGCGGGGAGTCTCCGGCGGGTCGCCGGTGGGCGGCGATGCAGGACACCACGCTCAGCGACACCAGCGCGAAGGCGCAGACTTCCAGCACCGTCGGCAGCCGCTGTTCCCAGGCGAAGCCGTACAGCAGCGCGAACAGGGTCTCGAACAGGATCATCTGGCCCACCAGGGTCAGCGGCAGCAGGCGGCTCATGCGGTTCCACAGCGCGTTGCCGGCGATCGAGGCGAACAGGGCCAGGCCGGCGGCAACGCCGGCGAGGCGGAGCCAGTCGGCGGCGGTGTGCGACGAGCTGTCGAGCAAGGCTGCGAATGGCAGCAGCGCCAGTGTCAGGGCGCCGGTCGCGACGCCGGTCAGCAGGTTCCAATCGTGGGCGGTGATGCCTTGCAGCCGCCCCAGCCAGCGGCTGTTGGCGACGGCGAACCAGGTCCATGTCGCCAGCGCGCCCAGCGCGCACAGCAGGCCGGCGAGCTGGCGTTCAGTCGAGCCTGAAGCCGGCGCGGCCAGCGCCTGCCAGCCGATGCACAGCGCGCCGGCCGCGCAGAAGGCGAGCGAGAGCGTGAGCTTGCGCAGCGGCACCGCGCCCGCGTCGCGGCTGCCGATGATCGTCACCGCCACCGGCAGGAAACCGATGACGAGCGAGGTCATGGCGATGCCGCCGAGCTGCACCGCGGTGGACAGCAGCGCGTAGTAGGCGATGTTGCCGACCAGCGCCAGGCTGCCGGCGCCGAGCCATTCGCGCCGTGTCAGGCCCGGCAGCACGACGCGCCGCCGCGGCGCGAGCAGCGCGGCGGACAGCAGGCCGTAGAACAGATAGCGGCCGAAGGTCAGGTGCAGGGGATTGAAGTCGCTGACGAGTTCGGGCGCCAGGAATACCAGGCCCCACAAGGCGCCCGCACCGGCGCCGCAGAGGATTCCGATCGTGGTTTGCGAACCGCCCGGCATGTCTGTTTCCCTGATCTGATGAAGACGACAGGCTAGCCGCCCCTGGCGGGCGGGTCTTGTCGAAAGCTATCGGGTTTTGGGCTCAGGCTCCTGCGGCTTGCCGGCGATAGGCTGCCGGCGTCATGCCGCAGGCCTTGCGCACCGCGCGGGTCAGCGCGCTCTGGTCGGAAAAGCCGGCGCGCAGGGCGATCTCGGCGATCGGCAGCTCGGTCGTCGCCAGCCAGCGCAGAACCTGCTCCAGCCTGCGCTCGGCCAGCCAGGTGTGCGGCGTGGTGCCGAGCTCCTCGCGGAACACGGCGTGCAGCCGGCTGCTGCTCAGTTTCGCCTGTGCCGCCAGGTCGGCGACCGTCCAGCCGAGGACGTGTTCGGAGCCCATTGCGGCGAGCAGCGCGGCCAGGCGGGAAACCGGCCGTGGCGGCGCCTCCGCGAGCGCATCGAGCAGCAATGGCGTCCACAGCGCCATGTTCCGGGCCGGTGCACCGCCTTCCAGCGCCGCGCCCATGTAGTCGATCAGATGGGCCGCCGCTGGCGTGATGGTGACGAAACGGCGTGCCGCGAGCTTATCCAGCGCCAGAATGTCGGCATCGACTGCAGGCAGATCGACCACCAGGAAGCGGTTCGGCAAACGGCTCTCCTGCGCATGGCGCATGCCGGGCGGCACGTAGGCTGCCTGTGTCCGGTCGAGCCTTGCACCCTGCCCTTCGAGGTCGATTTCGAGCGATCCGGCCAGCGGCAGCACGAGCTGGGCGAAATCGTGGGCATGCGCGTGGCCGTCCGTGCCGTAGCTCCGGATCGAGATCGCAGGCGGTGGAGTGTCGGACGTATCCCGGTTCATGGCTGGCGATTATCCCGGGGTGCGGGCAGACGCGCCATTCGGGCTGACATGGGGTGATTCAGGAATGGCTGTCCGCCGCCGTAAGGTGGGAAGATGTTTTTTTGTCCGACCTGAAAGGAGCCATTCACATGACCCAGACCGCATCCGCCCCTTCCATTCTCATCGTCGGCGCATCGCGGGGCATCGGCCTTGGCCTGGTGCGCGAATACCTGTCGCGGGGCTGGCAGGTCATCGCCACCGAGCGCAAGCCTGCTTCCGACTCCGCGCTCGGCCGCCTGGCGCAGGCGTCGGCCGGTGCATTGCGCGTGGAAGCGATCGACATCGACAGGCCCGAGCAGATCGCCGCCTTGTCGGCGCGGCTGCAAGGTGTTTCGCTGGACGTCCTGCTCGTCAATGCTGGTGTGATCGACAGCCCCCGGCTGCCCATCGGCGAGGTGAGCACCGAGGAGTTCGTGCGCCTGATGGTGACCAATGCGCTGAGTCCCTTGCGCGTCATCGAAGCGCTGGCCCCGCTGGTCAAGCCGCAGGGCATCATCGCCGCGATGTCGTCGGGGCTGGGCAGCATCGCCAACAATGCCGATGGCGGCTCCGAGCTGTACCGCGCCAGCAAGGCCGCGCTGAACATGCTGCTGCGCAGCTACACCGCCCGCGCCGGTGGCGAGCGCACCGTGCTGGCCTTGATGCCGGGCTGGGTGCGCACCGACATGGGCGGCCCGGATGCGCTGGTCAACGTGGAAGACAGCGCGAAAGGGCTGGCCGACACCATCGCCCGCCACCAGGGCGAGCGCGGCACGATTTTCGTCGATTACCAGAACATGCCGATTCCCTGGTAAGGGGAATGATGGCGCGCGCGAGGGGGCTAAGGACCGGCCCGCGCCCTCGATCAGTCCAGGCCGGAGAAATCCGGCTTGCGCTTCTCGAGGAAGGCTGCGAAGGCCTCGCGGGCTGCGGGGCCTTGCGTCCGCACGACGAAGGCGTCGGCTTCCCGCTTGATGCGGGCCAGCACTTCGTCGGTATTCTTGAGCATGGCCTTGGTCTGGAGCACGGAGCCGGCGGGCAGCCGGCTCAGGCGCAGTGCCTGCTCCAGCGCGAAGTCCCGCACCGGCTGTTCGCTGACGACCCGATTGACCAGGCCGATCTCGCGGGCCTCGGCGGCGGACAGAGGGTCGCCGAACAGCAGGACTTCGGAAGCGCGCTGGTGGCCGGCGAGCCGCGGCAGCAGCAGGCTGGACGCGCCTTCGGGGATCAGGCCGAGGGCGACGAAGGGAAAGGAGAAGCGGGCGCTGTCCTGGGCATAGACCAGGTCGCAATGGAACAGCATCGTCGCGCCGACGCCGACCGCAAGTCCGTTGACGGCGGCGATCACCGGCTTCCTGGTCCGGACCAGGGCATTGAGGAAATGGAAGGGCGGCGCATCCACGCTGTCCGGCGGGTACTGCAGGAAGTCCTGCAGATCGTTCCCGGCCGAGAAGGCGTCACCCCTGCCGGTGATCAGGATCACCGCGACGGTGGCATCCGCGTCCGCCGCGACCAGGGCTTCACGCAACCGGTCGTACATCTCGCCGGTAAACGCGTTCTTCTTCTCGGGCCGGTTCAGCTCGATCACTTGAACGCCATGCTGGCGGGAGCACTCGATCATCCATGTTCTCCTGGTGGGGTCAGCGGCCGATGGTATCAGCGTTCACATGCAGCGGACGGAGCCTGCCGTCGTAGTCGGCCAGGCGCGGAAATTCGAGCGGGACGTCGGCGTCGAGCGACTGGAGGCGGTCTTTCCAGGCTTCCATGGCCTGATTCCGCGCTTCGTCGGACAGATAGGGAATGTGCCAGCCGACGAAGGGCGGCAGCACCTGCAGTCCGGCATAGGCCAGCGTGCCCTGCAGGAAATGCTTCAACATGTCCTCGATCGGTCCGTGGATGCCTTGCGGCTCGAACATGTGTTCCTGACCGCCCAGCGTGAGGCCGACGAGCGCGCGGCGCCCGGCCAGGCCGCCGCGATCGTAGAAGCGCTTGCCGCCGTAGACCTGGCCCGAGACGAACACACGGTCGATCCAGCCCTTGAGGATGGCTGGCGTCGAATACCAGAAGACGGGAAAGACGAACACCACCAGATCGCACCACAGCAGCTTGTCGAGTTCCGCGCGAATGTCGGCGCTGAGGGTGCCGGTCTGCACGCCGTGCCGCTGCTCGAGCGCGTAGACGCAGTAGTCGGGATCGGCGCGCTCGCCGAAGTCGGCGGTCGAGGCCACCGGCTGAAAGCCCATGGCGTAGAGATCGGAGACCTGGACTTCATGGCCTTGCTGCGCGAAGGCTTCGACCGCGGCGGATTTCATCGCGGTGCAGAAGGACTGCGGCTCGGGGTGGGCGTGGACGACGAAGACTTTCATGGTTTGGTGCTCACTGTCGGCAGGCTGCACCGTTGCCGCAATGGGCCGGGGGCGCCTTTTTGTTGGCAATCGCTTCGGCTGAAGCATTTGCGGATGAAAGCAGTTTAGAAAGCCGGGCCTGCCGTGTAGAGTGGCAAAAACGACTATCTACATGCGAATTCCGTCACGCCATGATCCGCGCCGCGATCCTCGTGCTCGAGCAGTGCCATGCCTCTAGCGCCGCTGGTTTTGCCGACATCCTGCAGGTCGCGAACGCGCATCTGCGCCGGCAGCAGGGCGCCGATGCGATGCAGTTCGGCTGGCGCTTCGTCGCTGCATCGGACGAGCCCGTCATCGCGAGCAATGGCCTGCAACTGCAGGCGCGCAAGCTGGAGCCGGGCGAGCGCTACGATCTCGTCTTCATCCCTGGTCTGCACTACGAGAGCCGCGCGCGCTTCGACCGCTTGCTCGAGCGCCAGGCCGAGGCCTGTGCCTGGCTGGCGACGCAGTGGCGGGCGGGAGCGTGGGTCGCCGCCAACTGCACCGGCACTTTCGTGCTGGCGCAGACGGGGCTGCTCGCCGGCAGGACGGCGACGACGACCTGGTGGCTGGAACGCCAGTTCCGCGCCCGCTATCCCGAGGTGGAGCTGCAGTTGCGCTCGGTGGTCACCGAGTCGGAGCGGATGGTCTGTGCGGGCGCCTCGGCCTCCTACCTGCTGCAGGCGATCCGTGTCGTCGAACGCTTTGCCGGGCAGGCAGTTGCCGCGCAGACCGCCAGGAGCCTGCTGATCGACGTCGGCCAGACCAGCCAGGTCCCTTACCTGCCGCTGCTGGCGGAGCGGACGCACGCGGATTCGCTGGTGCAGCGCGCGCAGCACTGGCTGCAGAGCAACATGACGCGGGAGCTGCGGATCGCCGAGCTTGCCGCGGCGCTGGCGGTCAGCGACCGCACGTTGATCCGACGCTTCAAGGCCGCGCTGGAACAGACGCCGCTGGCCTATCTGCAGGACCTCCGGCTCGAAGCCGCGCGCAGGCTGCTCGAAACCGGCGACCTGAGCATGGACGCCATCGCCGGCCAGGTCGGTTATGCCGATACCAGCTCGTTCTCGCGGCTCTTCCGCCAGCGTGTCGGCATGAGCCCGGGGGCGTATCGGAATCGGTTCCGGATCGATCTGGCGCCCAGGTGACGGCAGCCGGTCGGATATCGCAAAAGCCGGGTGGCGGCAGGGGGGCACTTTTGCTTCCTGCCGCGAGAACGAGCGCTCAAGCCTTGGCCTTCTCCGATTCGCACACCGTCAGTGCCGGCTTCGTGGGTGGAGCCGAGACGATGTGGGTGAAGAGATCGAGCCCGCCCCCCCCCGATCGGTTTTCTGTGACGGGAATTCGGCAGTCATTGGCCGCGGGTGAATAGATAGTCGTTGTCTGCCAGCGGGATGTGACAGGAGAAGCACTGGATGCCGCCATCCGTCACCGCCCTGGCGTTCGGGTCGCCGCCCTTGAAGGCCTGGAAGCCCCAGCCGCCTGTTTCGGGATAAAGCTCGTCGTCCTTGACCATCACGGCGACGACCTTGCGCGCGGCCTGGGACAGCGAGTGGTTGTCGTCCGCGGAATAGGCGAAGCGGTCCACGGCGAAGGTGGCGCCCTTGGCGAACTTGCCGGTCTTCAAACCCTCCAGCGCGGCGGCATCGACATAGACGTGCTGGATGCCGACGTTGCCTGCCGGCTCGTGCCCGTCGAGGTTGACGGTCGAATGATGGTGGTGCCAGTCGCGGTAGCCTTCCGGTAAGGGAATCTGGCTGGTGTCCTGCGCGGCCAGCGCGGTGCCTGCGCTGCCGAGGGTGATGGCAATTGCCAGTGTCCTGAACATTTCGTCGCCTCCTGATCTCGTCTCGGGAACGGGGCCGGCGATGGGCCGGAGCCCGTGTTCTTGATGGGCTATGCCCAGTTTCAGGCTACATGCGCCATGCAGTGTCCGGCATCGCCGTAATCGGCAAGCGCAGATAGAGAAAATCATGATTCGGCGTTTCGCGAGGCAAGGCATGAGGCGAGCGCGTGGGCAGAATACACATGTCATGAGTATGGATTTGATCCATCGCATGGAAACCGGCAGGTGTTCCGTCTTAGCGTCGGAGGTCATTCCGCGACCGGCCGCCGCTGCGCGGCCACCCTCAGGAGTTTTCCATGTTTCTGCTCGACTGGCTGTTCGGCAGGCATCACGACAAACCACGGGCCGAGCCTGCCCATTCGGCGCCGGAATCCGGGCCCTGCGCGCCCGGTACCTCGATCCGCTACAGCAGCGACCTGATCGAGCATTTGGTGCGCGATCACCGCAGCATGCTCGACTGCTTCGGCCAGATCGGCAGCGCTGCGCGCAGCGGGCGCCTGGACGAGGTGGTGCCGCTGCTGGAGCGTTTCCGCGCCGACCTGCACGGCCATCTGCTGGTCGAGAACGTGCGGTTGTACGTGTATCTCGAGCATGCGCTGGCGAACGATCCCGCCAGCCATGCGCTGATGCACGGATTCCGCCACGACATGGACGAGATCGGCAAGAAGGTCGTCGCTTTCCTGACGCGCTACGCCCGTCTTGGCGAGGATCCTTCCCTGGCGGCCAGCTTCGTTGCCGATCTCGATGCCGTGGGTGCGGCGCTGGTCGACCGCATCCGGCGTGAGGAAGAGGTGCTCTACCCGCTGTACGCGCCGGTGGCCTGAGGCTGCAGGCTGCGCCAGACCGTGACCGCGGCCGAGTGTTTCAGCCCAGCACCTGGCCGTGCTCGCGGGTGGCGTGGAAGGTGACTTTCGGCCACTTCTCCGCCGTCACTTCGAGGTTGTAGCGGCTGGTCGCCAGATACACCGGGTTGCCGTCGATGTCCTTGCCCAGGCGCAGCGCCTGCTCGCGCTCGAAGTTGCGGCGGGTGAGGTCGTCGGGGTAGGTCAGCCAGCGCGCGGTGTGGATGTCGGCCGGCTCGAAGATCGCGTCAACCTTGTATTCGTCCTTCAGGCGCTGGGCGACGATCTCGAACTGCAGCACGCCGACCGCGCCCAGCAGCATCTGGCCGCCTTCGAGTTCGAAGACCTGGATCGCGCCCTCCTCGCCCAGCTCCTGCAGGCCTTTCTGCAACTGCTTGGACTTCAGCGGATCGCGCAGGCGGGCGGCGCGGAACAGTTCGGGCGAGAAGTACGGAATGCCCTTGAAGCCGATGTTCTCGCCTTCGCTCAGGGTGTCGCCGATCTGCAGCTGGCCGTGGTTGTGGATGCCGATGATGTCGCCGGCGACGCCGTCCTGCATGATCACGCGCTCGTTGGCCATGAAGGTCAGCGCGTTGGCGAGCTTCATGTCGCGGCCGGCGCGCACGTGCCTGACCTTCATGCCCGAGCTGTAGCGGCCCGAGCAGATGCGGAAGAAGGCGATGCGGTCGCGGTGCTTGGGATCCATGTTGGCCTGGATCTTGAACACGAAGCCGGTGAAGGCCGGCTCGGCCGGCTGCACCATGCGCGTGCCGTCCGCCGCGTTCGTGCCGGCAACGCGGGGCTGCGGCGGCGGCGCCCAATCGAGCAGCGCCTGCAGGATCTCCTGCACGCCGAAGTTGTTGATCCCGGAGCCGAAGAACACCGGCGTCTGCTGGCCGGCGAGGAATTCGGCGAGATCGAAGGGCGGCGAGGCGCCGTCGATCAGTTCCACGTCCTCGCGCAACTGGCCGATTTCCAGCGGGAAGCGGCTGTCGAGCTCGGCATTGCCCAGGCCCTTGATGATCTCGCCGTCGCTGCGGCGCTCCTCGCCCGGCGTGAAGGTCAGCACCTGCTGTTGCAGCAGGTGGTAGACGCCGCGGAAGGCCTTGCCCATGCCCAGCGGCCAGGTCACCGGCGCGCAGGTGATCTTCAGCACGTCCTCGATCTCGGCGAGCAGGTCGAAAGGCTCGCGCACTTCGCGGTCGAGCTTGTTGACGAAGGTGATGATCGGCGTGTTGCGCATGCGGCAGACGTTGAGCAGCTTGATCGTCTGCGCTTCCACGCCCTTGGCGGCGTCGATCACCATCACCGCGGCATCGACCGCGGTCAGCACGCGGTAGGTGTCTTCCGAGAAGTCCTCGTGGCCCGGCGTGTCGAGCAGGTTGATGGTGTGGCTCTGGTAGTCGAACTGCATCACCGAACTGGTCACCGAGATGCCGCGCTGCTTTTCCACTTCCATCCAGTCCGAGGTGGCGTGGCGGGCGGACTTGCGCGCCTTCACCGTGCCGGCGAGCTGGATTGCGCCGCCGAACAGCAGCAGCTTTTCGGTCAGTGTGGTCTTGCCCGCGTCGGGGTGGGAAATGATGGCGAAGGTGCGGCGCTTGTCGACGTCGCGCAGCAGCTCGGGCGGGAAGGGGGTGGTCGTCATCGGGATTCGTCAGCGAAAAGAAAACCGCCTGCGCGCGATGGTGCGAGGCGGGACGGTGGCGATTCTACCAAGGATGCGACGGGCTGCCGTTGCGCCGAGCGGGCTGCGGCGGTACGGAACGGGCAAGAAAACGGGCATCGGCGCCGGACGGGGCGCCGATGCCCGATGTGGCTCCATGGCGGGAGCAGAGGAGAAACGCGGAAAGGTGCGGCCGGCGAGGTGCAGCCGGCCAGGTGCGGCCGGCGAGGCACCGTCTTATTTCTTCTTGCCGACCTGGTCACCGATGACGCCGCCGATGGCTGCGCCGCCCACGGTACCGAGAATGCCGCCGTCGGTGATGACTGCGCCAGCCACACCGCCGACTGCAGCGCCGGTCGCGGCGCTCTTTTCGCGCGAGGACATGTTGTCCCAGGTCGCGCAACCCGTTGCGGCGATGGTGATCAGGATGGCGGGGATCAGGCTGTGGATCTTCATGCTGTGCTCCTTTCTTCTGCTTGCTGGATGGCAGGAACGCTGGTGTTCCGCCGATCGCCGAGGCCATGAATGGGAACACGGTGCCGGCGGAAAACTCCGCGCTCAGCGTGACGACTTGTTTCAACCCTGCAGCTGTCCGGTATCCGCCACTGGCGCCATTCCCGTGGGGCCGGCGGCAAGCACGGCGGTCGGCATCACGGCCCTGCGGATTGCGCATTAACATTTGGACGCAGCTTGGCAGCAGGATGCAGGGCACCGGCACGGCAGGCATGGGCTTCGGCATCCTCGATGCCCGGACGCTTGTCCGCGCCGGCCGCACACGGCAGCATGCAGTCATCCGTCCGTTTCCATCCACGCCATGCTGCTGCTCGAAGCCTCTCTCGCCCAATCCATCGTCGATCGCACGATGCAGATCCTGCATGCCAACGTGAATGTCATGGATGCGCGCGGGGTCATCATCGCCAGCGGCGATGCGGCCCGCATCGGCAGTCCGCACGAGGGGGCGATGATGGTGCTGGCGCAAGAACGCACGATCGAGATCGACGATGCGCTGGCGCGCCGCCTGCACGACGCGCGGCCGGGCATCAACCTGCCGCTGCGCGCCGAAGGCGGCATCGTCGGCGTGATCGGGCTCAGCGGCGAACCCGACGCCATCCGCCAGTTCGCCGAACTGCTGCGGATGGCTGCCGAAACGATGATCGAGCAGGCGCGGCTGATGCAGATCATCGCGCGCGATGCGAGGCTGCGTGAGGAACTGGTGCTGCAATTGATCGGTGCGGCCGCACCGGCGCCGGCGCTGGAAGAATGGGCGCGCCAGCTCGGCGTCGATCCGGCGTGCCAGCGCGTCGCGCTGTTGCTCGAGCCCGACCCTGCCGTTGCCGATGCGGCCGCTCAGCTTGCCGGGCAACAGCGGCTGCTGCGTGTGCTGGCCGCAGAGCCAGGGATATTGTGCGCACCGGTGTCGCTGCGCGAAGTGGTCGCCCTGCTGCCGGTATCCGCTGCACCGGATGTGGCGAAGCATCTGCGCACACGGGCCGAAGCCCTGCTTGCGCGTCTGCAGCGCGATGGCCAGGTGGCGCTGCGCCTGGCGCTCGGCGGTGTGTTTCCGGGCAGTGCCGGGCTGGCGCGTTCCTACCAGTCCGCGCGCTCAGTGCTGCGACTCGGCCGCCAGCGCGGCGGCGCGTTCCATTGTTATGCCGACCAGACACTGGCGGTGCTGCTGGCCGGCCTGAACGAAGGTTGGCAGGCGGATGAGCTGCGCCGTCCGCTGCAGCGCTTGTCGCAGCACGATCGCGACGGTCAGCTGCGGCATACGCTCGCTGCCTGGTTCGCGCACGACATGAAGTCGGCTGCTGCCGCACGCGCACTGGGCGTTCATCGCAATACGCTCGATTATCGCCTGCGCCGGCTCGGGGAACTGAGCGGGCTGGATCTGGCCCGGCTGGACGATTGTCTGCTGCTGTTCATCGCCTTGCAGCTCGATGCGGCCGGTCCGGCATGATGTTTATATGTATGAGTGCACAATTAATATTAAAAATATAGACATATTTTGTGCGTTCAGATGAAGATCACAAGGCGCATCCGGTTCTAAGCTGTGGCTGCCGTGGAAGTGCCATCGTGCCTCTTATCCATTCCTCGCCTGGAGCCTGCTCATGAACAAGATCGTCATCGCCCCCGATTCCTACAAGGAAAGCCTGTCCGCGCTGGAAGTCGCCCAAGCGGTCGAGGCCGGCTTCCGCGCTGTCTTTCCGCAGGCCGAATACGTGCTGGTGCCGGTCGCCGATGGCGGCGAAGGCACGGTTGACGCGATGGTGGCCGCCACCGGCGGACGTCGCCTGGAAGCCGCCGTCACCGGCCCGCTGGGCGACAGCGTGCCGGCTTTCTACGGCCTCACCGGCGACGGTGCCACCGCGGTGATCGAGATGGCAGCCGCCAGCGGCCTGATGCTGGTGCCGCCGGCGCAGCGCGATCCGCTGCGCACCACCTCGCGCGGCACCGGCGAGCTGATCCGCGCCGCGCTCGACGCCGGCGCACGGCGCTTCATCCTCGGCATCGGCGGCAGCGCCACCAACGACGGCGGCGCCGGCATGGTGCAGGCGCTGGGCGCGCGGCTGCTGAACGCCGACGGCCGTGAGCTGGGGCCGGGCGGCGGTCTGCTGGCCGAACTGGAGCGAATCGACGTCTCCGCGCTCGATCCGCGCCTGGCCGAATGCTGCATCGAAGTCGCCTGCGACGTGGACAACCCGCTCACCGGCCCACGCGGGGCCTCGGCGGTGTTCGGCCCGCAGAAGGGCGCGACGCCGGACATGGTGCGGGTCCTGGACGACAACCTCGCCCGCTTCGCCCGCATCGTCGAGCGCGACCTCGGCGTGGCGGTGGACCAGGTGCAGGGCGCCGGCGCGGCCGGCGGCATGGGGGCGGCGATGCTCGCCTTCTTCGGCGCGGTGCTGAAGCCGGGCATCGAGATCGTCACCGCCGCGGTCGATCTCGACCGCCACGTGCGCGATGCCGATCTCGTCGTCACCGGCGAGGGCCGCATCGACTTCCAGACCGTGCATGGCAAGACGCCGATC
Source organism: Thauera sp. (assembly GCF_047601425.1). Classification (GTDB taxonomy): domain Bacteria; phylum Pseudomonadota; class Gammaproteobacteria; order Burkholderiales; family Rhodocyclaceae; genus Thauera. The sequence goes on from NZ_JASGJL010000001.1 coordinate 3,300,537, forward strand.
GGCGTCGCCCGCGTCGCCAAGCGCCACGGCAAGCCGGTGATCGGCATCGCCGGCTCGCTCGGCGCCAACGTCGGCGTCGTGCACGAGCACGGCATCGACGCGGTGTTCAGCGTGCTCTGCCGTCCCTGCACGCTTGAAGAGGCGCTGAGCGATGCGGCGGCGAACGTCGAACTCACCGCCCGCAACGTGGCTGCCACGCTGCGCATCGGCCGTGGCGCGCCTGCGTTACCATGAGCGCCCCCTGAGCTTCCGCCCATAGAGCCGTCTTGGACATCATCTTCGGCATCATCCTGCCGGTCTTCGGCACGCTCGGCCTCGGCTATGTCGCGGCGCGCTGTGGCGTGTTCGACGAGGCGGCCAATCGCGGGCTGTCGCTGTTCGTGTTCAACTTCGCCCTGCCGCTGATGCTGTTCCGCGCCATCGCCCAGGCCGAACTGCCCGCGGCGATGCCCTGGGGTTATCTGCTGTCCTACTACATCGGTGCGTTCGCGGTGTTCGGGCTGGCGATGCTGGCCGGGCGGCTGCTGTTCGGGCGCCGGCTGGACGAGCAGGCGGTGCTCGGCCTCGGCGCCGGCTTCTCCAACACCGGCATGCTCGGCATTCCGCTGGTGATGACGGCCTACGGTCCGTCGGCGGCGCTGCCGCTGTTCGTCATGATCGCCTGCCACAGCCTGCTGATGCTGCCGCCGACCACCGCGCTGATCGAGGCGGCGCGCGGCGGCCAGCAGTCGGCGGCGGCGACGCTGCTGAAGCTGGGCAAGAGCGTGCTGGCGACGCCGATCATCTGGGGGCTGAGCTGCGGCCTGGCATTTGCGCTGTCCGGCGTGCCCTTGCCCGGTCCGCTCGATTCGGTGGCCGGCGGCCTGGGCGCCGCGGCCACGCCCTGCGCGCTGTTCGCGCTCGGCGCCTCGCTGACGCGCTACAGCCTGGGCGGCAACCTGCGCGAACCGCTGGTGCTGGTGGCGCTGAAGACGGTGGGACTGCCGCTGCTGGTGTGGCTGCTGGCGACCCAGGTGTTCGAGGTGCCGCCGCTATGGGTGGCGACCGGCGTGCTGCTGGCGGCGCTGCCGGCCGGGATCACACCTTATCTCTTCGCCCAGCGCTACAACGTCTGCCAGTCCTCGGTCGCCTCGGCGGTGTTCCTGTCCACGCTGCTGTCGGTGGTCACGCTGACGGCACTGCTGTTCCTGCTGCGGCCCTGATGTCCGACTTCCTCGCGATCCTCAGCTTTTCGTTTTCGGTCACCGGGCCGATCTTCGTGCTGCTCGGCCTGGGCGTGCTGCTGCGCCGCACCGGCATGCTGACCGACGGCTTCATCGACGCCGGCTCCAGGCTGGTGTTCACCATCGCCCTGCCCACGCTGCTGTTCACCAGTATCGCCAAGACGCGCATCGCCGAATCGGCCAATGCCGGCATGATCGCCTATGGCCTGGCGGCGACGCTGCTCATCTATCTGGTGCTCGAATGGGCGGCGAAATTCATCGTGCCGTCCGAACGCGACCGCGGCGTGGTGGTGCAGGGTGCATTCCGTTCCAACTTCGGCGTCGTCGGCCTGGCCTACTGCGTCAACGCCTACGGCGACGCCGGGCTTGCCGCGGCCTCGCTCTACCTCGGCCTGGTCACGATCCTGGTCAACGTGCTCGCCGTCATCACCCTCAGCCGCTCGCTGCACCGCAGCCAGGGCATCGGCAGGATCGTGCGCGGCATTGCTACCAACCCGCTGATCATCGGCATCCTGCTCGCGCTGCCGGTGTCGGCGCTGGAAATCCGCCTGCCGGCGCTGGCGCTGAGTTCGGCCCAGTACCTCGCCGACATGACGCTGCCGCTGGCCTTGCTATGCACCGGCGCCTCGCTCGACTTCCGCAGCCTGCGCTCGGAAATCGCCAGCACTACGCTGGCCGCGCTCGGCAAGCTGGTGATCGTGCCGGTGCTGCTGACGCTGGGCGCGGTGGCGCTGGGTTTCCGCGGCATCGAACTGGGCATCCTGATGCTGATGGCCTCGGCACCGTCGGCTGCCGCCGGTTACGTGATGGTGCGGGCGATGGGCGGCAACGCCACGCTGGCGGCGAACATCATCGCGCTGACGACGCTGGGCTCGTTGCTGACGACCAGCTTGGGGGTGATGGTATTGCGGAGTGGCGGGCTGATCTGAGTGATTGAGGCTATGCATTGACGGCAAGCGAAGTCACGAGGACCTGGTTTCGGAAGGGGCACGTAGATCGGGCAGCTCCGGCCGAACGCTGTCTCCACCCGGTTGCCGTGCTGGGCCTGCGCACAGCTGGAAGGGGGCGAGATCGATGATCTGGACCGCAACCTCGACACCTTGCGCGCCTCCGCCCTCAAGAGGCACCACGCCCCGCTTGCATTGGCCCTCATGCTGAACTTTAGTGAAAGTGCGCAAATGCCGTGTGGCAGGCGCTTTCAGGGGGTGCGGCATGCTGATCACACGCGAGGTGCTTACCCGGATGGGCGCGAGCAGCGCCAATGCCGACCGTTACGTCGATGCGCTCAATTCGGTGATGGCCGTCCATGCCATCGACACAGTGCCGCGCATCGCGCATTTTCTTGCCCAGGTGATGCACGAATCGGGCTGTCTGCGGCTGACTGTCGAGAACCTGAATTATTCGGCGGACGGATTGCTGACAGTTTTCCCGCGGTATTTCGGCACACGCGCCGAGGCCGAGGTCTGTGCGCGCAAGCCGGAAATGATCGCCTGCAGGGTTTATGGCGGGCGCATGGGCAACGGACCGGCGGTGAGCGGCGATGGCTGGCGTTACCGCGGCCGCGGCCTGATCCAGCTGACGGGCAAGGACAACTACCGCGGCTTTGCGCAATGGTGCGGCCGGGACGTGCTGGCCGATCCGGATCTCGTTGCCGGCAATCTGGCGGTCGATGCCGCGGTGTTTTTCTGGAAGCGCGAGAATCTGAACGCGCTGGCCGACGTGGATGATCTGAAAGCGGTAACGCGCCGTGTCAATGGCGGTTTGAACGGCTTTGCCGATCGCCGCGAACTGCTCGAAAGAGCGCGCCAGGCCTTGCGTGATCTGGGGCTGGCGGGGAGCTTCGTGCCGGCGATGTCCCCCTTCACACCGACTCACCGTGTCGTGCCCTTGCAACTCAATCTGCGTTCCACGCCACAGGTGGCACCGGGCAGCCTGCTCGCCGCGCTGGCTCAGGGTACTGAAGTCGAGCTGCGCGCGCCGGCGGCGGTGGATGGCTGGGTGGAGGTCCATGTATTGCTCAATGGTGTCGTCCGTGCGGGCGTGCTGGCCGAGCGCTACCTGGAGCCTTGCCCGGTGCGTTCCCGCACCCGTGGCGCTCAGCGTTCCCGCAGTGCGCCGGCGATGGACGTGCTGCCAGCGCTGCACGCAGTCCATCTGGAGGCCGACCGCGCCGACGTCACCCGTGTACGCGATGGGGGGCGGGCTTATCCGTTGGGCGAGGCCGACCGCCCTGCACGTACTGGAGCCAATGGCGCACGCGACGCCGGAGGGCTGCAGAGGATCATCGATTATCTCGATGTCGCCAGGGCCGATCACCTGCGTTACCAGCCACGAGCCGGCACGAACTTCTGCAGCACCTATGCCGCCGATTATGCGGATCTGGCAGGTGCCTACCTGCCTCACGTGTGGTGGAGCGACTCGGCGCTGCGCCGTTTGGCCTTGGGCGAAGCCGTGGAGGTGGGATACGGTCAGACGGTGCGTGAACTGAATGCCAATGCCCTGTACGACTGGCTCGACGAGCATGGCACCGGGTTTGGCTGGGTGCGCGAGCTTGATCTGACCCTGCTGCAGGCAGCAGCGAATGGCGGTGAAGTCTGCGTAATCGTCGCCAGGCGCCGCGACCTCAACAGCTCCGGCCACATCAGTGTCGTCGTGCCCGAACAGGAGGGGAGCGAAGCGAAGCATGCCGCCGATGGCGAGGTTCTGCGCCCGCTCGAGTCGCAGGCCGGGACACGCAATGTCACCCGGGGGGTTTCGGCCGGTGCGTGGTGGACTGCTGAGCGTTTCCAGTCCTTCGCATTCTGGCGGCATCCTTGATCGGCCGCCGGCGCACTGTTGCATGGCGAAACACGCCCTGGATGGAATCTTTTGCCCGGGATGCGTCTCTGAAACGGTATTCTGCCGCTTCGGCCCGCCGTAGCGGCCCCGACACCTTGATGGGATGCCTCATGTATCGAGATCCGAAGTTCTCCGGTCTTTTCAATCAGTTCGCTGCCCGTGGCGGCACTCCGCCCAGCCTGCTGCAGAAGGTCATCGCTGCGATCGTCACCGTTGCGGTGTTTGGTGTGGCACTGATGTTCTCGGTGGTCTTCTTTGCCGTCGTCGTTACCGTCGGCGCCGTGGCCTGGGGTTATCTGTGGTGGAAGACGCGCGCGCTGCGCAAGCAGATGCGAGACCATCCGCCGACCGCGCGCGGCATGGTGATCGAGGGGGAGGTCATCCGCGAAGTCGAGATCGAGGAAGGTTCAGGGCGTGCGGGTCCGGGACGCGATCGTCCTGGCGATGATCAGCCGGTGCGCTGAGCGCCATCGCCCCATACCCCGTTGGCTTGGTGTAGTCTTTCCGTCCCCCGTCGGCGTACCGCAAGGGCAGGCGGCGGGATCCCATACAGACAGAGGACAACAAGCATGAGCACTGTGACCCTTGGCGGCAACCCGATCGACGTGGCTGGCCGTTTTCCGCAGGCGGGTGACGCCGCCCCCGCCTTCAAGCTGACCGGAGCCGACCTGGCAGACGTCGGCCTCGACGCCTTTGCCGGCAAGCGCAAGGTGCTGAACATCGTCCCCAGCCTCGACACGCCGGTATGCGCAACGTCTGCGCGCAAGTTCAACACCGAGGCGAGCAGCCTGGCCGACACCGTGGTGCTGGTCGTCTCCGCCGACCTGCCCTTCGCCGCCAAGCGCTTCTGCGAAACCGAGGGCCTGCAGAACGTCAAGACGCTGTCGACCTTCCGCAACTCCGCCTTCGCCCAGGACTACGGTGTTGCCATCACCTCCGGCCCGCTGGCCGGCGTGACCGCGCGCGCGGTAGTGGTGCTCGACGCCAATGACAAGGTCGTGTATTCGCAGCGCGTACCCGAGATCAAGGAGGAGCCGGACTACGCTGCTGCACTGGCTGCGTTGAAGTAAACTCCGCCGCTTGCGCAAACGACGGCCTGCCCGCGGGGCGGCCTACCGACGGAGTGGCGAGATGCAGCAAGAAGAATCCGGCGTGTGTGATGTCCTGGTCATCGGATCGGGACCGGCCGGAGCCACGGTAGCGCCCCTGCTGGCGGAAAAGGGCTACAAGGTCGTCGTGCTGGAAAAGGACCGCTATCCGCGTTTCCACATTGGCGAATCCTTGTTGCCTGCCAATCTGCCCTTGCTGGAACGGCTGGGCATTGCCGACGAAGTGCGAGCGATCGGCATGATGAAACCGGGGGCGCAGTTCGTGTCCCCGCATCATCCGCACACTCAGACCTTTTATTTCTCCAAGGCGTGGAACAAATCCATGCCCTACGCCTATCAGGTGCTGCGCTCCGAGTTCGATGCCGTGCTGATGCGCAACGCCGTCCGGCGCGGTGTCGAAGTCGTCGAAGGCTGCCGGGCGAAATCGGTGAACTTCGAGGCCGAAGACCGTGTGGTGGTTCAGGCGGCCCACGACGACGGCCGTGAGCAGACCTGGCAGGCGCGTTTCCTGGTGGATGCCTCGGGCCGCGACACCTTCCTCGCCAATCGATTCAAGATCAAGAACCGCAATCCCAAGCACACCAGCGCAGCGGTGTTCGGCCATTTCTCGGGCGCGCGCCGGAACACCGGCAGCGACGAGGGCAACATCACCATCTTCTGGTTCGAACACGGCTGGTTCTGGTTCATACCGATGATGAATGACGTCACCAGCGTCGGCATGGTGACCTGGCCCTATTTCATGAAGACGCGCGGCAGCCGCAATCTGGAGCAGTTCCTGCGCGACGGCATCGCAAGCTGCCCGCCGCTGGCCGAGCGCCTCGAGGGCGCCGAACTGGTGCATGCGGTCGAGGGGACGGGGAATTTCTCCTACGCTGCCGGGCGCAATCATGGCCCCAACTACCTGATGCTGGGTGACGCCTACGCCTTCGTCGATCCAGTGTTTTCGTCCGGTGTCTGGCTGGCGATGAACAGCGGCCTGATGGCGTCCGAAACGATCGACACCTGCCTGCGCGAGCCGGCCAGGGCCGGCGCGGCGCTGAAGCACTTCGATCGCCGCATGAAGCACGGGCCGAAAGTGTTCTCCTGGTTCATCTACCGCATGACCAACCCGATCATGCGGGATTTCTTCATGGGGCCGAGAAACGCCTTCCGCACTCAGGAAGCCTTGCTGTCGGTGCTGGCGGGCGACATTTTCGGCAAGACACCCATCTGGCCCTCGGTGTGGGCCTTCAAGGTGTTGTATTACGCTGCCAATCTGTTCCAGCCCCGTCGGGCGTTCGCTGCCTGGAAGCGCCGCCGCTTCAACATCCGTCGAGTGGAAGAAGCGGCCTGAATGCCTGTATCATCGCGTGCTTTCGCCGATTCTGCCGCACCGAGGCATGATGAGAGCATGAGCTTCCTGTCGTTCCAGACCGCTACCCAAGCGCTCCGCGCTGTTTGCGACTCTGCCAGTGTGCTGGGCGGTATTCGCTTGGGTACGGCTACTCCGGCGGAATGGCCTGAACAGGCGCTGCCGGCGGTGCTGTCCGCCTCGTCCGCCCAGCCCGGTCCGCTACGAGAATTCTGGCGGGTGTCCCAGCCCTGCATCGGCGGACACGACGAGGGCATCGCCTGGCGGCGGGCCGGTGATCTGCTCTACGGCGTGATCGAGCTTGATGAAGCCGATTTCGCCGACGCTTCGGCCAGTCCCTTGCAGGCCGCTGCCGAAGCCGCCTACCGCCGCATTTTCCGCCTGCTCGACGCCCAAGGCTTGCCAGAGCTGTGGCGGGCATGGAATTACATGGCGGCGATCAATAGTGAAACCCATGGCCTTGAACGCTACCGCCAGTTCAACATCGGGCGGCAGAACGCCTTCGATGCCGCCCGCGGCGCAGGCTGCCGGATACCGGCTGCCTGCGCGCTGGGCCTGGTCGACGGCCCGCTATTGATTGCCTTCATGGCCGGCAAGGAGGCGATCGTGCCGGTAGAGAATCCCCGTCAGGTCAGTGCTTACCGTTATCCCGAGGATTACGGGCCGCGCAGCCCGACTTTCTCGCGTGCTGCGCTGGCCTATCCGCCGGGGCAGGAAGTGCTGTTCATTTCCGGCACTGCCAGCATCGTCGGCCACCATACGGTGCATGTCGGCGACGTCGCCGCGCAGACGCGGGAAAGCCTGCTGAACATCCTGGTCGTGCTCGACGAAGCCAATCGTATCGCGCGGACCGGGCCGTTCCGCTCGGAAGCCCTGATCTGCCGCGCCTATCTGCGTGATGCCGTGGATCTGCCAGTGGTCGACGCCCTTGTCCGCGAAATGCTCGGCGAGGTCGAAGTCAGCTACGTCGAAGCCGACGTGTGCCGTGCCGATCTGCTGGTCGAGATCGAGGCGATGGCCTTGCAAGCGCGATGAAAAGCCTGTGCACGCGCATCTGGCGCGTCTATGAAGCGGTGGCGATGTGCCTCGGGCTGGGTGCGCTGGCCGTGGTCTGCCTGACATGGCTGCCTTTTGCGATGGTGCTCAATCCGCTGCTGCCGCAGCGCCTCGCCCAGCGCATCGGCCGCTATGCGATCTTCACCGGGCTGCGCATCTACCTGCTGTTCCTGCGCGTGTTCTGCGCCTGCCGCTTCGACTTCGGCGAACTCGACCGCCTGCGCGACGGCGGGCCGGTGGTGGTGGTGGCCAACCACCCGTCGCTGCTCGATGCGGTGCTGATTCTGTCGCGCCTGCCCAACGCCGTCTGCGTGATGAAGGCCAGCATCCTCGACAACATCCTGTTCGGCGCCGCCGCCCGCATGGCGCGCTACATCCGCAACGACGCGCCCTTCAAGATGATCCGCGACGCGCGCAAGGAACTGGCCGACGGCGCGCAACTGGTGATCTTCCCCGAAGGCAGCCGTACCCGCCTGTTCCCGCTCGACCGCTGCATGCCGACCGCCGGCCTGATCGCGGGCCGCGCCAAGGTGCCGGTGCAGGCGCTGCTGATCGAGTTTTCCACGCCTTACCTCGGCAAGGCGTGGCCGCTGGCCAGGCCGCCCTCGCTGCCGCTGTCCTGCCGCATCCGCTTCGGGCGGCGCTTTTCACCGCCGACCGACGTCAGCGCCTTCACCGCCGAACTGGAAGCCCACCTGCGTGCCGAGCTGGGCGCTACCGAAGCCGCCGAGCCCGCCCCGCAACCCGCCAGCGCCTGAACCATGCCGCAGCCTTCGCGCACCCCTTCGCGTACCCATCTCGTCCTCATCCCCAGCTACAACCCCGGCCCCGGCGTGCTTGAAACGGTGCGTGCCGCGCGCGCGCAATGGTCGCCGGTGTGGGTGGTGGTCGATGGCAGCACCGATGGCAGCGCCGGGCGGCTGCAGGCGCTCGCGGAACAGGACGAAGGGCTGCACGTGATCGTGCTGCCCGAGAACCGCGGCAAGGGCGCAGCGGTGCTGGAAGGCATGGAGCGGGCTGCGGCTCAGGGCTTCACCCATGCGCTGACGATGGATTCCGACGGCCAGCATCCGGCCGATCTGATCCCCGAGTTCATGGCCGCTTCGCAGGCCGACCCCGGCGCAATGGTGCTGGGCAAGCCGGTGTTCGGTGCCGATGCGCCGGCACTGCGCGTCAATGGCCGCAAGGTGTCGAACTGGTGGGCCAACTTCGAAACCCTGTGGATGGGCATCGGCGATTCGCTGTACGGCTTTCGCGTGTATCCGATGGCGTCGCTGATCCGCATCATGCGCGGCAGCCGCTGGATGCGCCGCTTCGACTTCGATCCCGAGGCCGTCGTGCGCCTGTGCTGGGCCGGCGTGCGGCCGATCAACCTCGCCGCGCCGGTGCGCTACCTCAGCGCCAGTGAAGGCGGCGTGTCGCATTTCCGCTACCTGCGCGACAACGTGCTGCTGACCGGTATGCACACCCGCTTGTTCTTCGGCTTCCTCGGCCGCCTGCCCGCCCTGCTGCTGCGCCGCCTTTCTTCCCGTCGAGATATCCCCTGATGACCAAGAAAAATTCCGCGCTCAAGGACGATGCCCGTCTGGACGCCTATTTTGCCGACGAAGGCGAACGGCGCAGCGTGACGCGGGAGATGTTCGACGAAGCCGCGGCCGGCTACGATCAGGCCGACCGCATCACCGCGCTCGGCAGCGGGCGCTGGTATCGGCGCGAAGTCCTGCGCCGCAACGGCGTGCGGTCCGGCATGGCGGTGCTGGACGTGGCTGCCGGCACCGGCCTGGTCACGGTCGAAGCCCACCAGCTCGTGGGGCCGCAAGGCCGCGTGGTGGCGCTCGACCCCTCGCCTGGCATGCTGACCGAGCTGAAGAAGAAGCTCGACGTCGAAACCCTGACTGCTTATGCCGAGTCGATCCCGTTGCCCGACGCCAGCGTCGATTTCGTCTCGATGGGCTATGCGCTGCGCCACGTAGGCGACATGGACGCCGCGTTCGGCGAGTATTTCCGCGTGCTGAAGCCGGGCGGCCGCGTCTGCCTGATGGAAATCAGCCGTCCGGCAAGCCGCCTCGGGCAACTTGCGCTGCGCGCCTACATCGGCGGCGTCGTGCCGGTGGTCGCGCGCCTGTCCGGCCAGGCCGCCGACGTGCGGCGCCTGTGGGAATACTACGGCGACACCATCGATGCCGCCGCCGATCCGGAATCCATTCTGGCCGCGCTGCGGCGCGCCGGTTTCGTCGATGTCGATTGTGCGCTGACCTTCGGCATCTTCCGGGAGTACACCGGACGCAAGGCATGAACACCACCGAGCTTTTCCTCATCGCCATGGCGATGATCTTCGCCCTGCCCTGGCTGATCTGGCGCCTGGGCAACACCGACTATTACGCGCCGCTGGTCGTCATCCAGATCCTGACCGGCATCCTGCTTGGGCCGGGTGTGCTCGGCGCGGCCTTCCCCGACTACTACCACTTCGTGTTCACCCCGGCGGTGGTGCAGACCCTGACCGGCATCGCCTGGTGGGGCGTGATGCTGTTCGTGATGATCGCCGGTATTGAGCTCGACCTCGGCAAAGCCTGGCAGCACCGCCGCGAAAGCGGCATTACCGCGGGGCTGGCGCTGGGCGTGCCTTTCGTCTTCGGTGCCGCGGCGGCCGTCGTGATGCTGCTGACGGGCAAGGGCTGGCTCGGCGGCCAGGGCGAGCACTGGCAGTTCGTGCTCGGCATCGGCATGGCCTGTGCGGTGACGGCGCTGCCCATCCTGATCCTGCTGATGGAAAAGATGGACATCCTGCGCCAGCCGCTCGGCCAGCGCATCCTGCGCTACGCCAGCCTGGACGACATCGCCATCTGGGCGGTGCTGGCGCTGATCCTGATGGACTGGCAGCGGGTCGGCAAGCAGGTGATCTTCCTGATCGGCTTTGCCGTCGCCACCTGGCTGTTCCGCCGGCTGATGGCAGCCGTCGCCGAGCGCGACCGCTGGTACCTGGCGCTGATCTGGCTGGCGGTGTGCGGTTTCGCCGCCGACTGGGCCGGCCTGCACAGCATGGTCGGCGCTTTCCTGGCCGGCGCGGCGATGGAATCCAGGTGGTTCGACCAGGAAAGGATGGACCTGCTGCGCCACCACGTGCTGCTGGCGCTGATGCCGGTTTTCTTCCTGTCAACCGGTCTGCGCACGAACTGGGAGGTCGGCGGCGGTGCCGTCTTCGCCGCTGCCGCACTGCTGCTCGCCGCCTCGGTGGCCGGCAAGCTGCTCGGCGTCCAACTGGCCGGCCGCATCCTGAAATGGCCGCCGGGCGAAGCCACGATCATCGGTTGGCTGCTGCAGACCAAGGCGCTGATCATGATCATCTTCGCCAACGTGCTGCTGGATCGCCACATCATCTCCAGCGAAACCTTCACCGCGCTGCTGCTGATGGCGGTGGCGAGCACCATGCTGACGGTGCCGAAGGTGGCGCCCAGGCTGCGGGGCGGGTGAGCGCAGGCGGTCCGGGGCGTCTGCCTCATGCCAGTTTCCGGGTGCCGGCCTCCGCTATCATGCCGGGTCGGCGATGTCTGCTTCCAAATGTCCGGTGGATGCCGGTATCGAGTGACATTGCAGCCAGCAAGTGACCTGCCTGGGCACCCGGAACAACCCGCAGAAGGATGCAGTCGTGGAAGTCAGCCAGAAAAAACGATCCAGTCAGTTGAAGTTCACGTTCGGCGCCGACAGCTTCAATTATGCCTACAGGGATAAATCAGGGTCCGGTGATATCGACGTGCAATACGCCGGGTTCCCGACAAAGGCTTCGATTTCGATCGAGCGCAAGGACTGGCTGCGTAATGCCGGGCTGATCTGGTGCCTGATCGGTGTCCTGCAATTGGGGTATGCAATCACCGCCGGCGACTCGATTCAGGGGCGGGGCTTCTGGCTCCTGATCGGCGCAATCTGCCTCGTCTGGTACCGCTGGTTGACCGTCGAGTATTCCGTTTTCCGCGCGCAGGAAGGCAACGTCTTCGTGATTCGGGACGACAAGCACGATCGTATCGTTGACGAAATCAAACGGCGGAGAAAGGACCGGCTGCTTGCGCTGTACGGTAGCCTGGATACGCGGAATACGCTCGATGAGGAAATCGCGAAATTTTCGTGGCTGCATGAGCAGGGCGTATTGTCCAAAGACGAACTGGAGAGCCGCCTTGCGCAGGCGCACGATTTTTTCCAGGAATCCGGGCAGCCTGCATTGAAGCAGCTTCATTGATGCCGATGGGGTTCACCGACGCCGATACCCCGCCCGGCGAGGGTATGGCGATCGCAGGGGATCGACATGGCCGGTCAATGCGCCGTATCCGGAGCGGGCGGCAGCGCCTCGATGGCACGCAGAGTCGACCGCGCAACGGCTTCCCGCTTGAAAAGGTCATCCAGCCTGTTCGGGGTGTCGATTTTCAGCGCGAAGAACACCGGGCCGTTCGGCCATTCCACCCAGCCGACCCACCAGCCCGTGCGCCCTTCCCAGCCGGTCTTGGCGAGCAGGGTCCAGTTGCGTCCGGCTTCGACGATCATCAGCTCCTTGTCCAGACGCTGATGCTCCACCCGGAAGGGCTGTGCGTTCCGGTAGAGCTGCTGGAGAAACGCGACCTGATCCTGGTTGTGCTCCGCGAAGCTCCGCTCGATGCCGTCCCAGCGGAAGACCTGAAACTCGTCGCGCACGACGCCGGCATCGAGGGCAAACAGCGTATGTGGAATCTTGAAGCTTGAGGCAGGCGAATAGCGCTTTTCCAAGCGTGCCTGATCGAAAACGGCTGCTACGGATGCAGCCTTGTGCATGGGCACTTGCGATCAGGAAAAGGCAGGACAGGAGCTGGCGGAGATTCGGCTTGGCATGGGATGTTTCCTTCGGGGGCTGAGGCGTGTCCGGGCTCCACACCCTCCGTCATGGTCCGCCACCTGTCTTTCAGATCATCGCCCCGTTGATCGAAATCACCTGCCCGGAAATATAGGCCGCCTTGTCCGAAGCGAGGAAGGCGACGAGTTCGGCGACTTCCTCGGGCCGTCCGGCGCGCTGCATCGGCACCAGCTTCCTGATCGCGTCGGCGTCGAAGTGGCCGTCGATCATGTCGGTGGCGATGATGCCGGGGGCGACGGCGTTGACGGTGATGCCGCGGCTGGCGACTTCGAGCGCGAGCGACTTGGTGGCGGCGTGCAGCGCACCCTTGGCGGCCGAGTAATTGACCTGGCCGCGGTTGCCGGTGATGGCCGCGATCGACGAGATGTTGATGATGCGGCCCCAGCGGCTGCGGATCATCGGCAGGCTGAGCGGCTGGGTGACGTTGAAGAAGCCGTTCAGCGACACGTCGATGACCTTGTGCCACTGCGCGGCGCTCATGCCGGGCAGCACTGCGTCGTCGTGGATGCCGGCGTTGTTGACCAGCACCTGGATGGTGCCGGCCGCGAGCAGGGTTTCGAGCACGGCGGCGGTGGCTGCACCATCGGTCAGATCGAAGGCGACGGCTTCGGCACTGCCGCCCTTGCTGCGGATGTCGGCGGCGATGGCCTCGGCGCGGTCGAGGCCGCGGTTGGCATGGACGATGACGTGCAGGCCGTCGGTCGCGAGCCGACGGCAGATGGCGGCGCCGATGCCGCCGCTGCCGCCGGTGACGAGGGCGCGTTTCATGCGGAGTGCTCCAGGGTGGGACGCCCGGCGTCCATGACGACCACGGCGCGGCCTGCGAGCAGCGTGCGGCCGGCGTGTTCGAGCCTGAACTGGTAGAGGATGGTGCCGCTGTCGCCGGACAGGCGTTCGGCATGGACGTCGAGCGGGCCGGGCAGATCGTCCAGGCGTGCGGTGTTCAGCTGCACGTTGCGCACGCTCGCCAGATAGCCTTGGCGGGCCGCGCCGTCGGGGCCGGCGAGCAGCGCGCCGTGCAAGGCCATCGCCTGCGCGGCGTATTCGATGCCGGCCGCGGCGCCGAGGCGGCCGTCGGCGCGCAATGGATTGTCTGCCTTGGTATGGCTGCTGGCGCGGCAGTGGATGTGTCCGTCGTCCCAGGCCACGGCGCTGTCCAGCAGGCACATGCTGCCCTGGTGAGGGATGCGCGCGGCGATGCCGGCGCGGTCTAGCATGGCTGGACGCCGATGCGGAGCTGCATCGGCGGCAGGTAGTCGAGGGTGACGGTGCCCGCGCTGCCGCGGGCGAGGTGTTCCAGCAGCGGCAGGGCGCGTAGCGCCGGGATGGCGGTGCGCAGGTTTTCCAGTCCGGCCAGATCAGGGTCGGTCAGCCGGTCGGCGGCGGCGTCGGTCGGCGCCAGCTCGATGGCGGCCAGCGAGTGCGCAGTCGGTGCCGGGCTGAGCAGCAGCGCCACGCCGCCGCAGTCGGGCGTGTCGCGCTTGGCATGCAGCGGCTGCGGGTATTCGCTGTCGTAGGCGATCAGCAGCACCGGCACGCCGTCGCCGGCGACCTGGGCCAGCGCATCGAGCAGGCCGGCGCCGAAGCTGGCGTCGAAGGCGCAGATCACCTGGCAGGGCTGCATCGCATGGGTGGCGATGCCCCAGTAGCCGGCGGCGGCGTTATGCACGGAATTGTGGAAGCGCGTGGGCGAGATCTGGCGGTCGTCGCCGGCCAGTTGCTCGCACAGCGCATGGCAGTTGTGGCCGTCGGCGCCCGATGCGGCGAACACCGTCGCCAGCGTGGCCGGGTCGGCTTCGGCATGGGCCGCGGCTTCGAGGCCGAGTGCCAGTGCCAGCTTGACCACCCGGCTGGCGCGGCGGCGCTCGGCCGGGGGCAGCAGGCCGGGTGCGGGGAGAATGCTGGGGGCCGACTGCCAGGCCTGTTCGCCGCGCAGCACGGCGCGCGCGGCCGGCCAGTCCGGCAGGCCGGGGGCGATGAAGCCGATGCCGTCCACCCAGGCGCGCAGCGGCGTGGCCGCATTGGTGTTCGTCGTATTCATCGCGCCACGCCGAAGATCAAGCTGCAATTGCTGCCGCCGAAGCCGAAGGAGTTGGACAGCGCATGGCGCAGTTCCGCGGGCCGCGCGTCGATGAGGTACTGGAGCGGAATCTCCGGGTCGGGCTGCCGGCTGCCGGGACTGCCGGGTAGCCAGCCCTCCTGCAGCGCCAGTGCGCAGACGACTGCTTCGACCGCGCCGGCGGCGCCCAGCGTGTGGCCGGTGGCACCCTTGGTCGAGCTGCATGGCACGCGCTTGCCGAACAGCGCGGCGACGGCCTTGCCTTCGGCGGCATCGTTGGCCGGTGTCGCCGTGCCATGCAGGTTGATGTAGCCGATGTCGCCGGCATCCAGTGCCGCCGAACGCAGCGCGGCGCTCATCGCCAGTCGGGCGCCGAGGCCTTCGGGGTGGGGCGAGGACATGTGGTAGGCGTCGCTGGATTCGCCGCAGCCTTGCAGCAGGATGTCGCCCGCGGCGGCCTCGTCGGCACGTTCGAGCAGGGCGAAGGCCGCGGCCTCGCCGATCGAGATGCCGTCGCGGCCGGCGTCGTAGGGACGGCAGGGCTGGGCCGAGGTCAGCTGCAGCGAGGCGAAGCCGTACAGCGTGGTCAGGCACAGGCTGTCAACACCGCCGACGACGGCGGCGTCGATCGTGCCCAGCGCGATCTGCCGCGCGGCTGCGGCGAAGACCTTGGCGCTGGACGAGCAGGCGGTCGAGATCGCCATCGCCATGCCTTCCAGCGCGAAATAGTCGCGGGTGAATTCGGCCGGCGAAAAGGAGTTGTGCGTCCTGCGGTAGTCGAAGTCGGCCGGCAGTGCGCCGCTCATGGGGGCGCGCCAGCGGTAGGCGAGCTCGGTCTGCAGGATGCCGGCGGTGCTGGTGCCGACGAAGACGCCGACCCGGTTCCTGCCGTAGCGGGCGATGGCTTCGTGCACGCGCCCGGCGAAGCCGTCGCTCTCCAGGCCGATCCGGGCCAGGCGGTTGTTGCGGCAATCGTAATGGGCGAGGTGCCCGGGCAGGCGCTCGTCATCGACCCCGCCGACTTCGCCGAGCCAGGTCGGCAACTGCACGGTCTCGAAGGCGCAGGGCTGCAAGCCGCTCCGCCCGTCGCGCAGCGCCTCGCGCGTCGCATCCAGGCCGCGGCCGAGGCAGGTCGTGGCGGTGAAGGAAGAAAGCAGCAGTGGCGTCACGTCGTGGCCCGGAACAGGGAAGGCCCGGATTCTAGCAGAGGGCCGCAGGGCGGATGCCCGGCTGCGCTTCAGGCTCGGCGCGCGGGCACACGGCACACGAGCATGACGTTGGCGAAGGGTCTGCCTTCGCTCATCTTCATCGGCTCGACCTCGAAGCCGATCTCTTGCAACAGCGCGATCCACTCCGGCAGCGGACGGCAATACAGGCGCGGCAGGCGGTGGCCGCGCATGAAGGTGACGACGTGATCCGTCAGGTTGCACAGGTGGTAGGGCAGGCCGGCGGCAGCGTCGCCGATGCGGGTCACGAACACGCCGCCGGGCGGCAGGGCGGCGTGGATGCGGCCGAGCACGTCGCGCTGGCCGTCGTGATCGAAGTAATGCAGGGCGTCGAGGATGGTGACGACGTCGGCCTGGCCGAAATCCGTCTTGCACATGTCGCCCTGGACGATGCTGACCACCGGATGATTCGCGCCGAACGCCTGCGCGGCGCGGTCGACGTCCTTCTGCATCAGCTCCACCCCGCGCAGCGACAGCGGCTTCGGCGCGGGTGCCCAATCCGCCGGCCAGACGCCCTGTTCGTACAGCTCGCGCGCAGCCAGCAGCCACGAGAACAGCGAACCCTGGCCGCAGCCGAGGTCGAGGAAACGCCCTTGCGCGGGGAAGATGCCCTGGCGCAGCAGTTCGCGGAAGATGCAGTCGCCGGAAAGCTTGCCGCGCGCGTAGTGCCAGGCGAAGCGGCCGCTGGCGCGGAAGCGGTCGGTGGCCTGGTCGAGCAGGGTGTTCAGAAAAGCTTGATCGGTCACGGGCAGGCGTCGCCGAGCGGAATGGCGGTGAGCGGGTATTCGTTCAAGCGCGCGAGGATGCGCGGCAGTACGGTGAGGATGACGGGCTGACCGGCGGCGTCGCGGCGGGCGTTGCCGTCGTGCATCAGCAGGATGTCGCCGGGGCTGAGGCGGTGGACGAGGCGGCGGTAGACGGTATCGGGGTCGGCGCAGCGGGTGTCGTAGGCACGTCGCGTCCACGCCGCCAGGTGCAGGTCGAGCCGGGCGAGCACCGGGTCGAGGAAAGGGTTGCGCAGCCCGGCGGTGGCGCGGAAGAAGCGCGGCGCACGGCCGGTGATGTCGGCGAGCGCGGCCTGGGCGGCGCTGATGTCGGTCCGCATCCGGCCCGGGCCGAACAGCGAGAAGACATTGGAGTGGGCGTCGCCGTGGTTCTCGACCTGGTGGCCGCGCTCGGCGATCTCGCGGCACAGCGCCGGATGCTTGCGCGCGCGCCAGCCGATGCAGAAGAAGCTGGCGCGCACGCCGGCGGCATCGAGCAGATCGAGCACGCGGGGCGTGATCTCGGGATCGGGGCCGTCGTCGAATGTCAGTGTGATCTGGCCCTGCGCCGCCGCTGCGGGCGGCAGGCGGGTGAGCGTGGGGCCGAGCAGTTGCGAGCGCGGCAGCAGGCCGGCGGTGGTGAGCACGGCGTGGTTCGCCGCCAGCGCGCCGACTGCCCAGGGCCAGTGGCCGGGCGAGGCGAGCAGGCCCAGCGCCGCGCCGCCATGTACGGCGAGGCTGGCTTTGAGCGTGGCGGAAGGTGTCCAGCGGCGGGGCATGGTGGGCGGCTTCAGTGCCGCATCAGCGCGAACGTGGTTGAGCCGCCGGGCGCGGCACGAACATCGCCGCCAGCAGCAGCGAAATGATCGCGCCGGGGCCGACGGTGAGGCCGACGGCCTTGAGTACCGGCACCGAGGATAGCGCAAGGGTGCCGAAGCCCATTGCGGTGGTCAGCGTGGCGATGCCCATCGAGGCGCGGATTTCGGGGGCCGGTTCGGGCTGGCGGGCGTCGCGATCGAAGAACAGGGTGTAGTTGGAGCCGACCGCGACGATCAGCAGCAGGCCGACCAAATGCAGCAGGTGCAGGCGCTCGCCCAGCAGGTGCAGGCCGGCGATGACGAAGATGACGGCGAGGATCAGCGGCAGCATCACGGTGGCGACGCGGCGCGGTGAACGCAGGCTCCAGGCCAGCATCAGTACGATGCCGCCGACGCCCGCCAGCGACAGCACGATGGCTTCGCTCAGGTAGGAGCCGTACAGCGCGTCGAACTCGCCTTTGAGGTCGATGAACAAGCCGTCGGTGCCGGCCAGCGCGGCGCGGACGCGCTCGGTCGGGATGTGGAAATCGGCGTCTTCGGCGGGGTGCAGCGGCAGCATCACGCTCCAGCCCTGCTCGCGCTGCAGCGTCAGCGCATCGACGGCGAGCGCGAGATTGCTGCCGGCGAGGTCGTCGCGGGTCAGCGGCGGTGCGGTGCGGGCGGCGGCGATGTCGGTGATGAAGGCATCCAGGCGGCTGGCGGACAGCGGCAGCTCCGTCAGTGCGCTTGCCAGCCGCTGGCGGAGCTGATCCGGCTCGGGCAGCGCGGCGCGGCGCGCGAGCTGGGTGGCCTGGCTGGGCAGGAAGCGGGCCGGGCTGTCGTAGCCCGCGATCACGCCGGCCTCGACCAGCTTGTCGAGTTCGCGGCCGGCGCGTTCGGCGGCTTGCAGCGCGGCTTCGCGGTCGGGGCCGTTGACGACGACCAGGTAGCGCGAATCGGGGGCTTCGAGGTCGGCGCGCAGGTCGCCGTCGAGGCGGGCCTCTTCCTCATTGACGGTGCTCAGCACCGACAGGTCGGGGTGCCAGAGTTCGTCGCGCTCGCTGGCCAGCCAGACGGTGGCGACCAGCGCCAGGGCCAGCACCGGCCAGCGCAGCTTTTGCAGCCAGTCGATGGCGCGGTCGATGCCGTGGTCGATGCTTGGCGGAACGTTGACCGGCGCGATCGGGCCGGCCAGGTGCGGCAGCGTGTAGCGGGTGACGAGGGCGGCGGCGCCGACGCCGGCCAGCGAATACAGGCCGAGCTGGGCGAGGCCGGGAAAGCCGGCGAAGAGCAGGCAGCCGAAGCCGCAGATCGAGGTGGTGACGCCGAGGTGGATGGTCGGCCAGAAGCGCTCGCGCCAGGTGGCGAGGCCGAGCCGGCCCGACTGCATGAAGTAATAGGTCGAATAGTCTACAGACTCGCCGATCAGCGCGGCGCCGAAGCCGACGGTGATGCCGAACACCGTGCCGTAGGCGAGGCCGACCGCGGCGACGCCGGCGACGATGCCGCTGATGATGGGCAGCAGGCTGAGCACGATCGGCCGCGGGCGGCGATAGACCAGCGCCAGTACGAAGATGATCGCTGCGCCGCTGATCAGGCTGAGGGTGAAGATTTCCTGCTTGATCTTGCCGCGCGACTGGACGGCGAAATGGCCGGGGCCGGACAGACTCAGGCCCAGCCCGCTGACCCCCAGGGTCTTTGCGCTGTCGTCGAAAGCCTGGCGGATGGCGTTGATGGCGGCTTCCTGGCCGTCGGTGTCGGCGCCGTCGGCGCGGGTCTGCACGATCAGCATCGCGCGCTTGCCGTCGCGCGAGGCCCACACGCCTTCGCGGCTGGCGGGCTGGCGCGGGCTGCCGAGGCCGGTGAGCAGTTCGACCACTTCGCCGGTCGGGTCGCGGGTGAAGAAGGGCTTGAGCAGCACGCCGGCGGGCGAGGCCAGCATGCCGATGCTGTCGGCGATGGCGCTGCGCAGGCCGTTGACGGTGAAGCGCTCGGGCGCGACGGCGGGGCTGAGCTGGTAGCGGTGGGCGATCAGCAGGTCGCGGTCGGTGTCGAGGTGTTTGCTGTCGCCGTTCTGCACCGACACGAACAGGCCGCTGTCGACCAGGCGGCGGTGCAGTTCGCGCGATACCGCGGCGCGCTGTCTGGGCTCGCCGTCGGTGATGGCGAGCATCAGCATCCGGGTGACGGCGCCGGTCTTGAGCTGTTCGACGAGTACCTGCTGTTCCGGCGTCGGCTTCGACGGCAGGAAGAAGCTCATGTCGGCCGAAAAGCGGCTGTTGAGGGCGATGAACAGGCCGGTCAGCGTTGCCGCCAGCCAGATCAGGAAGGCGCGCAGGGCGGGGCTTTTCATGGTGTGTCGAGCGGCGTGATGCGCATGCTGGAGCGGTCGCCGTCCGCCTGCAGGTATTCGATCGTGGTGACCTGGCCGCCGCTGCCGCTGACGTCGATGCGCAGCACGAACTCGGCGATCTGCGGGTCGCTTGGATGCAGGCTCAGCGTCCAGTCGTCCGCGTCGCCGCTCAGATGCAGGGCATAGTTGCGTTCCAGCGCTTCGCGCTTGCCGGCCAGGGTACCGCGGATGCTGTTCGACGAAAGCCATCGCCTGCGGCTGGCTGGCGAGGTCGATCGAGAGCTTCTGCTTGCCGCGTTCCAGCGTCAGCCGGTCATGGTCGAGGATCAGGGTTTCCGGGGTGGGTTCGAGGGTCCGCTTCTCCAGCCGGTCGGGGGGCGAATAGCGCATTTCGCCGCGGGACACGAGCGGGGCGTCGAGCAGCGCGAGGTGGCGGGTCTCGACGAAGCTGGCCTTGCCGCCGGGATGGCGGGACAGCGCTTCCATCAACTGCGCGAGATCGAAGGCGGCGGCGACGGCCGGGAAGCCGAGCAGGCCCAGCAGCAGTCCGGTGCTCAGGAGCTTGATCATTCTCGATGCCAGAAAGGGAAGAAGTTGAACCAGTTGTAGGGCGCGCGCCGGCAGAAGTCCGCCAGCCGTTCGGCGTAGGCGCGGGCCGCCGCCTGCATCGCGGCGTCGCGCTCTCCACGCCCCACCGCAGAAAAATCCGCCAGCGGCTCGAAGTGTATTCGATAGCGCTTGCCGCCGAGGTACACGCCGGCCATGAAGAATACCGGACGCTTCAGCATCGCCGCCATCCGCCACGGCCCGAGCGGGAAGGCAGCGGGCTGGCCGAGGAAGTCGCAGTCGAGGCGGGCATCGTCGCCCAGCCCGCGGTCGGCGAGCATGCCGACCAGATAGCCTTGTTCGAGGCGGTCGTGCGCGGCCAGCATCGAATCGAGGCGCCCGAGCGGCAGGATGTCCTCGCCGGCGCGCGGGTTGATCGCCTTCAGCGTGGCATTGATCTTGCGGGCGTTTTCCTCGTACATCAGCATCGCCACCTTCAGCCCTGCCTGGCGCTGCCCCACGGCGCGCAACACCTCGAAGCTGCCGAAATGGGCGCCGACCAGCAGCGCCCCCGGCTGGCGGGCGAGTGCGGCCTGCAAGGCTTCGGCACCGACGATTTCGATGTCGAACAGGTCGAAGCGGTCGTTCAGCAGATAGACGCGGTCGTGGATCGTGCTGGCGAAGCTGAGGATGTGGCGGTAGCCGTCGCGCCAGCCGGGCTTGCGGTCGAGCACCCGGCCCAGGTAGTCCTTGCTGGCGCGGCGGGCGCGGGGCGCCAGCAGCAGATACCAGAGCGCGATGCCGCGCAGCACGAGGCGGCCGATGCCGCGGCCGAAGCTCAGCGAAATCCACACCATCAGCCGCAGGATGGCGAGGTTGCTGCGCTCCTGCTGCTCGCGCCAGTCGCCGCTGCCCTCCGTCATGACGCGGGTATCAGGCTGCCGCTGGCGACCACGCGCCCGGCGCAATCGATCTCGAAGGCGATGCTGCCGCGTACACCTGCGCGGAAGCTGAAGCGCAGGTGCTCGCCGGGCGCGACCGGGCTGAGGAACTTGGCGTTGCCGATCTGCCGGATGGTCTTGTCGGGAAAGGCGGCTTCGGCCAGCAGCAGGGCACGGTCGAGCAGCACCACGCCGGGCAGGATCGGCTTGTCGGGGAAGTGGCCGGCAAAGGCGGGATGATCGGCCGGCACTTCCCAACTGAAGGCGGTGCTCGTTTCAGGCATCTTTCTTCGATCCGGCCAGCAGCGCCTGCAAGGCGTCGCGCGTCAGCTTGCCGGTGGTGTTGCGCGGCAGTGAATCGCACAGGATCAATGGGCGCGGCATGAACGCCGGGTCGATGTGCGGGCGCAGCGCCGCCAGCATCTGCGCGCGATCCATGCCTGGGGCGCAGACGCAGGCGGCCAGCCGGGTGATGTGCCGCTGCGGCGCGGTGTCGGGCAGGAAGAAGGCGCCGTCGCGCACGCCGGGCAGCGCGCAGAGCTTGTGGTTGAGCCAGGCCAGCGAAGTGCGCTTGCCGGCGATGTTGATCATGTCGGCATGGCGGCCGGTGAGGGTGAAGCGGCCGTCCGGCAGGCATTCGATGATGTCGCCCAGCGGCACTTCGCCTTCGACGTGCCTGCCGCTGGCGGTGGTGGTGTCGCCGGACTGCGTCAGCGACACGCCGGCCAGCAGCGTCCACTGGGGGCCGGCGGTGGTGCGCCGGCTGGCGAGCTGGCCGCTTTCGGTCGAGCCGTATATTTCCAGCACCGGCGCCTTGCAGCGGGCTTCGGCACGGGCGGCGAGTTCGGCGGACAGCGGTGCGGTGGCCGACAGGATCACGTCGATTTCCGGCAGCGGGATGCCGGCATCGAGCAGGGTCGACAGGTGGAAGGGCGTCGTCACCAGCAGCCGGGGCCGGGGTACGGCGGCGAGCGCGTTGGTGACGTCCTGCGGATAGAAGGGCTTGCCGGCCCAGAACGGGCTGCCGTCGTGGAAGGCGGGCAGGAAACTCGATTCGAAGCCGTAGCTGTGCTGGGCCGGCACGGTGGCGACGATGTTCATCGGCCGCTCGTCCAGGCCGAGGCGGTCGGCGCCGGCCTGGGCGTTGGCGACCAGCCTGCCCCAGGTCTTGCGCTGGGCCTGCGGCTTGCCGGTGGAGCCGGAGGTGAACAGGATGGCGACAATCCGCCCGGCGTCGATCTCGGGCATTTCCGCTGCGGCGGCTTCATCGGCGGCGGAAGGCGTCAGCGCGGGGAAGTCGATGCAGGGCAGCTCGCCGGCGGCGGCGAAATCGTCGTCGCGCAGACAGCAGGTGCCGGGATGGCGGGCGGCGATGTCGGCCAGCGTGTCGGTGGTTTGCGATGCGGGCTGCAGGCTGGTCTTGCCCGCCAGCAGGCCGGCGACGAAACCGACAGCGAAGCGGTAGCGGTCGCTGCACACGTTGAGCAGCCAGTCGCCGGCCGGCAGCCGGGCCGCGAGGGCATGCGCTTCGGCGAGGAAGCGGCGCACGCTGACCGGGCCGTCGCTGCGCCAGGCCAGGGTGTCGTCCGGGTGGCGGCGGGTGAACAGGGGCAGGCGCTGGCTCATGAAACGGTTCTGGAGGTTTTCGATTGCGGCGCGTGGCTGCGCCAGGCGCGGATCGCGGAGACGAAGCCGGGGCGTTCCTGTGGCGACAGCACGCGCAGCCGGATCAGGTATTCGACCAGGAAGACCAGGCCGATCAGCGGCCCGGTCAGCAGGTTGGCGTGGATGGACCACACGGCGGTAGGGGCGAAGGCGAACAGCAGCGTCAACAGCAGGGCGTTGCCGAAGAAGAAGGCCGTCCACACGATGCTGACTCGGCGGGTGTAGCGGATCTGGCGTTCGGAGAGCTGGCCGCCGGGCTGGATGGCGCGGGCGAGGCGGGTGATCAGCGCTTCGCCGGGGCCGAGCAGCGTCTGGCCGAACACCATGCCGAGCGCGACGTGGCTGCCGAGATGCTGCAGGTAGTAGAGCAGCGCGATGTTGTGCAGCAGTTGCGGCCACAGCCATACCAGCAAGGCCGCACCGGCGGCACAGGCGGCGTAGCGTAGTGGTACGGACGGGATGCGCCACAGCAGCAGCGCGGCGGCGATCGCCAGCGGCGCCACGCCGAGCGCGGCGCCAAAAGCGGGGTGGACGTCGCCCGCGCTGCTGTAATGCGAGGCCAGCGCCCACACGGCCAGTAGCGGCAGCACGGCCAGGCCGCGCAGCAGATCGGCCGTGTCCGCAGACCTCATTTGCTTCGGTTGGCGGCGATGTGTGTCGTCAGGGCGCGCAGCGAAGCGAAGATGCGGACGTTGTTCTCGTCGTCCGAGCGCAACTGAAAGCCGTAGCGCTTGGAAACTTCAAGCGCGATTTCGAGCACGTCGATCGAATCCAGCCCGAGGCCGTCGCCGAACAGCGGCGCATCGGCTTCGATCTCGTCCGCGTTCATGTCGAGGTTGAGCGCTTCGACGATCAAGCGGGCGACTTCGGGCAGCAGGGCGTCAACAGCTTCGGGGGCGGGTGTCGAGGACATGGTGGGTTTCTTCCGGGTTCAGCGTCCGACGGCGCGGAACGCGAGCACCGCGTTGCTGCCGCCGAAGGCGAAGGAGTTGGACAGCGCGGCCCGCAGGGGACGGATGCTGGCGCTGGTGACATGGTCGACGCCGGCACAGGCGGGGTCGATGTTCTCGAGGTGGGCGGTGGGCGGCACGGTCTGTTCGCGCAGCGCCATCACCGTGGCGATGGCCTCGATGGCGCCGGCGGCGCCGAGCTGGTGGCCGTGCATGGACTTCGTCGCACTGACGGCGACCTCGCCAGCGCGTTCGCCGAGTACTGTCTTCAGCGCGGCGATCTCGATCGGATCGCCTTCCGGCGTCGCCGTGCCGTGGGCATTGACGTAGTCGATCTCGGCGGCGTTGAGCCCGGCGTCGGCCAGGGTGTTGTTCAGGGCACGTACCTGGCCTTCGGCGCTGGGTCTGACCAAGTGGCTGCGGTCGCAACTGGTGCCGTAGCCAACCAGTTCGGCGTGGATGCGGGCGCCGCGGGCACGAGCGTGCTCCCAGTCCTCCAGCACCAGCGCGGCGGAGCCTTCACCCAGCACCAGGCCCTGGCGGTCGGCGGAGAACGGACGGCAGGCGCGCGGCGCGCTGTCGGCATCGCCGGGCGCGAGCACGCGCAAGGCTTCCCAGGCCGCAGCGACGCCATAGGCTTGCGGTGTGTCGGAACCGCCGGTCAGCATCACCGTGGCTTCGCCCGAACGCACGCGGCGGAATGCCTCGCCGATGGCGATCGAAGCCGAAGCGCAGGCCACCGCATGGCTCATGCTGATGCCACCCAAGCCGAGCTGGATCGAGATGTGGGCGTTGGCCGCGTTGTGCATGCCGATGACGACGGAGGAGGGCGGCAGGCGGCTGCGGCCGTTCAGCCACATCTCGCGGTAGCCGCGTTCAAAAGCCAGCGTGCCGCCGAGCGAGGTGCCCCAGGCGCAGCCCCAGGAGTCGCGGTTTTCGCCATCGGCGGTGCGTGCCAGTCCAGCGTCGTCCCAGGCCGAGAAGGTGGCCGCCATCGCAAGCTGGGCGAAGCGGTCCATCATGATCGCGAGCGGCCTGCCGAGGGCGCCGTCGGCATCGAAATCCGTGCAGGTGACAAAGGGCATCGGCAGCGGGCGCGGCACGTCGCCGGTGACCAGCTGACGGATGGCGGATTCTCCGGCGCACAGGTGAGCGAAGAAGTCGTCGAGGCCGCCGCCATAAGGGCTGACCAGGCCGAGGCCGGTGATGGCTACCCGTCGCTGTGTCATCGTCAGGATTGCTGCGAAGCGGCGATCAGGCAGTCCATCAGCGTCACCATTTCGCCAACGGTCTTGGGCGGTGTTGAATCGGCAGGGACGTCGATTTTGAAGCGGTCTTCGAACTCGAAGATCAGTTCGAGCATTCCGAGGGAGTCCACGCCGAGTTCTGCCAGGACGGTTTCCGGAACGACCTTTTCAGGGTTGACGTTCATGCGGTCCTTGAGAAATTCGCGGATGAGTTCGATCGATTCCATGGGCGCGGATTCTAGCTGAAACAGCTTGCAGTAAGCAGGTGGTATGTCCGCCACCGGTTCAGCGTGACGGCGCGAGTCAGGCATGTCATGTGCAGGCAACGATGACAGGCAGGATTGTACTCATGCGTGCGTGCTCCCGTGAAAACTCCGTGAGCGGTCCGATGCGAAACATGGCTGGACAGCGGGCGATTTCCTCGCGCATTTTGCTACCATGAGGCATCCTTTCCGACGCCCGATTTTCATGCGCCTGCAATTGTCCGACGCTGTTCGCGAACTGCCTTGGTTTCGCCAGATTGCAAGTCGGATCATCCTGCTCTGGCCACTCAAGGCCGTTGGCACGTCGCTCTTCATGGCGTTGTTCTTCTGGGGGTATTTCGGCGTGCTGGAGAGCCCGCTGAGGGCAGCGGTCGTGATGCCGGTGACGGCGGTCGACCGCTGGGTGCCATTCACCGAGCTGGCGCTGCCTGTGTATGTCTCGCTGTGGTTGTATGTGTCCTTGATGCCAGCCTTGCTGGGCAGCTTCCGTGCGCTGCTGTACTTCGGTTTCTGGGTAGCCGCGTTGTGCCTGTTCTGCCTCAGCATATTCTGGCTTTTCCCCACCGAGGTTCCGGCAGCGGGTATCGACTGGGCGCTCTATCCGAGCATGGCCTTGATCAAGGGGATCGACGCAGGCGGCAACGCCTGCCCTTCCCTGCATGTGGCATCTGCCGTATTCGTCGCCTGCTGGTTCCAGCGCATGTTGTACGGTATGAAGGCACCGCCAGCTCTGCACCGGCTGAACTGGGCAGTCTGTCTGCTCATCGTATGGTCAACGATGGCAACCCGGCAGCATGTGGTGCTGGACGTCGTTGCAGGTGCGGCGATCGGGTTGCTCTTCGCCTTGCGCGCGCTACGCGATGTGGAGCGCTGCTGTAAGGGCGGAGCGATCTAGCTCCGGCAAAGGATCCCCGGCTCTCTGCCGGGGATGTCGGTCCGTGACGTAGGGAGGTTTCAGTTCCCCACTTTCAACCGGCCGCCCTTGCCCAGACCGCCCTTCACTTCCTGTGCCTTGTAGTTGCGCAGCGAGATCACCATGTTGTTGTAGGCGTCCATGAAAGCGGCCACGGTGGCCTTGCCTTCGGGAGTGCGCGAGAAGCCGCCCAGCCCGGCGGCTGCACCGCCGCCGATCGCACCCAGGGCCGCACCGAAGTTGGTGGCCGTGGAGTTGCCTTCGGAAATGGAAATCTGTACGCCCGAACGGATGTCGAACATGCTCAGCGTCACCACCGATACCTTGCTCTGCATGGCGCCGCCGATGGCGGTCCCGACTGCACCGAACAGGCCGCCAACGCCTGCGGCCATCTGGCCGGTAGCGTCGTTGTCGATGATGATCGACGGTTCCATGTAGTAGTCGGCTGCCACACGCT
The DNA here is from genome assembly GCF_047601425.1 of Thauera sp. GTDB lineage: Bacteria > Pseudomonadota > Gammaproteobacteria > Burkholderiales > Rhodocyclaceae > Thauera. The sequence goes on from NZ_JASGJL010000001.1 coordinate 3,327,171, forward strand.
GTCCCTTCTGCTGCTTGGAGCCGGCGCGGAATTCGCCTGAATTGCGTTGCTTGTCCGTGATGGCGCTGATCTTGCTCTCGGTGCGGTTGTTGCCGACCGAAGTGATGACGAAGCAGTTCGACTGCTGCACGGCCAGCCGGATCAGCGGCTCGATGGTGGTGATGTTGGTAGCGGCGCCGAAGCTCGCGTACCACTCCTTGCCGCGGCCATCGTCCACTGCCAGCGTGCCCAGGGGCTCGTCGCAACGTTCGAGGTTGGCATTGGCGTCGACGCTGGTGCCGCCGGCAGCTGCACCGGTGGCGGCAGTGGGGCTGTTGCCTGTGGACACGAGGCCGCCGGCGCCGGGAGTCACGCAGCCGGCCAGAACCAGCGAAGCCGTCAGCACAGCCAGGGAGAGAGAGGTCTTGGACATGGGGAGTCGCCCTTCGTAGCGTGTTGAAAGGATGGGAGTGGAAAGAATGTCAGATGCGGCGCAAGCGAAGGCGTCGGATGCTCAGCGCAGATACCAGCCGCTCGATCCCCAGATCCAGTAGTACGGGTAATCGCTGTACCAGACGCCCCAGGATTTGCGCTGTTCTTCACGGATGCGATAGAGCTCGCGTTCCTCCTGCTTGGCTGCCCGGGCTTCGGCCATCAGCTTGTGGGCGTCCTTGTAGTTCGCTGCGGCGGCTCGGCTCAGCCAGGCTTCGGCCTCGGCGGGGTCGGGGCCCATTTCCTCGAAGCCCAGCAGGTACAGGCGGCCCAGTGCGTACTGGGCTTCGGTGTGGCCGCGATCGCCGGCCTGGCGCAGCCATTCGATGGCCTGGTAGCTGTCGCGTGTCACGCCGTCACCGCGCAGCAGGCGCAGTCCCAGGTCGTAGGCGGCGCGAGGGTCGCGTTCGGCGATCTCCGCCAGGGCCTGCAGCCGGCGTTCAGCCTCCGGGTCACCCGGATCGGCCTGGAAGGTGGCCGTGTTGCGCGGTACGTCGGCGCAATCGTTGCTGCTGCACAGGCGGACAGTATCCGACCGGGGGGCCATCTGCTCTTCGGGTGTCTGTGCGCAACCGGTTGCCATCAAGGCGGCCAGCAGCAGGGCCAGGGGGGGCACGATGGATCGAACAGCGGCGCGCATGGCAGACGTTTCTCAAGGGGGGAGTACTGAATATATAGAAAATTTACAATTCAGTCGCTAGCTTTTTTATGAACTCAAGGTCCCGGCCCGCTCCGCCCCCCCCAGCAGGATGCCGGAGCGGGCCATGAGTGGCCGGGCTGCCGTTCGAGCATCATTCTGCGCCGCGAGCCGTGTCGTCCTTGTCGTCGTCGATCTGGACTTCCGCTTCTTCCGGCACCTGCGTGGCAAGCACCTTGTCGATGCGCTTGCCGTCGATGTCGACGACTTCGAAGCGCCAGCCTTCCCATACCGCGATGTCGCCGGTGTTGGGCAGGCGGCCGAGCAGCCACATCATCATGCCGGACAGGGTGTGGTAGCGGCCCTTGTCTTCTTCCGGCACGTTCTTCATCGCCAGGCGATCCTTCAGTTCGAGGATCGGGATCAGGCCGTCCAGCAGCCATGAGCCGTCTTCTCGCTGCACTGCCCAGGCTTCCTCGGCGTTTTCGGTCTGGAATTCGCCGGTCACGGATTCGAGCAGGTCGTGCAGCGTGACCATGCCCAAGACCTCGCCATACTCGTCAATGACGAACACCATGTGGGTGCTGGAGGCGCGGAACTGGTCGAGCAGCTCCATGCCGGTCAGCGATTCGGGCACGTAGATCGGCGCCTGCAGCGCTTCGGTCAGGTCGACTTCGGCGCCGCGCAGGGTCTGGTTGAAGAGCTGCTTCGAACTGATGATGCCGAGGATCTCGTCGAGGCCGCCGCGGCACACCGGGAAACGCGAGTGGGTCGACTCGGCCATCTCCTTCAGGTTCTCGTCAAGCGGGCGGTTGACGTCCAGCCAGACGATGTCCGAGCGCGGCACCATCAGCGAGCCGAGCTGGCGTTCGTCGAGGCGGAACACGTTGCGCACCATCTCGTGCTCGCTCTTCTCGATGATGCCGGCTTCCGAGCCCTCGTCGAGCATGGCGCGGATCTCCTCTTCGGTCACGCTCGGGCCGTTGACCTCGCGCTGGCCCATCAGGCGCAGCAGCAGCGCGGTCGAGTTCGACAGCAGGTGCACGAAGGGGCGCGAGATGATCGACAGCATGTTCATCGGCCGCGCCACCAGGCGGGCGATGCCTTCCGGATTGATCTGGCCGATGCGCTTGGGCACCAGCTCGCCGATCACGATCGACACGTAGGTGATGACCAGCACCACCAGCACGGTCGAGCCGATTTCGCTGGCGCGCTGCTCCACGCTCAGCGTCTGCAGCCAGTCGGCCAGCGGACCGGCCAGCGCCGCTTCGCCGACGATACCGTTGAGGATGCCGATGGAAGTGATGCCGATCTGGATCGTGGACAGGAAGCGGGTCGGTTCCTCGCCGAGCTTGACGGCGACGGCGGCGGCGTTGTCACCCTCTTCGGCGAGCTTGGCCAGCCGCGCGCGGCGCGCGGTGACGAGCGCGATCTCCGACATGGCGAAGATGCCGTTGAGCACGATGAGGGCGATGAGGACGAATATTTCCATTGAAGTGTTCGGTACGGCGTTCAGGCGTGCGGGTGCATCCGCGCCGGGGCGGATGCAGTGAGCGACGGCATTGGGGGAGCGATTCCGGCGCCGGAATCAGCGCGGAATTCGGCACACGGCGCGGCACGCAGCGCAGGGCATGCGAGCGGGGCCTGCATCAGGAAGAGGGCGTGCGTCCGACGGGCCGGATACGGCGGGACGCGCAACGGCGATCGGTGGGTGGCCGTGGCTGGCGATGCTGGACTGGGACAAGATCGCCCGGTCGAGTCGCCGTCGGCCGAGGATTCGTCCTCGGTGCGGGGCGGCTCGGAAGGAGGCGGAACGGAGTTCGACAGGGAGTGTTGACTCATAGCGCGGAGCCGTTTTTATCGGCCCCGCCTGGCCCTTGATTTGTTTGAGGAAAAATAATCATGCCGCAAGTGCCGGGAATTGTCACCTTTCGTGACGGGCGGCTCGCCGGCCTTGCCGGGACGTATCCACCGGAAGGCCTCACTGGAAGGCCACTTCGGCGAAGCTGCGCAGCTTGCGGCTGTGCAGGCGGTCGATGCCCTGTTCGCGCAGGCGCTCCAGCGCGCGGATGCCGATGCGCAGGTGCTGGTCAACGCGTTCCCGATAGAACTGGTTGGCCATGCCCGGCAGCTTGATCTCGCCGTGCAGCGGCTTGTCGCTGATGCACAGCAGGGTGCCGTAGGGCACGCGGAAGCGGAAGCCGTTGGCGGCGATGGCGGCGGATTCCATGTCCAGCGCCACCGCACGGCTCTGGCTGAAGCGCCGTTCCGGACTGCTGGCCATGCCGCGCGACGGCAGCAGCTCCCAGTTGCGGTTGTCGGTGCTGGCGACCGTGCCGGTGCGCAGCACGCGCTTCAGCTCGTAGCCCGACAGCCGGGTGATTTCCTCCACTGCCGCTTCCAGCGCGAGCTGCACTTCGGCCAGCGCCGGGATCGGCACCCACAGCGGCAGTTCCTCGTCGAGCACGTGGTCTTCGCGCATGTAGCCGTGGGCCAGCACGTAGTCGCCCAGCTGCTGGCTGTTGCGCAGGCCCGCGCAGTGGCCGAGCATGATCCAGGCGTGCGGCCGCAGCACCGCGATGTGGTCGGTGATGGTCTTGGCGTTGGCCGGGCCGACGCCGATGTTGACCATCGTGATGCCGCTGCGGTCGCCGCGAACCAGGTGGTAGGCCGGCATCTGCGGCAGGCGCGGCGGCGCGGCGCCGGCCGCATCGCGCTCGCCGGGCGGCAGGCCGCGGCGGCGGGTCAGGACCTCGCCGGGTTCGACGAAGGCCTCGTAGCCGTGGCCGGATGAGGCATCGGCCATCAGTTCGTGGCCGAGCTTGATGAACTCGTCGATGTAGAACTGGTAGTTGGTGAACAGGATGAAGTTCTGGAAGTGCTCGGGCCGTGTGCCGGTGTAGTGGCGCAGGCGGTGCAGAGAGTAATCCACCCGCGCTGCGGTGAACAGTGCTAGCGGATGGGGTTCGCCGGGGCCGGGTTCTAGGGTGCCGTTGGCGATGCCGTCGTCCATCGCGCCGAGGTCGGGCAGGTCGAAGCGGTCGCGCAGCAGCAGGCGGCGGTCGGGGCCGAGCTGGCCTTCGAGATGGTCGTTCTCGGCGAGGGCGAAATGCACCGGAATCGGCTGCGTGCTGGTACCGATTTCCAGCGGCACCTGGTGGTTGCGCAGCAGCAGGCCGAACTGTTCGAGATAGTAGTCGGCGAACAGCTCGGGCCGCGTCAGCGTCGTTTCATACACGCCGGGGCCGGCGACGAAGCCGTAGGACAGGCGTGAATCCGCCCGCGCCACGGTGTTGGTGCGCACCCGCAGCAGCGGGTAGCAGGCGCGCACATGCTGGCCGATGTCCTCACCGGCAACGTAGCGCTGCAGCGCATCGCGCAGGTGGCGGGTGCTGGCGGCGTGGATTTCGCGCACGCGCTCGAGCGCGGTGGCGGCATTGTCGAACAGGGCGGGGGCGAAGAAGGGTGCGGTATTCATGCTCGAAGGGTCGGAAGCAGTGCAGTCGGGCGGGCAAGGACAGGGGGACGTGTGGCGTTCAGCGCGGTGCCCTTAGTCTGTCGGGCAGGTTCAGCCGGCCCTCGTCGGAGAAGCGCACGCTCCCCAGCATGCCGCCGGCCAGCCGGCCTCGCAGCGTGTAGGGCACGCCATCAGCCATGGCGCGGCCCTCGATCATGCCGATTGCCTGGCGCAGCACGGCGGAAGCCGACACGCTCACCGGCACGCTGATCACGGTTTCGCCGAAGCGGGGCACGGTGCCGCGCTGGTCGCTGACGCCGGTGGCGAAGGCCTTGCCGTCGAGATCGAGCTCCAGCGCCAGACCGTCGAAATCGATCGCGGCGTCGTTCGGATTCTGCACCCGCAGCTTCAGCGTGAAGCGCATCTCCATGCCCTGCCCCGCCAGCGGTTCGAGGCCGACGACGTTGATGCGCACCGGCTCGCGGTGAGTCAGGCTGGCGCAGCCGGCCAGTGTCAGCACGCACAGCAGCAGGCAGGACAGCCAATGGGACAGATTGCGGCAAGTGGCGTTTGGCATGGGAGGGCTCCGTCGGATCACAGGGCGGCTTCCATTCTAACCGCCGCAATGTTGAGGTTTTCCGTGTCCGGATCCCGGAGGCGTGGAGTCAGCGCACTGATTCGGCGGTGCGCTCCACGATGCGTTCGAGCAGGGCATCGACTGCGCTACCTCCTGCTGTCGAGGCGCTGCGGCGGTAGCCTAGATGGACGACCGGCGAGTCGGCGGTGATCCGGTAGACCGCGATCGACAGCGGGCACAGGACGATGTGGTGGGGCGATTCGGCGCTCAGGCGGGCGGCGGCGCTGGCGCTGCAGAAGGTGTAGATGCGGGCCTGGTCGAAGAGCGTGGGGGAATGGCCGAGATCGGGTGCGGTGCGGCGCAGCATGTCGCTGAATTCGCTGAGCGAGGGCGGCGTGATGCCTTCGGCGGCGATCGCGTTGACGAGCGCAAAGGTGACGTCCTCGAACTCCGCCCCGGCGATTTCCCGGGTCACGATGTCGGCCTCGGCCTCGGCCTCGGCCGCTGCAGGGCCGGCCTGCAAAGCGAGGAAGAAGGCGAAAAAGAGCCCGATACCACGGCGGAGCAGATCCCGGTACCGGGGTTGCAGTAATCGTGTCGTGTTCACTCGGATTCAGAAGCGGTAGCTGGCCTGTACGCCACCATACACATTTCTGCCCGGGCCGGGTTCGTAGAAACGGCCGTTGCCGTCGCCGACGATGACCGAGGCGATGTGCTTGCGGTCGAAGACGTTGTCCAGCCTCAGCAACTGGCTGAAGGTCCAGGGGCCGGACTGCTGCTCCGCCACCAGGCGCAGGTTGAGCAGCGTGTAGGACGGCGCGGCCTTGCCGGTGTTGGTGTCGTTGACCTCGACCGCGCTGCGATGAACCGCCTCCATCGCGGTACTGAGCCCGGCCATCGGTTTCCATACCAGTTCGCCCCAGGCCGAAACCCTGGGCACGCCTGGAATCCGCTTGCCGCTGTCGACGTTGTCGAAGGCTTCGTCGTAGATCGCGCGCATCACCGTCAGCGCGCCGCGGGCGCTGAGTTTATCGGTGAATTCGGTCTCGACCGCCAGCTCCAGGCCCTCGCGCAGGGTCTTGCTGGCGTTCCTGTACGAGGTGCGGCCGCCGATGGCGCCAGCACTGACGATCTCGTCCTTGGTCTTGATCTGGAAGGCGGCGAGATTGACCCGTGTGCGCTCGCCGACGTAGGCCTTCAGGCCGAGCTCGAACTGGCGGCTGGTCGAGGGTTTCAGGCCGAGGTTGAAGCTGCCGGTGGAGGAGTAGGCGATCTCGCCCAGCGTCGGTGTCTCGAAGCCGGTGCCGAAGCTGGCATAGACGTTCAGCAGCGGGGTGGCGCGCCACAGCAGGCCGACGGCCGGCGTGGTCTTGCGGTAGCGCACCGAGCCGCTGTCGTCGCCGTTCGGGCCGACGATGTAATCGTCGTCCACCTCGAAGCGCACGTTGCTGTGGCGCACGCCGAGCGACCAGTCCCAGTCGCCTTGCTGCCAGAGGGCCTGCACGTAGGGGTCGGTGCTGGTGACGGTGTTGGTCTCGTCGCGCCGCAGCCTGCCCTTGACCCCGAGCAGGCTGCCGATGAAGTTCTCGTAGCCCTGGCGGTCGTCCTCGGCGCGGTCGTAGTCCACGCCGGTGGTCAGGGTCAGCTTGCCGCTGCCGATCTCGCGCTGCATGATCCAGCGCGCGCCGATGCCGTGGAACTCGCGGTCGAAATCGATCACGCCGCCGGCATGGCGGGGGTTGGCCTGCGCGGCAGCTGGGATCGACTGGTACTGGATGACGCTGCGCTGCCCCGCATAGGCCTGGATCTGCAGCCGGTCCTCGCCGAAGCGGCGTTCGTATACCGCGCCGCCCTGCATGTGGTCGATCGACTTGCGCGTCCTGTATTGCAGCGCGATCGGCTCGACACCGCGCGCGTCGCGCTTGTAGGTGTTCCAGGTGATGCCCAGCGGGTCCTCGGTGTCGGGCTGGTGCAGGCTGCTGAACAGCAGCGTCAGCTTGCTGTCCTCGTCCGGCGCCAGCGTGATCTTGGCGAAGCTCTGGTCGCGGCGGGCGGCGCTGTAGCGGCGCTCGCCGTCGGTCTCGAAGCGCGAGGCGTCGAGCACGAAGCCAACGCCGTTCTTCTCGCCTTCCGCGCCGATGCCGATCTTGTAGGTGCCGTGCTCGCCGGCGTACACGCTGCCGCGGATGCGCGGCGCGCCCTTGCCGTCGCGCGAGAACAGCTGGATCACGCCGCCGGCGTGGTTGCCATACACGGTGGCGAAGGGACCGCGCAGCACTTCGATGCGCTCGGCGGTGTCGAGGTTGAAGGTGGCGGCCTGGCCCTGGCCATCGGGGTTGCTGGCGGGGATGCCGTCGGCGATCAGCTTCACCCCGCGCACGCCGAAGGCCGCGCGGGCGCCAAAGCCGCGCACCGAGATCTGCAGGTCCTGGGCGTAGTTCTGGCGGTTCTGCACCACCACGCCAGGCACGCTGCCGAGCACTTCGGAGACGTTCACCCGCAGGCCTTCGGCGGTGCCGCCGAGCTGCACGGCGTCGATCGAGTACGGCATGTCGAAGGACGAGGCCTCGACCCGGCTGCCGGTGATGACCATGGTGCCGAGGGTCTGCTCGGTTTCGGCGGCGACGGCGGGCGTTGCTGCCAGTGCGTACAGCAAGGCACAGTGCAGACGATTGGGCCGTGGCAGGCGGAGTGTGAACGGGCGGGCCATGATCGAAGTCTCCTCGGGCTGCTCTGGCGGCAGCGACGGCTGCAGTCTAGAGCCTGCCCACCGCCCCTGTCGCCGAGGAAAACGCGAGCCCGGCCTCATGATTTTCATGAGACGCGCCAGGCGGAGCACCGGATTGCCGGAGCATTGCGAACTCGTGGCCGGCGCACTGGTCTGTCGATCCGTGAATTCAATCACCATCGTTCCCTGCCGTGCATCCATTCAAGCATACCGCCCTCGCTCTGTCCCTCATCCTGCTCCTGCCGCTGGGCATCAGCCTGGCCAACCCGCCCCGCGCTGAAGGTTTGGACGGGCGTGGCTGGCGCGCGCTGCCGCGCCACTCCGCCGGCCTGGCGCCCGATCCGGTGGCCTTCGCCGACTCCGCCATCGTGCAGGTGTATGCGGCTGCCACCTACGGCTGGCGCGGCTACTTCGCCGTCCATCCGTGGATCATCTTCAAGCGCAGCGGCGAGACGGCATACACCCGCTACGAAGTCACCGGCTGGGGCCGCGGCCCGGTCGTCCGGCGCAACGGCGCGGTGGCGGACGGGCTGTGGTTCGGCGCGGTGCCGACGGTGCTTGCCGAACATCGCGGCGCCGGCGTGGATGAGATGATCGAGCGCATCGAGGCGGCGATCGGCTCCTATCCCTACGCGGAGACCTACCGCAGCTATCCCGGTCCCAACAGCAATACCTTCATCGCCCACATCGGCCGCGAGGTGCCGGCGCTGCAGCTCGACATGCCGGCGAATGCGATCGGCAAGGACTGGCGGCCGCTGGCTGATCCGGTCGGGCGCGCGGTGTCCGGCACCGGCTGGCAGGCCTCGCTGTTCGGCCTGCTCGGTGTCACGGTCGGCATCGAGGAAGGGCTGGAATTGAATGTGCTCGGCCTGAACTTCGGCATCGACCTCAACCGTCCTGCCCTGCGCCTGCCCCTGATCGGCCGTCTCGGATTCAGCAATGGCGTGCCGACGGCCGAAGCCGCGCCGAATTCCGCCGAGCAGGTCCCGGCGGAAGCACGGCCTTGAACGAAGAACTGCAGAAGTAAGTGCGGCCCGGCGTTGTTCAGATTTCCACCAGCCCGGCCCGTACCGCGATCAGCGCGAGTTCGGCGGCGTTGCTGGCATTGAGCTTCTGCTTGATGTGGTACAGGTGGGTGCCGACGGTGCTGCTGCTCAGGTTCAGGGTGGCGGCGACTTCATTGACGGACTGGCCGCGCGCCAGTTGCAGGAAGACGCTGAACTCCTTGCTGGTCAGCGTTTCGGCCGGATGGCCGCCGCCGCCGAGGCGGGCCAGCGCGAGCTTGGGCGCGAGCTCGGGGTCGAGATGGCGGCGGCCTTCGGCGACGTCGGCGATGGCGCGCAGCAGTGCGTCGGGATGGGCACGCTTGGAGACGTAGCCGGTGGCGCCGGCCTGCAGCGCACGGGTGGGAACCAGGGTGTCGTCATGGGCGGAGAGCATCAGCACGCGTGCATCCGGATGGTGGGCGAGCAGGCGTTCGAGTGCGCCCAGGCCGCCGATGCCGGGCATCGACACGTCCATCACCAGCACGTCCGGCTGGTGCTCGTTCCAGGCCTTGAGCGCGGTCTCGCCGCTGTCGGCTTCGGCGACGACGGTGGCGCCCGCGCCTTCGATCAGCAGGCGGAAGCCCATGCGGACGACCGTGTGGTCGTCGGCAAGCAGGATGCGCAGGGGTGGGAGCCGGACCGCCATCATGAGCGCAAGGCCTCGCCAGTGAAGGTGGGGAGGAAAGGAGACACGGGAACGGCCGGCAGCGCAAGCGGCAGGCTGGCTTCCACCCGGCAGCCGCCGGCAGCCGGCCGCTCGAGCTGCAGCGTGCCGCCGAGGGCACGCACCCGCTCCTGCATGCCGACCAGGCCGTAGCGCGGCCGTGCATCGGCCGGCTCGGCGCAAAGGCCGCGGCCGTTGTCGGTGATGCTGAGCGTGATCGCCTGCGCATTGCAGTCCAGCATCACCGAGACTGCGCTGGCTTGGGCATGGCGGGCGACGTTGGTGAGGCTTTCCTGCAGCAGGCGCTGCAGCGCGTGGGTCTGTTCGTTCGCCAGCATGAGATCTCCTGCGGTGATCCGGCAGTCGAGGGCGATGCGCGGATAGAGCCGCGACCACTGCTTGCAGACTTCGTCGAGAATGGCGCCCACCGTCTTCGGCGCCTCGGGCGATGGCTGGCGCAGGCGCTCGAGGATGGTCCGCACGCCGTCCTGCATCTGGCTGGTCATCGCCAGGATGACCTGGGCGTTGCCGTGGATGCCGGGCTGGTCGGCGCTGCGCTGCTGGATCGCGCCGGCGATGGCGCGCACCGCGGTGATGCCCTGCGACAGCTCGTCGTGCAGCTCGCGGGCGATCAGACAGCGCTCGGCTTCGAGGCGGTCCTGCACCGCGCGGGCGAAGTGGCGGTCGGCGGCGAGCGCGGCGTTGTCGGCCAGGGTGTGGTCGAGACGGTCGGCGAGGAGGTTGTAGCTGCGCGCGAGGCGGTCGAGTTCGGGGGCGCCGACTTCGGGCAGGCGGCGGTCGAAGCGCCCTCGTACGCCGCGGTCGAAGGCGGCGTCGACCGCACGCAGCGGTGCCAGCGCCCGGCGCAACCCCAGGTGGCAGCCGATGCCGGCCAGCAGCAGGCCGGCGAGCGCCCAGCCGGTGAAGCTGGCGAGCCTGTCCCAGGTGTCGAGTACCGAGCGTGAGGCATCCGGCAGCAGGCTGATCTGGACCGGGCCGGCGTCGAAATGGCGCACGCGCAGATGCGGCGTCAGGTGTTCGGCGAGCCACGCGGGCGCGTGGCGGCCGGCCTTGTAGGTGGCGGCGGGCGAGGCATACAGGCGTTCGCCGCCGGTGGCGGTGATTTCGAGCGCGTGCGCGCGGATGCGGCCGATCGCGGCGAGCGCGGACATCAGCCGCGCCTGGCCCTCGGCGCCGTCGTGGCGGGTTTCGTCGATCAGCACGATCAGCCATTGCTCGGCGACGCGGCCGGCGGATTCGACCTCTTCCTGGATCGCGCTGCGCGTTTCGCGCAGCCATAGTGCGGCGCCGGAGAGCAGTGCGAGCGCGAGCAGCAGCGTCAGCATCAGGCTCAGCCGGGTGTGCAGGCTGGCGCTGCGAAGCAGGGGGGGGCGCTTGTCCATGTGCCGTGGCCTGCCGGCTTCAGCGGCCCTGCAGCGCGGCTCGTTCGGCCGCTGGATAGAGGTGGATGACCGAGCGCCGGAATTCAGCGGCGGCGCCGTCGAGCGTGCCGAAGCGTGCGGGCACTTCCTGCTCCAGCATTTCGGTCATGTCCAGTCCCTGCTCGGCGCCTTCGTGCAAGGTCCGTTCCAGCCACGCCAGGTAGTTGCGCGTCTGGGCGATCGGCGTGGTGTCGGTGGCGACCGGGCCGTGGCCGGGCACGAGCTGCCTGAACGGGATGCGTTCGAGGCGCTCGAGCGCCTGCAGCCAATGCGCGATGTTGGCGTGCGGGGTGGTGGGCGCGCGGTTCCAGAACACGATGTCGCCGGCGAACAGGGTGCCGGTGGCGACGTCCAGCAGCGCGAGGTCGGCCGGGGTGTGGCCCGACAGCATGAACAGTTCCAGCTTGCGGCCGCCGATGTCGAGCGGCCCGGCTTCGAGCTTGCGCTCGGGCAGCACCGTCGCCGTGCCGCGCATCCACTCGCCGGTCAGGCGGTACATGTTCTCGAGCAGGGCCTCGCCTTCGGTTTCGAGTGCGCTGCGTGTCGCGGGCAGCGCGGCCAGTGTCGCTGGCGGAAACGCCTGGTTGCCGAGGACATGATCCGGGTGGTGGTGGGTGTTGATCACCAGCACCACCGGCAGCGGCGTGATGGCGGCGATTGCCTGGCGCAGCTGTTCGCCGTAGCGCAGCGAGGGGCCGCTGTCGACGACGATGACGCCTTCGCTGCCGACGATGAAGCCGGTATTGACGATGTTGCCGCCGTTCGCGGGCGAGAAGTCCTCGGTGCTGCCGATCAGGACATACACGCCGTCGGCGATGCGATGGGGGGCAAGGCGGTAGTCGAAGCCGGAATGCTGCGCGGCTGCCGGCGGGGTGGCGATGGGCAGGCCGGTGAGCAGCGCCAGTGCAGTGATGGCGGCGGCGGCGGCCGTCCGGCTGCCGCTGCGCCGTGCATGAAGCTTGCAGCCGTTCATTGCTCCACCTCGGCCACGATCGGGTTGCCGTTGTTGTCGCGCCCGCTGATGCGGAAGCCGCCGCTGCCGTTGGCAGCGGGCGGGATGTCGATGGTGAATAGCGGGTTCTCGGCAACGGGTTCGCCGGGATGGATGCGCATCAGGCGCTTGCCGTCGGCATCGCTGATGTCGAGCGTCTCGATGTGGAACACCGGGATGCCGGCGGCGAGGCCGGTGTCCATCGGGTGGATGACCTGCACACGCAGCCGCGAGCCCCCGTCGATGCGCGGCCAGACTCGGGCGCTGACTTCGTTCAGGCGCTCCTGCCATTCGGGCGAGCCGGTGCCGGCCGAGGGCACGGTGCAGCCGCCGCCGGTGGTGTTCACCCAGGTGCCGCCGACGTGCCAGCGGCCGTCGGCGGTGCGTGCCGCGACGCGCACCGGGGTGGATTGCTGCAGCTTGAGGCGGAAGGCGAGCCCCGGATGGGCGCCGGAAGGTTCGTAGCTGAGGGCGCGGACGATGGGGTTGAAGTCGGCGAACACGATCACCTCCTCGACTGCCTGCAGGCCGCGCAGGTCGATCGCCACCGGGACGTTGAGCGAATCTTCGGCCATCGTGGGCGCGCTGACGCGGACACGCTCGTCGAACCCGACTTCGGCGCCGGGGAAGAAGCTCTGGCGCATTTCCTCCCAGCGCGGCGAGCCGAGCGGATCAGCCGTCTCCTGCGCGTGTACGCCTTGTGCGGCCAGCATCAGCGCCAGGCCCGTGGCAGCGATCAGCCCCTTCAAGGTCATTTCGGCTCCTTCCGCTGCGGCGGCTTGCGTTTGCTTTCGACGAAGCTGCGGATCGACCACAGCACCGGCGCGTCGATGAGGCCTTCCCACGGCGGCATGTGTTCGATGCCGAGCTTGATCTTGCCGTTCAGCACTGAATACCTGAAGAAATAGTCGCTGTCTTCGATGCAGCGCTGCTTCAGCGCCGGATCCTTGGCCCGGTTGCAGATGCCGCCGATGCGGCGCAGATCGGGCGCGGGCGCGCGCTCGCCGTCGGCATCGACGCCATGGCAGCGGGCACAGGCCTGGTTGAAGGCGCTGCGGCCGAGTTCGATGGCGGCGGCGTTGCCGCGCAGCGGATTGCTGTCGGCCCAGCCGGGGGCGATCGGCGGCAGCGTGGAAACATCGACGACCGGCGGCTGCGGCCGTTCCGCCTGCGCGGCGACGGGCAGGCAGCCCAGCACGGCGCACAGCGTGGCGGCCAGGCCCGCGCGCAGCCGGGCGAGGGCGGCGGAAGGATGGGAACGGAAGATCTGCATCGGGCGGCTTCCTTGCGAGAACGCTGCGGCTACCAGTCGGTGGCCGGGCAGCCCTGGCAATTGGTGAACGAGGATTCGGGGAAGATGGTGAAGCGCGTCACGCAGCGGTCGATGACGGCGTCGTCCAGCCTGACCGAGACGAACTTCGCTTCCTGCAGGTTGCAGCTCACCAGCTTCGCGCCGACGAACCAGGTGTGGTTGAGGCGGGCGAATTCCAGGCTGGCGCCGGTGAAGTCGGCGCCGGAAAAGTCGGAGCGCATCAGCCGCCCGGCTTCCAGATCGGTGCCGATCATGCGGGTGTTGCGGAAATTGGTGCTGGCGGCGTTGACCTTGTTCATGCGCGCGGCGGTCAGATCGGCGCCTTCCAGGTTGGCAGCGGACAGATTGGCGGCGCGCAGGTCGGCTCGCGTCAGGTTGGCGCCGCGCAGGTCGGCGCCGGCGAGGTTCTGGCCGACGAGGTCGGCATGGCGCAGATCGGCGCCCGGACAGCGGGTGTAGGGCCAGATCGGGCAGCCGTTGATGACCAGCGGCCATTCTTCTTCGTCGTCGGCATGGGTGGTGTCGCCGAAGCTCTCTTCCGCCCATGCGGCGGATGCGCTCAGGCCGCCCAGAACCAGACAGCTTGCGGCCAGCAGGCTACGCCAGCGCGGGCGGGAAGGCTGCGCGGCGGAGTTGGAGTCAGGAGTGTGAACCACGGGCGTGCTCCTTCCGGGGAGGCCGGGCGGGGTGCACCCGCCCGGTTATGGCGGCGAACCCGGCGCCCGCGCCGGAACGCGGGGCCGCCGGGTTCGTCAGGCAGGATCAGCGGCTGGCTTTCGGCAGCTTGAACACCCACATCGAGCCGCCCTGGGTCACCTGCTTGGTCAGCTCGGCCATGTCGCCGCCCCACAGCGGCACCGCGCCGCCGTAGCCCGACTGGATGGCGATGTACTGCTCGCCGTCCATCTCCCAGGTCACCGGGACCGAGACCACGCCCGAACCGGTCTGGAACTTCCACAGCTCCTTGCCGTTCTTGGCGTCGAAGGCCTTGACGTAGCCGTCCGAGGTGCCGGTGAAGATCAGGCCGCCGGCGGTGGTCAGGGTGCCGGCCCACAGCGGGAATTCTTCCTTGTGCTCCCAGACGATCTTGCCGGTGATCGGGTCGATCGCGCGCAGATTGCCGATGTGGTCGTCGAACAGGCGCTTGACGCGGAAGCCCTGGCCCAGATAGGCGGAGCCGGCCTGGTAGGTGATGTTCTCGGTCCAGTAGTCCATCGCCCAGTGGTTGGCCGGGATGTAGAACAGGCCGGTGTCCGGGCTGTACGACATCGGGTGCCAGTTGGTGCCGCCGATGAAGGGTGGCGAGACGAAGATCGATTCGCCCTTGTCGGCGCCTTCCTTCGGTTGCGGCGGACGGTTGTCCTTCTCGATCGGGCGGCCGGTCTTCAGGTCGAAGCCCGAAGCCCAGGTGATGCCTTCGACGAAGGGCCAGGCGCCGATCAGCGAGGTCGGCTTGTTGGGATAGCCGGCGCCCGTGGCGAGCTTGTCGCGGTCGGTGACGAAGAAGAAGCCGTTGCGGTCGGCGTGGGCCGAGGCATTGACCATCTTGCCGGTCTTCGGATCCTTGTACTCGAACAGCACGATGGAGTTGTTGCCGGAGAAGTCCCAGGCGTCGTTCGGGGTGTGCTGGAAGAAGCCCTTCAGTTCGCCGGTGCTGGCATCGACGTAGGCCTGGCCGGAAGTGAACAGGCTGTCCCAGTTGCGCGGGTCGTCGCCCGGCGCGGTGCGCTTCCAGGTATTCCACGGCGCGGGGTTGCCGGCGCCGATGACGACCATGTTGTTGGCGACGTCGAAGCTGGCGGTCTGCCACGGCGCGCCGCCGCCCTGGCTCCAGGCTTCGACCTTGCCGGTGGGCGAGTTGGGATCGTTCGGCCAGCTCGGTGCCTTGGGATCGCCGGTGGGGGTGCTGTCCTTGCCGTTCAGGCGGCCCATGTGGCCTTCGACCAGCGGGCGGGCCCAGACTTCCTCGCCGGTGTCGGGGTCGCGTGCGAACAGCCAGCCGACCACGCCGAATTCGTCGCCGGACGAACCGTGCACCAGCAGGATGCGGCCGCTCTTCTGGTCCTTGACGACGAAGGGGGCGCCGGTCATGGTGTAGCCGACCTTGTGGTCGCCGAACTTCTTGCGCCACACGACCTTGCCGGTCTTGCGGTCGAGCGCGACCATGGCCGCATCCAGGGTGCCGAAGAAGACCTTGTCGCCATAGATGGCGGCGCCGCGGTTGACCACGTCGCAGCAGGGGCGGATGTCGTCCGGCAGGCGGGCGTTGTATTCCCACAGGCGTTTGCCGCTGCGGGCGTCGATCGCGAACATGCGCGAATACGAGGCGGTGACGTAGATCACGCCGTCGTGCACCAGCGCCTGGGCTTCCTGGCCGCGCTGCTTTTCACCGCCGAAGGAGAAGCTCCAGGCCGGCACCAGGTTTTCGACGTTGTCGGTGTTGATCGTCTTGAGCGGGCTGTGGCGCTGCGCCTTCAGGCCCAGGCCGTAGGACAGCACGTCGCCAGTGGTCTTGTCGTCGTTGAGGATGTCTTCCCAGGTGACATCGGTGACTGCGGCAACCGGCAGCGACAACGCCGCCGCCGTGGCGACGACGATGGCGCGCAGCGCGAAGGGCTTTGCATGCGATTTCTTCATTTTTGCTCCTTGCCTCCTGATCCTGTCTTGTAGGTATGTCGTGTGGCTCTCCGCCGCTTTCGGGCCGACGGGCCGGGTGTCCGGTGAGGTGCTTTTGGCAAAGAGCGTGCCAGCCGCGGCTGAAGGGGTGAATGCCGCCTTTGGCGCCCTGTAGCGGTTTGGCGGGCGCTGCGGCGGCGGGCAAGGTGTAACGATATGGAACAGTCGCTCCCTTCTTGAACAGGCCGGACGGGCAATTTCATGTGGCATGGGGCGGCGGGGGCGTTGCGCCATGCACCGGCCGCTGGGCATGCTCAGCCGGCGGCTTCCAGCAGTTCGTCGGGAATGTCGTCCGGGCGCAATTCCGTGCGCTCGTCCCCCAGCAGCGCGAGCATGAGGCGCAGGCGGCTGGCGAGTTCGCTGATGTTGCCGGGCCATGAGTAGCGCTGCAGGCGGTCGATGGTCTCGGGAAGAACGCGGAGCGGTCGTCCTGGACTGGCTTCGTGGACGAAGTGATGTACCAGGCTGGCGAAATCGGCGCGTTCGCGCAGCGCCGGCAGCGTCACGACATGCCCCCTGTGCCGGGCCAGTGTCGCCTGATCCAGGCCACTGGCGTGTGCTTCATCCGGGAGCGGGCGCCGGCTGGCGGCGATGATGCGGTGGGTGCCGCCTGCCGCATCGAACAGCCGGCGGAGGGCTGGGGCGGGAAGAAGATCGACGTCAGTCAGGTAGAGCAGGCTGTTCTCCGTCTGGCGCAGGAAGTCCTCGAGTTCGTCGAGACCGGCCTGCTCGTGGGTGGCGAGGCTGCGGCCGTCGAGTTCGGGCACGGGAAGGCCGATGCCGTGGCCGCGGCAGTACTGATGGAGCAGATGGCGCTTGCCGGTTCCGGTCTCGCCGTACAGCAGCAGCGGACCTGCTTCGTGATCGTGATGCCAGGAATCGATCCGCGTGCCGGCCTGGACGACACGCGGATCGATGCCGGGCGCTGGCGGCGCATCGGTGCAAGGTGTGGTGGGCGCCCCCTCTTCTCCCGCTTGCCGGCTGCTGTGTGCTGGCCGGGGCAGCAGCAGCTCGGCCCGGGCGATGCAGGTCCGGCCGTGCAGCGTGCGCAGCGGAAACGGCGTCAACGGCCCGAATGCGGCCCAGGCCACCAGATGCTGCCACTGTGTGGTGAAGCACTCGGGGTAGCTGCCCTGCGGGAACTCCCCGTGCAGCTGCAGCAGCGTGCGGGCAGCACGATTGCTGGCCAGCAGGCGGCCCGCCTCGTCGAACAGCACCAGCCCTTCCAGCGGGCTGCCGAGCAGATCGGGCCGGGCATGGAAATGCAGCGACAGAAAGCCTTCGCCGAGGTTTTCGATCAGGCGGTGTTCGATGCATTCGGCCGTGGTGCGCAGCAGTGCGTCGGCATGCGAGAGGTTGGCGCGGGCGTCGGTGGAAATGTCCAGGATGCCGGCGACGCCGCCGGTGGGTGAGAAGATCGGCGTGGCGATGCAGGTCAGGAAGCGGTTGCGCGCGAGGTAATGCTGATCGCCTTCGATGGTGACGGCCCTGCGGGTGGTGAGTGCGGTGCCGATCGCGTTCGTTCCCATCGCCGCCTCGCTCCATTCGGCGCCGGGGCAAAGCGCGACCCGGGTGGAGCGGTCGAGGAAGCCGGTGTCGCCCATGGCGCTCAGGATCAGGCCGTCGCAGTCGGTCAGCAGCAGTGTCGAACTCGGGCAGTCGATCTGGCGGAAAAGGTTTTCGATGACCGGACGGGAGAAAGTCAGCAGGCGGGCATTGGCTTCCAGACGATCGCGCAGATCGGCTGCGGAAACGAGGGCGTCGGACAGCGCATCGTCAGGGCGCAGGCCGAACTCCCTGCTGCGCGCCCACGAGGCGTGCAGGTCGATCGGCGCAAGCGCGGCCGGACTCGGAGAGGGAGAGCGTGCAGGGTCCATGTCCTTTTCCATGCAGGAAGTATGCCTTCAGCGTGCATGGGCTGGAACTCGGCGCGGGCGGAAGTGCATCGCATTTGAACAGGTGTGCGGCAATTGAACACCCGGCAAGGCCGGCCTTGAGCAGTCCTGGGCGGGCCGTGCAGCCGATGAGCTTGCTAGTGATTTGAATGATAAGAAAAAAATATGATCGATGCAGCGGCATGCCATTCTGGCACGCTGCCTGCAGAGCAGGCTGGTAACGCACATGGCGTGCGTAACCACAAGAGAGGAGACATCGAGATGATCTACGCAATGCCCGGTCAGTCCGGGGCCCCGGTGCAGCACAAGGCGCGCTACGACAACTTCATTGGCGGCAAGTTTGTTGCGCCGGTCAAGGGGGCGTATTTCGATGTGGTGACGCCGATCAGCGGCCAGGTGTATACGCAGGCGGCGCGCTCGACGGCCGAGGACATCGAGCTGGCGCTGGACGCGGCGCACGCGGCGTTTCCGGCCTGGAGCAAGACGCCGGCGGCGGATCGGGCCAACATCCTGTTGAAGATTGCCGACCGCATCGAGCAGAACCTGGAGCGGCTGGCGTACGCCGAGACGGTGGATAACGGCAAGGCGATCCGCGAGACGCTCAACGCCGACATTCCGCTCACGGTCGATCACTTCCGCTACTTCGCTGGCTGCCTGCGCGCGCAGGAAGGCGCGATCTCGGAGATCGACGAGAACACCGTGGCGTACCACCTGCACGAGCCGCTGGGCGTGGTCGGGCAGATCATCCCGTGGAACTTCCCGATCCTGATGGCGGCGTGGAAGCTTGCGCCGGCGCTGGGCGCGGGCAACTGCGTGGTGTTGAAGCCGGCCGAATCGACGCCGGTGTCGATCATGGTGCTGGCCGAGCTGATCGCCGACCTGCTGCCGCCGGGCGTGCTCAACATCGTCAATGGCTTCGGCCGCGAAGCGGGCATGCCGCTGGCCACCAGCAAGCGCATCGCCAAGATCGCCTTCACCGGCTCGACCTCGACCGGCCGGGTGATCGCCCAGGCCGCGGCCAACAACCTGATCCCGGCCACGCTCGAGCTGGGCGGCAAGTCGCCCAACATCTTCTTCGCCGACGTCATGGACAAGGACGACAGCTTCCTGGACAAGGCGATCGAAGGGATGGTGCTGTTCGCCTTCAACCAGGGCGAAGTGTGCACCTGCCCGAGCCGGGCGCTGATCCAGGAGAGCATCTACGACCGGTTCATCGAGCGTGTGGTGAAGCGCGTGGCGGCGATCAAGCACGGCCACCCGCTCGACACCGAGTCGATGATGGGGGCGCAGGCCTCGAAGGAGCAGATGAGCAAGATCCAGTCGTACCTGGCGCTGGGCAAGGAAGAAGGGGCGCAGGTGCTGATCGGCGGCGACAAGGCGGATCTGGGCGCGGACCTGAGCGGGGGCTACTACATCCAGCCGACGCTGTTCAAGGGCCACAACAAGATGCGCATCTTCCAGGAAGAGATCTTCGGCCCGGTGCTGGCGGTGACGACGTTCAAGGACGAAGCCGAGGCGCTGGCGATCGCCAACGACACGCTGTACGGGCTGGGCGCGGGGGTGTGGAGCCGCAACGGCAACGTGGCCTACCGGATGGGCCGTGCGATCCAGGCGGGCCGGGTGTGGACGAACTGCTACCACGCCTATCCGGCGCATGCGGCCTTCGGCGGCTACAAGGAGTCGGGCATCGGCCGCGAGACCCACAAGATGATGCTCGACCACTACCAGCAGACCAAGAACCTGCTCGTCAGCTACAGCGAAAACAAGCTCGGGTTCTTCTGATGGATCAGGCTCCCGCGCCGCTTGCAGGGCGGCGTGGGGGCCGGTGTTCTCCCCCATCTCACGGAAGTGAGTTCCAGGCGGCCCAGGCCGCCGTTTTTTTTGCCGCCGGACAAGTGGGTGGGCATCTGTTCCGATTTGGAGCAGATGCTTCATCACGGGACAGTGACGATCAGCGGCGGTCGCTACCGCGGCGGCCGGGCAGCATCCTCGGCAGCACCGGCACGCCCTGCAGCCAATGCAGGATGACGGCGCCGACGTGCATCACGATCAGTGCCAGCAGCGTCCACGCGAACAGGCCGTGGGCGGCGCCGAACAATTCGTTCAGGGCTTCGTCCGGCCAGCCTGCCTTGGGAATGACGTAGCCGAAGAAGCGCATCGGGTACTTGGTGAAGCTGGCCGAGAGAAAGCCGCTCAACGGGGTCAGCACGAGCAGCAGGTAAACGGCGCGATGGCCGTAACGTGCAAGACGCTGCTGTGTCGCGCTCAAACGCTCGTCCACTGGCGGCGGATGCAGCCTGCGCCAGACCAGGCGCAGCGCAAGCACCAGGAAGGCGGTGATGCCGAGCGACTTGTGCAGGGCGATCGTGGAGCTGCGCTCGGGGCCGTTGGGAAGGCCGTCGATGGACAGGCCGATGAAGATCAGGACTGCGATCAGGATTGCGTGGATCCAGTGCAGTGCGATTGCACCCGGGTCATAGCGTGCAGGGACCATGAGCTCGTCTCCTTGTGAAAACGCCCCCTGCCGCGCAGTTCGGGCGGCAGGGGGCGCCTGGGGCGAACGGAATATGTTCGGGCACCGAGGCCCGGTCACTGTTCGGCGACCGTCTCCAGCCAGGCGCGGATCGCCCACATGGCTTCCTGGGACAGGATACCTTCGAAGGGCGGCATGTAGAACCCGGCCGTCGCGGGTGGCGCCGTTGCGGATGCGCTGCATGAAGATTTCGTCGCCCTCGGCGTCCGTCGGCAGGAAGCGCAGATCAGGTGCGATGCCGCCCGAGACGGCGCCGAGGCCGTGACAGCGGGCGCAGTTCTGGTTGAATGCCGAGTCGCCGATGCGGATCGCATCCGCGTTTTTGCTGTAGGGGTTGCGCTCCAGCCAGGCCTCGCCGAGGGGTTTCAGGGTGGAGACGTCAACGGCGTGGGGGACGACGTCGCCGTGCGCGCAGGCCAGCGACGCGCTGCCTGCCAGCAGCAGTGCGAGCGCTGCCTTGCGCAGGGGTTGGAACCTTGTCTCCTCGTTGTATTTGCTTTTCACTTTCTGTTTCCTCATGGCTGATGTCGGGGTGTGTCGATTTCGATGCACCGGCGAATCCGGTTGATGGGAACTCTGCAAGCGGTGTGCCATGACGACTTGCGCCATTGCGTGGCAAGGAATTTGCTCTCGCACACGCTATGGCCTCGGCGGCGGTTGCTGCAATTCGAGGCAGGTGCTAAGTTTTGGAACAACCGCGCATCACAAAAAACACGACAGGGCGCGAAGACAAGGAGGAGACAGGGAATGGGCCAGCTTTTGCCCGCCGACGGACGCGAACTGCGCGTGACCGAGGCGCGACGACGGTTTTTCGAGGAAGGAGCTTGCCCGGACGGCGAACTGCCGCACGAGGTGTTGCGCTCATGGGTGCGCTGCCGCGACGCCGGCGTCGATTACCTGGCCAGCGGCCGTGGCGATCCCGAAGGCCGCAGCGAGCTTGCCGATGCCCGTGAACGCAGCGAACTGCTGCTGAACAACGCCAGCGGCGTCATGGAACATGTTTACGAGCAGATCCGCGCTTCGGGCAGCATGGTCATTCTGGCCGACGACCGCGGCATGATTCTGCACAGTCTCGGCGATCCGGAGTTCGTCGGCCGCGCGCAGCGCATCGCGCTGCAGCCCGGCGCTTCGTGGAGCGAAGGTGCGCGCGGCACCAATGCAGTCGGTACCACGCTGGTCGAGGGGATGCCGGTCGAGGTCGTCGGCGCTGAACATTTTCTCGATCGCAATGGTTTTCTGGCCTGCAGCGCCGCGCCGGTGTTCAGTCCGGAAGGCGTGATGGCCGGTGTGCTGGACATCTCTGGCGACAGCCGCAATACCCAGCGCCACACGCTCGGCCTCGTCAGGCTCGCCGCGCAGATGCTGGAGAAGCGCCTGTTCGAAATCCAGTATGCGCGTGAGATCCTGGTGGCGATCCACTGCCGCCCGGAGTGCATCGGCGGCCTGCAGGAAGGTCTGCTGGCGGTGACTCAGGACGGACGCGTGGTGGGTGCGAACGGGATTGCACGTGCGCTGCTCCGGCAACTGCCTGTCTGCCCCGAGGGCATCGGTTTTTCCAATGTGTTCCGGGTGTCGTTCGGTGTCTTCATGGACCGTTGCGCGCGCGATCCGCATGCACTCCAGGCGCTGGAGCCGCGTGCAGGCGAACGCATCTTCTCGCGGCTGCGCGCGGCGGGGCCACTGCTCGGCATGTCCCGGGCCGGCACGCGCACCGACGAGACTGGCAGTGCAGCGCGTTCCCAGTCCGTACGCAGCGCCAAGCCTTGCGACCGGCGCACGGGGGAGATCACCCTGGACTGCCTCGCGACCGGCGATCAGCGGCTTCAGCTCGCGCTCGACCGCGCCGCGCGGATCAACGGCAAGGACATCCCGCTGCTGATCCAGGGCGAGTCGGGCGTGGGCAAGGAGCTCTTCGCCCGTGCCTTCCACTTCTCCGGCCCGCGTGCCGAAGGGCCCTTCGTCGCGCTCAACTGCGCTGCGATTCCCGAGACCCTGATCGAATCCGAACTGTTCGGCTACGTCGGCGGCGCCTTCACGGGTGCGCGGCGCGAAGGCGCGATCGGCAAGATCCAGCAGGCCCATGGCGGCACGCTGTTCCTCGACGAGATCGGCGACATGCCGCTGGGCATGCAGGCGAGGCTGCTGCGTGTGCTGCAGGAGCGCTGCGTGACGCCGATCGGCGGCCAGCGCCAGATCCCGGTCGATATCTCGCTGGTCTGCGCGACCCATCGGATGCTGCGCGATGCGGTTAAGGCGGGCAGCTTCCGCGAGGATCTGTACTACCGGGTCAATGGCCTGACCATCACCGTACCGCCGCTGCGCGAGCGCTCCGACATCCGCTCCATCGTTGCCAAGATCCTCGAAACCGAGTTGGCAGGCTCACCGCGGGCCGGCAGGGTCAGCATCAGCGAACGGGTGCTGGAGTTCATCGAACGCTATCCCTGGCCAGGCAATGTCCGCCAGCTGCAGAACGTGATCCGGGTGGCTGCCGCGCTGCTCGACGACGACGAAACCGAGATACTGCCGGTCCACTTGCCCGAAGAGCTGTTCGGCGCCGATCCGATGGACGACGCCGAAAGCGGCCGTCCGCAGGCGATTGCTGTGCCACGGGCCGAGGCCGAAGCGCCTGCCGCGTCGTCCGCGCAGGCGCGCAGCCTGGGCGAGATCGAACTGGAGGTGATCGCCGAGGTGATGCGCGAAGTCAGCGGCAACGTCTCGGCCGCTGCCCGCAGGCTCGGCATCAGCCGCAACACGCTCTACCGCAAGATCGGCCGCATGCATTGAGCCTGAGGCGCTGACGGAGCAAAGCCGGCCTCGCGGGCCGGCTTTGCTTTCAGTGGAGGCGGGGGCTGGCCGTCAGGCGGCGCGTGCGGCCGGTTCGGCGTCGAATGCCGGCTGCAGGCGATTGACGCCGCTGACGATGGCGCGGATCGAGGCGGTGATGATGTTGCCGTCGATGCCGACGCCGTAGCGGTCGCCGCCGTTGTCGCCGGCCTGCATCAGTTCGACGAAGGCGCAGGCCTGGGCATTGCCGCCGTCTTCGCTCGCGGTGATCGAGCGTTCCTCGTAGCTGCGCACCTGGACGTCGATGCCGGCGCCGCGCAGTGCGTGCACCGCGGCGTCGATCGGGCCGTTGCCTTCGCCGACGAGCAAGTGGCGGGTGCCGCCGATCTCGACCATGAGCCGGATGCCCTGGGCCGCGCCGTGCTCGAAGAGGTGGTGCTCGACGTAGCGCACCGGCGCCGCGGAATCGACGTAGGTGCTGCGGAAGAGCTCCCACAAGGCCTCGGCCGACATTTCGCCGCCGGTTGCGTCGGTGACCTGCTGCACCTCGCGCGAGAACTCGACCTGAAGCCGGCGCGGCATGACGATGCCGTACTCGGTCTCGAGCAGGTAGGCGATGCCGCCCTTGCCCGACTGGCTGTTGACGCGGATCACGGAGTCGTAGTTGCGGCCGACGTCGGCGGGGTCGATCGGGAGGTAGGGCACGTTCCACCGGGCGCCTGCCTTTTGGGCGGCGAATCCTTTCTTGATGGCATCCTGGTGGGAGCCGGAGAAGGCCGTGAACACGAGATCCCCCACATAGGGGTGGCGTGGGTGGATGGGCAACTGGTTGCAGTATTCGACGGTACGGGCGACGGCGTTGATGTCGGAGAAGTCGAGCTGCGGATGCACGCCCTGGGTGTAGAGGTTGAGCGCGAGGGTGACGATGTCCACGTTGCCGGTACGCTCGCCGTTGCCGAACAGGCAGCCTTCGACGCGGTCGGCGCCGGCCATGATGCCGAGCTCGGCGGCGGCGACGCCGGTGCCGCGGTCGTTGTGCGGGTGGAGGCTGAGCACGACGCTGTCGCGGCGGGCGAGGTTGCGGTGCATCCACTCGATCTGGTCGGCGTAGATGTTGGGCGTGGACACTTCGACCGTGGCCGGGAGGTTGAGGATGACCTTGTCTTCCGGCGTCGCGCCCCATTCGGCGGTGACGGCGTCGCAGATTTCCTTGGCGAAATCGAGTTCGGTGGCGGTGAAGGTTTCCGGGCTGTATTCGAGCGAGATGCGGGTGCCGCATTCGGCTTCGAGCTCGGTGGCGAGCTGCTTGATGAGGCGTACCGCCGATACGGCGAGTTCGACGACCTGCGGCTTCTCCATGCCGAACACGACTTCGCGGAAGGTCGGCGAGGTGGCGTTATAGATGTGGACGATGGCGCGCCTGGCGCCGCGCACCGATTCGATGGTGCGGCGGATGAGATCCTCGCGGGCCTGGGTGAGTACCTGGATGGTGACGTCTTCGGGCACATGGCCGCCTTCGATGAGGTGGCGGACGAAGTCGAAGTCGGTCTGCGAGGCCGAGGGGAAGCCGACTTCGACTTCCTTGAAGCCGATGTGGCAGACGGTGCGGAACATGCGCATCTTGCGCTCGACGTTCATCGGCTCGAACAGCGCCTGGTTGCCGTCGCGCAGGTCGGTGCTCATCCAGATCGGCGCCATGTCGATGGTCTTGTTCGGCCATTGGCGGTCGGCAAGCTGGATGGAGGGGAAGGGGCGGTACTTGGCGGCGGGGTTCTGCAACATCATGGCGCGATCCTTTTGGGCGTGGCGTTGTTCGATGGGGGAAAGTCTACTCGCCCGGCCGTGGCAGACGATTGCGTTGTTGCGGTGCGGGAAGCGATTTTTCGGCAGAATGATTCACAAAATGGGTTTCAAGTGAAATGATGTGCCGTATTGGGTGAAATCAGGAACCGATCATGCAGCTCGACCGCTACGACCGCCAGATTCTCGAACTGCTGCAGCAGGACGGCCGCATCAGCAACCAGGACCTCGCCGACCGCATCAGCCTGTCGCCTTCGTCCTGCCTGCGGCGGCTGCGGGCGTTGGAAGAGTCCGGCCTGATTCTCGGCTACCGTGCGCTGCTCGACGCGAAAAAGCTCGGCCTGTCGCTGATGGCGCTGATCCATATCTCGATGGACCGCCACACGCCCGAGCGTTTCACGCATTTCGAAAGCGAGGTGGCGAAGATTCCGCAGGTGCTGGAATGCCTGCTGATCACCGGCCAGGATGCCGACTACCAGTTGAAGGTGATCGTCGCCGACATGGACGGCTACCAGGAACTGCTGCTGAACCGCATCACCCGCATCCCGGGCGTCACCGGCGTGCATTCGAGTTTCGTGCTGCGGCGGGTGATCGACAACACTGCGATCCCGGTGCATGCAGGCTGAGGGCGCTGCGCCGGCGGGGCCGGCCGGGTGAGATTTCCCATGCCTCGGGAGGATTGCTAGAATCGCTATTCCATTTTGGAATAGCGAGCTCCGCACATGAAGCCCCTTGCCTCCGCTCCGGCCGTTGCCGTTCTTTTCGCCAGCCTGTTCCTGAGCGCCCCGCTGCATGCCGCCGATCTCAACGTGGCGGTGGCGGCGAACTTCACCGCGCCGATGCAGAAGATCGCCGAAGTGTTCGAGAAGGACACCGGCCACAAGCTGGTGCTGTCCTTCGGCTCCACCGGCAAGTTCTACGCCCAGATCAAGAACGGCGCGCCTTTCGAAGTGCTGTTCGCCGCCGACGACGAAACACCGGCCCGCATCGAGAAGGAAGGCGGCAGCGTGGAGGGCGCGCGCTTCACCTACGCCATCGGCAAGCTGGTGCTGTGGAGCAAGCAGGACGGCCTGGTCGACGACAAGGGCGAGATCCTGCGCAAGGGCAGCTTCGAACGCCTCGCGGTCGCCGATCCCAAGCTCGCACCCTATGGTGCTGCCGCGATGCAGACGCTGAACAAGCTCGGCCTCGCCGACAGCCTGGCGAGCAAGTTCGTGACGGGCGAGAACATCGGCCAGACCTACCAGTTCGCCGCCACGCAGAACGCCCAGCTGGGTTTCGTCGCGCTGTCGCAGGTGTATGCCGACGGCCGCATCACCGAAGGTTCGGCCTGGATCGTGCCTGAAGACATGTACGAGCCGATCCG
The DNA here is from genome assembly GCF_047601425.1 of Thauera sp. GTDB lineage: Bacteria > Pseudomonadota > Gammaproteobacteria > Burkholderiales > Rhodocyclaceae > Thauera. Next base: position 3,353,550 of record NZ_JASGJL010000001.1, read on the forward strand.
CCAGGACGTGCTGGTGCTGAACAAGGGCAAGGACAATCCCGCCGCCGCCGCGCTGATGGACTACATGAAGGGCGAGACCGCCCGGAAGATCATCCTCTCCTACGGCTACGCACTCTGAGCATGGCGGTGCTCGACGACAGCGCCTGGCAGGCGATCCGGCTCACGCTCGAGCTGGCGACCCTGACCACGGTGCTGTTGCTCGTGATCGCCACGCCGCTGGCATGGTGGCTGTCGCAGACGCGCTCGCGCTGGCGGGCGCCGATCGGCGCCTTGGTCACGCTGCCGCTGGTGCTGCCGCCGACGGTGCTGGGTTTCTACCTGCTGGTGCTGATGGGGCCGAACGGCCCCGTCGGGCAATTTACCCAGGCGCTGGGCTGGGGCATCCTGTCCTTCAGCTTCACCGGCCTGCTGATCGGTTCGATCGTGTTTTCGCTGCCTTTCGCGGTGCAGCCGATCCAGCACGCTTTCGAGTCCATCGGGCCGCGGCCGCTCGAAGCGGCGGCGACATTGCGCGCAAGCCCGCTCGATGCCTTCTTCACCGTCGCGCTGCCGCTGGCGCGGCCTGGCATGCTGACCGCGGCGATCCTCAGTTTCGCCCACACGGTCGGCGAGTTCGGCGTCGTGCTGATGATCGGCGGCAACATTCCGGGCCAGACGCGGGTGGTCTCCACCCAGATCTACGGCCACGTCGAGGCGATGGAATACGCCCAGGCGCACTGGCTGGCGGGCGGCATGGTGGTGTTCTCCTTCCTGATCCTGATGAGCCTGTCGCTGCTCAGGCGCAGCGGTGGAGGCTTCATGCGATGAGTGGAGGCAGCAACCGCGTGCGGCTCGGCTTGGCGCGCTCGGAATTCTCCGTCGATGTAGACCTGACGCTGCCGGCGCGCGGCATCACGGTGCTGTTCGGCGCCTCGGGTTCGGGCAAGACCACCGTGCTGCGCTGCGTCGCGGGCCTGGAACGGGCGAGCGAAGGTCTCGTCCGCATCGGTGGGGAGGTGTGGCAGGACGATGAGAAGGGGGTGTTTCTGCCCACCTGGCGGCGTTCGCTGGGTTACGTGTTCCAGGAGTCGAGCCTGTTCGAGCACCTGGATGCGCGGCGCAACCTCGAATACGGCCTGCGCCGCACCAAGGTGCAGGGCGGACGGGGGGCGCTGGACGAGGCCATCGAACTGCTCGGCATCGGCGCTCTGCTGGCGCGCAAACCCGCCCAGTTGTCGGGCGGAGAGCGCCAGCGGGTGGCGATCGCCCGCGCGCTGGCGACGCGGCCGCGCCTGCTGCTGCTGGATGAGCCGCTGGCTTCGCTCGATCTGCCGCGCCGGCGCGAGATCATGCCCTGGCTCGAACGCCTGCGCGACCAGCTCTCGGTGCCGATGCTCTACGTCACCCATTCGGTGGAAGAGCTGAGCCGGCTGGCGGACCAGGTGGTGGTGCTGGAGCAGGGCAGGGCACTGGCGGTGGGGCCGGTCGGTGAGGTGCTGGCGCAGGGCGATCTGCCGGTGCTGGCCGGGGAGGATGCCGCAGCGGTGGTCGAAGGCGTGATCGAGGAATGCGATGCGCAATGGCACCTGGCTCGCGTGCGGCTCGACGACAGCGAGCGTCTCGTTGTTCGCGACGTCGGCCTGGCGGTGGGCGCACGGGTCCGGATGCGCGTGCTGGCGCGTGACGTCAGCTTGGCGCTGGATGAGCCGCAGCGCAGCAGCATCCAGAACCACCTGCACGGTGTCGTCGAAGCGGTGCTGGACGATATCCACCCCTCGCAGGCGCTGGTGCGGCTTCGCTGCGCCGGCCAGGCGCTGATCGCGCGCCTGACGCGCAAGTCGGTGGCGGAACTGGGTGTTCGGCCGGGCCTGCCGGTGTGGGCTTTGGTCAAATCTGCGGCGGTCATTGCCTGATGATGAGTGATGGCACGGTAGAAATGCTCGTTGGAGCCGAGGAGGCAAGGCCGGAAGTGGGCCGAATGCCTCCCGTTCGCGGTCTGGAAAACATGCACAGAGTCAGCCTCAACTACACGCTGGGCACCGATGCGGTGCCCGCGCTGGTCCGCAATCCCCTGCTCGACCTGCTGCAGGCGGTCAGCGAGCGCGGTTCGATCTCGGCTGCCGCACGCCAGCTCGATCTGTCCTACCGCCACGTCTGGGGAGAACTGAAACGCTGGGATGCCGAGTTCGGCCAGCCGCTGATCCATTGGGAAAAAGGCCATGCGGCCCGCCTCACCGACTTCGGCGCCAAGCTGCTGTGGGCCGAGCGCCAGGCGCAGGCGCGGCTGCTGCCGCAGATCGAGGCGCTGCGCGCCGACATCGAGCGTGCCTTCGCCATCGCCTTCGACGATTCCGCCCACGTGCTGACCTTTTTCGCCAGCCATGACGAAGCGCTGATCGCGCTCGGCGAGCAGGCGCGCGCCCGGCGGCTGCATCTCGACATCCGCTTCACCGGCAGCGTCGATGCCATCCGCGCGCTGAACGAAGGCCGCTGCGAGATGGCGGGCTTCCATACCCGGCTCAAGCCGGCGCGCGGCTCGCTGTCGCAGCGCACCTACAAGCCGCTGCTGCAGCCCGGCCGCAACAAGCTGATCGGCTTCGCCCGCCGCACCCAGGGCCTGATCGTCGCGCGAGGCAATCCGCTCGGCCTGCGGACGGTGGACGACCTCACCCGGCGCGGCGTGCGCTTCGTCAATTGCGCGCTCGGCACCGGCACACGGGTGCTGTTCGACGAATTGCTGGCTGACGCCGGCATCGCGCCCGAGTCGGTACGCGGGCACGAGCGGGCCGAGTCCTCGCACGCCGCGGTGGCGCATGCGATCGCCACCGGCATGGCCGACGCCGGCTTCGGCATCGAGGCCAATGCACGGATACGCGGCCTGGATTTCGTGCCGCTGGTCGAGGAGAACTACTTCCTTGCCTGCCTCAAGAGCAGTCTCGAACAGCCTGCGACCCAGGCATTGCTCGCGCTGCTGGGCAGCGCCGAATGGCAGCGCTGCCTGGCGACCCTGCCGGGCTACACGCCGATGAACAGCGGCGAAGTGCTGTCGATGACCCGCGTACTGCCCTGGTGGCGCTTCCGTACGCCGCGCGCGGAGAAGCCCGCGCCTGCCTGACACGGGTGGACCCGGCACGGTCGATCCGCGCATCATCACGGCTTCCGAGCCACGAAAAAATCGAGGAGACAGCCCGATGACCCAGCCCACCCTGACCGATGCCCTATTGACGGTCGAAGACCGTGTCGCCACGCTGACCTTCAACCGCGACGATTTGCGCAATGCCCTGACCGGCTCGGCGCTGATCGACGACATCTGTACCGTCGCCGACTGGGTGAACCGCTGCGACGGCGTATCGGTGCTGGTGATGACTGGCGCCGGCGCGGCCTTCTCGTCCGGCGGCAACGTCAAGGACATGGCCGAGCGTGGCGGTGATTTTGCCGGCGACGTCGCTGAAGTCGCCACCCGCTACCGCCGCGGCATCCAGCGCATTCCGCTGGCGATGCAGGCGGTGGAAATCCCGGTCATCGCCGCGGTGAACGGACCGGCGGTCGGCGCCGGTTTCGACCTCGCCAACATGGCGGACATCCGCATCGCGTCGACGAAGGCCAGGTTCGGCGAGACCTTCCTGAACCTCGGCATCATCCCCGGCGACGGCGGTGCCTGGTTCATGCAGCGCCTGATCGGCTATCAGCAGGCTTTCGAGCTGACGCTGTCGGGCCGTATCGTCGACGCCGAGGAGGCGAAGCGGCTGGGCATCGTGCTGGACGTGGTCGCGCCGGACGAACTGCTGCCGCGCGCCCAGGCCCTGGCGGCGCGCTTCGCCGCCCAGCCGCCGAAAGCCCTGCGCCTGACCAAGCGGCTGATGAAGATGGCGCAGCGCATGGAGCTGAAGGACTTCCTCGACCTCTGCGCGGCGTTCCAGGGCATGTGTCACAACGAGGCTGAGCACCTGGAGGCGGTCAATCGCATGCTGGCGGCGCAGAAGCGTTGACCGGAGGAGGAGGCTTGGCGGCGAATAAGCTGCTGTTTGGAATGTGAAATTCCGTGAAACACGGGGGCTGAAACTGGCTCTTACGGGCTCGACGGCGTAGAATCCCGCCCCTTGTCCACGCCTTGCAGCACGGAGCCCTCATGCTCTACCCCACCCGTTTCGATGTCATCGTCGTCGGCGGCGGCCACGCCGGCACCGAGGCCGCGCTGGCCGCGGCGCGCATGGGCGCGCAGACGCTGCTGCTCACCCACAACATCGAGACGCTGGGGGCGATGAGCTGCAATCCGTCGATCGGCGGCATCGGCAAGGGCCATCTGGTCAAGGAAGTCGATGCGCTCGGCGGCGCGATGGCGGCGGCCACCGACGAGGGCGGCATCCAGTTCCGCATCCTGAACGCTTCGAAAGGACCGGCGGTGCGCGCCACCCGTGCCCAGGCCGACCGCGTGCTGTACAAGGCGTCGATCCGCAAGCGGCTGGAGAACCAGCCCAATCTGTGGCTGTTCCAGCAGGCGGTGGATGACCTGACCGTGGTCGGCGACCGCGTCACCGGCGTGGTGACCCAGATCGGCCTGCGCTTCGAGGCGCCGGCGGTGGTGCTGACTGCCGGCACCTTCCTGAACGGCCTGGTGCACGTGGGCATGCAGAACTATGCCGCCGGCCGTGCCGGCGATCCGCCGGCAGTGTCGCTCGGCGCGCGGCTGAAGGAACTCGCGCTGCCGCAGGGCCGGCTCAAGACCGGCACGCCGCCGCGGCTGGATGCGCGCACGATCGACTTCTCGGTGATGACGGTGCAGCCGGGCGACGATCCGGTGCCGGTGTTCTCCTTCCTCGGCCGCGCCGAACAGCATCCACGCCAGCTGCCGTGCTGGATGACGCAGACCAATGTGCAGACGCACGACGTCATCCGCGCCAACCTCGACCGTTCGCCGATGTATTCGGGCGTCATCGAAGGCGTCGGGCCGCGCTACTGTCCGTCGATCGAGGACAAGATCCACCGCTTCGCCGACAAGGACAGCCACAACATCTTCCTCGAGCCGGAAGGCCTGGAAACGCACGAGATCTACCCCAACGGCATCTCGACCTCGCTGCCCTTCGACGTCCAGCTGCAGATCGTGCGCTCGATCCGTGGCCTGGAGAACGCGCACATCCTGCGCCCGGGTTATGCGATCGAGTACGACTACTTCGACCCGCGCAATCTCAAGGCCAGCCTCGAGACCAAGTCGATCGGCGGCCTGTTCTTCGCCGGCCAGATCAACGGCACCACCGGCTACGAGGAGGCCGCCGCGCAAGGCCTGCTGGCCGGCGCCAATGCCGCGCTGCAGGTGCAGGGCCGCGAAGCCTGGTGTCCGCGCCGCGACGAAGCCTACCTGGGCGTGCTGGTGGACGACCTGATCACGCGCGGGGTGTCCGAGCCCTACCGCATGTTCACCTCGCGCGCCGAATACCGCCTGAGCCTGCGCGAGGACAACGCCGACCTGCGCCTGACCGAGAAGGGCCGCGAACTCGGCCTGGTCGACGATGTGCGCTGGGAAGCCTTCTGCCGCAAGCGCGAAGCGATCGAGCGCGGCAGCGCGTTGCTGAAAGCGGCCTGGGCGCGGCCCGAGGTCATTCCGGCCGAAGACCAGCAGCGCGTGCTGGGCAAGCCGCTGGAGCGCGAGCAGCGCTATTTCGAGCTGCTGCGCCGGCCGGAGACCAGTTATGCCTCGCTGATGAGCCTGCCCGGCGCGCCGGAAGCGGCCGAGACCGATCCGCAGGTGATCGAGCAGATCGAGATCGCCGCCAAGTACCAGGGCTACATCGACCGCCAGCAGGAGGAAGTGGCGAAGCAGGCGCAGGCCGAAGCCACCCGCCTGCCGGCGGAACTGGACTACGCCGAAGTGCGCGGGCTGTCGAAGGAAGTGCAGCAGAAGCTGAACCTGCACCGGCCCGAGACCATCGGCCAGGCCGGCCGCATCCAGGGCGTGACGCCGGCGGCGATCTCGCTGCTGCTGGTGTGGCTGAAGCGCCGTGATCTGGCGGCGCGGACGGGCAGTGCCGATGCCGCGGCGCGGAGGCCGGCGGCATGAGCGGACGGCTGCAGGCTCATGCCGCTCAACTGGCCGAGGGTATTGCCGAGCTCGGCCTGGTGCTGGCCGACGAGACGGTCGAGCGCCTGCTCGCCTTCGGCGAACTGCTGCTGAAGTGGAACAAGGTCTATAACCTGACCGCGATCCGCAGCCCGCAGGAAGTCATCACCCACCATCTGCTCGATTCGCTGGTCGTGCTGCCGCAACTGCCGGCTGCCGGCCGCCTGGCCGACATCGGCTCGGGCGGCGGGCTGCCGGGCGTGGTGCTGGCGATCGTGAACCCCGGGCTGATCGTCAGCTCGATCGAGACCGTCGGCAAGAAGGCGAGCTTCCAGCAGCAGGCGAAGATCGAGCTCGGCCTCGGCAACTTCAGCGTCTTCAACAAGCGCGTGGAGCAGGTACGGGCCGAAGACCTGCCGGGCGGCGCGGTTGACGGCGTGATTTCGCGGGCCTTCTCCAGCCTGGCCGACTTCGTGAACCTGTCCGGCCACCTCGTCGCCGACGGCGGTGCGCTGTATGCGATGAAGGGTGTTCATCCCGCCGACGAGATCGCGGCCCTGCCCGCGGGCTGGGCGGTGGCCGAGCTGCGCGCGCTGACGGTGCCGGGGCTGGAGGCCGAGCGCCATCTGCTCGTTCTTCGCCGCACTGGGGGCGGAACGGGCTGATGCATCGCAACATTGAAGTACACTCGGGGCTCCGCGCCATGCGCACAGCCCCTGCAAACGGAACAGCCTGATTCGACCATGGCCAAGATTTTTTGCGTCGCCAACCAGAAAGGCGGGGTGGGCAAGACCACCACCTGCGTCAACCTCGCCGCCGCGCTGCAACTGGCCGGCCAGCGCACGCTGCTGATCGACCTCGATCCGCAGGGCAACGCGACGATGGGCAGCGGCATCGACAAGCGCGGCCTGAAGGGCTCCATCTACCAGCTGCTGGTTGGTCTGGAAGACCTCGCCGGCGTGCGCGTCACTTCGCCGACCGGCGGCTACGACGTGCTGCCGGCCAACCGCGATCTCGCCGGCGCCGAAGTCGAGCTGGTCGATCTCGAGCAGCGCGAGAAGCGGCTGCGCAATGCGTTGGCGCCCTTCCTGGCCGACTACGACTTCGTCCTCATCGACTGCCCGCCTTCGCTGTCGATGCTGACGCTGAACGGGCTGTGCTGCGCCAACGGCGTGATCATCCCGATGCAGTGCGAGTACTACGCGCTGGAAGGGCTGTCCGACCTGGTCAACACGATCAAGAAGGTGCATGCCAACCTCAACCGCGATCTCAAGATCATCGGCCTGCTGCGGGTGATGTTCGATCCGCGCGTGACGCTGCAGCAACAGGTTTCCGCCCAGCTCGAAGGGCATTTCGGCGACAAGGTGTTCCGTGCCATCGTGCCGCGCAATGTCCGCCTCGCCGAGGCGCCCAGCCATGGCATGCCGGGCGTGGTCTTCGACAAGGCGGCCAAGGGGGCGCAGGCTTACATGGCTTTCGCTCGTGAGATGATCGAGCGCGCCAGGACCTTCTGAATCCGGACACGACCATGAACAAACCCCGACTCAAGGGCCTCGGCCGCGGACTCGATGCGCTGCTGGCGGCCAATCAGGACGACGAACCCGAGAAGGGCGAACTGCAGACCCTGCCCACGATCGCGCTGCAGCCGGGCAAGTACCAGCCGCGCACGCGCATGGACCCGGGCTCGCTGGAGGAGCTGGCGGCCTCGATCAAGGCGCAGGGCGTCATGCAGCCGATCATGGTGCGGCCGGTGGGCGAGGACAGCTACGAGATCATCGCCGGCGAGCGCCGCTGGCGTGCCTCGCAGATCGCCGGCCTGGCCGAGGTGCCCTGCCTGGTGCGCGAGATCCCGGACGAAGCGGCACTGGCGATGTCGCTGATCGAGAACATCCAGCGCGAGGACCTCAATCCGCTTGAGGAGGCCAGCGGCATCCAGCGCCTGATCGACGAGTTCGAGATGACCCACCAGCAAGCCGCCGATGCAGTCGGCCGCTCGCGGCCGGCGGCGTCGAACCTGCTTCGCCTGCTCAACCTCGCCAAGCCGGTGCAGGAACTGCTGATGGCCGGCGACATCGACATGGGCCATGCGCGCGCGCTGCTGCCGCTCGACGGCGCCAGCCAGATCCAGCTGGCCAACCAGGTTGCCGCCCGCCAGCTGTCGGTGCGTGACACCGAGCGCCTGGTGCAGCAAATCCTGAATCCGCGCCAGAAGAAGCCGGCGCAGCAGCCGGACCGCGACCTGCTGCGGCTGGAAGAGGAGATCGCCGACAGCATCGGCGCTTCGGTGAAGATACGTGCGAACAAGAAGGGCGCCGGCGAGGTCACGATCCGTTTCGGCAGCCTGGACCAGCTCGACGGCCTGCTCGGCAGGCTGCGCTGAGCGGCAAGGCGCACGGCATGGCTGTCGATGCCGTTCGACTGCACGCGGCAGTCGAACGAAACGAATAATTTCTATAAGATATACGACAGTTGACGGGTTGTTTGCTGCGATGCAACTGAGGTTTGACTTTGCTGTGGATAACCCCTAGTATTCGCGGGATTTTTCGGCGGTCTCCGGCCGAATCGGCAGCTGGGCGCAACAATCGATGTTAAAGGCCGTTCTACTGCAGTTGGGCGCGACGATTTTCGCGGTGGTTCTTTCCGCCGCACTGTTCGGCGCGCGAGGTGCGATTTCTGCAGCAGGCGGCGGGTTGGCGTGCGTATTGCCGAGCTGGATGTTTGCTGTGCGTCTTGCTGCGATCTCGCGCAAGGCAGGCACGGCGAGCGTGGCCGCTTTCGTCGTGGGCGAGCTTGTCAAGGTCGCCTCGATCGTGGGATTACTGGTGCTGGTGTGGGTTCTGTATCCGCAGCTCCATTGGGGGGCGATGCTGATCGGCCTGATCCTGGCACTCAAGGCGAATTTATTTGCATTTTTGGTGAAGACCTGACATGGCTGGCAACGCTCCCACCGCATCCGAATACGTAATCCACCACCTCGGACACTTCAACAATACCGGGCATCCGCAAGAGAACATCATCAATTGGGGGGTCATCAACCTCGATTCGATGTTCTTTTCGATCCTGCTGGGCCTGATCACCGTCTTCCTGCTGTGGCTGGCCGCGCGCAAGGCGACTTCGGGTGTGCCCGGACGCTTCCAGGGCATCGTCGAACTGCTGGTCGAAATGGTTGCCGACCAGGCCAAGGGCATCGTGCATAGCGCCGAGTCGCGCAAGTTCGTCGCTCCGCTCGCACTGACGGTGTTCGTCTGGATCTTCCTGATGAATGCGATGGACTTGCTGCCGGTCGATCTGATTCCGGCAATCTGGACCGGCGTCTATTCCGCTGCCGGCGGCGATCCTGCCCACGCCTACATGCGCGTCGTCGCCACTGCCGACCTGTCGGCCGCGCTGGGCCTGTCGATCGGCGTGCTGCTGCTCTGCCTGTACTACAACGTCAAGATCAAGGGCGTTTCCGGCTGGGTGCATGAGCTCTTCACCGCCCCCTTCGGCAGCCACCCGCTGCTGTACCCGGTGAACTTCGCCATGCAGATCATCGAGTTCCTGGCCAAGACCGTTTCCCACGGCATGCGGTTGTTCGGCAACATGTATGCCGGCGAACTCGTGTTCATCCTGATCGCGCTGCTGGGCGGCACCGCCACTGCGTTCGGTTTCGTCGGTCATGTGGTCGCCGGCACCATCTGGGCGATCTTCCACATCCTGATCATCACGCTCCAGGCCTTCATCTTCATGATGCTGACCCTGGTGTATGTCGGTCAGGCGCACGAAAGCCACTAAAAACAAGTTTCAGCTTCATCTTCAACGTAGTACCTGGTTTTTAAACTCACCTTCCCCACTAAGGAGTCGTCATGGAAAACGTTCTGGGTTTTGTTGCTCTGGCTGCTGGTCTGATCATCGGTCTGGGTGCCATCGGTGCTTGTATCGGTATCGGCATCATGGGTTCCAAGTACCTCGAAGCTTCCGCTCGCCAGCCTGAACTGATGAACGCCCTGCAGACCAAGATGTTCCTGCTGGCCGGTCTGATCGACGCCGCGTTCCTGATCGGTGTCGGTATCGCCATGATGTTCGCCTTCGCCAACCCGTTCCAGCTCTGATCGGTTCGAGTTCATCCTTTTTTGAACCAACCTGAGGGCCAAGAACCGTGAATTTGAACGCAACCCTGATAGCCCAGCTCGTTGTGTTCTTCATTCTGGCGTGGTTCACGATGAAATTCGTGTGGCCGCCCATCGTGAAGGCACTGGACGAGCGTGCGAAGAAAATCGCCGACGGGCTGGCAGCTGCGGACAAGGCCAAGGCCGATCTGGCACTCGCCGAGAAGAAGGTCGTCGAGGAACTGCGCAAGGCCCGCGAATCCGCGGGTGATGTGCGTGCCTCCGCTGAAAAGCAGGCGAGCCAGCTTGTCGACGAAGCCCGTGCCGAAGCCGCCCGCATCATTGCGGCCGCCCGTGAAGCCGCCGAGGCTGAAGCCGGCGTCGCATCCCAGCGCGCCAAGGAAGCATTGCGCGACCAAGTCGCCAACCTGGCTGTTGCCGGCGCAGAGAAGATCCTGCGTCGTGAGATCAACGCCCAGGTGCACAGCGAATTGCTTGCCAACCTGAAACAGGAACTGCAATAAGTCATGGCCGAGAACGTCACCATCGCGCGCCCCTATGCGGATGCCGCCTTCGAGCTGGCTCGCGGGGCAGGTGCGCTGGGGCCTTGGTCGGAAGCACTGGATCGGCTCGCCGCCCTGGCGGCCGATCCGGACATGCGGGCATGCATCGCCGATCCCAATCTCAGCGCCAGCCAGCTCGTGCAGCTGGTGCTGGATGTGGCCGGAACCCTGTCCGCTGAACAGCAGAACTTCGTCCGCGTGCTCGTGGATAACGAACGTCTGCAGTTGCTTCCCGAGATCCGTGACCTGTTCGTTGCACTGAAGAACGAACACGAAGGTGTCCTGGAGGCTGAAATCGCCTCTGCCTTCCCCCTCGACGATGCAAGCCTGGCATCGCTCAAGTCCGACCTCGAAGCCCGCTTCAAGGCCAAACTGAACATCCAGGTCCATATCGATCCCGCCCTCATCGGCGGGGTCCGCATCGCCGTCGGCGACGAAGTCATCGACGCCTCGGTACGCGGCAAGCTCGCGAACATGGCCGCTGCGCTAAAGAACTAGGAGCATAAAAGCTATGCAACTCAACCCCTCTGAAATCAGTGATCTGATTAAGAGCCGGATCCAGAACCTGCAGCTCGCCGCCACGTCGCGTAACGAGGGCACGGTGGTCTCCGTCACCGACGGTATCTGCCGCATCCACGGCCTGACCGACGTGATGCAGGGCGAAATGCTGGAATTCCCCGGCAACACCTTCGGCATGGCGCTTAACCTCGAGCGCGATTCCGTCGGCGCCGTCGTGCTCGGCGAATACGAGCACATCACCGAAGGCGACACCGTCAAGGCCACCGGCCGCATTCTCGAAGTGCCCGTCGGCCCCGAGCTGGTCGGTCGCGTCGTCAACGCACTGGGCCAGCCGATCGACGGCAAGGGTCCGATCAACGCCAAGCTGACCGACAAGATCGAGAAGGTCGCCCCCGGCGTCATCGCCCGTAAGTCGGTTTCGCAGCCGGTGCAGACCGGCCTGAAGTCGGTCGACTCCATGGTGCCGATCGGCCGTGGCCAGCGCGAGCTGATCATCGGCGACCGCCAGACCGGCAAGACCGCCGTGGCCGTCGATGCCATCATCAACCAGAAAGGCCAGGACATGTTCTGCGTTTACGTGGCGATCGGTCAGAAGGCTTCGACCGTTGCCAACGTCGTGCGCAAGCTGGAAGAGAACGGCGCGATGGAATACACCATCGTCGTTGCCGCGACCGCTTCCGAGTCCGCCGCCATGCAGTACCTGTCGGCCTACGCCGGCTGCACCATGGGCGAGTACTTCCGCGACCGTGGTCAGGATGCGTTGATCGTTTATGACGATCTGACCAAGCAGGCCTGGGCCTATCGCCAGGTTTCGCTGCTGCTGCGCCGTCCGCCGGGCCGCGAAGCCTACCCGGGCGACGTGTTCTACCTGCACTCCCGTCTGCTCGAGCGCGCTGCCCGCGTGAACGAAGAGTACGTCGAGAAGTTCACCAACGGCGAGGTCAAGGGCAGGACCGGTTCGCTGACCGCGCTGCCGGTCATCGAAACCCAGGCCGGTGACGTGTCCGCCTTCGTGCCGACCAACGTGATCTCGATTACCGACGGCCAGATCTTCCTGGAAACCGACCTCTTCAACGCCGGTATCCGTCCCGCGATCAACGCCGGTATCTCGGTGTCCCGCGTCGGTGGCGCTGCGCAGACCAAGGTCGTCAAGAAGCTGTCCGGCGGTATCCGTACCGACTTGGCGCAGTATCGCGAACTCGCCGCGTTCGCCCAGTTCGCCTCCGACCTGGACGACGCCACCCGCAGGCAGCTCGAGCGCGGCCGCCGCGTCACCGAACTGATGAAGCAGGCCCAGTATTCGCCGATGTCGATCGCTGACATGTCCATCGTGCTGTATGCGGTGAACAACGGTTACTTCGATGACGTCGACGTCAGCCGTGTGCTGCCGTTCGAAGCCGCGATGCTGCAGTTCGTCAAGACCAAGCAGGCCGATCTGGTCTCCTCGATCCTGAGCAAGAAGGAACTGGACGCCGAAGGCGAAAAGACCCTGGCTGCCGCGATCGCCGAGTTCAAGAAGAGCTGGGCCTAAGGCCGGCGAGGGAGACGGAATATGGCAAGCGGTAAGGAAATCCGTACCAAGATCAAGAGCGTGCAAAACACGCGCAAGATCACGAAGGCCATGGAGATGGTGGCCGCATCCAAGATGCGCAAGGCGCAGGATCGGATGCGGGCTGCCCGCCCCTTTGCCGAGAAGATCCGCCGACTCGCCGCGAACCTGTCCCAGGCCAATGTGACCGACTACAAGCACCCCTTCCTGGTTCAGAAGAGCCAGGTCAAGCGGGTGGGGCTGATCCTGGTGACCACCGACAAGGGTTTGTGCGGTGGTCTCAACACCAACGTCCAGCGCATCGCCCTCAACGCGATGAAGGACTGGGAGTCCTCGGGCGTGACCGAGATCCGTGCCTGCGCCATCGGCAACAAGGGTCTGGGCTTCATGCAGCGGATGGGCGCCAAGGTGGTGTCGAACGTCACCCAGCTGGGTGACACGCCGCACCTGGAGAAGCTGATCGGTCCGGTCAAGATCATGCTCGACGCGTTCCAGAACGACGAGCTCGATGCGGTCTACCTGGTCTACACCCGCTTCATCAACACGATGAAGCAGGAACCGGTGATGGAGCAGCTGCTGCCGCTCACCGGCGAGAAGCTGGGAACGCCGGACAGTTCGTGGGATTACCTCTACGAGCCGGATCCTCAGGTCGTCATCGACGAACTGCTGGTCCGCTACGTCGAGGCGCTGGTCTATCAGGCCGTGGCCGAGAACATGGCATCCGAACAGAGCGCGCGCATGGTGGCAATGAAGGCCGCTTCCGACAATGCCAAGAACGTGATTGGCGAACTGCAGCTGGTCTACAACAAGACCCGCCAGGCCGCGATCACCAAGGAGCTGTCGGAAATCGTCGGCGGCGCCGCCGCGGTGTAACGGATTATTGATTTAAGGATATGACGATGAGTCAAGGTACGATCGTTCAGTGCATCGGCGCGGTGGTGGACATCCAGTTCCCGCGTGAAGCGATGCCCAAGGTGTATGACGCCCTGAAGCTCGAGGACGCTGCCGACTCCTTCGCCGAAGCTGGCCTGACCTTCGAGGTTCAGCAGCAGCTCGGCGACGGCGTTGTGCGCACCATCGCGCTGGGTTCTTCCGACGGCCTGCGCCGCGGCATGAAGGTGGCTGCCACCGGTGCGCCGATTTCGGTGCCGGTCGGCGAGGCCACGCTCGGCCGCATCATGGACGTGCTGGGCCGCCCGATCGACGAAGCCGGTGCCATTGGCACCGACGAGCGCCGCTCGATCCACCAGAAGGCGCCGAAGTTCGATGAACTGTCGCCGTCGGTGGAGCTGCTCGAAACCGGCATCAAGGTTATCGACCTGATCTGCCCGTTCGCCAAGGGCGGCAAGGTGGGTCTGTTCGGCGGCGCCGGCGTCGGCAAGACCGTGAACATGATGGAGCTGATCAACAACATCGCCAAGCAGCACTCGGGTCTGTCGGTGTTCGCCGGTGTGGGCGAGCGTACTCGCGAGGGTAACGACTTCTACCACGAGATGAAGGACTCCAACGTTCTCGACAAGGTTGCGATGGTGTTCGGTCAGATGAACGAACCCCCGGGCAACCGTCTGCGCGTGGCGCTGACCGGCCTGACCATGGCCGAGCGTTTCCGCGACGACGGCCGCGACATCCTGTTCTTCGTGGATAACATCTACCGCTACACCCTGGCCGGTACCGAAGTGTCCGCGCTGCTGGGCCGGATGCCTTCCGCGGTGGGCTACCAGCCGACGCTGGCGGAAGAAATGGGCCGCCTGCAGGAGCGCATCACTTCGACCAAGGTCGGCTCGATCACCTCGATCCAGGCCGTGTATGTGCCGGCGGATGACTTGACCGACCCGTCGCCCGCCACCACCTTCCTGCACTTGGACTCGACCGTCGTGCTGTCGCGTGACATCGCCGCGCTGGGTATCTACCCCGCCGTCGACCCGCTCGACTCTACCTCGCGCCAGCTCGACCCGCTGGTCGTCGGCGAAGAGCACTACGGCGTTGCCCGCCAGGTTCAGCAGACCCTGCAGAAGTACAAGGAACTGCGCGACATCATCGCGATTCTGGGTATGGACGAACTGTCGCCGGAAGACAAGCTCGCCGTGGCCCGTGCGCGTAAGATCCAGCGTTTCCTGTCGCAGCCCTTCCACGTTGCGGAAGTGTTCACCGGCTCGCCGGGCAAGTACGTGACGCTGAAGGACACGATCAAGGGCTTCAAGATGATCGTCAGCGGCGAACTGGACTCCCTGCCGGAACAGGCTTTCTACATGGTCGGCAACATCGAAGAGGCCATCGAGAAGGCGAAGAAGCTGCAGTAATTCGTCCGCCCGCGCGGTGCTGCGGCACCGCGCGGATTTGAAAAGGAAACACTATGGCTATGACGGTTCATGTCGACATCGTCAGCGCGGAAGAGCAGATTTTCTCCGGGCTGGCCGAATTTGTCGCACTGCCTGGCGAGGCGGGTGAACTCGGCATTCTGCCCGGCCACATGCCGCTGATGACCCGGATCAAACCGGGTGCGGTGCGGGTCAAGGTTCCGAATCAGGCGGAAGAAGAGCTTGTGTTCGTTGCCGGTGGTTTGCTCGAGGTTCAGCCGGGTCTGGTGACGGTGCTTGCCGACACCGCGATCCGCGGCAAGGATCTGGACGAAGCGAAGGCGCTGGAAGCCAAGAAGAAGGCTGAAGAGGCAATGGCAAACCAGACCGCGCGTCTGGACTACGCCAAGGCCCAGGCCGAGCTCATGGAAGCGGTGGCCCAGCTCGCCGCGATCGAGCGTCTGCGCAAGCGCGGTCACTGATCGATCGCGCTCCTGCCCGACGGGTGGGGTCGAAAAAAAGCAGCTCTGCGGGGCTGCTTTTTTATTGCTGTTTTTCTTCCTTTGGGGGCTGCTCCGAGTGGCCCGATCTCTCTGCGAAGCCGTATCAATGCCATATCCGGACCGGCTTCAGCCGGGGGCTGCGAAGTGTTCCTTGGCAGAGCAGGCATGCCGGCCTGCATGGGCGCCTCAAGCCGCGCTTACCACAAAGCGGGTGCCAGTGTCAGCGGCCCTGCTCCAGCCGCGAAATGCGCTTCTCGAGCCGTCCGAGCGCATCGCGCAGGGCGACGATGTCCTGCGCGACAGCCGGGAGCGCGCTGCGGGGCACCAGCAGCGGCGCTTCTTCGGTCAGATACTCGGCCACGTTGCCGCCCGTGCGTTCGATGGAGCGGCGGCCTTCGCCGAGCAGCTGCTTGCCGCCTTCGACCAGGCGATGGGCGGCAATATCGCCGAACAGCCGCGAGAGATCCTCTTCCGCGTCCCAGCGGAGATGACGGAAGACGAAACCCAGCGCGTCGGCGAGTTCGGCATTGCCTTCGATGCGTACGTGCCGCATCGCCGTTTCCAGGCCGTCGGCCAGCAGCTTGGGCAGGTCGGCGGCGGCGAGCACCAGCGACACCTCGGGCTCGTTCTCGCCGGCCCATGCGGCAAGATAACCTTCGGCGGATATCGAGAAATCGAGTTCCAGCAGCGGCGTGACGGCGAGCCGGGCGGTGCGGCCGGCATGCGGCAGCAGGCGGGTACGCGCCCAGCCGGATTGCGACAGCAGGTGATTGGTGGCGGACAGGAAGACGCTGGACAGCATGGCGGCCGGGCCTGGAGAGATGAGTGAAAAAGTCGAGCCGAAAGCAAAACGGGGAGGCCTGAGCCTCCCCGTTGATGCACCAACTGCCTAGTTGGTCTGCTGGATGCCGGCGATGAGCCAGCCGCCCTGGCCGCTGACCGGCTTGACCAGGTGCCAGATCTCGTCGAAGGCTTCCGGCGCGGCATCTTCCGCTTCGCGCAGCAGGCCGTTGAAGCGGACGCTGACGATGTAGCGGCCCTCTTCCTGCTCGACATCGACGACGTCGGCGTTCAGTTCGACGACGTCGGTGCGCTGGGCAGCGGCGCCACGCTCGTTGAGCTGCATGCAGATCTCGGCAAAGACTTCCGGCGTGGTGAATTCACGCAGGTCGTCCAGGTTGCCGGCGTCGTTGGCAGCCTGCAGGCGGATGAAGTTCAGCTTGGCCTGGCGGGCGAAGCCCTGCACGTCGAAGCCCTCGGCAACAGCCTTGTCCAGACCCGAGGCAGCAGGCGCGCTGCTGACAGGCGGCGTGGCGGCCAGCGGGCCAGGGTAGCGAGGCGTGCTGCCCTGGGTAGCCTGGCCGGCACCGGCGTACTGCAGGTTCTGGCTTTGCGCGGCATTGGTGTTGCGGCGGAACAGCAGGCGGAAGATGAAGAAGGCTGCGGCTGCGAGCAGCAGGATCATCATGAACGAAGCCATTTCCTCGCCGAGGCCGAGATGCGAGAACAGCGCGGCCAGACCCAGGCCGGCGGCGAGGCCGGCAATGGGACCCATCCAGGAGCGCTTTGGTGCTGCAGCGGCCGCGCCTGCGGGCGGCGTGTTCTGGGTTGCGGCGGGTTGGCGGGGGGCTTGCTGAGGGGTCGCGTTGCGCTTCATGCCGAAGCTGCTGCCGCCGCCAAGGCGCTTGGCTTCGGCTTCGGGCGCGCCGATGAAGCCGAAGGAAAAGATGGCGACGATCAGGGTGAGGATCAGATTCTTCATCGTGGGTGGGTCTCCTGGTTCAAAGCTTGTAGCCGCGGTGCAGGGCAACCACCCCTGCACTGAGGTTGAAGTAATCGACACGCGAAAGGCCAGCTTGTTCCATCATGCCCTTCAATTCTTCCTGGCCGGGGTGCATGCGGATGGATTCGGCCAGATAGCGGTAGCTTTCGGCGTCGTTCGCCACCTGCTTGCCCATCCAGGGCAGCAGCTTGAACGAGTACAGGTCGTAGATCGGCGACAGCGGCTTCCACACGCGCGAGAACTCCAGCACCAGCAGGCGTCCGCCGGGGCGCAGCACGCGCCGCATCTCGGCCAGCGCGACGTCCTTGTGCGTCATGTTGCGCAGGCCGAAGGCGACGGTCACGCAGTCGAACCAGTCGTCCGGGAAAGGCAGCTTCTCGGCGTTGCACTGGGCGCTCGGCATCGCATAGCCGTGGTCGATCATGCGGTCGCGGCCGCGCGACAGCATGGCGTGGTTGATGTCCGTCAGCCACACCTGCCCGCGCTTGCCGACCTTGCGCGCGAAGGCCAGCGACAGGTCGGCCGTGCCGCCGGCGACGTCGAGCACGCGATCGCCTTCGCGCACGCCGGAGACCTGGATCGTGAAGTGCTTCCATAGGCGATGCAGGCCGAACGACATCAGGTCGTTCATCACGTCGTACTTCTGTGCGACCGAGGAGAACACCTCGGCCACCTTCTTTTCCTTGGCTTCCTCGGCAACCGTCTGGAAGCCGAAGTGCGTCGTCTTGTCGCTCATGATCGTCTCAGTGATGATGTCCGCAACCGCTCTTCGGCGCCGGCGGTGGCACCTTGGCGGGATCGCGGCTGCCGCCGGCCTGGGCAAGGCGGTCGAGATAGGCCTGCCACAATGCATCCTGCTGCTGGCCGAGCATGTAGAGGTAGTCCCAGGAGTACAGGCCGCTGTCGTGGCCGTCGGAGAATACCGGGCGGACCGCGTAGTTGCCCACCGGCTGCAGGTTGACCACGTTGACGTCGCGCTTGCCCTGCTGCAGGGTCTCCTGCCCGGGGCCGTGGCCGCGGACCTCGGCCGAGGGAGAATGCACGCGCAGGAACTCGAAAGGCAGGGTGAAACGGCTGCCGTCGTCGAAGGCGATCTCGAGCCGCTTCGACTGGCTGTGCAGCGTGATTTCGGTGGGAAGCGGGGTGTTCCGATCCAGTCCGGCCATGGTCAAAGCTTCGCATTCGGGGGCCACAATCATACCCGAATCGTTACCGCCCGGCCCCGTGCCGCGCCCGCCCGCCGTATTGCAAGCGGATGACGTGTCATCAAAACGTCAAACAGCTGCAATAGACTGTGCTCGTCACCAGGCATCAACAGTGGGGAATCGACAGCATGCCAGCGAACATCTTGCTCGTGGAAGACGAGCCGGCGATCCAGGAACTGATCGCCGCCAACCTCAATCGTGCCGGCCATCACGTGGTCCGTGCCGCGGATGCCGAATCGGCCCAGCGCATCGTGCGCGAGGCGCTGCCCGACCTGATCCTGCTCGACTGGATGCTGCCGGGGGCCTCGGGCATCGAGTTCGCCCGCCGCCTGCGTGCCGACGAGCGCACGCGAGCCATCCCGATCATCATGCTCACCGCCCGCGGCGAGGAGCAGGACAAGATCACCGGGCTCGAAACCGGCGCCGACGACTACATCACCAAGCCTTTCAGTCCGCGCGAACTGGTTGCGCGGATCAAGGCGGTACTGCGCCGGCGGGCGCCTCAGACCACCGAGGACGCCGTCGAACTGGGTGGCCTGCGGCTCGATCCGGGCACCCACCGGGTGACCGCGGCAGGAGAGGTGCTGACCCTGGGGCCGACCGAGTTCCGCCTGCTGCATTTCCTGATGACGCACCCGGAGCGCGTGCATTCGCGCGCGCAGTTGCTCGACCAGGTGTGGGGCGACCACGTCTTCGTCGAGGAGCGGACGGTGGACGTACATATCCGCCGCCTGCGCTCGGTGCTCGAGCCGGGCGGCTTCGATGCGCTGATCCAGACGGTTCGCGGCAGTGGCTATCGCTTCTCGACCCAGGCACCGCAGCAGCCGGCTACGCGTTGACCGGCGTGGAACAAGCGTGATCCATCGCCCTCTCCGCTACATCGGCGTCGGCATCGGCATACCGGTGGCCGCCATCCTGGTGCTGGCGCTGCTGGCCGGCTTCTATCGCGGCAGCGATGCTGCGCTTGCCCTGGCCGTGCTCGGCTTGCTGGCGATCGCCATCCTGTTGGTGCGCCACGCGCGCCTGCTGGTGGAGTGGGCGCGCCAGCCTGTCGGCAGCATGCCGCCGCAGGTCGAGGGCTTGTGGGGCAGCGTGTTCGACGAACTGGAGGATCGTTTCCAGCGCGAGCTCGCGGTGCGCGACAAGCTGTCGGAGGAGCTGGGCCGCTTCCAGCAGGCTGCGCAGGCGATGCCCGACGGCCTGCTCTATCTCGCCGAGGACGACAGCATCGAATGGCTCAACGTGATGGCCGAGCAGCATTTCGGCCTCGACCGCCGCCGCGATCTGCGGGTGCCGCTCGCCAACCTGGTCCGCCAGCCCGACTTCGTCGCCTACCTGCAGGCAGGCCGCCACGCCGAGCCGCTGACCATGCAGCTGCCGGGCCGCAGGGAAAGGGCGCTGCAGGTGCAGATCATCCGCTTCGCCGGCAACCGGCGCATGGTGCTGTCGCGCGACATCTCCAAGCTGCAGCGCCTGGAGAACATGCGCCGGGACTTCGTCGCCAACGTGTCGCACGAGATGCGCACGCCGCTGACCGTCGTCGGCGGCTTTCTCGAGACCCTGATCGACGGCCTCGACGACTTCAGCCGTGACGAGGTGCTGCATTTCCTGTCACTGGCGCACGAGCAGTCGAACCGCATGCGGCACCTGATCGAGGATCTGCTGGCCCTGTCGGCACTCGAGACGGGCGCGCCGGCGCCGCTGGAGGAGCGGGTGGATGTGCCCGCGCTGATGCAGACGGTACTGCGCGAAACCGAGTCGCTGTCGGCCGGCCGCCATACCGTCACGCTGAAGCTCGAAGGCAGCGGCGAGCTGAAGGGGAGCGCCAAGGAACTGCACAGCGCGTTCTCCAACCTCGCCACCAATGCGGTCCGTTATACGCCTGCTGGCGGGCATGTCGAGCTGGGGTGGCGTGTCGATGCCGAGGGCGGCGAATACTGGGTCAGGGACGACGGCATCGGCATCGACCCCGAGCACATCCCGCGTCTGACCGAACGCTTCTACCGGGTGGATCGCGGCCGCTCGCGCGAGACCGGCGGCACGGGCCTCGGCCTCGCCATCGTCAAGCACATCCTGAATCGGCACCAGGCCGTGCTCCAGGTTGACAGCGAGCCGGGCAAGGGCAGCCGTTTTGCGATGCGCTTCCCGCTGAACAGGATCGGCGACGAGAGCTAGCCGGCTGCACCTTCGGGAATGGCCGACTGCTCCACTTCGAAGGCGCACAGATCGTAGTTCGTGCCGCGGCGGATCAGGCGCTGCAGGCGGACCTGGCGCGCCGTGTCTTCGTGATGGATTTCCACCCGCTGTCCGGCGGAATACCACTGCGACGGCAGGATGATGCAGGCGGGGATCTTGAGCGCGCTCGATTCGGGCAGCAGGAAGCCCTGCTGCCAGGGTGCGCGTCCGCTTCTCGGGCCAGCCTGGCGTACCGAAACCATGCGGGGCAGGCCGGGCAACACTTCGATGCCGGCTTCCAGTGTGCCGTCTTCGCGGTACATCAGCCAGCTCAGATTGCCGAGCAGGAAATGCGGGCTGTCCGGCGGGCGGATGCCGACGAGCTGGTGGTGGGCAATGCGCTCTCCAGCTGCGCGGCGCTGTAGCCGGAAGCCGGCGACGGACTGGTCCTGGATTGCCCATTGTTCGTAATCCAGCCCGAGGCGTTCGGCGTCGCGCTGGTGGCGTGCCTGCTCATGCTCGGGGGTGTCGACTTCCGGTACCTGCCCGCCGAAAGCCAGCAGGGAGATGTCCTCGCGCAGACGGTACAGCGGATTGTCGGCGCGTGGCTGGCGGAATACCACGCCTTCGATGGCGAAGCCGATCGCCAGCCAGTCGGCGCTCAATTGCAGCATGCCGTCGGCACGCCGGCGCGGGAAGCGCCGCCCCGCCGTGCCGCGGCCCCAGGGCCGGTACAGCGACAGCAGCAGGCGTGCGCTGGCATCGGTCGGGCAGTCCTCGCCCAGACCAAGCGAGGACGGCTTCGCGCCCCGCTTGAATTGTGTGAGCACGGCCTGGATCTGGTTGGCGAGGGTGCTGCCGTCGAAGCGCAGCCGTGCGGGTGCCTGCGGGACCAGGCCCAGCGGGCGCAGGCCGACGTCGCCGTGGATATCCACACCATAGTCGGTGGGTTTGGTGTTTTCGTCCGCCATTGCGAGATCACAGTAGGGGGCGAAGCGCTGCGCCCAGCGGATGACCCAGTTCAACTCGCGCTCGCTGCGGCCGTACGGGTTGGCGAGATCGGTCAGCAGGATGGCAACGTAGGCCTCCTGCGCACTTTGCGCGCGCCACACTTCGTTGAGCGGATCGGAGACGCGGATGCGGTGGATGCCTGCCTGGCTCGCATCCGCATGGCTGGCATGGATTTCGGCCCAGCAGCCCGGCGGCACTTCGCGCCGCGCGCGGAAATACTCGAACAGGACCTGGCCGGCATAGTAGGTGCGGCGCTGGGCCAATAGCGCGTGCTGGTCGTCCAGCGTGCCGGCTGCCGCGTCGAGCCGGGCGATCTGGGCATAGGAGCGCGACAGGTTGCGCCACAGTCCGACCACTTGCCGCAGCGACGCGTTCTCCTCGCTGTCGGGCGGCAGTGGCAGGCTGGCATAGCGGCGCGAGATGTCGTCCTGACTGCAGGCGATGACTTCGCGCGCGGCTTCGAGGACTTCGAGGTGCTGGTTGGGTGCCGGTGCCGCCTGTAGCAGGGCCTCGATCATGCTGCTCAGCAAGGCATGCGTGCGCGGAACGTCCGTCGGGTGCAGCTTTTGCAGCAGATCGAGGCAGGCTGCCGGATTGGAGAAGTCCATGGCGGAAGGTGTGCGAAAGATGGATCAGTCTTGCCTGGCGAGGGCGCTGTCGATGGCGCGCGCCAGCGCGACCGGATCGGCTGCGCCATGGGCGATGCCCTGGCGCTGCGCCGGTCCCCACACCGACTCCGGAAAGTGGCGGTCGTCGCGATAGCGCGGAATCACGTGCCAGTGGAGGTGCGGCACCATGTTGCCGAAACTGGCGAGGTTGATCTTGTCGGGGTGCAGCAGGGTGCGCAGCGCGCTTTCGGTGGCCAGCACGACGTCGAGCAGGTGGCGCCGGTCCGCCGGCAGCAGGTCGCTCATCTCGGCGACGTGCTCGTTCCAGATCACGCGGCAGAAGCCCGGGTGGGCGTCATCATCGACGCGAATGACGCGGCAGCGTCCGTCCTCCCAGATGATCTGCTCGGCAGATGCGGGGCACAGCGGACAATCCATGGCGATCCTCGTCGGCGTGAATGGCGGGAAACCGCGAACTCTAGCGGCTCGGCGTGGCGGGGGCGAGGAACTGCTGCTCACAATCGGCCGTGCGCCGGGGGTAGTCCTGGGCCACCGTGAGGGTTTCGGCCATTTCCATCGGCTCGCCGTCATGGAAGGCGAACAGATTGCCGGGCGGAATCTGTGTCCACGCTTCGTTGTCGGTCAGCGGCGTGGTGGCGATCACGGCGACCCGGTCGGATGGCGTCGTGACCTGGTTGAAGTTGACCGTGACATCCTCGTCGGCCAGGTGGGCCACCGGGAAAGGCGCCTTGCGGACGATGTAGCACAGCCGCGACGAACAGTGCGCGAACAGGCGCTTACCGTCGGACAGCAGGAAGTTGAATTCGCCGAGGCTGCCGACTTCGAGCGCCAGCTCGCGCAGCACCGCATGCAGCTCGGCCGTGTCCTGCGTCCCCTGCGGGAAATGCTGCGCCAGGCGGTCGAGGACGTAGCAGAAGGCCAACTCCGAGTCCGTGCTGCCGACCGGCTGGAAGCGGCCGGACAGCCTGGGGGCGAAGCCTTTCAGGTTGCCGTTGTGGGCGAAGATCCAGTAGCGCCCCCACAGCTCGCGCTGGAACGGGTGGGTGTTCTCCAGCCTGACGTTGCCCTGCGTGGCCTTGCGGATGTGGGCGATGACGTTGAGCGAATGGATCGGGTAGTGCTTGACCAGTTCCGCGATCGGCGAATCGGCGCTCGGGCTGGGATCTAGGAAGAGGCGCACCCCGGCGCCTTCGAAGAAGGCGATGCCCCAGCCGTCACGATGGTGGTCGGTGAGCCCACCGCGAGCGCGAAAGCCGGCGAAGGAGAAACAGATATCGGTCGGCACATTGCAGTTCATGCCGAGCAGCTGGCACATCGGAGTCTCCGCGATGTCGGTACTGGAACCGGCAGTATAGCGAAGCGGGCACGGCCGATGGTCGCGTCCGCCGCGCTGTCTTCGGCCTCAGGCGCCGAGCTTCTTCTTCAACAGCTCGTTGACCTGGGCCGGGCTGGCCTTGCCCTTGCTGGCCTTCATGACCTGGCCGACCAGGGCGTTGAAGGCCTTTTCCTTGCCGGCGCGGAACTCGTCCACCGACTTCTGGTTGGCGGCCAGCACCTCGTCGATCATCGCCTCGATCGCGCCGCTGTCAGTGACCTGCTTCAGCCCCTGTTGGTCGATGATCTCGTCGGCGCTCGGGCCTTCGCCGTTCCACAGCGCCTCGAACGCCTTCTTGCCGATGGCGTTGGAGATGGTGTTGTCGGCGATGCGGACCACCAGGCCGGCTAGCTGGGCCGGCGACACCGGCGAGGCGCCGATGTCGAGTTCGGCCTTGTTCAGGCGCGCGGCGAGATCGCCCATGACCCAGTTGGCGCAGGGCTTCGCCAGCGCCGGACCGGCGGCCGTCACCGTGGCCTGATAGAAGTCGGCGACTTCCTTCGAGGCCGTCAGTGTGGTGGCGTCGTAGGCGGACAGGCCCCATTCGTCCATGAAGCGGGCCTTCATCGCGCCCGGCAGTTCGGGCATCCCGGCCTGCACGCACGCCTTCCAGTCGGGCGAAATCAGCAGCGGCAGCAGGTCGGGGTCGGGGAAGTAGCGGTAGTCGTGGGCGTCTTCCTTGCTGCGCATCATGCGCGTCTCGCCGCTGTCGGGATCGAACAGCACCGTGGCTTGCTGTACGCGGCCGCCGTCCTCGATGGTGTCGATCTGCCACTGCACTTCGTAGTCGATCGCCTGCTGCAGGAAGCGAAAGGAATTCAGGTTCTTGATCTCGCGGCGGGTGCCGAGCTCGGCCGCGCCCTTCCTGCGCACCGACACGTTGGCGTCGCAGCGGAAGGAGCCTTCCTGCATGTTGCCGTCGCAGATGTCGATCCAGCGCACCAGCGCATGCAGCGAGCGGGCGTAGGCCACGGCTTCGGCCGAGGAGCGCATGTCGGGTTCGGAGACGATCTCGAGCAGCGGCGTGCCGGCGCGGTTGAGGTCGATGCCGGTCATGCCGTGGAAGTCCTCGTGCAGGCTCTTGCCGGCATCCTCTTCGAGGTGGGCGCGGGTCAGGCGCACGGTCTTCTCGTAGGCCTGCTCTCCTTCGCCGACGCGGATCGTGATCACGCCGCCCTGCACCACCGGCAGGTCCATCTGGCTGATCTGGTAGCCCTTCGGCAGGTCGGGGTAGAAGTAGTTCTTGCGCGCGAACACGCTCTTTTCCGCGACGTGGGCGCCGATCGCCAGGCCGAAGCGGATCGCGCGTTCGACCGCGCCGCGGTTCAGCACCGGCAGCACGCCGGGCAGGGCGATGTCCACCGCGCTGGCCTGCACGTTGGGCTCGGCACCGAAGGCGGTGCTGGCGCTGGAAAAGATCTTGCTGGCGGTGTTGAGCTGGGCATGGACTTCCAGCCCGATCACGACTTCCCAATCCGTTCTGCTCATGGTCGTTTCTCTTGTTGCGGTTCGCGGCGCCGGCTCAATGGCACTGGCCGCTGGTCCGATCGACGATGATCGGCCATACATAGTCGAAGGTGCCGCGGCTGCAGCGCCGCGCGCAATCGGAAAAGCCCACCGTCACTTGATGGCCCTGCTCCCAGATGTTGACCGTGCAACCGTCCTTGGCGCGAAGTTCCACGCTGGGCAGCCGGCGGGTCTGGGTGAAGGGGCCGTCGAAGCGGCAACTGCCGCGGCGAGGAATGTCCACCGTGGCGCTGAAATGCCGGACGTCGGCTTGGCGGATGTCGAGCACCGCGGTTGCGCCATAGCCGGCTTCGTCGCGGAAACGGCAGTCGGCCTGGATGTCGAGCGGGCGCACCGGCATCGGTTTCAGGCGGCCGGGTTTCTCGCTCGGCCGGGTCTCGCTTTCGGTAGGGCCGGGCGTCGGGCCTGGCGCCTGCCACGGCGGCGTGGCGCAGGAGGCGAGCAGGCTGGCCGCGGTTGCGGCCAGGCCGGCACGCAGCAACTGGCGCGGCGAGATCGGGGTTGCGGAAGCCATTGCAGGCTCAGCCAGCAATTGCCGGCCGGCGCGTGTGCCAGTCAGTGATCTGCTGGAAGCGGTGTGCGGCATTCAGCAGGCGCGATTCGCCGAAGTAGTCGCCGATCAGCTGCAGGCCCACCGGCAGGCCGTCGCTGCCGAGGCCGCAGGGCTGCGACAGACCGGGCAGGCCGGCGAGGTTGATCGCCAGGGTGAAGATGTCCGACAGGTACATCTGCACCGGGTCGTCCGCCATCTGGCCCAGCGCCCAGGCGGTGGTCGGCGTGGTCGGGCCGGCGATGATGTCGCAGTGCTGCAGCGCGGCCTGGAAATCCTGCGCGATCAGGCGGCGCAGGCGCTGCGCCTGCAGGTAGTAGGCGTCGTAGTAGCCGTGCGACAGCACGTAGGTGCCGACCAGGATGCGGCGCTTCACTTCGGCGCCGAAGCCTTCGGCGCGGGTCTTGCCGTACATGTCGGCGAGGTCGCCGTATTCGGCCGCGCGGTGGCCGTAGCGCACGCCGTCGAAGCGCGACAGGTTGCTCGAGCATTCGGCCGGCGCGATCACGTAGTAGGCGGGGATCGCCAGCCTGGCGTTGGGCAGCGAGACCTCGACCGTGGTGGCGCCGAGCGCGCGGTATTGCTCGATCGCGGCGTTGACCGCGGTCCGCACGTCGTCGGCCATGCCTTCGGCGAAGAATTCGCGCGGCAGGCCGATGCGCAGGCCTTCTAGCGGCCGTGCGCCAGCCGGTGCGGCGAGCGCGGCGGCGTAGTCCTCGGCCGGGCGTTCCAGGCTGGTCGAATCTCGGGGGTCGAAGCCGGCCATCGCCGACAGCAGCAGCGCGCAGTCCTCGGCGCTGGCGCCGAAGGCGCCGCCCTGGTCGAGCGAGGAGGCGTAGGCGATCATGCCGTAGCGGCTCACCAGGCCGTAGGTCGGCTTGATGCCGGTGATGCCGCAGAAGGCCGCCGGCTGGCGCACCGAGCCGCCGGTATCGGTGCCGGTGGCGATCGGCGCCAGGCGGGCCGCTACCGCCGCGGCCGAGCCGCCGGACGAACCGCCCGGCACGCGGTCGAGCTTCCAGGGGTTCTTCACCGCGCCGTAAAAGGAGCTTTCGTTGGACGAGCCCATCGCGAACTCGTCCATGTTGGTCTTGCCCAGGCTGACCGCGCCGGCGGCCTTCAGCAGGCCGACGACGTGGGCGTCGTAGGGGCTGACGAAGTTCGACAGCATCTTCGAGCCGCAGGTGGTCAGCACGCCTTCGGTGCAGAACACGTCCTTGTGGGCGAGCGGGATGCCGGTCAGCGGAGCGGCCTGGCCGGCGGCGATGCGCTCGTCGGCGGCGCGGGCGGCGGCCAGTGCGCCTTCACAGTCGACGGTGACGAAGGCGTTGAGCTGGGGATCGAGGGCGTCGATGCGGTCGAGGAACAGGGTCGCGAGTTCGACGCTGGAAATCTGCCGGGCGTCGAGCGCGCGGCGCAGTTCCGGAAGGGAAGCGTGGATCATGTGTTCGGCAAGCCAGTTTGGAGGCGCGAAATTCGCGCCGCGGATCATTCGATGACTTTGGGCACCAGGTACAGCCCGGCCTCGGTCTGCGGCGCGACCTGCTGGAAGGCAGCACGATTGTCCCGTTCGGTGACGGCATCGTCGCGCAGGCGGGTGGCGAGTTCCTGGGGATGGCTCATGGGCTCGACGCCGGTCGTGTTCGACCGCCTGCATCTGTTCGATGAGGCCGAAGATGCCGTTCAGCTTGTCGCGGGTGGCGTCGATTTCGGCGTCGGAAAGCGCGATGCGCGCGAGGCGGGCGAGATGCCCGACTTGTTCATTGGACAGCGACATGAGGTAACAAAACCTGCTGAATCCACAAAGGTTTGTAGGTTATCATAATCGTCTTTGCCCCGCCGGGGCTGCGCCATTTGGCGGCAGCGGGCGGGGCGCTCGCGTTGCGGCGCATCATGCTGTTGTCCGGTGCGCCACGCGGCTCAACATTCCACCGGTTTCGGAAGGCCCCATGTTCGGTTTCCTGCGTTCCTATTTTTCCAACGATCTCGCGATCGACCTCGGCACCGCCAACACCCTGATCTATGTACGCGGCAAGGGCATCGTGCTCGACGAACCCTCGGTGGTGGCGATCCGTACCGAAGGTGGTCCCAACGCCAAGCGTTCGATCCAGGCGGTCGGCCACACCGCCAAGCAGATGCTCGGCAAGACGCCCGGCAACATCACCGCCATCCGGCCGATGAAGGACGGTGTGATCGCCGATTTCGTCGTCACCGAGCAGATGATCAAGCAGTTCATCAAGAAGGTGCACGATTCGCGCCTGCTGTCGCCTTCGCCGCGCATCATCATCTGCGTGCCCTGCGGCTCCACCCAGGTCGAGCGCCGGGCGATCCGCGACGCCGCGCTGGCGGCTGGCGCCTCGCAGGTCTTCCTGATCGAGGAGCCGATGGCGGCCGCGATCGGTGCCGGCCTGCCGGTGTCGGATGCCACCGGTTCGATGGTGGTCGACATCGGCGGCGGCACCACCGAGGTCGGCGTGATCTCGCTGGGCGGCATCGTCTATTCCGGCAGTATCCGCGTCGGCGGCGACAAGTTCGACGAGGCCATCGTCAATTACATCCGCCGCAACTACGGCATGCTGATCGGCGAGACCACCGCCGAGAAGATCAAGAAGGAAATCGGCTCCGCCTTCCCCGGCTCCGAAGTGCGCGAGATGGAAGTCAAGGGCCGCAACCTGGCCGAAGGCATCCCGCGCAGCTTCACGGTGTCGTCCAACGAGATTCTCGAGGCGCTGGCCGAGCCGCTCAACCAGATCGTCTCGGCGGTCAAGATCGGCCTGGAACAGACGCCGCCCGAACTTGGCGCCGACATTGCCGAACGCGGCCTGATGATGACCGGCGGCGGCGCGCTGGTGCGCGACCTCGACCGTCTGCTGATGGAAGAGACCGGCCTGCCGGTGGTCGTTGCCGAAGAGCCGCTGACCTGCGTCGCGCGCGGCTGCGGCATGGCGCTCGACAAGATGGACAAGCTCGCGGCGATCTTCACCTCCGAGTGAGCCGCTGCCCCGGCGTTGGCGCCGGGGCGTGTCTTCGTCATCGTCCACGCCACCGTTTTCGACCTGGCGGCCCCTGGTTTCCCGGATGTCTCTCGTCGGCCACAAGACCCCTCCGATCTTCAAGCGCGGACTGACGCCGGTCACGCGCCTGTCGGTGTTCGTCGCCATCTGCCTGGTGCTGCTGGTGACGGACCTGCGTTTCCGCTACCTGGAGATCGTGCGCAACGCCTTGTCGGTGGTGACCTATCCGCTGCAGATGGCGGCTGCGAAGCCGGCCGATTTCGTGCTCAATGCTTCGCGCTATTTCGCCACCCTGGTCGAAGTGCAGCTCGAGAATGCCGAACTGCGCCGGGAGCATCTGACGACCGGCGAGCGCCTGCTGCGCTTCGATCTGCTCGAAAAGGAGAATGCCGAACTGCGTGGCCTGCTCGGCATGTCGCAGCGGGTCGCCGTCAAGAGCGTCGCCGCCGACATCCTCTACAACGCGCCCGACCCCTTCGCCCGCAAGGTCATCCTCGACCGCGGCGCGCAGCAGGGCGTCGAAGCCGGTCTGGCGGTGATCGATGCCAAAGGCGTGGTCGGCCAGGTCACGCGTGTGCATCCGGTGCAGTCCGAGGTCACGCTGCTGACCGACCGCAACCAGTCGATTCCGGTCAGCGTGCTGCGCAACGGCGTGCGCGGCGTGCTGTTCGGCACCGGCCGCGGCCACCTGGAAATGAGGTTCGTGCTGGCCGATTCCGACATCCGCGCAGGTGATCAGTTGGTCACCTCTGGCCTCGATGGCATCTTCGTCCCTGGCCTGCCGGTGGCGAATGTGACTGCAGTTGACCGCACGTCCGACGCCTTCGCCCGTATCGACTGCGAGCCGCTGGCAGACATCGACACCAGCGTGCAGGTGCTGGTGGTCGGCCGCACCGCCTATCCGCCGCCTCCGCCGGCGCCGGACGAGGAGCGCTGACGATGCAGCCGACCAATCGTTCCAGCCGCATCCTGCTGCCGGTCAAGCTGTGGTTCGTCTATCTCAGCCTGTTCGTTGCGCTGGGGCTCGAGTACATCCCGACCGGGCGGGCGCCGGGCATCCCCGACTGGGTGGCGCTGGTGCTCGCGATCTGGTGCGTGCGCGAGCCGCAGCGCATCGGCATGGGTGCGGGCTTCGTGCTCGGCCTGCTGGTCGATGTCGGCCAGGGCGCGGCGATGGGCCAGCATGCCCTTGCCTATGTGGTGCTGGCCTACCTGGCCAATGGCGCGGCGCGGCGGGTGATGTGGTTTCCGCTGCTGCAGCAGGCGCTGCACTTCCTGCCGTTGTTCCTGCTGACCCAGGCGCTGATGGTGGTTGTGCGCCTGCTCGCCGGCGCCGAGTTTCCCGGCTGGACGTATTTCCTATCCAGCCTGAGCAGCACCGCGCTGTGGGCGCCGCTGTCGATGCTGCTGCTGCTGCCGCAGTACCAGCCGGTTGACCGCGACGACAACCGTCCGATCTGAGGCCCGCGGCGGATGACGGAGATTCGTTCCACCGCTCAGGAGCTCGCCCGCTTCCGCCTGCGGGTGGTGGTGGCGCTGTTGTTCGTGTGCGTCTGCCTGGGCCTGCTGGCGGTACGCTTCCATTACCTGCAGGTGGTGCGCCACGACTACTATCTGACGCGAGCCGAGGACAACCGCATCGCGCTGCTGCCGAAAGTGCCCCATCGCGGCACCATCGTCGACCGCAACGGCGTCGTGCTGGCGCGCAACTACGCCACCTACACGCTGGAAATCACGCCGTCGCAGGTCAAGGACATCCAGGGTACGCTGGACGAGCTTGCCACCCTGGTGGCGATCGAGCCGCGCGAGCGCCGGCGTTTCATGAAGCTGCTGGAGGAGAGCCGCAGCTTCGAAAGCGTGCCGGTGCGCAGCCGCCTCAGCGACGAAGAGGTCGCCCGCGTGGTGTCGCAGCGCTACCGCCTGCCGGGTGTTGACGTGAAGGCACGGCTGCTGCGCGACTATCCGCAGGGTGCTGTGGGTTCGCACGTCGTCGGCTACATCGGCCGCATCAACCAGCGTGACGTCGAGCGTATCGAGGAAGCGGGCGATACTGCCAACTACCGCGGCACGCAGCACATCGGCAAGGCCGGGCTGGAGCAGTTCTATGAGTCCGAACTGCACGGCACCACGGGCATCGAGCAGGTCGAGGTCAATGCCGGCGGGCGGGCGGTGCGCGCGCTGTCGAGCATTGCGCCAATGTCGGGCAATGACCTGGAGCTGACGCTCGACATCGAGCTGCAGCGCGTGGCCGAGAGCGCCTTCGGCGACCGCCGCGGCGCGCTGGTGGCGATCGAGCCCTCCACCGGCGGCGTGCTGGCGCTGGTATCGACACCGACCTTCGATCCCAATCTGTTCGTCGATGGCATTTCCACCCAGGACTGGAAAGCGCTCAACGAATCGCCCGACCATCCGCTGCTGAACCGCGCGATCTATTCGGCCTATCCGCCGGGCTCCACCTTCAAGCCCTTCATGGCGCTGGCCGGGCTGGAGACGGGCAAGCGCACGACGGGCCAGGCGATCGCCGACTTCGGCTACTTCACCCTCGGCAACCACCGTTTCATGGACGACAAGATCGGCGGCCACGGCATGGTCGATCTGCACAAGTCCATCGTCGTATCGTGCAATACCTACTATTACCAGCTCGCCAATGATCTCGGCATCGACAACATCGCCAGGTTCATGGGGCCATTCGGCTTCGGTTCGCGCACCGGCATCGACCTGCCGGGTGAGGCGCCTGGCGTGCTGCCGTCGCCGGAGTGGAAGCGCCAGCGCTTCCGCCGTGCCGAACAGCAGCAGTGGTTCGCCGGCGAGACGATCTCGGTCGGCATCGGCCAGGGCTACAACGCCTACACGCCGCTGCAGATGGCCAATGCCCTGGCGGCGCTGGTCAACGACGGCAAGCTGTACCGGCCGCACATCGTGCGCTATGTCGTCGATTCACGCACAGGGCAGCGGCGTACGGTCGAGCCCGAGCCGCTGCGCGAGATTCCGCTCAAGCCGTCCCACCTCAGGGCGGTGCGCGACGGCATGGTCGGCGTGAATGTCAGCGGCACCGGCAAGCGCGCCTTCAAGGGAGCGGAATACACCTCGGGCGGCAAGACCGGCACGGCCCAGGTGTTTTCGTTGCGCGGCCAGCGCTACGTCGAGGGACGGGTGCGCGAGCGCCTGCGCGACCATTCGTGGTTCATCGCCTATGCGCCGGCCGAGGCGCCGCGCATCGCGCTCGCGGTGCTGGTCGAGAACGGTGGTTTCGGTGCCCAGTCGGCGGCGCCGATCGCGCGCCAGGTGATGGACTATCACCTGCTGCACCGGCAGGCGGAAGAGCCGGCGGCAGAGGACGCCGATGCCGAAGAACTCGAAAGCGGCGAGCACATGGAAGCCGCGGCAGCCGATGCTGCGGCAGTCGATACTGCGGCAGCCGATGCTGCGGCTGTGCGATCTGAAGCCGCAGCGGGGGGGGCACGATGAGCAGTTGGCGATTCAATCCGCTCGTGCTGGTGCGCGCCTTCCTGCGGCCGATCGATCCGCTGCTGCTGCTGCTGCTGGCAGTGCTGCTCGGCTATGCCTGGGTGCTGATGCAGAGCGCCTCGCCCGAGCGCCTGGACAGCCAGGCCTTGCATTTCGCCGTTGCGCTGGCAGCGATGTGGGCGATGGCCTGGCTGACGCCCGCGCATCTGCTGCGGCTCGCGCTGCCACTGTATGCGCTCGGCGTGGTGCTGCTGATCGGAGTCGATCTGTTCGGCGAGATTTCCAAGGGTGCGCGGCGCTGGCTCGACATCGGCATCACCCGCATCCAGCCGTCCGAGATCATGAAGATCTCGATGCCGCTGATGCTGGCCTGGTACTTCCACCAGCGCGAAGGCCACACCCGCTTCGTCGATTTCGTCGTTGCCGGCGCGCTGCTGGTGGTGCCGGTCGGCCTGATCCTGATCCAGCCCGATCTCGGCACCAGCCTGCTGGTCACGGCCTCCGGCCTGTACGTGATCTATTTCGCCGGCCTGTCGTGGAAGCTGATCGTGCCGCTGGTCGTCGCGGTGGTCATCGGCCTGGGCTCGGTCGTTGCCTTCGGCGATACCCTGTGCCAGCCCGAGGTCGATTGGCAGGTGCTGCGCGAATACCAGAAACAGCGCGTGTGCACCCTGCTGGACCCGACGCGCGATCCGCTCGGCAAGGGCTTCCACATCATCCAGTCCACCATCGCCATCGGTTCCGGCGGGTTGTCGGGCAAGGGCTGGATGGAAGGCACCCAGACCCACTTGGCCTTCCTTCCCGAGCGGCATACCGACTTCATCTTTGCCGTGCTGGCCGAGGAGTTCGGCCTGGTCGGCGCGGTCGTGCTGCTGGCCACCTATCTGCTGCTGATCGTGCGCGGCTTCGTCATCGCGGCCTTTGCGCCCACGCATGCCTCGCGCCTGCTCGCGGGTGCGATCACGATGATCTTCTTCACCTATGCCTTCGTGAACATGGGCATGGTCAGCGGCATCCTGCCCGTGGTGGGCGTGCCGCTGCCTTTCATCAGCTATGGGGGAACCGCGCTCGTCACGCTGTGTCTGGGGGTGGGTATCCTGATGAGCATCCAGCGCAGCCGGTTGACGGCGCGCAACGCTTGAACAGTCATGGAGTGCCGATGAAGTCCGATTCCGTCCAGGCCGAGGCCGCGAGCGGCTGCGCCCCAAGTGTGCGCCGGCCGCGCGGCCAGGGGCTGGCCACCGTGGCCCTGCTGGTGCTTGCCGCCGCCTTGCTGTCGGCCTGCGGCTCCGCGCCCAAGCGCGACGAACCGCAGGCTGCCGCCGAAGCGCCTGCGGCGGGCACGCCCAAGCAGGCCAGCCGGGGCGGCGGCTATTACAAGGACGACGGCCCGGACGACGTTCCGCCCGGCAACCTCGATGCCATCCCCGACGCCGAGCCCCGTCTGGAGCCACTCCACCGTTTCGCCAACCGGCCCTACAACGTCTTCGGCCAGGGCTACGTGCCGGCCACCGAGCTGAAGCCGCACCGCGAGCGTGGGCGGGCAAGCTGGTACGGCCGCCGTTTCCACGGCAAGCCGACATCCAGCGGCGAGCCCTACGACATGTATGCGATGACCGCCGCGCACCCGACGCTGCCGATTCCGAGCTATGTGCGGGTCACGCACCTGCCCAGCGGACGCTCGGTGGTGGTGCGGATCAACGACCGTGGTCCCTTCCACAAGGGGCGCATCATCGACCTGTCCTATACCGCGGCCCACAAGCTCGGCTACATCAACGCCGGCAGCGCGGAAGTCGAAATCGAGCAGATACTGCCGGACGAACTCCCGCTGCTGGCAGCAGCGAGGCCGGTGCCGCCGATACGTGGCCGCCAGGTCCAGCAGGTTGCCGAAGCCGCCGCCGCGCCGGCTCCCGCACCGGCCGCCGCCGAGGTGGTGGATGTGGCGCCACGCACGCTGCCGCCGCTGGCGGCATCAGCACCGCCGGCCAGCACCGAGGTGCCGGCTGCCGTGCCTGGGAGCGCCGCAGCGCGAGTTGCGGCCGCGGTTGCGGGTGCAACGGATGCCGGCGACGGCCTGGTGCCGCACATCGCCTCGGCCAGCGCCGGCATCTTCCTGCAGCTCGGCGCCTTCAGCTCGCGTGCCAATGCCGAAGGCTTCAAGGCTTCGGTCGCGGACGAGGTCGGCGAGCACGCGGAGCGCCTCGAACTGTTTGCCGATGGCGAGCGTTTCCGCCTGCATGCCGGACCCTACGATACG
Organism: Thauera sp.; assembly: GCF_047601425.1. Taxonomy (GTDB): domain Bacteria; phylum Pseudomonadota; class Gammaproteobacteria; order Burkholderiales; family Rhodocyclaceae; genus Thauera. The sequence continues at coordinate 3,388,097 of NZ_JASGJL010000001.1, forward strand.
GTCGATGCCGCCCGGGCGGCGGCCGACCGGATGGGGACGGCGCTCAAGTTGAAGCCGTTCGTGATCGTGCGCTGAACGGCGATGCCGTCTGCTGCACTGCCGCATCGGGTTGCAACAAAGGCTTTCGCTTTTGGTCTCTGCCCGGGGTGGCACCTATAATCCGGCGTTCCCGCCAGTTTTTCCCCTCTTCTTTCCGGGTTCCCTCATGCGTCTTGTCCTTGCCGTCCTGATTTCACTGTTTTCCTTCGCCGCGCTGGCCCAGTCCGTGCCGCCGCCGGCGCTTGCTGCCAAGGCCTGGGTGCTGGCCGACCACTCCACCGGGCAGGTGCTCGTTGACAAGGATGCCGATGGCCGCATCGAGCCGGCCTCGCTGACCAAGCTGATGACGGCCTACCTGACTTTCAGCGCACTGAAAGCGGGCACGCTGACGCCGGACCAGGTGGTGCCGGTGTCGACCAAGGCCTGGCGCATGGAAGGCTCGCGCATGTTCATCGAGCCGAACAAGCCGGTGACCGTCGATGAACTGATCCGCGGCGTGATCGTGCAGTCGGGCAACGACGCCTGCGTCGCGCTGTCCGAGGCGATCGCCGGCAGCGAGGAGGCCTTCGCCGCGCTGATGAACCGCGAGGCCCAGCGCCTGGGCATGACCAACACCAACTTCACCAACTCCACCGGCCTGCCCGATCCGCAGCTCTACACCACGGCGCGCGACCTGGCTATCCTGGCGAGCGCGATCGTGCGCGACTTCCCCGAGTTCTACAACCTGTACTCGCTGAAGGAGTTCACCTACAACGGCATCAAGCAGCCGAACCGCAACCGCCTGCTGTACATGGATGCCACCGTTGACGGCATGAAGACCGGCCACACCAGCACCGCCGGCTACTGCCTGGTGTCGACCGCGCAGCGCGGCACCCGCCGCCTGATCTCGGTGGTGCTCGGCGCCGCTTCCGACACCGTGCGTGCGCAGGAATCGCTGAAGCTGCTGAACTTCGGCTTCCAGTTCTACGATACCGTCAAGCTCTACTCGGCTGACGAGGCGCTGTCGCAGTTCCGTGTCTGGAAGGGCGAGGAAAACGAAGTGGCGGTCGGCTTCACTCGTGATTTCGTCATGTCGCTGCCCAAGGAGGCTGCGCAGAAAGTCGCCGTGTCGCTGGAAAGCCGCCAGCCGCTGATCGCACCGCTGGAGAAGGGCCAGCAGGTCGGCATGCTGAAGCTGAGCGTCGACGGCAAGCCGCTGGGCGAATATCCGGTGGTCGCGCTCAAGGACGTGCCGGTGGCCGGCTTCTTCGGCCGCCTGTGGGACGCGATCGTGCTGTTCTTCAAGAACCTCTGAGCGGACAGGGCATGAGCGAGCATGGCGGCGCGCAGCCGCGCCAGACCCTGATCGAGTACCCCTGCGATTTCCCGATCAAGGCGATGGGTGCGCGGGTCGATGGCTTCGCCCAGGCGGTGATCGAAGTGGTGCTGCGCCATGCACCGGACTTCGACCCCGCCGGCGCCGAGATGCGGCCCTCGAGCAAGGGCAACTACCTCGCGGTGACCTGCACCTTCCGCGCCGTTTCGCAGCAGCAGGTCGACACCCTGTACCGTGAGCTGACCGCGCACCCGCTGGTCAAGGTGGTGCTGTGATCGTCAAGCGCCTCGGCCTGGTGGAGTACGCGCCGGCGCTGGAGGCGATGCGCGTGTTCACCGCCGAACGCACGGACGGCACGCCGGACGAGATCTGGCTGCTGCAGCATCCGCCGGTTTACACCCTGGGCCAGGCCGGCAAGGCCGAGCACCTGCTGTGCAACCCGGCCGGCATCCCGCTGGTGCAGATCGACCGCGGTGGCCAGATCACCTACCACGGCCCCGGCCAGCTCGTCGCCTACCTGCTGATCGACCTGCCGCGGCGCCGCCTGAAGGTGCGCGAACTGGTCCATCTGATGGAGCAGGCGATCATCGACACCCTGGCCGAATACGGCCTTGCCGCCGAGCGCAAGGATGGCGCGCCCGGCGTCTACATCGCCGGCGACAAGATCGCCGCGCTCGGCCTGCGGGTGAAGAACGGCTGCAGCTACCACGGCCTGGCGATCAACGTCGATGCCGACCTGATGCCCTTCGGCTGGATCAACCCCTGCGGCTACGAGGGGCTGAAGACCATCCGCATGAAGGATTTCGGCGTGGCTGACGGCGTCGATGCCGTCGGTGAACGCCTGCTGGCCCATCTTCAGCGTCTGCTGCCGCCGATCGAAGCGCGGGCTGATGTACATAATCAGCCTGCACGGGCTGCGCAAGACGCGCCAGCGGGGCCATAATCGCAGCCTGCGCCACACCACAGAGAGCGGACAACATGGAAAATTCGGTGGAAACCCCCGCCCGCAAGCAGCGCGGCGCCGCAAAGACGGCGCGCATCCCGATCAAGATCGTCCCCGCCGAGCGCCTGCAGAAGCCCGACTGGATCCGCATCCGGCTCGGCGCCGGCCAGGAAGCCGAGCGCTTCAACGAGATCAAGGCCACGCTGCGCGAGCACAAGCTGCACACCGTGTGCGAAGAGGCGTCCTGCCCCAACATCCACGAATGCTTCGGCAAGGGCACGGCCACCTTCATGATCATGGGTGACATCTGCACCCGCCGCTGCCCCTTCTGTGACGTCGGCCACGGCCGCCCCGAGCCGCTGAACGCCGACGAGCCGCGCGACCTCGCCAAGACCATTGCCGCGATGCGGCTGAAGTACGTCGTCATCACCTCGGTCGACCGCGACGACCTGCGCGACGGCGGCGCCCAGCACTTCGTCGAGTGCATCCGCGAAACGCGCAAGGCATCGCCGTCTACGACCATCGAAGTGCTGGTGCCGGATTTCCGCGGCCGCATGGAAGTCGCGCTCGACATCTTCGACCAGGCGCCGCCCGACGTCATGAACCACAACCTCGAGACCGTGCCGCGGCTGTACAAGCAGGCCCGTCCGGGTTCGGACTACGCCTATTCGCTCGAACTGCTGCGCCAGTTCAAGGCCCGCCACCCGGACGTGCTGACCAAGTCCGGCCTGATGGTCGGCCTCGGCGAGACCGACGAGGAAATCCTCGAAGTCATGCGTGACATGCGTGCCCACGACGTCGACATGCTGACCATCGGCCAGTATCTGCAGCCCTCCGGCGGCCACCTGCCGGTGCTGCGCTATGTACACCCGGACATCTTCAAGATGTACGAGACCGAAGGGCTGAAGATGGGTTTCCGCAACGCAGCCTGCGGTCCGATGGTGCGATCCAGTTATTGGGCAGATCAGCAGGCGCACGGCGCAGGCGTAGTCTGAACGCCCGCGCAATTGCCAGCCGGTAGTGTCCCGCTCACTGGCTGGCCGTGGCGCTCGCTGCACCCGTGTAGCTGAAGACCTGGCGCAGGTAGGAAAGAAACACCTCGTCATCGCAAATGGTCTTTCCCGGTGAATCCGACAGCTTGGCCACCGGCATGCCGTTGCAGCTGACCAGCTTCATGACGATGTTCAGGGGTGTCTTGCCGGTGTCGTTGGTCAGGTTGGTGCCGATGCCGAATGCGATCTGGGTGCGCTCGGCGAACTTTTCGTAAAGCTCGAAGGTTTGCGGGAAAGTGAGGCCGTCGCTGAAGACGAAGCGCTTGGTGTGCGGATCGATACGCAGCTTCGCGTAGTGGGCGAGTGCCTTTTCGCCCCATTCCACCGGGTCGCCCGAGTCGTGCCGCAAGCCGTCGAACAGCTTGGCAAAGTAGAGGTCGAAGTCGGCGAGGAAGGCGTCCATGCCCACGACGTCGGTCAGCGCGATGCCCAGGTCGCCGCGATATTCCTGCACCCAGTCCTCCAGCGCGGCCTGCTGGAATTTACGCAGTTGCACGCCCGAGGCCTGGTAGGACTGCAGGTATTCGTGCGCCATCGTTCCCATCGGCGTCAGCTGCAGGTCCTTGGCCAGCAGGACATTGGAAGTGCCCTTGAACTGCAGCGGCAGTTCCCGCTTCAGCGTCTCGACCACCTCACGCTGCCACATGCCTGAATAACGGCGGCGCAGGCCGAAGTCCGAAAGCTCGTAGGGATGCCGGGCACGACCCTGGTCCGTGCCCAGAAACCGGCGAACCTGCTCGATCTTGGCCTGCAGCCGCGACCGGGCTTCGGCAAGGCAGGCTTCGCCATCACCGAGACGGCGGAAGTACAGCTCATTGACGATCGCCAGCACATAAATCTCGAAAAGCATCACATGCACCTGGGGGCCGCGTGCGGTGATCGTGAGCTGATCTCCATCGATACCGACTTCGATGAAGCGGCGCTGCAGCTGGAACACCGAGAGGAAATCGACGAAATCGGACTTGATGAACCTCAGGCCGCGCAGATATGCCAGTTCATCCGCGCGGAAGCGCAGCGCGCACAGCGCATCGAGTTCCGCATTCACCTCGCCCGCCAGTTCGGCGAGCGGAAAGGCGGGCCTGTTGCGGCACACGAAGCGATACTCGGCCTGGTTTGCCGGATTCCGGTGCAGCATGGTCTGCCACATCGTGAACTTGTACAGATCGGTTTCGAGCAGGCTGCTGATGACCGGGCGCTTCATGGTGTGCTCCATTCGGAAGGTGTCGGGCGAGGGGCGCCTGCTGGATATCAGGCGAGGAAGTCGGCCGAGTTTGCCAATTGCATGCCGCGCGCGGACATGTCGCGGACGAAGGCATCGCCGATGGCTTCGAAACCGGATACGGAGCTCGCGCAGTCGGTCAGCAGAACCATTTTCCGGATGTGCTCCGGGCTGGAATTGTCGGCGATGTCGCGCACCGTGTTGGCGACGCAGTGCGACAGCGCTTCACCTGCGACCACGATGATGTCGGCTTTCTCCAGGGCGCGGATCAGCGCGGTATTGAGCTGCGTGGAAGGGTCCGACGGGTCCGGCACCTCGGCCCGGATCGCGGAGTAGTGCTCGGTCATCGGGTTGGCGCCCTTGGCGACGTAATTCACGATCCTGAGCCGCTTGCGCGCCCAGGCATCGAGTTCGGCTTTCACCGTGGCTTCGATGTTGTGCCCCCAGTTGCCGATGAGACAGTGCTCCGGCCAGACCACCAGCGGATAGCGGCCGCCCGCGTCCAGTTTCGAGACGTAGTCTGCCGAGTAGGCCTGAACCGACGGATCGGCACTTCGCCAGCGGCCGGACTGGATGTCGCCCGACGTGATGACGGTGAAAGGGGCCGGGCGGGCGCCTTGTCCATCCAGCCACCAGGCCGGATGGGCAATGTCCACCGGATTGTGCGAGTCGAGCGTGACATGGATGTGGCCCAGCCTGTCGCCGACGCGGCGAATGAATGCAGCAGTGCGCTGCATGTCTGCATATGCGCCGGGAACGGGAAGGGCAGGACGGACGAGCGTATCGACTGGGCTTGATGCAAGGTCTGTGGGACAGCGGCTGTCAGGCAGGTCGCAAAAGTCATTCTGCGGATCGATCAGAAGCAGGTCGATTTTTATGTTGGACACCGTGTTTCTCCTTGTGCTGATGCCGCCTGGGGCGCAGATCATGGATTGTGCGCAGCAATGACGCCTTCTGCCAGTGCTTGCAGACAATCATCGGCAGTTCTGTGTGAGCCGGCCTCCGGCGCGGATCGGCTCCTTGCCTTCCCGCGCCGATCGAGGTTTCCGGTATTGCGCTGCTGCGAAACGGCGCCAGTGGCCATTGGCGGCAAGAAAAGCGTCGCCATAGGGGAAGAACTCACACGCAGCGCTTGCCAGAACGGCGACAATCCAGGCGTTGCCGCGCATGCACGTGGCGTAAGCTTGAGGGTCGATGACGATGTTTTCGAGTGAGGCTGGCGCCAGGGCCGGTCAGGTCCAGCCGATGCGGGAGTTTTCGTTCTCCGAGCGGGAGTTCGAACGTGCGCGCAAGCTGATCCACCGGCTGGCGGGCATCGCGATGTCCGACATGAAGCAGGACATGATGTACGGCCGGCTGGTGCGCTGCCTCCGGGCAAAAGGACTGAAGAGCTTCGAGGAGTATCTCGACCTGGTCGAGGCCGATCGCGGGCGGGAGCGCCAGACCTTCATCAATGCGCTGACGACGAATCTCACCTCCTTCTTCCGCGAGCCGCACCATTTTCCGATGCTTGCCGAGCATGCCCGCAGCCGGGCTGCTGCGGGAGCCTACCGGGTGTGGTGCGCGGCGTCCTCGACCGGCGAGGAGCCGTACTCGATTGCGATCACCCTGGCCGAGGCGTTGCCGGCGACCCGCATCGAGATCATCGCTTCGGACGTGGATACCCAGGTTCTGGAGGCGGCGCGGCGCGGAGTCTATCCAGAAGCGCGGATGCGCGAGCTGTCACCCGATCGCCTGCGCCGCTTCTTCCAGCCGGCGCCAGGTGCCGGGCAGGGCATGCTACAGGTGCGTTCCGAACTGTCTGCGCGCATCGACTTCAAGCGCATCAACCTGCTCGATGCCGACTGGGGGCTGCGCGGCCCGTTCGATGCCATCTTCTGCCGCAATGTCATGATCTACTTCGACAAGAGCACCCAGCGCCGCATCATCGAGCGTTTCCGTCCGTTGCTGCGCCCGGAGGGGTTGCTGGTATGCGGCCATTCGGAAAGCCTGCAGAACCATGCCGACCTGTTCCGCAGCCTCGGACGCACCACTTATGCACCCGTCCTCCGTTCGGCCTGAGGCCGCAGCCGCGATGGCCCTGCGCCATCCGCCGCTGTTCAATGACAGGCTGATCGCCATCGGTGCGTCGACCGGCGGTACCGAGGCCATTCGCGAAGTGCTGGCCGGGCTGCCGCCAGGCTTGCCGGGCATCGTCATCACCCAGCACATGCCCGAGCGTTTCACCCGCTCCTTCGCCGAGCGGCTGGACAGGATGTGCGCCCTGGCGGTCAAGGAGGCCGTGCATGGCGAACGCATTCTGCCGGGCCATGCTTATGTGGCGCCGGGCCATTCACATCTGTCGGTCATCCGCAGTGGCGGGCATTATCTGGCCGAGATATCGGCGAGCGCGCCCGTGAACCGCCACCGGCCTTCGGTGGACGTGCTGTTCCATGCGGTCGCACGTGTGGCGGGGCGCAACGCCGTCGGCGTGCTGCTGACCGGCATGGGCAAGGATGGCGCGGCCGGCCTGCTGGAGATGCGCCGTGCGGGGGCGTTCACCATCGCCCAGGACGAGGCCTCCTGCGTGGTGTATGGCATGCCGCGCGAGGCAGCGGAAATCGGTGCGGCCTGTGAGGTGCTGGATCTGCGCGCGATTCCCGCGCGGATCGTCGGTGAACTGCGCCAGAAGGTGGGCTGAGCCGCTAGGGGCAGCCGGTGCAGCCGTCGGTCTGGGCGTTGAGGAAGATCGCCTGATCGAGATTGGCGCCGCTGAGGTCAACGTCGACCAGCACCGCACGGGTCAGGATCGCGCCTTGCAGGTTGGCGCCGGCGAGCGAGGCGCCCTTGAGCTTGGCGGCGCGCAGGTTGGCGCGCTGGAGATCGGCCTTGTCCAGCCTGGCGCCTTCGAGCCGGGCATTGGTCAGATCGGCATTTGCCAGCCTGGCGCCGCTGAGATCGGCCTCGGTCAGGACGGCATTCTGCAGCACCGCATTGCGCAGGTCGGCTTCGACCAGGGTGGCATTGGTGAGCCGGGCGTTGCGCAGATTGATGCGTTGCATCGATGCGCCATTGAAGTTGGTGCCGGCCAGCTCGGTGCTGGAGAAGTTCGCCTCGCTCAGCGTTGCACCGCTGAGGTCCGCGCCTGAGAGATCGGAGCGGGTGAATTGCGAATTGGCCAGATTGACGCCGGCAAGCTGGGCGCCGTTCAGGTTGGCGTTGGTGCACAAGGTGCCGCGGCGGATGTCGCAGCCGCCGACGCTGCCGGCGCGCTGGGCCTGGGCGGAAAAGGGCTGGCCCAGCAGGGCGATGGCGATGAGGCAGGCGAAGGTCGTCCGCGGCTGCGGAATGGTGCCGACGCGTGTCCGGCGCAGATGCGAGGCTGTTGCGAGCAATTTCATTACAGGGTCCGCAGGAGCATGGTGCGAGTGGATTGTCGGTGAGCAAGCGCCGACTGTCACTCCCGCCGTCGTCTTCAGAGGGGAAGGTGCGGGCCGGCTTCGGTGTCGTCCAGCTTGCCGTGGGAGTCGGCGAACTGTTCGCGGATCCGGATCATTCGAGGCAGGGCGCGGCGAAAAGGTTCGCTCAGGCCGGGATCGAAGCGCGAGCCTGTCCCCGCTTCGATGTAAGCCACCGCATCCTCGATGCTCCACGCAATTTTGTAGGGGCGGCCCGTCAGCAAGGCGTCGAAGACGTCGGCGATCGTGGCGATGCGGGCCAGCAGTGGAATTTCCTCGCCGGCCAGGCCCTGCGGGTATCCGGTGCCGTCCCAGTGCTCATGGTGGCAGAGCGCGATCTCGCGTGCGGCGATCAGCAGCTCGTCGTCGTGCTTGCCGATGATTTCTGCGCCGATCTCCGGGTGGCGCATCATCATGGCCCACTCCTCTTCGTTCAGCGGCCCGTTCTTGAGCAGCACGGTGTCGCGGATGCCGATCTTGCCGATGTCATGCATCGGTGAGGCGTGGTACAGCGTCTGCACGGCCTTGTCACTCAGCCCTGCGGCTTCGCCGATCAGCCGGCAGTAGTGGCTCATGCGGATGATGTGGTTGCCGGTTTCGCCGTCGCGGAACTCGGCCGCCCGGCCGAGCCGGTGGATGATCTGCTGGCGGGTGTTGAGCAGGTCGAGCGTGTGCGCGTGGACCTGGCGGGCAAGTTCGCGGTTCTGGTCGTAGAGCGCGAGGTGGGTGCGGACGCGGGCCAGCACGATGGCGGGGCTGACCGGCTTGGTGATGTAATCGACGGCGCCGAGCGAGAGGCCCTGGGCCTCATCTTCGGTTTCGTTCAGCGCAGTGACGAAGATCACCGGGATGTCGCGGGTTTCCGGGCGCGCCTTCAGGCGCCTGCATACTTCATGGCCGTCGATGTCCGGCATCCGGACGTCGAGCAGGATCAGGTCCGGATGCGGCGGTGTGGCGGCGATCTTCAGTGCCCGCTCGCCGTTGAGTGCGACGCGGGTGCGATAGTGCGGTGAGAGGATGCGTCCCAGGATATCGATGTTGTCCGGCACGTCATCGACCAGGAGGAGAGTGCTTCGCGGCGGGGCTTCGCTCATGGCTGGGTGTTTTCAGGATTCGGGGTGGGGCTGACGACGAGGTCCGGACATGCCCTGCGCAGCGCGTCGAGGCCGTCGAGCGCTTCATCGAAGCGGTACAGCGCGACGAGATCGCGGAGCCGTTCGACCCGGTCCGGCTGGTCCAATCTGTCGAGGGCTGGGGCAAGGGCCTGGAGGTGGCGGCCACTCTCGCCGTCGTCCGTGCGCAGCATGGTTTCCAGCTGTTGCAGGCCTGCCCGGAGTTCGTCGAGCCAGGCTGGCGTTGCGTCGACCGCCGTGGCGGCGGCTGGTTCGGAAGACGGGTGGCGGGCGAGCGCTTCCTGGATGTCCTTGCTCAGCGTGGCAAGCGCATCAGCCAGTCCGCGCAGCGCGGCATCGGTGTCCTGGCCGTTGCGCAGGCGATTGTCGATGTCGGCGGCACGGACGGCGAGGGCTTCCGCGCCGATGTTGCCGGCGAGGCCTTTCAGGGTGTGGGCGATGCGCACGGCGCCATCCTTGTCGTTTTCTGCCAGCGCCTGGGAAATCCGTGCCGAGGCGTCGGACTGGGTGTCGCAGAAGCGGCGCAGCAAGGTCTGCAGCAGCGCGTTGTCGCCGCCAAGGCGCTGCATCGCTGCTTCGAGCCGCAGGTCGGGAATGGCCGGCAGCGTGATGGCGTTGCCGCGGCTATCCGGGAGATCGGCCGGCTGGGACGATTGGCGGGCGCTGGAGCCGATCCATTGGTGGAGGCGGATGAACAGCTGCTGCACATCGATGGGTTTGGAGATGTGATCGTTCATCCCTGCCGCGAGGCAGCGTTCCCGGTCACCGCTCATGGCATTGGCCGTCATCGCGATGACGGGAAGTTCGGCGCAGCCTTCCATGGCGCGGATGCGGCGCGTGGCCTCGAAGCCGTCCATGACCGGCATCTGGCAGTCCATCAGCACGGCGTCGTACCGGGTGTGGGCAATCAGCGCCAGGGCCTCCGCGCCGTTGCCGGCGACATCGACGCGGATGCCGTTGCGGCCGAGGATGTCGATGCCCATCTCCTGGTTTATCGTGTTGTCCTCGACCAGCAGCAGATGGGTTCCGCGGAGCGCACGCTGGGCTTCGACAAGCTCGGCCTGCATCGCCTTCTTGCGTGGCTGGTGTCTCTCGGCGGTGCCGAAGGCGCCGAGAATGCCGTCGAGCAGCGTGGAGGGAGTGACCGGCTTCTCCAGCAGTCCGGCAACCGGCAGATCGCCGAGGCTCTCGTGCAATTCGTCCCGGCTGAAGGCCGTGACCATGACGAAGCAGGGGGTTTTGTCGATGCTGGAGTGGGCGCGGATCTGGCGGACGGCCTCGACGCCATTGATGCCTGGCATCATCCAGTCCATCAGTACCAGCCGGTAGGGCCGGCCCGCCGCGCAGGCTTTTTCGAGCATTGCAATTGCACTGGCGGCGTCGGCCGCGGTGTCTGCGTCGAATTTGAGCGCATGGAGCATGCCTTGCAGGATGTCCCGCGCATTTGTGTTGTCGTCCACGATCAGTACGCGCATGCCGAGGATGTCCTCGCTGCTGATCTCGAGCCTGCGTTGCCGGCTCTGCAGCCGGAACGGGGCGCGGAAATGGAAGGTGCTGCCGATGCCTGGCTCGGAGTCGACGCCCAGCCTGCCGCCCATCAGCTCCACCAGCCGCTTGCAGATCGCCAGCCCCAGGCCGGTGCCGCCGTACTTCCGCGAGGTGGAGGTGTCGGCCTGGGTGAAAGCGTGGAAAAGGCGCTGGCGCTGCTCTTCGTCGATGCCGATGCCGGTGTCGCGGACGGCGAAATGGAGCCAGACGCTGTCGTCCGCGGTCCGTTCCCGGCGGATGGTGATGGTGATTTCGCCCCGCGTGGTGAACTTGAGCGCATTTCCCAGCAGGTTGTCGAGCACCTGGCCGAGCCGTAGCGGATCGCCGCGCAGGCTGGTCGGCACGTCCATGCCGATGTCGAACAGCAGCTCCAGGCCCCGCTCCTGCGCCTTGGCGGTGCCGAGGTCGGCGAGGTTGCCGAGCACGTCTTCGAGGAAGAAATCGATTTCTTCGAACTGCAGCTTGCCCGCCTCGATCTTCGAGAAGTCGAGGATGTCGTTGATGATGCCGAGCAGGGTTTCCGAGGCAGCGTGGATCTTTTCCAGATAGTTGCGCTGACGCGGGCTCAATGGGCTGTCGAGCGCGAGGTGGGCCATGCCCATGATGACATTCATCGGTGTGCGGATCTCATGACTCATGTTGGCGAGAAAGTCGGACTTGAGCCGTGTTGCCTCCTCGGCCAGCAGCTTGGCTTCGAACTGGGCCTGTTCGGCCTGCTTCTGCGCGCTGATGTCGATCAGCGCGCCGACCAGGCCGGCCGTCTTGTTGTCGCTGCCGCGGTGGCCGCTCAGGCTGTAGAGCACGTCGTGAACCTTGCCGTCGGCGTAGGGCAGGCGCATTTCGGCGGTGAAGGTGCCGCCTTCGCGCAGTACGCGCTGGTTGGCCGCGTGATAGATCGGGCGTTCTTCGGCCGGAACCTGCATGAACTGCAGCACGTTCTTGCCCAGCAGCGTTTCCCGCTCGATGCCGAAGGCGTCGAGGAAGGCCTGGTTGAAACCCATGTAGCGGCCTTCGTCGTCCTTGAAGAACATCGGGTGCGGCAGGGTGTTGAGCAGCGTGCGCTGGAAAGTGAGCTGGTCGGCAATGGTCTGTTCGTAGGTCTTGTGCTGGGTGACGTCGCGTACCGTGACACAGGTGCAGGCCTTCCCGCCATCCTGGTCGGACAAGTGGGTGAGACCGAGCTCGATGGGAAACTCGCTGCCGTCGAGCCGGGTCGCGCGGACGCTGCCCGCGACCTTGCCGAGGTGGAGGTGGCCGTCGGCGCAGTTGTTGAAGCGCGCCCGCATGGCGGCGTGCCGCGGGCGGATGTCCGCGGGCACGAGTTCGTCGACGTCGCGACCGATCAGGTTGCCGGCCGGGTAGCCGAACAGGTCGTGTGCCTTAGGGTTGGCGACGATGATGCTGCCGTCGGCATCGACGATGAGCATGCCGTCCGGCGAAAATTCGATGATCTGGCGGTACCAGGTTTCGGCTCGGCGCAACTGCTCGCATTCTGCGTCGAGCTGGCACAGGGAACGGCGCTGGAAGAGCATGACGACTGCGGGTACTGCCATGCCGGCCAGGAGCAGAGCGGCCGAACCGAGTGCGCCATACTGCCCGTGTGCGAGCAGGAATCCCAGCAGTACGCTCGATGCGGCCGCTGTCAACAGGATGGTCAGCCCCTGTATGAGTTTCGAGCGATTGTGTGCTGGTTTCAATATGACGCTCTTTTCATGGCAAACGCATTGCCGAGGGACTGCTGTCGCCAGTGTCCGCTCAGAATCTGCAGGCTTTCGCTGGTGCTTCGCGCGTGCGCATGTCTGTGGTGTTTTGCAGGAAGGTTGGCCCGCGGAGAAATACCCAATGCGGGGAGTTTAGTCTGTGAGTATCTTGCTTGCCATCTTCGTGTCCGTGTCCGGACGCGTGCTGACGAGCGACAAGGGCGGTATCCCATGGCTGTTCGGCTAGAATGGCCAGCCGCCATGCTCGAACATGGCCCTGCCTTGTTGCCGATCCGATGTCCGCCCTCCTCAACGCGCCGCAGCGCGAAGCAATCCGTTATCTCGATGGCCCCTGCCTGGTGCTGGCGGGTGCCGGCAGCGGCAAGACGCGGGTGATCACCCACAAGATCGCCCACCTGATCGACGAGTGCGGGCTGAATCCCGCCAACATCGCCGCGATCACCTTCACCAACAAGGCGGCGAAGGAAATGCAGGAACGGGTCGCCCACCTGATGGGCGGGCGGGCGCCGAAGGGGCTGACCGTGTGCACCTTCCATGCCCTCGGCGTGCGCATCATCCGCCAGGAAGCGGTGCATTGCGGCCTGAAGCCGCAGTTCTCCATCCTCGATGCGTCCGACACGGTGCAGATCGTCGCCGACGTCGCCGGCGACAACGACAAGGGCATCGCCAAGCAGATGCAGTGGCAGATCTCGTCGTGGAAGAACGCGATGATCACCCCCGAGGAGGCCGCCCAGCTTGCCGACAACGAGATCGCCTCGGTCGCGGCGAAGCTTTACAAGGAATACGAACGCACGCTGCGCGCCTACCAGGCGGTGGATTTCGACGACCTGATCTCGCTGCCGGTGCGTTTGTTCGACGAGCACCCCGAAGTGCGCGAACGCTGGCAGAACCGGCTGCGCTACCTGCTGGTGGATGAATACCAGGACACCAACCGGGCCCAGTACCGCCTGCTGCGCCTGCTGTCGGGCGTGCGCGGCGCCTTCACCGCGGTGGGCGACGACGACCAGGCGATCTACGCCTGGCGCGGCGCCGACGTCGAGAACCTGCGCCTGCTGCAGCAGGACTATCCGAAGCTGAAGGTCATCAAGCTCGAACAGAACTACCGCTCCTCGCGCCGCATCCTCGAAGCCGCCAACACCGTCATCGCCCACAACGAGAAGCTGTTCGAGAAGCGGCTGTGGTCCGAGCACGGCATCGGCGAGCAGATCGTCGTCACCAACTGCCGCGACGCCGAGCACGAGGCCGAATGGGTGGCGACCAGGCTGTCGGCGCACAAGTTCGAGCATCGCAGCCAGTTCAAGGACTACGCGATCCTCTACCGTGGCAACCACCAGGCCCGCATCATCGAGCAGCAGCTGCGCAACCAGCGCATTCCCTACGTGATGTCGGGCGGGCAGAGCTTCTTCGATAAGGCCGAGATCCGCGACCTGATCGCCTACCTGCGGCTGATGGTCAATGAGGACGACGACCTCGCCTTCATCCGCGCCATCACCACGCCGCGCCGCGGCATCGGCGCGGCCACGCTGGAAGCGCTCGGCGCCTATGCCGGCCAGCGCCACGTCAGCCTGTTCGCCGCGGTGCATGAGGAAGGACTGACCGAGCACCTGAACGCCAAGCAGCTCGGCGGCGTGCAGGGTTTCACCGGCTTCATCAATCGCCTGCAATACCGTGCGCCGCGCGAACCCGCTGCGCAACTGCTGGAAGACTTGCTCGGTGCGATCGGCTACGAAGCCTGGCTGTTCGAGCATTGCGACACGCGCGAGGCGGAGTCGAAATGGAACAACGTGCGCGACTTCGTCGGCTGGCTGGGCAGAAAGGGCGAGGAGGACGGCAAGAACCTGATCGAGCTGACCCAGACCATCGCGCTGATGTCCATGCTCGACAAGGAAGACCCGGATTTCGACGGTGTGCAGCTGGCCACGCTGCACGCCTCCAAGGGGCTGGAGTTTCCGCACGTGTTCCTGATCGGCGTCGAGGAAGGCCTGCTGCCGCACCAGAGCAGCATCGACGAGGACAAGATCGAGGAAGAGCGCCGGCTGATGTACGTCGGCATCACCCGTGCCCAGCGCAGCCTCAACATCACCTGGTGCGAGCGGCGCAAGTCCGGGCGCGAGTTCCGCCCCTGCGAGCCGAGCCGCTTCATCGCCGAGATGGGCGACGATATCCGCGTCAATGATCGCAAGACGGCAGCGCCGGTGTCGAAGGAGGAAGGCAAGGCGCGTCTGGCCAGTCTGCGGGCGATGTTCGAGTCGCGGGAAAAGAACTGAGTACGGGGCTGACGGCGGGCATGAAAAAGGCAGCCGAAGCTGCCTTGCCTGGATGCTTGCTGCCTCGACGGGCGGCGCTGGCGGAAATTCACTCGACCGGAGGTTCGGTGTAGCTCGCGCCGGCACTATTAGCCAGGAAGGCCACCGCACGCTTCACTTCGGTGTCGGTCAGGTCGCTGCCGCCGCCGCGCGGAGGCATTGCGCCCTTGCCGGCAATGGCAGAAGCGGTCAGGCCGTTGTGTCCCTGCACCAGACGGGGACCCCAGTCGCCCGCATTGCCGGTCTTCGGTGCGCCGACCAGGCCTGCTTCGTGGCACGCAGCACAGGTTGCCTTGTAAATCTGTTCGCCAGTGCGGGAACCCGGTGCGATCTTCACCGCCTGGATTTCCACCCGGGCGACCGGCTGGATCAGGGTGGCGGTCAGTTCGGGGTTGACCGAACTTTGGTTGCCACAGCCGGCCAGCCCGGCTGCTGCGATCATGGCGACAGGCATTGCGAAGCGGGTGAGAGCGCGGTGGTTCGACATGCTCGGATCCTTTGACTTGTGTTATGGCGCAAGGCGAAAGCCGGATTATAGCCATGTAAAAACCATTGTGGCAGTGCGGCATGGACTTTGCCGGCAAACACCGCTATGCTCTCGACCCTTGTGCGGGCGCCAATCCGTGCAAGCCCCCGCGCCCGTAGCTCAGCTGGATAGAGTACTGCCCTCCGAAGGCAGGGGTCGGACGTTCGAATCGTCTCGGGCGCGCCAGACATATCAATGGGTCAGGTCCAGATGGACCTGACCCATTTTCTTTTGTGCCCATTTCATGCTTCCCGGATGGGCTCCGGTGCTGAAAATAGCGTTGCCCGCACTACAAAAAAACGCCCCCATTGCTGGGGGCGTTCAGGCATGGCCGGGGAATTGCTCCCGGTCGATGCGGTATTACTTGGCGATCTGCTTGCGGCGGATGGCACCCAGACCGAGCAGGCCCAGACCGAGCAGGGCGAGCGAGGCGGGCTCGGGAACGACGGACGCGTTGGTGATGCGGAGATCCACCGCCTGCACGGCGCCGCCCACGTTGATGATGGCCTGCAGGGCATTCACGCGGGTGAAGTCTGCGTTACCGACGAAGAACGAGAACGGAATGGTGTAGGTGCCAGCGCCACCCGACGGGGCTTCAAAAACCGAAACCTCGCCCTCGCTCGAGTAGACTTCGAGCCTGAACGGGAAACCCTGGTCGGTTTCGACAACCTGGAGTTCGAAAGCCGAGCCCATGGCGGTCAGATCCAGGTTGCCGAGTCCCATGGCGATGGTGTCGGTGGTGTTGTCGGTGCCGTCCCAGCGGATGCGCGCTTCAGCCCGGACGCCCGACGGGGTGTCGAAGACGAATTCGCCGCCGGCGACACCGACGTAGGGGTTGGTGAGGCCGCCGCCGGACACGTTGTTGACATAGATGGAGCGATAGCCGCCGAGCGCTTCGGAAGCAGCGACGGAAGACCAGACGCCGGTGCCGTCGGCCGTCGTGTCATAAACAACGCCCTGATTGGTGCTGAAGTTGTCGACGACCAAAGCGTGGGCGCTGACGCTGGCAGCCAGGACAGCGGTTGCGAAGGCGGTTTTCAGGATGGTTTGAACTTTCATGGTCGATCTCCTAATTGGTTTCGGTATTTCGGTGTTGGGCGATTTACTTTCGCATGCCAGGCCATAAGCCAGAAGTGTGCCATGATTGAAAATACAATATAAATCAATAACTTGTATAAATTATCTATTTTGGTTAATTGGGTGATGTAAAAAATAGCGACAGACTGGAATTGCAGGAGAAATTGCCGGATATCCAATGATCGAAATGTGGAGAATATAATTGCGGGAATTGCCCGTGAAAAATTTCACACCGCCACGAAAAAACCTGGAGGGCCTGAAGTGGCGATTTCCCATCAATGTGTCTGCTTGGCCGGAAAAATATTAATCGAGAATATATCGTGCGTCATCAAGTGACGTCTGTTTGAGTTTCCAGCTGATCTTCAATACGAATGAATTATATGAAAAGCAATGCGAATGCCCTTTATGCGAAGCGCCGTACGCAATACGCCATCGGCAAGGATCTGCCCATCTCCGAAGCCGAAGTCGAGGCGCTGATTCAACAGTCAGTGCGGCTGGCGCCTTCGTCCTTCAATTCGCAAAGCTCGCGCGCCGTGATCCTGTTTGGTGTGGCCCATGAAAAATGTCCGCTGTCAAGTTCTTTGTGAGGCCGGACAGCGGTGCAAAAGGTCTTACGGGGCAATAGGTTAGGCTAGATTTCAGCCACCGCGTGCCGTTGCCGCTTTCAGAGCCAGGTGCCACATAGGCGCTTAGCGGTAGAAAGCCCAAGGGCACCGCAGCGGGCAAGGTCGCAACTTCATCATAGTCCCGGCCTGTGGCGTTTATCCCCCAAAACGAAAGCGCAGCCCACGGGCTGCGCTTTCATGGCGGTCGATAACGGCGGAAGCATCCGCATCGTCAAGACTGCTTCGGTGGCACCGCCTTGGCCGTCGTTCCTTTCTTGAATCCACGATCCCTGGCCATAAAGGCTTCGAGCATGTGCGGAATCAGCATCGCCGCATCGACGGCCTCGCCATACGTCTGCGCGTGCAGCGCGGCGTAGCGGTCGAGGTCGGCCTTCAAGCTGGCCGGGCACGCAAAGGTCAGCTTCGTGGATTCCAGCTTCGGCAGAGGCCCGAGCCGCAGCTTCTTGCCCGTGCTCATCGCATCGCCCCCCTCTGGAAGAACATCGGCTGGTACGGTCGCAGCACCAGGTCGCGGTTGACGATGATCCGCACCGGCAGGCCCGGCCGCTCGGTCAAGGTCGGTTGGATGTTCATGTTGCGCCGGGTCATCTCCTGGCCGACCTGATTGATGCTGTCCTGCGCGCTGTCGCGCCCGGCGATCACGATGCGGTTGCCGTCCTGGCGGTTCTCCGGCGCGGCCAACTCGGCACCTACGCCCAGCAGCGTCGTCAGCGCCGCGCCGGCGACGATGCGGCCCCAGTGGTAGTCCACGCCATCTTCAAGGCCGGAATAGCCGGCCGGGTCTGTGCCCACCAGGTTGTCGATGGTCAGCGAAGACGTGTCTGGCAGGATGATCCGGTTCCACACCACCTGCACGCGACTCTGCCCGTAACTGACCTGGCTGTTGTACTTGCCCATGAGGCGCGAGCCTTGCGGAATCAGCAGGAACTTGCCTGTGGCCGAGTCATAGACCGGCTCTGTCACCGTGCCGATCACGTCGCCCGGCACGTCCGACTTGATGCCCGTCACGAGCGCACCCGCGATCACCGTTCCAGCCATCACCTGATACGGCGAGGCCGGCATTTGCAGATGGCCGGAATTGCGGGTTTCCGTAGAACCGCCTTTCAGGAATGCCTCCTTCTGGTCTTGCCGGTTCTGCGTGGCGGTCGGATCGGCTGGCTGGGCCGCCGTCGAGGCAGGCCCGGCCGCCAGCGGGTCGAAGCCCGCCAAGGTGCTGCCCGGCGCAGCCGCAGCGGCTTGGGCTGTGGCAGGCGCTGCGGCCTTGCCCTGCTGGCCTGAGCGGAAGAACACCGTCGAAGCCGCCGCCGCTTCGGCCTCCTTGCGCAAGGCATCCGCCGGGTCATGGCCAGGCGGCGCATAGGTCGGCGTCACCGGCTGCTGCGAGGCCACGATGGCGGGGCCAAGGTCGCCCGGCAGCGGCGGCCCCAGCTCGGGCACCTTCTGCGGCAGCTTGGAATAGTCCGAAGGCAGGCCGTCCAGCCCTTCGGACTTGCTCACGCGATCGACGTTGTAAAGCTCGGTCTGCTCGCCCGCGCCGCGCCGCTGCGGTTGCAGCGACCAGATCGTGGCCCCGAGAACGGCGACCGACAGGCCGCCGATGAGGACGGCCAGCGTGCGCCGGTTCAATCGGGTCACGGCACGCGGCTGGGCGCGAAGCGCCCCCGCCTCGGGCGCGACCTTGCCCGCCTGTGGCGTGGCAAGGTCGGGGGTGTCGTCCTGGCTCATGGTCAGTTCCTCCGCGTGCCGTCCGTGCGCTCGATCCGCACCACGTCGCCCTTGTCGCCGCCCAAGCGCAGCTCCGCCGCCCCAAAGAGGCGATCCACGATGTAGTACGGCGCACGGAAGCGGTAGTTCACCAGTTGCCCGTCGCCCTGCGCACCGATCACGAACAGCGGCGGCAGCTCGCCTTGCGCGATGCCGGCGGGAAACTGGATATAGACCTTCTCGCCGTCATCGAAGGCGCGCAGCGGCTTCCACGGTGGGTTGCTGCCGCTGATGCCATAGCGGAAGCGGATCTTCTCCAGCGACAAGCCGGTATCGACCGGCGCGGCGGCGCTGGCCGCCTGCGCCTGGCGCTGCAAGGCTAGCATCTTGTCCTTCGGGTACTCCCAGGACACTGACGCCATCCACGTCTTTTCGGTCGAGGTCAGCTCCAGCAGGTAGGTGCGCCGGCTGGTGGTGATGACGAGATTCGTCTTGAGGCCCGAGCGGATGGGCTTGACCATCACGTTGACGCGCAACGCTTCGCCGCTGCCGCTCGATGTATCGCCCACGATCCAGCGCACCGTATCGCCGGCGGCGACCGTCACCAGCTCCTCGCCCGGCTGGAGCGCGATCACGGTCACGCGGCCCACGGCCGCATAGACCTGATACAGCGCGCCATCGGTGAAGGGCCACACCTGAATCGCATTGACGTAGCCCTCGCGCGTGGGCGCGATGCGCGCCTCGGCGTTGGCGCGCGAAACGCGCACGGTTTCGTCGGCAGGCTCTGGCACGGGCTTGGCGGCCTCGGGCAATGGCTTCAACTGCGCCGGCAGCGCGAGCGGTTCGGGCACCGTGACGACTTCGACCGGCGCGGGCGGCTCCGGCAGCGGCTGGGCCTGCACCGGCTCATCGAGCGAGATGGTCGGCGGCGGCTTGCCCTGCGTGGCGCAGCCCGCCAGGGCAACAAGCATCAACGGCAAAGCGTAAAGGCGGAAAGACAGGTTCATGGTTTTGCTCCTTCGGAAGAATCCAGTTCACGGCTCCACGACAGGCCGTTGACGTAGATGCCCAGCGGGTTCTTGCGCAGGCGTTCTTCGGTGCGCGGCGGCTGGAGCACGATGGACACCACCGCCGTCCACCGTTCCAGGCCCGCCGCGGCACCATTGACGTAGCGGCGTTCCGTCCAGCGCACGTTGAAAGACGTGTCGCTGGCGCGCACGACGCTGGTGATCTGCACCGTCACCGACTCCTTGCCGATGCGCGCAAATGGGTCGTTGACCCGTGCGTAGTCGTTGAGCACGGCCGCGCCCTTGTCGGTCGTGTAGTCGTAGGCGTCCAGCCAGTTTTGGCGGACGACGATGGGGTCGATGGACAGCGAGCGCACCAGCGTCACGAAGCGCGCGATGTGGTGCGCCGTCTGTGCATCGTTGGGCCGGTACGGCGTGGCGGCTTCGCCCACGGCGCGCACCTGGCCCGCGTTGTCCACCTCCACGACGTAAGGCGTCACGATGGACTGCGCCGAGCGCCACACCAGACCGCCGGCCATCAGCAGCGCCAGCGTCAGGCAGCCGAAGGCCATGAATCGCCAGCTCTTGGCCTGGACGCGGGCCGAGCCGATACGGTCGTCCCACACCTGGCCGGCGGCTTGGTACGGCGTGGCAGGCTGCGGCGTGTCGGCGTAGCGCACCTGCGGTTTCTTGAATCGCATGGTCAGTTCTCCTTATGAGTCCGAATCGCGCAGGCTCGGCCCTTGGCCGGAGCCGCCGCCATCGCCACCGCGCAGCGTGTGGGCGGTGGTGGTTGCGGCATGGGTGAGCTGCTGGCGGCGTTGCAGCCGCTTGGCCCAAGCGGGCTGCTCGGCGGGCTGTGCAGCGGCAGCGCCTGCGGGGGCTTCGCTGGTGGCAGCCTGGCCGGCTGACGCGCCGGCGTCGCCATTCCAGCCCGCGCGGAACGGCGCGGCCATGCGCTGCCCGGCAGCGGAAGCGCGGGATGCGGCAGCGCGTCCGGCAGACTGCGCGCCGGTCTTGGCGACGTTGCCCAAGCCCGCCATCGCACCTTTGGCACCGCCGCCTGCTGCGGCGGAACCGGCCTGGAACGCCGACTTCGCGCTGCCGGCCGCCGACGTGGCGGCACGCGCGCCGCTGCCGGCCAGCTTGGCGGCAGCCGGGGCCATGCGCGCACCAGCGGCCACCGCGCCGCCCACGCCCGTCGCGGCAGCACCGACAGCCACCGCCGTTCCGGCTACGCCGACAGCGGCACCGGCCATCGCGCCCGCGCCGAGCTGGGGCGCACCGGACACG
Source organism: Thauera sp. (assembly GCF_047601425.1). Classification (GTDB taxonomy): domain Bacteria; phylum Pseudomonadota; class Gammaproteobacteria; order Burkholderiales; family Rhodocyclaceae; genus Thauera. The sequence continues at coordinate 3,409,043 of NZ_JASGJL010000001.1, forward strand.
AGGCCCGTGGCGATGCCGGGGCCGAAGATCCCGAGCGCCAGCAAGGTGAG